>QXCW01000001.1 GCA_003550275.1 Flavobacteriaceae bacterium MAR_2010_72
AGCCGTTCCTTGTTGATCACGCTCAATGTAACCGCCACTATCAGCATCAATAATGCTCCCTTCACTTTGAACTAATTGAGATTCTCCAACTAAATCTATTAATCTAACTCTAACAAGATCATCAATCTACTGGCAATCGCTCGGGCATTAATCGTGATAAGGATCAGGAAAGATTACAATAGCAGATCCAAATGAGGCGCAAGATGAAACAAATTCTGGTCAAGGATTGACTATTTCTCACTATTAGAGTTAGATGGTGTATAGATTTAGTTGGAGAATCTCAATTAGTTCAAAGTGAAGGAGCATTATTGATGCTGATAGTGGCGGTTACATTGAGCGTGATCAACAAGGAACGGCTAATAGCTTTAACTATAATTACTGGTCATCATCGGTTGCGCCAATAGGAGGTAATACTGCCACAAGAGGTACTGGAGTAGCTGCAGGAAATACAAACCACTCCATTGCAGGTGTATTATTTGATGGTACGGTATCATCTGCATATCAACCCATAACTTTTAATTCTTCTGCCACGGCGGCCGATTCGAGTACGCCATCTAATCCAAGAACAATTAGTTCGAATTGGTTGTTTAAATTTTACGGAACAGCAGATGATTACAATGCTTGGGTCAAAATCAATCAATTGTCTTCATTATTACCAGGAGAAGGATTTACAATGAAAGGTACATCGGGTGCGGCTGACATTTTATCAAGTTCACAAAATTATGTGTTCAAAGGACGACCTAATAATGGAACGATTTCACTTGCATTGGATAAGTCGTCAGGTGAAGTAGAGAGGCTTATCGGGAATCCTTATCCGTCGGCTATAGATGCCACGGCTTTTATATTGGATAATATGAGTATTGCCGATGGTGGTACTAACACAAATGGAACTGTTTTTAATGGAGCGCTCTATTTTTGGGATCATTTTGGCGAAGAGAATTCACATCTTTTAGGAGACTATGTTGGAGGATATGCAACAAGAAACTTGACTGGTGGTGTTGCAGCAATTTCCAATGATAGCCGAATTAATACGACTTCAGCTGCTGGCAGTCCAGCGGTTGGGACAAAAGTCCCAGGAGAATTTATTC
This sequence comes from Flavobacteriaceae bacterium MAR_2010_72, assembly GCA_003550275.1. GTDB lineage: Bacteria > Bacteroidota > Bacteroidia > Flavobacteriales > Flavobacteriaceae > Geojedonia. The sequence continues at coordinate 1,089 of QXCW01000001.1, forward strand.
CTGTAAATCAAGGATTCTTTGTATCAACGGTAATTGATGGATTCAATAATGATAATGGCTTACCTATAACCACGGTTGATGGTGGAACAATTATATTTAAAAATAGTCAACGCGCTTTTGTCACTGAAGCTATTAGCACAGAGTCTAATTTTTTAAGAACGACTTCAAAAAACAATTCAAAAACTAAAAAGGCAAATCCAATAATTCGGTTGACTTATGACTCTCCAATGGGATATCATAGGCAAATAGCAATTGGTTTACACGAAAAGGCAACCAATGGATTTGACTTGGGGTTTGACGCTTTCATTGCCGATATCAATGAGGAGGACATGTACTGGACCTTCGATAAAAACAAATTTGTAATTCAAGGGGTGAATAATTTCGATTCAAGTGAAGAATATCTTTTAGAACTAATTGTAAAAAAAGCAGGTTCAGCTAAAATTAGATTGGACAATTTTGAAAATCTAAATTCAAAACTGCCTATTTATATTAAGGATAATGTTACAGGTGAGATAACTCAAATTAACGACAAACCATTTAAAGTTTATTTAGAACCTGGTGTTTACAGTGATAGATTTAGTTTGGTGTTCAAGCCATCTCAAAATAGGTTGCTAGCAACAAATGAAGTTGACTTTGACCAAAACTTTTTGGTTAGTTATGATTCAGAAGCCTTTCAATTACATCTTCAGTTACAAAATGATACGTTAATCGAAGGTGTTAAAATTTATGATTTTACAGGCAAGGAAGTAAGGTCATTAAAGTTTGGTTCAACCAATAAAATTGAGCCAATTGGCATTGATAAAGGGATTTATATTTTGAAGATAAATACCGAACAAGGGGTTGTGAGTAAAAAAGTTATTCTAAAGTAGCTTATAAATCAAGTACTTATGTGAGTAAAAACTTAAAATGTAATAGGTTGAAAATAAGTTTGCATAAAAAAGCTAATACCTAAATTTGAAAGAAATAGTTTAACCACAACAAAAACCTTATAACATTATGGAAGGATATTGCGTAAAATGTAAATCTAAAAAAGAAATTAGCGGTGCTGCCGAAGTTACTATGAAAAACGGTAGAAAAGCTATGAAAGGAAAATGCCCATCTTGCGGGACTGGCATGTTCAGAATTTTAGGTAAGGCATAATTTAAGTTTTAGATTACATTATGTATCTAAAAAAGTCTAGAATTAGATACGTCATTTAGCGTTAATATTCAGACATTAATACTTTACAAGTTAAAAAAGCACCATTAAAAAGTAATGGTGCTTTTTTTGTTTTTGAAATAAAGTTTTAGAATTAGAAAATCACTCTCCATACTCTAATTAACAATAAAACAAACTTTTATTTAGTTGTAATGAACTCTATAACCAAATCAATAAGTTCGTTACGATGTTCAGAGTTGAATAAATGTTGGGCGTGAAATGAACCACTAAAGATTTTTAATTGTTTTGGATCCGTACATTCATTAAAAATTTGATTAACTTTTGTAAACAGAACTTCATCTTTGGATACCACCACTAATTTTTCAATTTTCTTGTTTGAAATTCCTTTTCCAACTGCTGGAGCCAATAGTACTACTTTTCTTAAATTGATATCTGTCTCAAGCTCTAATGCACCTAAAATTGCAGCTGCACCCATACTTCCTCCAACCAGTATGATGTTCTTAAAACCTTGGGTTTTTAAATAATCCACAGCTCCTAAAAACATCTAAAGCTTTATTATTTGTGTTCCCAGCTTTACTATTCCATAA
>QXCW01000002.1:0-2112500 GCA_003550275.1 Flavobacteriaceae bacterium MAR_2010_72
GATACAATAAAGGCTAGACTTGAGGTTTTAAACGCTAAAACACCATTTAATATAGAATATAACCCTTCACTTGAAAGCGTTATAAAATCGTATTTAAAACATCGAAGACAGTCATTGGAGCGCTTAATGTCTTTAAGTGAATTCTACTTTCCTTTATTTGAACAGGAGCTAGATAACCATGATGTTCCTTTAGAACTTAAATATTTGGCCATTGTTGAATCTGCTTTAAAACCTAGGGCCAAATCACGAGTTGGAGCAACGGGTTTGTGGCAGTTTATGTTTGCTACTGGCAAAATGTATGGTTTAAATGTGAGTAGTTATGTCGACGAACGCAGTGATCCTATTAAATCTACAGATGCTGCGAGTAAATATTTGGCTAACTCTATGAAATTTTTGGAGATTGGGGATTTGGCCTTGGCAGCATACAATTCAGGCCCTGGAAATGTAAGTAAAGCCATTCGCAGGTCTGGAGGTTATCAAAATTACTGGAATATCAGGCCGTTTTTACCCTCGCGAAACAGCGGGCTATTTACCAGCATTTTGGCGACTATGTATATTTTTGAATTTGCTGAACAGCATGGATTTAAAAAAGTTAAGCCTGATTTCAGGTATTTTGAAACCGATACCATTCAGGTCAAACAAATGATCACTCTGGATCAGGTTTCTGAACTGTTGGATTTACCGGTAGAGGAACTACAATTTTTGAATCCTTCATATAAATTAGATATCATTCCCTACATAAAAGGGGAAAATTACGCGTTGAGGTTGCCTAAAACACGCTTTAGGCAAGTTTGTTAATAACGAAGATCAAATCTATGCTTATGTCAAATCTGAATTTGATAAACGTGAAAAAACCTCTCCCTCAATTTTTCGATTCTGAATCCAAAACAACTTATAGAGTAAAGTCTGGTGATTATTTAGGGAAAATTGCAAAGAATTTATGGCGTAAGAGTGAGTCAAATTAAACAGTGGAATGGATTGCGAAGCAACAATTTGAGAATAGGTCAGCGCTTAACCATTTATCCCAGAAACCCATCATCAATGCTTCAACGGTTGTTAAAACTACTTCCCCAAAAACGTAGAGGTTAATGGAAAGCAAACCTATAAAGTACAAAGTGGAGACTCTCTTTGGAGCATATCGCAAAAATTTCCAGGAGTTTCGGTGGCAAAATATTAAAGATTGGAACGATATTAGTGGCACAAAACTAACCGTCGGGATGACGCTCATTGTTTCCAACAAATAATTTTAAAAATCAATCCATGAAAAATTCCTTTTTAGCCTTCACTTTAGCAGTGTTATTAGTAGCCTGTGGAGGAGATTCGAAAAACAAACGAATAGTACCAAATTCTTCAGGGAACATTAAAATGTGTCCGTTGTGGTTGACAACTTACTATGGGAAGACACTGTAGGCGAGGCCATTCGAAGTGTATTGGCAGCCCCCTTAGAAGGCCTACCTCAGGACGAACCTATTTTCGATTTAAGTCAAATGCCGACCCAAGTATTTTCAGGGTTCACAACCAAGAACAGAACAATCCTTAAAATTGAAAAAGGAAAGCCAGCTGACACTAAAATACTTACCGATGTTTATGCCAAACCACAAGTACTAGCTCTAATTACAGGTGAAACCAATGCTGAAATTGAAGAGCAATTAATGGCTAATGCTGAAAAGATTATTGATGCATTTAAAAAAGCGGAAATCAAGGAGCAACAAAGACGAATTGCGCTTTCATTGTTTGATGATGAACCCTTACAGGAAAACCTCGGGATTAACTTAAAGTTTTCTTCGGTTTATCGTATAGCGAAAAAAGAAGATCATTTTTTCTGGATACGAAAGGACACCAAAACTGGAACTATGGACCTTTTGGTGTATCAAGTACCACTAGATGCAATAAGAAAAGGGGATAGTGCTGTGGTTGATGTTGTAAAATTGAGAGATTCTATTGGTAAAAATCATATTCCAGGACGTATTGAAGGCGCCCATATGACAACAGAAAATGCGTATTCCCCTTATATTTTTCAAACCATTATTGACAATAAGCCAACTTTGGAAACAAAGGGTATTTGGGATGTTAAAAATGATTTTATGTCTGGGCCATTTATTAATTATGCCATAGAGGACCAAGTGAATGACAGGTATGTGGTTATTGAAGGCTATGTTTTTGCGCCATCCGTTCAAAAACGGGACTACATATTTGAATTAGAATCCATTATAAGATCGGTTAAGATCAAATAAAATAAAAAAGCCAACTAATCTAGTTGGCTTTTTTATTGTGGTATTATTTTTTTATTCTTTCTTGTCAGCAGAAGACTTATCATCATCTTTACTGGCATCTTTAAATTCTTTGATTCCACTGCCTAAACCACGCATAAGTTCTGGTATTTTTTTACCTCCAAACAATAATAAAACAACCAAAACAACTAAAACGATTTGCCATGGGCCAATTGCTAAAAACATATGTGATGCGATCATAATTTTCTAATTTGAATTGCAAATTTAATAATTAAACTTCAAATTAAACGTTTAAAAGCAAACTTTAACCATGTGTACTTTAACTTGCACTTATTTTAATTAATTTTGTGCTATAATGACAGCAAAAAAGAAACAAAAAAAATTCGCCAAAAAGCTACTTCATAAATACAGGTTGGTAATTTTAAATGAAGACACCTTTGAAGAGCGTTTTGCAATGAAATTAACACGGCTTAATGTGTTTGTTATTGTGGCAATTTCTTCAATTTTACTTGTAACATCAACTATTTTGTTAATAGCGTTTACGTCATTGAGAGAGTATATACCGGGCTATTCTTCAACAGCATTAAAACAAAAAGCAACAGAACTCAATTACAAAACCGACTCTTTGCAGCAAGTTATAAGCATGAACGATCAGTATTATCAATCCATAAAACGGGTTTTGACTGGTGATGTTAAAATGGTTGAATTCAACAAGGACTCTATAATTGAGGCGGCGAGTAAAGACATAAATATTATTAATTTAAAACCAGCAAAAGAAGACTCATTGCTGCGCGATTTGGTGGATAAAGAGGATAAGTATAATTTGTTTGAATCTGCTATTTTATCATCGAATTTTGTTTTATTTCCGCCTGTAAACGGCACTATTTCTGAAGCTTATAATGTTGAAGAACGTCATTATGCTGTGGATGTTGTAGTGGCCAAGGACACGCCAGTCAAAGCTACTGCAGACGGCACTATAATTTTTGCTGAATGGACTGCCGAAACGGGCTATGTAGTAATTATTGAACACAGTAACGAACTTATTTCAGTTTACAAGCACAATGCTTCCATCGCGAAAAGGCAAGGCGATTTAGTTAAGGCAGGAGAAGTGATTGCAATGGCAGGAAATACAGGTGAACTTACCACGGGGCCACATTTGCATTTTGAATTATGGAGCAGAGGCTACCCAGTTAATCCAACAAACTTTATAGACTTTAAATAATGCTATCAATAAAATCTGCATTGGCCATACCTTTCGCAAAAGGAGTTAGAAAATCAGTTTTAAAATGGGCCAACAATCCTATTAAAACACAAAAAAAAGTATTCCAAGACTTAATAAGTCAAGCAACAGCAACGGTTTTTGGCAAGGATCACGATTTTGTAAGTATAAACTCCTATGAAGATTTTGTAAAACGAGTACCCGTACGTGATTATGAAGCATTACGACCGTATGTAGATAGAGCCGTAAAAGGAGAAGAAGATATGTTATGGAAAGGGAAGCCTTTATATTTTGCAAAAACTTCAGGTACAACCTCTGGCGCTAAATATATTCCTATTACCAAGGAAAGTATGCCAACACATGTTGAAGCCGCTAGAAATGCAATTTTGATGTACATTGCTGAAACTGGAAACAGCAAATTCGTAGATGGAAAAATGATTTTTCTGCAAGGAAGTCCAGTTTTAGAGCAAAAAAACGGAATCCAGTTTGGAAGACTTTCAGGTATAGTTGCCCATTACGTACCTAAATATCTTCAAAAAACAGAATGCCAACTTGGGAAACCAACTGTATTGACGATTGGGAGACAAAAGTTGATGCTATTGTAAAAGAAACATTGCCAGAAAATATGACCGTCATTTCTGGGATACCATCATGGGTGCAAATGTATTTTGAAAAAATTCAGCAAAAAACAGGAAAGAAAGTTGGCGACGTATTTAAAAACTTCAAACTGTTCATATTTGGAGGTGTGAATTACGAACCTTATAGGGCAAAATTTGAAAATCTCATTGGTCGCAAAGTTGATAGTATTGAATTATATCCTGCAAGCGAGGGCTTTTTTGCCTTTCAGGACCAGCAAAGCGAAAAAGGGATGCTACTTCAGTTGAATTCTGGTATTTTTTATGAATTCATAAAAGCGGATGAATTTTTTAATAATGAGCCTAAACGCATAACCTTACAAGATGTTCAACTAGGGGTCAATTATGTAATGATCGTTTCCACAAATGCTGGCCTTTGGGCATATAATTTAGGAGACACTGTTGAGTTTACGTCGATTAAGCCCTATCGTGTTATTGTTTCTGGGCGCATAAAGCATTTTATTTCAGCTTTTGGAGAGCACGTCATTGGAAAAGAGGTAGAACAGGCACTTCAAGAAGCAATAGTTGATTCTAATATTCGAGTAACCGAATTTACGGTTGCTCCGCAAATCAATCCTAATGATGGATTGCCTTACCATGAATGGTTTATAGAATTTGAAAACGAACCGGAAGACATGGTTGCTTTAGCTGAAAAATTAGATCATTCACTTCAAAAACAAAACAGCTATTATTTTGATTTAATAAAGGGGAATGTTCTACAGACTTTAAAAATAACACCGGTTAGGTCGCTTGGATTTCAGAATTATATGAAGTCAATTGGGAAATTGGGTGGACAAAACAAAATCCCAAGACTTTCAAATGATCGCAAAATTGCAGAGGCTTTATCAGAGTTAAAATTGGTTAAATAGTATTATCTTTGCTCGTCAAATACGCTATATGAACAAAAAGAAACACCATGAACGAACAAGGGCTCAAGAGAGCTCAAATGCTATTGAAAGAATGTACATTACCATGCGGCATTTGTTTAATCGTGGGTTTTATAAACCAATGGGAGTTTCTGGGGAGACCTTGAGAGAAGCCTTATTACTGTTGCGCCCTGAAATTTATGGCTCTATAGCCGAAGAAAAAGCGGAACTAGAAGGTCTGCTTTACGTTATTGACAGACTACCCAGAGGCATTGAAGAGTGTACATTTATTAATCTTACAAGTGATGAAGGTTATGCAAATTCACATTTTAAACCTATTATTCCTCCAAAACGAAGAAGAAACTGCTATCGCATCGATGATGAGCAGATGAATATTGAAATAACTAGAGGCCGATCAGAAATCTATGATATTTTAACCCACTTAACGTTTCTTTTTGTTGAATCCCATAAGATTAGCAAGCGAGTTCTTATTGACGAAATTGGAAACACAACCCGTGATTGGGTTAAATTGGAAAAAGCGGTAATGTCAACAGAAGAGCTAACGCAACAGGAGCGCGAAATAGCCATTACCCATACCGCCAATATTTTAGGAAGAACCTTTAATGAACTCACTGAAGCCCATGAAAAGTTTACGTCTTCTGCTCAACCAGATAGATTGTTGCATATTATTTACTGGCTAGGAAAATTGGCTATTGAAGAGGTCATCAACAATAAAAAACGCACGGTAACCTTTAGTCCAGTGTTAAGGGAGCGATTGGGTCATCATATTCATGGTGAAATATGGGCAGATCATATAAAAGAAGTACTTCATAAAAATGATTTGTTGGAGCGTCCAATTCATGTGATTAGTGCCAATATGCACAGTGTCATGAATTCTGTTTTTGCCTCAAACGCGCTAAAAAATTTGAAACCAAAAAAGGATATGTTTCAAATTTATGAAGCATTAAGTCAAAAGGACAATGAGGCTATTCGCAACAAGGTCGTAAAAGAGGCAACTCAAAAAGGCATGATTTACATTGAAGATAAGTCAGGCACGAATATCGACGTTCAGATTTTTGATACTTCTAAAATTGATTTTTCCAAAACAGATATTAATGTTAGTGAGAGGTTTAACACTTCAGAAAAACCTGTTATATTCGTAATGGATTATGCTTTTGGAGAGCAAGCCTATGAAACTATTGATGAGTTGTTAAAACCGATAAAGGTTAATGGTAAAAAAATTCATCTTAATGTAGAGTCCATATCCATAATGGGTAAGGCAGGTATTTTAGAAGGAGGTAAGGGTGATATTATGATTCCTTCGGCACATATTTTTGAAGGGACGGCTGATAATTATCCTTTTACAAATGAACTTTCAAAAGCGGATTTAGAAGGTCAAGGCGTAGCAGTTTGTGAAGGCTCAATGATTACGGTTTTAGGCACATCACTCCAAAACAAGGAAATTCTAAAGTTTTTCTTCAATTCCACATGGAATGTGATAGGTTTGGAAATGGAAGGAGCTCATTATCAAAAGGCCATACAGGCTGCATCAAAAGTTAGAGGAAGCATAAGGTCTGATGTAAAAGTTAGATATGCTTATTACGCTAGTGATAATCCATTGGAGACAGGAAGCACTTTAGCATCAGGAGGATTGGGTACGTCAGGAGTTAAGCCCACCTATTTAATAACACGAAAAATATTACAACAAATATTCAATTAATAATTTACAATTATGAGTAAGAATTTACCAGAGCCTACAAATTCTGAAGAAGTTGATTTAGGACAATTATTCAAGTTAATAGGCAATGCATTTGAAAGATTTTTTAGGTTTATAGCTAATATTTTTATTGGGATATATAATGTTATCTTAATCCTATTGATCCATTTTTATAAACGAAAGGTTTGGTATGCAACAGCAATTATTATAGGAGGTGCTTTTGGTTTTATAATCGATAAGAAGTCAGACAAATTGTATGGTGCAAATATGTTTATTGAAACTAACTTTAATTCTGCAAGGCAAGTTTATGAAAACATTAATCAGTTTCATCAACTGGCAAATAAAGATGCGGATAGTCTAGAATTATCTAGGAGATTGGGTGTAACGGTTGGGGAAGCTGCTAAATTAAAGGGGTTTTATATTGAGCCAGATATAGATGACAATGTCATAGCCGAAATGTATTCAGCATTTTATTCAATGTTGGATTCAGTCTCTAGAGTAGAAATGACCTTTGACAGATATAAAAAGTCTTTAACTAATTATAACTTTAACATTCATCGTATAGGTGTGGCGTCTACTGATAAAACGGTTTATAAAAAGATTGAAAAGGCTTTTGTTGACGAAATTTCAGCAAATGCCTATTTAAAAGAGTTGGTTGAAATTAATATGTTAAATTTAAACAAAAAGGATCAAGCATTATTAAAACAAGTTCAAAAAACGGACTCCTTAGTTGATGAATATTTAAAAATAAGAATTAATGAATCTCAAAAAGAACCCATTCCTGGAGCCGGGACAACTTTATACATGGGAAATGCAGAATCAAGCAATTTAATTGTAGACGAATCAATAATTATTGAAAAACGCCTTGAGTTAGAAGCTCAAAGGCGACAAGTGAATACTGATAAAATTCTGCAACAAAATATCATTAATGTATTGGCTGGGTTTCCAGACTCTGGATATGATATAAAAGAGTGGACTGATAAAAAGAAGTTTGTATTCCCAATTGTATTGGCCTCAATGATGCTACTGATCTTTTCTTTCTTGGGGCTTGGTAAATATTTAGACAAACAAAGTAAGCAATAATTGGAATGAACATTTTAATTACAGGAGGCGCTGGATTTATTGGCTCTAATTTTGTTGAGTTTTATCTTGAAAACTGTCCTGAAATTAATATTGTCAATTTAGACAAGCTCACTTATGCAGGTGAGCTTTCAAATTTAAATATAGGAGGTTCTCACTCAAATTATACGTTCGTTCAAGGCGATATTTGTAACAGATCGTTAATAGAAAGCCTTTTTGAGAAGCACAAATTCAATGGCGTCATTCATTTTGCTGCTGAATCACATGTAGACAACTCTATTAATAACCCAAGTGAATTTATACAAACCAATGTTTTTGGCACATTTAACCTTTTAGATGTTGCTAAAGACTGTTGGATGGATGGTCCACACCAAGTTAAAAAAGGCTTTGAGAACAATAAATTTCTTCATATTTCAACAGATGAGGTTTACGGCACATTAGGTCAAGAAGGATTATTTGTTGAACAAACGCCTTACGCGCCTAATAGCCCTTATAGCGCTTCAAAAGCAGCTTCAGATTTTTTTGTGAGAAGTTATTTCCATACTTACGGACTAAATGTGGTCACCACTAATTGTTCAAATAACTATGGACCGAAACAACATGATGAAAAGTTGATCCCAACTATCATTCGAAAAGCGCTTTCTGGAGAACCAATTCCAATTTATGGTGACGGATCCAATATTAGAGATTGGCTTTATGTATTAGATCATTGTAAAGGTATAGATTTGGCATTCTGGAATGGAAAAGCCGGGGAAACCTATAATATCGGGGGCAAAAATGAACGCAATAATCTATATATAGCAATCACCATTTGTGAAATTTTAGACGAACTAAAACCAAAGAAAAATTCGTATAAAGATCAAATCTCTTTCGTAAAAGATAGACCAGGTCATGATTTTAGATATGCCATTGATGCTTCTAAAATTGAAAAAGAACTTGGATGGAAGGCTAATGAAAGTTTTGAAACAGGAATTATAAAAACCGTAAATTGGTACATTGAAAAATATAAAAAACAATGAAAGGTATAATTCTAGCAGGTGGTTCTGGGACAAGACTTCATCCATTGACTAAAGTACTTAGTAAACAGCTTATGCCGGTTTACGACAAACCTATGATTTACTATCCCATTACTACATTAATGTCGGCAGGGATACGTGAAATCCTAATTATCTCTACGTCGAAAGACACACCTCGATTTAAGGAATTGCTTGGTAATGGAAAGGACTACGGTTGTAAGTTCGAATATGCAGTACAAGAGCAACCCAACGGGTTAGCTGAAGCCTTTATTATTGGAGAAGAATTTATTGGTGCCGATAGCGCGGCACTAATATTAGGCGATAATATTTTTTATGGATCGGGATTGGACCAAACGCTAAAGGCAATTCATGAACCAAAAGGCGGAGTGATTTTTGCTTATCATGTTCATGACCCCCAACGGTATGGCGTTGTTGAATTTGACGCGAATAACAAGGCCATTTCTATTGAAGAAAAACCAGAACAGCCTAAATCAAATTATGCCGTACCTGGAATTTATTTCTATGACAATAATGTTATCAAAATTGCCAAAAACATTAAACCAAGCCATAGGGGCGAACTTGAAATAACAGATGTAAATAGGGCTTACTTAAAGCAACAAAAGCTTCATGTTCAAATACTCGACAAGGGAACAGCATGGTTAGATACCGGAACTTTCCAATCATTAATGCAAGCATCACAATTTGTTCAGGTGATTGAAGAGCGACAGGGCCTCAAAATTGGCTGTATTGAAGAAATGGCTTTTAGAATGGGGTATATCAACAAGGCGCAATTACATAAACTAGCCAAGCCATTGCTTAAAAGTGGTTACGGACAATATCTTCAGCAAATTAAATAGCAATGACCATACAACAAACGCCTCTAAAAGATTGTGTTATTGTAATGCCCAAAGTTTTTAGGGATGCTAGAGGAAGTTTTCTTGAAAGTTTTAATTTGAAAGCATTTCAGGAGAATACGGGCTTAACTATTGATTTTGTCCAAGATAATCTATCTACATCTTCTAAAGGTGTTTTACGTGGGTTGCATTTTCAAGCCGGAGATTACGCACAAGCAAAATTAGTCAGTGTTATAAAAGGCAGTGTTCTTGATGTTTGTGTTGATTTGCGAAAGGATTCAAAAACATTTGGCGAGCACTTTTCAATGAGGTTGGATGATAAAACAAAGCACCAGCTTTTTGTGCCTAGAGGTTTTGCTCATGGGTTTTTGACTTTAGAGGACGAAACCATTTTTAGCTATAAATGTGATAATTATTATAACAAAGAAGCTGAAAGCGGAATAATTTATAATGATCCAGACCTTAATATAAATTGGGGGATTCCAGAAAGTGAACTTATTCTTTCTGAAAAAGATAGACAGCTACCAACATTTGAAACTTTGTTCAAATGAAAGCTAAAATCTTGGTAACTGGAGCTACGGGGCAATTAGGGCAAACCATTAAAGAATTTTATGCCAGCGACTCTAGTTACAAAATTTTGTTTGCGTCAAAAGCAGATCTAGACATATCAGATACTGCGGCTGTGCAAAACCTGTTTGATCAACATCAATTTGAGTATTGTATTAACTGTGCGGCATACACCAATGTTGAACAGTCAGAAGATCGTCCTGAACTGGCATTTAAAGTTAATGCTGAAGCCGTTAAAAATTTGGCTGGAATTTGCGAGAAAAACAATGCGGTTTTAATTCATGTTTCAACAGATTATGTGTTTGATGGTGAAAACAAAGCGCCTTATAAGGAAATAGATGCGCCAAACCCAATCAATACCTATGGAAAATCGAAACTTCAAGGCGAACAGTTTATTCAAAGTAGTTCAACAAAATATTTTATTGTTAGAACATCTTGGTTGTATTCTAGTTACGGTCATAATTTTTTAAAAACCATTGTAAATAAGATTCAAAATAACGAATCACTTAATATTACTGCGTCACAAATAGGAACGCCAACGAGTTGTTCAACTCTAGCTCAATTTATCTTCAAATTAATTGATTCTCGTACACCAAATTTCGGAATTTATCATTTTTCAGATAAAGGGCAGACCACTTGGTATCATTTTGCACTTCAAATTTGTAAAAGCTTCAATGACTATAATTGCGATAGTATACAAGCAATTAATTCATTTAAATCTAAAGCATTACGACCAAAATATAGTATTTTAGACAATTCAAAGAGATTAAGGGTTTTGCAAGAGCAGCCATCATGGGAAGAATGTGTCGATAAAACGGTTACCCAATTAATCTCTGCTCCACAATCTTAAATATTTGCCTACTAAATTAGTAGGATAATAAAAAAATAATTATTTTTGGCAACTTCAATAGATTATGGAAGAGAATTTAAATATTGCAATACAAGCCGCTTTAAAAGCAGGTAAAGCTATCATGGAGGTTTACACTTCTGTTATTGAAGTAGAATATAAGGACGACAAATCACCTTTAACAGAAGCAGACAAAAGAGCAAATGATATAATAAATTCGTACTTGCGCCCTACCAATATTCCCATAATCAGTGAGGAAAATAAACAAACAGATTTTCAAATTAGAAAAAATTGGACCAATTGTTGGGTAGTCGACCCTGTTGACGGGACAAAAGAATTTATCAAAAGAAATGGAGAGTTTACGGTCAACATCGCCATGGTCACAAATGGCGAGCCAGTTTTAGGAGTTATCTATGTGCCTGCCACTAAAGTGCTGTATTTCGCTAACGTAGAAAAAAATATGGCCCTCAAGGCAATTTTGACATCACACGATACAAGTTTGAGTGCAGTTTTAGAGATTGCCGAACCATTGCAACCTAAACAAGCCAACGCTGATCCAGTTCAAGTAGTTGGAAGTAGATCCCATATGAGTCAAGAAACACTTGATTTCGTTGAGACATTAAAACAATCTGGTAAAGCCGTTGAAATTGTTTCAAAAGGAAGTTCATTAAAATTTTGTTTAGTAGCTGAAGGCAATGCCGACGTTTATCCGCGTTATGCGCCTACAATGGAATGGGATACCGCGGCTGGACAAGCGATTTGCAATGCTGTTGGAATTGAGGTCATTTCAAAAGAAACAAATAAACCACTACTCTACAATAAAGAAAATTTATTAAATCCATGGTTTTTGGTATCAAAATAATGTCTGATAAGTCCAGAAGAAGACATATCGCCAAGGCAATCACATGGAGAATTGTGGGAACGCTAGACACAATGGTATTGGCATGGATTATATCTGGAAACCCAATTACAGGCTTAAAAATTGGTCTTGCAGAGGTTACAACAAAAATGATATTGTACTATTTTCATGAACGAATTTGGTTTAGAACACAAGTAGTAAACCCTAATACGAGGCATCTTATAAAAACAATTACCTGGCGAATTCTTGGAACGATTGACACCATAATTCTTGCTTGGGTAATTTCTGGAGATCCAATGATTGGTTTAAAAATTGGTCTTGTAGAAGTGTTAACAAAAATGGTGCTTTACTATTTCCATGAAAGAATATGGTATAAGTTTGATTATGGTCTAGAACAGAGAAAAAGTTAAAATGCAAGACAATGTAATTCCTCATAATTATCAGGTATCTGTCGCGAACCGCAGAGCTCAGAATAACCACAATTCATTTTTGATTTGGTTTACGGGTCTGTCAGGTTCAGGCAAGTCTACGATTGCCAATGCAGTTGAGCTCAAACTCCATGAAATAGGAATAAAAACCTTCACCCTAGACGGCGATAATATCAGAAAAGGGATTAATAATGATTTAAGTTTTTCACCAGAACACCGAACGGAGAACATTAGGCGTATCGCCGAAGTTTCCAATTTGATGGTTGAAGCTGGTTTGGTTGTTTTGGCGGCTTTTGTATCACCATACAGAAAAGATCGGGAACGCATCAAAAATATTGTCGGTGACACTAATTTTGTTGAAATCTATATCAATACCAGCGTAGAAGAGTGTGAGCGAAGAGATGTAAAAGGCCTTTATAAAAAGGCTCGAGCAGGAGAAATTAAAAATATGACTGGGATTTCGGCACCCTATGAGGCTCCAGCACATCCCGATTTGGAAATAAAAACAGAGAACGAATCAATTGAAAGTTCTGTAAAAAAAGTAATTGAGTACATAACACCTAAATTAAAACTCAACAATGAGTAAGTATTATTTAAATTATTTAGATGAATTAGAAAGTGAAGCCATTTTCGTATTGCGCGAAGTTTGGGCACAGTTTCAAAATCCAGTAATTCTATTCTCAGGAGGAAAAGATTCCATTGTGGTAACACATTTGGCAAGAAAGGCATTTTACCCTTCCAAAATACCGTTTTCGTTAATGCATGTTGATACAGGACATAATTTCCCTGAAACCATTCAGTTTAGGGATAACCTTATCAAAGAGTTAGGTGTCAACCTCATTGTAGGCTCTGTTCAAGATTCTATTGACGAAGGTCGTGTGGCAGAAGAACGAGGAAAAGGCGCTACTAGAAATGCGCTTCAAATTACCACCTTGTTGGATGCTATTGAAGCGAGTAAAGTGGATTGTGCCATAGGAGGTGGCCGAAGAGATGAAGAAAAAGCAAGAGCAAAAGAACGCTTCTTCTCGCACCGAGATGACTTTGGCCAATGGGACCCCAAAAACCAACGGCCAGAGCTATGGAATATCTTTAACGGCAAACATTTTGAAGGCGAACATTTTAGAGCATTTCCTATTAGTAATTGGACCGAAATGGATGTTTGGAACTATATCAAGCGAGAAAACATTGCAATTCCGTCCTTATATTTTGCTCATCAGCGTGAAGTGGTTTGGAGAAATGAATCTTGGATTCCTAACTCTGAATTTCTAAAACTTGAAGAAAACGAGAAAATTCATATTAAAAAGATTCGATTTAGAACTTTAGGGGACATTACTATTACTGGAGGGATTGAATCAGATGCCGATACTTTGGAGAAAATAGCTTTAGAGGTATCTGCTATGCGACAAACCGAACGGGGCAATAGAAGTGACGATAAACGTTCAGAAACCGCTATGGAAGACCGTAAACGTCAAGGGTATTTTTAATTTAAGTTAAATGTTTGTACTGAAATCATTTCAGTTTCTCAATAAAAGAATACAATGTTAGACAACAATCAATTATTACGATTTACAACAGCTGGAAGTGTTGATGATGGGAAAAGCACCCTAATAGGAAGATTACTTTACGATTCTAAATCCATTTTTGAAGATCAGCTTGAAGCTATAGAAAACACAAGTAAGAAAAAAGGTCACGAAGGCGTAGATTTAGCCTTATTTACAGACGGCTTACGCGACGAGCGGGAACAAGGGATTACTATTGACGTTGCTTACAGATATTTCACAACACCAAAGCGTAAGTTCATAATTGCCGACACGCCAGGCCATATCCAATATACTAGAAACATGGTTACAGGAGCTTCAACGGCTAATGCCGCCATAATTTTGGTAGATGCTAGACACGGCGTTATTGAGCAGACCAAGCGTCATGCTTTTATTGCTTCCCTTTTACAAATACCTCATGTTATTGTTTGTGTGAATAAAATGGATTTAGTAGAATACTCTGAAGAAGCCTACAATACTGTTATTGACCAATTTGAAAAGTTTTCTTCAAAGTTTTTAGTGAAGGATATTCGTTTTATTCCTATTAGCGCTCTAGATGGAGACAATGTGGTTAACAGATCAGAAAACATGGACTGGTACCTTGGAGCACCGTTGCTTCACACGCTTGAGACCTTACATATTAGTAGTGATATCAATAAAATAGATGCAAGATTCCCTGTTCAAACGGTGTTAAGACCTCAAAATGATTCACACCGTGATTATCGTGGTTATGCAGGTCGAGTCTCATCTGGGGTGTTTAGACCGGGTGATGAGGTTACTATTTTGCCGTCAGGCTTTACGTCTAAAATTAAAACCATTGACACATTTGAAGGCGAATTAGAGGAAGCTTTTGCACCTATGTCTGTTTCAATAACGCTTACAGATGACATTGATATCAGCAGAGGCGACATGATTGTACGCTCAAATAATAAAGCTAAAGTGACTCAAGATGTAGAAGTGATGTTATGCTGGTTGCACAATAATCCGGCAAAACCAAGAGCAAAATATACCATCAAGCACACCTCAAATGAGCAAAAGGCTATGATAAAGGAAGTGGTTTATAAATACGACATTAATACTTTAGAACGAAAAACAGATGACAAAGATTTAGGAATGAATGACATCTCTAAAGTAAAAATAAGAACCACAAAACCTTTAATGATTGACTCTTACCGTGAAAACCGAATTACAGGAAGCATTATTTTGGTAGATGATTCGACCAATGAAACTGTTGCGGCAGGAATGGTGGTTTAGATTTTAGGTTTACAAAGAAATAGTAGTATTTTTGCGCATTGAATAGAAGTCGCTTGTAATATTTGCGATTATATGTAATTCTATAAATGAAAAAGAACCTTATCATTTTTGGCACGCGCCCCGAAGCCATTAAAATGGCACCACTAGTCAAGCAATTTTTAAAACATAAAAACGAGTTTGAAACCAAGGTTTGTATTACAGCTCAACATAGGGAAATGTTGGATCAAGTCTTATCATTTTTTGAAATAGTTCCAGATTATGATTTGGATTTAATGAAACCAGATCAAAATCTTTACGCTCTCACCGCAAATATTATTACAGGGTTAAAGGATATATTGGAAGATTTTAAGCCAGACTATGTTTATGTGCATGGCGACACAACAACAACAATGGCCGCAAGCATAGCTGCGTTTTATTCAGGCGCTATTGTTTGTCATATAGAAGCAGGTTTGAGGACTTTTAATATGAAATCACCTTTTCCAGAAGAGATGAATAGATCGGTGACAGGGATTGTGACCAATATTCATTTTGCTCCAACCAAAACAGCTAGAGAGAATTTAATCAACGAAAATAAAAAGAAAGAAAGTGTAGTTGTGACTGGTAATACAGTCATAGATGCGTTACTTTATAGTGTTGGTAAGGTTAACTCTACCGCTTTTAAGGACCAAGAAATAGAAGATTTAAAACAAATAGTTGACCCAACGAAAAAGGTGATTTTAGTAACTGGGCATAGAAGAGAAAATCATGGACAAGGATTTGTTAGCATTTGCAATGCGTTAAAGGCAATTGCTGTTGAACATCAAGATTGTCAAATTATTTACCCCGTCCATCTCAACCCCAATGTTCAAAAACCAGTATATAAGCTTTTAGGCGACATAACTAATATTAATCTTATTCCTCCTTTATCATATCCGGCTTTTATTTGGTTGATGGAAAAATCATACCTGATAATTACAGATAGTGGAGGCGTTCAGGAGGAAGCACCAAGTTTAGGAAAACCTGTATTGGTAATGCGAAATACTACCGAACGCCCAGAAGCAGTTGAAGCTGGAACCGTACTTCTAGTTGGAACAAACTCTAGTAAAATAATTACAGAAACAAAAAAACTACTAACACATCAAGATTGTTATAACAGTATGAGTAAATTGCACAATCCCTATGGAGACGGAACGGCATGTGAAAAAATTGTAGATTATATTAAAAATATTTAAACAATGAAACAACCTCAAGTTGTAATGATTGGTCTTGGTTATATTGGCTTGCCTACAGCCGCTTTAATTGCCCAAAACAAATCCTATGTTCATGGTGTAGATACTAATCCTAAAATTGTTGATACAATTAATGAAGGAAAAATCCACATTATAGAACCAGATTTAGATAAAGCAGTAGCCGAAGCAGTTTCGCAAGGTTACCTAAAGGCATCAACAACACCCGTAGTAGCAAATACATATTTAATTGTAGTGCCAACGCCATTTAAAGGGAAGAATGAACCAGATATTTCGTTTGTTGAAGCAGCCACAAAAGCAATTATACCTTTATTAAAAGAAGATGACCTGTATATAATTGAATCTACCTCACCAGTTGGTACTACTGAAAAAATGATGGATTTAATTTATGGAGCGCGCCCAGAATTAAAAACCAAACTCAATATTGCCTATTGTCCAGAGCGCGTTTTGCCTGGAAATGTCATGTATGAGTTAGTAAATAATGATAGGGTTATTGGGGGAATTGATGAAAAATCGACTAAAAAAGCGGTGTCATTTTATAAGGAGTTTATAAAGGGAGATTTACACGAAACAAATGCACGAACAGCAGAAATGTGTAAACTGGTTGAAAATTCATCCAGAGATGTGCAAATTGCTTTTGCTAACGAACTTTCACTTATTTGTGACAAGGCTGAAATAGATGTTTGGGAACTTATCAAGCTAGCCAATAAACACCCAAGGGTTAATATATTACAACCGGGCTGCGGGGTAGGAGGACATTGTATTGCAGTTGACCCCTATTTTATAGTTTCAGATTACCCAATGGAATCACAAATTATAGGTAAAGCTCGTGAAATAAATAATTATAAGTCCTTTTGGTGTGCCGAAAAAATACAAACTGCAAAATTGCAGTTTGAAATTAATCATGGACGAAAACCTAGCATTGCTTTAATGGGATTGGCTTTTAAACCTAATATTGACGACTTAAGAGAATCACCTGCTAAATACATTGTTCAAAAAGTATTACAAAACGCTAATAATGAGGACTATTATATCGTTGAGCCAAACATAGAAACGCACAACGTATTCAAATTAACTAGCTATAAGGAAGCAGTTGAAAAAGCTGATATTATTGCGTTTTTGGTTGCCCACAAAGAGTTTAAGCAGCTAAATTTATCTAAAGATAAAGTTGTTTTGGATTTTTGCGGAGTAATAATTAATAATAAATAAGAATGGAAGACTATTTTAAAGGTGAAAAACTTTATGGCGATGATTTTTCACTTGATAAAATCACCGAATGGTATAAGGAAGAAGAAGAAGGCTACTCAAAATTAGAATCAAGAGAGTTAGAGTTACTTGATAAAGGAATTTATTTATATGAAAACATTAATAGAATTCATGGTTTTAAATATTTGAATAAAAATAAAACCTATAAAAATGTTTTGGGAATTGGTTCAGCTACAGGACATGAATTTTTACCAATAATTGATAAAATTGAAAATTTATACATTTTAGAGCCATCAGATAAACTTCAAGGGCAAAAAATTAAGGACAAAAGAATCAATTATGTTAAACCCGAAATTAATGGCGACCTAGTATTTGAGGACAACTTTTTTGATTTAGTTACAAGCTTTGGTGTATTACATCATATCCCAAATGCGTCCCATGTTATTAAGGAGATTAATAGAGTAATGAATAATAATGGTGTTTTTTTATTGAGAGAACCTATTGTATCTATGGGTGATTGGAGACAACCCAGATACGGTTTAACAAAAAACGAAAGAGGATTGCCTCTACAATTTCTTGAAAAATCGATTAATGACTTAAGTTTTAAAATCATCAGAAAAAACTATTGTTTTACAATGTCTTCATTTTTTTCAAGATTTACACAAAACATATTATCTAAACCTATTTATGCTTATAAAGCATATGTCATTTTTGATAAGTATTTATCGTATATGTTAAAGTGGAACGTAAAATATCATACAGAAAATAAATTTAAGAGACTATACCCTCAATCAGTTTTTTTAGTTTTAGAGAAAACATAAATAGGCCAAACATATAGTATTAGTAGTTGTATATAACCCAAGGGGAATTATACACATTTTGAAGACAGAAAAAGATGATTAAAAAAATTTTCATTGTAGCTTTTTTAACAGGGTTTTCTCAAATAATTTCGTTAGTTTCTGTTGGATTTTTAAAAACATTAGACCAGTCTTTAGTTTATGATATAGGTAATTATGAATCCTTAATAGTTGTTTTTACCGCAATAATTTCTTTAGGGCTACAATTAGTAACAGTTAGGGATATAGCTGTATCTGAAAAATGGAAAGCCATTCTGTTGAATAGTCAAAGAGATCGATTTACGTTTTCGTTCGTTGTCCTCATCGGTATTTTATTAGTTGATGTTTTTTTTAAAAGGTTAGAGTTAGAAACACTTTTATTTTACGTGGTTATTCCATTAATAGCTCTCAATGGGGATTACTCATTTTATGGTAAAGGCGAACCTGAAAGAGGAGCTTTTTTGTCTTTTTTAAGAGTCGGTATTTTATCAATATTTATCATTTTTAGTGTGGTTTTTGATAACCCTTATGTTAAAATAACCTACGTAGTCACAACGCTAGTTACCTATTTTGTGGTTGGGTCGTTATCTTCTCATTTCAATAAGCAAAGCTACTTTGTGAAACCCAAATTAGATTTTTATAAGTCATATATTAACTCATTAGATGTTGGATTGGCTTCATTTGCTTTAGTTTTCTTTGGACTTGGGATCATTTCTTTTGCCAGTTATTTTTACACAGAAGAAGCGGTGGCAAATGCATATTTATTATTGAAAATTTATGTCTTCTATGTGGGGATAAAAAGGTTGTTGGTCCAGATATTATTTAAGGAGTTAAAAGACGAAGCTTTAGTAATAATAGTTGACAAAATAGGTATGGTGATAGCGATATCTGTTATAATAGCTTTAGTCTATTATCCTGAATATTCTATTAAATTCTTTGCAAAAAACTATCAAAAGTCTATTGAAAACTTACCATTTTTATTACCAGCAATCTTTTTCACTTCAATTTCGTTTGCTGGACCATTAGAGTTACTGTTAAAAAACAAAGACAAAACATATTCTTTAGGTTTTATTTTAGGCGCATCAATAGTTTTAGCACTAGTTTTCATATTTAGTTTTGTCGATAACACCAATGAAGCATTTATTTATCTAGCAATTTCTGTAGGCGAATGTTCTGCAATTGCGATACATGGCTGGGGATTAAATAAGTTTAAATTTTTTAAAACTAGAGGGTTATATGCTATTGGAGTAGTCGGACTTCTTTTCGGGATAAATTATATATTTCTTTTATTTGGAAGTAAAATATTATCATTAGTATTGTTCGTACTTTCAGTTTCAATTTATATTTTGTTTGTTTTCAGAAAAAAAATAAAGGTTACTATTGATTAAAAAATTGTTTAGTAGAATGAGTTTTAAAATAAAAAAATCGAAATACAGCCCGCTATACATTTATATTTATGTGTTGTTGTTTTTTGGATTAGCATTCACTAAAACCCAAATTTTTGGCCCATTATATTTACATGATTTAGTTTTAATATTATTTACAATATATTCTCTAACGGTAAGACGGTTAAGTAGCATTAAACATCTAGCTCTTTTTGTGTTCATTTGCATATCCATAATATATCTATTTTATTCATTATCATTAACGGAACTGTCTCAAGAGCTTAAAATAGTTGCATTGCGTCAATTCATGTTATACTTCTATTTCATCATTGCTTTCATATTTTACAACCAATACATTAAAAATCATGATATATACCCTTTAATTAAATTTTTAAAGAATATTGGATTTGTTTCAATTGCTTTACAAATATTTTACTTTCTGTATTTAATCCTTTTTAATTATAATAATTTCAGTCTTTTTGAAGGTTATAATTATTATTCGCCAGCAATAATGTTTGGAATAATTAATTTTGGAGCTTATGTTTTAGTTTATAAAAAAGGAGTATTAAAATGGACATTTTTTTTGATGGCGCTCTTGCTTTCAACTCTTTTAGGGCATGCCTCTTTATTTTTAGCGGTTTTCACGTTAGCATTAATGTACTTCTTAATAAAGGTGAATCTAAAAGGGAAAATTATAGCCATTCTTCTAGTAATAATTAGTGTTTCGATATTATTATTTCTTCCTCAATTTCAAGACAATAATGCATCTTGGAGGTTAATGTTTTGGGGCGAGTTGAGCAACATTATGTTTTTAGATAATTTTGGAATTTTTGGAGAAGGGTTTGGTCAGCCTTATGCTAGCAATGAATTTGCACAAGAACTATATGACAAATTGGGCTCTCAAGGTTTTTTCGATAGATCAAAACCATTAGAAAGATGGGTATCACCTCCCCATAATTCTTTTTTAACAATTTGTTTTCATACAGGATTTATTTCATTAGTATTATTATTTGAGCCGTTAAAAAAGGCATTCGCATTTTTTTTTGTAAATACCGATGTTATTTTAGACAGGAACAAATTGTTTTTGTTATTGTTGCTTCTTGGTTATATGGTATGGGTGTCGTTTAATGTCATATTAGAACTTCCACACTCTGCATTTATGTTTTGGCTAGCTTATTTTGTAGCAATTGAATATTTTAATTCTAAAAAGAGACTAAATGAGCACATTTGAATTGAGTTCTCCGATTGAAATTATTTCATCATTTATGTTTCCAAAATCACTTGTGTTAAAATTACCCAACTTGACACTAAATAGAAATCAAAAGGTATAATTATTTTAAAAAAATGAAACAAAACGACATAAATAAACCCAACATTCTCTTTCTTGCCCAGTTACCACCACCAGTGCATGGGGCGTCATTAATCAATAAAAGCATTTTAGAAAGCCCTATCATTAATGAAAAGTTCAATTTTATAGTATTACCCTTAAAATTTGTAAATACGATTGAAGAAATTGGTAAAGCATCTTTAATTAAAGCTTGGATGTTTATAAAGATAGTTTCAAAACTGATGTACACTCTACTAGTTAATAAGATAGATTTGGTGTATTTTACAATATCTCCTATTGGGTTTGCTTTTTATAGAGATGTTTTATTGGTTGTTTTAATAAAATTATTTAACAAAAGAATCGTATATCATTTACACGGAAAAGGCATTAAAGAAAACTCAAGAAATTCTAAATTGAATAAAATTTTATACAAATTTGTTTTTAACAATACAAAAGTCATTACGCTCTCTGAAACATTAAACCTAGATATTGATAATGTATATAATCAAGAACCTTTTGTACTAAATAATGGCATTTTTGATTTAAAAATCAGTAAATCAATTAATCAAAAACCTTCCATAACCTTTGTTTATTTATCAAATTTAATTTTGTCTAAAGGGATTATGATTTTTTTGGAAGCTATTGTATTAACACATTCAAAAGGATATGATTTTAAAGTTAAAATAATTGGTAATTCTGCGGATATTACTATTAGCGAAGTTAAGGAATTCATTATCAAGAATAAACTAACGGAAGCGGTTTCAGTATTAGGCCCAAAATATGATAATGATAAATTCCAAGAGCTGGCAACCTCTGATGTATTTGTATTCCCAACCTTAAATGATTGTTTTCCACTATCAATTTTAGAAGCGATGCAAATGCATCTTCCAGTAATTTCAACATCAAATGGAGCGATTTCAGATATGATTGAGCACAATATAAATGGCTTTATAGTTAAAGAAGGAAGCGTAAAAGATTTATCCAATGCCATGATAAAATATATAGAGAATACAGATTTAATAATTGAACATGGATTGAATAATAATATTAAGTTTAAGAGCAACTATACTCAAGAAGATTTTGAATATAACTTTATAGAAATATTCAATAAAATATTAAATTAATATGTGCGGAATTTCAGGGTTTATAGGTTTTGAGAACAATTCAGAATTAGCAATTAAAGCTAATAAAACACAAGTGCATAGGGGTCCAGATAGTCAAGACATATGGTTTGATAATCATATTGCATTATCTCATCAAAGGCTTTCCATTATCGATTTAAATAAGAGATCGAACCAACCTTTGCACAAAGACGAGTATGTGATAATATATAATGGAGAATTATACAATTACAAGGAACTTAAAAAGTATTTGATTGAAACTCACGATTCAATTTTTACAACACAATCGGATACTGAAGTTATTTTAGAGTTTTATATTAAAGAAAAGGAACAATGTTTAAGGCATTTTGAAGGAATGTTTGCTTTTGCAATTTACAATAAAAAGTCAAAAGAAGTTTTTTTGGCAAGAGATCATTTTGGGATAAAACCATTATTTTATTCAAAAATCAACAGCAATATTTGTTTTTCATCTGAACTTAAAACACTTATAGAAGTACCAGGTTTTAGTAAGGCGATTAACAAAAAAAGTCTTATAAGTTCATTAAACTATGTTTGGATCCCAGGAAACGAGTCAATGTTTATTGGTACTTATAAATTACCACCCGCACACTTTATGACCATTTCACCCAACAAAAAAATAAAATTGCACAGTTATTGGGAACTTTCAAGTAAATCAGAAAGTCAGTTAACAGAAAAAGCAGTCATTTCTCAATTGGAAGATGTTCTCGAAGAATCAATTAAAAAACATATGATTTCAGATGTCCCGGTAAGCACTTTTTTAAGTGGAGGTCTTGACTCTTCATTGATTTCGGTAATTGCGTCAAAGCACACTAATAAACTCTCAACGTATACTATAACAACAACAGACAAAGATAGAAGTATTGAACGCATGCCTGATGATCAAAAATATGCTAGAATTGTTGCACAACAAAATGAATTTGATCACAATGAAATTGAGCTATCACCGGATATAATAAAACTACTTCCGGAGATGGTAAAAACTTTAGATGAACCAATTGGTGATCCTGCTGCAATAAATACTTATTTAATCTGTAAAGCAGCAAGACAAAGAGGGGTAAAGGTTTTACTTTCAGGAATGGGCGCAGATGAGTTGTTTTTTGGGTACCAAAGACATCGGGCTACTCTATTATCAAGATATTACTATAAATTACCACAAATTATTAAAATCCCGATATTTGAACTAACAAAACTATTACCTGTTAGGGTAGGAAAAAAAGGTATTAAAATAACTAGATGGGCCAAACGTTTTTTAAGTTTTGCTTCCTTACAAACTGAAAGAGCATATATGAGAAGTTATTCGTATTATAATGAAGAAGAACTTAATAATCTATTAGTAGGAAACAATGAGATTGAAATCAAATCTATTTACAATGATCATAAGTTAATTTTTGATCAAAAATTTAAACATGACACTATTAATCAAATTTGTAATACTGATATTAATATGTTTATGAACGGTTTGAATTTAACCTATTCAGACCGGGCGTCTATGGCTGCTTCAGTAGAAGTTAGAGTTCCTTTTATTGACAAAAAAGTAGTAGAATTTGCGATGACAATTCCCAGTAAATTTAAATATAAAAACCATAAGACTAAATATATTCTAAAGAGGGCAGCCGAAAAGTATTTGGATAAAGATATAATTTATAGAAAGAAGGCTTCTTTTGGTGCTCCTATCCGTTCTTGGGTTTCAAATGAACTAAAATCAATGGTTGACGAATTGCTATCAAAAGAACAAGTTGAAAATAGAGGCATCTTTAACTACGAGTTTATAGCCGACATGATAAATAAGGATAGAGAAGGCAAACAAGATTATGCTTATCAAATTTATCAACTATTAACGATCGAACTTTGGTTTAGGGCTTTCGTTGATTAATAATAATCAAGATTAAAATTAAAAAGACATGAGAATTTTAATAACATTAGTTTTGGCTTCTAATTTAGTTTATAGTCAAAATAATTTAATAATCAAAGACACATTACAAACCACGATTCTAAATTCTGAATTAAGACTAAATGGTAATAATATTATTGGAAAAGGAAATATTAACATAAATGGAATTTCAACTTTGTATGGCGCTAATTTAATACATAATGAGTCACCATTGGCGGCGCCTGAATTATCTTATAAGGGCTTTAGACAATCTTGGAGGATGGGAATTGACGTCGCTAATAATGGAGGAGGGAACGACTTCGTATTATTAGCAAGAGACGTGCATGGAGAAGGTGTAAATGATTTAATATACATGAATCGAAACAAAGAAGGTGATAATTCAATAAATGACACTAGTGGCTACCCATCATTAGGAATATTTTATACACCGGCAAGCCCAAATGTTCAAACCATGTTTGGAACACCTGAATTAAAACCTAATAGAACAACTGTTGGAATTAGAAAGGCTAAAGCAACAACTTCTAATTACATGCTAGGCTTTTTTGAAACTTCAGATAATCACGTTGATTACGGGATTAATAATGAGTTTGAGCATGCTCCATTTTTAAAGGTGAGAGGAGATATATCTATTTTGTCAAGCGATATAAATAATCCCCCATCATTAATTTTAAATGCAAATCCAAATGACTCTAAAACCAATTATGTGATAAAAAGCTATCATAGTGGCATCACAGGGTACGAATTACATTTTTTAAACGACTCAAATACTTTTTATAAATATAATTTAAATAATCAAGTCTCTACGTTTAATCATTCTATTTATGCTACAGGAAGATTAGCTATTGGGGATAATTCTCAATCTTATAAAGGTGTTATTAATGTTAAAGGCGTAAGAGGTAGTGGTGTTCAAACAGCATTACAATTAAGTGCTGGAGATGCTTCATTTAGTGGCGATGCTACCCGCTTATTATTTTCAAACATAGGAACTACTAATTTTTATAATGCCGCAATAGATTTAGTTACAACAACTAGCAATCCAAGTTTTTTAAACCCAAAACTAGATTTTAAATTACAAGACAATAACACTTTTGGGCTTCTTAATATGACTACTAAAATGTCTATATCAAATTCTGGAAATGTTACGGCAGCACAATTTAATGGAGTTGCTTTAAAATCAGATGGTGACGTTAATAAGTCCTTAAGAGAAGATGGCACGTATATGCAAGAACAAAGCTCATATACAATTGGCGTTCAAGCCCATTCTATAGACCCAGAAGACAATGAAATTAGGTATTTTGGGAATATGCCAAAAGCACCACAAAAAGAATCTAATAAAAATAAGGTGTTTATTAGACAACAAGGGAGTATAAAAGGTATTGAAATTTATTGTTATTCAGAAACAGCTGGATCAAACGAAAATTGGAGCTTATATTTAAGAATTAATGATAAAAAGGATTATTTGATTTCAACAATTTCAACCTCAACTAATGAGCGAATTTTCAGCAATCATTTAATCGACATTGATTTGAAAGAAGGAGATTATTTTGAAATTAAAAGCGTTAACCCCGATTGGTCTATAAATCCAACTAAAACCACATTTGGAGGTTATATAAAGATTAATTAGCACGAAACAATGAAGAATGTAGTAAAGGAAGAATTTTTACTGATGTATTAGATTTGACCTCAATTGTTGAAGTTAAGTTTTACAATTTAATAAACGGTATTAATAAAACACACCATTGACATGAAAAAAGTATTAAGCTTAATTTGTATTATTGTTGTATTGTCTTGTAAAAAAGACTCAAGTAGCAAAAGCTCCAACATTGAAACCGATGAAACACCCTCTGATAAAATTTATAAAGACAAAGAACTTGAAGCGGCTCTTTATGAAGGGTTTTTTGTAACAAACAACACAGGCTTCGATATAGCTATAAAAAACAACATGATGTATTTACTTAAAACAAATGCATCCGAAACAGATAAATCAACTAATTTTTTTTTAGATGTTATACCACAAAATGGGCCATTACAAAATTTTGATCTTTCAACTTCTGAAATTGCTTTTAATGATAGTTTAAGCTCGAATTATTCTAATGTTGCTATTTATAGGATTGCTCTTCCAAAGGTAAGTGGAGAATACGAAATTATAATTGGGCAATACGATAATTCCGGAAGGTTATGGACCTCAAGAATTAGGTCAAACATGCTAGACCAGAACATCAATAATTACAAAAATGAGTATGTCAAAAACACAATAACTAACAGATATTTGAAAGAATTTGAATTGGCACTTAAACAAGGTTATTTTATGTTACAACCTACAGGTTACGACTTGCTTGTAAATAAAAATTTAATATATTTCATAAAACCCATACAAGTTGGAGTTGATCTTGATGCAAGGTTCTATCTTCATATTAAATTTGATAATACAGAAGAAAAAATGATTCTAGATTTCAATGGAAGAGACTATACGGTAAATCAGTTGTTAGGGCAAAAATATGAAAATTTTACAGTAATCAGGAAAGTAATCCCTGTTGAAAAGAGGATTATTGAAATTGGAGCGGGACAATTCAACAATAAAGGTAGAACTTGGGGTGTGGTATATGATTTAGAAAGATTATATGATAATATCACTTATCTATACGACAACCAATATAGAGATTTTTTAGGAACTAAATAACAAACAAGAGACCTCATAAAACTTAAAGAACATTAAGATGTTGTTTAAGTAGGTAAAAAACAGATGAAGCAAGTTATACAAAATTTTAAATCAGGAGAATTATATGTAGACGAAGTACCGTTGCCATCAATTTCAGAAGGAATGGTATTGGTTGAAAATAAATTCTCATTAATTAGCGCAGGTACTGAAAGAGGAACAGTAAAAGTTGGCAAAGCAAGTTTAATTGGCAAAGCGAAACAGCGACCAGATTTAGTGGCTCAAGTGCTTCAAAACATCAAAAAAGAAGGGCTAAAAGCCACATTAGATAAAGTAAGAACAAAACTAGATAGTTTAAAAGCTTTGGGATATAGTACTTCAGGTGTTGTTATGGCTTCTATGGATACTAACAACCAGTTCCAAGTAGGCGATAGAATTGCTTGTGCGGGTCAAGACTACGCATCTCATTCCGAAATAGTTGCAATACCACAAAATTTAGCAGCAAAAATACCAGATAACGTATCTTTTGAAGACGCAAGCTATACCACTTTAGGAGCAATTGCTTTGCAGGGTGTAAGGCAAAGCGAACCGACCCTGGGAGATAATGTTTGTGTTATTGGTTTAGGTTTATTAGGTCAAATTACTAGTCAACTATTAAAAGCTAATGGCTGTAATGTATTTGGAATTGATTTATCATCAAGATTAGTTGATTTAGCTAAAGAAACAGTAGCAGATAATGCTATGTTACGAAACGATTCAAACCTATTGGCAACCATTGAAGACTTTACAAATGGACATGGTTTTGATAGTATTATTATTACAGCAGCAGCGCCATCAAATGACCCTATTGAATTATCTGCAGTTATTGCTCGTAAAAAAGGAAAGATAGTTGTTGTTGGAGCAGTAAAAATGGATATTCCTCGCGACCCACATTTCTTCAGAAAAGAATTAGACTTGCGTATGTCTTGTTCTTATGGGCCAGGTCGATACGATGTTAATTATGAAGAGAACGGAAATGATTATCCGTATGCTTATGTTCGCTGGACAGAGCAACGAAATATGGAAGCATTTTTGAAATTAATCTCTAACGGAAGTGTTAACCTTAAGCCTTTAACCACACATGTTTTTGATATTATTGATGCTGAAAAAGCCTATGATATTGTTTTAGGAAAAGTTGAAGAACCATCAATAGGTATTTTATTAAAATACCCAGAAGGCAATTCAAAAAAAAGCACATCTACATTCAAAATAAACACCAATAAAATTGAAAATATCAATGTAGGTTTTATTGGTGCTGGAAGTTTCGCCCAAAGTTATTTAATACCTAATGTAAAATCTGGAGGGGCTTCACTAGACACAGTAGTAACAACTAAAGGAATAACATCAAAAAACGTTGCACAAAAGTTTGGTTTCAATAATACATCTTCTAATTCATACGATGTCATGAGTAACAAAGACATCAACACAGTTTTTATTGCAACACCACATAATTCTCATGCTCAATATACAATTGAAGCTTTAAAAGCTAATAAAAATGTATTTGTAGAAAAACCATTAGCCATGACACCAGAAGAGTTGGAAGCTGTTGAAGTCGCTTATAAGGGCTCAAGTGGTAAACTTATGATAGGGTTTAACCGACGTTTTGCAGATGTTTCGAAAACCATAAAAAAAGCATTTGAAAGTTTAACAGAACCTGTTTTTGTGAACATTAGAGTAAATGCAGGATTTATTCCTAAAGCGCATTGGACTCAAAATCCAGAGTTGGGTGGAGGCAGAATTATTGGTGAAATGTGTCACTTTATTGATCTAATGCAATATTTTACAAGTTCTGAACCGTTGAAAGTCTATGCTGAATGTATCAATACGGATAATCAAAAGATGAAGGCAGATGATAATATTTCTATCGTTGTCAAATTTAAAAATGGCTCTGTAGGTAACCTTAATTATTTAGCCAATGGCGACAAATCATTGCCCAAAGAGTTAATTGAAGTATTTGGAGGCGGTAAAATAGGTCGCATTAATGATTTTAGATCGGGAGAATTACATGAAAGAAATAGAATCACAAAAATAAAATCAACATCCAAGGGACATAAACAAGAGGTAGAAGCCTTTTTAAAGTCTGTAAATGAGAATATCTCATGCCCAATATCTTTTGAATCTATTAGACTTACAACAAAAACTACATTTAAAATAATTGATAGTTTAAATACAGGTTTGCCACAAAACATTAACTAGTATGTCGCTAAAAGAAAAACTAAATAATTTATATGTTTATTTATTATTTGGATTGGCCTTTTTAATTCCTTCGGGGATTTATAAATTAGAAGGTGTAATAATAGCTTTGTTGTTGATTATTTGGATTGCTACAAAACAGTTTAAGGAGATTTTCCAACAGTCAATATTGCTACCATTATTTTTCCTTTTATATTTAGTGAGTTTAGCTTACACAGAAAACTTTTCAAAAGGACTTACTCAAATTATGATGCACTTATCGTATTTATTTGTTCCCTTAATTTTATCATCAAAATTGATTGATGAAGAAAAAAGGAAGAAAATATTACTAATTTTTTTAAGCTCAACTGTTTTATTCATCTTCATTGCAGACCTTTTTGCATTATGGGATATTCTAAAAACAGGAAGTTATATTACAAGAATAGGCACAGCGGATTATTATAAATTTCTTTCGTACGGGCTAACAAGGGTTTTTTCGGATTGGCATCCAACACTTGTCTCATTATTTTTGATAATCAGCTTTGTTATCACTGTCAAATATATTTTGAAATCTAAAAAAGTATTTGCGATACCTTTAATTGCTTTCATTATTTTAAATGTCTTCTTACTAAAATCTTTAATAGGTATATTATGTTTGTTTTTTGTTATTTGCATCTTCTTTTTTTCATTAATTAAAAAGAAAAGCTACAAGTTTATTCTAGTTTCTATCATGATTGTCTTGGGGAGTGTTTTTTATTTTACCAACCCATTTAATATTGATAAGATAGAGAAATTTAAAAAGACAAAAATTGAGATTACCGATGACGAAGAAAGAAGAAATGTACTCTCAATTAGACTAGTTAAATGGAGTTCTGCATTAAATTTAATCAAAGGAAACCCTCTTTTAGGTGTTGCACCAGGTGATTTAAAACAGGATCTTGATGAAGTTTACAAAAAGAACGGGTTTGATTATGTGGCCGCAAATAGGTTTGGACCACATAATCAATTTCTTCAAATTTTAGCATCATTTGGTTTTATCGGATTAATTTTATTTCTTACGATTACATTTTTACCTTATTACAATCAAATAGAATTCAAAAGTCTTTACAGTTGGTTTTTATTAATAACTCTTATGTTTTTTTTGACAGAAGATGTTTTAGAAAGGCAGCAGGGAATAGTTTTTTTTAGTTTTTTTTATTCGTTATTCGTTTTAAAAACTAAAAATTCATGAAAACAAAAGCTATCAATGTCATAGTTATTTTTTTTTTATTGGATTTGATTTTTCTTATCACAATGGGTAAATCTTACACAAAGCTTATCTTAATTCCTCCTTTTTTTTATGCACATGATGTTTTATTATTTGCAATAACATCTATGAGTGCATGGTTTATCAATAAAGCTCATAGGATAAAAAGTGTAGAAATTGTATTTATTTTAGCAACAATATATCTAATTATATCTTTTTTTAGAATCGATTTTGATTTTAAACAGAGTTATTTTCCCTTAAGGCAGTTTATGATTTATGGATATGGATTGAGTACATATATAATAATTAACAGTTTATATGAAAACGAATTTATAAAAAGAAACTTCACCAAATTTATTGGCTATTTAGGTTTATTATGCATTGCTGTTCAGGTTATATATGTAGTATATCTTTTTAAGAGTAGTGAGTCAGACTTTTTCTTTGAAAGAAAATATTTATCTCCAATGGTTATAATGGGATTCTTTGTTGGAGCTAGCTACATGCTTAATTATATTAAAAAAAACTACTTAAAGCACATTGTTTTTGTGATTCTTTTTATTTTGTCATTAACCACAGGACACGATTCAGCATATTTGGCTTTAGCATTAATTTACTTTTCATATTTTTTCCTACAATTTAATTCAAATTATAGATTGATTCTTGTTATTGGTTTAATAGCATTAATAATTGGTGTTTTTGTTTTTGTTCCATCTTTTACAGATTTAAATGTTATGTGGCGTCTTACATTTTGGGAAGACTCTTTGTATAGACTAGTAAACAACTACTTTATTTTTGGAGAGGGATTTGGAATTCAGTATGCAAATGATGAAACTATAACAAGGTTAAATGATCTATTTTATGGTGTTAATGGGCCACAAATCATAGGAGATGACAAATTTGTTACAGCCCCGCACAATTCATTTATTACAATGATACTTCATATAGGAGTTTTATCAATTATACTGTTGATTTATCCATTAAAAACACTTTTCTCTAATAAAAGATTACAAATGAATAATGAAATTTTATTTTTGTTTTTGAGCTTATTGGGGATTGCAATATTTTGTTCATTTAATGTTATTCTTGAATTACCACATTCGTCCTCATTATTTTGGATAGTATATTTTGGATTAGTTTTCAAATTGAACGATAATAAATATCAAAATGAATTATAGAGAAAGTTTTCAAGATTTAAAAGCTTACTGTGAAAAAGAGAACTATAAAGGTTGGGATCCCTATGATGGGTTAAACAGTTGGGTTATTCAAAATACATTTTTAGGAAAATTCCGTATTTTCAGATTGGCTTGGATTCAGCTCTTTAAGAGGAGCCCAATAAACTTGAGGCTGTTATTTGGAATTAAAAAAGACTATAATCCAAAAGGGCTTGGTTTATTTTTGATAGGCTATTGTAATCTTTATCAAATAGAGAACAACAAAGACTATTTAAACAAAATAAATAAACTGGCCCAACAAATAATAGCGCTAAAGACAGAAGGCTATTCTGGCGCTTGTTGGGGCTATAACTTTGACTGGCAAGCAAGAGCATTTTTCCAACCCAAATACACGCCTACAGTTGTAGCTACGACCTTTATTTCTGAAGCATTGTTAGAAGCCTACAACATAACCAAAAACAAGCAGTATCTAGATACAGTAATAAGCGCATCAAAATTTGTGCTAAATGATTTGAACAAATCCTATGACAGTGATGGCGATTATACTTTCTCTTACTCTCCTCTTGATAATACGCAAGTTTATAATGCGGGACTTCTGGGAGCAAAATTGTTAAGCCGATTATATACCTATACTAAAGAGGAAAGCCTACTTACACATGCGAAAAAAGTAGTTTCATATGTTTGTAAAAAACAAAATAGCGATGGTTCTTGGGCCTATGGCACTTTGCCATTCCACCAATGGATAGATAATTTTCATACAGGCTATAATTTAGAATGTATAAGCATTTATAAACAAATCTCTAAAGATTCATCGTATGATGAAAACCTAAAAAAAGGAATGGATTACTATTTAAAGACCTTTTTTACTTCAGACGGAATATCAAAATATTATAATAACCAAACTTACCCCATTGATATTCATGCACCTTCACAATTAATTGTCACCCTTTCTAAATTTGGAAATTTTAATAAAAACAAACAGCTTATAGATAAAGTTTTGAGCTGGACTATTAGTAATATGCAGTCCAATAAAGGCTATTTTTATTATCAAAAAAAGAAATTTATGACCTCAAGAATTCCATATATTCGCTGGGCACAAGCTTGGATGTTTTATGCATTTAGTTTTTATTTATTAGAGGTCAATAATGATGAATAGAATAAACATACTCAATTCTTATATTGATAATTTTTCAATGGACGAAACACTTTTCAAGATTGAAAATGTCATCAATGAAGGAACACAAATTCATCATGTCGTTGTAAATGCAGGTAAAATTGTGTCCATGCAAAAAGACCTACAATTGCGCGAAAGTGTCAATAGTTGTGATTTGATTAACGCCGATGGACAAGCAGTTGTGTGGGCTTCAAAATTTCTTGGGAAACCCATAAAAGAAAGAGTTGCTGGAATAGATTTAATGGAAAAGCTTGTTGTTCTAGCCTATAATAATAATTATAAAATTTTCTTTTTGGGAGCAAAAGAAGATGTTGTTGCAAAAGTTGTAAGCGCCTATTCCAAACAATATTCTTCTAATATAATTGCGGGGTATAGAAATGGATATTTTAAAAAAGAAGAAGAAACAGATATCGCTTTGCAAATTGCTCAAAGTGGGGCGCATATTTTGTTTGTCGCAATTAGTTCACCTACCAAGGAAAACTTTCTTTATGAAAATAAGGAACTTTTAAAGAACGTCAACTTTATAATGGGAGTTGGGGGTAGCTTTGATGTTGTTGCTGGAAAAGTCAAACGCGCACCAAATTGGATGCAAAAATCAGGTTTAGAGTGGTTTTATAGACTTATACAAGAACCTAAACGTATGTGGAAAAGATATTTAGTCGGAAATTCAAAATTCATTTTTTTAGTATTTAAAGAAAGATTTTCCATTAAATGAATTGTTTCATTGATACTGATAACAATCTTAATCTAATTCAAAAGTGGCATGGGAAGGTATGTCGGGTTACTTTCCTATTTTTGCAATAACATAAAATAATATTAATGAAAATAGCAGTAATAGGTACAGGCTATGTTGGGCTGGTAACCGGAACATGTTTAGCTGAAACGGGAAACGAGGTGCTTTGCATCGACATTGATGAGGAAAAGGTTAATTTAATGCAACAAGGTGTAGTTCCAATTTACGAACCTCATCTTGATGTACTTTTTGAGCGAAATATTAAAGCTAATCGACTTCGATTTTCTACAAATCTTGAAGAAGGATTAGATTATGGAGATATTATTTTTCTTGCCTTACCAACACCTGATGGTGGAGATGGCTCTGCTGATCTGTCGTATGTATTAAACACTGCCAATAAAATAGGTAAACTCCTAAAGAACTATAGAGTTATAGTTGATAAAAGCACTGTTCCGGTAGGCACTGCTGAAAAGGTTAAAGAAGTTATCTCTGCCGAAACAAATGTAGATTTTGATGTGGTTTCTAATCCAGAATTTTTAAGAGAAGGTTTTGCAGTCGATGATTTTTTAAAACCAGAACGTATTATAATTGGGTCTAGTTCAGAGCGCGCAACTAGCCTAATGAAAAAACTATACAAACCTTTCGTTCGTTCTGGGAATCCTATAATCGTTATGGATGAAAAATCAGCCGAGCTTACCAAATATGCTGCTAATGCTTTTCTGGCAACTAAAATTACATTCATGAATGAGATTGCTAATTTTTGTGAATTGGTTGGAGCAGATGTTGATAAAGTGAGATCTGGTATAGGTTCAGATTCCAGAATCGGCAAGCGATTTCTGTTTCCTGGTATTGGCTACGGAGGCTCATGTTTTCCAAAGGATGTTAAAGCCTTACATAAATCAGGAAAAGATTTAGGATTTAACTTTAATTTATTGGATGCTGTAATTAAAGTTAACGAGATACAAAGAAAGATTTTAATTCCAAGAATTGATAACTTTTTTAATCAACAACTAAAAGGTAAAACTATAGCCATTTGGGGCCTCTCTTTTAAACCTGAAACAGATGATATAAGGGAAGCTCCTGCCTTATATATGATTGATGAACTAGTGTCTAAAGGGGTCAAAATACGTGTATTTGATCCAGAGGCAATGAATAATGTCAAACGTAAATACGGCAATAATCTTTATTACGCCACTAGTATGTATGACGCTGTTAATAGTGTAGACGCCCTTATAATTTCAACGGAATGGAGTATTTTTAGAACACCTAATTTTTCTAAATTAAAAGAAAGTATGAATCAATCTGTTATTTTTGATGGAAGAAATTTGTATGATATAGATGATATGATTAACGAAGGCTTTTATTACAGTTCTATAGGTAGAAATATTGTTCAATAATGTCGAAAACAATTCTTATAACTGGAGCTGCTGGATTTTTAGGTTCGCATTTATGTGATCGGTTTATTGCTCAAGGATTTGAGGTTATTGGAATGGATAATTTCATAACTGGGGATCATAAAAACATTAAACACCTTTTAGCAATCCCTAACTTCAAGCTTATAGAACACGATGTGACCGAGTTTGTAAACGTCCAAGGTCATTTAGATTATATACTCCATTTTGCGTCTCCTGCTAGCCCGATTGACTATTTAAAGATTCCTATTCAAACTTTAAAAGTAGGCTCCTTGGGAACCCATAACTTATTAGGGCTTGCTAAAGCAAAAAAAGCAAGAATACTTATTGCATCTACTTCAGAAGTTTATGGTGATCCATTGGTGCACCCGCAAACAGAAGCCTATTATGGTAATGTAAATACTATAGGTCCACGAGGCGTTTATGATGAGGCCAAGCGTTTCCAAGAGTCTATCACCATGGCTTATCATAGGTTTCATGGTTTAGAAACCCGAATTGTTCGTATCTTTAATACTTATGGACCAAGAATGCGATTAAATGACGGAAGAGTGATACCAGCATTTATGGGACAGGCATTACGAGGTGAAGACCTTACGGTTTTTGGGGATGGTACGCAAACGCGATCTTTTTGTTATGTCGATGATCAGATAGAAGGCATTTATAGGCTATTATTTAGTGATTATGCTTATCCAATTAATATAGGAAACCCTCATGAAATAAGTATAAAAGATTTTGCAGAAGAAATAGTTAAACTTACTAGTACAAAGCAAGAAATTGTATACAAACCGTTACCTGTTGATGATCCAATGCAACGACAGCCAGATATTACATTGGCAAGAAAGATTTTGAACTGGGAGCCAAAAGTCAGTAGAGAAGATGGAATGAAAAAAACTTTTGCATATTTCAAAGGTTTATCAAAGGAAGAGTTATTTAAAAGTGAACACAAAGATTTCACAAACCATATAAAACGATAGGTGAGTACATTCAAACAAGGTAGATATTCAGTTTATTTACGACCAATTTCTTATCTAATAGACTTGGGCATCGTAATTGGATTGGCTCTATTTTGTTTTTTTAAGGAAATTAACCCAGTTACATTTACCCTAATTATATCTACAGGTTGGATTGTTATTGCTATTACCTCTAAATTTTATGAAGTTTACCGTTACACAAGAGAAGTAACAATACTATCACTTATTTTCAAGCAAATCACACTCTTTTTGTTGCTGTTGTTTTCTTTTTTAGGATTTTATTATGATTTAAATGTTATTCTCAATACAATTCTTAAGTATATTTTAATTGTATTTTTATTGGTAACTAGCTTTAAGTTTGCGATTTTTTATTTACTTCAAAAGTATAGAGTTTCTTTTGGTGGCAATTATAGAAGAACCGTAATTTTTGGAGCTAATAAAAAAACACATGCTCTCGAGAATTTTTTTAATAAAAACCCAGAGTATGGCTATGTTCATATGAAAACCTTTGGGTTTAAGGATAAAAAAAATACTGATCTTGAAGAGAGTTTTGATTACATTTTAAAAGAATCAATTGATGAAATTTACTGTTCAATTTCTGAACTTTCAAATAGTCAAATAAACGCTATTGTTGATTTTGCTGATAATAACTTAAAAATACTAAAGTTTCTTCCAGACAACAAGGAAATTTATTCAAGAAAGTTAAAATACGAATACTATGATTATTTGCCTATAATCTCTCTTCGTATCATACCGCTTGAAGACTCCATTAACATGTTTGTAAAGCGCTCTTTTGATATAATGTTTTCGAGTTTAGTTATAATTTTTATACTGTCTTGGTTAACTCCTCTAATCGCAATATTAATTAAACTTGAATCTAAAGGCCCTGTATTTTTTAAGCAATCTAGAAATGGGTTTAATTATAAAGAGTTTGATTGTTATAAATTCAGATCAATGACTCCAAATAGAGATGCGCATTTATATCAAGCCACACGTGGTGACTTAAGAGTGACCAAAGTTGGTAAGTTTATTAGGAAAACAAGTATTGATGAGCTTCCTCAATTTTTCAACGTGCTTTTTGGGGACATGTCTGTGGTTGGGCCAAGACCGCACATGGTAAGCCATACCAATATGTACGCCAAACGAATTGACAAATTTATGGTACGGCATTTTGTAAAACCAGGAATAACGGGCTTGGCCCAGATTAGTGGTTTTAGGGGTGAAGTTGAATCAGATAAGGATATTATTGGCCGTGTGAAATACGATATTTTCTATATTGAAAACTGGTCCTTATTATTAGATTTGAGAATCATTTTCAAAACCTTTATGAACGCCATTAAAGGCGAAGAAAAAGCGTATTAAAGCTGTTTAATAAATTTCTTTAACTGACGATTAAAATCAAATTGATTCAAAGCCACTTGTTGAATGGACACCTTATTCTTTAAAGTGAAATCGGCTTTATTTATTCTGGAAAGAACTATATTTAAATTCGAGTAATTTCCAACTTTTGCGATCCACCCTAAGCTATATTTCTCTACAATTTTTTCACCTTCACCACCACCAAAATAAAGTACAGGTAACCCCAACCGAGAATACTCAAAAAGTTTTGAAGGGACAGAGCCATATATCCTGTTGCGTAAAGGGATAATGGCCAAATCATATTTAATTAGTTCAGGATGCAAATATCCTCTAGAAACTTCACCATGGTAAATAATCGGTAATGTAGGGTTATTTGAAATATAATTTATAATGGATTCTTTCTCATGGCCAGCACCATAAACATGAAATTCAATAGTGGAGTAATCTAGCTTTTGACAAAGTTTGAAAACGCCTTGTGCGACGCCTAACAATCCCGCATAAACGAGTTTAATTTTATCATTGTCTTGATAAGATTCTTCTAATCTTGGCATTTCAAAATCGGGATAATTTCGATATAAAAACGTTTTGTTATTTGGGCAAAGAGAACTTATATGAGCTAAAATTTCTTCACTTTGACCAAGGATTAGATCAGCTTTCCGATAATTAAAATGCTCAATAAATTCGAGGATTCGATAAGCAAAATTCTTTTTAAAGACTCCTAAATGTAACCCAGCAAGAGGCCAAAGATCGCTTACATTTAAAATAAGTTTTCTCTTTTTTCGATTTAAAAAAAACATACATGTAAATGCTACCAACAAAGGTGGAGATTGCACAATAACCTTATTTGGGACTTTTTTCCAAATAAAAAACCAGAGCAAACTAAAACTGTAGGAAAGCATAGCTAGCAGCCTTAACAATTTGTTTTTGGAGTTGCTGGCATAAATCCATAAACGGTGAATAGTTATATGATCTTCATGTGATGTTTTGTGAAACGATCCTTTATAGTTTTTAAAAATCCTTCCAGTTGGATAATTGGGTAATGGGGTAATAACAGTAACCTTAAATCCGTTTTTTTCTAAACCATTAGCTAATTGTGCAATGCGGTTTGCTGCTGCTCCAGTTTCAGGAGGATAGTAAGTTGTTATGATGAGTATTTCGTTCACTTTAACTAGTATTAAGTGATGAAAACTGTTGTAATTTACCACTTTTTGAACGCTGTAATTTAGTTTGTCGCTCAAATTCAATAGTCAGCCCTTTTTCAAGGTAACGCTCCATTTCTATTGAAATAGCTTTCATTTTTTCTGAAGTCAGTTCTTTTGAACTCACATATAAAACTTTAAAGGTATCAATCTTTATTTGTTGAATCACAAATTCTTTAACGTTGCCATCATCTTCGATGATAGACTTTGTGATATAATAAAACGTCAAACCCGCTGCTTTCTTTCCACTAGGCAAAATAGCGATATCATTTGTTCTTCCAATAAGTTGTTCTAAAATGGGTTTTTTAATAGTACTTTGTTTTGAAAGCACAGCAATATCGCCAATGTCATAACGGATAAAGGGATGTGCCTTATTATAAAGTGAGGTAATGACAACCCTGCCCTCATTCCCATAAGGAAGTACCCGATCATTTTCATCCAATAGTTCAACAAATAGGGTCTCGCTTGTAACTTGCCATTGGTTTGATGGATTTTGAAATGCAATTAAGTCAAGTTCTGAAGCACCATATTCATTGATTATAGGTATTCCAAACCAAGTTTCCATTAATCGATTATCATCGTCAAAAAGCATTTCAGAAGTAACGAAACAAGCTTTCAAGCTAGGACAAATAGAGGTCAAAACAAGCTGTTTTCGCTCTAAAAATTTAGCAAACTGAACAATAGCACTTGTATAACCATTAATATAATCAAACCTTGAGGATTTGAACTTTTTTAAGTGTGTTTCAAAAGCCGTATCGCTTAAATCAAACACTGAAAACCTAAACCGATTACTTAATATATCTTTTAACCGCTCTTTATAATATCCCTTTTTGTCTAATGGAATCCCATAAAACCTCGCTTGTTTTGAACTATTGAAATTCAAATCAAACCAACCAAACCGATCTTGAATAAGCGCCCAAGTCATGGCATGGCAAAATTTGTCTTTAGCAAAAATAAATGGGTCACCAGAAGATCCAGAGGTTTTATTAACATAGACATTTTTTAGTGAAAACCCGCCCGATAACCGATGTTGCAAAGGCTGCTGTAAATCTTTTTTGGTCATTATGGGCACTGAATTCCAATTAGATGGATTAATTTGACCTACGAGTTGTTTATAAAAGACATTGTGTTTAAGATGGTATGACACGATATCCTGTTTTGCATTTTCAACATATGACTTAAAATCGGCTTCATTTTGATTTTGGATACGGTTTAGGACACTTTTTGCCTTTTTTAAAGGGAAACCACTTAACTGTAGTGAAAGGTCAAATAAATTCAAGCGAAAATGATTTTATGTTTTTGTAAAATAATTGCTTTTTAAGCGCAAAAGCAACTATTTTTGTGCAAACAACAAACTCATGACTATTTTAATTCTTGGTTCTGGAGGAAGAGAACATGCTTTTGCCTGGAAAATTGCACAAAGCCCTTTATGTAATAAATTATATGTGGCTCCAGGAAATTCAGGGACTGCTAAAATCGCTGAAAACGTCAATATAAGTGTGACTAACTTTCCTGCCATAAAAGAACTCGTTACTTCCAAAGGAATAGATATGGTTGTGGTTGGTCCCGAAGACCCTTTAGTTCAGGGTATTCACGATTTCTTTTTAAATGACGAAGAGCTAAAAGAAGTCGCAGTAATTGGGCCTCAAAAAGCTGCAGCCGCCCTTGAAGGCAGTAAGAAATTTGCCAAAGAGTTTATGTTCAGACATAACATTCCAACAGCCGCTTACCAAAGTTTTAATAAAAACACAATCGAAGAGGGTTATAAGTTTTTGGAATCCCTTTCTCCACCTTATGTATTAAAAGCAGATGGCTTGGCAGCTGGTAAAGGCGTCCTGATTATAAATGATTTAGATCAGGCAAAAAACGAATTGAAAAGCATGCTACTGAAAGCCAAATTTGGTGAAGCAAGTTCAAAAGTTGTAATTGAGGAGTTTTTGGATGGTATTGAGTTGAGCTGTTTTGTACTTACCGATGGCCAAAGCTATAAAATTTTGCCAATGGCAAAAGACTATAAACGAATAGGAGAAGGAGATACAGGATTGAACACTGGTGGAATGGGAGCAGTTTCGCCTGTGCCTTTCACGACAGAAGCGTTTTTTAATAAAATTGAAGAACGTATTGTAAAACCCACAATTGAAGGATTAAAAAAAGATAATCTTCCCTACAAGGGATTTATTTTTATTGGGTTGATAAAAGTTGGAGATGATCCAAAAGTTATTGAGTACAATGTACGCATGGGAGATCCAGAAACTGAAGTAGTCATTCCTAGACTTCAAAATGATTTGGTTCAAATTTTTCAAGCTATTGCCAATAAAAAACTACATGCCATTAATTTAGAAATTGATGAAAGGGCGGCAACAACGGTAATGTTGGTTTCTGGCGGTTACCCTGAAGCTTATGAAAAAGGAAAGCTTATTACGGGACTTGAGAATATAAATAGATCAATTCCGTTTCATGCAGGAGCCATATTAAAAGACGGAAATATTGTGACTTCGGGAGGCCGGGTAATGGCTATTACCTCGTTTGGGGAAAATTACCAAGAAGCCATAAAAAAATCTTATCAAAGTATAGAACAACTACAATTTGATAAGATGTATTATCGTAAGGATATAGGGTTTGATTTATAAGTAGGAATGAGACGAAATGCTTTTGTCTTCTTCGCCGTTGTCATTGAACTTCTTCAATTGAAGCATCCAGTACACAAATGCAACAGATCCTATCAATAAAAATATCCAGGACATTACATTTGCACCAGCCCAGCTTTTAAGCTCTAATGCTCTTAAGGCATCAAAAGGTGCGAAAAGCGTATTTACAAATAAATCTTGAATTGCGTAAAAAAAGTCTTTCATCGTTTTTTTATTTAAAACCTTTAACGGGCTTACAGAGTATAATCAATATATTTACATTGCAAAATTACATTTTTTCAATTTAAATTGGATAAAAAGAAATAGAATATTTAATCAGCTTAAATGATATCAAGTTTTTTCAGTAAAGCAAAACCTGTACATTTTGTAATTGTATCTTCAATAGTGCTTTTGGTTTTTGTTGTTGCTAAACTACATTATGTACAAGAGCCCTTTAGCCTAAATTTACTTGGTAAGCAATCAGCCTTATTTTTAATCTGCTTAACGTCCTTGTTTGTGCTCGATTTTTTTGTGAGTCGAAATAATCTTACAAAAAAAAATAGCTACAAACTATTGATTTTTAGTTTGTTTATTGCACTTCTTCCTGAAACTATTCTAGACTCAAAAATACTTTTAGCTAATTTATTTGTGCTATTAGCGTTCAGAAGGCTAATTAGTTTAAGGTCTAAAAAAGAAATCAAAAAGAAGCTTTTTGATGCTGCCTTTTGGATTAGCATTGCAGCTTTGTTCTACTTTTGGGCCCTATTATTTTTCATTTTAATTATTGCAGGACTTTTAGTTTATTCCATTTTAGGAATAAAGAATTGGATTGTCCCACTAATTGGAGTGATTACCGTGGGTGTTATTTGGACTTCATATATGATAGTAGCAAACTATGATATAGTGCAGTATTTTAATACTTTAATCGATATGAGTTTCGATTTTAGTCAATGGAATTCGAAACGGCTAATTCTCGGAATAACACTGATATTATCCTACGGCATTTGGGCCCTTTTTTACATGCTCAAAGATTTAGGATCGCGATCAAAAAAATCCAGACCTTCCTATATTTTAATTGTTATTGGGTCGTTGGTTGGACTTTTTATTATTGGAGTTGCACCAAATAAAAACGGAAGTGAATTTTTGTTTTTGTTTGCGCCTTTGGCGATTGTAATCACTAATTATCTAGAAACAATTTCAGAAAAATGGTTTAAGGAAGCATTGATTGTTGGGTTGATAGTTGCCCCGTTGGTCACTTTAATGCTGTAGTTTTTCTCCAAAGGCCAAGTCGCCAGCATCACCTAAGCCAGGTATAATGTACCCCTTATCGTTAAGATGATCGTCAATTGCCGCAATCCATAAATGCGTGTTTTGATTAAAATGTTGTCCAACGTATTCAATCCCGGATTTTGCGCCTATGACACTCACCAAATGAATGGCTTTAGGTGATCCAAAGGGTTTTAAGGCTTCAAACGTGGCGACCATAGATTGACCTGTAGCCAACATGGGGTCGGCAAGGATGAGGGTTTTATTCTCAAGGCTTGGGCATGCCAAGTACTCAACAATGATTTCAAAGTTTTCAGGGTTTTCCTTATGATGACGGTAAGCAGAGATAAACGCATTTTCAGCAGCGTCAAAATAATTTAAAAGCCCATTGTGAAGCGGAACGCCAGCCCTTAAAATAGAGCAAAGTACAATGTCATTATTAAGAAGTTCAATTTTAGATTCACCCAACGATGATTTGATTGTTTGCATATTAAAATCAAGTGATTTACTCATTTCATATCCTAAAATCTCACCAATGCGTTCGATGTTTCGCCTAAAACGCATTCTATCGGTTTGAATGGAGTGATCTCGTATTTCAGAAATAAACGTATTTAAAACAGAATTTTCATTAGATAAATTGTGTATATGCATAACTGGATTGACGCTAGTTGAAGGTAAAGTTAATTAAAATAGAAGTATATTTGCACTTTAAAATTTTCAGCTTATGTTTTCAGAAACAGCCAATAAAATTTTTCAAGAGGTCATAGAAAAATATCATGTTCTAGATCGTGTAGATCAGCCATTTTCAAATTCGTATGATAAAAATTCTGATCTGTTGGCACATTTACTTTATAGAAAATGCTGGATCGATACCGTACAGTGGCATTATGAGGACATTATACGCCACCCAAATATAGAACCTGTTGCAGCATTAAAACTGAAGCGACAAATTGATGCTTCAAATCAAGACAGGACGGATATGGTTGAGTATATTGATAGTTA
The DNA here is from genome assembly GCA_003550275.1 of Flavobacteriaceae bacterium MAR_2010_72. Lineage (GTDB taxonomy): Bacteria > Bacteroidota > Bacteroidia > Flavobacteriales > Flavobacteriaceae > Geojedonia. The sequence goes on from QXCW01000002.1 coordinate 43,153, forward strand.
TTTTTTGGAAAAATATAAGAATATTACGCCTAAAACTAATGCGACTATTAATACCGAAAGCCCAGCTTGGGGGATTGATCGATTATCAATCTTGGCACTGAAAATTTATCACATGAACCAAGAAGCCACAAGAACAGATGCTTCTGAAGCTCATAAATCTGCATGTCAAGCCAAACTCGACGTACTATTAGAACAACGTGTAGATTTATCAACCGCCATAGATACTTTGCTTAATGATATAAAAAATGGTGATAAGTATATGAAAGTCTACAAGCAAATGAAAATGTATAACGATGATGAATTAAATCCCGTACTTCGATCTCAAAAGTAAGTGCAGTTATCGCTATATAAAGTTTATACTCAAAAATAAACATGCCAAAACCTGAACATATACTTGTTATTCGTTTATCGGCCATGGGAGATGTTGCGATGACGGTTCCAGTGATTAGGGCATTGGTAAACAAATATCCAAATGTTAAGGTAACGGTACTAACTCGACCCTTTTTTGCACCGATGTTCCGGGATATTCAAAATATTAGAGTTTATGCCGCCGATGTTGAAAAGGAACATAAAGGTATATTGGGTTTGTTTAAGCTTTCAAAAGAACTGAAGAAACTTAATATTGATGCCATTGCCGATTTGCATAATGTACTACGGACCAAGATTTTAAAGTTATTTTTAATTGGAATTAAATTTGTTCAGATTAATAAAGGACGAAAAGAAAAGAGGGCCTTAACCTCTGGACAAATCTTCCATCAGCTTAAAACCACACATGAACGTTATGCCGATGTTTTTGAAAAACTAGGGTTTTCATTAGAGCTATCTAAACCCGAATTCCCCGAAAAAGTAGCCTTAAATAAAGACATACTGAATATTACTGGAAATAAAACGAGCAAGTGGATAGGAATTGCACCATTTGCATCCCATTCAAGTAAAATGTATCCTTTGCCACTAATGGAGCAGGTTATTGAAAGCTTATCTAAAAACTATAGAGTTATACTTTTTGGTGGAGGACATAATGAAGTTGCTATTTTAAATTCGTTAGAAAACAAATTTGAAAATGTTGTTTCGGTTGCTGGGAAATTAAATTTAGAAAAGGAATTGGATCTCATTTCAAATTTAGATATTATGTTGTCTATGGATTCTGGCAATGGACATTTGGCGGCAATGATGGGGACAAAAGTAGTCTCCATTTGGGGCGTAACACATCCTTATACTGGCTTTGTGCCTTTTAATCAACCTGAAGAGTTCCAGATGCTTTCAGATAGAACGCAGTATCCTTTAATCCCAACTTCCGTTTACGGTAATAAATATCCTAAAGGGTATGAAAATGCATCTGGAAGTATATCGCCAGACTCGATTGTATCCAAAATAGAAAAAATAATTTCTTCTTAATTCTAACGACAACCTATATGTCGTCGTAATCCACTTTAATGGTTGGTGTTGTGGGATGCGCTTGACAAGTTAAAATAAGGCCTTCGGCCAATTCGCTATCGGTTAAGATGTTGTTTTGTCGCATGGTAGCTTCTCCTTCGGTTAAACGAGCCAAACAGCTGCTGCAAATACCGCCTTGACAAGAGTAAGGGGCATCAATATCTTCATCTAAAGCGGCTTCTAAAATAGATTGTTTTTGAGACATTTCAAATGTCGTTATTTCTTCGTCAACTATTACGGTAACCATGGTTTTACCAGATGCAACAGATACATCTTCAACCTCATCCACTTTAGCGGCTTTAAAAAGCTCAAAAAATACACGCTCTTTCGGAATTCCGTGCTCTTCAAGAACATCTTTGACCGTATAGATCATACCTTCAGGGCCACACAAATAATAAGCATCTACAACAATATCTTTGTACTTGTTTTTCATTACAAAATTCACCGTGCTTTTTTCAATACGACCAAAAATAGCATCGTCCTCATCAGCTTGGCTAAACACAAACTGAACAGAAAATCGATTGCTGTACTGATGCTGAAGCTCTAAAAGCTCGTTTAAAAACATGGTGTCCTTTGTGGTTTTATTTCCGTAGACAAGAATTACTTTACTATAAACCTCTTCCTCTAATGCACATTTAATAATACTCAAAACAGGGGTAATCCCACTGCCAGCTGCAAATAAGGCGATGTTTTTGGTTTTGGAGTCATTGGGTTGAAAAACAAAACGTCCTTTTGGTGGAGCAACTTCTAAAATATCGCCAATTTTTAACCGTTGGTTAGCATAGGCAGAAAACGTTCCGTCAGTTACTTCTTTTATGCCCACTTTAAGGTCTCTACTTTTTGGAGAGGCGCATAACGAGTAATCTCGCCGTACCTCAAGACCATTAATTTCGGCCTTTAAAGTTATATATTGACCTGCCTTAAATACAAAGATGTCATTAAGGGATTCAGGTACATTAAAACTAACTACAACTGAAGATTCTGTTTCTCTTTGAATGTTTTTAACAGAGAGTTTATGAAATTGAGACATGAATGTTTTTTTGCAAAAGTAACAAATAGACTTGTAATAGGGTTTTGATTGTAACAAAAAGAGCTTTATTATTACTAATGGTTAAATACGTTCCGAAAAATATGATAAAACACTTCTTAAATTTAGAATGGAAACAGTTTTTTAGATCAGCAAGTTTTGGAAAAGGCCTTGCGCTTAAGATTTTGATGGTATTTTTGGCACTGTATTTTATGGTGACGTTTTTAGCAATTGGAGTGGCACTTTACCCAATTCTTAAAAAAGCCTTTCCAGAAGACGACCCTTTTATAATTGTAAACAATTTTATTTTTTATTGGATTATTGCTGATTTGCTCATTAGGTTTTTCTTTCAAAAGCTTCCGGTAATGACGGTCAAACCATTACTCACTTTACCAATTAAAAGAAGTAAGGTCATTAATTATGTCCTGGGCAAATCGTCGCTTTCATTTTTTAATTTTTTGCCCTTGTTTGCTATTATTCCATTTGGAATTGTGTTGTTATTTAATGGCTACAACTCGATTGAAGTACTGATTTGGATGCTTCTTTTATTGCTTATAACGCAAATCATAAATTTCTTGAATTTTATTGTTGAAAGCCTAACGGCAGAATCTGAAGTTTCCTTTTTGCCTTTAATATTGGTTTCAGGTTCTTTGTTTGCACTCAATTATTTTGAAGTCGTATCATTTTCATACGGACTTTCCAACGCCATTATTGCTACAATAAAGCAGCCCATATTAATGGTAGTACCAATGACACTATTAGCTGTTTTGTATTGGTGCAACTATAAACTCTTAAAATCAAAGCTGTATCTTGATAATTCACTGCAATCTAAAACCCAAGAAGTTAAAACTTCAGAAATGGAATGGACACGACGGTTTGGTGATGTAGCCCCTTTCATGCAATTGGATCTCAAACTCATTTGGAGAAATAAACGACCCAGATCTAGTGTGTTTATCTTGGTTATCGGATTACTATATGGATTGTTTTTTTATCCCAATCCTATATACAAAGACATGGCATTTATGTATGGCTTTATAGGTGTTTTTGTTACGGGTATTTTTCTTATCAATTTTGGGCAATTCATCCCAGCTTGGGATAGTGGCTATTACAAACTTTTAATGAGTCAGAATATTAAGTATCAGGACTATTTAAGATCTAAATATGTCCTCATGGCGATGAGTGTAGTGATTCTTTTCGTGTTGAGTATCCCTTATGTTTATTTTGGTTGGAAAATTTTATTAGCTCATTTTGCCGCCGCCATTTACAATATTGGGGTAAATACACATGTCATTTTATTTGCAGGATCATTCAACAGAAAGAAAATTGATTTAAACCAACGTGCAGCCTTCAATTATCAAGGTACTGGAGCCGTACAATGGCTTTTAGGTATTCCTTTAATGTTGTTACCAATTGGGATATTTTCAATTTTTCATTTCTTAATAAATTTTGAAGCTGGTATTGCGTCATTGGTGCTTTGTGGCATTCTCGGGATTGTTTTTCATCAAAAACTCATGGTCTTTATCACATCAAAATATTTAGATTCAAAACACAAAATGATTAGTGCCTTTAGTCAGGATAATTAATTTAAAACATTATGATAGTTACATCAAACCTTTCAAAAACCTATAACAAAAATCGCGTATTGCACATTGAGAGTCTCGATATTCCAAAAGGTCAAAGTTTTGGTTTAGTGGGTAACAATGGCGCAGGAAAGACCACCTATTTTAGTTTGTTGTTGGATTTGATACAACCTACAACGGGCCACATTAAAAACAACACTATTTTGGTGCATGAAAGTGAAGATTGGAAACCCTTTACCTCATCATTTATAGATGAAAGTTTTTTAATAGGATATTTAACTCCTGAAGAATACTTTTATTTCATTGGAGAATTGAGAGGTCAAAATCGAGCAGATGTTGACAACTTACTTAATCAATTTGAAGATTTTTTTCATGGCGAAATTTTAAAGCAAAAAAAATACCTTCGAGATTTAAGCAAAGGAAATCAAAAAAAGGCTGGAATCGTTGCCGCCTTAATTGGCAACCCAGAAGTTATTATACTTGATGAACCCTTTGCTAACCTTGACCCTACTACACAAATTCGTCTAAAAGCCATAATAAAGGATTTGGCCGAAACCAAAGGGGTTACAGTCCTTATTTCTAGTCATGATTTAATGCATGTTACCGATGTATGTGAACGTATTGTGGTACTAGAAAAAGGAAAAATTGTAAAAGACCTCGTAACCAGTGAGGCCACCTTAAAGGAATTAGAGACTCATTTTTCGGGCGCGATGGCAAACTAAAAGTCTTTTCATTTTTCGGCTATAATTCAAAAAGATGCTTATTTTTACAACGATGCATACTATTTGCTGTCGTTTTTAGTTATACTATAACCTAATAATACCAACGTTGACCGCTTCTTTTAGAACCATACTGCTTGTTTGTTTCACTTCACTTTTAGTTGTGGGATGTTCTCGTAAGAAAGACAAATTTCTCAACAGGAACTTTCATGCATTAGGAACAAAGTACAATATTTTATATAACGGAAACATCGCCTTGGAACAGGGTCGCGAGAGTGTTGACGATGCCTATACCGATAATTATTGGGACTTGCTGGAAGTTGAACGCATGCAAGTTTCAGACGAAATAGTTTTGCCAGGACAATCCAAAAACAAGGATTTTGAAGTCGCCGAAGAAAAAGCCATTAAAGCAGTCCAAAAACATGGGATGAATATTGCTGGGAAAGAGAAAAATCCGCAAATCGATGAGGCGTATTTGCTTTTGGGAAAAGCGCGATATTTTGACCAACGGTTTGTTCCGGCACTTGAGGCCTTCAACTATATTCTTTACAAATATCCAGCTAGTGATAAAATCAACCAAGCGAAAATATGGCGTGAAAAGGCAAATATTCGTTTAGAAAACAATGAATTAGCCATAAAAAATCTTAAACGCATAATTGAACGAGAGGAATTATCAGATCAAGATTTAGCAGACGCTTCAGCAATGTTGGCTTCTGCCTATATCAATGTTAAAGCAAAGGATAGTGCGCTAACACAATTGGCTATTGCAGCAGAATATACTAATGAAAACACTCAAAAAGCACGATACAACTATATAAGAGGGCAACTCTACAACGAATTTGGTCATAAGGATAGCGCCAATTTTGCATTTGATAAAGTTATCGACCTTCATAGAAAAGTGCCACGTGCCTACTATATCAATGCCCATTTGGCCAAGGCTAATAATTTTGATTTTGAAAAAGGCAATAAGCTCGAATTTCAGGAGTATTTGACCAAAATGGAAGAAAATAGAGAAAACAGGCCGTTTTTGGACAAAATTTATTACCAGATCGCCGAGTATCATAAAGCTAATGGTTCAGACACTATTGCAGAGCGCTATTACAATAAATCGTTAAGGACCAACTCTCAAGATTCCTATTTAAGATCGCTAGATTATTCTACTCTTGGCGATATGAGTTTTGACCGTTCTGAATATAAAAAGGCAGGTGCATATTATGACAGTACTATGGCCAGCTTAACATTAAATTCCAAGCCCTATCGCGTCATTAAACGTAAACGCGATAATTTGGAAGATGTTATTTATTATGAAGATGTAGCGCAGGTCAATGATAGCATCTTGTATCTCGTCAATCTATCAGAAGCTGAAAGACTCGATTATTTTCAAGCATTTACACAAGATTTAAAAGAAAAAGCCGAAGAAAGGCAAGAGAAAGAAGAAATTGCGCAACGCCTTAATTCAGGATTGGCGACTAACAACATAAACACCGGGAATAATGATCCCCGTAGAGGATTGACCTCGGCCCCAGGACCACAATCGTTTTATTTTTACAATCAAACAACAGTTGCGTTTGGAAGAAATGAATTTATTAAGATTTGGGGAGATCGATCACTTAAAGATAACTGGAGACTTTCAAACAGTAATACATCCAACACCAATCAGCAAGTCAATGCTATTGTGGCCGGTGCAACAGAAGAGGAGCTTTACGACCCTGAATTTTACATATCAAAAATCCCTACTGAAGGCAAAGCTATTGACAGCCTGATAAGAGACCGAAATTATGCGTATTACCAATTGGGTGTTATCTATAAAGAAAAGTTTAAAGAACTTGAACTTGCAAAAAATAGGCTAAAGACACTTTTAAATAACGACCCTGAAGAACGCTTAATACTTCCAACAAAGTATCATTTGTACCAGATATATGAAGGTTTAGGTGAAACCGAAGAGGCTAATATTGCAAAGAATGATATTATTTCTAATTATCCAGATTCGAGATATGCTGAATTACTTTTAAATCCGAAATCTCAATTATCAAAAGATCAAAATAGCCCAGAAAGCCTCTACGAAAAAGTGTATGAACAATTTTTGTCGCAAAACTATACTTCGGTAATTGAGCAAAGTGATCAATATATCAAAGAATTTGATGGCGAGTTTATTGTTCCGAAGTTTGAAATTTTAAAAGCCTCCGCCAGAGGGCGATTGTATGGATTTGAAGCCTACAAGGAAAGTATTAATTATATCGCTTTAAATTATCCTAATGCTGAGGAAGGGAAGAAGGCCGAAGAGATTATCGAAGTTGTAATTCCTGTACTTGAGAAAAAAGGATTTACAGATGATGCATCAGCAAACAACTTCAACGTGATTTATCAATTTGATAATAATTCAAATGAAGATAGTGATGCATTTCTAAAAAAACTTCAGGAAGAAATAGCAGATATCAGATATTTTGAATTAAGTGCTACAAAAGATGTTTACGATAAAAATACTACCTTTATAGTAATACATGGCTTCAACAATATAGGAGGAGCCGTTGGTTTTGCTGATTTGTTGAGAGAACGAAAATCTAAAATCATTAAACCATATATAGCGATTTCCTCTCCAAATTATGAAACCGTACAATTGCATAAAAATTTAGACGAATATATTAAAGCGCAGTAAAATGTTTTCAGATATAAAAAAAGGAAAAATGGCAGCAACAGAAACATATTCACAGCAAAATTTAATTGCTAAGGGAACTACCATTACAGGCGATATAATCAGTGATGGTGATTTTAGAATTGAAGGCAACATTCAAGGCAATCTTAAAACACCAGGAAAAGTTGTAGTTGGAAAAACAGGACTGATTAACGGAACTTTAAAAAGCGCCAATGCCGATATTGAAGGTAAATTTTCTGGCAAATTAATACTTACCGATACGCTTTCACTAAAATCTTCAGCACATGTTGAAGGTGAAGTTGAGGTGGGTAAATTGGCCGTTGAGCCTGGGGCTTCGTTTAACGCAACTTGCGTCATGAAGGGCTCTGTAAAAGAATTAAGCAAAGGTGAACAACAATCAAGACCCTCAAGAGAAACCGAAAAAACAGCTTAAAAACGCTGCCATACTCACCGGAATAGCCATTCAAATGGGTGTTACTATTTACCTGTTTGCCTTATTGGGCAAATGGTTAGATCGTGAGTATAATGATGGAGAAAAACTCTTTGTTATTATTTGTACGCTCACAGGGATTGCCATATCATTTTATCTAGTTATTAAACAAGTCAATAGAATTAAATACTAATGCCCCGTTCGCTTTTTAAGTTTTCAATACTTATTGTTGTCATCCTTGCGGTTACGTTTACCTTTCATTTAACTACGCTCAATTATCTTGATTTACCTTTATATGCAGATAAAATTATTGAGGCTTACATCATCAATGCAGGTTTGGCGATAGTGATTTATATTGCGATGCTTGCCTTGAAGAACAGATTTCAAAGCCAAATGGGGTTTCTCTTTATGTTTGGCAGTGCTCTTAAATTTCTTGTTTTTTTCATCGTTTTTTATCCCTTCTACAAACTGGACGATGTGATAAGTAGAACAGAATTTTTTGCATTTTTCCTACCCTATGCAACATGCCTTATAATTGAAACAATCAGCCTTTCAAAATGGTTGAATAAGGTGGATTCAAACAAGTGAAAAATACCCATTAAAATAAAATATAAAATAGTTTTTGTTTTTGAGATAAAAACCTACCTTTGCAGCGATTTTTAAGCCACTATTAGATAGAGTGATATGCGAAGAAAAATATCTGTAAAAACAATTACCTTATTACTGTTTTTAGTCTCATTTGTGACTTTCGGTCAAGAAGAGCACGGTCAAGCCAAATCAGGCACTGATAAAAGAAGTGAAATAAAAGAGTATATACAGCACCATTTACAAGATTCATACGATTTTAATTTGTTCTCATGGACTACAGATGCAGGCGAGGAAAAACATTTTGGTTTTCCGCTTCCAGTTATTTTATGGGACGATGGTTTAAAGGTCTTTTCGTCTTCAAAATTCCACCATGGGGAAACTGTTGCTGAGGTTGACGGTAATTACTACAAAAACTACCACGGTAAAATCTATAAAACAGATGCCGAGGGAACTATCAATTACGATGCAGAGCACCATGCTACAAATGAAAAACCATTAGATTTTTCAATTACCAAAAACGTGACCATGATTTTAATGGTGTTTGCGATCATGTTTTTTATGTTCAGAAGAATGGCCAAGTCATATCAAAAAAACAATGGTATGCCAAAAGGGATGGGGCGTTTCTTGGAACCAATTGTAATTTATGTTCGTGACGAAATAGCTATTCCTAATATTGGTGAAGAACATTATAAGAGATACATGAGTTATTTGCTTACAGTATTTTTCTTTGTATGGATAGTGAACTTGTTTGGTTTAACACCAATAGGAATGAACGTTACCAACAACATAGCTGTAACCCTATGTTTGGCACTTATCACGTATGTTATTACTACGTTTTCAGGTAATAAAAACTATTGGAAGCACATTTTTTGGATGCCAGGCGTTCCAGTTCCGATGAAAATTATTTTAGCACCAATAGAACTTTTAGGAACCATTATAAAGCCTTTCTCATTAATGATACGTTTGTATGCAAATATCACAGCCGGACATATTGTATTAATGAGTATTATTGGGATGATGTTTGTGTTCCATAATTGGGTAGGAAGTTCTTTATCATTTTTGCTAGCATTTGTATTAGGAATTTTAGAGCTGTTAGTGGCAGCGTTACAAGCCTATATTTTTACAGTGTTATCAGCATTATATTTCGGTATGGCTGTTGAAGAGCATCATGATGAAGCACATTAATAAATTGAATGTTTAATTTTTAATTATATATTTTATGGAAATTCCAGCAATCGTAGGAGCAGGTTTAGTAGTAATTGGAGCAGGTATCGGTATCGGAAGAATCGGTGGTTCTGCTATGGAAGCAATTGCACGTCAACCTGAAGCTACAGGAAAGATTCAAACTGCCATGCTTATCGCAGCGGCTTTAATTGAAGGTATTGGTTTTGCTGCATTATTTGCAGTGTAAAACAAACAAAAAGATACAGCTATAACGGTTGGTTGTAGCTGTTCTTTTAAATTAAACATTAATTAGTTTAGAAATAACATATTATGGAAAAATTACTTGATCAGTTTTCATTAGGATTGTTTTTTTGGCAAGCAGTATTATTTATTGCTTTAATTCTTTTATTAAGAAAGTTTGCTTGGAAACCTATTTTGGATTCAGTAAACAATAGAGAAGAAGGAATTAAAAATGCACTTGAATCTGCTGAAAAAGCAAAGTTGGAGATGCAAAACCTTCAAGCCGACAACGAAAAACTTCTGCAAGAGGCCAGATTAGAGCGCGAAGCTATGTTAAAGGAAGCACGTGATATCAAGGCTAAAATGATTGAAGATGCAAAAGGAGAAGCACAGTCACAAGCAAGTAAAATAATTGAACAAGCTCAAACAGCTATCGAAAGTGAAAAGAAGGCAGCCATGACCGAACTTAAAAATCATGTTGCAACTTTGTCTCTGGAAATTGCTGAAAAAGTAGTTCGTAAAGAGTTATCTACACAAGACAGCCAAGAAAAATTGGTGGAGTCTATGTTAGGTGAAGCAAAATTAAACTAACTAAAATGGCAGGAGCAAGAGCAGCAGTACGATATGCCAAGGCAGTTTTAAGTTTGGCTTCAGATCAAAAAATGGCCGAAGCGGTTAATACTGATATGAAGTTAATGGCTAATACAATTGCTAATAGTGAGGACCTTAAAAATGTCGTTAAAAGCCCAGTGGTTAGGTCTTCAGTAAAAAAAGAAGTGCTTCAACAAGTTTTTAAAGGTACTAACGCAATTACTGGAAATTTAATAGACACATTAATTGCTAACAAAAGAGTAGCGCTTTTAGAAGAAATAGCTTCTAAATATACACAACTATACGATACTTTGAGAGGAACTCAAGTAGCAAAAGTGATTACAGCCGTTCCACTTACTGATGGATTAAAATCCAAGGTTTTGGCTAAAATTAAAGAGCTTACTGGTAAAGATGTTGAGGTTGAAAGCACTATTGATGAAAGTATTTTAGGAGGCTTCATTTTACGTGTTGGAGATATACAATATGACGCAAGCATCGCTAACAATCTAAATAAGTTAAAAAGAGAATTTACATTAAACTAAAAGCGTTAGAAATAGATTTTAAAATCTAAATGTCTAACGCCTAATATCAAATAAAAATGGCAGAAGTAAAACCAGCTGAAATATCAGCAATCTTAAAACAACAACTATCAGGTTTTGAAGCAGGAGCTTCATTAGACGAAGTAGGAACAGTATTAACTGTGGGTGATGGTATTGTGCGAGCTTATGGACTATCTAACGCTCAATATGGAGAGTTAGTTGAATTCGAAGGCGGTTTAGAAGGAATTGTACTAAACCTTGAAGAAGATAACGTTGGTATTGTATTATTAGGGCATTCCAAAGGTGTGAAAGAAGGATCAACCGTTAAGCGTACCAAACGTATTGCCTCTATCAAAGTTGGTGAAGGTATTATTGGTCGTGTTGTTGACACATTAGGAAGCCCAATAGATGGTAAAGGTGCTATTGAAGGAAAAACCTTTGAAATGCCATTAGAGCGTAAAGCTCCTGGGGTTATTTATCGTGAGCCAGTAACCGAGCCACTACAAACAGGTATTAAATCTATTGATGCCATGATTCCTGTAGGTAGAGGTCAACGTGAGTTGGTAATTGGTGACCGTCAAACAGGTAAAACTACAGTTTGTATTGACACCATCTTAAATCAGAAAGAATTTTATGATGCTGGCGAACCAGTATATTGTATTTATGTTGCTGTAGGTCAAAAAGCGTCTACAGTAGCGAATATTGCAAAAGTATTGGAAGAAAAAGGCGCTTTAGCTTATACAACAATAGTTGCTGCAAATGCTTCAGATCCTGCAGCAATGCAAGTGTATGCTCCTTTTGCAGGTGCATCTATTGGAGAGTATTTTAGAGATACCGGTCGTCCAGCTTTAATTATTTATGACGATTTATCAAAACAAGCAGTAGCTTACCGTGAGATATCATTATTATTACGTCGTCCTCCAGGACGTGAAGCGTATCCTGGTGACGTTTTCTACTTACACTCTCGTTTATTAGAGCGTTCTGCGAAAATCATCAATAACGATGAAATTGCTAAAAACATGAATGATTTGCCAGATAGCTTAAAACCAATGGTTAAAGGTGGTGGATCATTAACAGCCTTACCAATTATTGAAACACAAGCAGGTGACGTATCGGCTTATATTCCAACAAACGTAATTTCTATTACAGACGGACAGATTTTCTTGGATGGAGATTTATTCAACTCTGGAGTTCGTCCAGCAATTAACGTAGGTATTTCGGTATCACGTGTTGGAGGTAATGCCCAGATTAAGTCCATGAAAAAGGTTGCTGGTACTTTGAAATTGGATCAAGCTCAATTTCGTGAATTGGAAGCGTTCGCAAAATTTGGATCTGATTTGGATGCTGCAACATTAAATGTAATTGAAAAAGGTAAACGTAACGTTGAGATTTTAAAGCAGGCACAAAACGATCCTTTTACAGTTGAAGAACAAATTGCAATTATTTATGCAGGTTCTAAAAACTTATTGAGAAGTGTTCCTGTTGAAAAAATAAAAGAATTTGAACGTGACTATTTAGAGTTCCTTAAAGCAAAACACAGTGATGTTTTAGCAACTTTAAAGGCAGGAAAATTAACTGATGAGGTTACAGATATATTAACAGCTGTAGCAAAAGATTTATCAGGAAAGTTTAGAGCATAATTAGACTTGAGTATCGAGTAGCGAGTTTTAATATCTCGCTACTCGCTACTCACTACTCAATTCTATATAGAATGGCAAACTTAAAAGAAATACGTAACAGAATATCATCGGTGTCTTCAACCATGCAGATTACCAGTGCCATGAAAATGGTGTCTGCTGCAAAATTAAAGAAGGCCCAAGATGCTATTACAGCTATGCGACCTTATGCAGATAAGTTGACCGAGCTTTTACAAAGCTTAAGTGCTACATTGGATGTTGATTCTGGAAGTAAGTTTTCTGTACAACGTGAAGTGAAAAATGTGCTTATTGTTGCAATTACTTCAAACAGAGGATTGTGTGGTGCATTTAATTCAAATATTATTAAGTCCGTACAAAAATTAGCTTCAGATAAATATGCTAATCAAAACGTGTCGTTTTTGGCAATAGGAAAAAAGGCTAATGACGCCTTTAAGAAAACCAATAAGGTTATTGCAAACAAAAGCGCTGTTTACGATGACTTGACCTTTGATAATGTTGCCGAAATTGCTGAATTGCTAATGGCCAAATTTGTTGCCGGCGAGTTTGATAAAATTGAAATTGTGTACAACAAATTCAAAAATGCAGCAACACAAGAGGTTATGATTGAACAATTTTTACCAATTGTTCCAGTTGAAAGTGATGCCAATGTTACCCTAGATTATATTTTTGAACCTTCAAAAATTGAGATTGTTGAGCAGTTAATTCCAAAATCGCTTAAAACGCAACTTTATAAAGGCATAAGAGATTCATTTGCTTCAGAACATGGCGCACGTATGACCGCTATGCATAAAGCAACTGATAATGCCACCGAATTAAGAGATCAGTTAAAATTAACTTATAACAAAGCGCGTCAAGCAGCGATTACGAACGAGATTCTTGAGATCGTTGGTGGAGCAGAAGCATTGAACAACTAAAGTAAACTGTTAGGCTGAAAATGTTTCAGCAAGCTTTTAAATAGTATAAACCTCACTAAACAGTGAGGTTTTTTTATGGCACAGCTCTTGATTTAGTATATTTATAAAGTAAAGTTTAAAATAATGAAAACAATGTTTACAACAGTTTGTTCCATAAGTATGTTTGTTTTTTTGTCAAGTTTTTCTCAATGTACAGATAAGAGCAGCTTACAAGACGAAGCTCCTGTTGCATTTGGGGATGTATATTATCAATACCGAGCACAAGCCGTAAGGGATTTAGAATCTAGTTTTACACTAGTTATACCTATTAAGGAAGATCTTCCGAGTAATATCACCTTAGATTCAGTTTATTTTAAGGGAAAATCTGCCAAACTGCAAATAACAACTAACAAGGATAAGGTCTATTTTGCAAAATTCATTACAAAACCGGCACATAACGAAGATATCATATTAAGCAGTGATATGGCTGACGAACGAAAAAACAAACTTCCTGAACCTCCAGTTAAAATGCCCTTCGAGCTTGAGCCTAATGAGTGCATTATAAGCTATACGCAGGATGGTATAACAAAGTATTTTAAAATTAAGGGGATTACTCAAAGGCGATTGAAAGATGTGCCTATGAGCTCTAAAAACAAGCCATAACATATCTTTGGATTACGTTTGCTAAAAACGTACTTTTAACCTCGATAAATCGCATAATTTGAGCGCCTTTAAAACCCTCTTTAAGCAAACATTTATTTACGGTCTGGCAACGGTGTTGCCTAGGATGTTAAGCTTTTTGCTGGTGCCTTTATATACAGACCCCAAGGTGCTTTCTTCTCCTGCCGAATACGGTGAGGTTTCAGTCATTTTCTCCTATTTTGTTCTGTTCAATGTGATTTTAGCCTTTGGTATGGAAACGGCTTTCTTTAGATTTTTCAATAAAGAAGATGATAAAGAAAAGGTTATTGGAACGACTACACTTTCATTAGTAGCTAGTTCACTTACATTTTTTGTGTTGGCCCTCATTTTCCAGGATCAAATAGCATCATTTATTGATATCAATGTGAAATATATCAACCTTGTTATCTGGATTTTACTTTTAGATGCGTTGGTTATTATTCCTTTTGCATGGCTGCGTGCTACACAACAACCAATGCGATATGCTGTCATCAAAATTTTAAATGTCGGGTTAAATTTGGGGCTGAACCTGCTCTTCTTATTGGCCTTAAAAAATCTTGCTTCAACCAATGAGGTTTTCAGTTCAATTTATAGACCAAATTTTGAAATTAGCTACATTTTTATTGCCAATCTTGTGGCAAGTGCTGTGACATTGGTGCTAATGGCTTCCTTTTATGTTCGTATCAAGTATGTTTTTAACATGGCTTTATGGAAAACAATGCTGCGCTACGCTGTTCCTGTGCTTATTGCAGGGGTAGCTTTTTCAATAAATGAAACCTTTGATAGAATCTTGCTTAAAGAGTTACTGCCTGAGGATATTTCAGATACGCAAATAGGGATGTATTCGGCGTGTTATAAATTAGCCTTGTTCATGACCCTTTTTGCAACTGCCTATAGGTTGGGAATTGAACCGTTCTTTTTTAGTCATTCTAAAAGCGAAAATCCTCAAAAAAGTTATGCGAGAATCCTAGAATTCTTTGTTGCCTTTGGAGCAGTAATATTATTAACTGTTGTTGTTTTTGCAGATGTTTTAAAACCCTTTATAGTAAGAAGCGAAGCGTATTGGGAAGCCATGTGGGTTGTACCAATTGTACTTATTGCCAATTTTTGTTTGGGGATTTACCATAATTTGTCTGTTTGGTATAAGATTACCGATAAAACAAAATTTGGAGCTTATATTTCTATTGTGGGTGCGTTAATAACCTTGGCAATCAATATAGTATTCATCAAGACCTTTAGCTATAAAGCATCGGCTATTGCAACCTTGTCTGCTTATGCTATAATGATGCTATTGTCATACTATTACGGTAAAAAATACTATCCGATACCTTACAATATTAAAAAAATAAGCTTGTATCTATTTGCTTCAATCGGACTTTCGTTGCTTTCGTTTTATCAATTTAGGGAAAACTATGCTGTAGGAATCCCAATGTTAATTGTATTTTTGACACTAATGTACGTTGCCGAGCAAAAAAAGATCAAACAATTATTAAAACGTAAATAGGAATTCACATTTACAAACAAATTAACATGACCATCAAAATCATAAACAAATCTAATCACGATTTACCACACTACGAAACCATAGCTTCAGCTGGAATGGATTTAAGGGCCAACCTTTCTGAATCAAGGGTTTTAAAACCTCTTGAGCGAAGCATTGTTGGAACAGGTTTATTTATCGAACTTCCCATAGGTTATGAAGCACAGGTTCGACCAAGAAGTGGTCTGGCAGCAAAAAAAGGGATAACAGTTCTAAACGCACCTGGAACAATAGACGCCGATTATAGAGGAGAAATAGGAGTGATTTTGGTAAATCTGTCAAATGAAGATTTCACCATTGAAAACGGCGAACGCATTGCCCAATTAGTCATTGCAAAACATGAGCGTGCTGAATGGGTTGAGTCAAACGAACTTTCTGAAACCTCGCGTGGTGAAGGCGGTTTTGGAAGTACTGGAGTTAAATAAGTTAAAATAATTCTTCTTCATTTTGAGGAAGCAAAATAAAATTTTTCAATGAAAATTATTGTACCAATGGCCGGTCGAGGTTCAAGGTTAAGGCCACACACGTTGACCATTCCTAAACCATTAATACCGGTTGCAGGACAACCAATCGTGCATCGATTGGTAAAGGATATTGCCAAAATTTTAAAACAACCTATTGAGGAAGTCGCTTTTGTATTAGGCGATCCAGCATTTTTTGGTGACGATGTAGTAGAGAGTTTAACGCAGTTAGCCCATAGTTTAGGGGCAAAGGCTTCTATTTATCGGCAAGACCAACCATTAGGAACAGGTCATGCGATTATGTCGGCAAAAGCATCATTGTCAGGCCCAGCGGTTGTTGCCTATGCAGATACTTTAATTCGCGCAAATTTTGAATTAGATCCAAGTGCTGATGCTGTGATTTGGACCAAAGAAGTTAATCACCCTGAAGCTTATGGTGTAGTAAAGTTAGATAGCGACAATAATATTGTTGAGTTGGTTGAAAAACCTAAACTCTTTGTTTCTAAACATGCGGTAATTGGTATCTACTATTTTAAAGCTATTGAAGATTTAAAGGATAAATTACAAGAAGTTTTAGATCAAAACGTTATGAATGGTGGAGAATATCAAATTAATGATGGCATTAAACGCATGATGGCTGACGGTAGAATATTTAAAACAGGCACTGTAGATGAATGGATGGATTGTGGCAACAAAGAAATCACAGTCGATACCAACTCTAAAATGCTAAATTTTTTAATCGCTGATGGTGAAGAACAATTGATATCTCCCTCAATAAGTCTAGAAAACTCTAAAATTATTCAGCCTTGTTTTGTTGGAGATAATGTGACCCTTAAAAACACTGTTGTTGGGCCAAATGTTTCTATCGGAAACAACTGCGTTCTTGAAAATTCAACCGTTAAAAATAGCTTAATACAAAGCAATAACCTTATAAAAAATGCTAATTTAGATGAAGCTATGATCGGCAATCATGTGGTGTTTGATGGTGATTTCAAAAAAATAAGCATTGGGGATTATTCAGTTTTGGAATAAATATTGAACGAGTATCTTCCGCATAGTCATACCTAATAATATGAAACTAAATCTATACAGTCTACTTTTTATCTTTGGAATGCTTCTAATTCCACAGCAAAACTATGCTCAAGTAGATTTTAATAAGCGTCCTGATGACGATTTAGGTAATGTCGAGGATGAATACCAAGAGTTGTTTTTTGAGGCCTTAAAACAAAAAGGTATTGAAAACTATCAGCGTGCTGTAGATGCATTGCTTAAATGTATAAATCTTAAAAGTACTGATGCTGTAGTGTATTACGAATTAGGCAAAAACTACAACTTACTTAAAAATTTTGGAGCTGCTGAAGACGCTCTTAAAAAAGCCGTGGCGAAAGAACCAGATAATGAGTGGTACCTAGATGAACTTTATGCAGTTTACGTTCAGCAAGGTGAAACCGATAAGGCTATCAAAACCATTAAGCAATTGGTGAAATACCATCCAGATTACAAGCAAGATCTAGTTTCACTTTACATTAAGGCAAAGGAATATAATGATGCTTTAAATCTATTAGATGAATTAGATAAAAATTTTGGAATTAGTGAAGAAAGGGACTACTTAAGAAACCAGATTTTTGATATTACAGGGGATGATAAAGATCGAATTAAATATCTTGAAGAACGCTTAAAAAATGATCCTGCCAACGAAATCAACTACCTAAATTTAATTTACAGGTACAGCGAAACAGGTAAAGTTGATAAAGCATTTGATACGGCAAAGCAGCTGTTAGCTAGAAACCCTAATTCACAATTGGTACATTTAGCCTTGTACAAGTTTTATATGGATTCCAGTGATACCGTGAAAGCTATTAACTCAATGAAGAAGGTGTTAACAAGTTCTGAAATCAATCCTGACGCGAAAACGAAAGTTCTTAATGACTTTGTAAATTTCGTGTCCAAGCATCCTGAATACGAAAAAGATTTGGTTGAAGTAACAACACTCGTCGGGAATGACAAGTCACCAAAAACCTTAATGGAGTTGGCACAATACCATTTAAAAATTGGTGATAAAGAAAAAGCATTGGACTACTTTGAAGACGTATTAAGAGAAGAGCCCAATAACTTTTCGGCCTTAAAAGATGTAGTATTACTGCAACTCGATTTAAATTTAGATGAACAAGCAGCCAAAAGGAGTGAACAGGCTTTAGAATTGTATCCGGCTCAACCTATATTTTATTTGGTAAATGGCGTTGCCAACAATAAACTAAAACAACCTAAAAAAGCCATTCAAAGCCTTGAATCAGGCCTCGATTATATTATCGATGACACTAAAATGGAAGCCGATTTTTATACACAACTAAGTTTGGCCTATCAACTTGATAATAATATTACCAAGTCTAATGCGTTTGCTAAAAAGGCAGCAGCCCTAAATAAAGGACAACACCCATAATGAAACCTATACAAGCCCTTTCCGTTTTATTTTTCGCAGCAATTTTCACGTTTGGATGCCGATCTACAAAAAGTTTAAGTTCGGCAGGAGAGCTAGATGCCAACATGACGTCCAGAATACTTATTAAAGAACATTTAAATCAAAATAGCCGATTCAAAACATTACAGGCCAGAGTAAAATTAGACTATACACAAGACCAAAAAACCCAAGGCTATACCGTAAATTTAAGAATAGAAAAAGACAAAGTTATTTGGATTAATGCCACTTTGGGTCTTGCTAGAGCAATGATAACGCCAGATAAAGTTCAATTTTATGATAAAATAAATAACCAGTATTTTGATGGCGATTACAGGTTGTTAAGTGATTTGTTAGGAATAACTTTAGATTTTAAAAAAGTGCAAAGCCTTTTGTTGGGAGAGACCATATTTAATTTACGTGAAGGAACCTATACTAACTCAACGCATGAAGGCTCCTATGTGTTGCAACCTAAAGATCAATTGGCTATACTTGAATTATTTTATTTGATTAATCCAGGACATTTTAAACTAGATTCCCAACAACTCTTTCAGCCGCTTAAACGACGTATGCTTCAAGTGGATTACACCAAATATCAGGAGGTTCAAAATCAGATTGTCCCAGAACAATTTAAAATAATTGCAGTCGAAGATACTGAAGAGGTTTCAGTCGAAATGGAATACAAATCAGTCACCCTAAATGAGAAACTACGGTTTCCGTTTACAATTCCTTCAGGATTTAAAGAAATTCAACTAGAACATGCAGATTAAGTCTACATCCATTTTCCTAATTGCCATTTTGTTTTTGGCTGGAGCTTTTTCGGTAGGCGCTCAAAGTCAGAAGCAGAAAGAATTGGAAGCAAAACGGCAGCAATACATGCGTGAGATTGAGCAAATCAATAGCTTGTTGTTTGCTAATAGGAAGAAGGAGAAATCGGTTATTTCTCAAGTCGAAGATTTAAATTACAAAGTAAGTGTGCGTGAGAATTTAATAAAGGTCACCAATGACCAGGCCAATTTACTGACCCGTGAAATTAACACCAACCAAAAAGAAATCTCCAGTTTAAGGGATCAACTAAAACTGTTAAAAGAAGATTATGCAAAAATGATTGTAAGATCCTACAAAGGCCGATCAGACCAAAGCAAGGTCATGTTTTTGCTATCTTCCGAAAACTTTAAGCAAGCCTATAAACGTTTACAATACATTAAACAATATGCCGATTATCAAAAGGATCAAGGCGAAAAGATCAAGGATAAAACGCAGAAACTCCAAGAATTGAACACTTCGTTATTAAGGCAAAAGGAAGATAAGAAGAAACTCATTGAACAAAATAGAGCAGAAAGGAATCGTTTAGAATCTGAACGTATTGAGCAAGAAAAGCTGGTAGCTTCAATTCGTAAAAATTTAAGTAGTTATGCTAGTCAGGTTAAACAGAAGCAGCAAGAGATTGATAGAATTGACAAGGAGATTGATCGATTGATTAGAGAAGCCATAGAGGCTTCCAACAAAAAAGCAGGGAATAATACGTCAACATCTAAAGGTTACGCCTTAACGGCAGAAGCTAAAGCATTGGCAGCTAATTTTGAGGCTAACAAAGGCAAATTGCCTTGGCCCGTAGAAAAGGGTGTAGTAAAACTAGCCTACGGTAAGCAACCATCACCTATTGATCGTACCGTTATGATTGAAAGTAATGGTGTTCGTATTGCAACTGAAGAAGGCGCCAAAGTAAGGGCCGTTTTTGACGGAGAAGTTACAGGGATATTATTGATAAAGAATGCTAATCCCGCGATTGTAATCAGACACGGGAACTATTTTACCATTTATAAAAACCTGTCAAAAATATTTGTAAAACAAGGCGATAAAGTAAGCACAAAACAAATCATAGGCGAGGTATTTACAAATACCGCTAATGGTGAAACTATGTTAGGATTTGGCGTTAATAAAGATTTGAAAACCGAAAACCCAGCCAACTGGATTTATAGAATGTAGTTATACAAATAAGGCTTTTAATTCAGTAGCATCTTTTGGTTTCATTTTACCGGCTAGTACCAGACTTAATTGTTTACGACGCAAGGCAGCATTAAAGCGTTCAATTTCTACTGGAGATTCTGGGGTTATTGGAGGAACATCAGTTGGTCTTCCAGTTTCGTCAACAGCAACAAACGTATAAATAGCTTCGTTGGCTTTGTCTCGCAACCCAGATTCACGATCTTCAATCCACACATCCAAATACACTTCCATAGACGTTTTAAAAGCACGAGAGACTTTAGCTTCAACCGTGACCACACTTCCTAATGGAATAGATCTGTTAAAGGCCACATGATTTACAGATGCTGTAACGGTAATTCTTCGTGAATGACGCCTAGCAGCAATACTTGCCGCTCTATCCATTCTTGCTAGTAGCTCACCGCCAAATAAGTTGTTTAATGGATTGGTTTCACTTGGCAATACCAAGTCGGTCATTACTGTTAAAGATTGAGAAGGGGTTCTTGTGTCCATCATTCAAATTTAAAATGTGGCACAAAGGTATGATGTTTTAAGTCAAAAAATGTAATAGGAAATGTGAAATTAGTCTAAAGCTTTTACAAGTAACCAGGCTTCAGAATTATGCTCACGTTTTACATCCCTCAAAGCTTGAAGTGCTTCAATTCTATCAGAATAACTGGCGTAAACCACTTCATGAAGTCCATATTTGTTGGCTCCAATTTTTCGAGCTTTATAACCAAGATCTTGAAGTTCTTTAACCTTTTTATCTGAATTGGCTTCAATTCTAAAAGCTCCAGCGACAATATGATAATTTCCGCTTTGCTTTTCAATTGTTAATGTAGCTGCGGGTAGAGGGTTACTGATTACAAATGTTGCCTCTTGTACTTTGCTATCTAATTGTTGATTGGCTTCTTCTTGGGCCATCTGGTTTTGAGCCTCAATTTGGTTCATATAATAATTAGAAGCCGTAAAACCGCCAATGGTCAATGCGATTAAAGCTATGGCAGCATATCTTAAATAAGGTCTAGATTTGCGCTTTTCAGGTGTGATGGTAACAGGCACCGATTGTTCAATAGCGACAACCTTTTCTTTATAAACCTCTCTTGATATTGTTGATGAGGTGAATTGATCCAATCCAAAGGCGTCAGTCAGGTAATTAATGTGATATGATGGTTCGAAATTAATTTTACCTTCATTATTTAGGACTAATTCTCCAATATTATTAAAGGTTATGGTTTCACCTTGAATTAAATACGATTTTATGGTTTTAACATATTTGATAACCTTTTGAACCGCAACTTCATAAGGGATTTTTTCAATTTCGGCAATATAACTTGGCAGTAAGCCATCATTATGTTGCAATTGTTCATTAAAAGACAATACTTTTTTTGGAGGATAAAACGCATGAGAGCTGTCATCTAATCTTGCTGATACTCGATGCGTTAAAAAAGCACCCAGTCCAGAGATGGTTACACAGTCATATCGGTATAATAAATCGCTTATGTAGGTTTCAAGTTGCATATAAACAAAGTTAAAATTTTTTCAATGTAAATAAAATTTCATCACAACTATTTATTAAGACTTTAAAAATCCTTTACTTGTAGTCTTATTTTCAGTGCTCTAAAAAATGACCGAACAGGATTTAATTTACCTATTAGCCTTGCAGCACGTGCCTAAAATAGGCGATGTTACTGCTAAAAAATTAATAACTCATTGTGGTTCTGCTGAAGCTGTTTTCAAAGAAAAAAGGCAAAACCTATTACAAATCGATGGAATAGGTACTACAATGCTTGGGGATTTATTTAATGCAAATCATATAAAAGAAGCCGAACAAGAGCTTTTATTTATAAAGGAGAACGGAGTTGAATCATTGTATTTTATGGATAGCAATTACCCCGAAAAACTCAAACATTGCGTTGATGGACCAATTTTGTTGTTTCAAAGAGGGGACATACAGCTAAAGCGACAGCATATCATAAGTATAGTAGGAACTCGTAATGTTACAAGTTATGGTATAGCCTTTAGTGAGAAACTGATTGAAACATTAGTGCCTTTTAACCCTATAATAGTTTCGGGGTTTGCATATGGCACGGACATAACAGCTCAAAAAGCAGCGATTAAACATAATTTACAAACCATAGGATGTTTAGCGCATGGCTTCAGTCAAATTTATCCAAAAGTTCATAAAAAGTATGTTAAGGATATTGAAAATAACGGAGGGTTTTTAACAGATTTTTGGAGTACAGATACTTTCGACAGGAACAATTTTTTAAAACGAAATCGAATCATTGCGGGCATAAGTGAAGCCACAATTGTTATTGAATCCGCAGAAAAGGGCGGAAGTTTGGTTACGGCTGATATTGCCAACTCCTATAATCGAGATGTTTTTGCCGTTCCAGGCCGAGTTAGTGATGTATTTAGTATGGGATGTAATAGTTTGATTAAACATCAAAAAGCTCATGTCCTGTCTGACCCTTTAGATATCCCCTTTATGTTAGACTGGAAGTTAGAGGAGGAGGTGAAACCCGCTATTCAAAAGCAATTGTTTGTAGAATTGGAAGACAACGAAAAAATCATCTACAATTACCTTAAATCAAACGAAAAACAGCAGCTCGATGTCATTGCCCTTGAATGTCAACTGCCAATTTTCAAGGTAGCAAGCCTATTACTTAATATGGAACTAAAAGGGGTGATAAGGCCTTTGCCAGGGAAATTGTTTGAGCTTATTTAATATCCAGCTTTCATCCTAACACGATTTAGCACATCATCTGCAACAACTTTGGCTTTTTCTGCACCAATCTTTAGCGCATGGTCAATTTCTTCAAGATGGGTCATATAATAATTATAACGTGTTCTAGGTTCATCAAATGTTTCAACAATCAATTCAAATAGAGCCTGTTTTGCATGTCCATAGCCGTAACCACCTTGTTCATAGTTAGCTTTCATGGTGCTAATCTGGTCTTCAGATGCCAAAAGTGCATAAATGGCAAAGCAATTGCACGTACTCCAGTCCTTTGGATCTTCAAGTGGCGTACTATCGGTTTGAATGGACATGATTTGTTTTCGTAGTTTTTTATCATCTAAAAAGATATCGATAATATTACCACGACTTTTACTCATTTTTTCACCATCGGTACCAGGAATTAACATAGTATTTTCTTGTATTTTCCCTTCAGGAAGCACAAAAGTTTCCCCCATTTTAGAGTGAAAACGTGAGGCAACATCACGTGTCATTTCAATATGTTGTAATTGGTCTTTGCCAACAGGAATAATATTGGCATCGTAAAGTAAAATATCAGCGGCCATGAGCATTGGATAGGAAAACAATCCAGCGTTAACATCTTCCAATCTTTCAGCTTTATCCTTAAAACTATGGGCCAAGGTTAGTCGTTGGTATGGAAAAAAGCAACTTAAATACCAAGTTAACTCAGTAACCTGCGGTACATCGCTTTGTCTGTAAAATACTGTTTTTTCAATATCCAATCCAAAAGCTAGCCATGTAGCTGCAGTGGAATAGGTGTTACTTCGTAAAGTGTCAGCCTCTTTGATCTGGGTCAAGGTGTGTAAATTGGCAATAAACAAAAACGAATCGTTTTTAGGGTCGTTAGCCATGTCAATAGCCGGTATAATAGCGCCTAATATATTTCCTAGATGTGGTGTTCCTGTACTTTGTATTCCTGTAAGTATTCTAGCCATATTAATTTCCTGCAAAAACAGGAATCTTGTTATTGGTTATACGAAAAGGCAAAGGTAATTTTTTTAACATAAACCTCAATTAATTTAAGTAGTTTTGAAGCCAATGAAGCTATTAAAATATCCGTTTTGGATTTTATATCGTATTTGGTTCTACGTTTTGGTGGCTTTGCCTATCATTGTATTATTTCCTATACTTCTAATTTCAATTCTAAAGGAAAGCTGGTATCCTTTCTTTTTTAAGCTTGCTCGCTTTTGGGCTAAGTTTATTTTATTTGGCATGGGCTTTAGGGACTCCATAGAAAGGGAAGAAATTCCAAAGAGGTCTGAAAGTTATATGTTTATAGCAAATCACACCTCAATGACTGACATAATGCTCATGTTGGCTTCTGTAAAAAATCCATTTGTTTTTGTCGGTAAAAAGGAATTGTCAAAAATACCAATATTCGGTTTTTTTTATAAACGCACCTGTATTATGGTAGATCGCAATTCTGAAAAGAGCCGAAAGGCGGTGTTTTTAAGAGCACAACGACGGTTACAATCTGGATTGAGTATTTGTATTTTCCCTGAAGGTGGCGTTCCTGATGTCAATATTGTTTTGGATGAGTTTAAGGATGGGGCTTTTAGGTTGGCTATAAACCATCAAATTCCAATAGTGCCCATTACATTTGCGGATAATAAACAACGGTTTTCATATGTGTTTTTTAGTGGAGGACCAGGAAAAATGCGCGTTAAGATACATTCGTTTTTATCAACCAAAGGACTACAGACAGAGAACACAAAAATGCTTAACATAAAAGCTAGGACAATAATTTTGAATCAATTAAATCAATTTCACAAAAATTAAAAAGCTGCCCTAGGCACAGAGCAGCTTTTGTTGTTATTACCAAGAATGTAATAACCAATCTAACCAACTAAAAAACCTAAAACTTATAACTTAACCCAGTGTAAATACCTATAAAATAAGGTTGAAAATTTCCTGAAGCATCTCTAAACGTATTTATTTGATATTTAAAAGTAGGCTCAATATTTATTTTTACTTTGTCTGACATATTGTAGTTTAACCCCAACCCAAAATTAGCACTGTAACTAGTGGTGTTTATATTGTTTGCTTCTCCTAGTAAGGTTTTATTATCTTCAAAAGTTGAATACACATCATTTTTATTCAAAAATAAAGTGCTAAATCCTCCAATTACATTAACCCCTATTTTTTTATCTATGATGGCGTATTCCAGTTCAATAGGGATTTCAATAAAACCAAGTTCCTGATTTAAAGAAGCTCTTCTGGTTGAAGCAATAATTTCTGGTACCGCAGCAGAATTTAAACTAGGCGAACCTAAAATAGTTGTACTTTGCGACTTATCTCTATAGTTAATATGGGTGCTGTTTCTGGGCTGAAAACTACTTGTTAAAGAATTCACCCCATTATAAACCACAACATCGTTAGTGTTATAACCTAATTTTACTTGATTTACACCTGCCCTGATTTTTAATTTTTCAGTTATAGCGTAGCTTCCATTAATGCCATAACTCATATTGATTTCTCCACTTTTAGAGTTTTCAACCAATTGCTCATCGATAGGTGAGCCTTGACCAATTGAATTGAAGTAAACAGGCGCTACATTCGGGGATATGATCCACCTGCTTATCTTCTCATCTTTTTCTTTCTCTTTTTCATTAAGGTCGTTTAAAGCGGTTAAGGCTTCTTCAATAGAATTCTCTTTGGTTTTAAGGTCTTCTATAGGTTCGTTTTTATCATTTTTTGTTGAACTATCTGTTATTGAAGTTTCAGTGTTTTTTGTTGAATTTTTAACCAAATCATTGACTTCAGCCCTGTTTTTAATAAGGTTTTGATCTGTTTCAGGTAAATTTGAATTAACCGTTTCATCATTAAACTTTGTGTTAGCAGCAACGGCTGTATTGGTTTTTGTATCACTCACTTCATTATTTTTGTCGATACCTTTGTTTTTGGTTGGAGAACTTGCAGTTGCAATAGTGGAATTGTTTTTTTGAATTACTCCTAAATTAGAGTCTTCATTAGTTGAATTGGATTTTTGGCTATTCTTATCGGAATTGTCAGCAACTCCATTATTGTTTTTATCCTCAACATTAGGGTTAATAGGTTGACCCGAAGATTCATCTGGCTCTGTTGCTTGGTTTTCAGTTTCAACAACAGGATTTGTTAGAGGCGGATTCTCAATTGAATTATCAAACATAAAGTTACCTATGCCAAATAGAAAGACCAATAAAGCGGCAACACCAGCCATTTTCCACCAAAGCGGAATCACTCGTCGTTTACGCTTATCTTTATGCAGTTCTTTTTCAATATTAGCCCAGACGGCATCACTAGGATGTACTTCAAAGTCCTTTAGCTTTTCTTGAAAAAGTCGATCAATATGTTTTTTATCACTCATTATAAAGTTTGCGAATTTAAACTCGCTTTATAATTTTCTAATTTTTCTTTTAAAATCTGTCTTGCTCTCGCTAAATTAGATTTTGAGGTTCCTGTTGAAATACTTAACATTTCGGCTATTTCTTTATGGGAATATCCATCTAAAGCATAAAGATTGAACACCATTCGATAACGATCAGGCAACTCTTGAATAATCTGCAGCAAAAAATCAATACTTATAGTATCTTCATCCAACTCTAGGGATTCATCAGCAATTTGTTGCTCATTTACGATATCAAAAACACCAACGGTTCGATACCGCTGTAGTGCAGTATTGATGGTAATTCGTTTCATCCAGCCTTCTAAAGAACCTTTGCTTTTATACTGCTCTATTTTTTTAAAAATAGTCACAAAAGCATCTTGCAGATTATCTTCTGCCTCTACTGTATTTCTCGAATATTTAAGGCTAACCGAAAATAGTTTACTCGCATAGAGTTTATATAATTCACTTTGGGCCTTAACATCGTTTTTTTTACATTGCTCTATGAGTTGCTCTAAACTCACACGTTATAAGTGTTAGTTAATCCAAACATTTTTACTCGACCACTGGCACTTCAACTATATAATACATATCATTGCCGCTTTCATCTTCACCCTGCCAGAATTTAAACACATAAGTGCCAGTGTTATTTACAATAAAGTTAAATGAAACTTCAACAAGTTCAACTGCTTGCGTGCAACTTATATCTTCATACACCGTGGTTACTATAGCTATCGTCCGCTGATTCAAATTGCTCTGATAATAGAAATCATTGAAAATGTAGCAACTTGATGGACGTAAATACGAAACTTTAATCTCATAAGTTTCTCCCAAGGTAAATTCATCGGGAATTACCACGCTTTCTATAGGAAGAATCTCATAATAGAAATTACTGTTGCTATCATCCAAGCTACAGGATGCCAACGAAACAAACAAAACACATAAAGCAATAAATTTTCTCATAGAGTTAAATCTTTTCAGGGAACACTTTTACACTGTATAGATGCACTGGCTAGATAAAGGTTGCGTCTAAAAATAAAAAATCCCGAAATTATTCGGGATTTAAGTTATTAATCGTCATTTGAATTAGCCTTGGCTACCTGCCTGACTTTCGCTTCAAGTTCATCCATGAGTTCAGGATTATCCTTGATTAAAGCCTTGACGGCATCTCGCCCTTGTCCTAGTTTAGTGTCTTCATAACTAAACCAAGAACCACTTTTCTTAATAATTTCGTTATCAACTGCTATATCTAAAATTTCTCCTACTTTAGAAATGCCTTCACCATACATAATGTCAAATTCGGCTGTTTTAAATGGAGGAGCTACTTTATTCTTTACCACTTTTACACGGGTTTTGTTCCCTGCAACATTACCATCAGTTTCTTTTATTTGCGTAGACCGTCTAATATCCAATCTTACCGAAGCATAGAATTTAAGGGCGTTTCCACCAGTTGTAGTTTCTGGATTGCCAAACATCACTCCAATTTTTTCGCGTAATTGATTAATGAAAATCACGGTACAATTAGTTTTGCTGATGGAACCAGTAAGCTTTCTTAAGGCCTGTGACATTAATCGGGCATGCAAACCCATTTTTGAATCACCCATTTCTCCTTCAATTTCACTTTTAGGCGTTAATGCCGCAACAGAGTCGATGACTACAATATCAATAGCCCCCGAACGTATTAAATTATCCGTAATTTCTAAAGCTTGTTCGCCATTGTCTGGCTGTGATATAATTAAATTATCAAGATCTACACCTAATTTTTCAGCATAATGCCTATCAAAAGCATGTTCCGCGTCTATAAAGGCGGCAATACCACCTGCCTTTTGAGCTTCAGCAATTGCATGAAGCGTTAAGGTTGTTTTTCCAGAAGATTCTGGGCCATAAATTTCTATCACACGACCTCTTGGATAACCGCCAACACCTAGTGCGATATCCAATCCCAAAGAGCCTGACGAAATCGAGTCAACGTCAACAACAGCTTGGTCGCTCATTTTCATTACGGTACCTTTTCCATAGGCCTTATCCATCTTATCCAAAGTCAGCTTTAATGCTTTTAATTTGGCTTCTTTTTCACTACTCATTTATTTGTATTTTCTTAATTGATATGACTGCTAAAATACGACAAGTTTTCATCTTTTCAATAGTTGCACGCAACCTTTTTATACTTTTTGCATCTACATAATATTATGGGAGAAACTTGCTATGAAATGAGTGCTTTATCGTTTTGATTTCTACCAAAAGGATATAGCGCAAATTGTTTCCCAACTTTGAAAAAGAACAGAATTTTTAAAAGATGAAATTTTTCAAAAGAACCATTTTTAATGAAGTTTTAGGTGTTTCAATTGCGGTATGTGTTAACGGCAATTGTAAAGCCGATGGTGGTTAACTCGCAAACTATTTTTTTAGGATCAAATTAAAAAAGTATTAATAACGAGTTAGTCAAAAGAAAGCATTTCAGATCGTCTGAAATGCTTTTTTTATTTAATACCATTCAAATACGCTTAAAATATTACCTTTGCAAAAATTAATCTTTAACCTTAAACCATTAGTATAGCATGCAACTGTACAATAACTTAAGCGCTAAAGAAAGAGCAGAACTTATTGAAAAAGCGGGAAAGGACCGCTTGACGATCTCTTTCTACGCCTACGCCAAAATTGGTAACCCAGAGCTTTTTAGAAATCACATGTTTTTAGCTTGGAACGACCTTGATGTTCTAGGTAGAATTTATGTTGCTCACGAAGGAATTAATGCGCAATTATCAATTCCTGCGGATAACTTTCAAAAATTCAAAGCTCATTTAGACACCATTTCATTTTTGGAGAATGTACGATTGAATATTGCTATCGAGCATGATAATTATGCCTTTTTAAAATTAAAGGTTAAAGTACGGGATAAAATTGTTGCTGATGGATTGAATGATGATTCTTTTGATGTCACCAATAAAGGCGTTCATGTCGATGCCAACAAGTTCAATCAACTCATTGAGGATCCAAATACCGTTTTGGTTGATATGCGCAATCATTATGAAAGTGAAATAGGCTATTTCAAGAATGCGATTACGCCTGATGTTGATACATTTCGGGAATCGTTACCCATAATTGAAGAAGATTTAAAAGCCCATAAAGAAGATAAAAATTTAGTAATGTATTGTACTGGCGGCATTCGTTGCGAAAAGGCCAGTGCTTATTATAAACACAAAGGGTTTAAAAAGGTTTTTCAACTAGAAGGCGGGATTATTAATTACGTGCGTCAGGTGGAAGAAAAGGGATTGGAGAATAAGTTTATAGGTAAAAACTTTGTATTTGATGAGCGGCGTTCAGAGCGAATTTCAGACGACATTGTTGCCCATTGCCATCAATGCGGTAAGCCCGCCGATCTTCATACTAATTGTGCTAATGAAGCTTGTCATTTGTTATTTATTCAGTGTGATGAGTGCAAAGCGCAAATGGAAAATTGTTGTTCAACAGCCTGTATGGAGATCAATAGATTGCCTTACGAAGAACAAAAAGCACTTCGAAAAGGCCAGGGCAATAGCAACGATATTTTTAAAAAAGGACGAGCTGATCACTTACCTTACAAAAAGGATTTGAGAAATATTTTTGAGGTTTTACGCAAATAAGCTTAAATCATTTTAGTCAATAAATAATCTTATCTTTACCTTTCAAAAAAAATCATTAATCGTCATTCACTATAGATTTTAGTGAATTTTATATAAAATTTTATGAGTTGTAACAGTTGCTCAACTGGAAAGGATGGTCAACCAAGAGGATGCAAAAATAATGGCACCTGTGGCACCGATAGTTGTAATAAATTAACTGTTTTTGATTGGTTGGCGAACATGTCATTGCCTCAAGGCGAGGAACCTTTTAATGGAGTTGAGGTTCGTTTTAAAAATGGACGAAAACAATATTACCGAAATACCGAAAACCTATCATTAAGTATAGGCGATATAGTGGCTACCCAGGCACCATCTGGCCATGATATAGGTATGGTTACGCTTACAGGAGAATTGGTTAGAATTCAAATGAAACGTAAAAAAGTGGATATCAATAATGAAGAAGAAGTTCTTAAGATTTATCGAAAAGCGAATCAAAAAGATATTGATGTTTGGTCGGCGGCAAGAGATAAAGAAGAACCAATGAAGGTCAAAGCACGACAGTTTGCAATTGATCTAAAGCTTCAAATGAAAATCTCCGATATCGAATATCAAGGTGATGCCAGTAAAGCCACATTTTATTACACTGCCGAAGAACGTGTAGATTTTAGGGAACTAATAAAAGTATTTGCCAAAGAATTTAGAACACGAATAGAAATGAAGCAAGTTGGCTTTAGACAAGAGGCTGCTCGATTAGGTGGTATTGGCTCTTGCGGAAGGGAATTGTGCTGTTCAACGTGGTTGACTGATTTCAGGTCCGTAAGTACTTCGGCGGCACGATATCAGCAATTGTCACTAAACCCCTTAAAATTGGCAGGTCAATGCGGAAAATTGAAGTGCTGTTTAAATTATGAATTGGACGCCTATTTAGATGCGCTCAAGGAATTCCCAAAAACCGAAGTCAAACTTTATACCGAAAAAGGCACTGCGGTGTGCCAAAAAACAGATATTTTTAAAGGCCATATGTGGTATGCCTATGAAGGCGAATGGATGAATTGGCACAAGCTTACTACAACCCAAGCTAACGAGATTATTGACAAAAACAATAAAAAACAAAAAGTAGCTAGCTTGGAAGAATACGCTTCAGAACTTGCTGAACATACTAAAGTCGAGTTTGAAAACGTTGTTGGTCAAGACAGCTTAACACGATTTGATAATCCAAAGCGACGAAACAAACGTAAAAATAAAAGAGGGAATCGCAAAACTAATAACAAGCCTCGAAATAATGCTAAAAAATAGTGGTTTCATTGTATTGATCTTTGGAATCTTATGTTGTTCCTGTGATTCCAACCGTGTTTTTGATGAGTATAAATCGGTCCCTAACCAATGGCACAAAGATTCTATAATTTCGTTCAAAATTACCCCTCCAGATTCAACAAATGCTTATAATTTGTTTGTGAATTTAAGAAATACGAGCGCATACAAATACAATAATTTGTTTCTGATAGTTGAAATGAACTATCCACATGGAAAAACGGTTAAGGATACTTTGGAATATAAAATGGCGGCACCAAATGGCGAACTCCTAGGCACTGGCTTTACAGACGTTAAAGAGAATAAATTATGGTATAAGGGATATAACGAACCGTTTATATTCAACGAATCAGGCGAATATAAAATCAACATCCAGCATGCCATGAGAGAAAATGGTCAAGTCTATGGAGTCGAGAATCTTGAAGGGATTACGGATGTCGGATTTAGAGTAGAATACACAAACTCGAATTGATTATGGCAAAAAAAGCAGCAACTAAAAAACAGGAATCGCAAGACTTTTCAAAATATATTCGTTGGTTTTGGAAATTGTTTCTTGCGGGAATTTTGGGTGTCTTTTTAATGTTTATGTTGGCATCTTGGGGCGCTTTTGGAGAAATGCCAGCAATTGAGGATTTACAAAACCCTAAAACCAATTTAGCATCACAAATTATTTCTTCCGACGGAAAATTAATCGCTAAATTTTATTTAGATGATAATAGAACCCCAGTTGAATATGACCAACTTCCGCAACATTTGGTTGATGCACTTATTGCAACTGAAGATGCACGCTATCACAGGCATTCAGGAATTGACGCTATAGGTACTTTACGTGCCTTTGTGTTTTTAGGGAGCAGAGGTGGCGCAAGTACCATTTCCCAACAGCTATCTAGACAACTGTTTGTAGGTATTGCTTCACAAAATATTTTAGAACGTATTACTCAAAAAATAAAAGAGTGGGTGATCGCCATTCGTTTAGAACGCCAATACACTAAAGAAGAGATCATTGCCATGTATTTCAATATTTATGACTTTGGCAATAACGCCGATGGGATACGAAGTGCCGCAAGCATTTATTTTGGAAAAGAGCCAAGCGAGTTGGACATTGAAGAGTCTGCTATGCTTGTTGGGATGTTTAAAAATTCATCGCTTTACAACCCACGACCACATAGAAATCCAATTGGAACCAGAAACCGACGTAATGTGGTTTTAAGCCAAATGGAGAAATATGATTATATCACCAAACAGGTTAGAGATTCCTTGCAGAAAACAGAACTCGATCTTGATTACAATCCACAATCCCATCGTGAAGGGTTGGCAACGTATTTTAGGGCTTATTTAACGGGTTTTATGAAAGATTGGATTAAGGACAATCCGAAACCAGACGGATCAAAATATAATTTGTACAACGATGGGTTAAAGATTTATACCACGTTAGATTCTCGAATGCAAAAATATGCTGAAGATGCCGTGCAAAGACATATGCCAAGACTTCAAGCAGAATTTGACAATCAAAATACGCCTAAACGAAATCCAACAGCGCCCTTTTTAGAGCTTGACAATACTGAAATTGAAAGCTTAATCAAACGGGCTATGCGTCAGTCTGAACGTTGGCGTATAATGAAAGATGAAGGTAAGAGCGAGAAAGAGATTGAAAGTTCATTTTACAAACCTACAGGAATGAGTGTTTTTGCTTGGAGAGATGGGTTGGCAACAGAAATTGATACTATTATGAAGCCGATTGATTCTATTCGTTATTACAAACAGTTTTTGCATCCAGGTATGATGTCAATGGATCCACAAACTGGGCATGTTAAAGCTTGGGTTGGTGGGATGAACTACAGACACTTTCAGTACGACCATGTAAAACAAGGAAAACGTCAAGTAGGTTCAACTTTTAAACCGTTTGTGTACGCCACTGCGATTGATCAGTTGCATTTATCGCCATGTGACACATTACCTAAACAACAAATCACTATAGAGGCCTATAAATTTGGGAATCCTGAACCATGGACGGCAAGAAATTCAGACGGTGATTACACAGGTTTCGTAACCTTGAAAAATGCATTGGCAAATTCTATAAATACGGTAACGGCACGTCTCATGGATAAGGTTGGTCCTCAACCCGTAATCGATATGGCAAAAAATTTAGGAATTGAGCAAGAGATTTTACCAGTCCCGGCTGTTGCTTTAGGAACGCCAGATTTAAGTGTATACGAAATGGTGGCAGCTTACGCAACCTTTGCCAACAAAGGAGTTTATAACAAGCCAGTGTTGGTGACACGTATTGAAGACAAAAACGGAACCGTACTCTATCAATTTACTCCTGAATCTAAAGATGTTTTGAGTGAAGAAGTTGCCTATGTAACGGTAAACCTGTTAGAAGGAGTAACCCAAGGGGGTTCAGGTACTAGATTAAGACATACGTATGCCGCTAATAATGCCGTTTACAAAGAAATTATAACAGGCTACCCTTATCAGTTTGATAACCCCATTGCAGGAAAAACAGGAACAACGCAAAACCAAAGTGATGGTTGGTTTATGGGTATGGTGCCAAATTTAGTAACAGGTGTTTGGGTAGGAGCAGAAGATAGAGCTGCACACTTTAGTAGTATTGCCTACGGTCAGGGTGCTTCTATGGCTTTACCCATTTGGGCACTCTTTATGAAAAGCTGTTATGCAGATACAGATTTAGAGATTTCTAAAGCTTCCTTTGAGGTGCCAGCAGAACTTTCTATTAACGTAAATTGCTCAAAAACAGGTGAAAATTTAACTGACGATCCTTTAGATGATGTCAAGGATGTTATCGATTTTTAAACAGATTATAGATAAAAAGAAAAGCCATTCATTTTAGAATGGCTTTTTTATTTCGTAATTTTCCGTAGCAAAAATTATTTAAAAATGATCAATAAAAAAGTAGCTAATGTAGAAGTAGCATTAGAGGGTGTCAACGATAATATGACCTTGATGCTAGGTGGTTTTGGGTTGTCGGGTATTCCTGAAAATGCGATTGCAGAGCTTGTTAGGCGGGGTGTATCGGGTTTAACCTGTATCTCCAATAATGCGGGGGTTGATGACTTTGGCCTAGGTTTGCTGCTTCAAAAGCGTCAAATAAAAAAAATGGTCTCCTCCTATGTTGGTGAAAATGATGAATTCGAACGTCAAATGTTAAGCGGTGAATTGGATGTAGAATTGATCCCGCAAGGCACTTTGGCTGAACGTTGTCGTGCAGCACAGTCAGGTTTCCCTGCGTTTTATACGCCGGCAGGTTATGGAACTGAAGTCGCCATAGGAAAGGAAACCCGAGAATTTAATGGTAAAATGTATGTGCTTGAAGAAGCCTTTAAAGCGGATTTTTCATTTGTAAAAGCATGGAAAGGAGATGAAGCTGGTAATTTGATTTTCAAAGGAACTGCCAGAAATTTTAATCCGTGTATGTGTGGCGCAGCTAAAATAACTGTAGCTGAAGTTGAAGAATTATTACCCGTTGGAAGTTTAGACCCTAATCAAATACATATCCCAGGTATTTTTGTACAACGCATTTTTCAAGGTGTTAACTATGAAAAACGTATAGAACAACGCACTGTTAGACCAAAGAAAAATCAGTAATATAACAATGTAAAAATGTAACAATGTAGGATTTCTTTAATGAAAGAAAATTTAGTACTAATTAAATCAATAAAATTTTCACTTTCAATAATTTCTTTTTGTGATTTATTAGAAAAGGAAAAGAAATTTATTATAGGGAAGCAATTATTAAAATCAGGGACAAGTATAGGTGCGAACATACATGAAGCTCAAAATGCAGAAAGTAAGGCAGACTTTATACATAAAATGAAAATTGCAGCTAAAGAATTGGAAGAAACTAAATATTGGTTGATGCTTTGTGAGAAAGCTTCAACTTACCCATTTGATCCACGGCTTAAAGAAGAAATTAACGAACTAGGGCTTATATTGTATAAGATTTTAAGCTCAAGTTTTAAGAATAAATAATTGCCACATTAATACATTGGTTAATTAATACATTAATAATATGTTAGATAAAACAGGAATAGCAAAACGCATAGCCAAAGAGGTTAAAGATGGCTACTATGTCAATCTTGGGATAGGTATCCCTACTTTGGTGGCCAATTATGTGAGAAATGATATTGAGGTTGAGTTTCAAAGTGAGAATGGCGTTTTAGGCATGGGACCATTTCCTTTTGAAGGAGAAGAAGATGCCGACATCATAAACGCAGGAAAGCAAACGATTACAACCTTGCCTGGAGCTAGTTTTTTTGACTCTGCCTTGAGCTTTTCTATGATTAGAGGCCAACATGTGGATTTAACCATCCTTGGCGCAATGGAAGTAGCTGAAAACGGTGATATCGCCAATTGGAAAATCCCAGGACGAATGGTCAAAGGTATGGGAGGTGCGATGGATCTTGTAGCAAGTGCAGAAAATATTATCGTTGCTATGATGCATACTAATAAGGCTGGAGAATCAAAATTACTGAAACGTTGTTCACTTCCTTTAACAGGTGTTGGATGTGTAAAAAAAATTGTGACTAACCTTGCTGTTTTAGAGGTTACCAACGACGGATTTAAACTTTTGGAGCGTGCTCCCGGAGTTTCTGTAGAAGATATAAAAAAGGCAACTGAAGGCACTTTGGTTGTTGAAGGAGAAATTCCTGAAATGAATGTTTAGTTTCTTATAAATTAGGAAAAATATTGAAGGCTACAACTGTAGCCTTTTTTATTTATCACAAATAAAATGTAAGAAAAACCGCCATAAGTTATTTAAAATGTTAAAAAAATATGCATTACAACGAAATATATTGTATTATAACTGATATTTGAATTTTTTATTTCATATTAGCTAAACCAAATCTAAACAACCAGATTTACCATAAACTTAATTTTATGATTTGCCCCAAATCTATCATAAACTTTAACTTATGAATCAAATTGCCCCAAATCTACCAAAACTTAACCTCTTTGAAAACAAGGTGTTTTTAACTTTAAAAGACACCTTTTGTTTTTTTAAAAAAGTAATGCGCTTAACAAAAAAAGTGTTTATGCTATAAGCCTTTTGGAATGGCATGAATAAGCTTTTTGGTGTAGTCTTTTTTTGGATGTTCGTAAATAATATCGGCATCATCCAATTCCTCTATTTTCCCATTATTCATCACAATAAGTTGGTCAGACATATATTTTACAACTGCTAAATCGTGCGAAATGAAAATATAAGTGAAGCCAAAGTTTTCTTTTAAATCATTAAGAAGATTCAATACTTGCGCTTGTACCGAAATATCAAGTGCTGAAACCGATTCGTCGCATATAATGAGTTTGGGTTGAAGTGAAATTGCTCTTGCAATACCAATACGCTGACGTTGACCACCAGAAAACTCGTGAGGATAGCGATTAAAATGAGTTTCGTTTAACCCTACTTTTTCTAAAATATCCACAACCATTTGTTTGCGATTACTTTCAGTAACACCAATGTTATGAACTTTCATAGGCTCCATAATGGCCTTGCCAATGGGGATTCTAGGATTCAATGACGCGTAAGGATCTTGAAATATGATTTGAATATCTTTTCGTAAGGAACGTATCTCGGGTTTTGATAACTTAAGAATATCTACACCTTTGTACAAAATCTTACCAGAATTGGCCCTATCTAACTGTAAAATTGCATTTGCTAAAGTAGATTTTCCACAGCCAGACTCACCTACTAAACCAAGAGTTTCACCATCATATAATTTAAAACTAACACCATTAACCGCTTTAAATACATCTGGTTTTGTAAACCATCCTGTGCTTGAAAAGTAATGTTTTTCAAGATCGACTACTTCAAGTAATGGTGGTTTAGCATATAGCGATTTGTGAAATGTTTTGCGATCTTCAGGTGTAATAACCGAATCATTAACCGTTTTATTTACGACATCTTTAATTGTAGGAAGTCGCTTCAACCTCATATCAAGTTTTGGTCTTGAGCTGATCAATGCTTGGGTATAGCTATGTTCTGGTTCATGAAATATTTTGCTGGTTTTACCTTGCTCAACAATTTCACCGTTGTACATGACCAAAATTCGGTCTGCTAGTTCTGAAACCAGAGCCAAGTCATGAGAAATAAAAATAATACTCATGCCTTCATCATGTTGAAGCTGCTTTAACAAGAGAATAATGTCCTTTTGTACGGTAACATCCAGAGCTGTTGTAGGCTCATCAGCAATTAAAATTTTTGGTTTACACGCAATAGCCATCGCAATCATGACACGCTGCTTTTGGCCTCCAGAAATTTCATGTGGATAGGCTTTATAGACGCGTTTAGGGAGAGGCAATTTCACCTTTTCAAAAAGAGAAAGGGTTTCAGTCCTTACTTCTTTTTGTGTTAGTTTGATATGCTGCAATAACACCTCTTCCACTTGTTTACCGCAAGTCATTGAGGGATTTAAAGAGCTCATAGGTTCTTGAAAGATCATGGCAATCTCATTTCCTCTTATCGATTGAAATGCTTTAGAATCTAAATTTGTTAAATCGTTGCCATTGAAAATAATTTTACCCGAGGTGATTTTTGAAAGCTTTTTAGGCAATAAACCTAAAATAGCCAAAGTTGAAACAGACTTCCCAGAACCAGATTCACCTACAATGCCTAAAATTTCATTGGGCTCTAATTGAAACGATATTTGGTGTACCACTTTGTTTTCACCAAAGGCGATTGACAGATTATTGATTTCTAAAAGTGCTTGTTTTGACATCTAAACATGTGTGATTTCGCTGTTATCCAATAAGCTATCGCCTCGTAGTCTCAAAAAAATCTGGGCTACAGCAATAGTATCCTTTTCACAATAACTAATAATGCGATCGATGTTGTTTTCTTCATAAAAAACACGATAGACCTCACTTCCGTCAATATCATCTTTCGGTGAAGGAATTCCTAACACATTCGTCAGCAATTTTAAGGAGGTGTAGGTTTTATAATCACCGAACTTCCATAGTTCCAAGGTGTCTAAATGAGGAACCTCCCAAGGTTTTTTGCCAAAGAGATTGAGCTTGTACGGGAGCTCGATTTTGTGAATGATCATGCGCCTGGCTATGTAAGGAAAGTCAAATTCCTTTCCATTATGGGCACATAACAAATGTTTAGTTTGACTAAAATGGCTGATTAAAAGGTTTTTAAAATCTTTCAGAATTTTTACTTCATCCCCAAAAAAGGAGGTTACTCTGAAGGTCCTCAAATCACCTTGAAAGGTAAAATACCCAACCGAAATACATATAATTTTTCCAAACTCGGCCCAGATACCTGCACGTTCGTAAAAGTCTTCAGCTGTAGTATCTTCTTTGCGTTGATATTGTGATTTAAGTTCCCACAGAGCTTGTTTGGTTTCATCTAGTTCAGAAAAATGCTGGGTTTCTGGAACGGTTTCAATATCCAAAAACAAAATGTTCTCTAAAGCCAGTTTGCTGATCATATTTAGTGTTTATTAGTTCCAAAAAGCATTGCACATTGTTTTCCTAAAAGCCCAGAAATACCTGCAGCCAGACCGCCAATAACACCAGTCACAATTATTAATAAAAAGGGACTTCCTTTTAAGGGTAATAAAACAGCAATCTTTTTAGCCAAAATAAAATCGTTTGCATTGCTCAACCAAAGCGCATGTGCCATCCATAATAAAGCAATGGCCAAAAAAGGGACAAAGAATACTGCACCATGCTTAAGGCTTACAAATAATGCCGTGACATAGGCCGCCACCATAACAGACCACCAAGGCAAAAATTGAGATAAAATAATTGCCAATACAATTGTAGTGATAAAATTTATACTGTATTTTTTCATTGTTTTGGTGTTAAGGTTTGTGTAGCAATTACGCCGTTGTTGTCATTCGGATTTTGTAAAAAGAGTGCTTCAAAATAATTGCCATCTGCCCAACGATCAATAAAGTTGTCGTAATATTTGCTACCAGGGTTTCCAGATTGCCCTCCAGGATAGATGCCAAGAGCTTTTGGGGGCGAACTCATTTCTACGATCATACGCCATGATGGGCCATGATCATTTGTGGCGGCATTGACGGTACTACCGTCACCACCTATAGGCAAATCAAATCTTGAAAAGGCAGGTAAAGCCTGTAGCAAATGGCCTACTCGAGTACCTTTATATTTCACATAGGTATATTTCCCGTTATTGGACTCCCATTCTTTGAGATGAGCTACGGCATTTTTAAAACTGATCACGAACAGGTTGTTGGCATTTTCTGTTTCAGGTGTGTCAATAAGATCCATAAATGGGTCATTAGGATGATTTTTGAGCATGTAAATGGTTTGATAGGCAAATGGATAATCCAATGCCATGTCACGATCCTTAAACTCATCCCAAACCAGATAAAACAACTCTTGC
The DNA here is from genome assembly GCA_003550275.1 of Flavobacteriaceae bacterium MAR_2010_72. GTDB lineage: Bacteria > Bacteroidota > Bacteroidia > Flavobacteriales > Flavobacteriaceae > Geojedonia. The sequence goes on from QXCW01000002.1 coordinate 83,204, forward strand.
CACCAAGCCGACCAAATACTGGGAGCCAATTTTTCAGGATCACTATTAAAATCCCAAGCTTTTATGGTTTCTAAAACAGCAAGTTCATCGGTGCTTAAAATAGAGGTATCCAAATGATCAAAAATATGTGGCAATAATTCTGAAGCCTTTAAATTGAAATTATTGTTTTGAAGCGATTTGAAGTCTTCAATAGTGAATTTGTCTTTTGATTGGAAAAAGTCATTTATTATTCTGTTCCGGTACATTTCATAACCATCATTAAAAACATAATAAGGATAGGATGAATCTACAGGATGTTGATTTGCCGAGCTCACAAAACCACGTTCAGGATTTTTGGTATGCGCATTAAATTCTTTTGGAATAAAACTTTGCCAATCATTTTCAGGCTTACTACCATCCATTAAAAACTTACCTTGTCCTTGCCATTTGTTAGGAAATAAACCTTGAATCCATAAGGCAATATCACCTTGAGTTGAGGCAAAAACAAAGTTTTGTGCTGGTGCAACCCAATGGTCTAAAGCCTTAAGATAATCGTCATAACTTTTAGCAGTATTAAGGTCTAATAAGGTGCGTTGGTTATTGCCTCCAATATGTCCAACCCATTTCATGGCATAGCCTTCTTTTTGACCATTTCCTTTAAAAGTATGGTCATAACTTACAGGGCCATGATGTGTATAAAAAACAGAATCTAAAAACACTTTCCTCCCTTTTATTTTTATTTCTTCAATGCGTAACGTAGCATCCTTCCATTCGTTATTGTATTTATATTGGGTTCTGGTTGCATCTTTAAATTCTATTTTATACCAATCTTTCACATCTCGTGTAGCATTGGTTTCTCCCCAAGCAATGTGGGTATTAAAACCTGAAATCACACCCAAAGCGCCAGGAAGCGTAGCTCCGTAGGAATTATGTTCTGGTGTTGCCAATTGCATGACAAACCAAATAGATGGAAGATTTAAGCCCAAATGCGGATCATTGGCTAAAATAGGATTTCCAGAATACGATTTTTCTGGGCCAACAGCCCAGTTATTACTGCCATTGTTAGGATGAGGCTTTTCCATAGTTTCAGCAACAGAATCTAGTGGCAACTGGCTTTGAGGTGTTTCGGTCATGGGGACATCTATAAAACTCCAATCGGTTTCTTTTGGAATTACAGGGTCGTTTACATCAAAAAAATCTGGATATAAAATATCAAAACGATCTTTACCAAACTCACGCAATGCATTGGTGTATTCCAAATCTGAATCCCCTCCACAAAGCATATCGGTCATATACATTAATAGAAGTGCCGTTTTTTTTGGGGTCCATTGTTCTGGTTTATAGTCTAATAACTTATATTCAACAGGGAAGTTCTTTTCTTCTAACTGGCTAATGTAACTGTTTACACCTTCACTATATGCTTCTAAAAACAATACGATTTCGGGGTCTTCTTTCATTTTTTTTAAAGCATTTTCGGCTCCAAAGACCATGCCTTTACGACGTTGGGCACGATCATACTCAAGTGCCTTTTCACCTATAATTTCAGATAAGCGGCCTCCGGCGGCGTAGGTTTGAAACTCCATTTGCCAAAGTCTATGTTTAGCTGTGATATAGCCTTGGGCTTTATATAAATCTAAATCGTTTTGTGCAAAAATGTGTGGGATTAATTGGTCGTCATAATGCACCTTAACTTCTTCTGAAAGACCAACGATTTGAGGGGAGCCATCAATTTCTTCATTGGTTTCATTTTGCCAAACACCTTGAGATGGACTTAAAAATTTTCCGATAGGAGGAATGGATCCAAGTTTTGTGTTAAAAATGTAAAAAATAAGAATAGTCAGCAGGAGTGAACCAATAAACTTTATGTATTTCATTGAGATGCGTAATAGGTTGTTTAAATATAAATCTTTTTTTGAATATTGAAAGGTGATTGCTTGAGTTTCAGAATTTAAAAAAGTGAGCCTTGTTTAAACGGACTTTCATGCTCTAATAACCACTGTTTTCTATGCAAACCTCCGGCATAACCAGTTAAGCTTCCATCGGTGCCTATAACGCGATGGCAAGGAATAACAATCCAAATAGGATTTTTGCCATTAGCACTAGCAACCGCTCTTATGGCCTTAATGTCTCCCAATTGTTTTGACAATTCTAAATAGGATATAGTTTTGCCAAAGGGGATATTTCCAAGTGCTGCCCAAACTTTTTTTTGAAACGCAGTGCCTTCAGGATTTAGCGTTAAATCGAAATTTTTACGATTGCCATCAAAATATTCATGAAGTTGTTGCACACAATCTCCAAGAAGTTCAGGAATGATTTCAGTTTCTTTTTCTTCAGAATTTAAAACTGTAATGGAGGAGATTCCATTTTCATTTCCTTGAATTTTTGTGTAGCCCAAAGGGGATTTGACAATACAAGATTCCATTATTCTTTTGAGCTTTCTTCATCCAACAAGCCTAATCGTTTAGCCCTAGCTTCCCAACTCTTACGAGCCATTAGTTGAAGGTCTGCAACATTATCACTTTCATCCATGATTTCTAAACCTAAAAGCGTTTCTATAACGTCTTCTTGTGTAACAATGCCATTTACTGAACCATATTCATCCACTACTAGAGCCATATGGTTTTTACTTTCGATCAATTTTTCAAATAAATGAGGAATTGGAAGACTGCGATTGACGATAATAATCTCTCTTCTAATATCGGCGAGGGTTTTAGAGCCATTATCAAAGGCCATTTCCCTAAACACTTCGTCTTTTAGTACCAATCCTGTAATGTTGTCAGGGGTATCTTGATAAACAGGAATTCTAGAATATTTTATGTTAGAGTTTTTTAAAAAGAAATCAGCAATCGTGACCTCTTCAGACTCTGTTTTAATAACTGTACGGGGCGTCATGATATCTTTTGCCAAGATGTCTTTAAAGTTTAAGAGGTTGCGAATGACCTTGCTTTCAGATTCTTGAAAAACGCCTTCTTTATGAGCCATATCGGCCATAACTATAAAACTCTCTCTATTTAAAATACTGCCATGTTCTTTCCCGCCAATCAGTCTTGTTGTTAAGCGCAAGACCCATAAAATGCCAGTCCATTTTAGTGGGAACATTAAAATGTTCAGACTGATTGAAGTGAAATGGGCTAGATTCTTCCAATAGGTCGCACCTATGGTTTTCGGGATAATTTCTGATGCCACCAGAATAAGTAGGGTCATTAAGGCAGAAACAATTCCGACGGTATTTATACCTAAAATCTCAACTTTATAAGGTAATTGCTCAGCTTCAATACCCACCATCATGGCCCCTAAAGTGTGAGCAATGGTATTTAGAGTTAAAATTGCAATTAGAGGTTGGTCAACATCCTTTTTTAAGGCTTCAAGGTTGATGGCATAAACTTTTCCTTCCTCTTTTTTAAGGTTGATAAATGTTGGCGTAACGCTCAACAATACAGCTTCTAAAATGGAACATAAAAAAGAAAAGAAGATGGAAATGGTTGCCCAAAAAAGTAATGCGCTCATTAAAACGAGTTAAGGTTTTTGCTAAATTACAAAATCCGAACTACACAAAGTAAAACAAATGATATTATAACGAGTTTTATTTAATATCCAAGAAAATACCGCCAGAATAGGAAGGGTGTGCAGAAATAATCCGGCCACTTACAGCACTTGTGTAATTTAAGGAAACACCTAGCTTTTCGGTTATATAATAGGCTGCTTCTCCGCCCAAACTCACATATTCAATATTATTTGCAAAAATGTTGCCCTGATTGTTTTGGGCATTCAAATTGCCATTTTTTAAGGATTTAACAACATCCGATTTGCCAATTATCCAAAGTTTATTATTTAAAACATTAATACCTATTTCAAGGCCAGTTCTAAATTCGTCCGAAAAATCTTTTGTGCGGTTATTAAAGCCGGCATAAGTTTTTGAATACATTGGAGCATTTGCTAAACTAAAAGGAATGCCAATATTCAATTTGACAAATTGATTAAATTCACCATCGCCAGTTTGATAGCTGCCATCAGACCCTCCAGAACTGTCGCCTGTTGGCAAGCCCAAAATCAATGATCCAGACAAGGCTAGGTTTCCAGCATTCAATATGCCATATTCAACACCTAAATCAATATCACCAATGGCGTTAACCGCTTCGCCTGAAGTGATTAGTTCTCCAGTTGTACCAGAACGCACTTCATTTTGAAAGGTTCTTGAAAAAAAAGGAATGTAAGCGATGAGATCCAATTTGTCTGTAATCCCGTAGTCTCCATAAAAATTGACATTAAAATTCCCTCTTGTGACATTTGGATCTTTTTCACCGGTATCTGTAAAGTGTTGATCATACTCTAAATACCATGCCGAAAGTTTATAGTAGCCTTTTCCTTTTGGTTTTACCCATTGTGAGAATAGCATTGTTGAGCTTAAACCAATTAGTAGGAAACAAATGAGGGCTTTTTTTGATCGCATCATGCTTAAGAACTATTAATCATTAATATTACCACCGCCTACTTTAACACTAAAGGGCTCGCACCAATAGAGTAAGTAGGAATAATCATTTATGCCAACATTTTCAATTGTATATGAATGTGCACCTTCAAAAACCCTTACAGGACCTAGTGAGCGCGCGTTGGCAACGGAGTTGGGATTATTGGTTAAATACACATATAAGCCAGGCAAGCTTGTAGACGCTTTATAATTATTGGCTAAAGATAAAAGCAGATTATTAGTGTTTTCAATAGTTTGAAGTGTAAAATCTCCTGTTAACATATAACTACTTGTTGTCGCAATAGATCCAGATTTTGTAGTTGTGTTTTGTTGAGCGTCTCCCATGACAATGGTTACAGTAGTTTCGTCTTCAACCATAGAATTGTTACTTAAGTTTACAATTGCTTTTATTACGGTTTGTCCTTCAGAAATACCAGTTAGTAAACCGTTAGCATCAATTGTGGCTACAGATTCAACTGAACTTGACCAAGAAATAGTTGTGATTTCAACCTGACCAACACGATTAAAATATGAGGCATTAAACTGATGGGTTTCAGATACGGCAACCTGCTCAACAGGATTTAGAATTCGAACTTCTGGACTTACTTCATCATTAATAATGTCTTCTCCAATACAGCCTTGAAGCACGGCTAAAACGAAAAGCAACCGGAATAAGGAACGTTGTTTCATCACCTCAAAAAATTTTATAAGTGGTCGAGAGAAGCGACAACAACTTACAGTTTATGGTTGAGGTTTTATAAGAATGAATTTATGAGTTAAACAGAAAAAAGAGTTATCTATTTAATAGTTTAACTACATCTTTAGCAAAATAACTTGCAATAAGGTCGGCTCCAGCACGCTTAATAGCAGTAACTTGTTCCATCATAACAGCATCATGATCTAGCCAGCCTTTATCGGCAGCGGCTTTTAGCATGGCATATTCCCCAGAGACCTGATAGACTGCTAGTGGAACATCGACAACATTCTTAATGTCTCTAACAATATCCAAATAACAAAGTCCTGGTTTTACCATCACGATATCAGCACCTTCATCAATATCCATTTGGGTTTCACGAATGGCTTCAATTCGGTTGGCGTAATCTATTTGATAGGTTTTCTTATCTTTTGGAATGTTTGCCATATCCACAGGTGCAGAATCCAAGGCATCACGAAATGGCCCATAGAATGCCGAGGCGTATTTAGCCGAATAACTCATGATTCCGGTATCTGTTAACCCTTCGCTTTCTAAAGCTTCTCGGATGGTCAAAATACGTCCATCCATCATATCGCTAGGAGCCACAAAATTTGCTCCAGCTTGAGCATGAGACAAGCTCATTTTGGCTAAAACTTCAACTGTGGCATCATTTACAATACTGCCTTGTTCTATAATTCCGTCGTGCCCGTAAACGGAATAGGGGTCAAGGGCCACATCGGTCATGACTAACATGTCTGGACAAACGGTCTTCACCTTTTTTATGGCGCGTTGCATGAGCCCATTAGGATTTAAAGCTTCAGTGCCTTTATTATCTTTAAGGTTATCGGGAACTTTTACAAACAGCAATACTGATTTTAAACCCAGAGACCAAAGTTCCTTAACTTCGTTTTCCAACAGGTCTAAACTATATCTAAAATAGTTAGGCATGGAAGCTATTTCTTCCTTGATGCCTTTGCCTTCAACAATAAATAAAGGCACTAAAAAATCGTCAGGAGTAACTATGGTTTCACGAACCAGGGAACGAATGGCTTCATTGCTTCTTAAACGTCTATTTCGTTGTAATGGATACATGTTATTTAAGTTAAATGTTATAAGTACAAAGTTAAAAGTTGTTACTCTTACTCTACACCCATTCAATAGGTTTTTTTAAGACCTTTAAAAGTTGTTCTTCCTCACTTCCAGATTCAGGTTGATGGTTATAAACCCACTGCACATGAGGAGGCAAACTCATTAATATACTTTCAATACGGCCGTTGGTTTTTAGACCGAACAGGGTTCCTTTATCATGCACTAAATTAAATTCCACATAGCGCCCTCGTCTAATTTCTTGCCAATTACGGTGCCTGTCTGTATAAGGTAAATCTTTTCGTTTTTCGACTATAGGAACATAAGCTTCAAGAAAACTATTGCCAACTTCAGCAACAAAAGCGTACCAGTTTTGCATGGTCATTTGTTCTGACCCTTTGCAGTAGTCAAAGAATAAGCCACCTACTCCCCGAGCTTCGTTACGATGTGCATTCCAAAAATAGGAGTCACATTTCTTTTTAAAATCATTATAAAAAACAGGGCTGTGCTTATCACAAGCTATTTTGCAGGTGTTATGAAAATGTACCACATCTTCCTCAAATAAATAATAAGGGGTTAGATCTTGACCGCCACCAAACCATTGGTCAACAATAGCACCACTTTTATCATACATCTCAAAATAACGCCAATTGGCATGTGCTGTTGGCACCATAGGGTTTTTAGGATGAAGAACAAGACTCAAACCACAGGCGAAAAAATTAGCATCATTAACCTTAAAATAATCCTGCATAGTTTCGGGTAATTCACCATGCACTGCCGATATATTAACGCCTCCTTTTTCAAATACGGCACCATTTTGAATCACACGTGTTCTTCCGCCACCGCCTTCTGCACGTTCCCAAAGGTCTTCTTTAAATTTTGCACCGCCATCAATGTCTTCAAGTTTTGAAGTAATGGTATTTTGCAGGTCTTGTATATATTGATGGAACTTTTCTTTCATATCTTAACTAAATGGTTAGTTCGTATAATTCCATATCAAGTGGTGATTCATGTTCTGGCGTAAATTCGCCATCCAATGTTTCTTTCCACCTAAAGCCTGAATTTATTGCCACGTTTACACTGCTTTTATTACTATGGTGAGCAATAATCTGCAAGGTTTTAAGTCCCAAATCATCAGTTGCGAAGGTTGAGGTTGCTGAAATGGCTTGTTTCATCCAGCCTTGACCTTTAAATTTTTCACCAATACAATATGCAAATTCTCCTTGCTTTGCTTTCCAGTTCAAATTTTTAAGGATGATTAAACCAGCAACATTTTTTGTGGGTTTATCCTTAATTGTAAACACAAATTCTGATTTGGCCTTCATGCAATCCATTTTGCTTTTAATATAACGTTTTGAACCTTCTAAAGTTCTATTCGCCGCTATGGTTTTTGGCAAAAAACGTTTTAACCTTTGGGTGTTGGATACCAAGAGTTTGTTGAGATGAAGAGCATCTGAAGGTTTTAAACGGTCAATATAAAATGCCTCACCATTATAGATCATGTTTATCTAATTTATGTTGTTTTGGAAGCAGATTAACTGTTGTAATTGAGGCAGCAGTAACTGATAATGGTAAAACAAAAATAATTCCAAATACAGGAACCAAAAGAAACAAGATAAAAATAATCCCATTACCAATAGCAATACCGCGATGTTGCTTAACAAAAGTAATACTTTCAGAATACTTAAAATGACGCTCTAAAGTATAATCCATATTTCCAAAACCTGCATAATAAGCCTGAACTAAAAATAGTAATACACTTGAAAAGATGCCAATAATTGGAATAAAGCTTATAATAAGTATTGGTAGGGTTAGAAGCAATTCTAGACAAAGGTTTCGAGCATTGATACGAACACCTCTCCAAAGTTGTTCATTGAATGAGGTATTTCTATGCTGTGATTTTTCAACACCAGTTAAATGGGATTCAATTTTTTCTGAAACCGGACTCATGAATGGCGCAGATAGCGCCATAATCATATGTTTATAGAGAATAAGTCCAACGGCCAATATAAAAAGTCCTGAAATGAATTCAAGAATTTTAAACATCCAAGAATTTACTTCGAGATTCCATGACGGGAATAAGCTTGTAATGAAATCAACAATATTATCTGAAAACCCATAAGCAGAAACTCCAATACTAACAGCGGTGAAAACACTAATTAATATTGGAACTGCAAAATACTTCCAAAGGTTTAGTTTAGAAATTAAACTAAATGCCCCAAAATACGCTTTGATTCCAGATACAATAGTATTAAGCATGATACTCTTTCACAGCATCAACAAAGGCTTTAGCATTTTCTAATGGAATATTAGGCAGAATGCCATGCCCTAAATTGACAATATATTTGTCTTTTCCGAATTCATCGATCATTTGATGCACCATCTTTTTAATTTCTGAAGGTGGTGATAATAATCGCGAAGGATCAAAATTTCCTTGTAAAGTGATATTTCCACCCGTTAGATATCTCGCATTTCGGGCTGAACAGGTCCAGTCGACACCCAATGCCGACGCACCAGATCTTGACATTTCATTAAGCGCAAACCAACACCCTTTACCAAAAGCAATAACAGGAGCGTCATCTTTTAAAGCATCAATGATTTGCTGCATATATTGCCATGAAAACTCCTGATAATCTACAGGAGAGAGCATGCCTCCCCAAGAATCAAATATTTGTACAGCATTAACACCAGCTTTCACTTTTTCTTTTAAATAAGCAATTGTGGTATCAGTGATTTTTTGTAATAACTGATGCGCAGCTATTGGATTTGTGAAACAAAATTCTTTTGCCTTATCAAAGGTTTTGCTGCCTTGCCCTTGTACGCAATAGCATAGAATAGTCCATGGCGAACCGGCAAAACCAATTAAGGGAATCTCGTCATTAAGCTTTTCTTTAGTGGCTTTTATGGCTTGATACACGTAATCAAGTGCTTCAGTTACATCAGGGACAATTACAGTCTCAACATCGTTTGATGACCGAATAGGGTTTGGGAGATAAGGGCCAAAATTGGGCTTCATTTGCACTTCAATGTTCATGGCTTGTGGGATAACCAAAATATCACTGAATAAAATTGCGGCATCCATACCGTACCTCTTAATAGGCTGGACGGTTATTTCACTTGCGAGTTCAGGAGTTTGACAGCGGGTAAAAAAATCGTATTTCGCTTTTATTTCTTGAAATTCAGGCAAATAACGGCCTGCCTGACGCATCATCCAAACAGGAGGACGATCAACAGTTTCACCCTTTAGTGCTCTTAAGAATAAGTCGTTTTTTATCATTTTAGGTGTAGTGTTCGTTTACTAATTCAATTACACTTTCGACGGTTGGGACTTTAGCCACACGGACATCTTCAAAATACTTTTGAGCTTCTTTGGCAGTTGTTTCTCCAATACAAAAGGCAATTTTATTAATTTTATTTAGTTTAATATAGCTTTCAACCGTTGAAGGACTGTAAAACATAACACCTTCAACCGAACCCTCTACCTTGATTGGGGCATGTTTTGTTTGATAGGCAGTTATTTCATTGACCTCAATATGGTTCTTTTTTAATAGTGTTGGGAGATCATCCAAACGCAAATCACTACAAAAATAGGTCACTTTAGTGCCATCCATATATTCTACCAAATAATCCGCTAGTTTTTTGGCGTTATTTTCAGTATGCTTTACGGGGCCAATTTTACGTTCGATTAGTTTTTTGGTACGTCTGCCTACACAATAGATATTTTTAAAGCGTAAATCCTCTTGAGAGAAATTGTTTAGCAAAGCTTCAACGGCATTTTGACTTGTAATAATCACATTGTCTGGCTTTGGCTTTAATACGCTAGGAGTCATTCTGTTCAAACTAATTTGAATGAAATCACTGCCATCGACTTTTACGTCACTATGAAACAATTGCTTTTGTGAATTAGTTAATGTTTTGGTAGAATACACATTAACAATGTTTTTAGGCTTTTTGAGATCATCCATTAAACGGTTTCCACCACGTTCAATTATGTAATTGGCACAGAATTCGGCCATATTAAGGTGTGACCCTAGTTTTTCGGTTCGAGTAACTTCTATTTTCTTACTGCCATCAAGACTTAAAAGTACACCTTGAAAATAAACTTCTTCATTTTTAATATAGGCCAAGGCGCCAATGGGTGCAGAGCAACCACCTTCCAAAATGTTCAAAAACTGGCGTTCAATTGTGGTGCAAATTTCGGTTTCTTCGTGATTGATTTCAGCACAAATTTCTCTTGTCTCATCGTCTTCTTCTAAAGCGGATATCATTATTGCGCCTTGGGCTGGAGCAGGAACCATCCAATCCAAATTAAACGAAGTTTCTGGCTTTAGGCCTATACGCCCTAAACCAGCGGCGGCAAATATGGCTCCGTTCCAGTTGTTTTCTGTAAGTTTTTCTAACCGCGTATTGACGTTGCCTCTCAAGTCAACAACACTATGTGTAGGGTATCGATTAAGCCACTGCGCTCTGCGACGTAAACTTCCAGTAGCAATAACAGCTTCTTTTTGAGACAAAAACTCTTCATTGTTTTTGAACACCAAACAATCTTTTACATTGCCTCGTTTTAAAACTGCAGCTTGTACAATGCCTTTTGGTAAAACAGTAGGCACATCTTTTAGTGAATGTACAGCGATATCAATATCACCGTTAAGCATTGCCATATCTAATGTTCTTGTGAAAACTCCGGTAATACCAAGTTCGTAAATGGGTTTATTAAGCACTAAATCGCCAGTAGCCTTAACGGGAACTAACATAGTTTTGTGGCCTAAATGTTCTATTTGTTGCTGTACGGTTTTGGCTTGCCATAATGCTAATTCACTATCGCGAGTTCCAATACGGATTATTTTAGGCATTTTTTGAGAGTTCTAATTGAAATACTTTTTTTATAAGCTCAAGGCTTTCGTCGGTTGACATGTCATCATTTTTGAGGTGATGGGCAAAATGATTTGTGATTTTCTGGATGATGTTTTGGCTGATTAATTCTGCCTGTGCTTCATTAAAATCAGATAATTTTTTGCGTTGCGTGTCAAGTTCCGCTGTAGCAAAATCGTTTAATTTATGCTTTAAGGCCTTGATGGTTGGAGCAAATTTTCGGGTTTCTAGCCAGGCATTGAATTCGCCTTTAACATCTTCTATAATTGCTTCAGCCAATGGGATATGAGATTTTCTGTTTTCTAAAGTCTCATCCGTAATTTGAGACAGATCATCCAAATGAATTAAGGTGACATTGTCTAATTCCCGAACATTGTCATTTACATTTTTAGGAATGGACAAATCCAATATCAATAAAGGCTTTTGGGTTTGAATGCAGTATTTATCTAAAGTCGGATTTTGTGCTCCAGTAGCTACAATTAGAATGTCTGAAGCATTGATTTCTTCCTGCAGATTAGCATAATCCTTAACGAGGAGGTTAAACTTCCCCGCAATAGCTTCAGCTTTGGTTTTGGTGCGATTTATTAAAGTAATATGTTCATTTTTAGTGTGTTTCACTAAATTTTCGCAAGTGTTTCTTCCTATTTTTCCGGTTCCAAAAAGAAGAATATTTTTTTCTGAAACCTGTTCAATATTTTTCAGGATGTACTGAACTGAAGCAAAAGATACCGATGTGGCACCTGATGAAATTTCGGTTTCAGTTTTTATACGTTTGCTAGCCTGAATCACTGCATTAATCAAGCGCTCTAAAAAAGGATTGAGTAGTTGATGCTTTTTGGCAAGGCGCGCACTTGTTTTTAGCTGACTAATAATCTCGAAATCGCCTAAAATTTGGCTGTCCAGACCAGAGCCAACCTTAAACATATGCGAAATAGCTTCTCTATTTTTATAAATGTAAGCAACGTCTTGAAACTCCTCAACGGTTCCTTTAGTATTATCACACAATAATTGAATAAGTTGGTATGGATGTTCTGCAAACCCATAAAGCTCGGTGCGGTTACAGGTAGAGGTGGCGATTACACTTTCTATACCTTTATCTTTGGCTTGAGACAACAAAGCTTTTTTCGCTTCATCATCTAAACTGAAATGCCCACGAATATCCGCATCGGCTTTTTTATAACTTAAACCAATGGCATAAAATGTTGTGCCTTTTGAAATTTTATATTGCTCCATAACCTGATTTGGAATAACGAGAACAAAAATATAGATGTGTTATGAAAAAAAACAACGCTAAAAGAACTTAAAGTATCGTTAGTGGGTTTTTACGGTTTTTTTTTAAAATAATATAACAAATGTCATACTTTTGCAGTAATAACACGGCTTTCAGAGTCATTAGTTTAGAATCAATCTAAATAACAAATTAAAATTTTAGGATTTGTCAGAGTTTAAAAATATCGCTAAAGGTTCATTTGAGGAAACAAAAGTTGAAGACGGCTTTTTTGTGTTGACTTTTCAAAATGAAAAAGATGAGGTGCAAGTTCTTGAGCGTGATATAGATAGTAGTTTCATTCAGTTTCATTTTTGTTTAAAGGGTTCAAGTCAGTTTATTTTCAATAATGGAAATTATAGATTGACTATAGAGGATGAAAACTCCTTATTGCTTTATAATCCGCAACGAGATTTACCTATTCATTTAGAAGTTAATCCTAATTCGTGGTTAGTGTCAGTACTAATTTCAATCAAGAAATTTCACGGTTTGTTTTCGCAAGAAGCAGATTATATCACGTTTTTAAGCGATGACAACAAGGATAAAAAGTATTACAAGGATGGAAACATTTCACCTTCAATGGCCATAGTTTTAAACCAACTTATCAATTACAATTTAAATCAATCCATACGCAATTTGTATTTTAAAGGAAAGGCGCTGGAGTTATTAAGCCTTTACTTTAATAGAAGTGAGGATGCCAATATTGAACAGTGCCCTTTTTTGGTCGACGAAACCAATGTGATTAAAATTAGAAAAGCCAAGGATATTATCATTAACCGTATGGCAGAGCCACCAACACTGCAAGAACTTGCCGATGAAATTGGCTTGAGCTTGAAAAAGCTAAAGGAAGGGTTTAAGCAAATTTATGGAGATTCGGTTTTTAGTTTTTTGTTTGATTATAAAATGGAATTTGCCCGTAAACTTTTAGAAGCAGGCGATGATAATGTTAATGAAGTCGGATTAAAAGTAGGATATAGTACCTCCAGTCATTTTATTGCGGCATTTAAAAAGAAATATGGCACTACACCCAAAAAATATATCCAATCGTTAAATTAGAGCTATTGAAAACCATCATCTATCTAGCATTTCTAGGTTTTGGCTGTTTAAGTTGTCAAAATAATCATGTTTTGGTGTTTACCAAAACTGCAGATTTCAGGCATGATTCTATAGAAACCGGTGTTGAAATGGTAATGCAAATGGCAGAAGAAAATGCCTTTGAAGTAACGCATTCCGAAGACGCTACTATGTTTGAAAATGATAGGTTAAAGACCTATGATTTGATTATTTTTTTAAATACGTCTGGCGATATTTTAAATGAAAATCAACAAGAAGGCTTTAAAAGTTACATTCATAACGGAGGAAGTTTTATGGGTATTCATTCGGCCACCGATACCGAACATGACTGGCCTTGGTACGGCAAATTAGTTGGAGCCTATTTTGTAAATCATCCTGAAAAATCAAATGCCGAAATGATAATCGTCGATTCAATGCACCAAAGTACTAAACACCTTTCTGAAAGATGGGTTCAGTTTGACGAATGGTACAATTTTAAGTATACAAACCCTGAGATAAACGTTCTTCTCAAGCTAGATGAAAACACCTATGAGGGTGGAGAAAACGGGGAATATCACCCAATTGCATGGTGTCACGATTTTGAAGGTGGAAGGGCATTTTATACGGGATTGGGACATACCAAAACCTTATATTCAGAGCCATTGTTTAGAAAACATATTTTGGGAGGGATAAACTATTGTCTAAAAAACAAATAAGAAAAAGAATGAAAAAAGGAGTTTTACTCGTTAATCTTGGTTCTCCAGATAGTCCAGAGCCTAAAGATGTGAAAAGATATTTAGGCGAATTTTTAATGGACGAACGTGTTATTGATGTGCCGCTATGGGCAAGAACCCTTATAGTAAAAGGAATTATTTTAAATACGAGACCAAAAGCATCAGCGGCAGCCTACAAAAAAATATGGTGGGACGAAGGTTCTCCTTTAATCGTTATTTCTGAACGTTTACAACATAAAATTCAACAGCAAACAGAATTACCGGTAGCATTGGCAATGCGTTATGGTAGTATGACTATTAAAAAAGGACTTCAAGAATTAGTTGACCAAGGTGTTGATGAAGTGTTTTTGATTCCGTTGTACCCTCAATTTGCAATGGCAACAACTGAGACAATTCTGGTTTTGGCTGAAAACATTAGAAAAGAACATTTTCCAAACCTAAAAATTGAAGATTTACCAGCCTTTTACAATGACCAAGAGTATATTGAAGTTCTTTCTTATAGTATTAAAAAGCATTTGAAAGACAAGAATTACGAACACGTACTGTTCTCTTATCATGGTGTTCCAGAACGTCACATCCGTAAAAGGGACATTACCAAATCACATTGTAAAATAGATGGGGTCTGCTGTAAAACACCGTCAAAAGCACATGAATTCTGTTATAGGCATCAATGCTTGGAAGTAACCCGACTGGTTACCGAAAAGTTAGACATGAAGGCAGGCAGCTATTCCACATCTTTTCAATCACGATTGGGGTTTGACCCTTGGTTGCAGCCCTATACCGACAGAACTATTGAGCGGTTAGGGAAAGAAGGTGTAAAATCTATGGCCATTGTTACTCCAGCCTTTGTAAGTGATTGTTTAGAGACACTAGAAGAAATAGCCATGGAAGGTGAGGAGATTTTTCATGAAATGGGTGGCGAAGAATTCACGACTGTACCTTGCTTAAATGATGATAATGAATGGGTAAACTTACTCGCAAAATGGATCAATAATTGGGCAACTTCCAAATCTGTCCTTATGTAATGGCAAAGGTGTCTTCAAAAGATTTAGGGTCTCAACCCATAGGTAAATTATTAATCAAGCAAGCAGTTCCGGCCTCAATTGGGATATTGGTGATGTCTCTTAATATTTTAATTGACACCATTTTTGTGGGTCAATGGATAGGTTCAGTAGCGATTGCCGCTATAAATGTGGTGCTTCCGGTATCATTTTTTATTGCTGCTTTAGGAATGTCGATTGGTATAGGCGGCTCTTCCATTATTTCTAGGGCTCTTGGTGCCTCTCGATATAAAAAGGCTTTAAATACCTTCGGAAACCAAATTATGCTAACCTTACTGTTAACCGTTTCGATGGCAGTTATAGGATTGGTTTTTGCAGACCGTATTATCTTCTCATTTGGGGGCAAAGGTGCCATATTTGAACCCGCAAAAATATATTATACCATTGTGCTTTATGGCGTACCATTCTTGGCGCTTTGTATGATGGGAAATAACGTAATCAGGGCTGAAGGAAAACCTAAATTTGCCATGTATGCCATGATGATTCCTTCAGTGAGCAACTTGCTTTTGGATTATATTTTTATCAATGTTTTGGATTTTGGAATGCACGGTGCGGCTTGGGCAACTACCATTTCGTATGGCATTTGTTTTAGTTATATTCTTTGGTTTTTTCTTTCGAAACACTCAGAATTAAAAATTAAATTACCACATTTCAGTCTCAACCTTGCAATTGTAAAGGAAATAGGTTCTTTGGGCTTTGTGACCTTGGCCAGACAAGCCGTAGTGAGTATCACCTATCTATTCATGAATAATATTTTATTTGATTTAGGTGGAGAAACATCGGTTACCGCCTACGCCATAGTAGCGAGAATGCTCATGTTTGCTATGTTTCCTGTTCTTGGAATTACACAGGGGTTTTTGCCGATTGCCGGCTTTAACTATGGAGCACACAACTACCAAAGAGTAAGGGAAAGTATCAATACGGCAATTAAGTATGCATCGCTTTTGGCCACACTAATGTTTGTAGTTTTAATGCTGTTTCCCGAAACTATTACCAGAATGTTTACTACAGATCTTGAGGTTATTCGTCAAACGCCAAGTGATATGCGTTGGGTGTTTGCAGCAACCCCAATTATCGCTATTCAATTAATTGGAGCAGCTTACTTTCAAGCTGTTGGCAAAGCTATACCGGCACTATTGCTAACCTTAACACGACAAGGGTTTTTCTTCATCCCACTCATCTTAATATTGCCTAACTATTATGGCGAATTAGGCGTATGGATGTCGTTCCCTATTTCCGACGTGCTTTCAACTTTGGTTACCGCATTTTTTTTAAGACGCGAAGTGGTATTAAAATTGAGTTTGAACAAAGGATAATAATTAATTATTCTTATTTTTAGACCTCTTAACTAAACCATTACAACATGCGATTTAAAATTCTTTCTATTGTTTTATTCCTTTGTTCGGGAATGATGATTCAAACTCATGCTCAAAACTTTAATGAGGAGCAATATAGCGCTCTAGAATATAGACTTATAGGGCCTTTTAGAGGTGGCAGAAGTGCCGCGGTGACAGGTGTTCCTAACAAGCCAAACTTATTTTATTTTGGTTCTACAGGCGGAGGTATTTGGAAAACTTCAGACGGAGGTCGGTCATGGGAAAACATTTCTGACGGCTTTTTTGGTGGGAGTATTGGCGCCATTTCAGTAGCTAAAAACGACCCAAATGTGATATATGTTGGTGGTGGAGAAAAAACGGTTCGTGGTAATGTGTCATCGGGTTACGGTGTATGGAAAAGTGTTGATGCTGGAAAAACTTGGACGGAGTCTGGTCTTAAAAATTCCCGACATATTCCTAGAATTGCTATTGACCCAACTGATCACAATACAGTCTATGCAGGCGTTTTAGGAAATATATACAAACCAACCCAAGATCGGGGCGTTTATAAAAGTACAGATGGTGGTAAAACATGGAAGAAAACACTCTTTGCAAATGAACATGCTGGAGTTGTCGATTTATTGATTGATCCTACAAACCCAAGAATTTTATATGCTTCAACATGGAGAGTGCAACGAACACCTTACAGTTTAAGTTCGGGAGGTGAAGGATCAGCACTTTGGAAAAGTACCGATAGTGGTGAAACCTGGAAAGAAATTTCAACTAATAAAGGATTTCCAGAAGACACGCTAGGAATAATTGGAGTTACTGTTTCACCCGTGAATAACCAACGTGTTTGGGCAATTGTCGAAAACAAGGATAAAGGCGGATTATATAGAAGTGATGATGGTGGAGACACCTGGAATTTAGTAAACAGCGATAGAAATTTACGGCAAAGAGCGTGGTATTATACACGCGTTTATGCAGACACTAAAGATGTAAATGTAGTATATGTACTCAATGTGCGTTATCATAAAAGTACTGACGGCGGAAAAACCTTTGGCACTTACAATGCACCCCATGGTGACCACCATGATCTATGGATTTCTCCAGAAGACTCAAACCGCATGATTATTGGGGATGATGGTGGAGCGCAGGTTACTTATGATGGAGGTGAAACATGGAGTACCTATCACAATCAGCCTACCTCACAATTTTATCGTGTAACTACCGATAATCATTTTCCTTATCGCATTTATGCAGCACAACAGGATAATTCTACAGTGCGAATTTCACACCGAACAGATGGCTGGTCAATTTCTGAAGATGACTGGGAAAGTACTGCAGGCGGTGAATCAGCGCATATTGCTGTAGATCCTGAAAATGACGACATTGTTTACGGTGGAAGTTATGACGGATTTTTAACAAGAGTGAACCATAAAACAGGAACGGTTAGAGCCATTAACGTTTGGCCAGACAATCCGATGGGGCATGGTGCTGAAGGGATGAAATATCGTTTCCAATGGAATTTTCCTATAATCTTTTCAAGACATAATCCGAATCGGTTGTACACGTTTTCACAACATGTTCATGTCACCGAAAATGAAGGTCAATCTTGGAAAATAATAAGCCCAGATTTAACGCGTAATGACCCTGAAAAGTTGAAATCTTCAGGTGGGCCAATTACTCAAGATAATACTTCAGTAGAATATTATTGCACCATTTTCGCTGCTAATGAGTCACCTTTAAAAGAAGGATTGCTTTGGGTTGGAAGTGATGATGGTTTAATTCATGTTTCGCAAAATGGAGGTCAATCTTGGGAAAATGTAACTCCTAAAGGTATGCCTGAATGGATGATGATCAATAGTATAGAACCAAGTGCATTTGATGCTGGAACTTGCTACGTGGCCGGAACAAAATATAAAACAGGAGATTTTGAACCTTATTTGTATAAAACTACGGATTTTGGAAAAAGTTGGACAAAAATTACCAACGGAATCAATCCCGAACATTTTACACGCGTACTTCGCGAAGACCCAAAACAAAAAGGCTTGCTATATGCTGGGACTGAAACAGGAATGTATATTTCATTCAACGATGGTAAAAACTGGAAACCATTCCAGTTAAATTTACCTATCGTGCCTATTACCGATTTAGCTATAAAAGACAATAATTTAATTGTGGCCACGCAAGGGCGAAGCCTTTGGATAATTGACGATCTAACCGTATTACATCAACTTTATGGCTCAAATGTACAAGCAAACAAGTTGTTTAAACCAAAAGACACCTATCGCATGGACGGACGTGGTGGCAGAAGTAGTAATTCTGCGGGCACAAATCATCCAGGTGGTGTGATCACCTATTTTAATTTAAAAGATTACACTAAAGACGACGAAGTCGCTTTGACCTACTTTGACACTAAAGGCGACACTATTAAAACCTTTAGTACAAAGCATAAAAAGAAAGATAAACTTGATGTTAAAAAAGGAATGAATCAGTTTGTTTGGGACATGAGTTATGATGGCGCGGAGCTTTTAGATGGTATGATTCTTTGGTGGGCAAGTTTAGACGGCCCTCAAGCCATCCCTGGAACATATAAAGTAGCTTTAAAAGTTAACGATGAGGTGCTAACGCAACCGTTCATAATTGTTGCAGACCCAAGAGCCGAAAGTACTTTGGCCGATATGCAAAAGCAGTTTGATTTTATTAAAGATGTCAACAAAACAATGGACGATGCGCATAAATCCATTAAAAAAATTAGGAACATCAAAGAGCAATTATCTGCTTTTGAAACACAATATAAAGGCAATGAAAGTGTAAAAGACCTGCTTGAAAAATCCAAAAAACTCAAAGAGGAATTTACAGCAATTGAAGAAGCCTTGTACCAAACCAAAAACCGAAGCGGACAGGATCCATTAAATTTCCCGATTCGTTTGACCAATAAACTAGGGCATTTAAATTCACTAGTTGGGATGGGCGATTTCGCACCAACCGATCAGGATGTAGCGGTTAAAAATGAGTTAACGCAACAAATCAATGTTCAGTTAGCGGCTTTCAACAAATTGATAAGTGATGAAATAAGTGCGTTCAATAAAGCTTTTAACGAAAAAAGTTTAAACTATTTATTTGTTGAAGACAAGTAGTTAACAAGTCTCATTGAGTAATGGAATACTACAACTACATAAAAGCCCTGCACCTTATTTTTGTGATTACATGGTTTGCAGGGCTTTTTTATATCCCGAGATTGTTTGTTTATCAAATTGAAGCATTTGCTAAACCTTCTCCCGATAAAGAAATCCTGGGGAAGCAATTAAAGTTAATGGCAAAACGGCTTTGGAATATCATCACCTGGCCATCTGCAATTTTAGCAACGCTTTTTGCCATTTGGTTATTGATTTTGCAGCCCTATTGGCTCGAACAACCTTGGATGCATGTGAAGCTTGTTTTCGTGGGGCTCTTAATTGTATACCATTTAAAAACTCACCAGTTTTATAAACAATTGCAAAGTGATGAGGTTAATAAAACCTCCAATTTTATGCGTTTATGGAACGAAGGCGCCACCTTTATTTTATTTGCAATTGTGTTTTTAGTCATTCTTAAAAGTGCACTCAATTGGATATTTGGCGTTGTTGGTATTTTTGTTTTAGGAATGCTTCTTATGTTAGGCTTCAGGCTTTACAAGCGCATTAGGGAAAACAATCCTGATGCTTGATGACAAACACTTAACCTAATTAATTTAAGCAAGTTTGGTTTGATTATTGTTATATTTAGACATCTACAATTAAATTAATGGTATTCGGAAAATTATCGTTACGAGTTCGCATATTTATTGCCATGCTATTATTGGTGCTAATTGCTTCTGTTTTGATAGCAGTTGTTACGGTTTTTCAATATAATGAGGAAGCACAGGACTATCATGCAGACCGTTTGGATCGAAAAGAGGCCGCCATACATGAGCATATCGACTTTGTTTTAAGAGGGCGACAAAACACTTATGAAGTTAAGACCGAAAACATTCCTTTAATTTTCAAGGAAAAGATTTATGAAATTGCCGCAATTCACGAACTTCAAATAAATCTCTATGACCTTGAAGGAAGTCTTTTAAAAACCTCAAGGGCCACCATTTCAAACGATACCATTGCCAAATGTATTGATGCCGAAGTTTTAAACGCCCTTTCTAACAATGCTGAACGAAGACATGTGGTGAAAAACACCGAAAACGGTGAAACATTCTTGTCCTCTTATACCTACATTACCGATGAAAAGTTCAAGCCTTTGGCTATTTTAAATTTGCCTTATTTAGAAAACGATGATTTTTTAAATAAAGAGTTAAATGAATTTTTGGAACGCCTTGGCTATGCCTATTTTTTCATGCTTATTCTTGCAGTGATTCTTGGTTTGCTATTATCTAAATATATCACCAAAACACTTAAAACCATTAGTGATAAAATTAAGGAAACTCGACTAGAAAAGCGAAACGAAAAAATACACATTAAATCCTCCACCGAGGAGATTTCAACGTTGGTAAATTCGTACAACAGTATGATTGACGAACTTGAAGAAAGTGCTGTGAAACTGGCTACTGGTGAACGTGAACAAGCCTGGCGTGAGATGGCCAAACAAGTGGCACATGAGATTAAAAACCCATTAACACCAATGCGATTGAGCGTTCAAAGTTTTCAACGGAAATTTGACCCTGAAGACCCAAATATTGTTCAAAAAGTTGACGAATACAGTAAAACACTTATACAGCAGATTGACACTATGAGTTCGATTGCTTCGGCATTTTCAAATTTTGCTAAAATGCCCGCGCAGCAAAATGAAACCTTAAATGTGGTTAAAATTGTCAAGTTAGCTTTGGATATTTTCAATGAAGATTATATAACCTTCATTGCCGACGAGGAGGAGATTATTGCAAAATTTGACCGTACGCAACTCATTAGGGTGGTTACCAATTTGATTAAAAATGGTATACAAGCAATTCCAAATGAAGCCGAAAATCCAAAAATTGTGGTTAGTGTGATATCAGAAAATGGTGATGTGAAAATCACAATTGCTGATAATGGTGTTGGTATTTCTGAAGAAAATAGCGCTAAAGTATTTGAGCCAAAATTCACCACGAAGTCAAGCGGCATGGGACTTGGCCTGGCCATGGTCAAAAATATAGTGGAAACTTATAACGGAAGTATTACCTTTACATCAGAAAGAGGATTGGGCACAACATTTACGGTTGTTTTTCCTAAATAATAATCATTGTCCTGTTAAAACGGGAATCTCAATTTTTTAGCATGAATTTTGAAAATATTCAATCACAAACCGATAATGGTCTAACAACCATAACCATCAACAGACCAACTAAACTCAACGCGTTGAATAAAGCAACTATTAGTGAGTTGCATGACGCACTAGAAGCTGCTGATCAGGACAAAAACGTTAAAGTGATTATCATCACAGGAAGTGGCGAAAAAGCATTTGTTGCGGGTGCTGATATTAGCGAATTTGCGCACTTTGATGTTAAAAATGGACAAAAGCTCGCTGCAAAAGGTCAAGAGCTTCTATTTGATTTTATTGAAAACTTATCTACTCCTGTAATTGCAGCTGTTAATGGTTTTGCCTTGGGTGGCGGCTTAGAGTTAGCAATGGCATGTCATTTTAGGGTTGCAAGTGATAATGCAAAAATGGGATTACCAGAAGTTTCACTTGGTGTAATTCCTGGTTATGGCGGTACGCAACGTTTACCTCAATTGGTTGGAAAAGGTCGTGCCATGGAATTAATTATGACTGCCGGTATGATCGATGCCAATACGGCTTTAAATTATGGCCTTGTAAATCATGTTACAACACAAGAAGAGTTGCTTCCTTTAGCGCAAAATATAGCAAGTAAAATTATGCGAAACTCATCAGTTGCGATAAAAGCGGCTATAAAGGCCATAAACGCCAACTATAAAGAAGGCGTTAATGGTTATCATGTTGAGGTCGAACAATTTGGAGAATGTTTTGGCACAGACGATTTCAAAGAAGGTACTTCGGCTTTTCTTCAAAAACGCGAGGCCGATTTTCCAGGGGAGTAATTATTTAACTTCCCATCCTTTTCGATACTCCCGTGTTACCCAATCATTAGCTTTTTCGTAGTTGGTTACACGCATATTTGGTCCATCCCAAAATAATTTGCGTCTTCCAGGGTAGTCAAACGGAGCCCAATCATTAGCAGTTTTGCCATCTTGTAAAACTTTATATTGAAATGCTTTTATAGCTAGATTGCCCATCAAAACGGATTCAGTTAAGGGACCAGCATAACTAAAGGGTGATGAAGTTGGCGTTCCTTTTAAACAACCATCTACCCAATTATTGGCATGACCATCTTTTATTCTTGGAATTCTTGCTTCTGGCTCTACAAAGTCCTTCATGCGTTCTGAAGGTAATAATCTAGGGTTGCCACTATAACAATCTGTGACAAGAATTCCTTTTGAACCATAGAAAACGCTTCCACCGCTCCAATCGCCTATTATTTCGCCGTCTTTTAATTCATCAGGTAAATCGGGCATAATACCACCGTCATACCAGTTAAGGCCCACTTCTCCGTGAGCTTCAGTTTTAAACTTAAGTCTTACAATGGATGATGGTGGACAGGCTTTATTGTAATTGGCTTCTACAAAATCACCCGCCCAAACAGTTGTGCAACTTGCTTCTGCCTCATATGGCGAGCCAAGATTTAATGTTTTAAAAGGGGTTTCCATGATATGGCACCCCATATCTCCTAAACCTCCAGTGCCAAAGTCCCACCAACCGCGCCATTTAAATGGCAAATAAGCCGAATGGTAAGGCCTTTCTTGTGCGGGGCCTAACCATAAATCCCAATCTAATTCTTTAGGAACCGCTTCGCCTTCAGTAATATTTCGAAGGCCTTGTGGCCAAACGGGTCGGTTAGTCCAGCAATCCACCTTACTTACTTGTCCAATCAAGCCTGCTTCAATCCATTCTTGTGCTTTTCTTATGCCATCTGACGAACTCCCTTGATTACCCATTTGGGAGACAATTCCATTTTCGGCAGCTACTTTCGCCATTAATCGTGCTTCATAAATATTATGGGTCAACGGTTTTTCAACATAAGCATGTTTTTTTGCCCTCATAAAAGGTAACGAAATGATGGCATGTGTATGATCTGGTGTTCCTACAGAAAATGCGTCGATATCTTCGATGTGATTGTCATAGAGTTTTCTATAATCTTTATAACGACTAACATTTGGAAAGGCTTGATACGTGCCTTTAGCAGAACGATCGTCCACATCACAAAACGCAACAAATTTCACTTTTTTTGTGGCATCAAGTTCTCGTATAACACCTCCGCCTCTGCCACCAACACCAATAGATGCAACATAAAGCGTATCACTAGGCGGGATGTGATTTCCTCCTAAAACATAGCTGGGTACAATTGAAAATGCCGCAGATGCGGCTGCAGTATTCTTGATAAATTGGCGTCTTTTCATTTTGAAAATTGTTTAAGGCATCAAATTACAAAAAATCAAATAAAAATAATTATTGACTGCAAAACTTTTATTGATGTTGATAACCTGTACTTCATTTAACAATTTCGGGATTAATAATTATGTAATTTAGAAGACTACTTTTCCAAATCGTTAGTTGTATTATGAATTCAAAATCTGTCATAAAGGGCCGTGGGGCGCAGCTTAATGTGCCTAATCGCTTTTTTCAGTTAAGCCATGAATTACGCGACGATTTCCTTGAATACTGTAGAAAGGAGGATGAAGACTTCGACAAAAACAAGACGCTTTATTTAGACGTATTCCCTAAAACCATAGTCAATAAGGTAGAAAGCCCAGATGTTGGTATGATGTATTCCGTGAATATGTACCAAGGTTGCGAGCATGGTTGTATATACTGCTATGCACGTAACAGCCATGAATTTTGGGGCTATAGTGCTGGGCTTGATTTTGAACGGCGAATTTTGGTAAAAAAAGATGCCCCTAAACTTTTGGAAAATTTATTAATGAAAAAAAGCTGGAAAGCTCACACGATAGTTATGTCTGGAAATACAGACTGTTATCAACCTGCCGAACAACAATTTAAAATCACACGACAATGTTTAGAGGTGTTTTTGAAGTATAAACATCCGGTTGGAATTATCACAAAAAATGCTTTGATTTTAAGGGATTTGGATATTTTGAAGGAACTTGCAAACGATCAATTAGTGAGTGTCAATGTATCAATCACTACCCTGTCCGAACAAACGCGTCGTGTGCTGGAGCCGAGAACAGCATCCATAAAAAAACGGTTGGAAACCGTAAGCGTTTTAACTGATAACGGTATTCCAGTTAACGTCATGCTGGCACCAATAATTCCATCAATTAACAGCCATGAAATTTTACCATTGGCTAAAGCTGCTTCAGAAGCTGGAGCTTTGAGCATTGCCCACACCATAGTTAGGTTGAATGGTGCCATTGGTGAAATTTTTAGTGACTGGATTAAAAAAACAATGCCCGATAGAGCAGACAAAGTGTTGCATCAAATTGAAAGCTGTCATGGAGGTAAATTGAATGACAGTAGATATGGGGAGCGAATGAGGGGAGAAGGTGAAATAGCAAAACAAATTAATGACCTCGTCAAACTTGCAAGGCTGAAATATTTTAAGGGCAAATCGATGCCAAAATTAAACACATCATTGCATGACCAAAACAAGGATGGGCAATTGAAATTATTCTAAAAAAAGGAGAAGGCTTTACGCCTTCTCCTTCACTAACTAAAATTACACTAACATTTATATAAAAAAACTATCTTAAAGTGTTGTGGTTTTAATGAATTCATGACCTTCAGTTTCTACCACAATTCTATATTTTCCTTTCTTCTCTTTATCTAAAGCATAAACCCGTTCAATTACTTTAGTGTCTTGAAACTTATCGGTATGAATTAGTTCATAATTGCTTGATCCATTAGAATCACCATAATAAATTTTAATGGTAAGGGGTTTATAGTCTAAAGAAAGCCTTGAAAACAAAATTTTGTTTTCTTTGAAACGAAGGACAGGTTTAAAAAATTTGGTTTCTTTTTCCTTATAAAATTCTACCGTATTGGCTTTAACTTTAAATGGAATCATTTGAATTTCAAGATCCTTGTCAAGTTCAAAAAAATAGTTGCCATCTGGTAAGGCTGTTAAATCGAATCCTTTTGTATAAGCACCTGTTTTTTCAATAAATTCTTTGTAGAGTACAACACCAAAGTAGTCTTTTATTACTAGCACCTGACCTTCTTTCACATTGTTTATGACGACCATAGTTTTCTTAATCTCATTATTTACTTCAAAAGCAGAAGGTTTTGAAGCGTGGCTCAACATAGTTCCCATAATGGTCACTATTAGTAATCCTTTTTTAATTTCTTTTTTCATGATTTGAGATATTTAATTGTT
Source organism: Flavobacteriaceae bacterium MAR_2010_72 (assembly GCA_003550275.1). Classification (GTDB taxonomy): domain Bacteria; phylum Bacteroidota; class Bacteroidia; order Flavobacteriales; family Flavobacteriaceae; genus Geojedonia. Next base: position 109,155 of record QXCW01000002.1, read on the forward strand.
ACAGTGCAAATTTATGGGTGAAGTCTCGTGGAAAAAACATCTAGGTTGGCCAATTTGTATACATAATTAACCACTTAATACAATATTGGCAGTATGCATGGTAAAAGAGTATAGTAATTTGATAAATTTGCATAGGTTTCCTATCTGCCATTAAAGTAACTTTGTAGTAAACTCCACGATATGTCTAATATAAAACCTACCTTAGAAAAAATAAGTCCAAGTTTTGGGAGCTCTATTTTAATTAAGCAGCATACTGAAAACAGAAAGCAGAAAAAAGCCTTCTGGCACTTTCATCCAGAAATTGAATTGGTTTATGTCAATAAAGGCCAGGGTAAACGACACATAGGGAGTCATTTGTCCTATTTTAATAATAGCCAACTTATTTTGTTAGGTTCAAACCTTCCGCATAATGGATTTACTGATCGTCTAACCAGTAAAGGATCTGAAACATTAATTCAATTTAAACCTGACTTTTTAGGGGAAAGTTTTTTTGAAACGCCAGAATTACAAAAAATAGCTCAATTGTTTGAAAGAGGGAAAAAAGGAATTCTTTACAAACCTGAAACAAAAAAAATAGTTGGACCAAAGATTGAGAACCTTATTCATTTTACAGGCTTAGAAAGGATTATTAAACTGTTGGATATTCTTAACGACTTATCATTATCTCAAGATTACAGTTTGTTGAATGCTGATGGCTATGCGTTTGAAACAAAACTCCAAGACAGTTCTAAAATTGATTTGATTTACAAACACATCAATAGTAATTTTAAAACTCATATTAGTTTAGATGAGATTGCTGATAAAGTAAGCATGACGGTACCGGCCTTTTGCAGGTATTTTAAAAAGGCAACAGGAAAAACATTTACTAAATTGGTCAATGAATATCGAGTAGTGCACGCCACAAAATTACTTTCAGAAAGCCAAATGTCAATTACCGACATTTGTTTTGAATGTGGATTTAATAATTTTTCACACTTTAACAAGCAGTTTCATGAAGTTACAGGCAGCAGTGCTTCTGCATATCGAAACAAACTCAAACAAATTGTTCAATAAGTGTTACTTGAGGCCATCCCATTCGGCATAAAACTGCTCGAGATAGAGTAACATAAATTGATGGCGTTTATCGGCAATCTGTTTTCCGGTTTTAGTATTCATTCTGTCTTTTAAGAGCAACAATTTTTCATAAAAATGATTAATAGTGGGTGCCGTAGAACTCTTGTATTCGGCCTTACTCATGTTTAGGTTGGGCTTGATGTTAGGGTCAAACAAGGCTCTGTTTTTAAAGCCACCGTAATTAAAACAACGTGCAACACCAATAGCTCCAATAGCATCCAGCCGATCGGCATCCTGAACCACATCTAGCTCCAGCGACTTAAAGGCTTGTTTTTCATTTCCTCCTTTAAACGAAATGTGCTTGATAATATTCACAACATGCTCAATCATCAGTGAATCTACGTTGTGCTTAAATAAAAACTCACGAGCCAGTTTTGGCCCTAGGGTTTCATCGCCATTATGAAATTTACTATCTGCAATATCATGCAACAGAGCACCAAGTTGAATCACTAATAAATTGACATTTTCATTTTTGGATATCAACATCGCATTATTGTAAACTCTTAAGGTATGAAACCAATCATGGCCACCTTCGGCATCTTTAAGTGATGTTTTAACAAATGATTTTGTGGTTTCTATGAGTTGTTGATCAGTCATGTGTAATGGCTTCAGTTATTTGTTTTTCAACAGTTTCAATAAGTTTTAAGGGGTCTTGACCTTTTAAGCTAATAGGTTGGTGAACGGTAAATTTGATGTGGTTGCCAATGCCCATTGGGAATTTCCCGTAGCGTAACATTTTCCAGGAATTATTGACGGTTATTGGGACTACTAAAGCTGAAGGAATGCCTTCAAAAAGTGTTAATAGGCCTTTTTTCTGAAAAGGTTTTGGAACTCCGGTTTTACTTCGTGTTCCTTCGGGGAAAATAACTGCAGCGCGTTTTGTAGTTTCTATATAATTAGAGAATTCTTCAATGGCCTTTACTGCTTGTCTTGGATTTTTCCTATCTATTAAAACCGAACCGCCATGTCTTAAGTTAAAGGAAACACTAGGAATACCTTTGCCCAATTCTTTTTTACTAATAAACTTAATATGATGCTGCCTCATAAACCACATTATTGGCGAAATATCATACATACTTTGATGATTAGCAACAATAATAAGCGGTTGGTTGGTAGGTATTTGGTGTGGGTTTGAAAAGGTAAAACGCGTCCCCAGAATATGTAAACAGCGTACCAAGCACCATTGTAGAGCGTCAACACTAACTTTATGGGCTTGATAACCAAAAATGTTTAGACACAGCCATTGAATGGGATGGAATATCAACAATGTGATTCCGAAACAAGTCAAATATAGAATGGTCAATGGATAGGCCAATAACTTTCTCATAAAACAAAAGTAAATCAATGAAAAGGATGCACAAAAAAACCACGATGAATTTTCGTGGTTTATGAATTTACGTTACTTGAAGGTTGTTTTTAACAATGGTCGTTATAAGCATCCACCAAATTTTCTGCAATCAATTCTGCTGGACGACCTTCTATATGATGACGTTCTAACATATGTACCAATTCGCCATTTTTGAACAAAGCCATACTTGGTGAACTAGGTGGAAATGGGATCATGTGTTCTCTTGCTCTGTCAACAGCTTCTCTGTCAACACCAGCAAATACGGTAACAATATGGTCTGGACGTTTAACATTTTGCAAACTCATTCTAGCGCCTGGTCGTGCATTAGCAGCCGCACAGCCGCAAACCGAATTAACTACAACCAAGGTTGTTCCTTCTTTAGCTAAAGCAGTATCAACAGCTTCGGCAGTATGTAATTCTTCAAAACCAACTTTGGTTAAATCTTCACGCATTGGTTTTACTAATTCTGCTGGGTACATATATTTTAATTTAAAAGATTAATAATTTGCTGCAAAGATACATAAAATAGTCTGTACTAGGCAGTCGTAGGGAACAGTTATATCTTACAGATAATAGCTGTTTTTTAATTTTAAAAAATGAGTTTCTTTGTATCAATCACTTTCATCGCAATACTTTTCAGTGTAACAAACAAGGGAATAACTCAACTAACTATAGTATCTTTGCAACCTAAAAATTAAAATAAATGGGATTTTCAAAATGGATAGGCGGAGCTTTAGGTTGGTCGTTTGGTGGGCCAATTGGCGCCATTATTGGAGTGGCTTTAGGCAGTATGGTGGATGCCATGTCTAATGGTGAACAAAGCACTTATCAACGTACTTATAGTAAGGGTCAAACCCAATCGGGAGATTTTGAGGTGAGCTTATTAATTTTAGCTTCGGTAGTTATAAAAGCCGATGGTAAACAAGACCAACGTGAGATGGACTTTGTTCGTCAGCAATTTGTTGGCATGTATGGAAAAGATAGAGCCAATAACGCGTTTAAGTTATTTAAAAATATTAGTAAACAGGATATTCCCCTGCGTGATGTTTGTTTACAGATTAGGCAAATGATGAACCATGCTTCGCGTTTGCAATTGATTCATTTTTTATTTGGAATTGCTAAAGCCGATGGAATGGTTGTAGAAACCGAAGTGAATACAATTCATACCATTTCTAATTATTTAGGAATTAACCAATTGGACTTTGAAAGTATTAAGGCCATGTTCTATAGTGGAACCGATAACGCTTACAAAATACTTGAAATCACCAAGGATGCTTCGAATGATGAAATTAAAGCGGCTTATAGAAAGATGGCCAAAAAATACCATCCAGATAAAGTGCTTCATTTGGGAGAAGAACATCAAAAGGGAGCAGAAGAAAAGTTCCGTCAGGTTCAAGACGCCTATGAACAGTTACAGAAAGAGCGAAATTTTTAAGGATGGATAAGTCTAGCATCAGGGCAACGATTTTAAATGAAATTTCAAAAACTGAAAAGGCGGTTTCAGATTATAAAGAATTGACAAAACCTATTTCACCAAACAACGCCATTGGGCGAGTGAGCAGAATGGACGCCATTAATAATAGAAGTGTCAATGAGGCCTCATTGCGACAGGCAGAAATTAAATTAACCAATCTGCAACGCGCACTTTCAAAACTAGACGATCCAGATTTTGGAATTTGCTTAAAATGTAAACAACACATACCAATAGGAAGGATTTTAATTCGCCCAGAAAGCTTTCTTTGTGTTAATTGTGCAAGCTAGTTTAGCCTCTAAATAAGAAGAAATCGGCTTTCATATCTTCAATTTGTGTGTCCTCATTGGTAATGATATAATCAATAGCTTGAGAAGTAAACAAATCGCCCTTTTCGGTAAGAGAAACAATGTTGTTGTCGATTTCAATCATATTGTTTTTCAGTGCCAGATCCAAAACAATTTTAGATCGTAAGTTTTGCCAGTTAATATGTTCGTTGAGGTGATTTACGTGACGCTCTTCTAATTCAACATGATTCTTTAAATGTAATAGAAAGGTTAAAAGTGAAACTTCGATACGTTGTTGCTTTTCTCTATAAATAACAGCAATTAAGCCTTTATTGGGGGCAAATAAATAGACAACTAAAAACAGAACCCCAAGCATTGAAGTTATAGATCCGGCAATGGATGCGTCGAGCCAATGGGCCACCCAATATCCTGAAATCGCACTAAAAATTCCAAAAAGAATAGCAAGAAGAAGCATTTTTTTTAAGTCTGAAGTGAGTAAATACGCAGCTGCGGCAGGAGCGACCATTAAAGCTACAACCAAAATGGCACCAACAGCATCAAAAGCACCAACTGTGGTGACCGAGGACACGGTCATTAACCCGTAATGTACTACCACTGGAGAAAATCCTAAAGAAGCGGCAAGTCCACTATCAAAAGTGCTTAATTTCAACTCCTTAAAAAACATAAATAGAAGAATCAAGGTTATGATTAATATAGTGCCAATAATCCATAACGATTTTGGACCAGCATCTACACCAAATAATAACATTCTGTCGAAAGGCGCAAATGCCAATTCACCAAGCAGTACAGCATCAACATCTAAATGCACATCGTTAGCATTTTTTGCGATCAAAATGACACCTATACTAAACAAAGCCGGAAAGACCAATCCTATAGCCGTATCTTCTTTTACAAGACCTGTTTTCTGTATTTGCTCAACCAAAACTACAGTTACAATACCAGTTAGTGCTGCCAGAAAAATTAATAATGGCGAATTGAGGTCTTGAGTAATGAAAAAGCCAAGAACAATACCGGGTAATATTGAATGACTTATGGCGTCACTAATCATAGCCATTTTACGTAATACCAAAAAGGTCCCAGGAATGGCACAAGCAATGGCTACTAGACTTGCAATCAATTGTATTTCTATTTGAGCGCTACTCATTTTGCTTGGTTAATTGGTTATATAAATTGGCTGCTGTTTTAAAGCCTTCTTCAGTTAGGCTCCACATCGTTCCATCAATGGTTACATAATTTTTGTCTACTAGCTTTTGAAGTGTTCCGCGTGTATACCCATGAAAATTATTTAAAATTTTTATAGCATGAGGATGTGAAATATTTTCATGTGTTTCGGCAATTCGGTACATAAAGGATAGTGTTTTGTGTAGGTGTAGATCACGCCTATTTTTAATTACACGTATTTGTTTGAATAATAACCCACGGCTCGGCGAAAATATAAATGAAATGATTACAAACACTCCAGCAACCAAAACAATAACTGGGCCTGTAGATAAATTATTTTGACTAGCACTAATAGCTGTGCCAAAAACCCCCGAAAAGGCTCCAAAAAGAGCAGCTAAAAACACCATAACGCTTAATTTATTGGTCCATTGTCTAGCTGCCGCTGCAGGCGCTAATAGCATTGCACTCATTAAAACAACCCCAACCGTTTGTAAACCTAAAACAATGGCTAAAACAATAAAACTAGTAATCAATATATCAATGAATTTGGTATTAAAACCTAGAGTTTTGGTATAGTCTGCATCAAACAATAGAAGTTTAAACTCTTTCCAAAACAAAAGCATAACCACCAAACAAATACTGGTTACAATGGTCATAAGCCATACATCGCTTTCAACCAAAGTCGCCGCCTGTCCAAATAGGTATTTATCCAATCCAGCTTGGTTGGCATTAGGCTGTTTTTGAATGAAGGTTAAAAGGAGCATCCCAAAACCGAAAAAAACGGACAAAATTAGCCCAAGTGCAGTATCAGATTTTAAGTGTGTTTTGGTAATAATCCCTCTAATCCAAAAGGTGCCTATCAATCCGCTTATTAAGGCTCCAAGTAATAAGATGTTGCTTTCTTTTGCTCCCGTTATTAAAAAAGCAATAGCGATGCCCGGCAATGCGGCGTGGGAAATGGCATCACCTAAAAGACTCTGCTTTCTTAAAACCGCAAAACTACCTAGCATACCAGTGACAGCACCTAAAATTGCTGTTCCAAGTGTGATGGTGCGCAACGTATAGTCTGAAAACACTAATGAAAAATAGTCTTGTAAATCCATTACTTTTGAATACTCACTTTATAATTAATACCGTAGGTTTTGGTTAGATTGTCATCATTAAAAATGTCCTTAACTGGACCAGTCGCAATTTTTTTCACATTTAAAAACGTCACCCAGTCAAAATATTCTGGAACGGTTTGTAAGTCGTGATGTACTACAACTACTGTTTTACTGGCTTTGCGGAGTTCTTTTAGAATATTAATAATAGCTATTTCTGTTGTAGCGTCGACACCTTGAAAAGGTTCATCCATAAAATAAATCGAAGCATCTTGCACCAAAGCCCTAGCTAAAAATATGCGTTGTTGTTGTCCACCAGACAATTGACTTATTTGACGATTTTTAAAAGGCAGCATTCCAACTTTTTCCAAAGCTTCGAGTGCCGCTTTCTTTTCCTTTTGACCTGGGCGTTTGATCCATCCCAAACCTCCATAGGTTCCCATCATAACCACATCTAATGCCGTCGTTGGAAAATCCCAATCTACACTCCCTTTTTGTGGAACATAAGCTACTAATGAGCGTTGCTTAGCGTAAGATTTTCCGTAGATGGTGATGCTACCGGCAATTGGATTTAAAATTCCTAATATTGATTTTATGAGCGTGGATTTTCCTGCGCCATTGGGTCCAACGATTGCCATAAGAACGCCTTCTGGGATTTCCAAATCTATATCCCACAGGACGGGTTTGTAGTTATAAGCGACGGTTAAATCATCAACTTTTACAGCTATTTTACTCATTATTTCAAGGCATTTACTATAGTATTTACATTGTATTTGAACATACCAATATATTCACCTTCCACAGTTCCAGGATTTCCAAGTGCATCTGAATACAAGGTGCCACCTATGGCCACTTGATGGCCTTTTGAATTCACTGCGGCCTGCAAGGCTTCAATAGTTCGCCGAGGTACGGAGCTTTCAATAAAAATGGCTTTCACTTGTTTTTCTATTATGAAAGCGGCAAGTTTTTGAACATCTTGAACACCAGCTTCAGTAGCTGTAGATAAGCCTTGTAAACCTACCACTTCAAAATCGAAAGCGTTTCCAAAGTAATTAAAAGCGTCATGTGCTGTAACCAAAATGCGTTTGTCTTCAGGAAGTGTTTCTACAATTTTATAAAGTTCTTCTTTTAAATTATATAACTGACTTTGGTAATTTTTCCAATTATTCTCAAGAGTTTGAGCATGTTCTGGAATAGCCTCCTGTAGTACGTGGGTAACATAATTACCGGCCAAGACCCAGTTGTCGACATCAAACCAGATATGTGGGTCATAATTTGAAGCAAAATATTCTGACCCAATTAAAGTATTTTTCTCTAATGCATCCGAAATGGCGACTGTATGAATGTTTTGGTGTTCCATTTTTTCAAACACTTCTACCAATTTACCTTCTAAATGAAGACCATTGTAAAAGATAATATCTGCATTGGCCAATTTCGATACATCGCCTTCACTTGCTTTATACAAGTGTGGGTCCACTCCACTGCCCATAAGACCTTGAAGGTTGATAAGATCACCACCAATATTTTTCACCAAGTCGGTAATCATTGAAGTTGTGGTGACGATATTTAGTTTGCCGTTTTCTTGTTTAGATGTGTTTTTACAACTAAAAAGGCTTGCGATTACACATATTATTATTAAGTGTTTTTTCATGATTTTAATTAGTTTTTGTTGGTATTCTAAAGCTAAGGCCAGCACTTAATAATAAGTCCTGCCCCTTGGTAATACTTGAGCCCACAGTTGCGTCAAGCTGAACATTGTTTGATACTAAATAGGTGAGTCCAGCATCCCAAAAATGGTTGGACGAACTGTCTTCGGGTAAATCACCATAGAGCTCTGCGTAAGCGCCAAGTTTATTGGTGATACTTTGTCCAAAAGCGATGGTATATACATAAGCGATTTCTGGATTGTCCTCACCCCATGCTGCTCCAAGATTATAGGATAAACTAGAATGTTCACTTAAAGTATGGGCAAATGCAAAGCGAAAGTCGGCTCCAGTTGTTTCAGGTCTATAATCTGTACTTGCTGTAAAAGGCAAATACAAATGACCTAGAAGTCCAATTTCTGGAAAGCATCCATTTTCTTTAGCTATACTGGTTTTTACGCCTAAAAGGAGCGGATTAAAGCCACTAGTAATATTATCTAATTTATTACCGTTGATTTTAGATATGCCTTCAACAAAATCCCATCCTACACGAAGTTCGAGGTTATTTAGTAGCCCATAACGGACTAGGGTAGTATTGAAGGTGTAATTTTCACTTTTAAACCCATTGTCTTCAAAGGTTTCATAGAATGCCCCAGTTTCGACTTGAATAAATCCCTTGGGCATTACGCTTGGTGATTCGGTCGCATCTGGACGATCTGTAATTAAAGGTTCTAGTGGATTGCTTTCTTGGGCAGTGGTTGTTAAGCATGCTGCTAGTGAAAGCATGGATGCTACTTTAAGTGTGTTAGTTAACTTCATCGACATAAATAATTTTTGTAAAATCTTCGTTTAATAAAATAGTGTTATTGTTTATAGTAATTTGAGTCATTTTATTCTTGGCAAATTGTTTAGACACTAAAATTTGATTGCCATATTTTAATCCGTTTTGAGCACAGAAGTCAAAAAATTCTTTATCATCACTCATTAGTCTTGCGATCACGTATAATTTATTTTCTTGTGTATATGCAAGTGGAATTGCCGTATTCTCGGTAGTTATTTCCCCTAAAGCATTTGGGATTGGGTCACCATGCGGATCAAATTTTGGGTTCCCTAAATATTCACTTATTTTATCTGCTAGGAAATCGGACGTTTCATGCTCTAGTGATTCGGCCTCACGATGGATTTCATGCAATGACATGTCAAATAATTTGTATAAAAAAGCTTCCCAAAGACGATGTTTCCTAACTACGTTAAGAGCCATTTTCGTGCCCTTTTCGGTGAGCTGCAAGGCCTGGTATTTTTCATAAAACAACAGATCCTTTGTCGCTAATTTCTTGGCCATATCCGTAGCCGCAGCATTTGAGATGCCTAACTTTTTGGCAATGTTGCCCGGTTTTGTGTCGTTATTGTCGTGTTTGTCATTTTTGTAAATGGCCTTTACAAAGTTTTCAATAGCTACTGACATTTATAATTGCTTTAATTAATTTTTAAGCTTACTTAAATATTTTTCAAATATAACTAAAAAATTTAATTTAGGTAGAGTTTTTTATAATTAGTAAATTCACCTTTTAATTTTCAAATTATTATAATGAATCGATTTGTTTCTAGTTTAGTTTTCTTTATTTCAATACAATTATTGTGTGCACAGAATGAAAAAACAGCATTACAACCTTTAGATGTTTTTCAGCTTGAATGGGCAGTAGATCCTCAAATATCTCCAGATGGACAACAGATTGTTTACCGTCGAATGGGTTTTGATATTATGAAAGATAATTCAAAAGGAAACCTTTGGATACTTAATGCAGATGGTTCTTCGCATAGAAAATTAACGTCGAGAGAAGTTAATGAATCACAAGCCAGTTGGTCGCCAAATGGTGACAGAATCGCTTTTGTGAGCACTACAGACGAAGGTTCAGAAATTTATATGTATTGGGTTTCTACGGGTCAAATTGCAAAGATTTCGCAGCTTGAAAAATCACCAAGCGCATTGACTTGGTCGCCTAATGGTGAACATCTAGCCTTTAATATGTTTGTTTCTGAAAAGCCACCGGTGATTGCCAAACTACCAGAAAAGCCAAAAGGGGCAAATTGGGCCGAACCTGCAAGAATCACCGACCGATTGAAACACGAAGCTGATGGAAGTGGTTATTTGGAGCCTGGATTTTCACATATATTCATAATCCCTGCTGAAGGTGGTTCGCCACGACAAATCACCACAGATAATTACGACCATAATGGGAGTTTGTCGTTTTCTCCAGATGGGAAAACCATTTATTTTTCTGCTAACAGATTTGAAGATTGGGAATATAGATTTAGAAATAGTGAAGTTTACAGAGTTGATGTCAGTAGCCGCCAAATTACAGCTTTAACAACGCAAGATGGTCCAGATCATACTCCAAAAGTATCTCTTGACGGAAAAACAATTGCGTTTTTAGGCTTTGAAGACAGAGTTCAAGACCATCAAAATACGGAATTGCATTTAATGAATGCTGATGGGAGTAACAAAAGAGTGATTTCTTCAAAGTTGGATGAAAGCGTTTCAGAGATCAATTGGGACAAAGACGGGAAAGGTCTATACTTTATGTATGACGAAAAAGGGAATACCAAAATTGGTTATATCACAACATCAGGAACTATTACCAAACTCGCTGATAATGTTGGTGGCACAACCATTGGAAGGCCTTACGCTTCTGGTTCGTATTCGGTATCTACAAACGGAACCATTGTTTACACACAATCAAGACCAGAATATCCAGCGGAAGTGGCTGTGATTCAAAATAAAAAGGAAGCCAAACTAATCACCAATTTAAATGCCGATGTACTTTCCTATCGTGAACTGGGAAAAGTGGAGGAAGTCTGGTACAAATCAACATTTGATGGTCGCGATATTCAAGGCTGGATTGTGAAGCCGCCTTTTTATGATGCTTCAAAAGCATATCCTTTATTAGTTGAAAATCATGGTGGACCTATACTAAATTATGGTGACCGATTTACGGCAGAAATACAATTGTATGCCGCTGATGGTTATGTGGTATTTTATCCAAACCCTAGAGGAAGCACGAGTTATGGCGAAGAATTCGGGAGTTTATTGAAGAACAATTATCCAGGACAGGACTATAATGATGTAATGGATGGGGTGGATTATTTAGTTGAAAAAGGAATTGCAGACAATGATAGGTTGTTTGTCACCGGTGGAAGTGCAGGAGGAATTATGACCGCTTGGATGATTGGAAAATCAAACCGGTTTAAAGCGGCTGTAGTGGTAAAACCCGTAATGAATTGGATAAGTAAAACTTTGGTCGCAGACAACTATTATGGCTATGCCGATTCTCGCTATCCTGGACAACCATGGGAAAATTTCGAAACCTATTGGAAATTCTCCCCAATTTCCCTTGTTGGAAATGTAGAAACTCCAACCATGGTTATGGTAGGAATGAACGACTTAAGAACACCGCCAAGTGAGGCTAAACAATTATATCACGCTTTGAAATTGCGAAAAATAGAAACAGTTTTGGTTGAAATTCCGGGATCTTACCATAACATTGCTAATAAACCAAGTAATTTAATTAGTAAAGTAGCACATACTTTGGCTTGGTTGAAGAAATATGATAAGGAATGAAAATTAATGGCATCCGCAGTTGTCTTCGCCGCAACCATTACCCTTCTTTTTCTTTGGTTTCCAAATGAATTTAGCCACAATAAACCCAAGCGCTAGAATCAAAGCGGTAATTGCAAGAACATTTTGAAGAAATGGATTCATATAGGTTTTGACAAAATTATTTTAATAATTGAAATGCTATTAAAGCTACAATATATGCAAAAGTACTCATTATAGTCAATTGCAGAATGGGCCACTTCCAACTGTTAGTTTCACGTTTAACAACGGCAAGCGTACTCATACATTGCATGGCAAAGGCATAGAATAATAGCAATGAAATCCCAGAGGCAAAATTAAATAGTGGCCCTCCTAAAATTGGATTGATCTCACCAGCCATACGATTTTTAATGGTCTCTTCTTGATCACTTCCAACACTGTAAATAGTAGCTAAAGTTCCAACAAATACTTCTCTAGCGGCAAACGAACTTACAATAGCGATACCAATTTTCCAGTCATACCCCAATGGACTAATCACAGGTTCTATAGCCCGACCCGTTAGCCCAATAAACGAATGTTCTAATTTATATGAAGCCACTTTTTGTTGTAGGTCTTCGTCGCTTAAGTTTTGGTTCTGGACTTCTGTTTTTACAATTTCTTCAGCATTATTAAAATCTTCACCTGGGCCAAACGAGGCTAAAAACCATAATATTATTGAAATGGCTAAAATAATTTTACCTGCCCCAAATACAAATGATTTGGTCTTCTCAATCACCGTTAGCGCCACATTTTTAAACATGGGTAATTTGTAATTGGGCATTTCAACAACAAAAAAGGTTTTACTTCTAATCTTCAGTATTTTATTTAAAATATATGCTGAACATATTGCGGCACCAAACCCAATCAAGTATAAGAGCATGAGCGTAAGCGCTTGATATCCTAGTCCAATAATACGCCCTTCGGGAATAACCAAAGAGATAATGATTAGATACACTGGAAGTCTCGCCGAGCATGTTGTAAAAGGCGTTACCAAAATAGTAATCAAACGTTCTTTCCAGCTTTCAATATTACGAGTTGCCATAATTGCTGGGATAGCACAAGCAGTTCCAGAAATAAGAGGCACAACACTTTTTCCGCTTAAACCAAAACGACGCATGACACGATCCATCAAAAACACCACACGACTCATATAACCGCTTTCTTCTAGAACAGAAATAAACAGAAATAAAAATGCAATTTGAGGAATGAAAATAACGATTCCACCTAATCCGGGAATAATGCCTTCGGCTAACAGACTCGTAAACGTTCCTTGAGGCATGGAATTTTTAACCCACTCACTTAACGACGCAAAAATGCTATCGATAAAATCCATAGGCACACTCGACCAATCGTAAATAGCCTGAAAAATGGTCAATAAGATGATAAAGAAAATAGCATACCCCAAAAATTTATGAGTAAGAATCCTGTCTAATTTAATTCTTAAGTCTTTGGCATTGGCTAAATCTATGGATTGCCCTTTCTTTAAAGTATCATTTATAAATTGATAGCGCTTTATCGTTTCCTTTTGTTGTAATCGTTTGAGATCAGCTTTAGATTTGGTTTTAAAATTAGCGACGGCATCTATTTCATTCCTATCCGTTTTTCCAAAGTTTACGTCTTGGGTAATAACCAACCAAAGTTTATATAATAATTGATTTGGAAACGCCTTTTGAAGATTGTCAAAGTATGGTTTGTCAATTTCTGATGCATTTAAGCATGGCTTAACTGAAAGCTCTTTATAATTAGCAATAAGCTCTTTCAATTCTTCGATTCCCTTGTTTTTTCGGGTGCTCGTAAGGGCAATTTTGGTTTCTAAACGCTCTTCCAAATAGGGGATATCTAGTGAAATACCTTTGTAGTTCATTCTATCGGCCATATTGATGACAAGAATACAAGGGATTTCTAAATCTTTTATTTGGGTGAAGAGCAGCAGATTACGTTTTAAATTTTCAACATCGCTTATTACTATGGCGACATCAGGAAAATCTTTATCGTTTCTATTTAAAAGTAGTTCGATGACCACATTTTCATCAAGTGATGAAGCGTTTAAACTGTAGGTTCCGGGTAAATCTAAAATATGTGCTTTTACACCCCTTGGCAGTTTGCAAATACCTTCTTTTTTTTCAACCGTAATGCCAGGATAATTTCCAACCTTTTGATTCAACCCCGTTAAAGCATTAAAAACAGAGGTTTTTCCGGTATTGGGATTTCCGATTAAAGCGACTTTGATTTGCTTACCCATTCGTTTTTTCAATTATGATATGAAGCGCAGTTTCTTTTCTAATGGCCAAATGGGCACCATTGATATTTAAATACATAGGATCTGCAAAAGGAGCGACTTGCAACAACTCCACAAAATTACCAGGCAAACAGCCCATTTCTAGGAGTTTTAATGGCACATATATTGACGAAACATCAACAATTATGGCTCTTTCGCCTCGTTTTAATTGCGCTAAAGTTGTTTGCAAGCTTATTTAGATTGATTTTAAAGAAGCAAAAATAAAGTAAAATTTCAGGGTAAAAAAATTGTAGCTAAAAAACTATTGATATTCTTTTTTCAGGATTTTTATATCCTCTAATAATCGCTCGATATCTTCAGAGTTAGTACCGTCGTAATAACCTCTTATTTGACGTTTTTTGTCAATTAACATGAAATTTTCGGTATGGATCATGTCATAAGCACTGCCATCACCAGTGGTTTTAACTGCCAGATAACTTTTTCTAGCTAGTTCATAAATTTGTTTTTTGTCACCTGTAACCAAATTCCACTTTTTGTCGATAACGCCTTTTTCTTTGGCATATTTATTTAGAACAGCTACCGAATCGATTTCAGGAGTAACGGTATGTGATAATAACAAAACCTCATCGTCGTCAAGAATTTGATTTTGTATCTGATACATATGATTGGTCATGATTGGGCAAATGGTCTGGCATGTTGTAAAAAAGAAATCGGCGACATAAATTTTATTCTTGTAATCTTCTTGGGTGACAACCTCTCCATTTTGGTTCACGAGGTTAAAATCGGCAATGGTATGGTATTTTCGTTTGTCAACCAATGAGCTGTCCACCAATTCATAATTCACATTGGCAGGCTGATAAATTGGAAGTTTTTTGTCAACTTTTAGGATGTTATAGAAAATGGAAATAATAAGGATTGAAAGAATTAACAAAGCAATTCCAAAGTATTTGTAGTCTTTAAAAAAGGATAACATGCTTATTGTGATTTGACTTAACTAAAGATTTGAGTGCAAAAATACAACACATTACTATTAAAAATGGTATTTTTAAACTGCTATTGAAGAAAATTTGCCCAAAATGAAACATTATTTACTCCTTATTGTTTTAATACTTCCTTTGATCTTTCAGGGTCAAGATTTTGAGAAAAGTTTAAAGAATATTCGAGAAGCCGAGGCTAAATCGGCACTCAAACGGATGTTGTTTAGAGCTAATATGAATACTGGTAATTATGATGTAAAATATCACCGACTAGCGCTTAATGTTAATCCTTCTCAAACTACCATTTCTGGCGATGTTACGACCTATTTTGAAGCTAAAGAGAGCATGAATGACATCACTTTTGATTTAGCAGATAACATGATCGTATCACAGGTGTTGCAACGTGGAGTCCCACTAACTTATGTTCAAAACACTAATGACGAGCTTATTATTACCTTACCTGCAAGCCAGAGTCAAGGAGTTTTAGATTCATTAACCATAAGTTATTCTGGAAATCCTATAAGTTCAGGTTTTGGTTCTTTTGAAGTTAATACCCACAATGGTGATCCTGTGCTTTGGACCTTATCGGAGCCTTATGGTGCCAAAGGTTGGTGGCCATGTAAACAAGATTTGATTGATAAAATAGATTCTATAAATGTGTTTATAACCGCCCCTCAATTTAACCCTTCAAACGAAGAATATATCGCAGTGTCTAATGGCTTGGAACAGAGTCAGGTGATTAATGGGTTGGAGAAAACCACCCATTTTAAGCATAGGTATCCAATTCCAGCATACCTCATTGCGATAGCAGTAACAAATTATGAAGTTTATACTCACAATGTTCCAAATAATGGCAATCCTTTTGAAATTGTAAATTATGTGTATCCTGAAAATTTAGCTTCAGCACAAGCGAGTACGCCTGTTACTGTTGATATTATTAATTTGTTTACTGATTTATTTGAAGAATATCCTTTTGCAAATGAAAAATATGGCCATGCCCAATTTGGATGGGGCGGCGGTATGGAGCATACAACCGTTTCTTTCATGGGCAGTTTTGGCGAAAATCTAATTGCGCATGAATTGGCCCATCAATGGTTTGGTAATAAAATTACTTGTGGTAGCTGGAAAGATATTTGGTTAAACGAAGGCTTTGCAACCTACCTATCTGGTCTTGCGCGTGAACATTTAGTTATTAGCGGGGATTTTAAAACTTGGAAACAACAGCGCATCTCCTCAATTACCTCTCAGCCCAACGGTTCAGTATATTTAACCGATGCCGATACGACTAGTGTAGGCAGAATTTTTAATGGAAGGTTGAGTTATGATAAAGGTGCCATGGTGTTGCATATGTTACGCAAGAAATTAGGCGATATCGATTTTTATCAAGGACTAAAAAACTATTTAAGTGATGCCAATCACGCTTTTGCCTATGCAAAAACGGCAGATTTTATTGGAATAATGGAAACAACCAGCGGGCAAAACTTAACAGAATTCTTCAATGACTGGTTGTATAATCAAGGGTACCCAAGTTATAACATTGTATGGAGCCAATCGGGAAATCAACTAAACACATTGATTTCACAAACGCAAAGTGACCCTTCGGTATCGTTTTTTGAGGTTGAACTTCCTATAAAAGTACATGGTACATTAGGGGAAGCATTGGATATTACCCTTAACAATACATTTAATAATCAGGCATTTTCAAATACGGTGAATTTTACGATTTCTTCAATAGAGTTTGACCCTGTAGCTGATGTGATTTCAAAAAACAATTCGGTGACTTTAAGTTTAAACGGTTCAGAATTCAATACGAGCATAACAGTTTTCCCTAATCCGTCAAATCACTTATTCATGATGACAAAACCCGATACCCTAAAAGTTGAAGAGGTTAGGTTGTTTAATACTTTAGGCCAGTTGCTCTATAAAAATTCTTGGACTTCCCAAATAGATGTGTCTTCGTTTTCAACTGGCTTGATTTTTGCTCAATTTGACACCAATCACGGCGTAATTAATAAAACGCTGTTAAAAATCTAATGATTACAACTAAGATAGTTTTCTAAATGACGGTAAAACATTACTTTTGTGCCCTATAATTTTTTTGACTAGATATACATGGAATTTGTTATAAAAATATCTCAATTTTTATTGAGCCTTTCGGTTTTGATTATCCTACATGAGTTGGGTCATTTTATTCCAGCAAAACTTTTTAAAACGAGGGTAGAAAAATTCTATCTGTTTTTTGACATTAAATATTCATTGTTTAAAAAGAAAATAGGAGAAACTGTTTATGGTATTGGCTGGTTGCCCTTGGGAGGCTATGTGAAAATCTCGGGGATGATAGACGAGAGCATGGACAAAGAGCAAATGGCTCAACCACCGCAACCATGGGAGTTTCGTTCAAAACCTTCTTGGCAGCGTTTGATTATTATGCTCGGGGGTGTAACCGTTAATTTTATCCTGGCGTGGGCCATCTATATCTTCGTTTCTGGATTTTATGGAGATACCACGGTGGCTACAGATAGCATACAAGATGGCTATTTAATTGAAAATAATGCTATTAAAGATGTTGGTATTCAAACAGGCGATAATATTGTTTCTGTAAATGGAGAAAAACATGATAACTTAACTGATCTTAGTTATAGTTTTATAACCGCGAAAAATGCGGTTATAGAAAGAAACGGGCAGGAGATAAATATTGATTTTCCACAAGACTTTGCTGGTAAATTAACGAATTCAAATGGTGCTCCCCTTTTAAGCTTACGAACCCCATTTTATGTTGATCGCGTTATTGATACAATGCCTAATGCTAATTCGGGCATCAAGAAGGGCGATGTTATTGTTGGAATCAACGCCAAAGAGCTTAAGTATTTTGATGAATTTCCAGATGCATTGAGCGAATTTAAAAATCAAGAGGTTACTGCTAAAGTCTTACGAGATCATCAAACTGTTGATGTCAATTTAAAGGTGGATAATGACGCCAAATTGGGCATTATTAGAGGCGGAAGTTTAGAGTTGTTCGACGAACTTGGCTATGTTGATATGGTAAGAAAAGAATACGGTTTTATAGAAAGCTTCGGTGTTGGCACAAATAAGTTTATAAAGCAATTTAAAAAGTATGGCGAGCAATTAAAGTTGATTTTTACGCCAAGCACGGGTGCCTATCAAGGTGTTGGCGGATTTTATGCGATCTATAATGTGTTTCCAGATTCTTGGAGCTGGGAATTTTTCTGGGGTATAACCGCCTTTTTATCGATCATGCTTGGTGTTCTTAACTTATTGCCAATCCCTGCTTTAGACGGCGGGCATGTCATGTTTTTGTTTTATGAGATGATTTCTGGCCGTAAGCCAAGTGAAAAATTCTTGGAACGCGCTCAAATGGTTGGATTCTTTATATTAATTGGACTGGTGCTTTTCGCAAATGGGAATGATATTTTTAAAGCTATTTTTAAGTAAATATTTTTAAAAAAAAAGGTTTGGAGAAAATAAAAAATACCATATATTTGCACTCGCAAAAAGCGATAACATTCCTCTTTAGCTCAGTTGGTTAGAGCATCTGACTGTTAATCAGAGGGTCCTTGGTTCGAGCCCAAGAAGAGGAGCAAATAAGAGTTCAGCAGGAATGTTGAACTTTTTTTGTTTAAAGCTCTATAGTTCAACGGATAGAACAAAAGTTTCCTAAACTTTAGATTCAGGTTCGATTCCTGATGGAGCTACAGAAACAAATTTGTTGAAACTACTATTCGGGATGTGGCGCAGTCCGGTTAGCGTACACGGCTGGGGGCCGTGTGGTCGCAGGTTCAAATCCTGTCATCCCGACTTTACAAGTGATGTGAAAGCATCACTTTTTTTGTTCAACGAAAACAATTCCTAATTTATTTACTTAATTTGTATTCATTTAATGAAAGCGGCTTATCCTTTTTAAGTCTTAAGTCATCAATACCTTTATCTCATGGGAGCAAAAACAACACTTAAAGATTTGGCTAAAATGTTGGACGTATCAATTTCAACAGTTTCTAAGGCCTTAAATGATAGTCCAGAAATCAGTCTCCCAACTCGGATAAAGATTAAAGAACTTGCCGCTTCTTGTAATTATGTGCCTAATAATATTGCACAAAGCTTAAAATCAAAATCTACTAAAACCATAGGCGTTATTATTCCTTCAATTTTAATTGAATTCTTTAATAAAGTACTTTATGGAATTGAGGCTGAAGCCACAAAGAGAGGCTATAAAATCATTATATGCTTATCTAACGAAACCTTCAAAAAGGAACAAGAAAGTATAGATACTTTTATCAATGGTAGTGTTGACGGGATTATTTTGTCGGTCGCTGAAGAAACTCAAAAAACAAACCAAATATCACACTTTCAAAAGAGTTTAAATTACAGTTTGCCAATGGTGATGTTCGATAGGGTTTTAGATGACATCGATTGCGATAAGGTCACTGTTGATGATTTTGAAGGGGCCTATAAGGCCACAAGGTTTTTATCAAAAACTGGTGGGCAAAACATCCTTTTCTTGAATACCTTGTCGGGCATAAGTGTTGGGCGATTGCGGGAACAAGGTTATAAAAAGGCAATGACCAATCTTAAAAGAACACCTTTAGTATTAAATTTAGAAAACTACAAAGCCATTGAAAAGGGGTTAGGTAATATTTTAAAGGAACAAAAAATTGATGCTATTCTGGCCGCGGACGAATACTCGGCCTTGTTGGCTATGAATGTGGCGCGATTAAATGGCTTTAGCATCCCAGACGATATTTCGGTTATTGGGTTTACCAACGGCCTTATTTCAGAATACGCAATGCCGTCCTTAACCGTAGTAAGTCAGCACGCTGAAAATATTGGAAGTCTAGCCGTTGATAGATTAATTAATAGGATAGAAAACAAGTCGACGCCAGAGCCTATTCATGATGTGGTAAAAACCAAAATTATTGAACGAAATTCGACAAATAAAATTAAAAAGTAAATCTATTTTTAAACCTTACTTGTTCTCTAACTTATATTTTTGACCTAATTGAATAATCATTTCTTTGGTCATTTGGCTTAAATTAAAATCGTGACCCCATTTCCAGTCGTCTCTTGCGGCACTATCATCAATAGATTGTGGCCAACTATCTGCAATTTGTTGGCGATAATCAGGCTTATAGGTGATTTCAAAATCAGGGATATGCTTTTTGATCTCTTCAACAAGTTGTTTTGGAGTAAAACTAAATGCCGATAAATTATAAGATGAACGGATTTTTATTTGTTCTTGTGGAGCCTGCATAATGTTAACCGTAGCTTTAATGGCATCATCCATAAACATCATAGGTAGGGCAGTCGCTTCTGTTAGGAAGCATTCATAGTTGCCTTCGGTTATAGCTTTGTGGAATATATCCACAGCATAATCAGTTGTACCACCACCAGGCATAGTTTTCCAACTAATAATGCCTGGATATCTCATACTTCGCACGTCAACCTTATATTTTTGATGGTAATATTCGCACCAGCGCTCACCAACTTGTTTTGTAATTCCATAAACCGTTGAAGGTTCTGTAATCGTGTGTTGAGGTGTATTTACTTTTGGTGTTGTTGGTCCAAATACAGCAATACTTGAAGGCCAGAACACTTTTTTTATAAAACCTTCTTTAGCAAGATTGAGGACATGAAAAAGTGAATCCATATTAAGGTCCCAAGCTTTCATAGGATATTTTTCACCAGTGGCACTTAACATGGCAGCCATGAGATATACCGTATCAATTTCATATTTTTCAATACAAATTTTTACAGCGGCATAATCTTGGGCGTCTAAAATTTCAAATAATCCAGAATTAACCACATCTAAATTATTGTAATTAATATCACTAGCAATCACGTTATCAGCACCATAAATTGCCCGTAATTTAAAGGCAAGTTCAGAACCTATTTGACCTCCAGCACCTATAATTAAAATTCTAGACATAACTTTTGTAAATCATTTATTGAGGCTTCAAAAGTAATAAGAAAAGCTATGAGTAAAAACTTAATGCAAATAAATATGCACAACAAATAACGTTAAGTTTAGTTATATTTACCCATTCAATTAGTACCATAGGTTTGTTTATGCGCATCAGTAAATTTTATATTTTCATTTTGATTCTTTTTAGTTTTAACTGTAAAAATTCGTCAAAAGAAACTGTTCCAGAAGTGTTAGAGGTAAGCCCTAGCAATAGTATTTCTGAAAAGGATATTGAAAAGCTTGATTATGTTGATTATAATTTGAGCAGTGATGCACAAAAATCGCTTCAAGATTGGCAAAAATATAAAGAATTACAGGATTATGTAACCTTTTTAAAAAAGCTGGATTTTTCTTTCTTTAATGAAGAAAAGACGATTCTTAAAACCTTTATAAATGATTTTAATACAGAAATGCCTCAATCCATAAAAACGGCACCTATAGTATCTCGAGCTAAAGTATTAGAGACTAAATTGTTGAAATTGAATAGTGTAATGCGTTTAGATAATATGGATAAAGCAGTTAAACTGGAAGCAATTCAAGAGTTTTTAATTGCGCTTTCAAACTTTAATCTTCAAGTTAATAAAAAGTTTGAATTGGAAGCAAATCTTGTCGACAAGGAAAAAACTGAACAGTAGACTTTTAAATTATTGACAAATCTTAATTTTTTGTTAAGATGTAACAAATTTGGAGTTTAAACTTCTTATTAATAACTAATTTTAATTCGAATAAAATTTTTAAAAGCATGAAAACCAATATGAAGCAAGTATTGGCTGTTTCTTTTGTGGCTTTTGGCATCTTAATTGGATGCAAAGAGGACACCAAAAAAGACATGGCCACTAGCGAAAAAATTCCAGGTATTATTCTGGAAAACATGGACACCACTGTAAGTCCAAAAGACGATTTTTATAATTATGTTAATGGTAATTGGATGAGAACTAACACCATTCCTGATGACGAAACCCGTTGGGGTGGTTTTGGGGTATTGCGTAAGTCTACTAGAAAAGATGTATTGGAAATTGTAAACACGTCTAAAGAATTAGGGACATACGCTGAAGGAACCGATCAAAAAAAGGCACTCCTTATTTTTGAAACCGAATTGGATACGGTTGCTAGAGACGCAGCTGGGATTAAACCACTTCAACCCTTGTTAGATGCTATTGATGGTATCAAGAACCTAAAAGATATGCAAACTGTTTACGCTTCCACAATGGGTGTTTCTGCGCCGTTTGCGGGAATAGGTGCATCAGCTAATCTGAATGATAGTAGTATGAACATTGCTTGGCTTTTTGCTCCAGGACTTGGATTGCAACGTGATTATTATCTTGACCAAGACGAAAAGTCTAAACAAATCAGGGGTCAATATGTTGACCACGTCACCAGAATGCTTCAATTTATTAATTATAGTGAATCGGAAGCTAAAACAGCCGCGCAAAAAATATTAGATCTAGAAACAAAATTAGCGGAGCCTAGATTGGATAAAGTGGCTATGCGTGATGCGCGAAACTTTAATAATCCAATGTCGGTAGCCGATTTACAAAAATTGACTCCAGTTATTGATTGGAATAAATTTATAGCAGATATGGGTATCACAAAAAAAATAGATACGCTCAATGTTATGCAACCAAAATATATGGTTGCCCTTAATGCCTTCTTAAAAACAACGCCAATTGAAGACATCAAAACCTTGATGGATTGGAGCACCTTAAATAGTGCAGCTGGATTTTTAACCACCGAGATTGAAAAAGCCAATTGGGAGTTTTATGCTAAAACTTTAAATGGCGCGCAAAAACAACGTCCGCCGGAAGAACGCGCTTTAGGAACTGTTGATGGTGCAGTTGGAGAAGCCATTGGTAAATTATATGTAGAAGCCAAATTCCCGCCAGAAGCTAAAGCCAAAGCAGAATTAATGATTGCTAATGTAATTAAAGCGTTCCAAAACCGAATTAAAAACTTGGATTGGATGAGTGAAGAAACCAAGTTAAAGGCAATTGAAAAATTAGATAAGTTTACTGTTAAAATTGCTTACCCAGATGAGTGGGAAAACTACTCTAATTTGATGGTAAAAGAAGGGAATAGCTATGCAGAAAACATGTTGGCCGTAGGCAAATGGGCTATGGAAAAAAACCTTTCTGAAATAGGTGAGCCCGTTGATAAGACTGAATGGGGTATGCCACCTCAAACCGTAAATGCGTATTTTAATCCAAGAAATAATGAGATTGTATTTCCAGCTGCAATTTTGCAGCCACCGTTCTATAATTATACAGCTGATGAAGCAGTAAATTATGGTGGTATTGGCGCTGTGATAGGCCATGAAATTTCTCATGCTTTTGACGATTCAGGAGCGCGTTTTGACGGTGATGGAAACCTTAAAAATTGGTGGACTGAAAAAGATTTAGAAGAGTTCACTAAACGTGGAGATGCTTTAGCCGAGCAGTATAGTGCTATTGAAGTATTAGATAGTGTTTACATTAATGGCAAGTTTACTTTAGGTGAAAATATCGGAGATCTAGGTGGAGTTTTAGGAGCTTACGATGGATTGCAGTTGTTCTTCAAAGAAAATGGAAGACCAGATAACATTGATGGCTTTACGCCAGAGCAAAGGTTCTTTATGAGCTGGGCAACCGTTTGGAGAACCTTAACACGAGAAGATGCCTTAAGAACACAGATCAAAACAGATCCTCACTCACCAGGTATTTATAGGGCAACACAACCGTTAAAAAATATCGATGCGTTTTACGAAGCTTTTGATATACAAGAAGGAGACCCTATGTATTTAGCTCCTGAAAAGCGAGTTAGAATTTGGTAAAAGGTAGTTGAATGTTTAAAACAAAAAAGCAGCCAATGGCTGCTTTTTTGCTTCTTATAGATTTGAATTTGAATCTATTCTTTCTTCATTTTTAACAAGGCGTCTTTACTAATCTTGGCCAAATTAAAATTAGGGTCAATAGCTAAAGCTCTGTTCATTGTTGCTAAAGCAGTCTCTACATTTGCACTTTTATCTTCATTAAAAATTACCAAGGCTTTTAAGTATAAAAGAGCAGCTTTTAATGAGGTTTGATACGGTTGTTGGGTTTCATAATAAGTGCGTACCATGTTGTCTTTTACATTAGCTAATCCATATTCAATTGAAGTTTTCGCTCCAAGTAAATCTTCCGTTTGAATTTTTAAATCAGCTATTTCATAAGCCAGTTGTGGATTAGGCTGGCGCTGGAATAACACTTCATAATGTTCTAGCGCTCTTTTGGGTTGGTTTAACGATTTTAGTGCGATAGCTTTGACTTCGACATTAATGTCTGAATCTGTTGCTTTTTTCTCAATACCAATGGTATTAAGTGCTTCAAGATTTCTGCCTTCAGAAACATAAATATAAGCCAAGGTGTCTTTACGTGCTTGGGTAGGGTTCAGGACATCTAAATGAGTCATGGCATTGATAATGCCTTGAACATCACCTTGAGATTTCATTTGCTTATAATAAGCTTCAAAATGTTTTACAAGTTCTGTTTTTGTTTGCGCCGAAATACTCATAGACGCCATAACAGCAATAAGTAGTACAATCTTTTTCATTAGTTCTAAAAATTTAATGGGCTAAACTAAAAAAATTAATATGATAAATTCTTAAAAACCTGCTAATTATTCCAGTTTTATTTGAAAATCATAGTTAAATCTGGATTTCAACTTTTCAGAACTTATTATTTTTCCAGAACTTGGTTGGCCTATTTCGTAATGTGGTGGAGGCGTTTTAATGGATTTACAAACAGAGGTATAATAATGTTTTTTAGTCGGATGTGGAGTGGTTGATGCGTTATAGGTCTCACCGAATTCATTAGTGTTAACAATGCGTTCTATGATCGAAATACAATCGGTTAAATGAATTAGATTAACTGGGGCTTCTGGATTTTTTAGATTAATTTTTCCTGAAAGTTGTTTGGCTGGATGCCGGTCTGGGCCAAATAAGCCAGCAAATCTTAAAATGGTAGTTTTAAAATTCAAATTAGTTTGAAGCCGTTTTTCTACAGCAAGAATCTGTTTGCCAGAGTTGGTTGTTGGGTTGGGTAAGGTGCTTTCGGTAATTTCAGGAATAGAAAAATCATCGGCATAAACAGAAGTACTGCTCACAAAAAGCACCTTTCTAATTTTAGAACTTTCAATATGGGGAATCAACGCTTCAATTTTAGAAACGTAGTTTTGATTTGGGTTTTTTCGAAGCCCAGGAGGAATATTTATAATGAGTACCTCACTGTTTTCAAGACAATCTTCTATCGGGCCAATAATCTTATCAGATTCTATTTCTATACAATAGGTCTCAATGCCTTCATTTTTAAGTGCTTCAATTTTTGCTTTTGATGTTGTGGATCCTTTTACTTTATAGCCAAGTTTTATGAAATGTTTGGCTAAAGGACGTCCCAACCAACCACAACCAATAATACTAATCTGGGTGTTCAATACATATAAATTTATAGAACCAGCAAGGTTTTTTGCTAGAAGTCAAAATTACAAAATAATTCAGCCCAAACTTTAAGTTAGTTTAATTGAGGATTTTTAAGTAATTTTAGATTTACTAAATCAACAGTATTATGGGTATTAAAAGTTTTCTAGCTGCAAGAAAAGAACAAAAAAAGAGTACAGGAGACGTTCCCTTAAAGGTGAGTGATTATATGAGTACCAAATTAATCACGTTTAAGTCGGATCAACGGATTGAAAACGTTATTGACATGCTAATAAAGCATCGGATATCTGGAGGGCCGGTGGTCAATGAAAATAATGAACTTATTGGTGTAATCTCTGAAGGCGATTGCATTAAACAAATTAGCGAAAGCCGATATTATAATATGCCAATGGACAACCAAACCGTAGAAAAGCATATGGTGAAAAATGTTGAAACCATTGATGGAAACATGAACATTTTTGATGCGGCCAACAAATTTTTAGAATCTAAACGCAGACGTTTTCCAATTGTAGAAAATGGAAAATTGGTTGGGCAAATAAGTCAGAAGGATATTTTAAAAGCCGCCTTAAAACTTAAAGGACATACTTGGAAATAGTCCCGTTAGGATTCTCGTTTTACTAATGCGAAATAATCTCCTTCTATGGGTAGATAACCTTGATTATAAACAAAATAGTAAACTGTCCCTGCTTTTGTTGTGTAAATATTTGTGAAATAGTTGAAATCAAATCCTTTTTCAATAAGTTTTCCTCGAGATACCTTTGTCTTTTGTTCAGGATTTAATTCTTCCAAGATTCGGTAGTTTTTACGAAGTCTGTTATTCGTATTCCTAATGAGGTTTTTACTGTCTTTGTTGATACTATTATTGTATGAATTTCTACAGGCATCACTACAGAATTTTTTATCGATTCGGCCTACAATTTTTTCGCCACATTCTTTACACTGTTTTTGCATGGTTATGATTTTAAAATGTTATACCAACGAAGCTTCATTTTTAGGTCTTCATCATAAAAGTCTTCAATATAATTTAAGCCAATCTTTAATAGAACTTGATGTGAAGCAATGTTGCCTTGATGAGTTATGCCATAAATAGTTTTAAGATTCATTGTGTTGAAACCATAATTTAGTGCAGCTTTGGCAGACTCTGTTGCATAGCCATGGCCCCAAAACCGTTTAATAATGCGATAGCCAATGTCATAGAAGTTGACATGCCCATTCATGGGTTTTGTATAATACTTAAGCCCTGACCAACCCATAAATTCATGCGTTTGTTTATGAATCATGGCCCATCGCCCAATATCAAATTTAGCATATTGATCAATGATATCATTAATATTTATTTCGGATTCTTTTTTTGTTGTAAATGATTTGTTACCAAGATAGCGATGTACATCAGGATCTGAATCGAGTTCGAACATACCATCAATATCTGTTGGAAGGATCTGCCTTAATATTATTCGCTCGGTTTCGATGTGAAATTCCATTTTTTACGTGTTTAAAAGTGGGAGAAAGGCCTTCCAAGGACCGACTTCGTTTTTGTATTGTTTGGCCATAACGCGTGACAGTTGTGCAATGTGAGTTAGGTCGTGTACAACCCAAGTTGCCAATAACTGCTTAAGTGTTACGGTGCCTAATTCAGGATGTGTGCCCTCAAGATCCCACTGGTCTTCAGTAAGGTTTAATGATTTTAAATACGTTAAATTTTGTTGTCTTAATTCTGAAAATTCATTCAGCAATTCTAAAAGTGTTTTCCCTTTAGAGTTTTCAAACTGGGCAAATCGATCAAAGGTTTCAAAAGTTTTGTTTTGCGAATCACTTAATATAATTTGCATTCGTGGAATCCAATCTGTTTTTTCACCATGTATGAGATGTCCAACTATATCAAATGCACTCCATGTGTTTTCCCCTTCATTGCAAATGATCCAATCGACGGATAGATTTAACAATAAAGTGTGGAGTACATTAGGTGTCTTCTCCAAAACCTCTAAAGTATGCTGTATTGAAAATTTCATGCTCAAATGTAGTAAATATTCGTTTACAAACGACTACAAACACTTACAAACGATTTTAAATGCGTACTAACCGACTAAAATTTTGACTAGGTTGCATCTTTGCCTTGTCGAAATATAAGAAGTCGATAGTATTAACTGTTTAACGAAAAAATTTAAAATTATGAACACGCTAAAAAACAAAGTACAGTTGATTGGTAACTTAGGAAATGATCCAGAAATCATCAATCTAGAATCAGGAAAAACATTGGCTAAATTTTCTATCGCCACAAATGAGAGTTATAAAAATGCTCAAGGCGAAAAAATTACCGATACACAATGGCACAATATAGTTGCTTGGGGACGTACCGCAGCTTTGGTTGAAAAATATTTACAAAAAGGAAAAGAAGTAGCTATTGAAGGTAAATTGACGTCAAGGAGTTATGAAACCTCCACGGGTGAAAAACGTTATGTTACCGAAGTGGTTTGTAATGAACTTTTGATGTTGAGCAAATAAATCGTTTTTTATTTAATAAGACAAAAGGACAACTTACGTAAGTAGGTTGTCCTATTTTTTTAAGACCCTTCCAGCTAGCTTTCCAGTATAAATCCCTTTTTCAATAATTATTTGACCATTGATAATAGAGTAAACAAGTCCTTCGGAAAATTCGAAAGGGCCTGTATAAGTTGCCTTGTCCATAAATGCGCTTGGATCAAAAAGTATGACATCAGCATAATAGCCTTTTTTCAGTAGTCCGCGTTTTGGGATTTTAAAAATTTGTGCTGTTTTATAACTACTGTTATTGATAAAAAAGCTGATGTCAATTAAACGGTCTTTCACCACGTAGGTTGAATATTTTTTTGCAAATGACCCATATTTTCTTGGATGTCCAGAGCCACCATCAGATCCTGTTACTACCCAAGGTTGTTTTATGAAATTGTTAATATCATCAGGATTCATATTAAATGATGCAACTTTGACATATCCTAATTTTAATAATTCAAAAACGGTTTCTTCTGGGCTAATGTTTAAGTGTTTAGAAACTTCCAATAGATTTTTACCAACAATAGTTTCGTCCTCATATTCAACTATTAAAAGTTTTTCAGGCCCACCTCTTCTCAATATATTTTGCCTTGTTTCGTTTAAAATATTTTGTTTAAAAGGGATACTATTATAACGAAGGTAAAGCGAATCCTTTCCACCACTTTCTGCCCATCTAGGAACAACCGCTGCCTGTAAGCTCGTTGCTGATGCCTCATACGGGTATTGATTTGCAGTGATTTCAATATTATCTTTTTGTGCGTTTTTAATTAGGTTGATTATTGAATCACTTTGATGCCAAACATCAACCCCTAAACATTTTATATGCGAAATGTGAACAGGTAAACTTGCTTTTCTTCCTATATCAATTACCTCTTTTATGGCCGATACCAATCCAACTGAAAATGATCCTTCATCTCTTAAATGGGTGTCGTAGATACCGTTATTTTTGGAAACAACTTTAGCCAAAGCAATAATTTCATCGGTATTGGAATAACTTCCGGGAGCGTAGAACAATCCTGTTGACATCCCAAATGCTCCGGCATCCATTTCATCTTGAAGTAAGGACTTCATTTTGTCAATGTCCTTATCAGTTGCTTTTTTATCATTTAGACCTAGCACTTCTTTTCTTATAGTGCCATGGCCAACCAGCATAACAACATTAGTGCCGATGCCCTGTGATTCTAATAATGAAGCGTTTGATGAGGTGGGATATAAACTTGAGCCGTCATTTCCAATGACAACCGTGGTCACTCCTTGAAAAAGGAAAGGCTTATTGTGCGATTCATTTTGAGAGACTAAATCATTATCTGCATGAGTATGAGGGTCTATAAATCCAGGTGCCAGTATAAGCCCAGAAGCATCAATAGTGATAGCTGCTTTGATATTTAAGCTATCGTTTTCCCCTAAATATATTATTTTGTCTCCTTTGATAGCAATCACAGTACTCTTTGGAATAGTATCAATTCCATTAAATACAGTTCCGTTTGTTATGAGTATATCCGCATGAATTTCTTTTTTACAGGAGGACAATATGAATATCATAAAAACAACTGTACTGATACAGAATTTAGTGCTCGAATGCTTTAATATTTTCATTTTTTAATTAATATAACCTGGAACACCAATTGTAGCCATAGTATGCAATCCTGCCGAAGCTTGTAATACAGACTTAATACTATTAATAGCAATTGAACACGTAGCGATATCTCCATTTATGCCTCCATCAATTTCTGATACAAATGATGGAGAACCTTTTATTGTAATCCTGTCAAAAGAGCGCTCTTCACCAATTGCTGCTCTAAAATACATCTTTATTTTTAGCTTATCTTGCTCATAGGCATTTGCAATTTGCTCTACACCACAAGGCTCTCCCTTTTTTATATTTAATGAGTCTGTGATTAAGTCTCGTTTCGCAATTATGGGATTTAAATCTTCAGTAACTTCATTAACTGTCATTCCAATACTGTTGGCTAAAAAGTATACAGACTCCTTTAAACCAACGTGGCGTAATGTACCTTGATTCACTTTCTCTCGAAATGCCTCTAGTTGTATTCCAGCACCTATTTTTTGTTGAAAAGGAACCCGCCTAAAGGTTGCATCCTGAACCCGTTCAATGCTAATTTGTTCAACTGTTTTACAAACTGAAGTCATTACAGCTGGTAGATAATCCATTAAAAAGCCAGGATTAACCCCAGTGCCTAGACATGCAATATTGTGTTTTTTACAAAGAGTGTCTAATTGAAGGCTTAATTCTGGTTGAATTTCCCAAGGATAGGACAATTCTTCGCAGGTTGAAATAATAGGAATACCAAATTTTGCAACTTCTTCAATTTGTGGAAGCAACAAGGCTAAACTTGAAACTGTTGTAATAATTGCAATGTCAGGCTTCACTTGTAATGAAGCTATAGCTTCCTTTACCGAGTTGTGTATGACAATTTGATCAGAAAGTTCTGAAGACACATCGCTCATCGACTTCCCTTTAAGTTCTAGACAAATATCTACTACAGCAACAGTTGTTATTTCTAACTTTTGAGCAATAAACTTTGCAGTCTGGACGCCAAGCGGTCCAAACCCAATTTGAATAATATGTATCATTAGGAATGTTTGAAAAAGAAAAAGGCTACTTATTTTAAAATTTAAGAAGCCTTTTTCATGGATAAAAATTTATTGGTTTATAGGCGTTTTTGTAAAAATTCCAGGGATTGGACTTGGAGCACTTGGGTTACCATCAATCTCATCTTGAGAAATTGGCATGCGCTCTGGATATTGACTTCCAGCATTAAGCGGGATTGGCAATGAGATATCATTATCAGTTGCTCTAATCCGTCTTACATCGTCAAAAGTCACCAGTGTCCCGAAAGTAGAGATGTATTTCTCTTCTATGATTTCTCTTAATAAAGCTCTATTAGAATCAATACCATCGCTATTTTCGATTCCTCCAGAAGCGAAATCTATAGCTAAATAATCATCATAAAGTTTAGGAAGTCCTGCGTCACCAGCGAATGCACCAGAGGTTCTTAAATAGGCCCGCAAAGCATTTAATCGCGTAAGCCCTTCATTAAAACCACTAGTTCTAAATCCAGTTTCAGCTAAAATTAGGAGGTTTTCTTCATAAGTTACCAAAGGCATTGTTGCATTGGCAGCACTTAATCTGTTAGCATTAATACCACTTTGATCTAAAGTTAAATAATCACGTCTTCTACTTTCATTAGTTTTTAAGTTATTTCTAGACGACATATTAGCTGGGTTTAATAGGTTTTGAGTAAATGATCCGGTTGAAGTTAAATCCCCTGCGCGGCTTCCAGTTAAAATCAAAAAATACAAACTGCTATTCTCGTTGGTTGTGCCATAGGCACTGTAAGCTTTTGCGTATCGCATTGAATTAGCGGCAGAGCTTATTCCAGCTTGAGCACTTGAATACGCTTCAGGGTATTGTCTAGTCATCAAATAATACCTAGCTTTAAGTGTATGTGCTACTTGTATCCAAGATGTAGGATTACCATTGAGAAAAATATCGCCACTAAATCGTCTTGTAGCTGGAACGGTACCTAATTGTAAGATGGCCTCATCTAATAAAGATTGAGCAGCTTGAATAACCTGTACTTGCCCATCAAATGGAACGTCATTCGATCCAACTTGTGAGTAAGGCACATCACCAAACATAGAAGCCATACTTCCAATAGCATGAGCTTCTAATACATTTGCAATACCCTTGACTAATTGATCTTCAGAATTTTCTTGAATGATATCATTTTGAGTCATAATACCGTGGTACATAAACGCCCAAATATCATTACTTTCTTCAGGTGAAATGATGTAGTCATTAATTCGAGAATATAAGTTGGCAATCCCTCTCATTTGTCCAGTCCAAAATTGAGAAATTCGCATTAAATGTCCAGATTGTATTTGTACATCTGCCAGTTCCATTCCCTTGAGTAGTAACTCTGCAGGAACGTCGGTGGCGACATTTGGGTCTTCGTTGATATCCAGATACTGATCGCAACCTATAAATGTTAACAGCAGTACTGAATAAATAAATGTTCTGATATGTTTTTTCATTGTGATCATTTTTTAATAGTTTAAGTTAATTCCAAACACTACAGATTTAGAACTTGGGTTGGTAAAATAGTCTAAACCTCTACCTACGCCATCTCCAAATTGGTTAACATCTGGATCAATTCCAGGGATATCAGTCCAGATTACTAGATTTCTACCAGTAACAGAAAGTTGAATTGACTCAAAGCCAATTTTAG
The DNA here is from genome assembly GCA_003550275.1 of Flavobacteriaceae bacterium MAR_2010_72. Lineage (GTDB taxonomy): Bacteria > Bacteroidota > Bacteroidia > Flavobacteriales > Flavobacteriaceae > Geojedonia. The sequence goes on from QXCW01000002.1 coordinate 141,355, forward strand.
TTAGCCAATCGCCGTTTAGGCTATATGCTAGACTTAGTTCTCTTAAACGCGTCCAGCTGGCATCAGAAACTGCAAATTCATTAATTACCGAACCGCCAAATCCACCTCCTAGACTTGTATACCAACTTTCATCTAAAAGTACTGGGCCTCCACCAAAATCTTGAATATTACCTCTTACTAACACTCCAGCTGGAATTGTATTGCCAGCATAATTGACAAGGTTTTGAGTAGGTGTTACTTCATTGCCGGTAACCGCATGTGTTCCGAAACCTTGCAGTACAAATCGCGTACGTTCTGCCATCTCATTACCTTGGCTAGTTTCAAATAAAGCATTTAATGAAAAGCCTTTATAATTGACTCTTAAGCCAGCTGCCCCACGCCAATCTGGATTAGGATCACCAAGAACTTTATCCCCAGAAGTATCTAATTGTGGGAATCCGTTAGCATCTAAATCCAATGATCCGTCAGGATTGTGCAATGCAGCACTTCCTAGTAAAACCCCTAAAGGTTGTCCAACCACGGCGCTTGATTTTACTGAAGAACCTGGAGTAAAATCAACCGACGTAACTCCACCCAAAAATGTGACCTCACTTTTGTTAGTTGAGATATTACCATAAACACTCATGGATAAATCTTCCTTTTTAAGAAAAGCGTAGTCAAATTCAAACTCAAGTCCTTTATTTTCTAAAGTAGCAATATTCCCCAATAGGGTGTCAAATCCAGAGGAAGGGTTAAGGTCAACAGGTAAAAGCATGTCTCTAGTTTCATTAAAATAATAAGTTCCAGAAACCTTTACTCTATTTCTAAATAGCCTGAAATCTAATCCTACCTCATACTCTTTTTTCTTTTCAAATTCTAGATAAGGATTTCCTTGGTCATCATTTAATCGATAACCTCCTCCGAAGGCGGTTAGAGAAACTCCATCAGAATAGCTTGAATAGGTTGCAGTTTCATATCCTGTTTCCCAACCATGTGGGTCAGGTGCTAGTCCTACTTCACCATAGGCAAGACGTAATTTTGCAAATGATAATGCACTTTCACTATCTAGTTCTAGTAAATTACTCCAGTTAAAACCAAGTTCTGCACTAGGGTACGTAATTGATTTTGCACTTGAAGAAGCGTCTTCATAAGTTAAGCCAAGATTTAAATTGAGCAAATCTTTATATTCAAAATTAGACTGACCGTAGAACCTTACATTTCTAATACGTCGATTCCGCTCTAATTCATTAACATTTCCTGCAATAGAAGGGTTTTTAAGTCTACTATTGTATAGGAAGTCTAAAGCTTCAACATAAATTTGTTTGCGTTTCCTATCATTTATAGCACTTCCTAAAGTGAATTTAGCCGAAATATCTTCTGTTAACTGAAAATTTAGAAGAGAGATGAAATCTGCAGAAATTTCAGAGTTATTATAGATCTCATTTTCGTAACGCCCTGCATTTGCACCATCAGCTGAGAACATCGGGAAAAAGTAGGTCCTGTCATCATTAAAATTATCTAATCCAGCCCTAACTACAAAGTTTAGCCATGGTGTTGCTTTGATATTAAAATCTAAAGACCCAATGAAACGATCAACTTTAGTATCGCTTGTTTGTTCATACAAGGTCCATAAAGGGTTATTGTAGGTTGGATTTGCTGTATTTCCTAAATAACGTCTATAGCTACGATGTCTTAAAGGCGTTGGGTTTCCATTATTGTCATAATAAGTTCCAATATAATCGCTAATATCAAAATCGGGTGGATTTCTTAAGAGACCAAGATATATACCTGCTGTATTGGACCCTTGTTGAATTCGGTTTGATTTACTATTAGTATATGTTATTTTAGCTGAAGAATTTAACCAATCATTAAATTTATAGGTATTTCCAAAAGTAAGTGTGTTTTTTATGTAATCACTATTTCTCATAATACCTTTTTGATTTAAATGAGAGGTACTAAAATAGAATGTGGCTTTTTCCGTGCCTCCAGATAAATTTAACTTAAGGTCTTCGGCAATACCATCTGTAAATATTTGATCAAAATTACTTTGTGTAAAAACCTCTGTAGAATTTTTCCCTCCACTTGAAATAGGATAGTAAATTGTACCATCAGCTGCTTCAAAATATTGGCCAGTGGTAACTACTACATCATCAGCACCTGACCTGTTAGCTATTCGATCTCCCCATGAGTTTGCACTGGTAGGGCTATAATTACCACCCGAGCCTTGGCCATATCCAGTTTGTAAAGGGTGCTTTCTATTAATTTGATCAATGGAAATGGAAGAATTTAAAGAAATTCTTAATTTGCCTTCTTTTCCCCTTTTGGTAGTTATTACAATTACACCTCCCAAAGCTCTTGAACCATACAATGCTCCTGCAGAAGCTCCTTTGTAAATTTGAATGGTTTCAATGTCATCTGGGTTAATGTCATTTAATCTAGACTGTTGAGATATACCACCATCTTGATCACTCCCAAACCCTTCCAGATTGCTATTGTTTAAAGGTATACCATCAACAACAATTAAAGGTGAACTTCCATTAATGGAGCTTACTCCTCTAATTTGAATGGTAGAACCTGCACCTGGATCGGCGCTTGTTCCAGTAATAGTTAAACCGGAAGCTTTCCCAGCCAAACTATTAATAAGTGTTGGTTCTTTAGATTTAGAGACATCTTTAGCACTTATTACAGAATAGGTAGAAGCTACAGCATCCCTATTTTCTTTAAACCCTAATACCGAGATAACCACCTCGTTTAAACTTTCTGCATCATCAGCTAGGGTAGCATTAATGACCGATTGTGTTCCAACTGTAATTTCAACAGTTTTAAAGCCAACATAGCTTATCACAAGAACATCACTATTTGCCTGAATGTTAAGGCTATAGTTTCCATCGAAATCAGTAGAGGTTCCGTTGGATGTTCCTTTTACAACTACAGATGCGCCAGCAAGTGGAACTCCGTTATTGTCCGTAACTGTACCTGTAATAGTGCGCTGCGCATAAGTAAATGCACAGAACAAGGTCATTACAAATACTGAAAAAAGTAATTTTTTGTTCATACGTTTTAAGATTAATTATTATTTGGTTAGTATTATTTTCATCATTTCTTCGGCAGATACTTTACCGAAAATTTGTATATCTTCTTTTGGAGTATGGTCTCCGATTTCATAGGTTATCCCTACGGCATTGTGACCATTTAGCATCCACCCTTTTGAGGTTGGTTTATCACTATTAGCTGAAGCTTCGTTGACCTTATAATTGGGGATGTTAGACTCTAATGCTGTAAACCAGTTTTCTATGAAATTTGGCATAGTAGTATTCGCCCGATCCTCATTTGTGTAAAATATATCATACCATGTTGAATGGAAATCTAGCCCAAGTATAAGTTTGGATTTATTTCTTTTTAATGTACGCTCTATATAACTTACTGCTTGTTGGATTTCAGGTTGATTATAAACAGACCAATCTCTATTGGTGTCAACACCTCCAGAATTATGTCGCCAATGACCTAAGTCTACCCCATCAGGGTTCATAATTGGAAAGGCGATAATATGATATTTAGCCAAAAATTGATCTGACACTTCTGAACCATTTAGTATGGTTTCCAAAAAACTTTGAAAGGCATAATATCCTGTTACTTCAGGGGGATGTTGCCGAGTTAATAGAACAATAAGGTCTTTTTCTTTAGAGAGGCCTTTGTAAATACTAAGCACAGGTAAATCTCTGTTTAAAGGCGTTTTGCCAGCGCTACCAATCGTTACAACATCTTTATTTGCTATAGCAAGTGTTGAATACCATTTTTTCACATCTGAAGCCGATTGAATTTCTTGAGCAGCAATAGTTTGTGGTGAATTGGTTAAAAGTAGTTTAATAGTTACAATACTATCATTTTTAAATATGTTACTCGAATCCAAAACAGTCCAATTGTTATTAGCCTCTATTTTTGGAATATATCTATGTTTAAAACCTTTAGGGTATTTAAATGTAAAATAGAAGGGTTTAGGTTGCTTTGCCCAAGATTTAAATGCATAATATGGGCTATTGTTAATTGGTGTATTTTCTGGAGTAATCAATACGAGAGCAGTACTGTCATTGATTTTTTCAAACCCATTAAGGCGAGCACCATGAAATTCATTCGATGCAAAAACGCCCACATCAACAAGCTCATAGGTCTTTTTTTCTTGGTAGTTTATTGGCTTTGAGGTAGTGTCTACAGGTGTTTTAAAAACAACTGATTTTGGAGCAGAACAGTTTACTACCGCTATAAAGCTAAATAAACAACATAGTTTCGGCCCCAATCCTTGCATTATCTACGACTTTTAGTAGCTTAAATGTAATTGAATATCACCTTAAATTGAGCATACCAATCTTGTAAAAAGATAGCATACCAATTTAAAGAAGTAATCATTTTTATTTAAGAATACCTAAATGTAATATACGACCTCCAGACATATTAGCTGGATTTGTACTCTTACCAATAACAATACCATCTTCTGGGGCTAAATACGTATCAATAATTTCACCAAAGGCATTTTTTAAAATCCCAATCACACCTCCTTTTTTAATATGCTGGTTTAGGTTTACTGGAACCTCAAGAAAACCACCTTTATTGGTATATATCCAATAGGATTTTTTGCAATAAACAGGTTGCATTTGTTCTGAAGATATTACTTCATTATACATTTTTAACCAGTTGAGTGTATTGAAAATCCCCTTGACACCACGTGAGATTAAATCTGATTGATAGACTTGAGGATTTCCATATTCAATAGTAATACTTGGTATGCCAAGAGCTGAAGCTTCCGCTCGCAAGGTTTCAGTAGCAGATGAGCTTGTTCCAAATGATGGCTTTCCTTTACTGTGCAATATAATATCTGGTTTCTGTAATTCAGCTAATTTTAAAAGGGTGTCATTGGAGGCGTCTGCTCTTGCATAAAATGAGTTTATTCTACCAAAGCTGGCTGTATGTAGATCTAAATGGACATCAAACACAGGCAAAATACGCTCCTTTATTTTGTGAGCATACTGTTCACTCTCACTACCATTCGATTTGCCAGGAAAACTTCTGTTTATATCTTCATCGTCTATAAATTTACGCTGGTTGAGTTCTACAGATAGGGTATTGATTCCGGGAATTGCAATAACCCGTCCTTTTAAACGACTAGGGTCAAGAGATGCTGCCAATTCATGAATAATTGGTATGCCATTCAATTCATTGCCATGAATAGCTGCTGTAATACCAAGAGTAGGACCAACTTCTTTACCTTGAACAACAATCACGGGCACTAAAATAGGTTGCCCAAATGTATTGGTTCCCATATTGAGCCAATAATGACTAACACCAAAAGGTGTTGATGATAATTCGTTTAAGTTGTTTAATTCTGAAACTATTTTTTGCTGGCCCAAAACATTAGATTGAAACACAACCATAACAATTAAACTGAATAAAGATGCGGAAAAAGGTTTCATTTTTTTGATTTAAATTGATAAAACGGGTAATACATAAACATACATAAGTATAGTCAATAAAATGACACAAAGCAGATTCAGACCAAAACCACATTTGGCCATTTCTGAAATGGTCACACGGTTACTTCCAAAAATCACTGCATTGGTTCCTGTTCCAGATGGTAGCATAAATGAAAAGGAGCAGGCAAATGTTGCAGGAATCATTATGAGTATGGGGTTTATACTTCCCGCAATTGCCATTGCTGCCAAAACAGGCAAAAATATATTGGCTGTTGCCGTGTTGCTGTTAATTTCTGTTATAAAGATCATCAATGAGATAACAATTATCAATATTAAAATCATGGGGTAATCACTTATAAAACTCATTCTCGAACCTAAAAACTCTGCTAGTCCAGTATGATTAAATGAGTCTGCAATAGCATATCCGCCTCCAACAATCATGACTACGCCCCAAGGAACCTTTGCCGCCGAATCCCAATCTAAAAGTCGTTTTGGTGCTAGAGGTTTTGAACTACCTGATGGTATAGAGAATAAAAGCAAAGCTGTAATTATGGCAACTGTTGAATCATGAACATAATCTTTTATTCCTAAAAGAGAAGACCAACCTGGAATTACAAAACCATCCAAAACTATATCCCGTCTAAAAATCCATCCGAGGGCTGTAAAGAGGAAAATTATAAATACTCTTTTTTCCATAATTGATAATTTTCCAATAGCTTTAATTTCTTGATTGATAATTTCTCTACTACCTGCAAAATTGCCACAAATTCTAAAATATTTTATGAGATAAAACCAAACAATTGGTAAAATGATAATGACAATAGGTGTGCCTAATTTCATCCATTGTAAAAAATCAATTTCAGGATATGAAGGGAATGCTTTTGCAAAAACACCAGCGAATACCATATTAGGAGGTGTACCAATTAAACTTCCTGTACCACCTACACTTGCCGCATAGGCAATGGCCAACATAAGTGCCAAACCAAATTTAGGGTTTCGTTTGTTGCCTTCTTCCTCTTCTTCTTTATCTACAATTGCAAGTGCGATAGGAAGCATTAGGAGCACAACTGCAACATTGGCAATCCACATTGACAGGAATGCAGTAGCAATCATAAAGCTTAAAATAATTCGTCTTCTACTGGTTCCAAGTTTGCTTATAATGTATAGTGCGACGCGTTTATGCAATCCACTTAATTCAATAGATTTAGCCAGAAAGAAACCACCTAATAACATCAGGACATAATTGTGGCCGTAGTTTTCTGTAGTTGTTTCGGCATCCAAAATACCTAAAAGTGGGAAAAGCGCAATTGGAACAAATGCAGTTGCATAAATCGGGATACATTCTGTAACCCACCAGATGGCCATTAAAAGTGCAACACCTAACGCGCTTAATGCTTCTGGTTGCATTCCAGAAGGCGGAGGCATACTAATTGAAATGGCAAGTATGAGGATGCCTACCCAGAATCCTATGGTTTTGGATCTATCCATGATTAACTATTTTAGTTCTAAAAAACCTTTAAGTAATAAAACTAACTTATAAATGCCCTATATTGCACATACCAATTTTAAATTTATAACCATACCAATTTTTGCATTTCAATATTAAAAACATATTAATAAGTCATGGGCTTAAGGATAAGGATCAGTATAAGAATATATACATTAACTTATATGAAGCATTAAAGAATGCAATTATTGAAAAGGCTTTATTAAAGGATAGTAAATTACCGCCATCTAGAATTTTAGCAAAAGATTTAGATATTTCCAGAAGTACGGTTCTAAAGGCTTATGATCTTTTAATGCTAGAAAAATACATTAAGTCGATACCAGGCTCTGGTCATTTTATTTCTTGGACTAATATTGAAAGGAAAGCAAGTCATTTAAAAATAGAAATGGCTGAAGGTAAATACCCCAAAATTTCAAAGCTGGGGAAATCATTTAAAAAAAACATTCATATTTTTCAAAATAGTAGTAGTGGTGTTGCGTTTAGACCTGGCCTTCCTCCTTTGGATATATTTCCCGTTCAACAATGGAAAAATCTTTCAAACGACTATTGGAAAACAGTACAACCTTCACAGTTGTCTTATGGTAACACTTTAGGCTTAAACGAACTGCGAAAAAACATTGCCAATTATTTAAAGATATATCGTAACATAAATTGTAGCTACGAACAAGTTGTTATTACTACGGGCTCCTTACATTCACTCTACCTAATTGGGAGTACATTAATTGACACCGATGATGGAGTTGTAATTGAGGACCCTACGTACCCACGTGCTTACAATTTGTTCAAAAGTTTAAAAGCAAAAGTGCATTCAATCCCAGTCGATAATGATGGAATTATTGTTGATGAAATTAAAGACCATAAGGTAAAATTGGCCTATACTACACCTTCAAATCAATATCCTTCTGGAGTGAAAATGAGTGTAGATAGAAGGCTAGCATTGTTAAATTGGGCGTCTAAAAAAGGCGTATTGATTGTTGAGGACGACTATGATCACGAATTTAGTAACTGGGAAAACCCTTTGCCTTCAATATATAGTTTGGACATACAGCAACGCGTAGTGTATTTAGGAACGTTTAATAAATTATTACATCCTTCACTTCGCATAGGTTATATGATTCTGCCAGATTATTTAATTGATACTGTTAAAGCGTTGTATGCGCAATCCAGTCGCTTTGTACCAACTTCTACCCAACAAACTTTAAGTTCTTTTATAGAGAAGGATTATTTAAATAAACATTTAAGACGTGTTATTGAAGTTTCTATTGAAAGAAAAAAAGTATTTATGGATTCTTTTAATTTAAACTTTGATGGAGAAATTTGTTTAGATTCAAGTCATACGGGCTTACATCTTATTGGGAGTTTTAAAGCTGAAATTGATGATTTCACATTGAGTAAACACTTGGTTAAACATGGCATTATAACGCATCCATATAGTAACTATTTTACAAAAGGGAGAAAGAAAAGTGGACTGGTTTTAGGGTATTGTTCAATTAACAGTAAACTCATTAAAGAACAGGTCAATAAAATGAGTGAAGCTTATATGAAATTTGAGAATAATTAAATGTTTATTTTTACTCAATGGCTAGACTACATCTATTATGACAATTAAACCAACCAAAAGTATCATTGGGCTTATTTTAGGGCCATTACTATTTGTTTTAATTTTATTGTTCTTTCATCCTGAAGGTTTAACCAAACCTGCTAATGCTGTTTTGGCATCGGCCGTATGGATCGCTGTTTGGTGGATAACCGAGGCAATGCCTATTGCGGTTACCGCACTATTACCTATTATTCTTTTTCCGTTAAGTGGAGGCCTAGGCTTAGATGAAACAACCGCTTCTTACGGACATAAATATGTGTTTCTATATATTGGCGGTTTTATTATTGCCATAGCCATTGAAAAATGGAATCTTCATAAGCGTATTGCATTAACCATCATAAAAATTGTAGGTACTAATGTGATCCATATCATTTTAGGTTTTATGATTGCTACGGCATTTCTATCGATGTGGATATCGAATACAGCTACTTCTGTGATGATACTGCCCATAGGTATGGCCATTGTTGCGCAATTAAGGGACAACCCAAATACCGTTGAAAATGAAAATTTAATATTTGGGAAAGCGCTGATGCTGGCCATTGCTTATAGTGCATCAATTGGCGGTATGGCGACTCTAATTGGAACGCCACCAAATTTGGTTTTAGCAGGTGTGGTTCAAGAAACCTATGGCGTAGAAATTACATTTGCACAATGGTTTACATTTGGGTTTCCAATTAGCGTTATCCTATTGTATATATGTTGGTTGTATCTAACACGTGTAGCTTTTAAATTCAAGCAAAAAGCATTTCCTGGAGGAAGACAGGAAATACAGACGCAATTAAAGTCACTCGGAAAAATTTCCTTTGAAGAAAAAACGGTACTTGTTGTATTTGTATTTACCGCTGTGGCATGGATTTGTAGATCGTTTTTGATCAAGCAATTTATTCCGGCAATTGACGACACCATCATTGGAATTTTTGGTGGAATTTTATTGTTTTTGTTGCCAAGGAAAGATAAGAAAAGCCGATTACTAGACTGGGATGATGCGATCAAATTGCCATGGGGAATCATACTCTTATTTGGTGGTGGTATGGCATTGGCATTAGGTTTTGAGTCTAGTGGTTTGGCGCAATGGATTGGGCAACAAATGTCATCTTTAAGCACATTGCCACTTATTTTAATTCTTTTGGTTTTGGTCGCTTCAGTCAATTTCTTGACTGAAATTACTTCTAATTTAGCTACAACAGCAATGTTACTTCCTGTATTGGTGTCACTTGCTTCTGCAATAGGGATTCATCCGTATTTGTTATTAGTTGGCGCAACGGTTGCCGCTTCATGTGCATTTATGCTACCTGTAGCAACGCCGCCAAACGCTGTTGTTTTTGGTTCTGGGTATTTAAAAATTGAAGACATGGTACGAAAGGGTTTTTGGATGAATATCATCTCAATTGTCCTTCTAACCTTAATCGTTTATTTTATACTTCCGCTAATTTGGGATTTAAGTAGAACATTATAAAAGCTTCATCTATTGCTTAACTAATTCAAAAGAAAAATTTACGACGATTTCTTCAGCAATTTTATTGCTAACTATTTTAGGGATCTTGATATTAAAATCACTGGCCAACACTTTAAAAGTTCCTTCGATAACAATGGTGTCATTTTTATGTACACTTGTTATATCAATGTTACTTATAGTTTTACTAACGCCGTGAAAGTTTAGTTCTCCTGTGATTTTGTAAGTTGTTTTTTCTGTTTTTAAGGAAAAGCCATCAATAGTTCCTTTAAAGGTTGCTTTTGGATACAAATAAGATTCGGCATAGTTTTCGTTAAAATGCTCTTCCATTAGGGCATTTTTAAATCGAAAAGCCTTTACCATAGCCAAGGCTGCAAATTCACCATTATCGGCATTGATTATACCGGTTACTGCATTGTTTTTCGCTGCCACCTCCTCGAATGAAGGTACAGAAGCTTCAAACTGAACAACCCCAGTTTTTGTAATATACTTATCTTGAGCCGTAACACTTAAGCTCATAAAAACAAGGAAATATAGCAAATACTTCATTTTTTTAAATTTATGTTATCTACCAAGAATCAAAAATGTTGCCAAAACAAAATTTAGTTTTCTAACAAACCTCCATCTCTCCATTGCTGGATTAGGGTTTTTTGAGCCTGTGATAACGGACTGTTAGGAGACGGCGGCATTGGATTGGTAGTACTGTTTATACGACTTATAATAATATTTACATCTGCCTTTACTTGATTGTAAGTGACATACGGCTTTGGTGCCCCTTGCGTTGGTGGGTCACCATGGCATTGAATACAATTGTTTGTGAAAATCGGTTTGATATCAGCCTCATAAGTTACCGTGCCCATTGGGTCAGGATCTGGGTCAGGAGTTGGAGTTAAATCATCAGTACTGTCACTCGAACAAGTGTAAAGAGCCGAGATACATAGGATTACAAAAATTGATTTTATAAAATTCATAGTGTTAAATTTTTTAATTGTTAATATTGATTTTTGTGTTAAAACGTTCGACTTAAATTAAAACCAAAATAAATCGTGCCTTCTGTCCAGTCACCAAATCCTTGACCCAAAAAGCCATTGGTATTCATGGGCTGCGCATTGGTAAAATGCATTTGGAAAACATGGCCTCCAGTTTCTAAATCCACACCAATTGATAAAGGATTTGTAAATGGTGAATTGCTTGCTCGGTTGAGGTGCCAACCATAGTCGGCATTTAAGGACCAGCGCTTGCCTAGTTTGTAACGTCCACCAAAACCTAGGGCAAATTGAGAGTTGTCCTGCTCATCTACAAAGACAAAATTGTCATGAAAAAACGTAGGAGCTAGCTCCAATGATAAGTTGGTATTGACTTTTCTTGAAATTAGAAGTTGGGCCGTATAACCCAATCGGTGTTTAAATTCTAATCCGGGCAAGTTATCCTTATCTAAAGACGAATTAATTAAAATGGCATTAAAGCCAACAATGGTAAACGGAAACCCGTTTGATTTTTGCCTCACTAAACGGTATTTTAAAGACAGATCATACACTTTTAAAAAGGAACTACGCGAAGCACCAATATTAATGTTGTCAGATAATCCGTAAACAAAATTTAAACGCGTAACAGCATCATCAAGCCCAAAAAAGCTATCAAAACCATTTTCAATACTTCCAAATCTATGGGACACAATAAAATTCAACTGCTTTTTTGCAACTAACTTGGTAGATTCAAAATTCACAATTTTCAAGCCTTTAAAAGCGGCATCTGCATAGGTTGCCCATGAAGTATCGGTGTCAATTTCATTGAGTAAATCATCTTGTGAGAATGACCATATTGGAAAGCACAAAATTAGGCATAGTATATATCTCATAGAATTAGTTTTTTATAAATTTTTTAGTTTGAATTTGTTGAAGATTTGAGACCTGTACAAGGTAAATTCCCTTTTCCCAGTCAAATACATCAATTGGGTTTTGGTAGCCATTGATGGAAAGGATTTCATTTCCTAAAACATTATAAACCTTAACAGAAATAGTTGTTGCAAATGCAGGTAGATTTAACTTTATATTTGAGTTATTTGGATTTGGACTAATAGTAAAGGTATTAATTGAAAAGTAATTAGTGCTTAAACCAGAATCTGTGGAACGTTGATAGCTAAATCCTCCTCCGGCAGCCAATGATGTCCAAGAAAGAAATTTGATATCGATATAAATATCGTCACTAATTAAATGAACTACCATATCCAAGCCAATTTTACTGGAAGGTGAATTGTCCATAGCAACAGCCCAAGTTGTGAAGGTTAAAGACCCAAGATTAGAAGTGGTGCCAAAAGCCCACTCCGTATCAAGAGGTGAATTTCCAGATGTGCCAGAGCCAGTATAAACTGTTTCTTGAGCAATATTGAAGATTCCTTTGCTGTTTGCTCTTGTAATCCAGACATTAGAGTTAATCCTGTCTTGATTTGCTTCTAGAGTCCAGTCAACATTGTCGGCTTTTGTAAAAATGGTCGTAGGACCATTCCAGATGGTTTGTGCAGCAATATGAGTATTGAATAGAAATATTGTAGCAAGTATAAGTAATCGTGATTTCATAATCTCCATGTCTAATTAGGTAATATGTTACATTGATCGAGTTTTATTTCTTCCAACAAGTCATCATAACCAATAACACGGCCTTTAATTTGAACAACTGTATCATTAGTTGTAATTTTTTGCTCAAACTGACAAAAGATATTTGGGTTAAGTATTAGATCGTTCTCGTTTTGTTCTGTAATGATTCCATTAATTACAATAGTTTTGTTGAGGTATTTTCGTTCTGATGCTTTAGGGTCATTTGAAAATTCTTTTGAAAGTTCCACGGCAGTAACTACAAATTCAGGAGTTTCATCCTGGATATTTCTATGCTCCTGATAAATATAGTTGTAGGCAAAAATGCCCAAAACCAGCAATGCTATAAGAATAATCCATTTTCGCATAATACTATGTTTAATTAAGCCTGTTACTGTACCAGAACTTATGTTTTAAACTGCTCCAGACTAACTGGAGCAGTTTTGGCCAATAATCAATCAAAGCGTAGTGCTAATGAGCACCTAAATCAATTTTTCTTTTTCATCTTTAATCTTTACAAAAATTAAAGAGTTTCTTCCTTCATCGTTATTGCTTTGTTAATTACTTGAGGCCATATGTTTTAATTGCAATTACCTTCATACCTTAAACGATCAATACCTCCAACCCTTAAATCAACTTTAGTCTCTCCAGAATAACTTTGTATTTCATGCAAGATCCAGTTGTTTTCGCAATAGGGTAAATCTTGAAAATCTATTTCCACCGTAATATTGTTCCCTGTACCTGTAGCGATCCAAGTACCATAAGCACTATTTGCTCCCCAGTAAGCACCAACAGTTCCATCTTGGTAAAAATTGAATCGGTAGCCTTGGTAAACATTATCATAGTTTTGATCGTTTCTTTCTAATTTGTCCACATACCAATTACCACACTGGGTTAAAAGTGTTTCTAGTTCTTCTTTGGTACATTGATCACAATCATCATCATTATAATCGTAATCATCATCTTCATCACAATCATCACTATGATTTTGGATGGTGTTCTGCAATTCATTTAAATTATTGATAGACTTTGAAGTGCCATCTGAAAGCACAACTTTAATAGGAAAACGAATGTTTACAACATCATTTTGATCAACGCCTTTAATAAATTCATAAAGTTGCTTATCGTTGTTTAGTGAAATACGCTCTATTAATTCAGTTGTAGTGTTAAAGACGGAAGCATCAATTGGATATTGAAAATCGAGACATTCAATATCAGTATCACTTTCATTTTCGCCATTGCAAGTGTTTGCATTTGCAATAAGTCCGTTAGAAGTATGTACTGTTGTTTCAGTAAAATCACTAAAAACAATTGCCAAGGGAAACTGAAAATTTAAAATATCTAAATCATCGTCATCATCGTCAAATAGGAACTCAACAATGCTTAAATCTTCAATCGAGTTGATCGAAATATCAGACCCATTTACATTTACATTGATAGGAAGTTTTATAGTAAAACAATTAGCAAAATCTAGAATATTATCTTTAGAGCCATCGTTCATTGCGGTACGCTGTATTAAGTTGGCAACTACAGAGTTTGCGGTTAAAGTTTCGTCTTCAGGCGCTTCTATAAATTCGGTTTCTTCAGTTCTACACGAATAAAACATGAAAACAAAACACAACATTAAAATAATTAAAATGCGTAATGGACTATTCATAAAACGATGTATTACCAAGTAACATATTCATTAATTAAACAACTCAAGCCTAATAACTCCTGAAAGAATTAACGAAATATTTCAATACCTTTAAGCAACTAAAGTTTTAATTGTGCCGAAAAACCTCAAGTCGAGTATTTGTGAAGATACTATTTTTGAGCGCGTTTATAATACGTATGCTCAAGATTTGCATGACTATTTGTATTATAAATATGGAGCGCATTTAAATCCAAAAGACAAAGTGCAGGATGCCTTTGTCAAGCTTTGGGATAACTGTAAAAAGGTGCCTTTTGATAAGGCAAAATCATTTTTATTTACGGTGGCAAATCATATGATGCTAAATGACATCAAGCACCAAAAAGTAGTATTTAAATATAACACTAGTTATCAAAGATACGATACTCAAGAATCCCCTGAATTTATTTTAGAAAAGCAACAATACCTTGAACAGTATAAAAAGGCATTGGAAAGTTTAACCGAAGAGCAGCGCATAGCCTTTATGTTAAGTAAAGTGGAAGGAAAAAAACACAGCGAAATAGCGGCCCTTTTAGGAGTTACTCAAAAAGTAGTAGAATACAGAATTTACAGTGCATTTGATAAATTGAAAACCGAACTCGACTATTTTAAAATAAAATAAATAAGGAGAAACCGAATTTTAGTTGTTCTATATATAATACAAATGAATTTATGAATCAGGATGACTTATTAAAAAAGTGGCTTAATAATACCTTGTCTGAAGCTGAAGAAACGGCATTTAAGCAACAAAGTGATTATACCATTAACCTCGACATATTAGAAAGTGCTCGGTATTTTAAGGCTTCAGATGTATCCTCTGTTGATGATTTCAACACGTTTAAGCAACAGTATTTAGAAAGAAAATCAGTAGCTGGCAATAAAAGGTTGTGGTGGTCACCAATCATTAAAATTGCTGCTGTATTTGTTGTTGCTTTGGGCATTTATTTTTCTTTTTTCTACAATAATCTTGTTCAGGTTCAAACATTGGCAAGTCAAAAAACTACCATTGAATTGCCTGATCACTCCTCGGTAGCGCTTAATGCGCTTTCAAAATTAGAATTTAGTAAACGCAAATGGAAAGACCAACGATTAGTGAATTTGGACGGTGAAGCATTTTTTAGCGTTTCTAAAGGTAAAACGTTTAGCGTACTTACTACAGATGGGCGTGTTACAGTGATTGGAACTAAATTTAACGTGAAGCAAAGAGAAAACTATTTTGAAGTCACCTGTTTTGAAGGTGTAGTAGAAGTAATATCAAATAAAATTAAGAGGCAATTGCTGTCTGGAGAGACGTTTAAAGTTTTAAATGGCAAACTTGTTCAAGAGAAGACAACTTTACAGGTTCCAACTTGGACTGAAGGTAAAAGTGTATTCGATGCAGCACCGTATGAAGAAGTCATAGCCGAGCTTGAAAGACAATATAATATAGACATAGAATATCAAAATTTAAATACAAATCGTTTATTTACAGGAGGGTTTACGCATAATAATTTAGAAAATGCATTAATTTCGATTACAAAACCCATGAATTTAACTTATAGTATAAATTCGTCAAATCTTGTAATACTTTATGAGGATAACAAGTAGGCTAGTAGTTTTGATATTAATTTTTATAGCTTCTGTTGAGGTTCAAGCCCAGGAAAATGCGATACCACTAACGCAATTAATCGAGCTTCTTCAAGAACGATATAAGGTGCAGTTTAATTATGCCGAAGACCTTGTTCAGGAGATTATAGTCCAACAACCAAATAATTCACTTTCACTTGAAAGAACGCTAGACTATTTAGAGCAGCAAACAAATCTTTTATTTACTATTTTAGATGATGGCATCATTTTAGTATCCTTAAAAGCTCCACTTACACTCTGTGGGTATTTAAATCGAAATGATAATATATCCCCCTTACCGTTAACTAGTGTTAAAGGGCAATTTCATTCTGCAATAAGCGATGAAAATGGATTTTTTAGCTTAAAAGTCTATAGCCAAGATGAAACCGTTACCATCCAACACCTTGGATTTAAGACCATCTCAAAACCGTATAAGAATTTTGATACAGAAGATTGCAACATGATCTTAATGGAGTTTGATTTTGAAACACTATCAGAAGTCATACTGCCTGACTATATTATCAATGGCATTAACAAACTGAATAACGGATCCTTTGAAATAGATTTTTCAAACTTCGGTATTTTACCCGGTCTTATTGAAACTGATGTTTTGCATTCGGTTCAAGCTTTTCCCGGAATTTTGAGCAGTAATGAAACAGTTTCTAACATCAACATAAGAGGCGGAACGCATGATCAGAATTTAATTCTTTGGGACGATATCAAAATGTATCAATCAGGTCATTTCTTTGGATTAATTTCAATGTACAATCCGCATATCACACAAAAAGTTACTTTAAACAAAAACGGAACTGGCGCCAGCCAAACTGATGGGACTTCAGGAAGCATAGCCATGTACAGCGATCAAGATATCAATACAAAGCTTAAAGGTAGTATTGGAGTCAATTTCACTAATGTAAATGGTTTTGTTGATATTCCTTTAAGGGGAAAGTCATCACTACAAGTGGCTGCAAGAACATCAATTAACGATATTATTGAAACGCCTACTTACAAAGCGTTCTTTGATAGGATTTCACAAAACACCGAAGTTGATATGAATAACTCAAGCATAGTTAATTCTGATAAAACCTTTGATTTTTATGATACGTCATTGCGCTGGCTTTACGCCATTAATGAGAACAACAATTTGAGACTGAATTTTATAAATGTGAACAATGCCTTGCAGTTTAACGAAAATGCTAAAGTTGATGATGTTGATGTGTCAAGGGAAAGCAGGATTACGCAAAACAGTATTGCTGGAGGGGTGGAATATCAACGCCAATGGAATGAAAAATTTCAAACCACTTTTGAAATTTATGAAACGGACTACAAACTCAAAGCTATAAATGTAAACCTTGATGATTCTCAAAGGTTTCTTCAGGAAAATATAGTGTCCGAAACAAGTTTAAAACTTAAAGCGGACAACACAATAAATAAAACTTTTGACCTATTAAGTGGCTATCATTTTGTTGAGACTGAAGTCACTAATTTGGACGATGTTGATGATCCATTGTATAGACTTTTAGTCTCTGAAGTTGTTAGAACCCATGCCTTATTTTCACAAATAGGTTATAAATCATTAACACGAAACACGTTTCTAAATTTTGGTGTTAGAGCTAATTATATCGATAAGTTTAAAAAATTAATTTTTGAACCGCGCTTGAGTTTCAGTCAGCGTTTTTTAAACAATTTCACCTTTGAGGTATTGGGAGAATTTAAACATCAAAATACTTCGCAAGTCATTAATTTTCAAAATGATTTTTTAGGAATTGAAAAACGAAGATGGCAATTATCCAATAATGAGGACATACCTGTAATTACCAGCAAGCAAATATCTGTGGGTTTAGATTTTAGCAGAAAAGGCTGGTTGATAAGTGCAGAAGGTTTTTATAAGCGGGTAGACGGAATAACCTCACAAAGTCAAGGGTTTCAAAACCAGTATGAATTTGTGAGAACAGATGGACGCTATAGTGCTAAAGGGATAGATGTATTATTTAGAAAACGAATCAATAAATTTAATTCTTGGTTGAGCTATTCGTTTATGGATAATCAGTATACATTTGAAAGCTTAAAAGAGCGAAGGTTTCCGAGCAATTTTGATATTTCTCATGCAATTACCTTTGGAACGGCTTATACAGGAAATCGGATAAAACTTTCAGCTGGACTCAATTGGCATACGGGTAAACCCACAACTCAACCTGAAGTAGGCAATGAAATCGTTGGTAACGAAATCAACTACGAAAGCACAAATAGTTCAAACCTTGATGATTATTTAAGGGTTGATATATCCGCTCTTTATAATTTAAAATTAGGGCAAAAAACGCGTTTAAATATTGGAGTTTCTATTTGGAATATTCTGGATAAGAAAAACATTATCAACAATTTTTACAGAATTGATAACAATTCTATAAATAACATCGAGCAAAGGTCACTAGGTTTAACACCAAACGCTACAATAAGTATTCATTTTAATTAAGATCTAGTGTTTTAATCTAAAGAATTCATCGAAGGATTACCTCAAGGTCGTTCATTTAGTTTTATGAAACTGAAAATCGATTGCTATAAAATTCATAAACATTAAAGGTTTTTAATTCATCTTTCGCATTTTTAAGTTATATTAATGGTTAATCCATAAAAGCAATTCCACCTGAATGCAGTTCACACAACCTTTAGTATTTTTATATGCTTTTAAAATTAATAAGAAAAAATGTCAACACAACCTAAATTAGTTAGATTTAATCAAAACGTATTGTCAAAATACCAAATTTACAACAGTATTTTCATGACCTTACCGTTTATGACCATTACTAAAACTGGAGTTCTTATTCCTTTGTTTCATGAAACCTGTGTAAAAGGTTTTGCCAATGGTGATAATCCCACAACTATAGTTGAAACATTTTTTAAAAAGTATCAGGCCAGACGTACCAAAGAAAGCCAAATTAATTTGCTGTTTAGATTTATTCAGTATATCGAAAGACAAGTAGTTTTATTCGATGCTATTGAAGATGCCGCTTTCCCCATCGTGAACAATATGGAGGGTATCGGAACACTTCGAAGTTTAAAAGAATCTGCTAAATCCGAAAACAAACTAAAACAGTTACAGCAATACCTTGAAGAATTTAAAGTGAGAATTGTGCTTACCGCTCATCCAACTCAGTTTTATCCAGGTAGCGTTTTAGGGATCATAACCGATTTGACCGAAGCTATCAAGAAAAATGACTTACTTAAAATCAATGATTTATTGGCTCAATTAGGTAAAACGCCATTTTTTAAGCATAAAAAACCTACTCCTTATGATGAGGCCATAAGCTTAATATGGTATTTGGAAAATGTGTTTTATCATTCCTTCGGAACCATTTACGACTACATAAAGCAAAATGTTTTTGATAATAAGGATATTGAAAATGACATCATCAACATTGGTTTTTGGCCAGGTGGAGATAGGGACGGAAATCCTTTTGTAATGCCAGAAACTACCTTAAAAGTTGCAGATAGATTACGTCTTACCATATTAAAAAATTATTATCGTAGCGTACGTGCGCTTAGGCGTAAGCTAACATTCAGAGGTGTTGAAGATTCCATCCAGAATTTGGAGTCCATGCTTTATGAAAGCTTCACAAATCCTAAATCCAGTAACACAATTACGCGTGACTATTTTGTAGAAGAGTTGAAGAACATAAAATCTATTGTAGTTAAAGAGCATCAGTCCTTGTATGCTTCAGAAATTGATAGCTTGCTTAATAAAATTCAATTATTCGGATTTCATTTTGCTTCCTTGGACATCAGACAAGACAGTCGAGCGCATGATAATGTATTTACTAGTATGGTCGAAACCTTGATCGCTTCAGGTAGTACAATTTTTCCAAAGAATTACAATTCGTTATCCGAAGAAAAACAAATAAAAATACTTTCTAAAGTAAAAGGAACTGTAGATTTGTCGTTGTTTGAAGACGAAGAGGTCTCAAAAACTCTGCATACCATAAAGGCCATTAAAACCATTCAGGAGACTAACGGCGAACGTGCTGCTAATCGCTACATCATTAGTAATAACCAAACGGCATTAAATGTCATGCAGTTGTATGCCATGCTCAAATTAGTAGCTTTTGAAGGCGATTTAACTGTAGATATTGGGCCCTTGTTTGAGACCATCACCGATTTGGAGAATGCGCATTTGGTAATGGAAGAGTTATATACAAACCCCACGTATAAGAAACATCTCGAAAAGCGAGGAAACAAACAAACAATCATGTTAGGATTTAGTGATGGGACTAAAGACGGTGGTTATCTTATGGCCAATTGGGGAATATTTAAGGCTAAAGAGCGATTAACACGAATTTCCAAAAAACATGGTGTAACAGTCATTTTCTTTGATGGTCGTGGAGGGCCACCAGCACGTGGCGGTGGAAAAACGCATCAGTTTTATGCCTCATTAGGGCCAACAATTGAAGATAAAGAAGTGCAATTAACGATTCAAGGCCAAACCATTAGCTCCAATTTTGGAACCTTGGATTCTTCACAATATAATTTAGAGCAACTTATCAGTTCTGGGATTTTGAACAGATTGAATGAAACCAATTTGCGTATGACGCGTGAGGATGTGAAAGTGATGGATAGCTTGGCGAAAATTAGTTACAAAGCTTACGTCGACTTCAAAAGTAATCCAAAATTTTTACCGTATTTAGAACGTATGAGTACCTTAAAATACTATGCTAAAACAAATATAGGTAGCCGACCTTCAAAACGTGGAAAGTCAGATGAGTTGGTGTTTTCAGATTTAAGAGCAATTCCTTTTGTTGGCTCTTGGAGCCAGCTTAAACAAAATGTCCCTGGCTTTTTTGGAGTTGGAACAGCATTAAAAGTATTTGAGGATAAAGGAGAATTTAGAAAAGTGAAACAGCTTTACAAAAGCTCTAACTTCTTTAAAACCTTAATTGAAAATAGTATGATGTCCTTATGTAAATCGTTTTTTGATCTTACCAAATATATGGCAGAGGACGAAGAGTTTGGCGAGTTTTGGAACATCATTCACGAAGAATACCTGTTAAGCAAACGACTGATTTTAAAACTAACAGGCTATAAAGAATTAATGCAGGAAGAGCCCGCAGGAAAAGCTTCAATAGATGTTAGGGAATCAATTGTATTGCCATTATTGACCATACAGCAATTTGCCCTTAAGAAGATTCAGGAATTGAGAAAAGAAGAGAATCCAGATGAGGCGCAATTAGAGATTTATGAAAAAATCGTAACACGCTCATTATTTGGTAATATTAATGCCAGTAGAAATTCGGCCTAAATATAAAAGCCCTTCAACTTAAAATTGAAGGGCTTTTTGTTTTTTAAAGTGTCAACTAATTATTAGCTTGGTTTTTAGCGTCATCAATCATTTTTTGATTTGGCAAAATAGCAACGTTAACACGTCTGTTTTTTGCTCTACCTTCCGCAGTTGAATTATCGTACATAGGTTGTGTTTCACCAAACCAATTGGTTGTAAAACGACCGCTGCTTAAGCCCTTGTTGATAAGATAATTAGTTACGGCATAAGCACGATTTTTAGATAGAGACATGTTGTATTCTTCAGACCCAACACTATCTGTATGACCAACAACTAATATATTGGTGTTAGGATATTCAATAAATACACCCGCTAACTTATTCAAAGTAGCTTGAGATGTCGAATTGATATTGTACTTGTCAGTAGCAAAATAAACACCGCTGGTTTCATCAAATGTTACAACAATGGCATCATCAACACGTTCTACTTGTGCGCCAGGAACTTCCTCTTCAATTTTTTGGGCTTGCTTGTCCATTTGATGACCAATAATAACACCCGCAGTACCACCTACTACGCCTCCAATTACGGCGCCAAGCTCACCATTTCCGCCTTTACCAACATTGTTACCGATAATGGCACCAATAACGGCTCCACCTGCAGCACCAATTACAGCACCTTTCTGTTTGTTGTTGGCATTTTGTACAGCCTTACAATTAGTTAAACTTACTGTCAGTAGGACTGTGAATAGTAGTATTCCAATTTTATTTATAGTTGATTTCATTGTTTTAAGTTTTATTTTGGTTATTAATTTTCAATTTAAAAGATTTGGAATGTATATGAATTAACAGGAATTATTGCTTTGAAAAATTCATGCTTATGGTAAAAGGTCGCCCATCTACTGTAAGTGTTTGTTGCCATTGCATATAATTATCTGAAAGACTAGACAAGCTGAACCTAACACCTATATTGGTATCTGACTTGTACTTTTCATTTGTTGGTTTTAATATAAAGTCATAAAGACCAGTTGCCTCATCAATTTCGTTAATTTTGAATATGAAATAACGTTTCCCTCTTGCGCAGTTGGTATTGTTTATGGTATATGTTCCAGTATTGTTATTTGGAACAAATTGCCAGGTACTGCCTTCAAAACATGCTTTAGACACATCATTTAAAAGTGTTACATTGTAATTACCCGATTCGCTATAGGAAACTGTATTGAGAACCCATTCGCCTTTAAGTATTTTTTCAGAAGTTCTAACTGTTTTCGATGAGCCACAACTTATTATGCCGATTGCTAAAAATAGTAATATTATTCGTTTCATTTTTTTTGTATTATTATTGTTTACAAAGGTGCTTTATGTCTGGTGATTTTCTATTATAAGATTATTTCTTATGGTTATATAATTTCCATTTAGACACAAACCTTGTTAGACTATTATTTTAGTCCACATCTGTTTTAATAGTAATCGTAAATATATACGAAGGAGAATAAGTGTTTAGATGTTACTCGAAATTGTTAAAAGGAATAAGAATTTAAAAAAATGATGTTAACTTATATGCAGACCATTTGTCACAGTATTATCATCAGGATTTACAAACACTAACTTACCTTCTGGAGTTTCTGTCATTAAAATCATACCTTGACTTTCAACTCCGCGAAGTGCTCTGGGAGCGAGATTCACCAAAACCGTCACTTTTTTTCCAATAACTTCCTCGGGAGAGAAACTTTCTGCAATACCAGACACAATAGTTCGTACATCAATACCAGTATCGACTTTTAAAACCAGTAACTTTTTAGCTTTTGGCATTTTTTCGGCTTCCAAAATGGTGCCTACTCGCATATCAAGTTTAATGAAATCTTCAAAAGTTATGGTTTCTTTTTGTGGTTCAGCTACTTTATTTGCAGCTTCGTTTGCTGCCTTACTAGAGATTAATTTATCTAATTGGTTTTGAATGGTATCGTCTTCAATCTTTAAAAATAGTAATTCACCTTTTCCAATTTGATGACCACTTGGAAGTAAGATGTTTTTTGTTGAAATGTCGTTCCATGTCGCTTCAGCTACCTCGCCATGACAAAGTATTCCTTTTAATTTGGTAGAGGTAAATGGTAAAAAAGGTTCACTTAAAGTTGCCAAAGCTGATGCAATTTGAAGCGCCACAAACATTATAGTTTGGGTACGCGCCGCATCTTCCTTGATCACCTTCCAAGGTTCTTCATCTGCTAGATATTTGTTGCCCAATCTCGCTAAATTTAGCAATTCTTGGCTGCCTTCACGAAATCTGTAGCGCTCGATGGAACTTGAAATTACAGCAGGATAGGCTTTTAAAGTGGTTAAAGTTTCGTTATCAATATCGGTAAACGTACTAGGTTCAGGAACTGTGCCATTATAATATTTATGGGTAAGCACCACCACTCGATTGATAAAATTCCCAAAAATAGCTACTAATTCATTATTGTTTCTAGCCTGGAAATCCTTCCAAGTAAAATCATTGTCTTTAGTTTCGGGAGCATTGGCAGTTAGTGCATAGCGTAAAAGATCCTGCTGATTTGGAAATTCTTCCAAATATTCTGGTAGCCAAACCGCCCAATTTTTCGAGGTGGATAGTTTATTTCCTTCTAAATTTAAAAATTCATTGGCAGGGACATTATCTGGAAGCACATAACTGCCTTCAGCTTTTAGCATAGCAGGAAAAATGATACAATGAAACACGATATTATCCTTTCCTATAAAATGTAACAGTTTGGTGTCTTTATCTTTCCAATACGGTTCCCAATCTTTTCCTTCGCGCTGTGCCCATTCTTTGGTAGACGATATATAGCCAATAGGTGCATCAAACCAGACATACAAAACTTTGCCTTCGGCACCAGGTAAGGGTACAGGGATTCCCCAATCTAGATCTCGGGTCACTGCACGAGGGCGTAGCCCATCATCAATCCATGATTTCACTTGTCCATAAACATTGGGTTTCCAATCTTTTTTATGACCTTTTAAGATCCAATCATTTAAAAACTTTTCGTGTTTATCTAAAGGCAAAAACCAGTGTTTGGTTTGCTTTAATGTTGGCGTATTACCTGTAATGGCCGATTTTGGATTTATCAAATCAGTGGCATTGTGACTTGTTCCACATTTTTCGCATTGATCGCCATAACTTTCTTCATTGCCACATTTTGGACAAGTGCCTATAATGAATCGATCAGCCAAAAATTGATTGGCCTCTTCGTCGTATAATTGCTCGGTAACTTCTTCAATAAATTCGCCTTTGTTGTAGAGCGATATGAAAAATTCGGAAGCTGTTTCGTGATGGATGTTCGCCGAAGTACGAGAATAATTATCAAACGAAATTCCAAAATCTTCAAATGATGTTTTAATGATGGCGTGGTATTTATCGACAACGTCTTGAGGAGAAACGCCTTCTTTTTTAGCTTTTATGGTAATTGGTACGCCATGTTCATCACTTCCACAAATAAATGCAACATCGTTACCTATTAAACGTTGATAACGTGCATAAATATCAGCAGGAACATAAACACCCGCAAGGTGTCCAATATGAATGGGGCCATTGGTGTAAGGCAAAGCCGCAGTAATGGTATAACGTTTTGGTTGATTCATCAGTTGTGTTTAGACATTAAGTGCTAATTTGAAGGCACAAAAGTACACAATTCATAAGCGATTTAGAAAAAAAATGTACATTTACACTATGTCCAGAAATGTATTTATAATAGTGTTTTGCTGTACTTTTTTTTTCTTTGGAAACGGTAATGGTTTAGCGCAAACAAATACTGTAAAAACTCAAAAAAAATTGATACGACCAAATGATCTAAAACCAGGAGATACGGTTGCCATAGTTGCACCTTCCGGTATTTTGAAAGGCAAACAAGGCGAGATTCAACAGGCTGTGAACCTCCTAAAAAGTTGGGGCTTGCATACCGTGGTTGGAAAGCATGTCTTTAGCCAAGCCAATCACTTTGCAGGGACTGATGACGAACGTTGTGAGGATTTTCAAAAGGCCATGGATGACCCTACCATTAGTGCCATTTGGTGCGCAAGAGGAGGCTATGGTACGGTAAGGATTCTTGATAAACTGGATTTTACTAAATTCAAAAAACACCCTAAATGGCTTATAGGTTATAGTGATATTACGGCTTTGCATAACCAATTCCATAACGAAGGCTTTGAGAGCATACACGCCCTAATGTGTACAAGTTTAACCGATGATCTCGATGATATAAAAGAAACGGTTAATACATTTAAAGCTGCAATTTTTGGGGAGCCTATAAACTACACTTTAAAAGGCTCTGACTATAACCGTGAAGGAACTATCACTGCCCCTCTTGTAGGAGGTAATCTAACCATGTTGCATACCATGTTAGGTTCAAAAACCAGTATTGATGTTGGTGGAAGTATTTTGTTTATTGAAGAAATCGGGGAGTACAAATACCATATAGACCGTATGTTGCAGAGTTTAAAACGGGCAGGTTATTTTGAACATTGTAAAGGCGTAATTGTTGGTGATATGTCTAAATTGAGAAAGAACACGACACTTTGGGGTACTTCTATAGAACAATTAATTTTGGATGCTCTAGCGGAATACAACTTTCCAATAGCCTTTAACATGCCGGCAGGCCACGAAAAAGATAATCGGGCGATGATTTTGGGTCGGACTATTCAGTTGACAGTTAGCAGCAGTCAATCTACCGTTGTATTTGAGAAATGATTTTTTTAACCGAAAACTGCAACTGAAAACAGTGAACTGATAATGGCTCAACACAATCAACTCGGTAAAAAAGGAGAGCAATTAGCAGTCGACTTTCTTATTGAAAATGGATATACCATAAAGGAACACAATTATCGTTTTGGTAAGGCTGAAGTTGATATCATTGCTGAAAAAGATAACATTCTTACCATTATTGAAGTAAAAACACGATCAAGTTCTGATTTTGGTCTTCCACAAGATTTTGTTAAACCAAAACAAATCCAGCAACTAGTAAAAGCGGTTGATAATTATGTTACGAAAAACGATTTAGATGTTGAGGTCAGATTTGACATTATTGCTATTGTTAACACAGGATCCAATTTCACTATAGAACATTTAGAGAATGCCTTCTACCATTTTTAGACCTACCGTTCATCGAAACGTGTAAGAAAAAACAACAAAAATTAATCAATTAGCGTATTTCATCGAAAAAATTATTCGTTATGGCTGGTTTCTTCTATATTTAAAGTCCCAAATCTTATGACTATGAAAAAATTTACTTTTATTTTAAGTCTATTCGTTTTTACCGTTTTTGTTAGTTGCGAAAACGAACTAGTAGACTCAACACAGCAACAGGAATTTACAAAAGGTGTAGATTACAAAGTTAAAACTTCTACTACGGTACAAAGCATGTCGTCTTACGATATTGAAGCTGAAGTATGCTCAACTACAAACCTTATTGCAGGACAACATCACAACGCAGGAACAGTATCAGTGTATACTGATGGAACTAACCTCATTATTGAGTATGCAACCAATGACGATTGGACCATTGGCGTGACCCATTTACAAGTTGGAGATTGCAATGAAGGATGGGTGCCTTTAACAGGTTCAGGAAACCCTAAAGTAGGTCGATTTGATTTTACAGAACCTTCCTATCAGGATACGCATCAAGTAGTATATATTATTAGTTTAGAGTCGCTAGGACTTGAATTAGGAGATACTTATTGCTTTGCAGCACATGCTGAGGTAGAAGGGCCAACAGGAGGAGAAACAGCTTGGGCTGAAGGTCCTGAATTTGAAGGAAGAAGTTGGGCAATGTTTGTTCAAACTAGCTTAACCGATTGTGACGGCGGTGACGGAGATGGTGATGGTGGCGGAGACGGACCAAAATAGAGACCTGCAACAAAAATTTAAGTCTTATAAAAACCTCTTGGAATTAGTTTCGAGAGGTTTTTTAATTTACTTGTAAAAATTCATTTCGTCTAGATATTCCCAAACATGTTCTGGAAGCATTGGTCTCACGTTTTTGCCAGATTTTATTGATTTTCTGATGAAAGTGGAAGACAATTCCATTATAGGCGCATCTATTTTATGAATGTGTGAATGCTCATCAAATTGGGTTTCGATCGTACCTTCACCTTCTGAAAGTCTTGGATATACATAAAGATGGTAATTCTTTAGAATAAGCTCATAATTTTTCCACTTATGAAAACTTTTAAGATTGTCTTCTCCCATGATTAGCGAAAACACGTAATCTGGATATTTTTCATGAAGATAGGTTAGTGTATTAATCGTATAGTTGGGCTGTGGAAGATTGAATTCAATATCGCTAGGATGTAATTTCTGGTAGTCCTTTGTAGCACGATAAACCATTTCTAAACGTTGGCGGTTGTCAAGCAAACTTTGTTTGGTTTTAAAAGGACTTTGAGGGGTTACTACAAACCATATTTGGTCAAGGTCACTGTATTCGGCAAGATGATTGGCAATGGTTAAATGGCCCACATGTATGGGGTTGAATGTGCCAAAAAACAAGCCAATTTTCATGGGGTTTCTTCTAAAAATTTTGAAACTAATTCGTAAGATTCTGCTAATGCTTTTTCAAGATTGTCATTGACAACAACCGCATCAAAAAGTGGTGCAGTAGCCAATTCGGCAGAAGCTTTTGCTATACGCATATTAATTTTATCCGCACTTTCGGTTTGACGCTTTTTCAACCTGATTTTCAACTCATCAATACTTGGAGGCTTCACAAAAATAGCCAAAGTTTCTTCAGGAAATTTACGCTTAATACGCAAGCCACCGGAAACGTCAATATCAAAAATCACGTGTTTCCCCAAGGCCCAAATACGTTCGACTTCAGATTTTAGGGTACCATAAAAGTTGTCGCGATAAACTTCTTCCCATTCTAAAAACGCATCATTCTTAATTTTTGTTTTAAAGTCTTGAAATGATAAAAAATAATAATCCTTTCCATCTTGCTCATTGCCTCGTTTTTCGCGTGAAGTTGCAGAAATTGAAAATTCTAAATTCAATTCCTTTTGTTTTAGTAAATGCCTAACGATGGTTGTTTTACCAGACCCTGATGGTGCCGAAAATACTATTAATTTTCCTTTAGCCATTAAAGCACATTTAAGAGTTGTTCTTTTATTTTTTCAAGTTCATCTTTCATTTGAACCACTAATTTTTGCATAGGCGCATAATTGGATTTTGACCCAATGGTATTGATTTCACGTCCCATTTCCTGACCGATAAACCCTAGTTTTTTACCATTGGAATCAGCAGATTTTAGAGCTTTTAGAAAATAATCCAAATGATTTTTCAACCTTACCTTTTCCTCGGTGATATCAAATTTTTCAATGTAATAAATAAGTTCCTGCTCAAATCGGTTTTGGTCAACCTTTTCCTTAAGCTCCGAAACACCTTTTTGTAAACGCTCCCTAACCCCTTCAATGCGTTCAGGATCCATGGCAATAACTTGATCTAATAATTCAGAAATATTCTGCACTCTAGCGTAGAAATCACTCTCTAAAGTCTTTCCTTCATCCAATCTGTATTGATGTATTTTTTCAAGACTGCTATCAATTTCTTTTGAAATTTGAGCCCACTCATCTTCATCAATCTCATCACGCTCTGTGGTTACGGCATCTGGCAACCGAACAGCCATTTTAAGAAGCTCAGTTTCATCACCATCAACAACTTCTTTTAATTGTTTGATGTACTGCTTTACAACTGTTTTATTGATTTGTGTTGAAGTTTCCTCGCCTGTAATTTCCATGTACAACGAAAAATCAATCTTGCCACGTTCAAGTTTAGATGCAATCAATTTTCGAATGTCTAATTCCTTTTCTCTATAGAGCGAAGGCATTCTAGTATTTAAATCTAGATTTTTACTATTAAGGGATTTAATTTCTATGGATATTTTTTTTGTGGGTAGCTGAATTACAGATTTCCCATAGCCAGTCATAGATTGTATCATACACGAATTTTAAAGTTGAACAAAGGTAAACAAAAACCTAAAGTTTTTTGATCTTGAAAGCGTTTAGGGGTATTCAAATAGCTTTTGAAAAAAAAGAAAGCCCATAGAAAAATCATAAACTAGGATAAATACGCATTAAATTAAGCCGACTTCACCCTTTTTGTAACTAAATAGACACCTAAAAACACTAACCCTGCCGCAAACACTTTTAAAACATTTAAAGTATCACTACCAGCTAAAATGGCATAAAGAATCCCCAATAATGGTTGTAAATACATAAAAACACCTATAGTAGAAGCGTTAAGCTGTTTTAATGCGAACACATTGAGTAGATAAGTCAAAAATGTGGTGCCAACAACAACAAAGGCCATTTGAAAAATAGCATTCATGGGTAATTGTTGCCAATCAACAGCCTGAAACTCTTGCAATGTTATAGGCAAATTGATAACAACCCCAAACAGGAAAAGCCATTTCATTAAGGTAATTACATGATATTTGGCTGTTAACGGTTTGATCAAAATCAAATAAATGGCGTATGAAGTCGCATTTATAAGGAATAAAGTATTTCCTAAAGGGATGTTTTCAGCATTCTGTGCAGTAGTTTCAGTAAATAAAATTAAACTTAGGGCACCACCAAACCCAATTAGAATGCCTACTATTTTTAAAATTGTTATCCGTTCTTTTAGGATAAGAACCGATAACAAAAAAATGATAATAGGTGAAATGGTAATCATTACTGAGCTGTTAATAGGCGTTGATAATGATAGTCCTTTAAAAAACATGAGCATATTAATGGCCATTCCAAAAATGGCGCACGCTAATAGACGAAGCCAGTCTTTTTTTTCAACACGTTCTTTAGGAGACCAAATGCTGATAATCCAAAATAAAATAGCTGCTCCCAAAACGCGAAGCAATATGAACCCGTAAGGTTGAATATATGTGGGCATTAAGCCTTTGGCTACCGTATGGTTAATGCCATAAATAGCACTGGCACCAAAGGCTGCTAGCAAAGCTAGGGTACGTTTATCCATGTATAGCTTGTTTTGCGGCTTCAACCGTTTTAGCTCTATTGCCAATGATAATTTTATTCTTGTAAATAATAACGGGCCTACTTAAAAACGTATAATGATCTAAAATATAATGTTTGAAATCTTTTTCAGTGAGATTAGCATCTTTTAAACCCATTTCTTTGTAAAGCTTAGCACGTTTACTGAAAAGTGCTTCATAACTGCCAGATAATTTATACATGCCCTCCAGTTGCTTTACAGTAATCTCTTCTTCTTTAATGTCTTGAAATATAAAATCAGAAGGAAGGTCCAATGCTTTTATAATTCTAACGCAAGTACTACAGGTTTTGAGATAGTAAATTTTGTTCATGTTAACTGGTTTTGAATTGCAAAGAAAACGGTTTTAAAAGGAAAATTAATTACTTTTAAAAAAAAATACAGATGGATTGGAATTTTGATATTACCTTAAAAAACAGGGCAATTTTAAAAACATTTATTGAAACATATTCACTTGAGCAATTGAATAAAGTGCCTAACGGCTATAAGAATAACATCATTTGGAATATTGCCCACACCATTGTAACGCAACAAATTTTAGTCTATAAGTTATCTGGATTGCCAGCGATTGTCTCTGAAGACCTGATTGAAATGTTTAGAAAAGGAACTAAAACAGAGCGAGATCTCACACAAGCAGAGGTAGATGAAATAAAAGGCTTACTCTTTTCAACGATTGAAAAAACTAAAGAAGATTATGAGAATAGGGTTTTCCAAACCTATCATGAATATACTGTTACCACTAAAAGTACGTTGACCACGGTTGAAGAAGCCATTGCGTTCAATAATTTTCACGAAGGGATTCATTTGGGTTACATATTGGCCTTGAAAAAATCATTATAACTTATGGATTATTATGCAATAGCATCAGTTCTTATCGTACTTGCTGCAATTTTTGGTTACATCAATGTTAGGTTTTTAAAACTGCCCACAACCATAGGTTTAATGGTTATTACTATTGCCTTTACGTTAGTTTTGGTTCTAATTGGGCAATTTGACGATACGCTTTTAACCCAAGAAAGGGAACTCATCTCCAACATAGATTTTGAAACTGTCCTGCTCGATGTTATGTTAAGCTTTTTGCTTTTCGCAGGTGCCTTGCATACTAACTTTGAACAACTAAAAGTGCAAAGAGGTCCGGTTTTGGTGTTTGCCACTTTAGGGACATTAGTCTCTACATTTTTAGTAGGAATATTGGTTTATTTCTTATTAATGGCACTAGGATTGGAGGTTGATTTTATTTATTGTTTGCTTTTTGGAGCTCTAATATCACCTACAGATCCCATTGCAGTATTAGGTATTCTAAAAAAAGCAAATGCGCCTAAAATTTTGGAAACAAAAATCGTTGGAGAATCTTTGTTTAATGATGGTGTTGGAGTGGTTGTGTTTTTGACCATTTTTAGCATTGCGGCTTCACCAACAGCTACTGTTGAATTTTCTGTAGTTGCTAAATTGTTCGGGCAAGAGGTTATTGGCGGAATTGGGTTAGGCCTCGTTTTGGGTTGGATAACCTATCGCTTATTGAAATCGATCAACGACTACGAGGTTGAAGTAATTATTACCATTGCCACTGTAATGGGAGGAACCATGTTCGCACATTACTGGCATTTATCGGCACCTTTGGCTATGGTAACAGCAGGGTTATTTGTAGGGAACGATACTGTGAGAAACGCCGCAATGTCTGAAACTACTGAAACGTATGTAGATAAATTTTGGGAACTTATAGATGTGCTTTTGAATACCATTTTATTTGTCCTTATTGGGATGGAGATGCTAATTCTTACCTTAAAAGGAGACTATATTATAGCAGGGCTTATAACGGTTCCGTTGGTATTATTATGTAGATATGCATCACTGTGGCTACCTATAAAATTCTTTGCTAAAAAATTGGGTTTTGTCCGTCATACCAATTTAATTATGACTTGGGGTGGATTACGTGGCGGCATATCAATTGCTTTAGCCTTGAGTTTAACTCCTGCAATGCATCGTGAACTTTTTTTGGTGATAACCTATATTATTGTTGTCTTTTCAATTATCGGACAAGGATTGACCGTAGAATCCATCATCAAACGACTAACACATAACCTTAAGGATTGATTTTCAAATACGAAGAAATTCTACCGTATGGAATCGTAAATTCTGTTATTCCTTGAGCGTATGCGGCAATTTCATAGCTGTTATACAAAAAAATAACACCTTCGTCATTGAAACCAATATTTTCTGGAAGTTTGAAATCTTCACCAAAAAAATAATTTTCGCTATCATCCGAAGTTTTTGCCTTTATTTCATCGGTTAAATAGCCTTTTACCAATGATTTAAAATCGGTATTTATTTTAAAAAGGCTTTCGTTATTATATAGGTCACCAGTTTCAGGATTGAAATTAAGTAAGGTAATAATACTATTGCCATGTGCGCCTCCAGTAAATGTATAGGAGTCAACAGCAACAGTAATAACTTCAGCCGAAGAATAAACCACTTCGCTATTTACGGTGGCAACCCAATCGGAAGTAGTATCTTGAAAGTCTTTCTTAAAAGTCATAAACCTATTGTCAAACTCCTTAACGGCATCTTTAAGTGAAAGATGTAAGGTGTCATCATCAAAAAAGGCAATGTTTTTGGCAATTGAAGACTCAATTGACGTGTTGATTTTTGAAGCCACTGACGAGTTGTTGTCAAACTGCGGATAAACAACTTCTATTTTGGCAGCGTCATGCTGTTCAATAGCAATTTCTTTAAAATTCAAGGGTTGTTCTTTTTTACATGAAAAAATGAGGAAGGTAACACATAAAATAAAGGCAGATTGTTTCAAGGATTCAATGCTTTGGTTAAACATATATTAAAGGTATAATATCCATTTGAATACACCGAATTAAAGTCTAAATTTGTTGCAAATACATTTGAAATGAAATTTAATACAAAAACAATACACGGCGGACAAGAACATGACCCTGCATATGGTTCCGTTATGCCACCAATATATCAAACATCAACGTATGCCCAAACTACACCTGGTGGTCATAAAGGCTATGAGTATTCCAGAACCCATAACCCAACCAGAAATGCTTTGGAAAAAGCTTTTGCTAGTATTGAAAACGGCAACTTTGGTTTGGCTTTTGCATCTGGTCTTGCTGCCATTGATGCCGTGATGAAGCTTTTAAAACCTGGGGATGAGGTTATTTCAACTAATGATTTGTACGGAGGCTCCTATCGATTGTTTAAGAAGATATATGAAGACTTTGGAATAAAGTTTCATTTCATCGGGATGGAGAATGTTGCGGCTATTGAGAGCTACATTACTACCAAAACAAAATTAGTTTGGGTAGAAACGCCAACCAACCCAATGATGAATATTATCGATATTAAAGCCGTTTCCAATATTGCAAAACGACATGATTTATTATTGGCCGTTGACAATACGTTTGCGACACCTTATTTGCAATTACCTTTAGATTTGGGTGCCGATATCGTGATGCATTCAGCAACTAAATACCTTGGAGGACACAGTGATGTGGTTATGGGAGCCTTGGTAGTTAAAGATAAGACATTGTCCGAAAGATTATATTTCATCCAAAATGCAAGCGGAGCAGTGTGTGGTCCACAAGATAGTTTTTTGGTGTTACGAGGAATTAAAACTTTACATATTCGTATTCAACGTCATTGTGAAAACGGCAAAGCCGTGGCCGAGTATTTGGTAAATCACCCAAAGATTGAAAAGGTGTATTGGCCAGGCTTTGAAAGCCATCCTAATCATCATATTGCCAAAGCCCAGATGAAGGATTTTGGAGGGATGGTATCCTTTACAACTAAAGGGAATAATTACGAAGAAGCTATAAAGGTTGTAGAGCGACTAAAAATATTCACGCTTGCAGAATCGTTGGGCGGTGTAGAGTCATTAGCCGGTCATCCAGCAAGTATGACCCATGCAAGTATACCTAAAGAAGAACGAGAAAAAACAGGGGTTGTTGATTCCTTAATTCGATTAAGTGTTGGTATTGAAGATGAAGAAGATTTAATAAACGACCTAAAGCAAGCTTTAGGATAATAGTTCAAGTTTAATCCAGATAATAGATATAACCAAAATTTAGCCAAATAAGCCAATCGTTAAATTTGTTATAACTTAATTTATGGTTGAAACCATCTATCCAATCACTGAAATATAGCTGCCATCGCAAGTCTAACATCAGGTCAGACAGTTTGGTGAATTTATAGCGAACACCAACACTGGTCACTACTGACCATGCATTTATGGCATCAAGATCAATTGGGTATTCACGTTGTTCACCAGGAGGTACTGCAGGCAGAAAAGCAGGGTTGGCATACCAATAGTCGTAAATGTTATTAGCATTGAACACGTTTTGATCGCCATAATCTGTCCATGCCTGTGGTTTAGAATTGGTATAGTGAAATCCTAAACTTACAAAAGGAGCAAACCGGTAACTAAAGGCTTGAAATGAACGAATACTTTTAGGGAAATATTCCAATTGCATACCAATGTCGAAATTTTCAGCCACCCCGTGATGTGCTCTTAATTTATCGGCCAAAGCACTGGTTTTATCAGGAGCTACCCATTCACCATGATGGTCTAATCGGGTATAATTCCATGAGATTTCAGACCGAAGTTTAAAGTGGTCATTAAAATAAGTGTCAGTTGAATAACAATTACAATCTGCTCGATAAGCGAAATTAATATAGTGTATTATTCCTATTCCTATACCGCTATTACCTAGATTAGTATCTTCATCTAATCGACTTCCAAAATCAGATCGGAACTCTACTGGGCCTATAATAGCTCCAATTTCGTGAGAGAAACCAAGTTGCGCGTAGATTTGATTTAAACTTGCAAAAACAACAATGAGAAGTGCTAATCGTTTCAAATTAAGCGTCATATGGTTTTATTTAATTAAGGGCATGCTGCTAACAAATATATGAAAACTGCCCCAACTACCAAATAAAAGCAATTTTGGAGAACAGTTTCATAACGTTAACGAAATTAAGAGATGATTATTTTAATCAAGTTGTATTGAGAATATGAAAAAAAATCATATTTAATTTTATAGATAATGTATCTTTGCCCCATTAAAAAGAACCTTTATTTATAATATAACAATACATGGAACATAAAATTGAAGCTTTTTTAGATCTTGTCCGGGAAAGAAACGGGCATGAACCAGAATTTTTGCAAGCTGTGAAAGAAGTTGCCGAAACTGTAATTCCTTACATAGTGAATCACCAAATTTATCATGGAAAAAACATTTTGTTAAGAATGGTTGAGCCAGAACGATTAATTTCGTTCAGGGTTTGCTGGGTTGATGACAAAGGAGAAATTCAAGTCAATAGAGGATACCGAATTCAAATGAATTCAGCAATAGGACCATATAAAGGAGGTTTACGCTTTCATCCAACAGTGAATGCAAGTATTTTAAAATTTTTAGCATTTGAACAAGTCTTCAAAAACTCATTGACCACATTACCAATGGGCGGAGGAAAAGGAGGTTCTGATTTTGATCCAAAAGGAAAATCAGACAATGAAATAATGCGTTTTTGCCATGCGTTTATGGGCGAATTATTCAGACACATTGGCCCAAATACAGATGTTCCAGCTGGAGATATTGGTGTTGGCGCTAGAGAAATTGGTTTCATGTTTGGGATGTATAAAAAACTAAAAAATGAATTTACCGGTGTATTAACTGGAAAAGGTCAGTCTTGGGGAGGCTCATTAATTAGGCCTGAAGCAACAGGGTACGGAAACGTATACTTTGCCCAAAACATGCTGAAACGTAAAAATGATTCAATCAAGGGGAAAAGAGTGGTGATTTCTGGTTCTGGAAATGTCGCACAATATGCAGCAGAAAAAACAACTGAATTAGGAGGAACCGTCCTTACCTTATCTGATTCTGGAGGCTACATTTTAGATGAAGATGGGATTACTACCGAAAAATTGAAACACGTGATGTACATTAAAAATGAAAAGCGTGGAAGAATTAGTGAGTACGTAGATAAATATCCATCGGCTAAATATTTTGAAGGCGGAACACCATGGTCTGTTAAATGTGATGTTGCTTTGCCATGTGCCACTCAAAACGAGTTAAATGGTGATGATGCAAAACTGTTAATCAAAAATGGATGCATGTGTGTTAGCGAAGGAGCTAATATGCCTTCAACACCTGAAGCCATTCACGAATTTCAAAAAGCAAAAATCTTATTTGCTCCTGGTAAAGCATCAAATGCAGGTGGAGTAGCTACTTCAGGATTAGAGATGAGCCAAAATTCACTTCGTTTAAGCTGGACTAGAAAAGAAGTTGATGAAAAACTAAAAGATATTATGGAAGATATTCATGATTCTTGTGTGCAATACGGAGAAAATGAAGATGGTTCTATTGATTACATTCGAGGTGCTAATATTGCTGGATTTGTAAAAGTTGCAGATGCCATGTTGGCTCAAGGTATCGTTTAACTAAATTATACACTAAAATATGGGCTCTTGTAGGAATACAAGAGCTTTTTTTATGTTCTATTTTATATGATATTCCTAAAAAAGTCGTTAGTAATAAATATATTTGATCACAATTTATAGATATGCTAAGACATATTACCCTTATACTATTTTTAACGACTTCTTTAATATGCTTTTCTCAAGATTATTCCGCACTTTGGGAAGGGTATTTTTCTTATTACAATATTAAAGATATTACGCAGGGGAACAATAAAATTTATGCAGCTGCAGAAAACGCTATTTTTAGCTATGATCTGGATACCCAAGAATTGCAAAACATTACCACAATCAATGGGCTGTCAGGTGAAACAATAACAAAAATAAAGTATAGTGAAGCCTATCAGTTGCTCATAATTGGTTATCAGAATGGATTAATTGAGATTGTTTCAGAAACTGATGATGAAGTGCTTTCTGTCGTAGATATTTTAGACAAAGTAACCATTGCTCCTAATTTAAAACGGATTAATCATTTTAATGAACAAAATGGCTTGGTTTATATTTCAACAAATTATGGGATATCGGTTTATGATTTTAATAGGCTTGAATTTGGAGACACCTATTTCATCGGTTCTGGCGGGAGTCAGATACCTGTGAATCAAACTACGGTTTATAATGATATGCTTTATGCGGCGTGTGGTAATAATAATGCCATCAAGAAAGCAGCACTTTCTAACCCTAACTTAATAGATTATCAACAATGGCAAACTATTGGCACAGGGGAATATAACGCGATACAAACAGTAGGCAATAATCTATATACTTTAAGACCTAATAGAACTTTTTATCAAATAGTAAATGATAATTTAAATCAGATTTTCACCTATCAAGATTTACCTTTGGATGTGCGTGAAGATAATTCAAACCTTGTTGTTACAACGAGCAATAATGTGTTTGTTTATGATGATAGTTATGGATTATTATCAACAGCATCAATTAATTCTGAATTTAATACTAGTTTTTCTTCAGCCACAATTACAGAAGAGCATATATATATAGGCACTTCTAGTTTTGGAGTCCTGCAAACAGAATTTATAAACCCTAATACCTATCAAGTTATTAGACCCGATGGTCCATTACGAAACAATGCGTTTAAGATTAATTCAAGATTTGATAAACTATGGGTGACATTTGGAGATTATGATGTGTTCCATAATCCTTTTCCATTGCGTCAATATGGTTTAAGTATTTATAGAGGAGAAGAATGGAAAAACATACCGTATGATAGCCTACTTATGGCTAGAAACTTAACTTATACTGCAATTAATCCCTTTAATCCAAATCAAGTTTTTATAAGTGCAACGCATGACGGTCTTTTAGAACTTGGAAATGAAGAAGCTAAAACCCTTTACAATCAATCAAATAGTGGTCTTGAATCATTATACGATCCTAGTAGCCCTAGCTTTTTAAGCATCCGTGTTAGTGGTTCTCAATTTGATTTAAATGGTGTACTTTGGACCGTAACTGCTAGAATAGAAAATCCATTAAAATCGTATGACCCAACAACCGGTCAGTGGCGGGCTTTTAGTTTTTCGGAGATTATTCCTGATGCACTTAACGATGAGTTTGGATTTGACGATTTGGTTATTGACAGAAATGGGACTAAATGGATCGCAGCTTATAGAAATGGCGTTATTGGTTATAACGAAAATAACGGGAGCGAGGTTATCAATAGAGTTTATACAATTGACCAGAATATGCCCAGTGAAGTAGTAAAGGCTGTGGCAATAGATAATAGAAGCCAATTATGGATAGGAACTTTTAAAGGCTTGCGGGTACTTTATAACACTAGTAATTTTTTGGACGACCCAAACCCAAGAGTAAGTGAGATAGTATTTCTTGATGACGGCATACCTAAAGAACTTTTGTCCAATCAATTTGTAACCGATATTAAAGTTGATGGATCCAACAACAAATGGGTTGGCACTTTTGATTCGGGGCTTTTTTACTTTTCTCCAGACGGCCAACAAACCATTTACCATTTTACTAAAGATAACTCACCGTTGCCTACAAATACAATAAGCGATATTTCAATTGATTCTGGAAGTGGTAAAGTTTATATAGCAACGCCAAAAGGGCTTGTTTCCTTCTTATCTGGTGGATCTGAAACAGAGGAGGAATTAAAAAGTGCCTATGTATATCCAAACCCAGTAAGGCCAGAATACAACATTTTAGGCTTTAATGATTTGAATAACATTAATAACGGTGTTAAAATAAAAGGCCTCACGCAAAATGTAAACATTAAAATTACGGATATCGAAGGCAATTTGGTTGCTGAAGCTCAATCACGAATTAATCAGCGGGCTTCACGGGCAAATTATAATTTTGCTATAGATGGGGGCACCGCGATTTGGAATGGCAAGAATTTGGCAAATAACATTGTAGCTTCGGGAGTTTACTTAATTTTGATTTCTGATTTGGATTCCTTTGAGACCAAGGTTTTAAAACTGGCCATTATTAGGTAAAAAAGTACTATAATAAATGTTGATTAAAACAAATGCCATTGTACTTTCAAAATTAAAGTATAGAGACAACGATCTTATTGTTAAATGTTATACGAAACAGAAAGGTGTTGTAAGTTATATTGTAAGAGGGGCATTTAAGACTCAAAAAGGAAGTGCAAAAGCCGTATATTTCCAACCCTTATCACAACTTCAATTTGATGGCAATTATAAAGAAAATAGATCCCTACAGAGCATTAGTGAGGTTAAATTAGATTCTCTATACCAAACACTTCATACCAATATCCTTAAAAGTGCTATAGCCATGTTTTTATCAGAGGTGCTTTCTACCGTACTTCAAGAAGAAGAACAAAATGAAGCGCTGTTTTCATATTTAGAACATACGTTTAATTGGTTAGATCATGAAACGGAATTTTCAAATTTTCATTTGCTGTTTCTGCTGAATTTAACCAAATATCTTGGGTTTTATCCTGATACTCAAAATATGGACCAATCCTTTTTTAATTTGAGTAATGGGCTTTTCGAGCCTCAAAAGCAAGATATGTATTCAATTTCAGGCGAAAATTTAACAATTCTAAAACAGCTTTTAGGCACAAATTTTGATGCAATTCACACAGTTAAATTAAATTCAAAGCAAAGGCAATCGTTTTTAAATATGCTGTTACTTTATTTTGAATTACATTTGGGCGATTTTAGAAAACCAAAATCTCTCCAAATATTTAATCAAGTATTTAATTAAAACAAGCCAACAACTTCAAATGAAGATTAAATTTTTATTAGTCACATTCTGTTTTTTAGTCACTACACTGCTTAATGCTCAAAATGTCAAAGTTTTAGAAAAAGGCTCTCAAGAACCTATCTCTGGAGTTGCTATATATAACACTTATAAAACAAAAACAGTTACGACAGGTTTAGATGGCGAAGCCTCATTGGATGGTTTTTCTAGAAATGAGCTAATCTATTTTCAAAGCTTGTCTCACGATATGGTTTCGTTTAAGAAATCTACCTTGGCGTTGCGTGGTTTTGTGGTTTTTTTAGATGTTAAGGTTGAAGATTTGAATGAAATAGTTATATCTGCTTCAAAGTTTGAGCAAAGTAAATCTGATATTCCTCAAAAAATAATCAATATTAGTGCAAAAGACATTCAATTTTCAAACCCACAAACCAGTGCAGATCTTTTACAAAACTCTGGAAATGTATATATACAAAAAAGTCAATTAGGAGGCGGAAGTCCAATGATAAGGGGATTATCTACAAACCGATTGTTGATTACTGTAGATGGCGTACGAATGAACAATGCCATTTTTAGAGGAGGAAATTTGCAAAATGTGATATCCATAGACCCATTCACTATTCAAAATAGCGAAATAACACTTGGAGCAGGATCAGTGGTCTATGGTAGTGATGCCATAGGAGGCGTGATGAGTTTTTATTCTCAAAAGCCTCAACTTTCTTATAGGGATTCATTGTACTTTAATGCCAATGCCGTTTTGCGTTATGCCACAGCAAATGAAGAAAAAACAGGTCATTTTGATCTTAATTTCGGATTAAAAAAGTGGGCTTTTTTAACAAGTGTTAGTTATACTGATTTTGATGATTTACGTATGGGAAGTCATGGCCCAGATGACTATTTAAGACCTGAATATGTCCAAACCATTAACGGTGTGGATGCGGTTGTTGAAAATGAAAACCCTTTGGTGCAAACGCCAACAGGTTACGATCAGATCAATTTGATGCAAAAAGTTAGATATGAACCGCAAGACAACTTGAGTTTTGATCTCGGATTATACTACACTACGACTTCGGAGTATTCAAGATACGACAGGCTCATTAGATACCGTGGAAGTACATTAAGATCAGCTGAATGGAATTATGGTCCACAACGTTGGTTCATGGGTAATTTTCAAGTGACGAAATTAAGTAGTAACTCCAATTTATATGATAAAATTCAGGTTACTGCCGCCTATCAAAATTTCCAAGAGAGTCGTTTTGATAGGGACTTTCAATCTGAAATTAGAAATTTAAGAGAGGAAGCTGTTGATGCCATCTCTTTGAATATAGACCTGGAAAAACAGTTGAGCCCTCGAACAGAGCTATTTTATGGTGTAGAGTATATCTATAACAAAGTGAAATCAACAGGAGATGAAGAAAACATTGTTACTGAGGTTATAACGCCTACGATATCGCGATACCCAAATGGTTCCGATTGGCAGTCATTGGCAGCTTACACCAGTATAAAATATAAGCCTAATCCAAAATTCATTTTTCAATCAGGTTTGAGGTATAATCATGTTTTGGTATATGCAGACTTCAGTGAAAACAACCAATATCTCAACTTGCCTTTTGATGAAGCATCGATAGATGCTGGAGCTTTGACAGGTACGGCAGGGATTAGTTGGTTACCAAATAAGATGATTGAATGGAAGTTAAACGCATCAACAGCCTTTAGGGCACCAAACATTGACGATGTGGGTAAAGTGTTCGATTCTGAACCTGGTTCAGTAGTTGTTCCTAATAATAATTTAAAACCTGAATACGCTTATGGCGGAGAATTAGGTTTAAAACTTAATTTTGATGAGACGTTTATCATTGATATGGCGACTTATTATACCTTTTTGGACAATGCATTAGTACGCCGTGATTTTTCATTAAATGGTCAAAGTGAAATTATTTACGATGGCGAATTAAGTAGGGTACAAGCCATTCAAAATGCTTCAAAAGCTTGGATTTATGGCTTTGAAGTGGGAATTCATCTTAATTTTTCGGATAACTTAAAACTGAAATCCCAATATAATATTATAGGAGGAACCGAAGAAGAAAATGGTATTGAAGTGCCTATTCGACATGCTGCGCCATATTTTGGAAATACCCATTTGGTTTGGAAAAAAAACAGATTACTCGTAGATGCTTTTGCAGAATATAATAATGAATTGTCATTTAGTCAATTAGCACCTTCTGAAATCGAAAAGGATTTTATTTATGCTTTGGATAGTAATGGCAATCCATTTTCGCCATCATGGTATACATTGAATTTAAGAACTCAATATGAGCTTACACATGCTGCAACTATTACGGCAAGTATAGAGAATATTACTGATCAACGCTATAAAACTTATTCTTCTGGGATAGCTTCAGCTGGACGAAACCTTATCCTGTCATTAAAATATACCTTATAAAATAGCGTCAGCGATAAATTGACGCTATTTTATAATTTGAATTTTATTATTTCCTTTTAATAGCCCTTTTAGTAATTATTTGACCGTTTGAGAGTTTAACTTCTGCCAAATAGGCTGACTGGCTTAATTGAGAAAGGTTATAGGTTTCAATTGTGCTAGAACCTTTAAATAGATACAGTGTTCGACCCAATAAATCCATGATCTTAACCGATTGAATGTCCTTATCGCTATTGGTTTTAAATTGAACAAGGTCATTATCAAGTTCAATTATTGTTAATCTATTGGCATTTAAGTGCGATTCAGTTTCAGACAATGTTTCGGCTTTAAAGACAAGTTCAAAGCGATCTTTAAATTCCCCTACTTCCGAAGTGAACGTGTAATTGGAAACCGATAAATTATGGGTGATGTTCATTACATGATCTCTTACATATATTGGGTTATTGACTAAAAAAGCACCTTCAACCTGATCTATAGACAACGTATAGAGTGTTGCAATAGCTATTGTGGTATCAAAACCTAATTGTATAACTTCATTTAAATTTAAACTTTCAGGATTCTTTCCTTGAATGGCAAACTTTTTATTCTCATTTGGAATTAAGGTGTAAATAGATGAAAACAACCCAGATGATAAGTTACGAGGTGTGTCATATGCCATCCCATCATATGCATCTGTCGCTTTGTCTATATAACCAATGGCAACTTGATTAAAAACACCATTATCACTGGTTAAATTGACCCATAATTTGTTGTCGATTTTTTTCGATTTGGTAAAGTTGGTTCCTGAAGTTCTAAAAAATTGCGAATTGCTGGTGCCATCAGCCATTCTCATATTATTTTTAAAAACAATATAACCCTGCTTAATATCTGGGCTACTCGAGATTTGTGTCCCTGCAGCAGCATTGTCATATACAATAAAGAACGATTGTCCTGAAGGTATAAATCGATTGGGTTTTATCCCATCACCTCCAGCAGTTTCTGAACTCATATTAATAATAGCATAGTCTGACTGTGCAAAATTTTCAATTTCATTTCCACTATTTGAATTGGAAGGAGAAGTATCTTGTGACCATAAAAAGATAGCCCCTTCAGAAAAACCTCCAATGGGAGGGTTAATAGGAACATCTTCGCGAATTTCATTAACATTTTCAGCCAAAAACAGGTTTGCACTAATGGCAGATGGATAGGGGTTACCTATGAGGTTCCAATTATTGTCATTGGTTTCGTCATCATTTCTATAAATAGGAACAGTTATAGTGCCATTGTTAAAAGGACCTTCAAATGTGTAAACAAATTGATAGGGTGGCGCTGACATTGGAGGCCCGAAAAATAAAGATTTAGAATGTGTAGAGGCATAACCAACCCCTGGAATCATAACATCACTTCCAGAAGCAAGCGTCCAATCGTTTCCATCGTCATCAATATCGTCTTGTTGATTATCGACAAATGTATTATTGTTTCCAATCTCTTTTTTGGAATCTCTAAAGTTTTTTGCGTTAAACCAGAATCGTCTATTCGCCTGTGCATCAGATAAGCCTAAATCGATAGTTTCACCATATACTGGTGAACTCCAATAGGTGTATTCATACCATGCATCCATTGGCGCAGTTTTCTTTTCAACTGTGATGCTGGTTTTGTTAGCAACGGTAACAGTCCCTAAATCATTATTTTGGATAAATGCTCCTTTAGGATTAACGATAATTTTACCATTTACAATTAAATTATTTTCAACTTCAACATAAGTTCCATCGGCAATAGTTAGGGTATGAAAACCACCCATACCATCATCATTTATATATAAGTTACAAGCACTAAAATTACCATTTGTTGCTGTATTATATGGATAATCAAGTATTGCAGCGGTACTAGTTGTAGGTGAACCATTTGACCATCCTGTACTAGTCCAAGTAGTTGAATTAATACTTGTAGAAGTTAACGTGAAATTATCTAATCCTGCTTTATCATTGGCCGCATCAATATCAGCATAAATAACTAATTGCAAGTTATTTACTGAATCTGGGATATTATGAAAAATTTTAACCCAAGCGCCCGTATCAGCTGTTATATCTATAATGCCTTGTGACACAGTATCATAAAATAATTCATATTCTAAACTATCACTAGCGTCCAAATTTATAGTATAATAATAAAAAGACAATTCCACATTTGAATACGAACTAATGTTGTATTCAAAGGTTAGTTTATGCGTTTGCCCTGTGTGCCCTGATCGTTCTAAATCTGTAATTCCCCAAAAATTAGAGCCGCTTTGAGCGCCACTTATTTCTGGCAATAGACTTGTTGTTACATCCCAATAGCCCGAAATAGGTGCATGTTCGGGAAAATACGACCAGGTATCTGAACCAGATAACTCAAAGCCTTGATAAGCTATAGTCTGGGTGGTTGTTACGCAATTAGTGATGCTTAACCCTGATACCTTAATAGTGCAATTACCTTCGCTTGAATCATTACTTGATATATTGAGTGTGTCCAAAAAGAGCCCAATGGCGTTTGGATTGAACCTAATTGTGATGTTTTGTTGACTACTCGCTCCAATATCGAAAGGGATTGATGGAGGAGATACAAGACTGTACTGTGACCCATCTAAAAAGCTCAAATTAGAAATGGTAAGTGGTAAATCTCCTAAATTTTTAATAGTTAAAACAACA
Source organism: Flavobacteriaceae bacterium MAR_2010_72 (assembly GCA_003550275.1). GTDB lineage: Bacteria > Bacteroidota > Bacteroidia > Flavobacteriales > Flavobacteriaceae > Geojedonia. The sequence goes on from QXCW01000002.1 coordinate 186,302, forward strand.
TCGGTATTTGAGTTTATGCTTGAAGAACCAAATTCATAGGTATATCCACAAGCGACATTAGACCCAACTGGAATTTGAAGTTGTATTTCTGCACTTGGGATACAGCTACTAAAATGATTTCCAAGTTCTGAAGCATAGTCTTCGGGAAAAGCTGTCCATTCTAAATTGGGATCAAAAGTATCCGAACCATTGTAATCACCATATTGTACACTACTTTTTCTAATCAGGGTTCTATTGACAGTACTGACGCTTCCACCTGTCCAGCCATTAACATCACCGGGGTCATTCCCAATTTGACCTAATACGTCAATAATAGTACCAGTACTAATTTTTACCAATGTGATAGCATCATTACCGTTAAAATTAATTGTGGAGAGTGTTGTTGCAGAACCTGTATATATTGTAGCTAGACTATTTTTGAAAACAATGGTGCTCCCGCTAGCTAGAGTACCAGAAAGTATAGTTGTTGAATTTGGAGTTGTATTTCCATTATTATAAAGCTCAATTCTATAATTTGACAAATTTATGGAAGCACCCGTACCATTATAGATCTCTAAATATTTATTGTTACCAGAACCTTCAACATATTCAGAAATAATTAAATCTGAACAAGGTATAGGCTTTACCGTCAAAACTCCCGAAATATAGGTAGATCCATCCCATTCTCCACCTGCACTTCCGTCAGATAAAATGCCACCGTAAGTGTAAGATCCGCTATTTAATTTGAATCTTGTAGCATAATAATATGTGCCTACGGAAGATATTACAGAACCAATATTTACAAAATATTCATCATTTTGGTCAGAATTACAGTCCAAACAAGAAGGATTATAACCAGCAACTATCCAATTGGTCCAGGTACTAGGGTCTGTGTTTGTTGTGCTATAGCCAACCCAAGCAGAAATTCCTGAAGCCTGACCAAGCCCAGGAGTTAATCCAGCTTCATATACTTGCCCAAAAACGTCAAAAACACTACCTAAAGATATAGAGCCGACTTCTGGAAATTGTAGGTTGTAAAAATCGAGTGTTTCATCTTCAACTATCAATTGTACAGAATCGTAATTCCAAATACCTCCACTTCCACCGTAAGTAAAGGTGCATCCGTTTAATTGAAACCTGCTAGCATAATAATATGTGCCTGGGCTTAATCCTGATCCAATTTCGGCCATATATTCATCATTGTTACCCCCTGTGTCGTTGTATGAAGCAGGTATCCAAGTCCAACCCAATCCACCGTTTGGGTTGTTATTAGTTGTATTATATCCAATCCAAGCCGATATTCCTAAACCTTGTGAATTTGGAGTGTCGGTTACTGATGGCTCATAAACTTGAGCGTAGATATTAAAATTATTCCCAACTGTTATGGTTTGTGGTGATGAATTTGGGAATTGAATATTTGCGTAGTTAACGACATCAGTGCAATAAACGAGACCATTGAAAGTAAAATCATTAATACTAAATGTACCACTACCTGCACTAGCTTCCCAGGCATAAAGCCTAAAGGTTATTGAGGTCATTATATTTTGAAAATTGACCGATGATAAGTCAATTGTAGTCCCCATTGCGGTTGGAGACCCAATATTTGAGGTAAAACCGTCCAAACTGCTTCTAAATACAAAGCTTATTGGCCCAGCGCTAGATATTTGTCCTGTATAAACAAAACTTGTAAAATCAATTCGATATCCAGAATTAGGAGTTAAAGTAAATTCAAAATAGGCAGTTAGATCGATTGAAACCGTATTCCAACTATTTGCATTATAGCGATCATTGGCATTCAAACCATTAATACCTGGCCCTCGACCTATTCCAGAGGCGGTTAAATTTGGATCAACAATTTGACCTATCGTATAAGGGTTGTCTAAATTTGGATTGTTTCCTGTGATGGGATTAGTAAAAATACTTTGACTATACCCTATATTCAGGATATAAATGAAGAAAAAAACAATGAGGGATTGTTTTTTATTCATACACTAATTAATAAATTAGAAAGAAGTCCGTAAATATAAATTCCCTAACAGTCAGTAGCTTACAAAGTATCACTTATTAACAAATTGTTATTACTTTTAATCCATGAATCAAAAGCAAACTTATACACTAGACGAAGCCAAAAAAAAGCTCGAGAACTATTGTGTATATCAAGAACGTTGTCATAAAGAGGTTAGGCAAAAACTAAAACAAATGCATATGATTCCAGAAGCCATAGATGCGGTCATTGTTCACCTATTGGAGCATAACTTTCTAAATGAAGAACGTTTTGCCAAAGCATTTGTTAGAGGTAAGTTTACAATTAAGAATTGGGGAAGGCGTCGTTTAACCTTAGAATTAAAGCAAAAAGACATTTCCAAATATAATATAAATATTGGATTGCAAGAGATTGAAGAATGTACTTACATCGACACTTTTAATACTTTAGCCGAAAAAAAAGCAAGTTCAATTAAAGAGACCAATATTTTAAAGAAAAAGAAGAAATTAGCCGACTATTTGCTCTACAGAGGCTGGGAAGTCCATTTGGTCTACGATAAAGTTAACGAGCTCATTAAATAGATACTTTTTTGTGGGTTCTAATAATAGCCTGCTCATTTTTATAATCTATCCAGTTCTGCCCATTTAAGCGACGCATAAGGTTGTCAAAATGACGCATAACGAAGATATTGTAGATGGCCTTACTTAAATTTTTTGGCCGTCTAGCAATTGCTCTTAAGCTCATCGAAAACCCTGGAGTTAGGTATTTCATGTAATGCCAATAACCTTCAGGCATATAAAGTACTTCACCATGATTAAGGGTTGTGCTGAAACCTTGTGCTAGTCTTAATGCAGGCCATTTTTCAAAATCTGGATTGGAAAAGTCAATATCTTCCCTTGTGATTAACGAATGGGGGACTTTATACAAAAAGTCATTTTGCTTTTGGTCAAACAGGATAATCTTTTTTTCGCCTTCAAAATGAAAGTGAAAAATGTTAGCCAAATCAATATCATAGTGCATAAAGGTGTGGGAATCCCTTCCACCAAAAAACAACATAGGAAGACCTTTTAGAAGCTTAAGTCCAAAATCTGGATAGGTGAAATCCTTCTGAAGTTGAGGAACTTCCTTTAATATATTCCAAAGAAAGATGCGATATTTTGTCGGTTCTTTTTTAAGTAAATCAACATAATCACTCATCTTCATTTTGGAGTGAGGTTCATTAAAACCATCTTTATAATCAACTGGTCTATCATCGTATAGCGGTACAATTTTATCACCAGCAACGGTTTTCATATAATCTAAATTCCAATTGCTATAGGCGGGCCAATCTTCAATATAGCGCTCGATTACCACAGGTTTTTGTGGTTTATAGTAATTTGCTATAAAGTCCTCTTTTGTGATGCTTTTAACCCGAGGAATATCGATGAGATTCAATGTCAATTGCCTAAAAATTTAAGAGCCAAAGTTATGAAAACGTTACCAAAATTAAAATAGTATATAGTGACTTATGGTCAGTTAGAATAAGCTGATTTTAAAACTATTTTACCGCTTTTGCTTTTACTTTGGCCACTTCGTTCCGTTCAATCTTGTGTTCTGGACGTGACCATTTAGGTTTTTCACCCAAGGCTTGGTATTGTGAGTTTGCGGCTTCAACAGTTTGCGGCTGCATTTTTTTAATAAAAGGTTTCTGTGGATTTAATCCTAGGAGTTTAAACATTTCCATGTCCTCATTCACATCAGGATTAGGTGTCGTAAGTAGTTTATCACCTGCAAAAATTGAATTGGCACCAGCAAAAAAGCATAAGGCTTGACCTTCACGAGACATCTCGGTACGTCCAGCGCTCAATCGTACTTGTGTTTCGGGAATTACTATTCTGGTGGTCGCCACCATGCGTACCATTTCCCATATGGATATGGGTTTTTGGTCTTCTAAAGGTGTGCCTTCAACTGCAACTAAAGCGTTGATTGGAACTGATTCAGGCTGTGGATTTAACGTTGATAGTGCTACAAGCATCCCAGCTCGGTCTTCAATGGCTTCACCCATACCAATAATTCCTCCACTACAAACGGTGACATTGGTTTTACGAACATTGTCAATAGTTTGAAGTCGGTCTTCAAAACCTCTTGTAGAAATAACCTCTTTATAATAGTCTTCTGAAGAATCTAAATTATGATTGTAGGCATACAATCCAGCTTCGGCAAGTCGCTTGGCCTGGTTTTCGGTAATCATCCCTAATGTGCAGCACACTTCCATGTCAAGCTTGTTAATGGTACGTACCATTTCAAGCACTTGGTCAAACTCTTCACCATCTTTCACATTACGCCAAGCAGCACCCATACAAACTCGAGAGCTTCCTGATGATTTTGCACGTAAGGCTTGTGCTTTTACTTGCTGAACACTCATTAAATCGTTGCCTTCAACATTGGTGTGATAACGAGCAGCTTGTGGGCAATAACCACAATCTTCGGGGCAGCCACCAGTTTTTATGGATAGTAAAGTTGAAACCTGAACCGTATTTGGGTCGTGATGCAAACGATGAATTGAAGCCGCTTCATAGAGTAACTCCATTAACGGCTTGTTATAAATAGTTAGGATTTCCTCTTTGGTCCAGTTATGTCTTATTTCGCTCATAATTCAAAAATAATGTAATAAATATTCAAAATTCAAATTCTAAAATTCAAATTTTAAGTTCTTTTCAACAATTAAGGTTTAGATATTAGTATTGAAACAGCATTTCCACCAAACCCAACAGCATTAATCATTATATTAGTTATGCTTTTAGGATTGTTCTGATTTAAAAAAGGAGTCGGTATAAATTCTTGATGTTTTAGCATTAAAACAGCCAATTCTACACTCAACATTCCACTTGCTCCAAAGGTATGACCTAATTTCCATTTATTGGTAGTCAATAAAGGATGAGTATTACCGAATACTTTTTTGATGGCTTTAAGCTCCGCTAAATCACCTTTAACTGTTCCAGGGGTGTGAGTGACAATCACATCAATTTCATTTGGATTGCGTGTGCCTAGAGCCATTTTCATAGAACGTTGAAAACATGTTGCATCAGTCGATAACGACACATTATGTTCTAAAACTTCGGTTGCATAACCAATACCCGAGATTAACGCAAGCGCATTTATCTTTTTTCTAGGTTCTAAACAGGCCATAGCCGCACCTTCACCCAGCACCATTGTGTTTTTAGTTTTATTAAAATCCAATGCTCGACATGGATAACCATCAGGATTTATGTGTGTTTTGTTGGCATAGATTTTTAAAGCTTGCATTTGCGCTATAGTAAATGGCGTAAGCGGTGCTTCGCTGCCACCTACTAAAAACGTATTGCACATGCCAGCATTTATCCACGCTATACCGTTGAGCAAGGCATGCAATGCCGTTGAACAGGTTATAGAATGTGAAATTTCTGGGCCTTTGGTTTGCAGATCATGCGCCACCCAAGATGAAATATTTCCAAGTGTTGTGGTTGGTGAACTTAAGGTATTACTTTTGCCACGAGTTAAAAAATCCTCGTGATAGGTTTCAAAGAGTTGCGTTGCCCCACGAGACGACCCAATATTAATACCGAAATTGTCATTTTTTGACCAACCAGCTTGTTTTGTAGCATTCCTTGCTGTGTAAATAGCGAACAAAACAGAATCATCCAAAGATTTATAGCTGTGCTCTGAATTTCTTAAATCATCAATTTGCTTTTTGCTAGCGCGCGACAGAGGTGACATGTAAACACCATTTTTTTCTTCAATAAAATGATGATTGTTTTGGTAATTTCCCCAAGTAGTTTCTAATGAATCTCCTATTGAAGAAACTGAAGAAATAGCCGTAATTGAAATTGGTTGCTGCAAGATTGTAAAGCTTTTGGCAAATGTAAGTTTTCTTAAAATGTAACAAAAGCAAGACCTCAAATACTTATCTTTAAATCAAATAAAATTATAATGGAAGAAGTGAGAAAGAAAAGCTGGTTTGGCAGAAATTGGCTTTGGGTGGTGCCTATTAGTGGTTGCTTAATGGTGATTTTCCTCATTATTTTTGGAGTTGGAGCGGCTATTTTTGGCGTTTCCAAAGTGCTCAAGAATTCTACGCCCTATAGTTACGCTTTTGAATTAGCCGAAGAGAATGAAAATGTAAGATATAGTCTAGGAAAGCCCATTGTGACTGATGGTGTTATGAGTGGAAACATAAACATAAATAATGATCGCGGTGAAGTGAATTTTACAATACCAATAAAAGGATCAAAAGGGAAAGGTGCAATTATAGTTATTGGCGAAAAATATGACGGCGAATGGATCTATGAAAAGTTATATGTACTCATTAAAGAAACCAATGAAGAAATTAACTTGCTAGATAAAAGTCTAGAAGGCTTCTAAAACTTCTTCAATGGTTTTATAGACTTTTTGCAATTGCTCATCTGTAATCACATATGGCGCTTGAATATAAATAGTATTCCCCAATGGGCGCAAAAATACACCTCGCTCCATAAAGAATTTAAACAGTTCGTCTCTTAAATTTCCGTAACGTTCCATTTCAATATTCAAGTCTAAAGCGTAGATGATTCCTGTCTGTCTTGTAGCTTTTATTTTAGGGTGATCTTTAATTCGTTTATTAAACCTTTTATGGGATGCGGTGATGCGATTTATGTTATTTTGTATCTCTTCCGATTGCAGCAATTCAATTCCAGCTAAAGCCGCAGTACATGCTAAAGGATTTGCTGAATAGGTATGCCCATGAAAAAAGCCTTTGCTGATATCATCACTGTAAAATGCATCGTAAATAGCCTGCGAACAGGTTGTAATTCCCATAGGCGCCAAACCTGCAGTTAAGGCCTTACTCAAACACATAATATTCGGTTTGGTATGTATTTGATCTGAAGCAAAAAAGGTTCCTGTTTTTCCAAAGCCAGTCATGACTTCGTCTGCAATTGTGATAACTCCATGTGTACTTAAAAATCGGAGAATTTCGTTAAGCGCATTGGCATCGTGCATTTTCATAGCAGCAGCACCTTGAACTAAAGGTTCATAGACAAAACCAGCAACATTCTCCGTTTTTACAATGGTTTTTAAAAGTTCTAATATATCATTATGATTGGATCCGTTGGGGGTTGGGATTCTTTTGACCTTCAAAAAAAAGTCTTCAAAAGGCCCATTATAAACTGAAAGACCAGAAACACTCATCGAACCAAAAGTGTCACCGTGAAAGCCATCTTCAAATGCTATTAAAGTGTCCTTTTTCTTCCCTTGGTTAAAATGGAATTGGAGCGCCATTTTAATTCCAACTTCAACACTTGTAGAACCATTGTCACTAAAAAAAATCTTGTTTTGGTTTTTTGGTAATATTTTGATGAGTTCTTCGGAAAGCTTTATGGCCGGCTCATGGGTAAAACCACTAAAAACCACTTGATCTAAGGTCTTCATTTGGGCAGTTACGCAATCCGTAATATAATCATTACAATGCCCATACATACAGGTATACCAAGAGGCTATGGCATCAATATACTTATTTCCGTTTTCATCTATAAGCTCGCAGCCTTTTGCCTTGGTAATGGCAATGGTTTCTGGATGCAACTTGTGTTGCGTTAATGGGTGCCATAAGTGTTTTTTATCTCGTTCTTTAAGACTCATAAATTCTTCTTGAAAAGTTCAGCATATTCTAAAACCACATTTTTATCAAAATAGGGTTCTTCCTCAATGCGCCCAATGACATTCACCTTTGTCATTTTCTTTATAATATCTTCCGTTGATTGATGTTCGTTTCCACTAAAAATAATAGAAACATCAAAGCCCTTTTCCTTTAAAAAATGTACTGTTAATAGCGTATGATTAATACTTCCCAAATAATGTCGTGATACTACCACCACTTTATAGTTGGGTTGTATCAAGTCTAATACAGTTTGGGTGTCATTTAGGGGAACCAATAAGCCTCCAGCACCTTCAATGACCAAGTTATTTTTGGTTTTGGGAGGATTAATTTGCTTAACATCTATTGAAAGTCCATCAATAGCGGCCGCTGCATGTGGACTCATAGGCGTTTGTAATGCATAACCATTAGGATGAAAAACGGAAGTAGTATTTGAAACTAGCTGCTTTACTTTTTTTGTGTCACAATGGTCAAGATCGCCTGCTTGGATTGGTTTCCAGTAATCTGCCTGTAGGGCTTCAACCAAAATGGCTGAAGCAATCGTTTTACCAACATCGGTTGAAATTCCTGTAACAAAAAAGGTCTTTTTCATTCTACAAAAGTAGCCAACAACTTAAGAACTTGGGTAATTTCATCTGCTGAATTATAACTATGCAAACAAAAACGAAGGCGCTCCCTACCTTTAGGGACGGTAGGTGATAAAATTGCCTTAACATCAAATCCCTGTTTTTGCAGCTGTTTTGAGATGCTTCCTACGTTATCATTGCCTTCTATAATACAACATTGAATAGCAGAATCACTTTCTATAAAATGGCTTTCTAGGTTGTTAGATTTGATTTCTGATTTAAAGAGTTGAATATTGTGATGCAATTTTTGAATGTTATTAGTGATATTCAATTCGTCATAAGCCATAATAATTGTGGCAATACTATGTGGCGGCAAAGCCGTAGTGTAAATAAAACTACGTGCAAAATTGACTAAATAATCTTTGAGATCTTCGCTACCTAATATAGCAGCACCATGACAACCCAAACCTTTCCCAAAGGTTATTAACCTTGCAAATACAGTATCTTGAAGCTGAAGTTGATCTACCATTCCTTTAGCATGGTTATCCAAAACCCCAACAGCATGGGCTTCATCCACAATCTGCAATGCGTGGTGTTTTAGGCATAGTTGCGAAAGTGCAACGAGGTCTGGACTGTCACCATCCATTGAAAATACAGATTCGGAAACAACATATACCGTTTCCCCATTTTGGACTCCATTTAATAGGTTTTCGAGATGATTTAAATCGTTGTGTTTGAACTTGAAAGCCTTTGCATTTGAAAGCCGAATACCATCTCTAATTGAGGCATGGATAAATTCATCATAAAAAATTAGATCTCCACGCTGCGGGACACACGAAAAGAAGCCAATATTGGCATTATAACCTGAATTAAAAACTAAAGCAGACTCACAGTTATACACCTTGCAAAGCTTGGTTTCAAGTTCATTATAAAGACTATGATTTCCTGTTAATAACCGTGAGCCAGTTGCCCCATTTTGAAATAGGTTATGAGCTTTTAGAAAATCGTGTGTATTATTAAAAATGGATTCAGATTTTGAAAATCCTAAATAGTCGTTTGACGAGAAATCAATTAAATTATGAGAGTCACTTAAGTTTCGAAACAACTGTTCGTGCTCTCGATGCTCTAATTTAGATTTTAACTTTTTAGGAAGTTTGTCCATAGAACAAAAATACTATCTTAGACCCTTAAATTTTAATTCATGTATAGATTTCTTTTTGGTTTTTTGATTTTTATAATGGGAAATTTAGCGCTGGCGCAAGTCTCCTCAAACTATAACATTTCATTTGAAAACGCAGTCCATCATGAAGCCCACATCACAGCCACCTTTACAAATTTAGATTCTGATCTAGTTGAGTTTAGAATGAGCAGATCGTCACCTGGACGTTATGCGTTACATGAGTTTGTGAAAAACGTTTATAGCGTTACGGTAACTGATGGTAAAGGTAAAGTTTTACAAACCTTGAGGCCAAATCCATATGCCTGGCACGTAAAAGGTCATGATGGTACAATTATAGTGAGTTATACCTTGTTTGCCAATCACGGTGATGGGACGTATGCACAAATTGATGAAACTCACGCACATCTTAATATTCCGGCTACATTTATGTATGTTCCTGAATTATCCAATAATGAATTTGAAGTTACTTTTAACCTTAGAGAAGATTTAAATTGGAAAGTTGCAACCCAATTAAAACATGTAAAGGATCAAACCTATTATGCCAGAGATCTTCAATATTTCATGGATAGTCCAGTTGAAATTAGCAATTTTAGAAAAAGAAATTTTAAGGTAGATGGTCAGGACATTAATTTTGTGCTACATGATGATAAGGCTTCTGATGAAGATTTTGATAAATACTTTGAAGACGTAAAGGCTATTGTGCTTCAACAGAAAGCAGTTTTCGGTGAACTTCCCAAGTTTGATTATAGCGAATACACCTTTTTGGCCTGTTATATGCCAATTGTAGTTGGAGACGGAATGGAACACAGAAACTCTACTATTTTAACAACAACCAGAAGTTTAGCCCGAGGAGGAATTGAACAAAATATAGGTACTGTAGCACATGAGTTTTTTCATTGCTGGAATGTAGAGCGTATTAGACCACAAGATTTAGAGCCTTTTAATTTTGAAGAGGCAAATATGAGTGGTTTACTATGGTTTGCCGAAGGGTTTACAAACTATTACGATGCTTTATCGATGTGTAGAGCAGGAGTGTGGAGCCATGAAAAGTATTTAAGTGATATGAGCAGAGGATTTAATTTTGTGTGGACATCACCCGGGCGTCAATTTTTTAATCCTATTGAGATGAGTTACCAAGCACCTTTTGTGGATGCTGCAAAATCTGTCGATCAGACCAATCGAGAAAACACCTTCATTTCCTACTACAGCTACGGGGAAATGCTAGGCTTAGCTCTAGATTTATCCTTGAGAGAACAAAATTTAAACCTTGACGATTACATGAAGCTTATGTGGACTAATTTTGGAAAAGTTGGTAATTATTATACAGTTGAAGAATTACACCAAACGCTCAATACTTATGCAGGAAAGGATTTTGGCGATGCTTTTTTTAATAATTATATTTATAAAAGTGGAATGCCAAATTTTGAAAGACTTTTCAAAAATGTTGGTATTGATTTAAAAACGGAGAACACGATTTCATTTGGGGCCTTTGTAAGAGATCACAAATTATTAAGCAATCCAAAACTGAATTCTTCGGCATACAATGCAGGTCTACAGATAGGTGATAAGCTTATAAAAGTTGGTGATTTTACTTTAAATAGTGTGGTAGATATTAATTTAGCTTTAAACAAATATGCTATTAATGATGAGGTTGTTTTGGTTTACGGGCGTTATGATACCATTTATGAAACCACAATAAAAGTTCAAACAGATATTAATTATAATTTATCATTTATGAATTTAGATGATGAGCCTCAACTTAAAAAAATAAAACAAAATAAATCACTTTGGTTAAATACTAAAGAATAACTAGTAATGAAAACTGTAACTTATCATAGAGTCTCCACTGATGAAGAACTTAAAGGAATTTTAAGCCTTCAGGAGCAAAACCTTAAAGATGTTTTATCTGCAGATGATAAAAGTAAAGAAGGCTTTGTGACTTTAAAACATTCTTATGATATGTTGAAGAGGATGAATGATAAATGTGCACATTGTATTGCCAAATATGATGATACCGTTGTAGGCTATGCCTTGTCTATGTTGCAAGATTTCAAAAAAGATATTCCATTATTAGTGCCGATGTTTACTGAAATAGACAATGCACTTTCAGAAAAGCACATAAACTTAAATTACTTGGCAATGGGACAAATATGTATTGATAAACAATACAGAGGGCAAGGGATTTTTAGAGGCTTGTACAATTTTATGAAAGATGAATTGTCATTAGAGTATGATGCCTTAATTACAGAGGTTGACGTTTTGAATACGCGTTCATCCCAAGCTCACAAAGCAGTAGGTTTTGAAGTTTTAAAAAATTACTCATCCAATAATCAAAATTGGGAATTGATTATTTGGAACTGGAAATAAAAGAGCCAAACATTATGTTTGGCTCTTTTATAATATAAATGTCATGAATAGCTTAATCAGCTAACACAATTACTTTATTGTCTTTCATTTCAACGGTACCAGAATTTATCTTCACCGTTAAAACTTTTTTGTCATCTTTATGAGGGATCACCTGCGCATGCAGTTCATCAACAACCAAATTACTATTACTATGGGTTTTTATCCTAACAGTCCCAGCCTTAAGTAATGAAACAATTGCGGCGTGATTGTTAAGCATTTCAAAATCACCTAAAACTCCAGGAACAACCACAGAATCTACTTCTGAACTAAATAAGGTTGCTTCGGGTGATACAATTTCTAAATACATATATTAATAATTGATAATTATCAATTGAATTACGCTTCAGCTAACATTTTCTCTCCAGCCTCAATCGCTTCTTCGATGGTTCCTTTAAGGTTGAATGCTGCTTCAGGAAGATGATCTAACTCACCATCCATAATCATGTTAAATCCTTTTATAGTTTCTTTAATATCAACTAATACCCCTGGGATACCTGTAAATTGCTCTGCAACATGGAATGGTTGGGACAAGAAACGTTGTACACGTCTTGCACGGTTTACAGCCATTTTATCTTCTTCTGATAATTCTTCCATACCAAGAATGGCAATAATATCCTGTAGTTCTTTATAGCGTTGTAATAACTCTTTTACACGAGTTGCACAATTGTAGTGTTCATTACCTAGAATATCAGCAGCTAAAATTCTTGAGGTAGAATCTAATGGGTCCACCGCAGGGTAAATACCAAGCTCTGCAATTTTACGAGACAATACTGTTGTCGCATCCAAGTGGGCAAACGTAGTAGCAGGTGCAGGGTCTGTTAAGTCATCGGCAGGTACATAAACCGCTTGAACTGATGTAATAGAACCTTTTTTAGTTGAAGTAATGCGCTCTTGCATCGCACCCATTTCGGTTGCTAAAGTAGGCTGGTAACCTACCGCAGATGGCATACGACCTAAAAGTGCAGACACCTCTGAACCAGCTTGTGTAAAACGGAAGATGTTATCTACGAAAAATAATACATCTTTTCCTTGACTATCACCAGCACCATCACGGAAATATTCAGCAATAGTTAAACCTGATAAAGCCACACGCGCACGTGCTCCAGGAGGCTCATTCATTTGTCCAAAAACGAAAGTCGCTTTAGACTCTTTCATTTTAGCCTTATCAACTTTGGTTAAATCCCATCCGCCTTCTTCCATAGAATGCATGAATTCATCACCGTATTTAATAATTCCAGACTCTAACATTTCACGAAGTAAATCGTTTCCTTCACGAGTTCTTTCTCCAACACCAGCAAAAACCGATAAACCACCGTGACCTTTAGCAATATTGTTGATCAACTCTTGAATTAATACAGTTTTACCAACTCCAGCACCTCCAAATAAACCAATTTTACCACCTTTTGCGTAAGGCTCAATTAAGTCAATAACTTTAATACCAGTAAAAAGAACTTCGGTAGATGTTGATAGATCTTCGAATTTTGGCGCTTCTCTGTGAATAGGTAATCCAGCTTTTCCAGCTTTAGGTAAATCTCCAATACCATCAATGGCGTCACCAATAACGTTAAATAAACGTCCGTAAACATCTTCGCCAATTGGCATTTGAATTGGAGCTCCAGTTGCAACAACTTCTGTTCCTCTACTTAAACCATCAGATGAATCCATTGCAATAGTACGAACGGAATCTTCACCAATATGTGATTGTACCTCTAATACTAAAAGAGAACCGTCAGGTCTTTTAATTTCTAATGAATCATAAATTTTTGGAAGTTCAGCACCAGCACCGAATTCAACATCGATTACTGGACCTACAATTTGTGCAACTTTACCTGTAACTTTTGACATTACTTATGTGTTTAATGTTTAGATAATCTTAAATTGGAAAAATGGCTAGCGCTTTAAACTCGAGCGCTTGGTTTTTTCGCGCTGCAAAGATATTAGTTTTAATTTAAAATTAAAGTCATTTTTTACCTTTTTTACAGATAAAAAAAACGCCTTCGATTAGAAGGCGTTTTACTACTTAAAATATTGAAATATTAGTTGTTAATTGTCCAAGACACATAATATTGTGATCCTATAAATGGTCCACCAACCGCACTTTGAAACTCTTTACCTCCTAAATTGGTTCCACCAACTTTAAAAATAGATTTTAGAGAAGGTATTGAATAGTTTATTTGTGCGTCAACTACTGTTCTTGCAGGCATAATTGCGTTAGCAATACTTGCTTGCCAGAAATACTCATCGGTCCATCTTACATTCACACCAAATCCAAAGTCTTTAAACAAACTATCGTTTCCAAAAGAAACTTTAACTTTATGTTCAGGAGAATTGAAACCTGCACTAAAATCAGGCTCTGAAGCTTGATCAAAATCGAGTTTAGCATAGGTATAATTAAAGCCTAGATCAAAATTTCCTGCAATTTTTGTAGACAACCCTAGTACTGCTCCATAAGAGCTTACATTAGCTGTAGAGTTGGTATTAACTTGAAAAACCGTATAATTTCCTGTTGGCCCACTTAATAGACCATTTGCTATATCTAGAACTCCAGATAGATCAGAAACCGAGCCATTGTTAGGCGTAATTACAAGCTTTTCTGCCAAGAAATCATTATATCTGTTATAATATAAATTCACATCAGTTGTAAATGGCCCTAATTTGCCTCTATACCCAACATCAAATGCAGTTACTTGTTCTTGTTTCACTAAAGGTGTAATACCTGTACCATTAACTGGTGTTAACAAACCAGCATTTTGTTGTACAGCTACGTTTGGATTGGTCCCTCCTGCTACAGCGGTTTGAACGGCAATACCAAATGCGGTAACAGATTCTCTTGAGTAAGAATTAAAATAAGCATCTCTAGGCTTAAGTGCAGTTCCTGGAAGATCTCTGTCTAAATTAGCAGGCGATCCACCTACCAATATGGCTCTACCTACGTTAAACCCTATAAATAAAGCTTGAGTGTGTGGATTTCTAAATCCTGTTTGAACTGACGCTCTAAAGTTATGTTCTCTATTTGCTCCTGCAGCATAACCTACAGAAAGCCTTGGAGAATAGCTTGCATCAAAAAACTCATTTTTATCATAACGAACTGAAGCTGTTACTTTTAAACGCTCATCAGAAAATTTCTTAATACCTTGAACATATGCTCCATATTCTTCATAATCAATTGGACCATCGTAATCGGTAAAAATTGTTCCACTAGAATTTAAAGAATATTGTCTGTATGAACCACCTACTTGTAAATCCATGGCATCATTTAGCAAAGACTTGAAATTATAATTTCCTTCACCAACATGCATTTTGGTATTATCAAGGAATTTTGAACCAGTAGCAACATTTGGGTCATTAGTGACTTTGTTAAATAAGGCTTCAAACTCAGGCGTACCTGGTTGAATGGTTACCGTTTGATCTGCAAATTGTCTTGCGCCAGCATGTGCTTGCTCATTTGTGCCTCCGCCTAAAATACCAGCGATGTAAGCACCAGTATAAGTGCCAAACCATTCTTGTGCACCTACTTTATTCATATTGATCCCAGTGAAGCGCATATCATAACTTTTACCCGCACTCTCACTCGTAGTGTAACCTCTTAAGAAAAAATTATCTCCTCTAATTTCTAATTTGTGCTGTTGCAATGTGAAGTCTTTAATTTGATATCTATTGGCGCCTTGATAAATAGTGCTTCCACGACCAACTTTAGATTTCCATTCTATTTCTATATCATCAGCAAATGGACGATAATGCAACGAAAAATCAGCTTTTAAACTGTTTGCATCATAATCGGTTAAATCGGATTCCTTGTAACCTGTCCTAGCAACATTAACGGCTGGCACCATTGCACTTGATCCCGGAGGAGCTTGCCCCAATTGCTCAAGGATTTGGGCAAATTGCCTAAGGTTTAAGCCTATGCTTGAAAGACTTACTTCGTCTCCATAGACGTTTAGTGCATCATGAGCAGGACCAGATCTAAATGGTAATATGGCATCAGGGCTTCCAACAGCACCTAAAACATATTGATTGGTATCGTTAGCTTGCCAATCGGTTCCATTTAGATATGAAAAGGATGCTTTCCCAGCAAATTTATCACTGAACTTATAGGCCGCTCTCATACCGAAGTCATAAAAGCTATTATCGCCACCAGCTTCTTGGGAGGTAATACCTTGTTTATAATAAAAATTAATCCCTTCATGATCGAAAGGGTTTTTACTATTCATAAATAAAATTCCATTGAAAGCGTTAGCACCATATAAAGCAGAAGAAGCTCCTGGTAATAATTCAACACTTTGAACATCCAATTCATTCAATCCTAACATGTTGCCAATCGCAAAGTTTAAAACAGGTGAAGCATTATCCATACCATCAACTAACTGAACAAATCGTGTATTTGCGTAAGTAGCAAACCCACGAGTGTTTACTGAGTTAAAAGTTAAACTCCCTTGGTGTACATCTACACCTTTGAGGTTTTCTAAACTATTATAAAAACTTGGTGCTGATGACATTTTGATGTCTTTGGCACTTAATCGCTCAATAGTCACCGGGGATTCTCGTACACTTTCAGGTGTTCGTGAAGCCGAAATTACGATTTCATCCAACGCACTACCTTCATTTAAGGTAAAATTTAAAGTTTGAGATTTTGTTGTAACTTCTTTAGTTACGGTGCCAAAGCCAACACTACTTACTTGAATTGAAAATGGAGGGTTTTGGTTTACGTTTAAGGTATAGTTTCCGTCAAAGTCGGTTACCGTTCCTGTAGATGTACCAATAACAATAACATTTGCGCCAGGCAAAGGTTGCCCATTATTATCTGTTACATTACCAGTTACTGTAGTTTGAGCAAAACATAAAGTGCCACAAAACAGTGTAAAAATTTTAAAGATTGCTTTCATTTTAGGGAATTAGTTAATTTTTAGCAAACGAATATAATTAAATATCTAATTAATTGTTAAAAATTTTTTAAAAAATTATGCACGCATAGTATATTTTAACAAAAAAACAGAAGAATATTACAAATTTCTTAAAAAAATTCGTGGAAAATTAAAAATTATTAAGGTTTACGATTAAGAGGTTATTCAACCGTTACGGATTTGGCTAGATTACGAGGTTGGTCAACATTTCTTCCCAACATTACGGCTATATGATACGACAACAGCTGTAAAGGAATAGTCGTTAGTAATGGCGATAAGGATTCAAGGGTTTCTGGTACTTCAATCACGTGATCGGCAAGTTCTCTAACGCTTTCGTCGCCTTCGGTAACAATGCCAATAATTTTACCTTTTCTTGACTTTATCTCTTGAATATTACTCACCACTTTTTCATAATGCCCTTTTTTGGTTGCAATAACTACAATAGGCATATTTTCATCTATAAGAGCGATGGGACCATGCTTCATCTCGGCCGCCGGATAACCTTCGGCATGGATGTAGGAGATTTCCTTTAATTTAAGAGCGCCTTCCAAAGCCACAGGGAAATTATAACCTCTTCCTAGATAAAGGAAATTTTTAGTGTCCTTATAAATATTGGCAATTGTTTGGACGTAAGCGTCAGATTTTAATGCCAATTCAACTTTTTTCGGAATTAATTCCAACTCAATTAAATGTGTTCTAAAATCTGAACTTGATATGGTGCCTTTTGCTCTTGCCAATCGAAGTGCAATGAGTGTAAGTACAGTTATTTGTGTTGTAAATGCTTTGGTTGAGGCTACACCTATTTCTGGACCAGCATGTGTATAGGCGCCCGCGTTGGTTTCACGAGCTATGGTTGAACCAACTACATTACAAACTCCAAAAACAAAAGCACCTTTTGATTTTGCTAATTTTATTGCGGCTAAAGTATCTGCAGTTTCACCCGATTGGGAAATGGCAATTACCACATCATTTTCGGTAATTACGGGGTTACGGTATCTAAATTCAGAAGCGTATTCAACTTCAACAGGGATTCTAGCTAAATCCTCGAAAATATATTCAGCTACCAAACCTGCATGCCATGAGGTACCACAGGCTACAATAATAATTCTATTGGCGTTAAGAAATTTCTTCATATTATCTTCAACACCAGCCATTTTTATAATGGCTTCATTAGAACGTAATCGTCCTCTAAAAGTGTCCAAGATAGCACTAGGTTGTTCGTAGATTTCCTTCAGCATAAAATGATCGTAACCGCCTTTTTCAATCTGCTCAAGATTTATTTGAAGCTCCTGCATATAGGGATCTACAAGTGAATCATCCTTAATTTTACGAACTTTTATGTCTTTACCTCGTCTTACAATGGCCATCTCTTCATCTTCGAGGTAAATGGCATTTTTTGTGTACTCAATAAACGGTGATGCGTCACTGGCTATAAAAAATTCATCGTCACCAATGCCTATTGCTAAAGGGCTACCTAGTTTGGCCACAACAATTTCATCTGGCTTGGTTTTATCGAAAACAGCAATAGCATAGGCGCCAACAACTTGATTTAAGGCAATTTGAACAGCTTTGCCCAGTTTGATGTCACCTTCATTGTTTTTGACATCTTCGATGAGGTTGACCAAAATCTCGGTATCTGTTTCTGACTTGAAGTGATAGCCTCGTTTTAGAAGCTCCTTTTTTAGAGATTCGTAATTTTCAATAATACCATTATGTATGATGACTAAATTTCCTGAATTGGAATAATGTGGATGTGAATTGACATCATTTGGTACACCATGTGTCGCCCAGCGGGTATGGCCGATTCCCAATGTTCCGTTAGTTGAAATCTCATCTTTAACCCTGTGTTCTAGATCGGCGACTTTTCCTTTAGTCTTGCACAATTTAATGTCGGTTCCATCAAAAAGAGCGACACCTGCACTATCATAGCCACGGTACTCTAGTCGTTGTAATCCTTTTAAAATAATTGGATAAGCTTCTCTGTGACCAATATATCCGACAATTCCACACATATGAGATTAGTTGTTTGGTTCAGTGTATAAGATTTCTAAATATACCTTTTTTGCTTCAACGGACGTATTATTTCCGTGAAGAACTGTACCACGAGGGGTAACAATTGAGCTTAAAGGAACTTTTGTATTTAAATTATCGTTTGTTAGGATATTATATTGAAGACTGCTAGATTCAATATTCACATTTGAACTCACGGCTAAACCTAGCTTTACATTGGTTGAATCTCTTAAAAGAATACTATTAATATGTTCTGTGAGCCTTATTTTATACTTAATTCCTAAACCATCAGGTTCGTCGTCAACGCGTTGTAACTTTCCAAGATGACTAATTCTAGAGTTTACAGGAACAGTTGAATTTACCAGATCAACAAAGTAATCTGTTAATGGTGTGTTGTTTTCTAGATCATACAAATAGATTCTATCTGGCTCGTTAAGCTGCTGCACGGCAGTTTGATCAACATAGAATACAAGGTTAGCTTCATTGATTAACCATTTGCCTTTTCTGTTTCTGAAGTACTCTAATTGTGGCACATCCAAACCTGAATCAGGATCTTGTATAAGTCCACTAAACAAATCTATTACAGCAACAGAACCTTGTCCGCCCTTTAGATAAAGTTTTTCATCACCATTAACGGCGTCACCATTTGAAATGGCATTTGAAGGTTCTGAAATAAAATTAACTCGGTTACCAGTGAACGTGAATTCATAAGTTCTTGTCTCGCGTACACCTGCCTGTGTAGGGGATTCGATCTCATAATACATGGTGATTTTTGCGTTTGTCGCAGCAAAATTGAGAAGAGACATGTTTCCTTTATTATTTACCGCTTCAGTTTTAAAGTAAATACCTCTAAAATAATCCTTGAAATTATTTAAGTTACTTAATTCTATTTCACCTTCTTTGGCAATGATTTTTTGACGCCAAAACGTAGTGTCAAGTTTAACACGCAATGCTGGAGCCAAGCGTTCAGTAATTTCACCTGCACTATCTCTAATTTGTATTTCACCATCATTTGGGATGAAGCTTTCGAGCTCTCCATTTGTGGTGCCTTCTATCTTGATTAAGTTTCCTTCAAGTTGAGCAGGATTAATTTGATCTAAACCAGTGGATCCATTGGAGTAATAGGTTTGAGTTGAATTAATTTCGGAACTTGGATTGAAGTCCCTTAAAAAATAGTTGTTTTCGTATATAGAGAGTTTTATGGGGTCCGAACCAAATACCGAATCAAGTTCATAAATGGTCTCCCCACTATCGTTTACGCTAATAGATCGGCTAAAATAAGGGATGTGTAAAACGACTGAATCCATTTTAACATTATCACCAAAAACACGATTAAAAATAGTAGTGCTTATTTGGCTTACCACGTTTGCAGTTGTCGTACCATACACTTGATCGTTATAAACTCCTAAAAAATTAAGCGGTAAATTGTTGGTTTGAACCGGATCTAGTTTTTTTGTGTAAGCTGTAACATTAAACTTTTGTTTGCTCGTTTTAAAATGAGCGGCATTATCATTATTTATAATATCAGAATCTATACTTGCAAAATCTTTATCACAAGCTATAAATGAACTAATCAACAACGTTAAAATTGCAAGATTTTTAAGGGCAATCGGTTTCTTTTTCATTAAATGTATTTCTAGTTTAATACTTGAGAGGTGTAAAATTCACTATACGGTTCTGCGAACTCTTCAGGTGAGAAGTATTCTAAAACGGGCTTATTAGATTCGGCCAAATACGTTTCTAGTTCTTTTGGTAAGTCTTCAGATCCTTTAATGAGCGCGTCAGAATAATCTATGGCAATCTTCATTAGATTAACATAGGAAGGTTTATCTAAATGTTTAATGGCTTCTTCCTCAATATTGTCGAACCTCACTTTCTCAATCATTTTTGTATCTAACGTTTCATCAAAGCTTTGATTGTATACAGAGGTCACAATTTTACTGTCTGTGAAAAGGGGTTCGTTTTTATAATACTCTTTAAGATAGATTGGCAATAGGGATGCGAGCCAACCATTAACATGAATAATATCTGGCGACCAATTTAATTTTTTTACGGTTTCTATAACACCTTTGGCAAAGAAAATGGCACGTTCGTCATTATCGCTAAACAATTTGCCGTCTTCGTCAGTTAGGGTCGCTTTACGTTTAAAATACTCTTCGTTATCGATAAAATAAACCTGAATACGTTCTTTTGGTATAGAGGCAACTTTAATAATTAGCGGCATATCCAGATCATTTATGACCAGATTTATACCTGACAAACGTATAACTTCGTGAAGTTGGTGGCGTCTTTCATTGATATTTCCATAACGAGGCATGAATATTCTAATCTGACCTCCTTGTTTGTTTACCATTTTTGGAGCTTCAAAGGACATAGAAGAAATCTCTGTTTCTGGTAAATATGGAACAACTTCAGAGGACACATACAATATTCTCTTATCTTTCATAAATCATTTCGTTTTTGGAATTAAAAATAAAAAACACGCAAAATTACAAAAATTTATGCAGATTGCTAGTAAAATATTAAGTTTGCACGCTGTTAAACTTTTGTTATTACATGAACGTTTTCCATAAAAAGAGCGACTTAAATAAGGCTGTTAACACCTTTAAATCAGCTTATCAAACCCTTGGTTTAGTGCCAACGATGGGAGCGCTTCATAGTGGGCATTTGGCTCTAATTAAAAAAGCATTAAGCGAAAATAATTTAGTTGTAGTGAGCATCTTTGTCAATCCTACGCAGTTTGATAATACATCCGATTTACAAAAATATCCAAGAACATTGGAATCTGATGTTGCCATGCTGAAAACTTTACCGGAAGGTGAAATCATGGTTTATGCGCCTAGTGTTGAAGATATCTATGGTGATAATGTAAACTCATCCAACTTTTCCTTTGATGGTTTAGAAGATAATATGGAAGGTGAATTTAGAACAGGACATTTTGACGGTGTTGGGACAGTGGTTAAACGCTTATTTGAAATTGTAAAGCCAGACAATGCCTACTTTGGAGAAAAAGACTTTCAGCAGTTAATGATTATTAAAAAGCTTGTTGAAAAGCATAATATTCCAGTAAATATTATTGGATGCCCCATACATCGCGAAACCGATGGATTAGCTATGAGTTCTAGAAATGCGAGGCTTGAGCCAGAATATAGAAAAGCAGCACCGTTTATTTATAAAACATTAAAATCTGCCAAAACAAAGTTTGGTACAAATAGTGATGTTAAGGTCATTGAATGGGTTAAGTCAAAATTTGCAAAACATCCGTTATTAAAACTAGAATACTTTACCATTGCAGATGAAGAATCGCTTCAACCTATAAATCGAAAATCAAAATCAAAATCATATAGAGCCTTTATTGCAGTTTATGCAGGAGAAATTAGACTAATAGACAATATCGCTCTAAATTAATTACCTTTGCCAAATGCAAATTCAAGTTGTAAAATCTAAAATACATCGCGTCAAATGTACGGGAGCAGACCTAAACTATATTGGTAGTATTACTATTGATGAAGACCTTATGGATGCTGCCAATATTATTCAAGGAGAGAAAGTTCAAATTGTAAATAATGACAATGGTGAACGTTTAGAAACCTACGTGATTCCTGGACCAAGAAATAGTGGAGAAATAACGCTTAATGGTGCCGCTGCCCGTAAAGTTTCGGTAGGTGATACATTAATTTTAATCACCTATGCCTTCATGGACATTGAAGATGCAAAAACATTTAAACCTTCGTTGGTGTTCCCAGATGAGGCGACTAACCTTTTAAAATAAATTCTTGAACACATCGCTTACAAAGATTCTCAAAATAACATTGCCACTATTATTGGGAGTAGTGTTAATTTGGTATTCTTTGTCTAAGATTTCATTTCAAGAGCTTGTCCAGTATTTTAAAAATGCCGATTATACTTATATTGGTTTAGGGCTGCTATTCGGACTCTTGAGCCATTTATCCCGTGCGTATCGTTGGAAGTTTATGATCGAACCCATTGGTTATACGTTAAGGCTGCCCAATAGTATTATGGCGGTTTTCGCTACGTATTTGGTTAATTATACCATACCAAGGGCGGGAGAAGTAACACGAGCCACCATATTAACAAACTACGAAGGCGTTCCATTTGAAAAAGGCTTCGGGACTATTGTAGCCGAACGTATTGCCGATATGTTTGTAATGCTGCTCATTATCGTGATTACACTTTTTTTGGAATACGAGTTCATATTTCAATTTTTTTCTGAACGATTCGATCCTTTAAAAATTGGTTTTGCTAGTATTGTTATGTTAATATTGGGGTTGTTGTTTTTCATTTTCATTAAGCGAAGCTCGTCAACATTTGCCGTGAAAATCAGGACTTTTGTTGAGGGTTTGATAGAAGGCGTTCTAGCTATTTTTAAAATGAAAAAAAAATGGGCATTCATTTTTCACACCTTTTTTATTTGGGGAATGTATGTGCTTATGTTTTACATTACCACCTTTGCTTTAGAAGAAACCTCCAATATTCCTTTGGCCGCCATTTTAATTGGGTTTATTTCTGCAAGTTTTAGCATTGCCGCAACCAATGGAGGTATTGGTTCGTACCCTGTCGCAGTTTATGCCGCGTTTTCAATTTTTTCAATTGCAAAAGAACCTAGTTTAGCTTTTGGGTGGATTATGTGGTCATCACAAACCTTGATGATAATTGTTTTGGGCGGATTATCCTTAATCTATTTACCAATCTATAATAGAAGGAAATAATTTTTTACCTTGCCGTATCAATTTTAAATCTACCAATCATGAATAAACTTATCATGTTATGTGTATTGTGTTTTTGTTTGAACACGCTACATTCCCAAGCAAAATATGAAACCATTAGCTCTAGTAAGTTAGGCGAAGATCGTCAGTTGAAGATATTACTGCCGAGAGGATATAACCCTGATGATGCCAAAAAGTATCCGTTAATTATTGTCTTGGACGGCGATTATTTATTTGAAGCCGTAGCGGGTAATGTTGACTATTATTCGTATTGGGAAGATATGCCAGAATCTATTGTAGTAGGTATAAAGCAAGCAGAACAACGTTATGATGATTGCATGTATTCTGAACAAAACTCCCTTCCCATTGAAAAAGGGGCTGCTTTTTTTGAGTTTATAGGGATGGAACTGATACCCTACTTAAATAAAACGTTTAAAACCGAAAATTTTAGAGCTATTGTTGGTCATGGCGAAACTGCCAATTTTATCAATTATTATTTGTTTAAAGACCAACCTTTGTTTCAGGCCTATGTGAGTATTGCACCAGATTTAGCACCACAAACTGGGCAATATCTTACCGAGCGTTTAAAAGTTGTTGAGAAAAAGATCTTTTATTATATGGCGACTTCAAGTAATGATGTGCCCTCAATTAATCAAAACGCCGTTGCGTTAGACAAAAGTATCAGGTCACTAGAAAACAAAAATCTGCTCTATAATTTTGATAATTTTGAAGGTCCTTCGCATTATGCCTTACCTGCCCACGCCATTCCAAAAGCGTTAGAAAGCATCTTTTTTGTATTTCAACCTATTAGTAAAAAGGAGTACACCGAAACGATTTTAAAGCTAGAAACCTCTCCAGTTGACTACCTCCTTGAAAAGTATAAAACCATTAATGACTTATTTGGTATTGAAAAGCAAATATTGGTTAATGATTTTAAAGCTATTCAGGCAGCGATAGAAAAGAATAAAAAATTTGAATATTACGAAGACCTCGGAAAAATAGCCAGAAAAGAATATCCAGAAACACTTTTAGGAAGTTATTATTTAGCACGATTTTATGAAGAAACAGGTGAGCCAAAAAAAGCAATGAGGACTTACACGTCGGCTTATATCCTTCAGGAAATAGGAGGTATTACAAAAGACCTAATGTTGGAAAAGGCTGAAGAAATTAAAGCAGATTTCGGGTTTTAAGACCAAAAAACTAACTATGGCTAAAGTTAAAACAACTTTTTTTTGTCAGAATTGTGGCAGCCAATTTTCAAAATGGCAAGGTCAGTGCACTGCGTGTAAAGAATGGAATACCATAGTTGAAGAAGTTATCCAAACACCTGAAAAAAGTGATTGGAAGGCTCCTAACTCTAATACAAAGCGCGTTTCAAAACCCTTAAGGATTGACGAAATTGATGTCGGAGAAGAAGTGAGGTTAAATACCCATGATGAAGAATTTAATCGCGTA
Organism: Flavobacteriaceae bacterium MAR_2010_72; assembly: GCA_003550275.1. GTDB lineage: Bacteria > Bacteroidota > Bacteroidia > Flavobacteriales > Flavobacteriaceae > Geojedonia. Next base: position 211,157 of record QXCW01000002.1, read on the forward strand.
CTTGGTGGTGGTTTAGTTCCAGGTTCCTTGACTTTGTTAGGTGGTGAGCCAGGTATCGGTAAAAGCACCTTGTTACTTCAAATTACATTAAAACTTCCGTATAAAACACTCTATGTGTCAGGTGAAGAAAGCCAAAAGCAGATAAAAATGCGAGCAGAACGCATTAACCCAAGCCATACCAATTGCTACATTCTAACAGAAACTAAAACTCAAAATATCTTTAAACAGATTGAGGCACTAGAACCAGATATTGTAGTTATTGATTCAATTCAAACACTTCATAGTGATTATGTTGAATCTGCTTCAGGAAGCATCTCCCAAATAAAAGAATGTGCCACAGAGCTTATTAAATTTGCAAAAGAAACGTCAACGCCTGTCGTTTTAATTGGCCATATCACCAAAGATGGTGCCATTGCTGGCCCTAAAATTTTAGAGCATATGGTCGATACGGTCTTGCAATTCGAGGGTGATCGTAATCATGTGTTCAGAATTCTGCGAGCAAATAAAAACCGTTTTGGTTCGACCAATGAATTAGGGATTTATGAAATGCAAGGCTCGGGGTTGCGTGAAGTATCTAATCCTTCAGAAATATTGATTTCTCAAAAGGATGAAGAACTGTCTGGTCATGCCATAGCGGCAACTTTAGAAGGTATGCGTCCATTAATGATCGAAGTGCAAGCCTTGGTGAGTACAGCAGTTTATGGAACTCCTCAACGTTCTGCAACAGGGTTTAACGCCAAACGATTAAACATGCTTTTGGCTGTTTTAGAAAAACGTGCAGGTTTTAGGTTAGGTGCAAAAGATGTCTTTTTAAATATTACGGGTGGCATTACCGTAGATGACCCAGCTATAGATTTAGCGGTTGTAGCAGCTATTTTGTCCTCAAATGAAGACGAAGCTATTTCTAAAGGGTATTGTTTTGCAGCTGAAGTTGGTCTTTCAGGTGAAATTCGTCCGGTGCAACGTGTGGAGCAGCGTATTTTAGAAGCTGAAAAATTAGGGTTTTCGACCATATTTGTTTCCAAATACAACAAAATTTCATTAAAAAATACGGTTATTAAGATTCAATTGGTTTCAAAAATTGAGGATTTAATTGGGTTTATCGTCTAACTTATTTTAAAAATTTGGTTAAAATGACTTCATTTTTAGTCGATAATCAGGGCTCTTTTCTATAAATATCTTTAATGTCAATTCTTTAATCAATTGTATTTTATCGAATATAAACAACACTTTATCGAAAAAAATGTTAAATATTTCTTGCAAGATAGGGTGTAATGTCTTAATATTGTTCTACTAATGAGATGTATAAAACCCTAATTGGGGTTTTTACGTCTCTTCTACACACCTCCCTCTGGTGTTTTTAATATCCATTGAACTAGATTAAATCCAGGTACATAATTAAAAAAGACCCCTAGTCTAAATTATAAATTATGAAACCTACTTTACGCTTTGCTATTGCATTATTGTGTTTACTATTTTATGTTTCGGTCAACTCACAAACCTGTAGTGGCGCAACATTTCCTGGTGTAACCCAACCTTCAACCTGTACTTATACCTATACAAGCTCTGGATGGATTGATTCTTTAGGATTGCCATCCCTAGCTCCTACCAGTAATAGTTCTTCAGAATCAATTTGTATAATGGCTAATTATACAGGAAATATGTCATTTAATTTTAGAGGGACATTGTATGTTGGTCCTGGAGTTACTTATACAGGTTCTATAACAAGTTTTGGAAATACAGCAACGATAAAAGCGGCAGGGACTATAACCTTTACAAATACCCCTGGGTTTAATGGTAATGATACCTACATCGGACCGAATGGAACAATGACTTTACCAGGGACTCTTAACCCAGCTGGTGATGGTACGGTTCATAATGCAGGAACATTAAATGTAGGAGGAGATTTAAATCTAGGTGGGCAAGCATTTATCACCAACTATCCTGATGCATCAGTTATTGTACAAGGAAATTCATTGATAAACGCCCCATTTAATAATTGTGGTCTTTTTGAACTTTTTGGGTCTTTAACTTCCGGAGGTAATAGTGGTTTGAATAACTTATGTTCTACTTATATACATACGGATATGAGTCTTAATGCAGATTATATTAATGAAGGGTTGATGATTTTAGATGGGAGTATAATTTTTGGTTCAGAGACCTTTTACAACAATGGAATATTAATAGTTAACAATATTACCTTAAACAATGATGATTTAATCGGAAATAATGATGATTCAATGCTTATTGTAAAAAACACGTCATCCGTAATTAGTAATGGTGTGATTTCTGGCCATTTATATTACGATGTAAATAATGGGGGAGGAATTGATGTCACTGATGGTACAGGCATAATCGATATTGGCATAGTTCAAAATATTTATATTCCTCCGACTAATGAAGAATTATTGGCAGATTGTGGTATCGATATTGTTATTAATCCTTTTATTGTGGAATCTAAACTAGATTTTGATGGTGTTGATGATTATTTATCTACACCAAAATTTGTTGATGGGTTGACAAATCTTACCCTTATGGCATGGGTGAAGTCAGATTTAGGAAACTCAACCAATATGACTATCGCTGGTGAAGATACTGGGTGTAAATTATGGTTACAAAATGGGAGTCAGCCTAGGTTTACTATTAAGGCTTCAGGTATTAGTGAAAAAGTGCTAAGTTCATCAGCAATCAAACTTAATGAGTGGCACCACTTAACGGGATCATATAACAGTTCTACAGGAGTGATGAAGTTATATGTTGATGGGGTTTTGGTTAATTCCACCAACATTGGAGTAACAGGTGCTGCAATAGCAAATACAGCTTCTAGTAATGGGAATTTTGAAATAGGAAGGAGATCTAGTAATGTTGCTAATAGAGAATATTTTAAAGGAGATATAGATGAAGTGAGAGTTTTTAATAAAGTTTTGACTGATGATCAGATACAGCGTATGGTTTATCAGGAAATCCAAAACAATGGTGGCGTGATCAAAGGAACAGTAATAAATAAAAATGTTGTAGATATAACTACAAATGCTACCGTTTCTTGGTCCGACCTCTTGGCTTATTATACAATGACAGATATTTTTGCAACTGATAGAACTACAGATTATTCAATTAATAATCGTCCAACAAAACTTCACAATATCACTTCGTTTCAAGAACAAACGGCACCAATGCCATATGAAACAAAAGCTGACGGTGCTTGGGCAACTGAAGGGACCTGGTTACATGGTAATGTTTGGGATATAGAAGATGTCGCCAATAATAAAGATTGGAGTATTGTACAAATTAAAAATAATGTGACAACTTCAAATACATCAAAAACTATTGGTCTTTATATTGATGCAAATAAAACGCTAACCGTTAATGGAGATAATCTCGTCCAAAATAGCTGGTATTTAGAATTAAATGGAACATTGGATCTAAAAAATGATTCTCAATTGGTACAAACGGTTAATAGTGATTTAGTAACCTCTGCTACTGGTAAAATTATGCGACGTCAGGAAGGTGCCGCAAGTTTTTATTGGTATAACTATTGGGGATCGCCTGTAGGTGCAATAGGAATTACACCATTGACTAATAATAATTCGGCCAGCAATAATGCCAACAATGCCAAATTTAAGGCCAATATGCTTAAAGATCATGTGCCTGCCGCAATGCAATTTAGTAACGCTTACAATGCACTAGGAAAGTTAAGTACGAGATGGATGTATAAATTTCAAAGCGGAGTAACCTATTATGATTGGGCACATGTCAATCCTAATACGGATATTGCCCCTGGTGTAGGTTATATTCATAAAGGAACAGGGACATCCAATCCTAGTCAACAATATGTTTTTGAAGGAAAACCTAATAATGGAACAATATTAATTAACGTAACCGATAAAGGCGGCCCTGGATCGGCTCAAAACACAACCTATACAACTTCTCTTTTTGGAAACCCATATCCATCTGCTTTAGATATACATAAATTCATCGATGATAATCAAGGCGTTATTGGTGGATCTATTCAGCTTTGGCAACAATGGAGCGGCGCAACACATAATCTATACGAATATGATGGAGGCTATGCTGTAGTTAATAAACTTGGTGGTGTTAGAGCCTATCAATTTGTTGGGATGGAAGGTGCTACGAATGGGTCGCAGGATGGTACAAAAACACCAACCAGATATTTGCCAGTTGCTCAAGGTTTTGTAGTTGAAATTGTAGCTGACGGTGTTGTAGAATTTAATAATGACCAACGCGTATTTATAAAAGAAGCCGATGCCGATGGTTCGTATGAAAATGGCTCTACATTTTTTAGAACCAATGGTAATTCAAAAGGCAATGGAAACGAAAAAGATAAAGGAAATGGTAATGGGAATAGTACCAACACTTCCAATCGTATGAAAAAATTAAGAGTTGAACTTAAATCTGTTACTGGGCCAGAAACCAGACGTGAATTGTTGTTGGGCTTTAGTGATGAAACCACAGATGGCTTTGATTATGGTTATGATGCGATAAACACAGAAGTTTACAACAGTGATCTAAACCTAAACCTTGAAGGAGAAAGTTACACCATGCTTGCCTACTCGCAAATCACTGATGATAAAGTAATACCGCTTAACTTTAAATCTTCAGGGGCATATAGCTTTGAAATTAAGATTACAGAGTATGATAATATTGACCCTAACCAAAAGATATTTTTAAGGGACAATTTAAAGAACACATATGCCAGTTTAAATAATAGTAAAGTCTATACCTTTAATTCTGAAGTAGGGGAGTTTAACAACCGATTCGAAATAGTATTTCAACCTCAACAACAGAGTTTGAGCACAGAAGAATCTGGGTATCAATTTAATTTAATTTTCTACAATAACACAACAAAGAATCTTCATGTCAAAGGATTAGATTCTAATGTAGATAACTTGTACATTATAAATATGCAAGGTCAAAATGCTAAAGAGTTTTTTGACTTGCAACCCGAGACTTTGAGTAAAGGATTGTCGATTTCCGGATTAAGTACTGGCGTTTACATTGTTTATTTTAAATCAGGTAACGCAACAAAAACTAAAAAAATATTAATTGATTAATTAATCGATACGTTCTTTTTATTTGAATTAGTCTGAAAAAGCCAAAACTCTCATTTTGGCTTTTTTTATGACTTTAGGATTCATCATTTAAGGATAAATTCTTAATTTCGCACTCTTATTTGAAAACACGAACAATGAGTGCTAAATTCCCTGAATATAAAGGACTTGACTTACCAAAAGTAGCAGAGGACATTCTTCTCTATTGGAAAGAACAGAATATCTTTGAAAAAAGTGTGACTACGCGAGAAGGAAAACAGCCTTATGTGTTTTTTGAAGGGCCACCATCTGCTAACGGTTTACCTGGTGTTCATCATGTGTTAGCAAGAGCTATAAAAGATATTTTTCCACGTTATAAAACCATGAAAGGCTTCCAAGTAAAGCGAAAAGCTGGCTGGGATACGCATGGATTACCTATTGAACTTGGTGTTGAAAAGGAATTAGGAATAACAAAGGAGGATATTGGTAAAACCATTTCGGTTGAAGATTATAACGCAGCCTGCCGTAAAGCCGTAATGCGCTATACCGATGTTTGGAATGACCTCACTCAAAAAATGGGCTATTGGGTCGATATGGAGGATCCATACATCACCTACGAACCCAAATATATGGAGAGCGTTTGGTGGTTGTTGAAACAGATTTATAACAAGAGTTTATTGTATAAAGGCTATACTATTCAGCCTTATTCACCAAAGGCAGGTACTGGTTTAAGTTCACATGAGCTTAACCAACCAGGGACCTATCAAGATGTGACAGATACAACAGTAGTAGCCCAATTTAAGGCGAATAAGAATTCCTTACCAGACTTTTTAAAGGAAGAAGGCGATATTTATTTCTTGGCTTGGACCACAACACCTTGGACTTTACCAAGTAATACCGCATTGACCGTTGGCCCTAAAATTGATTATGTTTTGGTAGAAACCTATAATCAATACACATTTCAGCACATAAAAGTTGTTTTAGCAAAGTCCTTAGTCAATAATCAGTTTGATGGAAAGTTTAAAAAGGTTGAAACCAACCCTGAAGTATTAGAATATACCACTGGCGATAAAAAGATTCCGTTTTATATAGCAAAGGAGTTCAAAGGAAAAGATGTAGTAGGTATTACTTACGAACAATTGTTGCCTTACGCTTTACCAAACGACAACCCTGAAAACGCTTTTAGGGTCATTTCTGGAGATTTCGTTACTACTGAAGATGGTACAGGTATAGTTCATACGGCACCAACCTTTGGAGCAGATGATGCCATGGTAGCAAAACAAGCTGTACCTGAAGTTCCACCAATGTTGGTAAAGGACGAAAACGGTAATTTGGTGCCTCTTGTAGATCTGCAAGGAAAATTCAGACCAGAAATGGGCGAATTTGCAGGTAAATATGTAAAAAACGAATACTACAATGATGGTGAAGCGCCAGAGCGTTCGGTTGATGTGGAGCTAGCAATTAAATTAAAAGAAGAAAATAAAGCCTTTAAGGTTGAAAAATACAAACATAGTTATCCAAATTGCTGGAGAACAGACAAACCAATTCTATATTATCCTTTAGACTCTTGGTTCATTAAAGTGACTGACATTAAAGACAGAATGTTTGAACTTAATGAAACCATCAACTGGAAGCCAAAAGCAACAGGAACTGGACGTTTTGGTAACTGGTTAGCAAATGCTAATGACTGGAATTTGTCGCGCTCACGCTATTGGGGAATTCCTCTACCGATTTGGAGAACCGAAGATGGGAATGAGGAAATCTGTATTGGCTCGGTTGAAGAATTGAAGAATGAGATGGCCAAAGCTGTTTCGGCTGGCCTACTTTCAAAAGATATTTTTGAAGACTTCGAAATAGGAAACAATTCTGAAGAGAACTATGCAAAAGTTGATTTACACAAAAACATTGTAGATGAGATTGTGTTAGTTTCAGCTTCAGGTAAACCCATGAAGCGTGAGGCAGATTTAATTGATGTCTGGTTCGATTCGGGTTCTATGCCCTATGCACAGTGGCACTATCCATTTGAGAATAGAAATAAGATTGATAATAACGAGTCTTTTCCAGCAGATTTTATTGCCGAAGGTGTTGACCAAACACGTGGTTGGTTCTATACATTGCATGCTATTGCGACCATGGTATTTGATTCTGTTGCCTATAAAAATGTGGTTTCCAACGGACTTGTTTTAGATAAAAACGGACAAAAAATGTCCAAACGCTTAGGAAACGCAACCGATCCGTTTGAAACCTTGTCAACTTATGGTGCCGATGCCACACGTTGGTACATGATTATGAATGCAAACCCTTGGGATAACTTAAAGTTTGACGTCGAAGGCATAGAAGAAGTAAAACGCAAATTTTTCGGCACACTTTACAATACCTATTCCTTCTTTACGCTATATACCAATCTGGATAAATTTAAGTATTCTGAAGCGGATTTACCTTTAGAAAAAAGACCAGAAATTGATATATGGATACTTTCAGAATTGCATACGCTGATCCAAAAAGTAGACGAGTATTATGCAGAATATGAGCCTACAAAAGCCGCCAGAGCTATTTCAGATTTCACTCAAGATTATTTAAGTAACTGGTATGTGCGTTTAAGCAGAAGACGTTTTTGGAAAGGAGATTATCAACAAGATAAAATTTCAGCATACCAAACCTTATATACGTGTTTGGTAACTATTGCCAAGTTAGGGGCTCCAATTGCACCGTTCTTTATGGATAGATTGTATTTAGATTTAAATGCGGTTACTAAAAAAGAAGATTTTGACAGTGTGCATCTTGCAGAGTTTCCTAAATATGATGCCTCGTTTGTAGATAAAGTGCTTGAGCGTAAAATGGAAAGCGCGCAAACAATATCCTCTTTGGTATTGTCGTTAAGAGCAAAAGAAAAGATAAAAGTACGCCAGCCACTGCAAAAAATCATGATTCCTGTTGATAGTAAACAACAAAAAGATGAAATTTTGGCTGTTGCCGATTTGATAAAACATGAGGTTAATGTAAAACATGTTGAGGTTAAGGAAGATGCTTCAGAAATCTTGGTAAAACAGATAAAACCTAATTTTAAAGTGCTAGGCCCTAGATTTGGACAAGATATGAAAGCCATTGCCCAAATCGTCAATAATTTTACCGCAGACGATATTAAAAAAATCGAACAAAATGGCGTTTTTGATGTTGAAATTAATGGAAAAAGTATTACTTTAGAACGCTCTGATGTAGAGATTACATCGCAAGATATTGAAGGTTGGCTAGTTGCAAATGAAGGTGCTTTAACCGTGGCTTTAGATGTCACTTTAACTGAAGATCTTAAAAAAGAGGGTATTGCAAGAGAATTGGTTAACAGAATCCAAAATTTACGAAAAGATTCGGGTTTTGAACTTACAGATAGGATTGCAGTACAGTTTCAAAAAGATGAACAAATTATTAACGCGATAAACAAAAATTTAGAGTATATTAAAACAGAAACGTTAACAGAAGATTTAGAGATTATAGAACATTTAACTAATGGTATAGAAATCGCTTTTGACGACGTAAATACCAAATTGTTTATTCAAAAAATATAAAGATTATGGGAGTAGAGGCAAACATTAGATATTCTGATAAAGATTTAGCGGAATTCAAAGCAATAATACAAGAAAAAATTGAAAAGGCGTATCATGATTTAGAGCTGATTAAGAGCGCATATATGAATGACCTTAATAACGGCACAGACGATACCTCGCCTACATTTAAAGCCTTTGAAGAAGGTAGTGAGACCATGAGTAAAGAGGCTAACTCACAACTGGCTATTAGACAGGAAAAGTTTATAAGGGATTTAAAGAATGCATTGATTAGAATTGAAAACAAGACCTATGGTGTTTGTCGTGTTACAGGAAAATTAATCAATAAAGACCGTTTAAAATTAGTTCCTCATGCGACCTTAAGCATTGAGGCTAAAAATATGCAACAATAAATTTTCCCAAGTTGAGGGAATCTACAAAATAGTAATTGAACGTCTTGCTACGGCAGGACGTTTTCATTTAAAAAAGTAAGTAACCAGAATGTCCTTAAAAAAAGCTTCATTTATAATTATCCTCATATTACTTATTGATCAATTAAGTAAAATTTATATCAAAACTCATTTTGCTTTAGGAGATAGAACTATTGTTTTTAATTGGTTTCAAATTGCATTTGTTGAAAATGATGGTATGGCCTGGGGTACCAAATTGAGTGATTTTATACCTTTTATTTCAGAAGAAACAGCCAAGCTCTCTTTAACATTATTTAGAATTATTGCCGTTTTAGGAATTGGGTATTGGTTAGTTTCATCTATTAAAAAACAAGCTTCAAAAACCTTGATCATTGCTGTTTCATTAATTTTTGCAGGAGCTCTTGGCAATATTATTGATTCTGTATTTTATGGAGTGTTGTTTAATGATAGTTATAGTCAAGTGGCGTCATTTTTACCAGCAGATGGTGGCTATGGAAGTTTATTTCATGGCAAGGTCGTAGACATGTTACATTTTCCAATTTGGAAAGGGGTAATGCCAGAATGGATTCCGTTTTTTGGTGGCAAGTTCTTTACCTTTTTTGAACCCGTTTTTAATATCGCCGATGTGGCTATAAGCACGGGAATAGGAATATTAGTATTCTTTAATAAAAAAGCTTTTTATGTTCCGGCACAAAAACCGGAAGAGCCTACCTATGAAGCAAAATTATAAATTGTAGTTGGAGTCACGCAAAAATCTAATTTTACATCCCCTTCATGCGTATCCTCAATACGTTTTTCAGGGTTAAAAAAGGATAACCCTATTTTAAGGGTTTCAGGTTTACAATGTGACAAAAATTTATCATAGTAACCTTTACCATAACCAACTCGATGGCCTTGCTCATCAAAAGCCAATAGAGGCACAAAAACAACATTTATTTGATTTGAAGCAACTTCAATGCCATCTACGGGTTGAGGAATATTAAGTTTGTTGATTTTAATCGTCGTATTATCCGTAAGAAGATAACTTTTCAAAGTATCGGTTTTTAGATCAATTTTGGGGACTACAATGTTTTTATCTTTTCCTGAAAGGATATTCAAAATATACTCGGTATTGATTTCCCTTTGCTCAATAATAGATAGAAAAATATGGTAAAAGCTGGCTTCCCATATAGAAAGTTTTAATAACTGATTAGCGATTTTTAAACTTAAGTCTTCAACATCTTTTTCTGTTAAAGCATTTCGTTTGGACTTATACAAGTTTCGCAATTCAAGCTTTGTCATTTCAATTTAGATGTAATATGAAACAGTGCATCACCTTGATAAACTATAGGCGATTCATTAACATTTATAATGTAGCCACCTTGTAAAGCTTTTACGGGATGATTAAATTTTCCGTAGGGATCGGTTATAGTTCCTAAAACTTCACCTCTCGTTACTTTCGTGCCAATTTTAATCGAAGCCCTAAACATGCCTGAAAAATTAGCCCGTTGCCAACGACTTTTATTAATAAAAACAGGTTTTGTTGTTGGTTTTGTAGCTTTGAATCTAGCGTTGAGCATTCCTAAATTATTAAGAACACGTTTCACTCCATTTAAGGCAATCGTGGTTACATGCTTATCAATATGGAATGATTTTCCGCCTTCAAATAGTAGTATAGGTTTACCTAATTTATTGCAAGTACTTCTAAATGTTTTTTTAATATCTTTTGAATATAAAATAAATGGAGCTCCAAATATTGTAGCAAGGCTCTCTAATTCTGCGTTTTTTTCTGTAATTCGAATTTGTGGGGCATTAAACCGTCCTGCACCACCAGTATGAAAATCGATGATAAAATCAACCTCTTTTACAACTTCATTAACAAGCTTATAGGCCACCCTGCTTGCCAAAGAACCTTTTTTAAGCCCAGGAAAAACCCTGTTTAAATCCCTTCCGTCAGGGAATTCTCGTTTTAAGTTGATGAACCCAAAAATATTAATGACCGGAATACAAATTATGGTACCACATTTTGGTTTATTCATTCCTGATGCAATTATTTGACGTATAATTTCCACACCGTTAACCTCATCTCCATGAATCCCAGCTGTAAGCAGTACAATTGGACCTGGTTTAATTGAGCGTTCAATAATTACAGGTACGTCAACACTTGAGGATGTATGTAAATTGGCCACATCAAAACGGGCTTCATAACTTTCGCCTGCTTTTATGGACTTACCTAGAATAGTAATGACTTTTTTATGGACCTGGTTCATTTATGGTTTTTTTCAATATAGGTAATGATGGCTCTAGCAATATTTTTTCCAGTAGCCATTTCTATCCCTTCTAGTCCAGGGGTTGAATTGACTTCTAGGAGTAGTGGTCCTCTGGCAGATTGTAGCATGTCTACACCACAAACAGGTAATTTTAATACTTTGGCGGCATTCATTGCAAGTCTAATTTCTGCTTCATTTAATTTAATAATATTGGCGCTGCCACCTCTGTGCAGATTGGATCGAAATTCGCCCTCTTTGCCTTGTCGTTTCATTGCTCCTACAACTTGGCCGTCTACCATAAGCACTCTAATATCAGCACCTTTAGCTTCTTTTATGAATTCTTGAACAATAACCCGAGCTTCCAATCCATTAAAGGCTTCCAAAACCGATTCGGCTGCATTTTTTGTTTCTGCTAAAACGACACCTAATCCTTGAGTGCCTTCAAGAAGTTTTATAATTACAGGTACGCCACCAACGTGTTCGATGACCTCTTCGACATCGCGCGAATAATTCGTGAAAACAGTTTTGGGCATACCAATCCCTGCTTTACTTAAGCGCTGTAAACTTTTTAATTTGTCCCTTGAACGCAAAATAGCATCTGATGTGGCAATGCTAAACACGTTCATCATTTCAAATTGGCGAACAACCGCACAGCCATAAAAGGTGATCGAAGCTCCAATTCTGGGTATAATGGCATCCACATAATCTAAATAGCGGTCTTTAAAGTAAATAGTGGGTTTTTCCTTTTCAATAATGATGTCGCACTTTAAGGGATCTATGACTTCTACCTTATGGTTTCGTTTTCTGCCTTCCTCAATTAGGCGTTGGGTAGAATATAAACCTGTATTTCTTGATAATATAACTATGTTCATGCTTGTTTTTGATTATAGGATTGATTTTCAAGATCGACATCAACCATAAACTTTTTGCTTAAAAACTGCCGACCAATCAAAACGGGAAACCTCATATCATCCCTAGTGCTTAAAGTTAAGTTAATCCTATAGGTTTTACCAAAGAATATGACTTCAGATTTTATTTTAAACCGATTTTCTTTAAAACCATTACTGCTTTTCACATCTGTACGGGAGTAGTTTTCAAATATAATATTTTCACTTTTAAAGTTGGGATGCCCTTTACTGCTAAATGTACATCGTAAGGTATTGTTTACTTCAGTAATTTCAGAGCAGTGAATTGCAGAAGTATAGGCCCCTGTGTCAATTTTAACATCAACATTAAAAAGATTAAGTTTTGGAAAATCTACTTTATCAACTCTCCCAATTATTTTTTTCGTCATTTCATTTCTTTAAAAGTTGCTCAAGGTAAGGATAAAGTTAAGTGAAAAAATATGTTTTTTACTTAAATTTAATATTATAAAAATTGAATTGATACCTTTGAATCAATGCAAAACCCTACACTAGACATACAGTTGCAAACGCTTCCACACCAACCTGGAGTCTATCAATATTTTGATGCCGATGGTAAGCTATTGTATGTTGGTAAAGCCAAGGATTTAAAAAAACGGGTAAGTTCTTACTTTACTAAACAGCACGATTACGGTAAGACAAAAGTGTTGGTTAAGAAAATCGATACCATAAAGCATATTGTTGTTGACACCGAAACGGATGCGCTGTTACTTGAGAACAACCTCATTAAAAAGCACCAACCTCGTTACAATGTAATGCTTAAGGATGACAAATCCTATCCTTGGATTTGTATAAAAAACGAACGTTTTCCAAGAGTGTTTTCTACTCGGCGGGTTTTTAAAGATGGCTCTGAATATTTTGGGCCTTATACCAGCATGAAAACAGTGTCAACGCTTTTGGATCTAATAAAAGGATTGTTTCAATTGCGAACCTGTAATTATGATTTATCCGACGAAAAAATTGAAGCGGGAAAATATAAGGTGTGTTTGGAATATCACTTGGGAAACTGTAAAGGACCTTGTGAAGGTCACCAAACCGAAGCAAGCTATCACAACAATGTTAAGGCGATCAGGGAAATTCTGAAAGGAAATTTTAAAGATTCACTGTCGCAGTTCAGAACACAAATGAAGCAATTGGCAGCCGGGATGCAGTTTGAAGAAGCTCAAAAAATAAAGGAAAAAATAGATATTCTTGAAAACTACCAGTCAAAATCTACCATTGTAAATCCAAAAATCAGCAATGTTGATGTGTTTTCCATTATAAGTGATGAGAGCTACGGATATGTCAATTTTTTACAATTGTCATTTGGCTCCATCATTCGGTCGCATACATTAGAAATAAAGAAAAAGTTAGAAGAAACCGATAAGGAATTATTGGAATTGGCGATTACCGAAATTAGACAACGATTTCATTCCAAATCAAAAGAGATTTATGTGCCCTTTAAGGTGAGTTTAGGTAATGAGATTAAGGTGACAGTACCAAAGTTAGGGGATAAAAAGCGCATTTTGGAGCTTTCTGAACGTAACGCAAAATACTATCGTATGGAGCGGTTTAAGCAGGTAAAAATAATAGACCCTGATCGACACACCAATCGCATAATGGCGCAAATGAAAGCCGATTTGCGTTTAAAAACAGAGCCGCGACATATAGAGTGTTTTGATAATTCCAATATTCAAGGAACAAATCCAGTGGCAGCATGTGTAGTGTTTAGAAACGGAAAACCCAGCAAAAAAGACTATCGTCATTTTAATATTAAAACGGTTGAAGGTCCTGACGATTTCGCCTCAATGGAAGAAGTCGTCTACAGGCGGTACAAACGATTACAAGAGGAAGGCGAGCCATTACCGCAACTTATCATTATAGATGGCGGCAAAGGTCAATTGTCTTCTGCATTAAAAAGTTTGGATGCCCTAAATTTAAGAGGAAAAATTGCCATCATCGGAATTGCCAAACGTTTAGAAGAATTATTCTATCCAGATGATCCAATTCCATTATATTTAGATAAAAAAAGTGAAACACTAAAAATCATTCAACAATTGCGTAATGAAGCACATCGTTTTGGTATTGAACATCATCGCAATAGAAGGAGCAAAAGTGCGTTGACAACAGAATTGGAAAGTATTTCTGGTGTAGGTGAGCAAACGGTGGTTACCTTGATGAAAAAATTTAAATCAGTCAAACGTATTTCAAAGGCAAAATTTGATGACCTTGAAGCTGTTATTGGAGCGGCAAGAGCAAAAAAAATTATAGAGTATTATCAAAATAAATGAAGCGACTAACCTTCATAATAATTATATGTATTTGTTTTGGATTCCAAATGCATGCCCAATTAGATCAACCTAAAGATTCTTTAAAAGTTGGTTTGGTATTGAGTGGCGGTGGCGCCAAAGGTTTTGCTCATATTGGGGTTTTAAAGGTTATAGACAGTCTTGGTATAAAAATAGATTACGTGGCCGGGACAAGTATGGGCGCCATTATTGGAGGACTTTATGCTTCGGGATATTCAGGTAAACAATTAGACTCCATTTTTAAAACCTTAAATTTTGACGATGTTATAAGTGATAATTTACCTCGTGAAGCCAAGACGTTCTATGAGCGGGAAAATTCAGAGCGTTATGCTATTACTTTACCTTTCGATAAATTCAAGCTCAAGTTACCTTCTGCGTTATCTGGAGGACAAAATGTATACAATTTATTAACCAAGCTTACTTTGCATGTAAGTGAGATAGAGGATTTTGAAAAGTTGCCAATACCCTTTTTCTGTATTGCTACAAATATTGAAACTGGAGAAGAAGTCCTTCTTGATAAAGGTAATTTAGCCCAAGCCATTACCGCCAGTGGAGCATTTCCGTCGTTGTTTAGACCTGTAATTATAGGCAATAAAATACTCATTGATGGAGGAGTCACTAATAATTACCCTATTGATGAGCTAAAAGCCAAAGGACTCGAAAAAATCATTGGTGTCGATGTACAGGATACTTTAGTAGGAAGGAAAGAATTAACATCGGCTCCAGAGATTTTGCTTCAAATCAATAATTATCGCACCATAAACGATATGCGTAAGAAGGCAAAAAAAACAGATGTTTATATAAAGCCAGATATAAAAGAGTTTTCGGTAATATCGTTTGGTGAAGGCAGAAAAATTGTCGAAAGTGGAGAAAAGGCAGCGTCATCAAAACTAAAGCAATTAAAAGCTTTAGCGGTCCTATATCCTAGTCATAAAAAAAATACAATTAAAATAGAACCACAGGATAGTATTGTAATTAGTAAAATAGTTATTAAGGGAAATAAACGTTACACGAAAGCCTATGTTCTTGGTAAGTTAAAACTCAAAAATGCTTCAAAAGTTAGTTATGACGAGTTTAGTAAAGGGGTGAATAATTTAATTGCAACCAATAATTTTGATTCATTTCAGTATGAATTTAAAAAATCTAATGATGATGACGAGGGATATGATTTGATTGCAACGGTCACCGAAAATGAAACTACCACATTTTTGAAACTTGGATTACATTACGATGAACTATACAAAAGTGCAGCTCTTGTGAATTTTACGAAGAAGCGGTTGCTTTTCGACAATGATTTGGCATCGTTAGACATTATTCTCGGAGATAACGTTCGATATAATTTCGATTATTTTATTGATAAAGGATTTTATTGGAGCATAGGTGTGAAATCTAGGTTTAATCAATTTCACAAAAATGTAGCGGCCAGTTTACTTTTAGAGGAAGATGATCCAGCTTTAGGAACTCTTAATAAAATTGATGTCGAATTGCAGGATCAAACCAATCAAATTTATTTGCAAACGCTTTTCAGAAAAGATTTTGCCTTGAGTTTGGGAGCAGAGCACAAACGGTTGAGAATCAAATCTGAAACCATCATCAATCCTAATCAAAGTGATGATATAGTTTTTGAGAACACAGATTATATTAGCCTGTTTGGCACTTTAAAACTAGACACTTATAGTAACAAAGCGTTTCCCAAGCGAGGCTTTTATTTTAACGGAGACTTTCACTTATATCTTCATGCGTCAAACTTTAATAAAGGGTTTTCACAGTTCTCGATTGCCAAAGCTGATATAGGCTATGCCTTGAGTTTTTCAGAGAAGTTTTCTGTTAACATACAATCGCAAGGCGGTTTTAAAGTTGGTGACGACTCGACAAACTCACTAAATTTTGCTTTGGGAGGTTATGCAAATAACTTCATCAATAATTTCACATCACTTTATGGTTACGATTATGTGTCCCTTACTGGGAACAGCTTTGTAAAGGGAACCTTAAGTTTGGATTATGAAATTTTTAAGAAGCATCATATCACGGCAGTTGCTAACTATTCAAATGTTGAAGACAATATTTTTGAAACTGGCGAATGGATTACTGCTCCCGATTACAGTGGTTATGCCCTTGGTTATGCGATTGAAACCTTTTTAGGTCCAGTGCAAGCCCAGTATTCGTGGTCTCCAGAAACTAAAAAGAGCATTTGGTTTTTCAATATTGGATTTTGGTTTTAAAAATTTTACGATATTTGCACCGTATGACAGCGATTTGGAACGACTTACTACTTCATCTCCAATTTCTTATCAAGAGAAACCCTGAATAAGCACGCATATTTTGTATCTTTATATAAGTTGTCAAATTGTTGAAATTTGACTTTCTCAAGCAGTTTAAGAACCATTATTAATAATTCAATAATATGCCTTTTTATCATACATTAGGAAAAATTCCTCCTAAACGCCATACACAGTTTAGAAAACCAGATGGCACATTATATGCCGAACAATTATTTGGCACCATAGGCTTTGATGGGATGTCAACCAATTCCTATCATGAGCAACGGCCAACACAGGTCAAACAAATCATTAAGCAATATAATGTTGCACCAAAAATTGCAAAGCCAAATAACATACAATCATACAGATTCAAAGGGTTTCAGGTAAAACCTGAAAATGATTATTTACAAAGCAGATCTACTGTTTTAATTAATTCAGATTGTGCAATTCAATTGGCGGCGCCAAAACAGTCAACAACAGATTATTTTTATAAAAACACGGATGCCGATGAACTTATTTTTGTTCATAAAGGCACAGGGAAATTGCGTACCCATCTTGGAAATCTTGATTTTAAATATGGGGACTATTTATTAGTGCCTCGTGGTATTATTTATAAAATTGATTTTGATACCGAAGACAATAGATTATTTATAGTCGAATCCCGTCGCCCAATATATACTCCGAAGCGTTACCGAAATTGGTTTGGACAATTGTTGGAGCATTCTCCTTATTGTGAACGCGATATACGTAGACCGCAAGAATTGGAGACCTATAATGAATCTGGCGACTTTTTAATCAAGGTAAAAAAACAAGATGAAATTATTGAAATGGTATATGCGTC
The DNA here is from genome assembly GCA_003550275.1 of Flavobacteriaceae bacterium MAR_2010_72. Taxonomy (GTDB): domain Bacteria; phylum Bacteroidota; class Bacteroidia; order Flavobacteriales; family Flavobacteriaceae; genus Geojedonia. The sequence continues at coordinate 228,737 of QXCW01000002.1, forward strand.
ACATCCCTTTGATGTTGTAGGCTACGATGGGTATAATTACCCTTACGCATTTTCAATTCATGATTTTGAACCTATTACAGGACGAATTCATCAACCACCACCAGTACATCAAACCTTCGAAACCGATGCTTTCGTTGTGTGTAGTTTTGTGCCGAGATTATACGATTACCATCCCTTATCCATACCAGCACCTTACAATCATAGCAATATAGATAGTGATGAGGTGTTGTATTACGTCGATGGTGATTTTATGAGTAGAAATGATGTGGCAGCTGGCCATATTTCACTTCATCCAGCAGGGATTCCTCATGGGCCACACCCTGGAGCAACCGAACGAAGTATTGGTAAAACTAAAACCGATGAATTAGCGGTTATGGTTGATACTTTTAAGCCTTTAATGGTGACCGAAGAGGCGATGAAAATAGCTGACGAAGATTATCACACATCTTGGTTGGAGTAATAGTAAAAAATTTATAACAAAGAAAAAATTAAATAAAACTGAAGGGGAAATAGTAGAGTTTCAAAAAGGACAAGGATTTTTTTTAAATACACTTTAACAAGTCTTTTTTCTCTAGTCTCTTTTCTTAATTCTAAAATAAAACAAAATGAGTAAAGAAATAACATCAGTAAACTACGGTTTAGAAAAAATATTTGAAGGTGCAGAAGATTTTCTGCCTTTGCTAGGAACCGATTATGTAGAATTTTATGTAGGAAACGCCAAGCAAGCGGCACACTTTTATAAAACAGCCTTTGGATTTCAATCGTATGCTTACAAAGGTTTGGAAACAGGATCCAGAGACGAAGTAAGCTATGTGTTAAAACAGGACAAAATTAGGTTAGTTCTCACCACACCGTTAAACAGTAAATCGCCAATTAATGACCATATTGTTAAGCATGGTGATGGCGTAAAAGTTGTAGCGCTTTGGGTAGATGATGCTAGAAGTGCTTACGAAGAAACTACCAAACGCGGTGCAAAATCATATATGGAGCCTAAAGTTGAGAAGGATGAGCATGGCGAAATTGTTAGATCTGGAATTTATACCTATGGTGAAACGGTTCATATGTTTGTGGAGCGAAAAAACTATAAAGGTAAATTCTTGCCTAGTTTTGTGGAGTGGAAATCAGATTACAACCCAGAACCAGTAGGCTTAAAATTTATTGACCACATGGTAGGAAATGTTGGTTGGGGCGAAATGAATACATGGGTGAAATGGTATGAAGACGTTATGGGCTTTGTTAACTTTTTATCTTTTGATGATAAGCAAATCCATACCGAATATTCAGCATTGATGAGTAAAGTCATGAGCAATGGTAACGGACGCATAAAATTCCCTATCAATGAACCTGCAGAAGGCAAAAAACGTTCTCAAATTGAAGAATACCTCGATTTTTATGAAGGGCCTGGAGTTCAACATATCGCTGTAGCTACCGATGATATTATTTCTACAGTATCTCAATTAAGGGCTAGAGGGGTTGAGTTTTTATCAACACCACCAGAAGAATATTACAAGGCAGTGCCTGGTCGATTGGAGACCTATAGCCATCAATTGCGTGAAGATATCGAGACTCTAAAAGGACTCGGCATCATGATTGACGCAGATGAAGAAGGCTATTTACTTCAAATTTTTACTAAACCAGTAGAGGATAGGCCGACACTTTTCTTTGAAATTATTCAAAGGATGGGTGCCAAAGGCTTTGGGGCAGGTAACTTTAAAGCACTTTTCGAGTCTATTGAGAGAGAACAACAAAAACGAGGGACACTTTAAAATAATACGATGTTTTAATAGAAAAGACCTGTTGGAATTTAAAACCTAACAGGTCTTTTTTTTCGTAAATTCTAACATAACTATAACACCTAAAGCGTAACGGGTTGCTATAAATTTTATACTTTTGGAACAGTAATTGTAATTCAAGTAATTGAACAATAAAATGTCATTTAAAAAGTTACATTTGCAATTATAATTAACATGAAACATCGATTAAAATATCTAATCACAAATCAAATGCCCCATAAGATGTTTAGTGTATTCTGTGAATTCAAGGATAGCTTACACTTAAAAGGGTTTATACTGCTATTTGCATTGTTTTTAACAACCAATCTGGCCTTTGCTCAACAAAAGCAAGCATTTAAAGATGGAGAATGGTTTAAGTTTGAAATGAGTTATAGTGGCTTTTTAAAAGCTGGTAATGCAACTTTAGAGGTAAAAGAGACTTCATATAAAGGAAAACCCGTTTACCATGTCGTTGGTAAAGGTTGGACGACAGGTGCCATAAAATGGTTCTTTAAGGTTAAAGACAGGTACGAAAGTTATTTTGACAAGTATACTGGACTGCCCTATAAATCCATTAGGCAAATAGATGAAGGTGGTCACACAAAAGATATTGAGATTGAGTTTGATCATAAAGATAAAAAGGCCTATGTCAATAATAAAAAGCATAAAACACATGGGGTTTATGCCACCGAGAAGGATGTGCAGGATATGGTATCGGCATTTTATTATTTACGCAATAATTATGATACAAGCACTATAAAAGAAGGTGATGTGGTCTCCCTGAATATGTTTTTTGATGAAGAGAACTTTAAATTTCGACTTAAATTTTTAGGTCGTGAAACTATAAAAACGGAATTTGGAAAAGTAAATGCCTTGATGTTTAGACCTTATGTAATGGCTGGTCGCGTTTTCAAGGAACAAGAAAGTTTGACACTTTGGGTAAGTGCCGATGACAATAAAATTCCTTTAAAAATAAAGGCTGATTTAGCTGTGGGTTCTTTAAGGGCAGATTTAGAAGCATTTAGAGGGCTCAAGCATCCATTCCCAATTATATTTGATTAATAAATTATGACCGACCAAAAAGACTTTGATCCTATAATTAAAGCCCTTCAAGAAAAGTATAATGCTATCGGCCAAGATACTGATGACCACCTTTTAGGTTTATTGTATAGTAAACCAATCACTTATTGGGATTACATTCAGACCGATGCATTGTTGAACTTGCAGATACAACGAACAACCTTGCCAGACGAAATGGTGTTCATTGCCTATCACCAAATCAATGAGCTTATTTTTAAAATGATTCTTTGGGAAATTCAACAGGTGGCTGAAAAAGACACTTTGGATGTTGAATTTTTCGAATCTAGAATCATGCGCATCAGTCGCTATTTTGATATGTTAACCACTTCTTTCAATATCATGAGAGAAGGTATGGAGGCGGAACAGTATATGAAGTTTAGGTACACCTTAACTCCTGCAAGTGGTTTTCAGAGTGCCCAATACCGACTTATAGAATTTGCTTCTACCGAGCTGATTAATCTCATCGATTATAGATTTAGGCATAATATTGATAGAAATACGCCATTTGAACATGCTTTTGAGCATTTATATTGGCAAGCCGCAGGAAAAGATTATAAAACGGGCAAAAAATCCACACTTTTGATTAATTTTGAAAATCGATATAAGGACGAATTTATACGTTTTATGCAAACGTATAACACAAAAAACCTTTGGACTCGCTTTAAGGAGTTGCCAAAAAATGATCAAAAGGATCCAGATTTGGTAAAGGCCATGAGGCATTATGATTATACAGTTAATGTAACTTGGGTAATGGCACATTACAATGCGGCTAAACATTATATCGAAAGCGGGACAGGAGATGGAGAGGCTACGGGTGGAAGTGATTGGAAAAAATATATGCATCCAAAATACCAGCGACGTATATTTTTCCCAGAACTTTGGTCTGAAGACGAATTGAACAATTGGGGAGAGAATATTTAAAATTGAAATAAGTTATAAATTAATGCAATCAAAAAAATTATTAATAGCACTATTTGTATGTATTGGCCTTACATCTTGTAAGGAAAAAGGAGAAAAAGAGGATTTAGAGCCACTTCAAACCTATGTAGAACCTAAAGACGTTTATGAATTTGGTTTTAACCTTAACGATTACATCGTAAAGCGCGATACTATCAGAAAAGGAGATAGTTTTGGCGTAATTATGGAACGTAACAATGTTGGATATCCCAAAATATTTCATATTGCTGAAAAAGCCAAAGAAAGCTTTAATATTCGAAGCCTTCAAGTAGGTAAACCATATACCTTATTGTGTGCTAAAGACTCATTACAAACTCCAAAATGTTTCATATACCAACCCAGTATGGAGGAGTATGTGGTGCTTAATTTTCAGGATTCCATTCATGCTTATAAAAGTCGAAAACCCATCAAATATGTAGAAAAAACGGCGACAGGTGTTATTGATAACAATATTTCAGAAACCTTGGAGCAACTTGGTTTGAGTCCAAGGTTAGCCTATAAAATGGCCGATGAAATATATGCTTGGACTATAGACTTTAGAAGACTTCAGCCAGGTGATCGTTTTAAGGTAATTTATACAGACAAATACATCGATGATACAATTTATACTGGAGTCCACAATATAAAAGCCGCTTATTTTGAACATAAAAATGAACCTTTTTATGCGTTTCAATTTGAAACAGACTCAATCAAACATATAAGAGACTATTTTAATGAGGAAGCTAAAAATTTGCGCAGGGCTTTTTTAAAAATGCCAGTGCAATTTAGCCGTATTTCATCTAGGTATAATTTAAACAGACGGATTGCCTATTATGGCTATAAGGTTAGGCCCCATAAAGGTACTGATTTTGCTGCCCCAGTTAATACGCCAATTATGGCAACTGCAAATGGTACCGTGATTGAGTCCGCAAATAAGGGAGGAAATGGTAATTATGTGAAAATAAGGCATAATGCCACCTATTCTACCCAGTATTTGCACATGAGTAAACGTAAATCTAAAGTTGGTGATTTTGTTAAGCAAGGTGACATCATAGGCTGGGTTGGTATGACAGGTAACACTGGAGGCCCTCATGTATGTTATAGGTTTTGGAAAAATGGTGTTCAAGTTGACCCATTTAGGGAAAAATTGCCGGAAGCAGAACCTATTTCAGATGCCTTAAAATCTAAATATTTAAATTATATAGCTCCAATTAGATTGCAACTTGACAACATTTTATTTGAGGATCAAACTATTGAAATAGCCTCCAAAGAAGACTTAATATCATCAGTGAAATAATGGCATTAAAATCAATCAACCCAACCAAAACAAAATCTTGGCAATTATTACAAAATCATTTTGAAGCCATTAAAGATGCCCATATAAAAGATTGGTTTACCCAAAATCCGAGGAGGGCAATCGACTTAACTCTTACTTGGGAAGATTTTTACGTCGATATTTCAAAGCACCGAATAACTAATGAAACATTAGATTTATTGGTGCAATTGGCAAATGAAGTCGATTTACAAGACGCCATCTCTAAATATTTTAAAGGTGATGTTATTAACGAAACCGAAGGTAGAGCGGTGCTACACACTGCTTTAAGAGCACCTGAATCGGCAAATGTTATTGTAGATGGAGTAAATGTAATTCCTGAAATTTATCAAGTCAATAACAAAATCGAATCCTTTACTAACCAAATTGTAAATGGAGAATTAAAGGGATTTACTGGACAACCTTTTACTGACGTAGTAAATATTGGCATCGGAGGATCCGATCTAGGACCAGCTATGGTGGTTGAAGCCCTTTCCTTTTATAAAAATCATTTAAAAACTCACTTTGTGAGTAATGTTGATGGCGATCACGTCAATGAAGTTATAAAGCATTTAAACCCCGAAACTACTTTATTTGTTGTCGTTTCTAAAACATTTACTACACAAGAAACGCTTTCAAATGCTAACACCATAAGAGACTGGTTTTTAAAATCAGGAAGTCAAAATGATGTTGCCAAGCATTTTGTAGCGGTTTCTACCAATATTGAAAAGGTAAAGGAATTTGGAATTGACGAAAATAATATTTTTCCTATGTGGAATTGGGTTGGAGGACGTTTTTCGCTGTGGAGTGCTGTAGGTTTAACAATTAGTTTGGCGGTTGGATATAATCATTTTGATGCACTTCTTTCTGGGGCAAATAAAATGGATGAACACTTTAAAACTGAAGCGTTCGATAAAAATATTCCTGTGATTACGGCATTATTAAGTGTTTGGTATAACAACTTTTTTAAAGCCGAAAGTGAAGCTGTAATTGCTTATTCACAATATCTCAACCAGTTTGCGACCTATTTGCAACAAGGTATTATGGAAAGTAATGGTAAAAGTGTTGATCGAAGCGGCAATGCTATTGATTACCAAACTGGCACCATTATTTGGGGCGAACCAGGGACAAACTCCCAACATGCTTTTTTTCAATTAATTCATCAGGGTACCAAATTAATTCCTGCAGAGTTTATAGGGTTTGCGAAATCCTTACATGGCAATAAAGACCATCAGGATAAATTAATGTCTAACTTTTTGGCGCAGACGGAAGCCTTAATGACAGGAAAATCAGAGAATGCCATATATGATGAAGGCGTTTCAGATAACCTAGTTCCGTTTAAAGTTTTTGAAGGCAACAAGCCCACAACGACTATTTTAATAGATAAATTATCACCTGAAAGTTTGGGTAAATTGATTGCCCTTTACGAACATAAAATATTTGTTCAAGGTGTGATTTGGAATATTTTTAGTTACGATCAGTTTGGAGTTGAGCTCGGTAAACAGCTCGCAAATACAATTTTACATGAAATTCTTGGCAGCACTGTTGTTAATAATCATGATGCATCTACATCAAACCTTTTAGAACACTACAAAAAATTAACATAATCATTGTTAAAAAGTTTTTCAAAAGATCGAGTTTTTAATAATGTACGAAAAGACTTAAATGCCTAAATTATACTGTTAAAAATGTTAACATTAGCATAATGTAGAATGGTTTATTATGCTTATTTTTGCCAAAACTTTAAAACTAATTCTTAATCAACAAACATGAAGAAAATTACTCAATTTTTATTTGTTTCGGTAGTAATGCTATTTACTACAATTGCGTTCTCGCAAAGCACATTAACCGGTATGGTTATGGATTCCGATTTGAATTCACCTTTACCAGGCGCCAATGTAGTTGAGAGAGGAACCACCAACGGTACAACAACCGATTTTGATGGTAACTTTACTTTAACCACAAAGTCAACTTCAGGGTCTATAATAATCTCTTATGTAGGTTACGGATCTGTGACATTAAAATTTACTGCAGGTGCTAATTTAGGCACTATTCAATTAAGCCCAGATAATTCTCTTGAAGAAATTGTAATTATAGGGTCTGGTATTATCGATTTAGCTGAAGATAGACAAACGCCAATTGCGGTATCGACCATCAAGGCTTCTGAAATTCAAAAGAAGATTGGAACTCAAGATATTACCATGACTCTTGTCAATACACCTTCAGTATATGTGGCAGGTCAATCAGGTGGTTTTGGAGACTCAAGGATTAATGTAAGAGGATTTGGTGATGATAATACAGCTTACCTTTTAAACGGTCAACCTATTAACAGTATGGAAGATGGGTTAATGTTTTGGTCTAACTGGTCTGGAATGAATGATATCGCTAATGCGATCCAAATTCAACGTGGATTGGGTTCATCTAAACTAGCAATATCGTCAGTTGGTGGAACTGTTAACTTCGTAACTAAATCAACTGAAAAAAGAGAAGGAGGCTTTTTATACGCTGGAATTGCTAACGATAATTATTTAAAAACAACAGCTCAATATAGTTCTGGAAAAAACGCAAAGGGTTGGGGAACTACAGTAATGCTTTCTAATTGGAGAGGAGATGGTTATAACGACGGAACTTTTGGAGAAGGTCAAAACTATTTCGTTTCAGTAGGATATACTCCAAATAGCACTCATAATTTTAATTTCTTGGTTACAGGGGCGCCACAATGGCACGATCAAAACTTCTCTAAATCAATTTCTTCATATTTAGAGTATGGCAGAAAGTACAACAATAACTGGGGAACATATCAAGGGGAGTACATGACCGAACGAAGAAATTTTTATCATAAACCAGTGGCAAATTTAAACTGGGATTTTAATATAAATGATAACACTAACTTATCAACTGTACTCTACGCTTCTTGGGGTCGTGGTGGTGGCACCGGCGACAGAGGGAGACGAGAAAGAACAGCAACAGGTAATATTGATTACGATGCCATTTATGCCAAAAACGCTTTAATAGCAGATGGTAAAGGCGTGTATTTTGGAAATGATTCTTACATAACTAGAGCTTCAATGAACCTTCATAGCTGGTATGGTCTTGTTTCCAATCTTGAGACAAAATTATCAGATAAAGTGACTTGGAATGTAGGTATGGATTTAAGAACCTATTATGGAGAACATTTTAGAATTGTTGAAAACTTCCATGGCTTAACTTCTTGGAGAGAAGATATTCGTATGAGAGATCAAAATAACAATCACAATACCTATGGCGGTTTTGGAACTTATAAGTTTGTTGAAACAACTAGAGATCTTTCAGCTAATCCTTGGGCAGCAACTTTTGCTAGCTTCGATCAAGATGAAAAAATAGCTTATAGTAATGATGAGCGTATTTCTTATGGAGGCTTATTCACGCAATTAGAATATGCTGATGATAATTTATCTGCTTTTTTCCAAGGCGCAGTTTCTAATCAATATCACCAACGATTTGATCATTTTCAATATGCTGATCAGTCATTAATTGATGGAACTTCTTCTCAATCAACTGGAACCCCATTACCTGCAAATATTGAACCAGGCGTAAATTCTGAAAAAGTTGAAAACTTTGGATTTAACTTAAAAGGAGGAGCTGCTTATCTTTTAAATGAAGATAATAAAGTTTATGTAAATGCAGGATATTATTCTAGACAACCTTATCATGATAATATCTATTTGAACTTTACTAATTTTGTTAATCCGTTAACAGAAAATGAAACCATACTTGGTTTAGAGGCAGGTTATTCGTTTAAAAGTCAATTTTTTACTGCAAACTTAAACCTTTACAGAACTTCGTGGAAGGATAGAGTTGTAACCTCTTCTAGAGTTGTTAATGATGTTGTACAGTTTACTACAAACCAAGGTGTTGAGCAGATTCACAGTGGTGTTGAAGTAGATTTTGTTGCCAAACCATTTACTCAATTAAGAATCAACGGATTTGTTTCTGTTGGTAATTGGGAATATGCAGGTAATGCTTTAACAAGAGTTCTAGATGAAGACCGAAATATTATAAGTGAAGATATTGTTGATATTGATGGAGGTAAAGTTGGCGATGCAGCGCAATTTACCGTTGGTTTAGGTGCCGATTTTGAAATACTTCCAAGATTTTCAATTGATGCAGACTGGAGAACCTATGATAAATTATATGCTGATGTAGGTGCTGTAAAAGAAAATCTGGAGTTGCCTGCTTACGATATTGTTGACACAGGTATTTCATACAAATGGTTATTAGGTAACCATGATGCAACCTCATTAAACTTCAGATTAAATGTAAATAACGTATTCGATGAAGTTTATTTGTCAGATTTAAGAACTGCAATTAAAGCAGAAGCTGGTGATACAACTTATAATGGAATTAATGTTGCCAATCAAGGTTATTTTGGTTTAGGTAGAACATGGAATTTCAGTATTCGATATAGTTTTTAATCCCAATCTGGGAATAGTAAAAAGCCGCTCTAACTAGAGCGGCTTTTTTTTTACATATATTATTATTTTATTCCTTCCATTTTAAGGTTTCCATAATATGCTTGATGTCATTTTTTAAATAAACAGCAGCTGGATAGAGCGAGTCATAATTTGGCTTTGCATAAAAATATAAGGATCCATTCAAAAAATGATTGAGGCTATCGGTAACATAAAATTGTGATTGTGAGGCAGCATTGCCACCAACCTCGTAAAACATTCCGAATACACGTTGTTTGTCATTTATATATTTTTGTTCGGCGATTTCATCTGCTTTTATAGTGTGTTTTTGGGTAAGGTTTTGAGCGTCTTTAATTAGAGAAATCAAATTCCCATCAACTTTTTTGTAGGTAAGATAAATGGTCCCTTTTAGTGAAGGGTAATTAACGTCAATTCCATAACTCGATGAATCTTTGGACATTTTTATACTCCTGATTGGATCAGACAATACATTTTTATCAAATGAAAATGGCAACGGGGTATTAGTAGTTTTATACTCCGGACTAGGATAGTCTAGCCGAAGTAGGGCATTTGGCTTAGGTACTGTTTCATCGCCACAAGCCATACAAGCTATTGTTAATACTGATAGAGCTAGTTTTTTCATAAGCATTTCCCATTCATAAAAACGGAAATATTTTTATTTTAAGATTGTAAATTTCACCTGCTTAATCCTTTTTTTGTCAAAAGCTTCTATGGTAAAAACGTAATTTTTGAAATTTATTTTACTGTTCCGTCTAGGGAAAACACCTGAAACTTCCAATATAAATCCAGCGATGGTTTCGGCTTCACCTTTTGCACCTTCAAATTCGGAATCATCTTGAAGGTTTATGATTTTGTAAAAATCTTTCAATGGAATTTTTCCTTCAAACATAAAATTGTTATCATCAATTCGGGTATAGATTAAGTCGTCATCATCAAATTCATCACTAATATCTCCTACAATTTCCTCTATAACATCTTCTAAAGAAACAATGCCTGAAGTACCACCATATTCATCAACTACCACAGCTAAATGCACTTTTTTGTCCTGAAACTCTACCATAAGGTCGTCTAGTTTCTTGTTTTCTGGAACAAAAAAGGGTTCACGCAATAAGGTCGTCCAATCAAATTGTTTACGATCAATATAAGGTAAAAGATCCTTAACATAAAGCACACCAACAACAGTGTCTATATTGTCCTTATAAACGGGAATTCTTGAATAGCCGTTTTCAATAATTTCTGGGATGATTTCACTATATTTTTGATCTGTACTTAAGGCAAATATATCTATTCGCGGACGCATCACCTGCTTTGTGTCAGTGTTTCCAAACGAAACAATTCCTTTTAGGATCTTATGTTCTTCTTTTGTAGTATCACTTTCAGAAGTGAGCTCTAGAGCTTGGGAAAGTTGGTCAACACTAATATTCGATTTTTGTCTGCCAAGTTTATTATGGATATATAAAGTGAACTGGCGCATAGGCAAACTTAAGGGTGAAAACAAAACATCTATAACACGCAAAGGGATTGCCATGAAAACTGAAAACTTAACTCGGTTTCTACTTGCGTAAATTTTAGGAATGATTTCTCCCATTAGAAGAATGAGAAAAGTGATAAGTACTACCTCTACGATAAATCTCAACCATAGTACTGCAATATTATAAAACATAAATTCGGCTAAATAAGCGAACAATATCACAATACCAATATTGATAAAATTATTGGCGACTAAAATTGTGGCAAGTAACTTTTTTGGGCGTTCTAAAAGCTTTGAAATAATTTGAAATGCTTTTGGGTTTTCTTCTAGGCCAGAATCAATATCGGATCTGGTCAATGAAAAAAATGCAACTTCTGCTCCAGAGATTAATGCAGAGCATAAAAGAAGTAAAAACAGTAAAATTATTCCTGAAACTAATGAAGCGTTTGCAGTTAAAAAAGACAAAATTAAACTCGCGGGTTCAGGATCCAAGATCAAATAATTTGGTTATACTTAAAATGGCAAATCGTCATTGTCATCTTCAACAGGCTCATTTGCCATTTGTTGGTTTGAGGCCTGGCTTTTTGAAGGTTGCTGATTGTTGAAGTCATTTCCTTGAGATTCACCCTTGGTAGTTAAAAAAGTAAAGTCCGTGCATTGTATTTCTGTCGAATAACGGTCTTGTCCACTTTCATCTTGCCATTTACGTGTTTTGATACGGCCTTCAATGTAAACGCGGTCTCCTTTTGTTAAGTATTTTTCACAAATCTCGGCAGCCTTATTTCTTACAACTATATTGTGCCATTCTGTATTGGTAACACGTTCATTGGTTTGTTTGTTCGTGTAGGTCTCATTGGTGGCCAATGGAAAACGCCCAATACATCCGCCGCCTTCAAAATAGTGCATTTTTACTTCATCTCCTAAATGCCCAATAAGCATCACTTTATTTAAGGTTCCTGACATAATTTGTGTGAAATTTAAATGCAAAATTAACCTTTTGCATTGACATTTTTAAAAGTAATAAAAAAATATGAGTCTTTATATAGGAAACTTGAATTCGTCAATAAAATTACTGATTAAAACTGGAGTTGGAAATTTTTGTAAATCACGATATAAAACGCCTTCTTCAGGAAGAGTATTGACTTCTACAATCCAAAATTTAGTATGAAGATGCTGATGGGATAATTTGTGCACTATATCAGTCGTGTTATATAAACTAAATTCAAAAGGAATCCCTTTTAAAATCGATATAACTTTAGGATGAGTTTTAAACTGTTCAGGATTTAATGCGCTTTTAGTTTCCACAAGTGGAAATTGATAAAGATTTCTCCAGATACCATTCCCAGTTCGTTTGTGAAACATGGTTTTTTTATCAGCAGATACAAAGACTAAAAAGTTGAAGTATTTTGTGGTGACTTTTGTCTTTTTAAGTTTTGCCGGTAAATCATCTATTTTATGGTTATGAAAAGCAAAACAGTTGCTCATTAAAGGGCAAATCGTGCAATCTGGGTTTTTTGGCTTACACTGTCTAGCGCCAAATTCCATGATGGCCTGATTGTATTCACCAGGATGCTGTTTGTCAATAAGAGAGGTGGCCAATGTTTTAAATTCCTTTACACCTTGAGTTGAGTTTATAGGCGTATCAATTCCAAAAAAGCGTGACAAAACTCTATAAACATTACCGTCAACTACTGCGTTTGGTTGGTCATAACAAATAGAGGCAATAGCACTTGCAGTATAGTCGCCAACCCCTTTTAGCTGAAGTAAATCGTTATAAGTTTTTGGGAATTTTCCATCAAGTTCATCCGTAATAAATTTTGCAGTGGCAAGTAAGTTTCTGGCTCTTGAGTAGTAGCCCAAACCTTGCCAAAGTTTCAATACTTCGGCTTCATTTGCATTTGCTAGGTCGAAAATGGTCGGATATTGATCAACAAATGCATTGTAATAGGGTAGACCTTGCTTAATTTGAGTTTGTTGAAGAATAATTTCAGACAACCAAACATTGTATGGGTTTTTGGTGTTTCGCCACGGAAGCTCTCTCTTATATACTGAATACCAATTAGTTAAAATTTTTCTGAAATTCATTCCTTATTTTTACTCGTCACAAAAATAAATCTTTATACCGTTAAATTTTAATGAATTAGGTTTGAAATATTGAAATTAAAATTCCTATATTTGCATCCCTTATAATTAATAGTAACCCTAAAAATAATTACAATGACAAAAGCTGATTTAGTAGCTAAAATTTCTGATAAATTAGGAATTGAAAAAGGAGATGTTCAAGCAACGGTTGAAACTTTTATGGAAGAAGTAAAAACTTCTTTAGAAAGTGGAGATAACGTGTATTTAAGAGGATTTGGAAGTTTTATCGTTAAAACAAGAGCCGAAAAAACTGGAAGAAACATTTCAAAAAATACAACTATAAAAATACCTGCTCACAATATACCTGCATTTAAACCTGCTAAAGTATTTGTAGAAGGAGTAAAAACTAATGTTGACGTTAACTAACTAAAACGTTAAAAAACAAATAATTAATTTAAAAGTTTATTTTATGCCAAGTGGTAAAAAACGAAAAAGACACAAGGTAGCGACGCATAAGCGTAAAAAACGAAGACGCGCTAATCGTCACAAAAAGAAATAAATTGAAAAAGTAGTTTTTTAACTACTTTTTCAATTTTTAAAGTAACGTTCTTTGATATCTAATTCATAATATTTTACGTTTACCTTCGTAGAATTGTGGATTTAACGGATTTAACATCCTGTGTCAAAAAATAAAGTATAATCCATCTATCGCGCCTAGGCGTGATGGATATAAATTTACAATATGGATAAAGAATTGATTATTCGATCGAGTTCTGATGTTGTTGATTTTGCCTTATTAAAAGATGGAAAACTTATTGAATTACATAAAGATGAAGACGATAACAACTTTGCGGTTGGCGATGTGTTTATAGCCAAAATACGTAAAGCGGTTCCGGGACTAAATGCTGCATTTGTTAATGTGGGATATGAAAAAGATGCTTTTTTGCATTATCATGATTTAGGGCCTCAATTGCCTTCGCTTTTAAAATTCGTAAAACGTGTAAGCACAGGGAAACACACAGATTTTTTACTTAAAAATTTTCAGTTTGAAAAAGATATCGATAAAAATGGCAGCATTTCAAATGCGTTAAAAGCCAATCAATCGGTATTGGTTCAAATTGTAAAAGAACCTATTTCAACAAAAGGACCTCGTATTAGTAGCGAGTTGTCCATTGCCGGAAGGTATATTGTTTTAGTGCCATTTTCAGATCGCATTTCAATTTCACAAAAAATTGAATCGAAAGAAGAAAAAGATCGTTTAAAACGATTGGTAAAAAGCATTACGCCTAAAGGATTTGGAGTTATAGTTCGTACCGTGGCCGAAGGCAAAAAAGTTGCCGAGCTTGACAAGGATTTACAAAATTTATTGGCAAGATGGACGGCCATGTGCAAAAAACTGTACAAAGCACATCACCCTAGTAAAGTACTTGGCGAAATGAATAAAGCCTCTTCTATTTTAAGAGATATTTTTAATGATTCGTTTTCCAGTATTATCGTAGATGATGAGGCCTTGTATGTACAAATTAAAGATTATGTGCATGAAATTGCACCTAACAAAGAGTCCATTGTGAAGTTTTATAAAAACGGGGTCCCTATATTTGAAAAATACGGAATTGAGCGTCAAATTAAAACATCTTTCGGACGCACGGTCTCCATGGCAAAAGGCGCTTATTTGGTTATAGAACATACCGAAGCCCTTCATGTGGTAGACGTTAACAGTGGTAACCGATCTAATAAAGAGAGGAACCAAGAGGATACGGCACTAGAGGTCAATATGATTTCTGCATCAGAGATTGCCCGACAATTGCGTTTACGCGATATGGGTGGCATCATCGTGATCGATTTTATTGATATGAACAAAGCCGATAACCGAAGAAAACTGTACAATCATCTTCGCGATGAAATGCAAGATGATAAAGCAAAGCATAAAATATTACCTCCGAGTAAGTTTGGACTGGTGCAAATTACCAGACAACGTGTTCGCCCGGAAAGGAATATTGAAACAAAAGAAGAGAACCCTAATGGAGTTGAAGGAAGTGAAATTGAAGCACCAATTAAAGTGATTCAAAAAATAACCCAAGACCTAGAGCGACTTTTCAAAAAAGACTATAAAAAGGTGATTTTAAACACACACCCATTTATAGCGGCCTTTTTAACCAAAGGCTTTCCGTCTGTGCGTTCTAAATGGTTTTTAGAACATAAAAAATGGGTAAAAGTAATGCCCAGAGATGCTTACACTTATCTTGAATACCATTTTTATGACAAAAATGGTAAGGAAATCAAATAATATCAAAACCCCTTTTTACAACTGTAAAAAGGGGTTTTTGTTTTTTATTAAGAATTGAATTTAAGTCGCAGGATTAGGAATCTCTTTATGGACCATATCAATGGCTTTTAAAACCTCGTCATTTAGGGTGAGATTGATGCTATCAATATTTTCCTTAAGCTGGTCTAATCTCGTCGCACCAATAATGTTACTGGTCACAAAGGGTTGTTGGGTTACAAATGCTAATGACATTTGAGCTAAAGTCATTTGGTGATCATCAGCGATTTTTAGATACCGCTTGGTGGCCTCGGTACATTGCGCACTACTATATCTTGAAAACCGTGGGAATAAATTTAAGCGCGCAGTGTCTTCAGCGTTTCCTTTAATATATTTACCTGATAGCACCCCAAAAGCCATAGGTGAATAGGCTAGTAAGCCAATATGTTCTCGCATTGAAATTTCAGCGAGATCCCCTTCAAAAGCTCTATTTAATAAGGAATACGCATTTTGAATAGTTATCATTCTTGGTAAACTATGGTATTTTGATTCCTCTACATAGCGCATGGTTCCCCAAGCTTTTTCGTTAGAGATACCCACTTTTCTAATTTTACCTTCACTAATAATTCCTTCAAGCGTGTGAAGGATTTCGTTAAAATTATCTTCCCACTCATCATCGGGATTGTGTTTATAATCTCTAGTTCCAAAGGTGTTTGTGTCGCGTTCTGGCCAGTGCAGTTGATATAGGTCTATATAATCTGTTTTAAGACGTTTTAAGCTTTGTTCAACCGCATCCTTTATAGCATCAGGACTAAACCCATCAGTTCTAATGTGCGCCGTGTAATCTCCAGTTCCAGCAATTTTAGAAGCTAAAACAACCTTATCTCTATTTCCAGTTTTTTGAAACCAGTTTCCGATAATGCGTTCGGTTTCGGCATATGTTTTTTGGTTGGCAGGAACAGGATATAGTTCGGCAGTATCAAAAAAATTAACGCCTTGATCCAGAGCATAATCCATTTGTGCAAAACCTTCTTCTTGGGTATTTTGGTTGCCCCAAGTCATGGTGCCTAAACATATTTTACTTACTCTAATATTACTGTGAGGAAGTGTTGTGTATTTCATTTATGAATTTCTTTTTCAGATTTTAGCAAGGGGTAAATATAAAAAACCTTTCAGGGTTTAAAGACTGAAAGGTTTTAAAAAAAATTATAAATTTTTAAAGACAGAAATGATAGTTAAATCTCATTCAATAATTTAGAGATCTCATCTAGTTTAGGCGTTAAAATCACTTCAATCCGTCTATTTTTAGCTCTGCCTTCCGCTGTTGTATTTGTGGCGATAGGTGCATATTCACCACGACCAGCGGCAGTTAAATTTTCAGGGTTAATGGATGCATTCTCCCTTAAAATATTGACAATGGCTGTGGCACGTTTAGTTGATAAATCCCAATTGCCACTTAATTGTCCGCTTCCTGCGAATGGTACATTATCGGTGTGCCCTTCAATCAATATGGCAATTTCAGGGTTATCAGCCAAAACGGTTCCTAGCTGCCTAACGGCTTCTTTACCATTGGTTCCAACGGCCCAACTTCCAGACTCAAATAACAATTTATTTTCCATAGATACATACACTTTACCGTCACGTTGTTCTACGGTTAATCCTTTACCTTCAAAGTTAGTAAGCGCTTTTGAAATAGCATCTTTTAACCTGCTCATAGCCGCATCTTTTGAAGCTATGACGTTTTCAAGTTCAGCAACACGTTGCGAACGACTTTCAAGCTCTCGCTTTAAGGTTTCCAAACGGGCGTTTTCAGCAGCCAATGCCTGCTCTTTTGCTTCTAATTGGGCTAGTAATTCTCTGTTCTTTTTAGAGTTTTCAGCAATTGCAGCTGAACTGTTTTTCTCTAAAGCATCATAAGAGGCTTTTAAGTTGTCTAAATTTGATTTGGTGGCATCATAATCACTTTGAAAACGGTCTCGTTGTGCCACAGTTTCATCATAAGATTTTTGAAGTTTAGCCAAATCATTTTGTGCTTTATTTAAAGCTGCGTTCAGTTCACTGTTATCATCAGATAATTGACGATGTTCTTTTTTAAGATCGGCATACTTGTTTTCTAAATCGGTATAGATTTTTTTTGAAACACAAGATGTTGTTAATACAAGTGTTAGTGCTATTAACGACAATTTTTTAAACATGGATTTAAGATTTTTTAAAGTTATTTTATTGTTCTAGTTCTAGTAATATCGGACAATGGTCACTATGTACCGCATCCGACAGTATAACGCTGCGTTTTAGCTTTTCTTGTAGTGGTTCACTTGCCAAGGCATAATCCAGTCGCCAGCCTTTATTATTGGCTCGGGCATTAGCTCTATAGCTCCACCATGTATAATGGTTTGGTTCTTTATTGAAATGTCTAAATGAATCGATGAAACCGCTGTCCATAAAGTTTCCAATCCATTCGCGCTCAACAGGTAAAAAGCCCGACACATTAGATAAGCCTTTGGGGTTATGGATGTCTATTTCTTCATGACAGATATTATAATCACCACAAATAATAAGATTTGGAATCTCTTTCTTTAGATTATCAATATAATCTTGAAACATAGCCATATACTCTAATTTATGATCTAATCTGGCATCATTGGTTCCGGAAGGTAAATACAAGCTCATCACTGAAAAGTTATCGAAGTCTGCCCTTAAATTTCGACCTTCAAAGTCCATGGAGGCAATGCCAGTGCCATATTCAACATGATTGGGTTGTATTTTACTTAAAATGGCAACACCACTATATCCCTTTTTTTGTGCACTGAACCAATAGTGATAGTTGTATCCAGCTTCTTCGAAAATTTCAAGATCCAACTGCTCTTTCATAGCTTTTATTTCTTGAAGGCAGATGACGTCTGGATTAGCACTTTTGAGCCAATCCATAAATCCTTTGTTGATGGCTGCTCTAATACCGTTGACGTTGTAGGAGATGATTTTCATGATTAAAAATTAGAATTTCAGCTAAAATAAATAATACTGTACTTTTACACTATTATTTTATCGCAGTTTTAACCACAAAATAATTTTTGTTTTTAACAGTTTTAGTACTTAATGAAAATTACTATTGCTTGTCTTTGTTTTTTGATGGGTTGTTGTGTTATGGCACAAGAGCCCGGTTCAAATTATATAACCAAGACATTAGCGGTTAGGGATACTATTAAAATTGATTCGGTAAGCATCAACCCCAGCAAGTTTACGGTAAGGTTTAAAAACGATAAAGTTCTTGACAGTACAGCCTATAACATAGATTTTTCAAAAGCAATTTTAGTATTTAAATCACCAATTCCAGCAGATTCTGTGGTGGTTGGATATTTGAGGTATCCTGATTTTATTACCAAGGAATACAAACAACTAGACGAAAGTATTATTGTTGAAAACACATCAAGCATCCAGCGGTTTTATAAGCTTAACCAATCCACTCAAAACAACATTTTCACACCTTTTGATGGTTTGAACACTTCAGGAAGTATTTCAAGAGGCGTAACAATTGGGAATAACCAAAATTCTGTGTTAAATAGTGAGCTTGACCTCCAAATATCTGGAAAATTAAGTGATAAAGTCTCGTTAAGGGCTTCTATACAAGATGCCAACATTCCTTTGCAAGAAAGTGGGTATTCACAACGGCTGGATGAGTTTGACCAAGTGTTTATAGAACTTTTTAGTGAGGATTGGAACATAAGGGCAGGAGACATCGACCTACAAAATACGAACTCTTATTTTGCAAATTTCACCAAACGTGTACAGGGACTATCGGTAAATGTGAATTTGGATAAAGAGGAATCCAAAACCAATATGTTCGCTTCGGGTGCTTTGGTTAGAGGGCAATTCACAACGAGTCGGTTTACAGCGCAAGAGGGTAATCAAGGGCCATATAAATTGCGTGGTCCAAATAATGAATTGTTTGTACTTATTGTTTCGGGGAGTGAAACCGTTTATGTTAATGGGCTTCCTGTTGAACGTGGTGAGGATAACGACTACATTATCGATTATAATGCTGGCGAAATTATTTTCAATTCGACCTATCCCATCACTTCCGAAATGCGAATCACTGTTGATTATCAATATAGCGAGCGTAATTTTTCTAGATTTATAGTTTACGGAGGAAGCACTTACGAAACCGAAAAATTGAAATTAGGAGTTTCGGTGTATTCTGAAACCGATGCCAAAAATCAACCTTTACAACAAAATTTATCTACCGAACAGACCCAGATTTTGGCAAATGCTGGAGATGATAAAAGTTTGATGGTCGCGCCTTCAGCGATTGCTGAAAGCTATTCTGAAAATAGAATTCTATATAAAAAAGAGCTAATTGATGGCGCTGAAGCTTTTGTGTTTTCTAATAATCCTGACGATGAATTGTTCAGTGTAAAATTCAGCCTAGTTGGCGATAATCAAGGGGATTATATAATTTCCAATGCTAATGCGGTTACTACCATTTATGAATATATGTCGCCATTAAATGGAGTTCCGCAAGGTAATTATGCCCCAATTGTGCAACTTATTGCGCCGACACAATTGCAAGTTGCGGTCGTTAATGGTTTGTACAAGCCTACCCAAAAAACGGAAGTGTATTTTGAACTCGCTGGCAGCAAAAATGATCAGAATCTGTTTTCAGGTCTTGATGATTCCAATAATGATGGATTTGCAGGAAAATTAAAGCTAGACCAGTACATTGTAAAAACCGATAGCCTATGGAATTTAAAAGCTTTTGTTGATGCCGATATGATTCAAGAAAATTTTAGGACCATTCAACGCTTGTATTATGCCGAATTTAGTCGTGACTGGAATCTTGAGACTACCATGGGTAATCAAAGTTTATTGAGTGCAGGATTGGAATTGGCACATCCAAAAAACGGATTGGCAGCGTATAAATTTGAACATCTCAACTATTCTGAAAGTTTCAATGGCAATCGACATAATATGCTAGCTAATCTTCAATTGGGGAAGTTTCAGGTATTTTCAAATTCAAGTTTACTAACTAGTGAAGGAAATCAAAATACTTCTCGATTTTTCAGAACCTTTAACCGAGCAACCTATGGTTTTAATAAGCAATGGATTGGTGCTAAATTAGCCGCAGAAGATAATAAACAGCGAGATGTTATTACTGAAAATTTAAGCGAATTGAGTCAAAAGTTTACGGCTTACGAGCTGTTTTATGGGGTTGGTGATAGTACTAAAGTATTTGTTGAAGCGGGATATAAGCATCGGGTCAATGATAGTTTACGTGCCAATGGTTTAGAACGCGTCAATAGTTCAAACACCTATTATTTAAGGTCTAGACTTATTCAGAATGCCAATACCAATCTAGGTATTTATGTTAATTATCGAAAGCTTAAACAAGAAGATGCCACTAAAGATGATGAGCGGTCACTCAACTCGCGTGTCAATTTTAACCAAAATTTGTTCAACCAGATTGTGCAGTGGAATACCATTTTTGAAACGAATTCTGGGACATTGCCGCAACAAGACTTTACATATGTCAAGGTTGATGCTGGTCAAGGGGCATATACTTGGATTGATTACAATAGCAATAACATTCAGGAGTTGAACGAATTTGAAATAGCTCAATTTCAAGATCAAGGTGAATACATCAGGGTGTTATTACCTAATCAGGTGTTTGTGAAAACACATCAGAACCGATTCAGTCAAACACTTACCATTAATCCACAGCAGTGGTCCGTTTCTGAACAAAAAGACAAAAAATTCTGGTCGTACTTTTATAACCAAACCTCTTATTTAATTGACCGCAAGCAGCGAAGGGAAGGAAATACGTTTAACTTAAACCCATTCAATACCGATGAGGACAATCAATTAGCGCTTAACCAAAGCATAAGAAATGTCTTGTTTTATAACAGGGGGAAACAGCGGTATACAACCTCTTACACGTTTTTGTCCAACACCAATCGAACTATTTTATCTATAGGATTTCAGGAGCATAAATTAAAAAGCCATCAAGTGCATTTTAATCACAAATTTGCTGAAAGTTGGCTTGTTAATTTGAAGTCGAGTCTGGAAGTCAATGAAAGCTTGAGTGAAAATTTTGCGAGTAGAAATTACACCATTGATGAAGTGCGGCTACATCCGAAACTATCGTATTTGTTTAATGAGAATGCCCAGTTTGATGTGTTTTATCAATTAACTTCAAAAAACAATACCATTGGCAATATGGAATCCTTAACCCAAAACAATTATGGTGTTTCGTTTACTTATAATAACGTTCAAAAAATAGCTTTAACTGGAGAATTGAATTTCTTTCAAAATGAGTTTGAAGGGAATCCAAACACACCTGTTTCTTATCAAATGTTAGAAGGCTTACAGCCTGGTAAAAACTTTACGTGGAGCCTTTTGGCTCAAAAGAAATTGACCAAATTTTTGGATTTGAATTTGAATTATTTTGGACGTAAAACAGAAACGTCAAAGACCATTCATACAGGAACGGTGCAGTTGAAGGCTTATTTTTAAATAGATCTATTTTCGACGCAACCTTTTATCTATATTTACATCTTTTGTCAAATTTTTTATTCTAACGCTTAAGTCGATTTTAAAACTAACTAATGAAACAAATACTAATAGTACTCGCGCTCCTCATTTCTGTAATTACTTTACAAGCACAAAATGACGATTTTCAGAATGTAGATAGAAAAAACGAAGTTAAACTCAATGCGCTCTATTTAGTGCTTGGTGCTTTTGAAGGCACCTATGAACATTTATTAAATGAGGAGTCTGGAATTGGTGTTTCCTTGTTTTTGCCAATTGATGCGGATGTTAATGACGATGTTAATTATTATATTTCTCCTTATTACCGATTTTATTTTGGGAGTAAATTTGCCTCTGGTTTTTTCTTGGAAGGTTTTGGGATGTTGAATTCAGTAAATGATAGAGCCTATTACTACAACGATGGGCTTGATCCTACAATAGAAGAAAAAAATGTTACTGATTTTGCTTTAGGAATAGGACTAGGAGGTAAATGGGTAACAAAAAGAGGTCTGATAGGCGAACTTAATTTGGGAATAGGACGCAACCTTTTTAGTTCAAGTGAATATGACGATAATGAATTTGTGGGCAAATTAGGAATTACTGTCGGGTATCGATTTTAACGATAACAAAATAAACAAAAAGCCCAAGCAAACAGCTTGGGCTTTTTGTTTATTACATCTTCATCAACCAATGCTTAACATCAACCTCTTGCTTTATGAGGTCTCTTAAATCGGAAATGTTTACACGTTGTTGTTCCATGGTATCTCGATGACGAATCGTAACTGTATTGTCTTCCAAAGTATCGTGGTCAACCGTAATGCAAAAAGGCGTACCGTTAGCATCTTGGCGTCTGTAACGTCTTCCAACAGCATCTTTTTCGTCATAATCTACATTGAAATCCCATTTAAGGTCATCAACAATTTGCTTGGCTATTTCTGGCAAGCCATCTTTCTTTACCAAAGGTAAAACAGCAGCTTTAACTGGCGCCAATACCGCAGGTAATTTTAAAACGGTTCTGGTTGTATTATTGTCTAATTCTTCTTCAACTAATGAATTTGAGAATATGGCCAAGAACATACGATCTAAACCTATGGAGGTTTCTAACACATAAGGCACGTAACTCTTATTTTCTTCAGGGTCAAAATATTGCAGTTTCTTTCCAGAAAATTCTTCGTGTTGTTTAAGGTCGAAATCTGTACGTGAGTGAATACCTTCCAATTCTTTAAATCCAAAAGGAAATTTGAATTCGATATCGGTTGCTGCATCGGCGTAATGTGCTAATTTCTCGTGGTCATGAAAACGGTAGTTGTCAGTGCCCATGCCTAATGACAAATGCCACTTCATTCGGGTATCTTTCCAATGCTCAAACCATTCGCCTTGCGTACCGGGTTTAATAAAGAACTGCATTTCCATTTGTTCAAATTCACGCATTCTAAATATGAACTGTCTTGCAACAATTTCGTTTCTAAAGGCCTTCCCCGTTTGTGCAATACCGAATGGGATTTTCATGCGCCCTGTTTTTTGAACATTCAGAAAATTCACAAATATACCTTGAGCTGTTTCTGGACGTAGGTACAAATCCAAGGCATTTTCGGCAGAAGCACCTAGTTTTGTCCCGAACATAAGATTAAACTGTTTCACATCGGTCCAGTTGCGACTTCCAGTTAATGGATCTGCAATTTCCAATTCTTCAATAAGTGCTTTAACATCTGCTAAATCTTCCTTTTCCAAAGATTTAGCCATTCTAGAAAGTGTAGTGTCAATTTTTTCTTGATATCCTAGAACACGAGCATTGGTTGAAACAAATTCGGTTTTATTAAAAGCATCACCAAAACGCTTGGCAGCTTTATCAACTTCCTTGTCTATTTTAGCTTCAAGCTTTGCACAATAGTCTTCTATCAACACATCTGCTCTGTATCGCTTTTTAGAGTCTTTATTATCAATCAAGGGATCGTTAAAAGCATCGACATGCCCTGAAGCTTTCCAGGTGGTAGGGTGCATAAAAATGGCTGCATCAATACCAACAATGTTATCGTGCATTTGCACCATGGCTTTCCACCAATAATCTCGAATGTTTTTTTTGAGTTCTACACCATTTTGTGCGTAATCGTATACTGCACTTAATCCGTCGTAAATTTCACTACTCTGGAAAACGTAACCATACTCCTTTGCGTGAGAGATTACTTTTTTGAATTGATCGTCTTGGTTTGCCATGCTGCAAAAATAAAAAACCGCCCCAATTAATGGAACGGTTTTTAGAAAATAATATAATTGAGTTAGTTAAGTTGCAATTGTGTGCTGCCGAGTTTTCGGTCTTTATTGAAAACATTTATAAAATAGGTGCCTTCTATAAGTGGTTGATCGTCTTCATCAGCATTGATAGTTAAGCAAACATCAATAACTTGATTTTGGTAACTCACCACCTTTTTAAGGCTATAAATTAAGGAAGAATCACCAAAATTGATGGCGCCTTTATCAGCAAAAACGTTATTAAGTGGATTCAAAACCTGAATGTAAATATCCTTTTCTCCCCTTGGTGCCAATGAATTTTCTGCAATGGTAAAGCATACTTCTATGCTTTTGGCTTTGGAGGCTTTATAGGTTTCAATAGCTTTTTCAGAAACCCCGTTATAAGCTTTTGCGCTAAACGCATTAGCTTTTAAAAGCGAAGCCTCTTCAATAGATTTTAAAAGTGCTTTATGCTTTTCCGCTAGATTTTTATTTTCGAAACGTTCTTTATTAAGTTGATTGTACGCTAGAAGCTTTTCTTGTTCGAGTTGTAAAGTAACATCCTTGAGAGAATCTATAGTATGAAATAAGCTATAGTTTTTAGATTGTAAAACAGATACACGTTGTTTTACTTTAGATATTACGGCTACATCGCTACGTAGCAATCGTAAAGAATCTAGAGCATTTTTAGCATCTAGTTTGGCATTTTTAAGTTGGAAGGCTATCAGACTATTTGTTGAGGAAACGTCATCATATCTCTGGATCATTTGAGATAATTCGTTTTCAACAAGTTTTTTTTCTTGCTCTAAAAATTGTTGATGTGCCTCAATGGATTGTTGATTGGTAAAACTGTAAACAGTTACTGCGGCGATGACAACAATTAAAGAACCTGTAATTAATCTGTAGTTAAATAGTTGAGGGTTAACTATCATTATTAATTTTCTTAATTCAAGGAACGAATTTAGATATTACCTTTACGTAAACTTATTTTAATCGATGAAATGGTAATAAATTTGTTAAACCTGTTTTTTCCTAGAGTATGTTTGGGATGTAGCACCCATTTAGGAGATAATGAGACTTACCTCTGTGGGCTGTGTAGACATAATTTGCCAGTCACTAATTTTCATTTTGACCAAAATGATACAGTAAAAAATGCACTTTATGGGCGTATAAAGCTTGAACAAGCAACGGCATTATTACACTTTTCTAAAAAGGGTATTGTGCAACAACTCATGCATAATTTAAAATATAGAGGTCATGAAGAGGTTGGGGAGTTTTTGGGTAAATGGCTTGGAGAAGAATTAAAATCATTAACTGCTTATAAAGCCATTGATGTGGTCATTCCGGTGCCCCTGCACAGATCTAAATTGCGACAACGTGGCTATAATCAAGTCACAAAATTTGGTCAGGAAATTGCTAAAGCTTTAGAAGTAGATTTTAATGATTTGGTATTGCAGAAGACTTTAGCGACAAAAACCCAAGTGTTTAAGGACAGATTATTGAGGACATCTGGAGATGCTGCTACGTTTTCAATTTCTGAAAATCAATCACTAAAGGGAAAACATATTTTATTGGTAGATGATATTATTACCACGGGAGCCACCATTGAGTCCTGTGCTAATGCTTTGTTTCGGATTGAAGGCGTAAAGATTAGTGTGGCTACGATGGCGATCACAGACTAATAGGTTTAAATCTAATTTATTAAATGTTTTGGTTTGAAATTTAAAGACAATTTTAGTAAGACGTGTTTCGTTTGTATCCGAAATATGTTGTTAATTTGCTTAAAATTTAGGCGATATAATGTTTAAACCTTTTTTTCAGAAGTTTTTATTGGTGTTTTTGACTTTAGCTCTTATAGCTTGTGCTAATAGAGGTACGCCAACTGGTGGAGAAAAGGATGTTACACCACCAGTGATTGTAAAAACCGATCCCGAAAACTTCACAACTAATTTTTCAGGAAAAGAAATTCGAATTTATTTTGATGAATATGTAAAGCTCAAAAATTTACAAAGGCAACTTATTATTTCTCCTCCCATGGAATACCAACCTGAAATTACGCCATTAGGGTTGGCAAGTAAATACATTAGGATAAAAATAATTGACACTTTACAGCCCAACACAACTTACGCATTTAACTTTGGACAAAGCATTGTAGACAACAATGAGGAAAATCCTTATCCCTATTACAGGTATGTGTTTTCTACAGGAAGTTATATTGATTCCTTATCGGTGAGCGGAAATGTTCTGGATGCCAAAACAAGAACACCAGATAAGTTTGTGTCGGTTATGTTGTATGAGATGGATTCAACATTTACAGATTCAACCATATACAAAAAAAAACCAAAGTATATTACCAACACACTTGATAGTTTAACAACCTTTAAAATTGATAATATTAAGGCTGGGCAATATAAACTGATTGCGTTGAAGGAAGAGAATAGCAATTTCACCTTTCAGCAAAAAACCGATAAAATTGGGTTTTATGAAGGTGTTGTCAATGTGCCTACAGATTCGTTATTCACTTTGAAACTGTTTAAGGAGGTTACCGATTTTAAAGCTTTTAGACCAAAACAGGAGGCTGGTCAAAAGATTGCCTTTGGATTTGAAGGTGATTATAAGAGTGCAAACATTGAAATACAAAAAGAAAGTGCTCCTCCAGAATTCAAGAAACGAATCACAAAGGATACAAAAGCTGATACCTTGTATTATTGGTACAGCCCTAAATTAGAAATCGACTCTACCTATTTTGTGGTGACCAATAAAACCTATAGTGATACCTTAAAACATAGATTTAGAGATATGCCAAAAGATTCCTTACTTGTAAATTCGCTTCAATCAGGTGTTATTGAGTTTAATCAAGACTTTGAAATTAACGGAACTATTCCTTTTGATGGTATTGACGAAAAGCAAATTAACATTGTAGATAAAGATTCTGTTGCGATTCCATTTTCAACAACCTTTAATGAATGGAATAATACTTATGCCTTCAAATTCAATAAAACAGAATCAAACACCTATAAAGTACGTGCATTACCCAATGCCTTTAAAGATTTATTTGGCAATACTAACGACACTTTAAATTACAGTTTAAGGACTAAATCGTATTCAGACTATTCCAATATAAGAGTGACCATAAATAACGCTATTTATCCTTTGATTGTGCAATTAACAAATGATAAAGGTGATGTAAAATACGAGCAATTTGCTAAAGCCCAAGCACCAGTTGATTTTAGATATATAAATCCTGGAACCTATTATTTAAGGGTGGTTTTTGATACCAATGACAACCAAGTTTGGGATACAGGTAACTACCTCAAAAAATTGCATCCAGAGCGTATAAGTTATTTTCCAGAGGCAATTGATGCACGGGCCAATTGGGACCCTGTTATTGAATTTACATTAGAGTAAAAGTGTCTCTATCTATTAAAAATTTTAATTTATTCCTGTAAAAATTAATATGGTTTCGTTCAAGCGTAACCACTTCAATATGCTCTTTGTTAGGTCGTATAGGCGAAATGTTGTTCCCTAGTACATCATAAATAGTGGTATGGCCACAATATTCGTGATCCATATCATCTTTACCAACACGGTTTACACCAATACAATAACACATATTTTCAATGGCTCGTGCTTTTAGAAGGGTATCCCAAGCGGTAATACGTGGTTTCGGCCAATTGGCCACGTAAAGTAAAATGTCATAGTCTTCCGTATTTCTAGCCCAAACGGGGAAGCGTAAATCATAACATACCAAAGGGCAAATTTTCCAACCTTTGTAATCAATAATAATTTTTTCAGAACCAGCTTTGTAGGTTTTGTGCTCACCGGCAAGAGTGAAGGTGTGACGTTTATCGTAAGTATGAATGGCACCATCAGCTTGTACAAAGCACAATCTATTGTAGTAATTATTATGCTCTTCTATAATTAAACTTCCAACAATAGCTGTATTTTTTTCTGAAGCCAGTTCTTGCATCCATGCCACTGTTTTGCCATCCATAGTTTCAGCAAACTCTTGGGCATTCATGGTAAATCCTGTTGTGAACATCTCTGGAAGCACAATAATATCAACGGGATTTAAAATGCTCTGGATTTTTTCTTTGAAATTTTTCCGATTCTGTTTTGGGTTTTCCCAAACAAGTTCAGATTGAATAATGGCCACTTTAAGTTGCTCTTGCATTGTGATTAGTTTCGTTTAAGTTTCTTTTTTGCTTTTTCGGAAGATTGGGATAAGTTGTCTAATTTTTCAAGCCATTTGGCTTCACTTTTTGGGCTTAATTTGCCTTTCCGCTTTAATTTTTCGTATTTGTTTTGTGCTTGTTCTAGTTTTTTTAAGGCCTTATCATAATTGTCTTGGGCTTTTTCTCGTTTGCGTAAAGCCTTTTCGGCCTGTTTTTGCTTTTTTTCGGCTTTTTTTTGTGCTTTTTCGGCTTTTCGGGCTTCTTTTTCCAGCTTTTCTTTCGCTTTAAGGTCTTCTGAAGCTTTTTCAAATCGCATCAGAATATTATTTTGTTCTTCGACACTTAAGGTGGAAGTCACGTCGTTACCTTCATGGAAAATTTTACCTTTTTTTACTTCATACCGCTTTCCGTCTTTAATGACTTCTTGAGCATTCAAGCTCAAACTGAAGCCAACAAGTGCGATAATTATCCAGAGTTTCATAATCGTAAGGTGTTTAGTTATTAATGAATTAAATGTAATTAAATTTTAACTATTTTTATCTTTTCAACCTATGAATTTATCCTACAAAATTTGTTCAATTGAGGATCTCGATGTTTTGGTAAAAATATCCTTAACTACCTTTGTTTCTGCTTTTGAAAAGCTAAATAACCCTGATGATTTTAAGTTACATTTAAACAAAGCCTTTAGTATTTCAAAAATTAAAAGCGAGTTATTAAACAAGAATTCATTTTTTTACTTCGTCTTTAGTGATAATATGCTTGCAGGGTATTTTAAACTGAATCAAAAGGAAGCACAAACAGAACCGCTTGGAGATAAAGCTTTAGAGCTGGAGCGTATTTATGTAACCGATGATTTTCAAAAACAGGGCATAGGTGCAAAAATTCTACAAGAAGTTATTGAAATGGCCAAACAAAAGCATATGGATTATTTGTGGCTAGGTGTTTGGGAGCACAATACAGCGGCAATGCGGTTTTATGAGCGAAACGGGTTTGAAAAATTCGGCACACATGCCTTCTACATTGGCACAGACAAGCAAATCGAATGGCTTATGAAGTTAGATTTGGTTTAAAATTTCTGCAGCTTTTATTAGCGTTTTATCAGTTTTAGCAAAGCAAAACCGAAGCACATGATGGTCTAAACCATTACTGTTGAACACAGACATAGGAATTGACGCTAGCCCGTGTTCAATGGTTAATCGTTTAGCCAAATCGACGTCATGCGCGTTGGTAATTTCTGAATAATCCAAAACTTGAAAATAGGTGCCTTTTGAAGGTTTAAATTTAAATCGAGAGCCTTTTATAAGGTCTAAAAATGTATCCCGTTTTTCTTGATAAAATTGAGATAGTTCTAAATAATGATTGGGTTCTTGCAGATAATCGGCCAATGCTTTTTGTACAGGATTGTTAACGCAAAACACATTAAATTGATGTACTTTTTTAAATTCATCCATTAAAACCTGCGGCGCACAACAATATCCAATTTTCCATCCCGTGTTGTGGAAGGTTTTACCGAAAGAGGCTACCACAAAACTTCGTGATTTTAAACCCGGAAACAGACATGCACTTTGATGCGTTTCACCATCAAAGATAATATGCTCATAAACCTCATCGCTTAAAACTATAATATTGGAGTTTTTTGTTAAATCCTGTAGCTTGAGCATATCAGCTTTTGAAAACACAGTCCCACTTGGGTTTTGGGGGGTATTGATGATTATCATTTTGGTGTTTCCGTTGATTTTATTCGCTACATCTTCCCAATTTACTTTATAATTTGGAGCTTCTAATTGAATTGAAATGGGTTTCCCCCCATTTAATTCAATAGCAGGTTCATAGCAATCATAAGCTGGTCTGAACAACAGTACCTCGTCATTTGGTTTGATAAATGCCGAAATAATACTAAAAATGGCTTGTGTGGCACCAGCAGTAACTGTGATTTCAGTTTCAGGATTATAGGAACTGTTGTAAAGAAGCTCCATTTTTTTTGAAATAGCTGCACGCAAATCCAAACGACCGGGCATGGGTGCGTATTGGTTGTGGCCAGAATTCATAGCGGCTGTTACTAGGTCAGTAAGCCGCTGATCGCTTTTAAAGTCTGGAAAACCTTGCGATAAGTTAATGGCTTTGTGTTTTGTTGCTAAAGTACCCATTATGGTGAAAATTGTAGTCCCTACATTAGGGAGTTTGGAAATGTGGTGCATGATCTTTTTGGTTGAAGGATAAAGGAACAAAAAATCCCAAACATTAGCTGCTTGGGATTTGAAAATTTATATAATTAGAGTTTTAGTATCTGTAATATTCAGGCTTAAATGGGCCTTCAACTGCAACACCAATATAATCGGCTTGATCTTCACGTAATTCGGTCAATTCAACACCTATTTTTTCCAAGTGTAATTTGGCAACTTTTTCATCTAAATGTTTTGGAAGCATATAGACTTTATTTTCGTAAGAATCACGATTGGTCCACAATTCAATTTGAGCTAAAGTTTGGTTGGTAAAGGAGTTACTCATCACAAAACTTGGATGCCCAGTAGCGCAGCCTAAATTCACCAATCGACCTTCGGCCAATATAATAATGTCCTTACCATTTACGGTATATTTATCGACTTGAGGTTTGATCTCAACTTTAGTATGACCATGGTTCTTTTTTAACCAAGACATTTCTATTTCATTGTCAAAGTGTCCAATATTACAAACAATGGTTTTGTCTTTCATGGCTTCAAAATGACGTCCTTGAACTATATCTTTATTACCAGTTGTTGTGATAACAATGTCTGCATTGGCAACTACAGTTTCTAATTTTTTAACCTCAAAACCATCCATCGCTGCTTGTAAAGCGCAAATAGGATCAATTTCTGTAACGGTTACAATACTTCCAGCGCCTTTAAATGAAGCCGCAGTACCTTTTCCAACATCACCATAGCCACAAACAACAACACGTTTGCCCGCTAACATAATATCTGTAGCACGACGAACTGCATCTACAGCACTTTCACGACAGCCATATTTGTTGTCGAATTTAGATTTGGTTACTGAATCGTTCACGTTGATGGCAGGCATTGAAAGAGTTCCTTTTTTCATACGCTCGTACAAACGGTGAACTCCAGTTGTAGTTTCTTCAGACAAACCGTTAATTCCGGCCATAAGCTCTGGGTATTTATCAAAGACCATATTAGTTAAATCACCACCGTCATCTAATATCATGTTCAATGGCTTTCTGTCTTCACCAAAGAATAAGGTTTGCTCAATACACCAATCAAATTCTTCGTCAGTCATTCCTTTCCATGCATATACGGGAATTCCAGCATCAGCAATAGCAGCAGCAGCCTGATCTTGGGTCGAGAAAATATTGCATGAACTCCAGGTAACTTCAGCCCCAAGTTCAATCAAAGTTTCTATCAACACTGCAGTTTGTATGGTCATATGTAAGCATCCTGCAATTCGTGCGCCTTTGAGTGGTTGTGAGTTTTTATACTCCTCCCGAAGGCTCATTAAACCTGGCATTTCAGCTTCAGCAAGTTCTATTTCTTTTCGTCCCCAAGCCGCAAGTGACATGTCTTTAACTTTAAATGGTACGTAAGGAATTGTTTTTGTATTCATAGTCTTCTTTTTCTATTATTTTTAAAATGTAACAACTTTGGCAATAGAACTTAAAATAGTTAAATTCGCTTGGCGAAAATTGTTGGTTCAACTTTAGCTGTGCAAAGATAACTATTAACTTTCAGAAAATTAAATGCCTCTTTATAAAACTCTCAATCCTAATTCCCAAACTTGCGTTAAAATCTGGAAAATTACAGAGGCGTATGAAGATTTATTACAGCCTTTAAAGTTGAAACCTGAAAGTTTAGAGCGAGTTTCGGGTATGAAAAGTGAACTTCACCGTCGAGGATTTTTAAGTGTCAGACACTTATTAAGAGCTTTTGGCTACACCGATTTGGATTTGTTTTATGATGAAATGGGGAAGCCACATTTAAAGGATGGAAAGCATATTTCCATTACGCACTCCTTTACATTTGCTGCAGTGGCCATAAGCGATGTTGAGGTGGGAATTGATATTGAAAAGCAACGCAATAAAATCGCCATAATTGCCCATAAATTTGTTGATTACGAATTTGATTATTTAAACAAACTAGCTGACGATTACATTAGAAAGTTGACAGTAATCTGGTGCATTAAAGAGTCACTTTATAAACTGTTCGCGACACCAGGGATGTTGTTTAGAGAGCATTTTTTTATCATTCCATTTAGATTACAAGATGGAGAAACAATTTCATGGATTGATTATAATGATAAAAAGTGCCGATTTACTGCGTGCTTTTTAGAGTTCGAAGGATTTACCTGTGCATTTATCTTGCCAAATTAAATGAGAGTAATTTACGAGGACATACTACAATTGATTTCTGAAGGCAAAAAATTATTAGCAGTTTTAATCGACCCTGATAAAGTTGTGCCTGAAAATTTATATGGGTTTATGCAAAAGTTAAATCAATCAATGGCTTCCCATATTTTCGTTGGCGGAAGTACTGTTGATGAAAATATGACCGAAAGATTGGTTGATATTATTAAAAAACAAACAACACTGCCTATTATCTTGTTTCCCGGAGATGTTACCCAAATTGCTGAAAACGCAGATGCCTTATTATTTTTATCATTGATTTCGGGTAGAAATCCAGAGTATTTAATTGAAAAACATATTAATGCGGTTTCAAAATTACGGGACATGCAACTTGAAGTCATTCCAACGGGATACGTGTTGATTGAAAATGGAAAAGAAACTTCGGTGCAACGAGTGACACAAACACTGCCATTGAAACGGGATAACATCCAATACATAGTTGATACGGCTAAAGCTGGGGAATTATTAGGGATGAAATTGATGTACCTCGAGGCAGGTAGTGGAGCTACACATCCAGTACCATCTGAAATTATAAAGAAGGTAAAACAAGTATCGACAATCCCACTTATTGTAGGTGGTGGGATTAGAAATACAGATCAGTTACAACGGGCCTATAATTCAGGTGCGGATATTGTGGTTATTGGAACTGCTTTTGAAGAAAACGAAGATTTTTTTAACGAATTAAAAAGACTATGAACATATCAGTAGAACTTACCTTAACACCATTGCATGATAATTATGAACCAGCTATTATTCACTTCATAAAGAAATTGAGGGCTTCTGGGTTAAAAGTTTTGGAAAACCCGTTGAGCACCCAAATTTATGGCGATTATGATGAGGTTATGCAATTGCTCTTAATAGAAGTTAAAGAAGCCTTTAAGTTAATGGAGCATGGATTGTTACACATGAAAATTGTAAAATCTGATAGACACGATTATGAACCACATTTTTGACTTCTTTCTTGAAGCCTACCGTGGCACGCCAACCTTGCAAATTGTATTAGAAGCTATTGCGTTTGTGTTTGGGATCATGAGCGTTTGGTACGCGAAAAAGGAAAACATTTTAGTTTATCCAACAGGAATAATCTGTACGGTAATTACAGTTTATTTGCTTTACATCAACGAATATTTTGGTGATATGATGATGAATTTTTACTATTCGGTAATGAGTATTTATGGATGGTGGAATTGGTCACGGAAAAAAGGAGATGACTATTTGGTGCCAATTTCAAGAACAAATACTAAAGAAAAATGGATTGGGTTTGCCTTGTTTCTATTAACCATGCTTGTTACCTATTTGGTTTATAAAGCGTATAATTATGATTTAGAAGTCGCCAATTATATTGATATTTTTACATCTGGCATTTTCTTTACGGCAATGTGGTATATGGCCAATAAGAAATTAGAAAACTGGACCTTATGGATATTTGCAGATTTAATAACTATACCATTATATGCCTATAGAGGTTTAGGAATGTTATCGTTGCAATATTTAATTTTTACAATTTTAGCAATTCAAGGATATATTGAATGGAAGAAAAGCTTAAACAGCAACCCGCAAACTGCATAAAAGTAGTTTTATTCGGGCCCGAAAGTACAGGTAAAACGACCTTGTCCAGACAATTGGCAAGACATTACAATTCGGTTTGGGTGCCAGAATATGCGCGTGAGTATCTTCAAAATAAATGGAACAACGAACGAAAAACCTGTGAGCCAAAAGATTTAATACCCATCGCTAAAGGTCAAATGGCACTGGAAAATGAATTGGCCCAAAAAACCGATTCGGTTTTAATTTGTGATACGGATTTACTGGAAACCAAAGTGTATTCTGAAGCTTATTATCTTGGATCTTGTGATCCTATTCTCGAAAAATATGCCCTACTAAACACCTACGATCTCTATTTTTTGACTTATATTGACACAACTTGGGAACCTGACGATTTGCGAGATAAACCCAATGAAAGGGAGCGTATGTTCAAGGCTTTTGAACAAGAACTCATAAAACAAGGGCGACCTTATGTTTTATTGAAGGGAGATAAAAAAGAACGATTAAAAATTGCAGTAAAACACATAGATAGACTATTAAAAACGTAGTATGCATGTTTTCAGAAAAGGATATTAAACAAATAGAAAAAAAAGGACTTACGGTTGAAAAAGTTAATAACCAAATTGAGCTTTTTAAATCAGGAGTGCCTTTTGTAAGTCTTAAGGAAGCTGCCACAATTGGTAATGGGATTTTAAATCTCAATGAAACTCAAAAACAACATTATATAAATGTTTTCGACCAAAAGCGAAATCAAATTTCAATTACAAAATTCGTCCCTGCTTCTGGTGCTGCAACGCGCATGTTTAAATTTTTGTTTGATTTTTTAGAAAATTATAACCTTACCCAAGAAAGTATTAACGCTTATATCAATAGACACAAAGCAAAAGAATTATCGGTTTTTTTGGTAGGAATAGAAAAATTACCATTTTTTGAAGATGTAATTCATAAAACACACAAAATTATACCCAATTTTAATGATCTTAATTACGATGAACAACGATTAGAATTTATAAGAACCATGCTCGATCACGATAGGCTCAATTATAGTTTTTCGCCAAAGGGATTATTGCCTTTTCACAAGTACAAAAACCATGTTTCAACAGCATTTGAAGAGCATCTATTTGAAGCCGCGATGTATGCGTCATCAAACAAAAAGGCTAATTTGCACTTCACTATTTCCGAAAAATACAAGCATAAGTTTGATGAGGAATTCAAATATATTGAAGAGGATGTTGAGCATAAAACAAAAACCTCCTTTAACATTACATTTTCCTATCAAAAGCAAGCTACTGATACCATAGCTGTAACGCCAGCAAATCTCCCCTTTAGAGAGCGTGGTAAATTGTTGTTCAGGCCATCAGGTCACGGTGCTTTATTAGAAAATTTAAATGCTTTAGATGCGGATGTTATTTTTATAAAAAACATTGATAACGTCGTTGTTTTTAAATATGAAGAACAAGTAGGGAATTACAAAAAGATGCTTGCAGGTATTTTGTTAGAACTTCAAGAACAAGTATTTCATTACATGAATCAACTGAAAAATGAAAACTTAAATGAAGAAGAACTTACAGAAATCGCCCTGTTTTTAGCAAATAAATTGAATGTGTCTATTAGTAATGAATTCGAAAAATATGCATTCCAATATAAAGCTGAATACTTGACTCAAAAGCTAAATCGACCAATTCGGGTATGTGGTATGGTTAAAAATGAAGGAGAACCTGGTGGTGGCCCGTTTTGGGTTAAAGGCGAGAATGGGGTTGTTTCATTGCAAATTGTAGAATCTGCCCAAATTGATAAAAACAGCAAGCATCAAAAAGGCATCTTAAAAAGTGCTTCTCATTTTAACCCAGTCGATTTGGTTTGTGGGATTAAGGATTTTGAAGGGAATGTCTATGATCTTTCCAAATTTGTTGACCATAAAGCAGCATTTATCACCTCAAAATCAAAAGTTGGCAAAGATCTCAAAGCTTTAGAGCTACCTGGGCTTTGGAATGGCAGCATGGCCAACTGGAACACCGTTTTTGTTGAGGTTCCATTGATAACTTTTAATCCCGTTAAAACAGTGAACGACCTGTTAAAGGCTGCTCACCAAGTCAAATAGAATGTTTGATGAAAAGCATTTAATATCAGAATTGAATTTTAAGGCTGTTCGTAGTTCTGGGGCTGGCGGACAACATGTTAATAAAACGGCCTCTAAGGTTGAATTGACCTTCGGTTTAATGGAGTCTTCAGCATTGAGTGATGAACAAAAGTCTATGTTGAAGAAGAGTTTAAGTTCCAGATTAACAAACGACAATGGCATTATTCTTTATTGCGAAGAAAGTAGAAGTCAACACAAAAATAAAGCTTTAGTAATAGAGCGTTTTTTGGAACTTATAAAACAAGGCTTGGTTGTACCGAAAAAGCGGAAAAAAACAAAAGTTCCAAAGGCGGTAAAATTAAAACGTTTGAAAAGCAAAAAAGAGACTTCTCAAAAAAAGGAAAATAGAAAGCCGCCAGAAATAAACTAAAATTTCTTTCATAATGCATTGTTAATTGTGAATTGTTAATTAATTTTGCATCGTTCTCAAAAAAGGGGTGCCAATAAGTGGCTGAGATCATACCCAATGAACCTAGAACAGGTAATGCTGTTTAGGGATTTTAATACGATGAAATGTTGAATTATTTTCAAGGTTTCATCAAAACAATCAATTATTAACAAAGAATAATTACCTCTTTTTATTCGATTATAAACATAATCGTAATGAAATCGACTTTTATTGAACTCAAAATTAAAAGTTACAGTTATTCAAAATCTAGATTCAATTTCGTCCTTCTAAATAGACTGAACGGGATTAAAAATTTATTCGCGTTTTTAGCACTTTTAGTGTTATCAAACCTGGTTAACGCCCAGGAAAAGCAGCAGGATTCAACAAAAATTGAAACGTTGGATGAAGTTCTTGTTAAAGCCGTTCGTGTTGAGGCTACATCACCAATTACACATTCAAATGTTACCAAAGACCAACTTCAAAAACGCAATTTAGGTCAGGATATTCCTGTACTTTTAAATTATCTGCCATCGGTTGTTACTACCACCGATGCTGGTGCCGGTGTTGGTTACACAGGAATTCGTATTCGTGGAATCAATGCGCAGTCTACTAATATTACAATTAACGGGATACCCTACAACGATGCAGAATCATTAGGGACTTTTTGGGTGAATTTGGGTGATTTTGCGTCTTCAGTGGAAAGTTTACAGTTACAGCGCGGTGTAGGAACATCAACCAATGGTTCTGGGGCATTTGGAGCAAGTATAAATATATTGACCGAAGCGGTTTCAAATGAAGCTAATGCCGAAATTTCTAATAGCTTCGGAAGCTATAATACAAGAAAACATACTGTTAAATTCAGTACAGGAAAATTGAATGATCATTTTGAGATTGCTGGTCGATTGTCCCAAATCAAGTCTGATGGCTATATTGACAGGGCTACTTCCGATTTGAAATCTTACTTTTTGCAAGCTGCCTATGTTGATGGTAACACCTTAATAAAAGCACTTACTTTTGGAGGGAAAGAGATTACCTACCAGTCATGGTACGGACTTGAAGATTTGGATTTGCTTGAAAACAACCGAACCTTTAACGTTGCCGGAATCTATACGGATGATGAGGGAAATACCCTTTTTTATGACAATGAAGTAGATAATTATAATCAGGATCATTACCAACTACATTGGAACCAAAGGATGAATTCAAATTGGTCAGCTAATCTAGGATTGAACTATACTTACGGGCGAGGATATTTTGAGCAGTACAAAGAAGATGAAGACTTTGCAGATTATAATTTAGAGGAAATTACAATTGGTGGAGAAACCGTTAATACTACAGATTTGATTAGACGACGCTGGTTGGATAACGATTTTTACGTAATCAATACGAATGTTAACTACAAAAATGAAAATTTGAATTTAACATTTGGAACTAGTTATAGCTCTTATGATGGCGATCACTTTGGTGAAATTATTTGGGCAAAATATGCAAGTGATAGCGAAATTAGAGATCATTATTATGATAGTAATGGTAAGAAGAAAGACTTTAGCTCATTTGTTAAAGCGACCTACAGATTAAATGACAAATTTAGCTTGTATGGTGATTTACAATTGCGTTTGGTTGATTACAAAACTAACGGACTGACTTCGGACCGAATTCCATTTAATGTTAATGAACATTACAATTTTTTCAACCCCAAAGTAGGAATTACTTATCGATTAAATGCTATTAACCATCTGTATTTTTCTTATGCAAGAGCTAATAGAGAACCAAATAGAGATGATTTTGAAAACAATGCTACTGTAAAACCAGAACAGCTTAATGATTTTGAGCTAGGCTGGAGGCATGATACTAAAAATTTCAGGATTTACACAAATTTGTACTACATGCATTATAATGAACAGTTGGTGCTTACCGGCAATATTGATAATGTTGGAAATCCAATTAGAACCAACAGTGGCGAAAGTTACAGATTTGGCTTAGAGGTTGAAGCTGAAATAAAGCTTTCGGATAACTTTTCAATACAACCCAATTTTACTATTAGTTCAAATAAAAATAAAGAAACCGTTGCTTCAATCGATGGAGATTTAGTGAATCTCGGTAAAACCAATATTTCATTTTCACCGCAATTTGTTGGAGCCAATACATTGATATTTCAACCTAATAAGAATTTGCAAGTGTCCTTTTTAAGTAAGTATGTTGGCGAACAATATATGGGAAATACAAATGCCGAAGCCTCAAAATTGGATAGTTATTTTGTAAACGATTTAAATGTCACGTATCAATTGTCCTTCCTAGACAACGAAAAATCTCAACCATTTTTCAAATCAATCGTGTTTTCTGGATTGATAAATAATATGTTCAATGAGAAATATATTTCAAATGGTTATTACTATACGTATGATGATACCTGGTCAGATCAAAATCAAGTTACAACTATAGAAGGTGCAGGATATTATCCTCAAGCAACTACAAATTTCTTGATTGGAGTGACATTAAAATTTTAATTAGTAATACTGTATGAGTTATTTCCCAATGGCGTTACTCGGTATTCTTTAAGGGCACAAGGTAATGAGGCGCCAACAGAACTGCCAATGAATAGGCTGTATTCGTTTTCATCGGCACAACTACATTTAGCATTTGCTCCAACAATTTGCATAACGGAGCAAGTGCTAGGTGGATGGTTGGGGTCTGAAGCATCCCAAGCACGAAGACTAGACCCTGCGTTTATTACTATTATACCGCCATTACCCTGATTGGCGATGTAAACCGAACTTCCAGTAAATTGCAATTGGCTATACTGCGGAAGATTTAAGTTAACCGTTGCATTTACACCTAAATTGAGCAAATAATTACAGTTATTTATAGTGTCATTATTGCTGCAAGCAACTAATACTAAAAGAGATAAGAGGGCGAGTACCTGCTTCATAAAGTTTAAAATATTAAGGGTCAATTTACAACAAATTATAGGTTGAACTAAAATTTTTGTATATTTGGTTTATAAATCTCGTGTGAGCGGGATTTTTTTTATGCTGAAAGCTCCTAGCTTAATTTGCAAAGTGAATTTCAGCATTTCTATTATGAAGTAAAACGATGAAGTCATGAGTAAAGTATCTTATTACACTGCCGAAGGATTAAAAAAATTAAGAGAAGAATTAAATCATCTAAAAGATGTTGAGCGTCCAAATGCTTCAAGAGCAATTGCAGAAGCAAGAGATAAAGGTGATTTAAGTGAGAACGCTGAATATGATGCGGCCAAAGAAGCTCAAGGAATGTTAGAAATGAAAATTGCAAAACTTGAAGAAGCCTTGGCTGGTGCACGATTAATTGATGAATCCCAACTAGATAGTTCTAAAGCATTGGTGCTTTCTAAAGTTAAAATTAGAAACCAAACCAATGGCATGGAAATGACCTATACTTTGGTTGCAGATGGTGAAGCCGATTTGGCTTCAGGTAAAATCTCCGTAAACTCACCTATTGGTAAAGGACTTTTGGGTAAGTCTGTTGGAGATGTTGCCGAAGTACAAGTGCCTAATGGAATCATGAAATTTGACGTTTTGGAAATTTCAAGATAATTCTTTGAGAAGAGTTTAACTCAATACAGTATTTAACCAATAAGATTCCTGTTCAAATAAAACCGAACAGGAATTTTCTTTTTATATTTAGAGAATGATTCTAACTTAAAGAATTGAAATAGTTTAACGCACTAAAATTTAAATAATGTCATCTATTTTTACTAAAATCGTAAACGGCGAAATTCCATGTTATAAAATTGCGGAAACCAAAGATTTTTTGGCGTTTTTAGACGTTAACCCCAATGCAAAAGGTCACACATTATGCATTCCAAAGATTGAAGTTGATAAACTTTTAGATCTAGATGAGGTGACGTATACTGGGCTTATGGAGTTTTCAAGAAATGTTGCCATTGCCCTTGAAAAAGCAGTGCCATGTAAACGCGTAGGTGTTTCGGTTATTGGTCTAGAAGTACCTCATGTACATGTGCATTTGATTCCTTTAAATTCTATGGAAGATGCTCGATTTATTTCAAAAGTGAAATTGGATAAAGACGAGTTCGAAGCGATTGCAGCACGAATTAGCGACTTTATGGAATAACGAGTTAGATGATTCCAGTTATAAATAGAATACTTCCAATACCTATAACAACAAAGAGGCAAATAAGAAGCCAAGCCATTTTTTTAATTTAATGGATTTAGGTTTTGGGCTTCTCGCTCGTATATGATAATCTACAACTTGTTCTATGTCATCGGTCCAACGTACTGGAAAAATTGAGGTATTGCATTTAGAGCAACTAAGTGAATGTTCAGTATAGGACGTGACGGCTTTATATAGCTTAGCTTCAATAAATTTCTGTTTGAAAGTTAAATGTAATCCTTCTCTAGAATAGCATTCAGGGCAGTGATTATTTAAATACACTTCCTTTAATGTGAAAAATTGATCTTCCATAATATAAGGTCTTAAATTAATTTTAAAGCGACTTGCATTGTGGTGCCTTTTCCAATTTCTGATTGAAGTACTTTTATTTTTCCATTATGGTAATCTTCAATAATACGTTTAGCTAGTGACAGGCCTAAACCCCAACCTCTTCTTTTACTGGTATAACCTGGTTCAAAAATTTTTAAGAACAATGGTTTGGCAATTCCTTTTCCTGAATCGGTAATGTTAATTTTCACCCATTTGTCATCCTGTTCAATTGCAATTTGTAAGTTTCCTTTACCCTTCATGGCATCAATGCCATTTTTTACCAAGTTCTCTATGGTCCAACTATACAACTGTTTATTAAGCATTACATATAGATTTAGGTTAGGAGCATTGATTTCAAAATCAATTAAATTGGAAGAACGATCCTTCAAATAGTTAAACGATTCAAAGGTTTCTTCAACAATATCAACTTTTTCTAATTTAGGTACAGAACCAATTTTGCTGAATCGTTCGGTTATGGTTTGAAGTCTCAACACATCTTTTTCAATTTCACGCAGATATTCTGGATTTATATTTTCTGATCTTAAGATTTCAGTCCAGCCCACTAGCGACGATAATGGTGTGCCAATTTGATGAGCTGTTTCCTTGGCCATGCCTGTCCAGAGTTTGTTTTGGGTGGCAATTTTTGAGCTTCGATAGAAGAAAAATACAACTGCACCAAATAGAAATATAATGAGCAACAAGGCTAGTGGATAGTATTTGAGTTTATTTAAAAGTGGGGAATTTCCGTAGTACAAGGTCGAAAAAAGCTTGTCCTGATATTTGATTTCAATAGGTTGATTCTCATTCCTAAATTTTTCAATTAGCTTATTAATATAAACTGAATCTTTTGCTTTCTCTTCATCAACATTTTTAACATCTATACTGCCGTCTGCATTTACTTTGATCATTGGGGTAGTGACATTACTTTGAATAATTTCCAGTGGCAGTTCGCCAATATCACCGCTTAAGTTTGAAGTTTTGGTGATTTCCTTTTGTGCAAAGGACCAATTTTGCATTTTTGTGCGCTCTTCAGCCTTAAAATTTTGAAAGAAAATATAGGTATTCCATAAAATAAGTGAAATAATAATAAACGATGCAATAATAATAATCCACCGTATCATATTCCGGTTCATGGCTAATGTCATTGGTTTAATTTTTCAATTTTAAATATAATGTAATTCTGTTAATAATATTGTATGGCATTATATCAAATCGTTTTTATAACAAAACGAATATAGTTACATTTGTAGCTTAACACATGACACTTAAGGGTGTTGTGAAAATTGCACATTGAAGATGATTTCGTTGAATCCAACCGACCTTTCAACTGGGAAATTACATAGCTATTTATTGAGTGCCGTAGCTCCACGACCTATAGCACTGGCTAGTACCATTGACAAGGACGGACGCCCGAATTTATCACCCTTCAGCTTTTTTAATGTGTTTAGTGCTAATCCGCCAATATTGATTTTTTCACCTGCCAGACGGGTCAGAAATAATACGGTTAAGCACACGCTAATAAATGTGAAGGATGTCAAAGAAGTTGTGATTAATGTAGTAAGTTATGATATGGTACAGCAGGTCTCATTGAGCAGCACAGAATATGCTGAAGGTATCAATGAGTTTAATAAATCTGGATTGACCATGTTAAAATCTGAATTGGTTAAACCTTTTAGGGTTGCAGAATCTCCAGTGCAATTTGAATGTAAAGTGAATGAGGTGATTGTATTGGGAACTGAAGGTGGAGCTGGTAATTTGGTGATTTGCGAAGTCGTTAAGTTACACATTTCTAAAGATGTTCTGGATGATGAAGACCATATTGTTCAGGAAAAGTTGGATTTAGTAGCGAGGGCAGGAGGTAATTATTACAATAGGGCGAAGAAAGGTTTTTTTGAAGTGCCAAAACCAAATCAAAAAATTGGTATTGGGGTCGATAAAATGCCACAGGAGGTTAAAAATAGCATGGTGTTGACAGGTAATGATTTAGGGATGCTTGGTAATATTGAAGCTCTGCCGTCCAAAGAAGCTATTACCGATTTTATAAATAACGTGAGTGAACGCTATCCAAATATTGCAACTATGTCACCACGTCAAAAACATAAAATCGCCAGAAATTATTTAAGTTATGGAGATATTGATAATGCCTGGAAATTGTTATTATCATAGCTAAACATAAACTCGCTAAAGAGTACAATACCAATAAAGAATAATAAGTAAAGTAAATATGGAAGTACAAGGAAAAATTAAAATGATTGGAGACACCCAAACCTTTGGGAGTAACGGATTTAGAAAAAGAGAATTAGTTGTCACAACAGAAGAGCAGTATCCTCAACATATTTTAGTGGAATTTGTTCAAGATAAAACGGATTTGTTAGATTCTTATCAAGTTGGCCAATCCGTAAAAGTAAGTATTAATTTAAGAGGTAGAGAATGGGTTAACCCACAAGGAGAGACCAAATATTTTAATTCTATACAAGGCTGGAGAATTGAAAATTTACAAGCGAGCACATCTAGTGATATGCCTCCGATGCCACCGGCAGATGCTTTTGAACCTGCTGGAGATTTAAATGAAGACGATCACGACGATTTACCGTTTTAGATTTTTAGTTTTATAAGAACCACTTAACAGCTAATAACCGAAAAATGAAAAAGCTTAATCCCAATACTTTTAGGGATTAAGCTTTAAACGGTGTTTTAGGTTTGGCCTTTTAAACTTATTCAAAAAATTCTTAACAAAACTTAACCTTTTAAAGGCCAGTTCAAAACTGGTTAAAAACCATTGGTTTTCAAAGTTTAAGGATTTTTTTTGCGTCATTTTAGTACCGAAAACGTTATCGGAGTGGTAAAATTACTTAATCATAAGGTTGAATTCCCTTCAGTTTCTCATGCTTCAAGCGATGGTTTGTTAGCAGTTGGGGGTGATTTATCCACCGAACGATTGTTGTTGGCATATAAAAGTGGAATTTTTCCTTGGTTTTCTGATGATGAGCCCATTTTATGGTGGTCACCAGATCCTCGATTTGTGCTCTTCCCTGACCAATTAAAGATTTCAAAAAGTATGAAACAAGTTCTTAATAACAAGGACTTTGTGGTTACAGTAAATAAAGATTTTGAAACGGTAATTAAAGAATGCTCAATTGCCAAAAGAGAAGGGCAATCAGGAACTTGGATTACCAAAAACATGATAGATGCCTATATACAATTACATCATTTAGGTTTTGCAACCTCTGTAGAAAT
This sequence comes from Flavobacteriaceae bacterium MAR_2010_72, assembly GCA_003550275.1. Classification (GTDB taxonomy): domain Bacteria; phylum Bacteroidota; class Bacteroidia; order Flavobacteriales; family Flavobacteriaceae; genus Geojedonia. The sequence goes on from QXCW01000002.1 coordinate 273,236, forward strand.
ATGGCAGAAAGACGAATTGGTTGGAGGATTTTATGGCGTAGATTTAGGTAACAATGTGTTTTGTGGAGAAAGTATGTTTACCAATGTTAGTAATGCGAGCAAAGTAGGGCTTATCAGTTTTGTTCAAAACACCAATTACAAGTTAATTGATTGTCAAGTTTATACCCATCACCTTCAAAGTTTAGGTGCGGTTGAAATCCCGAGAAAAGAGTTTTTAACTTACCTCTAAAACCTAATTCTATACTTCATCATACCTAAAACATCCTACTTCATGATCGTTAACCATACCAGTAGCTTGCAAATGGGCATAAATAACTGTAGAACCTACAAACTTAAATCCTCGCTTTTTAAGATCCTTACTAATTGTATCACTTAAAGCAGTAGTGGCAGGTGCATCTTTAGAAGATTTAAGCGAATTTTTTATAGGGACACCATTAACAAATCCCCAAATGTATTTTGAAAATGACCCAAATTCGTCCTGAATGTGCATAAATGCTTTGGCATTACTTACTGTAGCATTTACTTTAAGTCTATTACGAATAATTCCTGCATCTTGAAGTAAGTTGTCTATTTTCGCTTGTTTGTAATTGGCTATTTTTTTGTAATCAAAATCATCAAAGGCGGCTCTAAAATTTTCGCGCTTTCTTAAAATGGTAATCCAGCTCAATCCTGCCTGAAACGTTTCCAGTATTAAAAACTCAAAAAGTGTATCATCATCATAAACAGGAACACCCCATTCTTGGTCATGATAGGCTTCATATAATGGGTCACCAACACACCAATGGCATCTATGTTTTGTAACCATAATAGTAATGTAAGATTATTATCTAAAGATAGACAGAGATATGATAAAAGTCATCTTTTTTAACAAAATATGGCCATAATTTTGAGCATGATCCAAGATAAAATAATTTTAGAAACAAAAACCGATTTTTCCTATTCGCAATATAGGGAATTGGTTAAACAAATGGTTGATAGTAATTCAACTACAGGTAGTGAAAAAACCGAAGCATTGATCAATTTTACGATGCTTAATGATCGACGAATGAATCGTTGGGATAAAACCATTAAAATCCCGAAAGATATTTCATCTCGAGTGGCAAGTTTTAAAGGCAACATAACTTGGCTGGTAATTACGGAAAGTTGGTGTGGTGATGCCGCACATGTGGTTCCTATTATTAACAGAATAGCTGAATTGAATGAAAATATTGATTTGAAACTCATTTTAAGAGATGAAAACAATGAAATCATGAATCAGTTTTTAACTAATGGAGCTAGAGCAATTCCAAAATTAATTATGATTGACAATGACTCTCAAGCGGTTATTAATACTTATGGCCCTAGACCAAGCGTTTTAACACAAATGGTGAAAGAATATAAGGACATGTATGGATTGTTAACACCAGAATTTAAAGAGGATTTACAGATATGGTATAATCGAGATAAAGGCCAAACAATAATTAATGATTTATTAAGCTTACTCGGAGTTTAATATTTTCCTTTAAAATGAAAAGTAATTGAGCCTAATTGTGATGCTGAAGTGCCGCTGTCGAATTGAACCGATTTTGCATAATCCAAAGCATGCTCGGTCAAACATTCGTTGTTTGAAGTAGAAGAATTATTTATGTAAGCATTGGTAACATAGCCATCTGCGTTTACGGTAATATTAACCACAATTTTGCCGCTATCTTCACATAAATATCGAGGGGTATCAAAATCAAGAAGTGTACGACCTTTTAAGGAGTAAGTAAGCGTACTCACCGCATTTGGTTTTGTGTTTTCTTCACGTTTCTCTGGAGAACGCATAGCCAAAATATCCTTTGCTTTTTTAAACTTATTAAGTTCTTCTTGGTTTACTGAAGAGCCACTAGAGGTATTATAAGATGATTCTGAAGTTAGGACATCATTTTTTTCTTGGGAGGCATCTTCCTGAAGTTCCTTCGTTGTGTTTTCAAAATCATTAGAACTCATCGATTTGAAATTTTTCATCATCTCCTTAAATTCTTCGTCCTCATTCGCCGCTATATTGGTAGTTTTAAGGGCTTTTTCAAGCGCTTCAAGTTCTTCAAGCTTTTGTAATTCTTCAGGAGTTAGAGGTTCTACTTCGTAATAACTTTCTGCAATAAGCTCATTTTGTTTAGTAATATGAAAACTGAACATACTAAACAAGATAATGCCCGTAATGAGGAATGTGATTAATGCGGCCTTATGTCTTTCTATAAAGTCCAAAATAGGTTTAATTTAATGTCTAATTTAGGGTTGTATGTACTATTATATACGGTAAAGTAAGCAAAAAAGATTAAAAACCACAATAAAGCAGGGTATTACTCACTTAATTGGTCGATAAAAGTGTCCATGGAAATAGCCTTTGAAACCTCAAATTTTCCAATTTTTGTACGTCTTAAAGCCGATAAATGTGCACCTGAATTCAAAGCTTTCCCAAAATCATGAGCTAACGAACGTATATAGGTGCCTTTACTACAAACCACCCTGAAATCAATACGTTTGCCCTTAAATTTTGTAATCTCAAATTCTGAAATATGAACGGTTCTGGATTTGATCTCAACACTTTCACCTGCCCGAGCAAACTCATATAAGCGTTTCCCGTCTTTTTTTATAGCCGAAAATACAGGTGGAAATTGCTCAATAGCTCCTATAAATTGTTTAACGGTTTCTTGAATAAGTGTATTGGTTATATGTTTGGTTGGAAATGTTGCATCAATTTCGGTTTCTAGATCATAAGAAGGAGTTGTACTGCCAATTACAAAAGTACCTGTGTATTCCTTAATCTGACTTTGAAATGTATCGATTTGTTTGGTCATTTTCCCAGTACAAATTATCAAAAGACCTGAAGCTAGCGGATCTAAAGTGCCAGCATGCCCAACCTTTATTTTCTTTAAGTTGAAAGCACGTTTAATTTCCCAGCGCAATTTATTTACAACTTGAAAAGAAGTCCAATGCAAGGGCTTATCAATTAATAAAACCTGTCCCGAAATATAATCCTCTGCAGTCATGAAATTAATTCAATAATGAAAATATAATGGCAATCAATCCAATAATGGTGCAGTACACGGCAAAATAGGATAATTTACTTTTTTTAACCAAGGCAATCATCCAAGTGCAGGCAAAAAGCCCAGCAACAAATGCCGCTAAAAACCCAGCGCTTAACGGAATTATGTTCGCACTGTCATACGTTAATTCACCACTCAAAATATCTTTGGCAACTTTTCCAAATATGAGCGGAACGACCATTAAAAATGAAAATCGGGCGGCTTTAGTTTTGTCGTTTCCCAGTAATACGGAAGTTGATATTGTAGCTCCAGATCTTGAAATTCCAGGTAACATAGCTATGGCTTGTGAAATTCCAATTACAAAAGCATTTTTAAAACTTACCTTTTTTTGAGTGTCTTTAGCTCTATCCGCTAAAAACAAAAGCCCTGCCGTGACAATAAGCATAGAACCAACTAATAAGATATTACCTCCAAATAAGTGTTCAAGTTGTTCTTCAAAGAACAAACCCACAATAACCGCGGGAATCATGGATAACACTATTTTAGCTACAAATTGAAGGTCTTCATTCCATTCAAACTTTAATAGTCCTTTTATAATCGCGCAAATGTCTTTCCTAAAAACCACCATGGTACTTAATGCCGTAGCAAAATGAAGTACAACAGTAAATAACAAACTTTCTTTTGGTATAGAATGGTCGCCTAAAATGGCCTTGCCAATTTCTAAATGACCACTGGATGATACTGGTAAAAATTCGGTTAGACCTTGAATAATACCAAGTATAATAGAATCTGAAACCTCCATTACTTCTTGTCAGGATTCAATAAGATGGCATAAATTTCAATAACAAAACCCGCTAAAACCAATGTTGGAGCCAACCGGATACGCCTCCAGCTAAATATTTCAGGATTAAATACATTAGGGTCATCACTTCCGCCTCCGGCCATCAAAATAAACCCAAGAGCTATACAGCCCAATCCAATAAGCATGAATTTGTAATTTTTTTTGCCAAAAATAAATTCTGGTTTGGCTTGTTCTTTACGTTTTTGTTCACCCATAATTAATCAAATTCTGTAAAAATAATGTTGCCATCAACCGTTAATTGAGCAATATGCTCTGATGTACCAAATAACAATCTAGGCAAGTGCAAAGTAACAGTTTTATTTAAAACTTTTGCGTTAAGGGAATCTAAATTTAACCCTTGCTCTAAACCTCTATTGATGTAAAATCGGTCTCCACCTTCTGCTTTAAACACAATATCATAGGTTGAGCCTTCAATGATTTTTACGATTTTCTCAATACGAATATCACAGTCTTCTGGTTTTGGATTAGAGATAATACACGATACTGAAACCAAAATAAGTATTAAAAGAATTATTTTTAAAGATGTTTTCAAAACTTTCTGAAAGATGGTTTAAAATAAACGAATATGGAACTGGCTTTGGTATTTTATTGCAAAACCTAATAATAGAGTTGATCGGTCTTTAAATTCAAGAAACGCTGGGTGGCAATAAAAGTACTTATCCAAGTAATCAAAACGCCCAAGCCAAAAACACTTATAAACAATATAGAAATGATAACTGGTTTTTGTAATAACTCCAGCTCTGGGAAGGTACTATTAAGGTAATACAGCACAATCGCCATTCCAATTAAGGCCACAACTGCACCAATAACTCCGAGCTGAACACTTTTCAAAATAAAAGGACGTCTGATAAATGATTTGGTTGCCCCAACCATTTGCATGGTTTTGATAATAAAACGTTTGGAATAAACAGCGAGTCGAATCGAACTATTAATTAATAATACGGCAATAAGCGTAAACAAAGCACTTATTACCAATACCCAAAAGGTGATTTTTTTGACATTATTGTTCATGAGTTCAACAAGATCATTGTCATAACGAACCTCCTGAATAAAATCTTTTTGAGCTAAATCTTCAACAATATCAGCTAAAATTTCAGTGGTTACAAAGCTGGCCTTTAAATGAACATCAATTGAGTTTTGCAACGGATTTTGACCAACATTATCCAAAAAGTCTTCACCATATTCGGCCTTCATCATTTCGGCGGCTTCTTCTTTGGAAATGTAAATCGATGATTTGGTGTATTCGGCCATCGCCAAACTTTTTTCAAGCTGTTTGACTTCGACTTCTTTGGCAGAATCATTCAAATAAATAGTGACAACTACTTGTTCTTTAAAATTATCTGAAATCGTTTTGGCATTCAACACCAACAAGCCAAGGCAACCTAGCAAGAATAACACTAGGGCAATGCTCACAACAACTGAAAAATAAGAAGAGATTAATTTGCGTTTTTGGTACTGGTCAAACGAGGCACTCATATAACTAATGGATTATGATGTAAAAATAAAAAAGTAAATTTGATTAACATTTATAATAACTAAAACATATGAACATTGTTGTATTTGGTGCCGGTGGCGTAGGCGGCTATTTTGGCGGATTACTCGCGAAAGCAGGCTTTGATGTTACGTTTATTGCTCGCGGAAAAACTTTGGAAGCCATTAAAACTAACGGACTTCAAGTGAAAAGTATTAAAGGCGATTTTGTAGTGCATCCAAAAGTCACCGATGACATTACCAAAATTACCAACCCAGATCTCATCATTTTAGGAGTGAAATCTTGGCAAATTGAAGACGTGGCTAAACAGATAAAACCTGTTCTTACTGAACATACTTTGGTGTTGCCGTTACAAAATGGCGCTGATAATGCCGATCGCCTTCGAGAGATTTTAAATCCCGAAAATGTACTGGCAGGTTTGTGTAAAATTGTAAGTAAAATTGAAGCTCCTGGAGTCATCAACCATTTTGCTTTTGAACCTGAAATTGTCTTTGGTGAATATAATAACCAGAAGTCGGATAGGGTTAAAAGTTTAAAAAACGTTTTTGACCAAGCTGGGTTTAAGAACATAATTTCTGATGACATTTATCTAGATATTTGGAAAAAATTTCTGTTTATTGCTACCATTAGTGGCATGGGAGCACTTACCCGAAGTACGTTTGGAGTAATGCGGACTGATGAGCACATAAGAAGCATGATCTATCAAACAGCACATGAAATCGTGACTATTGCAAATGCTAAAGGTGTCGGGTTAACCAATGAAGATGTTGATATGGTTTTAGGCGTAGTAGATCAGCTTAACCCAGAAACAACAGCTTCTATGCAACGCGACATTATGGAAGGCCGACCAAGTGAACTCGACAATTTTAACGGTTATATTGTTAAAACAGGCAAGCAACTACATATTTCAACACCTATAAATAGCTTTACCTATCATTGTTTATTGCCCCAGGAAAAGAAAGCAAGAAAGCTACTCTAAAGGTTTTTAATTCATGCAATAAACCTTAAATTTGCGCCTTTATAAGCAGGAATTTTTACAATGAAATATCACTTCAACGAGATTGAGAAAAAATGGCAGGACCATTGGGCAAAAAACCAAACGTTCAAAGCCGAAAATAATAGCTCGAAGCCAAAGTATTATGTGTTAGACATGTTCCCCTACCCGAGTGGTGCAGGTTTGCATGTTGGACATCCTCTAGGCTATATTGCCAGTGATATTTATGCGCGATACAAACGCCACAAAGGCTTTAATGTATTGCATCCACAAGGTTATGATAGTTTTGGGTTGCCTGCCGAACAATATGCAATTCAAACAGGTCAACATCCTGCAATTACCACAGCCGAAAATATTAAAACCTATCGCCGGCAATTAGACCAAATCGGGTTTTCGTTCGATTGGAGTAGGGAAGTAAGAACATCAGATCCTAACTACTATAAATGGACGCAATGGGTATTCATCCAGTTATTTGAATCCTGGTATAATAATGAAACCAATAAGGCAGAAGCCATTTCAGATCTCATAACTATTTTTGAAGCTGAAGGAAATAAAAAGGTTGATGCCATTTGTGATGATGACACTGAAATGTTCTCATCTGAAGACTGGAATAGTTATTCTACTGAAAAGCAACAGGAAATTCTTCTTAAGTATAGATTAACCTATCTCGCCGAATCTGAAGTGAATTGGTGTCCAGCTTTAGGTACCGTATTGGCTAATGATGAAATTGTGAATGGCGTTTCAGAGCGTGGAGGACATCCCGTTGTTAGAAAAAAAATGACCCAATGGAGTATGCGTATTTCGGCCTATGCTAAACGTTTGCTTCAAGGATTAAATACTATAGATTGGCCAAAACCTTTAAAGGAAAGTCAGCGCAACTGGATTGGCAAATCGGTTGGAGCACATGTTGAATTCAAAATTTTGAATTCAGAATCTAAAATTTCAGTCTTTACTACACGACCAGACACCATTTTTGGAGCTAGCTTTATGACTTTGGCTCCTGAACACGATTTGGTCCAACGTATCACAACGCCAGAGCAAAAAGCACAGGTTGAAGCCTATATTGAAGCCACTGCAAAACGTAGTGAGCGTGACCGAATAGCCGATGTAAAAACCATATCTGGAGTTTTTACCGGAGCATATGCCGAACATCCGTTTACCAACGAACCAATTCCAATTTGGATTGGCGATTATGTATTAGCGGGTTACGGAACGGGCGCAGTCATGTCTGTACCTTGTGGTGACCAACGGGATTACGATTTTGCAAAACATTTCAATATTCCTATTCCTAATATTTTTGAAGGGGTCGATATTTCAAAAGAACCTTTTGAAGACAAAGCAACAACCATCATCGCCAATAGTGATTTTATAAATGGTTTAAACTATAAGGAAGCCACAAAAAAAGTCATAGAAGCTTTAGAGAAACTAGGTCAGGGCAAAAGGAAAATCAATTACCGTTTACGTGATGCCGTATTTTCGCGGCAGCGTTATTGGGGCGAGCCGTTTCCAGTGTATTATGTCAATGGTTTGCCACAAATGATAGATGAAAAGCATTTACCAATTACACTGCCTGAAGTTGAAAAATACCTACCCACCGAAACAGGTGAGCCGCCTCTGGGCAATGCTACCGTTTGGGCTTGGGACACGAAAAGCCACACTGTAGTTGCCAATGACTTGATTGATAACAAAACCGTATTTCCTTTAGAACTGAATACCATGCCAGGTTGGGCAGGAAGTTCGCAGTACTTTAACCGTTATATGGACCCGCATAATGATGAGGAGATCTTTTCACGGGAAGCTATTAACTACTGGCAGCAAGTGGACTTATATATTGGCGGCAGCGAGCATGCCACAGGTCATTTACTCTACTCTCGGTTTTGGCAAAAATTTATGTTTGATAAGGGACTAGTGCCACATGATGAGTTTGCCAAAAAGCTAATTAACCAAGGAATGATTTTGGGGACGAGTGCGTTCATACATGAGGCAATTCTTGGTGATAAAAGTCTAAATGTTTTTATTTCTTCAGGATTTTTTATAGGACCAAATTTTCTTACTTCTGAAAATGATAATTGGAAGAAAAAAGAATTGATACTGAAAAAGAAGGGAATTTCGTCAGAAGATTTGAATAAAATGACTTATAGGGCAATTCATGCCGATGTGTCCTTTATAAATGCTTCAGATGAGTTAGATATTGAAGCGTTCAAAAACTGGCGTGATGAATATAATGATGCTGAATTTATTACAGATGCGGACGGCACGTTTAAAGTATTACGCGAAGTCGAAAAAATGTCCAAATCTAAATTTAATGTCGTCAATCCAGACCAGATTTGCGAGGAGTATGGGGCCGATAGTTTGCGTTTGTATGAAATGTTCTTGGGGCCTTTAGAGCAAGCCAAACCTTGGAATACCGCCGGAATTACAGGCGTACATGGCTTCCTTAAAAAGCTATGGAAACTCTACTTTGACGACAATGGATTAAAAGTTTTGGATAACGAGCCAACAAACGACAATTTAAAGACACTTCATAAAACCATAAAGAAGGTTGAGGAGGATATTGAGAATTTTTCCTTCAATACTACGGTGTCAACCTTTATGATCGCCGTTAATGAGTTGACGGCACAACAATGTACAAGTCGTGCTATATTAGAGCCACTTATTATCCTAGTTTCGCCGTATGCACCACACATCGCTGAAGAATTATGGCAACAATTGGGATATAACGAATCCATTGCCAGGGCAACGTTCCCAAAATTTGAAGCGAGTTATTTGGTAGAGCGCAGTAAAAATTACCCTATTTCGTTTAATGGTAAAATGCGTTTTACTATAGAGTTGCCTATAGATTTATCAAAAGAGGAGATTGAAGCGACTGTGATGGCACATGAAAAGACCAAGGCACAATTGGATGGCAGAACGCCTAAAAAAGTGATTATTGTCCCAGGTAAAATTGTGAATATCGTTGGGTAGTGTATCATCAATAGAGCTTTTGGGTTTCATAGCAGCGTGCTTAACAACAGCAGCATTTTTACCTCAGGTCTATAAAACTTGGCGAACCAAAGATGTTTCAGGTTTATCTTTACCAATGTTTTTGATGTTTTTTACTGGAATTGCACTTTGGTTCATTTATGGGTTTTTAATCAATAGCCCATCTTTAATGTTTGCCAATGGCATCACTATGGTGTCTTCATTTATATTACTGTTTTTCATAGTTAAATACAGAAAGAAATAACCAAAAACCTGACAAAATTTCTTAACGAATATTTGGCTTATTTTTTGCTAGATATATCTTAAATTTACATTTACAAAAACTTTAAAAAAATGATAGGATATTATATATTAATTGGAGCGATTGCTCTGGTAAGTTGGTTAGTAAGTAATCAATTAAAACAAAAGTTTAAGCACTATTCAAAAGTGCAATTACGCAATGGCATGAGCGGAAAAGAAATTGCTGAAAAAATGTTGGCTGATAATGGCATCTATGATGTTGAGGTGATTTCGGTAGCTGGCCAGTTAACCGATCATTACAATCCAAAGAACAAAACTGTGAACTTGAGTGAGTCAGTCTATAATCAGCGTAATGCTGCGGCTGCTGCTGTTGCAGCCCACGAATGCGGACATGCAGTTCAACATGCCAAAGCTTACAGTTGGTTAACTATGCGTTCGCAATTAGTACCAGTAGTAAGTGTAACCTCTGGAATGTCGCAATGGTTGATTATTGGTGGTTTAATTCTTGGAGCTGCAGCTGGTGTTGGTATGGGCTATTGGGTTGCAGTTGCCGGATTGATATTTATGGGCATGGCTACCTTATTTAGCTTTATTACGCTGCCTGTTGAATATGATGCGAGTAATCGTGCTTTGGCTTGGTTAAAAGCAAAAAACATGGTAACTCCTGAAGAATATAAGGGTTCTGAAGATGCACTTAAATGGGCTGCAAGAACGTATTTAGTGGCTGCAATTGGTGCCTTGGCTTCTCTGCTGTATTGGGCACTTCAGGTGTTTGGCGGAAGAGATTAACCTTAAGAGTTTTAAAACTAGTAAAGGCTTCATTATGAAGCCTTTTTTATTTAGATTTTTATTTGTCTATCGATTTGCTGCTGTAGGGAGACAAAGGTTTCGGTTCTAGATACGCCAGAAATAGATTGAATTTCTTTATTCAGTAAATGCATTAAATGCTCATTATCCTTACATAATATTTTGATGAAGATGCTCCAGTTTCCTGTAGTATAATGGCATTCTAGCACTTCAGGAATTTTTTGAAGTTGCTTTACCGCTTCAGGATTGCTCATGGCTTTATCCAAGTAAATACCAACAAAAGCCATTGTTGTATAGCCTAAAGCTTTAGGGTTAATGATGAATTTGGAACCCGAAATCAATTCCGTTTTTTCAAGTTTACGAAGACGCTGATGAATAGCGGCACCAGAAATTCCAACGTTACGCGCAATTTCCAAGATAGGCGTTCTGGCATCCTCCATTAAGGCGCGAAGAATCTCCTTATCGATACCATCAATTTGTAAGTTTTGATTTGTAACCTTCATCAATTTTAGAGTTTTAAAATAAAAGACTAAAATAATAAAAACATTACAAATTGTAAGCTTCTAAATGTTTAACGGATTATAGCCTAAATAAGGCACTTCTTTTTCCTTAAACACAATGCCAAAAGATTCAAGCTCTTTCAATGTAGGTTCATAAACCTCTTTTTTAAGTGGAATTTGTACACCTGGAGTAGTGATTTCTTCATTTAAAATGGCAAGTGTAACAATAGCAAGAGGTAAGCCAACAGTTTTGGACATGGCCGTATAGGTTTCATCTTCTCCAATAACCACCATAGTAGAATCAATTTGCTTTTTCTCGCCATTAAGCTCATACCCAAATTTATGATACATCACAATCATGTCTTTGTCATCACTATTGAGGGTCCATTTGTCCATCAATATTTTTTGTAATATTTCTGCCGGAGTAGCTTTTTGAAGTCCTACTTTTTTATTAGAATTAAAAATGTCAAGCTCTTCTAGTTTATCCCAAATAATATCATCTTGGTCAATTTTAAGCGCATGTCTAAACTTTAGTTCAACCGAATCTGTTGGGCTGTAAGGTAAAAAAGCATTAACAAAATCACGATAGCTCATGTTTTCACTGTCGTCTATAGTGTATTCGTCGTCAGTCATTCCTAATTGCACAAACATATTCCAAGCACGACTGAAACCTACGCGTCTCATGGTACCGCGGTATAATGTTTTCGCATCATTAAGGCCATAGGCACTTTGATATTTGAGTGAATCTCTATTGGCATATGCTTCAAAACGACCATAATCATCAACTTCCAAAAATTCGGTACGTCTAAAAACCCTGTTGTAAGGGATATACTTATAAGTTCCTTCCTGTAAAAATTTAGCAGCACCGCCTTGGCCAGCTAAAACAATATTTCTTGGATTCCAAGTGAATTTGTAGTTCCATAAATTATTATCACTTTCTAGGGCTATTAATCCGCCAGTAAACGATTCAAACAAAAGTATTTTACCGCCTTGTTCGCGAATTTTATCAATAACTTTTATAGCGCTCATATGATCTATCCCCGGATCAACACCAATTTCGTTCATAAAAACAAGCCCTTTTGTGCGAACCGATTTGTCCAGATCTTCCATTTCTTTACTAATGTATGATGCCGTAGTCATATTCTTGTTATAGGTAATACAGTCCTTGGCAATCTCAATATGGTATTTTGCAGGAAGCATAGAAACTACGATGTCGGCATTTTTTATGGCTTGGGTACGTGAACTTTTATCAGAGATATCCAACATGATGGCTTGACCATTTTCATGATTGCCAACAAGCTTTCGAGCATGACTAATACTTCTGTCACCGACAATAATATGTAGATCTTCTTCTTCAGATTTATCCAACAGATATTTTATAAGGTAAGAAGTTGATTTTCCAGCGCCAATGATTAAAATCTTTCGCATAATGGGATTAGTTGAGTAATTTTGTTGATACGAATTTACTAAATACAAAGGGTTATAAAAACCCATAATACATTTTTATATGAACAAATTACTTTTAGTTGCCGCTTCCATTTTAGGAGTGACTGCTGTTATATTGGGAGCCTTTGCAGCTCACGGATTAAAAGCACTAATCTCTTTAGAGTCACAACAGGTATTTGAAACTGGAGTTAGGCATCAAATGTACCATGCTTTGGTCTTGCTTTTTGTTGGTTCTACCCCTTTATTTTCAGTCAAAACTAAACGGTATGTTTTGTACTTAATGGTTTTTGGGGTATTATTCTTTTCAGGGTCTATCTATGCTTTGGCAACAAATGAATTATCAAGTTTTGATTTTAAATCTATTGGATTTATAACACCTATTGGAGGTTTACTATTAATCATGTCGTGGGTTGTGATGTTAGTTAATTTTATAAAGTTGAAAAGGGATAATTAGACTTTTTAATGGTCACTTAAAAATATTGTTATAATTTTGCAGTCTAATTCATAGTATAAAATCATGGTATCAAATACCCAAACTACGAAAACGATTTCGTTAGACAATTACGGCATCAAAAATGCTAAAGTTCAATACCAATTATCTCCAGAACAACTTCATGAAATTACAATCGCAAAAGGGCAAGGCGTTGAGGCCTCTTCAGGTGCATTGGCAATTAATACAGGAGAGTTTACAGGGCGTTCACCTCAAGACCGGTTTATTGTAAAGGATGATATTACAAAAGATCGTGTTTGGTGGGGTAATATTAATATTCCTTTTGAATTCGATAAATTTGAGAAGCTTTACCAAAAAGTGACGTCGTATTTATCAGGAAAGGAAGTGTTTGTGCGCGATTCATATGCTTGTGCAGATGCTAATTACAAGTTAAATATTCGAATAATCAATGAATATCCTTGGAGCAATATGTTCGCATATAATATGTTTTTACGTCCATCTGAAGAAGAATTAAAAAGTTTCTCGCCAGAATGGACCGTAGTAAATGCTCCAGGGTTTATGGCCGATCCTGAAGAAGACGGTACACGGCAACACAATTTTGCCATTTTAGATTTTACCCGAAAGATTGCCTTAATTGGGGGAACAGGATATACAGGTGAAATTAAAAAAGGAATATTTTCAGCACTGAATTTTATATTGCCCGTTTTTAAAAATACACTTCCAATGCATTGCAGTGCCAATGTTGGTGAAGAAGGTGATACGGCTATATTTTTTGGACTTTCAGGAACAGGTAAGACCACACTTTCTGCAGATCCAAATAGGCGTTTAATTGGCGATGATGAACATGGTTGGACCAACGAAAATTCTGTATTTAATTTTGAAGGCGGATGTTACGCTAAAGTAATTAACCTTTCTGAAGAAAATGAACCGGACATCTATCGAGCTATTAAAAAAGGAGCCATTTTGGAGAATGTAGTATTAGATGCCAATAATAATGTTGACTTTGAAGATGTTTCCATTACCCAAAATACACGCGTTAGCTACCCTATTTATCATATCGATAATATTCAAGAGCCTTCAATAGGAAAAAATCCAAAGCATATTTTCTTTTTGACTGCGGATGCCTTTGGAGTATTGCCTCCAATATCAAAACTAACGCCTTCGCAAGCGGCCTATCATTTTATTTCAGGATATACAGCTAAAGTTGCTGGTACCGAAGCAGGCATTGTTGAACCAACTCCTAATTTTTCAGCATGTTTTGGAGCACCGTTTATGCCATTGCACCCTACTAAATATGCCGAGATGTTAAGCCGAAAAATGAAAGAGTCGGGAGTTAACGTTTGGCTCGTAAACACAGGTTGGACCGGTGGTCCTTATGGTGTTGGGACACGTATGAAATTAAAATATACACGAGCAATGATCAATGCTGTTTTAGATGGTAAGTTGGGTCTGTATAATTATGACGATTACCATATCCATTCTGTATTTGGAGTTGCTCAACCAAGAACTTGCCCTGGGGTTCCTACTGAAGTGTTAAGTCCAAGGGCTACTTGGAATGATGATCAAGCCTATTATGCCATGGCATTTAAGTTAACTAATGCATTTAGAGAAAACTTCAAAAAGTTTGAAAGCTTTGCCAGTGAAGAAATAAGACGTGGTGGTCCGCAACGCTACGCCTTTTAAAAACAAAAAAGCGATTGTCATTGACAATCGCTTTTTTTATTTCAACAGCTAATATTATTTAGCCTTATTTACTTTTTCAATATATTTTTCTAAAGCCATGGTCATTGAGGGCGTTTCTGGCGTAGGTGCAGCTATATCTACACGCAAACCATGTTCCTCAACAGCTTTAATGGTAGTATTGCCAAAAACGGCAATCCTAGTGTTATTTTGTTTGAAATCAGGGAAATTATGAAACAAGGATTCTATTCCCGATGGGCTGAAAAACACCAACACATCGTAATAAACATCTGCGAGGTCAGAGAGATCGCTAATTACAGTTCTGTAAAAAATAGCCTCTTTCCACTTCACATTTAATGCATTTAACGTTGAGGGTACTTCTGGCTTTAATTTATCTGTTGTTGGTAATAAGAAATTCTCATCTTTGTATTTCTTGATCAAGGGCGATAAGTCTTCGAATGAACGCTTACCTACATAGATTTTACGTTTTCTATAAACCACATATTTTTGAAGATAGAATGCCACAGCTTCAGACTGACAAAAATATTTCATAGTGTCTGGCACTTTAAAACGCATTTCGTTAGCCACTCTGAAAAAATGGTCTACAGAGTTTCTGCTTGTTAATATGATAGCGGAATAGTTGCTTAAATCTACTTTTTGTTGTCTTACATCTTTTGCGGATACGCCTTCAACATGTATAAAAGGTCGGAAATCTATTTTAACCTTTTGCTTTTCCTGAAGATCAAAGTAAGGCGAATTTTCTATTTTAGGTTCAGGTTGAGACACTAAAATTGTTTTCACTTTCATAGGCTTGAGTATAGTTTTAAGCTTTATAATCCAAAAATAATTTATATAAAATTAGATAAGGTCCAATTTCAAGTGCGCAAAGATACAAAATAAAATAGAATAAGTTATTTAATAGTGTTTTTTGATGATTCTTGAAAGAGGTTATAAACCCTATTAGATTTATGAGTATAATTAATGCAAAAACTGCAAAAATAATGGCTTTTGAAGGCGTTAGGGTGTAGACGAGTAAAATATTTATGGGCAAAAGCACAAAGCCCGTATAATTTTTATAGGTGGTTTTTTGAAAGAGATACGAATCGATCAAGGCATCAATTTCAAACAAACTTCCAATTAAACGTTCAAGCAATACTTTAATTAAAACAATGGCTCCTATTCCAAAAAGGAGCTTAAAAAATTTCGTGAGGTCAAATTCAGCGGCACGCACAAACTGTGAATAAACAAGAAATGAAAAAATAGATACTGAAATGATAAGATTGAGAAACATGAAAGTGTCAAAACCATCAATAAATTTTTGATCTCTGGCATATATTTTTAAATACCTAGAATTCCCAACCACAGCTAAAAAATCATCAAAGCGTCTAGCAAACAAAAATTTAGACAGTGTAATTAATACTAGTGCTGCTAGTATAAACACGGTAAACCATTCGTTAGATGCAATTTCTCTTAACATAGTGCTAAATTATAAAGAAATTTTCATCTGTAGTAGTTTAATGTTTTCCATTTTATTGATAATTACACTGATAAAATTAACACTGTTTAAGACACTTTCTTTAAAATTAATCGTTTAAAAACTTACTTTTGCTAAAATTTAATTCTATGGCAAATACAATTGTCATTATACCAACCTATAATGAAATTGAAAATATAGAAGCGATAATCAAGGCTGTTTTCGCGCAGCAGGAAGCATTTCATATTTTAGTGGTTGATGATAATTCTCCGGACCTCACAGGATTAAAGGTTAAGGAAATTCAGAAGTATTTTAAAGATCGGCTATTTTTATTACAACGTAGTGATAAAACTGGTTTGGGCACTGCCTATATTGAGGGCTTTAAATGGTGTCTCAACAAAGGTTATGACTATATTTTTGAGATGGATGCCGATTTTTCGCATAACCCGAACGATTTAGGGAAACTTTACAGAGCATCCCATGTCGATGGGGCTGATTTGGCCATTGGATCTCGTTATATTGATGGCGTTAATGTGGTTAATTGGCCAATTGGGAGAATCTTATTGTCATACGGAGCTTCAAAATATGTTAGATTTATCACACGTATGAAAATTCATGACACTACAGCTGGTTTTGTGTGCTATAAGCGACAAGTTCTGGAATCCATTGATTTGGATGCAATTAAATTTGTAGGTTATGCGTTTCAGATTGAAATGAAATTTAAAGCCTATTTAAAAGGGTTTAAGATTGTTGAAATCCCTGTAATTTTTACAGATAGAACAAAAGGAAAATCAAAAATGAGCGGCAGTATTATTTCTGAAGCTATTTTTGGAGTATTGAATATGAAGTTTAAAAGCCTATTTGGGAAATAATATGAATACAAACACGGTACTTATTAAAAATGCCAAAATTGTAAATGAAGGCGAAATCATTGAAGGTGATATTTTTATTGAAGGTGAATATATAAAGGAAATTTCTAATTCCATTAGTGTAAAATCGGCTGATCAATTTGTAATTGATGCTGAAGGCAGTTTTGTTCTGCCAGGACTTATAGATGATCAGGTACACTTTAGAGAACCAGGACTAACGCATAAGGCTACCATTGCTTCAGAATCAAGGGCAGCCGTGGCGGGAGGCATTACCTCATTTATTGAAATGCCTAACACCAATCCGCAAACCACCACAGTAGAAAAATTAGAAGAGAAATTTGAGATAGCATCAAACACATCGTACGCTAACTATTCGTTTATGTTTGGAGGCACCAATGATAATCTTGAAGAAATTTTAAAAGTGGATCCAAAATCTGTTGCAGGATTGAAACTGTTTTTGGGCTCTTCAACTGGTAATATGCTAGTTGACGATCCTGAAGTTCTTGAAAAGATATTTAGGAGTACCAATATGGTTATTTCGGTACATTGTGAAGATGAGGCAACTATAAAGGCTAATTTTGAAAAGCATCAGAAGGAGTTTGGGGAAGATATTCCTATAAAGTATCATCCAATAATTAGAAGTGAGGAAGCCTGTTATATCTCGTCATCAAAAGCAATTGCATTAGCTAAAAAAACTGGAGCGAGGTTACATGTTTTTCATTTATCTACAGCTAAAGAAACCAAGTTGTTTTCAAATAAACTCCCATTAAAGGATAAAAAAATCACCTCTGAAGTTTGCGTTCATCATTTGTTTTTCAGTGACGAAGATTATGAAACAAAAGGAACTCTGATAAAATGGAACCCGGCAGTTAAAACAGCTAAAGATAGAGACGGCTTGTGGAAGGCTTTATTGGATGATCGTATTGACGTTATTGCAACAGACCATGCACCGCATACCCTCGAGGAGAAAAAAAATGTATATACCAAAGCCCCATCAGGAGGCCCTTTAGTGCAACATGCATTAGTTGCGATGATGGAAGGGTTTCATAAGGACAAAATTTCAATGGAAAAGCTTGTTGAAAAAATGTGTCATAATCCAGCTATTTTATTCCAGGTTGAAAAAAGAGGTTTTATTAGAAAGGGTTATTATGCCGATTTAGTTATAGTTAATCCTTACAATCCTTGGTCAGTAAATAAAGAGAACATTCTATATAAATGTGGTTGGTCGCCATTTGAAGGCACAACATTTAAATCAAGAATAAGCCATACTTTTGTAAATGGAGCTTTGGTTTACAACAACTTCAAAATTAAGGATGTCAAAGCCGCAAAACGATTAACGTTCACCAGATGAAATATGTAATTTGCTTTCTTGTTTGTCTTTTCTTGGCTTGTAAAGGTGTCGATAGACCTAAAAAACCCGACAACTTGATTGCTAAAGAAAAAATGGAGGCTATTTTATTTGATGTGTTTATACTCAATTCTGCCAAAGGAATCAATAAAAGAGTGCTTGAAACCAATGGCATATTGCCAGAGAATTTCATATTTGAAAAGTACAACATCGACAGTAGTCAATTTGCTAATAGCAATAATTATTATGCCTACGATGTCAAAACCTACGAGTCGATTATCAATTCTGTTTTAGAGCGGATTGGGCAAGAAAAAAAGGTTTACGAGGAGCTTGATAAGGAAGAAGCTAAAGAACGACAAAGAAAGGCAGATTCAACCAGGAAAGCCCGTAGAGAAAATGACTCTTTATTTAAGATTGATAAAAACAGGCGTCCACAGCCTGTTGAAATTGAATAAATTACTCAAGATCTTTTAAAAAGTAGCCCCCAACTTTAGTTATAGATTCATCAATTCGAGCAAACTCAAAGCTTAAAGCTGATTTAACTTTTGAATTATCAAAAAACCGTTTTGAGTTGACTGTTTTTGCTAGTTGTTTAGATAATTTTCTGCGTTTTCCTCGTAATTTATGATTAAGCCAATCGAGTCGCCAACCAATTTCTAAAATTAATTTGGTTGCTTCTTTTTTTGCGGGCGCTACGTTTAGCGCATTAGCGACTTTAGTTTGGAAATCTCTAAAGGATAAATTTTCGGAGACTAGGATGAACCTTTCGTTTTTAATATCGCTATCCATAAGTTGGGTCATTGCTTGGGTAACATCCCAAATATCAACATAACCAGCGACTCCTTGGGTATAATAAAGCATTCCTTTATATATCTTTGTAATTAAACTTCCACTGCCACCAGATCGCCAATATCCGGGTCCTAAAATGACACCAGGATTTACAATAACAGTATCAACACCCTCTTGTGTGCCCCGCCAAACTTCAATTTCAGCACCATATTTTGTAATAGCATAAACACTATGGTCTTCTTCTTTGTTCCAAGAAGTTTCTTCTGTTATTAAATCGTCAAGTTGTTGAGTGTGACCAACTGCGGCTACTGAACTTACATAACACAATTTTTGAATCTTGTGAGCAATACAGAGATTAACAATATTGGCTGTACCCTCAATGTTAATTTTGCGAAGTTGACGATATTTATCGGGTTCAAATGAAACAAACGCTGCGGCATGATAAACGTGGGTGACATTTTCAAAAGCTTTTTCTAATGCAGGAACATCATTTAGATCGCCTTCAACCCATTCAATAGCATTAAATAAAGCTTCATGTTCACCACTGTAATACGAAAAAACATGCTTCACCAAATCTATCTTATGCTTTCTTCTGTAAAGGGCGCGTACTTTTTTATTTTGACTAATCAAATTGTAAAGTAAGTGTGAGCCTACCAATCCTGTACCTCCTGTAACTAATATCATGCAACTAAAGTAAAGAATTATCTATTATACATAAGTAATTCTACATTGATTTTTATCTTTGCCAAAAAATTTAGAACATTATGGCTAATGCTTTTGTTGAAGAACTACGTTGGAGAGGAATGCTCCACGATATCATGCCGGGTACCGAAGAGCAATTGAACAAGGAAATGACTACGGCCTATATAGGTTTTGATCCAACTTCTGACTCGCTTCACATAGGAAGTTTAGTGCAAATCATTTTATTGGTGCATTTTCAAAATGCAGGGCATAAGCCTATTGCATTAGTTGGAGGCGCTACAGGCATGATTGGTGATCCTTCAGGAAAAAGTGATGAGCGTAATTTGTTGGATGAAGCTACCTTAAACCATAATGTAAAGGGGATTAAAAGTGTGTTTTCTCGTTTTTTGGATTTCAACTCTAAAGAAGCTAATGCCCCTGTTTTAGTGAACAATTATGATTGGATGAAGGATTTTACATTCATCGATTTTGCTCGCGATGTTGGCAAGCGAATTACAGTAAACTATATGATGGCCAAAGATTCAGTTAAAAAACGCTTGTTTGGCGAAGAAGGCAATGTTGGGATGTCGTTTACAGAATTCACCTATCAACTTATTCAGGGTTATGATTTCTATCATTTGTACAAAACCCATAATTGTATGTTGCAAATGGGCGGAAGTGACCAATGGGGCAATATTACTACAGGAACCGAATTGGTGAGACGCATGAACGTTGGCGAAGAGGCTAAAGCTTTTGCACTTACTTGCCCATTAATCACAAAGGCTGATGGTTCTAAATTTGGAAAAAGTGAAGGTGGAAATGTTTGGCTCGATGCCGACAAAACATCTGTATATAAATTTTATCAATTTTGGCTTAATGCTACTGATGAAGATGCCGAGAAATACATCAAGATTTTTACTTTTTTAGACAAACCAACAGTTGAAGATTTAATTGAGAATCATAAAGAAGCTCCACATTTGAGGCTTTTACAAAAACGATTGGCAGAAGAAGTGACCACGTTTGTACATTCTAAAGAAGAGTTTGAAAATGCAGAAAAAGCTTCAAATATTTTGTTTAGCAAATCATTTAAAGCAGATATAAAAACATTAAACGAGAGCACGTTTTTAGATGTTTTTGAAGGTGTTCCGCAGTCAGAAATTTCAAGAGCCGATTTTAATGAAGGTCTGGATATGATTGCTGCTTTATCAGCAAAAACCAATTTTTTAGCTTCAAATGGAGAAGCACGCCGGGCTTTGAAGGAGAATTCAGTGTCTGTAAATAAGGAAAAAGTTGATGAAGATTATCAACTTACAACTGAAGACCTCATAAATGATGCCTACATTATCATTAATAAAGGGAAAAAGAATACCTATATCATAAAAGTTGTTTAAATAAAAAACGCCTGATTGAAAGTTCAATTCAGACGTTTTTTGGTAACCAACCAACTAAAAACTTTTTCTTTTTCGATTAAACTAATTATACTTTACAGCTTCCCAATATTGGTCGGCTTTATTTTGCAAACCTTTCACATCATTTTTTAACCAAAGTTTTAAGGTATTTGTTCCCCAAGCATTATAGAATAAATACAGCTTACCGTCTCTTATTTCAAATGTATTAGGATTGATGCCCACTTTTTTTCCATTGTCGGCCATAGCAAAAGCGCAGAAACCTCCATATTGTGGGATATATTTTTCGGGATTGGAGTTAAAGACGTCCAAATTTTGTTGCGACACAAATTTGTAGTTCACACCATCATGACTACTTATATAAAGTTTATTTCCTTCAATAGCTTTATTTTCAAAGTAAGCGACAACGTCGTAACCTTCAGCCGCAAAGCCTTTTTTAGTATTATAGTCTGTAGTTTGGGCAAATCCTAATTGCTGAAAAGTAAGAAATAAAATAACCGCTATCTGTTTCATGAAACCTAGGTCGTAAAAGTGGATCGCTAATTACAGAACCATAAGGTTACAGCCTCTAACGTCAGAATGGTCGAACCTACCTATAATCTCAAATGTGCCGTCGAGATAAGTTTTTCCTAAATCTTGTGTAGCGATAAAGGCGCAGGAATTAATGTTGGCCAAATCAATAATATTTAGGCCTCCTGTGGTATTATGAGATAATAAAGTTAAAGGATCTTCAGGATCTCGGGTAATAATTCTCATCCAATTTGGGCATTGAAAAATACCATCGCCTTTGGAGTAGGCTTGACTTAACAATTCGGTCATACCATATTCACTATGAATGTGTTCTACACCAAAACCCTGTTTCAAAATAGAATGAAGTTCTGAACGAATAAGCTCTTTTCGCCTGCCTTTCATCCCTCCAGTTTCCATGACAATAGTATGCTTTAATTTGAATCGGTTTAGTTCAACGAGGTCTAACAAAGCATATGAAACACCTATCAAAAGAGTTGGTTTCCCTTGTAATTCTAATTGTTCAATAATCTGGCTTAATTCAGTTAAATTATTTAAATAGAAGCCACTTTCTTTGTGTTTAGATTGTTTAATTAAGCAGTCAACCATGTAAACTAACGAAGAGCCTTCACGTTCGAGATAGGAAGGCAACAAACCTAAAATGACGTAATCTTCAATAGCACCATAAAACTGCTTAAATCCTTTTTGAAAACTTTCTTCGTAAACATTAATATCTGTAATATGATGTTTACTCGTTATACTTCCGGTAGTTCCAGAACTTGTAAAGGTTTTTTCAATGGGTTTTGAACCCGTTACAACCTTATGCGTTTTAAAAAATTGAATGGGTAAAAAAGGAATCTCCTTAATGGAGTTGATATCACTAGGGTGCTTATAGAGCAAGTCGCAAAATGATCGATATACCGTGTTGTGTTCAAACTGATATTCAAAAACCTTTAGAGCAAGGGATTCAAACTCTTTTTCGGAGGAAATTTTAAAGATATCACTTGGGTTGATCATGACAACAAAAGTAGCCAAAATAGTATGATTAGTTTTAACCCAACAGCTTTTATGAAGATTAATTCAATAGGAAACGTAATCACTTAATAAGTTAAAACAGTAATTATCGTATAATCAATTTTCTGGTAGCTGTAATATTATTTTGAGTAATTTTTATGATATAAACGCCACTAGTAATTTGAGAAATATCAATAGCGTTACCATTCAGTCTAGTTTCAAATACTTTTTTACCCAACACATCAAATATCTCAATGGTTTTGGTTGTGTTTTTAGGCGTATTTATAAATAATTTACTGTTTGCGTTGACTGGATTGGGGTATAAGTTTAATCCAGTAATTTCATTTTCTACAGAACTCTTTCTCTCATTTTGAGCAAAGCCAGAATAACCTAGAGCTAATCCAATAAAAAGAATGATAAATTGTAAGTAATTCTTCATCATAACCAAAACTTTTAATAAATTTATTAGGTTATCTCAAAAGGTGTACCAAAAATAATGTTAAACCTTTATAAATTTAACTATTGGTGAAATTTATGTAAGGACAAGGTTATGTTAATGTTATTAAAACCAGTGTTCCTATAATTTTTTGTTATTAATAGTATCTTTACACTTGATTTTTTCAATGAAACGTATGAAAAAAAGAGACATTAAAATTCTTTTGGTTGATGATGAACCAGATATTTTAGAAATTGTTGGTTATAATTTATCAGCCGAAGGCTATCAGGTAACCACTGCAGCCAATGGCCTTGAAGCGGTTAAAAAAGCAAAGAAAGAACGACCACACCTTATCATTTTAGATGTAATGATGCCCGAAATGGATGGTATTGAAGCCTGTGAGCAGATTAGGAAAAATCCTGATCTTAATGAAACCATCATAACGTTTTTGACAGCAAGAGGCGAGGATTACTCTCAAGTGGCTGGATTTGATGCAGGAGCCGATGATTATATTACCAAACCTATAAAACCAAAAGTACTGGTAAGTAAAGTCAACGCGCTTTTAAGACGCCTAAAGGAAGATGCTGATACCGATACTATTCTTAAAATAGGAGGATTGATTATCAATAGGGAAGAATATAAAATTTCACACAAGGGAGAAGAGATCATTTTACCTAGGAAAGAATTTGAATTACTATCTTTGCTAGCAACAAAGCCAGGAAAGGTATTTAAGCGAGAAGAAATTTTAGACAAAGTTTGGGGGAATGAGGTCGTAGTTGGAGGTCGTACTATAGATGTTCATATTAGAAAACTTCGAGAGAAAATTGGTGATAAAAGCTTTAAAACTGTAAAAGGTGTTGGGTACAAGTTTGTGGACTAATGCAAAGTCAATTAAAGAAATCTTATAAGTTTGCGATTAAAACATCGCTCTATATTACACTTTTTTTAACGCTCTTTACGAGTGTTTTTTTGTTCTATTTAAACTGCTTGAGCATACTTACGATTGCATTGTTTGCTTTAGCATGTTATAGCTTTTCCTTTTTTGTCATTCAGTACAGAGTAGAACGATTTATTTACAAACGTATAAAAAAAATCTACGACGATCTGACACTTTTAGAATCTACAACCTTGCGTAAACAGCCCATTACTACTGATATGGCTACACTTACGAAGCAAATAGATCAGTATGCCAAAGACAAAAAACTAGAGATAGAATCATTGAAAGTAAGGGAAGAATACCGAAAAGAATTTATTGGTAATGTATCCCACGAACTTAAAACACCATTGTTTACAGTACAAGGTTATATTTCAACACTTATCGATGGTGGGATTAATGATAAAAAGATCAGGGAAAAGTACCTTGAACGAGCGGAAAAGGGCGTTGAGCGTCTCATTTACATTGTTAAGGATTTAGATATGATTACCAAATTAGAGGTTGGTGATTTAAGTTTAAATGTAGATGTATTTGATATTGTAAGCTTGATTGAAAGCGTTTTTGACCTTTTAGAAATGAAAGCCGCCAAAAAGAAGATTTCTTTGATATTTGATATAGACTATAAGGATCCAATTTTAGTTTATGCCGATCGTGAGCGTATACAGCAGGTGCTTAGCAATTTAATCGTGAACTCCATTAAATATGGTAGAGAAAAGGGCACTACAGAAGTTAGTATCGAAAATCTAATAAAAAATAAAGTCATTGTAAGAGTTACTGACAATGGCGAAGGCATTGCCAAGGCAAATATTCCAAGACTTTTTGAAAGGTTTTATAGGGTTGATAAAAGTGGCTCTCGAAAAGAAGGTGGCTCTGGGTTGGGGCTTTCTATCGTAAAACACATTATCGAAGCCCATGATGAAAAAATCTATGTTGAAAGTGAGATTGGTGTAGGAAGTGAGTTTTCATTCACTTTAGAAAAGGCTAAATAAGTCTTTGTAGTTAGCTTCAGCATCAAAATTGGTAAGCCCAGTAAAACTTTCAATACCTTTTAATTTTTCAATGCTGAATTCATTTTGTTGGCAACTAGGTACAAGCCTTTGTTCCGTTAAACGCTTTGCAAGATACACTTGCTCAAATTGGCCTGGTGTTGGAATGAAAAAGGCGTGTTTGTTAAGTTTCGCCAAATCCATAATTGTAGTATATCCAGATCGTGAGACAATAAGTTTACTTTGATTTAATGCCTTTTCTAATAGCTCGGAAGTCATAAAATTATAAATGGTGATATGACCTTCTTCAACTACTTCCTGTTTGTTTTCAATAAGCCCTTTTACAAAAAGCACCTTGCCATTATAGTTTTTGAATTCTGCTAACAATTTTGTTTCTAACAAAGAACGTTGTGGCTCTGGGCCAGAGAGCAAAACCATAACGTCATAGACAATGTTATGATTAGTTGTGTTGAATCTACTCAAAGGGCCTATATAGGTTGTTGGAATTGCGTAGGTGCTGGGATGACCTAATTTGCCACTCAAGTTATGCACACCCTGTGCATCAGGTACCCTACACACATCAAAATTTTTTATAGCCTTCTGATGCAATCTAGTGCTTAACCAAGTTGTCGTTCCGCTTAATACTTGTAATTGATGTGTAATGTATACTGATGGCACTTGTTTGCTATACACCCCAAGTCTGTTATCTGAAATAATTCCATCTAATTCGTAGGTTTCAACAAGGGTTTGCAAGATTCGATTTTCTTCTTTTACAGCGCGACGAATTTTTAAGGCTCCTTTTAAAAGGTTAAATGTAAAAAATTTGCCATTTTTTGGGTAAGTAATATGATACGAAGGTAATTCGAATGACTTTAAATCTGGAAATTCTTTTTTTAAGAGTGCCAATGCTACACCATCACTAGCGATTATGGGTTCAAATTGCTGGTCAATCAAAGCTTTGATAATGGGGATGCATCTGGTTGCATGACCCAGACCCCAATTTAACGGTGCAACTAAAATACGCTTCTTCAAAGTCATTAAAAATCAAAGATAAGCATATAATTACTCTTATATATTTCCTTAATTTTACCAAAATATTAAATGACTTGTGGGAAGTAAAAATAAATTAAAGCGATTTAAAGAGAATGAATCTTTTTCTAATGTGTTTCAACCAACACGAGACAAATTAGTTAAAGAAAATTTTGAATTAAAAGGACAATGGAGGTCTTTGGTTTTTAAGAATGATAATCCGTTAATTCTAGAATTGGGCTGCGGAAAAGGAGAATATAGCGTAGGTTTAGCTAAAAAATACCCTAGTAAAAACTTTATTGGAATAGATATTAAAGGCGCCCGGTTTTGGAGAGGCGCTAAAACTGCAATTGACGAGAGCATCAATAATGTAGCATTTTTACGAACCCAAATTGAACTTATCGAATATGCTTTTGCAAAAAATGAAGTCGATGAAATTTGGATTACATTTCCCGATCCCCAAATAAAATACAAGAGGACCAAGCACCGTATGACCAATAGTGAGTTTTTAAAACGCTATAAAAACATTTTAAAACCAGACGGGATTGTAAACTTAAAAACAGATAGTGAATTTATGCATGGCTACACACTTGGGTTATTGCATGGGGCTGGTCATGAGGTGCTTTACGCAAATCATAATGTGTATAAACAGGAAGGAAGTCCAGAAGAAGTGACAGCCATACAAACCTTTTATGAAAGCCAATATCTGGAACAGAACAAACCAATTACGTATATTAGATTCAAAATTAAATAACTATTGAACATTACTATTGTATTTTTTCTAGGATTAGTAATTGCGCTTGTTGGAGTCATCCCTCCAGGGTTATTGAACATGACAGCGGCAAAAATAAGTCTTAAAGAAGGTCATATAAGAGGGGTTATGTTTTCAATTGGCGTTTGTGTCATTGTTATGGTACAAACCTATATTGCAGCAATTTTTGCCCGTTATTTAAGTAATCATCCCGACGTGATTGATATTTTGCAACGCGTTGCCTTTGTGATTTTTGTACTTATAACAATCTATTTCCTAGTAGTAGCTAAAAAGCAACCCAAACTTCAAGTAGATACTGATATTAAAAGTAAGCATAGCCGATTTTTTCAAGGCATGTTGTTGTCAGGAATCAATATGTTTCCAATTCCTTATCAAGCCTACATGACTACAACATTGGCAACTATTGGTTGGTTGAGTTTTGATCAAACTATCATTATAAGCTATGTAGCAGGTGCGGCTATGGGAACCTTTGTCATGTTATATGTGTATATTTTCTTTTTTGACAAAATCAAAGGAAAGCACTTCACTTCTCAAAAAAACATGAACTATATCATTGGCGGAATTACAGGAATTATTGCTGTAGTCACGTTGATAAATATTATTAAAGAAATATAATGAAACCCGAAACATTAAACTTTTTTGATCGAGTTTATGAGATCGTCAACCAAATTCCTTTCGGGCGAGTGACCAGTTATGGCGCTATTGCTAAATATCTGGGTGCAGCACGTAGTTCTCGCATGGTTGGGTACGCCATGAATGGTTCTAAAGGCAAAGATGTACCTGCGCATCGGGTTGTAAATCGAAAGGGACTGCTAACAGGAAAACATCATTTTGATGGCACAAATCTTATGCAGCAATTACTTGAGAGTGAAGGAATAAAAGTTATTGACAACCAAATTCAGGATTTTGAGTCCGTGTTTTGGGATCCTTCAAAAGAGCTTTAGAATTGTAAATTATTCTGGTTCATAAAAAAATAATATTCAGCTATAAATCCTTTCGATTAAACAACTTTATATTGTAAACAATTCGCTGTATATTTGCACTTTAGAATGATTCTTAATAAAATAGATTCCATTAGTTTGAATAGCAATATGAAGTTGAATAAAAAAGATATTTTTAAAGCTCTTGAAACCATTTCTGCTCCAGGTGAAGGACAAAATATGGTTGAAAGTGGTGCAGTGACCAATGTCATAACATTTGGTGATGAGGTTATTGTGGATATTACCATTAAAAATCCAAGTTTACAGGCCAAGAAAAAGACTGAAGTTGAAATATTGAAAACGATTCATGACAAGGTCTATGAAAAAGCTAAAATAACGGTTAATGTAAAAGTTGATGCTCCAGCAAAGCCAGCACCTAATGTTATTAAGGGGAAACCAATACCGGGTATTCAAAATATCATTGCGGTGGCTTCTGGAAAGGGAGGTGTTGGCAAGTCTACGGTTACAGCGAATTTAGCGGTAACTTTAGCGAAAATGGGTTTTAAGGTTGGTGTGCTTGATGCTGATATTTACGGACCGTCCATTCCAATTATGTTTGATGTTGAAAGCGAACGCCCATTAGCGGTCAATATTGATGGGAAGTCTAAAATGAAGCCTATTGAGAATTATGGTGTAAAGGTTTTGTCTATTGGGTTTTTTACACAACCTAACCAGGCAGTGGTATGGCGTGGTCCAATGGCTGCCAAGGCTTTAAATCAAATGATTTTTGATGCCCATTGGGGCGAATTGGACTTTATGCTAATTGATCTGCCTCCTGGAACAGGAGACATCCACTTAAGTATTATGCAATCATTGCCAATCACGGGTGCAGTTGTAGTAAGCACGCCCCAAAATGTGGCTTTGGCTGATGCTAAAAAAGGAGTAGCTATGTTTCAGCAAGAAAGTATCAATGTGCCAGTTTTGGGAATTATTGAAAATATGGCCTACTTTACACCAGAAGAGTTACCAGAACATAAATATTACATCTTTGGAAAAGAAGGCGCTAAACACTTGGCCGATGATTTAAATGTACCGTTTTTGGGTGAAATTCCGTTGGTTCAGAGTATAAGGGAAGCAGGTGATGTAGGGCGCCCAGCAGCATTGCAAACCGCAACACCTTTAGAACAAGCTTTTGAAGTATTAACTCAAAATGTAGTCCAGGAATTAGTGAAGCGAAACGACGATTTGCCACCAACAGAGGCAATTAAAATTACAACGATGGCTGGATGTTCAGCAGTTAAAAAGTAAGGTATGACAACAGAAGAACTTAAAATTAATATTGAAAAGGCACTGGATGAGATTCGCCCGTTTTTGCAAAGCGACGGCGGTAATATTTCATTGTTGTCTATTGAAGATGATAAATTAGTACGTGTACAATTAGAAGGTGCTTGTGTAGGGTGTAGTGTTAATCAAATGACCTTGAAATCTGGTGTTGAAATGACCATTAAAAAATACGCACCACAAATAGAACAAGTGATTAATGTAGAACATTAAAAGGCTTCATGATTAAAACAGATATACTTATCATTGGCGCAGGGCCAACTGGATTATTTACCGTTTTTGAAGCAGGCTTGTTAAAATTAAAATGCCATCTCATTGATGCCTTACCACAACCAGGAGGTCAATGTTCCGAAATTTATCCTAAAAAACCCATTTATGATATTCCAGCGTTTCCAGAAATTTTAGCAGGCGACCTTACTGAACGTCTATTAGAACAATGCAAGCAGTTTAAGCCAGGATTTACATTAGGAGAGCGAGCTGAAACTATAGACAAGCAGGAGGACGGAAGTTTTATTGTAACAACCAATAAAGGAACAAAACATCACGCCCCAATTGTAGCTATTGCTGGGGGTTTAGGCAGTTTTGAGCCACGAAAACCCTTGATTCATAATATTCATCTCTTTGAAGATAAAGGTGTTGAATACTTCATTAAAGATCCCGAACTATATCGTAACAAACGTGTGGTTATTTCTGGCGGAGGCGATTCAGCTTTAGACTGGAGTATTTTTCTTACCGACGTGGCTAGCGAAGTGACCTTAATACACAGGAGAAATGAATTCCGTGGGGCTTTAGATTCGGTTGATAAAGTTCAGGAATTAAAAAACAAAGGAAAAATCAACCTGATTACACCTGCAGAAGTGATTGGCATTGTTGGCGACTATGAAGTGAGTGCTGTTGTGGTTAAACAGTCTGATAATATTCACATTGATAAGGAATTTGAAGTTGAATGTGATCATTTCATTCCTTTGTTCGGTTTGTCACCAAAACTTGGCCCTATTGCCAATTGGGGTCTTGAAATTGAAAAGAATGCAATTAAAGTTAATAACGCTTTAGATTATCAAACTAACATTCCAGGGATTTTTGCTATTGGTGATGTAAACACTTATCCGGGGAAATTAAAACTTATTTTATGTGGCTTTCATGAAGCGACCTTAATGTGCCATGCAGCTTATCAAATTATAAATCCAGGCAAAAAATATGTGTTGAAATACACTACGGTTAGTGGAATAGATGGCTTTGATGGTACACGAAAGGAAGCCCCTAAAGCCACAGTGAAATCAATTAAATAATTCCTAGCTCCTAATTACTTTTTTATGGAACAAGACATTACAATAAAAATCATTGATAGAGATGGTGTGTCACATGAAGTATTGGCACCGACAGACATGGCCATGAACCTTATGGAAGTTGTACGCAGTTATGAACTCGCTCCAGAAGGTACCATTGGTGTTTGTGGAGGTATGGCTATGTGCGCTTCTTGTCAATGCTATGTATTATCTGACCACCAACTTCCTGAAATGCAAGATGACGAAGAGGCCATGTTGAGTGAAGCTTTTTATGTAAAAGATAATAGCAGATTGGGTTGTCAGATTCAAATGACTCTTGACATGAATGGGTTAGAGGTTGAACTTGCGCCTGAAAATTAGCCTTCAGTTTTATAATCGATCAATTTTTGCGGACCTTCAAGTAGTATTCTAACAATTTGAAGCGTTCCGTCTTCTTTAGTGGCTATTAGCCACTTAATGAGAGAAATTTCGCCGTTTTCTATTTCAATTCCAGTAATACTTCTGGGATGCACGCAACTTCCATCATTAAAGAAGGCAATATCTCCGGGCTCTGGAAACCTTGGGCGATGGGTATGTCCAACAATTGTGATGAGATTTTGGTTGTCGGCAATCCATTTTTTGGTGCGTCGTTCTATTCTAATGAGTTCTTTATAATTTTTAGCTGGACTTGTAGGGTCTGCAATACCCATAACGTTTAAAGGCTTCCAAAGAATCCTTACTAAAAATCGACTACACTTCCAAAAGGTATAGTTCCACCAATCTGCTTGGTGACCGTGGGTAAGAAATAGTTCTTGCTGTGTTTCGGTATGCTTGAGAACAATGCCTTCATGATATTGAATGCCACAAAATAAATCGACATCCTCGCCAAGCTTTTGGTCAAAGTAGGTTGAAAGTTGTTTGGTTACAAAATCTGGGTTACGATAAACCATGTCATGATTTCCCCAAATAAGATGCAATTTGCTCTGGTCATGGAATAATTTCATGAGCAGATAAACGTTTTTATGTGCTTCAAAAATGGGTTCGAATGAAAGGTTTTCCCAAAGTTCATCACCGTCACCAAGTTCACAATACTGAAAGCCTTCAGCGTAATAGTGCTTTAAGGCATGAAAATAAATATTGCGATTGTTGGCAAAATCATCAGCAAAGCTATTGTCGCCTCTATGGCAATCACTGAATATAATGAACTTATCGCTGTTGGAAAACGGGATAACCTTTGCTTCTTTATAGGCGCGATTAAATCGGGTTGCAGATGACATGATGTAAATATCCATAAAAAAAGCGAGTTATAACACCCGCTTTTTTATTTACACTATATATCTATTTAAAACTATTTAAAAGCGTTGAGCCCCGTAATATCCAGTCCAGTTATGAGCAAATGAATGTCATGAGTGCCTTCATAAGTGATAACACTTTCTAAATTCATGGAATGTCTCATAATTGAGTATTCTCCAGTAATGCCCATGCCGCCTAGAATTTGGCGTGCTTCTCTTGCAATATTGATGGCCATATCCACATTATTGCGTTTTGCCATTGATATTTGTGCGGAAGTTGCCTTATTATCATTTCGTAATACACCGAGTCTCCAAGTCAGCAGTTGCGCTTTGGTGATTTCGGTAATCATTTCTGCCAATTTTTTTTGCTGTAATTGAAATTGACCAATGGGTTTGCCAAACTGCATACGCTCTTTGCTGTAACGCAAAGCGGTGTCGTAACAATCCATTGCGGCTCCAATAGCACCCCAAGCAATACCGTATCGAGCAGAATCCAAACAGCCAAGTGGTGCTCCCAATCCTGATTTATTGGGAAGTAAATTCTCTTTTGGAATTTTTACGTTATCAAAAATAAGTTCGCCTGTAGCACTTGCACGTAAGGACCATTTATTATGGGTTTCAGGTGTAGAAAATCCTTTCATCCCGCGTTCAACAATTAACCCATGGACACGTCCAGATTCATCTTTTGCCCAAACAACAGCAACTTGTGCAAACGGTGCATTTGAGATCCACATTTTGGCCCCATTCAACACATAATGATCTCCCATGTCCTTAAAATTGGTCACCATACCTCCAGGGTTGCTGCCATGGTCTGGTTCAGTCAAACCAAAACATCCCATCCATTCTCCGCTAGCCAATTTTGGCAGGTATTTTTTGCGTTGGGCTTCAGTACCATATTTCCAAATTGGGTACATCACTAATGAAGATTGTACCGATGCTGTACTCCGAACTCCAGAATCGCCGCGCTCAATTTCCTGCATGATCAAACCATAACTAATTTGATCTAATCCTGCACCTCCATATTCCAATGGAATGTAAGGGCCAAATGCGCCAATTTCGGCTAAACCACTAATAATTTGACTTGGAAATTCGGCTTTCTGAGCATAATCTTCAATAATTGGTGAGACTTCCCGCTTTACCCAATCTCGCGCTGCATCGCGCACGAGTTTATGTTCTTCGGTTAAAAGTTCATCAAGATTATAATAATCGGGTGCTTGAAATAGGTCTGGTTTCATTTGATTTTTTTAATGTATTTCGGATTAAATAATCCGAAAAATTTAATGCTTCCAAAGTTAGGTATTACTTCTCAAATCGATAAAAAAATATTGATAAATAATTAAAAAAGGGTTAAGATTTTTATGAATATGACAAAGTTGTTTTGCTATTTGAGGTTTTATTTAAGTTATTTTCCAAAACTTAAATTATTGTATATTAGACATCAACTTGTTAACCAACCAACCATGAATTCAAAACCACAAAAAATTGGATTGATTACTGCTACCTCATTGGTTGTAGGCAATATGATAGGTGTAGGTATTTTTGTGCTTCCTTCGGCCTTGTCAAAATATGGAAGTATTAGTCTTTTGGGATGGGTATTTACCTCAATTGGGGCATTAATTTTAGCTAAAATATTCAGTAACTTAAGCAAGATAGTGACCAAAAGCGGAGGTCCTTATGCATATCCAAAAGAAGCATTCGGTGATTTTATAGGATTTTTAATGGCTTGGGGCTATTGGGTTTCTTGCTGGGTTGGTAATGCGGCTCTTGCTATTGGAATTGTAGGTGGTTTGAGTTTCTTTTTTCCAGTTCTTGAGACTAACAATGTATATCTAGTCATTATTGCATTAAGTTTGTTATGGCTATTCACTTGGATTAATACTAGAGGAATCAAAGAGTCTGGTAGAGTGCAAGTTGTTACAACAATTTTGAAGCTCTCGCCTTTAGTGTTTGTAATTATTGTTGGATTATTTTTTTTTAAATTTGAAAACTTCCCTGCTTTTAATCTTACTGCCGAAAGTAATATTGCAACCATACCAGCGGTAGCAGCACTTACTTTATACGCATTTCTTGGTTTAGAGTGTGCGACCATACCGGCAGGAAACATAAAGAATCCAGAAAAAACCATTCCCAAGGCCACTATGATAGGCACATTATTAACCGCTGTAGTCTATATTGCAGGAACGGTGGTGCTTTTTGGAATTTTACCATTAGACAGATTGCAAGTTTCAGGCGCACCATTTGCTGAAGCTGCGCGATTGATTGCAGGAGATTTTGGAGGTTATTTTGTAGCTTTTGGAGTCGTAGTTTCAGGAATTGGGGTATTAAATGGGTGGGTACTCGTCACTGGGCAAATCCCTATGGCTACGGCTAATGATGGTTTATTTCCAAAATTATTTAAGAAGGAAAACAAAAATGGCGCTCCTGTTTTGGGTTTAATTATAGGTAGCTTATTAACTACGGGCGTTATGATGTTAAATTTAAAAGAAGGCCTAGTTGATCAGTTTACATTTATCGTAGATATCGTAGTCTTTGTTGCTGTGGTCCCTTATATGTTTACGGCTGCTGCATATGTTTTAATTAAAATTGAAAGGAAAACTCATATGAATAGTTGGGTTAAAACCTTTGTTTTAGGTGGTTTAGGGTTTTTATATGCACTCTGGGCAATTTTTGGCTCTGGACCCGATATTGTTTTTTACGGATTTTTGATGTTAATAGCGGGTATTCCATTTTATGTATTGATGCGATATAATAAAAAGAGAAAAGAATAAATGAAATCCACTTACCATTCCGAATATTTGAAATTGCAGTCGGTTTTTATCAATCCGGTTGAAAATGCTTTTGTTTCTCAAACAAAACTTGATGCAGATTGGAAACGTTTAAATTATTTGGAACAGCCTAATTTCAACAAGGCCATTGAGGAATATGAAGCCTTTGAGGCCTTATTTTTAAAATCTGAAATTAGAGTACATCATTTCCCATTTCATAATTCTGTTAAAATAGATGCTATATATTGTAGGGATGCATCCATTGCTACAGATTTCGGTATGATTCTTTGTAATATGGGTAAAGTTGGCAGGAAAAATGAACCGGCATTGCAGAGGCAGGTTTATACGGATCACCAAATTCCAATACTCGGGGAAATTAAATCTCCTGGAACTCTTGAAGGTGGTGATGTCGCCTGGTTGGATGAAAAAACGCTGGCTGTAGGTCATACCTATAGAACCAATGAAGAAGGTATTCGCCAATTAAAATCGTTACTAGAACCAAAAGGGATTAGCATTCTTGTTGCAGAATTGCCGCATTATAAAGGCAAAGAAGATGTATTTCATTTAATGTCTATTTTAAGTCCCGTCGACAAAAATCTCGCCGTGGTGTATTCACCACTAATGCCAATAAAATTCAGAAATGAATTGATTCAAAGAAGCTTTCAGTTAATTGAAGTTCCTGATGATGAATTAGAATCTATGGGTTGTAATGTATTGGCTTTGGCGCCTAGACAATGCGTTATGGTAGATGGAAATAAATTGACCCAAAAACGTTTAGAAGCCGCAGGTTGTAGTGTAGCGGTGTTTACCGGTGAAGAAATTAGTATTAAAGGTGGTGGCGGACCTACCTGTTTAACGCGACCAATGTTAAGGTCCAATTAACCATTACATTTTTATATAGAAGGCCTTTGTTAAAGCAATATACTCTTCGGTGTATTGGTGCCTTGATGTTTCGATGGTCAATTCGCTTTGCTCAACACCTGTTTTTGTAAATGAAAAAGAAAGTAAACTTCTTTTAACTTCTGAAGTAGGATTGCCCTTGACCCTCAAAATGGTATTTGGAAATAGATTACGCTTTGAAGCTAAATCTATAAATCTACTTTCTTCTTTAAACGGAATGACCACTGAAAAAAGACCATCTCTAGTTAATAATTTTGAAACACTTTCCAACACATGCTCAAAAGGCATGGCATCTTGAAACCGTGCAAGGTCTCTCAACGCATGATCAGGTTTGAAGTCTTCAGAATAAAAAGGGGGATTTGAAACAATCAAATCATAGGTTTCATCAATTTCTTCGGTGAATTCTTCAAGTGAGGCATGAT
Source organism: Flavobacteriaceae bacterium MAR_2010_72 (assembly GCA_003550275.1). Classification (GTDB taxonomy): domain Bacteria; phylum Bacteroidota; class Bacteroidia; order Flavobacteriales; family Flavobacteriaceae; genus Geojedonia. The sequence continues at coordinate 308,851 of QXCW01000002.1, forward strand.
AACAAAACAGTCGGTCACCCCAAGGCGATTGCTCAAAATTGTCGACGCATTGCTCGTAAGCGTCTGCATCAAATTCTATGGCATCAATGAGGTCTGCATTGCTGCGTTGTGCGAGCATTAAGGCAATTATGCCGGTTCCAGAGCCAATATCCAAAATAGATTTAGGTTGGCCTTCTAACGGGGTCCAAGCACCGAGTAAAACACCATCCGTGCCAATTTTCATGGCGCACCGGTCTTGATTCACGGTAAATTGCTTGAATTTGAACGGCTTGTTCATCGGGATTTGATTCTAGTTTTAGAGCGGTTTAAATGTTATTCTACATACAGATCGATCAAACCTTCGGGTGTGTCAACAACAATGATTTTATTTTTTTTGTCAACTTTTTTAATGAAGGCATCATTCATTGGGATCAAGATTTCAGTCCCATCTCTATCGATCTCAAATAAGGCTTGTGCGGTTGAATCGTTAATAGCCTTAACAATGCCAACCGTTCCGTAATTGACATCCTCAACTTTAAACCCAATAATTTCATGAAAATAAAATTTATCATCTTCAAGTTTAGGTAAGAACTCCAAAGGAAGATACACATCGCATTTAAGTAAGCTATCAGCATCCTGTTCGGTGTCAACATCTTCGAATTTCACCCGTAACAATTCCGACTTATGAAATTGAGAAGCTTCAATGATAAAAGGCACCAAATTGTTACGTAAATCAATAAATATCGCATCTAAATCACCATAGAGCTCGGGTTCATCGGTGTCGAGTTTCAACAATAATTCACCTTTGAAGCTGTATTTTTTTACAATTTTGCCGAGATAAAAGCAGTCGCTCTTTTGCATTTCAATTTCAATTTTTTAGTCTATTTCTATAGGGGCTTTGGGCCTAAATTAAACAAAAAACCCAGACGGTTAAGGTCTGGGCTAAAAGTATAAAAAATTAGTTTTTACTCTTCTTCTTTGGCTGCTTTTGCCTCTTCAGCTTCTGGAGCTGTTTCCTCGGCAACCACTTCTTCAGTAGCTTCTTCGGTTGCAGTTTCTACTTCAGCTGTTTCTTCAGCTACTGCGTCTTCAGTAGGTTCTTCAACCACTTCTTCAACAGCAATTCTAGCTTCATTTACTGCTTTTTCTGCTTCCAAAGCTTTGGCTTTAGCTTCAGCTTGAGCTTTGGCTAATCCATCTTTTTTAGCATCTACTTTACCTGCTTTTTCTTCTAACCAAGCATTGAATTTTGCTTCAGCCTGCTCTTCAGTTAAAGCACCTTTTCTAACACCACCAGCTAAATGGTTTTTCATTAATGCACCCTTGTAAGATAATATGGCTCTAGCCGTATCTGTAGGTTGTGCACCATTTTGTAACCAAGTTACTGTGCCATCAACATTAAGTTCTATCGTTGCTGGGTTAGTGTTGGGATTGTAAGCTCCTAATTTTTCAAGGTATTTACCGTCTCTTTTTGATCTTGCATCGGCTGCAACAATCCAGTAGTAAGGTTTCCCTTTTTTACCGTGTCTTTGTAATCTAATTTTTACTGGCATATAAATTAATTTGTGAGGTTCACGACCCCTGTGATTAATGAGAGCGCAAAGATACTACAATTATTTAATTTTAAGTGAAATATTTTTAAATAAGATTAATTTTCAAATTTATTATAATTTTAGACTGGTTTTTTAGTTATTTGTATTTAAGATTCACAAAAAGAATTCATATCTGCTTATGAAACATACACTTAAAATATTGTTGTTGTCGTTCTTGACGTTTTTCAATTGTTCAGATGATATTCAATTTAACATGCCTGCCATACAAGGTAATAAGGATGGTGAACTTTGGCGAGCGGTATATCAGGCTGCAGATATCGATTTTGGAGGATTGGTTATTGAGGGTGGAAATAATATTGAAACCTTGCTGTTTGTAACTGTTAATGACAATAGAGGAACCTATGTATTTGGTCCAGACACGGGAAATGAGGCAAGATTTACAGATGCTAACGGCGTCGTGTATTCAACAAAAAATGAGCCAGACCCTAGTTTTTCGATTTATCCTTCTGATGGGCAAATCGTTATTCAAAGTTTTGATAACAATGCTACGCCTAAAACCTTAAACGGAACCTTTTGGTTTAACGCTTATACTGCCGATGGTTTAAAACGTATTAATTTTAACGAAGGACAACTCTATAAAGTGCCTCTGGTTGGTGGTTTGGATGCCAACAATTAGACTAGGAACCTCTCTTTTTAAAGATTTATTTTTGATGAAGCACCTTAACAGGGTGCTTTTTTGTTAAAATCCATCTTCCAGATGTTAAAGATGTTAAAATGTTTGATTTTTCCTACAAAAAATGGTATGTTAAGTATGCAGATGTGAAACAATACACATCTATAAAGAAGGTATTGAAATTTAAAACGATAAGAGATATTATGACATACACTGAAAGAATTTCAAACAAATTAAACGAATTATTAATCAAAAACTATGATGCTGAAAAGGGCTATTTAAAAGCTATAAATCAAGTGGACAGCCCGACTTTAAAAATGTTTTTTAAGCGAAGAGCTTCCGAACGAAGTGAATTTGCTAAAGAATTGCGTACTGAAATTCTTCGTTATGGAGAAATCCCCGAAGATTCAGGTAGTTTAAAAGGAACTATGCACCGTAATTGGACGACTTTAAAAACGCTATTCTCTTCAAACAATGAAGAGGTCATTTTAGAAGAAGCCATTAAAGGTGAAGAGTCAAGTCTCGAAGAGTACAATGAGTTACTTAAAGAACGAGATTTGCCGCCAACCATAGATTCGTTATTGATGAAACACAAAAGCGCTATACAAGCGGCTATCAATACCGAAAAGGTACATGAAGAGTTAGTATCATAATATTACTTATTAAATTAGGTATGAACGCGACCATTTTGGTCGCGTTTTTTTGTTTACAACTGTTTATAACTTTCACTTTTAAAAGTGATATTATTATGTAATTTTATAGACTTCGTTAGTGAATTCTAAACGACTAAACACCATACTAATATACTTTCAGGATGTACTTAATTTTTGATACAGAGACCACCGGTTTGCCAAAACGTTGGGATGCACCAATTACAGATACCGATAACTGGCCCCGATGTGTACAAATTGCTTGGCAGTTGCATGACGAACTTGGGAATTGCATCGACCATCAAGATTATCTGATTAAGCCAGAGGGCTTCAATATTCCGTATGATGCCGAGAAAATTCATGGAATTTCAACCGAGTTGGCCGAAGAGCAAGGTGTTCCTTTGGTTGAAATGCTTCAAAAATTTAACGAAGTCCTTAATAAAACAAAATTTGTAGTTGGACAAAATGTAGGTTTTGACCTGAATATTATGGGTGCCGAGTTTGTTCGCGCCGATATGGCCAGTAAACTTCAGCAATTGCCCGTATTGGATACCTGTACAGAGCATACGGCCGAACTTTGCCAGCTACCTGGAGGACGCTACGGAAAGTTCAAATTGCCAACATTGACGGAGTTGCACGAGTATCTGTTTAATGAGCCTTTTGCTGAAGCGCATAATGCAACAGCTGATGTAGAAGCCACCACGCGATGCTTCTTAGAATTGGTTAGGCGAGAAGAGTTTACAAAGGAACAATTGGACGTGCAACCTGATTATTTTCAAAAATTTTCAAAAGCCAATCCAGAAGAAATTCAACTTATTGGATTAAAGCACATCAACCTTAAAAAGGCAAGTGCCAAGATCAACAAGCGATTGCAAGAGGCGCAAACGGACGATATTTCCGAAGCCGAAATACGTGAAAACATTTCAGAACTTGCTGATGTCGAGGTCGTACATTTACACAACCATTCGCAATTTTCAATATTACAATCTACCATTAGTATCAGGGATTTGGTCAATACAGCTGCAGAACACCAAATGCCAGCTGTTGCCTTGACTGACCACGCTAATATGATGGGTGCTTTCCATTTCGTAAAGGAGGTAACCAATTATAACAAAACGGTAAAAACCAAAAATGAAGAAGCTCTGGCTAAAGGCGAGCAGCCTTCGGCAAAGGAAATAAAGCCTATTATTGGTTGCGAATTCTTTGTTTGTGAAAACCATTTAGATAAAACCAGAAAAGATAATGGGTATCAAATTGTACTTATTGCGAAAAACAAAAAAGGATATCACAATTTAGCTAAATTATCCTCCATTGCTTATACCGACGGGTTTTATTATGTGCCTAGAATTGATAAAAACCTGATAGCACAATACAAAGATAATCTCATTGCGCTTACCGGAAATTTATATGGTGAAGTGCCTAGTAAGGTTTTAAATATTGGTGAAAATCAAGCCGAAGAAGCTTTGCTATGGTGGAAAGAACAATTTGGTGACGACCTCTATGTTGAGTTGATGCGCCACAATCAGGAGGATGAAAATCGAGTCAACCCTACCTTGATTAAATTAGCCAATCAACATCAAGTAAAAATAGTAGCCACCAATAACACCTACTATTGCAAAAAGAAAGATGCGAATGCACATGATATTTTGCTGTGTGTCAAAGATGGAGAAAAACAGGCGACTCCTATAGGTCGTGGTCGTGGCTATCGTTACGGATTACCTAATCAGGAATATTACTTTAAGTCTTCAAAAGAGATGAAAGCCTTATTTAGCGATCTTCCAGAGGCTATTAGTAATATTCAAGAGGTAGTTGATAAAGTTGAGGATTATCAATTGGCTAGAGAAGTACTGCTTCCAAAATTTGATATTCCCGATAGCTTTGAAAATGAAGATGACTATTTACGCCATTTAACCTATGAAGGTGCTAAAAAACGCTATGGTGAATTGTCCGATGACATTATTGAACGTTTAGATTTTGAACTTGATGTTATAAAGAATACAGGCTATCCTGGGTATTTTTTAATTGTTGAAGATTTCATCCGTGAAGCCAGAAAAATGGATGTCTCGGTTGGCCCTGGCCGTGGTTCTGCCGCTGGTTCGGTGGTTGCCTATTGCCTATGGATCACCAATATTGACCCCTTAAAATATGACCTACTTTTTGAGCGGTTTTTAAACCCCGATCGTGTAAGCATGCCCGATATTGATATTGATTTTGATGACGAAGGTCGAGGTCGGGTCATGGATTATGTCATCAAAAAATATGGGAGTAATCAGGTTGCACAGATTATTACTTACGGAACAATGGCTGCTAAATCATCCATTAGGGATACAGCAAGGGTATTGGACCTGCCATTATTTGATGCGGATAGGATTGCGAAATTAATTCCTACGATGTCAAAACTCGGAAAGATTTTTGGCTATAATGAAAAGGAATTGAACAAAGCTTTTAGATCTGAAGATTTAGAAAAAGTCAATCAGTTATTAAATATTTCGGAGGGTGATGACCTTGAAGCCCAAACGGTCAATCTGGCCAGAACTTTAGAAGGATCGGTTAGAAATACAGGAATCCATGCCTGTGGTGTGATCATTACTCCAGACGACATTACCAATTTTGTACCTGTAGCTACCGCAAAGGATTCTGATTTATATGTGACACAATTTGACAACTCTGTTGTTGAAGATGCAGGACTTTTGAAAATGGACTTTTTGGGCCTGAAAACCTTGACGCTTATTAAGGATACCGTTAAAATTGTTAAAGCCAAACATGGTATAACTTTAGACCCAGATACGTTTCCTTTAGATGATGAAAAAACTTATGAATTGTTTCAGCGTGGGGAAACTGTAGGCATATTTCAATATGAGTCGGCGGGGATGCAAAAGCACCTTAAAGATCTAAAGCCAACAGTGTTTGACGATCTCATTGCCATGAATGCCTTGTATCGTCCAGGTCCAATGGAGTACATTCCAAGCTTTATTGCCAGAAAACATGGGAGAGAAGAAATTGTTTATGACCTTCCTGATATGGAAGACAACCTAAAGGAAACTTATGGAATCACGGTCTATCAAGAGCAGGTGATGTTACTTTCTCAACGCTTGGCAGGTTTCACCAAAGGTGAAGCGGATGTTTTACGTAAGGCGATGGGGAAAAAGATTTTCGCGCTTCTTGAGAAGTTAAAACCAAAATTTTTAGACGGCGGCGAGGCTAAAGGTCATCCTCGGGATATTTTGGAAAAAATTTGGAAGGATTGGGAAGCGTTTGCGAGTTATGCGTTTAACAAATCACACTCTACCTGTTACGCTTGGATAGCCTATCAAACGGCTTATTTGAAGGCGCACTACCCAGCCGAATACATGGCGGCAGTACTCTCAAATAATATGAATGATATTAAGCAAGTTACCTTTTTTATGGAAGAGTGTAAACGTATGCGTTTGGATGTGCTTGGGCCTGATGTCAATGAGAGTTATTACAAGTTTTCGGTGAATAAGGATAACGCGGTGCGTTTCGGAATGGGAGCCATTAAAGGTGTGGGTCATGGCGCGGTTATGACCATTGTTGAAAATCGAAAAAAAGATGGCCATTACAAATCTATTTTTGATTTAGCAAAACGTATTGATTTGCGTGCAGCCAATAAAAAAGCATTTGAAAACTTGGCGTTGGCAGGAGGGTTTGACTGCTTTAAAAATACGCATCGCGCTCAATATTTTTCAGATGAAGGCGATGGTATTACATTTTTGGAAAAGGCCATTCGTTATGGAAATAAGCATCAAGAAAATGAAAATTCAGCGCAAGTCAGTTTGTTTGGAGATGCCAGTGACGTACAAATCGCTGAACCGCAAGTGCCTCCTTGTGAAGAATGGGGAACCATGGAAAAATTAGCCCGAGAAAAAGAAGTTGTAGGGATTTATATTTCAGGCCATCCGTTAGATGATTTCAAAATTGAAATGAATACCTTTTGTAATGCAACCTTGGCTTTATTCAACAATTTAGAACCTTATGTGAACCGAGAATTGACCTTTGGCGGCGTGGTGACTTCCATACAACATCGGGTAAGTAAACAAGGGAAAGGCTGGGCATCTTTTATAGTTGAAGACTATACCGACAGTTTTGAATTCCGGATTTTTGGAGAAGAGTATTTAAAGTTCAGGCATTTTTTGGTTAAAAATTCATTTGTATATGTAAAGGCATTTATACGCGAAGGCTGGACCAATAAGGAAACAGGCCAAAAGAGCGAGCCTAGAATTCAGTTCAACAATTTTCAGTTATTGCACGATGTGATGGATACCTATGCAAAAAAACTGTCAATACAACTAAATATAAGTGATTTGCAAGAACATCGGATTAACGTGCTTAAAGACCTCATTAAAATGCACAAGGGTGACCATGCACTTAATTTTGTGGTATATGACAACGACGAACAATTAAAATTGAGCATGCCAAGCCGAAAGCAAAAAGTGAAAATCTCTCAAGAACTGTTGGATGAACTTGAAAATAATGAGCTGTACTACAAGTTAAATTGAAACAAATGAAGTTGCCCATAACAGCATTCAATTAGCATATAACCAAAACAAATACTGTACATGTAAGGTTTAGGGAATTTTTTGACTAATTTTGCACAATAAATTGAAGTAAAATACATTTAAACATAAATATTATGGCATTAGAGATAACAGATGCAACGTTTGAAGAAACGGTATTAAAAAGTGATAAACCAGTAATGGTTGATTTTTGGGCTGCATGGTGTGGACCTTGTAGAATGGTTGGACCAATCATTGATCAAATTAGTCAAGAGTATGAAGGTAAAGCTGTGGTTGGTAAGGTCGATGTAGACGCCAATCAAGAATTTGCGGCCAAATATGGTGTTCGTAATATTCCTACGGTTTTGGTGTTTCAAAACGGTGAAGTTGTTGGTAGACAAGTAGGTGTAGCGCCTAAAAACGCTTATACTGAAGCTATCGATTCACTTTTATAACATAAGTCTAAAAGAAATGATAAAAGGTTTGCCATAATGGTGAACCTTTTTTTATTTTAGAAGAAAATTAAACAGCATGAGCAATAAATCAAAAATACAAGATGCTATAGATAGCAAATTAATTGAAGAACGTAAAGTATTCCTTTGGGGGCAAGTAGATGACAAGTCAGCAAAACATGTGATTGACCGTCTGATGTATTTAGATAGTTTGGAAACCAAAGACATTCATTTATATATCAATAGTCCCGGAGGTTATGTAACTTCTGGATTTGCCATTTATGATTGTATGAAATCGTTAAAAAGTGAGGTTTCTACCATTTGTACTGGTTTTGCAGCTTCAATGGGATCAATTATTTTATCTGCGGGAGAAAAAGGAAAACGTTATATACAACCGCACGCTAGAGTGATGATTCACCAACCAAGTGGTGGTGCACGAGGTCCTGCCAGTGACATTGAGATTACAGCTCAAGAGATTCTAAAAACCAAAGAGTTAAGTGCTCAAATTTTAGCCGATAATTGCGGTCAAAAATTTGACAAGATTATGAAAGATTTTAATCGCGACCATTGGATGGGAGCAGACGAGTCTGTGGCCTACGGAATTGTAGATAAGGTTAAACATTAAAGAATAAAGAGCCAAGAGCAAAGACAATAGGGGAATGCCAAGAATCACTCTGCAATCAGTCTTGATTTTTGACTCTAAGAGCGAAGCGGTCTAGCATCTAAATATGGATTTACAGCAGGAACTTAATAAAACAGGAGGCTTTAAAAACCTTGAGCTACTAGCAAAACAAGTAGTTGAAGGGTTTATTGCAGGAATGCATAAAAGTCCGTTTCATGGGTTTTCTGCCGAATTTGCTGAACATAAAATCTATAATCAAGGCGAAAGCACCAAGCATATCGATTGGAAACTCTATGCCAAGACGGATAAGTTATTTACTAAAGTTTATGATGAAGAAACCAATTTGCGTTGCCATATCATCATTGATAATAGTAGCTCTATGCATTATCCTGAATTAAAGACCTTTGGTATTGATAGCCTGAACAAAATTGCATTTTCTGCTTTGGCTTCGGCTTCTTTAATGCATATCTTAAAAAAGCAACGAGACGCCATTGGTTTAAGTATCTATAGTGATGCCTATGATTATTATGCGCCAGAAAAAGGGAGTGAACGCCATCATCAAATGTTATTGGGGCAGTTAGGTGCAATGGTTTTATCGAAACCTATAATGAAGCAAACCGAAACCTATACCTATTTGCACCAGATAGCCGAAAAAATCCATAGGCGTTCGTTGATTTTCTTTTTTACCGATATGTTTCAAACTGCTACAAACGATGCCAAATTGTTTGAAGCCCTTCGGCATTTAAAGCATAATAAGCATGAAGTCATTTTGTTCCATGTTTTTGATAAGGACAAGGAATTTAAGTTTGATTTTGATAACACGCCTAAACGATTTGTCGATGTTGAAACTGGTGACTATATAAATCTTTATCCCGAAACGATCAAGGATTCATACACGAGTTCAGTGAATGATTACTTCAACGCCATACGCTTAAAATGTGGGCAATATCAAATAAAATATGTTGAGGCCGATATCAATAAAGATTTTGATAAGATATTGACGACTTATATGGTAGAGCGACATAAATTTAGGTAAGATAAATAAATTAAAAAAACGCAGAAAAATGTTTGGGATATAAAAAAACGAGCGTATATTTGCAACCGCAATAATGCAACGGTTTGGTAGTTCAGTTGGTTAGAATACCTGCCTGTCACGCAGGGGGTCGCGGGTTCGAGTCCCGTCCAGACCGCAAGATTGTAAAAAGCCTCAATGAGAGTTGGGGCTTTTTTTGGCAATCAAATGAAGTTGTGTTGTCCCAAAGTAAGATTTGGGATGTAGTTGCAAGATATCCAATCAAGTTGGGTACTTGCCGATGGAAAGCTTTCCTTTTTTCTGTATAGAAGATGGGGATGCTTTTTTGTTTTAGGGCAATTTGTGTATTCTTCTATGGTGTTCCATCAATAATCATTCAATAATTTCATGTAATTTTCAATTAGATATACACTTTTTCAGTATATAACTGACAATTAGCTGCTATTGCTTTCTCAAAAAAATACCCTAACTTCGTTTAGATACTGATCTAAATAAAATACTTTATATCAATGGTTTGTATCACATTTTATTTGTCAGAGACTGTTTTAAATACCTAGCATAATTTATCATAACCAAACTATATCATCGAGTACCGAGCGCTGCATTCCTGCCCATGTAAATGATAAACATTTCGTCCAATTATGTATAATTTATATTAATCCTTCTGAAATTGTTAGCCTAGAACTATTTGAGTTTATAATTAGAGCGAAGTATACTTATAAATTAATCAATAGATGAAAATAGTTTTTACATTCCTTTTTACACTGCTGTTTTTAGGTAATGCCATTGCTCAAAAAGAAAAAGAAACTCTTTTTGCTATTTGGAATACTACAAAACTGCAAGATTCGACCAGATTCGCTGAGATGAGCGAATTGATTCAGAATCATTATCTATTTACTAAAACAGATAGTGCGCTTGTTCTAGGGAAACAGATGCTCGATTTAGCCCAACAAAAGAAGATTGTTAAATTCGAAATTGAAGCCAACATCTTACTTGCTAAGGTCTATTTTGAATTGGGAGAATTTGATCATGGAGAAGACATCTACTCCAAAGGATTAGAATTAGCCAAGACGAGTAAAGACAGTGTTCTATATGCCGAAAAGCTATTTGGTTTTGGCTATTTGTATAAGCAATACGAAGATTATACCAATGCCTTTAAAACCTTGCAGAAATCTCAAAAGCTTTACAGAGCATTAGGTGATGGAGAGAATGAAGGCTGGAGTATTGTTCACCAAGGCTTTATTTATAGAGATTTGGGTGATTATAAGGAGTCAGAAAAATATCATTTAGAACATTTACAATTAAGTGAAAAACATGACATTAAGCAAAGCATCTCTGCGGCCTACGGAAATTTAGGAGAGATTTATCATAAATTGGGAGATCTTCCAAAATCAATACAACATTGGGAAAAAGCCATTAGATTATCAAAAGAAATCGGCCTTGAACAATATGCAAATGTTGGAACAGGCAAACTTGTTGAAATATACATCATCGAGAACCAATTTGCAGTTGCCACTACCTATTTAAATGAATACATAGCCGTTACTGAAAAATTTCCAGTTCCAAAATATGAACCAGATTTTTTAATGAAAATTCAGTTGTGGAAATGCCAAATTGAATATGGTTTTAAGAATTATACGAAAGCTTTAAAAGAATGTGAAGAATGCTTGAAAAGCAATAAGATTACTAATTGGCACCTTGAATCTGCTCTTTTTAAAAGCCTATACCAAGTCAATAAAAAACTAAATCGTCATGCAACAGCGCTCGATTATTTCGAAAAATATCAATTTGCTTTTGATGATGAGAAAAAAGATAAAGCAAGAACTGAAATTCAATCCATTGTTTTTCATAATCAATTAGTTGCAGATAGTATTGCGCAAGCTCAAGAAAAGGAGTTATTAAATGTGACTTATGAAGAAGGCTTACGTAAAAAAAATAATGAACGAAATTTGTTTTTAATAATAGGCCTAGTAGTGCTTTTAGCAGCGATAGCCTATTTTGTAATTTCTCGACGACTAGCTGCTACAGAACGAAAACGAAATAAAGAGATTAACCAATTAAAAAATGCCTTATTCACTAATATCACCCATGAATTTAGAACACCACTCACTGTAATAAAGGGTATGACAGGTGTTATTAAATCAAAATTAGACTCTAATCAGAACGACGATCTTGAAGACTCATTAGAGATTATAGATCGTAATAGTGATGGGTTATTGCATTTAATCAACGAGATGCTAGATCTTGCTAAAATTGAAAGCGGTACTATGGAATTAAACTTGGTACAAGTTGATATTATTCCTTTTGTAAAATATTTAACCCAAAGTTTTCATTCACTTGCGAAAGAGAAGGACATTAATTTTTCAGTTCACTCTGATTTAGCCCATCTCGAAATGGACCTAGATGTGAATAAATTCACGGCCATTATTACCAATTTACTCTCCAATGCTATAAAATTCACTTCAAAACATGGTGAAATTCTAGTGCATATTGAAAAGGTTACGATCCGCAATACTGATTTTGTCGAGATAAAGGTTAAAGATAATGGCTTTGGAATTTCTAAAGAGGAACTCCTGCATATTTTCGATAAATTCTACCAAGTAGATAACACCTCATCCAAAATTCAAAAAGGCACTGGTATTGGCTTGGCTTTAGTCAAGGAGTTCGTTGAATTGATGAATGGCTCTATAGAAGTTAAAAGCAAACTAGGAAAACGCAGTGTTTTCAGTATTAAAATTCCTATTACAAACAATGCCGTTCTAACAGATGGTTCAGAATTAGTTTCTGTTTCATCAGTTTTTAAAGCGAAAATTGAACCATCTCAATCAGAAATAAATCCATCTATAGACTCTTCTGATGAGAGTCGTCCTCTATTGCTTATTGTTGAAGATAATAGGGATGTCGCTCACTATGTAAAAACCTGTTTAATGGGGAACTTCCAAATCTTGCATGCTCCTAATGGCGCTATTGGCATTGATATGGCGCTTGAGCATATACCAGATATCATTATTAGTGATGTGATGATGCCAGAGAAAGACGGCTTTGAGGTCTGCGAGCATTTAAAAACTAACGAACTAACAGATCACATTCCAATAATCATGCTTACTGCTAAAGCTACTTTCGAAGATAGGCTCGCCGGACTTTCACTTGGTGCAGATGCCTATTTAACGAAACCATTTGAAAAAGCAGAATTATTAACGCGCATTGATCAGTTAATACTTCTGCGTAAAAAAATGTTAAGCAAGTTTGAGAAAACTGGCTTAAAAAGACTACTTAATAAAAATATTAAGACATCCGAATCTAAGTTTCTGGATAAGATCATTAGAGAAATTCATGATAATATCATTCAATCAGAATTTGGTCCAGTACAATTAGCTCTTCAATTACATTTAAGCGAATCGCAATTGTATCGAAAACTAAAAGCAACAAGTGGTAAATCTACCGCCGTATTTATTCGGTCTATCAGACTTCAAAAAGCAAAGGAATTGATTCAAACTACGGCCAAAACCATTTCTGAAATCGCTTATGATGTAGGCTTTAACGACCCTTCTTATTTTAGCCGTGCATTTAAGGAGGAATTTGGTCTTGCTCCTAGCGCTCTTTCCAAGTAATACAATGCAAACGCTCCTGTAATAATTGCTGTTTTCATCTTAATAATTTATAATTAGTCCTAGGTTTTGAAGAATTAGTCCTAGCCTCTAGGCGAATGTTGTAATAGCTTTGTTTTAGTGTTAAAATCAGTGAATTAACTGATAGAAACAGAAGTTATTAATCTTTAAATAGAGTATTATGAAAACAATTTCAAAATTTACATGTATAATCATGCTTGCAATCATCATCACAGCATGCGATTCTAATGCGCAAGATGTTGAACTAGAAGCTGAATCAGGAACACAATTAGCATTGAGAAATGGTGGCAGCGTAATTAACCAGGAATATCCAGATGCACAAGCAGAGGTCTTAAAAACTTTTACGGACATTGCAACAAGTATAACAAACGGAGCCGGCCTTGGAGCAGATTCAGAATATATGGACCAACTTATCTCTTTTCACGATTATAGTAACATATTTACTGAATTTAATTATGATTTCAACGCTAATGGATATCTTACCGATAGCAAAGGTAATGAAGAACATGAACGTATGTTATTTGGTGAAATAGTAAAACCAGGAGGCGTTAAAAAATTCGCCGCTCTCCCTGGAACTTTGAAAGTTGCTGTGTATTATGGGAATGTAGCTAATTTAACCTTTATCTCAGATTTTGTATTAGATACGCATCCACTTGGAGAAATTACAGTCAATAATCTAATTACTTTATTATTTATAAAAACAAATGGTGAATGGAAAATGGTGCACGAACATCATTCTCCTTCGAAAATTTCACCATCAACAGGGGAAAAACCCACCAACATTCTTTCTGAATTTGACCCAAGTTCAGCTTCAGCTGCACAGCTAGAGGTCTACGCAACTTTTGGGGCCATTGGAGCAACTATAATGGCAAATTCTGGAACAGGAGCCGACAACATGGATGAACTTATCTCTTTCCATGGCTATGGTCCAAAGTTTACCGAATTTAACTACGATGCTGATGGTAATGGATTTCTTACCGATAGTGCGGGTAATGAAGAACATGAACGTGCGCTTTTTGGTAATTACACGGTTGAGAAATTTGCCTATATAGAAAAAACTTTAAATATTGCTTTATATCATAGGAATGTAGCTAATGTAACTTTTATCTCAGATTTTGAAGTGGAAGGAATAGGTACAATTAATAATCTAATTACTTTGTTATTTGTTAAAACAAAGGGTGAATGGAAAATGGTTCATGAACATCATTCGCCGCTCAACTAATCGATACTATTTTTTCAGAATAAAAGGAAGAAGTTGGAATAGACATTTGACTGGTATAAATTTCTGAAAAAAACGCAAGATTTAATTCTTGCGTTTTTTTGGTTTAATAAACGCCTGGCTATTTGTTAAAGGGGTAAGTTGGTAACCAATTGAAAAGGGTTCCTTTTTTCCTTGTGTACCGAAACTTTAGTGTAGGCAGATAAATAGAAGATTGGGATGCTTTTTTGTTTTATGGTAGTTCTGTTATTTTATTCTTATCTTTAAGGAGTCAGTTTAATTTCTAAACAATTTATTATGGGATGTTATAATTCGGTTGTAGTAAGTGCCCCTTCAGATAAGGTATTTGATACCTTAAAAAACTTTCATGACATATCTTGGAGTAAAAATGTAATTACAAAATTAGAAGTCATTGGTAAGAAATCAGGTCATGAAATTGGTGCTAAAAGAGTTTTAAATGATGCCTTTCATGAAACTTTGCTCTCTTTTGATAATGAAAATAAAAAATTCACTTACAGTATAGATGATGGTCCTGGACCAGTGTCTAAAGACAATGTTAAAGGGTATATTGGTGAAGTGTCAGTTATTCCAATTACTGAAAATGATACTTCTCTGGTAGTTTGGACTTCTAGATGGAATTCTTCCAATGGTGGAGTTGCTGAATTTTGTAATCCCATATATTATGCACTTTTACAAGACTTAAAAAGCCATTTTTCTTAACTTAATGTTTGTTTTACTTTAAGTTTTCCTGTTTTATAGTATTATATTGAGATGCGTTTTTGTTTTAGATCGGACCTCCATTATTTATTTCGCCTTTTTTTTCTTAAATTGTAAATCTCACAAATTTAATGATAAAATAAAAACTGTTACTATGGCAAAATTTGAAATTTACAAGGACAAAAGAGGAGAATTTAGATTTAGATTAAAAGCTGGAAACGGCCAAACTATTCTTACTGGAGAAGGATACGCATCTAAAGCGGGTTGTACCAATGGAATTGAATCTATTAGAAAAAACTCAACCGATGATTCTAGATATGAACGTCTTGAAGCCAAAAACGGTAGCCCATATTTTAATTTAAAGGCAGGCAACAGTCAGGTGATCGGGTCTAGTGAAATGTACTCTTCTTCAAGTGCCATGGAAAATGGAATTAATTCTGTTAAAAAAAATGCACCGATTGCAACAATAGACGACCAATCTTAAAAATAAATGTTAATTATAAAATGAAAAAGAGCTGCAATAACATGCAGCTCTTTTTTTTATGAGTTTAGAATCTCTTATGTCTACCACTTCAACCACTATTTAGCAGGACAGTGTTAAGTAGTATTTTAAATTCATGCATCATTGAATTTCAATAGATTAAAAAAAAGCAGTATATTATTTCAAAATCAAAGGATATGTAATAGTTTTGACCATGTAGCATCCATTTGTTCTATTAAATAGATTAATCCCTCTAAATTTAATTAACTAATGACGGGCCCTAAAGACCGCAACACCAACAATCGAGAGTATATTACTAATGACAAGTTCTTTGTCAAACTGTTCCATAATACCCTTACCCCAAAATCGCTCTCAAACCTATCAGATCGAAAATTGGTTGATGTTAATGAAGCTTGGGAGCAATTTACGGGATATTCAAAAAAAGAAGTCATTGGTTTTAAAGTTGAAGAGTTGAATTTGATTAATTTCAACGAAGCCGACCAAATTAGAGAACAACTTGATAAAACGAAGATCATTAAATTTTTTGAAGTTGAACTTAAAGTTAAAGGAGATAAGTTAAAATATGGTTATGCATCATTTCAATATTTTGAAATTGATGGTGCAAAATATGTTCAAACTACTCTTCTTGATATCACTGAACTTAAAGAAGCGCAAGAAAAAGTGCGTTTGGCTAAAGAGTTTTCTGAAAAGCTCATTTTATCCTTGCGCCCTGGCTTGGTAGTAATGAATATTCAGGGTGAGATTACAGATGTAAACCCGTCATTTTGCAAAATAACACGATTTACAAAAGAAGAACTCATTGGTACTAGAGCCCCTTTTCCGTTTTGGCCTCCAGAATCGTATGAGGCGATCCAGTTGTGTTTGCAAAAAACCTTACAAGGTGAACTTGGTAATTTTGAGTTTTTGTTTATGCGAAAAGATGGAGAGCGCTTTCCTGCTAGTTTAGCAACGTCTTCAATAAAAAATAACCAAGGAGAGATTACAGCATTTTTTGTTACTATTGATGATATTACAGAGCAAAAAAATGCTGAAGAGCGTTTAGTAAACAGTGAGAAATATCTTGACAATATCATTAACAATATTGGGGACCCTCTTTTTGTAAAAGATGACCAGAGCCGTTTGCTTTTAGTGAATGATGCATTTTGTAACATTTTTAATCTAAAAAAGGAAGACATTATAGGCAAAACCCTTGCAGAAGATGTGCCTCCAGATGAAAGGGAAATTTTTTTACATATTGATAACCAAGTGCTGGCAACAGGGATAGAAAACGTTAATGAAGAAACGCTTACCGTTGCAGGTTTAAAGACACGTTATATTTCGACAAAGAAAACTAGATTTCTTGATGAAGATGGAAATAAATTTTTAATTGGAGTCATTCGAGATGTTACTGAACGTAAAAAAGCTGAAGATAAAATCCGGGAAAGTGAATTAAATTTAAGGCAATCTCAAATTGTTGCCAACATTGGCTCTTATGCGTTTGATTTTAAAACCATGACTTGGACGAGTTCTGAAGTTATGGAGAAAATATTGGGAATTGATGAATTCTACGAAAGAACTATTGAAAGTTGGATACGTCTTATTCACCCCGATGATAGAGAATTAATGTTAGATTATTTTGAAAATAACGTTCTAAAACACCATAAAAAATTTGATAAAGAGTATCGAATAGTTAGACCAAGTAATGATAAAACGTATTGGTTACATTGTTTAGGGGAATTGGTATTTGATGATTCTGGTACCCCAACAAAAATGATTGGTACAACTCAAGATATCACTGAACGTAAAAAGGCTGAAATAGAATTAAAACTTGCATACGCTGAATTAGAACAACTAAGAGGCCAGCTGGAATATGAAAACATTTATTTACGAAATGAAATAGATTTAGTGTTCAATTATGAAGAAATGGTATATGGCAGTGAAGTATTTAGTCATATTTTGACCGATGTAGAAAAAGTAGCTGCTACGAATGCTACGGTGCTGTTGTTAGGGGAGTCGGGTACAGGAAAGGAATTACTCGCCCGTGCAATCCACAATATCAGTTCAAGGGCAAATAAACCACTAATTAAAGTCAATTGTGCTGCTATCCCCAGAGAATTAATAGAGAGTGAATTATTTGGGCATGTTAAGGGTGCATTTACTGGAGCCATTAGCGATAAGGTGGGAAAAGTTGAATTGGCCGATAAGGGAACTTTGTTTTTAGACGAGATAGGAGAATTACCGTTAGAGATGCAGCCCAAACTCTTACGGTTTCTTCAAGAAGGCGAAATTGAAAAGGTGGGAAGCTCTAAATCCTTAAAGGTAGATGTTAGGATTATTGCTGCTACAAACCGAAAACTCAAAGAGGAAGTTAAACTTAAGCGTTTTAGGGAGGATTTATATTTTAGACTTAATGTATTCCCAATCGAAGTGCCGCCCTTGCGCCAGCGGAGCGAAGACATCCCATTGTTAATAGAGCATTTCGCAAATAAGTTTAGTAAAGCTTACGGCAAAGAGGTTACATATATTTCTGATAAAGCAATGCAGGAAATGCTGCAATACCGTTGGCCAGGTAACATTCGAGAGCTCGAGAATTTAATTGAACGTGCAGTTATTTTATCAAACAATAAATATTTGGTCTTGCCGGATTTTGATACGACCTCAAAGCATAAAGAACGATTAATTTCTTCTGCCCATATCACCCTTGACGATGTGCAAAGGGCCCATATTACCAAGATTTTGGAAAAATGCAATTGGAAAATAGAAGGCGAAACAGGAGCTTCAGTTTTGCTTAATATAAAGCCCAGCACCCTTCGCGACCGCATGAAAAAATTGGGCATAAAAAAATCAAAATAAAAATCACGGTATAGCGTGGATTTAAAAAACAGTCTACGTATTCGGTGGAATACCGTGACTTTTGTTTACCTCTCAACAAAAATACATTTGATTTAAGCACTTGAAAATCAATTATATAAAATTTTATTGACATCTCTGGATTCACTTTGGCATAGCAATTGGCATTAAAGTCATGACCTACCAAAAGTTATGAATCAGCAAATTAGTATTAATAAAGCCAAGTTTTGGACAGACGAGCGGGGTATTCTTTTCTGCGAATTTGACAATCAAGATGTATATCATAAGTTAGATATAGATTCAGTTAAAATATATGAAGAGGCCATTATATCATTAACACAAGGGAAATCAATGCCTTTTTTGATCGATGCTAGGAACACGCGAGGTTCATTTACATCAAAGTCGGCAAAGTTATTTGCCAAAAGTAAGATTTTTAAACAGGCGAGAATATGTGAAGCCTTTGTAGTTAACTCCATAAAAACAGAATTGTTAATTAACTCCTTTAAGAGAATTTATGACCCCAACACGCCTTTTTTAGTATTTAACGATATTGAAAGGGCTTTAGACTATTGTCTTGAAGCAATACAACGATATGATGAAGACAATTAATTACAACACATTAACTGCCAACGAGTCAAATGAAGTGTTACAAATGCTAAGGAACAATGTTAACTTGTTGGCAACAGATGCGTTGGGTCGCATTGTGTATGTTAACGATAAATTTTGTGAACTTTTAGATACTACCGAAGAGAAGCTCATTGGAGAATCCAATACCTTTTTTGAATCAGACCTCCATGCAGATCCATTATATAAAGAATTGTGGCGTACTATTAAAAATGGGCATGTATGGAAAGGGGTTCTTAACATAAAATCAGTAAAAGGACGAGACTATTGGTGTGATACTACCATCATGCCATTATTGGACCATGAAGAAAAAATAGATAAATATGTTTCCATGTTTGTCGATATTACGGAATGCTATGAAAAAAACAAAAAAATAGCAGACAAGGAAAGCAAGTTAAGAACCTTTACAGAAAGCATTCCTAATATTATTTTATCGATTGATCGGTTTGGTAAAATTTTAAATGTCAACCTTGGTATTGGAAACCTTGAAATTGATGAGGTCATTGATACCTACTTGTATGATTATATCAACCCCGAATTTCACAAAACGGTCAAAAAGGTGGTTAAGTCGGTCTTTAAACAAGGCATCAAAAGTCAATACGAAACTACTGAACTAGATTCTAATGGAAACAGAATGTTCTATATATCCCAAATAGGACCTGTGTTTAATGATTTTGGAAAAGTTGTTTCCGCAACTATTTCTACCCAGAACGTTACTAAACTAAAAAAGATTAAGGCAGAGTTGCAAGAAAACGAAGCCAAGTTTAGTGCTATTTTCAAATCGATGAACTTTGGCATTATCGTGGTGACTGATGAAAAAGGAATAATACTCGAGTGGAACAAAGGGGCAGAAAAGGCATTTGGATATGATGAACATGAAATGATTGGCAGCCCGTTGTCCAAAATAATGTCCAAAAAGCATAGAAAATCCAGCATCAAGGGGCTTGTGAAAACGGTGAATGAACTCAACCAGTCAAATTCAGGAGATGTATTGGAAATGATGGGCCTTAAAAAATCTGGAATTGAATTTCCAATTGAGTTGACTATTAGTAAATGGAGCAGTGGGAAAAGTAAATATTATTGCGCCATGATGCTTGATGTGTCTAAAAACAAGGTTTTAGAAAGTAAGCTAGAGCAAAAGAAAAAAGATCTGGAGCTGTTTTTGTATAGATCTGCCCATGACTTGAGGGCACCATTTTCTTCGGCCGAAGGGTTGATGAATTTAATCAAGCAAGAAAATGATTGTCAGGAGATTAAACCAATTGTAGAAATGCTAGACACCACTTTAGAACGCGGTAAGTTATTAATCGATAACCTTATTTTGGCATCTGCAATCTCAGGCAAAAAAAGAGTTATGGAACCTATTGATTTTTCAGCAATAATCCAGAGCACCTTAAAAGCTTTAAGAGGAACAATAAATTTTGATCATGTAAAATTTGAAGTTGACATAAATGTAAACAGCAACTTCAATTCAGATACTGAACTAATACATTCCTTATTTCAAAACCTAGTGCAAAATGCCATAAATTACAGTTCTTTTATGATTGGTGCAGAGCCACATGTTAAAATTGAAGTGGCCTCTAATTCAGATGGTATAAAAGCACGTGTTTGTGATAATGGAGTAGGTATATCCAAAACCCATATTGATAAGATATTTAACCTGTATTACAGAGCTAATACTAAAGAAATGCCTGGTACAGGTTTAGGATTATATATAGTTAAAAACATTGTTGACGATCTTCAAGGGAGTATTACCGTTGAAAGTGAAATTAATAAAGGGACATGCTTTGAAGTTGTCTTGCCAAATTTTAAAAGTGAAATTGAAAAATGATAGAGCCTAAAAAAATTATTCTCGTAGACGACAACAAAATTGATCTTTTTGTCAACCAAAAAATTATTGAATTATTTGATCCCGACATTCAAATCAAGGCCTTTACTAAAGCCACATCTGCACTTTGTTATTTAAAGATATTGGAGTTCAACAAAGATTTTAAATCTGTTTTCATTCCTGACGCCATTGTTTTAGACATTAATATGCCAGAAATGGACGGGTTTGAATTTTTATGTGAACTTGAGCAACTTGAAATTGTTAAAAACAATTCAATTGCGGTCTATATGTTGTCATCATCCTCCTATCCCGAAGATATGGTTAAAGCAAAAAAGCATAACCTATGCTCAGGCTACTTTAATAAACCTTTAACCAAAGCGATGCTTGTTAATATGTTGTCTTATGAAAACAGTGGGTTTTCTTTAGGTAATTATTGAGGTTTAGTCTTTCGTTTTGAGCTTAACAATTCGTCTTATTTCCTTCAGTAATAATGCAAATGCTGGTTGTGCCATGCCATTATGATCATAACCATCCAGTTCGTAGTGCCTAGTTTCTTTGTGGCCAGCGACCTTCATCATGCGCCATAAATAGGCATTTTCTTCATATCGACCTAACAACTCCAAATCTCTATCACCGGTAATTAGCAAAAGTGGAGGTGCATCTGACCTCACATGAAATAATGGAGCAAGATTGTCAACTATGGGTTGTGTGCCACTAATGCCGCACTCTTCTCGTATGATAATAAATAGAAGACGATTCTTAATTGTAACATGGTTTCTTATTTTTTAATACCTTTCTGGTCAGTTAGTCTATACTGAAAAACCACTGCTAACCGTAATTCAATAATATTTGTTCGATAGAAAAACATTAGTTGATCAGTTAGAGAATACGTCTAATTGGGACTTAATTGTAATTGGTGGCGGCGCTACTGGGTTAGGTATTGCCCTAGATGGTGCTACACGAGGCTACAAAACCCTTCTTTTAGAACAGGTTGATTTTGCTAAAGGAACCTCAAGCCGAAGCACCAAATTAGTTCACGGTGGCGTAAGGTATTTGGCGCAAGGCAATATAGATTTGGTGAAAGAGGCCTTGTATGAAAGGGGATTGCTATTAAAAAATGCTTCGCATCTGGTGAACAAACAATCGTTTATAATCCCCAATTATAAATGGTGGGATGGCATTTTTTATACTGTAGGACTTAAAATATACGATTTTCTTGCCGGTAAATTAAGCTTTGGAAAGTCTGTCAGGATATCCAAAAAGAAAGTAACTTCCCGTTTGAACACAATAAAAACAGAACATCTTAAAGGCGGGGTTGTCTACTTCGATGGGCAATTTGATGACTCTAGATTAGCGATTAACATCGCCCAGACCTGTATCGAACATGGAGCAACCGTTTTAAATCATTTTAAGGTTGAAAGTTTGTTGAAAAATAGTGAAGGATTAGTAAACGGAGTGATCGCCAAAGATGTAGAAACTAATGTAACATACATCCTAAATGCTCAAGTAGTCATCAATGCAACTGGTGTTTTTACCGACGATGTTTTGAAGATGGACAATGTGTCTGCCAATAACTTGGTACGTCCAAGTCAAGGCATCCATCTCGTTTTAGACCGATCATTTTTGCCTGGAAATGATGCTATTATGATCCCAAAAACCGATGATGGTCGCGTCTTGTTTTTAGTTCCTTGGTATAATAGGGTTGTTGTGGGAACGACTGACACACTTTTAGACAATCATAGTTTAGAACCAAAAGCTTTAGATAGTGAAGTAGATTTTATTCTACAAACCTTGAATACGTATTTAACTAAAACCGTAACAAAAAAAGATGTCTTATCAGTTTTTGCAGGGTTACGGCCTTTAGCCGCCCCAAAAGACGATTCCGAAAAAACAAAGGAAATTTCCAGAAGCCATAAGATTATTGTTTCAGATTCACAACTCATCACAATAACTGGAGGAAAATGGACAACCTATCGCCGCATGGCGCAGGACACTTTAAACAAGGCAATAGAGCTAGGCAAACTTCCAAGAAAGGGTTGTGTAACCAATAATTTATTGATACATGGGGCAAATGGGCCTGTTGATAAGTCAAACCATTTATGTGTTTACGGAAGTGATCAAAATGCTCTTGAGGGGCTCATCAAAGACCATCCTGAATTAGGAGAAAAATTACATCCTAAATTGGAGTTTTTAAAGGCTGAAGTAGTTTGGGCTGCCAGAAATGAAATGGCAAGAACGGTTGAAGATGTGCTAGCGCGAAGGGTTAGAATCCTTTTTTTGGATGCCAAGGTAGCAATGGCTGTCGCACCTAGTGTAGCAGCTATTTTGGCTTCAGAATTAGATAGATCTGAAGACTGGAAATTAAACCAAATTATGGATTTTAATAGGCTGGCAAAGAAGTACATCCTATAAATAGAAAAGAATTATTAATTTTAATGAATTCCCGCTAGGGTCTTTGTATAAAAGATTTACATATGAATAAATTCATTCTTGCTTTAGACCAAGGCACCACAAGTTCAAGAGCAATTGTATTTGATAAACAAGGAAATACGGTTTCAGTCGCACAAAAAGAATTTACACAATATTTTCCTAAACCAGGTTGGGTAGAGCATGATCCACAAGAAATTTGGTCAACACAAGCGGGTGTTGCCGCCGAAGCCATTGCAAAAAAAGGATTGAATGTTGAAAATATAGCTGCCATTGGAATTACCAATCAGCGCGAAACTGTAGTAGTTTGGGATAAAAATACGGGTAAGCCCATTTATAATGCTATTGTTTGGCAGGATAAAAGAACGGCAAGTTACTGTGATGAATTAAAAAAACTAGGTAAACAAGATCTTATTAGAGAAAAAACAGGATTGGTCATTGATTCTTATTTTTCTGGAACCAAAGTAAAATGGATTTTGGATCATGTAGAAGGCGCAAGGCAAAAAGCAGAATCCGGTGAGCTTATTTTAGGAACCATTGACACTTGGCTGATCTGGAATTTCACCAAAGGCGAAAAACATATTACTGATGTTTCAAATGCATCCAGAACTTTGTTATTTAATATAAATACCATGGATTGGGATGATGAATTGCTCGATCTATTAACAATCCCAAAAAGTATGTTGCCTCAAGTAAGGCAATCCAGTGAGGTTTATGGTCATACAACATCTACATTTTATGATAGTAAAATTCCAATTTCTGGTATTGCGGGAGATCAACAAGCAGCTTTATTTGGACAAATGTGTACAAAACCCGGAATGGTAAAAAATACCTATGGCACAGGTTGTTTTATGTTAATGAACATTGGAGACCAACCAAAGGTTTCAAAGAACAATCTGTTAACCACTGTCGCTTGGAAAATAAATGGAAAAACCAGTTATGCTTTAGAGGGCAGTATTTTTATTGCAGGAGCCGTTGTGCAGTGGTTAAGGGACAGTTTGAAGATTATTAGAAACTCTTCTGAAGTTGAAACTTTGGCAAATTCTGTAGCGCATTCTGATGGCGTTTATTTTGTGCCAGCTTTTGCAGGTCTGGGTGCGCCTCATTGGAATCAACAAGCACAAGGAACCATATTTGGATTGACAAGAGGAAGTACAGATGCACATATTGCAAGAGCAGCTTTAGAATCAATTGCCTATCAAACCATGGATATCTTAAAAGCAATGGAAGCCGATTCTGGAATTTCAATTCAGGAGTTACGAGTTGATGGTGGTGCAACTATAAATAATATGCTCATGCAATTTCAGTCAGATGTTTTAAATACAATTACTGTGAGACCTAAAGTCGTTGAAACCACAGCTATGGGTGCTGCATTTTTAGCAGGTTTGGCGGTAGGGTATTGGGAATCGCCTGAAGACATCCAAAATATTTGGCAAATTGAAAATAAATTCCATCCAACAACAGATCGCCAACAGATTGACACTGGGATAGAGGGTTGGTATAAGGCTATTGAAGCCCTCGAGTTTTGGGCAAAGGATAAAACTAACTAAACACTAAAAACTTATGACACCATTTATTTCAGAAATTATAGGAACAGCAATACTCATTTTATTGGGTGGTGGCGTAGTTGCCAATGTAGTACTTAATAAAACCAAAGGCAATAGTAGTGGTTGGATGGTTATAACTACGGCTTGGGGCTTGGCGGTATATGTAGCCGTTGTTATTGCTGGACCTTACAGTGGCGCCCATATTAATCCAGCAGTGAGTATTGGGTTGGCTGTGGCTGGAAAATTCCCATGGGAAGATGTGCCTATGTATGTGCTTGCACAAATGCTCGGTGCAATGTTGGGGTCACTTATTGTCTATGTCATGTATAAGGATCATTTTGATGTTACCGATGACAAAGAAACCAAAAGAGCGGTTTTTTGTACGGCACCTGCAATACGAAATTCATTTTCTAATCTTTTTAGTGAAGCCATCGGAACCTTCGTGCTTATTTTTACAATACTATATTTTACTGATGCTACCATAAATGACACCGAGACTGTTGTTGGACTTGGTTCATTAGGGGCTTTACCAGTTGCCTTTTTGGTTTGGGCTATTGGTTTGTCTTTAGGAGGAACAACGGGTTACGCCATAAACCCAGCAAGGGATTTAGGGCCTAGAATCATGCATGCGATCTTGCCTATAAAAGGTAAGGGATCAAATGATTGGAGTTATTCTTGGATTCCCGTTTTAGGGCCAATTCTAGGAGCAGCACTAGCAGCCTTGTTAATGTTGGCACTGTCTTAAATGAATCGGTCTTTTTAAACTTAAAACAGAGCGTTTAATAGGTCATCATCCGTTATGTTTGGTAGTGTAACTTTTAAATTTGGTGTGCGTTCCATTTCTCGTTTAATGGCAAAAAGCGCTTCTTCATTTCGTGCCCAACTTCGTCGCGCAATTCCATTGTTAACGTCATAAAACAGCATGGCATTCAGTCGGTCCTCAGCTTGCTTGGAGCCATCAAGTAGCATTCCAAATCCACCGTTGATGACTTCACCCCAACCTACGCCACCACCGTTGTGAATAGATACCCATGTTGCGCCTCTAAAACTATCGCCTATAACATTATGTATTGCCATGTCGGCAGTGAATTTACTGCCATCATATATATTGGAAGTTTCTCTATAAGGAGAATCTGTTCCGCTAACATCATGATGATCACGACCTAAAACGACAGGACCAATATTACCATCAGCAATTGCCTTGTTAAATGCCGTGGCAATTTTAATACGTCCTTCAGCATCAGCATATAAAATTCGGGCTTGTGAACCAACCACCATGTTGTGTTTTTTGGCATCCTTAATCCAAGTGATATTATCTTGCATTTGTAGTTGAATCTCTTCTGGCGAATGGTCTTTGATGTCCTGAAGTACTTCCATGGCAATTTGATCGGTGGCATCCAAATCTTCTGGTTTTCCAGATGTACATACCCATCTAAAAGGTCCAAAACCATAATCAAAACACATTGGGCCTAATATATCTTCTACATAGGACGGATATTTGAAATCGATAGTGTTATCCGCCATAACATCGGCTCCTGCGCGAGATGCTTCGAGTAAAAACGCATTTCCGTAGTCAAAAAAGTAGGTGCCTTTTGCAGCGTGTTTGTTAATTGAGGCGGCTTGTCTACGCAAGGATTCCTGGACTTTCTCCTTAAATAATTCGGGGTTTTCCTTAATTAATCGATTTGACTCTTCATAAGATAGTCCTACTGGATAATAACCACCAGTCCAAGGAATATGAAGTGACGTTTGGTCAGAGCCTAAATGAATAAAAATGTTTTCTGCATTAAATCGTTCCCAGACATCAACAACATTACCTATGTATGCAATTGAAATAACTTCATTGTGTTCTTGTGCTTTTCTAACACGATTAACAAGCTCGTCCATGGTGTCAATCAAAACATCAACCCAGCCTTGTTCGAAACGTTTGGTAGCGGCTTTCGGATTAACTTCAGCACAAACGGTTAAACAGCCTGCTATGTTCCCTGCTTTTGGCTGAGCGCCGCTCATGCCTCCAAGACCAGCAGTTAAAAATAGTTTTCCGGCAGGCGTTTCACCTTTAGAAAGTACTTTTCTAAAGGCATTCATTACGGTAATGGTAGTGCCATGTACAATGCCTTGTGGGCCGATATACATAAAAGAACCAGCCGTCATTTGTCCGTATTGCGTAACACCGAGTGCATTGAATTTTTCCCAATCGTCAGGTTTGGAATAATTAGGAATCATCATACCATTGGTAACGACAACCCTAGGCGCATTTTTTGAAGAAGGAAAAAGTCCCATGGGATGCCCGGAATAGATATGCAAGGTTTGCTCATCGGTCATGGCGGCCAAATAGTGCATCACTAAAAGGTATTGTGCCCAATTTTGAAAAACGGCACCGTTACCGCCGTAAGTGATTAATTCTTCTGGATGTTGAGCGACTTCAGGATTCAAATTATTCTGAATCATTAACATAATAGCAGCCGCTTGCAAGGATTTTGCAGGGTATTCTGAAATTGGACGCGCATAAAACTCATAATCAGGTTTAAATCGGTACATATAAATCCTTCCATAAGTTTTCAATTCGTCGGCAAATTCAGGAGCGAGGGTAGAGTGCCAATGCTTTGGAAAGTATCTTAAGGCATTTTTTACAGCAAGTCTTTTTTCTTCTAAAGAAAGACTGTCTTTTCGTTTGGGTGCCCGATTAGCGTCATTCGGATAGGCTTTTTTTGTTGGTAATTCGTTTGGGATACCTTGTAATAGTTGCTCTTGAAACGTCATAGGGTTTACGGTTTATCCAACATTAAAGGATTGGTTTTTAACCAAGTTGATTAATTTGTTGATGTCATCTTTTAACAAACGATCTTCTTCTAATTTATCTACGTGGTTGCGAATGATTTTAAAGTTTTCTTCAATTAATGCAGAAAATGTATTTGGTCTTCTAAATTCTAGAGCTTGAGCTGCGTACATCAATTCAATGGCCAAAATCTTTTCAATATTTTCAAGGATTTGATTGAATTTTCGCCCAGAAATACTTCCCATTGACACATGGTCTTCTTGACCCAAAGAAGTGGGAATACTGTCAGCTGAAGGCGGGAAACAAAGCGATTTGTTTTCGGTAACTAATGCTGCCGTAGTGTATTGCGGGATCATAAATCCTGAATTTAAGCCTCCGGCTTGTGTCAATAATCTCGGCAATTCAAATTTGCCTTCAATTAACAAATAACATCTGCGATCAGCAATATTGCCCAATTCTGAAGCTGCTATTGAGGCGTAATCTAATGCCATAGCCAATGGTTGGCCATGAAAATTGCCTCCCGAAATAGCTTCAGTTTCACTTAACACAATAGGGTTGTCTGTAACTGAATTCAGCTCTATTTCAGCGAGCTCCTGTAAATGATAATAGGCGTTTCTTGAAGCGCCGTGAACCTGTGGGATGCACCGCATTGAATAAGGATCCTGAACACGTGCACAGGTTTCATGTGAGGTAATGTTTTCTGAATGTTTAAAAAGCATTCGCATCCGTTCAGCCACTTTTAAATTCCCTTTAAATGGTCTAATTTGGTGCAAAGCATCCTTAAATGGGGAAGCACTGCCTTGATAGCCTTCTATACTCATGGCGCCAGCAACATCGGCCAAATCTAATATATAGGACATTTTATTCAGGCCAAGAATCGCATGTGCTAGGATAAATTGGGTTCCATTGATTAGGGCGAGACCTTCTTTGGCTTGCAATTGAATGGGTTCAAGTTTGTGGTTTAACAAAACCTCTTTTGAAGGACGTATGTTGCCTTCAACCCAAAATTCGCCTTCACCTAAAAGAGGTAAAAATAAATGGGCAAGTGGTGCGAGATCCCCAGACGCGCCAACGGAACCCTGTTCAGGAACGACAGGTAAAAGCTCATTTTCTATGAAATAGATAATGCGCTCAATCACACTTAATCTAATTCCTGAAAATCCTTGACATAAGGCGTGCACCTTGCAGATCATCATGAGTTTTGAAAGTTCCTTATCGATTGGTTTTCCAACGCCTACGGCATGGGTTAAAAGTAAGTTCTCTTGAAGTTTACTGGTTTCTTGAGGTGTAATTTGGACATCACAAAGAGGGCCAAACCCGGTATTTATACCATATACAGCTTTGTTGTTGTTGGCAATGGTTTCTACTCTTTTTCTACTGAGATTTACTTTTTTAATGGCTTCAGAAGATAAAGTAGCGTTCATTGAGCCTCTTGAAATGGCAATTATTTTATCTATGGTTAAGTGATCTATTCCGTAATTGAACATTAGTGTTTATTCATGAATGGGTTATTGTTACAAAGTTATTGTTATTTTTGATGCTTAACAATATTAATTAGTTAACAATTAATAACTATGAGTTATCAAATAGAATTAAGGCACTTAAACTATTTTTTGGCAGTTGCCGAAGATTTGCACTTTAGAAAAGCTGCTGAACGACTTTACATTTCACAACCTGGCTTGAGTAGGCAAATACAACAAATGGAGGATCATTTGGGCGTTACCTTATTTGATAGGCATAACCGTAAAGTAGAATTGACCAAATCGGGAGAATATCTTCAGAAAGAGATCACCGAAATTCTTAAGCGCTTAGAGGCTACTTTGGATCATTCGAGATTGTTGGGTCAAGGCTTGGCAGGAGATTTGAAGTTAGGTTATGTAGGCTCTGCAATGCAAAATATCATTCCTAATATGTTGTTGAAATTTAGAGAAGAAAATCCAAACGTGGTATTTAGTTTGAAGGAAATGGATAATCAAAAGCAGGTGGACGAATTATTGTCACATAATTTGGATTTGGGTTTTGTCAGGTTAGAAAGAGTCCCTCGAGGATTGGGAATTAAGCCTATTTTGGAAGAAACGTTTTCCCTGGTCTTGCCAAAAGATCATCCAATTCATGTTAATAATTTTGAAAGCCTACTACAATTTAAAAATGAATCGTTTATCTTATTTGATCCCGCATATAGTGCAACCTATTATGAAAAGGTCATGCAAATTTTTGATGATTGTAAGTTTACGCCAATTGTCACACATAACACAATACACGCTGGGTCGATTTACAAATTGGTTGAAAACAATTTTGGGATATCGATAGTTCCAAAATCTCTTGAGACTTTTACCAATGAACGCATAAAATTTATTGAACTTCAAAATATATCTCAAAGAACCACCATGTCTATAGTTTGGAATAATGAAAATAGAAACCCAATTTTAGATCGATTTTTAAATAGTATATCAAATGATTTTACAGCTTTATAAGCGTTCAGAGAGAAACTGCTAAAGAAATCACTTTCAAATTAATGATTCCTGTATTTTATGTAAACACTTATAAATCAAAATATTAAATAATTATTGAACAAATACAATTGCATTTTAGCGAATATAATTGCATTTAAGCGATGTTTTGAATAAATTTTTATATGTTTGCTTTCTATTAACCGCAATTTGTTTTTGAATGAAGTCTGCCCCATTCTTTAACTTACACCTATTTAGGATAAGTATTTTTTGCCTTTTTTTTAGTATAGTTGCTAATTCTCAAAGCGATATTCAAGTTGAGATTGTTGGAGGGACTATTGTTTATGAATATGATATTATAAACATAACTGCCGGAAACGCAATATCATTTAGAATAACAAATACAGTTCCAAATTCAAATTGTGGAAATCTTAAAATTGAAGATATTTATTTAGACCCAGCAACTGGATTTACTTTAGAGCATGAGGCTTTGCCTAAAAATATAAAACCAGCAGCATGTAAAAATGGAAGTAAATTTGTTGACTTTGTCATTACTAATATAAGTGGCAACTGTAATGCGTACACTGAAGTCACAATTTTGATGAATGGAAATGATGGTGATTTTCAATTCATTTTTACCTTGTCGGGAGCTCCTGAAATTAATGTGTTAGGAGGAAGCCCTTTTGCGGATATTCAACATGGTTCAACAGATACTACCCCAACCAATGGCACCTACTATGGTGTAATTGATGAAGGCGCTTCGGTTTCAAGAAATTTTATTATAACAAGTACTGGAAGTTGCCCGTTAGACGTAAGCTCTATCACTAGTTCATTAAGTGACTTTGCGGTTGCTCCTTATGTTGTTCTACCGAATAATTCGATAGCAGCTTTGCCCAGAAGTATTGATCCTGGTTCTTATATAATTTTTATTGTAAGCTTTGTTGCGCCTACCCCCGCAACTCCTGGGACTTATACATCAACTATAAGTGTTTCAAACACAGATAATACAACTTTTACCTTTAATGTAAGTGCCGAAATATTTGACTTTAACATTCCAGGTCCTGGGGGAATTACTGCAGATTTTAGACTTTGGTTAAAATCTACCCGGGGGGTTACAAAGAATGGAAGCTCAAAAGTTTCATTGTGGAAAGATATTGGAACTAATGGGAAAAATGCGGAACAACCCGTGACAGCAAACCAGCCCACTTTCATAGATGATGCGGCTTCAAACATCAATTTTAATCCAGTTATTAAATTTGAAAATAATGGGAGTAGTATAGAAGAATATTTATATAATACGGATAATGGTTTTTACAGTCAGGATATGTTTATTGTCATGGTTCCTGATGGAACCATGACTAATGCTTCATCCCAGAATACGATTTTTGCAGGTGTTTCTTCAGAAGGTGCTGGGGATATTACTGGTGTAGGCTTTGGGGATTACTCGTCAAGGTTTACCAACGAAACCTTATCCTATAATCAAAACACCACGGCTTCTTTTAACGGTGCAGCAGAAACCAATACATCATATGCAAAGGCCGGGATTATAAATGTTAGGAATAATGCCGTTTCTTCTCCTACTGGTCAGGAGATTTTGTATAATTCGAATGTGTTAACAACGTCTGGAATTAATGATGTTTCATTCGTAAACGTAGGCTATACCGATTCAGTTTCTCCATTTACGGTTTTTGGAACCGAATATTGGATTGGAAGAAACATGGATGTTCAGGGTAGTTTAAACGGTCGTGTTGCTGAAATTTTCACCTTTGCAGAACGTGTGCCAGCCGCTGGCCGTCAAAAAATAGAATCCTATTTAGCTATAAAATATGGGATTACTTTAGGAGCTTCAACCGAAGCTCAAAAAGACTATGTGAATTCATTCGGTACTAAAGTTTGGGATATTGCAGCAAACTCTGGCTATAATTACCATGTAGCTGGAATTGGAAGAGATTCTATTTCCGATTTGAACCAAAAGCAATCCAAAACCCTAAATGTAACCAATGAAGTCACCATTGGCTTGGATGGTATTTTTACTACTAATAACACAAACATAAATGAGTTTAATAAGGACGGAGATTTTTTAGTTTGGGGAAGTAACAACGGAGCTTTTTCAGGAACAAGTACAAATTCAGTAACCATTGCTTCTGGTATTACAACCTCTTTAACCCGTATTGACCGAAAATGGAAGGTTGTTGAGTCTATTGAAAATGCGGGAGGCGATGTCGAAAACGTTTATGTTTCTATTCCTACAGCGGCTTTTAGCAGTTTTTCAAAAACGGCTACAGAAGAATATGTACTCATAGTAGCTGACAATGCCAATTTTGCCAATGGAGATATTATTGATGTCATTCCTTTAAAATCTGATGGAGGCTCCAATCTTCAAACCTGGTATGATTTTGATGGCACTAAATTTTTCACCTTTGGTAAGGCGTCTAAATTAACTTCAAACCATTCAATAAGTATAGCTTCAGGAGATTATTTGGTTGGAGAATATTCATTGAATCTCAATGTGGTTGCATTTACAATTTCAGCTTGGGTGAAAAGCCCCTCCAATGCAAGTACGCGAACCATCATGGCAAAAGGGAACAAGCTACAGTTACGTTTAAACCCTTCTGATCAAATAGAAGTGATGGTAGATGATGACGTGACTCCAAGGTTTACTTCTAGTATGGTTATCAACGATAATAAATGGCACCAAATCTCTTTTGTTTATAATAACGGCACTATATTTTTATATGTTGACGGTGTTTTAGATAAATCCGAACAAAACGTAGTCGCACCTTCGCCAAATTATAATCGATTTTCAATTGGAGCTTTATACGTTGATAAAAATAATATCATAAATCCCTTTTTCGGAGATATTGATGAGGTGTATGTGTGGGATCAGGCGCTTTCGGCTAGTCAGGTAAGATATCTTATGAACCAAGAAGTTGAAAAAGTTTCAGATAAAGTAAGTGGAAAGGTGGTTCCAACGTCGGCCTCAAGTAATGAAGTAGCTGCAATACCATATAATAAACTAAAAGCTTATTATGACTTTAATACCTTTTATGGTTCCACCGCAGAGAGTTTAGTTGATGATAGAAATTTCATCCGTTTAAAATACTTAGATAAAAGTAAATCTTTGGTTGGCGCTCAAACCATTGCAATGCCCTATATTTCAGCTGCAAATGGGGAATGGGATAATGCTGGCACGTGGGCTAACAGTACTTTTAATATGTTGCCAAATGCTTTGAGTTTAGATGGTGTGACATACATAGATTGGAATATTGTAGAAACATCGCACAACATAACTTCTGGCGATCGTGATATTACCGTTTTAGGATTGAAAAATAATTCAGGAAAGATTACAATAGCAGATCCAAATGAGGCGCAAGATGAAACAAATTCTGGTCAAGGATTGACTATTTCTCACTATTTAGAGTTAGATGGTGTAATAGATTTAGTTGGAGAATCTCAATTAGTTCAAAGTGAAGGGAGCATTATTGATGCTGATAGTGGCGGTTACATTGAGCGTGATCAACAAGGAACGGCTAATAGCTTTAACTATAATTACTGGTCATCATCGGTTGCGCCAATAGGAGGTAATACTGCCACAAGAGGTACTGGAGTAGCTGCAGGAAATACAAACCACTCCATTGCAGGTGTATTATTTGATGGTACGGTATCATCTGCATATCAACCCATAACTTTTAATTCTTCTGCCACGGCGGCCGATTCGAGTACGCCATCTAATCCAAGAACAATTAGTTCGAATTGGTTGTTTAAATTTTACGGAACAGCAGATGATTACAATGCTTGGGTCAAAATCAATCAATTGTCTTCATTATTACCAGGAGAAGGATTTACAATGAAAGGTACATCGGGTGCGGCTGACATTTTATCAAGTTCACAAAATTATGTGTTCAAAGGACGACCTAATAATGGAACGATTTCACTTGCATTGGATAAGTCGTCAGGTGAAGTAGAGAGGCTTATCGGGAATCCTTATCCGTCGGCTATAGATGCCACGGCTTTTATATTGGATAATATGAGTATTGCCGATGGTGGTACTAACACAAATGGAACTGTTTTTAATGGAGCGCTCTATTTTTGGGATCATTTTGGCGAAGAGAATTCACATCTTTTAGGAGACTATGTTGGAGGATATGCAACAAGAAACTTGACTGGTGGTGTTGCAGCAATTTCCAATGATAGCCGAATTAATACGACTTCAGCTGCTGGCAGTCCAGCGGTTGGGACAAAAGTCCCAGGAGAATTTATTCCTGTAAATCAAGGATTCTTTGTATCAACGGTAATTGATGGATTCAATAATGATAATGGCTTACCTATAACCACGGTTGATGGTGGAACAATTATATTTAAAAATAGTCAACGCGCTTTTGTCACTGAAGCTATTAGCACAGAGTCTAATTTTTTAAGAACGACTTCAAAAAACAATTCAAAAACTAAAAAGGCAAATCCAATAATTCGGTTGACTTATGACTCTCCAATGGGATATCATAGGCAAATAGCAATTGGTTTACACGAAAAGGCAACCAATGGATTTGACTTGGGGTTTGACGCTTTCATTGCCGATATCAATGAGGAGGACATGTACTGGACCTTCGATAAAAACAAATTTGTAATTCAAGGGGTGAATAATTTCGATTCAAGTGAAGAATATCTTTTAGAACTAATTGTAAAAAAAGCAGGTTCAGCTAAAATTAGATTGGACAATTTTGAAAATCTAAATTCAAAACTGCCTATTTATATTAAGGATAATGTTACAGGTGAGATAACTCAAATTAACGACAAACCATTTAAAGTTTATTTAGAACCTGGTGTTTACAGTGATAGATTTAGTTTGGTGTTCAAGCCATCTCAAAATAGGTTGCTAGCAACAAATGAAGTTGACTTTGACCAAAACTTTTTGGTTAGTTATGATTCAGAAGCCTTTCAATTACATCTTCAGTTACAAAATGATACGTTAATCGAAGGTGTTAAAATTTATGATTTTACAGGCAAGGAAGTAAGGTCATTAAAGTTTGGTTCAACCAATAAAATTGAGCCAATTGGCATTGATAAAGGGATTTATATTTTGAAGATAAATACCGAACAAGGGGTTGTGAGTAAAAAAGTTATTCTAAAGTAGCTTATAAATCAAGTACTTATGTGAGTAAAAACTTAAAATGTAATAGGTTGAAAATAAGTTTGCACATAAAAAAGCTAATACCTAAATTTGAAAGAAATAGTTTAACCACAACAAAAACCTTATAACATTATGGAAGGATATTGCGTAAAATGTAAATCTAAAAAAGAAATTAGCGGTGCTGCCGAAGTTACTATGAAAAACGGTAGAAAAGCTATGAAAGGAAAATGCCCATCTTGCGGGACTGGCATGTTCAGAATTTTAGGTAAGGCATAATTTAAGTTTTAGATTACATTATGTATCTAAAAAAGTCTAGAATTAGATACGTCATTTAGCGTTAATATTCAGACATTAATACTTTACAAGTTAAAAAAGCACCATTAAAAAGTAATGGTGCTTTTTTTGTTTTTGAAATAAAGTTTTAGAATTAGAAAATCACTCTCCATACTCTAATTAACAATAAAACAAACTTTTATTTAGTTGTAATGAACTCTATAACCAAATCAATAAGTTCGTTACGATGTTCAGAGTTGAATAAATGTTGGGCGTGAAATGAACCACTAAAGATTTTTAATTGTTTTGGATCCGTACATTCATTAAAAATTTGATTAACTTTTGTAAACAGAACTTCATCTTTGGATACCACCACTAATTTTTCAATTTTCTTGTTTGAAATTCCTTTTCCAACTGCTGGAGCCAATAGTACTACTTTTCTTAAATTGATATCTGTCTCAAGCTCTAATGCACCTAAAATTGCAGCTGCACCCATACTTCCTCCAACCAGTATGATGTTCTTAAAACCTTGGGTTTTTAAATAATCCACAGCTCCTAAAACATCTAAAGCTTTATTATTTGTGTTCCCAGCTTTACTATTCCCATAACCTCTAAAATCTATTGAAAGTGAAGCTATTCCTTTAGATTGTAAATGCTCCGCCAAAAAGTACCAACTTTCTTTATTAAATACCGCGCCGTGGGCAAAAACAACAGCTAAATCATTAGTGCCTTCAAAAAAGGAAGCTTCGATTATACCATCATCTTCTGTTGAGAAGCTAACCAATTTAAAATCTGGCTTAAATAAGACATCCAATTCGTAATTATTTGCCGTTACATTCAGGGCAAAAAGAAGTATAAATATAGGATTTAACATAATATAATCGTTTTATCTTTTTTAAAGATATCACAAAATTTATTTAGTATTTAGTAGATTCATTTATAACAATTTGCATCATAGTATTATAAAAATCAAAAAAAAGATTTATTTTAGTAGGCAGTACGAAAAATCGTGCAATGGTCAATTAGAACTTCCCCGAAATTTACATTTAGTTAACCTAAATTATAGTTTTAACCAATCTAAAACCTTTTAAAGTGAAAAATTATATTTCATTGAATACTGCTTTATTTGTCTTTTTTGTATTATATATTTTCAGTTTACAAAAAGTTTCTTCTCAAGAACCAGAAAAGAAAGACCGAAATATGTTTGGGCATTATATCCCAAGGGGAGTTACCATACATACTGAAGGTCTAACCTCTGGATATGTAATGTTCAGTCCAACCA
Source organism: Flavobacteriaceae bacterium MAR_2010_72 (assembly GCA_003550275.1). Classification (GTDB taxonomy): domain Bacteria; phylum Bacteroidota; class Bacteroidia; order Flavobacteriales; family Flavobacteriaceae; genus Geojedonia. The sequence goes on from QXCW01000002.1 coordinate 345,561, forward strand.
ATTCGGCTTCTGTATATCTAGTAAATCGAAAAGGTGAGGTAGTACATGAATGGAAAGGTAATTATTCAATAAATAGTGCCTATTTAAACGATGATGGGTCTATTAGTTTATTGGCTACGGATCCTGACTTTCCTGTATTTGCAGGTGGGGGCGAAGCAGGTCGGATTCAAAAGATTAGTTGGGATAGTAAAATGTTGTGGGATTTTGAGTACGCTAACGAAGACCATCTCGCTCATCATGACATAGCTGTAATGCCTAATGGTAATGTTTTGGCGATTGCATGGGAAGCAAGGAGTGCCGAAGATGTCATTAATGCAGGAAGGAAGCCCGATATGACTCCAAAAGCAGGTCTCTGGACGTCTCAAATTGTGGAAATACAGCCGCTTGATAAAACGCATGGAAAGGTGGTATGGGAATGGAAAATTTGGGATCACCTAATTCAAGATTATGATTCCACTAAAAGAAATTTTGGAAACGTTGCCGATCATCTAGAATTATTAGACTTTAATGCAGGCGAAGAATTACCAGAGCCCATTACACAGGATAGCCTGGATGTTTTGCGAAAAATGAATAGGGTAAGAAGAAATACCACTTTAGATAATAGAGGGTCAGATGTGTATCATCTCAATGCCATCTATTACAATGCAGAGCTAGATCAAATTGCATTTAGTTCTCCAGAACTTTCCGAGGTGTTCATAATAGACCATAGTACAACTACTCAAGAAGCAGCAAGCCATAGAGGAGGAAAAATGGGCAAAGGCGGTGACTTTTTATATCGCTGGGGGAATCCTCAAAATTATAGACAAGGGGATTCATTAGATAGACAATTGTTTTACCAGCATGATATAAGATGGATAGAAAACGGATTTCCCGGGTATGGAAGTCTTACATTATTTAATAACGATATTCCTGGTAGGAAGGATAGTTTAAACTATTCTGCGATTTATCAAATAAAACCACTAATGGATGATAAAGGCAACTATATTTTAATGGATAATAATCGATTTGGACCAAAAGAACCTGAATGGAAATATATTGCTAAAGATACAATCTCATTTCACGGAAGTTTTATTTCCGGCGCTCATCGCTTAAAAAATGGGAACACTTTTATTAACGAGGGACCAAGAGCGCGGTTTTTTGAAGTTACACCAGAAGGAGATATTGTTTGGGAGTATTTGAGCCCATACAGAGGCAATATTCATAGACCAAATGGTGATCCCATTAATCCGATGCCATTTACTTATTCTATGTTTAGGTCTAATTTTATACCAGCAGATCATCCCGGATTAAAAGGAAAAGTTTTAGAGCCTTTAGACCCACAGCCTCCAATTTTTAAACTACCACCTAAAGAAGAAAAAAAGAACGATAAAGATGATACTAATTAATATGCAAAGGTATTCTATAAAATTACTAGAATGTTTTTAGCCAATAATGAATGTAGACCTAACCTCTTAAAAAAATTAACCAACCTAGTAAAGTATAAATAATGAGAAATTATAACGTTTTAAGCACTATTTTGATTATTAGTTGCCTTCTTTTTAGTTTTCAAGAAGCTGCTTCTCAAGAACCCGAAAAGAAAGATCGCAATATGTTTGGACACCATATTCCAAGGGGCTTAACAAAAACTTCTGATAACTTGGTAGATGGTTACGTCATGTTTGTGCCAACAAATTCAGCGTCAGTATATCTTATCAACCGAAAAGGGGAAGTGGTGCATGAATGGAAAGGGAATTATAGTACTCATAGCCCTTATTTAAATGATGATGGATCAATTAATATTCTAGCTGAAGACCCTGATTTTCCTGTTTTTGCTGGAGGAGGAGAGGCAGGAAGGCTGCAAAAAATCAGTTGGGATAGTAAAGTATTGTGGGATTTTGAGTATGCCGATGAGCAGCAGCATGCCCACCATGATATCGCCGTTCTGCCCAATGGCAATGTATTGGCCATTGCATGGGAGGCCAGAAGTGCTGAAGAAGTTATTAATGCTGGAAGAAAGCCTGAAATGACACCCAAAGCAGGTCTTTGGACCTCTAAAATTGTTGAAATACAACCCCTTGATAAAACGCATGGAAAAGTAGTATGGGAATGGAAAATTTGGGATCACCTTATTCAAGATTATGATGCTACCAAGAAAAATTATGGGGATGTAGCTGCCCATCCAGAGCTGTTAGACTTCAATGTTGGAGCAGAATTACCTGAACCTATTTCGCAAGATAGTATGGAAGTATTACATTCCATGCGTAGAGCTTGGAGAAACCAAACGGTAGATAATAGAGGCTCTGATGTTTATCACTTAAATGCTGTAAATTATAATGCCGAGCTCGATCAAATCGCTTTTAGTTCACCCAATTTAGATGAAATTTTTATAATAGATCATAGCACTACAACTCAAGAAGCTGCAAGTCACAAAGGGGGTCGTTGGGGCAAAGGCGGTGATTTTTTATACCGTTGGGGAAATCCTTTAAATTATAGACAAGGAGATTCTATACATCGACAATCATTTGGACAACATGATATTCAATGGGTTGAGAAAGGATATCCAGGTGAAGGAAGTTTAACCTTTTTTAACAATGACATTTCTGGAAGTCACAGAAAGGACAGCTTAAATTATTCAGCAGTCTATCAAATAAAACCATTAACTGACGATAGAGGAAATTACATCTTGATGGATAATAAACGCTTTGGTCCCGCTGAACCCGAATGGAAATATTTAGCTAAAGACACCATTTCTTTTCATGGCGGTTTTGTGTCTGGTTCACAACGTTTGAAAAATGGGAACACGTTTGTCAATGAAGGCCCTAAAGGACGATTTTTTGAAGTTACACCAGAAGGCGAAATTGTTTGGGAATATTTAAATCAGTACCGCGGAAATATTCACCATCCTAACGGTGATCCAGTATCTCCAATGCCAATGACGTATTTAATGTTTAGATCTAACTTTATACCGGCAGATCATCCAGCCTTTAAAGATAAAAACTTGGTGCCGCTTGATCCACAGCCAAAGATTTTTAAGCTGCCGCCAAAAGAAGAAAAGAAAAAAGAAAATTAGCTGTTTGAAGGCTAGTCCATTGATAGATGTTTAATGAATAGAGAAAATTTGCATACACATACATTAGAAAAATTATTTGGATCGATAAAACTGAACATTTTAAAGCAGAATAAAACCATTAGGATAGTTCAACTAGAGGATGAAACAAGCCAAGTGAGAACTCTGGCAATTGTAAGATTTTTTGACGTGAAGGGGCAAACGCTTAAAGAAGCATATGCCAAAATTTTAAAGGGAAGCTTATTGGGCAAAACCCTTTGTGAATTCAATATTGATTTTAATAAGGAGCCAATTGGATCAATACAAGTAAAAATCCCAAAATGGTTGCAGGAAGGGTTTAAAAGTACTGAAGAATCAACTTTGGGATTTGTATCTCAAATTTGGGTCAATGACGATACAATTAACACCTCATTCTTGTTTTCAGAAATTATTGAAATCATTCCAACAGAACTGGTGGATAATTATAAACATAAGGTAAATCCATTGCAGCAAGTAGATAACAAAATTATGTCCTTACTTAAGGAGGCGAAAATTGAACTTATAAAACCAGACCACGTCATATGATAAGTTGTATCGTCATAGGAGCAGGGCCAGGTGGCATTGTGGCCACCAAAGAACTTCTTGAAAAGGGGTTTAATGATGTACTTTGCTTAGAACAGTCTTCCGAACTTGGAGGCGTCTTCACAAGAAGTTATGATAATTTGTTATTGACCTCTTCTGTCACATTCAGTATGTTTTCAGATTTTTGGGTTGGTGAAGGCAAAAGCCATCATTTTTGGACAAAAGAAGAAGCGGTTGAATACTGGAAAAATTACGCAGAACATTTTAAGGTTACAAAACAAGTTCGTTTTAATTCTAAAGTTGAATCGGTAGTTCTTAATGAAGATAAAACATGGCAGGTGACTATTGCTTCAGGAGAAGCATTCACTTGCGATAATCTTGTTTTGGCGACAGGAAACAATAACATACCAAGGTTTCCAGAATGGCATAGTAAGTTAACCGATATTATTTATATACATTCCAAAGACTATAAAAATGCAGATCGTTTTAAAGGTAAACGCGTTTTAGTGGTAGGAGGTGGCGAATCCGGTTCTGACGTTGCATATGAGATTTCTCAAGTAGCCGATCAGTGTTGGGTAAGTTTGCGGGAATCAACGGGCTGGATCGTGCCACGGAAAAGGGGAGATCATGCTGCCGATGTGTCAACGCATAGAGGGATTTGGGATTTACCTCGTGACTACGGTAAACAATTGAGTCCATTTGTGTTAAAACTGGAGCGTGGCAGAAAAGACCCCGTCTTTGATGCCTTGGCCGACCTTAATGATAAAGTAAAGGCGAGTAAGGGCATTTGGGGGATATATGGCACTAAAACCTTGGCCTTGCCGAAAGCTATTGCCCATCATGGTTGTAAGGTTGTTGATGACATTGTAAATGTCGAAAACGGAGGCAAACAATTAACCTCAAAAAGCGGTGATGTTTTAAGCGATATAGATGCCATTGTGTTTTCGACAGGCTATCATAATCAAAATGATTTTATGCCAGACGGTTTGAAAATTTGTGATCCCAGACAGTTATATAAACACATGTTTCATCTTGACTATGGAGACCGGCTTGCTTGGATCGGTTGGGCCAGGCCAGGTTTTGGAAGTCAATTCCCAATCATGGAAATGCAATCGCGCTATTGTGCACTTATATTTTCAAAAGAAATGAAACTTCCAGATGTCGAAAGGATGAAAACCAATATAGATGAGTTTATGGTCAATTATAAAGACCAATTTGAAGGTAATTGCGACCGTATTAGAAGTTTGGTTGATTACCACCATTATATGAACGATATGTCAAAAATTATAGGGTGTAGACCTCCTTTAGTTAAGTATTTATTTACTAACCCAAAGTTGTGGTTGCACCTCATTTACGGCCCAACACAAGCTACACAGTTTAGATTGAAGGGTCCAGGAAAGAAAGTTAAATTAGCCAAAAGCATTATTTACAAATTGCCTATTAGCACTTACAATCATATTGTCAAAGCGGGATTAAAAGGCAGATTACAGTATTTTTTAAAGGCAATTTTTCCAAACGCACTTTACCAATCTATTTATAGAATCGGTAGATAAGCACCTTAAAAAAAGATTTTTATAGTTTATGAAAAAAGGTTAAATTCGGTGGATTGTTTTTTAATTCAGTGATTTATGAAATTAAAAACCTGATTTGCTTTCCCAAATTTTTATAAGTTGTACCTAAAAATTTAATATTTCTAAAACCAACCAATATGAAAATTCGTTTTATTTTATTGTTGACCCTTCTCTTCAGTTTTACATGGTCATGTAAAACAGATAACTCTAAAAAAGATGTTACTGAAGTCGTTGAAATTAAACAATGGCAACCAGAAGACACAAGGGCTCTAGCTGGAGTTACCGAACAAAGAGGCTTGAGATTAAAGACTGATATGGCCACACCAGGGTATATTTTGTTTTCACCCTCATTCGGTACAGATACGTATTTAATGGATTTAGACGGAAAAATTGTTCACAAATGGCCAGGTGAATTCAATACCATGTTGAGCAGTTACCTTTTTGAAAACGGGCATCTTTTTAGGCTTGAAAGAGATGAAAACTTTCCTGTCTTTGCTTTTGGAGGGCAAGCCGGAATCATACGTGAATACGACTGGAATGGAAATTTAATTTGGGATTATAAATTGGCAAATGGAAAGGAACTTCTTCACCACGATATAGAAGTCATGCCCAATGGCAATGTGCTTGCAATTTGCTATAAAGCTAGAACCCCTGAAGAATCCGTCGCAGCTGGCCGGGATCCTCAACGCGTTTTAAAGGGAGGACTTTGGATTGATAAAATTATTGAAATTAAACCCATTAGGCCAAGTGGTGGTGAAATTGTTTGGGAATGGGATATGTGGGACCATCTTGTTCAAGAATTTGACGCCACCAAATCAAACTATGGAGCAATAAAAGATCATCCGCGCAAAATTAATATCAATACCCATAGTGTTGAAGCGGAATCAGGGCCACTTATGGATGAAGCACAAATTGAACAAATGAAAGCCATGGGTGTTATGACTTCCAATGCCACGGTAGATAATCAGCGTTCAGATATCACGCATGTCAATGCGGTAGCCTATAATGCAGAGTTGGATCAAATTGCTTTCAGCTGTCCAGGGTTCAATGAAATTTATATTATAGACCATAGTATTTCAACAGAAGAAGCTAAAGGCCCTGCAGGGGATTTGCTTTATAGGTGGGGTAACCCTCAAAATTATGGTGGTGGAACCGATAAAGATCAAAAACTTTTTGCTCAACACGATGTTAAGTGGGTTGCAACAGGTTCCTCGGGAGAAGGGCATTTGATGGCTTTTAATAATGACATTCATCATCCTGACAACAAATTACCTTCATTGGGTGCCGCTTTAGGGAAGGCACAATCCCCTGATCCGCATGTTGCGGTAGGCGATTTTGGAAATTATAGCTCTGTAGTCGAGTGGGTCTTGCCTGAAATCGAAGATGGGACTTATAAGATTTCGGAGGAGGGCACTTTTGGACCTTCTGAACCTTATTGGGAATATATGGCACCAGATAAATATTCGTTTTACTCTCCTTATGTTTCTGGAGCACAACGTTTAAATAATGGAAATACGCTTATAACTGAAGGTGTAAGAGGCCGTTTATTTGAAGTGAATCCAGACAAGGAAATAGTGTGGGAATATTGGAATCCTTATAACAACGGATATACTTTGCCTGATGGTTCACTACCTCAACCAGTAGGGCCGTTTATATATGCACAATTTAGAAGTACTCACTTCATGCCTGATTTTCCAGCCTTTAAGGGTAAAGAATTAAAGCCGATTTCGCCGCAGCCAGAACCATTTATATTTAAAATGCCACCGCCACCGCCAACTAAATCATCAGATAGTATTCATTAATTTAAACCATCAAAAACATAATATTATGTCATTAAAAATTATAGGTGCAGGATTGCCACGAACAGGAACTAATACCTTAAAAGTATCTCTTGTAACATTAGGTTATTGTAAACATGTTTACCATATGAAAGAGTTATTAGTGAATCCAGAACGTCTTCATTATTGGAAAACTTTAGATGATACAGGAGACACAGATTGGGACGCTCTTTATGATGGATATGACGGTACCGTAGACTTCCCAGGGTATCCTTGGTATAAGGAGCATATGAAAAAGTATCCTGATGCTAAAGTAATTTTAACTGTTAGGGATTTTGAAAGTTGGTATAAAAGTGTTGATAGTACAGTTTTTAGGGCTGGACCGCAGACTCCAGTAGAAAAGATAAAAATGTTAAGTAAATTACTCTTAAGTGCCAGAGCAAGAAACGTAGTAAAGGTTATCAAATGGTTTAAGAAAGTTTTTTTTGCTGATAGACTCGAAGGCAAATTTGGAGATAAGGAATTTGCAAAGAAATTTTGGGAAAATCATATTGCAGAAGTAAAAGCATTTGTTCCTGCCGATAAGTTATTAGTTTATGAGGTAAAGGATGGATGGGCGCCCTTATGTAAGTTTCTTGGTGTGGAAGAACCAGCAGAACCATTACCACATTTAAATAAAAAGGAAAACTTTAAAGCAATGCTTCCAAAGCTCATGAAGGGTGAAATGGTTTAGAAATGAAGAGAACGTTTGCTTAAACTAAATACATTTCTAAAAACCCACACCTTATGAATCCTGAAAGTTGGCGTGTAAAAACCGCTATTTTACTAATAAGTAGTCTGACTATTATGTCTATGATTACCATATCGGCGTCACTTCCAGATATGACCAAAGCCTTTTCACACCATTCAAATGCTGCAGGATTGGTAAAGCTAGTGCTATCGTTTCCAGCGCTATTTATAGCTTTGAGCGCCATTGTTGCTGGCCTTTTTATAGATAAGTTTGGCCGACTCAAACTTTTAGGAATAGCTTTGGTTTTGTATGCCGGAGCAGGAAGTTCTGGCTATTGGTTGGATAACCTCTATCTTATTTTAGCAGGAAGGGCTTTATTAGGTGTTTGCGTTGGAATCTCGATGACTATTGTGACTACCTTGGTGGCCGATTACTACCAAGGTCAGGCTAGGCAAAAATTTGCCGGCATTCAAATTGCAATAATGTCAATTGGTGGTATTATCTTTATTACTTTAGGCGGATTTTTGGCTGATATTCACTGGAGAGTTCCGTTTTTACTTTACTTTTTTTCTATCTTAATTTTACCGTTTACTTACTTATACTTAAAGGAACCCAAAGTACAAACCGAAACCAAAACCATAAAAAAAAGTATCAGTTCACCAAAAGTCATTTGGTTCGTTTTTATTAATGTAATGCTTATGTGGATTATATTTTTTATCATCCCCGTTCAAATTCCTTTTTATTTAAAATCTGTAATTGGTGTTGAAAAAAATGCGTTAATCGGTATTGCGATTGCATCGAGTACGTTTTTTTCAGCAATTTCGGCCTTTTCATATTCTAAAATCAAAGATAAATTTAACTATCAGCAAGTGTTTTGCCTAGGTTACTTTTTAATGGCCTTGGCCTATATATGTATTGCCTTGTCTAATTCATATGCTATGGTTATGCTTGGTATGTTGCTAGTTGGCCTTGGTATGGGTGTGTTGATCCCTAATGCCAACATTTGGGTTATGCAATTAGCCCCTCTTGAAATTCGAGGAAGAGAAATAGGGCGTTTAACTACATTTTGGTTCATGGGCCAGTTTTTATCTCCAATTATTTTGTTGCCATTACTTGAAATTATTTCCCAAGCGCAATTGTTTTATACCATTGCTATTGTTTTGGTCATGTTAAGTCTATCATTTTTTATTTGGCACTTAAAACAAAAAAATAGCGCCGTATAAATCTATATGGCGCCATTTTTTGAAAAACAAATTAGTTGCTGAACTTACTCAAGGTTCAATATTTTGTTCAGATTATTTTTTTAGAAAGTTTCTCTTCTTTCATTGTTAAATATTAATTACATAGCTAAAATACTATTAATCAAGATTAGTATCTTACAATAAGAAGTTAAAAAGATTAATAAAAGATTAATTGAATTAATAAAGGGTTAATATCACTTTAGAACCTGTTTTTTTAGTAATATAGTACTCTGTTTTGAGCAAGAGACGATTATATATAGCCATTTTTATTGTTGCCATTTTAGGGTTGTTTGTGGTGCAATACCAATACCTTAAAATTGGTCTTAATTTAGCCACAGTTCAATTTAACAAAAATATAGGGCTAGCTAGTCAGGATATCAAACAAGATTTGATTACGGAAAATCAATTGTCGTTTTTGGTAGGTCAAGCTATTACTGAAAATGATTCTTATTTTGATTTGAGTTTAGACAGTATTCAAGATGCTTCCAAACATTTTTTAAATGATTTTATTACACATAGGTTGTCCGTTCATGGAATAGACAAAGACTTTTCATACAGGCTATTTACAAGAGATAGTAGTTACTATCTGAAATCAAATAGAGATTTAAAATCTCGAACAGATTTGGTGACGGTTTCCGTAGAGCTGGAAGGATATTTACCAAGATTACTTGAAAAAAGCGTCATTTTAGAGTTGCAATTCGAAAATTTAAATGTTTATTTTTTATCACAGTTAAATGGACTTACAATACCTAGTTTCATATTAATTATGGTCATTATCATCATTTTTATTTGGGTGTTACGATCGGTATATTGGCAAAATAAGGTCATAACCACGACCAACGCTTTTATTAATAATCTTACTCATGAATTGAAAACGCCCGTGTTTTCGATTGGACTTGCTACTAAGATTTTAGAAGAAGGTGTCAAACCAGATAAAAAACCTATAATTGAACTGATTAGGCAACAAGTTGATCGTCTGAATATGCATATTGACAAGGTGTTAGAGCTTGGGAAATTGGAATTTCAAAAATCCTTGTTTAATTTAAAATATTTGGACTTTAAACCCAATTTGCTAAACTTATGCGAAAATTTTGAAGCTTTAGCGTCACTTGAAAACATTCAATTTACTTACGAATTAAGAGATGAGGACTATAAAATAAAAGGAGAAGCGAGTCATTTGGAAAATGCCATCAGTAATATTTTGGATAATGCAAAGAAGTATTCTGAAGAACCCAAAATTCAATTAATGGCAAATAAAAATAAGAAGCAATTAATTATTTCTGTAACTGACAATGGAATTGGAATACAAAAAAGCGATAAAGCCCTTATCTTTAAAAAGTATTATAGAGTGGAAAACGGAAACTTACATAAAACCAAAGGGTATGGTTTAGGGTTGAGTTATGTCAAAGAAGTTGTAAAAAAGCATAAGGGAAAAGTGACCATTGAGAGTAAACCTAATCACGGAACAACAGTCACGATAAGCCTTCCATTACATTATGGGAATTAATAAAAAGAAAATAATCCTAATAGAGGATGATGCAACCTTGGGGTATCTGCTTTCAGAATATCTAAAGATGAATAGTTTTGAGCTGTATTGGGCTAAAAATGGTGTTGATTGTTTAAAAATGTTAGAACAAAATTCCTTTGATTTAGCAATTTTAGATGTAATGCTGCCCGATATTGACGGTTTTAGTTTAGCGCAAACTATAATAAATTTACATCCAAAGTTACCTTTCATTTTTTTAACGGCTAGATCACTTAAGGTTGATGTTTTAAAGGGTTTCTCGGTAGGTGCGGTAGATTATTTAAAAAAACCAATTGATGAAGAAGAGTTGGTCGTGAGAATAAAGTCCTTATTATCAAGATTGGATACATCCGTCACCAATGAAGACAAAATAAGGACTATCTATGGTATTGGGAATTATGAGTTTAACACGGTCAATCAAACACTTAGTTTTAACGAAAAAGTTATAAACTTGACGAATAGAGAGAGTCAGCTTTTGCGATATTTTGTGACCCATAAAAACACCTTGTGTACACATAAGGATATTTTAACGCACATTTGGGGGAGAAATGACTATTTCAATAAAAAAAGCCTAAATGTATTCATTACACATTTGCGGAAGTATTTAAATAAAGATGCATCTATTAAAATTGAGAATGTTCACAATAGAGGTTTTATATTTAAAATGGAATAAATTATACACTTAATCGATAAAAAGCAACATTTTATCGGAATATTTTCTTTATTCGATTTTTTTTAACATATATTAGCAGTCCTTCATAAGCCCCTAAAATCACTTATCAAGGTAATTTTTAATCCATTCCCTCACAGTATTTACAATATTGGGCAGTTTTGTGCTCTATAATTAATAATCCATTCTTCCCTCGATTGGCATTTTTTAATGCTCAACAATTATTAATTAACTAAACTAAAATAGTTTAACTATTGTATAACCCTAAATTGAGAATAGCATGAAAACTCTAAAAATTACATTTTTATTATTGGCAATATTATTATTGACCGTTTCAGGACAAAGCAGTGATACCCTAAAGAATGACCAAGCAGAGACTTACAAAAAAAGCGAAGCTAAATACTATTTGTTGGCTCATACTAAAGATAAGATTACATTGCCTACTGGTGAACAATAAGCTGAAATTTAAAAATATATATTAACCTCTTGTTAGACAATGAGAGGTTTTCGCATATCAACTATTTACTTTAAAAAGAGTAAATAGTTTTTTATTTTAATACATTTGAAACAGTTACTTAATTCAAATGTAATTAATGCGCCTAGTATTTTTTTTCTTTCTATTTATCATCCATACTGTTGCGACAACTCAATCAAGCAACCTTTCGAAGTTAGACAGTGTTATATATTATAGACAATTATCTAAAAATGCAGATTTAACTTTTCAGGATCGATTGCAACTTGCTAAAAAAGCAAGTGATTTGTCGTCCCAATTAAATATTGATACTACTACGGTTTTAGATAATAGAAATCTATCCTTTTTATATTTAATGCTAGGGGATTATGAGCCATACAAAGAAGTGAATACTATTAATTTGAAATTAGCAACCCAACTTAAGGATAGTTTAGTTCTTGCAATTGCAAATAACAACCTTGCATGGTATCATCATTACAATCAGCAAAATGACAGCGCTTATTACTACTATAATAAGGCTCTCCATTGGTATGAACAATTGAATAGCCTCAAAAATCAAGCGAGTATTCTGGGTAATATCGCTAGTATTCAGAGAATTGAAAAGGATTATGTTGGAAGCGAGGAAAATATTATTAGAGCATTAAAGCTGCTACAAAAGCTACCTTCTACAGAAGCTAATTTGGATAACCAATGGATAATGTACAACCGTCTAGGGATTATCTCACTTGACTTAAAGCAATATGATAAATCACTTGAATATCATGATAAGGCGCTTGAAGTCAGTGATAAAATGAAAGATGGTTATTACAACGAAAAAACATCAATTCATAATAAAGCTTCTGTATATAGAAAAACTAAAAAATTTGATGAGGCCATCGCGTTGTACGAATCCCTTTTGGAAGAGGAGGTATTATTTGAAATGGATCCAATATACTACCCTCTTATTATTGATAATTTGGCATTTACGAAATTTGAAGCTGGCCATAAGGATTACGATAACATCGAGCGAGAACTTAAAAGGGCCTATAGGTTAGGTGATAGCCTCCAAGATCAGGTAATAAAGTTGGGTGTTACAATTGATCTCGCTAAATTTTATAAGGGTTTAAATCAAGTTGATAGTGCGGCACATTATGCGCAAAAGTCATATGAGCTTTCAAAAAGCATATCAGATAACGACATTCTTTTAGAGTCCATGTCAATTCTTGCACAACTCAAACAAGGGGACGAAGCTAAAATGTACTTTAACGAGCATGTAAAATTAAGTGATAGTTTGTTGTTTAAAGAGCGTTCTGCAAGAAACAAGTTCGCAAGAATTGCTTTTGAAACAGAGGAGATGGAACGTGAAAACGAGCGTATTTCTAGAGAACGCTTATGGCTATTGATGCTTTCTGTTGGCTTATTACTTACTTTGGTCTTATTATATATTATTATTTCACAACGGGCAAAAAATAAAGAATTGAAGTTTAGACAAGATCAGCAACAGGCCAATGAGGAAATATATAACCTGATGCTTTCTCAACAAGATAAAGTTGAAGAGGCTCGAACCAACGAAAAAAGACGGATTTCCCAAGAGTTGCACGATGGTATTCTGGGGCGTCTATTTGGTACGCGTTTAAGTTTAGATAGTTTTAATTTTAGTGAAGGCCCAGAGGCAATTAAAACAAGATCAAATTATATTTCAGAATTAAAAATAATTGAAGAAGATATTCGAAAAATTTCACATGATTTAAATACTGATTTTGTGTCTGGATCTGGCTTCATGGATATTCTTGAAGAGTTAATAGAAAAGCAAACCCAAGCATACCAATTGAAATATACATTCAATTCAGATGATAGTATTGTTTGGGAAACTGTTCTAAATAAAACTAAAATCAATATATATAGAATTGTCCAAGAAGCGCTTCAGAATATTTATAAACACGCCGAAGCCAAAATCGTTCAGATTAGTTTTAAACTAAAAAAAGATGTAATTTGCTTGAGCATCAAAGATGACGGAAAAGGCTTTGACGTTAATAAAAGCAAAAAGGGTATAGGCCTAAAAAACATTAACTCAAGAGTTAAAGAATTTGATGGAAATGTCAATTTTGAGTCTCAAATTAATGAAGGTACAATTATAACGATAAAAATTCCATACCAACCAAATTAAGCATTATGCAACACATCAATATTTTAATGGTCGACGATCACCCAATCATTATCGAAGGCTATCAAAACACTTTGATGGCTACCAAAAAGGAGGACCAAACCTTATTAATAGATACGGCAAATTCGTGTGATGCCGCCAATCAGTTAATGCAACGGGCATCAAAAGAAAAACCTTATGACGTTTGTTTTTTTGATATCAGTTTACCAAGTTCGGCAGACGGGAGCATTAATTCCGGGGAGGATCTGGCAAAAATTGCTAGATCCATTTTGCCAAAGGCCAAAGTGATTATTTTGACCATGTTCAATGAATCCTATCGCATCCATAATATCATCAAGGAAATTAGCCCTGATGGCTTTTTAATTAAAAGTGACCTGACTTCAAGTGAACTCGCCGAAGCCTTTCAGCATATCATATCCTCACCACCTTATTATAGTAGTACGGTTAGTAATTATTTAAAAAAATCGATTACAAGTGACATTTATGTTGATGATATAAATCGTAAAATTCTGCACCTATTATCCCAAGGAATTAAAACACGAAGTTTGACCGAACACATCGATTTGTCGATGAGTGCCATTGAAAAGCGGAAAAAACAAATGAAATTATTGTTCTCGGTTGAAGATGGAAAGGACGAAACACTCCTTGAAGAGGCCCGACAAAAAGGTTTTTTGTAGAAAAACTGTTAAAAATTCCATTTCTTTTATTTTGAAAAACTCTTGAAACCCTTGTACTTGCTGAATAGTACGGTTTTTCCGCATCAAGTTTGCGGTTTTTCCGTAACATTAATTCTATAACTAAAACTATATTTGAATGTCAACAAAAATTAATTAATCCCTCTAAGTAATTTGTTGGAATAATAGCAAAGAATGAAACCTGATAGTCGCTCGATTGTCAGGTTTCTTATTTATTAGAAAAGCCTTTCGGTATTGTTTACAACTTTCACTATAAACAATCCTAGATAAATTATGGCAACAACAAATTTTATAAATGTTGATGCCAAAAAACCTAAAAAGGATCCAAAAGCTGCCTTTAAGGCCTTATTGAATTCACTCTTATTCATTAGTTCGCCAATTAGAGCGCCTAAAAAAGGCCCAATAATAATACCTCCTGGAATTGGAGAAAGTAGACCAACAACTAAACCAATAGAGGTGCCAATAATACCCGCTCTACTGCCTCCATACCGTTTTGTTCCCATTGCTGGGATGATATAATCCAAAAACCAAATACCTATAGCGAGTATGAAGGTTATAATTAAAAATGTCCAATTAAACGGTATAGCTTCGGTAAAATGAAGAATAAGCAACCCAGCCCAACTGGTTAGCGGTCCAGGCAATACAGGCAAAAAACTACCAATAAGACCTAAAACCATAAAGAGTAGAGCTAAAATGACTAGAAAAATATCCATTTACAAACTTTAAGAATTCAAATGATAAGACGAGCACATAGCTTTATAGTTACATTTAAATTATAGGTATTATTAATTATAAAGGAAGTCCTAAAGAAAAATTCCAAAAAAATTGTACTTTTCGGTTTCAGTTCAACCACCATGAAGTATACCTTACTATTCATTTGTTGCCTAGGTTTATGGTCTTGTAATTATTTCGAGAAAAAGAAAGTCTACACTAAAGACATTCTTGAAGAAGAATTACAAACTTTTAATTGGAATGAAGTAGATGAGTATCCAACATTTGTGTCGTGTGATTCTGTTATGAGTAAGAATCATAAACGTCAATGTTTTGAACAAACCTTATTGCAAATACTTAATAAAAATCTTGCTCAACAAAATATTGTGGTTATCGAAGATGTGTTAGACACTATCGATTTAAAAATTACGATTACTAAAGAAGGCCGTTTTAATATAGATTCAATTTCGAGTAGTGAGGAAATAAGGAGGCAGATTCCAAAAATTGATAGCCTTTTA
Source organism: Flavobacteriaceae bacterium MAR_2010_72 (assembly GCA_003550275.1). Taxonomy (GTDB): domain Bacteria; phylum Bacteroidota; class Bacteroidia; order Flavobacteriales; family Flavobacteriaceae; genus Geojedonia. The sequence goes on from QXCW01000002.1 coordinate 361,222, forward strand.
ATGCGATGTCTGGATTCGCTTCCAACCATATATCCCGCAATTAAACGAAGTCAACAGGTTACAACGCAATTCTCTTTACCTGTGGTGGTGAAAATCAATTAAATAATTTTCTGGCTAAAGCGTGAGCTTGTATCCCACAGTTATATTTGTAGAAAAATTACCATTATTCTCTAATAAGGCGGCAAAAAGCTCATTATAGCTAATAGTAAAAAAACTGTTTTCTGAAACGCTTATTTCTGCACCAACCCCAAACGTAAATGGGATGTCGAATACCGTTTCAGAAACCGTTGTTGTTCCACCTGCGCCATCTGCAACCGTATTTTTTAGAAAATTGAGTGTCGCAAATTTAGATTGGGCATATAAATTAAATTTAGTGGCATTGATTACTCTAAATCGGTAGCCCATGGCAAGCTCTGTTGTTGAAAATTTAAAGTTATGTGTTTTAAACACATGTCGCAATTGCATAAAAAGGGCATGTGGTTTTATTCGCTTACCATCCAAAAGTTCCAGTTCGATACCAAATTGCGGTAATACGGCATTCGTAGTATTTCTAACAAAAGGCGTATTAGTAACACCTCCAAATGTGCCAAATAAAAGTTGAGGTGTGGCCTTATATATTGACGTTTTGTACTCTGGATCTTGTGACAGATTGTAATCGTCAATGTAGGCCTTTAAGTCGAAAAGTGTAAACTTCAAATCAAAAGTTGGAACGCCCGTAATATTTTGTAAAGTGCTTTTATATTCCCATTGGTACATACGTGCTTCATTTCTTGTATTTAATAATTCAACAATTGTATTGTCGCTCTTGCGAACAAAATAGCGATAACGGTTATCAATAATGTTCCAGAGTAAATCCAATTCACCCTCAACTTCCATTATAAGCTCATGGTTTTCGTTACCAACGGAATAAGTGTCTTGTGAGAAAAGTGAGTTCGAGCTAAATAGAATAAATAATAGGATAGCGATGTTTTTCATTGGGATTCAGGATTATAGATGAGTAAATCTAACAAAAATAAATGAAAACAACACTATTTGTGATAGGCTCTACCTTTCCATCTATAGCCTGAAAACACAGATGCAAAAGCTACAAAAACATTGAAAAAAGGGTAAAGTAGACTCGAAAAAAAATAGGACAAGAGTAATTGACTATTATCAAAAAAACGAGAGGTCTTGTAGAGAAGTAGAAAGTCAATACCAAACTTAATCAAAAACACATACATCAATGTTTTAGCAGGGACAATACCTACGATAAAAAACATCAATAGGCATATTAAAAATGCATTCATGCAAACCACGCTAAGTCCAGTTAGTTTGCCAAAAAGATTACCATAACTAGAGGTTTTAGCCGCCCACCTTAAACGTTGAGAAATTAAACCATTTAAATTGGGTTGTGGCACGGTAGTCACCATAACGTTCGGACTTTTTAAATAATGAACCAATTTGGAGTCTTTTTTAACCGCTTTTTCGAGTAAAAAAATATCATCACCACTTGCTATATTGGTATTGCCTTCATACCCATTAAGCAGCTTAAAAAGGTCAATAGAGAAAGCTAAATTGGCACCATTGCACAAAAAGGGTTTGTTAATTCCGAAGCTGCCAATAGTTGCGCCCTGTAAACTCAAAAAGTCAAGTATTTGAAAGCGGTTTAAAAACGAGTCGCTTTTTACATAGACAACTGGAGCAACAATAAATTGTGTGTCTTGTTTTTGGATAAAACAATCAAAGGTGTCTAGCCAATATTTGGGTAAAACACAGTCGGCATCAGTAGTTACAATCCAGTTATATTTGGCATTTGAAATGGCTGTAGTAATAGCATCCTTTTTTGGTGATTTTGTGGATCTTATATTTTCGATTAGGCTTATGTGCTTCTTGCTTTTTTTAATAAATGAGGTAATGAGCTCAACGGAATTATCAGTAGATTCATCATCTACAAAAACGATTTCAAAATGAGTACTTGGGTATTCAAGTTCATTGATAGACTTGAGTAAGCCAGGGAGGTTTTTGCTTTCGTTCCTAAATGGAATAACAACTGTAAATTTTGTTGAAGCCGGTAAATCCTCCAATTTAAAGTCTTCTACCTTGTCAAAACCAAAAATAAAAGCGCCAATTAAAATGACATATATAAACGTTACTAGTAATGCAATAAGTGTCATGCTTGCTGATGTATAGTGTTTAACTTAAAGTTTAAAATATAATAACTTCCAATACTACTTGGGATCGCAAAATTTAAAAGCCACATTAAAGTTACGGTGCTTAAAATGGTTAGCGAACCAATACCTAAATACGAAAATAAATATACGGCAATGCTCCCTTTAATCACTACATCAAAAATAAGTAATGAAGGAACTACTGAAGAAATTAAATACATGGACGTTATAAAAACCATAGCATCAAAATAACTTAAACTAATTCCGAAGAGATAAAGAATTACATAAAATTGAAAGGAAAAAACAAGATATCTCAATACAGAATACACTAAACAATAAATCAAAACTGTTTTTGAGAGTGCAGCAGTATATTTTTTGAATTTTTTTCCCTTTTTAAACATGATTAAAGCCAAAATTAGGAGGAAACAGAGTATTGCTATTGAAGCTGTAATTTTGGTGTAACTGAATGTAAGGTTACTTCGTTTTAGGAATGCAACTAACCCAATACTTCCAAAAATTATGGTAGCCAGCATTTGCGAAACATTACCTACTACATTAAGGAACAGGATACGCTTTCTCAAAGTGTTTTCGAAGTAAATGGCCTTTGCTCCATATTCTCCTAAACGGTTGGGTGTAAATATCGAAACAGCTAAAGCTCCCAAGCTTTGTTCAAAGGCTTTCAAGAATGAAATTTGTTGTACAACCGAAACTAATTTCTTCCATTTTAAAATCTCGAAAAACCAGTTAAAACTCGATAAAATAAGAAGAAAACTCATGTTTTTGATTAAAAACGCATCATTTTCATTCAAAAATTGAATAAAAACGCCAAAATCCAATTCATTATTTTTTGAAAGTTTTTTGTAGATCGCATAAAAGGCGCCAAATAGAAGACTTAATTTAATAAGTACAAAAAAGAATTGTTTAGTTTTGTAAGGCAACCCAATGTTCATGATACAAATTAAACCAATTCATTGCATATGAACTGCATCAAAGTAAAATATCTATTTATAGTTTTAGTCTTGAGTTTTAGTCTTTGGGCTTTTGGTCAACGTGAAACCAATAAATGGAAGGCTCAAATTGCTTTAGGCGTAAATAGTCCTTCTCAATCTGGATTTGTTGATGGTTTTCAAGGCAAATCTTTGAATTTCCCTACGGTCAATATGGGTATTCAGCATATGTTTGGTCCGCAAATAGGTGCAAAATTAGATTTTGGATACAATCGCATTTCTAGTGATGACAATTCATTAGACTTTAAATTAAACTATTCCAGATTCAATCCGCAATTGGTATATGACCCAACCCAAAGTTTATATTTTTTGCCAGAACGGATGGGGCTTGTGCTTCATGCTGGTCCGGGTTTCAGTTTTGTAAAACCTTTAGGAAATTACAGTGATAATAATCTTTCCTTTTTTAACCTTTTGGCTGGATTGGAATTGCATTTAGGTATTGCCGAACGCGCTTCAATTTATATCGACACCTCTTATATTATGGGTTTTGGAAAAGATTTTGAACCCATGACCGAAGGCTATGGGTCATTTAATGGTGACTTGCTAACCATAAGTTTTGGAATTACCTTTTCGTTAAGCGGATGCCAATATTGCGATGATGAATAAAGAAAAAATTATTTTAGGTATTGACCCTGGAACTACCATAATGGGTTTTGGACTCATAAAAGTGGTTGGCAAAACCATGCAGTTTATGCAGCTCAATGAATTGGATTTAAAAAAATATGAAGATCATTACTTAAAATTGAAGCTTATTTTTGAGCGTACTATTGAGTTGATTGAAACCCATCACCCCGATGAGATAGCCATTGAAGCCCCTTTTTTTGGTAAAAACGTGCAAAGTATGCTTAAACTTGGAAGAGCGCAAGGTGTGGCCATGGCTGCGGGATTGAGCCGTGAGATTCCAATTACTGAATACTCACCCAAAAAAATTAAAATGTCTATTACGGGTAACGGAAACGCTAGTAAAGAACAAGTAGCCAAAATGCTTCAAAGTTTGTTAAACCTAAAAAGCCTTCCTAAAAATCTCGATGCTACTGACGGTTTGGCCGCTGCGGTTTGTCATTTTTATAACGAAGGTAAAATTGAAGTTGGAAAAAGTTACTCGGGCTGGAGTGCTTTTGTCAAGCAAAATGAGAATCGAGTGAAAAAATAGAGTATTCGTTTATTTTGAAAAGATAGGATTCCATTCTAGAAAGCCATTAAAACACGAACTTACATCAAATATTGAAGCCTAAATGAGCGGTATCTACATACACATTCCCTTTTGCAAACAAGCCTGTCATTATTGCGATTTTCATTTTTCGACCTCTATAAATAAGAAAAGCGAACTTGTAAATGCGTTGGTTAAGGAGTTGGAATTTCGTAAGGATGAATTCAAAAATCAAGTTGTAGAAACGATCTATTTTGGAGGAGGGACACCGAGTTTATTGACGATTGATGAATTACGATTGCTAATTGATACGGTTTATGCGCATTATAATGTGGTTTCAAATCCAGAGATCACTTTAGAGGCCAACCCTGACGATTTAACAAATCAACAAATCAACAAATTAGCAAACACACCAATTAACCGGTTAAGCATTGGTGTTCAATCCTTTTTTGAGAAAGATTTGAAACTTATGAACCGAGCCCATAATGCTGAAGAAGCAAAGCAATGTCTTGAAGAAGCCACAATACGTTTTGATAATATTTCGGTCGATTTAATTTATGGAATCCCGGGATTGACTAATGAAAATTGGTTGAAGAATATCGAAACGGCTCTGTCCTTTAATATTCCACATATTTCTAGTTATGCGTTGACGGTTGAGCCTAAAACGGCTTTGGAAACCTTCATCAAAAAAGGAATTGTTGATGATGTAGATGAAGAACAGGCACAGGCGCAATTTTATTTGCTTGTTGAAGAACTGGAAGCTTCAGGATTTGTGCATTATGAATTGTCTAACTTCGGGAAACCAGGATTTTTCAGCAAGAATAATTCTGCGTATTGGCAAGGCAAACCTTATTTAGGAATTGGGCCTTCGGCGCATTCTTTCAATGGAAACCAGCGTAGTTGGAATGTGAGTAACAATTCAAAATACATTAAAAGTATCGATAAAAGTATTCTGCCAAGTGAAACAGAAACCTTGACACAAATGGATAAGTATAATGAATATGTGATGACAGGTTTGCGCACCATTTGGGGTGTTTCTATTCAAAAAGTAACCAATGAGTTCGGTGACGATTTTACTAAACATCTCTTAAATCAGTCGCAGTTGTTTATAAATCAACAATTGTTGTATATTGATAATGAAATACTAAAAGTAACCCAAAAAGGCAAGTTTTTAAGTGATGGGATTGCTTCAGAACTTTTTAAAGTTAATTAATTGTGATTGCAACTATTCAACATAAATCAACGCTTTTTACTGTAGATTTATCCAAACCATTGGACATTTCCATTCCTCTTAAGGCTTCAAAAACAAATGTCAATGCTTGGTATCTAGGTTCGCCAAACATGGAGCCAGTAAAAAATGAGGACTGGATTGGTTCAGTGAAGCAAGGAGCTTCAGTCAATTTCAATAACATTCAGTTCAATCCACATGCACACGGCACACATACCGAATGTGTAGGTCATATTACCGAAGAATTCCATTCCATAAACAAAAGCTTAAATCAGTTTTTTTTTAAAGCTGAAGTGATTTCTGTTGCCCCAGAAAAATATTTGAAGGATACTATTATTTCAAAGGAACAAATTGAATTTGCGCTTAGCAACAAAAACTGCGAAGCTTTAGTTATTAGAACGCTTCCAAATACTAAAGCGAAAAAATCCAGACAATATTCTAATACCAACTGGACCTATTTAATGGAAGATGCGGTTGCCTACTTGGTTGAAAAGGACATAAAGCATTTACTAATTGATCTTCCAAGTGTTGATAGGGAAAAGGATGGGGGACAGCTAAAATCGCATAAAGCCTTCTGGAATTTTAATGGGAAAATCCGTAAAGATTGTACAATAACGGAGCTGGTCTATGTGCCCAACAAAGTGAAAGATGGCGCTTATTTATTGAATCTTCAAATTGCCCCATTCGAAAATGATGCAACACCAAGTAAACCCGTTTTATATCAACTAATCGAAACATGAACATTGAGCAGCTTCGAAATTATTGCCTGATAAAAAAGGGAGTGACCGAACACTTTCCGTTTGATGCTGATACCTTGGTGTTTAAAGTTCTTGGTAAAATGTTTGCATTATTTCCTTTAGAAGACTGGGAAGCTGGAAAAGGATGGGTAAACCTTAAAGCAGACCCAGAATATTCAGCAGAGCTTCGTGCCCAGTACCAAAGTATACAACCAGGATGGCATATGAGTAAAGTGCATTGGAACTCCGTTTACATACATCAAGGCGAATTGCCGCCTCAACTTGTTCTTCAATTAATTGATCACTCCTATGATATGGTGGTGAAAAGTTTGCCGAAAAAACTACGTGAAAATCTAGCTTGAACGATTTTAGTGTATCATTGCAAAATATAACCTGAATTATGACTATACTCAAAACCCTAATAGAAAGAAGCCATAACAGTTGTGAATTATGTACTTCGACTGATGAGCTTCAACAATACACCATTCCGCCAGCATTAAATGAAAATGTAGCAAATGATATTCTTGTTTGTAACACCTGTTTGGCTCAAATTGAAGAACGTGAAGAGATGAACCCAAATCACTGGCGTTGTTTGAATGATAGCATGTGGAGTGAGCATGTGGCGGTTCAAATAATGGCTTGGCGTATGCTTCAAAGGTTGCGTAATGAAGGTTGGCCAAAGGATCTTTTAGAAATGATGTATTTAAATGATGAAGCTTTGGCATTGGCAAGAGCAACGGGAGAGCATGAAGATGAGGCTAATAAAATCATCCATCGGGATAGTAATGGGGTGATACTTCAAGCAGGAGATTCGGTAGTTTTAATAAAAGATCTCAAAGTAAAAGGCTCAAGCATGGTGGCAAAGCAAGGGACTGTGGTGAGGAATATTCGATTGGATCATGAAAATTCAGAATATATTGAAGGCAAAGTTGATGGTCAGCACATCGTTATAATTACTAAATATGTTAAGAAGACCTAATTAATCGTCCTCGTCAGACTTCTTCCTTTTAAACCATCCAATCCCGAATGGAAATAATATTAAAAGGAAAAAAAATTGTCCAGTGACGAGCCCATAAATTGTAATTAGCAGTGCAATAGCCAAGAGGATATAAATATGTTTTTCTTTCATTTTATGATTTTACTGTTCTGAATTGATGAGGTGTTTGGCCTTTTATGTATTTGAATTGCCTATTAAAATTTGAAATATTGTTAAAGCCACATTGATCTGCAATTGTACCAATTGGCAAGTCTTTTTCAGACATTAATAATTTACAAGCATTTTCAATACGCAGTTCATTTAAAAAGGTAAAGTAGGTTTTATTGGTTCGTTTTTTAAAGTACTTGCAAAAGGCATTTTTGGTCATGGTTGCCACGTTTGAAACCGATTCTAATGAAATGTCTTCATTAAAATGGCTCATCGTAAATTCAATCACTTCACGAATACGTTTGCCTTCTATGTCAGTGTATTTTTTGTCGTAGATAAATGAAGAAAGACTTGTGGATGATGCAGATGAAACAGCTTTAAGCAAATTCAATAAGATAATAAATCGACCTAGTTTGGAGGTGCCTTCAAGTTGAAAAAAAAGTTCTTGTAGCCGTTTTTTATGCGAGGTTACTTTAAAACCGTTTGTAGATTTTCTAAAAAAGGATTTTATTTCATGTAGTTCCTCTAGTTCAAAAAAATGCTTTCCAAACGAGGTTTTGGTGAAAAATAAAGTGAGCATATGAGAGTGAACATTGGTGTTGCTATCGCTTTTGAATACATGAGGTAAATTACTTCCAATGACAAGAATATCACCTTTGGTATAATCATTTATGGTGTCTCCAACTATTAATGTGCCTTTGCCTTCAACAATTAGACTTAACTGGATTTCTTCATGTTGATGTAATTGATCATAAAATACGGCGTCGTTATCAACCTGAAAAACCAGAGCATCCCGATCAGGTTTAGGTATTTTAAAAGGAAGGACTTTCATTAAATTGACATTAACTATTCAAAAATATAAATATATGTAATTAATTGGATAATATAGTATCAATATTGGATAAAACATGAGTATGTCTACATAGTATTTGGATGTAATTTTACATCAGTTTAACTTTTATACTATGAAATTAATTTGGGAAGGCGTAATGCCAGCAGTTACTACAAAATTTAATGACCATGATGAATTGGATTTGCAAACCTTTAAACTCAATATCAATGCACAGCTGGAGGCAGGTGTTCATGGTATTGTTTTGGGAGGAACTTTAGGAGAGGCAAGTACATTAAATGATGACGAAAAGCGTATGTTAACAAGAACTACCGTAGAGTTTGTAAAAGGTAAAGTTCCTGTTTTAATAAACATTGCAGAACAGAGCACCAAAGGAGCTATTGAAGCTGCAAGAAAAGCGGAAGAAGATGGTGCAAGCGCACTCATGATGTTGCCCCCAATGCGTTATAAATCTGGTGATAGGGAAACCGTTGCATATTTTAAGGCTGTAGCCAACAGTACAAAATTGCCAATTATGGTATATAATAACCCGGTGGATTATAAAATTGAAGTGACTTTGGATATGTTTGAAGAATTATTGAGCACATGCCCAAATATTCAAGCGGTAAAGGAATCAACGCGAGATATTTCTAACGTCACAAGAATTAAGAACCGTTTTGGTGACCGACTCAAAATTTTAACAGGAGTAGATACCTTGGCTTTGGAAAGTCTTTTGATGGGTGCCGATGGCTGGGTTGCTGGTCTTGTATGTGCCTTCCCCGCAGAAACCGTTGCAATTTATGAACTTCAAAAAGCAGGTAGAATTAAAGAAGCCATAGAAATTTATCGTTGGTTTTTGCCCTTGTTGGAGTTGGATATAAACCCTAAATTAGTACAGAATATAAAACTGGCAGAAGTGTATACGGGATTAGGAACCGAAAATGTTCGGCCACCTAGATTGCCATTGCACGGTAAAGAACGTCAACACGTTATGCGTATTATCGAAGAAGGTTTAAAAAACAGACCTTCTTTACCAAAATATAAAAACCTTGCTACTGTTTAAAAAGTTAATTATCGAGGTTTAAAAACTAGAACAATGATTACGGGAAACAACTATATTGGAAATAAACAATCAGCAAAAGGAGAAACAACCTATAAAACATTCAATCCTCAACTGAATATTGAAAATAAGCCAATATTTACTGAAGCTACACAAGAAGAAATTAATGAAGCGGTTCATTTGGCTACTGCAGCTTTTAAAACCTTCAGATCGATTTCAAGATTAAAGAAAGCAGACTTTCTAAATGTCGTTGCCGATGAGATTTTGGCGCTTGATGATGAATTGATTGAAACTTATTGTTCAGAATCTGGCCTGCCCGAAGGTAGAGCAAAAGGTGAACGCGGCAGAACTGTTGGGCAGTTACGTATGTTCGCTGATCTGGTTTTAGAAGGAGCATGGATTGAAGCCACCATTGATACGGCTGAACCAGAGCGACAACCCTTACCAAAACCAGATATCCGAAAAATGCTTGTACCTCTGGGGCCTGTTGTTGTATTTGGAGCGAGTAACTTCCCATTGGCATATTCAACTGCTGGAGGTGATACTGCGGCGGCATTTGCAGCGGGTTGCCCAGTAATTGTAAAATCCCATCCCATGCATTCGGGAACTGGGGAATTAGTTGCTTCAGCAATTATAAAAGCAGCAAAACGTACAGGAATGCCCAATGGTGTATTTTCAAACTTAAACAGTAGTGGCATTGAAGTGGGTTCACAACTCGTTAAACATCCAGGTGTAAAGGCTGTTGGTTTTACAGGAAGCATAAGAGGAGGACGGGCATTGTATGATTTAGCCGCCCAACGTGACGAGCCCATTCCTGTGTTTGCTGAAATGGGAAGCGTAAATCCGGTAGTTATTTTACCAGAAGCTTTAAAAAACAGAAGTGTTTCTTTGGCAAAAACCTATGCGGGTTCCATTACTTTAGGAACGGGACAATTTTGTACCAATCCTGGTTTGCTTTTAGGAATAAAAAGTGAAGGTCTTTCAGAGTTCATTAAAAATTTATCAGATGAAATTATAAAGATTGAGCCCTCTTGCATGTTGCATCCAAATATTATAGGAGCTTATGAAAAGAATAAACAAAAAGCCATGTCACAGGCAAACTTACGTGTAGCTGCAGATTATGAGTTGGATGTGCAAACCAATTATGCAAGACAAGCCATAACGACAGTAGAAGGTAAAACGTTTTTAGAAAATCCAAATTTGCATCAAGAAGTATTTGGTCCGTATTCAATCGTTGTACAGTGTGAAAATACAGCGCAATTAACAGACCTAATTTCAAAATTGGAAGGCCAGCTTACAGGAACCTTAATTGCCGATGAAAATGAAGCTTCGCAGTATCCAGAACTAATTTCTGCTTTGCAAAATCGTGTGGGCAGACTAATTTTTAATGGAGCTCCAACAGGTGTTGAGGTATGCCCATCAATGACTCATGGCGGTCCATATCCTGCTTCTACAGATAGTCGCTTTACAGCGGTTGGTATTCATTCTATAAAGCGATGGGTGAGGCCATTTAGTTATCAAGATTGGCCAAACGATCTACTTCCTGATGAATTAAAAAACGAAAATCCTTTAGGTATTTTAAGACACTTAAACGGTATGCTTACAAACCAGAACATTTAATTTTAAATAGTTGTTTTATGAAAAGTTTCAAACTTTTATTAGTCATTTTTTGTTTTGGAATGTTGTCCTTCCAAGTGCCCTCAAATTCTGATAAATTAAGCGCCATCATTGCGACATACGAAGCAGAGCGGGACTATGATTTTGAGTGGAGCGAATCTGTTGAGAGCACAGCAAAATATTATCAAGCAGAGGCTGATTTTTCAAAGAAATTAAAAGAAGAATTAGAACAAGTTTCAGAAGAAGGCTTATCCGAAACCGAGAAAATTTCAAGAGCCTTGTTACTGTTTGTTTTGCAAGATAAGATAGATGAAAACACCTATAAAACTTACTTAAATACCATTACAAATGAATCTGCTTTTCATTTAAACTTAAGCAGAATGGGAAATAGGACGCTGAACACCAAAGAGCAAGTTGATGACTACCTTAGACAACTTGACAAATTGCCCAAACGAATTGATTATAATCTCGATTTGTTAAGAGCTTCAGCAAAAGAAGGTTTGGCACAACCCAGAGTTGTTTTTAATAATTATGACGACACCTATAACAAGCATATAGTGTCAGAAGTAACAACAAGTGAATTTTACAAACCATTTTTAAATTTACCAGATTCGTTTTCTCTAAGTTTAAAGGATTCAATAATTCAGGTTGCCAAGGTCAGTGTTCAAAAAAATGCGGTAGATCAATACAAAAAAATAAAGCGTTTTTTTATTGATGAATATTTCCCTAACACCAGAAAAGGACTAGGTATTTCAACGGTGCCAAATGGCGAAGCGTTTTACCAAAATAGGATTAACTACTTTACAACGAGTAATCAGTATACCGCCGACGATATTCATCAAATTGGATTAAATGAAGTAGCACGTATCAAAGCCGAAATGCAAACCATTATTGATGATTTAGGATTTAATGGCAGCTTTGCTGATTTCTTGGAATTTTTAAGAACCGATGAACAATTCTATCCTAAAACAGCTAAAGAGCTGCTAATGTTTGCGCGTGATATAGCAAAACGCATCGATGCTGAATTACCCAAATTTTTTAAAACCTTACCTCGAAAACCTTATGGGGTTATTCCAGTTCCAGCCGATCTAGCTCCTAATTATACAGGAGGAAGATATTCAGGATCTAATAGCGACACAACAGCTGGATTTTATTGGGTAAACACCTACAACTTGCCAAACAGAACTTTATATACAATTCCTGCTTTAACAGCTCATGAAGCCGTTCCTGGGCATCATTTGCAAATCTCATTAAACAACGAACTTCCTGAAACCATTCCTAGTTTTAGAAGGCGATTATATTTATCGGCCTACGGTGAAGGCTGGGGCTTATATTCAGAGTATTTAGCCCATGAAATGAATATTTACACAACGCCTTACGAAAAATTTGGTCGGCTAACCTACGAAATGTGGAGAGCCTGTAGGTTGGTAGTTGATACTGGAGTGCACGCCAAAGGCTGGACTAGGCAGCAAATGCTGGATTATATGGCAAAAAATACAGCCTTGTCCATTCATGAAGTGACTACTGAAACCGATCGCTATATTTCTTGGCCTGGGCAAGCCTTATCTTATAAAATTGGTGAGATTAAAATAAGAGAGCTACGTAAAAATGCAGAGGCAGGTTTAGGTGATAAATTTGATATCCGAGAATTTCATGAAGTCATTCTCGCAGAAGGTACAGTTACACTTTCAATCATGGAACAGCGTGTAAACAACTATATCGAGAACGTTAAAAATGAGTAAGAGTACCTTTGTCTGTATTGATGCACATACCTGTGGAAATCCGGTGAGAGTCATCAAGGAAGGCGGGCCTAGGCTTATCGGTAATACCATGAGCGAAAAACGCCAGCACTTTATAAAAGAGTATGATTGGATTCGGAAAGGCTTGATGTTTGAACCACGTGGCCATGATATGATGAGCGGTAGTATTTTATACCCGCCACACAATCCAGAAAATGATTTTGCCATTTTATTTATTGAAACCTCCGGGTGTTTGCCCATGTGTGGCCATGGCACTATCGGTACCATAACTATAGCTATAGAAGAAGGGTTGGTTACACCTAAAATACCTGGAAAAATGAGAATGGAAGCACCCGCTGGATTGGTCGAAATTGTCTACCAGCAAACTGGAGCTAAAGTTGATTGGGTAAAATTGACCAATGTTAAAAGCTACTTGGCAGGCGAAGGATTAACAGTTGATTGTCCAGAATTAGGGGAACTAACCTTTGATGTGGCATATGGTGGTAATTTTTATGCTATTGTTGATCCACAGCATAATTTTTCGGGGGTTCACGATTTTTCAGCTTCTAAAATTATTCAGTATTCCCAAGTTGTTAGGCAACGCATCAATGAGTTGTATCCAAATCAGTTCATTCATCCTGAAAATGAAACTATTAAAGATGTAAGCCATTTGTTGTGGACTGGTAACACAATTGATCCAAATTCATCTGGAAGAAACGCCGTGTTTTACGGTGATAAAGCGATTGATAGAAGCCCTTGCGGAACCGGAACATCAGCACGACTAGCTCAATTATACGCTAAAGGCAAATTAAAAGTTGGAGAGGATTATATTCATGAAAGTTTTATAGGAAGCAAATTTGTTGGTCGTGTTGAAAAAGAAACTACTTTAAGTGATAAATTAGCTATAATTCCAAGTATAAAAGGCTGGGCAAAAATTTACGGACTTAACACCATCACAATAGATGCCCAAGACGATCCTTATGCTTATGGATTTCAAGTGATTTGAGTAATGAGGGAATGAAATAATGAGGCAATGAAATAATGAGGTAATGAATTAATGAGGGAATGAAAAAATAGAATATGGACAAATTTGAATTTGTTGAATCAAAAAAGAAGCAAACAAAACAATTAGCTATTGACATCATTTTATTTTATGATAGAATTAAAAAAACAGATGCAACTTTAGTTATTGGGAGGCAATTAATCCGTTCTGCAACATCCACTGCAGCAAATTATAGAGCAGCGTGTATATCTCGCTCACAAAAGGAGTTTTTTGCCAAAATGTCTATTGTTGTTGAATAAGCCGATGAAACATTGTTTTGGTTAGAATTGTTAAGAGATTCAAATTTAGCATCAAAAGAACTTGTTGACCCTTTGTTAGAGGAGGCTTTAGAAATTGTAAAAATAGTTTCAAAAGCTCAGAAAAATGTAAACCATTAATTTTTTTATTAATTCATTATTTCAATGAAACATTGTATTGTAATTGGCGGCGGAATTATCGGCTTGTGTTCCGCATATTATCTTCAAAAAGAAGGTCACCAAGTCACTGTAGTTGACCAATCCAATATGGATGCTGGAGCCTCTTATGTTAATGCGGGTTATTTATCACCAAGTCATATAATACCATTATCTGCACCAGGTGTGATGAAAAAAGGTCTCAAGTGGATGTTTAATGCCTCAAGCCCTTTGTACATCAAACCACGTATAAATAGCGATTTTTTAAAATGGGTATTAGCCTTCAATAAATCCTGTAATGTAAAACATGTTGAAAGGGCTATTCCAGCCATAAAGGAAATTTCTTTATTAAGTCAAGATTTGTATGACGAAATTAAAACAACCGAAAGCTTTACATTTCATTATGAAAAGAAAGGCTTATTAATGTTGTGCCAGACCGAAAAAATGCTAGAGGAGGAAATTAAAACGGTCCATTTGGCAAGTCAGGAAGGTTTGGAAGCTCAAGAGATCAGTAAACAAGAGTTGCGGCTTTTGGAGCCTGATGTAAATTTAAATGTAGTCGGGGGCACCTATTATAAATGTGATTCGCATACCACACCTAATGAGTTTATGGAAGAAATGGTTGTTTATCTTAAGAAGACAGGTGTTGTATTTTATACCAATGAGAAGGTTGTCGATATAGAAATGAATAACGGAAAAATAGATACAATACTCACCTCAAAACGCCAGATGAAGGCTGATGAATATGTGCTTGCTGCGGGTTCTTGGAGCAGTAAACTTGCCAAAAAGTTGGATTTAAAATTATTGTTGCAAGCAGGAAAAGGCTATAGAATTAATACTCAAAGGTCAACCGGAATTAGAATCCCGTCTATTTTAGCAGAGGCTAAAGTAGCTGTAACACCCATGAATGGTTTCACACGCTTTGCAGGAACCATGGAAATAGCAGGAATTAATCACAATATCAACAAGGTTAGGGTGGATGCCATAGCCTATGCAGTGCATCGCTATTATCCCGAAATTGAATTAACTTCAGAAGAAAAGGATAACGCAGCATGCGGTTTGCGACCTGTATCTCCAGATGGGTTACCTTATATCGGAAAATCTACTAAATGCCAAAATTTGACTATCGCCACTGGTCATGCCATGATGGGTTGGAGTATGGGTACAGCTACTGGAAAATTGGTTGCTGAAGTCATTTCCGAAAAGAAACCAACTTTAGACATGAAAATGTTTCACCCAGATCGAAAATTTTAGAAGTATCTTCCTGTTAATGTGATGTTTATTTCTGAATAAGTGTTTTCATATTCATTTAACTAGTTTTAATTGAGTTTGGTCGAAAAATGATGGGAATGACATAAATATTTGCCATATTTAATTGGAATTCAATTAATAGCCCAAATATTGACCATTAAAACTTATGTTATATGAATTTGAAAATTACCCACTACAACAATTTCTTTAAAATTAAAGGGATTCTTAATCAAAAAAACGTACACATTTTTCAAAATGCATTTGCTCATATTTTTGAAACCAATAACGCCGTAACTATAAGTGTTGAAGGTTTAGAAGGAATCGATAAATATGGTATCAAGGCATTGGCCGAACTCCATGAGCAATCTGTTTCAAAACAAAAATCACTCTCGATTATTGGAATGGGGTGTAAGGAGTTGTTCAACTTTTTTAAATCTGTTGAAAAGGCTGCCTAACTACATGATTGTTTTTTGAGTATTGAAATGTAACGTATCAATAATTATTATCTTCACTAATACACCATTCATCGACAGAAATGTTGACCTCCACCGATTCTTGATTAAAAAGTATTGCAATTCAAATTAGATTTGTACCAATAGTTCTCCAAGAAGAGAGATTATAAATACAGTTTAATTTAAATTCTTTTTAATCATGTCAAACATTATTTTACTTATATTATTAATCGCTGTAAGTTATTTCATTTTTTTGATAGAAAGCAAAACTACGATGTTTGGATATGCAAATTTAATAGCTTTCGGAAATAATGACCTGTTTAATCTTTTTCAGGAACTAACTAAACCAAAAAAAGACTTTAGTTTAAATTTAAATAGAGAAAAGAGTCAGCTTAACGAATTTAGGACAGACTCAAATCAAGATTTGATTGCCAAGACTATTAAACAGCCACTTCATTTAGATAAAACAATTACTGCTCAAAGGGAATTGAAAAGCAACTTAAAGCATTTGGAATTAATTTTGGCTTTAGAAACCCCTTTAAGTAATTTAGCTTCAAAAGATAAGTGTACGGTTGAGCGACTAGAGGAGTTTGTTAAGATTAAAAAAGAAGTCCAATTAAAAATCATTGAATTGTCTCAAACCATATCTGCCTACCAATCAAGTAAGGTTAATATGTGTTAATTTCTTTGCTTATTAAAAGCTAAAAACACTATTTTCATTCGTCGACACTTTTTCTTCATTCGTCGACACCAAACCAATTGTTTATCGAAAATATTGACGATAATAGACATTTAATGCGCAATTTTAATTTATATTAATCGCTTTATATTGTCTAAATGTCACATAAGTTATCAATTTTGTTCATAGAAGATGACGTGGTTGAAACCATGAAAATGAATAGAACCGTTAATAAATTACAAACATCTTATAATATTCAAGAGGCCAAAAACGGAGAGGAGGCATTACGAATATTAAAGTTAATGGGTCAGCTTCCTGATATTATTTTATTAGATTTGAACATGCCTAAAATAAATGGCATAGAGTTTTTGAAAATTTTAAAAAATGATGAAACTCTTAAATATATCCCAACTATTATTTTAACTACTTCAAATAACAGAAAAGATGTATTAGAATGTTATAAAATTGGTATAGCAGGCTATGTTTTAAAACCCTTAAAGTATGAAGACTACGTTTCGAAACTAGAAAAAATACTAGCATATTGGAGTATTAATGAATTAATAAAAGCTTAAAATGAAAGGGATAGTATTTACAGAGTTTTTAGAATTAGTTGAACAAAAATTTGGTTTGGAAGTTGTTGATGACATCATTGAAAAATCCAATCTGCCTTCACAAGGTGTTTACACATCAATTGGAACCTATGATTTTTCTGAAATGCTTTCATTATTAACGCATTTAAGTGAATCGACGAAAATAAGTATAGATGACTTGTTATTGGTATATGCCGAACATTTTTTTGCGGTTTTAGCGACTAGTTACCCAGGTTTAATTGAGCAATATAATGACCCAATTGAGATGCTTGCTTCCATTGAAAATCATATTCATGTCGAAGTAATCAAAATTTATCCTGATGCAGAATTGCCCACTTTCGAAATATTAGAAAGAACAGAAAATTCACTAATTATGATTTACAAATCAAGTAGAGCGATGCATTATTTCGGGCTTGGTTTAATGAATAAAACCTTTGAGCATTTTAATTCTAGTGCCGAAATCATCATGAAAAAATTAAAAGAGGATGGTACTCAGGTAAAGTTCATTATAACAAAAAATTAATGACTGATAAAAAGATTGAAATATTAGAGCGAGCACTAGCAAGAGAAAAGAAGGCTCGTAAAGAAGCTGAAAAAATTCTTGAAAGCAAAGCATTTGAATTATACCAATTAACCGGTCAACTCAAAGAAAGTAATAATACACTTGAAAGCTTATTAGCCAAAAAAGATCTTGAATTAAAAGGCGTTTTTAAAAACATAGCCGATGCCTATTGTGTTATGGATATGTATGGTAATGTACTTGAAATGAATGGTGCTACTTTTAATCTATTGGATTGTACATCCAAAGAAGATAATATAAATCTTACAGAATTTGTTCATCCAGAAGATGTATCTATTGTTTACAATGTGTTTAATACACTTAAAAAACATGGTGAATTTAAGGACCTAAAAGTTAGAATAATTTCTTATAAAAAAATTGTAAAGCATATTCATATTAGTGCCAGTATAATTTTTAATTCAGAAGGCAAAGCAATAGCTGTGCAAGGGATTGCTAGAGACATTACTCAAGAAAATAAATTAAAAGAAGGTATAATAGAATCTGAAAGCCGATTAAAAGTACTTATAGGAAATTTAGATAGTGGTGTTTTACTGGAGGATGAAAACAGGAGAATCGTACTAACCAATAAGAAGTTTTGTAAATTGTTTTCTATACCTGTTGATCCTGATTTATTAATTGGACAAGATTGTTCAGGTTCAGCTGAACAATCTATGAGCTTGTTTAAAAATCCAGAAGAATTTGTATCTAAAATTGCTGCTATTGTAGAAAATAAAAAAGAAATTCTATCTGAAGAGATAATAATGGCGGATGGTAAAATACTAGAAAGAGACTATATTCCTATTTTTAAAAATGAAGAATATAAAGGCCATCTCTGGACGTATCGAGATGTTACCTTACAGCGTAACTACAGTAAAAATTTAGAAGCCGAAAGGCATAAATATAGTAGCATTATAGCCAATATGAATTTGGGGCTAACCGAGGTCAATAATAATAATGAGATTGTTTTGGTTAATCAAAGTTTCGCTGAATTGACAGGTTATTCGGAAAAAGAACTCTTAGGCATGAATGCTTTGGACGTTCTCATTCCTGAAACAGATAAGGAATCAGTTACTCAACTTGCAGATAATACTAGAGCCGGACAATCCCAATCTTTAGAAATGCGCATAAAGGATAAAAATGGAAAAATAAAATCAATTATTGCTAGTTCTGCACCTAATTATGATGATAAAGGAAAGGTCGTTGGGTCCATTGGAGTGATTTTAGATATCACTGAAATTAAGAATTTAGAAAAGGAAAAGGAAATTTTATTGGAAAATCTCGCCAATAGTAATAATGAACTTCAAGAATATGCACATATTGTATCGCACGATTTAAAATCTCCACTTCGAAGTATCTTTGCCCTTGTATCGTGGATAAAAGAAGACAATGAAGGAAACTTAAATGCAAGTAGTTTAGCGAATATTTCATTAATTGAGTCTACTCTTGAAAAGATGGAGCAATTAATTACAGATATTTTAAATTATTCAAGTGTTACATCAGAATCAAGTTTAGGCAATCCTGTTGATTTGAATATTGTTGTGCAGGATCTGCAACAAATCTTATATGTTCCCGAGCATATTGACATAAAGGTTTTGAGTAAGTTACCAATTATTGTTGGAGATAAAACAAGGCTGCAACAATTATTTCAAAACTTAATGAGCAATGCCATTAGGTATATTGATAAGCCTGTTGGAAAGATTACTATAGATGTGAGCGAGCAATTAACACACTATCAATTTTCTATAGCAGATAATGGAATTGGAATTGCAAAAGAATACCATGACAAAATATTTAAAATATTCCATTCCCTAAACGACAGAAAAGAATCTACAGGCGTTGGGCTTTCTATTGTGAAAAAAATTGTTGATTTATACAAAGGTGAAATATGGTTAGAAAGTATTCCAGGAAAAGGAACGACTTTCTTTTTTACATTAAAAAAAGAAAATGAAAGAGAAGCCTAATCTAACTTATATAAATGCTTTGTCAGGAGGTGATATTGAATTTGAAAAAAAATTAATCAATATCATTAAAAAAGAATTTCCAATTGAAAAAGAAATTTATTTTAAAAACTTAAAAGAAAAAAAATACCAAGAAGTTGCAGAAAACGTACATAAACTTAAACATAAAATCATTATTTTAGGCCTTGAGAACAGTTATGAACTTGCAGTAACTTACGAAAACAATTTAAAGGAAGGCAGCCTTGACCTTAAAGAAGATTTTCAAATCATACTCAAAAGCATGACAAATTTTTTAAACACCCTTTAATTTTATTTATGACTAGTATTATTATTGATGATGAAGAGACGGCAAGGACAATTCTTGGGCAATTGTGCTCAAATATTAATGGATTAGACGTAATTGATGAGTTTTCAAATGCGATGGACGCGATTAAATTTTTAAATAAAAATGAAATCGACCTTATTTTTTTAGATATTCATATGCCCGACTTTACAGGGTTCGATTTTATTCAAACCTTGAAAAATCCTCCTAAAATAATTCTAATAACTTCCGATAAAAATTTTGCTATTGAGGCTTTTGAATATGAATGTATTGTAGACTATTTGGTGAAACCGTTATCATTACCTAGGTTTATAAAGGCTATTAATAAAGCAAAATCATTTAAGATAGAATCTCAAGAAACAAGTACAACTTCACCTAATATTAATGTCTCTTCAGATAGAGAATTATTCGTGAATATTGACCGTCGATTAATAAAAATTGACATTCCTACCATAAAATTAATTGAAGCTAAAGGAGACTATATTTTGTTGAAAACGGATTCTCAAAACTATACAGTGCATTCCACTCTTAAAAAAATTGTTGAAAAACTTCCCGATTCGCAATTTTTAAAAGTCCATAGGTCGTATGTTATTAACACCAGTAAAATTATCGATATTGAAGATAATAGTGTGTTAATAGATAGGGATGTCATACCTGTAAGCCGATCTAATAGACCCGAATTAATGAGGCGTCTTAATTTACTATAATGCTGTAAATTCATTTCAATTTTGAATATAGGCGGTCTTTAAGGGTCATTCGACTATTCAATTCAGTGCTCTATCGAAAAATTATAATACAAATTTAAACCGTACTTATTTTTGATTTTAAATTAAAAATAACCTACTTATGAATTGTATTATAATAGATGATGAAGCCGCTTCTAGAAGTATTTTGTATAAACTCTGCTCTAAAGTTAATGACCTTTTTGTAGAAGATGAATTTGAAAACCCTACAGATGCTTTAGTGTTTTTAGAATTGAAAAAGGTAGATTTTATCTTTTTGGATCTACACATGCCCATGCTCAATGGGTTTGACTTTATAGATGTTTTAAAAGATCCTCCAAAAATTATTCTCACTACTATTGACCGTGAATCGGCAATAAAAGCTTTTGAATACAAATGCATTGTTGATTATTTAGGCAAACCTTTTGAATTTCCGCGTTTTATAAATGCATTAGATAAAGTTACAAGAGCGATTAAGATTACAAATCAATCACAAACTATTGGCGACTATGATTTAGAAGATATATTTATAAATGTCAATAAAAAACTTGTAAAAATTGCATTAAATGATATTGATTTTATAAAAACAGATTCAAAAGGAATTAAGCTTTGCACAAACAATAAAACCTATATTGTGAAGTCCTCTCTCAATAAAATTTCAGATAATTTACCTAAATCTCTATTTTTAAGAGTTCACCAATCTTTTATCATTAATATTTCTAAAATAATAGATATTAAAAATGGACATGTATTAATAAATGATGTACGTATACCTATTAGTAGATCTCGTAAATCGGAATTATTGGGCAGAATAAATTTGTTTTAATCATTAAGTTAATAAATGGGTTTGTCTTGTTATAGACCTCTGAAAAGATATTTAAGTTTATTCATCTACACTAAACGTTTGCTCATCGAAATTGCAATCTCAACTTAAACCCCTTAACATACATTTGCTTCATATTAATATTAACAATTTAAACAATTTATTATGAAAAAAATTAACCTACTTACAATGGCATTATTAGCACTGGGTGCACAAAATGCAATGGCTCAAGACAATGATGACACCAATGTGGATCAACATGAATTACAAGTGTTAGTGCAAGAAGTTGCATTACTAGACATTTGGGATGCAAGTTTAGCTACACCAGCCGATGTTGGCGTTATTACGTTCGACATGGCAGATGCTACAACTGTTGGAACAAATGCAGAAGCAGGTCTTTATGACTTTACTGCATTATCTTACGACGATTTGTGGTTAAATTACACAAGTGTTGTTTCTGCAGCTGAACCAACACGAAACATTTCTGTGAGGTTCAACGGTGGTTCATTCCCAGGTGGTGTGAAATTAGCGATTACACCTCAAGAGTCAACTGTGGAAAATCCAGACAATGGAGTTCCTGGAACAATTGATACAGCTAACCCAATAAAACTTGGAGCAAATGATATTGTTACTGGAGCAGCACAAAACATTGTAACCCAAATTGAAAGTGTGTACACAGGAGATGAAGCCTTTGGTGTAAGACTTAATTATACAATTGAGCAGTTTGGAAGTTTCGCTGGTTATATTGCTGGTAACTATTCAACTCAAGTTGTATATACGTTATCAGATTTGTAGTAAACAATTTTTACCCCAAAAAAAAAGCCCTTTTTAAAGGGCTTTTTTTATGCGCTTTATTTATGAGAAGGAAGTGAATAGTTATATACAACTAATTTTTACTAATGTCAACATAAATAAACAGCAATTTCTTTCAGTTGCTATGAAAACGTTAATAGGGCATGAAATACTACTGACCGACACATAAATGCCAATTAACGAAAGAGAATTTATTCTTGGTGAAAAGACCATTTCTTTGTTAAACCAAGACGGTACTTAAAAATAAATCTAAAAATCTTTTATATGAAATCAATTACATTATCATTTATTAGTTTTCTTTTTTGCATTCAAATAATGCAAGCTAATGTTGTAATCATAAATGGACTTACACATTCTTTTTCAGGAGTTTCAGGACAGACGTTTCAAGGACAAATAATGCTGGCTAATACATCTAATGTAGATCAACGGGTAACCTTTGATTTAAGTGAAGCTATTTATACTTGTGCCGATGGTAGAGTTTTTACAAAAGAAACAATGCATGAAAACTCTTCAACAAATTGGTTTGAAAGTTCTACAATGGATAAAGTATTGGCTCCAAAAGAGAAATACATATACAAATACAGTATTACAATACCTAATGACGCAACTTTAAATGGGTCTTATTGGACAACACTAATGGTAAATGTTGATAAACCAATTAGAGAAGAAGTAGTTAGTAGCATAGGTTTAGATACTAAAATAAGATATGCTATTCGACTTTTAACTGATGTTAATGTAAAAGAAGAAGTTGATATCGATTTTGAAGGAGTTAATTTAAGTATTAACTCGGTTAACAGAAAAAGACAGTTAGAAATAAAAGTTCTCAATCAAAGTATTTTTATTGAAAACGTGAAATTATCATTAGAGATTTTTGATACTTATGGTAATCTACTCCTAGATACAGAAACAAAAAGAGCAAAAGTGTTCCCAGAAGTCTGTAGAGATTTTATTATAGATGTATCAAAACTCCCACAAGGTACATATCAATGCGTGGTTATGGCTGACTCTAGAGATGAGTATGTTGGTACTAATATGAGTTTAACTATAGAGTAAACAAGAAGCACCCCTTAAATCTATTACCCTAAACAGAAGAAATTATGAATAAATACCTACTTTTTACGCTACTAGCTCCTCTTTTTATATTTGCTTGCGCTAAAGAAGTGGAGGAAAATATTGAGTTTTTGGAAGAATTAGAGCTAGATAATAATATAGAAGCTTTTAATACTTCAGAAAAAAATGACTCTAATTTAGATTCTGTTATGGTAATGAGCCAACTGAAGATATCTAAAAATAACAAAGAAGCTTTTAAACAAGACGACCTTGCCAAAAAAACAAATTCAAAAGCTGAAATAAAGCAAGATCAGATTGAAAGAAATACTGAATCTAACAAGGTTGCCTCTAATATTCCCAGCACTATACATAAGTTTAAAAAAGAAGGCGAAGTAATTACTAAAAACAATTCTTTTACTGAAGAGATTGTATCTAATAACACAAGGCCACAAAGCTATGTGAGTCAGAATAAGAGTATAGTCAAAAAAGATAGAATATTTAAGTTAGACACTCTCTATTTTGATGATGTTATAGAACAAAACAATAACAAATATGATTCTTTAATTTTAAGTATAAACAGAGTAGAGGAGCAATTAATGCAGTTAGTATCTCAAAATAAAGAGATCAATAAAAAAAGTAGAGCATATAAAGCTGATACAATATTTTTGGATGAGGCTTATGTCTATAATACTAATTTAAAAGAAAGTAAAAAACTCTCAAATTTATCTCAATTAAGAGATAACAATAAGTTAATAGCAAGTCTTCCGAACAAAGACAATATTCCAAAAAACATTTTTGAAGTTTCAAAAAAGGAAGTGCAAAATAAGGTAAATACTAATGATAGTATTGAAAGAGAGTCTTTTAAAGCAAAAGAGAATAATCAAGCAAAATCAAATAATAATTCTGTGGAGAGGACCTTTAGATCTAATCTAAATAATGGAGGCAATTACAAAAATACAAGCAATCGTAAAGACACAGAAATAGAAGAGAATGAAATAACGGCATTGTTTACAGATCCAGCCGCGCATAAAAAGAAGTTTAAAAAGGAAAAACCATTAAATTCTAAATTAAAAGTAGAAGCCTATAAAAATTCTACTCAAAATACATTGAGTTCAACTATTAATAAAGCTGAAGCTAAACCTGTTATAAATACAAAGCCTGTAAGAAAAACCAATACCCCTCTAAAAGAAGTATTAAAACCGATTGAAGTAACCACCACAGTTAAAAACCTAGAAACACCATTAAAGAACGCTTCAAAGGTAAATAGACCGGTATTAAACAACGCTTTTAAAAGAAACACATTAAATAACAATGAGTTTTATGTAAAGCTAATGCGCAAACAAAGTTCATATAAAACTAATGAAAATCATACCCTATTAATAGAAGTTACAAATAATGGAGATTATATAGAGCCAATAAATTTAGTTGCAGATTTGCCTCAAGATTGGAAACTCATTTCTATAAGCCCTTTAGTTTCTTTAAATGCTAATGAAAAAAAGATTAGTTTAGTAAGTTTTTATATTCCTACTCAAAGTGCACCTGGAAACACAAAAACAACTTTTATATTAAAAACTAACAACTATAGTATTCAGTCTTTTGACTTTGATCTAAATGTTGAAGATAATTATGATTTAGAAGTGTTTAATATTTCCGCACCAAAACAACTGGAAGCAGGAGAAACTATTGAGGCATTTTATGGTATACGTAATAAAGGAAATGTTTCTCAAGAGTTGAGTTTAACATCTAGAAATACTATAGATGGAGAATCGAAAATTTTGATCCCTAAAGATTCAACAATTGTTGTAAAAATTATTCAAGAAACTAATTCTAAATCAAATACATTTAGAAAACTATCAACAAACTTAGATGTATTAAGCAATGCTTCTGGTAAGACATATTATAACTCAAAATCGGTTGATGTTATACCTACAAAAATTGCTCAAAAAGACCCATTTTTAAGGTTTCCAGTACAAGCAAGTTTATATTACAGCAGCTATACTAATAACAACGACCATTATTCAACAATGTCAGCAGAACTTAAAGGAAATGGTTTTTTAGACGAAGCTAGAAATCACCATTTAAACTTTACAATACGGGCTCCCAAAAAGGAAAACTTAAGACGTTTTAGTATTGTTGACCAATATAGTTTAATCTATAGATACAAGAATAAAGCTACTTTATATCTTGGTGATCATTCTTATTTCATTAATAGGCTCGGTTTTGGTTCAAGATACGGAATGGGCTTTAAATTAGATTATAATATTAACAAATGGACATTATCGGCTTTTTATAGCAAGCCTAGGTTGTACAACTATAGATCTAAAGCTTTATACGGTTTAAGGGCCGACTATTTTATGTCTGATACCCAAAATATTGGTATCACATTAGAAAAATCTCAAGGTAATGTTTATACCTATAGAAACCTTTTTAATGAACAGGGTAAAGGGCAAATATTAACTTTAGACTATGATTATCAGGATGATAATACTTTTGTAGAGGCCGAACTTTCAACAAGTTTTAATGGTAAAAAGATAGATTACGCTACTAATTTTAACATTAGCCAAAACGTTAAAGACTTTAGATATAGTAGTTATTTATTATATGCAAGTGAAAATTATTTAGGTAATATTTCTAACAGTATACAACTCACAAATAGCTTATATTATAATAGAAAAAGTTTTAATGTTGGTGTGGGACATGCGTTGTCAAGAGTTAACAGACGTTTAGATCCTGAATTGTTTGAAACAGAGCCGTATTATGAAAATTATTTTGCATCATTGGGTTACAGGTTTACTGGTAAACACTACCTTAATTTTAGATTTGATAAGCGTATTAGAGAAGACCAGTTAATGCCTAAAAGCTATCATTATGAGGAATACGGGTTTAATTATAATTTTGTGTATACCGATAAATTATTTACCGGAAGCTTTGGTGGGCGTTTTGCAAAATCTGAAAATTTATTAACAGCCGAAACAAATTACAGAAACACTTATACTCATCATTTAAATGTGTCTTATCTACTGTTTAAAAACTTTACGTTGAGAGGCGGCCTAAACCACATATACACTGGTCGTTATGGCCTTTCAGATGAAAGCATAAATTTTGTGAGATATAATTTTGGATTTAATTACAGAATAAGTAAATGGTTACGTGCAAACGGTAATTTTAATAGCGGATTTAGTCCAGAAGAAGATTATAAACGAAGAGATTATATTAATTTCAATCTCATTGCTCAAGTCAATAGGCGTCATCGTTTTGAGGCTCGTGCAAATTACTTTGAAAGACCAGGAGTTGTTAATAATAAAGAATTGTATGCTTTTGGTAAATACACCTACACATTTGGCGTTCCAGTAAAAAGGATTTTAGAACAAGGCGGTGTAAGGGGATCTGTCTATACAAACAATAAAGATATTGATATAAGAGGAATAAAATTATATACAACTGGTAAGGCTATTATGACTGATAGATATGGAAATTTTGAGTTGAATAATTTGCCTATTGGAACTAATTATATTTTTATTGATGATTCTTCTTT
Organism: Flavobacteriaceae bacterium MAR_2010_72; assembly: GCA_003550275.1. GTDB lineage: Bacteria > Bacteroidota > Bacteroidia > Flavobacteriales > Flavobacteriaceae > Geojedonia. Next base: position 388,089 of record QXCW01000002.1, read on the forward strand.
ACCATTAGACGTCGTCTCAAAAATTAAAAATCCGATTGAAATTAAAGTCGAGGCTGATAGGACAACTGACCTTGGAATTGAGCTAATGCGTTCAGGTTCACTTTACGGTAATTTAAAATTACTTAATAGTGATCGAGCCATAGATACAAATTTAGAGAGTTATGTAAAGTTGGAAAATAAAGATTTTACATACTATACTGAAGCGAATAATAAAGGTGAATTTAAGTTCCAAAATATCGTTCCAGGTGATTATAAATTCACTCTCATTAGATTTAAGAAAAATGACAAGTTGTTTAAACTTGTTAAAGAAAAAGATGTAACTGTTAAAGAAGAAATTGATACCAATTTAGAAATTAAAGTAACAGGTAAAGAAAGAAAAATAAGGTTTAAAAACAATAATTTAAAAGTAGTATATAATGAAGATTAATAATATAAAAAATAAGATACTATGTAGTTTTGTGTTGTTCACTTTTGTTGGATTTGCCCAAGAAACAGTTAATGGGTCAGATATTAATAGCTTTATTATAGGTGGAGGACAGGAAACAACACCAGCAACCTTATTTCTTAATGACGTTGCTATTGTAGATGTGTCGCCAGAAGGACAGGCTGTTATTGCTGACGGAGAGAGTTTGCTTTTAGAAGCAGGCCTACCAATTTTAGCTGGTGGAACGTCAGATTTCGTTCCAGATATCTGGATAAACTATACTTATCGTCCAGCAAATCCACTCGATCAGGCTGAAATATTTATTAGAACGAGCCAGCCACTTCCGGCTGGAGTTACGTTAAATGCAAAAGTGATTGAGAAAAGTGTTGGAGGCAATTTTGATGATAGAGGGGTGAAAAAAGATTTATCAGTTGATGAAACAAACAGTAAAATTGTAAGAACTTTTGGTGCAGGGTATACCGATGATGGTGTTACTAATGGCTATAAAATTCAATATACATATTCCAATACAGGAAGTGAAGAACTACCACCAGGGTTTGCAATTATTTATGAAATAATAATAAAATAGACAAGATGAAACAATATTTAAATTATATCCTATTCATTATAGGAATTCAATTTGTTACGGCTCAAGTTCAGGATGGTACCCTTACCATAAATGGAACTGTAGATTTCTCTCAAGTTACCGCAACCATGGAGGCAGGATTAAACGATACAGAGAGCTTTAATAGTGCAGTACAGCCAGAATTATCATTTATATTAAACCCTACAACTAGCCCGCTTTTTGGCGTAACTTCTAGTGAACAAAATTGTGAAACGGTTTATCTTTATAAGGTTTTTATACATACCACTGGTGCGCCAACAGGAGCAATAGTAAAAGCAAAGACCTTTGACAATAGTGGGCAACGATTCCCCTTGGTGAGTGTTTATGATACATTACTCCCAGTAGCTCAATACTTTGGGCCAAGAGATTTAACAGCCGAAACTAATGGCGCTGATGCTGATGGCTTTATAACTATACCTAATGATGCCACACAAGCCATTAAAGTTTTTGAGTTTAAAGGTTGTAGGCAAGATATCCCTATTGAATTTAAGGTGTCTCCAGATGTGTTTACGCCTTCAGGAACATCTAGCTTTAATGTGGTTTATACTATTACTGCAGAACCATTTAGCTAATTTGTTATTTTCAATAATTTATTTTAGTAAATACAACTTAACCTTACATTTAGTTCACTTATCTATACAAAGGCTAATCTCATCTAAAGGCGTCCCAAGTACTTACAAATAGAGCCTATATTTGATATATAATTACGAACAGATTTAAACTTTTTTTGTCCCTAGAATAAAATTACTTAACCTTACTTAGCTTTAAAACTCATTCTTTTCAATTAGTAAAAGGAATGGGTTTTTTTATACGTGGTGGTATTTTAATCTTAAAATAAGCTTTTAACAGTCACGCCGATATGAGATGTGTTGCAAACGCAGCATGCATCAGCAAAAGTAGCCTTTAACTATTTATTCGCTTATCCCTAGTTGGAAATTTGTGCCTTAGGCACAGGTCGAATATGCAGACGTACTACCTTCAGGTGGGGCATTTAGCAGATACAGTTGACACGTATTGTCATTGAAGCTTGCCGAAGGCATTGTTCCTCAACTATGTTTTGTAGGAGGTTTAATCCGCACGATCTTTTGATTAAAATATTTCAGTAATTGTTTTTCGAAGCCGTGCTTTTTGGATTTTGTAAATTATTTATTTGATGATCATCTTGCATCACCTAAAAGGGCCTTGATACTCTTTTAAATAGGAATGACCCTATTTTATCAGAGTTCTTATTTTTAAATAATCTTGTTTTTTTGGAGCCCCTTCTATTGATGGGAGATAATTAGTTGGCTGTTTAATTACAAACTTAATATAGTAATTGGTGTATGATGATTAGCTTGAAGTTAGTATGAAAGCAATCTAAAGCTAATAGATAAGTGTAAAAAAGAAGAATGGGTTTTTAAAATTAAAAACCCATTTGAGTAATTGAGAGAAGATTAAATCTAAATTGGTAGATCTAAATATAAAGGTATAAACAACGGATTAATTGTTTGTGTTCATGAAAATGTTCGTGAAGTACCATTTGTCATTGTTATCTTGTTCTGCCGTGATATTAAAGTGAGTATAATCTCCCTCAATATTTAACCGGTGTGTTTCACTATTTAACCAAGCATTAAACACCGATTGTGCATTTGAGTAACCACAAGCCACATTTTCTGAGACTTTATTAGCACTTGCGTGGGTAATTAAGTAGCTCTTTCTTATAAAAAAATTGTCATGTGAAGCGCTCTCGTTTGTAATCATGTAATTAGTGTGTTTGGCAGTTTGTGTTCTTATTTGTTCATTTTTAAGTAAAACAGATAAGTCTTTAGTTATTCTATATGCATTGATTAATTCTAAAATTTCAATTTCAATAGACTTAATTTCCTCTAAAGAGGCAACATTTTCAACTAAAATTAATTCGGTTTCAGGAGCTTCAGTCGAACAGGACGTTATCATTATATTTAAGGTTAATAAACAGGTAATAAGGGCAACTCTTTTCATGACATATTGATTTTATTATGATGCTAAATTATACCTAGAATGACCTCTATTTATTGTTTTTCGACGAGTAGGCTTTTACTGTAGTTGGTTGGAATTCAATTAAAGATTAATGCTATTTTGGCAAGAAAGTGTCTTGTTAGGATATTGTTTATAATTGGAAGTTTTCTCTAATAAAAATGTAAACTATTCGGTAGAACCCTTGAAAATGTTTATTCAGCTAAAGCAAAACGTCATTCATCTAAATAGTTTATTAACTGAACATATTTAAAATAGATTTGTGGTATAAGAAATGCAATTGATATAGTTAAAATAATAAGCGGTTAAGATTTTATAATCAATGTGTTTCTGATTAAAACTCATTCTTCATTTAGAGGGATGAGTTTTTTAGTTTTAATACCTTATGATTTTGGAAGTACCAGTTTGCGTATCTACTATATTTTTGTTGTTGGTCTATGTTAGTAATACATCAAATATAGCGTCGTAAATGCCATTCAACTATAGATATTGAAGTCTTGTCTACAGTTATTGGTTAAATATCTAATAATTAGTTTGGCGTCCTTGATTTCGATTACTTTTGAAGTATAATTATTAAAGTTAATTGTAACAAAATCAATTAATTATATCAGAAAATGAGTGTATCTGTAAATGGCATTGCTTGCAAGAAGTCTAAATTGAAACAACACTCTGCAAATAATTACAGACAAGATATAATTAAGGGAATTAGATAAAGAATAGTTATTTTGAGTTAGTTAGTGATTTTATCTAAATTTTAAGAGTCCAAAGCAGAAATGTTTTGGACTCTTTTTTTATAAAGCATTTTTTTGATGCTTGAAAAAAGCATCTGCCTGAAGTTGCATGAGCTCACGGGCTTTTTTGCGTTTATAAGTGTATAGCTCGTCTTCTTCTGCAATATCATTATAGATCTTGTTATTGAGTGCCATATCGGTTTTCAACAGAATGTTACGTTCGTTTACTTTTTGCTCTACCCAAGTTTTAACAGCTGTTTCGGCATCTTCAAGTTTATGGTCATATTCACCTTTTGGAGATAACAATTTTGCAAATATTGGAGAGGTTTCAATGGCTAAAAACAATAAGAATATAAAAAATGATGGTAGCCAAGGTAATTCTCCCAAAGCGTTAACACGCGCCATTAAACCATCAAATCCATCAATAATAGGTTGGGTAGTTGCTACCTTAGAATCGTAATCGGTCTTTAATTGCGCAATTTGAGTTTCATTAGCTTCAATTTTAGCCTTATTGTCGGTTTTCAATTGCTGTAATTCGGCAAGTGCGGCATCGTGTTTTTCTCGTTTTTCTTTATAAACAGGACCTTTTCCTAATAATTTTGTTCCTGCTGTGCCTTCAGCTTCAGAAATATAGGTGTCATAAAGCGCATTGACTTCTGCCTCTTTGCTTGTAATTTGATTTTGTAAAGAGGTAATATCATTTTCCAATCCAGTAACAGTAGGATTAAATTGTTCAGCAATTTGATTTTGATTTGCTAGCGTTAGGTCGTTTTTTTGTTCTAATAAAACTTGATTGATTTCCTTTTCAAATATTTTTAACTCCAAAGGTTTTGAAATCACTACAGCAATTATGATGGCAAGAATAATTCTGGGAGAAGCTTGTATTAATTCATCAATAGCATTGTTTCGTTTTTTAATGGTAGAAACTATAAATCTATCCAGATTGAAAATGAGTAATCCCCAAATAAACCCAAAGGCAATAGCGGTAAAATAATTATCAAAAACGGTGTAAAGTGCATAGCTGGCCGCAATAAAAGCCATAACAGCCGTAAAGAATACCGTGGCGCCAATACCCGCATATTTATTTTGTTCTCCTACAGAACAATTATCTAAAATATCGGTGTCAGAACCGGAACAAATAATGAAGAATTGTTTTAACATAACGGATTCGATTTTTTGGTTGATAAAGTATTAGAACGTAAAAGTTATTTAAATGTTACATAAAAGCCCCGAAAATCGGGGCTTAAGACGTTTTGGATATAAAAAGGGGTTAATCTTCCTTAACGACGCGTGTTTTAGAAATTTCAACCTTGGGCTGCTTAAGGTTGGTATGACTTGTTGCAATATGAAGATGCTCATTCTTTTTCACCAAACTAATCGCTTCTTTTGCCGAGATGGATTTGCCTTCGTAATAAAATTCTGCACCCTTTTCAGACATCTCCATAATATGCTCTATAGCTGATTTCGGAGCAGGTGGTGGAGGCGGTGGCGGAGGTACGATAGTATTATGATGATCAATGGCCTTTTGCATTTTTGCTTTTTGTGCTTCGCTCGCTGATGCAGGAATAGGAGGTGGAGGAGGTATTTTCTCACCCTTCAAAACTTTTCCTGGCTCTGGAGCTTTTGGTGCTGGAGGCGGTGGTGGCGGAATTTTAATACTTGGAAAAGGCTCGGCCTTTGCCTTTTGTTCCTTGGTCATAATACCATAGAGGTATTCCAATCGCTCAACATCCTTTTTCTTGATATTCATATTTTTTTTTGGCATGTTGTTATAATGCCTTGCCAAAGCATTGTATTCTTCAACTTCTTTAAGGGTCGCCTCTTTATCCTGAGCAAGAGGTTTTAATTCTAAAGAAGAATTTAAGTCTTCAGCAGTACTAAATTTAGAATCTGAAGAATCAATATTTAAAGAATTCGTCATATCTTCTTTTAAAATTTCTTTGTGCTCGCTAAAGCTCAAAAGCGTGATTGCGAAAAGTGGCAACAGTAGTATCACTTTTGAATACCTACGTTGTTTTGATGATTTTGTTTTCATAATTGTAAATCGTTTTTTGATGAATGAATAATTAATGGCATGTGCCAATTGAGGTTCTTTGGCGTTTGATGAAAATGTTAATAGAAGTTCTTGATATGTTGAAAGGCATGTGCCGTGATTTAGTACCGCCTGATCCGCCAAAAATTCGTGATTGAGTTTAATATCCTTTTTAAATAAGTGGATTAAAGGATTAAACCAAAATATGATCTGAACAAGTTCAATAAACAAAATATCCAAGCTGTGCTTTTGTCGTGCGTGTGTTTGTTCGTGAATAATGACTTCGTTAGGAATTTGACGGGTTTCATACAGATATTTATCCAGAAAAATGTAACTGAAAAATGTATGAGGTGTTTTTAATTGCTCGAGAAGCACATTAATAAAATTACTGGATTTATGTTTAGGATTATGCTTTATTGTTTTGTAAATGGCAAAAAGATTGTATAGAAATCTTGAAGTAAAAAGAAGCACACCTAAACCGTACAATGTCCATAAGGCCAATATCCAATTCAATCCTGAATTTGAACTAACAAGGTTTAAAAGCACTGCATCATTTTCAATAGTTTGAAGTGTTAAATTGTTTGGAGCAGGGTCGATATAATAGGTGATTGTAATTATTGGGATACAAAATGCCAAAACAAGAGCAACTATTAAATAATACCGCTTGAACTGATGCATGTTTTCTTTTTCTAAAAAAAGTTTGTAGAACATCATAAAGATGGCCAAGCAAGCACCGGATTTTAGAAGATATAAGAGCATAGTTATTTCCTTTTAATTTCGTTGTCGATGATGGCTTTTAAGTCTTCCAACTCTTCTTTGGTGAGGTCCGTTTCTTTTGTGAAGAATGAAGCGAATTGCGATGCACTATCATTAAAAAAGTTTTTAATGAGTCCGTTAACATGCTTTGAAAAATAGTCTTTCTTTTTTACCAAAGGGTAATATTCGCGAGCATTTCCGTAAAGCTTATAAGCAATGAAGCCTTTATCAGTCATTCGCTTTAATAAGGTCGCAATGGTAGTGGTTGCTGGTTTTGGTTCTGGATAGGCCTCGAGCAAATCTTTCATGAAAGCCTTTTCTAGCTTCCAGAGATGGTTCATAACATCTTCTTCGGTTTTTGTGAGTTGCATATTTCTACAAAATTAGAATTAACTCTACAAATGTAGAATAAATATTTTAATTCTACAAATGTAGAGCTGAATTATATTTTAAATAGCAATTAAGTTCTTCTTTTTCTAGAACGAATACTCTCAATAACAACAGTGCATAGAATCAAGCTTCCGCCTAAAAACGTATTGGATGAAGGAATCTCATTTAAGAACATATAGGCGATTATGATACCATAAATAGGTTGCATACTACCAATGATACTGGCTGTGCTAACTTCAAAATATTTTAAGCTTCTAATAAATAGCGAATGACCAATAGCTGTGGTTAATAAGGCAAGCAGTAGAATATAAGGATACTGCGTTTTTATATTTGAGGTGTCCATAAAAAACAGTACTGGAATTAAAACAATCGCCAATATAAAAACCTGATAAAACATCAAGGTGGTGCCATCGTAATTAGCCACATGAAGTTTTAAAATAAGTGTTCTTATGGAATAAAAAACCGCTGAAAGTAACCCTAATAGAATACCGATAAAGTGGTTATTTTCTAAATCAAACTCGGGGGCTAAAATGTAAATTCCTAATAGCACCATCATCCCAAGAACAATATGAATCGGGTCAAACTTGATTTTTACAAAAAAGGGTTCGAGTAGTGCAGTAATAATAGGAAAGGTAAATAAGGACAACATTCCTAATGCTACATTCGATAGCTTTAATGCATAAAAATAGGTGACCCAATGTGCCCCTAAAAACAGCGAACTTATTATAAATGTAATGGTATCCTTTTTAGAGTTGATTTTTAAACTGATGCCTTTATATCTACAAAACACAAACAAAAACGCAATAGCCAAAGCGGAACGCCACCAAATTATAACTGGAGTTGGCATATCAATAAACTTTCCTAAAGCTCCTGAAGTGCTTATAAAAAGTGTTGCTAAATTAAGAGCGAAAAGTTGTTTTAGGTGTTCATTTTTCATTTCTGACCAGAATAAAGTGTTTAGTTTGATACTTTCAAACCATAAATTAACGACTCAATTCTGTGAAATATTTATAGAATAATGGGATGGTCTCAATGCCTTTTAAATAATTCCAAATTCCAAAGTGTTCGTTAGGTGAATGTATGGCGTCACTATCTAAACCAAAGCCCATTAAAATAGTTTTGCTTTTCAGTTCTTGTTCAAAAAGCGAAACTATGGGAATGCTTCCACCACTGCGCTGTGGTATTGGTGTTTTCCCAAAGGAGTCTTCATAAGCTTTAGAAGCGGCTTGATAACCAATACTGTCGATTGGAGTCACATAACCTTGCCCACCGTGGTGAGGTTTGACCTTAACTTTAACGCCCTTGGGAGCAATGTTTTCAAAATGTGCTTTAAATAATTGTGTAATCTCTTCCCAATCCTGATTTGGAACTAAACGCATGGATATTTTGGCAAAAGCCTTACTTGCAATTACCGTTTTTGCCCCTTCGCCAGTGTAACCTCCCCAAATACCGTTTACATCCAAAGTTGGTCTAATTGAGTTTCTTTCATTTGTAGAAAAGCCTTTTTCGCCATGGACGTCTTCAATATCTATCGCAGCTTTATAGTTTTCTAAAGAAAAAGGCGCTTTAGACATTTGACTGCGTTCTTCATTTGAAAGCTCTTCTACTTTGTCGTAAAAACCAGGAATTGTAATATGATTGTTCTCGTCATGAAGTGACGCGATCATTTTGGCAAGGCTATTTATGGGATTGGCAACAGCACCGCCATAAAGCCCTGAATGCAAATCCCTATTGGGGCCAGTCACTTCAACTTCTACATAACTTAAACCACGCAAACCTGTGGTGATAGAAGGCGTTTCTTTTGAAATCATTCCGGTATCTGAAATGAGTATGACATCATTCTTTAACTTGTCGTGATTTGCCTTTACAAATTTTGAAAGGTTGACACTTCCCACTTCTTCTTCACCTTCAATCATAAACTTTACATTACAAGGGAGTTGGTTTGTTGAGGTCATGAATTCCAATGCTTTAACATGCATATACATTTGACCTTTGTCGTCACAGGCACCGCGGGCAAAAATTGCGCCTTCAGGATGAATTTTTGTCGATTTTATTACGGGTTCAAATGGTGGAGATGTCCACAAATCTAAAGGGTCTGGTGGTTGTACATCGTAGTGTCCATAAACCAAAACGGTCGGTAAACTAGCGTCTATAATTTTTTCGCCATAAACAATGGGATGGCCTTCGGTCTTACATATCTCAACAAGGTCACAGCCTGCTTTTTCTAAACTTATTTTTACTTGCTTTGCAGTTTTTAAAACATCATTCTTGTATGCTGAGTCTGCACTTATCGATGGGATCTTTAACAGCTCGATAAGTTCACTTAAAAACCGATCTTTATGTGTTTGAATGTAGGACTGAATATTTTGCATGATTTTATTTTGAATTTCAGCCAAAAATACAAAATTGAATACAACTTTTTTATTTGGAGATGCGTTTGTATATTGAAACAAATTTTTATATTTGCAGTCCTTTTGCAGGCGTGGTGGAATTGGTAGACACGCTAGACTTAGGACTTATCCAAATAAAAGTCTAAAAACTTTTAAAATGCGGGCGTGGTGGAATTGGTAGACACGCCAGACTTAGGATCTGGTGCCGCGAGGTGTGGGAGTTCGAGTCTCCCCGCCCGTACATTTTTTAACTGTACAACAGTAAGAAAAGCTTCTCATATTTGAGGAGCTTTTTTTGTTCAGGTACAACATAGGTACAACATTTTACTGTTTTTATTGACTTAATTTAGAATAATTGGTTTTGAATGTATTTGATATTAAAAAATATTATTTTGTTTTACTATCAATAATTTTTGTTTATGGATGATTTAAGAATCAAGCTCATAACCTTGAGTTAACCAGTTCGGAGTCCATTTCCTCCAGCAAAAAGTAAAGAAATGCTTCTAATCAAAGTTTATATAAAGAGGTCATCTATAAACATAAAATCCAAGTAGTTTGTAAATAAGAACTCAAAACGACTTGTATATGTGCTCCCAAAATTTGTAATAGGGAAGAATGAAAAATTGAAACACAATAGAAAACTAATCTTTAATACATTCATAGATTAAAATTTAATTGAGCATCTCAATCGAGACGTTTCTTTGTTTTAAATCAATTTCGAATACAATAAAAATTGGAGGAATTTGAAATGTAGGAAGTCCATATTTTTAACTTTAATGAAAATGGACTTTTAAAAATTATTCTTATTTTGAAAATATTTACTAAATATTAAGAATAAAACACCACATAGTAACCAAGAAGGTAAGGTTACAAAAGATAAGAACACGTCAAATTGGATGGATATAAAATAAAATAATCCAAAACTAATAGCCCAAGCTAATAAAACAGCTTTATTGAATTTTATATTTGCCACTTCAGCATAGTTTTTTACAATGCCAACTTTTTTATAGAAGAAATGTTCAAATACTATAATAGCTCCAAAGGGTGCTAAAATAAAACCGTAAAGGGCAACAAAACCTAACAATTTCATTGCGAACGCAGGGAATAAGCCAGCAATTGTAGCTACTGTTCCAGCTATAATGGTAACCCAAAATGTAGAAACCTTGGGTATAATAGCTTGAAATGCTAATCCTGCTCTGTAAATGGTTGGGTTAGCGGTTGTCCATCCAGCAAGTACAACGGCAATAATTCCGAAAATACCAATAGCATTATTTGCTAAAGGACCTGGAGCCACAGGAGGTGCTTCACCGTTACTTAAAAAGGCTTGAGCTTCAGGTGATTTTAAGTAGACAGCATATAATAAAGCCGCAGCTATCCACGCCATATAATGACCCACATACATTCCAGCAGTCGTTGTCCATCCTGAACTTACTTTTTTAGCAAATCTAAAAACTGATAAATCAGACATTCCTACATGCATAGCACCGTTACAAAACCATGACCAAATAACCACATGCCAAAAGGTGTATTTTATTTGTCCTGGAAACGGTTCGCCACCTTCTCCCCAAATATTCCAAAAATCGCTAAAATTTGTAACTTCTAATTGATTTAAAGCCACAACGCCACAAGCAATAAAGGCTATAACTATTATTGGTGACATCCAGTTCGCCGCTTTAGAAACGGTGTCGTATCCTCTTGCTGCTATTAATGAGATTACAGCACCAATAATGATAACGATAATTATCCATGTAGCACCATTAGGCATTGTATCAGTAAGTTTGGGCATTTCCATATTGAATGGAATTCCAACTGCTGTAGCAGAAACTGTTATCATGGCGCCAGCAAGGAAACAAAATAAAACACCATTAGCTAAGTTATAACCTGTAACTAGGTTCTTACCGCAAATTTTTTCTAATTGATAGTATAGGGTTAATCTATTTTTAACAGCAATTTCGGCCGTTAAAAACCGCCAGCATAAAACAGCTAATAAATTTCCAATTAATAAACCGACAATCAAATCAAAGGCACTAACACCCGCTGTTAAAAATAATGGACCAATCATAAATTCAGTTCCTGCTGCATGTTCTCCTGCATACATACCTAAAAAGCTTTTCCAGCCTTTAAGCTTTGATTGCGGAACAGGTTCTCTTTCAAATTCACCACCTGCAATTTCTTCTATTTCTTCTTCTATATTGTATTGGCTCATATAATTGGTTTTAGTTGGTTTTTATTAAATGATTTGGAAAATCTTCAACGGTTTCACAGCACAATTGTTCCATGACTTGTAGTAATTGTGTTTTTAATATAGAAATGGTATGGTCACCACCTTTGTTTCCTAAAGCAGAGACCCCGTACATAAAGCTACGCCCCATAAAAGTAAATTTAGCACCACTTGCCATGGCTCTTGCAATATCTGGACCAGAGCGAAGACCGCTATCTATCATCACTTCAATTTTATCGCCATATTTGGCAGTAATACGTTCTAATGGTTTTATGGTAGATTCTCCTGCATCTAATTGTCTGCCTCCATGATTTGATACAATAACGCCATCAATTCCTAAACGAATGGCCTCTTCAACATCTACTTCATTGGCAACACCTTTCAAAACTAATTTACCTTTCCACATATCGCGAATAGGTTTAATTTTGGCTTCATTAAGTCTGCCAGAAAAGGTGTGATCCATAAATTTCCCTAATTGTTTTAAATCTAAGCCTTTTGGCATATAAGGTTTTAAAGTTTCAAAATTTGGTTGCCCATATTTTAATGTGTTTAAAGCCCATGAAGGTTTTCCTAACACCTGTAATACGTTTTTAATGGACATTTTTGGGGGCATTGCAAGACCGTTTCTAATGTCTCTGGGTCTAAACCCAAAAGTAGGGACATCACATAAAATAACTAAAACAGGACATTCAGCTTCCGCGGCTCTTTTAATTAAATCGTCTCGTAAAGTATCTTCTGCAGGATGGTATAATTGAAACCAAGCTTTTCCTTCGGTTAATTCACCAATTCTTTCAATACTACTAGTACTTACGGTACTTAATATAAAAGGAATGTTATGATTAAAGGCTGCTTTAGCTAGAATTTCAGGCGAATTAGGCCATATTAACCCTTGTAATCCAATGGGAGCAATACCAACAGGGGCATCATATTCAATACCAAATAATTTGGTTTTTAAACTCGACCCGTGATGATTTTTTAAATAGTTTGGTTTTAATTGTACCTCCCTTAATTCAGAAGTATTTCTAAGCAGATTCACGTCTTCATTACAACCACCATCTAAATATTCGAATGCAAATTTTGGAATGCGTTTTTGCGCTTTATTTCTTAAATCGTCTATAGATGGGTATCTGGTATCAAATGTTAATGCCATAATGTTTAGTTTTTCACTTTATAATAAAGGGCACGTGCTTTTTAAGAGAATAATTTTCTTTTAAAAATTTAGAATTTAATTGAGTGTCTGATATTGAAATGGCTGCTCCTAATGCAGAACCCAATGAAGAATCTGTAGTTCTTAATTTTTTATCTCTAAAATAATGAGATAATAATTTTATATATACATCATTATTACTAAAGCCACCGTCTACATATAATCTTTTAATGTCATCATCACCAATTGCTTTTTTTATACTTTTAATTTGTAGAAGCACCAACTCTGTCATGAGTTGGTGGTAAGCATGCTCATATTTTGTATATGAGAGACTTGTTTCTTCCGGCATATCTCCATCAACAATTCCATCCCATTTAAAGTAATGTTTAAAATCTTTTATAATTTCAAAATAAGTATCGTAATCAAATTTCACACTTCTGTGATAATCATCTGAAACTCCAAAAAGTTTATCAAGTTTAGTCACTTGAATCTTATATTCGTTACCTAAAAAAATACTATTGGCTTTTACTGCTTTTCCGTTAATACGCATATAATTAATGGCATCTTTATCGCTTTCTGAAGAAGAAATAGGATTTTTTGTAAATGGATTTAACGAAATACTCCAAGTACCTGTTGAAACTAAAACAAATTTTTTCTTGATGCTTCTTACATATGGCAATAATGCAGAAGAACTATCATGAATACCAACGCCAATTTTTATGCGTTTACCATTGTAATTCATGTTGATACTTGTTTCGGTTGAAACTATTGGTGGTAATATTTGATGTATATTTTCGGTATAAACCCATTGATGATAATCTTTTTTATTATAATCCCAAAGCGCTGTATGGGAACCTATACTTGTGTATTCGCTTAAAGGAATACTAGTAAAAATATAGCTAAGATATTGAGGTAGATGTAATGAGTATTTTATTTTTTTAAATATTTCTGGTTTGGTGTATTTAATCCAATAAAGTTGCATGCCTGAATTTAGCATACTTAAATCTGAACACCCAGTTGTTTTTAAAAAGGCTTCCTTGGATCCATATTTTTCTAAAAAGGAATCAACTAATCTTTTATCTACTGGTTTTGTGTAATTATAAAGCGGTGTTAGAATTTCTCCATTTTCGTCTAGGTGCACAAAACTGGCTCCATAGGTTGAAAAGTTAATAGCTTTTACGTTATATTTTGATTGGTTAAGAATATTTTCAAAAACACGTTTTAACCATCTTTGAAGTTCTGGTAAATTCTCGGTTGGATGTCCGTCTTCATCTTCTATTTCATCAAAATGAATATATTCTTTGTGAACCTCTTTAAAATTTTTATCAAAAAGAAAGAATTTTTTATTGGTTTTCCCAATATCGAATATAGCAGTTACATCCTTCATATTAAAAAATTACAACCCCGTGGCAACAGTGTGTTTTCCTCTTTCCTTTATAAGCTCTTCTCTAACGTTTAACGAACGGTATGCTTGCAATGGGTTTATGGCAGCCCCTATTTTTAAACGCGCTTCTTGCAACAAAGGACGAACATCTGTTCTATATGCGGCTTGCAGAACTTCCTGACATTTGACAACATCATTTTCTTGTTGAGCCGATTTTAATTCATTTTGATCAACCAACAACGCTTTTGCATAGGCTTCTTGGATGGCTTCAAGGGATTGAATTAAATCTTCCAATGGGTCTTTTATATTATGGCTGGCATCAATCATCCACGCTAAATCTGGATTTTGAGGATTGTTTTGCATGCCGTAAACCAATTCATTAAAAATCAAGAATAATGCATAAGGCTTAATACTTCCAACGGTCAAATCATCATCGCCATATTTGCTGTCATTAAAATGGAACCCCCCTAATTTCCCTTTCAACATTAAAATAGATACTATTTGCTCAATATTGCTGTTTGGTAAATGATGACCTAAATCAACCAACGAATACGCCTTCTCTCCACAAGCATTGGCTAACATAAAGGAGGTTCCCCAATCTTGAATAACCGTACTATAAAAATTAGGTTCGTAAGGCTTGTATTCAATAAGCATCTTCCAATCGTTTGGAAGGGCTTTATAAATATCTTTTAAGCTGTTTTCTGTGTTTTGAAGTGCTGTTTGAAAATTGTTCTGCCCTGGAAAACAAGAGCCATCTGCTAACCAAACCGTTAAGCTTTTAGAGCCTAGTTTATTTCCAATATTTATAACATCTAAATTATGCTGAATAGCTTGTTGCCTAACAGCTTCACTAGTATTACTCAATGAGCCATACTTATAACTTTCTTTTGCGTTTTTTTGATCTTGAAACGTATTGGAATTTACCGCATCAAACTTGATATCCAATGAACTTGCTAATTGTTTAATAGCATTGTAATCTTCTGGCACATCCCAAGGAATATGTAATGAAACCGCTCCTGCTGTTTGGGTAAGTGCATGCAATATCCCAACATCTTCAATTTTTTGTTCTAATGAACGAGGTTCTCCACCACCTGGAAAACGACCAAAACGAGTTCCGCCAGTACCTAAAGCCCAAGATGGAATGGCAATTTGAAAGTCAATTAATTTTTGGATAATACTTTCGGTTTCACCAATTTCTGATGCTGTGAAAACTAATTTATTGGTATGAGATTTAATTAAATCTTCATTATGTAAGGCTATTTTGTTTGAATCAATTAACATAGTATTTTTTTTAAGGTAAATAAAAAACTTCTTTTAAAGTAGTAGTTAATGGTGAATTATCAGGATTCGTTTCCATAATATCACTCATATACTTCCACTATTTCTGTATTGCAGGGTGCTTCGATAGTTCGTCTAATAAAGCTGGGGTTTCAATTTTTAAAACTGCAAACAAAGCATTTGTGCTTGGGTCTAAGAAAATAGAATAATCGGCAACTCCAATATTTTTTAGTAAAGCTACAAGTTCTGGCCGGATTTCATCATGTTGGCGTTGGTATTCTTGAACCTGCTCTTGATGAAGCTGCATTTTAAAAGCTACTTTTTCCATATAAATTCTATTTACAAATTTAAATAAATCTAACGCCCTAAAGATACGGACGTTAGAAAAATCAATTTAAAAACCAAATTCAAATTTATCTGTAAAAGCCCATTGCTACACCACCATCCACATTCAAGGCATTTCCAGTTGATTTATTCAACAAACCACCTACAAATGCAAAACAAGCATTGGCAATATCATCGGGCAATATAATTTCATTCAATAACGTACGTTTCGCATAATAAGCAGGCAGTTCTGCAACTGTAACTCCATAGGCTTTAGCACGACCTTCAGCCCAACCACCTGACCAAATATTGGAATCAGAGATGACGGCATCTGGGTTTACGGTATTCACACGGATTTTGTCAGGACCTAATTCGGCAGCCATTAAACGAGTAAGGTGCGCTTGAGCCGCTTTGGCAGAACCATAACCAGGATTATTGGGGCCTGCAACTACTGCATTTTTGGACACAATATTTACTAAATCTCCACCAAATCCTTGTTTGCGCATCACTTCTATTCCGGCCTTAGAAACAATAAATTGCCCTTTCACCAAAATATCATATAATTTATCCCAATCTTCTAAACTGTGTTCTGCAATTGATTTTGAGATACTAATTCCAGCATTATTAACTACAATATCAACCCCTCCAAAAGCCAAACAAGCGGCATCTAACGCTTTTTCTGTACTTTTTTCATCAGTCACGTTCAATAAAGTACTTGAAATAGCATCTTTACCAAAAGTTTTAATAAAATCAGCTGCAGCGCCTTCTAAACGTTCGACATTGATGTCGTTGATAACTACACAAGCGCCTTCCTCAGCAAATCTTTTTGCAATAGCATTACCTATTCCACCTGCAGAACCTGTAATCAAAGCGATTCGTCCGGACAATGCTTTAGGCTTTGGCATACGTTGCAACTTCGCCTCTTCCAATAACCAATATTCAATATCAAAAGCTTCTTGACGAGGTAAAGCCGTATATTCTGAAACTGCTTCCGCACCTTTCATAACATTTACCGCATTTGTATAATATTCTGATGCTAAGCGAGCCATTGTTTTATCTTTTGCAAAAGTAAACATCCCTACACCTGGATATAAAATTACCACAGGATTCGGGTCACGCATCGCTGGTGAATTTGATTTTTTACAAGTGTTATAGTATTCAGAGTACATTTGGCGGTAGGCTTCAAAAGCTGGAGTCAACTTCGCTTTGATAGCTTCAACATCCGATAAATCTTCATTTGGAGCCAATTCAATTACTAAAGGACTTATTTTAGTTCTCAAGAAATGATCTGGACAAGAAGTTCCAAGAGGAGCTAATTTTTCTAAATCATTCGAATTGATGAATTCCAACACTCTAGCATCATCTGTATAATGTCCAATCATTTTACGTTCTGAAGAACAGAAACCTCTCAAAATTGGAGCTAATTTTGCCGCTTGTAATTGACGTGCATCAACTGGAAGGCTTTCGGTTTTTTGTCCTCCAAATACAGGACGTGTTTTACCGTAGTTGCTTTCTAAATACTCTGCACATTTTTCAATTACTTCCAGTGTATTGATGTAACTTTCATAAGAAGTATCTCCCCAAGTAAACAAACCGTGAGAACCCAACATTACTCCTTTTAATTTTTTTCCTTTCTTTTCCGCTTCTTCTAGACATGCACGCATTTGCAAACCTAAGTCGAAACCAGGACGTTGCCATCCAACCCAACCAATTTCTCCGTCGAATAATTCTTCTGTAATTTTCTTTCCCTCTTTTGCAGCACAAATTGCTATTGCAGCATCTGGATGTAAGTGATCAATATGTTTGAAAGGTAAGAAACCGTGTAAAGGCGTATCAATTGAAGGGGCTTTTGAAGCTAAATCGAAAATACAGTGATTGAATAACTCTACCATTTCATCTTCAAATTCAATCCCTCTATATACATTTTCAAGATTACGCAATCTTTCTAAATAAAGTGCCGCACATCCTGATTTTGTTAATGTTCCAATGTCTCCACCTGAACCTTTGATCCACATTACTTCGGACTCCGTTCCAGTTAAAGGATCTTTATCTCTAATCTTCACAGAAGTATTTCCACCTCCATAATTCGTTAATCTCAAATCGGCTCCTAATAAATTAGAACGATAGATAAAAAGTGCTACTTCGTCTCCTGCTAATTCCTTAGCTTTAACTTCATCCCAAAGGTAGCTTACGTGCTGAAAAGTCATGTTATTTATATTTGACATAGTGTGTTGTATAAAAAGTGATATATATAAGAATCTGATTTTTTTTATTATTAAAGTGAATTTCCTATTCCAACTAATACAATGGAAGCGAGTATTAGACCTATTCCCCAAAGAAAAGTTCTACTAATGATTTCTACAAAGTTTGGAATAGTCAAATACGCTGCAATTGGAGGAACTATCAACCAAGAGAAAAATCCTCCCACAATCCAATAGCTTTCCCAGGCCCAACCTCTAACCTTTTTAAAAGGCATATAAAAACTCCCTGAAGAGAAACCTCCTATCGAGTGAAAAAGCAATCCGAGTAATGATTCCATTTGGTAATTTAATTTATAGTTATTGATTATGGTGTTGTAAAATAAGAGAATATCTAGAACAAAACAGTCCTATACAGTCCTTACAAAACCCCTTTTTTTTTATTATACTCTCCTAATCCTTCAGGACTCTCAAAAGAGTGGAAGACTTGATAAGAATCGGCGACTAGTCATTTATATTTTTCTCAATGAATCTATTATTATTTTGAATATAAACTCATTACAATTCCATTTCATAATGATATTTGCCCGAGCCAACAGTTATACTTTTGGCATTAATAACTGTTTTATTTTCTTTAATTGTTTCTATTTTATTTGTTGGAAATTCAATAATCGCATTGGTGTTGGGTGGAACTTCAACATCCAAAATAAATTTGTTTCCTTCAATTTTCCAAGAAGAAGACAGCAAGCCATAATTAGTTTCTAAACTAGCTTTGGCAAAAGTCAAATCCCCCCCTATTTCAGGTTTAATGATACTTGATTTATAACCCGCACCTTCGGCTTCTTTAGTATCAATACCTGCAATGGTTCTGTACATCCAATCTCCAACTGCACCATATGCATAGTGATTGAAAGAAGTCATGCTTGGATCTTGAAAAGTACCGTCTGGTTTTATAGAATCCCAACGTTCCCAAATAGTAGTCGCACCATGTGCTTTTATTGGATACAACCATGAAGGATAGGTGTCCTGAAGCAACAATTTGTAAGCCACGTCATTTCGACCAAAACGAGTTAAAACTGGATTTAAAAAAGGAGTCCCCAAGAATCCTGTAGTCAAATGATACTCATAACTTTCTATGTTTTTCACCAAGCGATCTACAGCTTGTGCTCTTAAATTTTCAGGTAACATATCAAATTGTAAAGCCAAAATATATGCAGTTTGTGTTTCTGAAATCAATCGACCAGAAACTGTCATATATTCCGCTTGAAATGCTTTCTTAATGCGCTCCAACAACGCTTGGTATTCCTTTACTTCAGCTGTTTTCCCTAATAAAGCAGCTGTTTTTATCATAATTTGAGTATTGTAGGCATAAAAACATTGTGCTACTAAATAGTTATCGGTGATAGCTGATTTCATTCCAATCATCCCTTTCGAATCATCTACTCTATAGCTCAACCAATCTCCAAACTGAAAACCAGTATTCCACAAATCATTTTTAGCCGCTCCTTGAACATAGTTTAAATATGCCTTCATACTTGGATACTGTCTTTCCACAATCTCCCTGTCCCCATAACTCACATACATATTATATGGAATAATTATACTGGCATCTGCCCAACCTGCAGCACCAATACCCATATCCCATTGAGAACCTTTCAAAGCGTCTGGTATTACAAAAGGTACAGATCCGTTTTCTTTTTGATCAGCAGCAACATCAATCAACCATTTGGCAAAAAACTGATTCACATTAAAATTATAAGCCGCTGTTCTTGAAAATACTTCGGCATCGCCTGTCCATCCCAGTCTCTCATCTCTTTGTGGGCAATCAGTAGGAACATCTAAGAAATTTCCTTTTTGCCCCCATTGAATATTACTTTGCAATTGATTCACCAATGGATTTGAACATTCAAAAGTTCCTGTTTGTTTCATATCTGAATATAGAGCAATTGCTGTAAAATCATTGGGATTTAATTTCCCTGAAAGTCCTTCTACTTTCACATATCGAAATCCAAAAAATGTAAAATGAGGTTCTAAGGTTTCTATTCCATTTCCGGTAAGGGTATATATTGCTTGTGCTTTGGCAGAACGTAAGTTTTCAAAATAAGGCACTCCTTTTTTGTCCAACATTTCTACGTGAGAAAGTTTAATTAAATCACCCGGTTTTCCTTGAATATCAACTTTTACCCAACCCACCAGATTCTGACCAAAATCTAAAATGGTTTCCCCGTTTGGAGAAGTCAACACTTGAACGGGTTTAAAGTTTTCCTGTTTCCTAATCGGTTCATTTATTGATGCTGTAATATAATCTTTAGGAAAATCCTTTTTGGTTACATTTACCCAACGACTGTCATCAAAATTAGCGGTAGAATATTTTTTTTGTTCTAAATTTAAATCTTGAATTTCACCATTATAAATTTCAGAATAAAGAATAGAGCTATTACTCGTTTTCCAAGAAGTATCAGAAACTACAGTTGCAGTAGTTCCATCAGCATATTTAATTTCCATTTGAAAAAGCAACGCCGTTTCTTTTCCATAAATATTTTGCTTGTTTTCCCACCCTAAACGAGTGCGGTACCAACCACTTCCTACAATCGCTCCGATGGCATTTTTACCTTCTGAAAGTAAATTAGAAACATCATACGTTTGATATTGCAAATGCTTATCATAACTTGTCCATCCTGGCGACAAATAAGAATCACCCATTCGTTTTCCGTTGATTTGAACCTCATACAAACCTCTTGAGGTGACATATACTTTCGCTGAAGCAATTTTTTTATTGGCCAAAAATGATTTTCTGAACAGGGGTACAACACCATTTACAGTATCACTTTTTAAACCAGAGGAGATCCAAGTCGCTTTCCACTCATTCGAATGAAGCAAGGCAGTTCCAAATGAAGCTGTTGCCCAATTAGAAACTTTTCCTTGATTATCCCAAACGCGTACTTGCCAATAGTATTTAGCATTAGATACCAATGGCGAACCTCCGTATCTATTAAAAATAGAAGCATCAGATATCACTTTTCCAGATCTCCAAAGGGTATTGGTTCCTTCTTTTACCTGAATTTCGTAAGCAGTTTGCTTAACGTTCTGTTTATTAGAAACCAATTGCCAACTAAAACGAGGTGTTTCCACTCCTATTCCAATAGGATTAGTTGCATTTTCGACTGTAAGGTTTCGAAGATTGGTTTGTCCAAAAGCTATTGTACTGAAGCAAATGAATACTATAAGTAAAATGTGTTTTTTCATTTTTTGAAAATTTTAATTCGTTTTATTTATTTATTTTTAAAATCCAATCCATACAAGAGTCTATCCATTCTACATCACTAGTTGAATTATCTATTCCGTAACCGTGTCCTCCTTTTGCATAAAAAAAAGATTCAACCATCACTTTGCTCTTTTGTAAAGCTGCAATAAACAGTAATGAATTTTGCACTTTAACTACATTATCATCTACAGCATGTGTAATAAAAGTAGGAGGTGTATCAGATGTCACTTTCAATTCATTAGAGTATTCTTTAATCATTTCTTCATTTACTGGCAGATTGGCTAATTTTTGTTCGGATGTTTTCCAATCACTCATAATTGTTTTCAATGCTTCAGGTGATAACTCTTCACCTATCAAATTGTATCTTGAACCAAAGTGTGTCAAACTATCTGCCATACTGATAACAGGATAATTTAAAACCAAAAAATCAGGACGTAAACTAGTTTTAAGAGGATTATTTATTAAAGCTTTTTGATAATGTGTCCCAGCATTCGAAGCTAAATGTCCTCCGGCCGAATTCCCTTCTATACCAATTTTATGGGGATTGATTCCCCATTTCTTAGCATTCTCTCGAACCAATTGAATTGCACGTTGTGCATCCTGCAAAGGAACAATTTGTTTATTTTCGACATATTGAGCATTTGGCAGACGGTATTTTAAAACAAAGCCTGCAATCCCTTTTTCATTTAATTTTTTTGCAATATCATATCCTTCATGTTCAATTGCTAAACCCGAATAACTTCCACCTGGACAAATAATAACTGCTATTCCGGTAGCTTTACTTTTCTCTGGTAAAAAAACAGTTAAATCTGGACTGGAAACTCTCAAAATGCCTTTAATAATTTTATTTCCCACAGGAACAGAAATAATGGAATCTGTCAATCCTACTATCTCTTTAGAATTAGGGACTTTTCCATTATACAGTGGAAATACTTCTTGGGAATATAGATAAAAATCAAATCCAATAATAAAAATCAATGAAATCAATAATTTTTTCATGTTGTACTTTTAGGTAATATTAAAAAAATGATGCAACTGTAAAATTGATAATTAGTTAGTAAAAAAACAGATAGGATGATTATTCACCCTATCTGGTTAATTATATAAATTAAAAAACAAATTTAAAATTTATATGTAGCTGTCAGGTACATTGATCTTGGTTGAATCGTAAGGATACTAAATGAAGCATTTGGATTTGCTGCTAATTGAGCAGGAGTAAATCCTTGTCTGTCCAATGATGCTGGAAAACCTCCCGGTGCAAGCCAACCCATAACACCTGTTCCCTGAAAAGCATTTACAACGTTAAAATTGAAATCCAATTTGTCCGTTGCTTTGAAATTTAATCCAAGGTCAAACTGGCTAAAAGAAGGTAATGTAAAAGTATTAGCTACATTTGCAGGCCTTTCCCCCATAAAACTCCAGTTTCCATAAACATTAATTTTATTGGTAATTTGGTAATCAGGTGAGATGTTAAACATAATATTCGGATTGTTGTCGAGTTTATTACCCGAAAAATCCAGTGTTGTATCATCAGAACTACCATTAGCCCCGAGCATCCATACTTTCCATGCTCTTGCTTCTCCCTTTTGTAATGTAAAGACTCCTCTTATTCCAAATTTCTCTATACTATATTTTGTTTCCAATTCCAAACCATAGGTTTGCTGTTCATTGAAAATATTAGGTGTAAAATATGCAGTCCCATCTTCATTTTGGGCACTCACTGCGGTTGGAATATTACTTAACAAACTATAAAATGGAGTAACAGTAATTTGAATTTGATCTAATTTAGTTTTGAACCCAATTTCAACCTGTTTCAAATCTTGCGCACGTGGGTCTAAATTGTCAATAGTAAAATCCGTAATTGCAGTCGTATATAATATCAAATCTGGAGCTTTCTTACCTACTGAAAAACGAGTGTAAATAGCATAATTATCAGAAATACTATAGTTTAAAGCACCTGTATATGAGAATATGGAAACATTTTTATCAAAATTTCTTTTAGGTCTATCTGATGTGGCATAGTTGTCATAAATTGTATTTACATTTCCGTCTAATCCTCCAGTTCCATTATCTACACCATTTGTACTAAAATAATTTTCCCCTTTTGCTCCAACGTTATCAAAACGCACCCCCCAGTCAAAATTTAATTTTTCGCTTATTTGCCAGTTGTGACCAAAGAAAAGTGCCATTTGTGTTTGATCAATATTACTTGTGTTAAAGCTAGCTCTTCCCATTCCAGCAGCTCCTACTGAATTAGTTACGTCCATAACATCTCCTGATGAAGTGGTAAGTGTAATCCCTATTGGATGAGGACGGTTTTCGATAGTACCAAACGAAACACCTGCAAATCCTGTATCAACATTTACATTTGATTTTGCAAAATATCCGCCAAGAGTAAAACTCATATTGTCTATTTTCTTTGACAACGAGAATTGATCAATAATTTCGTTTACTTTGTTGTTATTTACTAATAACCCTTGAAACATTACACCATTGCTTTGCACATTTTGCCCTGGCAAAGAGTTAGCAGTTACAGTATGTGAAAATCCATCTGAAGAAGTTACAGTTGCAACAGGCTGACCTGTAACTAGATCAGTATACTGATAAGTTCCAGCTTTACCTAAAGTATTAGAGAAAAAATAAGGAAAAATTCCACTTATATCTACAGGGCTAATTCCTGCACCTGAATTCCAATTAGAAGTTTTAGCTGTATATTTAAAATTGTTATTAAATTTCCAACCTTCACCAAATCTATGTGACCACTCCATACCAGCTGCAAAATCAATAGAATGCGCTAACCTAGTAGGATCATATGTATCCATTGTTCCATCGTTGTTCTGGTAATCAAATTTAATCTTTTTTGAAGGTAAATAGGCATCAGTAATAGAAACACCTTCCGCTAACTGTGGATTGCTAAAATTTCTGGCAGGAGAAAATTCAAACCAGCCATTGTGGTCATTAAGATATTTTGCATACACTTTTAAAAAACCTTTATCATAAGTTTTAATAATATTACCTTTAACCTGTCCACCATTATTCATAGCATATCCTGGATTTCTTGATCCATTATCATAACGATAAAATCCACCAATATTATAAGAAATTGAATTGTTTATGCTGCCTCCTACATTTAAATCTGTGCGATAATAGGGATTATTATCTCCTTGTAAACCTAATTTAACTTTTGCTTCACCTTGAAATCCAGGTTTTCCAGTTTTACTAATATAATTAAAAATCCCTCCTGGTGCATTGGGTCCAAAAATAGAAGCTGACCCTCCTCTTACCGCTTCAACTTTTAAAATATTAGCATCCAATCTTAAAAAATAATCCGGTCCATAATTACCATATGTTACATTCGTTACCGGTAAACCGTCTTCCTGCATTGAAACATAGTAATATCCGCGATCACCATCAGATGAATTTGCAGAAACACCACGTGAATACACCACATTTCTTATCTCTCCCAACGCTGAATTAACATAAACTCCAGGCACATTTTTTAGTAAATCGGCTGCACTTGCAGGTACCATTTTACTCATATCTTTAGCACTTAATGAGCTTATCGCGATGGAAGATTCCATCTTTGTTCTAGCATCACTAACTCCAGTAACAATTACTTCATCTAATGCTTGTGTATCTTCTTGTAAAACCACATTAACATTAGTTTGATTGGTGATAACTACTTGTTTCGATTTAAAACCAACATAAGTGAATACTAAAGTAGCACTACTTTTAGCTTCTATGCTGTACTTTCCGTCAGCATCTGTGTATGCTCCTTTATTGGTTCCTTTAACAGCTATACTTACACCAAAAAGTGGTTGACTATTATCATCAGTAACTTTTCCCTGAACAATTTGTTGCGCAATCGCTTGGGTACAGAATCCCAAATACAACACCAATGCCTTTATCAGGAACAGGGCAACTCGATGTTGTTGTAAAAACTTCTTCATTTTTTGGTTTTTTTTTAGTTAGTATTTATTTATTCTTGGATTTTTTTATACATAACATATTTTTATGTTTTAAATTTTTCAAATATAACAATACCACTTCTATTAACTGTCCTACGCAATCGTAATAGAAATCGTTTTTTTAATTGTTTTTATTTATTATAATAATAAATTTTAGTAATCGTAATAGGTATGAAAGATAAAGATTGTCTAGAAAAATGGGGAGATACATGTATTTAAACTGTAAAAGAAAAAAACTTAAGTACTTGAAATAATTCTATTTAAATCTTATTTCGTTTAATTAAAACACATAAACGGGAGTGTTTGTGTGTTTTTACCCATTAAAAAAATTGATTTTATATATATCTAAAAGAATATTTTTTTCTTTTAGATATAAATTTACAGGTTTTATAGTCCGTAATGTTAAAATAGTACTCTTAAAAAGTCAAAAAAGGATTTCAATTTATAAAGCAAAAAAAAGGTGAAACCAAACTGTTGTGTTTTGGTTCCACCTCTTTAAAATTAAATTCTAATTATTTCAAATCATTCGAAAGGAATAATTTTTTATTTCACTGATAAAACGGTTACTGTACTCAATAATCCTGATGGTAACAATGGAGCGTCCGCTTTATAAAATGGCATAGTTGTATAGGTGATTTTTTTAACAACATCTTTTTGTGCATCACCGATAAGTCTATTTACCCAAAGATTCGTCACTTTTATTTCCAAAGTATTTTTTCCTGGTTTTAAAATTCCGGTAGCATCCACTCTAAATGGTTTTTTCCAAACTACTCCTAATGATTTTCCATTAACGATAACTTCGGCAAGGTTTTTTACATCACCAAGGTCGATCCATAATTGCCCGGCATTTTTAAACCAGCTTTTTGGTGCCTCAATTGTTTTCGAATACGTTCCTGTTCCAGAAAAATACTTCACGCCAGCATCTGAATTCTCGGTCCAAGAAGTCAGTTTATCAATCGCAATATTCGAAGGTGCTCCGCGTTCTTTTTGGAAACTCAAGTTCCAGTTTCCTTCTACAGCAGCTAATTTAGTTTCGATTACAGCAGGTAAAATTTGCGCTGCTGTAGTTGTATTGTCTTTAAAGACAACAAATACAGCGTCATTAGGTTCTAAATGCAAAGAAACTTTGGTACGACCATCAGCAAAAGAATACGAAGCCTGCTCTATTTTACCGGTTTCAGGATGCCAAATTTCAACAGTCTTACCAGAAACTCTGAAAGTTGCTTCAATATTTTCGGTCCTGTCGTTTCGGTTGTTTACCCAATACAACTCCTGCTCCGGTAATTCACGGTGTACATATAATAATTGGGTATCAGCCTGTGGTTTAGTATATTCAAAATCTGGTTTAACTGCTAAAGCTGTTAACACTTTTTCGATACTTTCTCCTGTATATATTTTTCCGTTACCAATAGATTTCACCGTGTTATCAGCACCCCATAATTCATTTATTACGACATTAAATGCTGTTTTATCATCTGTTAAACTTGGTGTTCCAATTGGTTTTGGCCCAACAACGATAGCTCCAGCTTTTACCAACTCACTAATTTTATTAGCTACTTTTAAGGTCATTTGCTGGCTATTGGCATCCAATGCTAAAACTTTATAATGCATTCCGCTTGGCGTAATTATTTGCCCGTTTTTCACAGAAAGCACATTTAGAAGTGCATCGGCGTTGACAAAATCATAAGTGTACCCTTCAGGAACATTTGGCAATTTTTTTCCAAAAAGGGAAGTGATATTATTGTCTTCTCCATAATAATAGATAATGTCTGCTACAAATTTACCTTGTTGCAACATATAAGAACTTCTGGATAGATAATCTGTCCAAGATTTAGCTTGTTCCGCCCAAGTTTCATGATGGGTAAACCATTGACCGAATGGTCCAAGTCCAAGACCGGGAAAATGATCATCTGACGGTTGATGTACTGAAGTATGAATTACAAATCGGTTCAATCCACTGGCTAATTCCATATCGGCAGTTGGCTTCAGACGCTCCGGCGAAAAGGCAAAAGCATTACCAATAGCAGTAAGCGATTCGGCAGCCACTAAATTTTGTCCATAAATATGCGCCACAGAAGCGGATTCGCGGATATCTACATTATACGTCTTACCATCTCCACCTATTGTACCCGATGTCCACATGGCACCCATAGGAATATCGGCAGTACGTTTAACTTCCATACCATCAGCAATTAACGCACGACCATTTTCATGGGATTCAGAATAGCGTTTCATTCCGCGTTCGTGTAACAAAGTCGTTAATTGATCGTAATGGTATTCTGAAACCATTTCACTCAGTGTTTTTCGATAATCCCATAAAAAAATTTCACTTGCTTCTGAACTTTAAATAATCTGACCCGTTAGTGTAGGCATCCATGGTAATAAACTATATCCTCTTCGTTTTAAAAACTCAGCTGGTAAATTTTGTGTCCAGTTTTGCGCTCCTGCTTCCCAACTATCGGTAACGATGTATTGCAATCCTCCTTTATCTCCCATTAATCCACCTGTAGCATTTTGGTATTGATCCAGATAATTTTCAAAATACGCTTTTATGGCTACGGGATCTAACTTATCTACCTCCAAACCTGTTGCTTCCGGTGAAGCGGGATGATTGGTAATTCCTAATAAAGAAAAACCAAAACGTACAATTTTCCAATTCCCTGCAGGTGGTGTCCAGTTTAATGTCCCATCGGCATTCAATTTACCTGATAAATCAATAATATTTTCCGGTGCAATAACATCCGAAGTATTTGGAGTACCCTTTACATCGATATTTGTAACAGCTGCAAAAGCGGCTTTCTCTTCAAATCGATCAATTTTTGTTGCACTATGCAAAACTATTTCGGCAACATCTGTTCCTGGTGAAGGAATTGGAGCTTCATTAGATCCCATCATCGCAGCAAAACTAAAAAGTGGTGGTGGGTTTTTGAAAGTTACCCTAAAATATTTAGATGTCGCATTTGAAAAATTAATGGTTTGTTGCAACACTCCTCCAGCGGGTATAAATGTATCTTTACTAAAATGAATGCCATCATCACTTACTTCAAGTGAACGTGTATCCGCTTTCTCTCCAAAAAGTCCAAATAGACCTTTGTCTCCACCTCCTACTACTGTAATTGCTTTAAAAGTCTGTGCTTTTGCGAAAGCAAATTGAATCCATGCACTTTCATCATTTTTAGTTACCGGCAATAAAACAGTAGTAGCTAAATCCCCATCTGTAAGTTGCTTTATTGTAAAAATTCCTCCACTTGAAGTAATTATAGGCTTTAAATCACTTAAATTAATTTCGGGTTCTGGCAATTTATAAGCCATTAGACTGATATCTTCATAATAATCTGCTGGTGCTCCTACAGGTTCTCCTATAGGCATTGCTTCAGAGAAAGGAATATTTTGGAATGGTCCCGTTTTAGTTGGTGCTTTTGGTAAAATTCCAGTAAATTTCTTTCCGCCTTTTACACGTATTTCACTCCAAACTAATTTTTTCATTCCGTCTTTTGGAGCTACCCATGGTCCTCCACTTTCACTCCAACCTGGAGATCCAGCAATTGCCATTTCTAACTTTAAAGAATCGGCCAATTTTGTTGTAAATTGAAAAGCATCTTTCCAATCATCAGTCATATATGTCAATCTTTTAGGAACGATTTGTGGTGTTGTCATTGCAGCATCAAAATTCATAAAACCACCAATACCTACACGATTCATCCACAAAAGATCTTTTTGAATTCCATCCTTAGAATGTTTCCATGCATCCAATGCCACCATACGCGAGGTTTAGCCGAATTAGGAGGTGTTTTAAAGTTATTTAATAAGGCATCTTTACTGTCTTGTGCATATGTACCATTACAAATAAGTACCAAGTAGAAAACAGATATTAATCTGGAATATTTTTTCATGTTATTTAAATATATAAATTGAAAGTTATTTTTAATTTTATCAAATGAATATTAAAATCAACAATAGGAATTTGCAAAAACCCTACTTTTCTTTAAACAATAAACTCCATTTTAAATAATGAAATAGGTTTATTGTACTTGTTGATTGTAAAATAAGTGAAAATAAAAAAAATAACTGTCCTACTCAATCGTTATCGTTACAAACCTTTTGATAAATTTTATTGATTATTCTAATAAATATCTATAATTAATAAAAAATTAAAATAGGGTGCGTTAGAAACTAGAACAGTTAAGAATGTGCTTAATAAAGAGTAAGCTTTTTAACAACGAAATTAATTACCAAACTTTTTTATTTATTGTTGGTATTCGTCATGAGGGTTTCTTTGAAGGCAATTATTTTAGTAATTTCTAATTGCGTATTTTGAGAAAAAGTCAATTCTTTAGAAACTACTCCTTCAAAATTTGTTGGGTAACTACTAGGAAATATTGCAATCCCAATTCCTGCATTTACCAATCCTACTAATAGTTCAACATTAGACACTTCTTGTTCAATATTGGCATCACGAGAGAATCCTACATTTCTACAAAGTACTTCAACTTCTTCCATAATTGCAGGACACAAGTCTTTATTTAACTCAATCCATTTATCATTTCGAAGCTGTTCAATCTTAATTTTTTTATATTTTGCCAATGGATGATTTTTTGAAATAATGACATTAAGAAATCCATTATGAAAAACCTGGTAATCTAATGCTTTATACACAACAGGCAAAGTACTAATTCCAATATCAATAGTCCCCTTAAACAATGCTTCTTGCACAGAAACTACTGTAGTACATTCTACTATTTTAAAAGTACTATCAGGAAACTTCAATTGTAGTTTTTGCAAAACAGCTATCACTTCATTTACAGGTGACATTTTTGGAATACCCAACTTTAATTGCCTGTTTTTTTCGCTATTTACTTTGGCACTTTTTAACGTTCTATCAAGAAGATCTATGACACGACTCACTTCTTTCATCAAAAAAGATCCAGCTTCAGTAAGCTCCACTTTTCGATGATTTACCCTTTTTTCTTTATCAAAAAGATCAAAACCCAACTCGCTTTCTAATTGTTGAATTTGATGGGTTAAAGCGGGTTGTGTAATATTTAATTTTTTTGCTGCTTTTCCAAAATGCAATTCTTTAGCAACAACAAGAAATGATTTTAATTTACGTAATTCCATTATTATATTATTATAAAGATCCTCTTAGGATAAGTTCAAATGGATTTTCGATTTGTTCTTTAGAAGAGTCTAAAACTAATTGTGCTGCAGTTCTACCCATTTTTTCAAAATCAGTAGAAATGGTTGTAAGTCCATTCATGATGAATTTTTTTAAAGGGGTTTCATTGTATGAAATCACTCCTACTTGTTCCCCAATGGTTAAATCAAGAGCTATGATTTTATCTAAAATTTTCACCAAATCAGATTCCATTAAATTAATATAAACCTCTCCTTCATGTACTTCTTCAAGGTCAAAATCATCTACGACTTTATAATTAAAAGTATAATTATAACAAAAGTTTTTAAATCCCTTCACAATCTCTTGTGGAAAATAACTGTCAACAGGAAAAATTAATTTCAGCGTATGATATTTGCTCAAAGGCTCTAAAGCTTTGCTTAAAGCATTATAGATATTATCTTCAAAATTTTCATAAACGGTACCATAATTTCCAGAAATACCTTCGATTTTTTTATCAACTATAATGAGTTTTTCTTTTGGTATTTCTTCAATTAACAACTGATACCCTTCTGCTTTTTCAACAAAATGAGGAATGATTACATAATGAGTATAATCATTTTTTTGTTTATTTAGTAACTTTTTAAACAAAGCATAATCATTGTTATAAATATAAAAATCTATAGCTGCTTTTTCTCCTAAAGTATCAACAAATGAATCATATATAATCTTCTTATGTGCACTTAATTTATTGAACATCAAGAAAATTTTTAAATCCTGCGAAATATCAGTATTAGCAATAAAATAACCTTTGCCATGAAATGCTTCTAAAATACCTATTTTCCTTAATTTATTATACCCCTTTTCAATGGTAACTCTTGATATTTCATATTCAAAACTTAGTTCATTAATTGAAGGCAAGACATCTCCTTTTTTAAAGACACCTTGCTTTATGGCATTCAGTACTGCATTAACCAATTGTTGGTATTTAGGAGTAGCTGAAAATTCATCAATTCTGAGACTATCGATTTTTGAAGACTTTTTCATCTCGTAATAAAATTAAAGGACAATAAATAGTGCAAATACTAGTAAGAAATTGAAGGTAGAACTGCCAGTTTTAAATACCCTCTACATTTAATAAATCAATTTACATCGTCGAAATTTAATCTATTTATTCTTACAAACCAATACCATTGCTTCTAAATGAAGCGAAAAGCATGAAATTGAAGATGGCCATCTAACAAATTATTAATAAGAATTACGATCCCATTTAAGGTCATCGTGAATAATCCCGCAAAAACCTTCTTTTTGGAAGTGTTTCAGGAATCCATAGAGGATTTTGCAATGTTGTATTTATGCCTTCAGAAAGGCAATTTGATCAAAGCAGTACCACTAAAGATTAAGCAAGATTCATTGGTAAAAGAAGAGCAAATTACCAAAGACTTTTATAAGGATTATTCCCAATTTAAGCGCGAACTTTACAGGGATTTGATAAAGCGGAATAAAAAAACGTTTAGAACTACTCTACAGGGCGATACAAAGATCCCTGAAGACACAGAACATCTAAATGACCTAGAACACCTGGAGAAAAATGTAAAGCTCACACTCTTCAAAAAATCGCAAAAACTTATAGATAGGTTTCTATTCATATTTTTTGCAGAGGACCGAGATTTACTAGAATATAATTACACTAAGAAGTTATTAAAAGATTGGCAAGAAGTTCGCAAATTAGTGAAAATGTTATTTTTATTGGGATCGCACTTTCCATTTTTCAACAATTTGTGGGTATCAATGTGGTGCTCTATTATGCACCGGAAATTTTCAAAAAAATGGACTCCGCCACAGATGGGGCACTGTTGATGACTGTTCTTGTTGGAATCGTGAATTTCACATTTACCTTTATTGCCATCAAAACAGTAGATAAATATGGAAGAAAACCGTTGATGGTAATTGGTGCCATAGGAATGTCGGTGGCCATGTTCGCCTTAGGTTTTGTGTTCTTTGCGGAATCTACGGGATTATTCGCATTATTTTGTATGATGCTTTATGTCGCAAGTTTTGCCATGAGTTGGGGACCTGTTACATGGGTCTTATTGTCGGAAATCTTTCCAAATAAAATTAGAGGTAGAGCCATGGCAATTGCTGTAGCAGCCCAATGGATTGCCAATTATTTGGTATCACTAACGTTCCCGATGATGGATGATAATACCTTTTTAAGTGAAAAGTTCAATCATGGCTTTGCTTATTGGGTCTATGGTCTGATGAGTTTATTGGCTATGTTTTTTGTTCTGAAATTCATTCCGGAAACTAAAGGGAAAACGCTCGAGGAAATGGAAAATCTTTGGGATAAATAAAGAATTTTCAATACCAACAGAAATGGAAAAAAATGCTTTTAAACTTGAGATGGAAGGTCAACAGATATATGGTTACCAACTTATAAACAAACATGGTTTAAAGGCATTTTTTACCAATTTTGGTCAACGCTTGGTGTCACTATTTGTTCCCGATAAATCAGGAGATTTTGAGGATATTGTTTTAGGGTATAATAATATTGAAGGGTATTTGAATTCAAAAGAACCTTATTTTGGAGCCATTATTGGCAGATATGCCAATAGAATTGCCAAGGGCGAGTTTACTATTGATTCCAAAAAATACATATTGCATCAAAACAACGGTCCCAATCATTTGCATGGAGGAACTCAAGGTTTTCATAACATAGTTTGGGATGCAAAGCAAATAAGCAATACCGAAATTGAATTTTCAAGAATCTCTCAACATTTAGAAGAAGGATATCCTGGAAATTTAACGGTTCGTGTCAATTATAAGTTGACGGATGATAATGAATTACATATTAAATATTTCGCAACCACCGATCAAACGACCACTATAAATCTTACCCATCATTCCTATTTCAATCTTGCAGGGGAAGGCAATGGAACCATCAATGACCATCAATTGCTTATTAATGCCAACAACTATACTCCAGTTGACAAAACTCTGATTCCCACAGGAGAAATCGCTCCGGTGAAAGATTCGGCTTTCGACTTTACAATAGTAAAGGATATCGGAAAGGACATCGATAATTTGGATGAACAATTAAAATTTGGTGAAGGTTATGATCATAATTATGTTTTGAATAAATCAAATAGCAGTTCTAAAGAAGTAAGTTTTGCAGCTAGAGTCAGACATCCAAAAAGTGGTAGAACGATGGAAGTTTTTACGGACGAACCTGGAATTCAATTGTATTCTGGGAACTCATTGGATGGTTCTGTCATAGGGAAGAATGGAAAATTCTACCAATTTAGATCCGCTTTTTGTTTGGAACCACAACATTTTCCGGACGCTCC
The DNA here is from genome assembly GCA_003550275.1 of Flavobacteriaceae bacterium MAR_2010_72. Lineage (GTDB taxonomy): Bacteria > Bacteroidota > Bacteroidia > Flavobacteriales > Flavobacteriaceae > Geojedonia. Next base: position 421,677 of record QXCW01000002.1, read on the forward strand.
AAACCAATCACATTTTCCTTCGATAATCTTAAAGGAAAATGACACTTATACATCGACTACAATTCTTAAATTTACAATCTCACAGGTTTAATTAATTGACTAATGAATATTTTAAAGAGATGCTTTATTCTTTCACTTTGTGTGACTGTTTTTCATTCATGCAAAGACGTAGACAATAAGAAAGAACCAATAAAGAACCCGCCCAAAGGAATGGTTTGGATTCCTGGCGGCACTTTTGCGCAAGGAGCAGTTCCGCAAGATAAAATGGCCATGCAACATGAAAAACCACGTCATGAGGTTTTTGTGGATGGATTTTATATGGATATTACAGAAGTCACAAACGCAGAGTTTTCAGAATTTGTCAATAAAACGGGTTATGTCACGATTGCTGAACGTCCTATCGATTGGGAGGTCATGAAAAAACAATTGCCAGAGAACACTCCAAAGCCGCTCGATTCTTTATTACGACCAGGATCTTTGATATTCGAAAAATCAAAATCTGCTCTACCTAATTTATTTGATGTTTCCCAATGGTGGAAATGGACGAACGGAGTAAATTGGAAACATCCAACAGGGGAGAGCAGCACCATTGACGGGCAAGAAAATTATCCTGTGGTTCATATTGCCTTTGAAGATGCCGAAGCCTATTGTATTTGGAAAGGAAGACGATTGCCTACAGAAGCCGAATGGGAGTTCGCTGCCCGGGGGAACAATAAAAACAGCATCTATAATTGGGGTGATGATGCCACAGCGTTAAATGAAAGAATAAATAGTTGGGAAGGTGATTTCCCAGTAAGCAATTCACGAAAGGATGGATTTGAGGGAATCGCTCCTGTAAAATCCTATCCACCAAATGATTTTGGACTTTATGATATGGCAGGAAATGTTTGGGAATGGACATCCGATTGGTATGATGTCAATTATTATTCGGAATTAGCCTCAACAAAAACTGCTACCAAAAACCCAAAGGGATCATCTAGTGCTTATAACCCGAACAATCCATTTGTACAGGAGAAAATTATTAAAGGAGGTTCGTTTTTATGCAATGCCTCTTATTGTGCAAGCTACAGAACTTCCTCAAGGATGGGTACCAGTATGGATTCATCTTTTGAGCATTTGGGTTTTAGAACCGTTGTTTCTCGCAAGATAATGAAAGAATAGTTTCATCTTTTATTAGTAATAGCTAAACATCAAGGTTTACTATTAAATATTTTATTCATATTGATTTGGAATTGGTAAAGCCATTGGGTTATTCTGGGTATTTTAAAATACTACAATGAAGCAGTTTTGACTTTCTAATAATTTTTTAAGAATGACTTTTAAAAAGAGTTTTGTTAATGAGCGAAAAGGTGGTCTGAAAAGTGGTCAGTTTACCAAGGATCTAGAAGATTCAAAGGATTTTACGCAGAGTCAGAAGGATATATAAAACTTATTATGGGCAACTATACGTTGACACGCCATCAAAGCAAAATTATAAGAAGGATTTATAGCACTTTTGGAACTCTATTTTCCTGTTTAATTAAATCCTCCTAGAGAGATTATTCCTCATTCAAAAACCATTCAGCACATTGCCACTCCATTTCGCGAAAAAGCTTCATTATGGGCAAAGCCCTTCATTATAAAGTCTTGGACCCAATTCCAAAGTTTACGGTTTTCCTTATAAACAATCTGTATATATCTTGAAAATCTTTGCTCGAGATCTACATTGGTCAACTTTGGAATAGCGTCCGCTAGAAAAAGAGATCACTATTCCATTTTCTTCACAAAGTTTAAAATTTAGCTCGAGACAGACTGCATAACCGGTCGTGCCTCCCTTTTATAAGTCCTTACTCAATCTAAATTTTAGATTTGGTGTCCGAAAGGTAACAGCGATAGGCACTATGGGAAGTAAATGGATAAGAAGATGACAATGGTTCGTCGTGTTCTTATTATCAATATTATAATTATGGTCAAGTGTGAAGTCACAATATTGCATCTCAAAAAAGGAAAACGCTCTGGATATAATAAGTATATGGATTTATGCCATTATGGCAACCAATTGAAAGCATTTTATACCAAATAATATGTCTTATATGTTGTTCCATTTCAATATATGTCAAAAACTTAAAGGCAAATATTTTTGCGATTTTTTTAAGGATAATTTAAAAATTTAAACATAATCCTGTTAAAAAAATGATTGTTACCAATCTTCCAAATTTGGTTTTTTAGCTTTTGATAAAAAGTATGGAAGCACCGAAATGAAATGAAGGAATGGAATAGCAAGAGGGTAACACGCTGCGCGATGTTTCGATACGAGTCGTTTTGCAAACGTTTAAAAATCAAATAATTAAATGAAATTCCTCGTGAGCTTTTCAAATTATTGGATTTGATTTTTACTAAAAAACACAATAAGCTCAATAGATTAGGAAAATTTTTTACTAAAAAAGATGGATGAAGGCTTTGAAAAAGAACAATTTGAGACCTTGAAAATCAAGGCTTCTGTGTCTGTAAAATTTAGACGATTTTGTAAAACTATGTCAAAATCACAATCAATGACATTGCTTTTGATGCTGGATTTTTTTGAGGACAATGGAATATCCCCTACTGAAGCAATGGGTCCACGGATGGAAACTTTGGAATATAGAATCTCGATTCTCATCAAAAAGCGAATGAATGGTATGATTGCCATAATGAAGGATATAGAGAAACACCAAACGAAGCCAACCGTTGCGATGATTCAATCATTATTTGCTGAAACCGAACCCAAGAAAGAAAGACCAATTATGCGTGAGAAAACTCCAGAAGAATTCAAAGCCCAATTTGAAAACAAAAAAACTGAATTATAATCTAAAAAATGATCATAAATGGAAAAAGTAAATTACATCGTACAGATGAACGCTGCACTGGATTCTTTCAATAATGATTGGAGAATCAAACAGGGACACATAACACTATATCTTGCGTTCTTTCAGAAGTGGAACCGGGAATTTTTCAAAAAAACAATTACAATCAATAGGGAATTGGTCATGGAAAGGGCAAAGATCAAATCAAAAACTACCTACCATAACATTCTGAAGGATTTGAATGATTGGGGCTATTTACAGTATTATCCTTCCTATGACCCAAGAAGAGGGTCAGTGATTAGGATGGCCATTTTTTTTGCACAACCTGGTCAAAAATTGGGTAAGTATCTCCAAGAACCTAGCCAAAACATGGTATCTTCTTATAAACAAAAAACATTTAAAAACTATAATAAACTGGCAAAGCCATTTAATATTTTAGAAGTTTTACTTTTTTTTAAAACAAATAATTGGACTGCTGATGAAGGAAAAAAATATTATGAATATTATCAAGAAAGAGATTGGAAATTAAGTAGGGGCCTTGAAATTAAGGATTGGAAAATCGCTGCGCGAAAATTTGTTGAGAAAGGGCGTGAAATGGAGCGTGAGAGCACCAGGCCATTTTCTGGACAGCATGATTATCTTCATTCAAAACAGGAAAAAGACTATGGAATGCCTCTGTAAATTAATAAGTTTGAACTTAAACACAAGAACTAAGTGTTTAAAAGTTTGTCACACTATCCAAGGCATCATCAGCGTCTTTATGAATAAAGTTTGCTTGATAGTTTAAAGTCGTCTTTAAATCACTGTGTCTGTACAGCTTTTGTAACATCAATGGATGAACTGTGTCACCTGCAATATTTCCAAATGAATGTCTGGCAATATGCATAGTGAGCTTTTTAGTTATGTTCGCCTTCTTGGCAATGGATTTTAAATTGGTATTAAACTTCCTGTTCGCTGTTTTAAGCTTTTTAAAAACGTCTTTTGCATCATTAAGGTCTGCTTTTTTTAATTCGGGAAATAGGAAATCATTATTGTAGATCTTGTCATTTTTATAGAAATCTAATATTTTTAAGGCTTTTACAGGAATTTTCATTGAAATTAATTTGGAGTTTTTATGCATTCTATACTGCAGTCTATTGTCATTGATATCTGACCATCGTATTTTAATTACATCGGACACTCTCATACCTGCGAAGTTGAAACTAAATAGCCAAACATTGCGAGTATGTACTTCAACTGAAGTTAAATTATTGAGTCGTTCAATGTTTTGAATCTCTTTAACATTTAATCCAATTTTATTGGACTGTGGAAATTTGATTCTGATTTGGTCACCACCAAAAGGATATAGATCTCGTATTACTATTTTTTGTTTAATGGCCCTGTTATATAATAAACGAATCAATATCATGATATTCATGATAGAGGTTTCAGATAATTTATGGGATGCCTTTAGATAGATCATAAATTTTTTTAAAAATCTTTCATCTATTTCCTGAAAAGTAAGATGTTTTGATTTGTAAAATTTTAAAATATATCCTATCCAAGCTTTGTCACAGGATAATCTATTTAATTTTTCTGAACTTTCTAAATCTTTAAGATGTTCCTCCGCTAATTCAAAAAATGTTGCATTGCTATCAGAGTGATAAATATCTTTTTTTATTTGATTAGCAGAAGCATCTTTATGTTCATACTGAAGAGATATGAGTGCTTTGTTGACTTCAGAGAGTTGCGTAGTCATCAAGCTGTTGAGATATTCGGAATTAGGATGTGATTTCTTCACATTGAAATTTCTCCTGTCCCATTCTTCAAGCTCTATATAGTGGCCGATATATTGAAATGTTGAACGACGGTTTTTAGTAATGCGAATTGCAAGAGGATACAAGCCTTCTTTATTAGGCTTTTTGCGAAGAACTATTTTAGCTTTCGATGACATAATTGACCAATTTTGTACACGAAAGTCACATCAGGTACAACATAGGTACAACATTCAATTTTGAATGTATTTTTTGCCTAATAGTTACCTCAAAGATACGAATTTATTGGTCTTTTCAGGTACAACATAGGTACAACAAATGCTGAAATCAATTGATATTAGATGATATTAAGCAAAATTAAAATTTATGTAATCAATTGAGAATGAATGACTTTGGTGTTGTTTGGGCAAATATACGCTAGACTTAGGATCTAGTGCCGCGAGGTGTGGGAGTTCGAGTCTCCCCGCCTGTACATTACAGAAAGCTTCTCAATTTTGAGAGGCTTTTGTTTTTTAGATGCACTATAATAGTTTTTGGGGAGACGAGAAGTTTACCCTGAGCGAAGTCGAAGGGAGTCTCCCCGCCTGTACATAACAGAAAGCTTCTCATGATTTGGGAGGCTTTTCTTTTTTAAATGTGCCATAATAGTTTTTGGGGAGACGAGAAGTTTACCCTGAGAGAAGTCGAAGGGAGTCTCCCCGCCTGTACAAAAGCCGAAGATTCATCTTCGGCTTTTTTCGTTTTTAAAGTGTGTGTTTTTTACTCAGGTACAACATAGGTACAACATTTTACTATTTTAATTGACTTAATTTAGAATAATTGGTTTTAAATATATTTGACATCAAAAACTATTATTTTGCTCTACTATCAATAATTTTTGGTATTGGAAGATTTAAGAGTGAAGCTCATAACCCGAAGGTTCACTGGTTCGAGTCCAGTCCTCGCTACTAATAAAATCAAGCCTTTACAGAAATGTGGAGGCTTTTTTATTATATTGGGTACAACATAGGTACACATTTTATTGTTTTACTTGTCCTAATTCAAAATGATATTTAATGGCTTTAATTGCTATCAAATAAAATTAAAACCATTTTACAGCTTGCTTTAATAGGCGTTGACATTTCTTTATTTGTCCTGATAAATGATTTAATGTTTCTAATAATTAGTCCATATGACTTAGGTATCCTCAACGATTTATTTACAGGCTTGCTGTTCATCTATTTTTCTTAAATAAATTTATTAATCTATATTTATCCATATTAATATTTTTTAGCAATGTATGATATTTACTTAATTAACAAGCTTAGATTCTTCTTTTCAATTTTCACAGTTTTATTTTTACTCTCGTCATGTAATAAATCACAAAATTCGTATTTCAAAATTAAAGTTGTGGACTCAGAAACAAGCAAAGGCGTGCCATTAGTTGGTTTAATTCCGCTTACACAAGTAAAGTATTATACAGACAGTAATGGATTTATTGCATTTAATGAATCTGGATTAATGGACAAAGAAGTGTATTTCGAAATTTCTACCGAAGGTTATGAATACCCATTAAGTGAAGAAGGTAAAAGAGCAATCACCTTATTTTGTAAAGCTGGTGATAGCGTAATTGTAAAATTGAGAAGGAAAAATGTAGCTGAACGTTTATATAGAAGCACAGGTTTAGGGATTTATAGAGATAGTAAACTTTTAGGTGAAACGATTCCTATTGAAAACCCTATTATAAACGCAGAAGTTTTAGGGCAAGATTCAAATTTAGCAACAGTTTATAATAACGAGATTTTCTGGGTTTGGGGAGACACTTTTTTACCTTCTAATTACAATGGTAATTTTTCAGTTGCTGCTGCCACAAGTTTATTGCCAGAACAAGGAGGTTTAAATCCAAATGTAGGTGTAAATTACAATTACTTTGTTGATGAAACCGGTAAAAGTAAACCCATGATTAAGCTAACAAAACCTGGTTATGTTTGGTTCGATTGGATTGCTAGTATTAAAGATGAAAACGGAACAGAAAAGTTAGTCGCTAAATATGCCAATGTCAATTCATATTTTGCAAATTACGAACGCGGTATTGCTATATATAATGATGAAAATCAACAATTCGAAAATCACAAGGCAATTCCAGAATGGATGTCAGAACAACATACTTGTCAGCATCCGTTTTTTGGATTAGAAGATGATCAAGAATTCATGTATTTAACTACTGAATTTAATTTCTTAAAAGTTAAGCCAACACTAAACGATTTAGCATCACCTGAAAATTATTATGCGTTCACATGCTTGAAAGAAGGCTCTAAATTTAATGGTGAAAATCCTGAATTAGAAAGAGATTCTAATGGAAACTTAATATATGATTGGAAGTTAAACACCGATGCCATAGATTTTAAAAAGCAACAACAATTAATAACTAATGGGCAAATTTCTAAAGAAGAAGCTTGGTTGCAATTAACCAATATTAATACAGGCGAAACTATTGAACGGATTGGTAGAGGTTCAATTTATTGGAATGAATTTCGACAAAAATGGATTCTCATTTGTGGTGATGTTGATATCTGGTTTGCTGAAGCAGATTCACCAATTGGTCCATGGGTTTATGCGAAAAAAATTGTTGAACATAAGAGTTTTTTATACAATCCAACGCATCATCCATTTTTAGATCAAAATGGTGGAAAAGATATTTTCTTTGAAGGCACTTTCACCAAATTCTTTAGTGATGAAGAGAAAGTCCCACGTTACGATTACAATCAACTATTTTATAAATTATCTTTAGAAGACGAACAAACGTTTTTACCCTCAGCAGTATATAAAGTGAATAATCAATATGACTTTAGAGACAATCTCAGTCTAAATGTAACTATTAATGATATTGAAGAGATTGGCTTTTATGCCCTTCAGCCTCATCAAAATGTAGAAGGCTTAATTCCTATTTACCAATCGGAAGATAAAAACCTTTCACTATCTGGTAATAATCCACTTTTTTATGCAGTTCCAAATGATATAGATGAGAATAAAAAGTTTTTAGGCACTTGGGAAACTAAAGTAGATTTTCCACATTTTAATAATACGTTTAATATCACTATTAAGGAAGAAAATGATAAATTAATTGCGATTTCAAATAAAGAAGATTTCAAAATTTCAAAATTTCAAATTAAAAATGACAGTATCAATTTAACGTTTGTTCATCCAGAAGGCATATACGATTTAAAGGCTAATGTAAAAAACGGGAAGCTAAATGGGAACTGGAAAATTGGTTCATACAAAGGCAAATGGGAAGGTACAATAACGTCTAAAAAATGGTGGGCATTATATTCGGATGCATTAGTCAATTTATATGAATTTAAGAACGACGATTCTGTTTATTACAGTACAATGTTAGAGCCTAAAAAGGGATTCACTAGACAATCAGTGCCAATATGTAAAGTTTGGAATAATCCAAATTCTAAAGTAATTACCAGTTTTAATATTAAGCCAACTCAGTAGTAAGCAGAACTAAAGTATTCACTATCAAATAATTTATTATATTTGTTGATATGTTCATATGTATGAACATAGTTTTAAGAAATTCCATGGCAACAAACCTAATAACACATATTAAAACTACTTTAATGGTGAGTGTGTTATGCGTGCTTTTGTCAGGATGTAAAAGAAATTCAAGTAACTCAGAATATGTAGCAGCAAATTCATCCGAAGTAAAAATCCCAGAAACAGTTGATTTCATTTTTGATGTAAAACCCATACTTTCTGATCGTTGCTTTATTTGTCATGGTCCAGATAAAAATGCGGTTGAAGGCAATCTATCTTTACATTCCGCTGAAGAAGCCTATAAAGCCTTAGGCGAAAATTTAGACCGATATGCCATTGTTCCTGGAGATACTTTGAAAAGTGAATTGGTGCATCGAATTTTCAATAAGGACGAAGGTATCATGATGCCACCACCAGAATCTAATTTATCGTTAACTAATTACGAAAAAGGAGTTCTAAAAAAGTGGATAGAACAAGGTGCAGAATATAAAACACATTGGTCGTTTGTTGCGCCTGAAGCACAGGACATACCGCAAGTAAATTCAGGTTTGGTAGCTAATGAAATAGATAATTTCGTTTTAAAAAAAATCGATGACAAAGGTTTAAAATCTTCAAAGAAGGCAAGCAAAGAAAAGCTCATTAGACGCGTGTCATTTGATTTAACGGGTTTACCACCTTCCCAAGAAGCTATTCAAAATTTCGTAAACGATACTTCAGAAAATGCTTTCGAAAAAGTAATCGATACACTTTTAAATTCCACCGATTATGCCGAGAATATGGCACTAGAGTGGATGGATATTTCACGTTACGCAGATACACATGGTTATCAAAACGATTTTGAGCGCACCATGTGGCCTTGGCGCGATTGGGTTATTCATGCCTTTAATAAAAACATGCCTTACGATGAATTTGTAACCTATCAATTGGCTGGAGATATATTACCGAATGCAACCAAAGAGCAAATTCTAGCTACTGGCTTTAATAGAAATCATAAAATCACAGGTGAAGTTGGTATTATTGAAGAAGAATATCGTGTTGAATATGTTGAGGATAGAACAAAAACGTTCGGCATTGCTTTTTTAGGCTTAACGTTTGAATGTGCACGTTGCCACGATCATAAGTATGATCCAATCAGTCAAAAGGAACATTTCGAAATGTACAGTTTCTTCAATAATGTTGATGAAAAAGTGTTGATGGCAGATCCGACCGTTATTCCAGAACCACATTTAAAATTGACAGCAAAAGACATTAAAGGCGTGTTAGATTTTATTGATATGGAATTGAGCCCTGAAAAGGAAATTCCGGCAATGGTTATGCGAGAAATGAAAACACCTCGAAAAGCTTATATTTTAGAACGTGGTTCATACGATCAACCAACTATAGAGGTTTATGCGAATACACCAAAGTCGGTTTTAGAGTTCCCTGAAGAACTTCCAAATAACAGATTGGGTTTATCAAAATGGCTATTCAATAAAGACAATCCGTTAACAGCTCGAGTTGCTGTCAATCGCTTATGGCAGCGTATGTTTGGCAATGGTTTGGTGGTTTCTGCTTACGATTTCGGAAACCAAGGAGCTTTACCAACACATCCAGAACTATTAGATTTTTTAGCGCTTAAATTTCAAAATGAAGGTTGGAATACCAAAGAAATGTTGAAATACATCGCTATGTCATCCACCTATCAACAAGATGTTACAATTACGAAAGAGGCATTAGAAAAAGATCCAGAAAACAAATGGCTTGCTAGAGCACCACGATTACGACTGCCAGGAGAATTAATTAGAGATCAAGCTTTAAAAATTAGTGGATTGTTAAACACTCAAGTTGGTGGGCCAAGCGTAAAACCATATCAACCAGCGGGAATCTGGGAGGAAACAACAGGCGGAGCAGGCGGAAGCACAGCGTCTTACAAACAAAGTACAGGTAAAGATTTATACAGAAAAAGTCTATACACCTTTTGGAAACGAACCGTTCCACCACCAAGTATGCTAACATTTGATGCAGCGACAAGAGATCAATGCGAAGTTAAACGACAAGAAACCAACACACCTTTGCAAGCTTTGGTATTGTTGAATGATCCTCAAATGGTAGAAGCTTCTCGTGTCATTGCCGCTAATGCGATGGCGGAATCTGAAGATATATCCAATCAAATTTCATATATATTCCAACGTGCTACATCTCGACTTCCTAAAGAAGATGAACTCGAACTTTTAAAAACACATTATAAGGATATGATTGCGAAAGTTGATGCCAAAACCATTTTAGTTGAAGAGTATTTATCGATTGGAGAATATGTCGTTGACGACCAACTTTCTAAAAAAGAATTAGCCGCTTTAGCATTAACAGCGCATACTATTTTGAATTTAGACGAAACCATTACACGAGGCTAATGAGCGAAAAGAAAATTATACAAGACCGATCATTGTTTCTTAACCGAAGAGCATTTTTAGGAAAAGCAGCTATGGGAATTGGAGGTGCTGCATTGTCAACGTTGATGGGTTGCGAATTTTTCACAAAAGATGCCGCCACAGGCGCTATTACTTCAACAAAAAGTTCAGGTGCAAAAGGTCAATTAGATGCCTTGCATCATGCCTCAAAAGCAAAACGTGTGATTTATTTATTTCAAAGTGGAGGTCCTTCGCAATTTGAATTATTCGATTACAAACCCATGCTTTTAAAACGTATGGGCGAAGATTTACCATTATCAATTCGCGGTGAACAGCGTTTAACAGGCATGACCTCTGGTCAAAATGAATTTCCATTAGTGCCATCACCTTATAATTTCAAGCAATACGGAAAAAGTGGCGCTTGGTTTAGCGAATTATTACCATACACAGCGCAGATGTCTGATGAATTATGTGTGGTAAAATCAATGCATACCGATGCTATAAATCACGATCCTGCAATTACCTTTTTTCAAACAGGTTCACAACAACCAGGTCGTCCAAGTATGGGTTCGTGGTTGAGTTATGGGTTGGGTAGCGAAAACGATAATTTACCGTCATTTACTGTGTTATTATCCAGAGGAACTGGCCGACCGAAAAGTCAGCCATTATATACCAGACTTTGGGGCAATGGCTTTTTACATTCCTTGCATCAAGGTGTTCAATTTAGGGCAGCAAAAGATCCTGTGTTGTATTTAAACGACCCAAAAGGAACAGAAAGTGACACCAAACGAGCGATGTTAGATAAGATTGCTCAATTAAACGATAAGCAATATCAAGAATTTGGCGATCCTGAAATACAAAGTAGAATTGCCCAATACGAAATGGCATATAAAATGCAAACCTCTGTGCCAGATGTTATTGATACCAAAGGCGAACCAGATTACATTTATAGAATGTATGGAGCCGATGCTAAAATTCCAGGAACATATGCTGCGAACTGTTTGTTAGCAAGACGATTGGCTGAACGTGGTGTTCGTTTTATACAATTGTATCATATGGGTTGGGATCAGCATGAAGATTTACCAGGTGCGATAAAAAAACAAGCCAAAGATACCGATCAAGCTTCTGCAGCATTGGTTGCCGATTTAAAACAACGTGGTTTACTTGAAGATACTTTAGTGATTTGGGGAGGCGAATTTGGACGGACAAATTTCTCACAAGGAAAAATTACCGAAGCCAGTTTTGGTAGAGATCACCATCCAAGAAGTTTTACCATGTGGATGGCTGGAGGTGGCGTAAAACCAGGAATCACGTATGGCGAAACCGACGATTTTGGTTATAATATTACCAAGAACCCTGTTCATGTTCACGATTTTCAAGCGACTATGTTGCATTTAATGGGCATTGACCATGAAAAACTCACTTACAAATACCAAGGGAGACGTTTTCGTTTAACCGATGTGCATGGTCATGTTGTAAAAGATATTTTGACTTAACATGCAAATAGGTCATTTACATCCTTTATTAGTTCACTTACCTATTGGCATATTGTCACTCACGTTTTTGTTGGAAATTTTCTTCAGAAGAAAAAAATCGGATGCCAGCGAGCAAATCATCAAGTTTTCATTATTGATTGGAGTTTTGTCGGCTTTAGTGTCTTTAGGAACAGGATGGTTTTTAGGCGACAATGGTGGTTATGATGAAACACTTTTGTTTAATCATCGTTGGTTAGCTGTAGCATTGACGGCTTGTACTCTGATTCTCTATATTTTTAAACTGAAAAACTTCAAAAAATTATACATGCCTCTTTTTGTAATCGTAATGATTTTATTAGGAATTACAGGACATTATGGAGGAACCATGACGCATGGCGAAGACTATTTATTTCAAGAACCAAAACCAGAATATGTTGGCGTAGAAAATGTTGAAACAGCTCAAGTTTATACTGAAATTATTCAACCTATTTTGAATGATAAATGCATTAGTTGTCATAATCAAAACAAATTGAAAGGCGGCTTATTACTAACAGGAAAATCTGGATTATTGACTGGTGGAGATTCGGGTAATTTATTGGATTCCCTTTCAGGAAAAACATCCCTTTTTTTACAACGGTTACATCTTCCGTTGACGGAAAAAGAACACATGCCACCAAAAGGAAAAGTGCAATTAACGGAAGAAGAATTAGCCTTAATTGATTGGTGGATGACAAATGAAAATTGCTTCGATTGTACGGCAGAAACTTTAAACCAGTCACCAAAAATGGCCAAAATTCTAAAAGCGCTTGAAGTTGATAATTCTGCACGAGGAAAATTAGCAAGACGATTGGAAGCTATTCCTGAAGCGTGGTTGAATGAAATCCGTTCTAAAGATATTTCTGTTAATCGAATTGATGTAAATAGTCCCTTGCTAGTAGTGAATCTATCAGGTAAGAATCTTGAGAAATCAGACTTCTCAGTATTAAAAACTTATGCTGAACATATCGTTGAACTCAATTTAGATTATTCAAATTTTAATGATGATTTGGCGAGTCAGCTTTCTGATTTCAACAACCTAACAAAGCTTCAATTAAAAAACACGGATATTTCAGATAAAACTATTAGTAAAATTTCAAAACTTGAAAAATTAGAATCTTTAAATGTATTTGGAACTTCCATTACTGATGTATCATTAAAAGAATTTAAATCATTAAAAAATCTTGAAAATCTATATACTCAACAAACCCAAATTTCTGATAAAGCACTAGTATTATTTTCAGAACAACAGGCGTCAACAAAAACAAAACATATTAGTGATAAAGCCTTTTCAAACTCGCAATTGGGTATGCCAATAATCACATCAAAAGGCGATGTTTTTAAAGACACAATGCAAGTTAAGTTGAGTAATGTTTTTGATGTTGATTTGTTTTATACTTTAGACGGAAGTGAGCCAGATTCTACATCAATCAAATATGAGAAACCTATTATTTTAGAAGCCTCATCAGTTTTAAAAACCTTTAGTTATAAAAAGGGATGGACGCAAAGTAAAACTTTAACTAAAGATTTTAGAAAAGCAGGAATTACAATAGACTCTATTTGGTATGGCAAGCCACCAAGTCCGTATTACTTAGGAAGTGGATGGACGACTTTAACCGATTTTAAACAAGGGGACTCAAGTGTAACCGATCCCAATTGGATTGGTTTTATGAATGAACCTGCGATTTTATATTTTGAATTAAAAACGGAGCAAAAAGTAAGTCAAGTTGCAATAAGCACAATTTCGTCGCCAATGGATTTTGCGTTTTTACCAACAGCAGCAACAGTTTGGGTGTCTAAAAATGGAAGGAATTATAAAAAGGTGAAATATCAAGATTATGGTAAAGCCGAACCAAATTTAGAAAACAGACCAATGTATAGAGATGTTCATTTTTTACCAACTGAAGCAAAATACATTAAGTTAAAGCTAAACTATACCTTAAAAAACCCCGAATGGCATCCTTACCCTGGCAAAAATTCTAAAATGCTTATCGATGAAATTGTGATTAATTAATTGTCTTTACTATTGTCTGGTCGAGCGCAGTCGAGACCTTTTAATCATCAACTTTCATCTTCAAATTCTCTACAACATAAGCACCTAAATCTCGCCCTTGTTTTACGCCAACTTCAACAGCAGTACGATAATGAATACCACCATACATTCTACTTATAGCAGCTTCATCGGCAGCTTTATTAAACGATTCAAAACTTCTAATCGGTAAATCGTATTTTACTTCGGTATCATCATCAAAAGCAAAATTATCACCAAAAATTGAGGTTAAAGCTGTGGCGGCAGCACCAGAAACTACCGAGTGACCACTGGTATATTCAGGAAATGGTGGCGTTTGTAAAATGGGTTTCCAATTTTCGTCAATATGTTTGTTTATAAGTGTTTCTGGGCGCACCAAATTAGAGCGGTATTTTTCGTCCCAACAGCTTATAAAAGCATCAGCAATAGCAATAGATGTTTTGGTATAAGCAAAAAGTGTTTTGCTAAAATTGGCATCAGATTTTTTTGAAGCAATTTTGCAAATCCCTATCCAATGTGCACCAGGAGTAATTTTTTTAACGGAAAACATAAGATGCCCTCGCGTTACGGTAACAAAAGGATTGCAATCCCAAAACTGAGCAATTTTGACTTCTTCTGAAGTATCGCCATTAGACGTTATGTCGTTACTAATATCATAGACTTCTTTTAGCTCTTTATAGAATATAGAATTCTCATCCATTGAAAATTCTGGAGGTGGAATCGGTTGAAATTGTGAAGCCGAATCAATCACAAACGGTCTAAGTTTATTCCAATGGGGTTCAATACCGTCCATAAAAGCTGGAGGTGTTTTTTGCCAACGCGCAGGATTATTTTGATCAATAACAAAATGTGTCATTGTTCGGGTTTCAGTATAATTATCGGCGTTTTTCCACAAATTTATATGGTCAACCACTTGTAAAGCATATTGCTTAGAAAGATTAAATTCTTTATCGTTTTTAGATGCCCAAATACTGTATAAACTATCACTATATTTTTGCATTTCGTCTTTAGAGTACACTAAAGTTTTACTCATTTCTAAATGCGCAATTAAGGCCGCCAATTCAAAATTAACCGTCTTATCTTGAGGCTTTGGTATGGGTTTTAAATCGGTTATCTGCTCTTGTAAAGAATTATATTCAGAGTTGTTTAGCGCCATAATTTCGTAAGCCGCAATATTTGGGTAAGCAAAAATTCTGCTGGCAACAGGTGGCGAAAAAATATCGTTCACCATAATATCTACAACCTTATCTATCGCATTATGAAGGTTTTCGGGTACAATAATAATAGACTCTTCTTTTTTGTTGCAAGAAAATAACGCAAAAGAAAAACCAATAAGAATCATAAAATGCTTTAATAGTTTCATAGATAAATTTTCGACTAAATTAATTAAAAAACATATAAACTTAGATATCGAAAAACTACTATTAAATAGTATGTATGAACATACTAAAAATTACGTATCTTAACCCATCTAAAATAAGATGTCATTTTGATTAGATTAACCCATATTTTCTTGAGTGTTTTTGTTGTTGTTTTGTTGAACTCTTGTAAAAAACAAGAGGCTGATAAAAGCAATAGACCAAACATACTCTTTATTATGTCGGACGATCATACCTCACAAACTTGGGGAATTTACGGAGGCATTTTAAATGATTACGTTCAAAATAAAAACATTGAGCGGTTAGCTAACGAAGGTGCAGTTTTAAATAATAGTTTTTGTACCAATTCTATTTGTACACCAAGTAGAGCTTCAATTTTAACTGGTAAGTACAGTCATAAAAATGGTGTTTACACCTTGCGTGATCCGTTTGAACCTGATAGTTTGAATATTGCAAAAGTGCTTCAAAATAACGGCTATTCTACAGCAATAATTGGCAAATGGCATTTAAAAAAGAAACCTTCAGGATTCGATTATTTTAATATACTTTTAGATCAAGGCCGCTATTGGGATCCTATTTTAAGAACAGCGGAAAATTTTGATAAACCACAAGGCCATTGGGATATTCATAAAGGGTTTTCTACCGATGTGATTACCGATTTGTCAATCAACTATTTAGACAGCATTAACAAAGACAGACCGTTTATGTTAATGACGCATTTTAAGGCAACCCACGAACCGTTTTATTATCCAAAGCGACACGAAAACCTTTATAAAAATATAGAAATCCCTGAACCAAAAACACTTTTCGATTTTAATAGAGCTAATGGCAGAACATTCTCTGGAAGAGATTTAGATAATATGGCATGGCGAATGGAAAATGCTACCAAAAATCCAGAACATTCTATGTTTTCTTACCCTGGCGAACCTTTTGTGGTTGATGGTTTAGATAGCATTGCCAAACGAAAATACACCTACCAAAAAATGGTTAAAGATTTTATGCGTTCTGCGGCAGCTATTGATGATAATATTGGCAGATTGTTAGATTATCTTGAAACCTCAGGTTTAGCCGAAAACACCGTAGTAATTTATACTGCAGATCAAGGTTATTTTTTAGGTGAACACGGTTTTTTTGATAAACGCTTAATTTACGAAGAGTCTTTGCGAATGCCATTTGTAATTCGCTATCCTGAAGAAATTCCTGCTGGACAACGCATTGACGACTTAATTTTAAATATCGATTTTGCAGCACTTTTTGCAGATTATGCCGATGCTAAACTACCAAAAGATGTGCAAGGAAAAAGCTTTAGAAATATTCTAAAAGGTGAAAAGCAACAAGATTGGAGACAGTCTATATATTACCGCTATTGGATGCACGAACCTTACCGCCCAGGGCATTTCGGAATAAGAAATCATCAATATAAATTAGCCTTATTTTACGGAAAACCATTAGATAAAAAAGGAGCTTCAAAAGAAATAACAGAACCTGCATGGGAGTTTTTCGATTTAAAAAATGACCCTCAAGAAAATAATAATGCCTATAACAATCCTAAGTATAAAAATATTATTGCTGAAATGAAAACAGAACTCATTCGCCAGCGAAAACTACTTGGAGATACCGATGAAACCTATCCAGAAATTCAAAAACTATTACACCAATGAAGCGATTCTTAAAATTGTTTTTTACAGTATCAGTACTGTTTCCAACGGTAATTTTTAGTCAAATAGAATTACCTAAAATATTCACCTCTAATATGGTTTTACCACGAGATGTTGCTATTCCTATACAAGGAAAAGCACAGCCTAAAGAGTGGATAACTGTTACTATTCAAAGTCAAGAACATAAGGTTAAGACCGATAAAAAAGGTAATTTTTTAGTGACCTTAAACCCGTTAAATTATGGAGGGCCTTTTGAACTCATTTTTAAAGGAAATGATACTAAAACTTTAACCAATATTTTAGTAGGCGATTTATGGTTGTGTTCAGGGCAATCCAATATGCAATACAGCATAAAACAAATTGGTTACAAAGAAAAAGATTCTACCAAAATGGCGTTTCCAAAACTGCGTTTAGGCGCTGTTGGTATTGGTACAGATTATTTACCAAAAGACGATTTAAGCTTAGTGTATTGGTTTGAAGGCACCATAGATAACGCTCAAAATTTTAGTGCAACCGCTTGGTTTTACGGTAGGTATTTAGTCGAAAATCAAGATGTTCCAATAGGATTAGTTAGCAGTAATTTAGGCGCAACATCTATCGAAACGTGGATGAGTTTAGGTGCTTTAAAACAATTTCCGCAGTTTATTGAGGTGACTAACTATATTTCTAAAACAAAGAAAAATTTTGAAACACTTAATACTGAATTTGAACAATTCAGAAAAAAATGGGACGATAAACACTATTTAAAAGGCATTGGTTTAGACGAAAAATGGTATGCTGATGATTTTGATGATAGCAATTGGGAAACCTGTAAGATTCCTAATTTTATTGATGATTTAGGTTATGAAAATTTTGATGGAAGCTTTTGGTTTCGAAAAACATTCGACTTAACAAAAGAGCAGCTTAATCAAGATTTCACCTTAAGATTATCTCAAATAGATGATTACGATATAACTTGGGTAAACGGCCAAAAAGTTGGTGAAACTTTTGGAAATATGAATTCAAGAAACTACGTAATCCCAAAAGATATTCTTCGAGAAAAGGGAAATACTGTAGCTGTTCGAGTTTTTGATGTTGGTGGAAAAGGCGGTATGCACACCAATGCATTTTGGGGAGGTAAAATTAGAAATGGCGAATGGAAATATAAAAAAGGAAGGCAAATTGATGCTAAAAAATTTCCAACAAAGCCTGTTCCAAATGGTAGCCCATTTTCTTATCCAACCTTATTGTACAATGGCGGTATTGCACCGTTGCACAATTTCCCAATAAAAGGCGTTATCTGGTATCAAGGCGAAGCAAATGAAAACAGAGCGGTTGAATACGAACAGCTTTTAAAAGGAATGATTACCGATTGGCGAGCAAAATGGAACAATACTAAATTACCATTTTATATTGTGCAATTAGCAAACTATAGAGCTGAAGATAAAACGCCTAAAGATAGTAAATGGGCAGAAGTACGCGAATCGCAAACCAAAGCCTCAGAACTTGATTTTGTTGATGTTATTACAACCATAGACGTTGGTGAAGCAAACGATATTCATCCAAAAAATAAAAAAGCAGTTGGCGAACGATTAGCGATGTTATCAATGCATTACGATTATGGGGTAACGCTAAAGAAAAGTCCAAGTTTTAA
Organism: Flavobacteriaceae bacterium MAR_2010_72; assembly: GCA_003550275.1. GTDB lineage: Bacteria > Bacteroidota > Bacteroidia > Flavobacteriales > Flavobacteriaceae > Geojedonia. The sequence continues at coordinate 440,372 of QXCW01000002.1, forward strand.
AAACGCAACTGTAGAAAAAGGTAAAATAATTATTGAAATGAACACTTACGGCAGCCAACTAAAAAGCTTAGACAAACAGGGTTATTTACGTGGTTTTGCTGTGGCTACCGATGATGGAAAATTTCAGTGGGCGCAAGCACAAATTATTGACGACACAAGAATTGCTGTGTATTCTCATACTATTAAAAACCCAAAATATGTGCGATATGCGTGGTCAGATAATCCAGGGAAATTAGATTTAGTAAATACCGATGATTTGCCTGCTTATCCGTTTAGAACCGATAATTTTGAATTAAGCACAGCAAAAGAAACATACACATTTAGTCCACATAGATTTTAATGACTTTGTCATTCCTGCGTAGGCAGGAATCTAATTTAATACAATAACATATAATGAAGTTACTACGATTCGGAAATAAAGACAACGAAAAACCAGGCATAGAAATTGAAGGCAAACGTTTTGACTGTTCAGAACATTTTAAAGATTGGAATCACAATTTTTTTCAAAATGAAGGCATTTCGAAGCTGAAAGAAATAGTCGCAACTAAAACATTACATCAAATCGATAATTCAATACGCTTGGGAAGCCCAATCGCAAGACCAGGAATGATTATGTGTATTGGTTTAAACTATTCAGACCACGCCAAAGAAGCAGGTTTAGAGATTCCTAAAGAACCCATTTTGTTTATGAAAGCTACCAATACCCTTTCTGGACCTAATGATGCTGTTGTAATTCCGCCAAAAAGTACTAAAACTGATTGGGAAGTTGAGCTTGGTATCGTTATCAATAAAGATTGTTATCAGCTTAAAAACGAAGCCGAAGGCGAACAACATATTGCTGGATATACCGTAGTTCACGATGTATCTGAACGCGAATTTCAAATAGAAAGACAAGGGCAATGGGTAAAAGGAAAATCCTGCCCTGGGTTTAGTCCTGTTGGCCCTTATTTAGTTTTAAAAGAAGCTATTAACGATGTGTTAAACCTAAATATGACTTTATCTGTAAACGGAAAAACGATGCAAAACGGCAACACAAAATTTATGATTTTTAAACCCGATTATATCGTTTATTATTTATCACAATTCATGCAATTAGAAGCAGGTGATTTAATTTCTACTGGAACACCACCAGGTGTCGGTTTAGGATTTAAACCACCTATATATTTAAAACGAGGCGACGAAGTGATAATAGAAATTGAAGGCATAGGCGTTCAAAGACAAAAGTTCAAATAATGATAAATTTAACCAACAAAGTAGCCATTGTTACAGGCGGCGGAAAAGGCATTGGTGAAAGTATTAGTCGCGTTTTAGCAAAGCAAGGTGCGTCTGTGCACATTTTGGATATTGATAAAGAAAATGGAACTCGTGTAGCAGAAAGCATCAATACATCTGGTAAAAAAGCACTATTTCATTATTGCGATTTAACCAATCACGATGCTATTGATGACATTTTCAAAAACGTATATAAGCAATCGGAAAGTCTTGATATTCTTATCAATAATGCTGGAATAGCTCATATTGGAAATGTTGAAACCACAACACCAAACGATATCGACCGATTATATAACGTTAATATAAAAAGTGTGTATAGTTGTTTGCATTTTGGGATTCCACTAATGAAAAAATCAGGTGGTGGCTCAATCGTGAATATGGCTTCTATAGCTTCTGTGGTTGGTTTAGCAGACCGATTTGCTTATACCATGAGCAAAGGCGCGGTTTATTCTCTAACTTTTTCAATTGCTAAAGATTATGTTAACGATAATATTCGCTGTAATGCTGTTGGGCCTGGACGTGTGCATACACCACTAGTAGATAATTATTTAAAAGATAATTATACAGGACAAGAACAAGAAATGTTTGAAAAACTGTCTAAAACACAACCCATTGGTAGAATGGGAAAACCTGAAGAAATAGCAAATTTAGTTGCGTATTTATGTTCAGATGAAGCAGCTTTTACGACAGGTAGTTTTTATCCTATTGATGGTGGTTTTCAGACGTTGAATACTTAAATAATTGAAAATTTGTTATTAATTTAATGTCACCTCGAGTGTGGTCACTGAGCTAAGTCGAAGTGCAGTCGAGAGGACTTTATAAAATCTGATTTATATAGGTATCGACTGCGCTCAACCAGACAAACTTTTAGGCATTTTTAATGTCAATTTCCACCAATATGAATACCTAATCCACCATCTACCCGAAATGCTTGACCAGTAATTGAACCTGCTTTATCACTGGCTAAAAAACCGATAAGTTCGGCAACTTCATTTGGCGGACAAATACGTTTGGTTAAATGCATATCAATACATTCTTGATACACTTTTTCTGGATTGTCACTTTCTTGAATGGCATCGCGTAGCATTGGTGTATCAACCGTTCCTGGGCAAACTGCAACACATCTAATATTTGGCGCATAATCTACTGCAATACTTCGAGTCAATCCTAACATTGCCGTTTTTGAAGTGGTGTAAGGCGCAACGTTTTTCTGCGTAATAAAAGCTTGCACACTTGATACATTAATAACAACACCTTTTTCTTTTTGTTGCATAGATGGAATAGCGTATTTAGCACATAAAAACGCACTTTTTAAGTTGACATTCATCACTAAATCCCATTCATCTTCTGTAGTTTCTGTAATAGTCGAATAGCGTTGAATGCCAGCATTGTTAATTAAAACATCAATATTACCAACTTTTTCAATAGCCGTTTTAATAGTGTTTTTCACAGCATTTCCGTTTGAAACATCACAAGTAAAACAATGTAAATTTGAGTTTTTAATGTCGAGCTGGTTTAATGCACTTTCATCAATATCTAAAGCTATAACAGTTTCGTTTTCGTTTAAAAAATGTTCAACACAAGCTTTTCCTATACCTTTGGCTGCACCTGTGATTATTATATTTCTATTTGCCATAATTAAGTTTTAAATCGAGGTTCAATTTGCCCAACAACATTGGTTTCAAAAGCAAAACAACGACCTGCTAAAGGGTTCTTATTTTGTTCCTCTTCTGAAAGATTCAAATTTGAAGTTGTAATCAATAAGGTTTTTAAATCTTCGCCACCAAAACAACAACTCGTAGTGTGCAAAACAGGAACATGAATATCTTCAATCCACTGTCCTGAAGCATCAAAATGACTCACTTTACTTCCTAACCACATCGCTACCCAAAAACCACCTTCGCAATCAATAGTCATACCATCTGGATACTCGTCTTTTTGCCATTGAATATGGTTTCGTTTGTTAGAAATAGTTCCAGTTTCAACATCATAATCATAAGCATACATCACATTTCTAAAGGTGTCAATCATATAGTAAATTGATTTGTCTGGACTCCAACCCATACCATTGGTGATATAGATATTTTCATCTAAACAATCCCAACTTTGGTTTTGATGTAAACAATATAATTTTCCTGTTGGATTTGCACCATCATATTCCATAGTACCAGCAAAAAAACGCCCTTTTGGGTCTATAGCACCATCATTCATCCGTCTATTTTTCACTTCTATTTCTGGTGAATTTTCAATGAGTTGCAATTCATTTTTTGTTTCATCATAAAACCCAAAACCATCACGAACACCTACCACAATTCTTCCATCATCACCTAAAGCCATGACACCTAATTCTTGTCCAATATTAAATTTTTCTGAAGTTCCTGTTTTCCAATCTACTTTATAATACTCGCCTTTAAGTAAATCGACACAATAGAATTTTTGAGCGCTAGGACACCAAATTGGAGCTTCGCCATGTTGTGGTTTTATATTGAAAATTGGTTTTGCTTCTTGCATAAATTAATGTGTGCAATTTGTTATTAATGATGTTGTAACAATTTGACGTGGTTGTAATTTTAACCAATCTTTTTCCATGAGTTCTAAATCAGGGTTTGCTTCCCAATTAGAGGACCAAGGCTCTAAAGCAACGGCATAAGTTTTTCCCCACCAAGGCGCATCTTGCGTAGCATAACGCTCTTGCCAATACCAAAGTGATTTAAAAATTTGCTGGTCCCAATGGATTGAAAAAGACATCACATCAGTATTTATTTTGTAGTATGCTTTGTCTTTAAAATTATTCAAATAAGCTAAATCACTAAATTTTTTATCTGATGATTTTAAAACTTTACTGGCATCAATATCTATATTATTTATATCTTTTACTAAAGGCCAATCTTGAGTTTCATCAGGTTTAAATTGTCTATGTTCTGGCATTAATTTTTCAGCTAAAAATTGTGAAGCTGAAGTTTCAATGGTTGCACCTTCCGATAAAAAGGGTAATCCAAAAGCGATATGATGTCCCCACATGACATGTAAATGGGTATCAGATTCATTGATTAATGTTTCATCAATTTGCAATTGAGTGCTTCCTTTTTTAAGTGTTAGGGTTTTTTCAATGAGAATTGGAAATCGTAAAGGGCGAGCCCATAATTTCAAACTAACTTCACTTTCTGAAGTATTTAAAATCTCATAGTCCCACGGAATTAAAGAAACTTCACCGTGTTGTCCCAATTCTGCGCCACGATAATTAATGGGTGCACTGTTTGGTAAAATTTCTTGCCAACCACCATAATAGTAATCTTCAAATTGAGATTTCGTATTTCTTATTTGAGAAAATATTTGATTCGGATTGATGATATCTTTATCTAATTTTAACATTAAATCAATACCAACAGGTTTATAAATAAACTGAAAAATATCACTACCACGACCAGCTAAAATCCCAATTTTTAGGAATTCATTTTCCATAAAAATAACTTTCATATTATTTATAGAATGTTCATCAGATATGGTGCATTTTACAATCATACAGTATCAATTAAGGCTTTCATATAACCCAATGCAAATGCCATACTTGCGTGCCAAGGTGCATCACAACTCATCGCTGGACTGTGGTCTGGAATTAAAATACCTTGATAGTCATTCTTTTTTAAAATTCGTATCGCTTCGGCCATATCTAAATCGCCTTCATCTACAAAAACTTCGCGGTAATTTGGCACTTTTCCTTTTACATTTCTAAAATGAATGTAACCAATATTACCAGCTTTACTATGTTTGTCTAAAGTTTCTAAAACGTTGCCTTCTTTCATTTCTTGAAGTGTTCCCAAGCAAAATTCCAAACCATTATTTGGGCTTTTATTAACTTCCAACAATTTTTCATATTCAGAAATACTATGGAATAAACGTGCAGAATTTCGCAATTCTGGCATTGGTGGGTCGTCTGGATGTGCAACCATTTTTACACCATATTGTTCAGCAACAGGTATAATTTCATTTAAAAACCAGGAATAGCGTTCCCACATTTCTTCTCTTGAAATTTTTGATAATACCTCATTTGTTGCAGTTTCATCATAAGTCATATTCCAAACCATGCCTTTTTTTATGGGCATATTTATATCGACATCATTTTCGTTAAATCCAACAGTCATAGGATTACCGCGCCCATAAGATTTGCTAGTCCAACCCCAAACACCTGCAATACTAAATAAATAGCCAATCATAGGAATACCCGCTTTTCCAACATTGGCAACCATATATTTTAGGTCACTCATTTGTTGGTCGCGTTTTGAACCATCTAATAAAATATCAAACCAATGCGATGGGTCAAAATTTTCAATTGCTTCCCAAGTTAATTCATGAGAATTAATCTCTTTTTTAAGCCTGATTAAATCATCATATTCCCAGAGTTTCCCTTGATTTTTTGTAGTTCCCCAACCATTCAAATAATTTTGAGAAAGCGAAGGATTATTACCACCTTTCATATAATCTACCAACTGAACCACCAAATGTGTGGCACCCGCTTGTTGTGCAAATTCGAAGTTGTTTTTGTTCAATAAACTTTTATATAATCCGAGTCCTAATTTGGGCATTTTTAATGGTGAGTTTTAAGGATAAAATTGTATTTTTAGAAGGTAATTATAAACTATTGAAAGATACATTTTTTATTTTAATTTTCTCAATGTTATTGGTGCTTAGCTGTAAAAAAACTTCTGAAGAAAAAGAAGTTTTAGCAACGCAAACGGATACGTGTTGGGATGGACATATTGAAGTCATTCCGAATCAGAAATTTGATTCACTTTTTACTCGAAAAAATGATGGTTGGACAGGTGGCGACGCAACCTATTCCATTGTGCTAAACGATTCTACAAATTTGTGGATTTTTGGAGACACGTTTTTAGGTGAAGTTAATGCCGATAAAAGTAGAAGCAATACAGAACCACTCATAAATAACACGTTCATCATTCAAACAGAAAACACATTCAAAACTTTATATGGCGGAACACCAGAAAAGCCTGAGGCACTTATTAAACCACCTCAAGAAAATTGGTGGTATTGGCCTGGACATGGTCAAATTTATAATAATACGTTGCAAATAATGATGTTTGCATTAGGCAAACCTGATGAAGATATAGGCATCGGTTTTGAATATAAAGCTGTTGATTTAGTGACTTTGTCTTTACCTGATTTTAAAGTAATATCCAACCATAGACGAATGCTTTTTAAAGGGATTAATTACGGTGCTTTTTTGTTGAAAGAGGGTGATTACACATACATTTATGGTGCCGAGCGTGAAGCTACAGCAAAATATTTGCATGTGGCTCGTGTAAAAGGAAGTGATATATCGCAAGATTGGGAATACCTATCTGATGATGATTCTTGGAAAACGACTATGGATAATAGTAAGAAATTGTTTAAAAGTGTTGCCGAACAATTCAGTGTTTTTAAACGAAAAGACGACTTTTATTTGATGACCCAGAATTACGATTTGGACCCAGAACTTTTTATGTATTCTGGAAAATCACCAGTTGGTCCATTTTCCAATCAACAAACTATTTATTGCACACCAGAAACTGATGGCGATATTATTACCTATAATGCTTTTGTACATGAACAATTTTCAACGGATGAAAATCTATTGATTTCATATAATATCAATAGCCTAAAATTTGAAGATATTTTTACCAATTCAGATAATTACAGACCTCGATTTATAAATGTTGAAGGTTGGAGTAAAACTAATAACAATTAGAAAAAATAACACATGAAAAACCTAAAGTACATTTCATTCTTATCAATCCTATGTTTTTTAAGCTGTAAAGAAACCAAAGAAAAAGAGGATGTGGAAACACCAAAAGAACCGCTTAAAGAATTAACCTTTACTGCCGAAGCTGCACCAGAATGGACAGCATTAATGGAACGTACTTCAGGTTGGTTTGCGGCAGATGGTATTTTTACAATTCCGCTTGACGGAAAAGAAATCCAAAATGTTGACGAAAAAGAAACGCTTTTTATTTTTAGTGATACTTATATAGGTGAAGTTGAAAATGGTGTGCCAAAACCTGGGAATGTGATGGTAAATAATACGACTGCTTGGATGAAAGGCAATGAGCCAAAAGAATCTGCTATTGATTTTGAATTTAATACTGATAAAAACGGTAAGCCAAAATCGTATTTCATTCCAAATAACGATTTAGCAAAAGATAAAGAGTATTACTGGTTAGGTGATGGTTTTATCAATCACGAAAAAAATAATGCACTTTATATCTTTGCATACCATGTGCATAAAACGGGACCTAATGTTTTCGATTTCGAACAGACCAATATAAGTTTATTAAAAGTTGAAAATCCAACACGAGAAGGGATTAAAACACAAACTCAAATCCCGACTGAACTTGGTTTTGTTCATGAAGCAACTCAAAAAAGAGCCTATTTTGGTTGCGGAATTTTTGTGAATACCAAAGAAGCAAATGCACCAAATCATGATGGTTACGTTTATATTTATGGTGTTTTAGAAGGTAATAAGTCGTTAGTAGCCTCTCGAACTTTACCTAAAAATATTGAAAATTTTGATACCTATACGTATTGGAATGGTAACGATTGGGTAAAGGACAAACAGCAAATTGCATCTTTGGCAGATGGTGTGTCAAACGAATTGAGTGTCACACCTACTGGTGATGGCAGATATTTATTGACATTTCAAGTTTTGGGAATTTCAGACAAAGTTGGGATTCAAGTTGGCGATAGTCCTATTGGACCTTTTGGGAAAGTGCATCAAGTATATACTACCCCAGAGTATGCAGAAAAAAGCCTATTGCCGTATAATGCCAAAGCACATTATCACTTATCTAAACCTGGCGAGTTATTGATTAGCTATAATACCATTACTCATAATTTTTGGGAAGACATTCAAAAAGATGCAACTATTTATCACCCAAGATTTATTAAGGTGAAGTATGAATAACCAATAAAAAAACCTGTAAAGTTTTAACGCTTTACTGGTTTTGAATAAAATGAAATGGTTGGTTAGTTAGAATATCACTTGATTTTAAAATTATTCTACTGAACTATAAACTATCGCTTTCATTTTTTCCCAGAATTCCCAACGCCAAGTTGGATGAATCTGAGTCATGCCAACAAAAACGATTTCTTCCTCTGGGTCAATATAAAATTGGGTGTTGAAATAGCCGCCCCAACTATAGCTTCCTGGTGATTGCGCATCCTTTTTTGGACCACCTTGAGTTACCACATTAAACCCTAAAGTTTGCGCTACACCTTCATCTGGAGTATTATTGGCTCGATGAATTTTTAGCATTTGGTTAGAGGTCATCAACTCAATAGTTTTTCTGCCTAAAATACGTTTTCCGTTTAGTTTACCACCATTTAAAAGCGCTTGACAAAAACGTGCATAATCCATTGTTGTTCCTGACAAGCCTCCGCCACCAGCAAAATGAAAGCGATGTTCCCCTTTTGGATACCAATAATCTTGCCTCGGATTCATTATTATGGTGTCATTTTCTTCGGTATAAACAGGAACTAACCGGTCTTCTTTTTCTTTAGGAACATAGAAGAAAGTGTCTTCCATGTCTAAAGGTTCGAAAATGTTTTGGTTAAAATAATCTTCTAAGGTCAATCCAGAAAGTGTTTCGACTAGATAGCCTAAAACTTCCATGTTTAATCCATACATCCATTGTGTTCCTGGTTGAAAAGCCAAAGGTTGTTGCCCTAAAATTTCTATGAATTGTTTGTTGTTGTATTTATTATGACTCAATCCAGATTCTAGTAAGTCAGCTTTTGTGTAAATGGCTTTAAGCTTTCCAAATGAAAAATCACCATAATAGATACCAGAAGTATGTGTTAATAATTGACGAATTGTAATAGGTGATTTTACAGGAATGCTAGTATATGTTGAGTCTTTTTCATTAAATGTATCTAATACATTTTGAGTTTTAAATTCTGGTAAATACATTGAAATTGGGTCGTCTAACTGAAACTTTCCTTTTTCCCATTGTTGTAAAATGGCAACAGTAGTAACCGCTTTGGTCATTGATGCTAATCTGAAAATATCATCTTTTTGATACGGTTTTTTAAAGTCTTTTTTTCCGAAGGTTTTAAAATAAGCGACTTGTCCTTTTCGAGCAACTAAAACCGTTCCACCAGGCATCCAATCTTTTTTAATATACTCATTAAAAAGTGTGTCGATATTTGCTAATTGCGTTTCGGATAATCCAACGTCCTTAGGTGAAACTTCGGCTAAAATTGCTGTTTGCTTTGGTGTTTCTTTACATTGAAATGAAAGACATAGTGATAGGCAAATAAGGATTCGTTTTAGCATAACTATAAAGTTTTATTTTACTTAGACTTTTCGACTGCACTTCGACTTCACTCAATGGCCACGCTCAAGGTGATATAAATTTATTACTTCGGAAAATTCATTTTCTTTTCCAAAGCTTTAAAGCGTTCTGTATTTCTTATTGGGTCGTACCAATGTTCAATTTGCATGAACTGTAAGAACCATGATTTTTCTTCATAAGCTTGTTCTAATAATGACATCGCTTTATAGTTTTCGCCAATTCCTAAATGAATAAAAGCGCGCTGACACGCAGGTAAATATCTAGTTTTTGAAGCTTCATCGTAATAGTCAGCCATCTCTTTTGCCAAATCATATTCACCAGCTTCACCTAAAGCATGTCCTAAACCGCCACCAACTTCTACAGTTCCATCAGATAAATTAAAGGCTTTGAAATAGGTTTCTAATGCATCCTCATGTTCTTCTAGACCATTGTAAGCCATTCCTAACCAATCCAAATTCCAAGGCGATAAAGAATCTTTTTCAAGTGATTTGTACATCAATGGTTTCATTTTTTCAAAGTCTTTTAAGAAATAAAAAATTGAAGCACGAGCGACTAAGAAATCACCCGTTTTATCCATGTCGTGTACTTTAGTTGATTGTGCGAAACCTTCATCAGTTCTTTTTAAAGCCATCAAATACAACGTGTACCAATGTCTTGCTTGTAAGTTTTCAGGATTTAATTCTATAGATTTTTTGAATGCTTTTTCTGAAGCTTCCCATTCCGAATCCATAAAGTGTAAAATACCAGCCATTTCTTGAACTCTAGAATTCAATGAATCCATTGCATAGGCTTTTTCTTGAAAAGCTTTAGCTTCAAGAATGGTTTCTTCTCGCGACATAAAACCAAAAGCAAACATGATAATATTACTTTGAGTAATGCTAACGTAATCGTTAACATTGGTTGAATCTTTGGCAATTTCTTCTTTATGGAATTTGATACGGTCTATATAACCATCTCGGTGTTTAGCACCAAAAGACCTTAAAATTGTTTTATCTAAGGTGTATTCTTTTTTCGTTTCACAAGAAAAAAGAGTACATACGCATAAAAGTACAACGACTATATTTCTCATCATGATTTAATCTTTTTTCCAGCTTTGTTCAATTTCTTCTAAGGTTTTTCCTTTGGTTTCAGGAATTATTTTATAAGTAAAAATTAATAATATAATAGCATTCACCATGAATATCCAAAAGGTCATCATTTCACCCATTTCTAATAAAACTGGTGTGAATTGTGAAATTAAAACGACACCAACCCAAAGCACCATAATGGCCAACGACATCGCAATTCCTCTTGTTTTAGTTGGGAATATTTCTGAAATCAGTACCCAAGGAATTGGACCTAAAGACATCGCAAAACACCCAACAAAAGCTAAAATTAAAATCAGTAAATAAGGTCCAGAAGTTAAATTGAAATAATACAATAAACCTATACCGAAGAGACATATCACCATACCAGAAACACCCCAAAGTAATAACGTTCGTCTTCCTAATTTATCGATATATTTTATGGCTATAAATGTGAAAAGCGTGTTTACAATACCGATAATTACGGTTTGCATTAATGCCGAATCTACTCCAAACCCTGCCTTTTTAAGGATTTCAGGTGCGTAATACATTATGGCATTAATTCCTGTAATTTGAGAGAATAGTGCTAAAAACACACCAATAATCATAGCCACTCTTAAGCCTGGTGCAAATAGTTCTTTTAAAGTGCCTTTTTCTTGACCTAAAGCTGCCTTGATTTCTTGATGAACTTCAATGGCTTTTTCTTCAGAATTGACACGCTTTAAAATATCTAAAGCTTCAACATTTCTACCTTCTTTGGACAACCATCTCGGACTTTCGGGCACAAAGAATAAAGCAATAAAAAATAGTAATGCAGGAATAGTTTCTGAACCTACCATATATCGCCAACCAGTTTCAATGTTCCAAGCTTCTGTACTAAATTGTGCGACTTTATAATTAAAGAAAAACACAAGGTTAATACCTAAAACAATCGCCAATTGATAGAGTGATACCAACGTGCCTCGTTTATTTGCAGGGGCAATTTCAGAAATGTATAATGGCGATAACATAGAAGCAGCACCAACACCAACACCACCAACAATTCTGGCAACTACAAAAAATGTATAGCTATCTGCAAGTGCAGAACCAATTGCTGAAAGCGCAAAAAGAAAAGCCGTGATTAACAAGGTTTTTTTACGACCAATTTTATCGGCAACATAACCTGCAATGGCAACACCTAAAATACAGCCAAAAATAGCACTGGAAACCGCAAAGCCTTTTTGGTTGACATCCAATTCGAATTTAGTTTCTAAAAAGCCAATGGCTCCAGAAATTACTGCTGTATCGTATCCAAATAATAAGCCACCTAATGCACCTATTATGGTTATCATTAGTAAATATTTCTTGTTTTCCATTGTATTTAGTTTAGTTAGTTGGTTTTGTTTTTAGGCTTCGACTGCACTTCGACTTCGCTCAGTGACCACGCTCAGCACAGGCAATCTCAGTGTTACAACATCTTTAAAATCGTGTGTCGCAAAATTCTGGTTTTACGTTAGACTGAATCACTTTAGCTTCAGTATCACCAAGATTAATCATAGTATATGATTTTGCATTTGCAGGAATCACGAAGGTTTCTGCATAATAAATAATCATGCTTCTATCACCAGTAATTACTTTTATTTTGTCACCTTCAACCAAGTTTAAAATATGACATTGGTTATTGGTTTGTATTTGCATTTCATTGTCAAATTCGAACCTGAAAATTTCATAGAAGTGCTTTGGATGCGTGCTTAATCTTATAGTTTTAAAATCGCTTCCAGAATCTATGATGCTTTCTTTTGAAATGTATTCGTCTTTTACACTATCGCCAATACAATCAAAATTTACGACTTCCATACCTCTTTCGATATTTAATGGACGAGGATTTCCGTCTAAATCCAAGCGCATCCAATCGTACATTTTAAAGGTGTAAATGTATGGTGTACTACTAATTTCCAATACTAAATTATCGCGACCAGAACAGTGAATAGTTCCGTTTGGAATTAAGAATAAATCGTGTTTTTTAGCATCATGTTTCTGGATGTATTTTTCGGCATCCATAACTTCGGCCTTTTCATTACTTTCCTTTAAAGCCTTATGAAAATCATCAGGTTTAACGCCATCTTTAAATCCTAAATATACTTGCGCACCATCTTCGGCATCTAAAATATAATAGGTTTCGTCTTGGGTGAATTTTTCTCCAAAATTCTCTCTAATATACTCTTGAGTTGGGTGACATTGCAATGATAAGTTTGCACCATCATAAGTGTCCAAATAATCAAAACGAATAGGGAAATCATATCCAAAAGTTTCTGAAGCATCTCCTAAAATAGCTTTATTGTCATTAAACATTAGCATATCGAAAGAGACTTCTAAACGTGTCTCATTATCTGAAAATACTACACCATTTTCTGGAACAATTAGCTCGAAAGACCAAGCGTAATTTACAACATCTTGCGAAAGTCCTTCAAATTTATTTTTCATCCAATGGCCTCCCCAAACACCTGCTTCAAACCACGGTCTTGCTCTAAAAACAGTTTTAGACATGTCATTTAATCCTTGTCTTAGTGTATCTCCAGTTGACCATGAAATATCGTCAAAATATTGTCCATCAACTATATAATTTATATCCTTAAGAATTGCTGCTTTGTGCTTGTTAAGTGCAATCCAATCCACAAAAAACATACGCTTGTATTGTGGTTTTGGTGGCAATACAACTTCTGCTCCAAGATTTATAACATTACCCGAACGTGAGCGGTATTGGACTTCATTTTTTGGAATATCGACGTATATAACTTTCGCATCCCAATTGGCTAATGCTGCACCTGTACCGAATAAAATACTCAGTGTGTTTTCATCCTTTTGAATGCTATTTAACTTTTCTTCATCAAAGAAATCTGAAAGTTCGCCAGTAAAGACTTTTCCAAAAACAGCATCGTTTCCGCCTAGAAAAGGCTCTATCATCTTATCAATTGCCGATACATCTTTTATAGCTGCATCTGTAGAATAGGCAATAGCATTAACGCCAAGTTTTTGTAAAGCTTCTGTGAGTTGTAACATAAAATCGTCCCAATACACACTTATATAACCGTCAATAACAATAGCATTTTCATTCGCAATGTCTTTCGCTAAACTATCAAACCCTTGATGGATTGAACCTTCATTGATTTTAAAAGACGGAAAAACCTCATAACCTTCTTTGTCGTTTTTAGGTTCTTCATTAATAGGCATTAAAAACTGGTTTGTTGTTCTTCTGTTTCGCAATTGTGTTGAACAATTATTAATCAGTTTTTGGACAGCACCAAGAATTGCTGAATTTTCGGTGCCTTCTGAAATTAAAACGGTAGGCAAGGTACGGTTGAAACAGGCTTCAAAATTATTCTGAAACAATTTGTAACTACGTGCAATATTCCCACCTATAATTAAATGGTCAGCTTTAAAATCACTTAAAAGCGGAGCGAGAAAGTTTCCGAGGTTAGTGCCAAAATCTTCAAAAATTGTTTTTACTTCGGTTGAATTTTCGGCTTCTTCTGCGATGATTTTTACATTTTCTGCTTCTTTACCAAATGTATTTTTATAGGTTTCTAAAAACCAATTGGTACCTAACCAATCTTCAGCGCGTTTTCCTTTGAAAGGTAAATTATAAACCTCGCCATTTGATGGTACATTATTAGCATCATTAACGATAGTTCCTTCAGAAATAAAACCAGAACCAATTCCTGTTCCTAAAGTAATTCCTGTGACATTGCTTCCGTTTAAAGCGTTTTTCCAAGCTTCACCTAAAAGGAAACAATTGGCATCATTCACAAAAACTATTTCTGAAGGAGCATTTATATATTCGTTTAAATGATTGTACAAATATGTTTTGATATCCACACCAAAGAGGTAATCGTATTTATTACAATTAAATATTTTTGAAATCCCTTTATCATAATCTAATGGCCCAGGAATTGACAAACCAATTCCTTGAATGGGTTTATTAAATTTTTGTATACAAGCTTTAATGCCATTAACCATAGTGGTTAAAATGGTCAATGCGTCTTGCTGACTATCTATATCTACATGAATTTTTGTGTCATTAACAATATTCTTATGGCTAATATCTACGATTGCAATTGCCAAATGGCTTCCTCCTATATCTATTCCTAATGCAAAATCTCTATTCATTTATTCTTTTTCTAATGGTTATATTTTTGGTATTGTTAAACTGAGGTGTTCTACCCATTTTACCTGTTCCCAAAGTTCTATATTTTCTTTTGTTGTATCTCCTTTTCGACTTCTGCCGTCAACTATATATTGTCCTAATTGAAGAGCTAATTCATTAATTTTTTCTGGATGTTGGCTGGCAATATTATTAGTTTCTTTTAAATCGTTTTCTAAATTATAAAGCTGAACGTTTTCCCATGTGTTATCTACTAATTTAGGATATTCACCAATAGGCTTCGTCCAATGTCCTCCACTTCCAGAGCTCATAATAAGTTTCCAATTTTCTTTTTGAATCGCTATAACGCCTTTACTCGATTGAGTTACTAAAGCTTCTCTAGAACTGTTTTTATTGCCGTCTAATAGATTTGGCAAAACATTAAAACTGTCTTCACCAGTATTATCTTTAAGATTATGATTAGTTAAAGCCGCAAATGTATGCATCATATCTGTATGCTGTAATATAGCAGTTGAAGTATTATTAGGTTTTATTTTGCCTTTCCATTTGGCTATAAAAGGCACACGATGGCCGCCTTCATAAATATCTGCTTTATGTCCTCGTAAGCCACCACTTCCATCATGGCTGTAATTGCGCATCATGCTACCAATTTCTCCATGATAGCCTGTCCCATCTTGTGTTGTGGAACCATTATCGCTTGTAAAAATCACTAACGTATTTTCAGCTAAACCTAAACTATCTAGTGTTTTAAGAATTCGACCAACACTATAATCGACTTCGTACACAAAATCCCCATATATACCTGCATTCGTTTTTCCTTGAAAATCTTCATGTGGTGCAATTGGCGTATGTGGTGCCGTCATAGAATAAAAGAGGAAAAACGGCTGGTCTTCTTTAGAGCGTTCTACGATATAGTTTTCAGCTTTGGCAGTTGTTTTACTTAATAAATCTTCATAACGCCAATCTTTAGTAGACGCACCTGCTACAAATGGATAGACCTCGTACCACGTATCTGGATTTTGTACGGTTCTATTATTTTCAATAAATGTATGTGGCGGAAAACCGGGTGTATCATCACCGAAATAATAGTTGAAACCACGTTCAGTTGGTCCTCCAGTTATGGCTTTTGAATAGTCTACATTTTTACCTTCGTTGGCAACAGTTGCTGGTAGACCGTCAGTAGTTGGCCAGTTCCAACCTAAATGCCATTTGCCTACGCAAGCGGTGTGATAGCCTTGTTCTTGTAACATTTGTCCAATGGTAAATTGGTCTTTCTTAATGGTTGGTTTATCCCAAATCCAAGACACACCCCTTTTCTTTTTTCCTCGCCATGGATACAAACCTGTTAAAAAACTATAACGTGTTGGTGTACAAACTGCTGCGGGCGAATGTGCATTGGTAAATGAAACACCTTCATTAGCCATTTGGTTTAAATTTGGTGTTGGTATTTTTGAATCTTTATTGAAGTGTTCAACATCTCCATAACCCAAATCATCAGCTAATATGAAGACGATATTGGGTTGTTTTTCTTCAACTTCTAAATCTTTTGGTTTGTTTTTACAAGCAACTAAAAGCATCACAATTATTGCTGATAAAAAGAGTTTTATATTTGAATTAAAGTATATCATTAGTTACTAAATGTTTCTAAAGTAGCATCATTTGAAATGGTAATATGTCTTGATGATTGTGATAAATAACCTTCACCTCTATAAAATTCTACTTTACGTTTCTTTCCATTTTTTAAAGTGATGATCGCATGTGTTATTTTAGCATCTATGCGAATCGTTTTTCCACTGGATTCAACAGGTTTATAAACTTTTAAATCAGAATTATTCTGACTTGCCAAGATTAAGCCCTCATCCTTAGTTTGAAGTTGAACCAAAGCCCTGGCATCACCATCAACAATAAATCCAGATTCCGAAACATTGACAGGCTCAAATTCACCTTTGCCGTTTCCTTTTAAATAGAGCCCAATAGAGGCATCGTATTGCCCGTAACCAACTTCGGCATGATAAAAATTACCTATTAGAAGCACATCTAAATTGCCGTCTAAATCGAAATCTTTGATGGTGGTTCCCATAACTGGTGCAAATTGAGCTTCAATAGGTAAGGCATGCATTTTAAATTCGCCGTTGCCTAAATTTTCGAGATACGTATTTTTTAAATGATTTACTTCAAATGTTTCGTAGTCAGAATTTACAGAGGTAAAATCCTCTATTTGTGCTTTCGAATATTGCTGATAGGTACGGTATTTGTTTTTTATCAATACCATTTGGTCTGCCAGCAAATCGCGCGGAGCAAATGGGTAACTTCTATACTCGCCATCTTCGTCTTTAGAATAGGTACTGATGATTGGGTCATTTTTTGTGTCCTTATCAAAATCCCCAAGAGTAAGGATAATTGGGCGTTCATTGGAAGCTTTAAAAAAAGCATTTTCGCCAAGGTTTCCCAGTATATAATCTATATCTCCATCATTATCAAAATCCCCTCCATTTATGCTATTCCAAAATCCATTTGAGTTTTCAATCTCAATTTTTTCAGACAGATTACCATTATTGTTCTTATAAATAGTGATGGGCATCCATTCACCAACAAGTATTAAATCTACCCAACCATCATTGTTATAATCGGTCCATAAGGATGAAGAAATCATACCTAATTTATCACTTCCTAAAACTGAAGACGTTACATCTTTGAATGTTCCATTAGTGTTTTGAAGCAAATGACTTATTGGATTTTCACCATATTTCCCAGGGACAACACGACTACCAATAAATAAATCTAAATCACCATCTTTATCATAATCAGCAGCAGTTACGGCGCTTCCGCTAGAATTTATTTCGGGTAAGGTATTTTTGGTTTCAGTAAAATTCCCTTTTCCGTCATTGGTGTACAGTCGGTCTTGAAGGTACCCAACATCAAATATTTCGGTGCTTCCGCTGACGATGTACAAATCGTTATCTCCATCATTATCCGCATCAAAAAACAAAGCACCTAAATCTTCTAAATTTTTATTGAATGGCACAGGAATGGTATCAAATGAGCCGTTGGTATTTTGTTTGAATAGTTTGCCTGAAAACTGAAATGAACCCGACACATAAAAATCATCCAAGTCATCACCATTGATATCAGCAACTGCTATAGAAGGTCCATTATTACTGTAATTTTGAGGAATTAAGGGTTCACGTTTAAAGTCAGGAAAGATATATTCCTTTTGATAGAAGTTGATGTGTTTTTCTTGAGAAACCTCTGTAAAAAGTTTTGTAGGATGGATTGAATCAGGATTTTGTAATGTGGCATTTTTGTAATCGAAAGTTACAATTGAATTTGAAATAACATCTGTTGTCGTTTCACTTTTTCCGTCAGGCCACATCACTTTCAGGCTATCAATTTTTACATTGTTTGGAATACCAAAATAAAGTTGAGGTGCCATTGAAGATTGAAATCCTCTGGTTGTATAATTTTCGGCATATTGTATTTGGTTGTTTACATATGCCCAAACTTTTGCACCAATACCAAATGTATTTTCTTTAGAACCTTTAAACTTTATAGTGAGATGAGTATTTGATGATTTAGTTTCAACAGATTTGTTTTTTAAAACTGTAGCTTTTTCATTAATGTTATTTGCTATAATATCTAAATCGCCATCGTTATCTAAATCTACATAAACCGCACCATTTGAAAACGTTGGCGCTTTTTCTGCCCACTCCAAAGACACATCTTCAAACGTTAAGTCTCCATTATTCTTATAAAAGTAATTTTGTTGTTTAATTTCAGGAAGTTTGGTAATACTCGATAAATAAATGCTATCGGACTTTTCTTTAGTAGTAAACATCGAATGCCGTTTTTTGTAAACGATAAAGTCTAAATCCGTCATATCTTTTATGTAGCCGTTAGACACATACAAATCTTTTTTGCCATCTAAATCAAAATCGGCAAAAAGGCCAGCCCAACTCCAATCCGTACTACTGATACCAGATAATTGTCCTATTTCACTGAATTTGGTCTCACCATCCAATACTCCATTATTGAGTTGTAAAGTGTTTCGCATGTATTGCGGTTCGTAGCCCATATATTTGCCATATTCATACAAATCGTAATTGGGTTTACTCAGCATGGTTTTTTTCTTCGCATTGGTCGCAGGTAGCATATCCATCACCAAAATATCCGTTAAGCCATCATTATTAATATCAGCAATATCGTTGCCCATACCATTATGACTTTGGTGTTTTATGGACGAAGCGATGTCGTTTTTAAATGTACCATTACTTTGATTTATATAAAGAATATCATTGGTGATAAAGTCATTAGAAACATAAATGTCAGGAAAACCATCTTGATTGATATCGCTAATACCCACTCCCAAACCAAAGCCTTCAACTGTAATTCCAACTTCAGTTGAAACATCTTCATAGATAGGATGTCCACTTTCGGAAATGCCATTGTTTCGGTATAATTTATCGGTACTTTCAGATTCGCCAAGTAGTTTTCTTTTTTTTGGATTATTTAAACCATTCATCTCATGCATGTGGTTCAAAAGATACATGTCCAAATCACCATCTAAATCGTAATCAAAAAAAGTGGCATGAGTAGAGTAGGAGTTGTCTGCTAATCCATAAGCTTCTGCCATTTCAGTAAAGGTTTCATCTTGATTATTAATGAACAATAAGTTTTTCCTCTTTTCTGGATTCGGACTTCCTGATACAGAAACATATATGTCCAACCAACCATCACTGTTGATGTCTGCCATGGTTACTCCGGTTGACCATTGTTGGGTTGCAGTACCAGAAGTTGACGTAATATCTTCAAATTTAAAGTTGCCTTTGTTTAGGTACAATTGGTTTGAGACTTCATTTCCTGTAAAATATAAATCGATTAAGCCGTCGTTATTAATATCTCCAGCAGCAACACCACCTCCATTAAAATAATAGATATAGTTTAAGATATTCAGTTCTCCGTCAATGGATAGCTTATTTGAAAAATCAATATTGGTCTCGTTTGCAGAAAGATTTGAAAATAACCTATGATTGTTTTCTTCACTACAGGAGTGAAAAATGAGTGATAAAATAATAATGTATCTATATTTTATCATGAATAAATTAGTTGTTCATTAGCTTATCTAAGACCCACTCGTTTGCTTTTTCTTTTTGCTCATTGTAGCTAAAATGACCTTCGTCTGGCATAATGTCTAAGATTTTTGGTGCAGTGATGACATTATACGCTGAAAACATTGAGGTTGGTGGACAAACAGCGTCGTTATAACCCCAACCATAGAAACCAGGTACTTTTAATAAGCGTGCAAAATTAACAACATCGTAATATTTAGACGTTTCGATTCGCTCTGGTGTATTGTTTAATGGCGCATTAGTTTTATCAAATAGATGTGGCCATCCACCAGCTCTTCCATGTAAATAACCCGTAAGGTCACTCATAGCTGGATAATAGCATACTAAATATTTAATTCTATCGTCTAAAGCAGCAGTGACAATAGATAATGCTCCACCTTGACTTCCTCCATATACAGCGAGATTGTTGCCATCATACTCATCTAAAGAGGTTACAAAATCAACGGCTCTAACACAACCTAAATACACACGTTTATAGTAGTAGTGGTCTTTGTTGTCTAGATTTATATTCCAGTAATCCCAAAGTGCACCATTCCATAAGTCTCCATATAAGCCTCCATCTTCATTTATTACTGAAACACCGTGTATTCTAATTTCAAAAGTGATGACACCTTTTTTAACATGCTCATCTTGTACCATAAAATGTCCCCAAACTCCTGCGCCAGGTACTTTAATAATTGCAGGATATTTCCCGGGTTTTGTAGGAACGCTCAATACACCATATACTTTGGCGTTGGCTCTATAATTTCGAATATTGACGTGATATGTATTGACATCTTTATCGCTCAATTCAGGAATTAATTCCATTTCTGGAAGCATTGGTATTTCGGAAGCTTCGACTTTTGCTTTATCCCAAAATTCAACAAAATCTTTTGGCATTGTGGTTGTAGGTTGAATTTTTTCTGGTTCGAAAGCAGCTGTTGCTGTACCAGTATAAATTTTACCATCAACTTCAGCAATAACGCTGCACCTTAAAAAACCAGGAACTTTCATTGTGCCTGCTTTAACGGTATGGATGCCTTTGCTAAGTGTTTTCTCTTCAGAAATCCTTGGCTCCATTTTTTCTGGCATCACTTTGTATGAAACTTTCGCATTTTTTACGGGATTGCCATATTTTAATACTGTAATTGTAAAATCAACATTTTCTCCAATCTTGTAGTTCCAATCATCATGATCTGGCGCAACAATCACTGATACAGGTGTATTAGAATAACCCCATTGCGCATGAACACTTACTGAACTTATTAGAAATAATAAAATTAGTAAAGTGACTGATTTTTTTAGATTTACCTTTAGCATAAACAATTTTTTGAGTCGTAATTATTCTTCTTTTCCCCAATCCTTATTAGGTTCTGGACCTAATTGAATATCTAGTTGACCTCCTTTTTGAAAATCATCATGCAAGAACCAATACGTATTCAATGCCTTATTATTTAATGAAGCACTTTGGATATACATATTTTCTGCAGAATTGTTTTGAGTTGTAATCTTAAATTCTTTACCAGCATAATAACGGTTATCAAGTTCAATAGTAATTTCATCAAAAACCGGGCTCGTCAACTCATATCTTGGTTGAACATCATTGTTACCTGTTAAGCTAAAAAGTCCCATAGACATTAACGCACTTACTCCACTCATTTGTCCTTGATCTTCGTCATGACCACCATAACCTTGGTCTGGTGTTACGCCTCCATAAGCTTGTTCATTTACTTTACGAACCCAATATTGTGTCATCCAAGGTTTACCAACATGATTAAATACATGCGCATTAGAACAACCAGGTTGATTCGCGTAACTAATATAGCCGTTACTATAGCCAAAGACAAAATCTTCTGGTTCTGCTTGTTCAAAAGCGTGGTTTAGCAATTCTGCTAGTTTGTCATTACCACCCATTTCACTAGATAATTTAGGGATGTCATGCGAAACCTGCCAAGTTCCTTGCCAAGAGTTTGACTCTATCCAACCTTTACCATCCAATGGATCATGGTGTAACCAATTGCCATCTTTATCTTTTGGTAATATGAGATTGAGTTCTTTGTTGTGTAAGATTGGCCAAGTTTTTGATCTTCTTAAAAATTCTTTATAGTCTTTCTTCTTATTGAGTTTTTTAGCCATTTGCGCTAAAGACCAATCTTGAAAAGCCCATTCTAAAGTTTTTCCTGCATTTCCTGGACACCAGCCATTATCAATGTAAAACTGTAATTCTTCTGGATTATCTCCCATCATACCACCAGGCAAATGGTTTTGCTTGGTCATTTTAAAGGCGTGTTCAGGATCCGTTTTTGTCATTAAATCCTTCATCATAGTACTCGCAATTAGATTACTTGCAGGAGTACCAGTCATTATAAAAGAGTAGCCACCAGCAATAGCTCCACGAGGTAATAAACCTCCATTATCTGCATATTGCACTAATGAAGCAGAAAAATCATCCATAATTTCTGGCCAAGCTAATCCCCAAAGTATATTTAAATTCCATTGAGAAAGCCATAAAGCATCAAAATTATACATGTTGAATTTTGCCTCACCATTTTTATCTAAAGGTAATTTTCTAATTTTTAAATCGACAACAGAAAAGTTGTGGTACCGTTTTTTTATTTGTGTATAATCTGGATAGTCACCACTCACATCATTAAGAATATGACGACCTAAAAGGACATGCCATAAATCTGTATAGAATTTCGTTTGCTGATTGTCGGTACCTCCTTTTACTTTTATTTTGGAAATCTTTTTATTCCAGACATCAAATGAATCTTCTTTGTATTTATCAAAATCCCAATGTGTAGCTTCAGCTTGCATATTTTTTCTGGCATTTTCGGTAGAGGTATAAGATATGGCGATTTTCATTTGAATTTCATCACCAGCTTTCACATCATATTTAGCCGAAACACCTGTTGTTGGTGCATTCCAATAACTTTGGGTAATGATACCAGGAAATACAATTGAATCTTGGCGTGTCATTTTAGGAGTTCCTTTTAATGATGTGATGTTTTTTAGTTGTTCTTTTTCATTCCAGCCATCAAAAGATTTAAAAGGCTTATCAAATTTTATGGTAAAAAATATTTTCACATTTTCTGGGCCACCCCAAAAACGACCAGAAGAATCAAAAGAGCCTTCAAATTCATCATCACTTACTTTTTTAACATCGGCGTTTATCATGGTAGAATTACCTAAATAACCTCCAAGATTGGTTAAAATATTGGTTTCTGCATCTTTTGTGTATTTAAATCGATAAATACTCGTGCGTTTGGTACTTGTTAATTCTGTCCAGATATCATAATCTTCTAAATATACCCTTTGATACCCTGGCATTGCAATTTCATCGTCATGGCTAAAATCAGATTTCCATGCTTGTGCTCCATTGGAAGGGTTAACATTTCCGGTAGTTGGCATAATCTGAATACCAGAAAGACACCACCCATGAATGTTTCCAAAACCTAAAACTTCGGTAGAATTATAATTGTAACCGCCACCGTATTGGTTTTTGTTTCTTGTAACAGGTGCGGCTGCCACCATTCCCATAGGTCTTGCCGCAGGAGTAAAAAAGAAGTAACGTCCTTTTGCAGATTCTATAAATGGGTTTACTTTTGAGACATAATCTGTTGTTCCTTCAATAGAAGGAAAGACCTCTATTTCTGATAATCCAAGATTAAAACCTTCTCCATCAGTAACTACAAAACGTACCCATGTTATTTTTTTGGTTGGAAAAGAAATTAATTTTGGCGCACCATTATTTGGTATAGTTGTTACTGTAATTTCTGTGCCATCACTAAATTTTAGTTTTCCTCCAGCAGTATGTTCATTATAACTTGGACGATCATAAAGTACTATTTTATTAATGGATTGAGGTGTATCCCAATCTAATTGAATCCAAGGCAATCTGGTCTCACCCCAAGCACGTTTGTAACCAACACAAGCCCATTCGCCTTGGTTTTCTATTCTGATAATTCCGTCAGCAACATTAGATGCAGGAAAATTCGATTCTTGTGTTGAAACACTAACCTTAGCTTTTGGTGCAATGTTATGGGCAGTTGCATTTGAGAAAAGGGTACTGATTGCGAAAATGAATACAACCAGTACTCTTAATAAATTCAAATTATAAGTGCTATAATTTTTATTTTTTTTTAAATTAGATGCAACTTTCAACATTTTAATATCCTGTGTTTTGACCTAAATTGGTGTTTATATCACGTTCTCTTTGAGGAATAGGGAACAATGTATGTTTAGGTTCAGATACTGGCAAACTTGGTTTAGCGATATTTACTTTTTCGGCAAGTTTTCCAAATCGAACCAAATCGAACCAGCGTTGACCTTCCCAAACAAATTCTTTTCTTCTTTCTAAAAGGATAGCCTCTTTAAAATTTTCATAGCTCATTGCTGTGAGATCTGGTAATGCGGTTGCATCCATTCTAGCTCTTGCTCTTACACGATTTATGGCTTCTAGAGCTGCAGGGGTAGAACCACTGTTTATTTCATTTTCAACTTCAGCATACATCAATAAAATATCAGCATAACGAATTAATTGCAAATCATTGGCTGTTCCATTTACGTTGGGTTCATTTACTTGATCCCAATATTTTACAACTTTAGGCCCACCAAAATCTACGGTCTCTCCGTTTATTACATCTTCGGTCATAAAGGTTACTTCTTTTCTTCTATCGTTATCATCAAAACTATTATACAAATCGAGTGTTGGCTGCTCCAAACCTCCTCCATTGGGACGTCCGCCATAAATATTTGGCAAAGTTCGGAATACAAGGTGACCACCTTCCCAAAGGGTGGTTAAAACCTCTGGCCCTTCAAAAAAGCTTATACCGAACAAAGTTTCTTTTCCGTTATTATTTGGAATAGAGAATACATCTCCAAAGTCTGCCCATAAATCGAATTGCCCACCAGGTTGAACACCAATTTCTTCAAGTTTTGTTTTTGCCATGGGGTAATTTGAACCTTGTTGCAATAAAACTTTTGCGATGTATGCTTTTGCTGAAAACGATGTTGGTCTTCCGTTATCAACACCCGTTTGTATTGCTGGCAAAGTATTTTCTGCAGTTGTTAAATCTTCAAGAATTTGTGTATAAACATCTTCTTTTGGAGAACGTGGTAGATATGCACTTGTTTCAAAAACGGTTGAAGGACGTAGTTGAAGTGGTACATCTCCAAAAAAGCGCACCAATTCAAAATAGAGTAGGCCTCTCATAAAATATGCTTCACCCAATAAATCTTCCTTTAATTCTTCGTTCATTTGAATATCAGGAATATTATCGATAGCTAAATTTGCAGCATTGATACCCAAGTAAATATTGGACCACATTTGCAAAACAATCTCGTTATCTGGTCCGTGTACCATTGCAGATATCTGATTGTATCCGCTACCAACATTAAAACTAGATTCTCCTTCATCAGATGCCAAAGCATTTACAGTCCAGTAATTTGTGTAGTAAATACCATTTGCATTTAAAGAGCCATCAAAAGTAGCACCTAAATGTCCATAAATACCGTTTATGGCTAGTCTAGCATCTGTTTCTGTTTTATAAAAAGTGTCTTCAGTAAAAAACGTTTTTACTTCTTCATCTAAAAGGCTTTCACAATTCCATAATAATGGGACGGCTATAGCTATTAGAAATATTTTTTTATAGTTACGTATTTTCATAATACAATTTTTTAATTAAAAGTTTATATTAAGTCCCATTAAATAAGTTTTAGAAGTTGGATATCCCCCAAAATCTGCCCCCGCACTTAAGGCATTGTTTTGTCCACCCCAACTAACTTCAGGATCAACACCAGTATAATTGGTAAATGTGTAAAGGTTTTTACCAGTTATATAAATTTTAAGTTTATTGATACTTAATTTAGATAGAAATTGATTTGAAAGTGTATAAGCTAAAGAAACAGACTTAACTCTTAAATAAGAACCATCTTCAATGTAATTATCAGCAAAAACATTGTTTCGTACACCCCTAAACGCTCGAGGATAAACGTTGCTTGGGTTTTCTGGTGTCCAACGGTTTGAAAAGGCTTCAAGAAGCACGTTATTTCTTCCGTTAAAGTCTTCTAAATTTATTCGGTTAAAGTTTGCAATTTCGTTTCCATACACGCCTTGCAAAAAGATATTTAAATCGAAGCTTTTATAAGAAAATGAGTTGGAAATACCAAATGTGTATTCTGGAATTGGATTGCCTAAAAAGGTTCTATCGTTATCAGCATCAATCACACCGTCTCCGTTTAGGTCCTTGTATTTACGTTCGCCTGGAGTAACAACCCCGCCATCTGTTGCAAATAAAGGGGTGTTTGCTGGCGTATCGTCTAACTGCATGATGCCATCTGATACGTAACCATAAAAGGCGCCAATCTCTCCACCTTCAACTAATAGTTGCCAACTGGAAATTCCTAAAATAGAACTACCTGTAGGTATCTCATTTAGACCAGCAAGATCTAAAATTTCATTTTTATTGTAGGCTACAGTAATATTAGTATCCCATTTAAAATTTTCTGAAGCAACATTAATGGTATTCAATGCTAATTCAATACCTTCATTCCTAACACTTCCAACATTGATAAGTGTATTGGTATATCCTGTTTGTGTTGGTACTTGCAAATTCAATAAAAGGTCGTTAGTGTCTTTTCGATATACGTCTGTTGTTATGCCAATTCTATCATTAAAGAATTTAAAATCAAGACCAAGGTTGTATTGTTGCGTTCTTTCCCATTTTAAATTAGAGTTTGAAGGAGAAAAAGGATAAATTCCGTTGGCTAAATTATTGTTAAAATAGTGGTATGTGTTGCCAAATCTATCCTTTGATGAATAAGCCGGAATAGATTCATTACCAATTATTCCATAACCTAAGCGAAGTTTAATATAAGTGTCTGAATTTTGCATAAAATCTTCTTCAGAAACATTCCATGCAAATGCTCCTGCAGGGAAAAATCCAAACTTATAACCATCACCAAATTTAGATGATCCATCTACTCTTGCTGTTGCAGTAAAGATATATTTGCCATCTAAAGAATAATTAATACGACTGAAGTATGATAACAACTTAGATTCTATTATTAAATTGTTAGTTGCAGCAGTCTCACCAAAGGCAAAATTATTTGCTCCAAAATTTTCTGTTGAAAGCCCTAAAACATTGCCGCCCAATTCTTCAATTTTAAAATCTTGAATAGAAGTTCCTAGCAGTGCATTTAAACTATGTATATCGTTAAATGTATTGGTATAATTTAAAGTAGTTTCAGCTAAAAAACTGTTAGAGATTCTTTTAGCCTGCGATGCAAAAGCAGATCTTGAATTACCAAAATCCAATTGTGCCGTTCTAAATAAAGATTCTTCTTGAACTACAAAATCTGCTCCTAAATTTGTTTTTAATTTAAGGTTTTTTGCAATATCCCAATCTATTGATAAATTGTCTAAAATTCTAGTAGTCCTACCCTTACTGTCCAATAAATTTTGATAAGCAACAGGACTTGCAAAGTTTTGAATTTGCTCAAACGGATTGTCAATGTCATTAACAAAAGACCCATCGTTTTCTACACCAAAGTTGCCTAAGGTATAATTACCCTCACTATCAAAAACGGGGAGCATTGGATTCATTAAATAAGCTCCAGTGACGGCACTGCTTACTCCTAAACCACCATTGGTATTTGTTCTAGCTGTATTATAGTCGCTTCTGTTAATACTTAATGAATTGGTTATTTTTAACCGCTCTGAAGCCTTAAAATCTAAATTTACTCTAAAATTATATCGCTTAAAATTAGTTTCAATAATAGTTCCGTCTTGATTTAAATAAGAAGCAGAAACAGCATATTTAACATCATCATTACCGCCTGTTATAGAAAGATCATGATTTATAGTATAAGCTGTTCTAAAAATTTCATCCTGCCAATTTGTCCCTATTCCAAAAGCATTTGGATTGGTGTAAAATCTTGGATCTCCATTATTGTAATTTGCTTCATTTATATAATGGGCGAATTGCGAAGCATTTAGTACATCTAATTTTTTATTGACCTCACTTACTGAAACGTAAGTATCATAGTTAATCTGTGCTTTGCCATTTTTACCTCTTTTAGTCGTTATAATAATAACACCATTAGCTCCCCTAGAACCATAAATTGCTGTAGCCGATGCATCTTTTAGTACATCTATAGATTCAATATCTGAGGGACTAAGTGTAGAAAGTGCGTTTAAGTTTGGGCCTTCTGCTACATTGCCAGCAGAAAGGTTATCACTATTGTTGTCTACAGGAAAACCATCTATTACATATAAAGGTTCATTTCCTGCATTAATAGAACTGCTACCCCTAATACGTACCGATGTTGCTGCCCCAGGTTGTCCAGAAGTTTGCGTTAGTAACAAACCAGATACTCTACCTTGCACAAATTCATCAGCTGTAGTTGCTTTTACCGATTCTAAATCGGTAGCTTTAATAGAAGATATCGAGCCTGTTAAATCTTTTCTTTTTGAAGATCCGTAACCAATTAAAACGATTTCATCTAACTTAGAAATGTCTTCCTCCAAAGCAATATCCATGAATGTTTGGTCACCAACAATAACCTCTTCGGTTTTAAATCCTTGATAAGAAAAAACAAGTGTTGAACTACGGTTAGGCACATTAATTGAAAATTCTCCATCAAAATTAGTAGTCGCACCTATGTTTGTGCCTTTAACTGTAATATTAGCTCCTGGTAATGCTAGCTTATCTACTGTAGATGTAACTTTACCTTCTACTGTTATGTTCTGGGCGTTTATTGTAAAATTTCCAATGACTAAAAAAAGTATTGAAAAACATAATATTGTGTGTTTCATAATTTAGTTTCTTTTTGGTTAGTTACAATTTTGTGTTAGCTGAAAATCATTACCGGTGTCTATATTATTTATAATAATGTCACCAGCTACATTTTGAAAATTGAATGTAATATCTTCAATACCGTCACTAGTTGTTAAATTAAAGAATCCTTGAGGCCAAATAGAGATCTCCCATAAATTGTCGCCAATACTTCTCATGCTGTTTGCAGGAAGCTTATCACAATTTTGTGTTGCTACTCCATTTACTGTTGCTGTAGCACATAGGTACACACTACTCATATCTAATAAACTATTGTCTCCTTTTGTAGCATCATATGTTATTGTAATAATATCATTATAAGCAAAATTTTCAGGCTCAATTGTAACAGGAAATGGTCTGGGGCCACAAAGGTCCATTAACGTATTAGTTCCTCCTGAAACTTCTATACATGGTGTAAATCTTAGGCCGTAATTCCCTGCAGATATTCCCCAACCAGAGCTGGCAGTAATATAGCCTAATTGTGTCTTTACATTTTCTTGCCCTACGTCTACAGTTAATTGAACTTGCCCAGTAAATGCTGCGCCATTCGTACCAGTTATTGGTGCATCTGAAACGAAAGCGATCCATTGGACTTCTCCATAATTGCTGCCAATTCCAGCTTGAGCTTTCATAGCATCAGACCAAGTATTATTTGGAGCTAAAGACATTGTGCCATCTCCATTATCTGAAGTATAAGTAACAACTGCCGAAGAGGGCACATCCCAACTAATAGGTGCTAAAAATCCGAAAACAATATTATATGACGCATTTTCTGCAGGACTAACACTCACATCTATGGTTATATTAATAGTCTCGCCTATTGTTGCAGTTGAAGGCTGGTTTACACCGGTAATTGTAATACACATTGTAAGTGCCAAAAACATAAAAGGCAACAATATTGCATAAGCCCTTTTCTTGTTTATTTTTTGAAATAGTTTTTTCATTTTTAGTGAATTTATTGCTTCATTAAAGTATATTTATAAACATTGCTTAAGCAACCTAAAGTAAACTCAATAGCAATCTTTTTTCCATTAGACAAAACAGGGTCTGCAAATTTTGCCGTTGCTGAAACTCCTCCGTCCGTAAATTGAATTTCTGTGGGATAAGTCAAATCATCAAAAGTCCAAGAACCACTAGCGCTAGTAATAAAAGGAACGTTTTGTCCAGTAAATGAAAAAGATGACGGTACCCTACTGTCATAGTTTAGATCTAACAAAAAATCACCGAAATCTAAATGGTTGGTAATATCAATGTTGTTTTGTTCAGCTTTTTCAATTTTCCAACTGCCCTCAATATCGGCAGTAAACTCTTTAAACCCGTCTGGATTTAACGTTAGGTCTTCGTCACAACTTATTAGAAACAATGACAAAATACATAAAGATCGTACTAATGTTTTCATAATGTTTATATGTTTATACATAATAAAGAATATTGGTTTTTATAGTAATTTCCTTTACTTTATTATCTTCTCAATTCTACCGAATAAATAAAATTATCTGCCTTGTAATACCCTATATTGTATTCTAATGGGGACAGGCTTCTGTCCAGGACTACTCTTTCACGTCTTAGTATGGGTGCACCAATCTCTACATTAAGCTTTTTGGCTAATTTATCATTAGCTATTATGGCAGATATCTCTTCTTTAGAAACAGTCGCTACATAACCGCTAGACTCTTCAATTATATCGTAAAGAGGCCTTGTGTAATCGTAGCTTTTGTCAAGGTTTAGTTTAGGGTGAAAATAAGATATGAAATATACTTTTGACTCATTTTTTAACCCTCTTACCCTGGATAATCTAAATATATTTGAGTCTTGTTCAATACCTAATTTAAAGCTAACATGTTTATCAGATAGTACTTTTTTTAACTCAAACTCGTAATTAACCAATGTTTTTCCTTGTTCGAGCATTTCTTTGCTAAAACTAGACCAACTGTCAAGGCGGGTAACTACCATGTCTTTGTTTACTTTTGTACCAATCCCCTTTTTTCTAACAATTAGGTTTTTGTCTGACAATCTATTACTTGCTTGTCTAACTGTACTACGGGAGACTCCTAAACTTTTAGCCAATTCTACTTCTTTGGGTAGTAATTTTCCATTTGCATAATCTGGTAGTTTGATTATTGCAAGGAGTAATTCTTCAACTTTAATATGTAATGGAACATGACCGTCATGATCAAACTTATCTATCAATTGCTTTATTTCGCTATGTTCATACATATGTACAAATATAATCAAAGTTGTTAATTAAACAAGTTTAGGACTTATTTTTTGTTGAAATAGTAGATTTTATCCTAAAAATCGATTTATGTTTGGTTCTTTGAAGGTAATTTTTAAAACCATAATATGGTTATATAGATATTATTTCTATATTGCAATAATTAAGACTATGTATATACATATGTACATTTAATTTGTAATTAATGAAAAATAGATCAAAAGCGTATTGGAAAGAAAACCTAAAGTACTTATTAATATTGCTGGGTATTTGGTTTTTGGTTTCATTTGGTGCAGGTATTCTTTTTAAAGAGTTTCTAGATGCTTTTAAGTTAGGAGGTGTTAAGCTTGGATTTTGGTTCGCACAACAAGGTTCCATCTACGTATTTGTAATTCTGATTTTTGTTTATGTACGGTTGATGAACAAATTAGACAAAAAATATGGCTACGATGAATAATTTTATACTTTCAATTATGTCAGTTCAAACATGGACCTACGTTATAGTAGGCATAACTTTCGCTTTATATATTGGAATAGCTATTTGGTCAAGAGCAGGTTCAACTAAAGATTTTTACGTTGCCGGTGGTGGAGTTTCCCCGCTTGCTAATGGATTGGCTACTGCTGCTGATTGGATGTCGGCCGCATCCTTTTTAGGAATGGCAGGCCTCATTTCTTTTGGAGGTTATGATGGTTCTGTTTACTTAATGGGTTGGACAGGCGGATATGTATTGCTTGCTTTATTATTAGCGCCTTATTTAAGGAAGTTTGGAAAATTTACAGTACCAGATTTTATTGGCGATCGTTATTATTCCAATACTGCTAGAACAGTGGCGGTAATATGTGCATTATTGGTTTCGTTTACATATGTTGCGGGCCAGATGAGAGGTGTAGGGCTGGTATTTTCTAGATTCTTGGAAGTTGACATCAACACTGGAGTTATTATAGGGATGATTATCGTACTTTTTTATGCAGTTTTAGGTGGCATGAAAGGCATCACATATACGCAGGTGGCACAATATTGTGTATTGATATTTGCTTTTATGGTTCCAGCAATTTTTATCTCTTTACTTATGACTGGAAACCCTATTCCGCAAATTGGCATGGGAGGCGATGTGGTAGGTGAAGGTGTTTCGTTGCTAGATAAATTAGATGGGTTATCAACTGATTTAGGCTTTGCAAAATATACCGATGGCTCAAAATCCATGATAGATGTATTTTTTATAACCGCAGCGTTAATGGTAGGTACAGCAGGTTTACCACATGTTATTGTTCGATTTTTTACAGTGCCTAAAGTTAAAGATGCTAGAAAATCTGCAGGTTTTGCGCTATTGTTTATTGCAATTTTATACACCACAGCTCCTGCAATTGCTGTTTTTGCCAGAACAAACCTAATCGAAACAGTTAGTAATAAAAACTATAAGGACATGCCAGCGTGGTTTTCAAAATGGGAGGAAACAGGTCTGATAATATTTAATGATAAAAATAATGATGGCGTTATTAATTACTTAGCTGATGAAAACATTAATGAGCTTACTGTGGATGCCGATATTATGGTTTTGGCAAACCCAGAAATTGCCAATTTGCCAAATTGGGTAATTGCTTTAGTTGCAGCAGGCGGATTAGCAGCGGCTTTATCTACAGCAGCTGGTTTGTTATTAGTAATTTCATCTTCAGTATCGCACGACCTGATTAAAAAACAATTAAAGCCAAATATTTCTGATAAAGGCGAGTTAATTGCCGCTAGATTATCTGCTGTCGCTGCCGTTTGTGTTGCAGGTTATTTTGGAATCAATCCACCAGATTTTGTCGCAGCTACCGTCGCATTGGCATTTGGATTAGCCGCAGCTTCTTTTTTTCCAGCCATTATTATGGGAATATTTTATAAGAAAATGAATAAAGAAGGAGCAATTGCAGGAATGGTTATTGGTATTTTATCAATGCTGTTCTATATGTTGAAATTCAAATTCGATATGTTTGGAGGTGGTACAGAAGCAGATTGGTGGTTTGGAATTTCACCTGAAGGGTTTGGTACTGTTGCTATGATTCTGAATTTTATAGTGTCCATAATCATATCATCATTTACAGCAGACCCACCAGAAGAAGTTCAGGAAATTGTCGAAAATATAAGAATACCAAGTGGTGTTGGTAAGGCAATTGATCACTAATAATTTCGATCTATTCTTCTAAAATCAATTCCAAAGGAACTCTTATAAAACGAGGACGGTAATATGACACATTTTCGTGTATGCTAGGAACATCAAAACTGTTAACACAAAAAGACACCAATAACATATTGTCTTTTACGTATTGAGGATGCGCCATGGCATTATAGGTAAAGATTTTATCTTTGGTGTTTTCCTGCTCTGTAGCATGAAACAATAGCTTTTCATTGCGCCAAGGCCCAACAGGAGAATCAGAAATATAGGAGTAAATATTTCCAGCAAACAAATCCCTTTCCTGTGTTAAGAGCACATATTTATCTTCCAGCTTGAAAACACTAAATTGTTCGGAAGTATTTATATTTATACCATCCATTGCAACCGTTTTTTTTGCATTATCAGACCATGTCTTGCCATCAAAAAATTCAAAATTATGTAGCTTATTTTCGGCATTCATTGTTGCACGACTCACATGCATTTTAGCCGTTTTTTTATCACTAAAAGTACCATAAATGTATGTGTAATTATCTTCCTTTAGTAACGAATGTCCCCAATGAATATTATTAATTTGAGTATACGGGAAGTCAGTCTGTTCAATAATTTTATAAGTATCTTTTTCTAGTTTTAAATAATCGGTGCCTTTAAATTCAAAGTTCCATCCGCCATCAACAGGAACAATATGAATAAAGCGCGACATAAACAGGTGAATTTCATTCTCATATTCAAAACCGTGTCCAGGCCAATAAAATTCTTTTTCTTCTCTATTTTCGTTATTCGGAATGAGCATGGTTTCCGGATCATCAAGTTCTCCTTGATAAATTGACTTTGATGTTTTTTGATCTTTATCTACAACAACAAATGTGTTATTTATCATCTTAGCATCAGGATCTCTTTTACCATTTTCAACTTTTGCCAAAAAGGAATCTCCCATCATAAAAACAGAGGATCCATCGGATAATGGAAAGGAAATTATTCCATCTGCTCCAGTAACTCCTAAACTATCAACAATTACGAGTTTGTTAAAATTGGACATTGTTACTTCTCTTTGTGCTACTTCTTCGTCATCAGTTATTTCTACTTTTTTCTTGTTTTTGTTGCAAGAAGTTAAAAAAAATAAAAGCAATAACAAGGTGCTACAAAAAATAACATGTTTATAAGTTGCTTCAATTTTTTTCATAGTCTATGTTTTTAATATGTTCATACATTTATACATTTACAAAAGTAATAAAACATTTAGACATATATCAAGATTAATTGCATCGTAGAGTAATACTTCATCTTCAATAATCTAAGAAAACCTTATAATTTCAGCATTATTTTATGTAGTGAAATGAAATTTAATAAATAATATATAATTGAAAAACGCCTAATAAATTACTATATAGACATAAGGAATTAAATTAGCAATTTTCAGTTTTATTTTTCTTTTTCTTAATACTAATAAAGCATAGAAGAAATATCCCTAAAATAAAAAAAGGAACACTTAATAATTGCCCCATATTTAAGGTCATTTCATTCTCAAAAGGAACTTGATTTTCTTTAAAATACTCATGAAAGACTCTCATAGAAAATAGAGAGATCAAAAACAGACCTAACAAAAGACCAGGTTTTAGATTAGCTCTTTTTTTGTACCATATCCAAAATAGTATAATGAAAAGTAAAAAGTTAGTAATTGATTCGTATAATTGAACAGGATGGCAAACAACACCAACGGCTTCATAATTAAGGAATAAAGTATCATTAGTTCGGGTGTATGCATATTTTAATTGAGATCCTTATGGATTGATTACATGCGAATAAGGTCCTTCTCTAATTGGCATTGTTCTTAAAAGTAAACGATCTACTCCTGCATGTATCCTCTGTTCGTAGTATCTTTGATTTTTAAAATAAACTGTTATATCTAAAATGGGATAACCAGGTGAGATAGCATGTTCTGTTTGTTTATAGGCTACGGCTTCTACAAATGGTAAATTCTGTTTTAATTTATCAGAATAGGGGTTTAATTGAATAACACCATAATTTGAATTGGTAGGGATGCCGACAATTTCGGAATTCACAAAATTACCAATTCTTATGAAGCAAGCACCCAATGCAACAACAATTACCATTCGTTCCATTACCTGAAGATAACTATTGCCGTGATTTAAGCGATCTGTTATTTTAAGTTTAAACTCCTTAAATTTAAAAGAATACGAATAAAAGCACATAGAAATAAGAATTCCAAAAGCAGTGCCATGACCTGACAACCCTCCCTTCCAGAATTTAAATAGTTCTAAAAAGTTAATTGAAATAATTTCAGGGTTGTAAAATATAACATGACCAATTCTAGAGCCTAGAACTGTGCCTGTAATCATATAAATCAATTGAATGTCGAGCAATTTATTAAAATCACTTTCTTTTTTATAAATATAAAATATAATAATCCTTCCTAGAATAAAACCTAAGGCAAAAAGTACAGAGTACCATCTTAATTCGAGATTATTCCATTGAAAAATAAATGTATTTGGTTCCCAAAAAAAGTAATCTAAATAAGGAAATAATTTTGTGGTCATAAAGACAAGATATTTGTTAGCACCCTCTAATGTATCAATAATTCAGAAATAATTATTTACGATGAAAATTAAGAAACTGAGATTTAAAGGGATTTAGCTGAATAAAGAGATATGTTTTTAGTAAAATTATTACAATGCGTCAAAATGTAAAATGCCTAATCAATGGTGTTTTTCAATTATATATTTGGCTTAAAAAGAATACGAATACATGGCAATATATGTAAAACTTTGTTCATATGTTCATACATATTATATTTTTTTCTAAATTTGTAGAAATATCTATTCTACTCAATATGAAAAAACCACTTCTTAAAACTTGTTTTTTTGGTGTTCTAACAATCTTGTGTTTAGGTATTTTTCAAAGCTGTACCAATTACGGCTCTAGTAAATATATTGCAGTTGAAGGCAAGAAAGCGTTACCCAAAATCGTAGATTTCAACTTTCACATCAAGCCTATTTTATCAGATAGATGTTTTACGTGCCATGGACCTGATGAAAATGCACGTAAAGCAAATTTACGTTTAGATATAGAAAAAGAAGCTTTTGCAAGCTTGGAATCTGGTGGAAAAGCCATTGTAAAAGGAAAGCCACATAAAAGTAAAGTGATGGAGCGTTTGTTAACAGACAATCCAGAATTAATGATGCCACCACCTGAATCTAATTTGGTGATTTCAGATTACGAAATTGCTTTAATTGAAAAATGGATCGATCAAGGTGCCGAATGGAAAACCCATTGGTCATTTATTCCACCTTTAAAATCAGAATTACCAAAAACCAAAAATACAGCTTGGGCAAAAAACGAAATAGATCATTTTATATTGTCTAAAATTGAAAAAGAAGAACTTGCAACTTCAAAGCAAACCTCAAAAGAAAAACTGATTCGCCGTGTCACTTTCGATTTAACAGGATTGCCACCAACATTAGAAGAAATCAATAATTTTCTAAAGGATGATTCTAAAAATGCCTTCGAAAAAGTTGTTGATAGATTACTAGAGAGCGAACGTTATGGTGAGCGTCTCGCAACTGAATGGTTAGACGTAGCACGTTATGCAGATACTCATGGTTATCAAGGTGATACACAGCGCAGAATGTGGCCTTGGCGCGACTGGGTTATAAAATCGTTTAACGAAAATATGCCTTATAATCAATTTATAGAATGGCAATTGGCAGGCGATAAATTACCAAATCCAACACGCGAGCAAATGATTGCTACTGGTTTTAATAGAAACCACATGATGAATGGTGAAGGAGGCATCATCGACGAAGAATACCGAGTAGAATACGTTGCAGACAGAACCAATACCACAGGAAAAGCAATTATGGGAATGACTATGGAATGTGCGCGTTGCCACGACCATAAATACGACCCAATTTCACAAAAAGAGTACTTTAATTTTTATGCGTTTTACAATAATGTCGATGAATTAGGAATGGCTGTAAATGCTGCCGAGAACTATCCTTATATTATGTTGACTTCTGATGAAGAACAAAAAACATTAGACTCGCTTAATACAGCCATTGACGATCAGTATAAAAGTATTGAAAGCTATATAGCGCAATTAGAGAATGATACTTCGAAAAATAAAAAAACTAATAACACAAAAATTGATTTATCCAAAGGCTTAGTAGAGCATATTACTTTTGACAAGATTTCAAAAGATGCACTGCAAATCAATTTCGAAAATAAGGTTAAAAACAGACAGCCTGGATACATTGCTGACCCAACAGAATTAGTGGAAGGTGTTGAAGGTAAAGCCAATTATTACGATGGCAATGTGTCGGTAAACATTGGTGGTGAAGCTGGTGATTTTGATGTGTTTAATGAATTTTCATTTGCCACTTGGGTGAAATTTCCTGAGCCTTTTAAACGTGCCGATATTCTTCATAAATTGGAGTTCGATTTTATGGGTGAAAAAGGCTATCATTTATATATAAATGAAGAATATTTGACCTTTCAGATGAATAATGCGTGGGACAATAATTTTATAAAAGTTACAACAACAGATGAATTTCCTTTCGCAGAATGGACACATGTCACAGTTACTTATAACGGCACAGGAAAAGCAAATGGCATTAATATTTACTTTAATGGTGAGAAAAAAGAATTCAAAATTCTAAAAGATAATCTCACAAAAACCATGAATGGCTGGGGAACTTTAATGGCAGGAAATTCCAATTTTGATGGTGGTACTTTAGATGATTTTAGAGCCTATGACCGAACATTGACCTTACCTGAGATAAAGACTTTAGCCAATCAAAAAGTTGATGATACTAAAGATTGGTTTGAATATAACGTCGTTAATAAAGACGCTAATTATAAAACTGAAAAAGAAAAACTGTCTGGTTTAATAAAAACACGAATGGATAAAATAGCCACGATTCCAGAATATATGGTGATGAAAGATATTCAAGATAGTATCAGAACAACACATATTTTAAATCGTGGTGCATACGATGATCCTGGAGAAATTGTTGGCATTGGTACACCAGAAGCGATTCTTCCTTTTGATGAAAATTTACCACAAGACAGATTGGGTTTAACCAAATGGTTATTTAACGAAAAGCATCCTTTAACATCTCGTGTGATGGTGAATCGTTTGTGGCAAATGGTTTTTGGAACAGGTATTGTAAACACTTCAGACGATTTTGGAAGTCAAGGCGCTTTGCCAACACATCCACAATTATTAGATTGGTTGGCTGTAGATTTCCGAGAAAATAATTGGGATATAAAAGCGATTGTTAAGAAAATGGTGATGTCTGCAACGTATCAACAATCATCCGAAATTAAACCTGAAGCTTTAGAAAAAGACAAATACAATATTTATTTGGCGAGAGGACCTCGTTATCGAATGTCGGCTGAAATGATTAGAGATAATGCCTTAGCAGTGAGTGATTTGTTAGTGGAGCACTTAGGTGGAGCGAGTGTAAAACCCTATCAGCCAAAAGGATTATGGGCAGAAAAAGCAACTTTAAAAACGTTTTTTTATCCGCAAGATCATGGTGATTCTTTATACAGAAGAAGTTTATATACCTATTGGAGACGTACAACACCACCACCAAGTATGATAACTTTCGATTCGCCAACTCGAAATTTCTGTACCGTAAAACGTGAGGCCACAAGTACACCTTTACAAGCTTTGGTATTATTAAACGATGTGCAATTTGTTGAAGCGGCTCGTGTTTTTGCTGAACGTATTATAAATGAAGGAGGAAGCGATATTGAAAATCGATTAAAATTAGCCTTCAGATTAGCAACCGCTAGAGAGCCAAATGCCAATGAAATTTTAGAATTGAAAAAGTTGGTTGATGAAAGTTTTGTCGAATTCAAAAAACATCCTAAAGACGCCAAGAAATTGCTCACATTTGGTGAATATCCTGTGGATAATACATTAAACACCATTGAGGTTGCAGCATACACAATGGCAACAAGTGCGATACTTAATTTAGACGAAACTATAACTAAAAGTTAAGCTATAATGAAAGAACTAAACGAACATTTACTCAATTATACACGACGAGAATTTCTTTCGAAAGCAAGTCTTGGTTTGGGAGGCATTGCTTTAGCATCCTTGCTTAATCCAGGTTCGATGTATGGCAGTAATTTAATGAAAGATGAAAATGGCTTAATCGGAACAGGTAAAGCGCCACATTTTGCACCTAAAGCCAAACGTGTTATTTATTTGTTTCAAAGTGGAGCGCCTTCACAATTTGAATTGTTTGATTATAAGCCATTATTAAATAAAATGGATGGTAAAGATTTGCCAGATTCGGTTAGACAAGGGCAACGTTTAACAGGTATGACTTCTGGTCAGCGTAAATTCCCATTGGTTGGTAGCCGTTTTAATTTTAAGCAACACGGACAAAGTGGTGCTTATGTAAGTGAGTTATTACCGCATATTGGCGGCATTGCAGATGATTTGTGTTTTATAAAATCAATGCATACCGAAGCTATAAATCACGATCCTGCAGTAACCTTTTTTCAAACAGGTTCGCAGCAACCAGGAAGGCCAAGTATTGGGTCTTGGTTGAGTTATGGCTTAGGTTCAGATAATGAAAATCTTCCTAATTTTAGTGTGATGTTGTCTCGTGGATCCGGGTTAAAAACAGGTCAGCCGTTATATTCAAGACTTTGGGGAAATGGATTTTTACCTTCATTACATCAAGGTGTTCAGTTCCGTTCTGCAAAAGATCCTGTGTTGTATTTGAATAATCCTGAAGGTATGAGTTCTTTAAACAAAAGAAACTTGTTAGACCATTTAGGAAAATTGAATGAAATGCAATATGAAGCGATGGGTGATCCAGAAATTGCAACACGAATCAGTCAGTATGAAATGTCATACAGAATGCAAACGTCGGTTCCAGAAGTCGTTGATTTGTCTGATGAACCAGAAGAGACATTCGAATTATACGGACCAGAATCTAAAATCCCAGGAACTTATGCAGCTAATTGTGTTTTAGCAAGACGTTTGATAGAAAAAGATGTAAAGTTTGTTCAGTTGTATCACATGGGTTGGGATCAGCATCAAAATTTGCCAACAGCCATACAAGGGCAATGTCGCGATGTCGATCAGCCTTCAGCAGCTTTAGTAAAAGACCTAAAACGTCGGGGTTTATTAGAAGATACTTTGGTGATTTGGGGAGGCGAATTTGGACGCACAGCCTACAACCAAGGAAAAATGACAAAAGAAACTTACGGTCGTGATCATCACCCAAGATGTTTTACCATTTGGATGGCCGGAGCTGGTGTGAAACCAGGAATGACTTATGGTGCCACTGACGATTTTGGTTATAACATATCAGAAAACCCAGTTCATGTTCACGATTTCCAAGCCACTTTGATGCACTTGTTGGGAATCGATCATGAAAAATTGGTATTTAAGCATCAAGGCAGACGTTTCCGTTTAACTGATGTGCATGGCCATGTTGTAAAAGATATTTTAAGCTAGTATGAATCTATCAGAATTCTTTGGGAGACTTCACCCTTTAATTGTCCATTTACCTATTGGCTTTTTAATGATTGCCATTTTACTGGAGTTTTATTTTCGGAATAAAATGTCGCCAGGCAAACGAAAATCCATCATCTTCATTTTAGTTTTGGGTGCTGTTGGAAGTATTATTGCCGCTCTATTTGGTTGGCTTTTGGCAGAAGAAGGTGGTTTTAATGAAGATACCTTATTTTGGCATCGGTGGTTGGGCATCTCAACTGCAGTAATTGCTATTCTGGCTTTATGGAGTAAATATAAATCACAACGAAAAGTATATATTTTTTCTTTAGTTGCTTTAAGTGCGCTTTTAATGCTCACAGGTCATTTTGGAGGCTCGTTAACACATGGTTCAGATTACTTATTGCAACCGCTCATGGCTGATAACTCATCCGTAAATTCGAAAGAGTTGGATAAACCTAATGATTCCATTGTTGTTTTTCACGATATAGTAAAACCATTTATTGACGCTAAATGTATCTCTTGCCATAATGATGATAAACAAAACGGAGGACTTAATCTTTCAACTTTTGAACATTTAGAAATAGGAGGAGACAATGGCAAAATACTGCATAGTAATGTTTGGGAAAGTGAGTTTTTTAGGCGTGTTACACTTCCGCAGGAAAGCGAAAAATTTATGCCGCCAAACGGAATTCCTTTAACCTACAATGAAACCACGTTGCTAAAATGGTGGATTGAAAATGGTGCTGAACCAGAGACTTCAATTATTGATAGTAAGTTGAATGATGCGGTAAAAAACATCTTATTAAATGAATATAATATCGATTTAACACCAAAACCATTTGCTGAAAGCATAACATTACAAGCATTATCTGAAACTGTTATTTCGAATTTAGAAAACAAAGGTTGGTCAATTTCAGTGGTAAGTCCCAATAGTAATTTGTTGGATGCGTCACCTAAAAATGGTGTTAAATTTACTTCTGAAATGTTGAAAGATTTATTAGCAGCAAAAAAGCATATCACCTGGCTTAAATTAGGAAATACATCCGTAAATAATGAGGATTTAAAACGGATTAGTCAATTTGAAAATTTAACTGATTTGCGCTTAAATGATACAAAAATTACAGATGAAGGTTTATCGCATATTTCTAAGTTGAATAATTTGGAAGCTTTAAATATTTATGATACAACTATTTCTGATGAAGGATTAAATGCTATAAAGGCACTAAAAAAATTAAAGCGAATTTACCTTTGGAAAACTAAAGTAACACCTTCAGGAATTTCAGAATTACAAGATAACAAACCAAAGTTAACCATCATTTCAGGCTAAAAAATAACATATGAAAAAATCAACTAATCGTCGTTCTTTTATAAAATCTTCAGCTGCATTAGCAGCTTCAGGACTTATACTTCCAAATATATTAACATCTTGCGAAACTAAAACCGAAGCACCTGCCATTATAGGGAAAGCTGAAAAAGAAAATCACATTATTGGTCATGGCGATTTTAAGTATAAATTGAACAAGGATTGGGGAACGCAAAACATGCAAAAAACGCCTGTTATGGATTGTCACGAAATGGTTCAGGATAAAAGCGGACGCTTAATTTTGGCAACAAATCACCCGAAAAACAATATTATTTTTTACGACCGTTCAGGCAAAGTTTTAAAAACTTGGACACTTGGTTTAACAGGTACACATGGTTTAACTATTAGCGACGAAGGTGGTGAAGAATTTTTATACATAACAAGTAACGTAGAACATAAAGTTTACAAAACAGATCTTAACGGAAAGGTGATTCTCGAAATTAATTACCCAAAAGAAACAGGCAAGTATCTTGAAGATGGTTTGTGGTTTAACCCAACAGAGACAACAGTTGCACCAAATGGTAATTTTTATGTGGCTGATGGTTACGGACATAATTATATTTTGGAATACGACCAAAAAGGAAACGTTGTAAATATGTTTGGTGGCAAAGGTGATGGTGATGAGCATTTTGATTGCTGCCATGGTATCACTTTAGATGATAGAGATAAGTCTAACCCAACTTTATTAATTACATCGCGCTCACAGCAAGAATTTAAACGTTTTACACTCGATGGAAAACATATTGAAACTATTATAATGCCAGGCTGTTGGATTTGTCGTCCAGTAATAAAAGGCGATAACTTATATTTTGCTGTGATTGTCACAAAATCGTGGTATGTTTACGATGGTTGTTTAGCAGTTTTAGATAAGAATAATAAAGTATTATCATTTCCTGGCGCTTTATCTGCACCAGAGTATAAAGAAGGGATTTTGCAGCAACCAGAATACGATGATTTTTCATTCTTAAGTCCACATGATGTCTGTATAGATCAAGATGAAAATATCTTTGTGCCTCAGTGGAATTCAGGACGAACATATCCATTAATGTTAGAGCGCGTTTAGTAATTTAATTAGAAAGACAATGCAATTTTACCCTATAAAATTCACACCCATATTAAAAGAACGTATTTGGGGAGGCGAGAAGTTTACCCTGAGCGAAGTCGAAGGGAGTCTCCCCGCCTGTACTAATTGAAAAGCTTCTCATGATTTGGGAGGCTTTTCTTTTTTATATGCACCATAATAGTTTATGGGGAGA
This sequence comes from Flavobacteriaceae bacterium MAR_2010_72, assembly GCA_003550275.1. Classification (GTDB taxonomy): domain Bacteria; phylum Bacteroidota; class Bacteroidia; order Flavobacteriales; family Flavobacteriaceae; genus Geojedonia. The sequence continues at coordinate 483,627 of QXCW01000002.1, forward strand.
CGAGAAGTTTATCCTGAGCGAAGTCGAAGGGAGTCTCCCCGCCTGTACATAGTAAAAAGCTTCTCATATTTTGGGGAGCTTTTTTCATTTAATTACTATTCCTAATTCAGATTTTGTGTGTTTTCGAGACGATGTACTTAAAAAATATCTAAAAAACCTACCAGTACCTACCAGTTTTTATTTATATTTGCCTTATGAGTTTGATATCAGTCAAAAAGGAGTTAGGAACTCCAAAGTATAAACAAATTGTATCGTCTATTGAGGATGCTTTGGTTTCTGGAGAACTGAAAAAGGGAGATATGTTACCTTCTTTGAATTCTATAAAGTCAAAATTCTCCCTGTCACGAGATACCGTTATAATGGCTTTTAACGAGCTAAAGGCTCGTGGAATTGTCGAATCTGTGGTAGGTAAAGGCTATTATATTAAAAGTGATGATGTGAAGATCAATCAAAAAATATTTTTGCTTTTTGATGAGTTAAATGCGTTTAAGGAGGATTTATTCAATTCATTTTTAAATAACCTGGATGACCAAGTTCAGGTTGATATTTATTTTCATCACTTTAACTTCGAAATGTTTTCCAAACTTATTAATGATAATTTGGGTGCTTATAATCACTATGTAATTATGCCTGCCAATTTAAAAAACACCGCTCAAATCATTGAAAAGTTACCGAGAGATAAAGTTTATATACTAGATCAAACCAATGAAGATTTAAAACAATATCCTGCTATTTATCAAAATTTTGAAGATGATATTTACAATAGTCTCAAAAAGGCTACAGTTCTTCTTAATAAATACCAAAAAATAGTCTTGTTGTTTCCAGAAAAAAAGCAGCCAATTGGCATGTTGAACGGATTTCAAAAATTTAGAAAGAATACCGATTTCCAGCACGAAGTGATAGACACATTAAAAAACAGAACCCTAAACACAGGTGAAGTGTACTTGGTACTTGATGATCAAAATTTAATCACACTGATTAAAATGATTAGGGATAAAAACCTTGAACTTGGAAAGGATATCGGTATTATTTCCTACAATGAAACCTTGTTGAAAGAAATTGTTGAAGGCGGTATAACAACCATCTCTACAGATTTTAAACAAATGGGAAAGCGTTTGGCTGAAATGATTCTTAATAGAGAATATCTTCAAATTGAGAATCCAAACAGTTTAATTATAAGAAATTCGTTATAGATGTTTGTAGTCAATAGAAAGGAAAATAAAGATCAAGAACCGCAAATTATTGAGATATTTAATTCAAGCCAATCATGCTTTGCCAAAATTGATTTACAGTTAGGAGGTAGTCTTCAAGAATTGCGACTTGATAGCAAATCTCTTATTTCGAGTGACCATGTGTTGCCTTATCAAGAATCTTACGCTTCTGCCGTTTTGTTTCCTTTTGTCAACAGAATTGAACAAGGCCGCTATAGTTTTGACGGTATAAACCATGAACTCAACATTAATGAAAAGAGTCAAAGTAATGCCTTGCATGGTTTGGTTTATAACAAAACCTTTAAGTTAGAATATGAGGATATTAAATCAACATCCGCATCAGTTTGCATGTCTTATATCGAAAAAAATAGAATTAAGGGTTTTCCTTTTAGCTACAAGATATCATTGACCTATAGGTTGACAAATTCTACTCTTGAGCTTCAAGTTGATGTTGAAAATTCAGATGAAAAAGCGTTTCCTTTTAGTTTAGGATGGCATCCCTACTTTAATACAAGTAATCTGTTTAATAGTTATTTGTCTTTTAAAAGCTATAAAAAATTTGTAGTCAATGAAAGCATGATTCCAACGGCTGAAGAAACAATCATTATTGAAGGTCCCATTCAAATAAAAGACAAAAGTTTCGATGATTGTTTTATTCTGAAAACTAATAAAGTAAAACTTGAAACACCAGATTATGCTATGGAATTAAGTAGTTCGTCTGAAGAGAATTACCTCCAACTTTACACTCCAAATAATCGAAAATCAATAGCCATTGAACCACAAACAGCACCGGCAAATAGTTTTAATAATACTATTGGGTTAAAGGTTTTAAAGCCTAATTCAAAACATAGCTTATCTTGGAATATTAAGCTGATCAATAATGAATAGCATAACATGAATCAACAATTAATTTCTGAAGTCACCAATGAATACCAATTAAGGTATAAGGGAGGGCACGTGCTTATCAGTTCGCCAGGTCGAATAAATATCATAGGTGAACACACCGACTATAATGATGGATTTGCGCTTCCAGCTGCGATTGATATGGGGATTGTGGCTGCACTTGGCAAAAGCGAAGATGCTTTGTGCTCGGCGTACGCGATTAATATGAATGAAGTTTATAAGTTTTCAACAGAAACTATAAAACCAATTTCTGGAGGAAGTTGGAGGAATTACATTATTGGTGTCGTTGCCGAACTTCAACATATTGGAATTTCAGTCCCTCCTTTCAACTTGGTTTTTGCTGGAGATATCCCTAATGGTGCAGGGTTATCCTCTTCAGCGGCATTAGAAAATAGCATTGTGTTTGGATTGAATGAACTTTTTAACTTACAATTGCCAAAGTCTGAAATGATTTTAATTTCACAGCGAGCAGAGCATAATTACGCCGGAGTTCGCTGCGGGATCATGGACCAATACGCTAGTATGTTTGGTCAAGAAAGTCATGCGCTTCTTTTAGACTGCAGAATTCATGAAGCTAGACCTATAAAAATAGACTTTCAAGACTACCAATTGGTTTTGATAAACACCAATGTGAGCCATAATTTGGTAGAAGCCGAATATAATGACCGACGGGAAGTTTGTGAAAAAGTGACTTCAATATTAAAAGTAAATGCTCTGCGTGATGCCAATGAGCGCCAGCTTCAAAGTATAAAATCGGAAATTACCGAAGCCGACTACCAAAAAGCACTTTATATTATTCAGGAAAACGAACGCGTTCTCAAAGCAGTAAAAATGATCGAACAAAATGACCTCTTGGCTTTGGGAGCTATTCTTTTTGATGCGCACAATGGAGCCAGCAATCAATTTAAGATAAGTTGCCCAGAACTTGATTTTTTAGTGGATCAAGCTAGGATACATAAAGATGCTATTGGTGCCAGAATGATGGGAGGCGGTTTTGGAGGATGTACCATAAACATTGTTAAAAAAGATGCTGTGGACAATTACCTTGAAGACGTTTCCCAAGCATATTTTAATAAATTTAATAAAAGATGTTCTCCGTATGTGGTTTCACTTTCAAAGGGGACATGTGTTTCACAAAACTAAAATAGTTAAGGATGAATAATTTACACGACTTTTCACATAAACGATATAATAGCCTAACAGGTGAATGGGTTTTGGTGTCACCGCATCGTGCAAAACGTCCGTGGCAAGGCCAAGAAGAAGAACAGACTCTAGATGAGCGCCCAACATACGACCCCAAATGTTACTTATGCTCTGGTAATATTAGAGCCAATGGTGAAGTAAATCCAGATTATAAGGACGTCTTCGTATTTACAAATGATTTTTCAGCCCTTCAGGATGGATTTGAATCGTTTAGTATGGATAATGGTTTAATAAAGGCGGAAAGTGAACAAGGCCTATGTAAAGTTATTTGTTTTAGCCCTGATCATTCTAAAAGTTTGGCACAAATGACATCTAAAGACATTCAAAAAGTAGTACATGCGTGGCAACAGGAATATGTTTCATTAGGTCGATTGAACCATATTAATTATGTTCAGATTTTTGAGAACAAAGGCAGTATCATGGGTTGTAGTAACCCGCATCCTCATGGGCAGATATGGAGTCAGTCCTCACTTCCAAATGAAGTCGAGAAAAAAGACAAACAGCAATTAGCCTATTTTCAAGAATTCAAAACCACTTTGCTTAAAGCTTATATTGCTCAAGAGTTAAAATTAAATGAGCGCATAATTTTTGAAAATAGAGCGTATGTAGTCTTAACACCATTTTGGGCGATTTGGCCTTATGAGGCGATGATTGTCCCTAAAAGCCCACAAAAGGATATTTCAAATATTCCTATTGAAGATACCATTTTGTTTGCTGAAGCCATTTCTGTGTTGACCAAAGTCTATGACAAATTGTTTAATACGTCTTTTCCGTATTCAAGTGGGATCCATCAGGCACCAACAAATGGGCAAACCAATGAGCATTGGCATTGGCACATGAGTTTTTATCCACCATTACTGCGAAGTGCCACTGTGAAGAAGTTTATGGTAGGTTATGAAATGTTTGCAAGTCCGCAACGCGACATAACACCAGAAAGTGCAGCAGAAACTTTACGACATCTGTCTAATTCAATTTAAAAGCTAAAATGAAAATGAATAATTTATTAAAAAACCTGTGTTCATTGATAATTATCTGTTTTGGCAGTTTAATTCTGTTTGCACAAGAATCTAAAGGCGATGTGATTGTTGATAAAAATGGAGTGATGTTATGGAAGAACACAAAAGAAGAAGTTAAGGGTTTCGGAGTAAACTATACCGTGCCTTTTGCGCACGCCTATCGTTCAGCAAAGCGAATGGGAGTTGATGTAAAAAAAGCCATTGATAATGATGTTTACCATTTTACACGACTAGGATTTGATCTTTATCGTGTGCATGTTTGGGATACCCAAATAAGTGATTCCATAGGCAATTTATTGAAAAACGAACATTTGGATGCATTTGATTATTTAGTAAAAAAATTAAAAGAGAACAAGATCAACTATGTCATCACGCCCATCGCTTTTTGGGGCAATGGTTGGCCTGAACCGGATACTGAAAGTCCAGGGTTTTCGCATAAGTATGGTAAAGCGGATTGTTTAACTAATCCTGAAGCTATAAAGGCGCAGCACAACTATTTATACCAGTTTTTAAATCATGTAAATCCCTATACAAAAGTAGCTTATAAGGTAGATCCTAGTGTTATTGCGTTTGAAGTTAGCAATGAGCCACATCATAGAGGGCAAGGAGAAGAGGTTACCAAATTTGTGAAAGGTATGGTCGCTGCGATGAGAAAAACGGGGACGAAAAAGCCGATTTTTTATAATATGAGTCATGCTGTGCAGTTTATGGACGATTATTTTAAGGGCAATGTTCAAGGCGGAACATTCCAATGGTATCCAACAGGTTTAGGCTATGGCAAGGAATTATCTGGCAATCTATTGCCAAACGTTAATGATTATAATATGCCCTTCGAATCTGTTTTCAAGAAGTATAATGGCGCTAAACTCGTGTATGAATTTGATGCCGCTGATGTTGGAAGATCATATATTTATCCAGCCATGGCAAGGAGTTTTAGATCCGCAGGTATACAAATAGCAACGCATTTTTCATACGACCCTACATTTCTTGGATCTTACAATACAGAGTACAATACCCATTACATGAACTTAAATTACACGCCACAAAAAGCGTTGAGCTTAAAGATTTGTGCGGAAGTATTTCATGAAATTCCTTTGTATTCAAAATTTGGTACTTATCCGCAAAACACCAGTTTTGGCAATTTTCGAGTGGACTACAAATCTGATTTGGCAGAATATAATTCTGATGAAAAATTCTTCTACACCAACACTACGAGTTCCATACCTAAAAATACCTCCAGTTTAAAAGAAATAGCTGGATTTGGAAATTCATCCACAATACAATATGACGGTTTGGGCGCTTATTTTTTGGATAAAATAGAAGAAGGTGTATGGCGTTTGGAGGTCATGCCCGATGCCGTTTGGGTCGATAATCCTTTTGGTAGAAATAGCCTAAATAAAACCGTTGGTGTGATTAAATGGGAAACGCATCAAATGCGTATTGACCTCAACAATCTCGGTGTTAATTTTAATATTGAAGCCATAAATCAGGGCAATTCATTTTCTTCGAAAGTAACCGATAAGTCATTTCAAATCCAACCAGGAACTTACATTGTTAGCAAACAAGGAAGCCTTAAAAAATGGTCAGCAAACGATGCTTTTAAAACCAATACTTTAGGTGCTTTTTATGCTCCAGAAGTAACCGTTGGTCAACCTTGGTTTCAACATAAAGCTACGAGTGTTGTTACTACAGATTCAGAATTAAAACTAACGGTTCAATATATTGCGCCTCAAGAACCCAAGGACATTACGGTAACAGGTTACAATAGTCACAGGAAATATTTCAATTTAAATATTGAAGCTTTAGGAAGCTACAAGTATCAGGTTACCATTCCTTCTGAATATGTAACTGAAGGATTTATTAATTACAACATTTTGGTCAAACTACCTGACGACAGCGAAATGACCTTTCCGTCAGCTAAAAAAGGGAGTCTGTATGACTGGGATTTTTATGACCGTTCACCGTATAAGGTTGCAGTAGTTCCAAATGAAAACCCAATAGTGCTGTTTAATGCGATAGAAGATTCAGATGAATTGGTACGTGAATGGCGACCTACTTTCAAGTTAATTCCTACTAAAAGCAACAATGAAGCCGAATATCAAATGAGTTTAGATAAATTGTTTCACCCCGATAATGAGAATTTGAATGCCACACCCATATATGATTATAGCTTTAAGCATTTTATAATTGATAAAATTAAAGGAAGACATGCAAGTATAAACTCAAAGCAACAACTGGTTTTTAAAGGTAGGTCCTTGACTAATAAGCCTTGTAAACTTCAAATTGCTTTTGTTTTGGATGATGGTTCTTCGTTTGGAAAAGTCATTGAAATTGGTGCTGAATTGAAGGATTATAGTATACTGATTGATGATTTAAAACCTGTAAAAACGGTAACTTTACCAAGACCGTACCCAAGCTTTTTACCCTATGTTTTTGAACACAATAACAATTCTACTTTTGACATTACTAAAATCGAAAGTCTTCAATTTTCAATAGGACCGGAGCTTTCTGAAGAAGCGTTGAATGCATCACACGGTATTGGCATCGTAAATGTAAGACTTGAATAAAAATAACCCTTATGAAAAAATTAATAGTAAGTGCAGTTATCATAACGCTTTTTTTGGGATGTAAAACTTCTGAAAAGGAAACAAAAGAAAATGTAGATTCTGAAGAATGGATAGCCTTGTTCAATGGCAAAGATTTAAACGATTGGGATATTAAAATCGCGGGCCATGAAGTTGGCGACAATTATAAAAAAACGTTTCAGGTTCAGGATAGCATGATAAGGGTTAATTACGATGCTTATGAAACCTTTGATAATGCCTTTGGACACTTATATTATAAAAATCCGTTTTCGTATTATAAAGTTCGTTTTGACTATCGATTTACTGGACGTCAGGTTGAAGGCGGTGCCAATTGGGCGAATAAAAATAGTGGCATCATGCTACACTCGCAATCTGCTCAAAGTAATAGTTTGGGTCAATTTTTTCCCGTTTCGATTGAATTTCAGTTACTGGGTGGATTGGAAGAAGGGGTTGAGCGACCAACAGGTAACCTTTGCACCCCAGGAACAACTGCCGAAATGAATGGAGAAATACTTACAGACCATTGCACCAATTCCAATTCAAAAACCTTTTATGATGAACAATGGATCCATGTTGAAGCTGTTGTGCTGGGAAATGAATCGATTTTTCAAATCGTCAATATGGATACAGTGATGGTCTATCAAAACACGAAAATTGGTGGCGGACTAATAAGTGGTGTTGAAGGTGAATGGGAAAGTAATGGGATTGCAAACAAAGAGTTTTGGTTGACAAAAGATGGCGAGCCTCTAACACAAGGCTATTTGGCACTACAAGCTGAAAGTCATCCTATAGATTTTAAAAATATTGAATTACTTGATTTATGCGGATGCATGGACAAGACGGCAAAAAACTATAAATCGTATTATGTGAAGGCAGATAATTCTGCATGTATTTACTAAGCAAAAACTCCTCAAATCATGTGAGGAGTTTTTGCTTAATAGATTATGTTTATCTAAAGATTAGTTCTTTATGAGTTTAGAGGTTGAGGTTTGACCACTATTAGTTTCAATTTTTGCAAAATAAAGGCCTTGATTTAATTCAGAAATGTCAAAGTCATTATGTTCTGAAAAATGACCTTCAAATGTTTTTACCAGTTTTCCTGAAACATCATAGAGTTTTAAATTGTTAACAATTGCATTGACCCTGAAAGAGGATTTTACAGGATTAGGAGATGCTTTTAAAGAAGCATTTGCAATACTATTTTTTGTACTTAAAGTAGTAGCATAAGTGTATTCAGTTGTAGGCTTCCAAAAAATATTTGCATTAGCTGTTCCATTCCAGTCATCAGCAATATAAACCGAATATCCCGTAATATCAGTATTGTTTAATGTGATATTGAAAGTTTCGGCGCCATCATTCATCGAAACAGTCATTGTAGTAGCAGATGTCAATGTAAACTCGAATTTAAAGTCTGCATATGTGTCAGAGCCTCCTATTGAAGAAGGGCTAACAGTTCCTCCAGAAGACACTACTTCCCAAGGGTCATTGGCACCACTATTTCCATTTAAATTAACTTGAACGGCATAATTGCTAATTCGATCAGCCCAAGAGGTTGTTGTAGGGCTTGAAAGCAAAGCGCAGCCAATCACACCAAATGAGGCTTGGGTAGCTGAAACCGTGATTGTAAAACTATCTCCAACCGCCATTGTAGAAGGTGTTCCTGTGGTAGTTCCATCTTCAGTGAAAGATCGCCATGCAACTGATTGCTTGGCGCCACCACCATTTGCCCACATTCCAAATTCGTCAGCACCACTATCAAAATTACCACCGCTATCTGTAAAAAAGGCACCGTAATTTGCTACTCGTTGAGGGTAATTAATAGTTGTTTGAGCTTTTAAAATGAAAGGGGCAACTAAAAATAAGTACATGTAAAGTTTCTTCATAATTTAAATGGTTTTAGTTAATAATTAATTGTTTAGTGATCGCACTAGTACCTTGCTCTAATTTAATGATATAAAATCCTTGAGCCAATTTTGAAACATCAAATTCATGCCCTTCAGCAAATCCACCAGTAAATTTAGAAATTGATTTTCCGGTTATATCATAAACAGAAACCGCATCTACTTCTTTATTCACCTTGAATGATTTAGAAGCTGGGTTAGGGTAAATGCGAAACGAGTTTAAAGTAAATGAATCGGTGCTTAATGTTGAAGCCATATTTCCATATACTTTAAATCCACCTGCAGGAATATTGATAGGTGTTGATGTACTAGTTACGTTAAGGGTTGTACTTCCTGTCGCGTCCATTAAATCATACCATGTTCCTGTATAAGGAAAGTCTGGCGTTACATTTTGTGCTGAACTCCCGAAGTTGGCCAAGATTACCACATTTTTTAAGTTTGGTAATGCGTCATTCCAAATGTAAATTCTAGGTGTCAAACTTCCTGAATTGATGGAATAGTTTCCTTCAAAAACGGGCTCATTTATTTTTAAATCTATCAATCTAGCCCAATCACTTCTCACTTGACTTCTGTTTGCATCACCTAACCAATTCTCAACCCACTGTGGTTGTGGTTTAGTGTCTAATTTGCAGTCGCCATCATTATTGCCATCATAATCACTGTTAACAACACCATTATTACAGGTCCAAATAGAATCGTCCATTCCCAGATCGGCAAAATGCCATATCATTTTAGGACCGGGAATAGGTATGGTAACGGCACCAAGTGCAGACATTCTCATCAATGAAGTGTTAAGATCCCAACCGCTGCCGCCATTTCCAAATTGAACCATTTCATACATCACTCTATCTTTATCATGACTTTCAGGATAGCCTAAAGCACGTTTTCCTGTAAAACCATGAGCTGTGTGACCCATCCTATCAAAATTACTGGCATTTCCTAGTGCTAAATTTTTATAGTCGTTCCACATTTCACTCCACATCATAATACCTTTGCCTTCTCCTAGGCGGTAATTAGCCCATTCCTGTTCTTCGGTATCGCCCCCCAAGTGTTCAAAAATTACATAGTGATCAGGATCCAAGGACCACGAATAATCAGCATATTCTTTTAGAACAGCCACACGATCAGCTTGATAAGAATTGGTGCAACCGTCATCTCCAGCGGTGCAATTTTGTGTAAAGCCTTTGGTTAAATCCCATCTAAAACCATCAATTTTAAATTCCTCAATCCAATGTTTGATCACACGCTTTACATATTCTTTGGTTCTTGCACTTTGATGATTAAAGTCTTCGCCAACACTATAACTATGTTTCGCAGAAGTATTAAAATAAGGGTTGTCTGTACTTGGTGGACCATATCCATCACCGTCAGGGTCATTTGACCACATTCGCACTAAAGAACTTCTTCCAAATGCATGGTTTAAGGCAATATCCAAAATCACCGCTATCCCATTTTGATGGTAGAGATCTATGAGTTCTTTAAACTTATCTTTTGTACCATAAAATTTATCCAAAGCCATATGATGAGCTGTGTTATATCCCCAGCTTTTATTACCCTCAAATTCCATGACCGGCATGAGTTCGATAGCATTGATGTTTAGGTTTTTGAAATAATCGATACGATCTATTAAATCTTGGAAATTTCGATCTGCATCAAAATCTCTAATTAATACTTCATAAACTATCAGGTCTTCCTTTTTGGGTTTGGTGAAATTGGTGACTTGCCAGTTGAAAGGTGTTTGATTGGTTTGAAGTACGGTCACCTCAAAATTACCACCTCCTGTTGGGTAATTTGGCAAACCAGGGTAAGATCCCGAAGAAGCAATTTCTGGATCATCAAATGAGTTTAAAATTAAAGTTGAGTACGGATCGGCCACTTTTACCAATTTTTGTGAATTCGCGACAGGTGTTTTGTCTACAACCCAATATTGAAACGTTTCGACCTGACCTGGTGTTAGTCCAGTAAGGGTGAGCCAATACCGTCCATTTCTTGAAAAATCGCGGTTCATGGCATAAGCCGAAGTAGGTTGCCAATTATTAAAACTTCCGGCAACGTAAACAAAATCCTTTCCGTTTGCATATAAAAGCAAAGTGGCTTTGGTTGGGTCACTGGGGTCATAGTTAATACCATCTACATAAGTTCCTGAAAGAGTTGATGAAATTGTGCCAGGATCAATTAAAACCGAAAATTTTTTGGTAATTGTTGTTGTGGCTTGTGTAACTTCTAATTCATAAAACTGATTACTTGTAATTGCATTATGTGAATATGAATACGATGAAACATTGGATTGAGAGTTTAAAATACTCCCATTTGCTTTTAACACATAATTAGCATTGCCGCCTGTATTGGTAGCCGAAATACTTAAATTGCCTCCAGAAGTGATAATGGTGGCCGAATTTTGTGCTGGACTTGTTAGTGAGACCTGAAAAGCACCAACATCAACTAAAATATCCTGTGATTTTTTATCACCTGTACCATCTTTAGCTTTAATTAAAAAGCCAATTCTACCAATACCAGTTCTTCCATAAAAGGTAGTAGGGACAAATGATATAGTATAGGTGTCTGAACCAGCGTTATAAGTTAATCGATTAGCTTCGTTAGAATTAACCCAAGTTCCATTGGTAGGACAATCTTGTAAATTAGAAAGATTAAGGTCGTAGGACCAGGACCAAAGGTAAAGAGCGTTTCCTGTGACTCCCCAAGTTGATTCATTAATACTACTCCCGTTAAAGGTTAGGGTTATGTTATCTGTTTCTTCAAAAACTGAAGGGGAAACATTATAGGTTGCTGTTTGCTGTTGAGCAAAAACACTGGAGGAGAATAAGAATAATATTAAGAGTAGTTGTTTATTCATGACAGAATGTATTTTAAGTCAAAAAGGGCTGATTAAATAGTCAGCCCCTTTTTTTTTAAATTAAAAATTATTGAATTTTATTCAAAGTATAGCTGCCATCAGTTAAATCTATCCTCACTCTATATTTTCCTGCTGTAACTACTATATCATCTCCACCAGCATCTAGAACACCGTCAGCTCCTGTATCACCATAATTTGTAGTCCAATCGTTGTTTACTCTAAATTTCATGGCGCCGCCTATCAAAGTAGCAATATCCCCAACATAAATATCAGGACTCACTTGTGTTAAACTAAAATCTGGGCCACCATTTCCCCAATCGTTATAGGCAGAACCAACAATGCCAAGAACTTCAGCAGATTCAATAGAATACTCACCATTATTTAAGTCAAAAGTAATGTTATAGTGGCCAGCGGTAACGATAATATCGTCGCCTCCCTCGTCTAATGAACCATCGGCACCAGTATCTCCATAATTTGTAGTCCAATCGTTGTTAAATCTAAATTTCATAGCTCCATCTAATAGTTTTACTCCAACTTTAAAAGTGTCAGTGGTGTAGTCATAATATAATTTAGCATCTGGACCTGCATTTCCCCAATCATTATAGGCACTTCCGACAATTCCCCAAGCGTAGGGTTCCATAGTATAAGTTTTGGCGTTGGTGTCTACCGTAATTTTATAAGTTCCAGCAGTAACCACTATATCTGCACCACCTTCTTCTAATGTGCCATCGGCACCATTATCTCCGTAATTTGTAGTCCAATCATTATCTAATCTAAATTTCATTGCTCCGGCTAATAGAGTTACATAAGATACAATAACATCTGGATTGTTAGTTGAATAGAAAGCTCCATCAAGACCTGCATTCCCCCAGTCATTATAGGCACTACCTACAACACCCCAGTTAGAAACTGTAATGCCGCTTCCACCTGTATCTACTATTTCTGGTAATACTACGGTCAGACTTTGTACACTAGATAAGGTCTCAATAGCGTCATTACCTGCATAAGCTCTTAATCTAAAAAATAATTGTCCTGTATTAGGGTTTTCAGTGTTGGGATCATTATCTAAACCAGCTGTAGTAGCCATAGACATTAGTTTGCCTATAGTTACAGCAATATCATTTCCAGATGTACTTCCAATTACAGTCATATCAGTAAAATCTCCTGAAATAGAACCTTGAAGATCATAAGACACCGCCGTTGGAACATCAAAGTTAACACTGGTCCATGTAAATCGTTCGCCTATATTGGCTGAAGCGGTACTTGTTAATATATATTGCGCTAAAAAGGTGTTTGTAAAGGTAAATTCACCTTGCTCTTGTGCCGTAAAAACCAATTCGTCTTTTTCACAAGAATTGAAGCCTATCAAGGCTAAAATCAGTACTGTTAAAATTTTAATGCTTTTCATTATGTATTTTTTTAATTAATAACCAGGGTTTTGTTGTAAGTTAGGATTTGCACTCAAATCAGAAGTTGGGATAGGGAAAACATCTCTAAAGGCTTCAGTTGTTGTACCATTTTGTACATTGCCTTTCCATGGCCATATGCCACTTGATGAGAATTTCCCAAAACGAATTAGGTCGGTACGTCTATGACATTCCCAATAAAGTTCTCTAGATCTTTCGTCTAGAATGAAATCTAAATTCAATTCAGACGGTGTAATATTTCCAGAAGTATCGCCATAAGCTCTTACTCGTAATTGATTAATATATCCAACAGCAGTATTGGCATCTCCACCACCACCTCTAAGATGTGCTTCAGCATAAATTAAATAGGCATCGGCCAATCGAAATAAAGGGAAGTCAGTATCTGGAAAATTACCAGAAGTATCAGATCCAGGATTTCCGTTTCTATCTACATTTTTATATTTAGCAATAGCATAGCCGTCTGTAAACTTTGAAATATTAGGAATCTCTAGGGACTGACCATTAGTGTAAAATAACTCTCGACCATCTGGTGAATTTTCCATTCCTGGAAATTTTTCAACAAAGGTTTTAGTAGTTCTCACACCGGCCCAACCGCTACTAACTCCAAATTCTGAAAGCGGCATACTGCCACCAACTGGTGCATGAACCAAAAAAGTCATGCCACCAAAGGCCTGTGTACGTAAACCGTCAAAAGCTATTGGAAAAACAATTTCATTTGACAAATGATTGTCTGCTAAAAATAAATGTTTGTAATCACTTTCTAAAGCATATTGATTGGAACCAATTACTTTTTCTGCTTGAATTCTCGCATCTGCATATCGAGGAGTTCCAGTATAAACCTCAGCATTTAAATATAATTTTGCTAATAGCATCCAAACGGCTGCTTTATCTGCTCTGGCATATTCATTTTGTCCTGGTGCAGGTAATTCGCCCTCTATGGCGGTCAATTCAGATTCTAAATAAGCAAAAAGGTCAGGGCCATTAGTTTGTTTAGGTAAAAACGCACCAACAATATCTTCATCGGTTACAAAAGGTACATTTCTATAAAAGTCTAACGCATGCGAGTAGCTTAAGGCCCTCATAAAACGGGCTTCGGCTCTGTAAGTTTGAATTTCTGCTTTTAAACTGGCATCAACTCCTCGAGCACTTAATTTATCATCGGTTGTTTGTCTAATAAACTCATTGGCCAAACTAACTTGGTAAATGATCCTGTCATACATGGTTCTGATAAACTCATTGCCAGCAGTCCAGTTTTGATAGTGCAAATCTTTAATAGTACCATCGTTCCATCCAATTAACGCCTCATCGGTAGTTAATTGTTGTAGTTTCCAATACAAACGTAAATAGTTTGAGAAACCTTCATCCAAACCAGCTAAATCAGGATTACCTGCAGGGCCTTGTTGACCACTTACTGCAATACCGGCGTAAATTTTTGCTAGAAATGCTTTATAAGAAGTCGGGTCTTCAAAAACTGTAGCAGATGTTTCTTGATTTATTGGCCTTAAATCATCAATTTCACTTGTGCAGGAAATGACAAAAGACACGCAACAAAATAAAAACAGTGCTTTTTTAAAATTGTTCAACATAACTTTGTTCTTTTTATAGTTCATTTTTATTTTAAAAATTAAAGTTTAATCCTAACACAAAAGTTCTTGGTTTAGGGTAAACATTGTTATCTACACCACTGGCAATTTCAGGGTCTAATCCTGAATAATTAGTTACCGTAAAGACATTTTGCGCTGTTAATGAAGCGCGTAGCTTTACTTTTTCAAATGGAATATTATAGCCTAATGAGACGTTGTCTAGTTTCATAAAAGAGGCATTTTCAACATACAAATCTGAAAATTGTTGATTGGTTTGAAAACCTGTTTCTAATGCATGAGTGCTTCCGTTACCATAATGTAGATTACCTACTTGAACTAACATCGCATCGGCGTAACCATTTGCAGACCTAAAGTTGTTGTACATGTAATTACCCAAGCTACCTCTAAACGTAAAACTAAAGTCTAAATTTTTGTAATTCATGTTTGAAGTGAATCCAAAAAAGGCTGCAGGTGTTGGTGATTGAAACCTATATTTATCACTATCATTAATTGTGTTATCACCATTTAGGTCTACATAAACACCTTCTAAAGGGTTGCCGTTGGCATCAACAATTTGCTTAAAGACGTAGAAACTGTTGGGTTCAGCACCCAATGAATGTATTTGAATAAGGTTACCTACACCTCCAGAAAGTCCAGGGCCCGTTGGTGTGCCAGGGAAATCAGGGTTGTTAGCCAAAGTTAGTTTGGTAACCTCCACATCGCTTAATGTAAAGTTAGCACTCACATCCCAAGAGAAATTGTCGTTTTGGAAAGGTGTGACATTAACACCAAACTCAATTCCTTTACTCACTGTTTCACCAACATTTTGATCTAAAAAGTTTTCTAGGTTACTACCAGCGGGTACTTGGGTGTATTGTAAAAGGTCTTTATTTTTTCTGTAATACAGGTCTAGTGTACCTGTAATTCTATTTTTGAAAAGGCCATAATCTAAACCAACGTTATACATGCTAGCCTCTTCCCATTTAAGACCTTCATTATAGCCCTCTGGCCTAATGGTATTAACAAATTCATTTCCAAATTGGTATTGTGATTTGTCATCACCTTGTGAATAGAGACCTAAATAAGGGAAAGCCCCTCCAACATCTTGCTGTCCGGTAATCCCCCAACTTAAACGAACTTTTAAATTAGAAATGGTTTTTGAGTTTTTAAGAAAATCTTCTTCAGAAGCCAACCATGAAAAAGCGGCAGAAGGGAAGTCGGCATTTCTATTCGCTTTAGAAAAGCGGGAAGAAATATCACGTCTATAAGTTGCGGTAAAAATATATTTGCGATCGAGTGTAAAATTTGCTCTTGCAAAATAGGACTCTAAAATTAACTGAAACGGAATAGGAATGTTATCTATAGATATGCCAGTTGCTGTGTCAAGATTAGTGTTTCTATTAATATTATAAAACCTTTGGTAGGTATGGCCTGCAGTGATATCAATACCAGTTATTAAAGATTCAAATTCCTTTTTGTAATTAAAATAAAAATCCAATAACCTGTTTTTATTAACGCCACTATAGGTGCCTTGGCTAGGTAATTGTCCGGCACTTAAATTGTTAAAGCCAGCAGTACTATTTGAAAAATAACGACCGTCGTATTCTTCATAATCAAAACCAGCATTTACATTTAATCGTAATTCTGGAAGAAAATGGAACTTATAATCTAATTGAATATTAGAAATATTACGTTTAGCCCGTTGTCTATTGTCATTTAATAATAATAAGGACAGTGGATTTCTAGGCGCTAAATCTCTAACAGTGCCATCGGCATCTTCAAATTCAAAATAGCCGCCCCAAGAGCCTTCAACAGGCCGAGTTGGGTCAAAAAACACCGCACTTCCTATAGCACCTTCATTGGCAAAGCGGTTATCGACCAAACTTCCTTTAGACGTCACATTAAGCTTTAAATGGTCTTCTAAAAACCGATGCTCAAAATTAACATTAACTGCATTTCTTCTATATTGAGAAGTTTTTAGGATACCATTTTGGTTAGATAGGTTGTAATTGGCTCTAATAGATCCATTCTCAAATCCTTTGCTAATGGTTAAATCATGAATACCGCCTTCGGCATTTTCATAAATCTGATCTTGCCAATCGGTATTGGCATTACCTAATAGGTTTTCGTTACCGCCATTGTCTAGGATATACTGTCTAAACTGCTCGGCATTAAAAACATCTACTTTATCAGTCAATCGGCCTACAGAGGCTTGTAGATTGTATTCCACACTTAAAGGAGCCTTTGATTTTCCTTTTTTGGTTGTAATAATTACCACACCTGCTGTTGCTCTAGAACCATAAATAGCAGTAGCAGAGGCATCTTTTAATACGGTGTAGCTTTCAATTTCGTTAGGATTAATAGCATTTAAGCTATTTCCGCTTAATGGGATTCCATCAACAACAATCAAAGGGCTATTGTTCGCACTTAAAGAACCACCATTTCTAATTCTAATTTCGGCACCTGATCCTGGCGAGCCAGATGAAGAGGTAATTCGTACACCAGCCGACTTACCAGCAAGTAGGTTTTCAGGAGACACTATAGCCCCTTTATTAAATTCTTCCGAATCAATTCGATCTAATGATCCAGTGGCATCTTTCACGGTTGTAGAGCCGTATCCTATGATGACCACTTCATCTAATTGTGCCGTATCCTGACGGAGAATAACGTTTAAGGTTGGCTGACCATTATAGGTGAGCTCCTGTGTTGTAAATCCCAAATAGGAAAACACGATAATATCACCGGTTTTAGCACTAATTGAATAATTACCATCAAAATCGGTTGATGCTCCAGTTGTTGTACCCTTTATTATGACATTTACGCCAGGTAAGGGAATGTTAGCTTCATCTGTTACGGTTCCTGTTACTGTTGCTTGTGCAAATAGTGAAACAGGAACTAAAAATACAAGTAACAAAAAGCTATTTAAAAATGTTTTCATAGACTATTTCTAAAGTTAATTGCTTGAGTTAATTAGTTATATATTTTCACTTCTGTTGTTAAATCTATATAAAATTTAGGTATATTAAGGACTGACAATTTATTATTGTCCAGCGAAAACGTTTGCGTGTTGAAAACTTTTTTTTAGATTGGTCGGAATTCAGAAAAGATACTCAAAAAATACGAATTTGACAATAAAACTATAATACTACCTTTATGATGTTATTTTTGTAATAAAAAAATAGGTTTTAGTAAAATGTGAAGGCTCATAAAATTTAATTAATAGCAAAAATGAAACGAAAAATAACCTTAAAACAGATTGCCAGAGAGCTTGATGTTTCTATATCTACAGTTTCCAAAGCCTTAAAAAATAGTCATGAAATTAGTCAGGACACACGTGATAAAGTCCAGGCCTTTGCTAAACTTTATAATTACCGTCCCAATAATATTGCATTAAGTTTAAAGAATAGAAAAACAAAAACAATCGGTATCATGATTCCGGAAATCGTGCATCACTTCTTTTCAAAAGTGATCAAAGGGATTGAGTTGGTTGCCAATAAAAGAGGCTATAATGTTATTGTTGGGTTGTCAAATGAATCTTTTGACAAAGAGGTTATAAACATGGAAATGCTAGCTAATGGCAGTATAGACGGGTTTATTCTTTCTATTTCCAAAGAAACACTATTGCAGCAGGACTATCACCATTTTAATGAAACCATTAACCAGGGAATGCCAATTGTGATGTTTGACAGGGTTGTTGACGAAATTCAATGTGACAAAGTTATTGTAGATGATTTAAATGGAGCAAAAAAAGCCGTTTTGAAATTATTAAAAACAGGGTGTAAACAAATTGCAATCATCACTACCAATGATTATTTAAGTATTGGAAAGTTAAGAACCGAAGGCTATGTCCAAGCTCTTGAAGAATTTAACATTAAGCCCAATCCGTCTCTAATTTTAAAGATTGAAGACAAATTATTGAGTGATGAAAATGTTGATGAGCTTGAAAAGGAATTGATGCAATTATTTAGTGACAACAGTATAGACGGTATTTTTGCCGTGAATGAGCTATATGCTGTTACTGCAATGAAAGTTGCTCGTCGTCTTGGGCTTATAGTCCCTAACGATATACAAGTCATTAGCTTTAGTGATGGCGTACTTTCTAAACACTCAACACCTAGTTTAACTACTGTAAGTCAGCATGGACAGGAAATGGGAGAAAAGGCCGCCGAGTTGCTGATTAATAGGTTAGAAAACGAAGAAGACAGAGATGTAGAGCATTATGAAACCGTAGTTATAGAAACTGAACTTATTGAGCGAGACTCAACTAAATAGTAGAGACTAAAATTATTTAAATAAAAAACTTTAGTTATATTTACGGCTGATTCAAAACTTATATTTTCACTTCTACAATAAGTTTTGATAAGAAATAGCTTATCAAAATAGTATCAATCTAATTATATACTATAATGAAAAAGCGCAAGCTAGGTTTTTGGGAAATTTGGAATATGAGTTTCGGATTTCTTGGGATCCAATTCGGATTTGCCTTACAAAATGCAAATACCTCTAGAATATTTGAGACACTTGGTGCCCAAGTTGATGAGTTGGCGGTGTATTGGTTAGCAGCTCCGTTAACAGGTTTAATCGTGCAACCTATAGTAGGTTATTTTAGTGATAGAACTTGGCATAAAACACTTGGTCGCCGTCGTCCCTATTTTTTAGTAGGTGCCATACTGGCCTCTATCGCGTTATGCTTAATGCCAAATTCTCCAATACTATGGATGGCTATTGGTGTATTGTGGATCATGGATGCTTCCATAAATATCACGATGGAACCTTTTAGAGCTTTTGTTGGAGACAACTTACCTGATAGACAACGCACATTAGGATTTGCCATGCAAAGCTTTTTTATAGGTATTGGAGGTTTTGTAGGATCGTCCCTTCCTTATGTGTTTTCGCACTGGTTCAATATAAGTAGTACAGCAGCCAAAGGAGTTATACCCGATACCGTGAAATATTCGTTTTACTTTGGGGCCATTGCATTTTTTCTTGCCGTGTTATGGACGGTTGTAAAATCTAAAGAATATACTCCCGAAGAATTTGAAGCTTTTGAAAAAGCGAATCAATTGAAACAAAACGATTCCGAATCTCAAAAAGAAGTTACTACAAAAAAACAGTCAACCATAGGAATAGTAATGCTGTTAATAGGATTATTGATGACCATGGGCATTGTCTATTATAGTTTAAAAAAGGACTTATACATTTTAAGTCTTGGAATTGCAATTGTTGGTTTTTTATTTGTCATGGCTTCTAGTTTGAGAAAGCTTAATAAGAATAATGGCTTTGTAGATATTATGACTGATCTCTTACGAATGCCGACCACCATGAAGCAATTAGCACCCGTTCAATTTTTCTCATGGTTTGCGATGTTTTCAATGTGGATTTATGCAACGTCAGGGGTCACTAGCCATATTTATGGAACCTCAGATACAACCTCCAGCTTATACAATGAAGGTGCCGATTGGGTAGGATTTTTAATGGGTATCAAATTTCTGGTAGCAGCACTGGTCGCATTTTTGATTCCTATTTTGGCTAAAGTCACCAACAGAAAAGTAGCGCATTTAATATGCCTATCATGCGGAGGCTTAGGTCTAATTTCTTTTTATTTTATTTCTAACCCAGACTATTTATTAGTATCAATGATAGGAATTGGAATTGCATGGGCCTCTATTTTATCGGTTCCATACGCCCTATTAACTAGCGCCTTACCATTAAGTAAAATGGGATATTATATGGGCGTTTTTAATTTTTTTATAGTAATACCTCAAATTGTGGCGGCATCGCTTTTAGGGTTTATGTTAAATAATTTTTTTAATAATGAGCCTATATATGCACTTATAGTTGGAGGTATTTCCATGATTCTATCAGGATTATTAACTTTAGCAGTAACAGACAAACCAACAATACAGATTGATGAGTAAAAAAGGATTCATATTTGACCTCGATGGGGTTATAGTAGATACCGCCAAATATCATTTTTTGGCTTGGAAAAAATTAGCCAATAGTGTTGGTGTAGATTTTACAGAAGCCCAAAACGAACAATTAAAAGGCGTGAGTAGGAAGAAATCGTTAGAACAAATTTTGGAATGGGGAGATAAATCACTTTCTGAAGAAGAGTTTATAGAACTCATGATGTTGAAAAATGATGATTATTTAAGCTATGTGGATAAAATGGATGAAAATGAAATTCTTCCTGATGTTCCAAAAATTTTAAATTTTCTAATGGCTGAAGGATACCCAATAGCTTTAGGATCGGCCAGTAAAAATGCACGTAATATTTTAGAAAAAGTGAACCTCTTGTCTTGCTTTAATACCATTGTAGACGGGAATAGCGTAGCCAAAGGGAAACCAAATCCCGAAGTATTTTTTAAAGCCGCAAAAGCACTACATGTAGCGCCAAAAGATTGTATCGTTTTTGAAGATGCCCGTGCAGGAATTAAAGCGGCAAATCTCGCAGGAATGATTTCTATAGGAATAGGAGATAGAGATGTACTTCACGAAGCCGACTATATCTTTAATGACTTTACCGAAATTTCAATCGATTTTATAAAATCACTAATAAGTAAATAACTTTTTTCTGTCTAACAGAAGCAATACCAACTAGTAATGAATTTAGATTATATAAAGCCAGATAACTGGTCAATTATAGAAGAAGGGTTTGATCCTAATACGGTCAAATCATCAGAGAGTTTATTTAGCATAGGAAATGGGGCCATGGGTCAGCGAGCCAATTTCGAAGAGCACTATTCTGGAAAAACTTTTCAGGGTAGCTATATCGCTGGAGTCTATTATCCTGATAAAACTAGGGTAGGCTGGTGGAAAAATGGTTATCCAGAGTATTTTGCAAAAGTATTAAATGCACCAAACTGGATAGGCATT
Organism: Flavobacteriaceae bacterium MAR_2010_72; assembly: GCA_003550275.1. Taxonomy (GTDB): domain Bacteria; phylum Bacteroidota; class Bacteroidia; order Flavobacteriales; family Flavobacteriaceae; genus Geojedonia. The sequence goes on from QXCW01000002.1 coordinate 505,186, forward strand.
AATGTTAAAATCAATGATGAGCAATTAGATTTGGCAACCTGTAAACAGGTTAAAGATTTTAGAAGAGAGCTCAACATGAAAGAAGGTTGGTTGTCTAGAAGTTTTGTTGCCACTATGCCGAATGATATTGAAGTTAAAGTAAGTGCAAAACGGTTTTTGAGTTTGGATTTAGATGAGGTTGGTGCGATCTCATATACCATTTCCCCATTAAATGCAGCTGCCGAAATTGTTTTTGAACCTTATTTAGATAGTGGTATTACTAACGAAGATACTAACTGGGATGACCAATTCTGGGATACGTATAAGGTTGCTCAAGACAATCATCAAGCATTTATATTAAGTAAAACCATGAAGACCAATTTTCATACTTGTACCTTCATGGAATCAAGAATTTTCATCAACGGAAACCCGATTTCAATAGATTCAAACGATATATCAGAGCAAACTTTTGCGTCATTTGGATATAGACATTTTGTGAAGCAAGGTGAAACCTATGCCATTCACAAGTTTGCAGGTTACACTGTTGATAGAAAACATGACAAGTCAAAATTGGTTGATGCAGCTAAAACGGCATTGTTCAAAGCTATTACTTTAGGCTTTGATGGGTTGTTGGATAAACAAAAACAAGCCTGGGCAAACATTTGGGAAAAGGCCGATATTACCATCAATGGTGACGTAAAAGCACAGCAAGGTATTCGGTTTAATATCTTTCATTTGAATCAAACTTATTTAGGAACTGATTCAAGTTTGAACATTGGGCCAAAAGGCTTTACTGGCGAAAAGTATGGTGGAAGTACGTATTGGGATACAGAAGCCTATTGTATTCCTTTTTATATGGCGACAAAGGATCAAAAAGTAGCTAGAAATTTATTGGCATATCGTTATAATCATTTGGAAAAGGCCATTGAAAACGCTGAAAAACTAGGATTTAAAAATGGTGCGGCTTTATATCCAATGGTAACCATGAATGGAGAAGAATGTCATAATGAATGGGAAATTACCTTTGAGGAAATACACCGTAACGGAGCTATTGCCTTTGCCATTTATAATTACCATAGATTCACAGGTGATTATAGCTATATTCCTGAAAAAGGCCTAGAAGTATTAATAGGTATTGCGCGTTTTTGGCATCAGCGTGCTACATTTTCTGAAGCGAAGAATAAGTATGTTATTCTTGGTGTTACAGGGCCAAATGAATACGAAAACAATGTAAATAACAATTGGTACACAAATTATATAGCTAAATGGTGCATAAACTATGCTTTAGAAAACATCAAGCTTGTGGAGACGGATTATAGTTCAGATTTTACACGAATCATGAACAAGGTCAAGTTGTCTCAATCCGAAATGGAGAAATGGAAAGCTGTTGCTGACCAGATGTATTTTCCGTTTGATGAAGAACGAAATATCTATCTTCAACAAGATGGATTCATCGATAAAGAACTGGTAACTGTTGCCGATTTAGATAAAACCCAACGACCTATCAACCAAAAATGGTCTTGGGACCGAATTTTACGTTCACCATATATCAAACAAGCCGACACACTTCAAGGATTTTATTTTTTCGAAGACCATTTTACAACGGAAGAACTCGAACGCCATTTCGATTTTTATGAGCCTTTCACGGTTCATGAAAGTTCGCTTTCGCCCTGTGTACATAGTATTCAGGCTGCTAAACTTGACCGTATGGAACAAGCATATACCTTCTATTTAAGAACGTCTAGATTAGATTTAGACGATTATAATAAAGAAGTACATGAAGGCTTGCATATCACTTCTATGGCAGGAACTTGGATGAGTATTGTTGAAGGCTTTGGAGGGATGCGTGTAAAAAATAACACCTTGAATTTTACGCCAAAAATTCCAAAACAATGGGAAGACTATTCATTCAAAATCAATTTTAGAAACCAAATTGTAAAAGTGAATGTTGGTCATGATAAAACGAGTTTTGAGTTGGAAGGCGATTCTGATCTTGAAATAGTGGTCAATGGAAAACCGATTACAGTATCTCCAAATCAATTAACCAGTGTATAAAAGTGGAATAGATTTAAAAAAGCCAAACAATTATGAAATATAGCGTTTACATGTTTTTGATCTGTATCCTATTGTTGGCTGGGTCATGTAAAGACAATACATCAACCCAATCAAATGAGGATCTAGATTCAAAAAATATTGAAGTTTACAATGACATTGATAGGATGGAGCCTCCAAATTGGTGGATTGGATTTAAAGAATCAAAATTGCAATTGCTAGTACATCATACTAATATTTCAGCTGCAATTCCTGAAATTTCGTATCCTGGTGTTTCAATTTCAAGCGTTCATAAAGCAGATAGTCCTAACTATTTATTTGTAGATTTAAGTATTTCTACTGAAACTCATGCAGGGCAATTCAATATTACGTTCAAGTTTGAAAACGGTGAAGAGTTAATTCAAACCTATGAATTAAAGACTAGAGAAAAACCTGCCGAATCGTACATTGGTTTTGATAGTTCTGATGCCATTTACCTTATTACTCCAGATCGTTTTGCAAACGGAAACCCACAAAATGATGCATTTCAGGATTTAAAGGAAAAGACCATTGACCGCGAAAATGATTATGGACGACACGGAGGTGATATAGCAGGAATCACAACTCATTTAGATTATATTTCTGATATGGGTTTTACGGCCATTTGGCCAACACCTATGTTGATTAATGATATGCCTAGGGCATCCTATCATGGTTATGCCATGACCGATTTTTATAAGGTCGACCCTCGTTTTGGAACCTTGGAAGAATACAAAAAATTATCTAGGAATATGAGTGATAAAGACATGAAACTCATAATGGATATGGTGGCAAACCATTGTGGGAGTCATCATTGGTGGATGAGTGATTTGCCTTTTAAGGATTGGGTAAATCAACAAGAAGCTTTTGAAAATCAAACCCAATTAAAAAATTCGAACCATAGACGTACAGTCAATCAAGACGCTTACGCTTCTAAAAAAGATCGTGACGAGATGAATCAAGGGTGGTTTGTCCCAACCATGCCAGATCTAAATCAGAAAAATGAATTTATGGCTAATTACATTATCCAAAATAATATCTGGTGGATAGAAACATTGCAATTGGGTGGTATTCGACAAGATACTTATCCTTATCCCGACAAGGATTTTATGAGTCGATGGGCTGGACGTATTATGAACGAATATCCCAACTTTAATATCCTAGGGGAAGAATGGAGTACGAATCCCTTGCTGATTGCCTATTGGCAAGAAGGTCACGCCAATAAAGATGGCTATGATTCAAATTTAAAATCTACAATGGATTTTGCCATGCAATCCACAATTGTACAAGGTCTAAAAGAGAAGGAATCATGGGGAGGTGGACTGGTGAAAATTTATGACGGATTGGCTAATGATTTTGCTTATACCTCACCAAAAGATATCATGATTTTCCCCGACAACCATGATATGAGTAGAATATTTACACAGTTAGAAGGCGATATTACCAATACAAAAATGGCATTGTCTGTATTTTTGACTTTACCTAGAATTCCTCAAATCTATTACGGAACTGAAATTTTGATGAATGATTTTGAAAAACCTGGAGATCATGGTCTATTGCGTGGTGATTTTCCTGGAGGCTGGCAAGGTGATTTGGTTAACGCATTTACAGGTGAAGGTTTAACTGATTCTCAAAAAGATATGCAATCCTATCTTAAAAAAATATTGAATTACAGAAAATCCAGTAAAGCCATTCATGAAGGAAGAACACTTCATTTTGCCCCAGAATATGGTGTATATGTCTTGTTTAGGATAATTGAGGGTGAAACCGTCGTTCTGATTTTAAATAAAAATGAAGAGCCTGTGGATTTGGATTTAAATCGATTTGAAGAATCAGGTTTAAATGGAAAAACCTTAAAAAATGTTGTTTCAGGTGAATCTGTAATTTGGAGTAACACTTTAAAGTTGAACAAAAAAGGAAGCTTCATTTTAACTACAAAAACAGAATAGAGATGAGAATTGTTGTAGTAATTCTATGGATTATAACATCGGTTTCCTTTCAAACAGACAAGGAGAAAATTGCTATTAAAAAAGTAGAAAATGCCGAATTGTATGAAGGTAACTTATTTAGAATTGATAGTTTTCCAACTCATTTTATTAAAACCCGCCCTATAGATATTTGGCTACCAAAAAATTATTCGAAGGATAAAAAGTATGCTGTTCTTTATATGCATGATGGACAGAACCTTTTTGATAGTACAACAACTTGGAATAAACAAGAATGGAAAGTTGATGAATGGGCATCCAAATTAATGAATAGTGGTTTGGTGAAAGATTTTATTGTGGTCGGAATACATAATATTCCAGCTATTAGATGGTTAGATTTATTCCCACAAAAGGCTATTGATTATTTAGATCCAAAAGAAAAAGAGCATTTGTTTGAAGATGCGAAAACCAGAAATATTAGTACGGATTTTAAAGGGGATAATTATTTAAAATTTTTGGTAAAGGAGCTCAAACCCTTCATCGATTCAACCTATTCTACTTTACCAGACCAAAAAAATACGTTTGTAGCGGGATCTAGTATGGGCGGTTTAATGTCTGCTTACGCATTATCAGAATATCCTGATATATTTGGAGGTGCAGCATGCTTATCAACACATTGGGTAGGCACTATGCCCAGACCAGACAATCCGTTTCCTGATGCCATTTTTGATTATTTGGAAGCAAATTTACCCCAATCAAATTCACATAAGCTCTATTTTGATTATGGCAACAAGACTTTAGACGAAAATTATCCACAATATGCGCCTAGGGTAGATGAAATTTTATTGGCAAAAGGGTATTCAGAAGAAACCGCTAAAAATTTAATGTTTGAAGGTACTGACCATTCTGAAAACTCATGGAACAAGCGTTTAGATATTCCATTGACATTTTTATTGGGAATCAAAAATTAATTTTAAAACACAGCAAACGAAATGAAATCTTATTATTTAGCCATTTTAATTGTTGTTTGTCTTGTTTTGAATTGCTGTAAGAAAGAAATCAAACCTATGTTGGAACCAACTATGATGAAGAGTGAACTAAACAAAAAAGAAGTAGTTTACCAAGTGTTTACGCGCTTGTTTGGAAACACCAATACAAATAACAAACCTTGGGGAACTATTGAAGAAAATGGTGTTGGTAAGTTTGCCGATTTTACCAATAAAGCTTTGAATGAAATTAAAGATTTAGGCGTTACCTATATTTGGTATACTGGTGTACCGCACCACGGCGTCATTACAGATTATACCGCTTATGGAATTTCAAATGATGACCCTGATGTGGTTAAAGGTCGCGCCGGATCACCTTATGCCGTAAAGGATTATTATAATGTAAATCCAGATTTAGCCCTAGATCCAAATAACAGACTACAAGAATTTAAAGATCTTGTAGATCGTACCCATAAAGCAGGTTTAAAAGTTATTATAGATATCGTGCCAAATCATGTAGCTCGAAATTACCATAGTTTAACAAATCCTGAAGGCATTGAAAATTTTGGGATCACTGATGATACAACTGTAAACTATCATGTCAACAATAATTTTTACTATAATCCGGGAGAAGCTTTTCAAGTACCGACTTGGAGAAATGGTTACCAGCCTTTGGGTGGCGATGCTCATGCTTTAGCAGATCATAAGTTTAAGGAAATTCCAGCAAAATGGACAGGCAATGGCTCTCGTGCTTCCCAGCCTGATATGAATGATTGGTATGAAACCGTGAAAATAAATTATGGGGTAAGCCCAGACGGACAAAAAGGGTTTCCTGAATTACCTGCTGGATTTGAAAACGAAGATTATAGATCCCATTTCGAATTTTGGAAAGACAAAGACATCCCAAATTCATGGATAAAATTTAGGGATATCGCTTTGTATTGGTTGGATTTTGGAGTAGACGGTTTCAGATTTGATATGGCAGAAATGGTTCCTGTTGAATTTTGGAGTTATCTAAATTCATCCATTAAAATGAAAAACAATGAGGCCTTTTTACTCGCGGAAGTTTATAATCCAAACCTGTACAGAGATTATATTAAAAAAGGAAAAATGGATTATCTCTACGACAAAGTGCAGTTATACGATTCTATAAAACATATTATGCAGGGTTTTGGTAGTACAGATTATATTCCATCAATTCAGCAGGAATTAGCAGACATTGAACATCATATGTTGCACTTTTTGGAAAATCATGATGAACAACGAATTGCTAGTCCCGAATTTGCCGGAAATGCTTTAAAGGGAAAACCCGCCATGGTGGTTTCTGCTACCATAAGTACCTCGCCAACCATGATTTATTTTGGTCAGGAAGTTGGAGAACCTGGGGCTGAACATGCTGGATTTGGTTCTCCATCAAGGACATCGATTTTCGATTATATTGGTGTGCCGAACCACCAACGCTGGATGAATGATAAACAATTTGATGGCGGACAATCAACAGAAGAAGAAAAGAACCTTCGGGATTTCTATAAACGTCTTTTGAATTTTACAATCCATAGTTCTGCTTTAATGGGCAATTATGCCGATATTCATCACTATAACCGAAAACACACCCAATGGTATAACGACAAAGTGTTATCCTTTGTAAGATGGAGTGATGATGAACAGATGCTTATCATTTCAAATTTTAGCGACACCGATAGGTTCGGGTTTGAATTGCAATTACCCGAAAATCTTGTCAAAACCCTTAACCTTTCAGATGGTAATTATGAGCTTCAAGATCAATTATATAAATCGTATGCATCTACATTAAAAGTCAAAAACGGTAAAGCATCAATCCGAATCGATATTGACCCATTACAATCATTCATTTTAAAACTAAAGTAACCCATGAAAAAATTAATAGCCTTAAGTATTATTGCTTTTATTTCCCTTTATGCTTGTAAAAAGGAGGCAAAAACTGAAAGCCCAAGCATAGATGTACAATCAGATATTCCACCAGTTTCTCCTGAAATGATGGAAAATGCGGTGGTTTACGAAGCTAATATTCGTCAATATTCGCCTGAAGGAACTTTTGATGCCTTTACCAAAGATATTCCTGTATTAAAGGAATTAGGTGTTAAAATTATTTGGCTAATGCCAATCAATCCAATTTCAGAAATAAAAAGAAAGGCCACAGATGGTTCTTTTACCAGTGAGATTGAGGACGAAGCTGAACGCAAAAAATATCTAGGCAGTTATTATTCAGTGTCTGATTACAAAGCCATCAATCCAGAATTTGGAACAAAAGAAGATTTTGACGAGTTGGTTGCAGAAGCACATAAGAATGGTATTTATGTTATTGTGGACTGGGTGCCAAATCATACAGGCTGGGATCACCCTTGGATTACAGCGCATCCAGATTACTATACGCAAAATGAAAAGGGTGAAATTATCGATCCCATAAATCCAGATACTGGTGAATCATGGGGTTGGACGGACACTGCGGATTTAAATTATGATAACATGGAGATGCGAAAGGAAATGATCTCTGACCTTAAGTATTGGGTTGAAAATCATAATATTGATGGCTACAGAATGGATGTTGCCCATAAGGTACCGGTCGATTTTTTTGAAACCGTAACCACCGAATTGAAAAAAATAAAACCTGTTTTTATGTTGGCTGAAGCTGAACAACCCGATTTATTGATCAATGCGTTTGACATGCAATATGGTTGGCATGTACATCATATTTTCAATGAAATTGCTAAAGGCAGTGCTACAGTTAAAGCTTTTGACGAGTACATGGTACAAAATGAAAAAATCCTACAGGATGATGATATTAATATGAATTTCGTCACCAATCATGATGAAAACTCATGGAATGGGACTTTAAAGGAACGTATGCCAAATAATAAAGAAATTTTTACGGCACTAACTTATGCAATGCCAGGAATGCCTTTGATTTACAGTGGACAGGAATATGATTTAGATCACAGATTGAAATTTTTTGAAAAAGATTCCATTCCAAAAACCAGAGGCGCATATTTTGAGCTGTTGAAAAAGTTAGGCGCTCTTAAAAACTCTAATCCAGCCTTGAATGGTGGAAAGGACAAAGCAAGTTATAAACGATTGGATTCAAGCGAAAATGTATTGATGTTTGAGAGAGAAAAAGAGGGCAAGTCCTTAATTTTTGTTGGAAATTTATCCAACCAACCAGAGCAAGTTCAGGTTTCTGTAACAGGAGTATATACAGACTATCTAAATGCAGCCCAAAAGGAATTCCCCGATGCTGCAATGACGCTTCAACCTTGGGAATTTAAAATATACACGAAATAAGTAAACCTTAAAATAGGTAATAATATAAAAACAGCCTCAACATTAATCACAATGTTGAGGCTGTTTTTATATCTCAAAAATCACTACTTCGATTTACTGTATATGAAACCAACCAAAATACCCATAACTACATAATACACAATATAAATTAGGGCATTAATAATAAAACCAGAAAACGTTAATAGATTTGATGTTGAAAAATCAATCATGCCGCTACCAAGTCCGGTGAGAATACCAACCAATATTCCAAATGAAAGACCTTGGGAAACACTATGTTTGCCTTGGGCCCATTTTGCATAGATAATACTAAAAGTAATGGCCAGAATAACACATCCAAGTGCAAGATGAAAATGGTCCGGCATTTCTCTCATCACTCCAGAAGCCGATCCTAAATGATCATTTAAAAGAGTTTCACCAAGTAAACCCCACAATAAAAAGCCGCCAAAATAGGCCCAAATTGAAGTGAGGAGGTACGATAATAATTTAGTTTTAGAAAGCATAAGTTTAAAATTTAAATAGTTACTACTTAATAAAGATAATCTAAAGTTGTGTTTTTATCCCTTTAAGCTGAAAAAAGGAATAATTGCATGTTGTTAGAAAGCGATTAGCTTTTCGACTAAAGCTTTTATTTGTAGCTTTGTAAGGATGGTAAATCATATAGAAAATATTAACGACAGTTTTGAATCTCCTTTTAAACTTGAAATAAGTTTTAATAAACTTTTAAAGTATTATGAAAAGCTTGCTAAAAGTGATGATGAATTTATGGCTGCAAAGGCTAAGCGAGTTTTGAAAACCCAACGCCCTTATCCAATTTTAAGGGAAGGATTTGTTGATACGGCTATTCTTGCAAAGCATAAAAAGGAAATCGATATTATCCTGCAAGATTCGTTTAGTCAGGTGCTTACCAAAAATGAAATCAAAACGGCTTCAATGCCATTTCATGATTTTGCATTTAATGCCTCTTACCGCTTTGGTAAAATTTTGGAAGCCGCAGGTAAAGACTTTGTTCTGGAAATCAAGAATATTTCAGATTATGATCTTTATAGGTCTGCATGTGTTGTTATTTTGAATTTTTACTACGGTTACCAGGTTCATTTTAAGCGTCCTTTTTTTTATGAAATACCAGATGCCAACGGGGTAATGCGTTACTACAAAATTTTGTATAACGCTGATTTTATGGAAATCATCCCCACCGAAAAAGCTCCAGAAATTACTCAGCAAGACTTTGATGAGTTGCTTGATAATTTTGATGATATGGACCTGTGGAAGAAAAAATTTCCTCCTAGAAGTTATCGTTTCAAAGGTTTTGTGATTTCTAATATTTTTGATGTCACTGACGATCAATCTATTTCCAATATCAAGTCGACCTTAATTGTGGAGAGCACTGACAAAAAGGAAATGGCCATGCACGAATTTAATAACATTTTTAGATCGTTATTAAATATAAAAGACCTTAAAGTCGGGTTTACAGCTTATAATGAGGAAAATGACCAACTCGAGCAAGTTTTTGGCAAGGGAGTCGAAAGTTTTTTGCTGAATAATTCTGAGGCAAAGCCTTGTCAGAATGTATTATGCGACCATTCTTATGAAACTTTATTGAGAGATAAGAAGCTATTAAGCATTTCGGATGTAGATAAGTTTTTCGTGGCCTCCAAGGGAAAAGCACCTCAAATTAAGTCGTTGAAAGAACAAAACATTAAAAGTGCTATTCTTGCACCTATAGCAGATAATGATAAACTTTTAGGGGTGTTAGAACTGGTTTCAAGCAAGTCAAAATTGCTTAATAGTATAAATGCTAATAAACTTTTGGATGTAATGCCGTTTATTGTATCCTCGGTGATTCGTTCGAAAAAAGAAGAGAGAAATCTGATTGAAGCTGTTATCCAACAAGAATGTACCTCCATACACCCTAGTGTCTCTTGGAAATTCAATATAGCGGCTAGAAAATTCATCAAGGACAAGCAAATTCATGGAACTAATGCCGTGTTCAGTAAGATTAAGTTTGAGGACGTTTATCCTTTATATGGACAAATTGACGTCAAAGGATCTTCCGATGCTAGAAATTTAGCTACCCAAAAAGATCTTTCGCTTCAGCTAAATTTAGTTGAAAAAATTATTGATGCATTGATGGCCTTGGAGCAACTTCCTATTTTACAAAAGTTAAAATTCCAAATAGAAAATTATTCGAGTGAGTTGAAGGATAATTTTAAAGTGGATAGCGAACAGCACATTACTAATTTCCTTAAACAGGATATCGAACCCTTGTTTAAATATCAAGTTGAAAAGCATCCAAGCTTAAAAGAAGCCATAGAAGACTACTTTATTAAAATAGATGATAATTTGGACGTGATTTATTATTACAGAAAAAATTATGACGATACCATATTGCTCATAAATGAAAATATGTCTTCAATTTTGGATGCCAAGCAAAATGAAGCCCAAGCCATGTATCCGCATTATTTTGAGCGCTTTAAAACGGATGGTGTTGAGCATAATATGTATATCGGCGAATCCATAACCAAAAAAGAAAGTTTTAATGCCATCTATCTTTATAATCTGCGATTGTGGCAATTGCAGGTAATGTGTGAAATGGAAAATGAGTTTTACCAAAACCAGCATGAATACCCTATTGCATTGGATGTGGCTTCTATGATTTTGGTATTTAACCAACCATTATCCATTAGATTTAGAATGGATGAAAAACAATTTGATGTGGACGGTACGTATAATGCCAGATATGAAGTGGTTAAAAAGCGCGTTGATAAGGCGTTTATTAAAGGAACCGAAGACCGAATTACTACAAAAGGTAAAATGGTTATTGTGTACTCACAAAAGGAAGATGAGGCAGAATATCTTCAATATGTTAAGTTTTTACAATCTAAAAAACGCCTTCATGATGATGTGGAAATTGTTGAATTAGAGGACCTTCAAGGAGTTACAGGTTTAAAAGCCATACGTGTCGGGTTGCTGTATAGTACAGATCCTGAAAATAAAGAATTTTATACCTATGAAGATCTTTTAGAAGAAATCAAAACTTAAATATAAAAGGCATCTTTAATAGGAGGTTTTAACATTGTTGTCGTTTCTGGTAAAACATCCTTTATTTCTGCTTTGGGATGCATTTTAAAGGATATAGCAAATGAAAGCACCGAAATAATCATACCAGTCATAAAAATGGTATAGGTAATTCGTAAGATTCTGTATTTTCTATCTAATACTTTTCCGAGGAAATAAAGATCCTTTGTCAACGAACTATAGACGTAATCTTTGTCTTTTAAAAGTTCGGTTATCGCCCATTGGTATTCTTCAAGTTCCATTTTATGAAAATTCCCAAAAAAAGTAAGGTTTACACGTTTGTTCTCCACATCTTCTTTGGTAAACTCTCCACTTGTAATATTGGGCCGTGTAGCTATAATTGAAAGAATCATGGATACCACACTCGAGAACGTAAAAATAATAGTGGGAACGATTAAATAGGCGTTAGAAGGATTATCTAATTTTGAAATCAATGTTGAAAGCACCAATGAAATGATAATGGCATTAACTGATAATAAAATATTGGCTTTTGTGTCTGCAATATCACTTAACTTAATGTGGTTTCTTAAAGCCACACGATAAAATGTTTGAATACCGCGTTCAGGACTTTCGTTTTTATATTGCGCTTTATACTTGGCTTTGAGTTGTTCAGTCTTTAACTTTTTGTTTTGTTTCTTTTTGGTCTTAATGAGTTTGGCTAAATTTTTCTCTTTTCGTGATTGCCAATTTTTCAAGGCATAATCTGTATAAAACTCATGTTTTTTTGAGAGTGTTTTTAGGTTTTCATCTAACCATTCTCGAGGCGTATAGGTTGCAACGCCTTGGAGTTCTAGCTCCTTACGTAAAAATTCGCTAGCCTCGACAAAGTACTTTTTTCCAAAGTGGGAAGAATCGGCATCCCTAATGATTTTGCCCAATTTAGTTGTTGGGGTATCTTTAAATTTAGTAGCCATAATGCAATCGTTAACGGCGCTAATAAGGTCATCATCAGCTTTCTGATCTTTTAAAAAAGCAGTTGCTATTTTCACACTTTCTTCTTCATGGCCTTCTCTTTTTTTAGTATATCCAGTGTCATGAAACCAAGCCGCTAATTGCAAGATTTCGGTATCGGATTTTGAAACCTCACTGTTCTCAATAATTTCATTCAAACTTCTTAAAACACGTTCTGTATGAGTGAAATTATGATATAAAAAACTTGAATCTAATTCGTTCTTAAATAATTCGAACACAAAGTTTTTGGCATTTTCAATAAGTTTTGACATAAAAATCATTTAAATTTAAAGCAATACAAAGTACTAAAAAATTACGTAAACACTCGAACTTTGTTGGACTGATTATATTTGTAAGCGAATTGTTTTAAGTTCGACCAAACATTAATTGGAAAGATAAACCTATTAATTAAAAACAGAAAGGACATTTTACATGCTTACCTGGAAAGATGTTATTGCTTACGCAGTAAATGGAAACCCAAAACCTGATAAACGGGTCATTAAATCTGAATCACAATGGAGAGACCAATTAACTCCAGAACAGTTTAGAATTACCAGAAAAAAGGGAACTGAAGCACCGCACAGTGGTGCATTGTGCAGTAGTTATGAAGAAGGACAATACAATTGTGTGTGTTGTAATACGCCATTGTTCGACTCAACCATTAAATTTAGTTCGGGTAGTGGTTGGCCAAGTTTTACACAACCTATTAAGGAAAATGCGATTAAATATGAAAAGGATTCTTCTTTTGGAATGGTCAGGGTAGAAGTCATGTGCAATACCTGTGATGCACATTTGGGACATGTCTTTCCAGATGGTCCCGAACCTAGTGGTTTGCGATATTGTATCAATTCAGAGTCGATGATTTTAGAAACCCAAAATAAAGCTGAACAATGAAAAACGAAACTTTAGAATTATTGACTGTTGGTGGTGGCTGTTTTTGGTGCGTAGAAGCTGTTTTTAATGAAATAAAAGGGGTTGAAAAAGTGGTTTCTGGATATTCAGGCGGGAATGCACCTGGAAGACCAACCTATCGCGAAGTATGTTCTGGATTGACAGGCCACGCCGAAGTGGTACAGGTTACCTTTAACCCTGAAGTAGTCTCATATGAAGATTTATTGGTGATTTTCATGACTAGTCATGACCCAACTACTTTAAATCGTCAAGGTGCTGATGCCGGAACGGAATACCGTTCTGTGATATATTATCATAATCCTGCACAAAAAGAAATTGCCAAAGTGGTTTTAAGAGAATTAGCAACTTATTATGAGCGCCCAATTGTTACTGAAATAAGTCCTTTAGAGGTGTTTTATGAGGCAGAAGCGTATCATCAGGATTACTATGCCAATAATCAAAGTGCAGGGTACTGCAATGCGGTTATTACTCCAAAATTGGCGAAATTGCGAAAAATGCATGCCGATAAATTAAAAAGTTAGAAAAGCTTCTCTGGCCAGATTGAAAAGATAAAAATGAACCTCAATATAAAAAATAGTTTCACGAATGAATTACCGGCAGACCCAATACTGGATAATACCAGAAGGCAGGTCTATAAATCCTGTTTTTCGTTTGTAACTCCTAAACAAACCACAAACCGAGAGTTGCTTCATGTATCTCCTGAAATGCTTGAGAATTTAGGTTTAAGTGAAGAAGACAGCAAGTCGAAAAGCTTTTTAAAGGTAGTTACTGGAAATCAAGTTTTAGAAGGAACCAAACCCTATGCCATGAATTATGCAGGTCATCAATTTGGGAGTTGGGCTGGGCAATTGGGTGATGGTCGTGCTATTAATTTGGGTGAAGTTGATCACAATACTAAATTATGGACGCTGCAACTTAAGGGTGCTGGAGAAACACCTTATTCACGTTCGGCCGATGGTTTGGCTGTGTTGCGTTCTTCAATTCGAGAGTATTTATGTAGCGAGGCCATGCATCATTTGGGAGTGCCAACAACGAGAGCCTTATCTCTGGCATTAACTGGAGACCAAGTACTGCGGGATGTGATGTATGATGGTAATCCAGCTTATGAAAAAGGGGCCGTCGTTACACGAGTATCGCCAAGTTTTCTTCGCTTTGGTAGTTACGAACTTTTTGCTGCTAGGCAAGATATAGATACCTTAAAAACCCTTGTTAATTTTACAATTAATCGTCATTTTTCATATTTAGGCAAACCAAACAAGGAGGTATATATTCAATTTTTTGCTGAAGTCTCTCAACGTACTTTAGACATGATTATCCATTGGCAGCGCGTTGGATTTGTACATGGTGTAATGAATACCGATAACATGTCAATTCTTGGACTTACAATAGATTATGGGCCGTATGGTTGGCTAGAAGGCTTTGATTTTGGCTGGACACCCAATACCACCGATAGTAAGCATAAACGCTATCGATATGGTAATCAGCCAAACATTGGTCTATGGAATTTGTATCAATTGGCAAATGCTTTATATCCCTTAATTGAAGAAGCTGAACCCATTGAAACTATTTTAAATCAGTATAAAACAGATTTTGATCATAAATCGCTTCAAATGATGCGATCCAAATTAGGATTGCAAAACAGTAATGAAAATGATAAAATGTTAATCCAAGATTTGGAAGATGCCCTGCAACTTACCGAAACGGATATGACCATATTCTTTAGAAATTTAGCCGATTTCAAAAAAGACCAGCCTTTAAAAGGTTTGAAAATTATTGAGGAAGCCTTTTACGTGCCTTCAGAACTTACAGAACCTATAATTAAGAAGTGGAACACTTGGTTTCATCAATATGTCAAACGACTTCAGGACGAATCCGTAACTGATGACCAACGCAACGCAAAAATGAATAAAGTGAATCCTAAATATGTTTTGCGTAATTACATGGCTCAATTAGCTATTGACGATGCCGATAAAGGAGATTACGGTTTAATTGGCGAATTGTTCCAGCTTTTAAAACAACCTTATGAAGAGCAACCCGAATTACAAAAATGGTACGCCAAACGCCCTGAATGGGCACGGAATAAAGTAGGCTGCTCCATGTTGTCCTGCAGTTCGTGATGATTAAAAGTCACTTTTATAACACCTTATTAAATTTGTATCTTTAAACAAAATCAGATTAATTACAGAATGAATTTTACGTATCGGTTAGGAGTGCTTTGTATAATGAGCATATTGTGTCATGCCTGTGCAACCTATAAAGCCCAATATAAAAGCGAAGAAACGAAACAGGTTGAGTTTCCTGACAAACCTATTGAAAAAACATTTTACCTGTTAGGAGATGGTGGTTTTCTATATAATGGTCAGGCATCAGAGGGTTTAACAGGCTTTCAGTCTTATGTTGAAAATAAGGACACTAAAGGAGATTACGCACTTTTTTTAGGAGATAATATTTATCCTTCAGGTTTGCCTTCTAAAAATCATAAAGGAAGAACGAATGCAGAAAACAGTATTGATGCTCAAATTAATTCGGTTAAAAACTTCAAAGGAAAAACCATATTTATACCTGGAAATCATGATTGGTATGCCAAAGGTTTAAGCGGATTAAAACGGCAAGAAGAAAGAGTGGAAAAGGCATTGGGTAAAAACACGTTTTTACCTGAAGACGGTTGTCCGTTGAGAAGCGTTGATGTGAGTGAAACGGTTCAGTTAATAATTATCGATACCCAATGGTATTTAGAAAACTGGAATGTTAATCCTACAATAAATGACGAATGTGAAATAAAAACCAGAGAACGCTTATTTGAAGAGATTGAAGGCGAATTAAAAAAAGCACAAAATAAAACCATAGTCTTTGCGATGCACCATCCCATGTACACCAACGGAGTCCATGGCGGTGAATATTCGGCATCAAAACATTTGTATCCGTTTCAAAAAAAGATTCCGTTACCAGGCCTTGCATCTTTGGTCACACAGGTAAGAACCCAAGGCGGCGTATCTATTCAAGATCGATACAATGAGCGCTATCATAAGTTAATGAGCAGACTTGAAACCATGACGCTTGATGCGAAAAACGTGGTATTTGTTTCTGGGCATGAACACACCTTGCAGTATATCGAAAATGAATCCATAAAGCAAATTGTATCGGGTTCTGGGTCAAAAGCATCTGCCGCAACTTTAGGGCAAAATGGATTGTTTTCTTATGGTAAACAAGGTTTTGCAGAATTGGTCATATTTGAGGATGGTAGTACTTGGGTGAAATTTCATGCCGTTGAAAACGGAAAGCCTGAAGTAGTGTTTCAAAAGCAAGTTATTGAACCGAGAAAACAATATGATGCTTCAAGCTTTCCAAATACTTTTCCAAACGAAGTTGAAGTGTCTATTTACACCGAAGATGAAACCGATAAATCGAGTTTTTTTGAATCAATTTGGGGAGACCATTACAGGGACGTTTACAGTACAAAAATTAAAGCTAAAGTAGCCACTTTAGATACACTTTATGGTGGATTGGAAATTCTTCGTAAAGGTGGAGGACACCAAACCAAATCATTACGATTGCGCACCAAAGACGGCCGCGAATTGAATATGAGAGCCTTAAGAAAAAGTGCTACGCAGTATTTGCAAACCGTATTGTTTAAAGATACTTATATCGAGGATGAATTCGAGAAAACGGCCATTGAAGGATTAATACTCGATTTTTATACAGCAGCACATCCGTATGCTTTTGCTGTCATTCCTGATCTTTCACATGCCGCAAAAATTTACCATACCAATCCCAAACTTTATTACATTCCAAAGCATAAACATTTAGGACAGTACAATGAAGAATATGGCGATGAATTGTATATGATCGAAGAACGTCCTGAAGAGAACTATACCGATGAACGCAATTTTGGCTATGCTGATGATATTGAAAGCACACATGATATTATTGAAAAAGTTCGAGAGGATGAAAAATATAAAATAGATGAAGAAGATTTTGTAAGAGCCCGATTATTTGATATGCTTGTTGGTGATTGGGACCGACATCAGGATCAATGGCGCTGGGCACAATTTGACGAACCTAATGGAGATAAAATATTCAGACCAATACCTAGAGATAGGGACCAGGTGTTCTCCAATTTTGATGGCGCCCTGTTAGATATAATGAAAGTGATTTCAGGGTCTACAAAACAGCTTCAGGTGTATGACGAAGAACTCAAGGATATCGAATGGATGAATAGCGCTGGTATTAAATTAGATCGGGTATTGATTCAAAAAGCCGATAAGGAAATATGGTTAAAAGAAGCTAAATTTCTGCAAGATCAAATTACAGATGAGGTTATTGACAAGGCATTTTTAAAAGTACCAGTAGAAGTTCAGGATGAAACCCTTGAAGACATCAAGAAAAAGTTGAAGGGCAGACGATCCAATATGATAGATATTGCAACCAGATATTACAACTATTTAAATGAATTGGTGATTCTAACAGGTACTGACAAGGATGATTATATTGAAGTTACGCGTACTGGAAACAAAGAAACTCATGTTAAAATATCTAGAATCATCGACGGTAAAAAAGGCGAGGTTATTGTCGATAAAGCCTTTAATCGCGATATAACCAAGGATATTTGGATTTATGGTTTAGATGATAAAGATATATTTGAAGTTTCTGGTAGAGCCAATAATTTAATCTATGTAAGGCTCATTGGTGGTCAAGAAAATGACACCTATATTATCCATGAGGGTAGACGAATAAAGGTATACGACCATAAATCAAAAAAGAACACCATAGAAAAAAATGTTAGGGGACAAATCAAATTTACCGATGTATATAATCTTAACCTTTTTGACTATAAAAAGAACATTGTAAAAACCTCTACCATAACACCCAATGTTGGATTTAACCCTGATGATGGTTTTCAAATTGGAGCTTCTTTTGTAAAAACCATAAAAGGATTTCAACGCAATCCGTTTTCACAACAGCACCGCTTTAAAGGAGGCTATTTTTTTGCAACTAATGGATTTGCACTAAATTATGACGGAGAGTTTGCCAATATTTTTCAGGATTGGAATCTTCATATTGGAGGGCAGTATACCACCGAAAATTTTACGAATAATTTCTTTGGTTATGGAAACGAGACCCTTAATCAGGATGACGATTTAGGTCTAGATTATAATCGCGTAAAAACCAGTATTTATAAGGCTAAATTTGGGATTCTTAAGAAAGGAGATTTTGGTAGTGATTATGGATTTAGAACCATTTTTGAAGGGATAGAGATTGAAGACACCGACAACAGGTATATAACCGATGCCATGCCAATTTCAAGTTCTAATTATTTCAATCGATTGTATTTTTGGGCATTAGAAGCCGAATACAAGTACAAGAGTTTTGACAATGCCATTAACCCTGCTAAAGGCATGACCTTTTTAATTAATGCAGGTGGAAAAACTGAACTCGAAAACACTAAAAACACTTATGGGTATTTGAATGCTGAACTTGGCTTTTATAATTCACTTTCCAAAGACCGTAAACTGGTTTTAAAAACTGACTTAAGAGCACAGTTTCGGTTTGGTGATGATTTGATATTTTACCAAGCAGCCAATATAGGTGGAGCTAACGGATTGAGAGGTTATAGAACTGAACGATTTACAGGCGATAATGCATTTACAGGAAGTGCCGATTTGCGTTATAGTTTTCCTTCGTTCAAAACGAAACTGCTGCCCTTGCAAATTGGAATTTTTGGAGGAACAGATGTTGGACGTGTATGGCTAGAAGATGATACTTCAAAAAAATGGCATAACGATTATGGCGGTGGATTTTGGGTTACGGCAGCCGAAAGTTTGTCAAGTACCTTTAATTTCTTCAACAGCCCTGAAGGTTGGCGTTTTTCGTTCGGTTTTGGACTTAATTTTTAATTGGTTAAAGGTTAAAACTATAAATGTTGCTTCCAGTTGCACCATTGCTTTCGTCAGTGATGTAAACGGTAGTATTAGTCTTGAAGCAAATACCTTCTTTTTGTGAGCTGTGGTCAAATTTAAGTTCTTCAATAGTTCCTTTAAAAAAGGCGTCAGATGTAAAATTGGTAATCTTCCAAAGCTTGTCATGATTAAGAAGAACAATAGTTTTACCATCATTACTAATATCGGCAGCAGTAATTTTATGATGCTTTCCGTCTAGATTAAAATCGGTAACAAGTTCTGCTTCATGTTCCCCAATTTGGTTCGGGACTTTTATAAGAAAACTGCTTTTGTTCTCTTTGCTAAAAATGTAGAAATAGTTATTCCATAGAAAAAAGGCTTCAAAATCTTTGGATTTTAAGTCTTTTGGAAGCCTGAAATTTATAACACCTGCTCGGGTATTGGAGCTTAATTGTTCAGGATTCTCAACTTTATAAATGGTAAATAAGTCACGTTTTTCATTGTTATTCCCAAAATCGCCTATATATAAATTGCCGTTGGAGTCGGAGGTTAAATCTTCCCAATCTTCGTTGGTGGCATTGCTAACATCAATATTCTTTATAATTGCGCCATCTTTATTTAGTCCGTAAAGATTGTTTTTGTTTCCAGCATCTTCAATTACCCAAATCAGTTTAGAATTAGGAATGATTTCGGTACCCGAAACTTCTTTTAGTCCGTTAGAAATATCTGCAACAAAGGTTAACTTTCCGGTGTCGCAGGACATAAATAAAACTAATACAACTAAAAATTGATAGACCATAAGGATATACGTTTTCAGCAAAATAAAGTAATTTAAAAGGAATCAAAAATTATAAATCTTAAACTATTTATAAAATAGCTAGTAAGCCAAAGCTGAATTTAATAGTTTTGATGACTTAACTCCGAATACTATTTAAAAATGAATTCAGTTGATGATTTATTACAGCTTTTAACATTAGAGCAGGTCAGCGACCAGCAGTTTAAAGGATTTAGCAAGACTGTAGGAAGTCCTAATGTGTTTGGTGGACAAGTATTGGCACAAGCAATTCATGCCGCAAGTAAAACCATACATAACCAAAGAGTATTGCATTCCATGCACGCTTATTTTTTAGAGCCTGGAGACCTTCAGGTTCCAATTATTTATAATGTGAGTCTGGTTAGAGATGGCGGTAGCTTTTCGGTTCGTCGAGTTACGGCCGAACAAAATGGAACAACTATATTTATTTTATCGGCGTCATTCCATAGAAAAGAAGAAGGCTATAACCACCAAATTGAAATGAAAAAGGATATTAAACAACCTGAAGACTTATTAAGTTGGACAGATATGTTAAAACAATTTGGGGATGTAATTCCACCTCGAACTAAAGGGTTTATGAAAATTGACCGACCGCTGGAATTTAAACCTGTGGAGGTTGTGAACCCCTTTAACAAAGAAGATTTACCACCTGCTACCAATGTCTGGTTCAAATTAAAAGGTGATGTATCAGGTTTGGATTTGGTGTCAAAACAACAATTGCTCACCTATATTTCCGACTATAATATTTTGGCCGCAGCAATGAATCGACATGCCAGTAAAGCCCATTGGGGTAATACGCAAACAGCTAGTTTAGACCATTCCATGTGGTATTTTAGGGATTTTGATTTTGATGACTGGTTGTTGTATTCTATTGAATCTCCCAACACATCCAATGCTAGAGGTTTCGCCAAGGGAAATATTTTTACTCGAGACGGTAAGCTCATTGCTTCAGTGGCGCAAGAAGGATTAATGCGACCTCTAAAATGAAGCTTTACGATGTTATAATCGTTGGAGGAGGAGCAGCAGGATTTTTTGCTGCCATCAATATTGCAGAATTCAACCCAAAATTGAAGATCGCCATTTTAGAACGAGGTAAAGAAGGCTTGCAAAAAGTAAAAGTTTCAGGTGGTGGGCGCTGTAATGTCACACATGCTGAATTTGTACCATCTGAATTAGTTTTGAATTATCCCCGAGGCGAAAAAGAATTATTAGGTCCTTTTCATCAATTTATGACAGGTGATACCATTGCTTGGTTTGAAAAGCGGGGCGTAGAATTGAAAATTGAAGACGATGGTCGTATGTTCCCAGTTACCGATTCCTCACAAACCATTATAGATTGCTTTTTAAATGAAGCCAAAAGACATAAGATCGAAATTTTATATGGGTATACACTAAAGCGTATTACGAAGAATGGGATATGGGATTTAGAGACCTCGCATGGCAATCTTTCAACAAAAAAGTTGCTCTTGGCAACAGGCAGCAATCCTAAAATTTGGAATAGTTTAGAAGGGTTGGGGCATAGTATATTACCACCAATTCCATCGTTGTTTACTTTTAACATTAAAGATGATCGTATCAAAACCATACCAGGTGTTGTGGCTTTAGATGTAGAAGTTAAAGTGCTGCAAACCGATTTATGGAGTGAAGGTCCATTGCTGATTACCCATTGGGGAATGAGTGCGCCAAGCATTTTAAAACTATCGGCTTTTGGTGCGATTGAGCTCGCAAAATTAAACTACAAATTTCAAATTGAAATTAATTTTATAAAAAGATCTTTTGATGATTGTGTTGAAAATTTAAAAGTAATAAAACATGAATTGGCGAAGAAATCGGTTTTAAAAGCGTCACAATTTGAACTTCCCAAGCGCTTGTGGCAGCAATTAGTTTTGGCGTCAGGTATGGACAACGAAACACGCTGGGCAGATTTGAATAAACAGCAATTAGAAACTTTGGCTTCACAATTAACACAAGCGGTTTTTAATGTAGACGGAAAAAGCACCTTTAAAGAAGAGTTTGTAACGGCTGGCGGAATTGATTTAAAGGAAGTCAATTTTAAAACCTTTGAAAGTCGCTTGCACGAAAACTTGTATTTTGCAGGCGAGATCTTAAATATTGATGCCATTACAGGAGGGTTTAATTTTCAAAATGCATGGACTGGTGCGTATATTGCTGCAAAAGCCATTTCTCAATGAAAACATACATTGCTTTACTTCGAGGAATTAATGTAAGTGGACAAAAAAAAGTTCCAATGGCAGAATTACGTCAGCTTTTAACTGCTAAAGGTCTAAATGAGGTGCAAACTTATATTCAAAGTGGTAATGTGATTTTTAAATCTTTGGAAGAAGATCTTCAAAAACTTGAACTTACTATCCATGAAGCCATTAAAGAAGGTTTTGGTTATGAGGTACCCATACTTATCAAAACCCACAACGCTTTACAGAGAATATTTGAAGATTGCCCTTTTTCTGAAAAAATAAAACAAAACAGTTATTTCATGTTATTATTTGTTTCAGCAAACAAAGATTTGGTAAAAGAAATTTCCAGATTGTCATATCCTGAAGAGAAGTTTTACATTAGCAATGACTGCATTTATTTTCATTCATCTAAAGGTTATGGTCAGTCAAAGTTCAACAACAATTTTTTTGAACGAAAATTAAAAGTTATAGCTACAGCAAGAAACTATAAAACTATGCTAAAGTTGTTATCTTTGTCAGCAGATTAATCAGCTCATGACCGAAGAACATTTTAGTGCAAAACCAGTTTCAGTAACTATTCAATCTGGGAAAGTAACTTGGCAATCACCAAGTAATATTGCTCTTATAAAATACTGGGGAAAGAAAGCTAATCAAATTCCCGAAAACCCTTCAATAAGTTTTACACTTAATAATTGTAAAACCATTACTACTGTAACGTATACGCTAAAAGACAATAAAACCGATTTTGATTTTGATGTGTTTTTGGATGGAGATAGAAAAGATGACTTCAAACCAAAAATCACCACATTTTTTAAACGAGTTGAAGCCTATTTTTCGTTTATAAAAGCGTTTTATTTTAAGATAGAAACCTCTAATACCTTTCCACATAGTTCGGGTATTGCATCTTCGGCTAGTGGCATGAGTGCTCTTGCACTTTGTCTTTTAAGTATTGAACAATCTTTATCTGATTCGGAAACGTTGGATGACTATTTCAAGAAAAAGGCATCATTTATAGCACGATTGGGTTCAGGAAGTGCTTGCAGAAGTATTGAAGGCGATTTGATTGTTTGGGGAAAAAATGATGTTGTAGATGGAAGTAATGACCTTTTTGGTGTGAAGTATCCATATCCAGTTCATGAGAATTTCAATGGCTATCAGGATACTATTTTGTTGGTTGATAAAGGTGAAAAGCAGGTAAGTAGTACTATTGGGCATAATTTAATGCATGATCATCCTTATGCACAAAATAGGTTTCAGCAGGCACATGTTAACCTTAAAAAGCTTAAACCTATTTTAGAATCGGGTGATTTAACAGCGTTTATTGAATTAATTGAAAGTGAAGCTTTGACCTTGCATGCGATGATGATGACAAGTATGCCATATTTTATTCTTATGAAACCTAATACGCTAGAGATCATTAATAAAATATGGGCATTTAGAAAACAAACAGGTTTGCCTATTGGTTTTACTTTAGATGCAGGTGCTAATGTCCATGTGCTTTATCCAAGAAAAGATGGTGATGAAATTTTGGAATTTATTAAGCATGAGTTAGTTGCATATTGTCAAAACGGACAGTATATTTGTGATCAAATTGGTTTTGGCGCGAACCAATTATTGTAATAATTCGTATATTGAGAAGAAATTGCTCTACTAAATGAAAGGACCACTATTTTATTCAAAAATCTTACTCTTTGGTGAGTATGGTATCATCAAAGATTCTAAAGGTTTATCTATTCCTTATAACTTTTACAACGGTGCTTTAAAAACCAGTCAAAACCCTTCAGAAGCTGCTATCAAATCAAATTTGAATTTGAAACGCTTTGTTGCCCATTTAGAAACTATAAACCCAGAGTTGGTTAGTTTTGATTTTGAAGCCATAAAGCAAGATATTCAGGAAGGAATGTATTTTGATTCATCTATTCCTCAAGGTTACGGCGTTGGAAGCAGTGGAGCATTGGTGGCAGCCATTTATGATAAATATGCGTTCAATAAAATAACCGTTCTTGAGAACTTGACTAGGGAAAAGTTGCTGAAATTAAAAGCAATTTTTTCTGAAATGGAAGCCTTTTTCCACGGAAAGTCTTCTGGATTAGATCCTTTGAACAGTTATTTGAGTATTCCTATTCTTATTAATTCAAAAGATAATATTGAAGCCACGGGAATACCATCACAAAAGCTAGATGGTAAAGGCGCTGTGTTTTTATTGGATAGTGGTATAATTGGCGAAACAGCGCCAATGGTTGGTATTTTTATGGAAAACATGAAGCAAGAAGGTTTTAGGAATATGCTTAAGGATCAGTTTATAAAACATACTGATGCTTGTGTTGAAGATTTTTTAAAAGGCGATATAAAATCCTTGTTTCATAACACCAAGAAATTGTCTAAAGTGGTTTTAAACCATTTTAAGCCCATGATTCCGCAACAATTTCATGAACTTTGGAAAAAGGGGATTGAGACCAATGATTACTATTTAAAACTATGTGGTTCTGGTGGCGGAGGATATATCCTTGGTTTTACAGAGGATATTGAAAAAGCAAAATCTACTTTAAAGGACTATAAACTAGAGGTTGTTTATAATTTCTAGTATCTATCTAACACCGTTAGAATAGCTGTTACTAATCATACGCTAATGCTTACCAGAAAACAAAAACACGTCTTGCTTAAGTTTTTTAGCATGTTTTCAGTTGTTAGGGGCTATAATATTTTGGTTATTGTCGTTGCCCAGTATCTTACTTCAATCTATATTTTAGCGCATGACAAACCTTTAAGATCCGTAGTTTTTGATCTCAACTTGTTAATGTTAGTCTTGGCATCTTCAGCTGCCATTGCTGCGGGTTATATTATCAATAATTTTTATGATTCTGAAAAAGACCTAATTAACAGGCCCCAAAAATCGATGTTGGATAGGTTAGTTGGTCAAAACACAAAACTGTCTTTTTACTTTGTGCTTAACTTTTTAACGGTTGTTTTAGCTAGTTATGTTTCATTTAGGGCGGTGATATTTTTTTCGATTTATATTTTTGCTATTTGGCTCTATTCACACAAACTCAAAAAGCTGCCCTTTATTGGAAATCTTACTTCTGCCATTCTAACCATCATCCCATTTTTCGTTATTTTCATTTATTACAAAAATTTTGAGCATGTTATTTTTGTGCATGCTATGTTCTTGTTTTTGATTATTTCAATGCGCGAACTCACCAAGGATTTGGAAAATATTAAAGGAGATTTGGTTCAAAATTATAAAACCATACCTATTGTATATGGAGAGAATGCCTCAAAAGTTATGTTAACAATTTTGGTTGTATTGACGTTATTACCAACCTATTTACTGCTGTTTTATTTCCAGATTGGTTATATGACCTATTTTTTCTATTTATGTATATTGCTATTACTTGCTTTTGTGATTTTACTTTGGAGATCAAATAGCAAACCACAGTACTTATTACTTCACAATATATTGAAGTTTATTATTGTTGCGGGTGTTTTTAGTATCTTGTTGATTGATGTTAATGTAGTTTTAAACCGAATATTATAATGGATACAACCTTAAAAGTGGCATTAGCACAAATTTCACCAGTTTGGCTGAATAAATTTGAAACGCTTAAAAAAGTTGAGAATAGTATAAAAGAAGCAGCCAATGAGCAATGTGAACTTGTGGTTTTTGGGGAAGGTTTGGTTCCGGGCTACCCTTTTTGGTTGGCCTTAACTGGTGGTGCCGAATGGAATACCACTGTAAATAAGGAATTACATGCACACTATGTCAGGAATGCGGTTCAAATTGAAGCAGGTGATTTGGATGCTATATGTGCTTTAGCAAAGAAACACCAAATTGCTGTTTATTTAGGGATAATTGAACGCGCTAAAAATAGAGGAAATCATAGTATTTATGCGTCCTTGGTTTATATTGATCAAAATGGGATCATAAAATCAGTCCACAGAAAACTGCAACCAACTTATGACGAACGTTTAACTTGGTCACCTGGTGATGGGCATGGTTTGCAAGTGCATGGTTTGAAGCAATTTACTGTTGGAGGATTAAATTGTTGGGAAAACTGGATGCCATTGGCAAGAACTGCCTTGTATGGTTTAGGTGAGAACTTACATATTGCCGTTTGGCCAGGAAGTGATCACAACACAAAGGATATTACACGATTTATTGCACGCGAATCGCGATCCTTTGTGATTTCAGTTTCTAGTTTGATGTCTAATAATGATTTTCCAAAAAACACACCACATTTGGATAAAATCCTGAAGAATGCACCTGCGACATTAGCCAATGGCGGAAGTTGCATTGCAGGGCCAAATGGTGAATGGATTGTAGAACCGGTTTTGCATCAAGAAGGCCTTATCATCCAAACCATTGATGTAAATCGGGTTTTGGAAGAACGTCAAAATTTTGATCCTGTTGGTCATTATTCACGTCCCGATGTAACCAAATTAGTGGTTAACCGAGAACGGCAAAGTACCGTTGAGTTTTTGGATCCAGAATTATAGAGAATTCAAATATAAGTATCAATTACGATTTATAAAGTTAAGCCTTGAAAGCCATAAAGCTTTCAGTATCTTTGAAAAAAATTAAACCATGAGTAGACATCAAGGAAGTGATAGAGGAGGAAAGCCTTCAGCTAGGAGTCAGAAAAACGGGAATGAAAAATCTTCAGGTCGAGGTCGAGATAGCAGTAAGAGCAAAAGTTTTGCCAGAGGGAATGCGCCTATTCGTAAAAAAACGCAAGTGCCTAAGACAGTTTCAAATCCAGACGAAATACGTTTAAATAAATACATAGCGAATTCAGGAGTTTGTTCGCGTCGAGAAGCTGATACAAATATTGCTACAGGTTTGGTTACGGTAAATGGAAAAGTGGTAACCGAAATGGGTTATAAAGTGAAGTTGGATGATGAAGTACGCTTCGACGGTGCTAGAATCAACCCGGAAAAAAAGGCCTATGTGCTTCTCAATAAACCTAAAGGCTTTGCCACAACTACAAGTGAGAGCAAAGGCAAAACGGTAATGGACTTAGTGGCCAATTCTACCAGTTCACGAATTAAACCAATTGGACGATTAGGTAGAAATTCTACCGGTTTATTGCTGTTCACCAACGATGAAACCATTGTGAAAAAGTTTACAAGCTCTAAAAATGGCGTGGTGCGCTTATTTCATATTGAATTGGATAAAAACCTTAAATTTGAAGACCTTAAAAAGATACAAGAAGGACTTAAAATTGAAGGTGAACAAATATCTATTGAAGAGATTAGTTATATTGATGGTGCTTCAAAGAAGGAAGTTGGCTTGAAACTCAAGCATACTGGAAATAACGTCATTCGTACGATTTTCAGCCATTTAAAATATGAGATTATAAAGGTTGATTGTGTGGCAATTGGCCATCTTACTAAAAAGGATATCCCTCGTGGACACTGGAAACATTTAACAACACAGGAAATCAATACCCTTAAAATGTTATAACAGAAAAAAAATATAAAATACGCTTTAAATTAATTTTTTTATATTTCATTTGTATAAGCAACAGCTAAACATAATGGTACATGTTTTTAAGTTTAAACTTTTTAGGCTTATAAAGTCGATTTCAAAGGGGACTTACTGGATAAGAGTTAAAAGTTTACAACAATCTTCAAATTGGTCTATTACTTCAAGTCAGCACAGTAATGGTTTTGTGCCTACAACCCACACGCAAATACGAATTTGATTTGGCAGGCATTTACATCGAAATAAAGACCATTTTTATAAACTGTAAACATTAATAATGAACACTAAATATATTGATTTAATAAATCAAACTTTCTATTTCCCTCAAGAAGAGTTTAAACTTGAGGACAAACACTTGCAATTTCACGATATTGATTTGATGCAGTTGGTTGAAGATTATGGTTCTCCATTAAAATTCACCTATCTGCCTCAAATCTCTACCAATATCAACCGAGCTAAAGACTGGTTTGCAAAAGCTATTAAGAAGAACAAGTACAAAGGCAAATACAGTTATTGTTATTGTACTAAAAGTTCGCATTTTAAGCATGTACTCAATGAAGCCTTAAAAAACGATATTCACATTGAGACCTCTTCCGCATTTGATATTGATATCGTACAGCGACTTAAGGCTGAAGGTAAAATCACAGATAAAACCTATGTGATAAGTAATGGGTTTAAACGAGCACAGTACGTTTCAAATATTGCGCAGTTAATTAATGGCGGACATAAAAATTGTATTCCTATTATTGATAATTACGAAGAGATTGAGTTATTATCTCAAGAGATTAAAGGTAAATTTAATATAGGGATTCGTATAGCTTCAGAAGAAGAACCAAAATTTGAATTCTACACCTCTAGACTTGGTATTGGTTATAAGAATATAGTTCCCTTCTATAATCGTCAAATAAAAGACAATAAAAAAGTAAAGTTGAAAATGCTTCACTTTTTTATAAATACAGGTATTAGGGACAACGCTTATTATTGGAATGAACTTTCTAAATGTTTAAAAGTTTATACAAGTCTCAAACACGTTTGCCCGTCGTTGGATAGCTTGAATATTGGTGGAGGCTTCCCAATTAAAAATTCATTGGCATTTGATTTTGATTATGAATATATGGTTGATGAAATCATCAATCAAATTAAATTGGCATGTGAAGAAGAGGAAGTCCCAGTGCCTAATATTTTTACTGAATTTGGAAGTTTTACTGTAGGCGAAAGCGGAGGAGCCATTTATGAAGTACTCTATCAAAAACAGCAAAACGACAGGGAAAAATGGAATATGATTAATTCATCATTCATTACTACACTGCCAGACACTTGGGCTATAAATAAACGCTTTATTATGCTTCCCATTAATAGATGGTATGACAGCTACGAACGCGTGCTGTTAGGAGGGTTGACCTGTGACAGTGACGATTATTACAATAGTGAGCAGCACATGAATGCAATTTATTTACCCAAATACAATAAAGATAAACCTTTGTATCTTGGATTTTTCAATACGGGCGCTTATCAAGAGACTATTGGCGGATTTGGAGGATTACAACATTGTTTAATACCTTCACCAAAACATATTTTGATCGATAAAGATCAAGATGGTAATATAACAACAGAATTATTTAGTGAACAACAAACAAGTGAAGACTTACTTAAAATTTTAGGTTACAATGGACAATAAAACGTATGCCGGCATACCAGAAGAGTTTGCAAAATTAGAAACGGCAAAAATTGTATTAATTCCAGTTCCTTATGATGGAACTAGCACATGGCAAAAAGGTGCCGATAAAGGTCCTGAAGCGTTTTTGAATGCTTCCGAAAACATGGAGCTTTATGACATTGAAACTGGAACGGAAGTGTACCAACAAGGTGTGTTTTTGGCTGACCCGGTTACGGAGTCCAGTTCACCTGAAGCTATGGTTGAGGCTGTTCATAAAATCACAAAGCAGTATATTAAAAGAAACAAGTTTGTTACCATATTTGGTGGTGAGCACTCTGTTTCAATCGGTACAATACGAGCGTTTAATGAATGTTTTGATAATTTAACCGTGTTGCACATCGATGCGCACGCCGACTTACGTAAAGAATATGAAGGCACCAAATGCAATCACGCTTGCGCAGTTTACGAGGCCAATCAAAACACGAATCTAATTCAGGTTGGTATTCGCTCTATGGATAGTATCGAAAAAACGGTGATGGATGAAGAAAAAGTTTATTTTGCCCATGAAATGGCAGTTGACGATGCTTGGATGGATAGTGCCATAGACCAAATGACAGACAATGTATTTATAACGTTTGATTTGGATGCATTTGATCCATCAATTATGCCGTCAACAGGCACACCCGAACCAGGAGGCTTATTTTGGTATGAAACTCTAGATTTCCTAAAGCAGGTTTTTGCTGAAAAAAATGTTGTTGGCTTTGATATCGTAGAACTTTGTCCAAATAAAGTAGATAAATCGTCCGACTTTTTAGCGGCTAAACTTTATTATAAAATGTTGAGCTATAAGTTTGCCGAAGACGATATTAATGACGGCTATGAAAGTAATTTGAATGAATACGGTTCGTCTAGTATAAATAAATTTTCTAAATTTAACGATGACGATGAAGACTAAAGGTCACATATCCAATTTTATAGAGAAGTATTATTTGCATTTCAATGCAGCAGCATTGGTTGATGCTGCTAAAGCCTACGAGGCACAATTAGAACAGGGTTCTAAAATGTTGGTATCCTTGGCAGGAGCTATGAGTACTGCCGAAATAGGAAAGATTTTTGCTGAAATCATACGTCATGATAAAGTGCAAATTATCTCATGTACTGGAGCAAATCTGGAAGAAGATATTATGAATTTGGTCGCCCATTCTCATTATAAACGCGTTCCTAATTATAGAGATTTAACGCCTCAAGAGGAATGGGATCTTTTAGAGAAAGGCCTAAATCGGGTAACTGATACCTGTATTCCAGAAGAAGAAGCCTTCAGACGCCTACAAAAGCACATTTATAACATCTGGAAAGAGGCTGAAGATAAAGGTGAGCGCTATTTTCCTCATGAGTTTATGTATAAAATGTTATTGAGTGGTGTGCTCGAAGAATATTATGAAATTGATATAAAAGATTCTTGGATGTATGCTGCAGCAGAGAAAAATTTACCTATAATTGTACCAGGATGGGAAGATAGTACCATGGGTAATATCTTCGCAAGCTACGTTCTTAAAGGTGAATTGAAAGCTAGCACTATGAAATCGGGTATTGAATACATGACATTTTTAGCCGATTGGTACACCGATAATTCAAAAAATGGAATTGGATTTTTTCAAATTGGAGGAGGTATAGCTGGAGATTTTCCAATTTGTGTTGTACCCATGTTGTACCAAGATATGGAACGAACCGATACACCATTTTGGAGTTATTTTTGCCAAATAAGTGATTCGACCACGAGTTATGGATCGTATTCTGGAGCTGTTCCAAACGAAAAAATAACCTGGGGTAAATTAGATATAAATACACCAAAATTTATAATAGAAAGTGATGCTACAATTGTTGCACCACTTATATTTGCCTACCTATTAGACATGTAATTATGAACAGTAAAAGAGACAACCTTAAACGAGTTATAGTCGATTTTAAGAAATTGACCCCAGAAATTTTAGCGTTACTGGTCGAAAAATACCCAGATGGTTATGATGACGACAACATTATTACCTTTAGAAATGCTAATAACGAAATTGTAGAAGCCGTTGAAGTGACTACTGAAGACACCAAATATCTGGTTAAAGTGAGCACTAAATTGCAAGTCACAATGGAAAATTATGATGAAGATGATTATGAAGATTTTGAAGATGATGATCCAGAAGCTGTTCAAGACCCAGAGTTAACACCTGAAGATGACTTGGGGGAAGATGATGATATGGATATGTAATATGTTTACATTCATAAAAAAATCTGCGCACTCTATATTGGGTAACCAAAAAATTCCTAACTTTATGTAAATTATTTGCTTATGGCAGCTCAATTCCATTTAGCCTTACCTTGTTTAAGTATAAGTAAAACAAGGGCTTTTTATAGTGATTTACTTGGAGCTCAAATTGGACGCTCTTCAGTAAAATGGATTGATGTGAATTTCTATAACCATCAAATTACCTTTACTGAAAGTGGACCATTTAACTTTGACTCTAAAAGTTATTCGTTTAATGGTTATGTTTTGCCTTCATTCCATTTTGGGATTATCTTAAATCGCCAGGAGTGGACCAAGGTACAAAACTTGTTAAATTCAAAGAAAATCAATAGTGTTGCCGAAGTTAAATTCTTGGACGGTAAAACAGGTGAACACGAATCGTTTTTTGTGAAAGACCCTAATGGTTATATGGTAGAATTTAAATGTTTTACAAAATCTCATGAAGTTTTTGAGCCTTAAAAGCCTATAGACCTTACTACACTTTTTATTATACCACGTGTTAGTTTCAATAATTGAAATTACTAAAAGCACAACGGACTTGTAGTGGCAAACTTCCGTAATCAAACAATACTAATTTTTATTTTAAAAACAATGTTACAAAAATCAAAATTGATACTTACATTTTTAAGTTTATCACTTGCTTCATATGCATTTTCAAATGTTAATGGAGCCAATCAAGACTCAACCACCATTATTGGTGAGTATGAAGGCCATGAAGATTATGGGTATAATTTTATTGCAACTCGTGACGATGATGATTCAGAATATACCATTACCTTTCAAAAGGTAAATGATGATGTTCTTGCTCAATTCAATTTACAATCTGACGAGTTAATAGGCATGAAATTCAAAATCACTTATAAAGTCAAATTGGTCGTTACTAAAGACGAGAATGGCTTTGATGATGAAAATGAAATTTATACCATCACAGCATTAGAAAAAATGTAAATGTTATAAGGCTACTCTACTCGAGTGGCCTTTTTTAATGACAACTTCCCAAATAAATACACCAAAAACAATAAGGTATTCCAAGCCTATGATCCATAGATTTTCTTTGTTTTCGGCATTTGCATAAGCTAGGTAACTCAAAATAATCACACAACTCCAAACCAACGGGAATTTATATCTGGTAAAAATTGAAAGCAGCAATAGCGTTGCAATATACCAAGGATGCACGGTAGTTGCTGTGAAGTAATAAAATGATAAAACCAATAGCATCCCTGTTATTAATTGAATGTGTGTTTTGTTCTTTCTGAAAATAGCAATTAAAAAAACAAATGCAATTACGAGTAAGATGATGTATTTTCCAATGATAGCGATTTCGTTATAACCTCTAAACGAGTACCCAATTTCCCTAGCGATGTAATACAAACTAGCATTAAATTCAAACCTTTGAAACCACAAAGCAACCGTATTGGTATAATTCAGAATAAATTGTGACGAATAAAAGGGAAGAAAAAAGAGCAAGGTTACTAATCCAACAATGGTATAAAAACCAAATGGATTTTTTAATCTTTTAAATACCGAAACAGATTGGTTTTTTAAAAAATGTTGAAACAATAGAGGCAGAAAAATAAGCGGGATCAACTTCACCGAAACAGAGCATGCAAAAATAACTGCTGCCACCTTCCATTTACCACAATGCAGTAGGTACAAACTCCAAACCAGAAAGAATAACATTAATCCTTCAAAATGAAGATTTCCAGTAAGTTCTATGATAATAAATGGGTTTAAAATATACCAGAATATATGGTGAACAGGAATCTTAAGTCGTTCGAGCAATTTTTTGCCAAAGTAAAGTGTACCAAGGTCAGCCAAGATAATTATACAGCGCATAACCATAGCAGAACCTAAAATGCTCTTGCCTGCCAAGAGTCCAGCAATGGTAAAACAAAGCTGATTTAAAGGAGGATAATTAGTGAAATGACTGCCATTGAGTTCTCCCATGCCAGTGTATAATTCCAAGGCTTGAAAAACAGGAAGCTCACCTTTTAAAATAAATGATTCTGGAGTATATAAATAGGGGTTTAATCCTTCCAAGATCATACGCCCATCCCATATAAAGCGATAAAAATCTTGGGACAGGTTTGGAATTGCAAATAGAAAAATAAGCCTAAATCCAATTGCTATAACAAGTAAAAAATTAATACTATGCTTTTGTAATTGAATCAACTTATAGAACAGAAAAAACAACCCTAAATAAAGCGTAATTAATTTTAGATAGTCTGTTCGAGACAGATCGTAAGCAAATGAAATATAAAACACAACACTTAAAAAAGCCAATAAAATTGGGATTTTATTTAGCTTTAAAAATGTTAAGTTAAACATGTTTAAACTTTAGAACCAATGGATTTAAAGAAGACGTAACCAAACCCAATAAAAAGCATTAAATGGAAAGGAAATAATCCAAAATCTCCACCTTGATCGCCCACTACAAATGCACTATAAAGTCCAAATGCAAAGTACAGCATAAGCAAGCCTTCAAGAATTACATTTGGGGACAACTTTTTACGTAAGTATTTGTTGCCCTTCCATGAATCTTTTAGTGTACTAATATTAAATTTTGGAGTTCGAACAAATTCACTGCGTTTGCCTAAATGACCTTCAATGACAGCAATTGAATTGTGTAAAGAGAACCCCATTGCAATCGAGAAAAATGTAAAGAACATTCCTATGTAGCTAAAGAATTTTTTATAACCACTACCATAAATTTGTTTGTACATAAACCAGTAGCAGATAAAAAATATGATAGTACTCACAACGAAAAAGCTCATAAAGTAAAAGTAAAACCTTAAATGGGCATATTCGTTTTTAATATAAAGCATTGGAATACTCAAAATCGCAACTAAAAAAATATTCAAGAACATGGTGCTGTTTAATAGGTGTAATAAACCATGTACTTTTGTTTTTGTAGAGATATTATCAGATTTTAGTACTCTCCAAAGCATTTTTCTGAAGTTTTCAGCACCACCTTTATTCCATCTAAATTGTTGAGAACGGGCTGCGCTAATCACTACAGGAAGTTCTGCAGGAGTTTCAACATGTTCCAAATATTTGAATTTCCAGTTTTTAAGCTGTGCTCGGTAACTTAAATCTAAATCCTCGGTTAAGGTGTCACCTTCCCAGTTGCCCGCATCTATGATACAGGTTTTACGCCAAATACCAGCCGTACCATTAAAGTTAATGAAATGACCTTTACTGTTTCTACCAACTTGTTCTAACGTAAAATGGGCATCTAGAGCAAACGCTTGAATTTTTGTCAATAAGGAGTAATTACGATTGATATGTCCCCAACGTGTTTGTACGACTCCAATATGGTCATCATTGAAATAAGGAATAGTTTTCTTTAACCAGTTTTTTTTAGGTAAAAAATCGGCATCAAAAATGGCAATAAATTCACCTTTGGCAATTTTTAAACCTTCTTTTAAAGCTCCAGCTTTAAATCCGCTTCGATCAACTCTAGTGATGTGTTGAATATCTAAACCGGTTTGCTTTATTTTTTCAATATGTTCAAAAGTGGATTTTACAGTTTCGTCTGTAGAATCATCCAATACCTGAATTTCTAACTTATCTTTTGGGTAATCTATTTCGGCTATGTTGTCCAATAAACGTTCCATCACATACATTTCGTTAAAAACGGGAAGTTGGATAGTGACGTAAGGAACTTTATCTGGATCCGAAAAATCTAGAGGTTCAAGCGCACGTGTTTCGTTCTTTTTTGCTGAAAGGTAATTGTAAAGTAAATTAAGTTGAGCCAAAGCATACATGAATATCAGTAGTAGTGCAATGGTATAAATGACAATAATTATTGATTCGAGAATCATTTTTTAAAACTATATTTTAAAATCCAACTTAATATCTTAAAGCCTGCAAAGATAGTACCTTTTATGGTTCCTGATACTTTTGATACCCCAATTCTTTTTTTATATTTTACGGGCACTTCAATATACGTTAATTTTTTCTTTATAGACTTCAATTGCATCTCTACAGTCCAACCATAAGTTTTATCCTCCATTTTTAACTCTAGGAGTTTGTTATACTTAATCGCTCGAAAAGGGCCAAGATCTGTAAATCGTGCGTTAAAAAAGAGTTTCATCAATGCTGTAGCCAGCCAGTTACCAAATATTTGTTGCGGCGTCATTGAATTGGCTTCGCGTAAATGTTTTACTCGAGCACCTACTACAAAATCAATGTCATTTTCAATAATTGGCGTTACTAATTTAGTTAACTCTTCTGGGTAATCGCTGTAATCGCCATCTAAAAATACAACAATATCTGGTTGTTGAATAGGATTTAAACTGGCCATATAATCCATGCCTTTTAGACAGGCATATCCATAGCCTTTTTGAGGTTCGAAAAGTACAGTAGCTCCTGCATTTTTTGAATTATAGTGAGTATTATCTGTTGAACCGTTATCAACCACAATAACTTCGTCTACACTTTCTGGAATATCTGATATCACTTGAGCAATAGAATCGGCTTCATTATAAGCAGGAATAATGACCTTTATAATTGGCATGTGTTTTTAAGTTTAAGAAGATGTAAAAATACAACAGAGTAATTACATTTTAGTTAGACGACTTAAAAATTGAAACTAACAAGTTATTTGAGTACATTGCTTTTATGATTTTTAAACATGATATTCCTAAAGCACCATTAGACAATTTCGTGGCTAGTATTGTCTATTATAAAGATTTCAAAGTTGAGCATTCAAAAGATAAACTGTTACCAGACTGCACAACCAATTTGGTCATCAACCTATTCGAAACACCACGCTATATTTATGATAATGAAACTTTGGAAGAAAAAGAAGCGTGTTATGAAGCTTGGTTTTCTGGCATGCACACAGAGTATTTAACCATTAGCTCTGATAATGAATCTGAAATGTTAGTGATTTCATTCAAATCGGGAGGTGTTTTCCCATTTATAAATCAGTCTGTTGAAGCCTTTAATAATTCTGTAGTAGCTGCCAATACAGTTTTTGGTGATGAAATTTTAGATCTAAGACAGCGATTAATTAATGAAATAGATCCAGATAATAAAATTGAAATGGCAAAAAAATGGCTAGAATCCCGACTAAACGAAGTGTCTTTTGAAGGCGAGATTATTCAGCATTTTGTATCTCAAATCCAGAAATCGTCTGAAAACATTAACTTAACCGAATTAGCGAAAAAATCGGGATATTCACAAAAACAGTTTATCCATCTATTTAAAAAATATGTTGGGCTTACACCCAAACAGTTTCATAGAATAGTAAGGTTTAACGAAATTTTAAATGCCATTTTTAATAAGGAAAGAGTAGATTGGGCGGCGTTTGCAAATGAATTCGGGTATTATGACCAGGCACATTTTATTAGAGATTTTCAGGCGTTTTCGGGTCATAATCCTAAACAATATATTGATGACCAAGGTGATTGGCCTAATTATATTCCTGTGAGGTAAATTTTTTACAATACTCTTTTGGCCTACTTCAATACATTTGATGTTAATATTGTAAACTGTTTAAATGAATCTTTTAATCGCGTAAACCTATGAGGGAAATTGTATTTATATTAGTGTTGGTCATCACAGTGAGTTGTAACACCAAAGCCAAAAAGGAGATTGAAAACCCATATCATTATAAAATTGCTTATAATGTGCTTTTTGATGAAGAGGCTGATAACTATGAAGTATTCATAATGGATATGGACGGTAAAAACAAGAAGAATATTACCAACTTAAAAGGTGTAGAATGGACCTATTACGCCAACGATGACGAAGTGTATTACATTTCTGATAAAGACACGCTGCATCGTAATTATTTTCTTTACAAAATGAAAGCAGATGGTAGCGAGAAAACCAAAATCAGTGATATTAGATTGGCTGATAGCTGGCATAGCAGCCGAAAAAATGGGTCAGAATTTATAGTGAAGCCTCACCGTTCAATTGATACAGCGTTTTATATTATAGATGCTAATGGAAAACAAATCCAACGTTTACAACCCGAACTGGACATGTTTAGTGATCCCCTATTTTTACCTGACGGCAAGAATATTGTTTTTAGAGGAGGTAATAAATCAAAAAGATTTGAAAGAGGTTATGATGATGAGTTATATATTATGAATGCCGACGGAAGCAATATGAAGCAATTAACCCATTTTCCTGAAAATGATACTTTAAAGAAATGGCATAGTTATGCAGCTGGACCTCCACGATGGAATTCTAAAGAAAACTTTATTACTTATCAATCCGAACGAAATGGTCAATACAATTTATTTGCAGTAACACCAGATGGGAGTAAAAACTGGCGTTTAACTAACAACACCTTTAGTGAAGGTTGGCACGATTGGTCTCCTGATGGTAATTATTTGGCAATTGAAGCTTTTGATAAAGAGCAAACCCAGTTCGATATTTATGTAATGAATTGGGAAACGAAAGAAACAACAAAACTTACAGATTCAACTTATAAATACCAGCAAGCGCCAGTATTTGTGAAAGTGTATGATTAGTTGTTTTGATTAACTAAATCCATTAAGTTGACATCATTTCCAAGTAAAATTTCAGTGGGATTAATGCGGCCTTTCAAACCATCATTCTCTAATTTTAGAACCCCTCTGGGGCAAACGGCACTGCAAATACCGCAGCCAACGCAGCTTGACCTTACAATATTTTCACCCTTTTGTGCATAAGCGCGAACATCAATACCCATTTCGCAATAGGTTGAGCAATTCCCACAAGAAATACATTGTCCACCGTTTGTGGTAATCCTAAATTTTGATAATAGCCTCTGCTGAAGACCTAAAATAGCAGCCATAGGGCAACCAAACCTGCACCAAACCCGGCTTCCAAAAATGGGGTAAAAACCAGTTCCAATGACTCCTGAAAAAATAGAGCCTATATAAAGACCATAGGCCGAGCGTAAGCTACTTGATTTAATAAAGAATATTTGATCAGTGGTTCCTGTAAAATGCATAATCAAAACTAACGAAATCACAACGGCATAGCCTATGGATGCATTTTTGGCATCTTTGCCAAATTCCTTTCGCTTAAATAACATGAATAAAAGAAATATCAAGCTTAAAAACCCTATTGATAATTTAATGAAAAGACTTTTAGTTAACCAATAGGAATCTGGGTTATTGCCTAGAAAAGAGTAGATTGTTGCCATGGTCATTACCACCGAAAAAACCAATACAGCATGGATTAACCAACGTTCTAATTTCCAGCTGGATAGTTTTTTTGATGACAAATGCCTAAATGGATCACCAGCAGTTTCGGCTAAACCGCCACAACCGCAAACCCAAGAACAGTACCACCGCTTTCCGTATTTATAAGTAAGAATTGGGGTGATTATAAAAATGGAAACAACTCCAAAAATGAGCAGTATTAATCCAATAGTACCAGCGCTCAAAAATCCCTTGATTGACCAAGAATCAAACAAATAATAATTTAGAGGCCAAATACTTTTTAAGTCGTAATAAGGTAAATCACTATTCATTACATACATAAATTCTGGAATCAAAAAAGCAAACGCCAATTGGAAAAACATGACTGATCCCGTGCGAATTTGTTCGTATCGATTATGACGATATTTCAAAAAGAACTTATAGCCAAACACTAAAATAGCCATTGTGTAAAGCGCACCGTAGACAAACCATTGGCTGGCAGGTCGTCCACTTAATAGTTGGCTTAAGGGATCAAATAGTGCCACCAAGCCAGTGTTTGGAGCTCCATCTTTGCCAAGCCCTAAAAGATGGGGATAAAAGTAGAGTACAATGTAAAATAAGGTGAGTACAATTCCAGTTGCCCAGCCTATAAGTCCTCTTGAGGAAATAGATTTAAACCAAACCCCATCATTTTTTATGCCTTTGGATTCACTAAGGTAAACGCTATTTGAAAACCAGATTGTGCCAAGCACAATTAATCCCAAAGCGGTTGTGAGCACCCAACCTGAATGATTGATATCTGCATTGAATAAAGCCAACACCAAAATAAATAAGCCAATAATTCCAATACCTATGGCAACTTTTTGCTTTAAAGAAAAATCCTTGGCATCTGGTTTCGCCAATGACATACTATAATTTAATTTGTTACTCATAGCTGTAAATTTTGTAATTGATTTTTAAAAGCCCTTTGGATATCACCTTCAAAATGGTGATATAACTCGGGATCAAAATTGGCCTTACCTAAATGTAATATGACGTAATCTATAGTTTGTTTTTCGGTCAACCAACGATCAAAAACCTCGTGTCGCATTCTAATTCCAAAAGTATTGATTCCTAGAAACTCGTTTGTGGATGCATTGTATTCAATCGTAATGCATTTGGTATCATCGACATGTTTCCAATGAAAATGCAAATGACCTTCTTTGGGTTTTGTAAACACCCAACCATAAGTTTGGTATTCGATATCAAAAAATTTAGCAGAATTGAACCAGTGCCCTGGGTTGTATTTCATTTTATGACCACAGATGGTTTGAGCAATTACTTCCCCCATCATACGACCTGTATACCAAACGGCTTCAACGGGTCGTCTATTACCAATGGCTTCGCGTTGCTCGGCGCAATCCCCAATGGCGTAAACGTCTTTGATATTAGTTTCAAGATATCTATTCACCAAAACCCCTTTTGCAGTTTCAATACTTGTGCCTTTTAAAAAATCGATATTTGGTGAAACCCCAGCGGTCAATCCAACAAAATCACAGGGGATTTTTTCGCCAGTTTCCTCAATAATAACGGCATTTGCTTTTCCATTACCATCAGAAACAATTTCTTTTAAATTGGTAGATAATCGTAAATCTATATGATGATTTTTAATCTGCCTATTGATCATCGCACTATCACCTTCTGGCAGTACGCCGTTCCAAAAGCTAGATTCTCGAACCAAAAATGTTACGGGTATATCACGGCTATTCAACATTTCGGTCAGTTCAATTCCAATAAGTCCACCGCCAACAATAACAGCGCGTTTGCAAATGTTTTTATTTGGAGCAAATACTTCAAGTGCATCCAAATCCTGTTTGCTGTACAGCCCTTGAACACCGTTTAAATCTTGTCCGGGCCAACCAAATTTATTGGATTTACTGCCTGTGGCTATGATTAGTTTATCATAAG
Organism: Flavobacteriaceae bacterium MAR_2010_72; assembly: GCA_003550275.1. GTDB lineage: Bacteria > Bacteroidota > Bacteroidia > Flavobacteriales > Flavobacteriaceae > Geojedonia. The sequence goes on from QXCW01000002.1 coordinate 545,835, forward strand.
TAAGTGTATCGCCGTCAGTAAAATGAAGTGTTTTAGATTCGGTTTCAACCGTTTCAACGTATCCATTTTTAAGTTCAATTCTATTTTTTTTCCAAAACCAATCTTCATAGGGTTTTGTGTGCTCAAATTTCATATGTCCCATATACACATACATCAAGGCCGTACGGGAGAAAAAATGATCGGTTTCGGCAGAAATAAGAGTGATTTTTTTATCTGACAATTTTCGGATATGCCTTGCAGCTGTAACTCCCGAAATACCATTGCCAATAATAACAATATGCTCCATAAGTTGAAATTAGTTGAAGTTTTGGTCGAAGGTTTTACAAAAACCTTAAATTATACTGTTCAATTTGTTTAAATTTAAACATTAAATATAAGTTATGAGACAAATTCTGTATGTAAGTTTTTATATATTTTTAGTGTCTTCATGCGCTATGACATCAGTAGCACCGAAAAAAATTAACGGTGTTAGTTTTGTAGCTTCACGGGATTCAATTAATGATTTACATGTAAAGCCAGTACTTAATGTAAATGCCAATTACGCTGCAATTATGCCATTTGGGTTTATAAGGGATTTGGAACATCCAGAGATAATTTTTAATACGCAAAGACAATGGTTTGGTGAAACTCGTGCTGGTGCCACGCAATACATTGAAGAGTTAAAGAAAAATCATATTAAAGTGATGGTCAAACCACAAATTTGGGTATCAAGAGGTGAATTCACCGGATTTATTAAAATGAATACTGAAGCTGAATGGCAACAACTTGAACAAACCTATACTCATTTTATACTTGAATATGCTGCCATGGCTCAAGAAGCAAAGGCAGAACTGTTTTGTATCGGTACAGAACTCGAAAATTTTGTTGCTCACAGACCTGAATTCTGGAATGACCTAATTTCTAAAATTAAAACCGTTTATAAAGGTAAACTCACTTATGCTGCCAATTGGAATGAGTACACAAAAACACCGTTTTGGGATCAAATGGATTATATAGGGATTGACGCCTATTTCCCAGTTAGCGAATTAAAAACACCTACACTTGAAGATTGTAAGGCTGGTTGGGAAAAGCATAAGTCTGAAATTAAAACCTATTCTAGTACCTTCCAAAAACCTATTTTGTTTACTGAATTTGGATATAGAAGTGTTGATTTTTCCGGAAAAGCCCCATGGAAATCTGATCGAGATATGGGTGATGTTAATATGGAAGCGCAGATAAATACAACACAAGCTTTATTCGAATTGTTTTGGCATGAAGACTGGTTTGCTGGCGGATTTATTTGGAAATGGTTTCATGACCATAAGCGGGTAGGGGGAATGGGTAATTCACAATTTACGCCACAAAATAAACCTGTTGAGGTTCTATTAAAAGAATCCTACGCCAGGTTTTAAGCTATGTGTTTTTTATAATACGCAAATAGTTCATGAGCGTTAGCTCCCAACCATTTTTTTATATAAATGGTCCAATAATGATATTGCAGTTTCCAAACCCCATGCTTTTGATAACAACGCGCAGAACTGTATAACTTTTTGTCGATGACCACAAATTGCTTCCTTTTATAAAGTTCATTAATCAAAATGTTGTCTTCGTAAATGATGTAGTTTTCATCGTAGCCGCCAATAGCTTCAAAAAGGTCTTTTGAGATAAACTGACTTTGATCGCCACCCCTGCAAGCGCGCCAAGAAAATTGGGTTAGCCAACTTGCAAGTCGTAACCACCAATGTGAACTGTCAAACTGCATTCTAAAACAACCAGCCTGATTACCTTGAGCTATTTCCTTTAAGATATCGTGATCAAAATTTTTGGGAGGAAAAGAATCGGCATGTAGAAAATACAGTATACTTCCAGCGGCGTGTTTAGCTCCAAAATTTAGTTGTTTGGCTCTTCCTTTTTGTGAAGATAATAGTTTTACATTGTTAAATTGAGTAACTATTTTGGTGGAGTCGTCAGTACTTCCGCCATCAACAACAATAATATCCGAGATGTTTTCTGGAGATGAATTATCAACCAAGTATTGCAAGAGCTGTGCAATAGTTTTTGATTCATTCAATACAGGAATTACAATGCTTATCATATCTCATCTATACGACAAAGATGAGGATTTAGTTTTGTTCATTCAAATTCCAATCGTATTCTAAATAATCTACTTTCGCGTCGGGATTAATTTTAATTGTGGTGTATTGATTCACATAGTCAATTAGGCTTCCACTATCTTTAAAATCACCTTTATACCATTGAAATATTTTAGATAACTGAATTCGATTTTCAGAAATTTTATTTTTATCCGTATTTTGAATAAATGCTTTGGTCGCCTGTTCCATTAAGGCGTCTACATTATCTGCTGTATAAGCAGTATTGAGCAATTTAGGGCAAGATACCGAAGCACAATTTATAGCAAAATGGATTCGGGGTTCATTCATTTTGCGAAGAATACCATTTTCAATCCCCGAGAGTGAAAACTCCTTTTCTCCAATTTTAATCCGATTTTTTAGCCAGGGATTTTTGATGTCCTTAATGCTTTTTGTGGGATAATGATCAATGATTAGTTTAATGGTATTCGCATTATATACGTTTATAAAATACGCTAACTGTTCTTGCTTGCTCCATTGTTCAGTCGGCACTTGGGATGCCAAATAATTGATATACTTATTTAGTGCAACGGCATTATTTTTAAAACCTTTGTAATCCACATCGCCATTGTCGGCAACATATGTTTTCAATAGCTTGTCCCAAGCACTATGGTCAATAATTGCTTTTTGGTTTTGCTCTTGAACTTGGTTAGTTGTTTGTTTTATAGGAAGGCCTTTGGCGCAAAAACAACTCGTAAATGTCATTAAGGTAATAAGGATACTAACTGATGTTTTCATTTTTTCTCTTTTTTGTTCAAAGGATAAAGTTCTTGGGCTAAAAATTGTTTAGGAAAATGTTCGTCTCCTTCAAACCCAAGTGTAATATCCTTTCCACTGTGGGGAATATAGCTGGTTTTAAACACATAATCCCAAATACTCAAGGTTAGTCCATAATTAACCCCATACCTAACATGTTTGGGCAAGTCTTTGGCGTGGTGCCAAATGTGCATTTTCGGATTGTTGAAAACATATTTCAAAATACCGTAGTCCCACCCTAAATTGGCGTGATTGAGGTGCCCAATGGTAATGTTAAAAAAATGTACAATAGCCACATCCTGAGCGTCAAACCCACCAATAATAGCAATAGGAATGTAGAGTAAGGATTTATAAACCACGGGTTCCATCCAATGGTAACGCAAATGAGCTGCAAACCCCATTTCTTTTACGGAATGATGGACTTTGTGAAAATTCCACAGAAAGGGCACACGATGCAACAATCTATGCGTATTCCATTGCACAAAATCTGAAATAATAAAGAAGACAAAAAGTCCTAAAGGAAAAGGAAAACTATCAACATCAAATAGTTGAAAGTTTTTAATGGTTAATCCAAATACACTTAAAATATCATTGAAAAACGTTGCTGCCGTGTTTGAAAAGGCAATAAGAATAATAAGGTTTAATAAGAAGAAATTAAAGAACATGTAAAAGGTGTCTAACCAAAAATCCTTTCTAAATATGGACTGTTCTTTCCGCCATGGAAAAGCGATTTCAAGAATCCATACCAAAACAGAAATTACAATTAAACCATAGAAGTAATTGTCCCAATGGTTAACTGATATAATCTCATGCTTTAGATATCTCCAATATCCAGAGTAGGAGTTTTTTATAATGTCAATATATTTTTCCATACTGTAATTTCTGCTTTTACAGAAATGGTTCAACTACTTAACAACAACCTCCACCATCATAGTGGTAAGTCGATTCACTTATGAAAATATCGTCCCTTTTTAGTGAAGCCAATGCTGCCGCGGTTTTATCGCAAATTGCCAAAGGTTGATTCTTTAATAAGAGATGCCCTTTTTTATCATCAATAAAATCATCATCGCCAAAGTAAATCGCAGCCTTACCAGTAAAAATACAAGGGCCATCTTCTGGCATGGGATCTTTAATTGCTGCGACCTCAATGGATTCAATATAAATCAACTCATCGGTTGTGTAATGTTTTGGATCCAAAATTCTATAGGGTTTCCTAGCTCTAATTTCAATAGTACCAAATCCGGCATCGGTAAGCATTTTTACATAGTCAGCAATTGGTAAGCTTCCACTTAAGCACAAAGCGCGCAGCCTATCATCATTTCGTAAGGCATCGTTCATGGGTTGCTCACAAGTTGGATCACTCATCACCAATCGACCATGTGGTTTTAATACACGGTACATTTCGGCAATTGCTTTCTTTAAATCATCTGCCTTAAAAATGTTGAATAGACAGTTTTGAGCCGCTACATCAATACTATTATCTTCAACAGGAAGATTCATAGCGTCTCCTTTTTTAAGCTCAACAAATTCACTTTTAAACCAGGGGTTTTGCTTTTCGGCCTCAATGAAATTTTTGCGAGATGCTTCTAGCATTTCATCAACGACATCTACACCTATCACACCGCCTTTTTGACGATTAAAATATGAGAATTGTAATAATTCCATACCGCCGCCAACACCTACGTAAAGCATTTTTGGATTATTTGTCAAATCACGTGCATGAACGGTGCTGCCACAACCGTAGTTCATTTCTTGCATGATACGTGGGATTTTTAATCCGGGTAATTCCCATATAGGGTTTGTAGTACAACACAGCCCAACATCGGGAGTTAAGGCTGCTTCTTTATACAGGTTATGTGTGGTTTCTAGGTAACTCATTTTAGTCTTCAGTTTTCAGTAAATTAGTTGTAACGGTTTGCTTTTTTATAAATTTTTAATTAATTCTTTAAAAAGCAAAATCATTTTTGGTTCTGCTTTTCCTGCCATTTCAATAATTTCTGAAATATTAACTGGCATTAAATTATCTGGGTCGCATTCATCGGTTAAAACTGACACGGCAGCCACTTTTAATTTTAAATGATTGGCTACAATAACTTCCGGGACCGTACTCATACCAACAGCATCAGCACCAAGAATCTTCAGCATGCGATATTCAGCTCTCGTTTCTAATTGCGGACCAACGACACTGGCATAAACACCTTGGTGTAAGGTAACTTGATTAGTTTTGGCAATAACCATAAACTGATCATTAATGCTTTTGTCATAGGGTTGACTCATATCTGCGAATCGGGTTCCTAGGTGTTCAACACCCTTAAAGGCCAACGGTGAACTTCCTTGTAGATTGATGTGGTCTTCAATAAGCATTAATTCACCTTTTTTATAATTCAAATTGATGGCTCCAGAGGCGTTGGATACCAATAAGGTGTGAATTCCTAATTTTTCCATTATCCTAACAGGATAAGTGACATCTTGCAATGTATAGCCTTCATAAATATGAAAACGACCTTGCATGACTATTACTTTTTTCCCTTCCAAAAAGCCATAAATAAGTTTGCCTTTGTGAAACTCAACCGTTGCAGTAGGAAAGTTAGGGATATGGTTGTAACTCACCTGATGTAAAATCTCAATTTCGTCAATTAACTGACCCAATCCTGTACCTAGAATAATACCTATTTCAGGATTTTCAAATCCTTTTTGCTGAAGATATGCTACAGTTTCATCTATTAGTTTAATCATGTTTAACTTAAAAATTTTTGAAGTTCGGAATTGTCTTTTATATCTTCAAAGGTATCGATATCGTTTAATTCTTCTATTAATTTAATATCAAAATTATTGAGGTCGTTTAAGGTGTCGACTAAAACCGAAGTGGTTCCCCAAGCTTTGTTATTAAAAATAGATTCGTGAAGCGTTTTCATTGCAAGTAAGTAATAACCACCATCTTTTGCAGGCCCAATAACCAAATCGTGATTTTGCAGCTGTTTAAAGGCATTCTCAATGTGCGCAATATTTAATTCCAATAGATCGCTCCCAATAATCATGGCATGTTCATAACCTAGCTCAAATACTTCAGAAAAGGCATTTCGCATTCTTAAGCCTAAATCTTCACCCTTCTGTAATCTTTTGCTAAAAAATTTACTATCCCAAAGATCGTTATGATTAATGTTTTCAGAATAAAAAACAAACTTATCTGCAGCTACCTGTTTTGTTATGCTAGCGGTATGCTGTAATAAATGAATGTAAATATCTAAAGCGGCTTTATCACCAATGGTTTTAGCAAGGCGCGTTTTACACTTGCCCAATTCTGGATTTCTTGTAAAAATTATTAAGGCTTTGTTTGATGTTTTCAAATGAAAATTTGAATGGTTTTTCATGTCATCAGTTTGACGTTTGTTCAAGAGACCGATTTAAGATTTTATTGCCATTTGTTAACCATTTCCCCCAATATTTAGAAAACACATGAACATTCTCTGTTTCTTTTTCTTCAGAATCAAAAACTTTAAAGTTATTGTTTTTCCACTCAAAAATGCCGCCATATAAGTTATATACATTACTGTAACCTGCTTTTTTTAATTGTGCGGCAATAATTTCAGATCGTATACCTACTGAACAATATACTACAATAGGTTGTTTTTTATTGGGAATAAGATTTGTAATTGAGTCCATTTTAAAAGTGTTATAGCCAATATGTTTGGCATCTTTTAAATGGCTAGTGATAAATTCATCCCTTTCTCTTGCATCCAGAATGATAGCATTTGTTTTTGGCATGGCCAATTCTTGCACGGAAATATAGGGCACACTCTTATTATTTGATTGCTTTAATAAATCATCAATAGATTTTTGAGCTAAATGAGGTGTAGTAGTTAATAAAAATATGATTACTAAATGGAGTTTCATTTTTAGGGGATTTGGATTTCTATGCGACACTACCTTGACAACTACTTCCAGCACCGGCAGTACATCCGTAACAATGTTGCGAGATGACAATGTTGCGTCCTTCAAGTAATTGTTCTTTATATTCAGAAATATGTTTTGCTTTACTATTTACTGGCAATTCTAACATTTGGTTGAAATCACAATCATATAAATAACCATCCCAGCTTACCGAAAGCGTGTTAGTACACATCACATTTGTAACGGCAGCAGGATTATAGGCTTCTACTAAAGCATACATATAATCTTCATAATTTTCGGATGCAATAAGATAATCTAAAAACCTGCTTATCGGTAAATTTGTAATAGCAAATAAATTATGGAATTGGATCCCAAAATCATCTAGTAAGGCCTTTTTAAAATCCTTTTCTAAGGCAGCTTGATTTCCAGGCAAAAAGGCACCAGACGGATTGTAAACCAAATCTAATTTCAAATTACTATTTGGCATTCCATAACCAATGGCATTGAGATCTTGTAATGCTTTAATTGATTTGTCAAAAACACCATCACCTCGCTGTTTGTCAGTTTTGCCACGAGTCCAGTGAGGCATTGAACTTACCACATGTACGTTGTGCTTTTTAAAAAACTCTGGGAGGTCATAATATTTTTTGTTAGCGCGAATGATCGTTAAATTAGAACGCACAATAAAATCTTTAATGCCTACTTTAGAGGCTTCTTCTACAAACCACCTGAAATCAGGATTCATTTCGGGTGCGCCTCCCGTTAAATCAAGGGTGTGCGCACCAGTTTTTTCGATGACATCCAAACATTGTTGCATGGTCTCGCGCGTCATGATTTCTTTACGGTCTGGACCAGCATCAACATGGCAATGCTCACAGACTTGGTTGCACATATAACCTACATTGATTTGTAGGATTTCAAGTTTTTTGGCTTTTAATGGAAACTGGTTAGTTTCTGCTATTTTGTTTTTAAAGGTAGGTAAGTCACCATTTTGAAAAATACCATTTGATAATATTTCGAGTTGGCGTTTGCTATTAGCTAATTCGCTATGGCGCTTATGTAAAGACTTTTGGGTCATTAAGTTCTGTTTGAGTTTAGAAAACCAAGGGTTTTCAAGTTACATTTCTAATTTATTCACTTTGTTCATCATTTGAACCCCATGCACAAGGGATGCGCCGCCACGAATTGCACCAGCAACATGCAAGGCTTCCATCATTTCCTCTTTTGTAATGCCACGTTGTAAACCATCACCTGTATAAGCGTCGATACAATATGGGCATTGAATGGTATGTGCTACGGCCAATGCAATTAAGGATTTTTCACGTTCTGATAAGGCACCTTCCTTGAACACTGAATTGTAGTACTCAAAAAACTTGGAACCAAGTTCTTCATTCCAGTCGCTTATTTTTCCAAATTTTTTAAGATCAGACGGATCGTAATATGTTTTTTGCATGTATATCTTCTTTATTAATTATACGGAAAAATTGAAGATACAGTTTTTGTCGTTGTTAAGGAAAGATGATTACAGAATATTTAAAAACACTTTAATGAATATTGAAAAAAAACATGATTAGTGTTTAATGGATGCTTTTATTAAAACAGGCAAATGGTCTGAAGGGTATTGACAGTTTTTGGAATCACTTAACACAGCATAAGCATTGACTTCAACAGAAGGACTTACAAAAATGTAATCAATGCGTCGTTGCACAGGTTTATGAAAGTCAAAATTATTGAATGTGCCTGAAGGCCCAAAAGGAGATTGTATTGAAATGTCTTTAGAATCTTTTAAAAACTGGTTTATAAATTGAATACTTTTATGGTCGTCCTCCATATTAAAATCACCCATTAACATCACAGGAAAATTATCAGTATTCAAATGCTCAATTTTTTGAATAATGAGCTTGGCACTTTCTTCTCTAGCGGTTACACCAACATGGTCAAAATGCGTATTGAACACCCAAAATCTCTGCTGTGTTCTTTTGTTTTCAAATAACGCATACGTACAAACTCTATTGCACACCGCATCCCAGCCCATAGATACCTTATCAGGTGTTTGTGACAACCAAAAGGTCGATGCTTCTATGAGATTTAAGGTTTCAGGTTTGTAAAAAATAGCAGAATATTCACCTTCGTCTTTGCCGTCATCCCGTCCAACACCAACAAAATCGTATTCGGTTAAGGCCTTATCCATATCTTTCATTTGATTGGGCATAGCTTCCTGAACGCCTAATACATCAGGTTGGTAAAAATGAATTTGTCCTAAAAGCATAGGCTGGCGATTATGCCAACTGTTTTCGCCTTCTTTAGGGTAATCTAGCTTTATGTTATAAGTCATTAAAGACAACTCCTGTGCAGAAAGGTTCATAACAAAAAGAAGAGGGATAAAAAATAATAAGCGCTTCATAGTTTATTTTTATTCTATAAACAAAATATCACTTTTTTCTGAAATGCCATTTTCATTGAATGCTTCAATGCTAAAGTAATAAGGCGTATCTCGATCCAAGCAGCGCATAAAATGCTCATTGGTATCATACACCAGCCATGACTGGTATAGTTTATCTGGGGCAATTCCCCAACGGATGTTATAACCTTGAGCCCCCGCTACAGGATCCCAAGAAAACGATGCATCTCTGCGGTCGGTTTGTCTTTTTATATTAAATCCTTTTACTTTAGCTGGAACCTTACCAAGGCCTAAACCAAACACTCTAAAATCCGACATAGCAAAGTTTGCACCAGGTACTTTCACATTGTTATAGCGTACGTATTTTGCATCAACAGGCTTATTTAATACGATATAAGCATTTGGGGCATCTTTATCGCTATTGCTTCGATCAACAACGGTTTGCCAGTTTTTGCCATCTTCGGATACATCAATGCTAAAGCGGTGTCTTAAACCCTCAACACGCGTATAAATCCCAGACTCAAGGTCATGAAAATTCAGTTGAAATGCATGAATTTTTCCAGGATTAGGCATTTCAATGGTTATCCATTGTTTATCGTCGTTGGATTCGGCTACCCAAAAGGTCTTCGGATTTTCATCAGTTAATACTTTCGAAATAATGTCGCTATTAGCGTTTTTTTCAAGAGGTAATTCATTGACCTTCACGTCGTCATCATTGGAAGTAAATTTCATGATTTGCATTAAGGATGACGATACGGTAACATTGCCTTTGTAAGAGAGTAACATCCAACCGTTATGGTGGCCTGCTTTTGTTGGATGGTCAGCACCAAAACGCGGATAGTCGCCATAGTCTGTATTGGTATACATTAAGCCCTCATCATCAAAGTAAGTTGGGAACATACACAAACGACGTTCCCATTGTGCGTTGGACGCCAATGCCATGGTGGCAAAGTGCCAATATTGTCCATTGGTTTGTTTCACTGTAATTCCATGCCCAGCTCCATTGGTAAACCCACCTGGTTTAAAACTCATGGGATTATTTTTCATGTAAGTGAAAGGGCCTAACGGTGAATCACCAATATAAACACCATCGGCATACACGTTAAACTGGGTGCCTGGAGCGGCATACTGTAAATAGTATTTTCCATTGTGTTTGGTCATGGAGGCGCCTTCCATATAACCTTCTTTCAACGTGGGATGAAAATTATTTTCGCCAAAGCGTTCCCATCCATGTTCTTCCTCAACAAGATTTATCAATTCTTTTTTAACACCCGTTTCCAAGAAACGGTCATCCTTATTGAGCATTTTTACTCGGAGTGGATGTACATTGGATGAGCCCCAATACAGATAAGTCTGGCCGTCATCATCAATGAACAATTCTGAATCCTGAATATTGTTGGAAATCGAAGGTGTTGGCGTCCATTTTCCAGTTTTTGGGTCATCGGTATAAAGAATACTTCCGTAACCCGCTGGATCGCCTGCAAAATAGACCAACGAGTCTTTATAGTTAAAAGCAGTAGGTGCATTGCTACCCTCAAAAAACCATTGTTGTGGTTTAATAAATTTCCAGTCGACCAAATTGGTGGAATGCCAATAGCCAAACGAACGCGTTACAAACATATAGTATTCGCCACGAAATTCAATAACAGCAGGATCGGCACCTGAACGATATGATAAATTTCTGCTCGAATTGTAAACCATGTAGGTATAGTCAATATCTAAAGGGTTGCAATAGGTTTTAAAACTTTTCTCGGTTGAAACTTCGTTGTCAGTCAGTTCTGTTGCTTTGCTTTCTCCTTTATTGGAATTACAAGAAAGTGTAGCAAGTAAAACGGTCATAGTTATAATCTGTTTCATCATTGAAGTTTTTGATCTTTATCAGTACTAGGATCATAGGAAGTTCCGGTAGTGCCCCTTAATTTTTTAAATTGCTTATAGGCATTTTCAACTCTTTTTTCTGGTGCACGCTCAAATTCTTTTTCGGTGACCATATATTCGGTTTGAAGTTCCTCTAATGTTTTAAACAACTCGTTTTTAACTGTATCGTATTCCGGATGATCTACGATGTTATTAAGTTCTTTAGGGTCCGTTTGTAAATCATACATTTCCCATTGATCGATATCATCATAAACATGAATTAGTTTATATCTATTGGTCCTTACACCATACATTTTTTTAACCATATGAAAAGCTGGAAAATCATAATAATGGTAGTAGATAGCATCTCTAAAATCGTCTGTGCTATTAGTTTTATTAAGTAAGGGACGCAATGATTTGCCTTGCATATCATTTGGAATATCAACTCTAGCAAAATCTAAAAACGTTTCTGCAAAATCGAGATTTTGAGTAAGTGCAGTAATCACGGTTCCTTTCTCAATTGCTTTTGGATATTTCATGACCATTGGCATGCCAAGTGATTCTTCATACATAAAACGTTTGTCAAACCATCCTTTTTCACCTAAATAAAAACCTTGATCGGTGGAATAAATCACAATGGTGTTTTCGGCCAAATTGTTAGATTCTAAATAATCTAATACTTTACCGACACCTTCATCAACGGCTGCAATAGTTGCCAAATATTCCTGTAAATAGCGCTGCCCTTTCCACTCTGCTAATGCTTTTCCAGATAAATTAGCTTCATGAAAGGCATCGTTTTTAGCTTGATACGCCTTATCCCATGCTTCGCGTTGTTCACTGGTCATTCGGTCAAAATCGGTAGTCCAAGGATTATGGGCCAATTCGCTACTGCCTTTTGCTGTGGTCATTTTTAGGTCATGACCTTCGTACATGTCTTTATAGATGGTTTGCTGTTGTTCTTTTGAAGCCAAGGAGCCTTCATGGTCGGTGAAATAGGTGTCGGGTAATGGAAATTGAATAGAATCGTATTTATTAACGTGACGTAGTGCGGGCATCCAATTTCTGTGTGGCGCCTTGTGGTGCAACATTAACATAAATGGTTGATCTGTGTCTTTTACCGATTTGAGATAGTTAATGGCATCATCGGTAATGATATCGGTAGCATAACCTTCAACCCTTGTAGTGTCTGGTTGTTTAGTTTGTTCATTGATGGCTATAAGGTCTGGATTGTAGTAGTTACCTTGATCGGTTAAAATTTTCCAATAATCAAAGCCTTGAGGAAGACCGTGTAAATGCCATTTTCCAACAACCGCTGTGTTATAACCTGCTTTTTGCAATAGCTTCGGAAAGGTTTGCTGGCTACCATCAAATCTGTCGCCATTCATCCTAAAGCCGTTAATATGACTATGTTTTCCAGTTAGTACAACGGCACGACTTGGTCCGCAAATGGAATTTGTACAAAAGTTGTTCATAAAAATAGCACCCTCATTTGCAATTCTGTCAATATTAGGTGTTGGAGCCAACTTACTAATTGGGTGACCATAAGCACTTATGGCTTGGGTAGCATGATCATCGGCCATAATATAAATAATGTTAGGGCGCTTTGGTTCATCATTGGCTGTTTCAGTTTCCTTGTCTTTGCAAGACTGAAAAATGATAAATGGGAGCATAAATAATACTATAGTTCTCATGGCTGTTTTTGTTTTATGACTTTAGTTTGAATCACCTCGTTATTCAATACGGTTTTAGCGAAGAAATCAAAAATATTATCGAGTTCGTTTAATTGAATTGAAGACAATTCATGCTTTCCACCTTTAACTTTGTGAAAATAATAGGCTACTTCTAAATCAGACAATTTTTCTGCAATTGTCGCTGAACCATCTAAAATGAGGTAGCCAGATTTTGAAGGGTCACAATAATGATGCGGAGCAGTTGCAAATGGCACCAAATTATCATCGGTTCCATGAAATAGAACGCTGGGCAGCGCATTTGTTTTGGTAATATAATCGGCACTCACTAATGCTCCTGCTAATGATAAAACACCAGCAAATTTAACATCGTTGTACTTCATTAAATCATCAACAAAATAGCTTCGCATGAAAACAGCATTTAGAACACCTTCGGCACCAGCACTGCTACCTCCAGCAATTAGTTTTGAAGGGTCAATTTGAAGGGGTTTAGCATTTTTAATGATATAATTTGCGGCATCCAAATAATCAATCGCTGCCTGTTTGAACGTGTTCAGTTTTTCCTGATTATCACAGTCACAACCAAAGCCAGTTGGTTGATTTTTACGCAGCAATCGATATGAAATAGAAATACCAATGTACCCACGATTAGCTACATACTCGCATAATTTTTGCTCAGCTCCGTTATCGCGCGTACCACCTGCAAAACCTCCGCCGTGCATCCATAACAAAACAGGTAAACTATCATTTGGCCTTATAATTTCTGGAGTATAGACATCTAATTTGAGCGTGTCTTTTCCCTTTATGGCATAGGTATAGGTTTTTTTGGTTTGAGCAGAAATTGGTAAAACAAATAACAAAAATAGTACTGGTAAGAGACGTTTCATTTAATCAAGTTTTTCTATTAAAACTCCACTAATTACTGTGGTTCCTTCAATAGGAGTAAGCAAAATAGTCAAGCCATCGTTATTTCTGACATTTATAGTTGAGGTTAGTGTAATTCCATACTTTTCTGGATATTCATTAGCCATATTAAATTGTTTTTCAACTAAAAATGTATTCAAATATACATCGAATATGCGTTGCTTTTTTTCAATTCCTTGTGGTGTTTGTTCACTCAAGTTATAAATATTTTCAGTGGGCTTTACTTGTGGCTCAACAAAAAATAAACTTACCTTGTAATCACCATCAGGAACATCAATTTTATAGTTGGAACAGCCTTCAAGCATCGTTTGAAATAAGGGCTCTGAAGTAGAATTTTTAATATTGTGCGGAATTCCTTGGTGTTTATCCTTACTCATATTATAAGCTTCCCCATCCAAATAGCCAAACCAGCCCTTTTTATAGGATTGATCTGGAACAAAGGTTATTTGATGCGCTTCATCTGTGATATAGAAATGTGAACCTATATTAATACCTAATCTTTTGAATGATTTGAAATTTAAATCATCAATTTTTAATACTTCAATTTGTTTTTCATCTGAAGTGTTTCCAGAAACGACTTTAATATGATTTTTTCCGTTTTTGAAGGGTAACTTAACAGTAGCAAAACCATTTTCAAACGAAACATCTTCAAGCTTTTCACTATTTAAAAAAACGGAAACTTTTTGCTGATTTGAAAATACACTTACCGGAAAAGTGTTATCGTTTACCAAAACAAGCCCAGACAGATAATTTGCTGCAATATGAATAAAAGGTGTTTTTTGGTCTAAAACTGCTTTGTACCAATAGTAAATTTCTTTGGGCGTTCGATCGTATTGAACCAATCCCTTCTGGTTGACATGAGGAATGGCATCTCCACGAAACTCTGATCCAAAATCAGCAAAATTCCATGCGGTCATCCCTGCCATATAAGGTCTTTCAATAATTTGTTGGTAATAGGATTGATGTAATTTGGCTTGATAGTCTGTTGAGAAATCAAACTTTTTTGGCGTTTTTGTAAAAATTCTAACATCTGCTCCAGGGCCATATTCCGAAAGTAATAAGGAACGCTTTGGATAGCGTTTATGTTGTTCATCAAGAAAAATTCCTAGATCAGGAATATCCTTATCATACCAACCAAAATAAAGATTCCAGCCCAGCAACATTGGAAGATCAGCTATGCCAGTTTCGTTGTAAATTTCGTTTAAATGGCAGGCCATAACAGTAATATGGTTTGGTGCTAACGATCGGGTTAAATCTTCCAGTTGTTTAGCCAGTTTTAGTGATGAGGTTTTAAGTTTGGTTTTATCATCTTCACTTATGTTTCTATCAAAAACCAATCGTATAAAAATCTCATTCATATAGCCAAACATCACCACCGAAGGATAGTTGTAATATTGTTTTACATGTTCGTTTTGCATGTTGAGGCATACATCAAAAAATGCCTTTGAATCGGTGACCTTATTGACGACAGGAATCTCTGTCCACACCAAAATGCCTAGTTTATCGCACAAATCGTATAGTTCCCTACTATGCGGATAATGGGCAAATCTAATAACATTGGCTCCCATGTTTTTAATGAGTTCTATATCTTTTTTTTGAAGTGCAATAGGAACTGCATTCCCAAAACCTTTAAAATCCTGATGACGATTTACACCAATTAATTTTATAGGTTTTCCATTTAAAAAGAGGCCCTTATCGGCATCAACACTTACCCATCTAAAGCCAACATTTGAAGTTTTGGTTTGTAGTATATCTCCATTTTCATTTGAAAGAACAAGATTTAACTTATATAAATAAGGATCATCGGGAGACCAAAGATTTGGCTTATAAACATCTGGTAATTTAATTTTAAATGTATGTGAAGCATTACCGTCAAGCTTTAAAGTTTCAGTTCGGGATTTTACTTCAAGACCTTGAGCATCTAGCAAACTTATTTTTAATGTAGTTTTAGTGGATTTTAATGCTGTATTTCTCAAAAGTGCAGAGACTTCAACGCCTGCCTTTTCTTCACTAACATTGGTATAATTCACATAAAAGCCATCAGAAGCAAAATCGTTTAAAGAAAAATGCTGTTTAGGTACAGAAATCCATTCTACATCTCGGTAAATACCTCCATAAAACGTAAAATCGGCATCTAAAGGAGGGATGTCGATGTTGTGTGTATTATCAACTTCAACTTCAATTAAATTGTAGGCGTTGTAGTTTATATATTTAGTGACATCAAAATTGAACGCTGTATAACCGCCCTTATGATTCCCTACTTGATCGCCATTGACAAAAATAGTCGCTTCTTGATTGACCCCATTAAATTTCAAATACTGTATAGTTTCCTTTTCTTCTGAAGGAATAAAAATTAGTTTTTTATAAAATCCTTTGCCACGTCTGTAGCCTCGGTCGTCATCGAAAGCATCATCTTTATTCCAAGTATGAGGGATATTTACGGTCTCCCAATTGGTTTTATCTTCAGAAAATTGCCATCCTGTGTTGATGATTTTATGTTGGGAATATCCGAGATGAAAGCATAAAATGAAGCACAAAATTTTACCAATACCGAATAATCTAATAGAATCTATTATTTGGCTTTGGTCCTTATTTGCATTCATAAGCTTCATTGAATCAAATCGAATTGTGATTTTAATTGTGTATTTGAATCCGTGCCAACAAAAACTTCAAAAGTTCCAGGTTCTGCAATAAAATCTAAATCGTAATTATAGAATTTCAAATCTTCAGTTGTTAGTTGAAAGGTCACGGTTTTGGTTTCCCCTTTTTTGATTTCTATTTTTTGAAATCCTTTTAATTCTTTTACAGGTCGTGTTACAGAGCCAACCAGATCCCTCAAATATAACTGTACCACCTCTTTACCGTCATAATTTCCAGAATTGGTAACATCAACAGATACATCAATACTTCCGTTCATATTCATCTGATCTGAGCTTAATTTTAAATTTGAATAATCAAATGTTGTGTAACTTAAACCATAGCCAAAAGGGTACAAGGGTTCATTACGGACATCTAAATAATTACTTCTGAATTTCTCGAACTTACCTTCTTTATTACCAAGGGGTCGTCCCGTATTTTTATGATTATAGAATATTGGCACTTGACCAACATTCATTGGGAAAGTTGCAGTTAATTTTCCAGAAGGATTCACATCTCCAAACAACACGTCTGAAATGGCTAATCCAGCTTCACTTCCAGGAAACCAGACATTTAAAATAGCAGGAACATTTTTATTTTCCTCAACTATAGCTAATGGTCTCCCTGTAAATAAAACTAAAACCACGGGTTTTCCTGTTTTTAATAAGGCATTTAATAGGTCTTTTTGAGCTTGTGGTATTTGCAAGCTAGTAACGCTACTACTCTCTCCACTTAATTCGGCGGTTTCACCTATTGCTGCCACTATCACGTCGGACTTTGCTGCAATAGCTAGTGCTTCATCTAAAAGTTGCTTGTCTGTTCGACCATCTCTCGGGATGGTTTTTCCAAACATGGTCACCCGATTTTCAAAGGCCAGATCGTAATCTACATTGCTTCCTTTGGCATATAAAACTGTAGCTTGATTTCCAACAACAGTTTTTAAACCTTCCAATAAAGGATTTGATTTTTCTTGTTTAGTTGCAACGCTCCAAGTACCAGCCATATTTACGGGAGTATTTGCCAACGGCCCAATAAGTGCTATGATTCCTGATTTTTTTAGAGGTAATACATTATTTTCATTTTTTAGAAGTACCATGGATTCTGCCGAAACTTTTCTTGCAAAAGCACGGTGTTCATCTGTAAATACTTCAGTTTTGGCACGTTCGGGGTTGCAGTATTTGTAGGGGTCATCAAATAATCCTAATTGATATTTAGCGGTTAGGATGCGTTTAACGGCCATATCTATGTCGCCAATGGTTATTTTTCCTTCATCTAATGAAGCTTTTAAGGTCGATAATAAGCCTTCACCTACCATATCCATATCCACGCCAGCCTTTAATGCTAGGGCTGAGACTTCTTGCAAATCGCCCATACCATGATCAACCATCTCATTAATACCTGTATAATCGGTTACAACAAAACCGTTGAATCCCCAATCATCACGGAGCAGATCAGTAATTAACCATTTGTTGCCTGTTGCAGGGATGCCATCGATTTCATTAAACGAAGCCATTACGGAGGCGACTCCAGCATCAACTGCAGCTTTGTAAGGAGGAAGATACTCGTTGTACATTCTAATCCTACTCATGTCAACGGTATTGTAATCACGACCAGCTTCTGGTGCACCATAAAGAGCAAAATGCTTCACACAGGAAAGAATGGTGTTTTGTTGTGTTAAATCGTTTCCTTGATAGCCTTTTACCATAGCTTTGGCAATTTCACTTCCTAAAAATGGATCTTCACCAGAACCTTCCGAAACGCGACCCCAACGCGGATCTCTAGAGATATCAACCATTGGTGAAAAGGTCCAATTAATACCATCAGCACTGGCTTCAATGGCTGCAACTCTTGCAGTTTGTTCAATTAAGGCCATATCCCAAGAAGCCGAAAGCCCTAAAGGAATTGGAAACGTAGTTTCATACCCATGAATAACGTCCATTCCAAAAAGCAATGGGATTTTAAGCCTGCTTTTTTCGATAGCGATTTTTTGAACATCTTTGATCTTTTGAGCAGTTTTGATGTTGAAAAGCCCTCCAACTTTACCTTCTTCTATTTTTTTTGCAATATTAGAACTCTGTGCTTGCCCAGTAGTGATGTCACCAGACGAAGGTAAATTTAATTGACCAAGTTTTTCTTCCAAAGTCATTAAACTCAATATGGAGTCTACTTGTTTTTCAAACGGATTGACTGTTGAAGTTGCTTTACTATTTTGATCATTTGTATTGCACGAAGTCATATGTAGTGCAATTAAGAAGATGATGATTACTGATGATGTCTTCATTGTTAGTTATTTTGATTTAGAAAAAAGCCAAGGCAAAAGTTCGGGTTCTGCAAATGTTGAATCCCAGCTATTATGATTGTCATTGGCATATAGTGTAAAATTAGGTGTGCCGCCGGCTTGCAAAATACCGCTTACCATATCTATGGATGATTGTGGGTTGACAATATCATCTTTGGCACCGTGGAATACCCATAATTCTGTTTTTTTAGCGTAGGTTTCAGTAGCTTTTGGGTTTCCTGCTCCACAAATTGTAAAAGCAGCCGCAAACACATCTGGTTTTCTATAGAGGAGTTCAAAGGTGCCCATACCTCCCATCGAAAGTCCGCCTACATAGATTTGATCTTTTTTTACATAAGCTTTATTCATATAGGATTCCATAAGCTCCATAACCAATTTTAGTGATGTTTTAGGCTCGTTATCCAACGGAAAATTTAAGGAAATGGGTTTAGTACTGCGGTCTACTGATGCATTGGCCCAAAAATCATTTTTTGGACATTGAGGAAAAATAACGATTGCAGGGAATTTTTTTCTGGTTTTGCGATGGGCGAACAAGGAACTGCCATGAACCAATTGTATGTTATTATCGCTGCCACGTTCACCAGCTCCATGAAGAAATAAAACGACAGGATACTGTTTAGTGTCATCAAATTTTTTGGGCAGCATGATTCGATAGTTCAACGTGTCACTACCACTAACGAACTGCTTACGCTCGTATAACTTTTGATCTTGGGCAAAAGAAGCATTCACAAAAAAGAATAGTAGTATTACGTAAAACGGGTTTTTATAATTTCTTTTGAAATACATAAGTTATGTGATTAAAATTGAACATTTTCAAAACTAAATTCATGTTCGGGCTCTGTTTTATAAGTAACTAACCAAGGTGAATAGGTTTTTACACTTATGGTTTTATGTTTCTTATCAACTTTGATGATTCGTAAATACCCTGAATCCCCTTTTTCAACACCAATAACGTTTTTTTGATAATTTGCCAGCATTTGATAAACATGATTTCCGAAATGGTTTTTAGAAACTAATTGTCCAACTCCAGAACCAAGAATATGGCCTGAAAAAACCAAGAATGTATTTTTATTCGGACTAATTAATTTCTCCCAAAGGCCTCCGCCGTCATTAACTTTGTTGTCTCCAGTTTCTACGCCCACACCATACTTTTGGGGCAAATACCAATCATCACCATCCAAAAGTGTATTGTCATTATATAAATAAGCATGTGTACTCACAATGATTTTATGGTCAGGATGTTTGGCAATGAGTTTATTTGCCCAATCAATGGTCTTGTTTCTTGGGCCAAATTCCAAGGAAAAAACAAGCCATTTTTCTCCGATAAGATCATATTCTGCACAGCTGTTATCAATACGGTCCTCTGGGAATGTAGCTATTGTATTGGAATTGGATATGTATTCATTAATTGGAAAAAAATCATTTGCGAGTTGGGTGTTTCTTGTGTCGGCAAATTTACCAGGTGCACTACCCATATCGTGATTGCCAAGAGCCAAATGATAGGGTACTTTTCCATCAAGCAATGAAAACCCTGCTTTTGCTATTGTCCATTCGGCTTCAGAATTGTTTTGAGTAATGTCGCCAACATGAATTACAAATGAAAATCGATTGCCCTGGTCTGCTATCCATTGCATCTGTTTCAAATACACTTCCGGAAATTCCTCTACATAGGTTTGCGTGTCGGGAAGTACCACAAATTCAAAGCTGCCTTGTGCAAAACAATAAAGGTTGCATAGCACTAAAAATGACCATGTCAGCAGAAACCTTCGACTATATTTAAAGCTATAAATCATTTACTGTTTTTAATAATTAAAACCTAGAAGGTCTAGTCCTTTTTTAACATCTTCATTTTGCATAAATAAGTTCCAAAGTAGGCCGGTTCGGTGGTTTTCAATCATAATTATTTGGGGACCTTGATCAATTGCCAGATAGGCTTTACCTACCCAATAATTGTACTCCGGGCTAAAAGCGTCGTAAAAACCTGCTGGACCAAGAAGCTTATCCTTGTTCTGATAGAAATAATGCATGGCTTTTAAAGATTCTAAGGGTGTGTAAGGAATTGAGCTAATTGCAGCCGTAGGTGAGATAACGCCTTTATCGTTTACCGGGCTGTGCGCAGAATAACCCAAGGAGCCATCTGCATTTCTTGAATAGCTTGCTGTTAGTCCCCAGCAGTCTTCACCATAATCCTTATAATTTTTAGGATTGACAACACAGTACTGACGGTTAATTTTGGTATGATTTACGGCCAAATTCCAATAGTTGGCATATTGGTCAGTTAAGTTTTTTGGATTAAGCACTAGAAAGGAATAGTGACTAAAAAACAAAGGGCCTCCGTAGGATGGTGATCCTGCATGCTTTAAAATTAGCGGAAAGCCATATTGTACATTTGAGGAAACAATATTACCATTATCAGCCCAGCCATTTTGGTAAGCCGAAGGCGTAATGGGATAATCAGGTGATGCGGCAGCTAGAATGTAAGCAATCATGGTTTCATTGTAGCCTCTTAATCTCAAATTGATAGCAAAACCATGGTTTGGACTCCAGTGCCAGTATAAAGCATCCTGACCCTGTGTATACCAGTTCCATTCAAC
Source organism: Flavobacteriaceae bacterium MAR_2010_72 (assembly GCA_003550275.1). Classification (GTDB taxonomy): domain Bacteria; phylum Bacteroidota; class Bacteroidia; order Flavobacteriales; family Flavobacteriaceae; genus Geojedonia. The sequence goes on from QXCW01000002.1 coordinate 567,011, forward strand.
ACCTTTCCATAGAAGGTCGGCTTTATTGGCTAAAGCCTGTTCTTCTGTGTTTCCATTTTTAAAATATTCTTTTAGACAGATAAGTCCTTGTGCCAAGAATGCAGTTTCAACCAGATCACCACCATCATCTTGTGCGCTAAAAGGAATCACATTGCCTGAACCTCCATCAATCCAATGTGACCAGGCCCCATGAAAACGATTGGCTGTTTCTAAAAAATTAAGAATAGTAGTCAGTCTCGAAACGGCTTGGCTTCTGGTTACATAACCACGTTCAATACCAACTAAAATGGCCATTAAACCAAATCCAGTGCCACCAGAGGTTACCACGTTTTGGTTTAAAGTAGGGTTGTCTGGATGATAGCGTTCTTTAGCTGCTCCTGAATTGGTATTGGCAAAATCCCAGAAATATTTAAAAGTTGTTTCTTGTGTTAAATTCATCATCTCCTCATCTGACAATGGAACAACGGGTGTTGGATCAATCTGATCTGGGATATAAGGCTCCTGATAACCTGGCCCATTGTCCTTTGAACAATTGATAAGAATTAAACAGATAAACAACTTAAATAAAGTTTTCATAATGGGGTATTATTTTTTATAGGTGAATCCTAATTTGTCTAAACCAGATCTGACGTCTTCATTTTTCATAAATAAATTCCATAATAAACCCGTTCGATAATTTTCAATCATTACCGGAATTGGCCCTTGATCAATTGCTAAATATCTTGGTAAATACCATTTATCATGAAGACTAAAGGCATCATAGGGACCAAATTTCCCAATCAAAGAGTCCTGTTCCTTGTACAAGTATCTTAACATTTGCATACTTTCTTTAGGAGTATATGGAAATGAAGATAATGCAGCGGTAGGAGATATGACTCCAAAATCATTTCCTGGCCTATGCCCTTTATACCCTTTGATTGAATAACTTGAGGTTAAACCCCAAAGACTATCACCATAGCCTTTAAAATTTTTTGGATTATCCAAGGCGTATTTATAGTGAATTTTTGCCTGATTTTGTACTAACGTCCAATAATCGGCATATTGATCTACAAGCCCATTTGGGTTTAGCCCTAGATAGGAATAGTGTGCCCAAAATAATGGACCAATCGCAGCATCATCGTGTTCGTAATAATTCAAAACAAGAGGTAATCCGTAAAGAGAATCATGAGAGACAATGTTGCCATCTTTAGCCCAACCTTTTTCATAAACCGATTTTTTAACAGGATGAGTAGGAGAGGCCGCAGCTAAAATGTACATTATTAAGCACTCATTATAGCCGCCAACAGGAAAATCCATTTCCCAGGCATACTCTGGGGACCAATGCCAGTAGAGCACGTCTTCTCCATTTTTTGTGTACCAATCCCATTCAACCGATTTCCAAAGTTTATCAATTTTAGCAACTAATTCTTGTTCCTTTTCATTGCCATTTTTAAAATATTCGGCAACGGTTAGGAAACCTTGAACCAGAAATGCAGTTTCTACTAAATCACCGCCATTGTCTTTTTTGCTGAATGGCACTACTTTTCCGGTCTCACCATTAATCCAGTGAGGCCAAGCTCCATGAAATCGATCAGCTTGATCAAGAAAGTCAACAATTTTATGATACCGGTTTAAGGCCTGTTCTCTTGTAATAAAATTTCGTTCGATGCCAACTAAAATTGCCATGAGACCAAATCCACTTCCACCTGTTGTTACTGTATTTTTAGGAGAGGTTGGATATATGTCATCCATGTGTAAACGTTCTCTTGCCAATCCCGAATTAGGTTCTGCACCTTCCCAAAAATAATTGAAGGTTTGCTTTTGGATTGAATCCAATAACTCATCATCGGTTAATTGAGAAATTGAACCGAACTGGGATTCATTTTGTACTATGTTTTTTTTGTCCTGCTTGCAACCATAGCTGACATATAGTAATGGCAATAGCAACAATAAGACTTTAGTGCTTTTGTTTTTCATCTTGAAATGGTTAGAATATCAGCCGCATTTCTCTCCAGAAATGCAGCTGATACATAAAAAATAAACTAACTCAAAAAGGTAATAAGACTACAGATTTAATAACAGTTTCTGGAGTCTATTTATGAAATTATTGAGCCATGACGGCTTGAATTTCAGTTTGCGACAAGGCTTTGTTAAATATCTGCAATTCGTCCATGAAACTTAAATCAGACTTATGGTTCCATCCTGTAAATCGTGGTGCTCCAGACATTATAGAAAGAATATCACATCCTTCCCAGCTTACTCCTGTGAAAGCTCCTTGTTTAACAACTTGACCATTGATATAAACAACACACTCGGTTCCAGATATTGTAAATGCCAAATGTACCCATTCATTTACTGCTGGATCAACATCTGCGGCTGCACCACCGTCAAACCAATTATCTCCAGTGCCATTTCCTACGTTTAGTTTAAAACGTTGTTTGCCTCCAGCATTTTCACGGAAAAATCTAAAGCCGTGTTTACGATTGTTTGGTGCAGTTGGATTAACATCATCTGGTGGGCCAATAACCAAAACACCAGCACGATCAGGAACAGCATTAAGTTTATACCACATAGAGGCACTAAATTCTGAACCTAATAACCCTGCTGTCGGGAATGTTAAATAGGAATCCGTTGCGCCTGCATAAGCATTATTACCCATATAGGCTTCACCAGCAAATCCTGGTGTTCCAACTTCTGTTGCATCGACTTTACTAACAGATTCAACATAACTACCGTTAAAGGACATATTAAATGATTTACTGCCTTGAGCAATCATATTTACAACATCAGTTTGTGTTATGGCTTTATTGAAAAGTCTTAACTCATCCATATTACTCAAGTCAGATTTATGGTTCCAACCAGTAAATCTTGGTGCACCTGACATAATTGAAAGAATGTCGCAGCCAGTCCAATCAACACCTGTAAAAGCACCTTGTTTAACAACTTGCCCATTGATGTAAACCACACTTTCAGTATTAGAAATTGAGAAGGCAATGTGTACCCAATCATTCACGGCAGGATCAATATCTGCAGCTGCTCCACCATCAAACCAGTTGTCTCCAGTACCGTTGCCCACATTAAGTTTGATACGTTGTTTACCACCTGCGTTCTCACGGAATAACCTGAACCCACTTTTACGATTATTTTGCGCGGTTGGGTTGGCCTCATCTGGCGGACCTATAACTAATATTCCAGCACGATCTGGTGTCGCGTTAACTTTATACCAAAATGAAGCACTAAACTCAGTGCCTAGCATTCCAGCAGTAGGAAAGGTTAAATATGAATCTGTTGCGCCTGCATAAGCGTCGCTACCAACTCGACCTTCACCTGCAAAACCAGTAGAGCCCACTTCAGTAGCATCTTTAATTGAAACTAAATCGGTATAACTGCCATCAAAGCCCATATAAAACATTTCACCACTAAATAATGGGGTGTATGGAGGCTCCTTGCTGAAGTTTACAGTAGATGTTGTAGAGTTACCTGCAAGATCTGTGGCAGTAACAGTTAATACATGGTCACCAGTTGTTAAATTATCATAGCTAAATTCTCTTGTCACTATTCTATAATCTGTAAAGCTGTCGAATGAGGCGATTTGATTTCCATCCAATGCAACAGTAACCATTGAAAGCTCAATATCATCTTCAGCTTTAAATTCAATGTTAACAGAGGTAATTGGATCTGGAACCTGAATTTCCAGTCCTTCAGCTGGCTTCACAATAGTTACTAATGGAGCCCCGGCATCTGGACCTGGATCGACTGCTGTAATAGGATCTATCCCATCATAGCATGAAGTCATAGCAACCGAAAAAAGGAGTGCTAATGCATATTTTAGTATATTTTTCATTGTTCTTATTTTTTAATTATTTCGTTCAGCTAAAATTGGAAATTGATCAACTTGACCTTGCGGATAGGGTAAGAATTTCTTTTCCATAGAAAACGTTCTTCCATCATAATTTAATTCATTCGCTCTGCCCAATCTTATTAAATCAAAATATCTTTTCCCCCATTCCATACTCAATTCTGCATATTTTTCGTTCAATACTTGGTCAAGGGTTACCCCAGATATGGTTCCTAATCCGGCTCTTTGTCTCACAAGGTTAACAGCCTGATCGGCAGACATGCCAGATCCATTTGCTCCATGAGTTAATGCTTCTGCATACATCAATAGAATTTCGGCGTATCTCAATATTGTGTAGTTTTTGTTACTACCGTAAGATGTTCTACCAGGTATTAGCTGGTTCGATGGTAAGTAGTGTTTACCACTTGCAAATAAGGCCCGAGCATAATCATTAATACGATCACCATCCCTGGTTGTATTTGATATCCATGAAGGAAGGGTAGCATATTGTGGATCTGATTGGATTTCGGCAATTCCACGATTGGTGAACAACACGCTGGTTTCTAAACGCACCGTTTCATTTCTATCCAACATGAACTTTATAAATTTCATACTTGGCTCATAGAAACCCCAACCGCTGCTAGCGCCAGCTACAGCAGGCGTCCAGTTTTGAGGTCCATAAGGTGCGTATAAGTGCCCTTCACGATCGCCTTCACCCTGTCCAAAATCAGAATATTGCATATCCAAAACAACTTCATTGCTTAACTTTCCTGGTGTTTTAAACAACTCATAAAAGTCTGGGTAAAGACTAAACTTCCCTGAACTAATAATCTGTCCTGCAGCATCTGCAACAGCTTGGTAATTTTCTAATTCTTGGTTTGCCAAAGCTTTAATAGCTAAAGCTGTATATTTTGTTACACCGCCAGGAAGATCTGTACGCTCATTAGGGCGCATATCCGGCAAATTTGGTATAGCCTCATCCATTTGATCTGAAAGATGCTGCATTACTTCTGCTTGAGTAGGAACAGAGGTTAATGCTAGCAATTCTGAAGTGTCAGACGATTCAGGAATGAATACATCTCCCCAAACTTGGGAGATATGGAACAGCATAATCGCTCTCAAAACTTTTGCTTCTGCAATGTATTGGTTTCCTAAAGCGACTCCAGCATCATTAGCAAATTCTTGATAACGTCGAATTTGATCCATTGCTGTATGAGCAGCAATAACATCTACATAGATGTTCTCCCATAACGAATTATACATCCAATAATCTTTGTTGTAGTTGAATTTATCAGTTTCAGCAAAATCTTGTTGATCTCCCAAACCTCCAGCGTTCACATCATCACCTCTAACACCAATAAGCAGTGGTTGTTCCCATCCTCTTGATTGAAAGGCTGCGTAAACTCCAATGATAGAAAGCTTCATGTCTTCTGTCTTGGTAAAATCTGTACTACCAGTAAAACTGTTGTTCTCCTGCGGTTCGTCCAATTTGTCTGAACACCCTAATGTGGCTACTATCATGAGTACCATTAGGGATTTGATTTTAATTGTGTTAAACATTGTTTTCATAACTTTTTTTTAGATTTTTATATTTACCCCAACGGTGTATACAGCTGGGATTGGGTAAGTTTGATTATCTATACCATTAGAGACTTCTGGGTTAAAGCCATTGTATTTAAATAACGTCAATGGTTTTTCAGCAGTTAGGTAAATTCTGAACGTTGGTAGGTCCTTCATATTTCCGTCTTTATTTATAGTATATCCTAGTGTAATATTTTGGATCCTCACATAATCACCATCTTCAGTATAATAATCATTCAAACGTTGATTCCAGCCTTTTCTAACTGCTGCAGATGAAGGATAGGAGTTGGTAGTACCTTCACCATGCCAGCGGTTTATTGCAAAATCACGATCCCAGTTGGTATCACTAGTGAAAATAACCTCTAATCGCTTACGATTTAGGATTTTATTTCCTCCAAGACCAGACCCTGTGACTGCAAAATCAAAGTTTTTATAATTGAATCCTAGATTGAATCCAAATGTATAGGTTGGTAGAAACGAACCTATAGTTGTTCTGTCGTCATCATTAATGACTCCGTCACCATTTAAGTCCCTGTATTTAAAATCACCAGGTACTAAATTATTAGCTACGGCTATGGGGTCTGCCTGAATTTCGGCATCGTTTTGGTAAACGCCAGCAACTTCACGACCAAAAAATGCAAACAAGGTTTCACCCACAATGGAACGTTGTCTAAATTCTGCTGAACCCGCGTCTAGAAATCCAGTTTCATTACTTAAATCTAAAACTTCATTTTTTAAGCTTGCAAAGTTGAAACCTAAATTATAGCTAAAATCATCTGAAACGCGTTTATTCCAAGATAATGCAACTTCAAGACCAGAATTTCTAATCTCACCCACATTTTTAAATGTTACGCCCGGAATTAAAGGGCGCTCTACAGGAATTACCGCATCTTTTGTATCTCTGATAAAATAATCGGCTTCAATTGAAAGTTTATTATCAAATAATTGAGCTGAAAGTCCAACGTTAGTCTCTTCGGTAAGCTCCCATCTTAAAGCGGAGAAATCACTTCCAGTAGTAACGCCACTAAATAGGACATCACCTAAAGCTGTGGTTACCACGGTATTCGTCAATGCACCTGATTGAGAAGGAACTTTGTCATTACCAAGCTTTCCCCAGCTACCACGTAGTTTTAGGAAATCGATAATGCCGTTATCTTTCATAAAGGATTCTTCTGAAATTACCCAACCTGCACCAATAACTGGGAAATACCCCCATTTTTCAATATACTTTCTAACTCCATCAGCTCTAAAGGTTCCATAAAGAAGATATCTGCCATCGTAGTTATAGGAAACCCTTCCAAAGTAGGAAAGCCCATATTCTCGTACACCACCATCGCCAACACTTTCCTCAACAATAGTTTGTGCTTGATCAATATAATAAGACTCCTCTCCCGATAGTGGAAAATTTAAGGCTGTTGCACCCAATGACTGAAAGGATTCATCCCTAAATGAGGTCCCTGCCAAAACAGTCAAGTTATGCTTGCCAAAAGTATCAGTAAAAGTTAGGGTGTTATCCCAAATTTGATTGGAGGTATTACTGAAGGTCTTTCTTAATGTGGCATCATCTCTTTTAAAATTGTTACCGATAAAATAAGGCAAATCTACATTTCTGCTTTCAGAACTCGAGAAATTATGATTATAGGCAGTTTTAAAAGTTAACTTGTTAGGTATTAAACTTACTTCTGCAAAGAAATTAGCAAGCACATTTCTTATTTTCGTTCTATTTTCACTAAGATCTAATAAAGGGAAAGGGTTTTGGCCACCACGATATCCTAAATCTTGTGCATTGGCATAATTGGTTGGAAAAACATTGGGATCGTCCGACAAATTTGGATCGTATACGGGCATTATTGGGACCGCGTAGTAAGCTAATCTCCAAGCTGAATTTTCCCCATCATAACGAGTTGCATTACTTAAAACAGTATTTGCACCAAGTTTTAACCACTCGTTGGCTTTAAATTCTATTTTACTTCTTAAGTTGAATCTTTCGTACTCATTTTTCATATTAAGAATACCCTCTTGAGCGAAATAGTTTGCTCCAACAGAATACGATACGTTTTCAGCACCGCCAGTAACATTTATACTGTGGTTTTGAATAAATCCAGGTCTTATAATTTCATCATACCAATCGGTATTTACATTAGGGACATTAGGGTTAACACGGCTTCGTCCATAACGTTGCATAGCATTTAATATAAATTGGGCATCAGGAGCCGATCCAGATTCGAGTGCTAAAGTTGTAAATTGTTCTGCATTAGCAACTTTTAATACATTTTGTGCAATTTGATATCCAGAATATCCATCATAAGTGATTTCTGCTTTTTTGTTATATCGACCAGATTTGGTTTCTATTAAAACAACACCATTGGCAGCTCTCACACCATAAATGGCCGAAGCCGATGCATCCTTTAGAACTGAAATGGAAGTAATATCAGCAGTATTCAAAAAATCGATGTCGTCAAAAAACATCCCGTCAACAACATATAAAGGATTAGAAGCTCCACCTAAATAAGATCCAATACCGCGAACTCTAACCGTTGGGCCTTGTCCTGGTGAACCATTGCTCACTACTTGCAAACCTGCAACCTTACCTTGCATTGCTTGCATTGCTGATCCTGATGGTACGGCTGCTAATTCTTCTGCTTTTATGGTTGTGATAGATGAGGTAAGATCTTTAGATTTCATTTCACCATAACCAATAATTACAATTTCGTCTAAACTTGCAATGTCGGTTTCAAGTGCAACGTTAATGGTTGTTTGATTGCTTACGGTTACAGTTGTAGTTCTAAAACCAAGTGAACTGAATTCTAAAACTTCGCCTGCATTTACAGAAATTGAATAGTTACCGTCAAAATCTGTGCTAGTTCCTCTGCTTGTGCCAAGGATTATGACATTTGCACCAGGTAAGGGCAGGCCGTCATCGGCACTTGTTACTACACCCTTCACGGTTACAACTTGTGCATAAATTGATGAAGTAGCGAAAAGTAGTAATAGTAATAACTTTAGTCGTGTTTTCATATAATTTGATTTTGAATTGTTAGTCGATAGCAATTTAAAACGTATTTTTTCTATGAAGGAAAAATGAATTACATTTTAGTTACGTCACAACTGTTAAAGGAGCTGAAAACTAATATTGACGTAGCTTAAATATAGGAAAAAAGCTTTATTATTGGAAATCGTTTCTTTAAATGACGTAGTAATGACGTATTAAAAAATGAAGAAAAAGTATTTTTTTACAGCTAATCATTTAAAATTTTGCAAATAATTACCCAAAGAAATATCATTATCTAAATTTAACTTACGTTTTAATCGATATCTGTGAGTTTCTACGCCTCTAATTGATATATTTAATAATGGCGCAATTTCTTTAGTGGATAAATTCATTTTAATATAGGCGCAAATTTTTAAATCCTTATGGGTTAATTTAGGAAATTGTTTTTTGAGTTGATTAAAAAACTCTTCATGCACCTGATTGAAATTGTATTCGAAAACCTCCCACTCATCTTGATGACCAATGGAGTTGTCTATATTTTTTAAAAGTTTTTTATAGGAATAATAATTGTCAAACCCACTTTTATGCTCTACTAATTCCTTTTTTAACTCCATCAAGGTTTCATTCTTTTTTACAAGGGCCATCGCCGTGTTGGCAAGTTGTTTGCTTTTTAGTTTGACCTCATTTTTTAAGGCCTCATTTTTTAGCTCAACAATTTTTCGTTCATTCTCAAGCGTTTTTTCTTTAATCAATTCTTTTTGCTCATGTTCAAACTTTAATTGAAGTAGTTTCTGCTCTTTATTGATTTTTCGTTTATGTAGTGTATAGAAAATAATCAATATTAAAATGCTTAAAAAGCCATAGAGGGCAAAACCAATGTTGTTCTTATACCATGGAGGTAATACAGTGATCTCTTGTGAGGCAATTTCTGATTTACCCCCAAAATTATTAGAAGCTCTAAACAAAATAGTATATTCGCCATCTCCAAGGTTTGTTAATTCTAATTTTTCTTTCTCTAACCTATACCATTGTGAAGGATCTATATTTGAAATCGCGTATTCAAAAAAGTGATTGTCAGATTTTGGTGATGAAATAGAAATACTAATGCTTTTATTAAAAGGAAATTCGATAGGGCTTGAAGTAGTTAAATCCATTAAGGTTTTGTCAATTTCAATGCGCTCAATCATTGGTTTTTGTAGAATCAAATTTTCAGAATAGTTTTTTGCATCGATAAGCATGAAACCATCATTTAAACTTAATGCATAAATAGAGTCATTGATTTTTGAAATGTTTTCAAACCCTACAATCAATCGATTTTCGAAAAAATTACTCGTTAAGGATAACTCAACCTTTTGGTCGTTAAGTGAGATAAAGTTAATTAAGTCCTTTTTGCTTTTTACAGCGATTTGGCTTGTGTTGTCTTCAGAAATGATGTACGCATCTTTCCCTAAATTCTCATTTAAAAACTGATAGGGTACTATGCTGTCCAACAAGGGTTCATATTTTTGCCAACCTTCATTGGTTTTAAAACAGATGTTATTTTTTATGTTATAAACCCTTACATTATAATTTGACAAAAGCCCTTTGTTGGCATAGCTCACGTTTGAAATTATTGAATCATAGCTATCATTAAACCTAATTTTATAAAGGCCGTCGTAGGCATGAGCCGCCCAAGCTGTGTATTTATCTTCAAAAACCAAAAACCTTACCGGTATGGTTGTTTTTCCTAAATGGTTTACTGTCCATTTGCCTGATTCGTTTTCGAATTTAACTAACCCTGCATAGGTACCTTGAATATAAATATTGTTTTGTTCAGGTACTTTTTTAATAACCCAGCCGCCAGTAAATTCAGATATTAACGTAATCTTTTTGTTTTCTACTACATAGGTGCCGTTGTTATGCCCGCAAAAAAGCTGACCATTGATGATTCTCAAGTCCCAAACCTGACCCTGCGAGCCCTCAATGAATTGCAGATCTCCATTATTGTCCAAATAAAACAAACCTGTATTGCTTCCAACGTAAATGGTGTTTTTGTAGTTAATGACATCGTAAACAGCTCCCAGTCTCCCAGATATATCGTTATAAAATGAATGGTGACTATTCAGGTCGATTGAAGCAACACCATTATCGAGTCCTAACCATAATTTGTTGGTGCTGTCAACGCATTGACTTAATACCGTATTATTTGCCAAACCGTTTTCTTTGTTGACTTGAAATATGATTTCACCATTTCGATCCGTTCCATAAACACCATTTTTAATGGTGCCAAACACCATGTTTCCGGTATTTAGTTTTGAAAAGCTATTTAATTGATGCTGTTTGATTAATGTGTTAATTTCTGAATCCCATGGTATAAGTTTATGGTCTGGGCCATAAATAAAGCAACCTTTAAGTGCTGTAGTTATAAAAAGGTTGTTGTCTATTTTTGAAATTGAAATGACTTTAACATCTGAAAGTTCCTCATTGGAGATGACTTGAAATAAGGAATCTCCTTCTAATCTAAAAATACCATTTCTTAAAGTTGACACGTATAGCATACCATCAACTAGATCACAAGAAATAACTGTTGAAACGGGCTTAATTTTGTTGATACTACCATTTTCAAAAATATAAATATTGGAAAATGATCTGAAGACGATGGCATTTTTATAAGGAAGAATTTGCCAAAACTCTTCGCTTAAAGATATCTCGGATTTTATTGACTCGCTCAACGAATGATATAATAATTCCCCTTTGCTGTTTCTTTTCCAAAACCCAAATTCCTCATAACTGCCAGTATAAATTACATCGCCGTGTGCCAATACAGATCGGATTGTAGTTTTATTCGGCAACTCTTTAAACGTCCACTTTAAACCATCATATTCCAATAAGCCATTATTATTGGCAACGTAAAGCTTACCATTTTCAGCTTTTGAAACATCCCAGTTTTGATTGCCTGCATTGTATTCTGAAAGTGAGAAATTTTGAAAATAAGGCGAGTATTGTGCGAATGATAAATGGCTAGTAGCCAATATAAAAACTAAAAATAAGTATATTCTGAAATCGCCTAATTTCATTGTTTTTATCGAATACAGGTTCTACGAAGGTGCTATTAAGACGTGAATATAATCATATATTAGATTAAATATATTAATTGTATAAAACAATAGCAAAAGGGAAAATTCTAAAAACAATATGATTAAAACCAAAAAAGCCCTAAATCATTTATAATTAAATGTTTAAGGCTTTTTAGTGGTGGTGCCTCCAGGAATCGAACCAGGGACACAAGGATTTTCAGTCCTTTGCTCTACCAACTGAGCTAAGGCACCAGTTGCATAATTGCGGTTGCAAATATAGTGGCATTTTTTATTATTCACAAAAAGAAAATATAAAAAAATGCTTTTGTAAATTTACAGCTTTTAATTCTACTATGAACTTAATAATTGATGTAGGCAACACATTTGTTAAATTGGCTGTTTTTCACCAAGATAGTTTGCTGCACAAATTGGTCTGTAAACCTGAAGAAATCTCTAAAGCACTTGAAAATTTACTAAACGATTTTCCAGAATTAAGAAAAGCAATAACTTCTAAGGTAGGGAGGCTTGATGCTTTTGAAATATACGAAATCCAGGAACGTTTTAAAGTAATAGAATTAAGTTCTAAACTAAAGCTACCATTTAAGAATTTGTATGCCACTCCTGATACACTAGGTGTAGACCGAATGGCATTGGTAAGTGCATCGGTTAAGCAATTTCCATATAAAAATGTTTTAATTATTGATGCCGGCACCTGTATAACCTATGATTTTGTTGGCTCAAAAAATGAGTATTTTGGTGGAGCTATTTCACCAGGTATTAGGTTGCGCTACAAAGCACTGCATAATTTGACCGCCAATCTTCCGTTATTAGATACCGAGATGCCAAATAACTTAATTGGAGACAGCACTTTTAACTCAATTCATTCTGGAGTTGTGTTTGGAGCCGTGAAAGAAATTGATGGCATTATTGAAGAATATCAAAAAAAATATTCAGATTTAACAGTTATTTTAACAGGTGGAGACGCCAATTTCTTGTCAAACCAATTAAAAAATAGCATATTTGCCAACTCAAATTTTCTTTTAGAAGGTTTAAACTTTATTTTAGAATTCAATACAGACTAATGATAAAAAAACTTGTAATAGTTTTAACGGTCTTTTTTGCCTATCAAATGAATGCGCAAGAAGGCACGTCCTCTCCTTATTCCTTTTATGGAATTGGAACTTTAAAATTTAAAGGTACAGTAGAAAATAAAAGTATGGGAGGCTTAAGTATTTTTACAGATAGTATCCACGTGAATTTAAGAAATCCAGCAAGTTATGCTGGACCTAATTTAAAGTCTTTTAATGACGAAAACCGGCCAATTAAGTTTGCAGTTGCTGGAAGTCATAGCAGTTTAAATTTAAAAGCAAATTCTGGAAGTGACAAAACTAGCTCAACTACGTTTGATTATTTGGCATTATCATTTCCATTAGGTAAATTTGGAATTGGTTTTGGATTGCTTCCATATACGTCGGTTGGTTACAAACTTGAATCTCGAGAAAGTGACGTCTTGGCTAACAGATATCGCGGAGAAGGAGGACTCAATAAAACCTATTTGGGATTAGGCTACCAGATCTCTAACAGTTTGAGTTTCGGAGTTGATGTAAGTTATAATTTCGGAAATGTACAAAATACGGTCATTGAGTTTGTTTATGATTCAGAGGGTAATCCGGCGCAATACCATTCTAGAGAAGATAACCGATCTGATTTAAGTGGATTAAATGTGAATTTTGGCTTATCATATAAAACCATGGTTAGTGAAAAACTTGAGTTGGTCACTGGTTTGACCTATACACCTAAAAGTACACTTACCTCAAACAATGAGCGATCCTTTGCAACTATTGCATTTAATTCGTCTGGGCAAGAATTCGTGATTAATGAAATTGAAGTGGATTTAGGGAGTAATAATTTAAAAACGACTGATTTAACATTGCCGTCACGTTTTTCTATTGGTGCTGGTTTGGGACAGCCTAGAAAATGGTTTATAGGTACTGAATATACATCTCTAAAAACTAGTGAGTTTAAAAATCCAATTTTTTCAATAGATAATACTACCTTTGTAGATGGATCAACTTTTGCGTTAGGAGGTTTTTGGATTCCAGACTACAATTCTTTTGGAAGTTATTGGAAAAGAGCGACCTATAGAGCTGGTCTCCATTTTGAAAATACAGGTTTAGAAATTAATGATGAGACCATAAATGAGTTTGGCATATCTTTTGGAGTAGGATTACCAGTTGGAAATTTTTTCTCAAATGCCAATATTGGATTTGAAATTGGAAAAAGAGGAACGACAAACAAAAACTTGATTCAGGAAAACTTTTTCAACATCAATATAGGGCTGTCATTAAACGATAGATGGTTCGAAAAAAGAAAATATAACTAACAGTAAATACAGAAATAATGAAAACGAGAATTACTTTAATGTTGATAGCGCTTTTTTTAAGTGTTAATGTAAGTTTCGCGCAGCAGGATGAAGAGTGCATGAACAATCTTACGATATTTGTTGACTACTATAAAAGCAAGAGATATGATGAGGCTTATGAACCTTGGATGAAAGTTAGAAATAAATGTCCAAAGTTCAACAGAGCTATTTATCTATATGGTGAAAAAATTCTTAATCATAAAATAGAGAACTCTTCTGGTGCTGAAAAAGTGGGGTACATTAATGATCAAATGGCACTTTGGGATAAGGCTTTAGAATATTATCCATCAAATTATGAGTTGGGAGAAGTTTTGGCTGATAAGGTGCAATTGATGTATGATTATAAAAAAGAGTTAAATGCTTCCGATCAACAAATATATGATGCCGCTGATAAAGCCTACAAGCAAGATTTAAAGAATTTCACAAACCCCAAAGCCTTATATATTTACTTTTCATCAATCGTTGATTTATTTAATGCTGGAAAAACTCCAATCCAAAATGTATTTAATAAGTATGATGATGTTTCTGAAAAGATCGAAAGTGAAATCCAAAATTACGCCGAGAATCTTAACAAATTGGTTCAAAAAGAGGAGGCTGGTCAAGCTTTAACAAAAAAAGAAGAACAGTATAAAAAGCAATATGAAAGTTATTTAGAAGCGTATGATAAAATTTCTGGAAGTATAGATAGTAAATTAGGTCAATTAGCTAATTGTGAAAACTTAATTCCATTATACAAGAAAGACTTCCAAGAATTTAAAAGTGATGCGGTTTGGTTAAAACGTGCAGTAAGTAGAATGTATAACAAAGAATGTACTGATGATCCTTTGTATATTGAATTGGTAAAAGCTTATGATGCAACGGCACCATCAGCAGACACCAAATATTTTACGGCAACAATTTTACTTAAGCAAGGTAAAGAGAAAGAGGCTGAAGGCTATATGAAGCAAGCTTTTGATTTAGAAAAGGATGCTTACAAAAAAGGTAAATTGGCTGAACGTATTGCAAGTAGCTTAAAATCTAAAGGACAATATGGCCAAGCCAGAAGTTACTATAGAGAGTCTTTAAAATTGAATCCATCTAATGGAAGACCTCACTTGGCAATTGCAGCAATGTATGCCGCTAGTGCAAATAGTTGTGGAGATACAACGTTTAATAAAAGAGCTGTATTTTGGTTAGCGGCTGAAGAAGCTCGTAAAGCTGGAAGAGTAGACGGAAATTTAAGAAGCGCTGCAAATCAGTCGGTTGCCAATTATGAAGCAAAAGCACCAACGCGAAGTGAAATATTTTCTGGCGACATGCAAGGAAAAGTCATTAGCATTGGCTGTTGGATTGGTTCAAGTGTAACCGTTCCAAATCTTTAATGAGATTCACAAAAGCATATAATATTTTAAGCATGGTTGTAGCGTTAGTTACAACCATGCTTTTTTCATGTAAAAATAACTTTAAAGAAATTCAACAAATAGGCGTTTTGCAAAACGAACCAATTGGTGAAGCCAAAAATATAAATCTAAAATATACAGATTCTGGCAGGGTAAAAGCCAATTTGTTAAGTCCTAAAATGTTGGACTTTTCCAACAGAAGTTTTGCGTTTTCAGAATTTCCAGAAGGAATTCATCTTAATCTATTTGATGAAGAACAAAATAAAAGTATCGTAGTGGCCGATTACGCTATTGTCTATGACGAAACTGATATTATCGATTTACAAGGAAATGTAGTTTTAATAACACACACCAACGATACCTTATACGCCCAGCAAATGTATTATGACCAAAAGAGAGAGCAATTGTTTACCAACTCTCCAGTACGTTTTAGTTTTGCCTCTGGTAGTCAAGGAAAAGGCAATATTTTTGATTCAGACATTAGATTTGACAGTTATGAATTATTAGAAGGAAGTGGAAGTACCGAAATAGATCAATAATTGATTATCTTTGTGCTTTAAAACATGATTCATGAAACTCCTTAAGATTTTTCAATACGCCTACATTATTTTCGCTGTTTTATTTTTATGGGATGCCATAGCCAATTGGTCAAGAGACAGAAGTCGATCCTACATGTCCTTACTCTTTGTTGCTTTGGCCATTTTTATGTTCTTCTTCAGAAAAAAATTCAGAAAGAAAATCGAAGATCGCAATAAAAACAGCTAATGGATCTTACCATTGTTATCATAATTTTTACCCTTATTTTATCTGCCTTTTTTTCGGGGATGGAGATTGCTTACGTTTCCTCTAACAAGATCCATATTGAAATTGAAAAAAAGCAAAATGATTTTTTGGCTAGAATTCTCACCAAATTAACAGCCAGACCCTCAAAGTTTATAGCCACCATGTTAATTGGCAATAACATTGCTTTGGTCGTTTATGGGTTTTTAATGGGTGATGTGCTTGTAGACTGGTTTCAGTCCATGATGCCAACATCCAGTGGTGTTTTGAATTACTTATTTACCGATTTAAGTCTTTTCAGCCAAACTGTAATTTCTACATTAATAATTCTGTTTACTGCCGAATTTTTACCTAAAGTGTTTTTTCAAATTTACGCCAACACGTTTTTAAAGCTTTTTGCATTTCCAGCGTTTATATTTTACCAGTTGTTCTATTACTTTACAGATTTTGTAATCTGGATTTCAGACACCGTGTTACGACGATTTTTTAAAACGGCCGGTGATCATGTGCAATTGGCGCTTACTAAGGTTGAACTCGGTAATTATATTAGCGAGCAAATGGAATCGGTTGAAGAACATGATGAGGTGGATAGTGAAATTCAAATTTTTCAGAATGCTCTAGAATTTTCAGAAGTGAAAGCTCGTGAGGTCATGATTCCAAGAACTGAAATTATTGCTGTAGATGTTAGCGATTCAGTTAAAAATATTAATGCCTTATTTACGTCATCTGGACTTTCAAAAATACTGGTTTATGACGACTCGATTGATGATATATTGGGTTACATTCATTCCTTCGATTTATTCAAAAAGCCGAAGACCATTAAAGCCATTGCCATGCCCGTTGAGTTTGTTCCAGAAACCATGCTCATTAAAGATGTGCTTAATATTTTAACCAAAAAGCGAAAAAGTATTGCTGTGGTTATTGACGAGTATGGGGGGACCTCTGGTATCATTACCATCGAGGATATTGTTGAGGAATTATTTGGTGAGATTGAAGATGAACACGATACCATTGCTTTAATAGAAGAGAAGACAGATGAAAATAATTACAAGTTCTCTGCACGTTTAGAGGTCGATTACATCAATGAAACCTATAAAATCGATCTTCCCGAAGGCGAAAATTATGAAACTTTAGGAGGCTTAATCGTTGATGAAACTGAAGAAATCCCTAAAGTCAATGAACAAATTACTATCGAAAATTTTGTCTTCACTATTTTAGAAGTTTCCTCAACAAAAATTGATGTGGTAGCTCTTAAAATTCTTAAAGACGACTAATTCGCTCTATTGCAATAAAATCTAGTATTCTACTTTTATTATTTAATAGAAAATGGTATTTTCGCGCACTTATATTTTATAAACGAATACAACAAAATGGCAGTTTTAAATAAAATCAGACAGCGTTCGCTGTTTTTAATTCTTATAATCGCATTAGCGTTATTTTCATTTGTACTTACAGACCTCTTTAAAAATAGTGATGCACTATTTGGCGGGCCTCAAGATATTGTTGCCACAGTTAATGGAAAAGATATTGGTCGTGAAGAGTTCATGAACAGCGTAGATGTGATGCAACGTCAATTAGGACCTAGCTCAACATCTACTCAAGCCATGAACAATGTATACGATCAAGAGGTAAGGCAGGCTATCATGGAAACTCAATTTGAAAAGTTGGGCTTAAGTGTTGAACAAGATCAAATGAGGAATTTAATAAGAACGAATTTTTCAAGTTTTCCAGAATTCAATAATGAAGACGGCATTTTTGACGAAGCTAAAATGAACGAATTCATTGCCAACTTAAAAGCGACTTCACCGCAGCGATCTCAAATAGGTGGATCATTAATAAACTATGCCGATTGGGTCAGTAATGAACAATCTATTGCTGCCAATGCCATGCAACAAACCTATAATAACATGATTAAAGCGGGTTTAACAGCAACCGTTGTTGAAGGTGAGATGGATTATGTGATGGAAAACAAATTGGTTGACCTAAAATATGTCGTTGTACCTTACACAAGTATTGCTGATAGTTTGGTTCAAGTTACTAAAAGTGATATTACCAAGTACATCAATGAAAACAAAAAGAAATACGAAGTAGAAGCTTCAAGAGATATCAATTTTGTTCAGTTTAATGAAGTAGCTTCGGTCGAAGACGAAGAAGCTTTAAAAAATAGTTTGATAGCCTTATTAGACAATTCTGTAGTTTATAATGCCGAAACTAAAAGAAACGACACAATTATAGGATTTAGAGCGACAAAAGACCCAGAAAATTTTGTCAACGCAAATTCAGATATCAAATACAATGGCAACTATGTATTTAAATCTGGACTTCCTGATGCTGTAGCTGATAGTATTTTTAAATTAAACGTTGGTGAATTTTATGGTCCTTATAAAGAAGGTGAATATTATAAATTGACTAAAGTTGTTGCACAAACCCAATTGGCAGATTCGGCTAAAGTACGTCATATCTTAATTCCGTTTGTAGGAGCAACACGTGTTGATCCATCGATTACAACTACCGAAGTTGAAGCTAAAAAAACGGCCGATAGTATTTTGGCAGCTATAACATCTAAACGTTCAAAATTTGTTGATTTATTGGACTTATCTTCTGATAAAGTGAGCAATGAAAAAGAAGGTGTTATCGAGTTTGCTTATACCGATAGCTTTGCTCCTGAATTTAGAAATTTTTCATTTGAAAATAATAAAGGTGATATTGATGTCGTAAGAACCAGTTTTGGATTTCATATTATTGAAATTTTAGACCAACAGAACAAGTCTAGAGCTATAAAAATTGCAAGTCTTGCTCGTAAAATAGAACCTTCTGAAGAAACAGTGGATAATGTGTTTAATGAGACTTCAAAATTCGAACTGGCTATTCAGGATAAGGATTTTCAAGTGGTTGCAGAAGAAAACGGTTATGAGGTTAGACCTGTAAATACCATAAAAGAGCTTCAAGAAAATATTCCAGGATTAGGAAGCCAGCGTACTATTGTCCGTTGGGCCTTTGAAGCAGGAACCAATGTTGGAGATTACAAACGTTTTTCTATTCCTACTGGAGGATACGTGGTTGTACAATTAGCAGCAATCAATAAAGAAGGATTAATGAGTCCTGAAAATGCTTCAGTGACAGCTATTCCTGCTATCAGAAAACAAAAGAAAGCCAAGCTTATCAGAGAAAAAATTTCGGCTACTATTTTAGATGAAGTTGCTAAAAACCAAAATGTAACCGTATCAACGGCAGCTGCTGTAAATATGAAAACACCAACGCTTTCTGGAGCTGGTCAAGAGCCTAAAGTGGTTGGAACTGCATTTGGCTTGAAGCAAGGTCAAACTTCTAAATTGGTTGACGGAAATACAGGCGTATTTATGGTTGAAGTTACCAAAGTAACAGAAGCTCCTAAATTAGAAAACTATCAAGCTAACACCCTGCGCTTAAGTGCTGCTAGAGTTAATAGTGCTCAAACAAAACTTTATAATGCACTAAAAGAAGCTGCAGAAATTAAAGATAATAGAGCAAAATTCTATTAATTGGAAATAAATATAGAAAATTAAAAAGCTCTGCATCGCAGGGCTTTTTTTATTTTAAAATCATATCATTATATGGAATGATGGTGTCATATCCTTTGCTTTTAAAATAAGCTGATGGATCAGTTTTGGAGGTTGCCAATACGAAATCGCCTCCCCAAGCACCTAAACTTTTAATTTGACCAAAAGTATAATCGTTAAACAATAGATCCTTGACAGGCTTTTGCTTTATAAGGTTTGAAATGATTTGTTCGTGTTGATGAATTAAGGTCTCAAATTCATTTAGGGTATTGGACTGAATGATTTGCTTTGTGATTGAAGAAATCACTTCCACCGAACTTTTAACTTGAGTATTTAGATTTTTATATTTAGAAATTCCTTCTCTACTATTTTGTTTCTTGTTTAGGTGAACAAAGTATAGATCATCTTTAAAACTTGGGTTAAAATCTACTGGATTAACAATCTTAGTTTTGACATCTAATTGATAAGTTAAGGGCGAATCTGACGACGCACAGGCAATATCATAACCACTACCGCCAAAGGTGTGTTCCAATAACTTATACGGATCAACATCAGCCCATGTCGCAATGGAGTGAATCAACGTTGATGAAGTTCCCAATCCCCAGTCTCGATTAAAGTTGAGTTTAGTTTCGGCGTTTAAGCCTACTGGTGAAAACCTTGGATTAAGTTTTTTAGCTTTTGCAAGTATCTGAATTAATCGGGTAGAAATTTCAGTGTTGTTTTTTGAGATAAACGTTCCATTTTCAAAATAAAATTCATCTTCAAACCAAACCTTATCCCGTTCATCTAAACTTTTCCAGTATAATTTTTGTTGGTTAGTAGCAGGTGAAATGCTTAAAATTTGTCCAAATTTGGTAGGAATGGCCAATGACAACGCCCCGTCAAGAACAACATATTCTCCCGTGAGCAATAATTTACCATGACTTAAAAAGGTGTTTGTCTCCAATTTATGATCTTAACTTATTAAGAGCCTCAATAACGGCGCTATGGGTAACTAAATTAGTTTTAAAATAGTCGATAAGCAGTAGTTTTTCTTCATCAGTGGCTTCAAACTGATTTAAAATATTCATGAGGTGCATTTTCATGTGTCCTTGTTGAATTCCGGTTGTAGTAAGCGAACGCAATGCGGCAAAGTTTTGGGCAAGTCCTGCAACGGCAACAATTTGCATTAATTCTTTTGCTGAAGGATGATGCAACAGTTCTAAAGCTAATTTTACCAAAGGGTGTAAATTGGTCAATCCGCCAACTGTACCCAATGCTAAAGGAATTTCAATCCAAAAGGTGAAAATATCATCTTCAATTTTGGCATGGGTTAAACTGCTGTATTGACCGTTTCTGGAAGCATAGGCATGTATACCAGCTTCAACCGCTCTAAAATCATTACCGGTGGCAAGTACAACCGCATCAATGCCATTCATAATGCCTTTATTGTGGGTCACGGCACGGTAAGGCTCTACTTCAGCTATTTTCACTGCTCGGATAAATTTTGAGGCAAATACTTGAGGGGAAATCCCGCTGTCTTCATTCAAATCAGCGATCTTGCAGCTAACTTCTGCTCTCACTAAACATTCAGGGACATAATTAGATAAAATACTCATAACAATATCCAATTGCTTTTCCGAAGGCGTAAAATCATCGTATTTTAAGGCTTCTTCCCTAAATGTTTTTGCAAACTGTTCTAAACATGAATTGATGAAATTCGCACCCATCGCGTCTAAAGTCTCAAAAGTGGCGTGCAATTGGTAGTAACCTGAAATATCTTGGGTTTTGTCACGTAATTCAATATCTAAAATCCCTCCGCCACGAGCGTCCATATTTTTGGTGATGGGTTTAGCCTTTGTGATTAATAGTGGTTTTACCGTATTGAAAAACTGTTTAAGTTTACTGAAATTTCCAGAATACATAAAATGCACCTGTCCAATTTTGGTAGTTGAAATAACTTCGGCCTTAAAACCTCCACGCTCTGACCAAAATTTAGCAGCTTTGCTGGCTGCCGCAACCACTGAACTTTCTTCGATAGCCATTGGAATCGTGTAGGTTTTTCCATTAATCAAAAAGTTAGGAGCGACACCAAGCGGGAGATAATAATTGGTGATGGTATTCTCAATAAATTCGTCATGTAATTGTTGAAGTTTGTCATTGGAATTCCAATACTGCTTCAAAACTGTTTTAGCCGCTTCAGTATTTGAAAAATAGGTGTTAACAATCCAATCAATTTTTTTGGATTTTGACAGTTTTGAAAACCCAGCGATCGTTTTACTCATCAACTTTAGTTTAGACTCACAAAGATACTATTCTTACTATAAAATTATGGGTGTTCATTAATATTACATATTTAACTGTTAATAGTTGGGGTTTTTTGCATAATTTTTAGTAAACTTGGCAATATTTTATCAAAAATTTAGGAGTGGGATTGCAATTAAAAATAGGATCATTCTTAGATTAAATAACTAAAACTAACTAACTATTAAATAATTTAAGAATCTTATGGCAAATTCAGCAACACTAAAACAAAAGGAATTATTTGGACATCCGGTAGGGCTTTATGTCCTGTTTTTTACCGAAATGTGGGAGCGATTTTCGTATTATGGAATGCGGGCGATTTTGGTACTTTATTTAGTGGCTGAAACTCAATCTGAAAATGCTGGATTAGGCTGGACTAATGGCGAGGCTTTGGCTTTGTATGGTTGGTACACCATGCTGGTTTATGTGGCTTCTATACCAGGTGGATGGATAGCAGATAAATTTTTAGGACAAAAGAAATCAGTTTTGGTTGGTGGAGTGCTTTTAGTACTTGGACACGGAATTTTATCAGTTGAAGAAATGTGGGCCTTTTATACAGGTTTAGGTTTGATTATCTCTGGTGTTGGAATGCTTAAGCCAAATATCTCAACCATGGTAGGTGGTTTATATAAACAAGGTGATATAAGAAGGGATAAAGGATTTACCATTTTTTATATAGGCATCAATTTAGGTGCATTTTTATCGAGTTTAATTGTTGGTTATGTTGGTGAGGTTCATGGATGGCATTATGGTTTTGGTTTAGCAGCTATTGGTATGGCGTTGGGCTTGATCCAATATTTGGCAGGCCAAAAACATTTAAAACATGTTGGAAACTTCTTGGGGAATTCAGAAAGCGAACTGGATAAAGAAGCTATGAAAAAACCTTTGACCAAGGTTGAAAAGGATAGAGTCGTCGTTTTATTTGTGTCGTTTTTATTAGTAATAGTTTTCTGGGGCGCATTTGAGCAAGCAGGAGGCTTAATGAATATTTATGCATCTGAAAAAACTAACCGGATGTTGATGGGCTGGGAGGTTCCAGCGTCTTGGTTTCAGTCATTAAATGCAATGTTTATTATCTTTTTAGGAACTTCAGTAGCCTTATATTGGGCTAATAGAAAGCTAAAAGGAAAAGTTTCTACATCATTATTTAAGATGATTGTAGGGCTTATAATTATGGGTACTGGTTTCTTTTTTATGACTGCAGCAGCTGCACAATATCAAACCGACGGTGCTTCTGCAATGTATTGGTTAGTATTAGCATATTTGTTTCATACAGTTGGGGAGTTATGTATATCTCCAGTGGCCTTATCTTATATTACAAAACTCGCCCCTTTAAAGTATGCCTCGTTAATGATGGGCGTGTATTTCGCAATGACTGGTTTTGGGAATAAATTAGCAGGTTTATTAGGTGAAGCTTCTGAAAGTTTAGGAGAGTTTGCCATTTTTACGGGTATTGCTATTTTCTGTGTAGCGTTTGGGTTTTTAGTAATGATCTTCAGAAAGAAATTAGAAAAACTTACTCATGGTGCCGAAGACAACGAGCGCATTATGGATGATGATGAAGCCGAAGGTTATGAGTTAGCCGATTCTCACTAATTTTAAACGCTAAAAATGACCGAGAATTCAACTGATCAGTTTTTTAAGAGTACCGTTTTAGGGCATCCATCTGGATTATTTGTATTGTTTTTTACCGAAATGTGGGAACGTTTTTCGTACTACGGTATGCGAGCCCTTTTGGTTATGTTCTTTACCGCTTCACTGCTTGATGGAGGTTGGGGTTGGCCAAGGGAACATGCCTTTGCCATATTCGGAACCTATACCTCACTAGTTTATCTTTCAACTTTATTGGGTGGCTATTTTGCCGATAAAATCATTGGGTTTAGATGGGCCGTAGTAGTAGGAGCATTGCTCATGACTTTAGGCCACGCTTCTATGGCACTGGAATCCAGCTTTTTTATTTATACAGGATTAACCTTATTGGTATTTGGAAGCGGTTTTTTTAAACCTAACATGACTTCCATAATTTCTGAAATGTATAAAGATCGTTCTATAAAAAAGGATGGCGCTTACACTATTTTTTATATGGGTGTAAATGCTGGTGCATTTTTGGGCATATTACTTTGTGGCTATCTTGGTGAAGTTGTAGGATGGAGTTGGGGCTTTGGTTTGGCTGGTATTTTTATGTTATTCGGATTGCTTCAATTTTGGTTTGCACAAGACATTTTTGGAAACATTGGACTAAAACCTAAAAGTGAATCGAAAGAAGAAGCCAACACAAAAGCCTTAACCGAAAAACTTAATCCGTTTACGAACTTACAGTTAGGAATGATATTTTTAGCTGCTGCTTTAGGATTAGCTTGGATATTAAATGATCCTGTGTCTAAAATTTCTGGTGGCGAATATAATTTATTTGATTTTACTGCTTTTGGACTATCTGGGTCTAACCTTGTAATTTTAACGGCTCTTATCTTATTTATCTTATTGCTAATTATTAGAATACCTAAATATGAAACGATCGTTAGGGACAGGATGTTGGCAGTTGTATTCTTTGCCTTTGTAACGATTTTCTTTTGGGCCATATTTGAGCAGGCTCCAGGTTCGTTAACTATTTTCGCGAGGGATTATACACAACGCGTCCTAGAGGGCAATTCTGCCTTGACATTTAAAATTGTCAACTCGTTAATGACTATTGTGCCATTAGGAATTATCTCTTGGGTTTTATGGCTGTTGTTCAAAAGAACATTTTCAAAATATGCATTATCTAATATTATATTGGCTTTCAGTTTCGTTATAATTTGGGCCATAGCCATTTGGATGCTTTATACAGAGTTTAATAAAGAAATTGCGGAAGTTCCAGCATCTTGGTTTGGAGTATTGAATTCGCTGTTCATTATTACTTTCGCGCCTTTATTTTCCAAATGGTGGGAAAGTAGATATAATCCAAATGCCAATATGAAATATGCCCTTGGTATGGTTCTGTTAGGTTTAGGGATGGCTTGTGTGGCTATAGGAGCTTCATCAATTCCAGTTGGAGCAAAAGCCGCTTCGGTAAGTATGATTTGGTTAATTTTGGTTTACTTTTTTCATACTATGGGTGAACTTTGTATTTCGCCTGTAGCGCTTTCTTATGTGAGTAAATTAGTGCCAGGCCGAATGATTGCAATGATGTTTGGTATTTGGTATTTGGCAGTTGCTATTGGAATGAAATTAGCAGGTGTATTTGGTGAGGCCTCCGAAAGTATTGCCCAAGAGAATGGCTTAAGTTATTTCTTTTGGCTGCTTACTGCAGTAGCTGTAGGATTAGGCATTTTATCTGCCATATTATATCCAGTAATTAAAAAACTAATGCACGGTGTGCGTTAAACGAATAAATTGTTAAAATAAACGCAAAATGCTCCGTTTTCGGAGCATTTTTTGTAAGTTCGGAATGACTATTGCAACAGAAGGAATTATGAAAAAGTTAGGAATTATAGTGTTATTGGCCATGTTAACCACTGTTAGCGGTCTGGCGCAACAGATTAAATGGATGAGTTTGGAAGAAGCTTTAGTGCTTCAGAAAAAGAGTCCAAAAAAGATTTTAATGGACGTATACACGAATTGGTGTGGGCCTTGTAAGATGTTAGATAAAAATACCTTTCAAAACCCTGATGTGGTTGATTATGTAAATAAATATTTTTATGCCGTTAAGTTTAATGCCGAAGGTAATTCAAAGGTAACCTATGGCGGAAAAACCTACAGCAATCCAAATTACAAAGAAGAATTAGTTAATAAACGAAACGGAGTGCATCAGTTTACCTATTATTTAAAAGTGAATGCTTATCCCACCATCGTCTATTTTGACGAGCAGGGGACTATGCTGTCACCTATTCGCGGGTATCAAAATCCGCAGCAAATAGAGCTTTATTTAAAACTGTTTAAAGAAGACAAACATAAAGAAATGAAAACCCAAGAGGATTTTAATAATTATTTTGCGGCCTTTGTGCCTCAATTTAAGAACGAATAAATTCTTACTTTAAAATATAGGCGCCCTTTTCACTGGTTTGGTGAAAAGGGCGTTTTAGTTTTAAGCAGGTAGTTTTCCAATGCTCAACGTACGATCTATAGTTGCTACCATCAGCAACTATCATTTGCGGTTGAATGGAATCTATCAGTCGGTCTAAATTTATTTTAGGTGAATTCCGTAAGATTACAACATTAGGTTTAAAGGTTTTTACATTGTATATTCCAGAACTGTCAACAATCAAAATGGTTTTGTTTTTAAAATGGTGAACTGATTTGATTGGGCTATTGTTTAATGTTTTTATTGAATTCCCAACAGAATAATTTTTAATGAGGGCATCATCAATCGTTAAACTATCATTTGAAGTGAATAAAGTCAAATTGTTTCCCGTTTTCTCTCCAATGACGGTTTGTCTACTTTTATGGAAAACCACAAATTCGCTTTTTGAGGATTCATATTTAGTAAATATAAATACACCTTGAAGTGCTAAAATCCCAATAAAACTCAAACGCAGGGATTGATATGATTTCGTCTTGTAAAATTGTACTAAAGCAATTATAAACAGATATACGGCTAACAGCTGAAGCAAGCTGAAACTAACATTTTTAAATAAAAATTGCTCTTGCCTGGCTACCCAATCAACCAAACCATTCATTGTGCTGATCATTGTGCCATAAAGATGTGCAATAAACTCTGGAAGCCTATTGATCAAAGCCAAAAGGATTACAAGGATTCCAAGCCCTAAAATGAGTCCTAAAAAAGGAATAATGGCCAAATTTGAAATAAAAAACAAACCTGGAAACTGATGAAAGTAAAACAGGCTAATAGGGGCAACTCCAATTTGCGCAGCTAAGGTTACCGTGAAAATTTGCCAAAAATAATCCAAGACTTTAAATTTTGGTTTCCATAGTTTATAAACTAAAGGTTGTAGCGATACGATGGCCAAAACAGCGATATAACTCAATTGAAACCCAACATCAAATAAAAACAAAGGTTTAAAGAGTAGAATGATAAGCACTGAAATCGTTAAGGTATTATAGATATTTGTTGGTCGCCGCCAATGCATTCCAATGGCCACAATGCTAAACATTGCCACGGCGCGAGTTACAGATGCCGATAAACCAGCAATAATGGCAAAGCTCCAAAGTAGAATTAGGATGAGTACAACTTTAATAAACTTCCCATGTTTAAGGTATTCAAGCGGACGTAATACCCGCGTTAGTAGTAACAAAATGATTCCAATATGTAAACCAGAAACGGCTAAAATATGAACCGCTCCGGCGTTAATGTAATTGTTGTATAGTTCCTCACTTATGTCTTTTCGCTGGCCAAGAAGTAAAGCATTAATGACTGATAATTCTTCAGAAGTAAAATCATAGGTCTTAAGTTTAGAATTTATGGTTTCCCTTAAGTTATAAGCGTAGCCAAACAAAGTATGGGGCTCTGAAGCCAAAAGTTTAAGGCGAGTGTTATCACTAAAAATTTGATGGAAAACATATTGTTTTTTCAAATAGGCTTTATAGTTAAATTGATTCGGATTTAGTGGTAATGCAATATCCTGAAACGATGATTTTGTAATAAAAATAGCATCTACTTTAAGCTTTGTTGAGCTTGAGTCTTTGTTGACATTTAACAAAGATTTCCCGACTACTGATGTTTTATCAATAGCAAGAACATCTACGAGGTATTTATCATGAAACGGACTTGGTTTTAGTTGTTCTCTAATTCTGAAAGTGATAAGCTTTGGGATATCATTTTGCTTTGTGACCTGATGCGAATAATGGTTTTTAAAATTGGTTTGCTGATGAAAATTAAAAACCAAAACTCCAAGACTTATAGTTGTTAGGAAAGCAATTACACCAAACCAAATACGTTTTTTAAATTGATACTTTGAAATTATAAACGATAGAATTAAAAGGGATATTAATCCTGATGCTGAAAGTATTGAATGGTCTAATGAAATAGGTAGAAGAAATGCAATGACAATTCCCACACAAAAGCACAGTGTGAGTTTGATGATGGTGAAGTTAAGTAACTTCATGGCTTAAAGTTATTACATACGCTCTCATAATACGCGCCGCGCCTGAATAAAGGCAAAGTACCAATAACGCTCTGCCAAACTAGATATGGTTACTCCCAATCGCGTTGTAGCATGGATAAACTCCACATAACCTGGTCGGGATTCGGTTACTAAACCAACATGGCTAACTTCCCTACTGTTACGTCGGGTCGCAAAAAATAATAAATCCCCTTTTTGCACTTCTTTTATATCTACCCATTCACCCTGAATTGCCATGCCCTTTGAGGTTCTTGGTAACTCAATATTCTCATTATGAAAAGCTGTAGAAACAAGTCCGGAACAATCCATGCCTTGTTTTGTAGTACCTCCAAATTTATACTTCACACCATCAAATTGCTTTGCATAATCAATGATCAAATCCGCTTTTGAATAGTTGGCATCATGGGTTTTAACCAATTCGATAGTGCTGTCCTCCTCTGTTTTATGTTCAATCTCAAATTCAATTTCTTTGGAGTCATTTGCATAAACTTCAACAGATTTTGATTTTTTTGTAATAATTCCTTTTGAAGAATTACAACTAACTAACAGGCAGGTTAAACATAGAGCTATGATAGTGCTTTTCATATATTAAATTAAGTCTTTAAGGATTTGAAAATGAGTTTTGCCGTTTTCTCACTGGCGCCTTTACCGCCAAGCTTTTTCTCTAATTCGTAATAGTTTAAAAAGAATTTTGTGCGTTCATAATCATCCAAGATTAATTGAAGTTCTTGTTTTAATCTCTGCGGATTGAATTCGCTTTGAATAAGTTCTGAAACCACTTCTTTATCCATGATAAGGTTGACCAACGAAATGAACTTAATATGCTTTACCAACCGTTTGCCAATTTGATAAGATAACCAGCTGCCTTTGTAGCAAACCACCTCGGGTACTTTGAATAAGGCCGTCTCCAAAGTAGCGGTACCAGAAGTTACCAAAGCAGCATAGGATACGCTCAATAAATCATGGGTTTTGTTGCTTATAAAGGCCACATTTTTAATCTTTATAAAAGGTTCGTAAAAACTTCTATCCTCGCTTGGTGCACCGGCAATTACAAACTGGTATTTCGGGAATTCCTTAACCACTTCTAACATAATAGAAAGCATTTTTTTTATTTCCTGTTTTCTGCTTCCTGGTAAAAGCGCAATTATGGGTTTGTCACTTAATTCATGTTCTGCTCTAAACTCAAATTCATTGACTTGCGTGCGGTTAGCAATGGCATCAATGAGCGGATGTCCTACAAAATCTACCGGATAATTGTGCTTTTCCTCATAAAATTGTTTTTCAAAAGGCAAAATCACGTACATCTTGTCAACATCCCGCTTTATAGCTTTAATGCGACTTTCTTTCCAAGCCCAAATTTGAGGGGAAATATAGTAATGCGTTTTAAAACCTTTTTGTTTAGCCCATTTGGCTATTCGTAGGTTAAATCCGGGATAGTCGATAAATATGATGGCGTCAGGATGGTAATTTGCAATATCATTTTTGCAATAGGAAAGGTTTTTAACGATGGTGCCAATATTCACAATTACCTCTAAAAACCCCATAAAAGCTAGATCGCGATAGTGTTTTACAAGTGTATCGCTGACTTCTTCCATGAGGTCACCACCCCAAAACCTAAACTCAGCATGTACATCTTGTAACAGCAATGCTTTCATTAAGTTGGAACCATGTAGGTCTCCCGAAGCTTCTCCAGCAATTATGTAATATTTCATTTGCTAAAAGACTTAAGAAATATTGATAAAAAATGTTGAAATGGCTACTAGGACTGTAGCTAGTAAAACACCTCTCGCTCTGTAATCTTGTTTCTTTTTAATAAAAACGAAGAAGACGATTAAGTTTAAAACCGCTCCAATACTAACCAACTTTGTAAAAAAGCCTTCGGCTATGGCTTGTTTAATAACGACATCTATAGCTGCGCCTTCGGTAAAAATAAGTATGGCTAATATCAGACCAATAAAATTGGCCAAAAGCCCTATTAAAAAACCAATTAAAATTTCGTTTTTAATCATGAAAATCCCAAGTATTTAAATTTTGGATACAATGATGTGCTGTTAAATCAAATTGCACGGGCACAACAGAAACATAACCATGCTCCAATGCCCATTCATCCGTATCTTCTCCCTTGTCTAAATTTACAAATTTACCAGTTAACCAAAAATAGTCTCTGCCTTGAGGGTTTTTTCGTTTGTCGAATTCTTCTTCCCAATTGGCCCTAGCCTGCCTACAAACTTTTATGCCTTTGATATCTTTTTTTTGGAGATTGGGTAGGTTCACATTTAAAACAACTCCACTTGGTAAGCCTTCTTTCAAAACATTCTCGGCTATGGTTTTTACATAAGCTTTTGTAGCGCTAAAATCCGCATTCCAGTTGTAATCAAGAAGTGAAAACCCAATAGCTGGGATGCCTTCAATACCTGCTTCTATTGCCGCACTCATTGTTCCCGAATAGATAACATTTATGGATGAATTTGAGCCGTGATTAATGCCAGAAACGCATAAGTCTGGACGCCTTCCCAGAATTTGCTTTACTGCTAACTTTACGCAATCGGCTGGTGTGCCTGAACAACTATATTCAACCTGTGGGCCGTCGTCAAGCTTAACTTTTTCAACAAAAAGAGTTGAGTTTATCGTTATGGCATGGCCCATACCACTCTGAGGGCTGTCAGGCGCCACGACGACTACGTCGCCTATACTGTTCATGACTTCAACCAAAGTTCTAATCCCTGGAGCCGTGATGCCATCATCATTAATTACCAAAATTAGAGGCTTTTTAGACATATTTAGATATAAATTTTCAGGTTACTAAAATACGTAAAATCGTCAATAAACGTTGATATTATTAGGTTTAACAAAAAATTAGTAGCGCTTGGCTTTAATGGCATGATTTTTTCTTTTACTTTAGTGAAAAAATAATATGAGAGATATTATGAAAAGGAATATAAAACTTTTATTGCTAGTATTATTGCTGGCATTTGCGTCTTGTAGTTTTACAAGTAAGACTTTCAATGATCCTAGCAAGGACAAATTACTCATTCAATTAATAAGCTACGTTTTAGAACAAGGGCACTACAGTCCTAAAGATATAAACGACTCATTTTCCCAGCAAGTATTTAACGATTATCTAGAACAGTTAGATCCGTTTAAGCGTTATTTTTATGCTTCTGATATTAAGGAATTTGAATCTCATAAAAATGAGTTAGATGATCAAATTAAAGCCTATGACATTTCATTTTTTAATTTGACATATGATAGGTTAACTCAACGAATCAAAGAATCTGAAGACATTTATAAAGAAATCCTACAACAGCCTTTTGATTTTAATGGGAGTGAAGAGTTTTCAACAGATTACGAGAATTTACCTTATGTAAAATCTAAAAAGGAAATGAAAGAGCGCTGGAGACAACAATTAAAGTTTTCAACCATCGCAAACTTCGATGATTTAGTGGTGCAGGAAGAAAGTGACACAAATACAAATGAGGCAAAGAGAAGTAGAGTTGAACTTGAAGCTGAAGCTCGCAATCAGACCTTGAGTTCATTAAATGAGCTTTATAGTTTTATTGATGAACGCGAGCGTAAAGATTGGTTTGCAGTGTATGTGAATGCCATTGTTGAAGAGTTTGATCCGCATACCTTTTATTTCGCGCCCGAAGATAAAGATCGTTTTGATGTAGCCATGTCAGGAAACTTTGAGGGTATCGGAGCACGACTTCAAAAAAAGATGGATGCTATTATAGTAAACGAAATTATCAGTGGTGGTCCAGCTTGGAGACAAAATGAACTAGAAGTAGGAGACCAAATTCTTAAAGTAAAACAGCAAGACGAGAAAAATGCAGTGAATATTGTTGGAATGCGTTTAGATGACGCTATTAAATTTATAAAAGGTCCGAAAGGGACAAAAGTGACATTAACGCTTAAAAAAGTGGATGGAACTATTGAAGATATTACCATTACCAGAGATATTGTGGAGATTGAGGAAACCTATGCAAAATCGTCTACAGTTGAGAAAGATGGAAAAACGTTTGGTGTTATCAATCTACCAAAATTCTATGTTGATTTTGAAGACTATAAAAAGCGCAACGCTGCTTCCGATATCAAGTTGGAGATTGAGCGTTTAAAGGAGGAAGGTATTGAAGGTCTGGTTTTAGATTTAAGAAACAATGGAGGAGGTTCGCTTCAAACGGTTGTTGATATGGGTGGTTTATTTATAAAAAATGGCCCAATTGTTCAGGTGAAAACTGCGGGAGAGCCAAAAGAGGTGCTTAATGATGATGACCGTTCTATTGTTTGGGATGGCCCATTGGTAATTTTAGTTAATGAGCTATCAGCTTCGGCATCCGAAATTCTGGCAGCAGCAATGCAAGACTACAAAAGAGCAATTGTTATTGGAAGCAAACAAACCTATGGAAAAGGGACTGTGCAAAATGTATTAGATCTCAACAGAATGGTTAGAAACAACTCTAATGGAGACATGGGAGCATTGAAATTTACTACCCAAAAATTCTACCGTATAAATGGAGGATCAACCCAATTAGAAGGCGTTAAAAGTGATGTTGTTGTTCCAGATCGCTATAGTTATATTGATATAGGAGAGAAGGATCAAGAAAATCCACTGGCTTGGGATAAGATAGATCCTGTAAGCTATAATTTATGGGAGAATTACTTTGATTATGATTCAACCATCGAAAAAAGTAAAGAACGTATGGCTAATAACGAACAGCTAAAACTTATCGATGAAAACGCAAAATGGGTAAGGAAAATTAGAGATAGAGAAAGCTACTCATTGAACTATGATGAGTATAAAGCTTTATTGAAACAAAATGAAGAGGAAGCTAAACGTTTTGAAAAACTTGCCGATTATAAAACGAATTTAACTTTTAAATCATTGCCTTATGAGTTGCAAATCATGGAGAAAGATTCGGTTTTAAAAGAAAAACGTCAGCGTTGGCACCAAAGTTTAAGCCAAGATGTCTATATAGAAGAAGCTCTTAATGTTTTAAACGATTTAAGAATGACCTATGGCATTAAATCCAAAGTGGCCACAACAGTTAAAGAATAAGGATTAATGGGTAATACCAATAATTCATTATCACAATTAGCGCTTCAAAAGTTTAAAAAAAACTTTTGGGGCGTTTTTAGTTTATGTGTTATTGTTACCATTGGGTTGATTTCTGTATTTGCTTACGTGCTTGCACCTGATCATTCCCAAAATGCCAATCAAATGCATCTTTCAATTCACTCAAAAAAGCCTGGCTTTAAGGTTAAGATGTTAACAATACCTTTAAATATCGATTCAAAAGAATCGGTGGTTTCGAAATTATTTTTTGGAGAACGAACTCAAGTTAGTGAAATACCAATTACAGCTTATTTCATCAAAGATGATAATCTGGTTTACACAGAATACGCCGCCGAGGGACTTGAGGGTTTAACAAAGGAAATTCCTTTAGAAGCTTTTCCAAATCAAGAGGTTGAAAATTATATCAAGGAGCGAACATTTATTTTTGGAACAGATAAGTATGGCCGGGATTATTTAAGTCGAATTATTATTGGGTCTAGGATTTCTTTTTTCATAGGGTTCATCGCTGTTTTTATTTCATTGGTAATTGGAATTACTATGGGAAGTCTTTCAGGGTATTATGGAGGTAAAGTAGACGCAGCAGTAATGTGGCTTATAAATGTAACCTGGTCTATCCCCACATTGCTTTTGGTAATTGCTATTACTTTGGCTCTAGGAAAAGGCTTTTGGCAAGTATTTATAGCCGTTGGTTTGACTATGTGGGTTGAAGTGGCTAGGGTGGTTAGAGGTCAAATAATTAGTGCCAAAGAAATGCAGTATGTTACAGCAGCGCGAGCTTTAGGATTTACTGATTTTAGAATTATTACACGTCACATTTTGCCTAATATCATGGCACCGATCATTGTGATTTCGGCCGCAAATTTTGCCGCGGCCATACTAATTGAAAGTGGATTAAGTTTCTTGGGTATTGGTGCACAACCACCAATGGCAAGTTGGGGAGCAATGATAAAGGATCATTACAGTTATATTATACTCGGAAAGCCTTATTTGGCTTTAATTCCCGGGTTATGTATAATGATTTTGGTGATGTCTTTTATGCTTATCGGAAATGCTTTACGTGACGCCTTAGATGTAAAAACGTCTTAAGATCGCAACGCATTAATTTCAGAGTTGGTCGCATCTATAAAGTTTAAAACATCATCTCTTCCAATAGCTTTTGAAGAGGATGTTACAAAATATTGAGGTATTTCTTCCCATGTCTTTAAGAGCTCTTTGGTGTATTCTTCAACATGTCTTTCAATAGCTTTTGGTTTAAGTTTATCGGCTTTAGTGAAAATTATTGAAAACGGAATTTGGCTTACACCTAAATATTCCATGAATTCTAAATCAATGTTTTGAGGTTCGTGTCTAATATCGACCAAAACAAACGCGGAGATTAATTGTTGTCTTTTTTCAAAATAGTCAGTGATAAATTTTTGGAATTTCTTTTTAGTAGTTTTTGAAACTTTTGCATAACCATAGCCTGGTAAATCAACCAAAAACCAATTCTTATTAATTAAAAAATGATTGATAAGTTGTGTTTTTCCTGGTCTTCCAGAGGTTTTTGCTAAATTTTTGTGATTAGTCAGCATGTTAATTAAGGAAGATTTACCAACATTACTTCGGCCAATGAATGCATACTCGGGCAACAAATCTTTTGGGCATTTGCCCACTTCAGAATTGCTCATTACAAATTCGGCCGATTTAATTAACATGATGTTGCTATTAGTGTGATTTTAGCTTTAAAATTTTCTATCGGTAAGCCATTTGTGAAGAATAGTATTGAATTCTTCAGGATGTTCCATCATAGCGGCGTGGCCACATTTATCAATCCAAAATAATTCAGAATCTGGCAGAAGTTCATTAAATTCTTCGGCCACTTCAGGTGGGGTTACCGTATCATTTTTTCCCCAAATAATACATGTTGGGGTTTGCATTTTTGGAAGATCCTTGGCCATATTATGACGTATGGCACTTTTAGCAATAGCAAGTGTTTTTATGAGCTTATTTCTATCATTTACAGTTTCATAAACCTCGTCAACAATCTCTTTGGTTGCAATAGCTGGATCGTAAAAAACATCCTGTGCTTTTTTCTTAATCACTTCATAGTCACTGCGTTTGGTGTATCCGCCACCCATAGCACTTTCATAAAGCCCAGAACTACCTGTAATCACAAGTGCCTTGATTTTTTCAGGATACAATTTAGTATGATATAAACCAATATGGCCGCCTAAAGAATTTCCTAAAAGAATGACATCATTGAAATCTTTAAACTCAATAAAATCGTGTAAATATTTAGCAAAACTTTTAACATTGGTTTTGAGTAAAGACATAGTATAAATAGGGAGTTCAGGAATTATTACTTTATAACCTTTTGCTCCAAAAAAATGAGTAACGGCATCAAAATTACTTAATCCGCCCATTAATCCGTGTAAAATGATTAAAGGTTTTCCTTCTCCAATTTCAATGTAACTGTAGTTTTTTTCTTTTTTTAAAAGATGTTTCATGTAGTGTTCAGCGATAGTCGTTAAAAACAAATATAGGTATTTCATTTCTATTTTATTCCCATTTTTAGTCATGTTAATGATATTAGTTTGTTAACAGTTTGTGCTTCACTAAAATTCCTCAATACCTTCAATTTTAATGCCTTGATATTAAACAATTTGATAGGATAAGAGGTCGGCGTTTTATCGAAAAAAAGGGTTTAAAAATAGAATTTATCAACAAATGTGGTATTTTGTGGTAAAATGTGGTAAAATTTTCAATATATTTGAATCTAAATCGTTAGAAGCATAAACCAATCAAGTTGAACGCATTAATAGGGACATATGAGTGTAAAGTGGATGCCAAGGGTAGGTTGATGCTTCCTGCTGCCATAAAAAAGCAGTTATCTCCCGTTTTACAAAACGGCTTTGTCTTAAAGCGTGCAGTGTTTCAGTCTTGTCTAGAACTGTACCCTATGAATGAGTGGGAAGTGCTTATGAAGAAAATGAACGGACTTAACCGTTTTAAAAAGAAAAACAATGACTTCATTCGCCGTTTTACTGCTGGTGTAAAAATGATTGAAGTGGATGCAACTGGGCGTCTCCTTATTCCTAAAGATTTAATTGTGTTCTCTGGAATCACTAAAGAAACGGTGGTCTCTTCAGCGATTAATATTATTGAGATTTGGGATAAAGAAAAGTACGAACAAGCTATTGACGACGCTACTGGTGATTTTGCAGATTTAGCTGAAGAAGTAATGGGACAAGATGATGACAATGGAATATCATAATCCAGTTTTATTAAAAGAAACAGTTGAAGGTCTGGATATTAAGCAAGATGGAATTTATGTGGATGTAACCTTTGGCGGTGGCGGACACAGTAAAGAAATTTTGAGGCAACTTGGTCCCGGTGGAAAATTATACGCTTTTGATCAAGACCAAGATGCACTTTTAAATACTATTGACGACTCACGATTTACACTAATAAACGAAAATTTTAAATTTTTGAAACGCTTTTTAAGATTTTACGGAGTTAAGGAAGTAGATGGCATACTTGCCGATTTTGGTGTGTCTTCACATCAATTTGATGTGGCCGAACGTGGTTTTTCAACACGCTTTGAGGCAAATCTCGATATGAGAATGAATCAAAATAGTGCCCTTTCTGCATTTGAAGTCGTCAATAATTATGAAGAGGAGCGGTTGCGGCAAGTATTTTGGCAGTACGGAGAGCTACGTCAAGCACCAGCTATGGCAAGGGTCATTGTTGAAGAGCGTGCCAAATCTAAAATTAAAACCAGCGAACAACTTAAAACTGTATTGAAAGGCTTTTTACAGCATAAAAAAGAGAATAAGGTTTTAGCTCAAATCTACCAAGCCATACGTATTGAAGTCAATCAAGAAATAGAAGCTCTTAAAGAATTGCTACTGCAAACCCCAGAAGTGTTAAAAACTGGAGGTCGTTTAAGCTTTATTTCCTACCACTCTCTCGAAGATAGGTTGGTAAAACGATTTATTAGAAACGGCATGTTTGAGGGTGAGCCAGAACGAGATGTGTTTGGAAATTATAATGTCCCTCTAAAGAAAATAGGCGGTTTAGTTGTGCCAAGTTCTCAAGAAATAAAATTGAACAATAGAGCGCGAAGTGCCAAATTGAGAATAGCCGAAAAGTTATGAAGAAAAACGTTTATGATATACTAAAAGGTAAATTTTTAATCAGCGATGACTCTTTTAAAAACTGGAGAGTCATTCTTTTTATCTCTGCCTTGGCGGTTGTCATGATAGCCAGTTCGCACAGTGCTGATAAAAAAGTGCATCAAATTGCAAAATTGAATAATGAAGTAAAGGAATTGCGTTCAGCGTTTGTTGAAGGGAGATCTGCTTTAATGCGGCTTAAAATGGAATCTTCCATTGTAAAAAAAGTAGCAGAAAAAGAAATTTTGCCTTCCGTAGTCCCTCCAAAAAAAATAAGGGTTAAAACACAAGATAACTAGTGGCAGTAACAGATAAAAACATATTGAATCGGTTGTATTTTATTGCAGGCTGCATGTTTGTGTTTGTGCTTGCCGTGGTGTTTAAATTGTTCACCATTCAGTTTGTGCAAGGTGATGAGTATCGGGATCTAGCCGAAAAACGTACGATTAAAAATGTCGTCATTCCTGCCAATAGAGGAAACGTGTATGCTTCAGATGGAAGTCTTTTGGCGACCTCAATTCCAAAATACGATATCAGGCTGGACGCCTTAACACCTTCAAACCATACATTTGAAACCTATTTAAAGCCTTTGGCTGATTCACTATCTAGATATTCAGGAAAGCCATCAAGCTATTATGAAAAAGAAATACGTAAAGCTAGAGCCAACAAAAACAGGTATTTTCTTCTGGCTAGAAATATTGGTTATTCAGATTACATTCGATTGCGAAATTTTCCAATGCTCAATTTAGGGGCTTTTAAAGGCGGATTGATCGTTGAGCAAAACACGAAACGCGAACATCCTATGGGTGAAATAGCGCAACGTTCTATTGGTTATGAGCGCTTTGATGACCAAGGGAATGTAACTAGGGCTGGAATTGATGGCGCCTTTGGAGTGCAATATTTACGTGGAACTGATGGCCATAGGTGGAAACAAAAAATAGGTCAAGGTCAATGGAAACCAATTACGGATTACAATGAGGTAGAACCAAAAGATGGCTATGATGTATACACAACCATCGATGTGAATATTCAAGATATTGCGCATCACGCCTTGTTGGAACAATTGGAAAAGTATAAAGCCGATCATGGTTGCGTTGTGGTAATGGAGGTTAAAACAGGTGAGATCAAAGCCATTTCAAATCTTGGACGCAATAGTAAAGGCTTTTATTATGAGCGATTGAACTATGCCGTTGGCGAAAGCCATGAGCCGGGTTCAACATTTAAACTTATGGCAATAACCGCTGCTCTTGAAGATAAGGTGTTGGATACTAGTGATGTGGTTGATACTAAAAACGGGGTATTAACTTTTTATGGAAAAAAAGTTAGAGATTCAAAAGCTGGGGGTTATGGTAAAATCACAGTATCCGAAGCGTTCGAGGTGTCTTCAAATACAGGTATAGTTTCAGCTATAGACCAGCATTACAGCAAAAATCCGAAAAAATTTGTGGATAGGTTATATGCCATGAACCTTAATCAAAAGCTAAACCTTCCTATAATTGGAGAAGGAGAACCTATCATTCCAGATCCTAATATAAAGAATGGACGTTGGAGCGGGATAGCACTGCAATGGATGGCTTACGGTTATGGTGTTTCATTCACACCACTTCAAACCTTGGCTTTTTATAATGCCATTGCCAATGATGGCGAAATGGTAAAACCCCGTTTTTTAAAAGAGGTTAAAGAATTTGACAAAACCATTGTGCCATTCGAAAAGAAAGTCATAAACCCTAAAATAGCATCTAAAGAAACCATTGCTAAAGTACAGCAATTGCTTAAAAATGTTGTGGAAAAAGATCATGGCACTGGCCACAAATTATACTCTCCAAATTTTTCGATGGCTGGTAAAACAGGAACTTGCCAAAAAGACTATCGTGATAAGGAAAAATTAAATTACATATCCTCATTTGCTGGGTATTTTCCTGCAGAGAATCCAAAATATTCATGCATTGTTGTTATTCATGAGCCTGATAAAAGTGTAGGGTATTATGGTGCAGATGTATCGGGGCCTGTATTCAAAAAAATTGCTCAAAAAATATTTACTGATACGCCTTTAATTGATGAAGTTGAAAAACTTGAGTTTAAAAATCCAGTCGTAGAAGAAGATTTTGAAACCTATTACAATGTTGCTCAAACCTATAAAACGATTATGCCAAGTGTGATTGGAATGCCAACAATGGACGCTATTCCATTACTCGAAAATATAGGGTTAAAAGTGAAAATTGAAGGAACCGGAGTAGTAAAACACCAATCCATAGAACAGGGAACTAAAGTCAAGAGAAATCAAACGGTCATTTTAAATATTTAATGCCAGAATTAAAAGACATATTATACAAAACTACCATCAATGCTGTTGTTGGAAGTACAGGCATTATAGTTAATGCTATTGCTTTTGATTCAAGATTGGTGAAAAAGAAGGATGTGTTTGTTGCTATTAAAGGTACAGCAGTTGATGGGCATGATTATATAGATGCAGCGATACAAAAAGGGGCTTCTGCAATAGTCTGTGAAACTTTGCCTTCAAATTTCAATAATGACATCACCTATATAGAAGTGGCCAATGCCAGTAGAGCTTTGGCTTTTATGGCTTCAAATTATTACGATAATCCTTCTGAAAATTTAAAGCTTATTGGTGTTACTGGTACAAATGGAAAAACAACCGTAGCATCTTTATTGTATCAACTTTTCAAAAAAGCAGGATTTAAAGTTGGGCTTTTATCAACGGTAAAAATTATGGTTGATAACAACGCATATAAGGCTACGCATACCACGCCAGATTCTTTGACCATAAATAGATACTTATCCGAAATGAGTCTTGAAGGGGTTGAGTTTTGTTTCATGGAAGTGAGTTCACATGGCATTCATCAAAATAGAACTGAAGGCCTTCATTTTGAAGGAGGAATTTTCACCAATCTATCCCATGACCATTTAGATTATCATGAAACTTTTGCTGAATACAGGGATGTGAAAAAATCGTTTTTCGACATGCTTCCAAAACAGGCTTTCGCTTTGGTTAATATTGACGATAAGAATGGTCTAGTAATGCTTCAAAACACAGCGGCCAGAAAATATACCTATGCACTGAAATCATATGCAGATTATAAAGCCCAAATTTTAGAAAATCAATTTGGAGGTTTGTTGCTTAAAATCAATGAAAGCGAAGTATGGACACAATTAATAGGAAGTTTTAATGCCTATAACCTTTTGGCAATTTATGCGACGGCCGAACTTTTGGGATTAGAAAGAGTTGAAAACTTAAGGCTTATTAGTGAATTGGAAAGTGTTGCAG
Source organism: Flavobacteriaceae bacterium MAR_2010_72 (assembly GCA_003550275.1). Classification (GTDB taxonomy): domain Bacteria; phylum Bacteroidota; class Bacteroidia; order Flavobacteriales; family Flavobacteriaceae; genus Geojedonia. The sequence goes on from QXCW01000002.1 coordinate 607,433, forward strand.
GACGATTTCAGTATTTAATTTCTGATGAAAAAATCACTGCAATTGTGGATTATGCCCATACGCCAGATGCCCTAAAAAATGTATTGGAAACCATTAATAGTATTCGCAGTAATAATGAAGAATTGATTACCGTGGTAGGCTGTGGTGGAGATCGTGATACGACCAAGAGACCTAAAATGGGGCATATTGCTTCTGCTTTGAGTACGAAGGTGATTTTTACTAGTGATAACCCTAGAAATGAGGTGCCTGAAGCCATTATTGAAGAAATGGAAAAAGGTGTTGAACCTCAAAATTTCAAAAAAATAGTTTCAATAGTTGACCGTAAACAAGCCATAAAAACGGCATGTCAAATGGCACAACCTAAAGATATCATTCTTATTGCTGGTAAAGGCCATGAAAACTATCAAGAAATAAAAGGAGAGCGATTTGATTTTGATGACTTTAAAATTGTCAAGGAATTTTTAAAACAATTACAGAAATGAGTGCCAATTGCTTTAAAGTTAAAACCAAGTTAGCAATGGCAATTTGCATCAGACCATTGCAAAAACATTAAATAACTGAAGAAATAAATGTTGTATTACCTATTTGAATATTTAGAAAGAGAATTCCAGTTTCCAGGAGCTTCACTCTTTGGTTTTATCACCTTTAGAGCCGCAGTTGCTATTATTCTATCACTTTTAATTTCTACGATTTATGGTAAACGCATTATTAAGTTTCTGCAAAAACAACAAGTAGGAGAAACCATTCGGGATTTAGGTTTAGAAGGCCAAGTGGAAAAAGCTGGCACACCAACCATGGGTGGAATTATAATTATCCTAGCGACTTTAATTCCTGTAGTATTGCTTGCCAAACTAGAGAATATCTACATCATATTATTAATTGTCACTACGCTTTGGATGGGTACTATTGGATTTATTGATGACTACATCAAAAAATTCAAAAAAGATAAGGAAGGTTTAAAAGGAAGGTTTAAGGTACTTGGTCAAATTGGTTTAGGAATAATTGTTGGCACCACCCTTTATTTTCATCCTAATGTATCCATTAAGGAAAAATTGCCTCTTGCAGAACAACAACAAATTTTAGCAGCCGATCCTAATGTGTCTCCTTCAAAATTATTTATGGATGAAGAGCACTCTACCAAAACCACGATTCCATTCGTAAAAGGCAATGAATTTGATTATGCAGACCTAGTAACTTGGGTAAATCCTGAATGGAGATCCTATGCTTGGATTCTTTTCATTCCTATAGTGATTTTTATTATTACTGCGGTTTCAAATGGCGCCAATTTAACTGATGGAATAGATGGTTTGGCCGCAGGAACTTCGGCAATTATTGTCCTCACATTGGGGATTTTCGCATGGGTTTCGGGTAACATTATCTTTTCAGATTATCTGAATATAATGTACATACCTAGGGTTGAGGAGATTACAATTTATATAGCAGCTTTTGTAGGGGCATTAATAGGTTTTTTATGGTACAACACCTATCCAGCACAGGTATTCATGGGTGATACAGGAAGTTTAACCATTGGCGGAATCATTGCTGTTATCGCCATTGCCGTAAGAAAAGAGTGGTTGATTCCGGTGTTGTGTGGCATTTTCTTGGCAGAAAATTTATCAGTGGTATTGCAAGTGAGCTATTTCAAATACACAAGAAAAAAGTACGGTGAAGGTCGTCGTATTTTTAAAATGTCACCCTTACATCATCACTATCAAAAATCGGGATATCATGAAAGCAAAATTGTGACCCGCTTTTGGATTATTGGAATTTTGCTGGCAATTGTATCGATAGTGACCTTGAAAATTAGATAGATGAAAAGGCTAGTTGTTTTAGGTGGTGGAGAAAGTGGAGTAGGAACAGCGCTATTAGCCAAAGAAAAAGGATTTCAGGTTTTTGTTTCAGATAAAGGAACAATCAAGGAAACATATAAAAACGTTCTTATACATAATGAGATTGAATGGGAAGATCAACAGCATACAGAATCCAAAATTCTTAATGCCAATGTAGTGATGAAAAGTCCTGGTATTCCTGACAAAGTAGCAATAGTAAAACAAATTCGAGAACAAGGGATTTCAATAGTTTCTGAAATTGAATTTGCTTCAAACTATACTAAAGCAACGATTGTGGGGATTACTGGTAGCAATGGTAAAACCACTACTGCAGCGCTTACACATCATATTCTTAAACAGGAATTAGAAGTTGGGCTTGCAGGAAATATTGGAGACAGTTTTGCCAAACAAGTCCTAGAGAAAAATTACCCAAACTATGTTTTAGAGATTAGTAGTTTTCAGTTGGATGATAGCTTTCAGTTTAAGCCGAAAATTGCGATAATCACTAACATCACTCCAGATCATTTGGATCGCTACGATTATAAGTTTGAAAATTATATCGCTTCAAAATTTAAAATCGCCCAAAGCCAAACTAATGATGACTTTTTAATCTATGACGCCGACGATGAAGTTATTACCGATTGGTTACAAAAGCATCCTGTTCAATCCACCTTATTGCCATTTTCATTGATCAATCCAATTGAAAATGGAGCGTATTTAGATAAAAATAAAATAAAAATAACAATAGATAATAACCAAATAATCATGCCAACAGCAAATTTAGCTTTAGAAGGAAAACACAATATTAAAAACGCAATGGCCGCTTCAACTGTGGCGCATTTGTTAAAAATTAGAAAACAGACCATACGCGAAAGTTTAGAGAACTTTCAAGGTGTTGAGCATCGTTTGGAGCATGTTTTAAAAATTAACAAAGTACAATACATTAACGATTCAAAGGCTACCAATGTGAATGCTACCTACTATGCGCTCGAAAGCATGGATGCGCCTACAATTTGGATTGTTGGTGGTCAGGATAAAGGCAATGATTATAGAGAGTTGTTTTCGTTTGTAAACGAAAAAGTAAAGGCTATTATCTGTTTAGGAGTTGATAATGAAAAACTAATGGACAACTTTGCTGGTATGGTCGATATCATTGTCGAAACTCAATTTATGAGTGAGGCTGTAAAGATTGCTTATAAAATAGCAGAAGCAGGAGATAATGTTCTGCTTTCACCAGCCTGTGCAAGCTTTGATCTTTTTGAAAACTATGAAGACCGAGGTAGGCAGTTTAAAGATGCAGTTAGAAATTTATAAGATTAACAAACGAATTTGATTTTACAATAAAGGATAAAGTGCAAACACTATTCAATAACATAAAGGGAGATCGGTTAATTTGGGCCATAGCGGCTTTGCTAGCCATATTTTCGTTTCTGCCAGTGTATAGTGCCGCTAGTAATTTAGCCTATGTTGGTGGTATTGGGAGCACGTTCTCGTTTTTTGTGAAGCACTTTATGCATCTATTTTTAGGCTTTGCCATTATGTATGGGGTGCATCGTATTCCATATCGCTATTTTAGAGGGTTGTCGATGGTTATGATGCCTATAGTGTTTGTTTTACTTGTTGTGACCATGCTTCAAGGAACAACTATTGAGGGAGCAAATGCAAGCAGGTGGATTCAAATACCCATTGTTGGGATGTCGTTTCAAACGTCTACATTGGCTTCAGTGGTTTTAATGGTATATGTGGCAAGGTACCTTTCAAAAATAAAGGATAGGGAAATCACTTTTAAAGAGTCGATTTTGCCACTTTGGCTTCCTGTATTTCTAATGTTACTATTAATTCTTCCGGCCAATTTTTCAACTGCTGCCATTATGTTCGCTATGGTGATGATATTGGTGTTTATTGGTGGATATCCTTTTAAGTATTTGACAGTTATCATTGGTGCAGGTATACTGTCACTGGTCTTGTTTGTTTTGGTTGCAAAAGCGTTTCCTGATGCTATGCCCAATAGAATTGATACTTGGATGAACCGAATAGAGAACTTTACCAACGGTGAAGATACCGAAGCCGACTATCAAATTGAAAAAGCAAAAATTGCAATCGCTTCTGGAGGGATTCATGGTGTTGGACCTGGTAAAAGTGTTCAAAAGAATTTTTTACCACAGTCCTCATCCGATTTCATTTTCGCTATAATTATTGAAGAATATGGTCTGATAGGTGGATTGTTTTTATTGGTTATGTATTCATGGTTGCTATTCAGGATTGTCATTGCATCACAAAAATCAGATACCATTTTTGGAAAACTTTTAGTCCTTGGAGTGGGGTTACCCATTGTTTTTCAAGCCTTAATTAATATGGCTGTTGCAGTTGAATTATTTCCTGTAACAGGACAAACATTGCCTTTAATAAGTAGTGGAGGGACTTCCATTTGGATGACCTGTTTGGCAATTGGCATTATTTTAAGTGTAAGTGCTAAACGCGAAGAATTAAAAGAACAAGAACATGTGGAAGAAAATCCACTTGAAATATTAAGTGAAGCTTTAGAATGAGCAAGTACAGAATCATATTATCTGGAGGTGGTACAGGAGGACACATTTTTCCTGCGATAGCTATTGCAAACGAATTAAAATCGCGTTTTCCAGAGGCACAATTCTTATTTGTTGGAGCATTGGATAAAATGGAAATGGAGAAGGTTCCAGAAGCAGGCTATAAAATTGAAGGCCTTTGGATTTCTGGTATTCAGCGTAGATTGACTTTAAAAAATTTAGCCTTTCCTTTAAAATTGATAATGAGTTTATTGCGTTCACGCAAAATCATAAAAGAGTTTAAGCCCGATGTGGCTATTGGTACTGGTGGTTTTGCCAGCGGACCTATACTGCAAGTTGCGGCGACTAAAAATATTCCAACTTTAATTCAAGAACAGAACTCATTTCCAGGAATTACAAATAAACTTTTAGGCAAAAAGGTGGATAAAATTTGCGTGGCTTACGATGGTTTAGAACGATTCTTTCCAAAGAAAAAAATTATCAAAACAGGAAATCCAATTCGTCTCGATCTTTTAGATATTGAAAACAAATCAATTAAAGCAAAAGATGCTTTTAAATTAAAGCATGGGAAACATACGCTGTTGGTTTTAGGTGGAAGTTTGGGAGCACGTAGAATTAATCAACTTATAGAAAAGGAATTGGAGTTTTTTCAAACTCAAAACGTGCAGGTCATTTGGCAATGTGGCAAGCTGTACTATAATGAATATAAGCACTACAATAATTTTGATAACGTTCAGGTGCATGCGTTTTTAAATACTATGCATTTGGCTTATGCTGCTGCTGATGTCATTATTTCTAGAGCTGGAGCTATTTCGGTTTCAGAATTATGTATTGTAGGTAAACCAGTCATTTTTATTCCATCTCCAAATGTTGCTGAAGATCATCAAACCAAAAATGCAATGGCTATTGTTGATAAAGAAGCAGCACTGGTAATCAAGGAGTCTGATTTAGAGGTTGATTTTGAAAATAAGTTTTCACAGCTTATTGCTTCAACTGAAAAGCAAGAGCAATTGGGTACAAATATCAAGAAATTGGCATTGGTAAATGCCACAAAAGATATAGCTAACGAAGTAGAAAAGCTGCTTAAAAGTAAATGAATATAAAAACCGTACATAGTGTTTATTTTGTAGGTATCGGAGGGATTGGTATGAGTGCCTTGGCTCGTTATTTTCATGCGAATAATAAGCAGGTTGCGGGTTATGATAAAACACCATCAGAGATTACCAGCCAATTAGAAGCGTTGGGAATCAAAGTTCATTTTGACGATAATGTTGAGCAAATTGCTGATCAGTTTTTGAATCCAGAACATACCTTGGTTGTTTACACACCAGCAATCCCCAAGTCACATGCTGAACTCAACTATCTTAGAGCGAATGGTTTTGAAGTTTTAAAGCGTTCAACAGTACTTGGCGAAATAACAAAACACACTTATTGTTTGGCTATTGCAGGAACTCATGGTAAAACAACAACTACGAGTATTTTAGGGCATTTGTTGAATGCTTGCAATGTTGAAGTTACTGCTTTTTTAGGCGGAATTAGTCAAAACTACAATTCAAATTTAATCCTTAATGGTACTAAAGTTACGGTAGTTGAAGCCGATGAGTTTGATCGTTCATTTTTAACTTTATCTCCTGACATGGCTGGGATTACCTCTATGGATGCTGACCATTTAGATATTTACGGTAATGCTGAAGCGCTTCAGGATTCATTCATTGAGTTTTCAAAGAAAATTAAACCAAACGGTAAGCTGTTTATTAAAAATGGATTGCCTTTAGCAGGCATAACTTACGGAATAGAAGATGACGCCGATTACTCGGCGATCAATATAAAAATAATAGATGGAGCCTATGTGTTTGATGTAAAAACACCTAGAACCGTTCTTAACAATTTCAAATTTAACCTACCTGGTAGACACAATCTGTCGAATGCATTAATAGCCTTGGCGATGTCTGTAGAATATGGCATCCCTCACCAACAGCTCGCCGAGGCATTAGCATCTTATACTGGAGTTAAACGAAGATTTACCTATCAAATTAAAACAAACGATTTGGTGTTCATTGATGACTATGCCCACCATCCACAAGAAATTGATGCCGTACATCAGGCTGTACGGGAGATGTATCCAGATAAGAAAGTTTTGATCGTATTTCAACCACATTTATTTAGCCGAACAAGAGATTTTGCCGAGGCGTTTGCACAAAGTTTGTCGCAATTTGATGAGATTTTGCTTTTAGATATATATCCTGCAAGAGAGCTTCCAATCGAAGGAATTACCTCTCAATGGTTGCTTGATAAAATTCAAAATAAGAATAAAAAATTGGTTCAGAAAGCAGAATTAATTTCAGAATTAAAACAATCAAATGCTCAAGTTATTTTAACTGTTGGAGCAGGAGATATTGGAGAAGAAGTTAAACTTATAAAAGAAGCCTTAAGCATTGCGAGTTAATTATAATTACATAAAGGGGATTGCACTATTGGTTACAGTAGTATCATTATATGCATTCTCATCTGTAAGAAATTCTTCCAGAAAAGTAGGTGCTCCTTTAATACAATTCATAGGGGAGGATAATTTATTTGTCACTCATGAAACTGTTAGTAAATTGTTAATACAAAATCAACAAACCGTTACGAATAAGCCTAAAGAAATTATAGATTTGAACGGATTGGAAACTGCCCTGAATTCTAATCCAATGATTAAGCAAGCTCAAGTGTTTATCAATGTTGAAGGTAAAATCACAGCAGAGATTGAACAAAAAAAACCGTTAGCTAGAGTTAGTACAAATGCATCGTTTTATATTGATGATAGGGGTGATTACATGCCGTTATCAACAAATTACACGGCAAGGGTGCCACTTGTAACAGGGGCTGTTTATAAAAACGAACTTGGTAATGTTTACCACATTGCAAAGAAAGTTCAAGAAGATGAATTTTTGAAAAAACATGTCGTCGAGATTCATCAAAATGAAGACAAATCGATAGACCTAAAATTTAGATTACATGATTTTACCATTCATTTAGGATCGTTAAAATCATTAGATAAAAAAGTAAACAACCTCAAAGCTTTTTATCAAAAAGCGATGAGAGATCAAACACTCGATACGTACAGTGTGGTAAATTTAAAGTTTGACAACCAAGTAATATGCACCAAAAAGTAAGGCATGGAGAATAATAAAATTTCAGTAGGGCTAGATATTGGTACCACAAAAATTGTGGCCATGATAGGTCGTAAGAATGAATACGGCAAAGCCGAAATTTTAGGAATAGGGAAATCTAAAAGTTTAGGCGTGCATAGAGGCGTGGTGAATAATATTACACAAACTATTCAGTCCATTCAACAAGCTGTTCAAGAAGCAGAAGCCGAGGCGGGATTAAAAATTGAAGATGTAACCGTTGGAATCGCTGGTCAGCATATAAGAAGTTTACAACACAGTGATTATATCACTAGAGCCAATTCTGAATTGGTAATTGATGAAGAGGATATTGACCGTTTGATTAATCAGGTGCATAAATTGGTGATGCTTCCAGGAGAAGAGATCATTCACGTATTGCCCCAAGAGTATAAAGTTGATGGACAAGGTGAAATAAAAGAACCTATTGGGATGTATGGAGGAAGACTTGAAGCTAACTTTCATGTGGTTGTGGGTCAAGTCTCATCTATAAGAAACATAGGGCGATGTGTGAAAAGTTCAGGGTTGGAATTAGAAGGAATAACCCTAGAACCTTTAGCATCTGCGAATGCAGTGTTAAGTCAGGAAGAAAAAGAAGCTGGCGTTGCTCTAATTGATATTGGAGGTGGAACTACAGATTTAGCAGTATTCAAGGACGGAATTATTCGTCACACAGCAGTGATTCCTTTTGGTGGAAATGTAATTACCGAAGATATCAAAGAAGGCTGTTCAATTATAGAAAAGCAGGCCGAATTATTAAAGATAAAATTCGGTTCAGCATGGCCTGGTGAAAATAAAGATAATGAGATTGTGTCAATTCCCGGATTACGAGGAAGAGAACCAAAAGAAATTACACTTAAAAATCTATCCAAAATTATTCATGCTCGTGTTGTGGAAATTGTTGAGCAAGTTTATGTCGAGATTAAAAATTATGGACACGAAGAGCAAAAGAAAAAACTCATCGCAGGTATTGTTTTAACAGGAGGTGGTAGTCAACTCAAACATTTAAAACAGTTGGTTGAATATATCACAGGCATGGATACCAGAATTGGGTATCCTAATGAACACCTTGCAGGAGACAGTGATGAAGATGTAGCTAGCCCTCTCTATGCTACAGCGGTAGGTTTGGTCATGGATGGACTTAAACGTCAAGAGCGCAAACGGATCGAAAAAGAGAGAGAGCAATTAGAACAAGAGATTGAAGCTTCAGAAGAAGCCTCAAATGCGAGCGAAGTTGTGAATCCGCCAAAAAAGGAGCGCAGATCATTTTTGGATAAGCTAACCGAACGTGTAAAAGATTTTTTAGATAATGCAGAATAAATTAATTATAAATCCAGTAAAGAACTAATTATATGAGCAACAACAATGAATTAGGAAACATTGCATTCGATTTACCAAAAAACCAATCCAACGTCATCAAGGTCATTGGTGTCGGTGGTGGCGGTAGCAATGCTATAAATCACATGTTTCAACAAGGTATAAAAGGTGTTGATTTTGTTATCTGTAATACAGATGCACAGGCATTACAAAATAGTGGTGTTCCAAACAAAATTCAACTAGGTGTTAACTTAACCGAAGGTTTAGGAGCAGGAGCTAATCCAGATGTAGGGGAACAAGCAGCGGTTGAGAGTTTGGAAGATATTAGGCGAATGCTAGATACCAATACAAAGATGGTATTTATTACTGCCGGAATGGGTGGTGGAACAGGTACTGGAGCTGCTCCAATCATAGCAAAAATGGCTAAAGAATTAGATATTCTTACTGTTGGTATTGTCACAATGCCTTTTCAATTTGAAGGAAAAACAAGAAACGAGCAAGCTCAAAAAGGAATAGAAAACCTTCGTGGCCATGTTGATTCTTTAGTAGTAATCAATAATAACAAGCTTCGTGAAGTTTATGGAAACCTTGGTTTTAAGGCAGGGTTTTCAAAAGCAGATGAAGTTTTGTCTACGGCTTCACGAGGTATTGCCGAAGTCATTACACATCACTACACCCAAAATATCGATTTACGCGATGCAAAAACCGTTTTGAGTAATAGTGGTACTGCTATTATGGGATCTGCGGCGGCATCTGGGAAAACAAGGGCACAAGAAGCCATTATGAAAGCTCTAGATTCGCCCTTATTAAACGACAATAAAATTACAGGAGCTAAAAACGTATTGTTGCTTATCGTTTCTGGTTCTCAAGAAATTACTATTGATGAAATTGGCGAGATCAATGACCATATTCAAAATGAAGCTGGTCACGGCGCTAATATCATTATGGGTGTTGGTGAAGATGAGTCGTTACAGGAATCCATCTCTGTGACTATTATTGCTACTGGGTTCAATATTGATCAACAACACGAAATTTCAAATACCGAAGTAAAAAAAGTAGTTCATGCATTAGAAGAAGATCGCGATGATATTAATGTAAAAGAGCGTGAGCCTGCAATTATAACGCCTGATATTATTCTTGAAAAAGAAGAAGATAAAGAATCTGAAGTTGTAAAACACACCTTAATAATTGATGACAGTGATGACCATGATGTACACTCTAATTTGATACCTACTACAGAGTTCATAAAAAATATGAATGTGGTGTATCAAGAAGTATTGGATCATAAAACAGAAGACGATTTTATCATCACTCCAATTCAAAAAGAAAAGGATGAAGATGTTAAGGATTTTGAGTACGAAGAGGAAGAACAAATTACCTTGACCTTTGATTTGCCTTTATCTGATCATAAAAAGGATAAGGTTAAAGACGAAAACAAGGTTCTATTTGATTTGGAAGATGAAGTCAAAGATTATAAGGTAAAAGATTATGTCGAGATTATCCCTGTAACTGAAGCTAATGAAACTGGAGAAACTCGCTATGCACTTGACGATTTTATGAGTTTTGAATCGTCTATGAACAAAACAAAATCTAAAGAGGTTGAAGTTGAAGAAGAGATTGTTTTTGAGAAAAAAGTGCTTGAGGAAAAAGTTCAGGCGCCAATTGAAAAAGAAGACATTGACCCAATGAACAGCCCAATATCCGAGCTTTTAAAAGAGCGGGCAGATGAAAGACGTCGCAAGATGAAAGATTTTAATTATCGTTTTAAAACTTCAAAAATTGATGAGATTGAGCGCGAACCAGCCTACAAGCGACAAGGTGTTAATTTAGATGACACACCGCATTCTTCAGAGACTAATAACTCGAGAATGTCAGTTGGTACAGATGATAATGACGATATTCAATTACGAAGTAATAATTCGTTCTTACACGATAACGTTGATTAATAGCTGATTTAATTTAGCGTTTTCGCTATGTTGGACCCGGAAAGTTTAATTACTTTTCGGGTTTTTATTGGAATTATAATTTACGCTTTTGAAACGAAAAAGGGTTCTTTCATATCAAGACTTTTTACTTATCTTCGCATTTTAAAACAACACATACAATCATGAGCTTACAAGATGATGTCATGACGGCTATGAAAGCTGCAATGAGAGATAAGAATCAAACAGCATTGGCAGCTTTAAGAGCGATCAAATCTGAAATTTTATTAGCACAGACGGAAACAGGATCTAAAGAAGAGCTTACCAAAGAGCAGGAAATTAAAATCTTATCTAAACTTGTTAAGCAGCGTAAGGATAGTGCAAATATTTATGCCGAGCAGAATAGAGCCGATCTTGCTGAACCTGAATTGGATCAAGCTGAAATAATTAGTCAATTTTTGCCTGCTCAATTAAGTGAAGTTGAAATAGAGAAAGTTGTTGTAGAAACAATTGCGAAAGTAGGTGCAGAAGGGATGAAGGATATGGGTAAAGTTATGGGAATTGTCAATCAACAATTAGCAGGTAAGGCAGATGGAAAGACCATATCTACTATTGTGAGATCAAAATTAGTATAAAATGACATTCCTGTTTTTGCAGGAAATAAGGCTGCGTAGTTCAACTGGATAGAATATCAGATTTCGGCTCTGAGGGTTGGGGGTTCGAATCCCTCCGCGGTCACGAATAATCAAAAAAACCAAACGGTAAATCAAGCTTTCTTGAATTTGAACGTTTGGTTTTTTTGATTTCAAAGCGGAACGCTTTGGGAAATTCAATCCTTTCTTATTTGGTAACTAATACATTAAGGCTGATATTTGAATTTGAACGTTTGGTTTTTTTTGATTTCAAAGCGGAACCTTTTGGGGAATCCAATCCCTAGTGTTCATTTTTTTGTATCTTTGATTTCCTCATCTTTAAGTAATTCCCTCACAATGTATTAGTATAATAAACGTTATTTGTGAAGTGAAATTAATCATTTTCATAGAACAGCTTACTACTGGTGGCAAAATAGTCATAGGTGTTTTCTTTGCCATGCTTTTGGCGATGTTATTGAATTTTGCCTTGAGAATGGTGGAAATAAGTTATGTGATACGACACAAGAAACCATTTTTTGTCCACACGTCATTTTTTCTTAAAAAATTAAGCAGTACGCAAAAGTCCATTTTACGTGGTCAGTTCCGGTTTTATAATAAATTATCCATAAAACAACAACGTATTTTTGAACACCGAGTGGCATCATTTATGGCCGATAAACGTTTTATTGGCAGAGAAGGTGTTGAGGTAACTGAAGAAATGAAAGTCTTGATTTCTGCAACTGCAGTCATGTTGACTTTTGGGTTTAGAGATTTTTATATTGGATTAATAAGTAGGATTTTTATTTATCCCAACGAATTTTTCTCTAGAACCAACAACGATTATCATAAGGGAGAATTTAATCCTAGACTCAAAACTTTAGTCTTGTCCTGGAAAGATTTTAAAAAGGGCTTTGAGAGTAATGCTGATAGAATCAATCTTGGAATCCATGAATTTGCCCATGCAATTCATTTAAACAGTATCAAGGAACGTGATGTGAGCTCCACAATTTTTTCAGACTCGTTTAAAGAGCTTACAGATTTATTGACCAATAAGGAAGAGCTACGAAAAGAATTGATTGCTTCTAAATACTTTAGAGATTACGCATATACCAATCAATTTGAATTCTTAGCAGTAGTTATAGAAACGTTTATTGAAACACCAACAGATTTTAAGCAACAGTTTCCTGAAGTTTATGATAAAACCAAACAAATGCTAAATTTTGATTTTGCTGGTTATTAGAAACTAGTGCATGATTTTTATCATATTTTATTAAGGTTTTCATTCCTAATTTTAATACGGAATTAAAAACTTAAGGTCATGATACGAAAAGCACCGGTTACTACAATAATGACAGAAAAGGTCATTACTTTAAAGAAGGACGATAATTTAGAAACGGCTGAACGTTTATTCAAAAAACATCATATTAGACATATTCCTGTGGTAAGTGGAAAAACTATTATTGGGATGTTAAGTTATACAGACTTATTACGAATAAGTTTTGCCGATTCAGCATTTGAAGATGATGATTATGTTGATAGTGTAGTATATAATATGTTCACCATCGAGCAAGTCATGGTTAAGAAATTGGCCACAGTTAATTCCACAAATACAATCAAGGAAGTAGCCGAAATTCTCTCCATAAGTGAATTTCATGCCTTGCCAGTTATTGATCACAATAGCCTAGTAGGTATTGTTACTACAACAGATTTAATAAAATACTTATTAAAACAACTATAAACTAAATTACACGATGTCATTTTGAGTTAGTTATCCCCAATCAGGAACATATGACTTGAAAAGGTGTTTAACAAACCTCCAGTGTTAGTTTAACTGGAGGTTTTTAATGTTTCCTATAACTGCCCTCTAATTTCGCCAGACGGCTTATTGGTGGAATGTACATTCACATAAATAGTACCAGATCTAATAGCTTCAATAAGTGCGCCCAAATCGCCAGCGATATTGCCAATAACATTTTCTGATGTGATAACGCCTTCAGCTATAACACCATTTGCCGGGCCACTGGGTTGTGCAACGGGATTCATAAATAGAAAAGCCACAACGCCACCATTAGCTCCTGCTGGTGCCATATGAAAGTGCGAAGCTGTAACGTTTTCAATGTTGGCAACAATTAGTTTGTAAGCAATCCAACTTTCGTCAGGTGCAATTCTTACAATAGCTTGACCTGTTGCATCTGTGTCAAACGGAGGGACTTCATTTTTTCCACTTAAATGGGCTGTAAAATGAAACATTGACCCTTTTTTCGAGTTCGATTCATTTTTGTTAATTACGTACTTGCTGTCCGTTGATTCCAATTGCGAATCAATTAAGGGTTCGTCGCTACATCCAAACACACTAAAACTGAAAAACAGTAATAGCAGGATGCTTTTTTCAAAGTTTAATCTTGTTTTCATGCAATTTGATTATTAATGTTTAAAAGCGTTATTGTTCTAAAGATTAATAATGGGGAAGATTTAAGCACAAGAACCAACACTCTTAAACGACTGTTAGTAATACTTAAATATAATGAAAAATCCCGAATATTTATATTAAAACACTTAAATAGAGTGTGTTAAGAAGTGTTTGAAACGTTAGGAATTAGCGATAGCTTTTAAATCTTTGACAGTTTCTATTGGATTTGAACTTCCAAACACATAACTGCCCGCCACTAAAACGTCGGCACCAACATCAACTAATTGTTTAGCATTTTTGTTTGTAACTCCTCCATCAATCTCAATTTTGGTTGAAGCATTCTTTCGTGTAATGAGTTCTTTTAATTGTGCTACTTTATTGTAAGTGTTCTCAATAAAACTTTGGCCACCAAAACCTGGATTGACGCTCATCACACATACCAAATCAATATCATTTATTGTATCTTCTAAAACATTAATATTGGTGTGCGGATTAAGTGCTACACCAGCTTGCATACCTTCAGCTTTTATAGCTTGTAAGGTTCTGTGCAAATGCGTACAGGCTTCATAATGTACTGTTAATATGTTACTGCCTAAATCAGCAAAAGTTTTAATATATCGGTCTGGATCAACAATCATTAAATGCACATCAATGGTTTTATTTGCATGCTTTGAGATGGCTTTTAACACTGGCATCCCAAAAGAGATATTGGGCACAAATACACCATCCATAATATCAATATGAAACCAATCGGCTTCACTTGTATTGACCATTTCGATATCTCGTTGAAGATTGGCAAAATCTGCTGCTAAAATTGAGGGTGCTATTAATTTAGAACTCATTGTGGGTTTTTAAGATTGCTTTTGCAAAAGTAGGTAAAAAAACGAACCCAGAGTAATCAGCTCTGGGTTCTTTCATCAATCAAAAAACGAACAGTTATGTGTAACTGTTTGTTACGGTTATTTAGTCGTAAAAAACTTACGAAACTAAAAATATTTTAGATAAATTTTATTTCAATTGTACTTGGCTAGCAATATAAGAAAATTATCTTAATTTTGGTAGCAAATCCACATTGAAACTATCCTAAATACGTTTTTAATATTTTGCTTCTAGACGTATGTTTTAGGCGTCTAATTGCTTTTTCTTTTATTTGTCTAACACGTTCACGAGTCAAATCAAAAGTCTCTCCAATTTCTTCTAAAGTCATAGGATGCTGATTTCCAAGCCCAAAGTACAATCGAATAACGTCGGCTTCACGCGGTGTTAAAGTTTCAAGTGCGCGCTCAATTTCTGTGCGTAAGGATTCGTGTAATAAATCTTTATCAGGATTTGGAGACTCACCACTACGTAACACATCGTATAGGTTTGAATCTTCACCTTCAACTAAAGGCGCATCCATGGATACATGGCGGCCAGAATTTTTCATAGACTCCTTAACATCATTAATGGTCATGTCCAACTCTTTCGCAATTTCTTCAGCACTTGGAGGGCGCTCATGACTTTGCTCTAAAAAGGCAAACGTTTTATTGATTTTGTTAATTGACCCAATTTTATTTAATGGTAAGCGTACAATACGTGATTGCTCGGCCAAAGCCTGAAGTATCGATTGACGAATCCACCAAACCGCATATGAAATGAATTTGAAACCACGTGTCTCATCAAATCGTTGTGCAGCTTTTATAAGACCTAAATTACCTTCATTGATTAAATCGGGTAAGGTTAAACCTTGATTTTGATATTGCTTTGCTACCGAAACCACAAAACGTAGATTGGCTTTTGTCAATTTTTCTAAAGCAAGTTGATCTCCAGCTTTTATACGTTGTGCTAATTCAACCTCTTCATCTGCAGTGATTAAGTCAACCTTTCCAATTTCTTGTAAATATTTGTCTAACGAAGCGGTCTCCCTGTTGGTAACCTGCTTGGTAATTTTGAGTTGTCTCATTTAATTTGTCTAGTTTTTAATACTAATTATAATCCTACCTTGTGGTTATACGTAATTAGCACCAAAAATGTTACAAAAAGATTAAATTAAATTTTAATTAGTTTTTTATCGGTTAGGTTAATATCGTCCAACATTTCATTGGTGAATTTGTAATGACCACGTGTAGTGATTAACCTAAATTTGTGGGATTTCATGTTGCTTAAGGTGTTTAAAAACAGCCATTTTGATTTAAGTAAATTAGGTTTTTCGGATTTTAAGCTCAATTCAAAATAGTGCTTTCTACCTTCTTTTTCTGCAACAATGTCGGGTGTGATGCTTATATCACTTCCAACTTTAGAGTATGATTTTGGGGTTTCATAGCCTTTAGTATCTGCTTTAATGTTTTCATATCCGCGTTGTTCGAGATAGGCTAATGAGTCATTTAAAACTTCTGAATATTTATCTTTGTCTGTGTAAATCATAACTAATAATATAATAAAATTATTTACAATAGCAAATTATTAACGAGCTTTAACGTTTTGGGTATTATAAGTTGCACAAGACGTCCTTTTTGAAATTTATAAAAAAGACATTTTTTCATCCATATTAATTCGTTCTTTGCTCATGTACTTATAGTTTTGGATATACTAGTTCTATACCCTTACATGCCCGTCTCCAAATACATAGTATTTATTTGTTACCAATTGTTTTAAGCCTAATGGACCTCTATGGTGCAATTTATCAGTACTTATTGCCAATTCTGCTCCAACACCCATTTGTCCGCCATCTGTAAATCGGGTGGAGGCGTTGTGGTAAACAGCGGCACTATCAACTTGCTCCATAAATTTTTTGGCGAGCGAAGTATTTTCTGTTAAAATGGCTGCTGAATGCCCACCTGAATAGGTATTAATCATTTCAATGGCGGTATCTTCATCTTCAACTTCACCTAAAAGCAATTTAAGGGCTAAAAACTCTTCATGCCAAATGGCGTCATCAAGTATTTGTGCTTCTTGAGGAAGTATTTTGTCTATTCCATCATCAACTACTAATTCTACATTTAGCTTATGTAAAATAGTCTGCAACTCTTTTAATTTGGCACCATAATTAGGAATGTTTTTGTCAATTAGTACTTTGTCCAATGCATTGCAGCCTGAAATTTTATCAGTTTTGGCGTTGACAATAACTTTTACGGTTTTTAACCAATCGGCATCTTTGGCAACATAGAGAAAATTGTTTCCTCTACCACTAACAAGTACAGCACAACTGGCATTATCTTTTACAAATTTGATCAAACGTTCACCACCTCTCGGAACAATTAAGTCGAGCTTTTCTGTTGGATTTTTTAAGAACTCTTGTGTTGCCTCTCGATTTAAATGTAAGAGCCTTATCCAATTTTTTGACAATCCGTTTTCTTCAAGTGCTTCATGCCAGCAGTGTTCTAAAATTAAGTTGCTATTGATGGCTTCCTTTCCTCCTTTAAGCAGAATTTTATTATTTGCCTTGAAAGCCAAAACAGCGGCTTCAATGGTAACATCGGGCCTGGATTCATAAATAATCAAAATGGTACCAAAAGGAGCTGTTTTGTTTGTGACTTTCAATCCACTGTCTAGTGTTAGATCAGAAATTACTTTACCTACTGGGTCATCCTGTGCCTTAACTTCCTTTATAGCTTGAATCATGCCATCAATTTTTACATTATTGACGATAAGTCGATCATAAAGTGCTTGATCTTCCTTCATGAAGGCCTTTAAATCTTTTTGATTGGCTTCTAAAATAGCATCACGTTCACGATCGAGAATGTTAATCATGGATTGCAACACCTTATTTTTTATATCTGTTTTTATAAGTTTCATAGTTATATTTAATTTTTTAATGAATAAATTTTGTGCCTACAGCTTTATTGTCAATAATATCGACAATAACATTTTCTCGTTTCCCATTGGCGATGTAAGTTGGGATATCTTTTTGGGCGGTGCCTTTGGCAATTTTTAGTTTAGAGGCCATGCCACCACGACCTTCACCTTCCTTTTTGTTGGATGCTTTTACGTAATGTTCAACATTTTGATCAACGGTGACTTCGTGCAATCTCCGTGAATTCTTGTCATCTGGATGCCCAGTGAAAAGACCATCGGTATCCGATAAAATGATAAGCCTGTCGGCATCCAATAATTCAGCAACCAAGCTGGCCAGCTCATCATTATCAGAAAACATAGACATGGTTAAGGAAACCGCATCATCTTCATTTGCGATAGGAATGACCCCTTCGCTCAACAAACCTTCATAACAATTGATCATATTTTCACGGTGCTTACCAGGATCAAAATCCCGTTTTGTGGCTAGAACCTGTGCACAGCGCATTCCGTAATCATGAAATAGGCTATAATAATGGCGCATCATTCTAGGTTGCCCTACAGCGGAATACACTTGTCTTCGTATTGACTTTTCAGTAATGGCGGTCTCGCCTAAAATTTCCCTTCCAGCAATGGCCGATCCTGAAGATACTAGTATTACCTTAATGTCACGTTCATAAAGCACGGAAATTTGTCTGACCAATTCTCTTAAAACGGGACCTAAAATGCGATTATCTTTATTGGTAAGTACATTAGTTCCTACCTTTACTACAACTCGTTTTACAGTCTTCATATTTATTTTTCCTTTCCTAATTCAATTGCCCTATTAAACGCAGCATAGGCTGCATCCTGAATAAGCTGTTTGACATTATTGTCTTCCATGGAATCAATAGCGGCTTGGGTTGTTCCTCCTTTTGAAGCAACACGATCAATCCAACTTTCTGGTGAGAGATTAGATTGGTTGAATAATTCTATAGCACCTTCAAACGTATTGCTTACCAATACTTTAGAGTCATAATCTGAAAAGCCCATGTTTAAGGCTGCTTCAAGCATAGACTGCATAAAGTAAAATACGTAAGCTGGACCACTTCCAGAAATACCTGTTGAAGCATCAATGAAGGTTTCCGTATCCACGTGGATGGAAGTTCCTGTGGTATCCAGTAAATTACGAACCAGAATAAGTTCTACTTTTGAAACTGCTTTTGATTCGGTATACGAAGTCACACCTTTTCCCACTTTAGCTGGCAGATTGGGCATGGTTCTAACAACTTTAGGAATGCCCAATCCCACAACGATACTTTCTATGGTTACTCCAGCCATCAAGGATACCATCAACTGTTCGTCATTGACCATAGGTTTCATGTCTTCGAAGAGCTGATTGCAATGATAAGGTTTGACGGCTATAAACACCAGATCGGCGGTTGGTAGGCAATCCTGAAGATTGTCAAAAACCCTGAAGTTGGAATTATTCTTTAAACTTTCAATTTTTTTTGGATCGGTATCATAAATTTTAAGCTTATGCTTTCCTAAAAGAGGCGATGTCGCCATTCCTTCCGCATAGGTTAATCCCATGTTCCCGGCTCCAATAACTAATACTTTCATTTTTAATGTATTGATTATCAATATTATTTTGATGTATAGCCGCAAGGACTGTGCGGTAGTGCCAAATAATAAAAGAGATTTAAAGAATAATCAAATTTATAATTGAGGGCGAAATTATTATTGAATTCTAAATTATATTCAATGATTCTTGAAAGATTCTGAATATGCTGAAAGTTTAGGTTTCCCATTTTATGACAGATTGTCGTTAAAATGAAAGTTTGGCGCAAAAAAAAGCCTCACATTAAATTAATGCAAGGCTTTATTGTTGTAAAAAGAAAGTTTTTAGTCTTCTTTTTTGTCTTCTCTAGGTCTTCTATCGTCTCTACGATTGTCGCGACCACGATTATCTCTACCACGATTATCACGAGAACCACGATTGTCCCTATTGTTGTCTCTAGGAGGTCGCTCTTTAAACCCTTCAGGTTTAGGCAATATAGCTTTGCGCGATACTTTTTCTTTTTTCGTTCTTGGATCTACACCAAAATACTTCACATCAAAAACATCACCCATATTAACAACATCCGATACATTTTCGGTACGTTCCCAAGCCAATTCACTTACGTGTAATAACACTTCGTTTCCTGGAGCATCAATATATTCTACTACGGCACCAAAATCAAGCATCTTGATTACTTTTACTTCGTAAACACTACCAACTTCAGGTTTGAACAATAAGGAATCAATTTTGGCCAATACGGCATCAATACCTTCTTGATTTGTTCCTAAAATTTCAACAATGCCTTCTTCTGTAATTGGGTCTTCGTTGATAACAATCGTTGTTTTAGTCGTTTTTTGTAATTCCTGAATCACTTTTCCACCAGGGCCAATCAAGGCTCCAATAAATTCGTTAGGAATTACTCTTGTAATCATTTTAGGTGCATGTGCTTTCACGTCCGCATTTGGTTGCGCAATGGTTTCCACCAATTTGTCAAGAATGTGCAAACGACCAGCTTGTGCTTGTTTTAAGGCATTCACCAAAATTTCATAGGATAAACCTTTTACCTTAATGTCCATTTGGCAAGCAGTTATACCATCTGCAGTTCCTGTGACTTTAAAGTCCATATCACCTAAATGATCTTCATCACCTAAAATATCGGATAATACAGCATATTTATCACCTTGGGAAATAAGTCCCATAGCAATTCCAGAGACCGGTTTCTTTAATTGAACACCAGCATCCATAAGCGCCATAGTACCAGAACAAACAGTTGCCATTGAAGACGAACCGTTACTTTCCAATACTTCAGAGACCACACGAACCGTATAAGGACAATCTTCAGGAACCATACCTTTTAAGGCACGTTGCGCTAAATTACCATGTCCAACTTCACGTCTCGAAGTTCCTCTGATAGGTCTTGCCTCACCAGTAGAAAATGGAGGGAAGTTATAATGTAAATAGAAACGCTCTTCACCTTCAAATGATGGCATATCAATTTGATTGGCTTCTCTTGAGGTTCCTAAAGTAACTGTTGCTAATGCTTGAGTTTCCCCACGTGTAAAAATTGCTGAACCATGTGTTGATGGAAGATAATCTACTTCACACCAAATTGGTCTGATATCGGTTGTTTTACGACCATCGAGACGTAACCCTTCATTTAACGTTAAATCCCTAACTGCAGCTTTTTCTGCTTTGTAGAAATATTTAGACACTAATCCGCCAAAATCTTCTAATTCTTCTTCGGTGAAAGACGCTTTTACTTCTTCTTTTATGGCATCAAATGCAGCACTACGCTCATGTTTTGCAGAGGCGGCTCTTGCCACAGCATAGACTTTATCATAGGCCATGTCACGAACTTTTTTCTCTAAAGCTTCGTCTTCACGCTCTGACTCATATTCGCGGGTAGCTTTTTTGCCAACAGCTTCGGCTAGTTTAATTTGTGCAGCACACTGAACCTTAATGGCATCGTGAGCAAACTTAATAGCTTCTACCATTTCTTCTTCAGAAATTTCATCCATTTCACCTTCAACCATCATGACAGAATCTGCAGAAGCGCCAATCACCATATCCAAATCAGAAACTTCTAATTGTGCTCTCGTTGGATTGATAATAAATTGACCATCAATACGACCTACTCTTACTTCTGATATGGCACATTCAAATGGAAAATCTGATAGTTGAATTGCAGCAGAAGCGGCTAATCCAGCCATGGCATCAGGCATGACCTCATCATCATGCGACATTAACTGAATCATTACCTGTGTTTCGGCGTGATAATCTTTTGGAAATAATGGACGCAATACACGGTCAACCAAACGCATGGTCAATACTTCACCATCACTTGGTCTTGCTTCTCTTTTAAAGAAACCTCCAGGATAACGCCCTGAAGCAGCAAACTTTTCACGATAATCTACGGTTAAGGGTAAAAAATCGACAGGACTTTGTTCGTAATTTGAAACTACAGTACATAATAACATGCACTTTCCTGATTGAACAACTACCGAACCATGAGCTTGTTTAGCTAATTTTCCGGTTTCGATGGAAATTGTACGTCCATCACCAAGGTCAATGACCTCTCTAAAAACTTTTGGAATCATAAATTTTAATTCTAAATTCTGGACCATTAATATATGGGCAGAATTTGGTTAAACAATGGTCGTTGTGTTGTTGTGTAGTTGTTGTGTGACCAATGAAAAACTGTAAATAGCTTCTTATTTTGCGATTTTATACTCTTTAGCTTGAGTTATTTTTTATCAAAAAACCACGCTGTTAGGCGTGGTTTTTGGTGATTATTTTCTTAATCCTAATTCTTTTACGATGGCACGGTATCTTAAAATATCCGTTTTTGTTAAGTAATCTAATAGTGCTCTACGCTTACCTACCAATTTTACCAATGAACGCTCTGTGTTAAAATCTTTACGATTGTTTTTTAAGTGTTCAGTCAAGTGATTAATTCTGTGTGTAAACAATGCAATTTGTCCTTCGGTTGAACCGGTATCCTTCGCATTTTTACCGTGTTTTTTAAAGATGTCCTCTTTTACTTCTTTTGATAAATACATTCCAATATTATTTAAATGATTTTTATGTACAATGAAAGATTTTCTTTCAAGCGGCAAATATAGTAATAATTAATGATTTAGAAGTGATTTTATTAAAAAAGGAGAAGTGACCATTTGGGCGTTTTGCTATACTCTTAATGGCTGGTTGGTAATTAAATCAATATACTGATTGATTTTGTTTTTCAAATCCTTTCTATGGGAAATGAAATCCAAAAAGCCGTGTTCCAACAAAAACTCTGCAGTTTGAAAACCTTCGGGCAATTCTTGTCCTGTGGTGTCTCTTACAACTCTGGGCCCAGCAAAACCAATTAAGGCTCCGGGTTCACTTATATTAATATCTCCCAACATAGCGAATGAAGCTGTAGTTCCTCCTGTGGTTGGATCTGTACAAAGTGAAATGTAAGGAATTTGAGCATCTGAAAGTTGTGCTAGTTTTACTGAAGTTTTAGCAAGTTGCATCAACGATAATGCGGCTTCCATCATACGTGCTCCACCAGATTTTGAGATGATCACAAATGGAATTTTTTTCTTTAGAGCGTAATCCGCAGCACGTGCAATTTTTTCACCTACAACGCTACCCATTGAACCACCGATAAAACTGAAATCCATACAGGCAATCACAATATCTTTTCCTTTAGATTTCCCAACGGCCGTTCTAACAGCGTCTTTAAGTTTGGTTTTGTCTTGAGCCGCCTTTAAACGATCTGGATATTTTTTGGTGTCTTCAAATTTAAGTGGATCTTTAGATTCTAATTTTCCATCCAGCTCTTTGAACTTGTTGTCGTCAAACAGGATTTCAAAATATTCCTTGCTTCCAATCCTAACGTGATAGCCATCTTCTGGACTTACATAGAAGTTTTTTTCTAATTCCTCTGTGTCAATGATTTTACCTGTTGGAGACTTGTACCATAACCCTTTAGGGGTGTCTTTTTTCTCCTCGGTAGTGGTAGTTATACCCTTTGTTTTTCTTTTAAACCAAGACATTAAAAATGATTTTAAATAATAGTTAGTTAGAATACAAAGTTATAAAGTATTTACATTATTAAGGTCTTCAAATGCTTTTTTTAATCGTTCGATGAAAGTTTCCTCACCTTTACGAAGCCA
The DNA here is from genome assembly GCA_003550275.1 of Flavobacteriaceae bacterium MAR_2010_72. Classification (GTDB taxonomy): domain Bacteria; phylum Bacteroidota; class Bacteroidia; order Flavobacteriales; family Flavobacteriaceae; genus Geojedonia. Next base: position 630,730 of record QXCW01000002.1, read on the forward strand.
AACTCTTGGGTCATAGTACTTTTTGTTAGGTACGTCATCTCCATCAGGATTTCCAATTTGAGTTTGTAAATAGTCGGCTTTATCAGTCATGTAATTTCGAATACCAGACATAAACGCATATTGCATATCGGTATCGATATTCATTTTAATCACCCCGTAACCAATGGCTTCTCTAATTTCTTCAACGGTTGATCCAGATCCACCATGAAATACAAAATCGATATGGTTAGCACCTACGCCATATTTTTTAGAAATATAGTCTTGTGAGTTTTTAAGGATTTTAGGGGTTAATTTCACATTGCCAGGTTTGTAAACGCCATGTACATTACCAAAGGCCGCCGCAACGGTAAACTGGTCGCTAACTTTACTTAATTCTTCGTAGGCATAGGCCACTTCTTCTGGTTGTGTATATAATTTAGAGTCATCAACATCAGTATTATCAACGCCATCTTCTTCACCACCCGTTATTCCCAATTCAATTTCTAAAGTCATGCCCATTTTACTCATTCGGGCTAAATATTGCTTGCAGATTTCTATATTTTCTTCAATAGGCTCTTCGCTTAAATCGATCATGTGAGAACTGTAAAGCGGTTTTCCTGATTCTTTAAAATGTTGTTCGCTGGCATCAAGTAGGCCATCAATCCAAGGCAATAATTTTTTTGCACAATGATCCGTATGTAGTATTACTGGAACGCCGTAAAGTTCAGCCATTTGATGAACATGCTTTGCGCCAGCAATGGAGCCTGCTATGGCCGCTTGCTGATTTTCGTTACTCAAGCCCTTGCCTGCATTAAATTGTGCTCCTCCGTTTGAAAATTGAATAATTACAGGGGCATTTAAAGCAGCAGCGGTTTCTAAAACACCATTTATGGTATTAGAACCAATTACGTTTACAGCTGGTAGTGCAAAACCTTTTTGTTTTGCAAGTTTAAAAATCTCTTGAACTTCGGCTCCAGTAGCGACACCTGGTTTAATATTATGACTCATCTTTTATGATTGTTAGTTGAAAAATTATGTCTTCAAAAGTAATCAATTTTGGGCAAGAATGATGGATTTTTGGGACTAGAACATCAAAAAAATTGCGAAATCGTTATCGTGAAATACGCGTATTTTAGCTTAAAAAGGGTAGTTGATACCTATGTTATAAACCGCGTTGGAGAAGTTATAATCCTTAAACCAACGGTTGCCAAGTTCATAGGATGGGTCATAGGTTTTAAAGCCTACATCGGCTCGTAATACGAAGAAACTAAAGTCGTAGCGTAGGCCGAATCCAGAACCAATAGCGATATCCTTTAATGAGCTTAAATCATTGAAGGTTGCTTTTTCATCGTCAACATTGTCCAAAACATTCCAAATGTTTCCAGCATCAACAAACACAGCACCATTAAAACGACCTAGTAGGTTGAAGCGTTGTTCTATGCTAGCCGTAATCTTCATATTGGCTTCATTAAACTCGTCTGAAGATTGTGTGCTTCCGGGCCCTAAATTGTAGGCTGCCCAAGCTCTGTTGTCATTGGGTCCGCCTCCAAAGAAACTTTTTGAGAAGGGGATACTTTGAGAATTTCCGTAAGGGATGGCGATGCCGAAGTAGGTTCGGATGGCTAAAATATTATCCCTTCCTAAATCCCAATGTTTAATATAATCTAACTCTGTTTTAATATATTGGGAATAAGGCACACCAAACACTTCATAATTTCCGTCGGCATTTTTATTGAGATTAAAAAGTTTTGAAAAGTTAGACAATAGGTTTCCGGCAGATTCGATTCGTGCCCTGAAAATTGAAAAGTCTTTATCAAAAAGATTGTCTTTTCTGTCTTTCACATAATTAAAGTTGGACGCAAATATGAGGTTGTTTTCAGTAAGACGTTGTTTACGCTGTGCAATATTGTTCACATTTACATAATCGTCATCACCGGGATTCAACGAAGTGTTATTATTAAGAACGTCATTAATAAAAGCGTTTGCTTGATCAGGAATAGTCAAGGAGGCATCATTTCCTATATAATTGATATCTCTTGCGATGTCATTCAAACGATTAAATGAGTTTTGATAGACCCCAAAGTAATTCGCGGTGTTCAGGTTTTTTACAAACTGCACATTAAATAAGTCGGTGTCATTAGTAACCGTTCTAGATGGTTTCCACCGATAATTAATAATGCCAGAAAAAGATTGTTTGTCTAATCCTATATTACGCTGCCCCGAAGCACTTAAACTAATTCTAGTACTTGGCGACATATATTTAGGGATAATTTTTTCGGTACTAATAGGAAAAAATAATCGTGGAATGGTCAACCGTGCATTGGCTCCAACCTCATTAATATCAAAAAACTGGTCTCTGTTGTTCGACGCATCTTTGGAAGCTCCAATAGCACCCAAAGCAGATACCTCTAAAGTTTCAGCGCCTCTAAAAATATTTCTAATGAGCAAACCTGTTCTGAATGAAAACCCAATGGTTTGTATATTACTTTGCGAAACATCAAATGAAAACCCTAATTCATACTTCTTTTTGGGAGATAGATAAATATTAGCAGTTAAGGTGGTGTCGTTTACGTTTTCGATGTACTCAATATTTGGGTATTTGAAAGCTTGAAGTTCACTTAAATAGCGATAGGTACGCGTTCTGTCAATATCCTTAAATACATCACCTTTAGTGATAAAAATGGCATCGGTAATAGCTTTGGGGCGGTACTTGAGTTTGTCATAGCTATAGAGGTTGAAATTGTTATACTCCAGTGTTTTCTCTAGTGTGAGGTTTCGGTTTTCATAACTATAATCGGTAAAAATATTCACCTCTTTAATTTTGTACACTTTAAACGGAATTCTTAAGGTAGTATCCTGTTCTCTAATGGCCCTGTTTTTAATAATGACCTCCGTGTTTACCTTTTTGGCTGAACCAAGCGTGTCAATATCAAATGATATATAATCCTGCCCGAAATGATATAAGCCTGAATTTCTTAAACCTGTAGTCAAACGTTCTCGTTCATTTTCAAAATTGACTTCATCGTATTGTTCTTTTTTCTTCAGAAGCGATCCTTTTTTTAAACTATTTTGGTAAAGAGAGTCAATAATGGGTGATGCTATTTTTGTAGAAATGGAGTCAAGAATATAGGGCTTTCCAGTGTTAACGTTATAAGTGACATTCGCTCTTTGATCTTCTCTTTTTTCGATATCATGGGATGTTTCTACATCAAACCAACCCTTGCTGAAAAAATAGCGATTTAATTGGGTTGTCGTCTTTTCGGCTTTTAGCTCGTCAAGAATGACAGGTGGTTCTCCAGTTTTTTTTAACCAATTATTAAAGTTTTTTCTAGATTCCAAATCTTTAATCAGCTGTTTTTTTGACAGCAGTCTAATTTTTCGGGCTAATTTATCTGGATTATCATAAATCTTTGCTTCTAAAATGGAATCAATATTAGGACGAGCAAGGTTATAAATGTGTACTCTTAAGGGAATACCCAATAAAGGCAACTTGTTATTTGGCTTTTGATAAATAAGATTGTAGATCTCTTCGGTCTTGGTGTTTTTTTCATTCACCAAAACTGTATTTTGAGTAAGTAAATAGTCATTTTCACCTACGCGCTTCATCACATTACATGATGTGAGCAGCACTGCAGGTATTAAAAATAATACTATGTTAAAGTGTCTATTTTTCAATAATAAATTAATTACTGCTACGACCTTTTCAAATTTACAGTTTTAATGTGGTAAGCGAACACAAAAATTAGTCCAAAAAAACATTACTTTGCATTGTCAACACAACGTAACAAAAGTAAATACATTTTAATGTTAACAAAGAGCCAAGTAAAATTAATTTCAAGTTTAAGCCAAAAAAAGTTTAGAAGCCAACATGGTCTTTTTGTTGTTGAAGGCGTAAAAGGAATTCAAGAGTTTCTAAATTCAAACTTAAAGTTACATCAACTTTATGCTACAGCGAATATGTTTAATTCGGAAACAACGCTCATTTCTGAACAGGAACTGAAAAAAATAAGCAATTTAAAAACGCCTAACATTGGTCTGGCCGTTTTCGAAATTCCAAAACCAAAACCTATTGATGCTACTCAATTGATAGTTGCATTAGACGATGTAAGGGATCCTGGTAATTTGGGAACTATTATCAGGTTGTGTGATTGGTTCGGGATTAAGGATTTGGTTTGTAGCAATGCTACCGTAGATTGTTATAATGCTAAAGTGGTGCAAGCAACTATGGGGTCGCTAACACGAGTGAATATGAGTTATGTAGATTTGAAAACTTTTTTAAAGTCTACCCACACTGAAAAATTTGGAACGTTCATGAATGGGAATTCACTTTATAACGAAGAATTACCACATAAAGGTATATTGATTTTAGGAAATGAGGCCAATGGTATTTCTGCCGAAATTGAAGCTGTGGTTGATAAACGAATTAGTATTCCGCGTTTTGGGCATCAACAAGCGACTGAAAGTTTAAACGTTGCTACCGCAACAGCGATTTTTTTGAGTGAATTTAAACGACCTGCTACTGAAAGGTGAAATTAATAAACACACCTCGGGTCTTCATGGAAGCGACATTACCCGTCCACGGACTGTTGGGATCATTGTCCCTAACAAGTTCGTCATTAAATGCAAAAACACCTCTAATAGATGGTGTAAACTTAAACCAGTAGAGATAAAGATCAATCCCAAACCCTAATTCGTAGAAAGCCACACTGCGCTTGGTTCTAAATTGCCCAAAACTATTATCATCAGGATTTTCTTCATTACTTGACAGGTTGATGGCGGTAGAAACACCTCCAACAATAAAGGGTTTGAAATTATTAACCCGCTTTGTTGAAATTTTTAAAAGTAAAGGAAAATGAACATAGGTAGATTTTACCTCACGAAATAAATCGGCAGTATTAGGAGAACCGCCAAAGTAGCTCGGATCATATTGTAAATTTCGTTGTGTGATATATAAGCCGGGTTCAAACCTTAAATCAAAATAATCATTGATTCTTAAATTGGAAATAAGTCCAACATTGAAACCCGTGGTTGATTCTACCAGAATATCCTCAAGATCCTGTTCATACGTAAATTGAAAATCATAAGCATTTAACCCTAAATAAAACCCCCAAGACAAGCGGTCTTTGTCGAAATTTTCATTATTCTTTATTTTTTCTTTTGAAAAAAGCTGTGCGGTAACAGACTGACTCAATAAAATAATAGAAAGGATTAAAAGCGTTTTCTTCATACTAATTTTTAGATGCTGTGTAAATTGATGCCACTCCAAAAGTTTGAGGCTTATTGTTGACATTTATAAACCCAATTTTACGCAAAATATTGTTCAATGCCTCACCATGAGGAAAAATTGATGCCGATTCACATAAATAGGAGTAGGCCGATTGGTCTTTAGAGAACAGTTTGCCAATAGTTGGTAAAATATATTTAGTGTAGAATTTGTAGCCTTGTTTATAAGGTGTTTTTTCAGGCACAGAAGTTTCTAAAATCACAAATAGGCCATTGGGCTTTAAAACCCGTAATATTTCGGATAGTCCTTTTTCTAAATTTTCAAAATTTCTAACCCCAAAAGCCACGGTAATAGCATCAAAAGTGTTGTCGCTGAATGGTAAATTTTCAGAATCCCCTACAATCAACTTAATGGTTTCGTCCAGATGTTTGTTCGCTACTTTTTTGCGCCCAACCTCTAGCATGCCTTCACTAATATCTAAACCTATAATATCTTTGGCTTGCGTTTTAGCTAGATGAATAGCGAGGTCGCCAGTACCAGTGGCAATATCCAAAATATTTTCAGGTTGTGAATTACCAACAATTTCTACCACTTTTTTACGCCATTTAACATCAATTCCAAATGAAATGACCCGATTTAAGCCATCGTATTCTTTAGAAATGGTATCGAACATTTTAGTGACCTGCTGCTTTTTGTTTAAATCACTATCTTTATAAGGCGTTACTTTTAAGGACATTGTTTTTTTTGCAAATATAGGATATTACATGCGTTTAAGATAATTAGATAAACTAATTATAATCAAATGTAAACTTTAAATTTAAGCGCAAATTATAGTATATTTGCTTGTTTTTAAATAGAAGAATAGTCGTTTCGATCGACTTTATTTTATGACTTCTTATATACTACAACAAATTAACAGATGAAAATAATTATTGCTGGAGCTGGTGAAGTAGGATTTCATTTAGCAAAATTATTATCTTACGAATCGCAAGAAATTACCTTAATAGACATCAACAAAGATAATTTATCCTATGCTAATGACCATTTGGATATTAAAGTTATCAAGGGTGATGTGACTTCAATTGCTATCTTAAAAGAAGCAAGAATCAATGTCGCTGAATTGTTTATTGCGGTAACGTCTTCAGAAACTACTAATATTACAGCCTGTGTATTGGCCAAACAACTTGGCGCTAAACGAACCATTGCCCGAATTTCTAATTCTGAATTCATCGATCAAAAAGAGGAGGTAGGATTTACCAAATTTGGTATTGACGAGTTAATATCACCAGAATCCTTGGCTGCGGCCGAAATCGAGTTGCTTTTAAATCAGTACGGATTTAATGATAGTTACGAATTTGAAGATGGTGCTTTAACGATGTTAAGTTTAAGGCTGTCCAGAACGGCGACCTTTGTTGATAAAACCGTCAAGGAAGCGGCCCAAGTGTTCCCCGAATTGCATTTTGTGCCTATAGCAATACAGCGTTTTGGAACCCAATATACCATCATTCCAAGAGGGGATACCCAGTTTAAGGAAGGTGATAAAGTTGTATTTATCACCTCAAAAGGAGGAGATGAAGAGCTGTTTGAACTTTCAGGAAAAGTAAAGACCGAATTGAAAAACGTGATGATTTTGGGTGGAAGCAAGATCGGTTACAAAACTACTAAAGACTTATGCAACAGTAAGTTCAACGTAAAACTAATTGAAAGTGATCGAGAAATTGCATTTGAACTGGCCGAAGAACTGCCCAATGCTTTAGTTTTAAATGGCGATGGACGAAATGTTGAACTTCTAGATGAAGAAAACATTAGTGAAATGGATGCCTTTATTTCGGTGACCGGAAATTCTGAAACCAATATCATGTCCTGTTTGGTAGCCAAATCGAGAGGCGTTAAAAAAACAATTGCACTGGTTGAAAACATGGATTATTATCAGTTATCACAGTCTATTGGTATTGATACCTTGATCAATAAAAAGCTATTGGCCGCCAACAATATTTTTAGATATATTAGAAAAGGTGAAGTGGTCGCCATGACCAAGCTTAATAACATGAATGCTGAATTATTGGAATTCGTGGTGAACTCAAAGTCTAAAATCACACTCAAGCATATCAAAGATTTACAATTCCCACGGTCTGCAATTATTGGAGGCGTGATTAGAAACGGAAAAGGAATTATTCCTTTAGGTGATTTTAAGATTGAGATTGGAGATCGGGTAGTGGTGTGTTGTTTGCCACGTTCTATTACTGAAGTTGAAAAGTTTTTCTTTTAATCTTGAAAACGATTTAATTACTGTGATCCACATTACATTCGCACACATTAACTGTCAACTCACTAAAAATAACATGATCACTTTATGAAGCTCAACTTTAAAATAATTTTTCATTTTTTAGGATTGTTGCTTCTCTTCAATGGTGGCTTTATGTTGCTGTCGGCGCTCATCAGTTTTATTTATAAAGACGGTGTGACTTTAGAACTAGTACTTTCTGGTGTAGCTATACTTTTAATGGGCCTTTTTGTGATGGTAAGTACCAAAAATCACACCAAGGAAATGAACAAGCGCGAAGGCTATATTGTGGTCACTTTTGGATGGATTATCATGGCCTTGTCAGGGGCATTGCCCTATATGCTTACTGGTGTTATTCCCAACTTTACAAGTGCTTTTTTTGAAACCATGTCGGGATATACAACCACCGGTGCTACTATTTTAAATGATATTGAAGCGGTACCAAAAGGCGTGTTGTTTTGGCGTAGTATGACGCATTGGATAGGCGGTATGGGTATTATTGTACTGGCAATTGCCATTTTACCTTTATTGGGGATAGGAGGGATGCAGCTGTTTGCAGCAGAAGCTCCAGGGCCTAATGCGGATAAACTCCACCCGAGAATTACCGACACAGCCAAACGCTTATGGCTCATTTATTTTAGTTATACCGCTGCTGAAACTATTCTGTTACAAGTTGCAGGCATGTCCTTTTTTGATGCGATCAACCATTCTATGAGTACGCTTTCTACTGGAGGATTCTCAACAAAAAATGCAAGTTTAGCACATTGGAATAGTCAGCCCATCATTCAATACATTGTGATGTTGTTTATGTTTTTGGCAGGAACCAATTTCGTATTAAGTTATTTTGCCTTTAAGGGTAGGATTCAAAAAATTATAAAAGATGAGGAATTCAAACTCTATCTGAAGTTCATCGCCATTTTTACGATTATTTCTGCTTTGATCATCTATTTTAAAGCGGATCTGTCGATCTCAACCCTTGACCATCCTATGGTTTGGGGTAAAGCCGAAAGTGCTATTAGACATGGTTTGTTCCAAGTGTTGGCAATAGTAACTACGACAGGGTTTATAACTGCCGATTATACGCTTTGGACACCCTTTTTAGTCGTGTTTTTCTTTGGATTGATGTTTCTCGGTGGTTCGGCTGGGAGTACTTCGGGTGGTGTAAAAGTAGTAAGACACTTAATTTTGATTAAAAACGGATTCCTAGAGTTTAAAAGAGCACTGCATCCTAATGCTATTTTGCCGGTACGTTATAATACCAAATCGGTTTCTGGGGATATTGTATTTAATATTCTTGCTTTCTTTATTTTATATATGCTTTCTTTTATTGTAGGCGCTTTGGTGTTTTCCATGTTTCAAATTGATTTTCAATCTGCCATTGGTTTATCAGCCTCTAGTTTGGGTAATGTTGGCCCTGCATTGGGCAACTTTGGGCCCGTTAACAATTATGCGTCCTTACCTTTATTGGCGCAATGGTGGGCTTCCTTTTTAATGCTTATTGGCAGGTTAGAATTGTTTACTGTTTTAATTCTTTTTACACCTTTTTTCTGGAGAAATAGATAATCGGTTTTCTAAATTTATCCTTTGACAGAAACTTAGAAAGGCCTCAACTTAATTGGTATATTCTATTAAAATGTTGTAAACTTCTTAAAGAATTATGTAAAATTAATCACTTCATTCCATAATATCTTTGTGCCATTGAGCAAACTGCTCTTCGTTAACTAATTAAATTCAGAAAACATGAACAAGAGTATTAAATCAATATTGATGATTGTAGGAGTAGTGCTAATAGGATATGGTATTTACACAATAGTTGTACCAGAAACTATATTAAGTATTGGTTCATTGGATGTAAAAGCCAAGGACACCAACAACAACTCATACATAATGACAGGATTAGGGCTAGCAGCACTTCTTTTCAGCATTATAGGTAGTCGTAAATCTTAACATGATTTATAACTTAAAACAGTTATTAGAATCATTAAAAATGGCCTTGTCTAATTTAAAAACAATATTACCATGTCACTTATAATTAAAAAAAGCAATAACGTATATGAGTTAAAAGGGTCACTTGTTAAATTCAATATCCCTTTATTCGAAAAAATATTTCAGGATTTTTTTGTTATAAATAGCGACCTGAGAATAAACATTATTAATTTGGAAAGAATTGATAGTTTCGGCCTTAATGCTATTGCTAAATTAAATAATGAAGCCATTTCGTACCAAAAAACATTTTCTATAATAGGGATGGGAAATAAGGAATTATTTAATCTTTTTAAAGTTTAGAACTTGTATTATTTATTGAGATAAAATATTTGCAAAAACAGAAAAATTTATACTGTCTGAAGTGATTATTCAAAGCATATTGACATTGGTTGGTTGGTTAGTTATTCATGCTTTGTTATTCATCTTTAGGCAGTTTTTAAAATGTTGAACTATATGATATCAAAAAATCACATCACACCCAGTGCTTTTAGCTTGCTTTCACTTATTGCTATTGTATTTGTTTTATATATTTTAAAACCATTGATCATACCTATATTGTATGCGTCTATACTGACAATTATGATATTTCCTATTCAAAATTTTCTAGAAAAAAAATGGAGATGCAATCGCTTATTTGCGGCTTTGTGTTCAATAACAATAATATTCACTATAACTGCATTATTAGGTACTATAATCTATTTTAGACTTAATGCCTTAATTGGTAACAGTGAAATCTATATTGCAAAATTAACAACACTATACTATAACTTTATAGAATTTACTTATGACACCTTTGGAATAAGTAGAAATAGCTCATTGTTCACAAAAGATTTAAGAATTGAAAGCCTATTGAAAGGACGCTTTGATCAAATTGGAGAATTTATCTACGAATCAGGTTCTTTATTCAGCTACTTTGTTTTAGTACCTATTTATCTGTTTTTCTTTTTGTACTACCGACGATTTTTTAGGGTATTTTATTATAAATTATTTAGAAATAAGCCCAAAGTATTTTTAAACAGAATGATCAGGAAAGTATATAATATTCAACAGAATTACTTACTGGGATTAATTAAGGTTATTATTATTGTTGGATGTTTAAACAGTATTGGATTGCTTTTGTTAGGAATTGGAAACCCTTTCTTTTTTGGTTTTTTGGCTGCATTTTTATTGCTAATACCTTATATAGGCATTTTCATTGGATCGTTATTGCCCGCAATTGTTGCGTTAGCAACTAAAGATTCTGCTTGGTATGCTCTTGGTGTTATTGCCATATTTGGCTTTATACAGTTTTTGGAAGGGAATTTCATTACGCCAAAAATAACAGGTTCTAAAGTGAGTATTAATGCTTTTGTAGCCATACTATCGCTTATAGTTTTTTCAATGTTGTGGGGCATTGCAGGTATGATAGTGGCATTGCCCGTTACGGCTACATTAAAAATTATTTTTGACAATACTCCGGAATACCACGCCTATGGATTTTTAATGGGAGAACCAATAGACAAGCACTTGCACAGCTCTCTTAGAAATAGACTAAAAGCATGGCGAAAAATAAGAAAGATGAAACAACTTTAGGTTATTTATCTTGATCTGGTTAAATAACAAATAAACTACCATTTATACAAACCCCTTCACTACCTTTACTTGTTAGCCTATTAATGAGAGGTTAACCGATTCATTATGAAATTATTCTTAAAATTTGATTTTAATACAGTAAGTAAAAAAGTTTTGGAGTTTAAGTTTAATGAGTTCAATATCAAACATAAAATCTTGGGTTTTGGAGAGGTTGAACTTTTGAAAAAATTAACTTCAGATGAATATGAAACATTAGAAGCCTCTTTAAACGATTATGGTATTGAAATAGTGGAAAATGAGAAAAGCATATTGGTTCAAAAAATTAAAGACGCCATTGTAGACATGGTCTTTAATGAAGATACCAATGTGAATGTGAAAAGCTCGGTGTATCTATCGGAAAGGTTGGGGCACAGTTATGGCTATCTTTCCAATTTGTTTTCTGAAGTCACATTTTCATCTGTAGAAAACTTTATGATCATTCAAAAAATTGAATATTCAAAACAGCTCCTTTTAAATACAGATTTAACCTTAACCGAAATTGCATTCAAACTCAATTATTCCAGTGTTGCACATTTGAGTACACAATTTAAAAATACAACAGGTATTACCCCTTCTGCATTTCAGCGCATTATTTTTAAAAGAAGGGACATTGCCCAACAAAAAAACAACTCCTTACATTAACAATTCATGCAAAACGACTATATCCACTTAATTCTGGCAGATGATGATGAAGATGACCGTCTTTTTTTTACGGATGCCTTCAGTGAATTAAAAATGAACACAAGAGTCAATACGTTTAATGATGGTGTAGAACTCATGAATTATTTAAACAAGGAAGACGCACTTATGCCCAATGTCCTTTTTCTGGATCTGAACATGCCAAAAAAAACTGGAATAGAATGTTTGATTGAAATTAAGGCCAATACTAAAATGTCCGGAATTGCCATTGTTATTTATTCTACATCGGCATCCGAAGAAGATATTGAAAAAACATTTGTACTTGGCGCCAATATTTACATAAAAAAACCAGGTGACTTTAAAAAACTTAAAAAGGTGCTTTCAGAAGTCGTTTCAATTAATTGGCAATATCACACCAACAGTTTAAATAAAGACAATTTTTTATTGCGACTTTAATGAGAACGAAAAATCTATTTAAATCGGTGTTATTTTTAAGGATCGTTCTTTTATTCGGATTGTTTATCATTCTTTTAATAGGAGGCTTTACTTACCAACATATTTCCAATTTAACCGATTCCACAAAAATAGTGATTAGCACCTATGATGTTAATGTCGAATTGGAACATATAAATTCTTATTTAAGCGATGCCGAAAGTGGGCATAGAAAATATACGCTGACAAAAGATGCTTTGTATTTAGTACCCTACATAGATGCCAGGGAAAATATTAATAATTCAATTCTTAAACTAAAAAAATTAACAATAGAAAATGCTATACAACAGAAAAACTTAGCAGTATTGAATAATTTAATAGACAAACTTTTCACTAACTTTTCTAAAACGGATGTCCTTGTTAAAAATGATGAAATTAACACCGAATCATTTAAATCAAGATTATTTGAAGAAAAAATAATACTGGATAGTATAAGGCGTCAAGTCAAAGAAATTACTGATTTAGAGAATAAATTGCTTGATGATCGGCAAAAAGATTATCAAAGTGATTTGCGGTTTACACCCTTGTTTTTTTATTTAATTTTATTGGTTACACTGGTTATAATCATTATAGCATTTAGTAAAATCAATACCAATTTAATAAAAATAAAAGCACAAAACGACCAGTTATTGATCTTTAAAGAATCAACCAATCAATCCGAAATTATTGGCAAACATGGTAATTGGGTTTGGCATATCGATTCCAATATATTTACCTATTCAGATAATCTGTATCGACTTTTAGGGGAAGAACCTCAATCATTCGAAGCCAACTTTGATAATTTTTTGAAATTTGTTCATCCAGAAGATGTCGATAGATTATCGAAAGAATTGGATAACATGATTGAAGTTGAAGAGTTGCCTTTTGTAAGTTATAGAATTGTTCAAAAAGATGGTACTATAAAACATTTAAAGGCATACGCAAAAGCGTTTTATAGTACAGATGGCCAAAAAAGGTTATTGGGAATTACCAGTAATATTACCGATGAGATTGAAAATTTTCTTGAGCTAGAAGAACGAAATTTGGAACTGGAACGAAATAACAAAGAACTTTCGGCTTTTAATTATGCTGCCAGTCATGATTTACAGGAACCTCTACGAAAAATACAGACTTTTGTTTCCAGACTTGAAGAAAAAGAAGCCGATAAATTTTCAGATTCTGGGCATCAATATTTGGAACGTATCAAATCAGCATCTGCCCGAATGCGGGCTTTGATAGATGATTTGCTTCAGTTTTCTAGGACCAATAAACCTGATAAAGAGTTTGTAATAGCAGATTTAAATGAACTTTTTGAAAACGCAAAACAGGATGTAGCTATAACTATTCTAGAAAAAAAGGCACAAATTAAAAGTGATAACTTACCAAAAGCAAAGGTAATAGCATTTCAGATGCAGCAATTATTTTTAAATCTATTGAGTAATTCCTTAAAATATAGTAAAAAAGAAACGTACCCAGTAATTAATATGAACTACTCAAAAGTGAAGGCAACTGATGAACCACATTTATTAAAGGCTACTAAAGACCAGTACCATAAAATCACTTTTACCGATAATGGTATTGGTTTTGATCAAAAATATGCCGAGAAAATATTTGACTTATTTAATAGGTTGCACAATAAGCAAGAGTATTCTGGAACGGGAATTGGGCTATCTATCTGTAAAAAAATTATCGAAAACCATAAGGGATTTATTTTTGCCAAAGGTGAGATCAATGCCGGCTCTGTTTTTACAATTTATCTTCCTTTCAGTTAATTTTGATAATTTCATGTTTTCCTAAAATACTTTTATTAAAAACTTAGGGCATAACTATTCTTGATGTTTTGCTTATCACACTTCACCATTCGTTAATTACTATTTTTTTCAACTGCCTATACATAGTAATTGTATAATAAGCACTCAAAATGCTGTAACGCATAATGGTTAAATGGGTTGCACCTTTGTTTTATCAAATAACAATTTAATATCAAACATCATGAGAAGTTTATTATATCTAGTAGCCGTAATTCTTGTAATAGGTTGGGCTTTAGGATTCTTTGTTTACAGTGCGGGTTCAATAATCCACATTTTACTGGTCATTGCAGTTATTGCAATATTACTTAGACTTATTGGTGGACGATAGATTTATAGGAGGAAAAGGCGCATTAAGCCTATGAAGCCTCAATTAAAAATAATGGAACTGCCAATTAACTTGGCAGGGCAAATAATTAATTAAAAACAAAAATTATGAAATCAAATGTATTGGGTATTGTAGCTGGATTAGCTGCCGGAGCTTTATTAGGAGTGCTTTTTGCACCAGATAAAGGCTCAAAAACAAGAAAAAAAATTAAAAATAAAACAAGTGAAGCCAAAAAGGATTTAAAGAAAGAATTTGATAATTTTTTAGATACGGTATCAAAAAAATACAATTCAGTTGTAGATAAAGGAGAAGACGTATTAGAAAAAGGAAAAGAGAAAGTTAACCATGTAGTTAATTCTAAAAATTAAAAACAATTCCGTGGAACATACAGCTGACAGCCTAGAAATGCTTTATGAAAAAGCAAGGAAATACACTCAAACCAGTTTAGATTTACTTGTGTTAAATACAATAGATAAATCGGCTGATGTACTTTCTTCTTTAGCATCAAGGGTTTTTATTGCTCTGGCTGTTGCCATGTTCACATTGTTCATCAATATAGGAATTAGCCTTTTTATTGGTAAGCTTTTAAATGAATACTATTTAGGGTTTTTCATCGTATCGGGCTTTTATTTCATAATAGCAGGTGTTTTATATGTTTTTAAGGACAAACTTATTGAAACTCCTATAGCCAATTTGATAATTGCCAAATTATTGAAATCCAAAAAATCTGGTATTCACGTTTTTGACAAAGACAAATTTAAAGAGAACGAAAATGAGACCGTCTAAAAATCAAATACAATCTTTGGAAGAAGCAATAAATTACTTGGAAATTCAAAGAAAGAATGAGTTTAATGATTTAAAAGCACAGCTTTTTAAAACCTCTGAACATTTTAGACCTATCAATATAATAAGTCAAACCATAAAAGTTTTAGGGGAATCACCGGTACTTAAAACCAATCTTTTTGAAACATTATTAAGTGTGACTGGAGGTTATTTCTCAAAGAAAATGATCTTGGGCAAATCAAATTCCTTTAGCAAAAAGATTCTGGGATATATCATACAGTACAGTGCAACAAATTTTATTTCAAAAAAAGTCAGTTCAAATACAAACGATTAAAAAAATAAAACAAACAATAATAATAATTTAAAAACAAGAAAAATGAAAACATTAAAATTAACATTAGCAACTGTTGCTATGGCAGTAATATTTACATCTTGTAAAGATGATAAAAATGATATAGCACAAAAAAAAGTAGAAAGGTTTAGTACCTATGTCGATTCTGTAAGTAATGTGGCGGCCAATGATATTGCCATGAATTGGGAACGAGTTGAAAGTGACTATCAAAAAAATAAAACCGAAGCAAATGAGGCTATCATATCCATTGAAGAAAAGGCTGAATTACAAGCCTCAATTGATGCATCAACTGAACAATATATAGCGTTTAAAGTGGAAGTGAATACTGAAATTGCACAAAAAGAAGCAGCCAATTCAAAACTAATGATGCAACAATCGTTATTGGGTAATGGTTTTACTGGTGGAGATATGAAATTCACTTGGATCAATAAGGATAATATTTTAAGTGTTTATGACAATTTTGTAACTACAGTTGAAATAAATAAAGACACCTATTCAAGAGAAGATTGGGATGAAATCAAATTATTGTATGAAGCTATAGATACCAGAAAAAATACGGTTGAAAATGAAGGTTTAACAAGTGAGGATAATAGAAAAATAGCAGGTTTAAAATTGAAATTTGCCCCTATGTACACATTCAACAGAATGGGTGCAAAATCTGATGAAAACGCAGCTGCCAAACAATAATTAACATTAATAATTAAATAAAAATAAATAGATGAAAAAACTATTAATAACCGGTATAATAGTATTGATTGCTAGTGTATCAATGAACGCACAAGACATTTCGAAGAACGCCTTAGGATTAAGATTGGGGGACAGTGGTGGTTTTGGAGCAGAAATATCGTATCAAGGTAGATTAAGTTCTACTAACCGATTGGAGTTGGATTTAGGATGGAGAAATGGTAAAAACTATGACGGCTTTAAGCTTGCCGGCTTATACCAATGGGTTTGGAATATTGACAGTGGTTTTAATTGGTATGCTGGACTTGGTGGTGGAGTAGGATCTTATAGTTTTAATGACAATAGCGATAGTAATAATGGTAACGATTATAACGATACGTTCGTGTTTGCCGCAGGTGATATAGGCATTGAATACAATTTTGATATCCCCTTATTGATTTCTTTGGACTTTAGACCAGAATTAGGATTTGGTAATAAACTTTACGACAATAATGATTTAGGGCTTGACATTGCTTTAGGTTTAAGATACCAGTTTTAGCTAAAAAAGATACTATATAACAAATTGCAAAAAAGCCAGAACGTTTAACGTTCTGGCTTTTTTCATTTTATAAATGCATTCTTTTATTGTGGGTGCCTTGGTATTTTCCATGTTTCAAATTGACTTTCAATCTGCCATTGGTTTATCAGCCTCTAGCTTGGGTAATGTTGGTCCTGCATTGGGTAACTTTGGGCCCGTTAACAATTATGCGGCCTTGCCTTTATTGGTGCAATGGTGGGCTTCCTTTTTAATGCTTATTGGAAGGTTAGAGTTGTTTACCGTGCTTATTTTGTTAACGCCATTCTTCTGGAGAAATCGTTAATTGTTTGGTTTTTATAGACTTAAGTGATTCTTTTTTAAGAGCGTAATGATGAGTTGTGTAACAAAACTATCTAATGATCGTCTTATTAGTACAATCAATCAAAATCAATCATTATGTCACTCGCAAAATCCAACCAATTAGAATTAGAAGTTGTACCTAAATACACTTTAGAAGTCGTACATCGTAAACCGATAGGTCTATTAAATTCCAATTATCAAAACGTCGTCAATAGCACTTTAGAGAGCAGATCGTTAGACACTTTATATGGTATGAGACAACGTATTAAAGTTAGGCAGTACGTCACGCCTTCAATGGCAGGAGCCGTTTTAAAATTGGCAATATTCATGACCGCGCTTTGGTTTATGTTTTCTTAAGTAAGAATTCACTTAAGTTTATTGGTGTTAAAATAAAAAGCCACTATAGTTTAGTGGCTTTAGATATTTTTAGTTTAATGCTTCTTTAATTCGCCTCAAGGCTTCAATAATTTGTTCTTGTGAGGCGGCATAAGAGATTCTAATACAATTGTCAGCTCCAAAATCTTCTCCTGATACAGTAGCGACATGCGCTTCTTCCAATAAGAATAAAGAAAAATCGGCTGCACTGTTAATCGTTTTGCCTTTTAAGGTCTTACCAAAATAGTAAGACACATCTGGAAACACATAAAATGCACCTTCAGGGATATTGGTTTTAATCCCTTGAATGTCATTCAATAAATCCAAAATCAAATCTCTTCTGGTTTTAAACTGATCTACCATATATTGCACTCGTGATGGAGATTCAGTCAAGGCTGTAATCACAGCACGTTGTGCAATACTATTGGCTCCCGAAGTAATTTGTCCTTGCATTTTTGTACAGGCCTTCGCAATCCATTCTGGTGCGCCAAGATAGCCAATACGCCAACCGGTCATGGCAAATGCTTTTGCTACCCCATTAACGGTGATCGTACGGTCATACATGCTAGGGATGGCCGCAAAACTAAAGTTTTTGGCACCATAGCTAATATGTTCGTAAATTTCGTCAGAGAGCACATAGATTTGTGGGTGTTTTTCCAATACTTCAGCTAATGCTCTATATTCAGCCTCCGAGTAGATACTTCCACTGGGATTGTTAGGTGAATTAAAGAACACCATTTTTGTTTTTGACGTTATAGCAGCCTCTAATTGTTGTGGCGTGATCTTAAAATCGGTTTCTATGGTCGACGGAATTTCTTTAAAATTCGCTTCGCATAAGATGGCTAGTGCCGAATAACTTACCCAATATGGTGCAGGTAATAAGACTTCATCACCTGGGTTTAGTAATACCTGACAAACATTGGCAATCGACTGTTTTGCACCTGTAGAAACTACAACCTGACTAGGTTTGTAATCCAGACCATTATCGCGTTTAAATTTCAAGCAAATGGCATCTTTCAGCTCGCCGTAACCATCAACGGGTGTGTACGAACTATAGTTGTCATTAATCGCCTGAATGGCCGCTTCTTTAATAAAATCAGGAGTGTTAAAGTCGGGTTCTCCCAAACTCAATCCAATAATATCTATGCCTTGCTGCTTTAGTTCTCTAGCTTTGGCTGCCATAGCCAAGGTAGCAGAAGTTGGAAGGCTCTTAATTCTGTCAGAAAGTTGGTGGTTCATTTAAAAAAACAATAATTAAACTTGTAATGCAGGCTTCATCCCCATTTCTTTTAAGAATCTAAAATGAGCAATAATTGCCTTTCGGGTTGTTTTATATTCTTTATAAGGTAAGTTGAATTCTTTTGCCGTCTCTCTTACAATCTTTGAGATCTTGGTATAGTGCACATGGCTAATATGTGGAAAAATATGGTGCTCCACTTGATGGTTTAATCCACCGGTAAACCAATTAACGATTCTGTTTTTGGTGCCAAAATTCACAGTGGTTTGAAGTTGGTGAATGGCCCACGTGTTTTTCATAGTACCGTTCTCTTCTGGAAGTGGCATATCAGCTTCATCCATAACATGCGCCAGTTGAAAAATCATACTTAAAATAAGTCCTGCAACATAATGCATGATAAAAAAGCCAATTAATACTTTCCACCAAGCAATATCGGTCAATACCAATGGAAGTACGATCCAAATGGCAATATAAATAAGTTTTGAAATGACCAATTTACTCCATTCGGTCGCTGGATTAGGAAATTTACCATAAGATAATCTACGCTTCAAATAACGGCTCATTTGCTGAAAATCAGTAGTAATTGCCCAGTTAATGGTCAATAACCCATATAATAAAATAGAATAGTAGTGTTGAAACTTATGGTGTTTACGCCATTCGGCATGTTGTGAAAAGCGTAAAATACGTCCAGCCTCTAAATCTTCATCATGTCCGTGAATATTGGTATAGGTATGGTGCAATACATTGTGTTGTACTTTCCAGTTATACACATTTCCTGCTAAAATATAAATGCTACTTCCCATTAAACGGTTAATCCATTCCTTGTTTGAATACGATCCATGATTTCCATCATGCATCACGTTCATACCAACACCTGCCATACCTACACCCATAACTATGGTCAACAGTAATTGTGCCCAACCTGGGATGTCTAAAGTAAGGAGTAAAAAGTATGGGGATAAGAATAAGCTGAACATAACTACGGTCTTTACCCATATTTTCCAGTTACCGGTACGTTTTATATTATTGTCCTTGAAGTAATCGTTAACTCTTTTGTTTAGGGTACGAAAGAATTTCGCCGAATCTGATCTGGAAAATGATAATGTTTGTTCTGTCATTGCTATTAATTTTTACCATAACGCATAAAAACTCTCGTTATGATATATAATTCGGCAAATATAAATAATAAAAGCTGGGCGAATGGTAATAATATGCTAAAATTATCCACATAAAATTGTCTATTTTTGTGAAAAATTTAGCATTAATGGAGCTGATACAGCGGTATTTCCCCGAGTTGACCGAGACGCAACTAGAGCAATTTCAGAAGTTAGAGACCCTTTATCAGGACTGGAATTTAAAGATCAACGTTGTCTCGCGTAAAGATATAGACGAGCTCTATTTAAGGCACGTATTGCACTCTTTAGGGATTGCCAAAGTACAGATGTTCTTGCCAGGTTCAACCATTTTAGATGTGGGTACAGGTGGTGGATTTCCGGGTATTCCATTAGCGATTTTGTTCCCTGAAAGCCAATTTCATTTGGTCGATAGTATTGCCAAGAAAATTAAGGTGGTCGATGAGGTGGTTGCTGGATTGGGGCTAATCAATGTTAAAACCTCGCATAGCAGGGTAGAGGAGATTGATGGGCAGTTTGATTTTATAGTTAGCCGCGCCGTAGCTGCCATGCCAACCTTTGTACATTGGGTAAAAGGCAAAATTGCCAAAACACAGCGCCATGAGCTTAAAAACGGCATTTTATACTTAAAAGGTGGCGATCTTATCGAGGAACTTCAAACCTATCAAACAGCTAGCATTTACAACTTAAGCGATATTTATGCTGAAGACTTTTTTGAAACTAAAAAAGTAGTGCATTTGCCCTTGAAATACAGAGGCTAAATTAGATTTATAAAAGTTGTTAAAGTGCTTTCATAAAACCAATAGCGTCAATAACCACAACCCCTTTTTTAGTTCTGTCAAACACAAACTCTAGTTGTTGAAGGCTGCTCGCGTCAAAATC
This sequence comes from Flavobacteriaceae bacterium MAR_2010_72, assembly GCA_003550275.1. Taxonomy (GTDB): domain Bacteria; phylum Bacteroidota; class Bacteroidia; order Flavobacteriales; family Flavobacteriaceae; genus Geojedonia. The sequence goes on from QXCW01000002.1 coordinate 651,383, forward strand.
GGGATTTAGGGCTCTAACATCTTCTAAAGGAAAATAGAAGGTTTGAAAGATTTTTTCAGATTCTTTCTCATCCGTAAGAAACCCGGTTTTTTCCAGTATCACTTCAATTTCACGTTGTAGGGCTGAAAACTTGCTTAAGGGAAACGACACCGTTTGCCCCGTAGAATCCTTTAGCTTTATCGTGAAATCAATAGGAGCTAATGCCTTGTCTTCTTCTTCTTCTTCTTCTTCTTCTTCGTTGTCGTCATCACTGGCTTCTTCTTGGTTGTTGTCCTCTTCACTATTGGATTCGGCTTCGTTATTTTGATTTAAGTTGTTTTCGTTGTTATTATCCTTCACCCATTTACCTTCCGTTTTTGGATTGGAAGATTCTGTAGATTCTGCCATAGAAAATACCAGCACGGCGGTGGAATCAACCGTAGTAGCTGCACCTAATCGAATCGTGTAGCTAGCTACTAAGGAGTCAGCAATGGACTCTTCCAGTTCATCTTCATCTTCATCCATCTCGTAATCCCAACCAATCACCAAGGCTCTGCTTCCTTTTTGCTGCCATTTAAGATTGATCTCTTCCTCACGCCAAACAGTTAGGTTTTCAGTGCTAACGCCGCCAGTTGTATCAGTTATGGTAGTTACGTCAAAATCTTCATCAAAACTGGCGAAAGCCTTAAAGGTGGAATCTTCAAATTGACTTAAATAGATGGTGTTTGGAAGCCAATCCCTGCCTTTTCTTGCATCTACAAAAAGCGGAAGGTACTCACGTTTACCATTCAAACTAATATCTAAAAAGGAACTGATATACACCTTTGCGATTTCCTGTTGGTCTTCAACCGAAAGCAGCTGTTTCAAATTCAACTGGCCTGTAAATGGGTTGCTTGTATCGTTGTTGCCCCAACTGGTGTTAAACTGACCATGATTGGCACCATACACATACAAACCCGCTTTAAAATGATAAAGACTATCCTTGAATTTTACCCGTTCGTATTGCTGTGAACCCATATAAGAGCTCACATCGGCATCTTGGGCACCATGTATCACAAAATAATCGACATCCTCAAATTTGGTTCGGGTGTCACCCGGCTCATATTGACCATCAACAGGGGCAATAGCAATTACGGCCTTGATATCATAATTGTAATCAAATTTAACCGAAGCATCATCGGGATAAAAGGGGAGTTTATTAAATAGAGCGGCATGGGCAACGGCCTCACCACCTCTAGAGTGTCCTATCAAGGCCAATTTAGTGGTGTCCACTTTTTTGTGGAAGACATGCCCCGCGGTAGTATTCCATTGATGCCATTGCTTTAAGTGTTCGAGCAATAGCCAACCGCGTGCATCATTTTCATTTTCAAGACCGCCAAAAATATCAGTCCATGAGCCGTTAATGAAGTTTTGATCTACCGATGCCAGAATGATCCCTCTGGACGCCAATAATTCACCCAAGTAGTCATATCCGGGATCGGAATAATCCTGCATGCCATGATTACCATGTACCACCAATGCCAATGGAAACGGCCCATCACCATCAGGATACCAAACCCGTGCATTAATGGGTAGTGATTTGGAGTCAAAACCCCAGTAGGTTTCACGCCACCAGCCACTAAAACCTTCCCAATTGTCCAGAAATGCCAGACCGTCGACCGAATCGGTTTTAAAGCTCACTTCATCACCATATTCTGGACGATGCTTATCCTTACCACTACCATAGGTCAAGGTTTTAACCTTGTAAGGTCCTTGTTTTGAAGGGGATTCGACCTTGAGCTGTGCAATGTCTGGGTTATTATATAAAGCCGCGTTTTCAATGGGGTCTACTTCAAAACCAGAAGGAATATATAGTGCTATTAAGGTTATACCGCCACCCAGACCTATAAGGAGCCCTGCAAGTACCACAACTTTTTTAACGCGTGTTAAGTTTTTAAATCCTGTTCTTTTTATGGAACGTATAGCGGCGCCAACCAATGAGGTCACGATCACAATAAACACGGGTACTAACCAACCAAAGCTCATCATAAACAGCAATGGTAAACAGATAAAGACTGCTAATTTAAACGACCTTGGTAAGTTATTGATGATCTTAAGTGCCTTAATGAGTAGCAATGTAATTAGTGTAACCAGTAAAGCTATTACCATTGCAAACACCAGTACCCAACCATCTTTGATGGCTATGGCTTTAATCAGGGCAAAGCTAAACCACAATAACGCAGTAGTAAGGAATAGACCTAAAGCCGCGCCTTTAACGGCATTTGGTCCTGGAGTAAAACGTTCTATCTGGCGTTTTAGCCAATTACGGAGCTGTTGGTATTTGGTTTTCATGGTTGGTTAACCTATAACATTAGTATAATGGCAGAGTCGCTTGTTAGGGATACTCTTTTGTTTAGCACCAAGATACTAAAAATGCATGTGATTTTTAGTAAGGCCTTTTTGGTTTAGCGTTTAAGGATTTTGTCATACGGTTAACTATAGGTCAGCACTTAAGCGTAGGGTAAATAGGTAATCGGGTGTCTTAATGATACCCTATTAATTAATTAAACCTATTTATACTATGGCTGTTTTTATTTTAAGTGTGGTGTTTTTAACCATTAATTGTACTTTACTTTATATGTTATTTGAGACAAGTCGTTTACAACCATCTTCAAAAACGCTATTTGCACTTTTTAAATATACGGCCCTATTAAAAATGGATGAGCAGGGTATGGTACTTAACCAAAATGAGCTGTGGTCATCCCAAAGCCTTAAAGCGGATAACGAACTAAAATCCTTGGCGAAGGCCAAACAACTGCAGGATTTGAATCTTGAAAAGATTAAACTTAATAACCAACTTAAAATGCTGGAGTTGATGTCTGATTTTGAAATGTACTTAAGCCAAAATAAAACCAACACCCATAAGTTTGGCCAAATGAGCACCTTTAATGACTTAAAATGTTTAACCCAAAAGAATGTGTTAAAGTCGACCCGAAAGATCGCACAATGGAATGTAGCTCAACTATTTTGATTACTAGTCTTTAATTTGAGATCGTTTTAAATGAACTTTTCTTCCCACTCGTGTGACAATTTCAATAATTTCATGCATGTCCTTTTCAGAAGTTCTAAAATTTACAACACAAGCTCTCAAACAGTAATTTTCCTTAACAATGGCATTGGACAGAAAAACTTCTCCTCCTGCCTGTAAGGCATTCAAAATAGCTTGGTTTAATTCATTAAGTGAAGCGTTGTTTATTGAAGTGTTTAAAGGAACATACCTAAATGTGGTAATACTTAAATTTTGGGAAACCGCCTCTAGTTCAGGGTGTTTGTGAACAAGTTCGAATAGCAGTTCAGCGAGTTCAATGTCTTCACTAATTAATTTTTCATAACCACTGCGGCCAACCTGTTGTAGCGAGAGCCAGACCTTTAACGCTCTAAAACCACGCGAGTTTTGAAGTCCGTATTCATAGAAGTTTTGAGCAACTTCATTTTCACTGGTGCTAAAATTATAGTATTCAGGATGTGAACTATAGGTGTCCAGTAAATGCTGTGGATTTTTTATTAAGGTACAACCTGCTTCTAGGGGAGCATATAGCCATTTGTGTGGATCGAGTGCAATAGAATCGGCTGCTTTAATGCCGTCAAACAAGTGTTTGTGTTTAGGGCAAATCGCTGCTGGCACGCCATAAGCACCATCAATGTGGAACCACAAATCATAAGTCTTGCAAATAGCCGAAATCCCACTCAAATTATCAACAACGCCTGTACTCACATCGCCAGCCGTGCCAATGACCATTAATGGAATGCACTTATTCTCTAAATCGGTTTTAATTGCGGTCTCAAGAGCGGTATTATCCATTTTATTGGAAGCATCGGTTGGTATCCATCGTATGGATTTTGTGCCTAAACCAAAGAGTATGACCGCTTTTTCAATCCAGGTATGTGTGGTTTTGGAACAGTACACTGTTAGTTGATTTGGTGCATTTTGAATCCCTTCTTCCTTGATGCTCTTCGGGGCTTTCGCTGTTCGTGCCGCTAAAAAGGCAGTGAAATTGGCCATATTACCACCGCTGACCAAAATACCACCGTAGTCTGGAGACACACCAATAAATTCGCAAAGCCATTTGATGGTTTGCTTTTCAATTTCGGTGGCGATAGGGCTTAAAATATGGGCGCCAACATTTGGATTGACCGAAGCAGCTAGCAAATCTGCCAATGCACCAATTGGGGCGGCAGATGAGGTAATATATCCTAAAAACTTGGGGTGGCCATTAAATAAGGAATGGTTAAACATTAAATCGGTCGCTTTAGACAGTAACTCGGTGGCGGGCTTTCCAAGTTCAGGTAGAGGTGAGTTGCCTAAACGATGTTGTAATTGACTCGGACTTTCATTAGGCGTTATTGGTCTTTGATTTATGGTATCGATAAAATCAGCAATATCATCAATTAATTGATGCCCTAGGGTTCGAAATTCTTCACTAGCCATTTCAATTGATGAGGTTCTAGGTTTTGACATGGTGTTAATGTTTTAGTAATAGGTTTGGTTATGATGTCGTAGTGAAAAAATCCGTTGCATTTTCGAAATGGAATCAAGCGAAGTTAAAAGTAATGTTTTTTGGTTTAGAATTTACACGCAATGGATTGTAGCTGGTGTTAGCTATCGTAATTCCATTCCAATATTTTCATAGTTTCAAGCCCAAATTTATTAAGCATCATATTGTATAATTTTTTATCGTCAATTTTTTCTGTGTTTTCGGCATTGATTTTAATTTGGAAATCTCGAAACATCACAAGAATATTGTCTCCATGTAATGCATATAGTTTTTTAGCTTTAGAATAAAATTTTGTCTGATACCAACCATAATTTCGTCCTTGGTTGAATATCTCAAAATAGTCTTTTTCAAATTGGTCAAGTGTTGTGAATTTTATTTCGCCCCAAGGATTGGACCTAATTACATATTCCTGATAAGCGTCCATGCGATGATAAGTACTCTGGTCTTTAAAGTTTTTAATTGCGGCAACTTGACAAAGGTTTCCAAAAAGTTCATCCAGCCACTTTCTTTGTGAATTTCTACCAGTACGAAAAGATTGATACAAATGTCCGAGTTCGTGAATAGATAGAGCGTCTCTGAAAAATAAATCCAAATCTATTTCACTTCCGTAATATTTTTTCAGACTATCGAGTTCAGTTGTTGAAGCATTTTTTAAGGATTCTTCGTGTCTTTGTGCCATAATTGATTTTCCTAGCCCAAGCACCATATTCCCTTCATAATAAGCTTGCGGCATTCCTGGAGGAGGAGCGAAGGCATACGTATTCCAATTTTTATTGTCAATGAAGAGAACGGCAAACCTTAAATCTTCATCAAATATTTTGTCAAAGTATATTTTTGCTAACTCAATGTTAATAATTGTTTTTTCGATATGTTGTGGTTTCTTTTGCGTGGAATAAGTTTCAAATTTATCAGTAGCATTAATTTTGAATAGTCCCTCGTGTTTAGTTCTATCAATCCAATTAGAATCCTTTTGTTCACAGGAAACACATAGTATTAGAAAAAGTAGACAAAGAGTTTTCATGATTTTAAAGTCCTTATGATAGCCAACGTGGTATTGTAAAGGGACCTTGCGCAGTTTGGTGCTAAAATAGCTAAAAAAACACTGCATTTCACGCTTGTGAGTATTTTCCAAAAGGACACGATCACGAAGTGCGAACTGGCCGAAGGATATATCAGAAGCAATGAACTATAGCCGGTGTTGTACAACGTTTTTTATTTTAATATGTATGCTAATATTATTGCAATCGAAAGGTAAAATATCATTCCAAACATTCTCATTTCAAAGGCTTGTTTAATTTTACGTTCAAATCCAAATTTTTTAAACCGTTCAATTTCAGATTCATTAAAGTCGGTGTTTTTCCATCTCTTAAGTTTAGCAAAAGTAATGGGAATGAAAAAGAAACTCAAAGCCTCTGAATTACTCAAAGATGCATTCTTACGCTTTTCCGAATTTTCTTGTTCGAGGTTCATACAGTAGTAATTAATAAAATAGGTTGTTGCACCTATACTTTAGTGTCCAAGCTTTATTGTTCCGTCAAATGTTTTTCTCAACTGCTCAATTGTTTCAGCAGAAAAATACCAATAACAAGGTTCTTGTCCTAAAGGACCAGCATTCCGATATATTTTAAGGTTGGGAATCATAACTGCGCCAAGGATTGTTTTTTCTTCATCATTACCAACTGCCAACTCTCCGATTGCTGGCTTATTAACCAAGGCAATTGCCGTTATCTTACCACCCAAAGATTCATACAAGGGTAATCCGTTGTGAGTTCCACGATGCTCAAGTCGCGGACCTTCAAGCTCAATCGAAAATCCAGTATTCATTTCAATAAGTGCCATTAGATTTCAGGGTATTTTAAAATTACGTACAACGAGCTTGTGTAACGCGACCTTACGCAGTTTGGCACTAAAATAGCTAAAAAAGCGATGCGTGTTACACGGTGTTACCAGTAGTTTTTTTATTTTTTATAGTTCAGTTTTTAATAAAATTCGTTAAAATAATAAATTAAAAAAAGTGGAAACCATAAAGAGACAAGTAGATAAATTCCGCTGTAAACTCCAATTCTTTTATTGATTATTTTATTCCGATTTAGGACTGCTTTGGTTCGTTTTTTAAAAATATATTTATAGAAATTTAATACACTAAACAAAAAAATCAGAACCAAAATTGAATAAGGTAAAAATTTTTTACCAACGACAATACTTAAGTCAGTCATGAAGGAAATTACAACTAATAAAATCATAAAATTAGCTCCTTGACAAAAGGAAATGAGAATAATCGGAACCACTTCAGGGTCAGAATCCATTTTCTTTTGTTTTTCATAATGATATTGAAATATGTCATCATAAAATTCCGATATGCGATTCAATATCATATGTTCAATTCGATTCGGTTTTCACAAATTACTTGCAACGTGCTTGTGTAACGCGACCTTGCGTGGTTTGGTACTAAAATAGCTAAAAAAGGACTTCATTTCACGCTTGCCATGAAATTCCGAAGGATATATCAGAAGCAATGAACTATAGCCGTTGTTGTGTACTGTGCTTTTTATTCATTGTAATGGTTTTCCACAAAATTGTGATTCCAATTAATAATATTATTAAACCACCAATTAAAAATGCCATTCCGTAGCCATCGGCAAATATTCCACAAAAGTAATTCAGGTATCTGTTTACAATTCCAGATGAGTAAATTCCAGTTGCAGAAATTCCAATTGTCAGAATTAGAACTACTATTGAGTTTATTATTCCGAATTTGTTTTTCCAGTTTATCAGTCCAACTGCTAAAATTCCGATAAGTAAACTTGCTAAAGTCCAGTAAGCTTGGTCAGCGAAAAATTGTCCAATTCGCACGTCAGTCAGACTTTCAAATTTTTCCCAATCCTCATTCATTAAAGCATCGAACTTTTTTCCATTGTATGCCACATAAAGTCGGTCAATTCCGCTTATGATAAAAATCAGAGCGAAACATTCTAATAAAATCAGCTTTAGGTTAAATCTCTTTATCATTCTCGGCATTGTACACAACGTGTTTGGCTATGATTCCGTTGCGAGAAAATCCGTAGGATTTTCGGAGTAGGAATCAAGCCAAGTTAAAAGTAATGTTTTTTGGTTTAGCATTTAGTTAGCAATGGATTATAGCCGGTGTTGTAAGTAGTTTTTTAATTCAGATTAATTATCAAGTAAATAATAAGTCCGATAAGAATTGTCCCGAATATTATTAATTCTGTCCGTCTTTTAGAAATTATTTTTTTTCGTATGTCCTTTTTTACTTGTTCCAATTCAGAATCCGAAAGTTTTGGGAAATCAAATTCAAGTTTAGAATCAGAACTTTTATAGCTTGACGAATTTCTGTCATTCCTTGCTTGCCTTTTTTGGTTTCGCTCTATCTTTCTTGCTAAAGTTGCTTTAAATTGTGATAAACTTCCGTCAGCCATTTTTTTCAGATTCTAATTCCGTTAATATATTCCGTTTTATATTTCGAGTCGGTTAAATTACTTACAACTCATTATATCTTTTACTCTTATACACCTATCACATTGTATAAGCGCACAAACATAACAAACAGTAAGCTTGTTAATAAAGTATCTAAAATACACTTTTAGTAAAACACAACCAACACTTTTTTTGGCTCTAAATCGTAAATGATTCAGGGCAAGATTTACAAGGGCTTGGATAGGGCTTTTTCCTAGTTTGCTTCGGGTTTTCTTCGGGGTTTCTTCGAGAAAACCCCTATTTTAAGCACAAAACCCGAAGAAAACCCGAAGGAATCTCGACCAAAACCCATTTATAAGAGTATGTGTTTTGACCAAAATACCGATGAACGGCATGCCTCGGCCACAAAAAAAACGCTAATGCGTAAAACTCACTAGCGTTGTAATGGCATTAAATTAAGCCCCTAAGTTAAGGCTGAAGCATAAGTGTTGGGCTGTGCTGATGTCTTTTCTTTTTTTGACCCGGTGCATAGGGTTTTGCCGATTTGCTACCGGTACGCTTTTTAACCTGCCCTGGGGCATGGCTCGATTTATGGTGATGATGGTGGGACCTGTAAAATATTCTGGTGCAACTGGTTCCAAATGTAAAGAGTACTAATAAAATACCGAGTTTTAAATATCTTAAATACATAAGTTTTACATGTTTTAACTGGTCAAAACGGGTCTTGACCTTGGTTATGTTATTTCATATACATACGTTTTTGATCTTTATTTTGGATTTTTGTGGCCTTGAGGCATGGTTTAAAAACAAAAAAGCTATATCAGGATGGATATAGCTTTTTTTATAGTATTATTAACTCGTAGTTATCCCAAAAAGGGGTAACGGTAATCTACCGGTGTGACAAAGGTTTCCTTGATCATACGTGGTGATACCCAACGCAATAAGTTTTGCGCGCTACCTGCTTTATCATTAGTACCCGAAGCTCTGGCACCACCAAAGGGTTGTTGGCCTACAACAGCACCTGTTGGCTTGTCGTTGATATAGAAGTTACCGGCACTGTTTTGCAGGGCCTTGGTCGCTTCATCAATAGCATAACGGTCGGCCGAGAGTATGGCACCGGTTAGGGCGTACTCACTGGTTTCGTCAACTAATTTTAAAGTTTCAACATACTTGTGTTCATCATAAACATAAATGGTGATCACGGGGCCAAACAACTCAGTACACATGGTGGTGTATTTTGGGTTGCTGGTCACAATCACGGTAGGCTCAATAAAGTAGCCTTTGGATTTGTCGTAGTTTCCACCTACAATAATTTCGGCATCACTATCGGCCTTTGCTCCATCAATGTATTTGGCCAATTTATCAAACGACCCTTCATGGATTACGGCGGTAATAAAGTTGCTCATGTCTTCTGGAGAACCCATTTTGAACGACTTCACATCTTCTATGACATAACGTTTCACATCTTCCCAAAGGTTGCTTGGAATGTATGCTCTTGAAGCGGCACTACATTTTTGACCTTGAAACTCAAAGGCACCACGAGAAATGGCTGTGGCCACTTGTTTGGCATTGGCCGATCTATGGGCAACGATAAAATCCTTGCCACCGGTCTCACCCACAATACGCGGATAGGTTTTATAGTTGTGAATGTTGTTGCCTATTTGTTTCCAAAGCTCTTTAAAGACATAGGTAGACCCCGTAAAGTGCAGACCAGAAAAATCTGGACTTGCCAATACAGTATTGCTAATCATCACTGGGTCTCCAAATACCACATTGATCACTCCTGGTGGTACACCAGCTTCTTCAAACACATCCATGATGACCTTGGCCGAATAGACTTGGCTGTCGCTAGGTTTCCAGATCACCACATTGCCCATGAGCGCCATGCAAGCGGGTAAATTACCGGCAATAGCGGTAAAGTTGAATGGTGTCACCGCATACGTAAAGCCTTCTAAAGGGCGGTATTCAATACGGTTCCAAGCTTCGGTGGTGCTTTCGGGTTGTTCGGCATAAATATCGGTCATGAACTGTACGTTGAAACGTAAAAAGTCGATCAACTCACAGGCGGCATCAATTTCGGCCTGATGAATATTTTTAGACTGCGCGATCATCGTCGCGGCATTGATCTTGTCACGGTAAGGTCCGGCAATCAATTCGGCAGCTTTTAAAAAGATGCCTGCACGGTGTTCCCATGGTAATTGTGACCAGGTTTTTCTAGCTTCAAGCGCCGTAGCAATAGCCTCTTCTACATGTGATTGTTTAGCTAGATGGTAAGTGCCCACCACGTGTTTGTGATCATGCGGAGGGGACATAGTTCTCGTGTTTCCGGTAGTCACATGGTTTCCATTGATATAAAGTGGAACCTCTACTTGGCTATTAAATAGCGCTTTGTAGGTTTTTAAAACAGCGTCGCGCTCCGGACTTCCGGGTGCATACGATTTAACAGGTTCGTTTACGGCAATTGGTACATTGAAGAATCCTTTTCCCATGAGAAATTTTGGTTTTATAATTTGATTAAATAAATGAAGCGCAAAGGTACAATTTTTTAATAAATTTTTGTTTGAAAGCCTATTAAAAGGACGTTAAAACTCTGACTTATTTTTTGTAAGTTGCCGCCTTTAAACGCGACAAAACCGCCTTTAACATTGTAATGGACGCAAACGCAATCATTCTAACTTTGGCTTACCCTGAAACTATTGTATCTCATGCAGAGGAATGGTACTCCAAATTCTTGCCTTATCTTGGCATTGGCGGCAAACGCCATGTGAGAGCAGGTCATGCCGCTTTAGTATTGATCCATAAGGCCAGTGGTGTTTTGGAATACCATGATTTTGGGCGTTACATCACCCCACAGCCCAACGGAAGGGTAAGGGGTAGGGATACCGATCATGAATTGGATTTTCCATTAAAAGCCCAGCTAGATGACGGTGTGATCACTAATCTTGACGAACTGCTTCAATTTCTGGCAACACATCCCAAGCTCACGCATGGTGATGGCACCTTATATGCGTCGGTCTGTGATGAGGTCAGCTATGAACAGGCCAGAACCCATATTGATGCCATGCAGACAAAGCACTTTATTAAGTATGCCGCCTTTGTAAAGGAGGCCTGTAACTGCGCCCGTTTTGTGACCGATGCCCTTATCGCAGGGGTTACGAATCCTGACATTAGAAAGAAGTTGATACGCTCCAAATGGTTTACGCCAAGTACCATTGGTAATGTGGTTTTGGCCGATACCCAGCAGAAGGTGTATCAAGTGTCCGATACAGGAGCTATTCGCTTGTTTACGTCTTCTGTACACAAAGAAAACAGACGCTTATTTTTAGATCGGCTTAAGGGCTATCAGCCTAGTTTGGTGGGTACGTTAGAGGCAAAACACCATGATGCAAAAGAAGCACATGCCCAATGGCTTCCGGGGATTGCCGCTGGTGCCTGGTTTGAGCTCTATGATGTAAATCATGAAAGAGATTATCGTTTTAGACGCATTTCACCGCATGGGCATATTGATGTGGATGGTATTTACCAGATTGATAACACTCGTTTTGATCTAAAGGAGGACTATAAGTTTGTACCCTATTCCAACTGCAAATTCTTTCATATCGAACAGAATGGAACCGTTTACCGATTTGATTACCTAAAGCCTTTTACGGTCGTTAATTAATAGCGAAAGGTGCGCTTAACTTAAAGGTAGGGATAATGACCTTGAATTTATGGGCATTGGTGAAATTCACCATATTATAATGCCCCTGCATAGCACCAAAAGGCGAGGTCAATAAACACCCAGAAGTATAGGTGTGGGATTCACCAGGTGATAAAACAGGTTTTTGACCAATAACACCTTCACCTTCAACAATTTCAACATTGTTCAAGGCATCCAATATTTTCCAGTATCTGGAGTTCAACTGAACCGAGTTTTTACTTTGGTTCTCAATGGTCACCTTATACCCAAAAGCAAAGTGCACTTTATAGTTCTTATAAAATGTGCCTTCAAAGGTGGTTTCTACCGATACCTTAATGCCACTTGTGACTTGTTGTACCATATTGAGATTCAATTTAGTAAGGCTAAAATACTATATTTTTCAATTAGTTGAACTACTTTTTAGGCATTTCAGCTAAAATTTAACCTTTTAAAATAGGGTTTAGGTTTTGTTAATCAGTAATGTGTTTTCTACAAATGATTCTATAGTTTGAAATAGCTTCATGAGGTCAGCTTCCTTTAGTAACGTATTAATGGTGACTAATCGTATAAACTCGTCGTTTCTAAACGTTCCGAAGCCAACCATGAGCTCGGCATGCTTATAAAGTTCGGTACATAATAGCTTCGCTGGAATATGTTTGTAATTGAAACATACTGAAATAGATGTATCCTCACTATAAAGTGTATAATCCGGATGCTGTTTAATATAAGCTCTGGCCAGTTCTGCCATTTGGAATTGATGGTCTACAATGGCTTCCAATCCAAGGGTCCCAACCGATTTCCAAAGGGTCCATAGCTTGAGGGCATCGTTGCGTCGCCCGCATTGTATGGAGGTTTTTCCGAGGTTGAAATCATCACCATCGGTTTGGTATAAATAGTCGGCATCGTTGGAAAAGGACTCATAAAGGTGTTTTTTGTCCTGTACCACAATGATGGAACAGCTCAACGGTGTTCCTAACATTTTATGCGCGTTAATGCTGAAGGAATCCGTTAACTCAATCCCTCGAACAAGGTAGCAATAGCGTCTACTAAAAATAACGCCACCACAATAAGCACCATCCAAATGCAGCCAAAGGTCATAAGTTTTACACACCTTGGAAATCGATTCCAGAGGATCAAACGCACCAAGTACCGTAGTGCCTGCTGTGGCATTCACAAAGAACGGAAGGTAGCCTTGGTTGAGGTCTTTCTTGATTTGTTCTTCTAGGTCGCTGGCTAGCATTTCGCCTGCATCGTTGGTTTTTACAAACCGAACATAATCTCTGCCAATACCCATTAAAGCGGCATTCTTTTGAATGGAATAATGGGATTCTTCAGAGGTGTAAATGGTCATGGGTGCTAAAATGCCTTCATTTCTGGCGTTAGGTACACGGCGGTCGCGTGCCATGACCATGGCCATAAAGTTGCTCATGGAGCCTCCTGGCGCAAAGGTACCGTCACTATGTTCGCCATAACCAATGCGGTCACAAATGTTATGTAAAATGGTTTTCTCAATACCTACTTGCGGTCCTGCCACCTTGTAGGTATACATGCTATTGTTAAGCATCACGGCCAAGAGGTCGCCCAAAGTGGCACGTGAGATTCTTCCGCCAAAAAGTTGATTAAAGAAAGCGGTCGATGCCGTTTTTGGTGTGCTTTTAATGATATCGCGTAGTGACGCCTTAAACTCTGAATCTAAAGCAGGATGGTCGCCTAGTGACAAGTCTAATGTACTGTAAAGGTCATTGGTGTCAATAGGTTGTGCTACCGGTTGCTGGGTTTCTTCGGTTAACAGGAGTTCAACCAGATCATTAAAAAGTTTGAGATCGTCTCGCATCATATTAATTTTGGGGTAAGTCGTAAATTCTTGTAAAACATTAAATTTAATTGGAAATATTTACCGAAGACGCTTCTCCTAAACCTATAAATTTATCATATCGGGCACCGAGATCTCGGTAATAGACCAGTACTTTGTAATTGTTTTCGGTCTGGTAAAAGTTACCGCTGATAGCGCCTTCATTCAATTGGCCATTGGCATCTGTGATCACATATTTGTAGTTGTAAAAGCCCTGTTTAAGTTTAATGGCAGCTTCATAATAACCGCTTTGAGGATTAAAGCTGAGTTTATTACCCTCTTCTAAAGCATAATTGTTATAGTTGCCATACACATAGATACTTTCGCCACCCGATAGTTTTGGATATTGCAATGCAAAATGGATCATGGTATAATCGGCTTCAATAGAGACATCATCGGCATCTAAAGCCGTCACTAGGAAATTACCGTTAATGTCGGGGTTATAGGTATAAGGTTGGTTGGCACGAGACACGTTTGCAAATAAATAATTGTGATAAATGTCTTGCAGATCTATAAATTGCACCCCAACATTGGCGCCCCTTACATCCTTGTTCTCAAAGAAGAAATACTCGTTACCTGCCCAAAAACTAGACTCGGTCGTGTATTTGTAAATGAGTTCATTACCCAAGGTGTACTGTGGTTTTAGATTAGAGATGGCAGTATTGAGGTTGTTGTTTTGCACCACTAGGGTTTTAATGGTTTCGGAAGGGTTGTTGAAATTGATCCTATTGGTGCCAATCACAAAATCTACCGACTGTTTTTGATTGATATATTTCACATCACGTGATCGTTTTATGGATACACCAACATTCACTAGCTCTTCATAGATCATGAATTTACGGGAAAAGACCAGTTCGTTATAATCGTCAAAAATAGAAATGAGATAATTACCGCTTTTTGTTAACCCTCTGGTTTGTTCGTTAGGGATAGTAAGGTTGTAATGCGAATAGATTTGATAGGTATTAAATGAATTTTGGTAATCGCGAATACGTTGGTTGTCAAACCCATTTAGGTATTCCGACTTCACTAACGACGAAGGTGTCCAGTCAAAATTAAAATGCTCGATAACATAGTAGAAATCGTCCTCGTTCCCATTAAGCGCATCGAACTCCAAAACAAGCGGTTCGCCAAGTCTTAAAATAGGCAATTGACTCTCGGGTGTATTGCCTTTGAACGTGATGGTTTTTATATAATCTGGCGGGTTTGTCTCTGACACTTGTGCTAGTGACAGCAATGGAATCATCAAAAACAACACCGTTTGTTTAATGTTTTTACTCATTTATAAGCAGTTTGCGTGGTAAAGATAAACAAAATTTGTGCCTAATAATTTAGCATGGGGTTTAGCTATAAATTTATCGGGGAATTATTATAAAACTGTGTTATTAATTTGTAAATTTGCAGCGATTTTTAATCCAAATTATATTAAAGATCTTATATCACATTACTATTAACAAATAGAGATAAAAAATATGTCAAACGACATTAAGATTAAAAAAGGTCTCGACATAAAACTTAAAGGTGAAGCCGAGAAGGCGCTAGAAAATGCTATTATTAGCAATTTTTACACCTTGAGACCTGAAGACTTCCACAGTGTTACTCCCAAGTTAATTGCCAAAGTTGGTTCAAAAGTTAAAGCTGGCGAGCCTGTTTTTTTCGATAAGAACAACGAAGCTATCAAGTTTGTTTCGCCTGTTTCTGGTGAAGTTGTTGAGATTCCACGTGGTGAAAAACGACGCATTTTAGCACTTAAGATCCAAGCGGATAAAGAACAAACCTATGTAGATCATGGAAAGTTCAATTTAGAATCGGCTACTGGTGATGACGTAAAACAACATTTACTGGCAACAGGATGTTGGCCATTTGTAAAGCAACGTCCTTACGATGTGATTGCCAATCCTGATAAATCGCCTAAAGCTATTTTTATTTCGGCTTATGCATCGGCGCCTTTGGCAGCTGATCTGGATTTTGCATTGCAAGGAAAAGACGCAGAGATTCAAGTGGCACTTACCGCTTTAGGAAAGTTGACAACAGGAAAAGTACATGTAAGTGTTGGCAAAAAAGGGGATTCTCTTTTTGCTGCGATGAAAGGCATTAGCTTACATAAAGTTTCTGGGCCTCACCCTTCGGGTAATGTGGGAACGCAAATCAACAAAATAGACCCAATCAATAAAGGTGAAGTCGTTTGGACTGTCAATGCTCAAGATTTAGTGAATATTGGGGCTTTGTTGTTAACTGGTAAGTTTAGTGCAGAACGTGTAGTGGCATTGGCCGGTTCGGCAGTTAAAAAACCGCGTTATTTCAGAACGAAATTAGGCTGTGAAGTGGCTTCAATGATCTATGATAATGGCGTTGATAAAAATGATAATATTAGAATTATATCTGGAAATGTACTCACAGGAAAGCAAGTACAACCTGATGGGTATTTAGATTATTACAGCAATGTAATTACGGTAATTCCTGAAGGCAATGACTATGAACTTTTTGGTTGGAACAAGCCTGTCTTCAATAAAGTGTCAACCTCAAGAGCCTTGACCTTTTCTTGGTTAACGCCTAATAAAAAATACGATTTGAACACTAATACCAATGGTGAGCATCGTGCCTTTGTGATCACAGGAACCTATGAAGAAGTTTTCCCATTAGATATTTACCCCATGCAAATTTTAAAGGCTTGTATGTACAAGGATTTAGATGAAATGGAAGTTTTGGGAATGTATGAGGTGGCACCAGAAGATTTCGCACTTACAGAGTTTGTGTGTGTTTCTAAACAACCACATCAAAAAATAATAAGAGAAGGTTTAGACTTAATGCTTAAAGAGATAGGATAATGGGTTTAAAGAGTACATTACATAATTTAAAGGAAAAGTATAAAGGAACCAAGATGGCTCCGGCATTTAATGCTATACATACGTTTTTATATCTGCCAAACGAAACCACGCATGGCGGTACCCATATAAAAGCTGCAGATGATCTCAAGCGTACGATGAATACAGTGATCATGGCCTTGATTCCATGTTTGTTGTTTGGAATGTTCAATGCAGGTTATCAGCATTATTTGGCTTTAGGTGAGATCAATCCAGCCAATGGGTTTTTTGGGTCTTCTTTTTGGACCTTGGATAATTTCATTATCGGTCTTTGGAAAGTGTTACCATTGGTAATTGTTTCCTATGGTGTTGGTTTAGCGATTGAGTTTTTATTCGCTGTGATCAAAAAGCATGAGGTTGAAGAAGGCTACTTGGTAACCGGGATGTTAGTGCCGTTAATTGTTCCTGTTGATACACCACTTTGGATGTTGGCGGTAGCTGTTGCCTTTGGTGTTGTTATAGGAAAAGAAGTATTTGGAGGTACAGGAATGAATATCCTAAACCCAGCATTAACGATTAGAGCCTTTTTGTTCTTTGCTTACCCAACTTGGATGTCGGGAGATAAAGTTTGGGTGCATGGTGCCGTTGAGCGTACTAATCAAATAGCCGCTGGGGCTAATGTGGATGCCATTTCGGGAGAGACCGTTTTAGGTGGACTTGCCCAAAATAAAGATTTAGGGTATACCGTTTGGGATATGTTCTACGGACTCATACCAGGATCGGTTGGAGAGACTTCAACCTTATTGATTCTATTAGGTGCGCTCTTTTTGATCTTTACTAAAATAGGAAGCTGGAGAATCATGTTGTCTTCGGTTCTTGGAGCCATTGCTATGGGATTGATCTTTAATATGGTTGTTGACCAACAATGGATCAGTGAAACAAGTAAGTTTTATGGCTTGATGAGTACACCATATTGGGAACACTTATTGTTAGGAGGATTTGCATTTGGTATCGTATTTATGGCGACCGACCCCGTAACGGCTTCACAAACTACCAGAGGTAAGTGGATCTATGGATTCTTGATTGGGTTTATTTCGATCATGATACGTGTATTTAACCCAGCTTATCCAGAAGGTGTCATGTTGGCCATTTTATTGATGAACGTATTTGCACCAACGATCGATCATTATGTAGTTAGAGCTAATGTGAAGAAGAGATTAAAACGTTTAAAAGTTAAAACAGCATAATATTATGAGTAATAAAACAGATTCTAACGTATATACTATTCTATTTGCTATAGGTATGGTGATTTTGGTTGGCTCATTATTGGCATTTGCCGCTTCATCTTTAGAACCCGCTATTTCAGAAAATAAACGTTTAGAAAAGCAACAGAATATATTGTACGCCATGGGTGTAAATGATAATGAGGAAGGTAGTGCTGTATTTATTTCTACAGATAAAGCACCGCAAGCCTTTGCAGAATATATTACCAAGCAGGTGGTCATTCAAAATGGTCAAGTAACAGAAGATGATGAAGCCTATTTGATCGATGTTAAAAAAGAGAAGTCTTCTGCTAAAGGCGATGCTTCCAAACGTCGCTTACCATTGTTTATTGGCGAGAAAGATGGTAAAACCTATTATGTGGCACCTATTTACGGTAAAGGTCTTTGGGATGCCATTTGGGGTTATGTGTCTATGGATGAGAATATGGTAATTCAAGGTGCCTATTTTGACCATAAAGGAGAGACACCAGGTCTAGGAGCTAATATCAAACAGCGCTATTTTATGGATGATTTTATCGGCGAACATTTACTTGACGAATCGGGTGACTTTAAAGGTGTTACCGTTGCAAAAGGAAATGCAGACCCGCTTAACAACGATAAAATAGATAATGAAGTCGATGCCATTGCAGGCGCAACGATTACAGGAGATGGCGTTACAGCAATGATTAAAAGTGATTTGAAGCTGTACGTGCCTTATTTTAAAAATTTAAAAAACAACTAATCTATGGGACTTTTATCTAAAAAAGACACCAAATTAATATCAGATCCGTTAGCAGATAATAACCCGATTACCATTCAGGTATTAGGGATATGTTCGGCATTGGCAATTACCGCAGAGCTTGAAGCATCTATTGTGATGTCGGTTTCTGTATTATTTGTACTAGGTGTTGGTAATGTGGTGATTTCGTTGATGCGAAATATCATTCCAAGTAAAATTAGAATTATCGTTCAACTTGTAGTGGTTGCCACTTTGGTGATTATCGTGGATTTGGTTTTAAAAGCCTTTGCATACGAATTAAGTAAAACCCTTTCTGTATTTGTTGGATTAATCATTACCAACTGTATCATCATGGGACGATTTGAAGCCTTTGCTTTGGGTAATGGACCATGGCGATCCTTTTTAGACGGTATAGGTAATGCTGCAGGTTATGGTGTGATCTTAATTATTGTTGGGTTCTTTAGAGAATTGTTAGGTTCAGGAACCTTATTAGGAATGAAGGTTTTGGGTGATCCAATTGAAAAATCAGGACTTTACGCCATAGGTTATGAAAATAACGGATTTATGTTATTGTCGCCAATGGCATTGATTGTTGTAGGTATCATAATTTGGGTACAACGTAATAAAAATAAAGCATTAATAGAAGACTAAAAATTAGTCGGCAGTCACAGTATACAGTCACAGAAACTGAATACTGAAAACTGCGACTGAAAGCTAATAATATGGAACATATAGAGTTATTTTTCAAATCAATTTTTATAGATAACATGGTATTTGCCACATTCCTTGGGATGTGCTCCTATCTAGCCGTGTCTAAAAAAGTGTCAACGGCTGTTGGGTTAGGAGCGGCTGTTATATTTGTATTGGCCATAACCGTACCCCTCAACTGGTTATTAGATCAATATATTTTGCAACCGGGTGCTTTAGCATGGTTGGGCGAAGAGTTTGTAGCTTATGATTTAAGCTTTTTATCATTCATTATGTTTATCGCGACCATTGCAACCATGGTGCAATTGGTAGAGATTGTGGTTGAAAAATTCTCACCGGCGTTATATAATTCATTGGGGATATTCTTACCCTTAATTGCAGTTAACTGTGCTATTCTTGGAGGTTCATTATTTATGCAATCTCGTGAAATACCCACTTTAGGCTTGGCCCTTAATTATGGTGTAGCTTCAGGGATTGGCTGGTTCTTGGCCATTTTAGCCATTGCAGCGATTAGAGAAAAAATTAGATATTCAAATGTGCCACCAGCCTTAAGAGGTTTAGGAATCACCTTTATCATTACAGGTCTTATGGCTATTGGTTTTATGAGCTTTGGCGGTATGTTAACTGGAGGTGATGACGAAGGAAAAACAGAAACTACCACCGAAATGGTTGAAGAGCCTGTAGATAACAAAGCTTTGGATACCAAAGAAATCACAGAAAAAGAGTTAGCTAACAATACAAAAGTAGAAGAGTAACATGATATTAGCAGCAGGTACATTAGGAACCATTTTAGCAACAGTAGCGGCGTTTTTATTAGTAACATTGGTGTTGGTGGCTTTGTTATTATTTGTCAAACAAAAATTATCACCATCAGGTCCAGTAAAGATCTTAATTAATGGTGAGCGTGAAATTGAAGTGAGTTCTGGAGATAGTTTATTATCGACTTTAGGATCCAAAAAAATATTCTTACCATCCGCTTGTGGAGGTGGCGGAACTTGTATTCAGTGTGAATGCCACGTATTGTCAGGTGGAGGAGAAGCATTGCCAACCGAAACGCCTCACTTTACACGTAAAGAGTTGCAACATGGTGCACGACTATCTTGTCAGGTAAAAGTGAAGCAGGATATGGAAATCACCATTCCTGAAGAAGTATTTGGTATTAAAAAATGGGAAGCTACGGTGGTGCGTAATTATAATGTGGCCTCCTTTATTAAGGAATTTGTAGTTGAAATTCCTGAAGATATGGGTTACAAAGCTGGAGGTTATATCCAGATTGAAATCCCACCATGTGAAATAAAATATAGTGATATGGATATCACGGCTCACCCTGAAGAGCATGACACGCCAGATAAGTTTCAAGCCGAATGGGATAAGTTTGGTCTTTGGCCATTAGTAATGAAGAACGGAGATACCGTTGAAAGAGCCTACTCAATGGCTTCATACCCGGCAGAAGGACGTGAGATTATGCTGAATGTTCGTATTGCTACCCCACCATGGGATCGTAATAAAAATGGTTGGATGGATGTGAATCCTGGAATTGCATCTTCGTATATATTTGCACAAAAACCAGGAGACAAAGTTACTATTTCAGGGCCTTACGGTGAATTCTTCATCAATGAGTCTGAGTCTGAAATGCTCTATGTTGGTGGTGGAGCAGGTATGGCACCAATGCGTTCGCATTTGTATCACTTATTCAAAACTTTAAAAACAAACCGTAAAGTGACTTATTGGTACGGAGGACGCTCTAAACGAGAATTGTTTTATTTAGACCATTTTCAGCAATTGGAGAAAGACTTTCCAAACTTTAAATTCTATTTAGCATTGTCTGAACCATTACCAGAAGATAATTGGAAGGTTAAAGAGAATATCGATGCGCCTGGAGATGGTTTTGTAGGCTTTATCCATAATTGTGTGATCGATAACTATTTAAATCATCATGAGACACCAGAAGACATTGAATTGTATTTTTGTGGACCTCCATTAATGAACCAAGCGGTTCAGAAAATGGGAGAGGATTTTGGTATCCCTGACGAGCACATTAGATTTGATGATTTTGGTGGATAAAACTTCAAAATAGTTATAAAACAAAACCCAACATTAAATGTTGGGTTTTGTTTTATAAGAATTCTTTTGTCAAATTAAATTCGATTTTTGGTTTTTTGAGATCCAATAGTTTTGAATATTCCATTACATTATCTATCCCATCAAGCTTACAAAGAAATTCAACGGTTTTACAGAGTCCATTGAACAGGGTTTCTTTAGCTGTTGGGGTCTGAGGATTCTTGCCGTTTTGATTAAGAGGAAGCGTATAACCACAGCCTTTCAAAAATTCAGCTTCAATCTTCAACAATTCCAAAGGAGTATACCCATTGAATCGACGCCCGAAATTTTGATTGACTATCCCAACATAATTTAAGATCACCGATCCATGTGAATCAGAGAGATGTTTCCAAGCATCGGTATTGTCCAAAATATTGCCAACTGCACATTGTTTACAGCACTCGGGGTGTAATGAGCCATCATGAAAGGCCTTATAAAGCTTTCTTAAGGCATTATCCAGTCTTTTTGTGGTTTCCATTGTATTCAATTTAGCCTACATAAGATACTAAAATTTATAATGCTTGTCAATATAGACCCGAATCGACTTATTTTGTTCTTGAAGTTCTATCAATCTTTTAATGGTGTGGTCAAAGTATAAAAGAAATTTGGTTAGTAGGTTTTCAAAAGAAATATCGGATAAATATCATGGGTTGCTTAATTCTTTGCTAATAGCGTTAATTAATTCTTTATTGATGGCCTCAAATGCTATCAATTTATTAAGGGTCCCGCCATTATTATCTTTAAAACCTATCAACTTGCTGTAGAGGGTATGGATGAAATTGATATCGTAGGGATCAATGAGTCTCATAACTACATCCTTATCCATATGGGCCAAATTGTTTCTTATGGGATTGTCATTATTCATCAATGTTTCAAAATTTTGTTCAATATCAATGATGCTACTTTTAATTTTATTTTGTTCGTAATCATAGTATCTTGAAATCTGGGTTCGTAAGTTGCTGTTTGAAATCTTTAATCCAGTAGACTTCATCATTTCATAGGCATTGCTAACTTCATAATACCGTTCAAAAGTTAAAAAATGGGCCAAATCCTTTGATAGACTGTCTACGTTAAACGCATCTGTTTTTATATAACTGAGCATGGCATTGGTTGAGGTTTTTGCTTTTTGTCGGGCTTGTATTATTTCTAAAATTTGTACCCTGTCTTCTTTGAGGTTATTGAGAATCTCATTTAGAAGATAATTTTCATTTTGCTTGTATGCTCTGTGGGAATTCCAGTTATTGATGCTTAAGGCTATCAAAATACCAATCACAACCAATATAATTTCTCCAATGGCATATTTAAGGTATTTACCGGTTTTTCCAGTTTCCATAAGGTTGTATCTAATTCGTCTAAAAAACTTAATCATAGTTTCTATACTCAATTTAATTATGCCCGCAAGCGGCTATCTCAACCGTCCCCATTTTCATGAGGATACCACAGGACAATTGATTTTGTTTCACAAAGTAAAGTATCGATACTCTATAGAATTTGATCAATTCTTGACTTCTTTCTGCTCTTTAGCAAAACGTATAATTAATTTTATAATCACCCTTAAAATAAGGGCAGCTGCAACTAGGTATATAATTGTTTTTGTTTCCATAAAGTTTAGTAGTTAGTGTTTTATTAGCCCATTTTTCCGTCGCCGTCAATATCTTTAACTAAATGGGTTTCTAAAGCCACCAACGTTTTTTTGAGCAACGCTTTAGTGTTTGTAAGTTCAGTTTCGAGAAGGGTGACCCGGTCTTCTAAACTATCGGCTTGCTCCTGTTGTTTTTCTAATTCGTCTTGTTGTAATAAATCCCAGAAAATTCCCATGATATGTTTTTTTGTTGGTTAGTAGTGTTTAAATATAATTTAATTATTTATAGTAAGTTTTAATGTATTTGGCTTTCAATGGATTTTAGTAATGATTCATTTTTTGTTAGTAAAAGATCAATTACTTTTTTTGAAAGCACATGATAGTGATTGATTTGAGGCAACCATTTTGCTGCGTCCTTATTTAAGGCAAGTTGATAAATAATATCCTTTACCTGCCGATTATCTAGACTAAAGTCTACTTGTTTAGGTGCATTGCTGTTAAGTGATTCAGAATTTTCTATAAGCGTTAAAATATCCTTATTAAGTAACCCCGCTGTTGCTTTGCTAAATTCCCGTTGATATTCGAGTGATTTTAGTGTAACCTCCCAATGATCAGCTTCGGCATAATACATCGCTAATTCTTCCCGTAATCCTTCTGACTCAATTAAGGTCATTCGCCCAGTATCCAATAGCTCATTATAAACAATTCTTGACAAGGGTAAATAGGACCGCCAGGTTACTTTTTCTATACTTTCAATAATTTGATCATAATTGCTAAATGAAGAATCAGGATATTTCATCACTGTGGTTAACAAATCAATTTGTTCAATTCTAGTTTCAGAAAGTTCTCTGGCAAATAATAGCGTAGTGCGGTCTTTGTGAAGATCAGGATGCAATCGGTTTAAATAAGTTTGCTCAAGATTGTCTTCAATTCTGTCTTCATTCCAGTTATTAGCTTGTACGGCTAATAAAATACCGACTACAACAAGAAAGGTTTCACCAAAGGCATATTTTAGGTATTTAACAGTTTTGCCTTCATTAAGAAGCCTATGACGTATCGTTCTGAAAATCTTCATTATAACTTACATTGAAAGGTAAGTAGAGAAGGTTGTACTAGTAGTTTTGGTTGGTTGTGCTAATAAAGGTATTAGCTATAGCAAATTGAAAGATAATCAATTTTATTATTTATTACAGATTATCCATGCAGGAAAAAAACACCAATGTTGTATTTTTGTATTATGAAAACCCCACTCACAACGCAAGAACTGCATAACCTAGCCATGAACCATGTTGGTAAAGAATTAGAGCAACGAGGTTTTGAGTTCAGATTTTAAATGTGATTGATGTCTTTATTTCGTATCAACTAATGCTATACCTTGCCAATCGTTACCAATTTCTTGAGTAATTAAATGGGCCGATTTGTTTAAAAATAATTTTGCCGGGAGGTCATCGGTATGTTTTTTGAATATTTTTTGAAAAGTCACAGCAGCCATGGCAAATTCCTTATTAAAATAAAGGTCCATTCCCTTTTTAAACAATTTTAATGTATTTAGTTTATGCTTAAGTAAATTGGGTTCGTCACCGTCTATACATTCATACAAATCTATTGGGTTTAATTTACCTTGAACTTTAACGGGTCCCAAAAACCTGAAATTAAATTTACTGGCGTCAGATAAATTTTTCATGCATAAATCGGTTAGGAGTATATTAGAACCAAAATATTTTGATAGCCCTTCTATGCGCGCGGCGGTGTTAACGGTGTCAGAAATTATTGCAGCATCCATACGTTCTATATCACCAGTGATGCCCATAATAAGCCGTCCATTTTGCATGCCTACACCTATTTTTACAGGTTTCCTGTTTTTGACTTTACGTTGGTTGTTGTAGGTTTTTAGGTCTTTTTGCATGGCTATAGAGGCATTGAGCGCATGCTGTGCCCCATTAGGAAAGATAGCCATAAACCCATCGCCTAAATATTGCATGATAAAGCCTTCGTTATTACGTATGATCGGCCCCATGCGTTTATTAAAGGCATTGATAAAATAAAAATTCTCTGTAGGAGACATATTTTCAGAAAGTGTTGTAAAACCTCTTATGTCAACAAACAATACTGTCACTTCACGTTCTACCTGATCGCCTAAAGCCACTTCTGTTAGTTTGTCTTTACCTAAAGATTTTATAAACTGATGAGGCACAAATTTCTGGCTGGCCTTGTGTACTTTCATAATTGACTCTTCCCGTTCTCGAGACTCCTTTAGTCCTTTTTGGTAAAGTTGCGCACTTTCTATAGCCGACGCCGATTGAAGCGCAATAGTGGTTAACAATTTGAGTTCTGCTGCCGTAAATTCCTTTTCTCGTTCATTGCCTAAAACAATGAGTCCTAAAGTTCTGTGCTTTACTTTTAAAGGGGCATACATCACTGCCTTGAGGTGATTTAAGGCAGAGTTTGCTTCTATGGCTGCTTTAGGGACTACTAAAGATGTGCCTTTTAATATAAGTTGCTTTAAAATAGGATTTTGATTTGCTATGCTTTTCTCCGGGTTGGGGTTGTGACCTAATCTGGCCATTTGTAAAACCTTATCATTGTTTGCATCTAATATGAAAACACTACCGTGGGTAATGTCAATAATTTGTTGAGCTTCTTCCAGAGCAGTTTGAGCAATAGATACATTGTCAATTTTTTCAGAGATTTTCTCACTAAAATTATAGATCATATTAATTTCTCTATAAAGTCCCAGTACTTCATTGGCAATGTTTTTCTTTTCCAATTCTTTTTGGAGTACAAGTTGTATGACCTCTCCAATTAATTTAGCTTCAGGTTTATCAAAGCAAAGGGTAGCATAGGTTGTATGGTTGTCGCTTAATTCAAATGTAAAAGGAAGATTAGTAGCAGTTCCATATAAAAGTTGATTGTCGACACTTATGACAGATAGTTCTGAATTGAATGTATTTCGCATGTCTTTAATTAAAGCCAAAAGACCTAAATTTCTTTTGAAAACGGACTTTAGTACCTTTAATTTAAAGAATAATTCAGTGTGCAACGTCATGGGTTAGGCATTCAGGATTGTACTAGCAATATCCAGCATTTCATCTGGATCAAAAGGTTTGGTCATATAACGATCTGCACCCATTTCCAAACCCTTTTGGCGATCGACTTCTTGCCCTTTAGCCGTTAACAGTATTATATAAACCTTATTTAAATTCATTTCCTTTTTAACTTTATAGCAAACTTCCATACCACTCATTTTAGGCATCATAACATCTAAAAAAACGAGATCGGGCTCTTCGGTAGTAATAATTTGAAGCGCTTGTTCACCATTCTCGGCAAATAGCAATTCCACTCCATTATCTTCAAGATCTTCTAATGTTTGTTCAATTAACATCCTAATATGGGATTCGTCGTCTACAATTAACAATTTTTTGCTCATGGGTTGGTTGTGTTTATATTAGTACGCTTATTCATAAATGAAAAACATCACGTTTTCCATTCCTTTTTGAAGTTTTAAATCTTTGATTAATTCAGGATTGCCATTATATACAGAGTTTAGCATAATGATGTCGGGCTGAGATTCTGAAGCCATTTCAAATAATTTGTCTGGGTTACTTTCTAAAACTTTGTACCCTCTAGCACTTAATACATCAGACAGTGATTTCACGGCTGATGCATCTTCATCAACAACCAAAACTTTCTTTTTTGAAACCCCCTGCTCTAATAAGGCGTCAACCTCATGAAATAACTGTTCTGTATTAATGGGCTTAGTTAAATAACGGTCTACCCCAATGCGTAGTCCACGCTCTTTGTCTTGTACTATAGATAAAATAATGATAGGAATATCCATAGTAGCAGGGTCATTTTTTAGAACTGCTGCAACATCAAATCCATTAATTTCTGGCATCATGACATCTAATATTATTAAATCAGGTTTAGAAGCACGGACCATATCTAAAGCTATTTTGCCGTTGGCGGCTTCAGTAACATTGTAGCCGGCTTCTCCTAGTTCTTGTCGTAATAAAGATCGGATAGGTGTATCATCGTCAACCACTAATATGGTTGGGATCGATTCAACATTGGTGTTTAGTGACGAATGTTTGATCTGCTTTTTAAGGCTTTTTAAAATTCGCTCTAATTGAATGGGTTGTTGGTGAATTGCATCACCTAAAGCGGGTATTGAAAAGAAGAATGTACTTCCTACACCTAACTCGCTTTTCATCCAAATAATACCACCATGGTGTTCAATAATCTCTCTACAAATTGGTAGTCCTAACCCGGTACCTTTAGGTTTATCAGTAAGAGTATCTCCTGCTTGTCTAAAGCGCTCAAACACTTTATGCTTATCATCTTCTGCGATGCCGATGCCGGTATCTTGTAGTTCTACTATAATTTGATCTTTCTCAAGGTAGGCATCAATAGAAACCTTACCCTTGTCGGTAAACTTAATGGCGTTAGAGAGTAAATTGATAACCACTTGAATCAGTTTGTCTTCATCAGCACTTATCAAAGGTAAATCTGAAGGAATGTTTTTTATTAAAGGTATTTTTTTAGCATCAAACAACGATTGGGTACTGGCTATGGCTCTATTTATTGCATCTTGAAGAAAAATAGGTTTCATGTTCCATTCCATTTTTCCGGATTCAATTTTGGCAAGATCTAAAACGTCATTTATTAAGTTGGTTAAGCGCTCACCTTCTGAGACCACTACATTAAGGTTTTCACTAACCTGAACCATAGTGCGTTTAATTTTTTGGTCGTCTATGGTGACTGCTGGAAATATTTTGTCTTCCAATCGTTTTCTAATAATTTTTGCAAATCCAAGAACCGAAGTTAAGGGGGTTCGTAGCTCATGACTAACGGTAGACAAAAAAGCACTTTTTGCCTCGTTGGCATCTTCAGCTTTAGCCTTGGCATCTTGTGCTTCCTCAAATAATTCGGCATTATGTATGGCTATTCCAACATTTATTGCAATTGTATTTAATAACCTTTTGTCTTCTTCAGAAAATCGACTTTCTATTTGTGTACTTTGTACGCTTAACACACCAATAATTTCATCTTCGGAACGAATAGGGACTCCCAAATAGGAAATAGCCCTTTGGCCTATATGTTTGATGCCCATTTTATTAATTTCGGCATCAATATCTTCATCTTTGTTAATGAGTAAAGGCTCTCCAGTTTTAATAATTTTGGAAGTAAGCCCTTCTCCATATTTAAAGGGCTGCATATTATCACCATCTTGATAAGGAAAATTGATGATGTTGGTTTCTTTATCTAAAATAGCTAAATAGGTGATATCTGAATGGAATAACTTTTTCATCTCTTCACCTACCATGGTGATTAGCTCACTTAATTGTAACTTCTCGGTAAGGGCCCTACTTACCGTATTAACCGTTGCCAACTCACCAAGTCTTTTTTGGACTTCTTGGGTTCTTGCTTCAACATTGTCTTCCAGTTCTTTTTGACGTCTTCGCAATAATTTTGTACGTCGCCTTACAATAGCATAAACAATAACAAGTAACCCGATACCATAAAGCGTATAAGCCCACCAAGTTAAATACCATGGTGTGGTTATGGAAAATTCGACCGAAGCTTCATTGGTAGAAGACCCAAATAAACTCTTGGCTTTGGTTTTAAACACATACTTACCTGGAGGCAGATTAATATATTCTCTTGAGGTTTGTTTGGTCCAAGGCGACCAAGTTTTGTCGAATCCTTCCAGAAAAGTACTGTATTCCACATTATTCTGACCTTTATATAATGGTGCCGCATATCCAATCACTACTGTATTAGACTTGTAATCCACCTCGAGCTGTGATGGAACTTCACCCCAACCACCATAGACTAATTCGTTCCCTGCAACATTAAACGATCTTATCTGCACATTAAAATGAGTGGCTTCAGGGACATTAAGATGGCCTTCATAGCGAATAACGCCATCTGCACCGGACAACCATACGACTTGATTGCCATCTACATTAGGTGCCTCCGGTCTCAAATAATAGAACGATCTGTTTTTTAAGTCTTTAAAAGTTTCAGAATTAATAATATATCCTCCTTGCCCATCTTGCTGTACAATATGTACGCCATTGCCAAATGAGTAAAACAGTTTGCCGTCTGTATCTTTTCTGGGATAAGAAAATTCACTAAAGTTATCTATACCTTCAAAAAAAGGTTCTGTTTCTTCAAAGACTTCCGTTTGGGCATTGAAGGTGTAAATTGATTTATTAGCTGCAATAATATAAGTCGTATCTAAAATATCTAGCACCAAAAGATGTGTGTCAGGGAGTCCATGGCTTGTATCATAATGGCTTATTGTCATGCTTGCTAAATCAAAGGATTTAGAATCATG
Source organism: Flavobacteriaceae bacterium MAR_2010_72 (assembly GCA_003550275.1). Classification (GTDB taxonomy): domain Bacteria; phylum Bacteroidota; class Bacteroidia; order Flavobacteriales; family Flavobacteriaceae; genus Geojedonia. The sequence continues at coordinate 680,395 of QXCW01000002.1, forward strand.
ATAAAATCTGATAATTTTACCACTTTCTGCACTATTGATTAAAATGTCACCATTATCTAATTCTGCAAAACCAGGAAAACTAGCAGTGGTTATTTTGAAATCTGATTCTTCTACAAATTGATTTTTATTGTTGTCAAAATAAAAGCTTTTTAGCCCTGAATCATAAAATAAGAATAATCTATTCGAATCTATTTTTGATCTAAATATATAGCCCGTTCTAAAATCATAATTGATACTTTCTCTTACATACTCAAACGATTTATGTTTAATCTCAATAAAACCCATAAATGAAGAAGCTAAATAGAGACGTCCATTTAGTTCTTCAAATTGGTAAGCTTGACCTGACGTGCCTTCTAGTTTTTCAAACTTTTTTGAGCCTTCCTCTAAATAGAATACACCATCATTAGTGCCAATATACAGTATGTTGTTAAACTTATAAGTATCAAAAACAACATTGGTTTCTAAACCCATTTTAGAATTGTAAAAGGTATAAGGCGCATTAAGATCTACGCGAGAAATCCCATTAAAAAGCGCGAACCAAAGGATGCCTCTTGAGTCTTGGTACACATAATCAACAGACCCATCTTGCAAGCCAGTTGCTGTGGTGTATTCCTGTATTAATTTTCCATTGGGATCAATTCTAAAGGCGCCTCCACCAATTGAGTTTATAATAAAATCACCATTTTTAAGTGCCAGACCCGGTAGGTATAATTGATCCTTAACAAGATTGTCAATATCAGTTTTAAAGGGTTGAAAGGTTTTACCATCATAAATAAAAAATCCCACATTACGTACACCTACCAACATGCGCTTGTCATCATAAGGAAGCATTACATAAATACGTTCATCAGCAAATTGTTCGCCGCCAGGGACTAATTTGAATTCTCCATTGTCAAAATAGCAAAGACCCACATTCCAGATTCTCATATACCGTTTTCCATTAACGGTTGTTCCTAAATGAATGGGGTTGTTTGGAACTATAACCGTCATGCTTTCATAATCCCAAACAAATATTTTGTCTGATGTTCTAAATTCAACCGTATTGTCAACTACTTCGCAATCCCAAACTGTACCTAGCTCGCGATGCTCTAAAGGTATTTTATCTTTTAGAGAAACGTAAGATAACTCACCTGATTCATTGGCCTTTAAATAGCCCATTTCTCCATCACCAGTTAAAAAAATGGTTCCATGCTTATCTTTTGCCAAAATTCTGGTTCCGTTTAATTTAGGTGATGTTATGAGTTTCCAGTTCACACCATCAAACTCCAATACACCATCTGTATTAGCAAAATACATGATGCCATTGTCACCCTCTACGATACCCCAATTGGTCGGTCCAGCTTCATAATCTTGATAATTGTAATTAGTAATGTTTGGATGGCCTAATGCTTCTTGAGCATAACTAAAATTTGGAAACCAGCTTATGGCAATGAAGAATAGAATGGATAGTTTGCCACAATATCGAAACGAAAATAATGTGTCCATAATTAATGGGTTGGTTAGAAAAGATATTGAAATTGTTGAATCTCAACAGTTTAAAAATACGAAATTTTCTTAAAAAAAATATAACAAGAACTCAAGTAGTTCTCAAAAGGCCATGCCTTTTTTATGTTTTAAAGTTATTTTGAAGGGAAATTTACCATATTAGACAGCCTGCTTATATATGGTTTTTATTAATTTTTAGTCTATCACTACCTTAAACAACCACCATTGCTTATTTTTGTATCATGAAAACCCCACTCACAACGCAAGAATTGCATAACCTAGCCATGAACCATGTTGGTAAAGAATTAGAGCAACGAGGTTTTGAGTTTATTGCTGTTAATAGTAAATTAAAAAAGCATCCGCAATTTGTATGTATTGATAAAAACAAACAGTATTACTTTGTTATTGTTAGAGTGGTTATCTTACCTGAAAACCCCAATAACTATGATATGGTTTGGATGGAAGCCTTTAAAAAGCACGCCAGAACGCAAAATGCTAAAGTGTTATATGCAGGCGTAGGATTAGGGAATCCAGATGGGGAAGATTTACCTATTTATTTAAACGAAGACTATTTAATCGAGTATAACGGTATACAAGTAGTTGAAACGCATTTAAACTAAATGAAAACTAATATTTTTTTATTGTGTGGCTTTATGGTCGTCATGTCATGTCAAACAACTAAAAACACCAAAATTTCTGGACCTGTTTTTGGAACCTCTTATGGGATTACGTATTATTCTGAAACCATAAAAATTAAACGAACTAAACTAGATAGTCTATTTCATATAATTAACAATTCACTTTCAACTTATAAAGAGGATTCCTATATTTCTAAAATCAACCGAAATCAGCCTATCAAGGTAGATGATCATTTTATTACGGTTTTTAACACCGCCAGAGAAGTATATGATGCGACTGATGGTGCATTTGACCCAACTATTGGAGCGGTTGTTAATGCATGGAATTTTGGCCCAAAAGGCAAGATCACCGGCTTAGATGATCTTAAGGTAGATAGTTTAATGTTGTCTGTAGGTTTTGATAAAATTAGGCTTGAAAATAATGTTGTAATAAAAGAGAACCCAGCCACTTTTATTGATTTTAATGCCATTGCAAAAGGGTATGGGGTAGATGTTGTGGCTCGTTATCTAGAAGCTTTAGGAATTGAGAATTACATTGTTGAAATTGGTGGTGAAATCAGATGCAAGGGGATAAATATTGAAACTCAAAACCCGTGGCGCGTAGGTGTAGAAAAGCCAAATTTTGATGGGACTCAATCACTCATAAAGGCGATTTATTTACATGATGAAGCGATGGCTACTTCTGGTACGTATAGAAAATTTAGTATTGACGAAGACGGGAATCGCTATTCTCATATCATTGACACGGAAACAGGCTATCCTAGTAAAACCAATTTACTGAGTATTTCTATTATTACAGATAATTGTATGATTGCCGATGCCTATGCAACAGCATTTAAATCTATGGGTATCGAAAAAGTAAAAACCTTTTTGGAATCACACCCTGAACTTAAAGTGTTCCTGATTTTTGAAAATGAACAAAAAGAACTGGAGACGCTTAATCTTAATGGATTCCCTGAAGACTAATTACTTATAAACCACTGGGATAATTTCGCCTTTCGCCAAGCAAAACCGAGCGATATCCTCATCAGAGAATTTAGACGTATAGTTTACTTCTTCAACCTTAAAACCTATTGAACGAAGTTTATCAAAATAGTCTTGGCCGTAAACCCTAACGTGATCATACTGCCCAAAGAGTTTAGCGCGCTCTTTCTTATCGGTTATAGTATTATCTTCAAAAGTTTTTTCCCGAGCCAAATCTTGAGGAATTTGAAAAATGCCCCAACCATTAGGTTTCATCACTCGATATAATTCTTGCATAGCCTTGGTGTCATCTGGGATGTGTTCTAAAACATGGTTGCAGAGTATGACATCAAAAGTAGTGTCATCAAACGGAAGTTTGCAAATGTCTGCCTTCACATCGGCCAATGGCGAGTTTAAATCTGTAGTAATATACTCTAAGTTTTTCAAATTTTTGAAACGCTTATAAAAGGCCTGTTCAGGTGCAAAGTGTAACACTTTTAAGTTTTCTGAGAAAAAGCCAGTTTCATTTTTTAGGTACAACCACAGAAGTCTGTGACGTTCTAAACTCAAGGTTGATGGAGACAAGGCATTATTGCGCTGTGTTCCATAACCATAAGGCAAAAAGGTGATAAAACTCTTGCCGTCAATAGGATCTGTATAGGCTTTACCTTTTAAAAGAAAGGCTAAAAACGGGCGTACAGTATAACTCAACCTGATCAAGAAAGGTCTTGGGAAAAAGTTAAGAAAAAATCTGAATAAATGTTTCAAGTATAGTTTACTTATAATCTTCTCTAACCGGGCTAAATATATCAACTACTTTACAGTTGGTCAAAGCTCGCGCACTATGAACCACATTTGACGGAATTAGAGTGATAACGCCTGGTTTTAAAACTTGTGTCACGCCACCAATCGTCATTTCCAATTGACCTTCAGTGATTTGTGTGGTTTGCTCATGAATATGTGAATGCGCGGGTAAAATAGCACCCTCTTCGATATCTACAAAACCTATTGTCGTAGATTCGGTATGAAAATAGCGTCCCTTAATGCCTTTTGCAAGTTCGCGCTGTTCTATTTCAGAAATTACTTTTTGCATATTATAATACTAATTGTTGTTGCCTGAATTCATGTTCTTCATCACTTTCAATGCCTAATGCTTCATAAATGTAGGCAAAGGTTGAAAGCAATTCAGGTTTACCATTTACTAAAGCCACATCATGTTCAAAATGCGCACTTGGCTTGTTATCTAGAGTTGTGATGGTCCAACCATCATTATGTTGCTTAATACGGTGGGTGCCCATGTTAATCATCGGTTCAATAGCCACGACTTGTCCTTCAACAAATTTTTTGCCACGACCACGTTTGCCATAATTTGGCATTTCTGGATCTTCGTGCATTTTCCGACCAAGGCCATGACCAACCAATTCGCGCACAACGCCATAACCATGATCTTCACAATACTTTTGTATCGCGTAACCCACATCGCCAACACGGTTGCCAAATTTAAATTCTCTTATCCCTACATACAATGATGCCTTGGTGACCTCTAAAAGTTTTTGCGTTTCAGGAGCAATGTCACCTACAGCAAAGGTATACGCATGGTCGCCATAGAAGCCGTTTTTTAGAGCGCCACAGTCTATAGAGATAATGTCCCCTTCTTTAAGTGGTTTGTCTGTTGGAAATCCGTGAACCACCTGTTCATTGGGGCTCATACATAAGGTGTTCGGAAAGTCATAAAGCCCTAAAAACCCTGGAACAGCGCCTTCAGACCTAATAAAATCTTCTGCAATTTTATCCAGTTGCAAAGTGGTAACTCCTGGTTTTACTTCTTTGGCTAAAATGCCCAATGTTTTTGAAACAATTAGAGCGCTTTCACGCATCAACTCAATTTCCTCTTTCGTCTTTACTTCAATCATTATAAGAAAAATATGGGCAAAGATACTTAAAATTAAAATTGGTTACTTTCTCAAAAACGAAAAGAACCCTTTTTTTGGTTTTCCTTTTATATGCGGTTTTTCTTTGGTAATCATTTGGTAGATTTCGCCCCAACCTAGCACACCACCAATATTGCGGTCATCAATGAATAGATCGGCATAAATTTTTCGGCTTTTGTTGGTGTCAAAATCTTCTTCAGGATAGCTTTTGTTCACTGCATAAAATTGAATGCCATTGTTTTCACAAAATGCTACCGCTTCGTCTAATTTAGAGCCAGAACGGTAAGTCCATAAAATGAGACGATGACCGTCGTTTTGCAATCGTTTTAAAGTTTCGAACGCAAATATCCTTGGCTTTCCAATTTTTGGGTATGCATCATCGACAATTGTACCATCAAAATCGATTGCTATGATAAGTTTATTTTGAAAATTCATTCAGAATGAGTTTCCTCAAAAATACAATAATTTATAAATTCCAAAGAATTCTTAAACCAAAGCCTTTTGGGTCATGGATTTAGGCTGTTCAACTCCCATCAACTTAAGAATAGTTGGTGCTATATCGCCTAAAATACCATCCTTAATAGTTGTTTTTTCCTTATCTATTAAAATAATTGGGACTGGATTGGTCGTATGCGCCGTATTAGGTGTTCCATCGGGGTTGATCATGGTTTCGCAATTGCCGTGGTCAGCAATTAAAATCGTGGTGTAGTTATGCTCCAAAGCGGTAGTTACCACATCTTTTACACAGGTATCAACCGCTTCGCAGGCTTTTATGGCCGCTTCCATAACTCCAGTATGACCTACCATGTCGCCATTGGCAAAATTAAGACAAACAAAATCAACGTCTTCCTTTTCAAGTTCAGGAATCAAGGCATCACGTAATTCGTAAGCGCTCATTTCAGGCTTCAAATCATAGGTTGCTACTTTAGGCGAATTTCTCAAAATACGTGTTTCTCCATGAAAAGGGGTTTCTCTTCCACCAGAAAAGAAAAAGGTAACATGCGGGTACTTTTCAGTTTCGGCAATACGAATTTGTTTCTTACCATTTTGTTCAAGCACCTCACCCAAGGTTTCGGTTAAATTATCTTTTTCAAAAACGACTTTGATGCCTTTAAAGGACTCATCGTAATTGGTCAAGGTTACATAATAGAGATCGAGCTTATGCATGTTCTGTTCATGAAAATCGGTCTGCGTTAAGGCTTCAGTAAGCTGACGCCCTCTGTCGGTTCGGAAATTGAAGAACACAACTACATCTCCATCCTTAATGGTTGCTATTGGATTTTCATTGTCGTCAACCATTACAATAGGTTCAATGAACTCGTCAGTAATATTTTGGTTGTAACTATTTTGAATAGATTCAGTAGAGTTTTTTGATGGATTTCCAAGGCCATTAACTAAAGCATCATAGGCCAATTTTACGCGTTCCCATCGCTTATCTCTATCCATGGCATAATATCGCCCTGTAATTGATGCCAATTTGGTATTGGTGTTTTTAATATGAGATTCTAATGAGGTAATAAAACCAAAACCAGATTTTGGATCTACATCACGTCCATCGGTAAATGCATGAATGAATGACTCTTTAACTCCAGAAGCTTTGGCAGCATCAACTAACCCAAATAAATGATCAATATGAGAGTGCACGCCACCATCACTAAGTAGACCTAAAAAATGAACCGGTTTGTTGTTGGTTTTAGCATAATTGAAGGCTTCTATCAAAACAGATTCTTTTGCAAGCGTATTGTTTTTTACTGCTAAATTTATTTTTACAAGATCTTGATAAACGATTCTCCCGGCACCCAAGTTCATGTGGCCAACCTCACTATTTCCCATTTGCCCTTCTGGTAAGCCTACATGCAATCCATCGGTTCTTAAATTGGCGTTAGAGTAGTTTTGGTAGAGCGAATCTATAAAAGGTGTATAAGCATTATCTATTGCCGAAACTTTTGGGTCTGGAGATTTCCCCCAACCATCAAGAATCATTAAGATGACTTTCTTGTTCATATGTTCATTGAATTTTCAAAACTCAAAGATAAAGGTTCTTAATCTAAACCCTCAATAATTAGATGGTGAAATGTAATTGAGCACCAATTTTTAATGGTTTAGATTAGAAAGTAGGAATAAATTAAAAGATGTTGAAAAAAGCGCACAGCGATTAACCTGCTTTTTTGTATTTGGCAATAGCCTCTTTAATTTTTTGTATTCTATTGTCTGGATCTGGATGTGTACTTTGGAATTCTGGGACGCGATTTGAGCCCGCAGCAGCTTTTAAAATCCGCATAACAGCAATCATTTCTTCAGGATCATAACCAGCGTCAATCATAAATTTAACACCTAAATCGTCACTTTCTAATTCGTCACCTTGTCCGTTGGTGAGTAAGGTTTGGTAGCCATAACTGCTCACAACATTGCCCATATCGGCACCAACGGCAGCACCAGTTGATAAGGTCTGCCAATATTCAGTTTCTGCAATTCGTTCAGCCGAGTGGCGACCAAGTACATGACCAATTTCATGACCTAAAACTCCAGCAAGTTGATCTTCATTTTCTAACTTTGAAAATAGGGCATAAGTGATAAAAATTTGACCTCCGGGTAATGCAAAAGCATTAATGGTATTGGCATCAGAAAGTAAATGAAATTCGTAATTATAAGGTGTCTGATCGGCAATACTCGATTTTACCAAAAGGTTTCCAACCTCGTCTACTAACGCTTGAAATTCATCATTAGGATAAAGTCCACCATACTGCTCCGTGAGTTGTGGCGCACTTTGCAGACCAATAGCTATTTCCTGGTCAGATGACATGTTAATGGCTTGTTCTCTTCCAGTATAGGGGTTGACTTCTGTACTACTGCATCGCTTTACGACAGCAAACAGTACAATAGCAGCACCAATTAACAACCTAATCTTGAAATTTCTACTCCTCATGGACTTTAGCTGAATTATTAACTGGAAAGTTACAAACTTCCGTTTTATTTTTAGAAATAGATTTAATTAAATTAATTTTAACCAGTTTAAAATTGCGATTAATGTCTTTTTCATTTAAAATTATTGATGCTTCGGAGATTAATTCCATAATTCCTTTAGTTCAGAAGCTTACGAACCATAAATTTTCTGATGCCTTATTGCAAGAGCGTTTCGCTGAAATGGTTACACAGAATTACGAATGTGCTGGAGTGTACGATGGTGATACCTTAATTGGCATTTCAGGAATGTGGTATTGCACACGTCATTATGCTGGAAAAAGTATGGAGATTGACCATGTTTTTATTGATGATGCCTACAGAAATAAAGGTTTAGGAAAGCAATTTTTTAAATGGATGTATGACTATGTTAAAGCTAAAGGTTATGCTTCGGTTGAGCTGAATACCTATGTTCAAAATTATCCTTCACATAAATTTTACTACAATGAAGGTTTTGAAATTTTAGGATACCATTTCTTTAAAACCCTTTAACTACTTTAATTGATTAAGCTCTGTCCCTGGTTCAACTTCAAAAGCAGCTTTTTCGTGTTCAAAAATGCGGGCTTTTAAATTTCCTTTTAAAGTAATGGAGTCACCTTTAACATCTAACCAACTTCCTTCTCTTAAGCCAACAACGGGTTGGGTGTTGAATTTGTGAAATTCCTTTATGCGTGTCTCACGAGTTTCTCCCATATGTTTACTCGAGGCAACTGGATCTAAATAATGCGGATTGATATTAAAGGGAACCAATCCTAAAGTACGAAAACTTGGAGGGTAAACAATCGGCATATCATTGGTAGTGCCAATGGTTAGGCCACAAATATTACTGCCTGCGCTAGTACCTAAATAAGGAACGCCATTTAGAACAGCTTCCCTAATAGGCTCAATAAGTTGGTTTTTATATAATTGATTCACCAATACAAAAGTGTTGCCACCACCGATAAAAATACCCTTGGCTTGTTTTACAGCTTCTACGGGGTTGGCACATTCATGAATTCCCAATACGTTTTTTCCTATTGATGTAAAAGCTGTTTTTGCATTTTCAGTATATTGGTCATGGGTGATTCCGCTGGGTCTGGCGTAAGGCACAAATAGGATGGTATCGGCAGCCTTAAATAGAAGTTTCAATTCTTCTAAAAGGTATTCTAAATAACCACTTCCGTGAAGTGTAGATGTACTGGCAATACAAATATGTTTCATACTTAAAGTATTTGTTGTAAATTTAAGTAAACCTTGTATTTAACAAAAGTTTATAGCAGGTTTTCAAAATTGTTAGTCCTATAAACCCGTAATTTGAAGTCAACCCAATTAGTATGAAAAACGTTTTACTCTTTTCTTTATTTTTATTCATAGCCTTTCCTGTATTATCACAAACCTTTCAGCGAATAGAAGTTAAAGGAAAAATTGTGGTAGATAGCAGTGATGTTGAAGGTGTAACTATTTATAATACTTCTTCTAATAAAGGAACTTTTGCCAATGAAAAAGGAGAGTTTACCATCGCCGTCATGTTGAATGACCGTGTAGAGTTTCATGCACTACAATTTAAAGATTTTACAATCACTATTGATCAACGAATTATAGATTCGAGACAGATGACTGTTTTTCTAATTGAGAAATTGAATCGGTTGGATGAAGTGATTATTTTACCAAAAGGATTAAGTGGCAATCTCGAATTGGATATTGATAATGTGAAAACCGTAAATGTTGACATGAATGCACTGTACTTTGGTATTATGAATAGTGACGAATATGATTTTACTGATGATTACCGATCACAGATTGAAAACATAGCCATGCACTCACAAGGCCAGACTATTGTTGATGGTCTTAATGTTGTAAATCTAGTTGGGGTTTTGCTTAAGCCTTTGTTTAAATCTAATAAGAAGGAAAAGAAAACTAATGTCGTACCAGAGATTCCTGTAAGCAAGTTACAATCGCGTTATGATGTGGAGTTTTTAAGTTCGAATTTTGGAATACCCAAGGATCGCGTTAATGATTTTGTGGGTTATGTTGAAAGTGGCGGAATGGATTACAGTTTGTTGGAGGAAGGAAAAGAATTGCTATTTTTAGAGTATTTGAACACCAAGAGCCAGCAATTTTTAAAGGTACAGGTTGAAAAAGATTAATTTCTTCACATATATTGTCATCATAATATTTTTAGCAGGTTCGCTATCGGCACAAGAGGTCATTATCGAAGGTCGTGTCATAGCTGACGATGAGGTTGAAGGTATTCATATCATTAATAAAACGGCAGGCAAATTTTCAATCACCAACCAACACGGAGCGTTTATTATTCCCGGTAAACTAAACGATACGATTATAATTTCAGGGATTAAATATTTGCGTGAAGAGGTTATTGTCAATGCCCAGATCTATAACTCTAAAACTCTTGAAATTCCTCTTACAGAAAATATCAATCAGTTAAATGAAGTCATCGTTGGTAGAGTTCTAACAGGGGATTTAAGGTCTGATATTGAAAATGCCAACATTAAAAGCGAGATCAATTTTTATGATGTCGGCATTCCAGGATACACGGGCAAATTAAAAACCCAGAGCGAACGCCGCTTATTTGAGGCCGATAATGGTAAGTTTTTTGTGTTTTACGGAATTGGTTTTGCCATTAATGTCCATAAAATATTGAACAGAATTTCAGGTCGAACAAAACAACTCAAAATCCATGTGCGATTAGAAACATTAGATGCGTGTATGTATAGAGCCAAATCGGAATTTGCTGAAACTATTTTTGGCGATTTGGATATTGAAGAACATTTAAAAATGGATTTTTTCTATTATGCATCCGAAGACCCACAATTTATGTCATTGTGTAATCGGGATAATACAATGGAGATGTATGAGTTTTTAATTGGGAAGCTCGTTAACTATAATGAGAACCAAAATGAGGTTGAAGATTAGCCATATAAAAATATTTACGAGACGATCAAGGTATCTAATCTTTCAACTTATTATATTTGCATTGTGATACAAGAAGCAACGTTTTTATTTATAGGCACAACCGAAGTCATGTTCATCCTTTTTATAGTGGTCATGGTTTTTGGTGCCGACAAAATTCCTGAAATAGCCAGAGGTCTTGGTAAAGGTATGCGTATGCTTAAAAATGCCTCAAATGAAATTAAAACTGAAATTACCAAAAGTGCAGAAAAACAAGGTATAGATTCTGATGTCACAAAAAATATCACTCAAGAGATTAAAAAGGTAAAGGAGGATCTTGAAGATTTTACGGGCTCTGTAAAACGAAACCTCTAGTTTATTTTTTCCTTGAAATTGTTAATCCATCCCTAATAGGTAACATTACCGTTTCAACCCGAACATCATTTTTTAACAGAGCGTTGTATGCAATTAGGCCTTTGGTGTCAACATCATCTGGTTTAATAGATTCAAGGACTTTACCACTCCATAAGACGTTATCAGACAAAATAACACCCCCAACATTAAGCTTGTCGATAATCAATTCAAAGTAATTGCAATAGTTTTCTTTATCAGCATCAATAAACACTAAATCAAAGTTCATATTCAGTTTTGGTACAATCTCTAAAGCATCTCCAACATACTGGTGTATCTGTTTTCCATAAGATGAAAGATCAAAATATTTGCGTTGGAAATCATAAAGCTCCTCATTGATATCAATAGTGTGCAATTCACCTTCAAGTCGAATGCCTTCGGCTAAACATAAGGCTGAATAGCCCGTATACGTGCCAATTTCTAAAATAGTTTTTGGCTGAATTAATTTTGAAATCATACTTAAAACCCGACCTTGATAATGGCCACTTAACATACGCGGTTGAAGTATCTTCTGGTGGGTTTCTCGATTTAACTTTTGAAGTAATTTAGGTTCGTCTTCAGAATGTTTTATAATGTAGTCGTCTAGATCTTCGGATATAAAATGCATGACATTAATTGTTAAGAATTCTGCTTATTAATTTTTGTTTAGCATCTTCATCTTCACCACAAAGCCATTGTATCACATTGTCTTGCCAAATAGCATCGTATTCATCTTGATCGATGAGGTTTCGTTCCATGGCCAAATCTAGAATTTTACCTGGATAGGAGGATTGTTTGGCACTTTCCATCTCGCCTAATGGATATGGGTCATCCAAGCCCATAATGACTTGCTTTGGAGTTTGATTTTTTATTAATAACTGCAATGATCCAGTATCATGTACCAAAGTGTCAAAAAAGATGTTCTTATGCCCAACAGCTTTTCTCGGATGATGCTTACCCTCAAATAAATCTGGTCGCCCATCAAAACCCTGGATACGTCGTCCTAAATTAATTTGCGCCAATTGTCCGCCATGAGCAAAACAAGTACGCATATTTGGAAATTTTTCTTGATAACCGTTCAAGGTTAAAAAGTGGTAAGCGTCAGCACATTGTGCCAACATCCAGATGAGATGAAATCGCCAAGAAGTATTTTCAAGTTTTATAAATTTTTCACCGTCGTATGGATGTATTTCTACTGCCAGATTATATTTACTTGCGAGCTCAAAAATAGGCTCATTTTCTTCATCAAAAATACATCGCCAAGTACCAATAGTATCCATATAATGTGTTGGAAGACAAAGTAATTGCATTCCATGTTCTTCAACACAGCGTTCAATTTCCCAGCAGGCACTTCGTATAAAGCCTGGATGTACCACAAAACCACAGGTGAATTTACTTGGGTTTTCATGCTGAATTCGAGCATTAAAGTCATTTTGAAAACGTAATGCTTTTTTCATTTCTTCAACACGAAGACCATTACCATATAATTGCGACAGATTTAAAACTACAGCATGATCAATCTTGTTGCGTTCCATCCATTCCAACTTTTCATGTAAAAAGAAACTAGAATCCGTCACTGGTCTGCTCCAATCTTTTTGAAGCATAAATTTGCGGTCCTTATCCACCCAAAAAATCCCTTTTTCTCTCATAAAATCGGGTATTTCTTCGGGATAGGGAAGAAGATGCGAGTGGCCGTTAATGCGTAGTTTGCGTTTTTCCATGTTCACTTTCCACATGAGTGGACATTTTTTTTAATATTATTCTTGCTTTAGTATTAAGGTTTCTATTTTCAAAAGGAATTAGTCAATTTGAACCTTTTTTGGTGGTTGCATAACCGCTCCACAGTTTGGACAACTACGTTTGGCGGTATCGCTGTAATAGTTATCAAATATTTTTGGCATATCAGTCTCTATGTTTTTTACTGAAAAATCTTCCTCATAAAGTTTTGTTGTACAACTTTCGCAAAACCAAAGCAGAGCATCCTTCATGCCTTTTGGGCGTTTATACTCAATAACGAGGCCTACCGTGTTAGCACCACGTTGCGGTGAGTGCGGTACTTTAGGAGGTAATAAATAAATATAACCTTCTTTGATATGAACATCTTTAGGCGTGCCGTTATCTATGATTTTTAAAACGATATCCCCTTCAATTTGATAGAAAAATTCTGGGGTTTCATTATAATGGTAATCTTTCCGGCTGTTGGGGCCGCCAACAACCATAACAATAAAGTCACCATCTTTCCAGACAACCTTATTGCCAACTGGTGGTTTTAAAAGGTGTCGGTTTTCCTCTATCCAATCTTTAAAATTTAGGGGTGAAACTAGATTACTCATGATTTTATTGTTTTAAATAAATTCTGTTATAAAGTTACAAAGATTTTGTGCGTCCACCATCAACAGGGACATTAATTCCGTTGACATAACTTGCAGCTACACTCGCTAAAAAAGTGATGACATTGGCAGTCTCTTCAGGCTGGGCAAAGCGCTTGGCAGGTGCATAACCTTTCATGATTTCTGCCATAGCTTCAAAGGTCGTCCCTTCTTTTTCAGCTTTTACTTTTATGATTTCATTAAGGCGTTCGGTTTCAGTAAAACCTGGAAGTACATTGTTTACAGTTATTCCGAATGCTCCAACTTCAATAGAAAGGGTTTTGCTCCAATTGCCAACTGCCCCTCTTATGGTATTGCTTACTCCAAGTCCAGGAATTGGTTCTTTGACAGAAGTGGAAATGATATTAATGATTCTTCCAAACCCTTCTGCTTTCATAAATGGGATTACAGTTTGTGCCAAAACATGATTGCATTTTAAATGCTGGGTAAAGGTGCTTTCAAACTGTTCTAATGACGCATTTAAAATTTCACCGCTTCTTGGGCCACCAGTATTATTGATCAATATATGGAAGCCATGTTGTTTTTCTATAAAATCGGATACCCTTTGTTGTAATTCTTTTGGGTTTGAAAAATCGGCAACAATATAGCTGTGATTTCGATGCGAGGGTAATTCAGCCAAAACCTGTTTTAACTTGTCTTCATTACGTGCCACTAAAGTGACATTAACGCCTTCTTCGGCCAAAGCTAATGCTGTTGCTTTTCCTATTCCTGCTGTACTTCCGCAAACTAATGCGTTTTTGTTGTTTAAGTTTAAGTTCATACTCATTTCCCACGAAAGTGGGAATCTTTTTAAGGTTAATTCAATTTCAATTGAGATGCTGAAACAAGTTCAGCATGACAAATAGTATTCAATACTTAATACACACATTCTTCGCTTCGGTAAAGAATCGAAGTGCTTCAAAACCACCTTCCCGACCAACTCCAGAAGCTTTGACACCTCCAAAAGGGGTTCGTAAATCACGCATCATCCACGTATTCACCCAAACGATTCCGGATTGCAATTGGTTGCTTATTCGCATGGTGCGTTTTAGATCATTTGTCCAAAGGGTCGCTGATAAGCCGTATTTCACTTTATTGGCCATTTGAAGGACTTCATCTTCACTTGAAAAGGGCATAATCGTCACAACAGGTCCGAAAATTTCTTCTTGGTTAACGCGACATTCATCAGTTGGAACTTCAATAACTGTTGGCTCTAAATAATAACCATTTTCATAGCCTTTAACGGTTACTTTTTTTCCGCCGCAGAGGATTTTTCCACTTTCCTTTTTTGCAATGTTGATGTACTCAATTACTTTTTTAAGATGTGGTTTTGACACCAAAGCACCAATATCGGTGGAGTTCTCTGAAGGATGACCAACTTTCAATTCTTTTACTTTGTTGACAAAATCTTTTTTGAATTTCTCATAAATGGAAGCTTCTACAAAAACACGACTTCCACATAAACAAATTTGCCCTTGATTAGCAAATGATGAGCGCACCGTTGTATCCAACATATCATCATAATCGCAATCGGCAAAAACGATATTAGGATTTTTGCCACCCAATTCCAAGGATAATTTTTTGAACATTGGTGCAGCAGTTTTTGCAATATGGGCTCCTGTGGCGGTGCCTCCTGTAAACGAAATCGCTTTAATATCGGGATGTTCAATAATGGCTTGTCCGGTGGTGGTTCCCAATCCATGTACAATATTCAATACGCCTTTTGGTAAACCTGCCTGTGTGCAAATATCTCCTAATAAATAAGCGGTCATGGGTGTGACTTCACTGGGTTTGGCCACCACACAATTTCCAGCCGCAATTGCTGGAGCTACTTTCCAGGTAAAGAGATAGAGTGGAAGGTTCCAAGGGGAAATACAGCCAACCACACCAATAGGTTGACGCAAGGTATAATTAATGGCGTCTTGCCCAACGCTCTCATGACTTTCACTGGCGAATTGTGTAATGGCATTTCCAAAAAAACGAAAGTTGCTAGCAGCTCTAGGGATATCAACCTCTTTAGCTAAAGAAACAGGTTTACCATTGTCTTTGCTTTCGGCTTCAGCAAAGCTTTGTAAGTTGGCTTCCAATAGTTCTGAAATCTTGATTAAGATTCTACTACGTTCTTCCAATGTGGTTTGAGACCAACTTGGAAACGCCGATTTGGCAGCAATATAAGCGTTGTCTACATCATCTTTGGATGAGTTTGGTATTTGTCCATAAATTTCACCGTTGGCAGGACAATAATTGTCTATCCATTCTTTGGAAATAGGTTTTAGGTATTTACCGTTGATGTAGTTTTTAATCTTCATTTTATTTATAGATAATAGAAAAAAGAGAATAGAATATAGACTTTTAGGGTCTTGAATCTAACATCTTTATTCTTTATTCTTATAAGCCATCACCTTAATTTCCACTACCAAGTCTGGATGCGGTAATTGATGAACTGCAACTGTGGTTCGTGTTGGCCCTGTTTCTTTATCAAAAAATTCTGCATAGGCTTTATTGTATGCTGCAAAGTCGTTCATATTCACCAAAAATGAGGTCACATCCACAACATCTTTTAGTGTAGCACCTTCTTTGGCTAGGTTCTTTTCAATATTTAACAACACTTCTCGTGTTTGTACTTCTATGTTCAGTCGTTTGGTACCCATCTCGTCAATGATATCAACCCCTGCAATGGTGTTGTCAGCTCGACGGGAACTGGTACCAGATACAAAAATAAAATCGCCCACGCGTTTAGTATGTGGATAGGCACCTCTAGGTGTTACTGTTTTTTCTTCACTCATAATCTAGTGTTTAAAATTCTTTGCTACGTGGTCGTCCTCCAAAATTGCTTCTGTGGCTGTTTTTACTTTTTCTAAATTGACTTTCAAATCATCATTTAGGTCAAGCTCCTTATCAGCCAACAGATTTAAAATGGCCTTGTCTTGCGCACGACCTCGTAGCATTGCTTCTCGGTAACCAATAGCTTCATTAAAGGTGACCAACGAATATTTAGAGGAATATTCATCTGGAAATTGCTTTTCAAAAGCCATCTCTAAATTACGTTTTTCCCTGAACATAGCATTGTTAACATGACCTTTCATTTCATGGAAATTATCGATGGCCAAATCTGCAATGGCATCGGTGTCCTTTTTTCGGTTTTTTTCATAGACTTTAAAAATGGTTTCCCAATCTTTATGACCTTCATCCAGAACCTTGTCGAACTCTACTACATCTTCAAAGGAAGCATTCATCCCTTGACCATAAAAAGGCACAATGGCATGGGCTGCATCACCCATTAATAAGGTATTGCCTTTGTAATGCCAGGGTGAGCATTTTACGGTTCCCAATGGTGAGGTTGGATTTTCGAAGAAGTCATCAATCAAATTTGGCATCAAATCGAGAGCATCTTTGAAGTATTTTGAAAAGAATTCCAAAACACGGTCTTTGGTTGTTAGGTTGTTAAAGTTGTATTCGCCTTCATCAAAACTTAAAAACAGCGTCACGGTAAAACTACCATCCAAATTAGGCAAGGCAATCAACATAAAGCTGTCACGTCCCCAAATATGCAAGGCGTTCTTATAGGTTTTGTACCCGCCATTTTCACTTGGCAAAATGCTTAATTCTTTATAGCCATGCGTAAGCCAATCCTGTGAAAAACTGAAGAGAAATTTTTTGCTCAGAAAATAACTTTTTCTCATCACAGAACCTGCGCCATCGGTAGCGATAATCACATCGGCATCTTCTACAAACTCATCTTTACTTTGATAGTCTTGAAACAAAGCCGTTGTTTTTTCAAAATCAACCGATTTACACTTTTTGTTGAAATGAATGGTAACGTTTTTATGTTTTTCGGCTTCATCCAACAGCAAAGCATTCAATTGACCACGTGAAATGGAGTTGATGTACTCATGCGCTCGTCCGCTGTAAGGCGCCATTGTGGTGTTGCCTTCTAAATCATGAAGCATGCGTCCATTCATTGGAATGCATAAAGTTTTAACTTTATCTTCAATACCAACCAGCTTCATGGCTTTATTGCCCCTGTCGGAAAATGCTAAATTTATGGATCGACCAGCACTGATATCAGTCGTTCGCAAATCGGGACGCATTTCGTAAACGGTCACGTTATAACCTCGTTGCCCTAAGCGTAAGGCAAGTAGGCTACCGCAAAGTCCTGCGCCAATGATGAGTATGTTTTGTTGTTTAGTAAGCATTTAACACAGATTTCAAACGTTCGACCAAAGTATAGACATCTTTAAACGAGTTATATAAAGGTACAGGTGCACAACGAATCACGTCAGGCTCGCGCCAATCACTAATAATGCCTGCTTCGGTTAACTTATGATGTAAGCTTTTATCAGCATTTTTCACTTGTATAGATAATTGACAGCCACGCTCTTTTGGGTTTGAAGGCGTAATGATTTTTATGTCTTTATGATTCAATTCATTAATCAGAAACTCAAAGTAGCCAGTTAGCTTTTTAGATTTCTCGGTTAGTTTTTTCATGCCAACTTCGGCAAAAATATCCAAAGAAGCTCTAATCGCAGCTAATGACAAAATTGGCGGATTTGAAAGTTGCCATCCTTCTGCTCCAGGAATTACATCAAACTCCTGACGCATATTAAAACGGGTTTGCTTGTTATGGCTCCACCAACCCGTAAATCGGTTAAGGGTTTTATCGTAGGCATGACGTTCATGAACAAATGCACCAGCCAAACTTCCTGGCCCGGAATTTAAGTATTTATAGGTACACCAAACGGCAAAATCTGCCCCAGAATCATGTAGATTGAGTTGTACATTTCCTGCTCCATGGGCACAGTCAAAACCCACTACACATCCATTTTTGTGGCCAAGTTCAGTAATTCGTTTTAAATCAAAATACTGACCGGTGTAATAATTAACACCACCGATCATGACCAAGGCAATTTCATCGCCTTGTTGTTCCATAATGGCTTCTAAATCTTCATAGCGTACCAGTTCTTCACCTTGGCGTGCCTTCCAAAGTATTAAGCCTACTTTGTCATCAAAACCATGATGGCGAAGTTGTGATTCTACAGCGTATTTATCACTTGGAAATGCATCAGCTTCGATTACTATTTTATATCGCTTCGCGGTAGGTTTATAAAAGGACACCATCATTAAATGGAGATTGGCAGTGAGTGTGTTCATGACAACCACTTCAATAGGGTTGGCACCTACAATTTCGGCCATACTATTGGTTAAAAACTCATGATAAGGCATCCAAGGATGCTTTGCTGCGGTATGGCCTTCAACACCTAGATTTGCCCAGTCTTCAAGCTCTTGGTTGATGTAAGCCTTGGTTTGTTTGGGTTGAAGTCCAAGGGAATTCCCTGTCATATAAATGAGATCAAGTCCATTCTTGTCTTTTGGAATATGAAAACGATTTCTATAAGAAGCTAATTCGTCATTTTGGTCTTGTTCATTAGCGTATTGAAGACCTAATTTATAGTGAGACAAGGTGAGTGATTTTTCGGTTTCCAACAAAAATAAGAATTATAACCATAGGAAGGAAGCACCGAAAGAGAGATAATTTTTAGGCAGATTTTTGTACCTTTAAATAAAAGTCATAACCATGAGCAAAGAAAAAGAATATAGTAACGGAGACGTTACCGTGGTTTGGAAACCAGAAGTGTGTATTCATTCGGCTATCTGTGCCAAGGGCTTGCCAAACGTATTTCAACCCAAAGAGCAACCTTGGATAAAGATTGATGCTGCTTCAACTCAAGCAATCGTTGACCAAGTTAAGGCATGTCCATCAGGAGCGTTGAGTTATTATATGAATAACAAAGAAGATAAATCTTCCGAAACTTTAGAAACTAAAGTTGAGGTGATGCACAATGGTCCGCTACTGGTTTATGGTACATTAAAGGTTACGCATAAAGATGGAGGTACCGAGGTTAAAAATAAAACGACTGCTTTTTGTAGATGTGGCGCCTCCAATAACAAACCCTATTGTGACGGAACGCATGTAAAAAACAACTTTAACGGATAAAAAAAGCCCCTTAAATAAAGGGCTAGAGGATTTATATTGACGCTTATTGCGGGAAATTTATACTTTATATACGTTTCCCAACTTGCTTTTGGATGTTTTTCCTAATGATTTGTTTTGGTTTTGACCTTCACGTTTGTGAAATAGAGCTTCCAATTACCTTCCTGTTTTTTATGGTCTAAAGCCAAAACCAATCCTTCAAAAGTTTGATAATTTTCCCATGTAGAAATAAGTGATGGTTCAGGATTGTTTGCTTTCCTAAACACCCATTCCTTTATTAAATAGTCATCGCTAAAATAAAAATCATAGGCGTCACCAGGTGTATAGCCGCCTTCGTTTGGATAGGTAATAGTAATTTTATTCATTTCTACGGCACTGATAGGTGCAGTGGCTTTTGTTGCTTCTGAAATTGTAGCACTTGTATCCCAGATTAATTGGTAAGGCGCCAAAAACCAATACTTATCATTGATAAAGCCACGATCTGATTTCAAAGCCAGACTGTCCATGGACTTTCTGTTGTAAAATAACGTGTCAGAAGATGTTATTAGAGTGACATCATTGCTCTTTGGATGCCAAGACCAGGTGCGTTCAAAGTGACTACTATCGCGATCTACATTGAAGGTGAAATCAATTTGGGACACATTTTTCCAATGTTCAAATCCGTGAGCATTTGCTATTTTTTGAGCAATTGTGAGTTCTTTTTCGGATTCGGTAGGTGTAGCCTTGTTGTTTTCTTTACACGAAATAATCACAAGCAAAAGGGATAAGAGTAAGGCGATTTGTTTCATAAGTTTTTTTTCAAAGGTATAAAAGGAAATCCATATTATGAATTTAGTCTATTTTTGACCTTTTGTTTATTAAATGAATGCATTAAGATTAATTGTTAGTCAAGGACAATATTTTGCTCCAGCCTTGGTATTTGCTAGTTTGAATATAGTTTTCGGAACTTGGGCAATCTACATTCCTGCCATAAAATCGCACTTACAAATTGATGAAGGTGAATTAGGTACGGCCATTTTTTTTATGGCGTTAGGGACATTGCTTTTGATCTCTTTAGCTCCAAGGTTAATTAACCATTTGGGTGTAGGTCGGGCTACTGGATTTGGGATAGTATGCTTTTTGTTTTCGTTTATTCTTCCTTTTAGTGCCGATCATTATATTTGGTTTTGTACAGGAATGTTTCTTGTCGGTGCTTGTGCTGGATTTACAGATGTTGCCATGAACACTTTAGTGAGTGAGATTGAAAAGCGGGATAACATTCATATGATGTCTGCAAATCATGGATTTTTTAGTCTTGGCGGATTTTTCGGTGCCGGTATTGGTGGTTTGTTTTTAACAAAGGAAGTTTTACCAATTCAACATTTACTGGTTGTTATCGCGGTTTTGCTTGTGGTTAATTTAGTATTTATAGGAAAGTATTTCAAAGTGTCATCTGAAAAATTAGCACCCCAAACCATTAATATAAAATTGATCAGACCTATTTTGCTTATAGGCATTATAGCTTTCTTTATTATGGGGACAGAAGGCGCAATTGTTGATTGGAGCGCTTTATATTTAGAAAAAATCTCTGAAGCAAAGCTTTCATGGTTGGGTCTAGGCTATACCATTTTTTCTGCTACTATGGCGATTGGACGTTTTATAGGAGATGCCATCAGTTCACGTTTTGGATCTAAACGATTGATCTTAATGGGAGTTTTTATTGCTATAATTGGATTTATTGCTATTCTTCTTGTTGAGCCAATACTAGTACTTATTGGGTTTGGCTTAGTTGGTATTGGGCTTTCGGTTGTTATTCCTGAAATATTTAGACTTGCAGGAAAAGCTGAAAACATAGATGCTGCACTCGCAATTTCTCTTGTTTCGGGTATAGGCTTCATGGGCTTTTTAGTAGGACCTGTTCTCTTGGGCTTTTTGGCTGAACTATCGAGCCTGAAATTGAGTTTTGTTACACTATTAGCTTTTGTTGTAATGTCCTTTTTATCCGCTTTAACCCTGAAAAATAAAACCTAATGGTTGTTTTTTAATACTTCAGGCATTTTTTCCTTGAAGCGGTTTAACCTAGGAATAGAAACAGCTTGTATATATCTGCTTTCGGGATTTAGCCGCTCATAATTTTGATGATACGCTTCGGCGACCCAAAACTTTTCAAAAGGATAAACTTCAGCTGCAATTTTGGCATTCAATTGTTTGGCCAACGCTTCTTTTTTATTTAAAATGATTTGTTTTTGAATTTCATTTTGGTAAAATATAATTGAACGGTATTGTGAGCCTCTATCGGGACCTTGCCCATTTACCTGTGTAGGGTTTTGAGAGGCAAAGTAAACATCTACTAAAGTTGCAAAACTTACTACATTCGGGTCATAAATAACCTCAACAGCTTCTGCATGCCCTGTTCTGCCTGTATTACTTGACTCGTAAGTTGGGTTTTTGGTGTGCCCGCCCGAATAGCCATTAATAACTTCTTCAACACCTTTTACACTTTCGTAAATGGCCTCTACGCACCAGAAGCATCCACTTGCAAAATAGGCTTTGGCCTTACCATTTTGAATTGGAACTTCTACAGGCTTTGTATCACTAACAGCACTTTTGTTTTTATTGTTTTGGGCAGAGTTTTGACAGCTAAAAAAAAGCGAAATAATAATTAGAACTATTGGTTTTTTCATTTTAAAAGAATTTTTACTGTAGTCGAATAAAGTTATAAAACCTTAAGAGAAGATGAAAAAAGTAACCAAATAAAAAAGACCTTCAATTTTGAAGGCCTCAATTTTTATAAGAATCACTAAACGTTAATTAAGTTTAGCGAATAATTTTTGCATTTTTTCTTTTTGCTCTTCAGCTAGGGCAGCATCCACTAAAATACGACCGCTATGTTCATCTGTGATAACTTTTTTACGTGACGCAATCTCAACCTGAACTTGTGGCGGAATTGTAAAGAACGAACCTCCTGAAGCTCCTCTTTCAATAGGAACAACAGCCAAACCATTTTTTACATTATTTCTAATTCTACGGTAAGCTTCAACCAATCTTTTGTCAATTTGTTCTTGGTACTCTTCAGATTTTTTGATCAAAGCAAGTTCTTCTTTTTCAGTTTCAGCTAAAATAGCATCAAGCTCACTACGTTTATGTTTAAGATGTGTTTGACGATCTTTTAAACGATCTTTAGTTTCTGAAATAATTTCTTTTTTCTGCTCTATTTGTACTTTGAATTCCTTAATGTGTTTTTCAGCAAGTTGAATTTCCAACTCCTGAAACTCTATTTCTTTAGTTAATGAGTTGTATTCTCTGTTATTTCTAACATTTTTTTGTTGTTCACTGTATTTTTTGATAAGCGCTTTTGCTTCCTCAATTAGGTTCTTTTTAGCAGAAATTTCACCATCAATCAATTCTAAATTTGCATTTAGTTTCTCCAATCTTGTGTTTAAACCTTCTACTTCATCTTCTAGGTCTTGCACCTCTAACGGAAGTTCCCCTCTAACGTTTCTAATTTCGTCAACTCTCGAATCGATTAATTGTAAATCGTATAATGCTCGTAATCGATCTTCAACTGAAACTTCAACTTTTTTTGCCATAATTATAAATACTTTACCGGATTTGTATTTGTCGTTGATAAAACGACTGCAAAATTAGTAATTTTTTTTGATAGATAGCGAGCTAAAAAGTTTTTTGTGAACTGTTCACTTTCATAATGTCCAATATCGGCTAAAATTATTTGATCCTCGGCACTAAAAAAGTCGTGATATTTTAAGTCGGAAGTGATGAAAACATCTGCATTTGCTGACTTTGCAGCCGAAATGGCAAAACTACCAGAGCCTCCTAGAACAGCAATTTTATGAACTGTTTTTTTTGTGATTTTGGAGTGCTTTATAACGGAAACCTTCATTTTTGACTTTACAAATTCAAGAAATTCCAAGGTATTTGTCTTTTTTTCGAGTTCACCGATCATACCCATGCCAATAGTTTGGTTATAATTATCTAATGTAGTCACCTCAAAAGCAACTTCCTCATACGGGTGATTTGAAAATAGAGCTTGTAAGATTTGAGATTCTAAATGTTTGTGAAATGTTACGCCAATTTGTGTTTCATCTTCATGCTGAATTTGTCCCTTTTTGCCTATGGTTGGATTTGAATTCTCATTTCCGCGATAGGTACCTATGCCATCGGTATTGAAGCTACAATGGTCATAATTACCAATAGTGCCTGCTCCAGCAGTAAATAATGCCTTTCTTAATTTGTCTGCGCTGTACTGCGGAACATAAGTGGTAAGCTTTTTAATTGTCCCTTTTTTTGGAAGGAGAATTTGCTTATTTTTCAAGTGTAATGTGTTGAAAATAATATCATTAACACCTTGCAACGCATTATCCAATGCCGTATGAATGGCATAAATATTTATATCGTGTTTAATAGCTTTTATTACTGTGCGTTCAATGTAGGATGAACCGTTGAGCTTTTTCAACCCTTTAAAAATAATGGGATGAAAGCTAATAATTAAGTTGCATTTTTTTTTAATGGCTTCATCAACAACAGCCTCAATGGTGTCTAGTGTTACAAGAATTCCATTTACCTTGTTGTTCTTGTTGCCGACCAAAAGCCCAACATTGTCAAAATCTTCGGCGTAGCTTAATGGCGCCAATTCCTCAAGGTAAGCTATCACATCTTGAACAATCATATTCTTTGTTTTTGGTTTGAAACAAATATAAATATTATATTTTCGTTGTTGTGAAGATACTCCGAAAAATACTTATCCCTATTGTTCCACTTTATTATAGTGTGACATGGTTGCGAAATATGTTATACGATTTAGGCATTAAGCCATCCAAGTCGTATGCTGTACCTGTGATTTGTGTTGGTAATTTAAGTGTTGGTGGTACAGGGAAAACACCCATGATTGAATATTTGATTAGGTTGTTACAAAGTGAATATAAAGTAGCAACCTTAAGTCGAGGGTATAAGCGCAAAAGTAAAGGATTTGTTTTAGCAAACGCATCTTCAATAGCTTCTGATATTGGTGATGAACCTTTCCAATTCCATAGAAAGTTTAAAAATATACAAGTAGGGGTCGATACAAATCGTTGTCATGGTATAGAAACCTTATTGGAGCAGCAGCAACCCCCGAACTTAATTCTCTTGGATGATGCCTTTCAGCATAGAAAAGTGAATGCTGGACTTAATATTTTACTTACTCCTTACGGTGATTTATTTGTTAATGATATGGTTTTGCCTGCTGGTAATTTACGGGAACCCAAATCGGGAGCAGAACGAGCCGATATTATTGTAGTTACAAAATGCCCTGATGATATTTCGGCATCTAAAAAGCAAGAGATTCTAGACTCCCTGAAGCTTTTAAAGCATCAAAAAGTGTTTTTTAGCTCGGTTGTGTATTCAGATTCTGTAAAAAATGATGAGGACGATTTTTTGTTGACTGATTTAAAAGGAAAACATTTTACATTGGTTACAGGAATTGCAAACCCTAAACCTCTTGAATTGTATTTAAAAAGAAACCATTTAGATTTTGAACATTTGCAGTTTAAAGATCATCATGAGTTTTCTGAAAAAGATATTCAACTATTAGAAACCAAGGGACTTATTGTAACTACTGAAAAAGATTTTGTGAGATTAGAAACCAATTTAAGTAAATCAAATAAATTGTATTATTTACCAATTGAAGTAGAAATTGATAATGCTCAAGAATTTAACAAGTGCATTACCGACTTTATATCTGGTTTTTGATAAATGGAGAAGGCGCAACCGTATTGGTTAATGCTTGAAATAATTTCTTTTCAAAATCTTCCTGTTTAAAAGGTTTGGATATGATATCATTAAATCCAGCCTCATCAAATTCATGCATTTTATCTTCAAGGGTTACGGCAGTAAGTGCAAATATGGTGAGCTCCTTATTAAAAGTTCTAATAAGTTTAGTGGCCTCCAATCCACTAATTCCTGGCATATGGATATCCATTAAAACTACACTATAGTTGTTTTCTCTTACGTATTCAACCGCATCTTCGCCGTTGTCTACTACATCACACTCAAGATTCATCTTGTTTAGAATCTTTTTGGTGATCATCTGGTTGATTTTATTGTCTTCAACCACCAAAATTTTAATGTTACTTAAGTCCAATTGATTAATGTTTTTAGAATAGTTTTCTTTTTTAACAACAACTTCAGGTTTTTCTGAATATTCTAGAGGTATCTCAAAAGTGAAGGTAGAACCTTTTCCTAATTCGCTTTTTAAATAAATTTTCCCTTTCAATATCTCTATTAATCCCTTTACAATAGATAGTCCGAGACCGGTTCCACCATATTTTCTATTAATTTGAATAGAGCCTTGTGAGAAGCTTTCGAACATGTGTTCTTGTTTCTCTTTAGTGATACCAATACCATTGTCTTCAATTTCAAATTTTATGGTATAGGTGTTATTTTTAGAATTGATTTTTGATACCCTTACCCAAATATCTCCATCTTTGGTGAATTTAATGGCATTACCTATAAGGTTAATTAGTATTTGTGAAATTTTAAGCTGATCGGCAATATAATGTTCTGGTAAATCTTTCTCATAAGAATAGTGCATTTTGATGTTATTATCTGATGCAGAATTGCTCAATGCAGAAATAACATTTTCCACTTTAGTCTTTAAATTGAAGGCTTCAGGGTCAAGTTCAACTTTATTTGCCTCAATTTTATTGATCTGTAAAATATCATTTATAAAGGTTAGTAAATAATCTCCTGAAAATTTTAAAGATTTTAAATGAGGTATTTGATCTGGTTTTGGGTTTTCATCCAAAAGCATATTGGTTAAACCTGTAACGGCATATAAGGGTGTTCGTAGCTCATGGGTTACGGTTGATAAAAAGTTGGCTTTTGTTTTTGAGGCCAGTTCAGCTTTTTCTTTTGCAATGACCAATTCATCATTCTTTTTATGAAGCATGTTGTTGGTCTTTAACCTAATGTTATTGTTTTTATAAAGTGAAAGGGTCAATAATGATAAAATGGTGATGAGAGCAATACTTAAAATTGTTGTAATTTTTGTAAGGCTGTTCTCTGCTTCTTGTTCTTCAATTTTTGTTTTAAGTTCTTGATAATTATCGTTATTGTATTTATTTAAATACTGTGCTCTTTTCTCGGGAGATAGGTTTTCTCTCTTGATGTTAAGTAAGGAATCGGACAATGTGATATGCTTTCGCAGATAGTCATTAGCCAACTGAAAGTTTTCGGTTTTTTGATAAATATCGCTTAAAGTCAAATAGCTTTCGTTTACATTTTCAGTAAGGTTATTTGTTTTAGCAATTTCCAAGCCTTCTTTAGCCATAGAAAGCGCCATTTCGGTATTATTTAAGTGGTGCATTACTTTACCGGAATTTATTAACGCACTGCTTAAAATTCTAGGTTGGTTATACTGTTTTGATAAAAGGATAGTTTTTTCAAGAGAAGTTTTAGCCGTTTTGTAATCATTGATTTTGATATAAACTTTAGCTTCGTTAAGGCAAACTTCAGGAATAAATTCTTCTAAATTTTCCTCCTCAAATTTAGTTTTCGCTGAGTTAAAATAATCTAAAGCCGTTTGATATTCTTTCTTACTTGCATAAATAATTCCACTAATATTGTAAGTAATGGCTAGATTTCCGTAATCGTTAATTTCGCGCTGTATTCCTGCGGCTCTGGTAAGTGAAACGATGGCATTATCAGTTTCTTCAACAATGAATTGTAGATTGGCAATCTTTGCATAAATAATGCCTTGTTCTACCTTGTCGTCAATTTGAATTGCAATTTCAAGAGCTTTTTCAAGATTGTCTTTGGCATTAAAGTAATTACCTCGATCCATGTCAAAACTGGCCTGAGTAATCTGGTTTTCTATACGCATTTTAAGTAAGTCTACGTCCTCTTCTCCACCATTTTGGGCAGATAAAGCAATAGAAAATCCTAATATAAAAGCAACAATGTAATACTTAATTTGGGACATATTGAGGCCACTTTATTTGGACAAATATAATTATTTATTCGATAAAAGTGGTGATTTATCCGATAAATTGCAAATTATTTCTAAAATTCTTGTAGAATAACCAGTTTCATTGTCGTACCAACCTACTATTTTTACCATGTTTCCAATAACCGAAGTCATTAAAGCATCAAAAATGCAAGAATGAGTATTTCCTACAATATCAATAGATACTATTGGGTCTTCAGTATATTCCAAAATTCCTGTTAAATAGGTTTGTGATGCTTCTTTAAATGCATTATTAATATCTTGAATAGACACAGTCTTGCTAACATTAAACGTGATATCGGTTAACGAGCCATTAGGTACAGGGACCCGAATTCCACAACCGCCAATAACATCAGAAAGTTTTGGAAATATTTTTGTCAAGGCCTTGGCAGCTCCAGTGGTTGTAGGTACAATAGACTGTCCAGCAGCTCTCGCACGACGCAAATCTTTGTGAGGTTGATCATGTAGACTTTGATCAGTGGTATATGAATGTACAGTTGTAATGTAAGCCTGTTCAACTCCACAAAGCTGATCAATAACCGCAATCATTGGAGCCGCATTATTCGTGGTACATGAGGCATTAGAAACAATGGTTTCTTCGCCGGTTAATAAATGGTCATTGACGCCTAAAACAATGGTTTGTATGGAATCATCAATAGAAGGAACAGATAAAATGACATGTTTGGCTCCATTATTTAAATGATACTGTAAATCCGTTTTTGTTTTGAATTTTCCTGAAGATTCAAGTACAAAATCTACTTGATTCGCCTTCCAATTAATGTTTTTAGGATGATTTTCATTATGTAGAGGGATGTTTAGACCATCTACTATAATATGGTTGTTGTCGTGTTCTATACGGTGTTTAATTATACCATGAATACTATCATATTTTAATAAATGCGCTAGCGTTTTAGCATCGGCAATATCGTTTATAGCGACAACTTGCATGTCTGGTCTTTCAAGAATAAGCCTAAATACACGTCTGCCTATTCTTCCGAAGCCATTAATAGCAACCCTTATCATTAATTAATATGTTTTTGTGCTTTGTATGAAGATCTTACCAAAGCACTGCTTTCTACATGACGAAAACCTAAATCCAGTCCAATTTGCTTATATTCTTCAAACTGATCTGGTGTAATAAATTGTTTGACTGGTAAGTGTTTTTTACTTGGTTGTAAATATTGACCAATGGTGACCACGTCAACGTCATGCGCTTTTAAGTCGTGAAGCGTTTCAATCACTTCTCCACGAGTTTCTCCCAAACCTAACATAATACCCGACTTGGTACGTCGTTGTCCTTGCGATTTTAAATACTTTAAAACGCCCATGCTACGATCATACTTGGCTTGTATTCTAACTTCGCGTGTAAGTCGACGTACGGTTTCGATATTATGGGAGACAACTTCTGGTGCGACATTAATAATTCGGTCAACATGATGTTCAACACCTTGAAAGTCAGGAATAAGCGTCTCAAGCGTCGTTTCGGGATTCATTCGGCGAACGGCTTTAACAGTTTCGGCCCACATAATGCTTCCCATATCCTTTAAATCATCCCTGTCAACACTCGTTAATACAGCATGTTTAATATTCATTATTTTAATTGACCGTGCTACTTTTTCGGGTTCATCCCAATCTACTGTTTCTGGTCTACCCGTTTTAACACCGCAAAAACCACAGGATCTTGTACAGATATTCCCAAGAATCATAAAAGTAGCCGTGCCTTCTCCCCAACATTCACCCATATTCGGGCAGCTTCCGGAAGTACAAATAGTATTTAGTTTGTATTTATCTACGAGTCCTCTTAATTCGGTATATTTTTTACCGGTAGGCAATTTTACGCGAAGCCATTTAGGTTTAGCTTGTCGTTCTGGTAAGATATTTGATACTGTTTCTGAATTCATTTCGGTTGAAATTTTCAAACGCAAAGATACAAAGTATAATTGTAAAATGATGTTATAATGTACTTAGATACCAAACACTGAATCCTATTAAAAACAGAATCCCCAACCAGCTTAATATATGCATGACTGTTGAAGGTTGCCACTCTTTTGGTGTATGCTTACTGCTCATTAATCTGTAATTAATTATGGCATAAAATGGTGCGGTTAAGAACGATAAAACGGTGGCGATTTGAATGAGTAAACCCATTTCTGAAGCCAAAAAGAAGAAAATAATAATGGTTCCTATAATGAGGATAAGAATCCAAAATAAGTATCCTCTTTTTAACAGATCTCCAAATAATAAAGATGTTGTTTTTTCCATAGCTCTCGGTGATGCATCCAAAGTTGTAAGGGTTGTACTGAACATCGTGGTGAATGCAGCAATCCCTATTATGAAATACGCCCAATTACCTAAACTTTGCGTGTACATACTAATGAGTTGATCTGCAAATTCACCAGCTTTTGCACTAAATGTTGCACCACTTTGAAACATGACCAAAGCCCCAAGTGCTATAAACCCTAATCCGAGTACAATAGTGGCTATATATCCAATATTAAAGTCAAGTAGTGAGGATTTTGTGTTGAAATCGTTTTCGGTTTTCTGTTTTTCAATAGCCCAAAGCGAATGCCATACCGAAATGTCTAATGGAGCAGGCATCCACCCCATAAAGGCAATTAGAAAACCAATTTCAAGTGTGTTTTTGGGTAAAATCTGGGTAAAATCAGCAACGTGGTTGTTCTTTGTAGCTGCTAATATCACGGCGATTATAGTACTTACAGTCAAAGTTATGATGATCACTTTCATGAGTTTATCCAGAAGGTTATATCGTCCTTTAATAAGAATAAAAAAGCAAATGATTAAAATAATGAATGTCCATGTTTGGACCGAAACCATATTGCCAAATAACGAGGATGCTAAACCTGCAGTTACTATTGTTACCGCTGTTTGAATACTAAACATGGTCGCAAAAGTTAAAATGAAGTAGGCAATTAAGATGCCTTTTCCCAGTTTTTTATAACCATCTAACAGTGTTTCTCCAGTCGCCATGGCATAACGAGGTCCAAACTGAAAAAAAGGATATTTGAAAAGATTGACTAAAATCAAGGCCCAAACCAATCCGAACCCAAAATCGGCTCCAGCCCTAGTAGATTGTACCAAATGTGAAACGCCAATTGCAGCACCAGCAAAAAGTAACCCAGGTCCTAATTTTTTGAGATTAATCGGCATTATTTTTTCTTAATAATTTCAGCTAATAGTTTTTTTGCTCTCAACAGTTTCACCTTTACATTGTTCATAGGTTCGTTAAGCTGCTCTGAAATTTCCTGGTAACTCAACTCTTGAAAATACCTCAAGTTTATAACTTCTTGATAATGAGGCTTCAGTTTTTTAATATCTCTAAGTAATTTGGCGAGGTTTTGTTGGGTAATGATGTTATCTTCTGGTGATGGTGATTCATCCATGATTTGGTGGTAATCATCATTGTTATTTGTATTTACAGTATTTGAAACAGATGATTTTCGTTTGCGAACCAAATCAATATGCAAATTTTTTGAAATGGCAATTAACCAAGTTTTAAATTCGTAATCTGGATTGTAAGTGTGGATTTTGTCAAATGCTTTAGAAAAGGTTTGAATGGTAATGTCTTCAGCATCGTTTTCATTCTCTGTTCGTTTTAGTTGAAAGCCATAAATATCATTCCAAAATGTGTCCAACAAAAAGTTGAATGCTATTTGTTCATTTTTTTTAGCTTTTTCAATGGCTGTTTTTACTTCCAATGCAATGACCTTGATAGGATATTTTTTATAAATATAAAGAATTGTATACTAATAATGACGACTTCTAAAAAAGGAAAATACGGAATTAAATCAGATTCTTTTAATTTTTTTGAACTCAATCCAAGGCTTATATTAGCTGAAATGAAGCGCAATAGAACTAGGGCGACAACTAACTCCCAAAACGAAGAAACTATAAGTAGGAAAGGGAATAATATCCAAAATAAGAGTTGACTGAAATAGAAAATACCAAGTAGTAATTTGTGTTTTAGTTTGTAATATTTAGCTGTGCTAATGTGTCTTCGCTTTTGAAGTATCCAATCCTTGAAGGTTTGTTTTGGAATTGATTCTGTAAAACTGTTTGGAGTTACACAAATTGAGGTATTGTTTTTAGTTGCAATCTGGTTTACAAAAAGGTCGTCATCACCTGATCTTAAATGCATATGATTCATGAATCCGTTGGCATTAAAAAAAAGTTCCTTTCGGTAGGCCAAATTTCTTCCAACCCCCATATAAGTTAAACCCATTTGGGCATATGAAAAATATTGTGTTGCTGTCAACAGTGTTTCAAATCGAATGAGTTTATTAAGAAATGAATTTTTAATCTTCTTATAGGAGCCATAGCCTAGAACTATTGACTTTGAAGTAGAAAAATGACTACTCATGTCGCGTATCCAATATTTTGACAGCGGTTCACAATCAGCATCCGTGAACAATAAAAAATTATGGGTGGCGGCTTTTATACCCAGTGTCAGTGCATATTTTTTGTTTCCCCAAAACGCTTCAATATTTTTGACATTAACAATTTTTATGTTATCATGAAGTGCTTTGAAACGTTCCATCACCTTAAGTGTTTTGTCTGTAGAACCATCATTGATGAGGACTATTTCAAAACTATGGTATTCTTGAGCAATGACTGATGGCAGAAAGCGTTTTAAATTCTTTGCCTCGTTTTTGGCACAAATAATTACCGAAATGGAAATGTTTTTGGTTGCGTTGCGTTTTTTTTCTTTATAAAAAGAAAACTTACCAAAAATTAATAAATAAAAGATAATTTGGATGCTAACAACAATAACAAAGGTGTAAAGCAGAACATCAACAATAAGCATTTACCGTTAAGAGTGTTGAGGTTCGTTACAATTTTCAAATTGATCTGGAGTCTTGCCACAAAAGCCACAAGCTTCGCCATCTTGATTAAGCATAGGGTTTTGGCTTGCACAAGTGCCTGCAAATTTACCATCCTTTTTTGCCCAAAGTTTAATGGCAATTCCTGCAATGCCCAAACCTAGAAGGATTAAAGTAATTAATAGAAGTTTCATTAATAAAATATTTGTGCAAAGATACGGTTTTTCGAATAATTTTACTTTTAGAATTGTTACAATAAAAAAACCACCTAAACTGTTTAGGTGGTTTTTATTCTATTGCCTTTTTTAATTTCTATTGATTGCTCTTTAAGGATATTTCAGCTACTTCGTTTTCGGCTGTTGCCCTGTTTGATATACTGTTTTTTGGCTCAATAGTAATACTTAATCCTAAAGCATCCTCCATATATGGTATGGATTGTAACTTTTTGCTCGAAGCATCCAATATACCTAGATTGACCATTTTGTCCTGTAATTCGGCCCAAATTTGGTACGTTTGGTTTTCAGGAAGTTGAGGTAATTCTACAACATCAATCATAGAGGTTTTATCCACAGCATTAATATAAGCCACTGTTTTAAGGTTTTTGGCCCTAGCATTACCTCTTAATACATATTTCTCGGTTTCTGGATTATTCAGTTTCATAAACTGTCTCATCACATCGTCAAGTTTGCTATTGTTCTTTTCAATATCACTTCTTAAGTCAAAAATTTCTTCAACAACAACTTGATTTTCCCTTACAAGATCTTTATTATATTGAAATAACATAAAAGCGGTAACTGCAAAAATAATAGCTGCAGCACTGGCTGCAATACTATACCATGGTGTTCTTGATCTTTGTTGCGGCAGTTGGATAACCTGCTTTTTTTCTGAAGGAGCTATTTGTTCTTCTATGGAATTTAAAATGTCGTCTAAAATAAATTTTGGAGCTTCAATGGCATTTGCTTTAGCCATGATTTCTAAATTCGTCTGAAGTGAATTATATTCTGCTTCAACTTCAGGATAACAAGAAATAAAATGTTCTACTTCTAAATTTTCATTAGGAGTTGTGGAGCCTATAACATATTTCTCGAGTAGGCCCGATTGTAAAAAGATATGTAGTTTTTGTTCCATTGTAATCAACATTTAATGGTGATAAACTTTTTTAAGTTCTCTCAACCCGATTTTTAATCTGGACTTTATTGTACCAAGCGGTATATCTAGCTCTTCGCTCGCTTCCTGTTGTGTCATACCCTCAAAAAAAAGAGCTTTTAACACAATTTGGTATTTATCGTCCAACCGTCCAACATGATCTCTTAAATCTAAAACATCCTGATTTAAGTTTGATGTTGGTAGAATATATACGTTTGATTTTTCAATTTGGACTTCTTTCTCAAACCTATTATTGAAACTTCGCAATTTATCTATGGCAGTATTTTTTGCAATTCTATAGAGCCAAGTAAATAGTTTTGCTTTTTTTGAATCGTATTTTTTTGAATTTTTCCAAACCTTCACAAAGGTTTCTTGAAGTGCATCTTGCGCCAATTCTTCATTTTTGGTCACTTGTAAAATAACACCGTACAATGAATCTGCATAATTTTCATAAAGCAGATTAAGTGCCCTCTTGTCAGCTTTTTCAAGAAGCCGAACAATATTTTGTTCTAAAGACGTGCTCAAAAGTTTAAAGTTTAGTTTTTAACAACGTAAATACACTAGAATAAATTACAAGCTCTATTAAATTGTTTAAATAGTTAGGATGGTAAAATTACTAATAAATTGTCAATTTTAAATTTCACTAGGTCGTTTTAAACACTATTTAAAGGTGGATTTTCTTTGATATAAGAAGAAATTGAAACTAAAAACCAGCAAAGCTAAATGATATTAACTTCGGTTTCTATAGAAATATTGAAAATTTTAAATACTGTTTTTTGAATTAGTCTCGCCAATTGAAGTATATCTTGACCAGTTGCTCCACCATAATTTACAAGCACTAATGCTTGATCTTTATGAACGCCGTAATTGCCCAAGGTTTTACCTTTAAAACCAGCTTGCTCAATTAACCAACCAGCTGGAACCTTGATTTCGGTTGAAGAAACTTCATAACTTGGAATAGTAGGAAACTGTGCTTTTAATACTTCAAATTGTGTTTTACTAATTACGGGGTTTTTAAAAAAACTGCCACTGTTACCTATGTCTTTAGGATCGGGTAATTTGCTTTGTCGAATGGCGATAACTGCTTTGGAAATATCCTGAATGGTTGGTTGAGCAATATTATACTCTTGAAGCTGATTAGCTATGGCACCGTAGCCGGTACTCAATTTATGATTTGATGATGTAAGCTTTAGGGTAACGCTAGTAATTATGAGAGTATCTTTTAACTTCTGTTTAAAAATAGACTCTCTATAGTCAAACTCACAATCAGCTTTATTAAAGGTTCTTATTGAGCGGTTTTTTAAGTCAATGGCTTCACACGAAACAAAAACATCTTTAAGCTCAACACCATAAGCTCCAATATTTTGAATTGGAGCACTACCAACATTACCAGGTATTAGCGATAGGTTTTCTATGCCTCCAAAATTATTTTTCAAACACCAAAGGACGAATTCATGCCAATTTTCACCTGCATAAGCTTTAACAATGACATGCTCCCTGCTTTGCGAAACAACTTCAATGCCTTTTAAGTCAATTAGGATTACTAATGCATCAATATCTTTGGTAAGTAGCATGTTGCTTCCGCCACCTAAAATGAATTTATTAGGGTAA
Source organism: Flavobacteriaceae bacterium MAR_2010_72 (assembly GCA_003550275.1). Taxonomy (GTDB): domain Bacteria; phylum Bacteroidota; class Bacteroidia; order Flavobacteriales; family Flavobacteriaceae; genus Geojedonia. The sequence goes on from QXCW01000002.1 coordinate 715,589, forward strand.
GCACTCGAACTTAAAACCTCTTGTAAATCCTGCAAAGATTTGGCCGACACAAAATGTTTGGCTTTCACATCAATACCGAAAGTGTTGTATGATTTTAAAGATATGTTTTGTTGAATATGCATTAATCTTTATAGACTTTTAATGCTTCTTTTAAAATGGCAACTGATTTTTTAAGACTTTCCTTGTTTAGGACATAGGCAATCCTTATTTGATTGAGACCAACACCCGGAGTGGAGTAAAATCCTGCGGCCGGAGCGACCATTATGGTTTCACCGTTAATATCAAATTTTTCAAGTAGCCATTGTGCAAAATTATCAGCATTTTTTATGGGCAGTTCTGCGATACAATAAAAAGCGCCATTAGGTTTTGCAACCTTTAAACCTTCAATTTTCTCAAGTTCAGAAATGAGGATATTTCTTCTTATAACGTATTCGTCAATAACTTCATCAAAATAACTTTGAGGTGTGTCTAAAGCAGCTTCACTGGCTATTTGTGCTAAAGTAGGAGGGCTTAATCGGGCTTGGGCAAACTTTAAAGCGGTTTTTATAAATTCTTTATTTCTTGACACCAAATAGCCAATTCTAGCGCCACACATGCTATAGCGTTTAGACACCGAATCAATCATTATAGCATGATCCTTTAAGCTTTCTTCCTGCATGATAGAGTAAAACTCCTTTCCATCGTATACAAATTCCCTATAAACTTCATCAGCAATGAGGAACAAATCATGCTTTATAACAATTTTTGCAAGTTTTTGTATTTCTTCTTTGGAATATAAATAGCCCGTTGGGTTACCTGGATTGCAAATTAAAATGGCCTTGGTTTTTGGGGTAATTAATTTTTCAAATTCTTCAATTGGAGGTAAGGCAAAATTGTTTTCAATTTTAGAGATAACAGGAACCACGTTTACACCTGATGCGGTTGAAAACCCGTTGTAATTTGCATAAAATGGTTCTGGAATTATAATTTCATCATCAGTATCCATGATACTGCCAAAAGCAAAAAGCAAGGCTTCACTACCTCCAGTGGTTACTATAATTTCGTTATGCGATACTTCAATATTGTTTTTTTGATAATACCCAGCAATTTTTTTTCTATAATCCTCTGATCCTTCAGAGCGTGAATACGCCAAAATATCCAATGAGTGTACTTTTACAGCATCAAGAGCTACTTCTGGTGTTTTTATATCAGGCTGTCCAATATTTAAATGATAAACAATTTTGCCTTGTTTATAAGCAGCTTCTGCGTAGGGTACTAATTTTCGTATTGGAGATTCGGGCATTTGCAGCCCTTTTTTGGAAATTTTTGGCATTACATGAAATTTATCAGGCAAAGTTCCGAAAATTATCTTAAAGTTTATTTAAAAAATACAGTCAAAAAATTTAGTTGTACCAAAGATTTGTAAATTGTTGTAACACTTGATTTTTATGATAAAGAGGATACTTCTTATTTTAATTGCTGCGACTTGTAGTTTTAATGGCTATAGTCAAAGCAAATTTAGTTTACCTCGTGCTAATAGTGATAAGATTAGATTCCAACTTATTGATAATTTAATTATAATTCCTGTTGAGGTTAACGGTGTCGAACTTTCATTTCTTGTAGACTCTGGAGTAAGTAAACCTATATTATTTAATATTACCAATACCGATTCATTGCAAATAAATCAAGTAGAAACCATTTATTTAAGGGGGCTTGGTGGAGGAGAGCCTATTGAAGCCATTAAGTCTAGAAAGAACTTTTTTAAGGTAGGAAAGGCCATTAGCATTAATCAGGACATTTACGTCGTGTTTGATGATTTGATAAACTTCACGCCTAGGTTAGGCGTTCCTGTACATGGAATTATTGGGTTTGATCTTTTTAAGGATTTTGTTGTTGAAATAAATTATAAATCAAAATACTTAAAGCTTCATAGACCTGAAACTTATGAATATAAATATTGTAGAAAATGCGAATCTTTTAACCTTTCATTTTATAATAATAAACCCTACCTAGACGGCGAGGTTATTTTAGATACATCAAAAATACCTGTAAAACTTCTTATTGATACGGGTAGTAGTGATGCGCTTTGGCTTTTTGAAGATGTCAAATTGGGTTTGAGTTCAGACCATAATAAATATTTCATTGATTTTTTGGGCAAAGGTTTAAGTGGAAATGTCTACGGAAAACGATCAAGAGTTAGTTCGTTCAATTTAAAAAGCTTTGTTTTTAAGAAGGTAAATGTGGCATTTCCAGACTCTACCTCAATTAGTTATGCGCGAAAGCATCAAGAGCGTAATGGTAGTATTGCTGGAGAATTGTTGAAGCGGTTTAATATTATTATGGATTATAGAAGTGCCAGAATAACCCTTAAAAAAAATGGAAATTTTAAAAATGCGTTTCATTATAATATGAGTGGAATTGTTCTCGAACAGGATGGTGTTAGGGTAGTTAGAGAGAAATATAATAAAAAGTCATATGATAATTATGGCAGATCCAATGAAGACAACACCGTGATTAATTTAGTAGAAATATTTCGCTATAATTTAAAGCCAGCCTATAGAATTGTTGAATTGCGAAAAGATTCTCCTGCAGCCTTATCAGGTATGATGGTTGATGATGTTATAATTTCAATAAACAACAGAGAAGTACACACGTTGTCGTTACAAGAGGTCAATCATTTTTTTAGGGCTGGTGAAGGAAAACGATTAAAGGTTAAAGTAGAACGTGATTTTATTCCCTATACATTTCAATTCACATTGGAAGATCCTCTAAAATAAAAAAGCCTCGCTATCAGGAGGCTTTTTTATAGGTTTTAAAGTTAATTTTTACTGTTCAATGACGCTTTTGCCTTTCTTTTCCAATACGCTTGAGTTATTTGAATCGACAACTAGTCCCTTTATTTTTAAAGCTACTGTTGGTGTATCTGCATTAGAAATAACAGTAATGGTTTTTCTAATCGGATTAACTCTATTCGTGTCATATTTAACTTCAATTTGTCCAGTTTCACCAGGCATAATAGGAGCTTCAGGTTTTTTAGGAACTGTGCATCCGCAAGTTGATTTAACACTCGATATAATTAAAGGTGCGTTTCCTGTGTTTGTAAATTCAAAAACACGAACGCCATCGGATCCTTTTTCAATGGTACCATAATCAATGGTATCTGTTTTAAACTCGATTTTTGCAACTTTTTCTTGAGCAAACGCTCCAAGACTTAAGAAGCCTACGAATAACATTATCATTACATTTTTCATCACTTTAATTTTAAATTGATATAATCAAAACTACTTACTTTTTGGCTTTTCACAAAATTAATTAGACGTATAACCATTTTCACAACATAATATATACGCTTTCTACGTATTATTTGGTTTAATAATTTCGCAAAAAAAGAAATATAAGTACTTTTGTCAGTCATTATACAAAAACAATACCAAAGCATGCAAATTCCGGCAAAATATGTAGCATCTAATGTAGAAAACAAGTGGTATGGCTATTGGATGGAAAACAAGTATTTTCATTCCAAACCAGACCACAGAGAGCCCTATACTATAGTGATACCGCCACCAAATGTAACTGGAGTTTTGCACATGGGGCATATGCTCAATAATACAATTCAAGATGTATTGATAAGGAGAGCGCGTTTACAAGGAAAAAATGCGTGTTGGGTTCCTGGTACAGATCATGCATCTATTGCTACCGAAGCTAAAGTTGTGGCTAAACTGAAAGAACAGGGTATTGAGAAAAATGACTTGTCGCGAGATAAGTTTTTAAAACATGCCTGGGAATGGACGCATCAATATGGTGGTGTTATTCTAGAACAATTAAAAAGACTAGGCTGTTCATGTGATTGGGATCGTACCAAATTCACTATGGATGATGATATGAGTGAAGCCGTAATTAAAGTTTTTGTGGATTTATATAATAAAGGATTTATTTATCGTGGTTATCGAATGGTCAATTGGGATCCTGAAGCCAAAACAACCTTATCTGACGAGGAAGTTATTCATGTTGAACGCACAGATAAACTTTATTATGTAAAGTATAAAATTGAAGGAGAAAACGGATTTGTAACCATTGCAACAACACGACCTGAAACTATATTGGGAGATACAGCGGTTTGTGTGAATCCAAACGATGAGCGATTTACAAATCTTGTCGGTAAAAATGTAATTGTGCCCATTTGTAATAGAGTAGTACCAATAATTGCTGATGATTATGTAGACGTTGAGTTTGGTACTGGATGTTTGAAGATTACCCCAGCGCATGATGTTAATGACAAAGAAATAGGGGATAGGCATCAATTGGACGTAGTGGATATCCTTAATGAAGATGCTACTTTAAATAGTTATGGTCTGCATCATCAAGGAAAATCAAGAGAAGTCGCTCGAAAGGATGTAGCCAAAGAACTTTACGATTTAGGGATATTGGTAAAAATCGAAGACCTCACCCATAAAGTTGGAACCAGTGAACGCACCAAAGCGGTTATCGAACCCCGACTTTCCGATCAATGGTTTTTAAGTATGGAAAAACTATCCAAACCTGCTCTTAAAGCTGTTTTGGAAGATGAAGAAATTAAGCTGTTCCCAAAACGCTTTAATAATACCTATCGCCATTGGATGGAAAATATCAGGGATTGGAATATCTCACGCCAATTGCGCTGGGGACAGCAAATTCCTGCCTATTATTATGGAGATGGTAAAGAAGACTTTGTCGTGGCAGAGTCTCTCGAAGAGGCAGTGAAATTGGCACAAGATAAAACCAATAATCCCAAGTTAAAATCCTCTGATCTCCTTCAGGAAACCGATGTTGTCGATACATGGTTTTCGTCGTGGTTATGGCCTATAAGTGTTTTTGACGGAATTAGAAACCCTAACAATGAAGAAGTCAACTATTACTATCCAACGAACGACCTAGTTACTGGGCCCGATATTTTGTTCTTTTGGGTTGCAAGAATGATCATTGCAGGCTATGAATATAAAGGAGAAAAACCTTTTAGTAATGTTTACCTTACCGGTTTGGTTCGTGATAAGCAACGCCGAAAAATGAGCAAGTCACTGGGTAATTCTCCTGATGCTTTGAAACTCATTGATGATTATGGTGCCGATGGCGTTCGTGTTGGTCTGTTATTGAGTTCTGCCGCTGGAAACGATTTAATGTTTGATGAAGATCTTTGCCAACAGGGTAAAGGTTTTGCTAATAAAATATGGAATGCTTTTCGACTTATAAAAGGTTGGGAAGTTGCCGATATAAGTCAACCAGAATCTTCAAGGGTAGCTATTGATTGGTACCAATCCAAATTTCAAAGTACTTTAGCTGAAATTGAAGATCATTATAGCAAGTTTAGGTTATCTGATGCCCTGATGTCCATGTATAAATTAGTTTGGGACGATTTTGCATCGTGGTTATTGGAAATCGTTAAGCCTGCTTATCAGCAACCAATAGACAGCAAAACTTATAATGATATCATTACAATTCTTGAGAATAATCTAAAAATTCTTCATCCATTTATGCCTTTTCTTACCGAAGAGATTTGGCAGCATATTTCAGAACGAACTCCAGAACAAGCACTTATAGTTGCCCAATATCCTTCAATTGAATCCTTTGATGAACAATTGATTTCCGATTTTGAAATGGTTAAGGATGTTGTTTCTGGAATTAGAAATATTAGGAAAGAAAAGAATATTTCATTTAAGGAAACTATTGAATTTTCAGTTTTAAATAATGAGGGTCTTGCATCGTCATTTGATGAAGTAATTATGAAACTCGGTAATATTTCTAAAATGGAAACAGTTTCTGATGCTGTTGAAGGGGCTTTAACGTTTAGGGTTCAGTCTAATGAATACTTTATTCCTATTTCAGGTGCGATAAATGTTGAAGAAGAAATTAAGAAAATTACAGAAGAGTTAAATTATACTGAAGGGTTTCTAAAATCGGTTAGAGGAAAACTATCTAACGAGCGTTTTGTTAATAATGCACCAGCTCAAGTCATTGAAATGGAACGCAAAAAAGAAGCTGATGCATTGTCCAAAATTGAAACCCTTAAATCGAGTTTGGCTAGTTTGAAATAAACTTTGTTTAAGAATTCTTAATTGGAGATAGGCATCACCAATCATTCACCTTGTTGGCATCGAGTTTTACAAAAATGAAGAGTAAAATTGTAAAGCCCCACAAGCTGGATCCGCCATAGCTAAAGAAGGGAAGTGGTATTCCTACAGTCGGAATCAAACCCATTACCATCCCTGTATTGATCATAAAATGGATAAATAAAATTGAGGCCACACAGTAGCCATAAACACGACTGAAATGGCTTTTCTGGGCTTCGGCTAAATAAAGTATTCTAATGAGTAGTGCAATGAATAATATGACTACTAACGCACTACCTATAAATCCCCATTCCTCACCAACAGTACTAAAAATGTAATCGGTATCCTGTTCTGGTACAAACTTTCCAGTAGTTCGAGTGCCTTCCAAAAACCCTTTTCCTGTTAATCCTCCTGAGCTGATAGCCTTTTCAGATTCGTTAAGGTTGTAAAGAATGGTTTTCTTCATTTCGGCCAATTTTTGCGGATCACTTTCCAACCGTAACCATAAGCTAATTCGATCTTTTTGATGTGCTTTTAAGATATTTTCATAAAACAATTTCACACCAAATGAAAACCCTATGCAAAGTAATAAAATAGTAATGGGCTGAATAATTAAAGGGCGTCGTTTCTTTTTTAAAATATAAAAACCAAAGATTATAATTGCGGAAAGTCCAACGGCCGATAAAACCCCAAATTTTAGAGTGACCACTGAAAGTATAATTACAATGGCAGCCAATATTAAATAAACCTGTTGTAGCCCTTCTCTATAAAATACAAAGAAAAACGCCGCATAAACTATAGTGCTTCCAGCATCATTTTGCAGTAAAATTAAAATAGCGGGGATAGAGATAAGCAGAATGGTTTTGAGTTGGTCTTGGAGTGATTTCATATTAGTTTGAATATCACTTATGTGCTTTGCAACGGCTAGAGAGGTGGCAAATTTAGCAAACTCACTGGGCTGTAGTGTCATGCTCCCTATCGCATACCAAGATGTTGCCCCATTGATGTTTTTACCGAATATAAATAAGCCTAAAAGTGATATTATCGAAACTATGTAAATCACACTGGAAAACCGTTCATAAAATTTAGCCTCAATGGATAAAATTATGACTATTAATACCAAGGTGAGTAATATGAATATTAGCTGTTTTCCATAGCGTTGACTCAAATCAAAATAGCTGAACATTTCGCCAGTATGTGATGCCGATATGATATTGAACCATCCAAAACCCACTAGCAATATAAATAGTGCAATTGTGATCCAATCAAATTTAAGGCTTCTTTGGTTTTCTTTGAACATTATTGATTACGTTCGTTTTGGTTTTTGCCACTAGTGTCTTCTTTAGGCCTATCGAAATCTACAACTTGCAATGCGGTTTCACGATTAATTCCAAAAGGTTTTCCAGAATAAGGTTTGGCATATTCGTTTTCTAAACTATGTGATAAAATCCAAGTTTCCATATCTGTTCTGGTAATATAACCTTTTAAATATTTTTCAATCATTAAACTGGCCATTCGTCCTGCAAATCGACTACCCCAATAGCCGTTTTCAACAAATACGGCAATTGCTATTTTAGGGTCATCTTTAGGAGCAAAGGCTACAAAAATAGAATGATCGGTTAGCTGTGTTTTTACACCATCAATTTTCACAAAATTTTCTGCGGTTCCAGTTTTACCACATATTTCAATATCTGGAATTCTTAAGGTTGAGGCCGTTCCTTCATTATAAACATCAAACATACCTTGAATGACAGGATCAAAGTGCTCCTTATCAATTGTGGTATAGTTCCGCTTTTTATAAGCTGAAGGAATGGTGTCGCCTTCAATATTTTTGATAATATGAGGTGTGTAATAATAACCTCTGTTACCTATCGCTGCAGCCATATTTGCCAATTGAATTGGAGTGGCTTCAACTTCGCCTTGACCAATGGCGTTGGATACAATATAAGTTGAGCCCCATCGACCTTTTCCGTAGGCTCTATCGTAATAATCACCATTTGGGATTCGCCCTTGTCGTCCAACAAATAGATCGTTATTCAAAAAATTGCCTAACCCAAAACTTTTTGCATGTTCACTCCAAGTATTCATGCCTTTTGCAGGGTCTTTATATTTATCCACTATACGGCGATAAACATTCACAAAATAGGCATTACAAGACTGGGCGATTCCATCATTCATACTCAAAGGACTTGAGTGATGGTGACAGCCTGTTAGCCTTCGGCTTCCTAAATAATAACCCATGCGACACGAAAACCGTTCTTGCGTTGTAACCACATTTTCCTGCAGACCAATTAATGCATTGATAACCTTAAACGGAGAGCCAGGAGGGTATTGCGCTAATAAACTTCGGTCATAAAGCGGTTTGGCTATAGTGTCGAAATGCATTTTTGAATAGTTCTTTGACCGATCACGACCAACCAATAAATTAGGATTGTAGCTCGGTCCAGAGACCATTGCTAAAATTTCGCCTGTGCTTGGTTCTATAGCAATGATGCCTCCTCGCTTATTTTTCATTAAAAGTTCACCATATTCCTGTAGCTTGGCATCGATTGTTATCGTAATATCTTTTCCAGGTTTTGGAAGCGTATCATAAATGCCATTTTTGAAGGGGCCGATATCTCGATTGAATCGATCTTTTTGAATGAATTTAATACCTTTTTCGCCTCGTAGGATATCTTCATAAGAAGCCTCAACGCCCTGTTTTCCAATTAAATCGCCCATTTTGTAATAGGGATTTTTTTCAATAGTTGCTACACTAACTTCACCAATATCGCCTAAAACATTGGCGCCAATTGTAGTTTGATAGTCTCTTAATGTACGTTTTTGAATATAAAATCCTTGAAATTTGCGCATTTTCTCTTGTAGTTCGCCATAGTCTTCTTTGGAGAGTTGGGGTACAAATACCGAAGGTAATCGAGGAGAATACCGGTACGCTTTTTCGTAAATGGACTTAAAATCGTCTTTGGTTATTTTAAGTAATTCACAAAACTCTAAAGTATCCAAAGGCTTTACCTCTCGTGGTATGACCATAACATCATACGAAGGCTGATTAGCAACCAAAAGTTTGCCATTGCGGTCGTAAACATAACCACGTTTTGGGTAATCATAAACCTTTCTAATGGCATTGTCTTCATAAGGATCATAAGCACTTTGGTTATAAACCTGCAAATAAAACAATCGGCCAATAAAAATGATTCCTACACTAATTATTATTGAAAATAAAAGTAGTTTTCTCATCGAGGCTTTTTACTAAATAAAATAACGGTTATTAAACATAAAAGTATAGTAAAAATACTTGAAAATAACGTTTTTTGAAGGATCAAAATTATATTGGAAATGTTAAAAACTTCAAGTGAGAACATTATAAAGTGGTGAATTACAGTAAGTATAGAGAAATAAACAAACCGATTTCCAAATTCTGTTTGAGAAAATTTTATGGTTTGGTATTCATATACCATTCCAAATGAAAACTTTAATATGGGAGGCCTAATAAAGGCTATAAAAACACTTGCACCTGCATGAACACCACCTGAATCGGTAAATAAGTCTATACTTAATCCCATTAAAAAACTTAAAAAAACAAATAACGTCCTGTTGTTCTTTACAGGATAAAGAAGTATGAACAGTATATATAAATAAGGGTTGATGTACCCTAAAAAATTGATATTGTTTAAAATTAAAACTTGAACAAGAACTAGGGCTAAAAACTCAAAAATGGTATTGATGGCAGTCCTATTCATCTATTTGAGTTTGCAAGGATTTGATCTCATTGTAATCCTTGTTTTTTATGATATATACATGCCCAATATTGGTCATGTCATTAAACAACTTTACACTAACCGTATAGGTGTCTCCACTAGGATCTAATGTAAATGAATCAATACTACCAATTAATATGCCTTTAGGGAAAATGGAGGATTGCCCACCAGTTATAATTGTATCTCCAATTTGAACAGGAGCAAATTTTGAAACATCAATAAGCTGAACAAACTCTGGAGATTTAGCATTCCATGTCAATGACCCAATATGATCAGTTTCTTTTAGTTGCGCATTAATCCTACTTTTTGTGTTCAAAATAGAAAGGACTCTTGCATAGTTGTTTGAAGTCTTATCAATAAGGCCTACAATTCCTTTTGAAGTTATAACTCCAAGATCCAGGTCAATGCTATCGTTTTGACCTTTGTCTATGGTGAGATAGTTTTTGCTCGCAGAATAGCTATTTTTTATGACTGTTGCTGTTGTGAACTCAAAATTAATATCAGTGGTACTATCGATAGTTGGTACTTCATTTTCAAATTGATCGGAGTTAAAAAGGATAGATTTGAGCCTGTTATTCTCCTCAATTAACACCTCGTTTTGCTTTTTTAAATTAAAATATGCCCTGATGTTGCTAGTAGTATTGTAGATTCCTCCAGATAAAAAATTAGCCGAATTTATAAATTTACTTTTGTGATAAGAATGGGATTGAATGGTTAAACCCAACGAAACACAAAACAGCAACAAAAACAAAAGGAACGTTTTGTTTCGTATAACAAAGTTTATGATTTGCTGCATTTGAGTTTATTATTTTATCAGAACACTTTTGTACTTTTGAAGGTTTTTAAGGGTAATCCCAGTACCTCTTACAACGGCTCTTAATGGGTCTTCTGCAATATAAACCGGCAAATCGGTTTTTTGAGATAATCGTTTGTCAAGTCCACGTAACATAGATCCTCCTCCTGCAAGGTAAATACCGGTATTGTAGATGTCGGCAGCAAGTTCAGGTGGGGTTTGGGACAAGGTTTCCATTACCGAATCTTCAACACGTAAGATAGATTTATCTAAAGCTTTTGCAATTTCTCTATACGAAATCTGGACTTGTTTAGGTTTTCCCGTCAATAAATCTCGGCCTTGAACGCTCATATCATCTGGTGGTAGCTCCAATTCTTCAGTCGCTGCACCAATTTGAATTTTTATTTTTTCAGCAGTTCTGTCACCTACATATAGGTTGTGTTGCGTACGCATATAATAAATAATGTCATTGGTGAAGACATCACCAGCGACTTTAACCGATTTATCACAAACGATACCTCCTAAAGCGATTACTGCAATTTCAGTAGTACCTCCTCCAATATCAACAATCATATTACCTTTTGGCTGCATTATGTCAATACCAATACCAATAGCGGCTGCCATAGGCTCATGGATCAAATAAACTTCCTTACCATTCACGCGTTCACAGGACTCTTTAACAGCTCGCATTTCAACTTCTGTAATTCCAGATGGAATACAGACGACCATTCGCAAAGCAGGTGTAAACCATTTCTTTTTCAATGCTGGGATGTTTTTGATAAACAAATTGATCATTTGTTCACTGGCATCAAAATCGGCAATCACACCATCTTTTAATGGTCTAATGGTTTTAATATTTTCGTGGGTTTTACCCTGCATCATGCTGGCTTCTTTACCCACGGCTATTATTTTTCCTGAAATTCGGTCTCTTGCAACTATTGAGGGACTATCGACCACAACTTTGTCGTTATGAATTATAAGTGTATTTGCTGTTCCTAAATCTATGGCTATTTCTTCAGTTAAGAAATCAAAAAATCCCATGTGCTGTTATTGATTATGTAGGTTGATATTAATTAGTGTTCTGATGTTGTTGTAAATGTAATAAAAGTTGCTAAATATATTCTATAATATAAGTAATCATATTTTTTTAGATAACAAGTTGTCTTAATGAGATTTCCGCTAAGGCGGAAACGTTAATGCTTAAAATGCCGTGTACCTGTGAATACCATCGCCACACCATTGTCATTACAGTAATCAATGCTCAACTGGTCTTTAATAGAGCCTCCCGGCTGAATTACCGCAGTGAGGCCCGCGTTTTTTGCGATTTCCACACAGTCAGGGAACGGAAAAAATGCATCACTTGCCATTACCGCACCATTTAAATCAAAATTGAATGATTGTGCTTTGTGAATGGCTTGGTTAAGTGCATCCACTCGACTTGTCTGGCCAGTTCCACTCGCACACAATTGTTTGTCCTTTACTAAAACGATCGTATTTGATTTGGTATGCTTACAAATTTTAGAAGCAAATATTAAATCTTCTAACTCGTTTTGTGATGGTTTATTGTTTGTGGTATATGATAAATGTTCAATAGCGTCAGTAATAGTATCACGATCTTGAACCAAAACACCATTCAAGCAAGTTCTTACTGTAGTTTGAGAAAGTTCAGCATCTTTTAAAATTAGAAGAATACGGTTTTTTTTTCCAGTCAAAATATCTAAAGCTTCTTTAGAAAATGATGGAGCAATAACCACTTCGCAAAACAACCCATGGATCTCTTCAGCAGTTGCTTTATCAATTTTTGTATTACTAATTAAAATACCTCCAAAAGCAGAAACAGGATCACCTTCCAAAGCATCTACATAAGCTTGGTGGATAGACGGTCTTTGCGCAAAGCCACAAGCATTATTGTGCTTTAAAATAGCAAAAGTTGGAGCTTCATTTTTAAATTCATTGATCAAATTAACAGCTGCGTCAACATCGAGTAGATTATTATAGCTTAATTCCTTGCCATGAAGCTTGGTAAACATCGCATCAAAATCACCAAAGAAAAACCCTTTTTGATGAGGATTTTCGCCATAACGCAATACTTGACCTTTAGTCTCACTAATTTTTAAGGATGCAATGTCGTGATTAGCATTAAAATAATTAAAGATTGCTGAATCATAATGTGAAGACACGTTAAAGGCTTTTGCTGCAAAATGTTTTCTGTCAGCCTCGGTAGTTTCACCGTTTTTAGTCTTCAAGAGCTCTAAAAACTCTGAATAGTCATCAACCGATGACACGCATATAACATCTGCATAATTTTTTGCGGCTGCTCTAATCAAAGAGATGCCTCCAATATCTATTTTTTCAATAATATCTTGATGACTTGCCCCTGAAGCCACAGTTTTTTCAAAAGGATACAAATCCACTACAACCAAGTCAATTTGTGGAATATCAAAATCTTTAAGTTCGGCAACATCACTTTCGTTATGCTGTCTATTTAGAATACCACCAAAAACTTTTGGGTGTAAGGTTTTTACTCGACCTCCTAAAATGGAAGGATATGAAGTCACATCTTCTACAGGAATAACAGGAATTCCTAAATCCTTAATAAATTTTTCAGTACCTCCTGTGGAGTAAATAGTTACCTTTTGTTTGTGTAATTCTTTAACAATTGGCTCTAATCCGTCCTTACTAAAAACTGAAATTAATGCCGATGTAATGGTTTTTGTAGTATTCATTTTGAGGTTGTGTGTATTAAAGCGCAAAAGTACATATTATCCTATAAAATTTGGGTTATTCAATGTGTGTTTATTTAAGAATTTTGTAACAATTAAGTGTTACAAACGTCCTATCTTTAAATTTGTATAAAACTACTGTCTATTCATGCTTGTTTACTTACGCCTTTTCAAAGAAAGCTTCTCGTTTGCTCTTAATGCCTTGCGAAATAATAAACTCCGAACATTTTTATCATTACTGGGCGTGACTATTGGTATTTTTTCGATTATTGCGGTATTGGCTGCTGTAGATTCTTTAGACAGAAACATTCAAGAGAATTTGTCGGGTTTAGATAAGAACACTATTTATTTGACTAAATTTTCCTTTGGACCGACTAATGTTCCAAGATGGCAACGCGATAACTATCCCCAAACAGATTATAGCGATTATGAGTTTGTAAGTAGAAATGTACCTGATATCATGGCATGCGCCTATACTATTTTTGGAGGTGGAGAAACCATTAGATATCAAGCGGAAACCGTGGCAGGAGTAAATGTTACCCCAATTACGAACGAAATTTATAATATTAATGAGTTTGTTGTTGAACGAGGTCGTTTTTATACAGAATCGGAATCTGCTTCAGGTGCACCTGTAATTGTTTTGGGGTATTCGTTGGCCGAAAATTTATTCGGAAATTTAAACCCATTAGGTAAACAGGTTAGAGTGTACGGTAGAAAACTAACAGTTATTGGAATATTAAAAAAGTATGGGGTTGGTATTTTTGACTCTCCAGACGAACAGGCTTTTGTACCTGCAAATTTTGTTAGACGGTTTAGAAGTGGAGGTTCAGATGGTATTCCTGGTGCTATAATTATTAGACCAAATAAAGGCATTGATATTGGAGCCTTTGAGCAAGTATTAAAACAAAAATTTAGAAATTATAGGGGCTTAAAGGCGGGTGAGCCCGACAATTTTTTTGTAAACAAACTTTCTGGTATGACCGATGCTATTGATGGTATTATTGGTACAATGAACGCATTTGGATGGGTTATTAGCGGATTTTCATTGCTAGTTGGCGGTTTTGGAATTGCCAATATCATGTTCGTTAGTGTTAAGGAACGTACCAACCTTATTGGAATCCAAAAGTCACTTGGGGCTAAAAACCGATTCATTTTATTACAGTTTTTGTTTGAAGCCATAGTTCTAGCAGTTATTGGTGGTTTGGTAGGTTTAGCTCTCGTAGGAATTACGACTATGATCGCTTCAAATTTCACTGGGGATTTTGAATTTGTACTGTCCTTTTGGAATATGCTTCTCGGTTTTGGTCTTTCAACCTTAATCGGATTGATTTCGGGTGTAATTCCAGCCATTTCAGCTTCAAAACTCGATCCCGTAGAAGCTATTAGAACAGGAATGTAAATTTATTAGAGTAGTTCAGCGACCTTTTTACAAACAAATTCTAAAAATCGTTCATCTTCTTCGCTAAACGGATCAGGAGTGTTTGAGTCAATATCAATTTGGCCAATGTTTTCACCATTAACAAAAATGGGAATCACAATTTCCGCCTTCACTGTAATACTGCAGGCAATGTAATTATCTTGAGCTGATACATCAGGAACCACGAAATTTTGGTTACTTACCGCAACCTGACCACAGATGCCTTTTCCAAACGGAATAATAGTATGGTCTGTTGGTTCGCCCACATAAGGCCCTAATTTGAGCTCATTTTTATCACCGTTTTTGAAATAAAACCCAACCCAATTATAATGTGGTACATTTGCTTCTAAAAGTTGACAAATAGTCAATAATCGGTCGTAAACTGTAAGTTTGCTGTTAGATATAATTGATGTAACCTGTGGCTTTAAATGCTCAAATGTCATTAGCTTAAAAATTTTTGGTAAAAGTATTAAAAAGGCCTGCAATCAATACATTCAATTTACATAAATTTAACCTCATTAATAGAAGTTTGAAAACCCTTTTAAAAACATATAAGTCGGTCATTAAATTTATACTTACGTTTCTTTTGGCGTATTTATTGTTGTCCATTGGCTATAAGTTTTATTTGGATTTGTCACAGGGTTCTAAATATTACCCTGATTATTTAACCCAACTTGTTGCGAAACAGTCAAAACAACTCATCAATGTTATTGGGTATAGTGCAGACATCCAAAATCACCCCAACGAAGCATCTATTAAGCTCATTATTCATGGTAAATATGTAGCAAGAGTTGTTGAAGGTTGTAATTCTATTAGTGTAATTATTTTATTTGTCTCATTTATGTTGGCTTTTGCAGGCCGTGCAAAGCCAACGGCATTGTTCATTTTTGCGGGAAGTGTTTTAATCTATGCTGTCAACTTAATCCGGATCGTTATTCTATCCATTGGACTATATCACTATCCGTGGCGGAGAGAAATACTTCATACAGTTATTTTTCCTTTAATTATTTATGGATTGGTATTTATATTATGGATGATTTGGGTTAATCGTTTTTCTAAACTTAAAAAGGAACATGGGTAATTGGATAAAGCACATATTGCTTTTGGGCTTATTCGGGCTTCTGATTTTAATCAGGGTTTTTGAAAACGAATTGTTCTACGATCCTTATTTGTTATTTTTTAAAAATGACTATCTATATATGGATTTCCCACGACGAGAAATTTTAAAACTCACGATTTTCACAACGTTACGATATGTTTTAAATGCATTGATATCACTAGGAATTATCTATCTGGTTTTTAAGGATCGATCAATAGTCCAGTTTTCTTCAATTGTGTACCTTGTGGCTTATATCATCCTTATTTTAATATTTCTCTATTTTGTCATTAACCCCCGACAGGAAGATTATTATCTCTTTTTTAATTTTAGACGATTTTTGATTCAACCAGTGATACTCTTACTTTTATTGCCAGCCTTTTACTATTATAAACTTAAAAAATGATTTGCTAAGGCTATTATAAAAAGTGATCTTAACATGACTTTTTTCTTATTTTTACCACGTGATAAAACAAGTTTTACATAACATATTTTCAGTTTCGCTAGCAACCTTAGTGCTATTGTCTACCATGTCATTTACCATTGATAAGCATTTCTGTGGTGACGTATTAGTGGACTCGGCTGTGTTTGTTGAAGCCAAAAAATGTGCAATGGAAGCGTATGAAATTGAACAAGCTTTAATCACCAAAAAGTATTGCTGTAAGGACGAATTAGAAGTTGTTAAAGGTCAGGATAAACTAAAAAGAACGTCTTTTGAAGACTTGAAGTTTGATCAACAAGTAGTCGTCACAACGTTTGCATACAATTACAATCTTTTTTTTGAAAGTTTACCTAAACAAGTAATTCCTCACAAAGATTATTCCCCACCCAATTTGGTCATCGATATTCATGTGTTGGACCAAGTATTCATCATTTAATTTTTTATTGTTTTAAAGAACTTTTGTGTGTTTTCGATATAGTGTTGTTGAAATGCGCTGAAAACGAATATTAATTTATATTCACATTAAACAAATGAAAAATTTAATATATATACTGTTTATACTTCCTGTACTTACATTTTCACAAGACAAAATTAGTGGAATGATTATGGAAGCAAATGAAAAAAATGAGCATATTGGATTAGCTGGAGCCAATGTGTTTTGGTTAAATACTTCGGTTGGAACCGTAACGGATGTTGATGGAAAGTTTACTATTGACTATAAAAAAGAATACCAGAAACTGGTCATTAGCTATGTTGGATTCAAAACCGATACTTTAACCATAAGCGAACCTAAAATCATTCATCATTGGTTGCAACCAACGAGTGATCTTGATGAGGTAACTATAAATTCCCGAAAACAATCCACTTCAAAATCCTATTTACAATCGGCAAATATTTTAACCGTGAGTAGTGATGAGCTTCTAAAAGCAGCCTGTTGTAATTTGTCAGAAAGTTTTGAAACAAATCCGTCGATCGATGTTAATTTTGCTGATGCCGTTTCAGGAACCCGGCAAATAAAAATGTTGGGCTTAACGAGTCCTTACATTTTGATTACTTCTGAAAATATTCCTACAATTCGAGGCGCTTCACAAGCTTATGGCCTGAGTTTTACACCTGGAACTTGGGTAGAAAGTATCCAGATCACCAAAGGTGCAGGAAGCGTGGTGAATGGCTTTGAGAGTATTGCCGGACAGATCAATACCGAAATGGTCAAACCATCTACAGACGCGAAACTTTTTGTGAATGCCTATGGAGACGGCAGTGGAAGATATGAGCTGAACACGCATTTAAATACCAATCTAGATGATAAATGGAGTACAGGTTTATATCTGCATGGAAATATCAGAGACAAAAAATTTGATATGAATGATGACTCCTTCCTAGATGCACCTTTACAAAAACAAATTAATTTCATGAATCGTTGGCAATATACAAATGCAGAAAAAGGATTTGTGAGCTTTATCAATTTCAGGTATTTAAATGATGAAAAACAAACTGGCCAAATGGCCTTTGATCCAGATACTGATAAAGGGACTACTAATGCCTGGGGAAGTGAGATCGATACTGAACGCTTTGATATTTCGGTAAAAACTGGATTTGTTAATCCTGAAATTCCTTGGCGAAGTTTAGGTGTTCAGGCTGCCTTTAGCAGACATGAACAAGAATCGTATTTTGGATTAAATGAGTACGATATTTTACACAATAGCTTATACGCCAATGCAATTTATAATTCTATCATTAGCGACTCTAGGCACAAGGTAAAAACAGGATTAAGTTATACTTACGATCACTACGATGAGTTTGTTGAAGCTTCGGAATTTGAGCGTACTGAAAATTCTGTTGGAGCATTTTTTGAGTACAATTTTGATAATTTAGAAAAACTGAACCTAACTGCAGGTATTCGAATAGATCGACATAATTTGTTAGGAACTTTTGTAACGCCGAGATTCCATGCACGGTATTCACCATGGGAAAAATCGGCTTTGCGATTTTCATTTGGCCGAGGAAAGCGAAGTGCCAATATCTTTGCTGAAAATCAATCCATTTTTTCAAGTTCTAGAAGTCTTAATATAGTGAGTTCTGGTGGAGAGATTTATGGATTGGATCCAGAAATAGCTTGGAATTATGGCGTGTCGTTTTTACAAGGGTTTAATCTTTTTGGCAGAAAAGCCGACCTAACCTTTGATTTTTATAGAACTGATTTTCAAAATCAAGTAGTTGTTGATTATGAAAATCCGCTAGAAGTTAGTTTTTATAACCTCGAAGGCGATAGCTACGCTAATAGTTTACAGTTAGAGTTTAACTACAACGTATTTGAACGTTTTGATCTGCGTACAGCTTATAAGTTTTACGACGTGAAAACGCAATATAATTCAGGTAAGTTGGAAAAACCTTTAACGCCACGGCATCGCGTATTTGCAAACGCGTCTTATGAAACTCAAGAAACAAAGAAAAAAGGATTATGGAAATTTGATATGACCTATAATTGGTTAGGTGAGCAGCGTTTTTCGTCAACGGCATCTAATCCAACCCAATATCAATTACCTGAATATTCGCCAACGGTTGCAACCTTAAATGCGCAAGTAACAAAAGTATTTTCTGATAAATTTGAAGTATATTTAGGTGGTGAAAACATTACCAATGTTAGTCAAAATAATCCAATTTTGAGTGCAAACGATCCTTTTGGAGCAAATTTTGACACCACTTTCGTATATGGTCCAATTTTTGGAAGTATGTATTACGCAGGATTAAGATTTAAAATTAAATAAAGATATAAAGCAATGAAAAAAATAGTATTATTAATAGCCATATTAACAACATCGTTTGTTTGGGCTCAAGACAAAAATGCAAAAGCGACTATAGAAGTTGACGGTATTTGTATGATGTGTAAAGTTAGAATTGAGAAGGCTAGCATCAAAACCAAAGGTGTTAAATCTGCCATATGGGATGTTGAAACCCATGAATTGAAACTGATTTTTGATGAAAGAAAAACCAATCTCAAAGCCATAAAGAAAAACATTGCCGCAGTTGGTCATGACACCAAAGATATTAAAGCCACAAAAGAGGCTTATGATAGTTTAGATCCTTGTTGTAAGTATAAGGATGAAGATGTGGTCAACGATCATAAAAATTAATTACTAAAAAGCACCTTATCCAAGGTGCTTTTTTCGTTTTCTATACGGTTGATTTTGAGCTCTTGTTATGTAACCGTTAACAAAGTGGTCTGTTTTTGTTAATATATATCATCATCCAAATAGGATTTAAAAACATAAAAAGCTGTATTTTCGTTTTCCTAAATTTTATTTATGACAGTGACGGAGTTCGAACCTATTATCGAAGTGATTGAAGAGGCTTATGAAGTGCCACATCTAAATGCGACCCGAAAAATTTCAGCATTACTACCTTACGACTATTATCAAACCGAAAAGCGATATCCTGTTTTATATCTTCAAGACGGGCAAAACTTATTCAATCCATTGGCGCCTTATGGCGATTGGGCGATTGACAAGTCAATGGCAACCTTGTCTGAACAAGGCTTAAGCGATATCATTATTATTGCTATTGACCATGGAGAGAACGAACGAATCGTAGAATATCTACCTTATTATCATCCTCGTTTTGGTGAAGGAAAAGGGAATTTTTATATTCAGTTTATGATTGAAAAATTAATTCCTTACATTAATAATCAGTACCGTACCTTAACCGATTTTGAAAATACAGGAATTGGCGGAAGTTCAATGGGTGGTTTGATCAGTTTGCATGCGGGTCTGGCAAACCCAGGTGTGTTTGGAAAAATGATGATTTTTTCACCTAGTTTATGGATTTCAAAAACTATTTTCAACCATACCAAGTCCTTTAAACCGCTACAGGAATCAAAAATTTATCTGTATGCAGGTGGACAGGAAAGTAAAGAGCATTTACCCAACGCACAAAAGCTTGAGGCTATTATCAGGAAAAAAATGGTCAAAGGCCACAATATTGACTTTCATTTTTCAATAAATGAATTGGGCAACCATTCTGAAGTGCATTGGAGAGAAGAATTTCCAAAAGCCGTAAAATGGCTTTTTTTTAATAAATAATTCATGGTATTTAAGCATTCAAAGCAAATTGATAAAGACAAGGACCTTATCGTGCCTTGTCGTAAAGGAGATTTTAAGCAGTTAAAGGCGGTTTTTGGGATTGAAACTATTGATATGGAAGGTGATTTGTCCTCCTATCAATTAGTGTATGGTCCATCTGGGAATAGGATGTATGTCTTGGGCTTGGGTGAAGAAAAGGATGCCAATAAAATTAATGAAGCGTTTAGGAAACTTTGTTTTGACACTAAGAAAAATTGGAAGAGCCATATACAGGTCTATGCGGAAGAATTGAATGCAGAGGAAGTGAAAGCGGCTTCGGTAGGACTTGAACTAGCGACTTATGAAATTGGTCAATTCAAATCCAAACAAGACAAGGCAAGCAAACTTTCTGTCACTTTTGTAAGTTCTAAATCGATTTCAGAAGCACTTAAAGAAGGGCAGTTTACGGGGGAAACCATTAACCGAATCAAAGCGTTGATTGATGCGCCCGCAAATCATAAAACACCTGAATTTTTAGGGCGTTGGGCTGAAGAGTCGGCGAAAAAATTTAACTATAAATGCACAGTATTACATCAAGACCAATTAAAAAAGCAAGGTTTTAAGGCCGTGCTTTCTGTGGGTCAGGGTAGTGCAAATCCACCAGTTGTTATTGTTACAGAATACATGGCTAACCCTGAAGGTAAGATCAATATAGGTCTGGTTGGTAAAGGAATTACCTTTGATACTGGAGGCTTATCTATAAAATCATCTACTAATTTACACTATATGAAAAGTGATATGGGTGGCGCAGCAGCAGTATTAGGTATTGTTGAATTGGTCGCCAAACTAAAACTTAAGGTGAATATGGTTGGTGTTGTGGCTTCGGCAGAAAATGCTGTGGATAGTAACAGTTATCGTCCTGGTGATGTGATTGGTTCGTATTCGGGTAAGACTATTGAAATAATTGATACAGATGCCGAAGGACGTTTGGTCCTTGCCGATGGTTTGAATTATATTATTAAACAGTTTCAGCCAGAACAGGTCATCGATATGGCTACTTTAACCGGAAGTGTAGTGCAAACTTTAGGATATTCAGCAGCAGGGATGTTTACCAATAATCCTGAAATGGCCTCTCAAATGTCGTCTGTTGGTGCTAAAACCAACGAGCGGGTTTGGCAATTGCCTTTATTTGATGATTTTGAGGCAGATCTGCATTCAGATATTGCAGATCTTCGCAACTTTAGCGGAAAACCTATTGCTGGTGCCATCACGGCTGCTAAATTTTTGGAAGCTTTCACAGAGAAACACGAAAACTGGATGCATTTGGACATTGCAGGCGTAGCGTTTGGAGATTCGCCGTATTCAAAAATGAAAAGTGCTTCAGGTTATGGTGTGCAATTACTTACTAATTATATCAAACAGATGACTTCAAATTAGGGGTTTTATTTTGTATTTTTAGAGGAGTTTAAATAATCTATCAATAAACCAGATTAACTAATTCCTATAAAAATGTCAAATCAGCCATTAAATTTTTTGTGTATTTCAACCTTTTATAAAGGCATCGATTTTCTTAAACGATGTAAAACTGAAGGGAATAAAGTCTATCTGCTTACCAAAAAAAACCTTGAACACGAAAATTGGCCTTGGGAATCAATTGATGATGTGTTTTATATCGAAAACTGGAATGAACAGGAGATTATCAAGGGTATCGCCTTCAAATATCGACACATAAAGTTTGATCGATTTGTAGCATTAGACGATTTCGATGTTGAAAATGTAGCCGCTTTACGCGAACATTTTCGAATGCCAGGAATGGGCTCAACCACCTCAAGATATTTTAGGGATAAATTGGCGATGCGTATGAAGGCTAAAGAGGAAGGGGTTAACGTACCAGAATTTACAGCTTTGTTTTATGATCATGATATCAATGCCTATGCAGATCGGGTGAGCCCGCCATGGTTGCTGAAACCACGGTCTGAAGCATCGGCTGCTGGAATAAAGAAAATTCATTCTAAAGATGAACTTTGGGAAATTGTAAATAATTTAGGCGACGAACGTGATAATTATTTGGTTGAAAAATTTGCGCCTGGTGATGTCTTTCATGTGGATGGATTGAATGTTGATGGTAAAGTGGCATTTTCCCGTGTGAGTAAATATTTAGACACACCTTTTGAAGTAGCACATGGTGGCGGAATTTTTAGATCGGCAACCTGTGAGATAGGTTCAAAAGTTGAAAAAGCATTGACCAAAATGAATGCCCAAGTCATGAACGCCTTTGGAATGCAATTTGGTGCTTCGCATACCGAATTCATCCAATCTAAAGCGACAGGAGAACTCTTTTTTTTGGAAACCTCTTCTAGGGTTGGAGGGGCTAATTTAGCCGAAATGGTGCAATTCGCATCAGGCATCAATTTATGGAGTGAATGGGCAAAAATCGAATCAGATAATTTAAATAAAATAGCTTACGCATTACCAAAAGCTTCTGATAAATATGCCGGTATTGTGGTGTCCTTAAGCCGTTTTGAACACCCTGACACCTCTAGTTTTACGGATCCAGAAATTGTTTGGCGTATGAATAAGACTTGGCATATCGGGCTTATTGTCGTTTCTGAATCCAGTGAGCGCGTGTTACAACTATTGGAT
Organism: Flavobacteriaceae bacterium MAR_2010_72; assembly: GCA_003550275.1. Classification (GTDB taxonomy): domain Bacteria; phylum Bacteroidota; class Bacteroidia; order Flavobacteriales; family Flavobacteriaceae; genus Geojedonia. The sequence goes on from QXCW01000002.1 coordinate 738,581, forward strand.
GCTTATACGCAACGTATCGCTAACGAATTTCATGCGAGTTCGCCAGCACCCGATAAATTGAGTAGGTGAAGTGTGGTTTAGCAGCCCATTATTAACGTCTTGATCACATGGGTACATTTTATTTATAGCTTATTGTAATCAGTTTTTGATAATTTATACCAAATAGCATTGGTTATAATGTCATCGTAAGGCGCTTGTTTGTAGAAGGTCATGCCCACTTTCTCCATGACTCGAATTGAAGCCTCGTTTTCAGGCATAGCTATAGCTATTATTTCATCTAGTTTAAGCACATTGAAACCATGACCAATAATGGCTTTCGAGGCTTCTGTTGCAAAACCCTTACCCCAGAATTTCTTTTTTAATCGATAACCAATATCTACTTTGTCAAATTCAGGCAAATAGGCTAATCCAGCCCAACCAATAAATTCGTTTGTGTCCTTTTCAATAGCTGCTAATCTTCCAAATCCATATTTTTTATAATCATGAAGTCTACTTTCAATCGACTGTTCTATGTCATGCATATATTTCACCACAGGTTCACCAGTGTGCATTTGAACATCTGGATCCGAATGTAATTGAAACAATTCTTCTTTGTCAGCAAAGGTGATTTCTCTCAATACTAATCTATCGGATTCAATCCAGGTTTTCATTTATTCACACATTTGATATTTGACCTATGTTTTGTTTTTAGGGGAAATCAAGCCAAGTTAAAAGTAATGATTTTTCTTTTAGCACTTAGTAAGTAGTGAGATGGGTGAAGTAATTGGCGTAGCAATTATAGCTGGTTCTACCCAAAATTTTATATTGGACTAAAATTTACAAATTCCAACTTCAATTTATCAGCTATTCTTTGTGCTTCTAAATATGCATTATTTTCGTCATTAAAATCTGTAATTTTCAAACGATTTCTATGTGTCTTATTTAACAGACATATTCTGTATATGTTTTTTCTTTCAGAGAATTGAACTCCAGTTCTACTATATCCATAACTCTTTTGATTTATCTTGAGTAATGAAATAAATGTATAATCCTCTATTGTTTTCCAGTTTCCAATTTTTATAAAGAAAAGACCAACATAATATTTTATTTTACGTTGGTTAAAATCAACAATTGTTCCTTTTCGAGTAAATACTATTACAAGTCCAATTAATAAAATTGTAATTCCGATTTTCATTCTTGAGTCAAAAGTCACCAGAAGTATTAGTCCGCAAATAATAAGAGTTACACCAATAATTATAAACATCAGAGGAAAAATTCTATTCAATTTATAATCAATTTTCATTTTTTTTCAAATTGTGGCTAACGGTTTGTGTATGGTTTGTTCCATTACTTATTAATCAAAGTTGATAGAAATCAATTTTTTAATTTTAAAAGATAATATGAGTTTATATTTCTTTCTTTTTTTGTTTTTCTAATGTGTTTTCCCATTTTTGAAAAATCCCAAATTATAGTAAACCACCCTGTAAAAATTGAAAAATAATTGAGGTGAGAATTTGTGGGAAAAAAAATTATAGCGTTGCATTTTTTTACTTTCATAAAGTACAAAGGAGGGACAAAGAATGGAACTCTATTAATGGTTAAAACATCACTCCAATTGATTTCCTTTTCCAATTGTCCGTCAATTTTACACAAAATTTTATCATCGTTCATTTTCACCAAATAATAATTGGTTTTAGATTTTTTGTGTAAATAAATGAAAAGCGTATTTAAGATTAACAAAAGTATTATTGAGGGTTGAAAATTATTTTTTGCTATTGAAAAGTATACTAGAGCTAGGATACCTATTGGTATGAAAAAATATGATATTATTCCTAAAAATAATTTACTAAATTCATAAGAGAATTTATCGCTTTCTATCATTTTCTATTGTTTGCCAATGTCTGGAATAACAAACTAGTTTGTTATTCCAATTATATAATTACAAATCTAATCTTTTATTTAATTGTAGATGTACTTCGTTTAGTGTATCAAAATGTACGAGTACTGCAAAAGCTTAAATCTCAAAAAAACCCGTACTTCCACCGACCCAAGTTTTATCCTTATTATATTTTACACCAATCATTTCGCCTTTGCTTAAGCGCATCAAATTACTTACAATTTGAGTGGTATTGGTGGTTTTGTTGTGGAGAAGCATCATACGTATTTCACATTTGGCAGGCTCATCCAAGGTGTCGATAATAGGGTGGTAGGCTACTTTTTCTTGTAATAAATAATTGGCTTTGTCATCTATGGCATCGATCATTTCTTGGGTGACATGAATTTCAACACCTGCACCTGCAAATGAATACAAGGGTTTTAAAACATAGTTTTCTAGATCATTTGGGATGGTTTTCAATTGATTGAGATAATAGGATTTTGGCACATAATCACCCTTTAATAAGGGCATAGTGTATTTACTGATCCTAAAAAACCAGTTGGGATGTCCAATCCATTCGACATCAACCTCGTCTTGAAAATCAAATTCGCGTTTGAGATCATCACGCTGATTAAGCTCATCAAAAATGATACGGTTATAGATTTTTAAAACTTGAATTTCTTTTCCGTGGTCATCCAGATAAAACAATTGTTTTCCCTTTTTAATGAGCTTACTAATACACAGTACTTTTATACCCAGCATATCAGCGGTACAATAAAAATCAATGGCCGTGGCTTGTTTGTCAGGTTCAATTTCTAATAAGATAACCTGTTTAGGATATGAATCTCCAACAATTTCGGTACGTAAACGCTCTATAAATTCATCAGATGAAATCCCCAATGGATGAATGGACAAATGTTCAGGAATATTAAAATGCTTTTTATACATTTTTCCCAAAAGATCCTGATAGAAATATAACGAAGGAAAGCCTTGTAACTCAATTAATTTTGGGGTGGGTTCACCGTTATCGTCTAGGCAAATGCCAAAATCGAGTTGGATGAATTTTGAATGGTCATCTTCATTGGGAACTCTCATTTTGTCTTCAAAAAAAGCCCCTTCGGTTAAACTCTTGAAGTTAGGCTGATTGATGACCGCCATGATATCGTTACAAGCCTCAATTAAGCGATGCTTTAACTGATTTGGTATGAATATTGGGGTTTCGGCAATTTTAAATTTAGGAACATAGCCAAACTTTTGGTTAATGTCATCGAGAAATGCCTGATACTTATCTTCAGTAAAATTACTATTGAATGCTTGGCGATATTTTGGTATCATCTCAATCTTGAGGGATTAATTGCTTTGACGTCTGTTCTATGGCCGAACGTATAAAGCGAGGTAGAATATGGGTATAAGTTTTAGTGATTTTGTCAGGATCTTCCATATGCTGCATCATGTCATTGTACTTTTTCTCACCAAAATTAGTAATCACTTTTTGTTTGTAAACGTCTTGTGAAAAATGGGCATACATGCCAACAGGATCGGCTTCTGGATGAAATTGCGTCCCAACAAATTCATTTGAAAATCTAACCGCCATGATAGCTCTTTCGTATTCTACATGGGTACGTATTTTTTCAAGGCTCAAAATCGTAGCACCGTGTTCTTTAAACACTTTTAATCGGGGCTGAATGAGCTGCCAATCACGGGAATCAACGGCGTAAAATGGATCGTCTAAACCTTCTAACAACACATCTTTAATTCCGGCTTTTGTTTTGTGAACCGGTAAAATACCAAACGAAGTACTCTTGCGAGGTTTCATTTCGCCTAACTGAAAATAATCACATACCACCTGAAACGAATAGCAAATAAAAAAAACGTATTTTTTTTGATACTCTGAAGTGGTATTGAAGTCCCAAAGTTGCTGAACGAGTTCTAAATAGGGCTGCCTCCAATCTTCCTGCTCTAATGGGCTGCCAGGGCCTCCACTTGAAATATAAATATCATAGGATGTGTCGGGTAAATCGTTTTTCGCCCTAACATCATAAACTTTGTAATCTAATTGTTTATCAAACATTTGAGCTATGTCAACAATACATCTCAACCCCTGATTGGGCTCGTTATTGTTCATATCCAAAATGGCCATTTTAATTTTATGCTGCATCTTCAATTCATCTATGTTGTTCCTAAAACGGTCTGTTCCATGATATAATCGACCACTTTAGTTAAATCTTTTGTTTCGTTGTAAACGGCTAGTTGCCTGTCGGCACCAGTACCATTTTTAAGCATGGTTCTAACATATTCTACTTCTTTTCTTGAGCCCAATTCATCGACAACATCGTCAATAAAATCAAGCAATTCTTCCATTAATGCTCTGGTATCGACTTCACATTCTTTCCCAAAATCGATCATTTTTCCATCTAAACCATAACGGCTGGCGCGCCATTTATTTTCATTGATCAATGCGCGATGGTAAACAATGAAATTTAAGTTTTGGGTCTTCAGTTTATAAAGCTTGACAACAAGGGCTTGTATCAATGCCGAAATACTAATGGTTTCATCAATGGTCATAGGTACATCACAAATCCTAACTTCCAAAGTTGGAAAAAAGGGATGCACACGAATATCCCACCATATTTTTTTAGGGTTGTCGATACATTTGGTTTTCACTAACAGATTTACATAATTTTCATAATCGGTTAGGTTATCAAACACACCTGGAATTCCTGTTCGAGGAAATTTATCAAATACTTTAGACCGGAAGGATTTGAACCCAGTATTTCGACCTTCCCAAAACGGTGAATTAGTTGATAAGGCATACAAATGGGGTAAAAAATAACGCATGGCATTGGTTAAATGAAGCGCCAATTGTTTATCTGCAATACCCACATGTACGTGAAGGCCAAATATTAAATTAGATCGAGCTGCATCTTGAAGTTCATTTACAATCTCATCATAGCGCGGATTGGGCGTGATCAGTTGTTTTTGCCATTCAGAAAAAGGATGTGTACCAGCGGCTCCAATTCTAAAACCCAAATCTTTTGAAATATCAGAAATTGACTTTCGTAAATGGGTTATTTCTGTTCTCGCTTCGGTGATATCTTGACAAATATTGGTGCCCACCTCAACTACGGCTTGATGCATTTCTGCTTTAACCTGTTCATTCAAATGCTTTGCCGCTTCAATAACAATTTTTTGATCATGTGATACCAGTTCTCTGGTCACTGGGTCAATAACCTGATATTCTTCCTCTATACCTAGCGTGAACTTCATATGATTATAGCTTATTTAAGCGGTGTTTTTTTTACCTGAAATTTGATCTTTCACGAAAGTTCCCCAGGTTAGGTTCATCTTGCCTTTTTTGTATTGCTTTGCTTTTTCAATGGCCATATTAGCGGCATTCTCCACAATCCAATCAAAATTTTCCTGTCCAACCGAATTCACATCAGCATCTGGTGCAGGGTTGCAGAAGTCAATAGCGTAGGGGATACCATCACGTACCGCAAATTCTACCGTATTAAAATCATATCCTAAAGCTTTGTTTAATCGAATACAGTATTTTTTTACGAGATCTAATATTTCTTGTTTTACGGGCGGTCCATCAATGACATAGCGCAAATGGTGAGGATTTCGAGGTTCGTATTGCATGATATGCACTTTGTCGGTATTTAGCACATAACATCTAAAATATTCAGTAAAATTTATTTCCTCCTGAAGCATCATGACCAATTGTTCGGTCTCCCCATGTTTTTTCCAAAGATCATCAGGATTTTCAACACGATAGACACTTTTCCAGCCACCGCCATCATGAGGTTTCATATAAGCCGGAAAGCCTATGGTTTCGAACATTTGCTCCCAATTGAAGGGGAATTTCATATTGCGAAATGAATTTTCGGTGGTGTCTGGCGGACGATGAGATGTTGGTAAAATGAAGGTTTTAGGAACTGGAACTCCAACTTTTTCGGCAAGCGCATTATTGAAAAACTTTTCATCGGCACTCCACCAAAACGGGTTGTTTATGACCGCAGTTCCAGAAATGGCCGCATTTTTTAAATAAGCTCTGTAAAAGGGAACATCTTGCGAAATCCTGTCAATAATTACAGCGTAATCTGTAGGTTTTGCTTGCTCCACGATATCAATGCTAACCGCTTCGGCTTTGATGTCCTTGATGCCTTTTTCGTTGACTCGATCTATAAATGCTTGTGGGAATGTGTTTTCTTGTCCGAATAGAATGCCTATTTTTTTCATAATATCTGTGGTTAGGAATTTGTTAGTTTTGATAAATAATGCGGAAACATTTGACGCCAAATAGGCCAATCATGTTCTGCCCATTTGCGTTCATCAAACCAAAATGGAATATTTTTTTCACTTAAAATTTTTGCGAGATCTTGGTTGGCCTTTAAACAGATATCCCATTCGCCAACACCAAGAATGATGTTCATTTTCCATAAATCGGGATGATTGGCTCCAGGAAGAAAATCAACGGGATTATTGAAAAACACATTGTCGTCATAATAGCCATCCAAAAATGACTTGATATCAAAAGAACCACTCAAACTGAACATGTGGCTTACTTTTTCAGGGTGTTTAAAAGCAAAATTGGCGGCATGGTAACCACCAAAACTTACGCCAGCCACGGCAACTTTTTGTTGACCTTTGTCATGACATATGGAACTGACTACTTCGTTTAAAATAAACTCATCATACCACATATGGTTTTTAACACGCTCTGCAGGATGGATATTTTTGTTATACCAACTTAATTCGTTAATACTATCTGGACAATAAATTTGAACTAGGCCTTCGTCTAAAAACCATTTTGCAGACTCTATAAGTTTAAAATCCTTGCACTCGTAATAACGTCCCATCGTTGTGGGGAATAAAACAAGCGGGTAGCCCGCATGACCAAAAACAAGCATTTCGATGTGCTTGCTCAATGTTGGCGAATACCATTTGTGATATTGTTCTTTCAATTCTTTGAATTTGAATTAGTTATTTAATCTTTATGCTGTTAAAAAGCTTGCAAATGTATAAAAGCTTATCAATACTAATTATATTAATTTAAATAATATTAAACTAATTATTAAGTATTTAACGCTCCTACAACAATATACCCTTTTTATTTAAGAAATCAAGCAATATATCACAACTTTCAATGCCTTTTTGGGTAGCTTTCAATTTCAATTCGAAGGCGCCTCGCATACTGATAATAATATTTTTCAAGAGTTTTTCGTCCTTAAAACCAAACTCTCCATTACTAAACTCATCAAAGTCAGTATTATGTATAAAATAAGGACCAACATGTTCTTTCTGAATATTTTCTAAACGGGCATAATCCTGCTGAATAATTTTGTAGGATGAGTAATGTTTTTCAATAGTGGTTTTTAATTCGAAATCATCAATTAGCTTAAAATCTCCAGAATTGATCAATGCTTTATAAGTGTTATCGTTAGGCGTGAAATTGGTTAATTGCATAAGATTGAAAATCTTGCTTACTGCCGTCATTTTATTCGAAGCGTTGGTATTGAGTAATGGTAAGACTTCTGTTGCGTTTTCAATTTTGTCCTCTAATAGTTTTAGATTGGCTTCGAGGGCTAGTTTATCTGCTTCAACATCATTTTTAATATTGACTAAATATTGCTGCTTTTGAGCTTCGTTTTTAGAATCGTCTGCACATTTATTAATACCAAAAGCTATCGATATACCAATAATTACAATGAGAATCTCTCCAAAAGTGTATTGCCAGTTGATTTTTTTCATTAAGAATGGGTTGGTCCCTAAAGTTATGAAATTTAATAAAACAAAAGCGCTTCAAACTAGTTTGAAGCGCTTTTTAGTAATTACTTGTATACTGTTAGAGATGTTACATCATCCCTGGCATACCGCCACCCATACCTCCTGGCATAGCTGGGGTATCTTCCTTAATATCGATTAATGCACATTCTGTAGTTAAGATCATACCCGCAACCGATGCTGCATTTTCTAATGCAATTCGTGTTACTTTTTTAGGATCTATAATACCAGCCTTAAGCATATCTACATAGGTTTCGGTTTTAGCGTCATATCCAAACGCACCTTTACCATCCATAACTTTGGCAACTACAACACTGCCTTCGCCACCTGCATTTTCTACAATGGTACGTAATGGGGACTCAATAGCGCGAGCTACAATTTGAATACCTGTTACTTCATCAAGATTTTCGGCTGTTAACTTTTCAAGTAAGCCTTTGGCTCTAATAAAAGCAACGCCACCACCAGCAACAATGCCTTCTTCTACAGCGGCTCTGGTTGCATGAAGTGCGTCATCTACACGGTCTTTTTTCTCCTTCATTTCCACTTCACTTGCAGCACCAACATAAAGTACAGCAACTCCACCAGCTAATTTAGCTAAACGTTCTTGAAGTTTTTCCTTGTCATAATCAGAAGTAGTAGTTTCAATTTGTGCTTTAATTTGATTCACACGAGCTTTAATATCGGCTGCTTTTCCTGCACCATTAACTATGGTTGTATTGTCTTTATCCACAGTTACTGTTTCGGCCGTACCTAGCATACTCAAATCAGCATTTTCAAGAGTGAACCCTCGTTCTTCTGAAATAACAGTTCCACCAGTTAATATTGCGATATCTTCAAGCATTGCTTTACGACGATCACCAAAACCTGGAGCTTTTACCGCTGCAATTTTAAGTCCACCACGTAATTTGTTTACCACAAGGGTTGCTAAAGCTTGTCCTTCAACGTCTTCAGCAATAATCAATAATGGGCGACCAGATTGTGCAACCGGCTCTAATATGGGAAGAATTTCCTGTAGGTTTGAAATTTTCTTATCGAATAATAAAATGTAGGGATTCTCAAGATCGGCGATCATTTTATCGGCATCCGTTACGAAGTAAGGCGATAAGTAACCTCTGTCAAATTGCATACCTTCAACAACATCAACATAGGTTTCTGTTCCTTTGGCTTCTTCAACAGTAATTACACCTTCTTTACCTACTTTGCCAAATGCCCTTGCAATTAAATCACCAATGGTATCGTCATTATTTGCAGAAATTGATGCGACTTGTTTAATCATTTCAGAGGAGTTACCCACCTTTTTAGATTGTTTTTCCAAATCTTTCACGATGGCTTCAACCGCCTTGTCGATACCGCGTTTTAGATCCATAGGGTTGGCACCTGCAGCAACGTTTTTAAGGCCTTCTTTTACAATGGCTTGGGCTAATACTGTAGCAGTAGTTGTACCGTCACCGGCCAAATCATTGGTCTTGCTGGCAACTTCCTTTACCATTTGAGCACCCATATTTTCTATGGCGTTCTCAAGTTCAATTTCTTTAGCAACAGTAACACCATCTTTGGTAACTTGAGGTGCGCCAAATGATTTGCTGATGATTACATTGCGACCTTTTGGTCCTAATGTTACTTTAACTGCATTTGCTAATGCATCTACACCACGTTTTAATCCGTCACGTGCTTCAATATCAAATTTTATATCTTTTGCCATAATTTTTTAGCTTTGTGCCTCTAGCGTTTTGCTATCGGCTTGGTTTAAATATTAATTTTAACTTATTGCTAAAAGCCTAGGGCTATTAGCTAATTGCCTTTTTAGATAATCGCAAGAATATCACTTTCTCTCATAATAAGGTATTCTTTGCCTTCTAATTTTAGTTCGGTTCCTGAATACTTACCATAAAGAACAGTTTCACCCACTTTTACGGTCATTGGTTCATCTTTTGTGCCCTTACCAACGGCAATAACTTTGCCTTTTTGTGGTTTTTCTTTGGCGTTATCGGGAATGATGATTCCAGAAGCGGTTTTAGTTTCGGCTTCTACAGGCTCAATTAGAACTCTGTCTGCTAAAGGTTTAATGTTTAATGCCATTTGAATTTATATTATTTGATTAATTAAACTTGCTTTTAACGCTTAAGCGTTATGCTAAAAATGTGCCAATACAAAAGGACTGACAAACTTTCAGTAACAGAAAATGCCAACCATTTAAGTTGACATTTTTATACGGTATGTATTAATGATTTAATTTCCTGTAGTGTCACTAGCAGGTGTAGTTGCAGCATCATTAGTGTTAGTTTGAGGAGCAACAGGTAATTCTGTCGTAGTCTCATCTGGATTTAATGCCTTTGACTCAATACCTTCTTCTGGACCACCAATAGCGATATTAGATAAAAGAATAAGCGCCAATAACATGGTAGCCAAGGCCCAAGTGCTTTTATCTAAAAAATCTCCTGTTTTTTTAACGCCTCCTAATTGTTGGGTGCCACCTCCTCCAAAAGAAGAAGATAAGCCTCCGCCTTTAGGGTTTTGTACCATAATTACTACCACTAACAAAAAGGCAACTAATACGATTAGAACTAAAAATATTGTAAACTGTCCCATTATGATTTAATATTATTTTCTTGTAATTGTTTTACTGCTTTAATTTGGTCTGCAAAGAAACCACTTTTTTCTGGATATTTCAAACTTAAAATTTTATAAGATTGAATGGCTTTATCATAGTTTTTTTGCTCCAAATATATTCGAGCTAAAGTCTCTGTCATAAGTCCGTCATGCGGTGTATCTTCATCTTTTATCAGGTTTGTTGGTGAAGTCTCTTTTGAAGGAATTATTTTAGGATTGCTTTCTAAAAATTTGTCGATGAGTTCAAATTTTTTAGTTTGAGAATTGTCATCTGAAACTTCCACCTTGACTGGTGCTGACGTGTTATCTTCATCCCGATTGATAGGTTTGAAACTTGTGATTTTCAACCATTCGGCAAACGAATGCGTTTCTTCTTTTTCAAATTCTAGAGGTTTTCCTAAATTTAATTTAGCCTCTGGAGTTTCTGCAATGTTTTTAGCATCAACCTCAATGATTGGAAGTTTGGGAGCTTCATTAATGTCTGAAATAAATTGCGCTACTTTTTCAGGGTCTATTTTTTCTTCAAATAAATGAGGGTCTAAAACACCTTCGGTTTCTTTTATGTACTGTTTTAAGGCATCATCAATAATGACGCTTTTATTAACCGAGATATCGTCAACATCTACTACCATAATGTCTTTTAATTGCTCGGAATTTTGCTTTATGGTTTGAGAAATTTCGTTTTGGTTAAACATTTCCGAAGTTATAAAATCAAACAAGATACTGCGATCGGTTGTGTAGGCAGCCGTAATTTTTAGTTCAGAATTATATTTGAAACTGTCTTCGTTCTTTAACCCTTTTAAATATAAAGCACGTGCTGGTTGAAAATAGGGATACTCCGAAAGTATTGTGGTAAGATCACTGGTGTGTTGTGTTGTGATCCTTTCGGGATGTTGTAATAAATATGTAAATTGATTTAATTGCATTTAGTTATAAGCATTACCATTTGGCTAATGTGGCATTAAAAACATCTTGGGTTAAGCGTTCGAAAATTTCATCAATGGCCGTAGCCTTTTGTGCACCAACTAGCTGTGCTGCTCCAGGGTAATCATAAAAAAACGAAAACGCTTGGTCAAACTCTTCGTCTGGTGAATTTTTATCATAAAATCGAACCTTAACGCCAATGGTTAATCTGTTTTGAGCTGCCGTGCTATTTGATTGTGCAGTTGTTGGCGATATACGATATTCGGTAATTTCACCTTCATAGGTTAAATCGCCACCAGAATTTACCAAACTTAAATTGGTTTGGTTCAATATTAAATCCTGCAAGGCAATCGTAAAATCTCGTTCTAGCCCAGGTTCAATTAAGGGTGCATTATTTTGAAAATAATTTACCTGAAATGTTTTTGTCCCTGCTGGAATTGAAGTTCCGGTAAATGAATAAGCTCCACAGCCTAAAATTGCTATTGAGCATATAAAAAACGTGATGTATTTTATTATTTTCATTTGATTAAATCCTTTAAAAAGGACGGTCTTAATATTTTAGAAAACAAACGTACAATTAAAAATCATATTTTGTTGCGTTAGTTTAAAACATAGTTTTCACAGATCATATTGCTTAATCTTTCTGTAAAGCGTACGTTCGCTAATGCCTAATTCTGCAGCTGCAAGTTTTCGCTTACCATGATGCCGCTCTAATGATTTTTTTATCAATTCTAGTTCCTTGTCATGTAACGAGAGTGTTTCCTCTTCTTCAATTTCTTCTGCAAAATGGTATTTATCATTAGTGCTTTCATCCTTTTCAGATTCTTCATCACTATTTTGGGCAACAGGCAATAATTCCAAATCTTCTATAGCTTCATCATAGTCATCAGCTTCAGAAGTACCATAAATTTTTTGGATCAATCGCTCATTATCTTTTTCAACCTCTTTCACATTTCCCTTTTTCATGAGTTCCATAGTGAGTTTTTTGAGATCGTTGAGGTCACCTTTCATATCAAATAGCACCTTGTACAAAATCTCGCGCTCACTACTAAAATCACTTTCAGCTTTTGATGTATTAATTACAGCGGGCAAGTTGTTCCCCAAATTTGGTAAATAGCCGTGTAGGGTTTGTGCGTTTATGGTTCTGTTTTGTTCTAAAACTGAAATTTGTTCAGCCACGTTACGCAGTTGACGAATATTACCATTCCATCGGTATTTAAGCAAGATGCTCACAGCATCATCACTTAACTTGATGGTTGGCATTTTGTATTTTAAGGCAAAATCACTTGCAAATTTTCTGAATAATAAATGAATATCATCTTTGCGTTCACGAAGCGGTGGAATATTGATCTCAATAGTACTTAACCTGTAATAAAGATCTTCCCTGAATTTTTCCTTTTTAATGGCCTCAAACATATTCACGTTAGTGGCAGCAACAATGCGGACATTGGTTTTTTGAACTTTGCTTGAACCTACTTTGATAAATTCTCCATTTTCCAATACACGCAGTAACCGAACTTGAGTTGTTAAGGGAAGTTCACCAACTTCGTCGAGAAAAATGGTGCCGCCATCGGCAACTTCAAAATAACCTTCCCTGGTTTGTGTGGCACCTGTAAACGACCCTTTCTCATGACCAAAAAGCTCACTATCTATTGTGCCTTCTGGGATGGCTCCACAATTCACTGCAATGTATTTGCCGTGTTTACGATGGGAAAGTTGGTGTATAATTTTAGGAATGCTTTCTTTTCCAACACCACTTTCGCCGGTCACCAAAACCGAAATATCAGTTGGTGCGACCTGAATGGCTTTTTCTATAGCACGATTAAGTTTAGCATCGTTACCAATGATGCCAAATCGTTGTTTTATAGCTTGAATAGATTCCATTGTTGTGTTTAATTATTTTCAGAATACCCAACGGCTTCACCAATAAGGGTTGCGCTGGTACAATCGGTAATTTTTACATTTACAAAATTACCAACCTTGTAGTGTGCTTTTGGGAAAACTACCATTGTATTTTGGCTATTGCGTCCTGCCCAATGCGCATCCGATTTTTTTGAAGACTTTTCAATTAAAACTTCTTCAACTTTACCTAAATGCTGCTCGGTTCGGTAGGCACTGTGTTTTTGTTGTAAGTCGACAATTTCGGCCAGCCTACGTTTTTTGATAGCTTCGGGTACATCATCTTCCATCTTACGTTCAGCCATGGTTCCTGGGCGTTCGGAATACGCAAACATATAACCAAAATCATATTTTACATAGTTCATAAGACTTAAGGTGTCTTGATGATCTGCTTCAGTTTCAGTTGGAAATCCTGTAATCATGTCCTGACTAATACCGCAATCTGGAATGATACGTCTAATATTATCAATTAAGGTTTTATATTCTTCAACGGTATGCTGACGATTCATCTCTTTTAAAATGCGATCACTTCCACTTTGAACTGGTAAGTGGATGTAGTTGCAGATGTTCCTATATTTTGCCATGGTTTTAACCACATCTAAGGTCATATCCTGTGGATTTGAGGTTGAAAAGCGAATACGCATTTTGGGTTGTGCTTTTGCACAAAGTTCTAATAGATTTGAAAAATTGACTGCCGTTGCTTTTTGAAGTTCGGAAGCTTTCTCGAAATCTTTTTTCAAGCCACCGCCATACCATAAATAACTGTCTACATTTTGCCCTAAAAGCGTTATTTCTTTATAGCCTTTATTCCATAGGTCGTTAACTTCTTCAATAATACTTTGTGGGTCCCGGCTTCGTTCTCTTCCACGGGTAAAAGGAACCACACAAAACGTACACATATTGTCACAGCCTCGAGTTATGGATACAAAAGCTGTAACACCGTTGCTATTTAATCTCACAGGGGAAATATCACCGTAGGTTTCATCTTTGGAGAGAATCACGTTTACCGCATCTCTACCTTCATCAACTTCAGCAATTAAGTTGGGTAGATCTTTATAGGCATCTGGCCCTACAACAAGGTCTACAATTTTTTCTTCTTCAAGGAATTTGCTTTTTAAACGCTCGGCCATACAGCCTAAAACCCCAACCTTCATATTAGGATTGATTTTTTTTACGGCATTGTATTTTTGAAGACGTTTTCGCACGGTTTGTTCGGCCTTGTCCCTTATGGAGCAAGTATTCACCAGAACTAAATCGGCTTCTTCCAAATGCGCTGTAGTATTAAAGCCTTCAGAAGATAAAATTGAGGCTACAATCTCACTATCGCTAAAGTTCATCGCGCAACCGTAGCTTTCTATATAAAGTTTGCGGGTATTCTCTTTTTTTTCTTCTAAAATAAGATGTTCACCCTGTTTCTTTTCGTCTATTATCTTTTCCATAAAATTACTGAAACAACTGTAGGTCAATATTCATGCCGCCCTAGAAAAAAGAGCAGGTGCAAAGATACAATTTTTTAAACATTATGACAAAGTGTCATAATGTGATTTATTTTTTGAATATGTTAAATAATTAAACTTACTTTGAATTATTGCTAACCAAAATATTTAAAGATGACACTTTCAGAAATTCAGCAAAGAATAAGAAATGCCAAGGCACTCGAGTTTGGTGATATTTTTAATAAGTCAATTGAGTTGTTTAAAAAGAGCTGGCTTTATGGTTTTTTATATCAGTTGTTTGTTATTATCATAATGTTACCGTTTTTAATCGTTTTATATGTGCCCTTGTTAATGTCAATGCTCGCACAGGCAGAGAATGGAGACATTGATCCAAATACATTTAGTGGCTTATTTGCTGGCTTTACAGCGTTTTATTTGGTGCTTTTCTTTATAGGAATTTTGGCAGCTTCAGTTATTCAGTTGGCGCTTCACGCT
This sequence comes from Flavobacteriaceae bacterium MAR_2010_72, assembly GCA_003550275.1. Taxonomy (GTDB): domain Bacteria; phylum Bacteroidota; class Bacteroidia; order Flavobacteriales; family Flavobacteriaceae; genus Geojedonia. The sequence continues at coordinate 753,587 of QXCW01000002.1, forward strand.
GGATTTTACAGGATTATAAAATCAATTGATGAAGGTAAGGATGTAAAAGCGTCTGACCTGTTTTACTTTTTAAAAGGAAAATATTTTGGGAGTGTTACTTTGTTAATGGTAGCAACGTTTCTAGTTTCTTTGGCTTTTGCATTATTATGTTATATTCCACTTATTTATGCATTTATCCCGATTTCATTTTTCACCATTGTTTACGCATTTAATCCAGAAATGAGTATTGGAGATATTGTAAAGGTTAGTTTTAATTTAGGCACTAAAAAGTGGCTGTTATCATTTGGTTTGATGGTGGTTGCTTACTTACTTGTGGTTCTACTTATTATAGTTACTTGTGGTATAGGCTCTTTATTTTTATCACCTTTTATGTATTTGCCTTTGTATTTTATTTATAAAGAAGTTGTTGGCTTTGAAGATCAAGATGAAGTAGATTCCATTGGAAAATCGGAAACGTTTTAACGCAACCAATTTCAATATGTTGTATCTATAGGTAAACTCTAGTTATGAGAACATGCTTATACATTCATTTGTGTCTTGTTGATATGGTCTTGTAGTAAGGATAATTCAGATTTTGAAATTATTGATGTTGCCATACCTGAAGTTATTACAAAGGCAGATTTCAGGTCACAAATTGTACCCCAATCTCCAAAACCAATCACTGAAGCCGGAAAAATTTATGCTTATAATAATTTAATTTTTATCAGTGATAAATTGCTTGGTATTCATGTTTTAGATAACTCTAATCCTTCAAACCCATCTCCATTGACCTTTTTAAAGGTGCCTGGCAACGAGGACATGGCTGTAAAAGACGGGTTTTTATATGCCGACAGTTTTATCGATCTTGTAGTTTTCGATATTTCAAATACTAGCGATATTAAGCGTGTTGAAATCCTTGAAGATGTTTTTGACAACTATAATTTTCAATTTCCATTCGATTTTTGGAGCACAAGAATTGATATGGAAGATTTTGATTCTAACAACGAAATCATTGTAGGTTGGACTGTTGAGAAAAGAATAGTTCCCAAAGAAGATGGTTCTTTAGTTTATCAAACTTTTGAAAATTCTCTTGGCAATAGTGGTGGTGGTAATAGTGGCGATGGTGGTAATATAGGTGCTGGTGGTTCGTTAGCGCGTTTTCAAATCGTCGAAAATTATCTTTATACTGTGGGCTGGCACGAAATGAGCATATTTAATATTGCAAATCTTTCCCAACCTAGTTTTATAACTACCAATTATGCAGGAAATAATATTGAAACCTTATTTGAAGCAGACGGCTACCTATATATAGGAAGTACGGATGGTATGTATATTTACGGATTAGAAAACCCTGAAAGTCCAAACTATATTTCCGAGTTTGTGCATTGGACAGGTTGTGATCCCGTTGTTGTAGATGGGAATTATGCCTATCTAACTATTAGAGGAGGAAATAATTGTGGAAACCAACAAAGTGTACTAGAGGTTATTGATGTAAGTAACAAAGCTACCCCAACATTGGTGGCAACATACAGTTTGGATAACCCTTATGGATTAGGTTTTAAAAACGATAACCTATTTGTTTGTGATGGTTCTTCAGGCTTAAAGGTTTACAAAAAAAATGACCCATTAAATCTTCAGTTGGCACAAAAATTTGAGAATATTCAAGCTACTGATGTTATTCCTTTAAACAACACATTGGTTATGGTGGGAGACAATGTGATCTACCAATATGAATATAGTAACGATGTGCTAACCTTATTAAGTACCTATAATTTTTAATCCTAGTAGTCTAGTATACTTAAAGCCTGATGTATCAGGCTTTTTTTATTTGGTTTAGCCATGAAAATCCTTTAAATAATGGACTTAATTACAATTGATGAAATTAAAAATTAGGTTCGATAATTTTTTTTCATATACATTTGTAGCCTGAAAAAATCTCAATATGGCGAAGAATTTAGTAATTGTAGAGTCACCAGCAAAGGCAAAAACTATAGAAAAATTTCTTGGAAAAGAATATAAAGTTGAATCCAGTTTTGGGCATATCGCAGACTTGCCTTCAAAGGAATTGGGTGTGGATGTCGATGGTGATTTCAAACCTAAATATCAAGTATCAAGAGATAAGCGGGATGTCGTAAAAAAACTCAAAGATCTAGCAAGTAAAGCCGATATGGTTTGGCTCGCAAGTGATGAAGATCGCGAAGGAGAAGCCATAGCTTGGCATCTGGCCGAAACGCTCAAATTAGACAAAAATAAAACCAAGCGTATTGTTTTTCATGAGATTACCAAAACTGCTATTCAAAAAGCTATTGAGAATCCCAGAGGAATAGATTATGATTTGGTAGATGCACAACAGGCACGTCGTGTATTGGATAGAATAGTGGGTTACGAATTATCTCCAGTGCTTTGGCGCAAGGTAAAAGGTGGTCTTTCTGCCGGGCGTGTGCAATCAGTTTCGGTACGTTTGATTGTAGAACGTGAACGTGAAATACAAGATTTTAAAACGGAAGCTTTTTTTAGAATTGATGCCGAATTTGCGAATTCTGACGGCCAGACCTTCAAAGCCAAACTACCTAAAAACTTTTCATCCAAAGCCGAAGCCAACCAGTTTTTACAATCAAACGCAACAGCAAGTTTTAAAGTAGGTGAGTTAGAGAAAAAACCTGCTAAAAAATCGCCAGCAGCTCCGTTTACAACATCTACCTTACAACAGGAAGCAGCTCGTAAATTGGGGTTTTCAGTTAGTAGAACCATGACGAATGCCCAGCGCTTGTATGAATCTGGATTAATCACATACATGAGAACGGATAGTGTTAACTTATCACAAGAAGCTAGAAACGGTGCCAAAGCGGCGATTGAAAGTGCCTTTGGTTCGAAATACTCCAAACCAAGAAACTATAAAGGAAAAACTAAAGGTGCCCAAGAAGCTCATGAGGCCATTAGGCCAACCGATTTTTCAAGACATTCTGTATCAGTTGATAGGGATCAAGACCGTTTATACGATTTAATTTGGAAACGTTCCATAGCTTCACAAATGGCTGAAGCCGAATTAGAGCGTACCAATGTGAAAATTGATGCTTCAACCCATCAAGAATCGTTTGCGGCTAATGGAGAAGTGATAAAGTTCGATGGATTTTTAAAAGTGTATCTAGAGGGAACTGATGATGAAGATTTAGAACAAGAAGGCATGTTGCCTACCTTAAAGGTTAACGAAACACTTCAGAATAATTATATCACAGCTACCGAACGCTATACCAGACCGCCATATCGCTATACCGAAGCGTCGTTGGTTAAAAAACTCGAAGAATTAGGTATTGGACGTCCTTCAACTTATGCGCCAACAATTTCTACAATTCAAAATAGAAATTATGTCGAAAAAGGTAATGTAGAAGGCGTCGAGCGTAAATACGTTCAGCTTACACTTAAAAAAGGATCGGTCAATGATAAAACCCTTACAGAGAAAGTAGGTTCAGACAAAGGTAAACTCGTACCTACAGATATAGGTATGATCGTTACCGATTTTCTCGTAACCCATTTTGAGCATATTTTGGATTATCATTTTACGGCAAAGGTTGAAGAAGATTTTGATGACATTGCCGAAGGAAAGGTAGATTGGTCAAAAATGATGAAAGATTTTTATAAAGAATTTCATCCGAAGGTTGAAGATGTTCAGGAGAATGCCGATAGAGAATCTGGCGAACGCGTATTAGGAACCGACCCAAAAACAGGACGACAAGTTAGTGTGCGATTAGGTAAGTTTGGTCCAATGGTTCAAATTGGAACTGCTGAAGAAGACGAAAAACCATTGTTTGCAAGTTTATCTCCAGACCAACAGTTAAATACCATTACTTATGAAGAAGCAATGGATTTGTTTAAGCTGCCAAAACAACTTGGTGATTACAGAGGTGAAACACTTGAAGTAAATAATGGCCGTTTTGGTCCTTATGTTAGATATGGTAAAAAGTTCGTGTCTTTGCCAGCAGGTGTTGATGCATTAAGTGTTGAATTAGAGGACGCCATTGAATTGATAAAAGAAAAGGAAGCTGCCGATGCTCCTATATATACGTACAAAGGATTGCCAGTTCAAAAAGGAAAAGGGCGTTTTGGGCCATTTATCAAATGGGACAACACATTTATTAATGTAAGTAAAAAATACGATTGGGATAATTTATCTGATAACGATATCATAACTTTGATAGAAGATAAAATTCAAAAAGAAAAGGATAAATTAGTCCAAAATTGGGAGTCAGAAGGTATTCGTATTGAAAAAGCACGTTGGGGTAGACACCATATTATTAAAGGTAAGGTAAAAGTTGAGTTGCCAAAAACCGTTGATGTGTCTAAAATGACTTTGGAACAAGCAAAAGCAGAGATAGAAAAGAAAGCACCTAAAAAGAAAACTACTAAAAAAGCAAGTACTACTAAAAAGAAATAATATATGACCTTTAATTTTTTATCTCCAGTTTCTGATGAGGTTTTAGCACATAATGAATTATTGCCTGACCAAACGCTTGGAAAAAAATTAAAGATCCATACCAAACAAAGAGGTGTTCCTGAATTAGATAACGTAAAACTTGCAATAATTGGTGTCCTTGAAAATAGAAACGACATCAATTATTTAGATGAGACCATTCACTTTAATGAAGTGAGACGGTCATTATATGGTTTATTTCCTGGTAATTGGTATACAGATATTGCTGACTTGGGAGATATTTTAAAAGGAGATTCTGTTGAAGACACGTATTTTGCCCTCCGCACCACGATAACTGTTTTAATAGAGAAAAAGATTATACCTATTATATTAGGAGGAAGTCAGGATTTGACCTATGCCGTTTATCGTGCTTATGACAATTTGCAGCCTATGGTTAATATTGTCAATGTTGATAGTAACTTTGATTTAGGAGATTCATCTTTACCTATTAATAACAATAGTTACTTGGGTAAAATTATTTTGGAGCAACCCTATAACCTGTTCAATTATTCAACTATAGGTTACCAAACCTATTTTAATTCACAGGAAGAAATTGATTTGATGGATAATCTTTATTTTGAAGCTTATCGTTTGGGTGAGGTTTCAAATAAACTTAATTTGGTCGAGCCAGTCATGAGAGATGCTCATATAGTGAGTATGGATCTTAAATCGGTAAAGGCTTCCGAAGTTTGTTTTAAACAATCTATTTCTCCAAACGGTTTAGATGGAAAGCAAATTTGTGCCATTTCACGTTATGCAGGAATTAGTAATAAAGTATCATCGTTTGGGGTGTATGAATATAAACCAACTCAAGGAGGTTTAAATGCAATGCTAACCGCACAAATAATATGGTATTTTGTAGAAGGTGTAAATTGTCGGACAAAAGATGATGATTTCAGTGATGAAAAAAGTTATCAAAAATACAACGTACTCATTGATAATGAGGAATTAATCTTTCTTAAAAGTGTAAAAACGGGTAGATGGTGGATTGAAATACCTTTTTTGCCAGATGTTAATAATAAATTAAAAAAACATACGTTATTACCATGCACTCATGAGGATTACATAGAGGCTAGCCATGGTAAAATCCCCGAAAGGTGGTATAAAGCCTACAAAAAGAATAGCTTTTAGTACGGTTTTAAGTACACGTTTTATCGATAAAGTGCATTTTTTTTAGGACGAAATGCAAAAAAGTTGCAAAAAAAATTGTTTTTTTGAAAATATATAAATATGTTTACTGCCTTGAAATGAATTAGTAACATTTTGTGTCACTATGATTTTCGTAAATTATAACTAAATAATTTAACCTCGAGTTTATTATGAATATGAAGAAGTTTGCTTTATTAACCGCTGTTTTAGCTCTATTAGTAAGTTGTGGCTCTGGAGACAGAGGAGAACTTGTTGGAGTTAAAGGAAAGAAATGGCATCCTGAAAAGCCTTATGGTATGACACTAGTTCCTGGTGGAGCATTTATAATGGGTAAGTCAGATGATGACCTAGCCGGAGTAAATGATGCCCCAACGCGAACAGCAACCGTTAGGGCATTTTATATGGATGAAACTGAAATCACTAACAGTGAGTATCGTCAGTTTGTGTATTGGGTTCGAGACTCGATAATAAGAACGAAACTTGCAATTTTAGCAGATGAGATTGGAAAAACACCTGACGATGGAGGCATTGGTGAATTTGCATTTAAGGATGCCGATACCGCCAACATGAGTGTTTATGAAAAATACATGATGGATAACTACAGTGGTTTAGGGCCTACTGGGTATGAAGGCAGAAAATTAAATAGAGATATCGATTTAATTTTTGATATTAATGAATATCCAGACGAATACTATGTAGAAGTTATGGATACCATGTATTTGCCTATTGAAGAATCTTATAATGGTATGCGCACATGGGATGTTGATAAATTTAAGTTTCAGTATACGTTTATGGACTTTCAAAAAGCTGCCAAGAACAAAAATTTGAGACGTAAAGATGTATTGATAACTGAAGAAGTTAAAGTATATCCAGATACTACCGCTTGGATTAGAGACTTCTCTTATTCATATAACGAGCCAATGCATAATGATTATTTCTGGCATGATGCCTATGGTGATTATCCTGTAGTTGGTGTATCTTGGAAGCAAGCAAATGCATTTTGTCAATGGCGAACCATGTATAAAAATGGTGACCAGAAGCAACGTGGAAAACAATTTGTTAATTCGTTCAGATTACCTTCTGAAGCCGAATGGGAGTATGCCGCCAGAGGTGGCCTACAAGGCGCAACCTATCCTTGGGGTGGACCATATATTAAAAATGATAGAGGATGCTTTATGGCAAACTTTAAGCCACTCCGTGGTGATTATGCAGCAGACCAAGCCTTATATACGGTTGAGGCTGATGCCTATGAGCCAAACGATTTCAATCTTTACAACATGGCAGGTAACGTTTCAGAATGGGTGCAAGGATCGTACGATCCAGGGTCGTATGAATACGCTGCCACATTCAATCCAAGTGTAAATGATATTAGAAACCAACGTAAAGTGGTTCGTGGAGGATCTTGGAAGGATGTTGCTTACTACCTTCAAGTGAGTTCAAGGGATTATGAATATCAGGATTCCGCTAGAAGTTATATCGGATTCAGAACCGTACAGGATTATATGGGTACCGAGGTAACAGCAAATGCTAGAACCAAATAAATTTAAAACTAAACACAATTAAATAAATTATTAACCTACTTAAGTATTTTAACTTAAACTAAAAACAACAAATTATGGCACAATCAAGAGCAAGTAAGAGGTTCATGAACATGGCTTACGGATTCGGAGCATCAATCGTTATTATTGGAGCTTTATTCAAAATTATCCATTTTGAAATAGGAATTTTAACAGGTAACGTGATGTTAGCAATCGGACTTATCACAGAAGCAATCATATTTGCAATTTCAGCTTTCGAACCAGTAGACGAAGATTTAGACTGGTCATTAGTTTATCCAGAATTAGCTGGAGGCTCTAAATCTGAAAAAGAAACTAAAAACCCAGAAGGATTATTATCTAAAAAACTAGACGAGTTACTTAAAGACGCTAAAATTGATGGCGAATTAATGGCAAGTTTAGGCGAAAGCATCAAAAACTTTGAAGGTGCGGCGAAAAGCATTTCTCCAACTGTAGAATCTATGGCAGCGACTAAAAAATATGGCGAAGAGCTATCTTTGGCAGCAGCACAAATGGAATCACTTAACAGCCTTTATAAAGTGCAATTAGAAAGTGTGAACCGACAAGCCTCTATTAATGAAGAAGCAGTTGAAAACGCTACTAAACTTAAAGAGCAAATGCAATCTTTAGCTTCTAATTTATCATCCTTAAATGGTGTATATGGCGGAATGCTTTCTGCAATGAATAAAACTAATTAGTTTTTAATAACCTAGATCAATTAATTAACCACAAAAACTAATTAGAAATGGCAGGAGCAAAATTATCTGCAAGGCAGAAAATGATAAACTTGATGTATTTGATCTTCATTGCGATGTTAGCATTGAATATGTCAAAAGAAGTGCTATCAGCATTTGGATTAATGAACGAAAAGCTCACCGAGTCCAATAAAGCAGCTACCGAAAGGAATACAGCTTTTATGGCAGGTTTAGCGCAACAGGTTGAGGACCAACCTGAAAAATATAGACCTTTAAAAGCACAAGCAGATCAAATTTCCAGTTTGGCAAATGAGTTTAATTCCTATTTAGCAAACCTGAAATCTAAAATGTCTGCTACGGTTGAAGATGCGACGGATTATGAAGTCATGGACAAAGGAGATTATTTAGACAATAACTTCTTTATTGGTGATAAACTGAAGCCTGAAGGCCAAGAGTTTTTAAACCAAATGAAAAAGTTTAGAGAAGGTGTTGCGGAAGTGCTGGGTGATAGTCCTGAATTTGCGAGTATTGTAAAAGACGTTCAGGACAAATTTAATACAGATCCAGTTAAGGTAACAGACCAGATAAATAAACAAGATTGGTTGGATTACCATTATAAGGGATTTCCTTTAGTGGCATCTCTTACTAAAATGACCCAGTTACAAGCGGATATTAAAACTACAGAGTCTGAAGTATTATCTTCAATGCTTGCCGGGAAACTTAAAGTCGAAGCCTCTTTGACCAATTTTGATGCTATTGTTGTGCCAGACAAAACAGCGTTTTTTAATGGCGAAAACTTTACAGGTAAAATTATTCTTGGTAAAAAGGATACAACCTTGAGAGCTGATAAAGTAATAGTAAACGGAAAAGAACTATCAGCCGATGCTATGCAAGAAGGAAAAACATTATTGGATTTTCCAGCAGGTAGTGTTGGTGAGCAACCCATCAAAGGTCAATTCATTTTTAAAGAAGATGGAGAAGATATTGTGATTGATTTTGAAAGTTCTTACTCGGTTGTCCCAAAACCAAACGCAGCTACAATTTCAGCTGATAAAATGAATGTGGTGTATCGTGGTGTTACTAACCCAATGACTATATCATTTGCTGGTATTCCAGACAACTTGGTTAATGCAAGTGCTGCTGGTTTAAGCAAAGGTTCTGGTGTAGGTAAATACAACATGAACCCAGGTTCTGGTCGAGAAGTAGTTATTAATGTAACTGGAAAACTTCCTGACGGTACTTCGGTGTCTGACAGAGCTACCTTTAGAATTAAAGATATTCCAAAACCATCGGGTACAATTGCTGGTCAAATAGACAATGCAAGTTTACCAAGAAATACTGTAGAAATTGCTACTATTGGCGCAGTACTTGAAGATTTTGATTTTGAATTACCAATTCAAGTGACTTCATTTAAGATTAAAGTTCCAGGGCAGCCTTCAGTGTCTGTTAACGGTACTAAATTAAATGATCAAGCTAAATTAGCGTTACGTAAAGCGAGACGTGGAGATGGTATTCAAATATTTGATATTAAAGCACAAATTCAAAATAATTCCTCTTATAAGTTAAAAGGAGTATCACCAGTATTTGTAGAGCTTACAAACTAGAATAATTTTGAATTAAATGCTACGTTATTACGTATAAAGAAGGCCTTGTCCCAAATTAATAAATGTAAGAAGATGAATTTAAAAAAATTTTTATTAACCGGTTTGAGTGTTTTTGCAATCACTACAACATTTGCACAAGCAAATTTGTTGAATGCCAAAAAAACTGAAGAAATAGGTGTTAAAACCGAAGCCCAGTTAGCTTTGGATAATGACAAACCATTAGAGTACGGTTATGTAGATGACAGAGACATTCTGTTTTCGAAACTAACTTGGGAGAAAGTGGTTCTTGACGAGCGCGTTAACTTCCCTTTGTATTTCCCTGTTGATACTAATAATATTGGCTCAAACAGACGTTCATTATTTGACGTGTTGGTGAAAGCCATTAAAGATGGGAAAATTGAGAACATGTATGACGACTCTTACTTTACTACAAAATTGACCGTAAAGGATTTGGGGCCTAGAATGTCCAGAATCGATACTTTAGATATTGGATATGAGCAATACAATGCAGATGGTTTTGTTGATCCAGAATACATTGTAAAGCGAGATATTCAAGCCTATGACATCAGTGCCTATTTAATTAAAGGCCTTTGGTATTTTGATAAGCGTCACGGCGAGTTAAAATATCGCATATTAGGTCTAGCGCCTGCCGCACCAGATGTTAACTTTATTGATTCTGAAGATGAAGCCAATAAAATGCCTATTCCGTTATTTTGGATATTTTTCCCAGAAGCACGAGGGGTGTTGCACGAAGCCAAATCGTTTAACAATAAAAATAGTGCCATGCCAGTTACCTTCGATCATTTATTGAATTCGAGGCGCTTCAATGGCTACATGTACAAAGAAGAAAATGTATATGGAGACAGGGAAGTTAAAGATTATGTGGCGGACAATGCCTTAATGCAACTATTAGAATCTGATCGTATAAAAGACAAGATTCGTAATTTTGAAATGGATATGTGGTCATACTAGCCATAGTATATCTATATAAACTCGAAAGCGCTCACAAATTGTTGTGAGCGCTTTTTTTATGAAGGTATTTGTTTAGCGTGAGCAATCTAGATCCAGTTTATTTGAAGTATTTTTGTTCAGATGAAACACGTTGACTATATCGTTGTGGGCTGTGGTTTGGCAGGAATCGCTTTTTGTGAGCAATTACGGGAGCATAGCAAATCCTTTATTGTATTCGATAATGAGTCCCAACATTCATCTACAGTAGCAGCGGGGCTATATAATCCTATAATTTTAAAGCGTTTTACAGAGGTTTGGAAGGCAAAACAGCAATTAGATCTAGCCTTGCCTAAATATGCTCAACTAGAAGAATTATTAGGTGTCAAATTGGATTATAAGCTTCCAGTGTATCGTAAGTTTGCTTCTATTGAGGAGCAAAACGAATGGTTTTCGGCCAGTGATAAGCCTTCATTAGAACCATTCTTGTCACCAAAACTGGTTAAGAATCATAATGTGCATATGAATGCGCCTTTTGGTTTTGGAGAAGTACTTGGTACTGGTCGTATCGATACTGAAGCTCTTGTTAAAAACTACAGAGCGTTTTTGAAAAACAGCAATAGACTAATTATCGAGCGATTTGAATATCCTGAAGTCAATGGCTCTAATAATGAAATTAATTATAAAAATATAAAAGCCAATTACATCATTTTTGCTGAAGGCTTTGGGCTTGTGAAAAATCCTTATTTCAAAAATTTGCCGTTACGGGTCGCCAAAGGCGAACTGTTAACGATCAAGGCTCCAGAGTTGAAGTTGAATGGGATTATAAAATCAGCCGTGTTTATAAGTCCATTGGGTGATGACCTTTACTCGGTTGGTGCTACTTACAATTGGGAAGACCAAACCAACGCCGTTACATCACAGGCCAGAAATGAACTGACTAGCAAATTAAAACGTATAATTAATTGTGAATTTGAAATTGTAGATCAACGTGCAGGAATTCGCCCAACGGTTAATGACAGAAGGCCACTGGTTGGCGTTCATCCAAAACATAAAACCATCTTCGTCTTAAATGGTTTAGGAACGCGAGGTGTAATGTTAGCGCCTTATCTCGCCAAACAATTATATGAATTCATTGAAGAAAACACAGCTTTGGAAAATGAAATCAATATAACCCGATTCACTTCCTTAATTTGGGAAAATTAGTGATGGCTTTAAGCAATCTTATCTTTTGCCAAAGATTTGTCATAATGCATAAACAAATTGATCCAGATGTTACGGGATACTCTCGTAATAACTGGTCCAAATACTACTAAAGTGCCAATAATGCTTATAAAAGTAATGTTCAAGCTTGCCTCAAAACCAAAATAACTAATAACAAAAGCCGCAACCGCAAAAGCAATACCTACACCATAACTCACATACATCGAGCCATAAAAAAACGACGGTTCTAATCTGTATTTCGTTTTACAGTTAGAGCAGTGATCATTAATTTTTAAGGTATCTGTTAATATATATGGGTTTTTAGTAGTGTACATCGATTCTTCGTGGCACTTTGGGCATGCGCCCTTAAAAATACTATAGAGTTTAGTTCCTTTTTTTATCATAGATATTGATTACTTTTGCAGTCTTAAAATTAGTAGTCAGTATAAATTTCTGATTGCAAAATTAAGGTTTAGAAACGAAAACGTTTGTAACAAGACTCACAAAAAATGCTAAACATTCATAATCTTTCCATTTCATTTCAAGGCGAATACTTATTCGAAGATATTACGTTTAAGTTAAGTCCAGGAGATCGCGTTGGCTTAATTGGAAAGAATGGCGCAGGTAAGTCAACTATGCTAAAAATTCTTTCTAAAGAATTAGAACCAGATTCAGGCCAAATTGCTGCCGATAAAAATTTGAGTATCGGGTTTTTAAAACAGGATATTGATTTTACTTACGGAAGAACGGTTTTGCAAGAAGCTTATGAAGCGTTCAAGCAAATAAAAGAACTCGAATCTAAAATAGATGATATTAATGAGCAATTGGTGGAGCGCACCGACTATGAAAGTGATGTTTATCATCAGCTCATGGTTAACCTCAATGAAGTGCAACATCAATATGAAATATTAGGAGGCTATAATTATCAAGGTGAAACCGAAAAGATATTACAAGGTCTTGGATTCAAAAGAGAGGATTTCAACAAACTTACCGATACGTTTTCAGGTGGTTGGCGCATGCGCATTGAGTTAGCTAAATTATTACTTCAAAATAATGACCTACTACTTCTAGATGAGCCTACTAACCACTTGGATATCGAGTCTATTATTTGGTTAGAGGGCTTTCTGAAAGGCTTTAATGGTGCTGTGGTGATCGTGTCACATGACAAGATGTTTTTAGATAATGTCACCAACCGAACCATTGAGATTTCGTTAGGCAGAATTTATGATTATAATAAGCCTTATTCCAAATTTCTGGTATTAAGAAACGAAATAAAGACCCAACAATTGGCGGCCCAAAAAAATCAAGCTAAACAAATAGAGCAGACCGAAAAACTGATCGAGAAGTTTAGGGCAAAGGCATCCAAAGCTTCAATGGCACAGTCCTTAATTAAAAAGCTGGATAGAATTGACCGAATTGAGGTTGATGAAGATGATAATAGTGTGATGACACTTAACTTTCCAGTGTCAATTACGCCTGGGAAAGTTGTGGTAGAAGCGCGTCATATTTCAAAGCGTTATGGTGATTTAGAAATTTTAAGAAATATTGATTTAACTATAGAGCGCGAGAGTAAAACAGCATTTGTTGGTCAAAACGGTCAGGGAAAATCGACCTTGGCAAAAATTATAGTGGGTGAGTTAAAACATGAAGGACAACTCAAATTAGGGCATAACGTTCAAATTGGATATTTTGCGCAAAATCAGGCCGAGTATTTAGATGGTACTAAAACGGTTCTGGACACTATGATCGATGCAGCCAATGAAACCAATAGAAGCAAGGTTCGGGATATTCTTGGAGCTTTTTTATTTAGGGGTGATGAGGTTGATAAATACGTAAGGGTGCTCTCTGGTGGTGAACGAAATCGTCTAGCATTGGCAAAATTGTTGTTACAGCCTTTCAATGTGCTGGTTATGGATGAGCCTACAAACCATTTAGATATCAAATCAAAAAATGTGCTAAAGGATGCGCTTAAAAAGTTTGAAGGTACGTTGTTATTGGTTTCGCATGATCGTGATTTTCTTCAAGGCTTGGCTAGCAAGATTTATGAATTCAAGGATCATAAAATAAAGGAGTATTTAGGCAATATCGATTATTATTTGGAACAGCGCAATGTTGAAAATTTAAGGGAAGTCGAAAAACGGACAATTGTAAAAGAACAGCCTAAAGAAACAAGCAAACAATCCTATGAAGATCAAAAAAAGCTTAAGTCACTTAACAACAAGTTGAGCAATATTGAAGCTAAAATCAATCAGATTGAAAAAGAAATCAAATCGATTGATGTTGATTTAGCTACAAACTACGACCAAACGGTTTCAGATCCACAATTTTTTGATCGCTATCAAGCAAAAAAGGATAAGCTAGAACACTTAATGAAGGACTGGGAAGTGGTTCAGGATGAATTGGATCAAATGTCCTAAAATCAATTCTTTTAAGTTTTTTTTAACTATATACCAAGTGTCAAAAGGATAATTTTGTAGCTTATACCATCAAAACATATCCTTAATGCGAAAATTAATACTGCTAGGTATTGGTATTGTGATTATTTCAGGAGCTTTATTAGGTGCCTATTTCATCATAATAAACAGCAATAAACCCAAACCCAAGTTCGAAAAGGTAGTGAAAACCGTTTTTGTTGAAACGGTAAAAAATACTACAGTTCCCATTATCATTCCTGCCAATGGCAATTTAATTGCAAAACACCGTTTAGAACTGTTTTCTGAAGTTCAGGGAATATTTCAAAATAGTGCCCATGATTTTAAGGCAGGACAAACGTACAGGCAAGGTGAAACATTGATCAAGATCAACTCAAGTGAGTATTATGCTTCAGTTCAATCCGCAAAAAGTAATCTCTACAACTTGATCACAGCCATAATGCCCGATTTAAGGTTGGATTTTCCTGAATATTATCGTCCATGGGAAACCTATTTAGAGAACTTTAGTATGGACAAGAGCATTGCGCCTTTGCCCGTTATGGAAGATGAAAAAATCAATTATTTTATTACAGGAAGAGGCATAATTTCTGCATTTTACAATGTTAAGAATTTAGAACAACGACTTTCAAAATATAGTATTTATGCGCCTTTTACAGGAGTATTAACTGAAGCTCTGGTTACTAAAGGCACATTGATTCGTCCCGGCCAGAAACTTGGAGAGTTTATTGATACATCAGTGTATGAATTAGAATTGGCAATTGCTAAATCTTTTAGTGATTTACTCGAAATAGGGGAGTCGGTAGAGCTGAAAACAATTGAAGGGCATCACTCCTACCAGGGCAAGGTGACCCGCATAAATGGCAGAATAGACCAAGCAACGCAAACCATTAATGTTTATGTTGAAGTAGAGGGCAAAACACTAAAAGAAGGCATGTACCTCGAAGCGCAACTTCAAGCAGCTGATGAACCTAACGCCATCAAAATTTCTAGAAAATTATTGGTTAATAGCTCTGAAATATTCATTGTTAGAGATAGTATATTGGATCTTATAGAAGTCAAGCCGGTTTATTTTTCTCCCAATGATGTGGTTGTAAAAGGGGTTCCAGATGGTACTCAAATGCTTTCTAAACCTTTAGCCGGTTCTTACGCCGGAATGTTGGTAAAAGTTCATCAAGAGAAGAGTTCAGAGGTGATACAAACTTCTGATTCAATCAGCGAATAGTATGAGAGGATTAATTTCATATTTTATAAAATATAGTGTTGCCGTAAACGTGGTTCTTATTGGCTTTGTGCTGTTTGGAGTATTTGGTATTCTACAGTTAAAGTCATCTTATTTACCCTTGGTTGATGCCAAAAATATCAGTATTAATATTGCCTATCCAGGTGCTGCGCCTCAAGAGATTGAAGAAGGAATCGTTTTAAAGATTGAAGATAATTTAAAAGGCCTCAAGGGTATCGAAAGGGTAACTTCAACCGCTAGGGAAAATGGAGGTAATATTAATATTGAAATCGATATTGATGAAGATGTCAACGATATGTTGGCTGAAGTTAAAAATGCTGTGGATAGAGTTCCTAATTTCCCAACGGGAATGGAGCCCTTGGTGGTTGCAAAACAAGAAAGTTTTAGACAGACCATTGTTTTTGCTATTAGTGGTGATAATATAGATTTAGCAACGCTTAAGGAAATAGGTCGCCAAGTGGAGAACGATTTACGAGCAATTGAAGGGATTTCACAGATTAATATTTCTGGTTATCCACAAGAAGAAATTGAAATTGCAGTTAGAGAAAATGATCTACTCGCTTATGATTTAACCTTTTCAGAAGTGGCTTCGGCAGTATCCCAAGCTAATATTCTTACTACAGGGGGAAATATAAAAACAGAAGCTGAAGATTATTTAATTAGAGCTAATAATAGATCCTATTACGGAGTAGAGCTTAATCATCTTCCAGTTAGAGCGCAAGCTGATGGAACAATAGTGTTGTTGCAAGATGTGGCTACTGTGAGAGACCGTTTTTCTGAAACACCAAATGCATCGTATTTTAACGGTAATGCTTCAGTAAATGTTGAGATTACCAATACCAATACTGAAGACCTCTTGGGTTCTGCAGAGAAAGTAAATGAATATATAGATGAGTTTAACCAAAAATATACAGGTGTTCAAATTGACGTTGTTAATGACAATTCCATAAACTTAAGAGCAAGGACCAAGTTGCTTTTAGAAAATGGAGCCATGGGTATCTTTTTGGTACTGATTTTTTTATCCCTATTCTTAAATACACGATTGGCATTTTGGGTGGCTTTAGGACTCCCAGTTTCGTTTTTGGGAATGTTCATTTTTGCAGCCTATTTTAATATCACCATCAATTTGGTCTCCTTATTCGGGATGATAATTGTTATCGGAATTTTAGTTGACGATGGAATTGTTATCTCCGAAAATATTTATCAGCATTTTGAAAGAGGAAAACCAAGAGTTCAAGCCGCTATTGATGGAACCATGGAGGTATTGCCTGCAATCACTTCCGCGATTATTACTACAGTCTTGGCATTTTCAACCTTCTTGTTTTTGGAAGGGCGAATAGGTGATATTTTTGGTGAAGTTTCAGTCATCGTAATCCTAACACTGGTTGTTTCGTTGGTTGAAGCCTTACTCCTTTTACCAGCACACATTGCTCATTCCAAAGCATTGGTTGTAGAGAGTAAAAAGGAAAGGGAAAGAAAAAGAGGTATTGGCAAGCTGTTTTTAAAGTTGAGAACGTTTAACGAGTATGGTGACCGTTTTATGGTCTATTTACGAGATAACCTTTACACGCCTGTACTTCATTTTGCCTTAAGACAACGGTTTATAACCTTCTCAATTCTTTTGGCATTAATGATTCTTACCGTAGGTTCATACCAAGCAGGAATTATAAAAAGTGCCTTTTTTCCGAATTTGGATAGTGATAGGGTTAGTATTAATTTATTGATGCCTGAAGGAACCAATCCAAAAGTAACAGATTCAATAATCACCTTAACAGAGGAGGCTTCTTGGAGAATTAATGAAGTATTCACCGAGCGTCAAACCGACAATAAGCAGGTAGTTCAGAACGTTGTTAAAAATGTCGGCCCAGGAAATAATAAAGCCAGTTTAACTGTGAATTTACTCCCTGGAGAAGAACGCGATTTTTCAGCGGCAGAAATTACGACTGCAATTAGAAATGAAGTTGGCGAAGTCTATGGCGTAGAGTTGCTCACCTTTGGATCTGGTAGAAATTTTGGAGGAAGCCCCGTATCGGTTTCCTTATTGGGCTATAATACCGGCGAATTAAAAGCTGCTACAGCCGAATTGCGTTCGCATCTGGAAAACAATTCGCAATTGGCAGATATCACAGATACAGACCCAGAAGGTATAAAGGAAATTAATGTTCGGCTCAAACAATCTGCCTACGCTTTAGGTTTAAACTTAAGGGATGTTATGGCCCAGATTAGGTCAGGCTTCTTTGGACTTCAGGCGCAGCGTTTTCAAAGAGGGCAGGACGAGATTAGGGTATGGGTACGTTATGACAGGTCAAACCGTGAATCTATTAATGATCTTGACGATATGCGTATTTTAACCCCTAGTGGTCAAAGAGTTCCATTTGCCGAAATTGCCGACTATGAGATTAAAAGAGGCGAGGAAAGTATAAGGCATTTAGATGGTTTACGTGAGATTCAGGTGAATGCCGATATGGCTGATGCTAAAGGAAGTCCTACAGAAGTTATGGCCGATATCAAGGATAATATCATGCCAGGGATCTTATCAAAATATCCAACCATTACAGCTTCGTACGAAGGACAAAATAGAGAGGCAAATAAGCTTGTCAATTCTGCTAAAACCACAATCCCTATAGTTATATTTCTAATTTATGTAGTTATAGCGTTTACTTTTAGAAGTTACAGTCAACCATTGTTGTTAATTTTACTTATTCCATTTAGTTTTATTGCAGTAGGTTGGGGACATTGGCTTCATGGCTTTCCAATAAATATTTCATCAATGTTAGGAATTATTGCCTTAATTGGGATTATGGTGAATGATGGTTTGGTGCTGATTGGTAAGTTCAATTCTTTTTTAATCTCTGGAATGTCATTTAATGAAGCTTTATTTGAAGCTGGAAGAAATAGATTTAGAGCTATCTTTCTTACTTCTCTAACCACCATTGCAGGTATAGCGCCATTGCTACTTGAAAAAAGTAGAGCTGCCCAATTTTTGCAGCCTATGGCAATTTCAATAGCTTACGGAATAGGTATTGCTACAGTATTAACATTACTTATTTTGCCTATTTTATTATCGGCTACAAATAGCGTTAAAGTTACCTATAAGTGGTTAGTAACTGGAGCGACAGTAAAAAAAGAAGACGTAGAACGCGCAGTAATAGAACAACGATATGAGGAACACTAGAACTTTTGTTCTTGCCATCACGGCTTTTGCTTGTTCAGTGGTTATTAAGGCACAGAATGTGGTGACAACGCAAAGCGCTGTTGAACTGGCTTTAGAGCATAACTATGGAATTCAAATCTCAAAGAACAATGTTGAAATTGCAGAGAATAATACCAATGTGTTAAATTCTGGGTTTTTGCCAAGATTGACAGGAAATGCGGGGGCAACTTATAATTTAGACAACACTGAGGCTGAATTCTCTGATGGTTCAACCAGAACTTTGGATGGTGCTGAAAGTTCACGATATAACGCATCCGTTAATCTTAACTATACACTATTTGATGGTTTAGGGCGACAATACAATTATAGACGACTTAAGGAGGAAAAGCAATTAACAGAGCTTGAAGCCAGAGAAACTATTGAGAATACCATGATTCAGTTGCTGTCTATCTACTATAATGTTGCTCAAATTTCAGAAAACACTGATGCACTGCAGCAAACCTTAAATATTTCGAGAAACCGATTGATTAGGGCTGAATATCAGTTCGAGTACGGACAAAATTCAAAACTAGGAGTATTAAATGCACAAGTTGATATCAATAACGATAGTATTAATGTTATTAATGCCAATCAGCGTTTAATAAATGCCAAACGCGACCTTAATGTGGTGACAGGAAATGAACTGCCAGCGAATTTTGAAGTCGATACCTTAATCACCTTCGCACTTGGCCTTGACCGGATGGATTTACTCCAAAAAGTAAAATCAAATAATGTAACCTTGCTGCAACTGGAAAAAAACTTGCTTATAGGTCAATACAATCTAAAATCATGGAAATCTGATTACTTACCCACTTTAGGATTAACCGGTTCTTATGGTTGGAATAAAAATAATAATAACGCAGCATCGTTTTTGGCGGTATCAACAAGTACCGGGCTTTCTGCAGGATTAAATTTAAGCTGGAACCTATTTGATGGAGGCGGCACAATCACTCGAGTTAAAAATGCTCAAATTGACCTTGAAAATTTGCAACTTCAAAAGGAACAGATAGTAATGAACGTTGAGCGGGATTTTGATAATGCTTGGGACGATTATCAAAATAAACTTACAATTTATAACGTTCGGGAGAATAATATTGTAACCTTCAAAAATAACTTTGAACGTACAGAAGAAAAGTTTAGAATTGGCCAAGCCACTTCTTTAGAATTTAGGCAAGCACAATTAAATTTATTAGGTGCTGAACTCAACCGAAACCAGGCCAAATATGAGGCCAAATTAGCTGAACTCATTCTTTTGCAATTGAGTGGTGAATTGCTTAATGTAAATTTTTAAATTGATACATGGACGAACATTTTTTTCAATGTCCGTATTGCTGGGAGACAATTTCAGTATTAGTCGATAACTCGATTTCATTTCAAAATTATATCGAAGATTGCGAAGTTTGTTGCAATCCAATTCAAATAGGCGTTAGTAGTGAAGCGGGTGAAATCACTAGTTTTTCTGCTGAAAAACCTTAATTTCGAGTAATTTTTAAATAATTGATAATCAATGGGTTGTAGAATAAATTGTTAACAAATACTGCATTTCATCGAAAATAATTGGTAGTTCAACGATGATTATATATATTCGTTGGTATAAATGTGCTCCCTCACAAAATCTACTAACTATGAAGACTTTAAAACTAACCTTGTTATTTTGCCTAGTAACACTGTTTACATTCGCAAATATCTCTTCCAAAGAAGAACAAGCGCTAATAGCTTTACATAAAACAACAAAAGGTACTGAATGGAATACAACCTGGGATTTAAGTACTTCAGCTTCAAAATGGTACGGCGTTGTCATTGAAAATGATAAAGTTGTAGAATTAAATTTAGAATTCAACAATTTACAAGGCCCATTACCAGAGTCATTTGGAGATTTAGTACACTTAAGAAAAATCAATTTTTTCAGAAACAGTATAACAGGAACTATTCCGAACTCAATTGGCAACTTGTTGTTGTTGAAAGAATGCAATATGGCCTTTAATAAACTTGAAGGACAGTTGCCAGAATCCATTACAAATCTTGCATCATTAGAAACTTTACAATTGTTTATGAATCAATTGGAAGGATCTATCCCGGCATCAATCGATAAGCTTCAAAACCTACAGGTATTGGAGCTATATAATAATGAATTTAGTGGTGAATTACCAGCCTCAATAGGAAAGCTGTCTAACTTAAAAGAGTTAATGTTGAGCAGTAACATGCTGATTGGAAAGTTACCCTCTGAAATTTCGCAGTTGAAAGAATTAAAAGTGTTAAGTCTTTTTGATAATAACTTTTTTGGAGTTGTACCAGCATCAATAGGAAATTTGGCCAATCTAGAAGAATTAGTGATTTCAAATAATGCCTTTTACGGAGATTTACCTACTGAAATGGCAAACCTTACCAACCTTAAAATATTTTTATTAGGGAACAATGATTTTCAAGGAAATATAGGTGTATTAAAAGATAGAATGCCACCTAGCCTTGTTCAATTTGATTTTAACAATTTCAATGCCAAAGGAGTAATAGTAACATTAGATACCGAAGATTAGTTTTAAAGTTTTGATTAGTTAATGAAAAACTCCTGCTAGTAATTATTAGCAGGAGTTTTTTTTAATAATCTTTTGAAATCGGAAAAAACATATTATATTTGCAGTCCTATATCGCGGGATAGAGCAGTAGGTAGCTCGTCGGGCTCATAACCCGAAGGTCACTGGTTCGAGTCCAGTTCCCGCTACAAAGATTAAATTCATTCAAAACCAACGGTTTAGTTCGCTCTAAACCGTTTTTTTATGCATTTAATTAATGAATTAATTACATTTAGTACCAGAAATGAACACAATTTAGAACACGATTTGGAACACAAAGCCTAATATTCACATCCAAAAACCAACCATCACAAATACAGTTTCCAAATAGAGCAGATCAGTTATTTATGTATTTTTTAAATAAGAAGTTTTTGGCTAGTACGTCGTTAGAATTTAATCATGGGTTAATTGTATGAGGATACCAACGTAGCAAGTAAAAACTAAATTTAAAGCAGACTAGCATACCTACCCACTCTAAATTGCCCAATTTAGTGCAAACTAAAAATGTTTATATACAAAAAGGCCATCAAAATTACTGATGGCCTTCAGATGAAGTCTACCTATGACATTATTTTAATTCACTTAAATTAAAACTGAAAATAGATAAACTGTTCACCATTACTTTGTGCAACTATAAGTAGTACTAACATCACTCCCCAAGCTAAACCAATTACAGGTTGCTTTTTGGCTGCATACGACTCCAATGTTTGAGTTCTCATTATCCAATGAGAAATAAACATCAAACTAATCACAATGAAGGTTATATAGATATCAAGATGTTGAATGACCATATGTCCGTCTGCGCTAAACGAAAACATTGCTTTAAGTATGGCCATTGCGGTACTAAAGTCATTCGCTCTAAAAAAGACCCATGTAATATTAACACAGACAAATGTAACTAATGCAAGCAATATACCTGTAAGACCATCAATCTTTATGTTTACTTTATGTTTTAGCAAACGTTCAACAATTAGGAAGGCCCCATGTAAGGCTCCCCAAGCAACAAATGTCCAAGCAGCACCATGCCATAAGCCGCCCAGTAACATAGTTGTCATCAAGAAAACATAGGTTCTAACCAAGCCTTTACGGTTTCCGCCCATTGGAATGTAAAGATAGTCTCTTAACCAAGTTGATAACGAAATATGCCATCTTCTCCATAAATCTGAAAAACCAATTGCGGCGTATGGATATAGAAAGTTATGGGGAAGTATAAATCCTAACATCATAGCGATACCAATAGCACTAGTAGAATAGCCAGCAAAGTCAAAGAATATTTGCCCTGAAAATGCCAAAACACCACTCCATGCGTCTATACTTGCCAAACCTAGAGGAGTCTTAAAAACCGAATCAACTGTTGGTGCCAACAAAGTATCTGCCAATACCACTTTTTGAAATAATCCAAATGTCAGTAAGAAGGCTCCCCAAATAAATTGATCTTTGGTGGCTTTTCTAGGTTCCACAAACTGTTCTAATAATCCTTTAGCTCTAACAATTGGTCCAGCTACTAATTGCGGGAAAAACGTAACATATAAGGCAAAATCCAAGAAGCTATTAGCAGGTTTTATTTTTTTATGGTAAATATCTATGGTATAGGACATGGTTTGGAACGTATAGAACGATATTCCCATTGGCAATAAAATATCAGGCTTTGCAGGATGAAAATCGGCACCAAGACTATTAACTAGTAAGGTGAAGTTTTCGAGCAAGAATCCCCCATATTTAAAAAAGGCTAGAAACCCAAGGTTAACCGACATACTTAATAATAACCAAAGCTTACGTTTTGAGGCGGAATGCTCTTTATAAAGCATTTTTCCGGTTTTCCAGTCTACTAAAGTAGAAATCCAAAGTAGTAAAATCAATGGAGGGTTCCACAATCCGTAGAAGATATAACTTGCCCCAAGTAACATTGATTTTTTTCCTTTCCAAGTTATTGGAGAGTAATAAAGGGCAAGAACAGCAATAAAAAATACGATGAATCCAATTGAATTAAATAACATGACTATAAATGTTAAACGGTTATTAAAGTAAGTTGTCTTTTTTTAGTAGGTCGATAAAGTCCTTTGTAAAAGACTTTGCATCAGAGGTTGAGAGGTGAGACCACTCGGGAAGTTTGTATTTATTCATAATTGAATAGTCTTCAAAGTGATACGCTGGAGCATCGACTTCTTTTACCAAGGCATTCCAGTAGGTTGCTCTAGGGTATAAACTATTTTCAATTTCTCTGACTTTATTTTGCGAAGGGCATCTGACCATAATAACTCTTCCGCCTCTTGCTTTAAATTTTGACAGCAATTGAGCTGATTTATCTATGATTGACCTACGATTTTCTTCAATCATTTCCATAGTGATATTTGGGTCACTTGGTGGTTGAAATATAAATGACCAGAAGTCTGTAATTTCTTTGACATAGCCTTCATCAGTAGCCATTTGAGGTACTAGACTTACATTTCTGAAGTCGTCAACTTGATAAAGAATAGGAAAAGGGGGCATTTTTGGTATCCTACTAGGGGAAGGAATTTGTTCTATAAGAGTTCTCAAGTCAAGTTCATTATAAAAAAATTCTGGAGAAGACGTTAAAAACGAAAATCCTTTTTGCGGTCCATGTTTTGAAAGGAAATGATTAAGCCTTTCTGCATAAGTTTGGTTATGAAAGTGATTCACGAAATTTTGAATTCTAGCATAAGGAAACACATCCATAGATTGAGGAACCCAATACAGTGGAGGTGTAACACCAACTATTAGGGTTCCACTAAAACTGCTGTTCTCAACTATATCTTCTAATACGGGTAAAACGGTTGATCCTGCAGCAGCAATATTTACCGGTTTCCTTCCTTGAATTTTTTCCCATTCATCCAATTGGAAGTTGAACATAACTCTTGACGAACCAATGATAACGATATCATCCTTTTCAAGATCATCAACTTTTGCTCTGTGATGTGCCCATAAATATTTGTCGTCATTTGGAGCGACTTGATATTGCTTTGAGCGACAATATAGTTCCCAAGTTGTGAGGGAAATGACTGCAAACCCTATGGCAATCCATAAAGTACTCAATTTCATTTTAGCTATTTCCTGTGTTTTCATTTTGTTGAATATTAAGTGAATTAAAACAGTACAAATGTGAGAGTAATAGCTTGAGCGTACTTATAATGTATTTTAAGAAATAGCCTTAAGGTAGGTTAAGAGAGCATCTTAATATAGATTAAGATTTTGCGATTTTTTTTCTGATGATACTTAAAAATTCAGGAGTTACACCTAGGTAAGAAGCAATTTGTACATTAGAAATTCTGTTGAAAAGTTCAGGGCGTTTTTTTGCGAAATCCAGATAACGCTCTTCAGCCGTGGAACTAACATATTGTAGAATGCGTTGCTGTTGACTTACTAATGCATTTTGAGTTAGAATTCTAAATATATGACTAAAAGTAGGGTAGTCTTCAAAAAGTTGAAGCAATTCATCTATGGTTGTATAAAGTACAGTAGAATTTTCTAAAGCTTCTATATAGAGTCGACTTGGTTCTCTTTTGAATAAACTGTACAAATCAGAAATCCACCAATTTTCCGTAGAAAACTGTAAGTTATGCTCTTTCCCATTTTTATCAACCATAAACATGCGAAAGCAGCCTTCTACAACAAAACAATTGTTTATGCAAATGTCACCTTCTTGAAGTAAGTAGTGTCTTCTGCGTATTTTGCGCTCTTTAAAAAGAGCTTTGACAGCTTCTTCTTCTTCATAATTAAGTGGGATATGACGATTAAAATACGCTATAAGTATATTGGTGCTGTCGCTCATGCTATTGAGATTATCTTATCTGCGTTAATTAATCAAATCAAAGATAATAATTTAGTGAATATAATGTTCTGTTTTTATGCGGTGATAAAGGTTAATTTATTCAAAAGAATAAGGTCATCCTTTTTAAAAGTATGAATAAGGTATATCGGATAAACGGATTGATTTATAAAAACTTCAATCCGCTTTTTTTTTGCCAAAGATTATTGTCAAATACATCATTAGAAATTCATGTACTTTACCCTTATTAATGCAATTTCTTATTCTATGCTTAATTCGATTTAGCACCAGCTATAATGGGCTGGCTTGCAATTGTGTTGTAAGCATAATCAACTAGGGTTACAATTTCTGTCAGTTTATCAAACTCAATACGCAGCCAACCGAAATAAACCAAACCGTTTATTTTATTTTGTATTCCTACTATTTGTTTCGAATCTGCCCAGTCACCTTCATAAGAAATTCCTCCATTGGTAAATGTATTTCGTATTACCAAAGCACTATGGTCGCTTGTCCATTGCTGATTTTAGTCTAGATTAAAATCTATAGTTTCACCCACTGATTCTGCAATCAAAAACCCCATATTAAGAAAATTGTCATCAATGGGAGGTCCCGATTTTATTTGATTGGTATCAATAGGATTAACTCCTGCATATAGACGATCACCTTGGCTATTAGCGGTCAGCTCTACAAATATGGTAAAATCAACCTGCCCATTTCCAGACAAGTCTAGTGCAATAGGAAGTGGGTCTCCTAATCTTACAGTTCTTCCATCCAATATGTAATTAATGGAATTGTTATTTACAGGAGTTTCATCATTATTGCTACATCCAGAAAAGAACCAGCATCCCAGGGTAATTGTAAACAAAAAACAAATTTTATTTTTCATAGGTTTCAATTAAATATTTCTATTTTTTTATGATTATGGCGGTCTCTGCTACGAGATGATGTCATTTAGCATTTAACTTGGCAAGCACACTCCAAACTGAAAATCTGTTAGGAATTTAAGAATTAGGCGAGAACAAGCAATTTATAGCCATTGTCGTATGCAGCCTTTCTTTTAAGGATATATACAAACCTGTCCTTGTCCGATAGGTAAAACCGAAGCAATAACATCCTCCTTTACTTTTTTGTCAAACAGTTTCTCTATGGCCCAACCAATCAAATCAACTGCTGCTAAACAACCTGCAGCTGTTGCTATATTTCCGTGAGTTACTAAATGCGAATCTTCAATAACTTCAACGCCAAGACCTCTTAATGTTTCAAATGCTGTTGGATACGTTGTTGCTGAAATTCCTTTTAGATGTCCCAGTGCAGCAATTATTAAAGCACCTGAACACATTGAAGCTATGATTTGCTTATCTGGATTTAGATTGAAACGGTTTAAGTAAGAATTGTCTTTGATAACATTTCTTGTTCCTGGACCACTACTAAAAAACACAAAATCAGCATCATGGCATTCTTCAATTAGTCCGTGTGTTGCTAATTCAATTCCACATACCGACTTATGAGATTTTTCAGAACCAACTATTTTAACTTGAAACTCCTTATCTATAAATTTGACTCGATTTAATAAGTCCCAAGGTAAAAATACGTCTACATCTGTAAATTTGTCAAATATTACAATTACTGCTTTTTTCATAATTTCATTACTGTTAAAATTGTTATTTTAAGTGGGCAACAACATCTTACTTAAGGTCTGATATCATCATTATTTTGTCAAAGTATCGTACTATCAGTTAAAACAATTTCCTGAAACAAGCTGGTTCTGACTATCACGAAATGATCAATATTTAACAAGTTTAATTTTAATAACAGCTACTTTTTTAAAGTATAACGCTATATTTCAATACACACTTTCCCAAAATGACTTCCATTTTTCAAATACGAAAGGGCTTCTGGCACTTTGTCAAATGGAAATACTTTATTAATCACAGGTTTAACCTTATGCAGATTCATAGCAATTAACATGCGCTGATACATTTCGGTGGAACCAGTTTCAATACCTTGTATTTTTGCTGCTTTATACATTATGGTTCCGGTATTTATTGAGCCGACTGTTGCACCGTCAATGACCCCAACCATACTTATAATACCTTCGCTTTTAATACATTTTAAGGATTCGCTTATATGGCTTCCACCAACAACATCTACTACCTGATTAACACCTTGGCCTGAAGTAAAATTCATTACTTCTTGTATCCAATCTTTATGGGCTTTATAGTTTATTGTATGATGAGCCCCCAGTGCTTTGGCTTTTTCAAGCTTATCATCACTGCTTGAAGTAATGATGATGTTATAACCTGCCAGTTTTGAAAACTGTAATGCAAATAATGATACGCCACCGGTACCAATAATTAAAATGGTATCTCCCAGCTTTAAGTTAGATTGCTCAATAATTGCATTCCAGGCTGTTAGCGCAGCCACAGGAAGCGTTGCGGCTTCTTCATAACTAAGATAATCTGGGATTTTGCAAAAGTAATTTTCCGGAAATGCAACATATTCGGCTAAAACGCCATCACTAGATGGTCCGCCAATAGCCACATTTATTTTATCAGGAGTTAGTTTACCTTGTTCCCAATTTGGAACAATTAAACTGGTTACTCTGTCACCTACTTTAAATCGGTCACTACCTTCGCCAATTTCAACAATTTCACCAGCAGCATCCGAAAAGGGTACTCTATTTTCCTTTGGTTTCCAATGAGCAATTCCTTCGGTAACGAGTAAATCTCTATAATTTAAAGATAGCGCCTTAATTTTTACAATAATTTCATTATTCTTGATGCTCGGGATATTTTCTTCAGTAAGCTCCAGCTTATTATTCTGAATTCGATATACTTTCATAGGCTTTAATTAAACAAAGCTGTTCTCTTTTTTTCCAGATATTAAGTCCTGATACAATTCGTGCGCGCTGCGCTCTGCCCAGCATTCAGATAACCTGTTATCGCGGATTGACCAGATTGCGATCCCAGAAAAGGAAACAAATCTACCGTCGGCTTTAAGGCCAAATAATCCGTTGTTTCGTCCCGAGCAGACCCATCGAGAAACCACTTTATCCTGCTGCTCGTTATAAAAAACATCTATACTTTCGGTTTTGGCATCAAGGAGGAGGCGATGAAAATCCGTCACCCAATTTTTAAAGGCCGTACGCCCAATGACAACCTTACCAGCCGTAGTGATTCTATAGTCTTCAGTCATTAATTCGTCTATGGCATCCAGCTCATGTGGAGCGTGCCATACTCTGTCAAAAAACTCAAGCACGAGCTTATCTGGCAGTTGATTTGCGATTTTTGTTTGATCATTTTTCATGATTACACTATTTTAATTTGAAGTATCGAGTGGAAATTTAGTGGTTATCCCATCCAAATTTTATAGCTACCACTACATTTGTTTTATTATATACAAAAATACTAATTATTGTTTTTGATTACTCTTTTGATTTGCTAGAATTAGATTAAAGAGTTCTCTAAAATTGGATAGGTTATATAACCTTCTTCTCCTAGCGTATATAATGTGCTTTCATCAACTTCATTCAACTCTGCATCTAATTTAATACGTTCAATAAAATCTGGATTAGAAACAAATGGCATTGCAATTGAAACTAAATATCTGTTGTTTTTTGATAGAATTTTTTCTGCGCTAGCTAAATCATAACCATATCCACCATTGAAAATTACAATGCCTTTGAATTTTGACGCTAGTCCCTCTAAAAATTCTTCCGAAATTGCATTAGACATTCTTGCTAAATGTAGGTAAGCTATATCCATAGAATTTAATTGCTCTACTAAATAGTTGTAAGTCTTGTTTATGTCTTCATACACAGTCATATCGTTAAATTGACCTAAAGGAGAAATACGAATTGCCGTTTTTTCATTCCCTATGGCATTTACAATCTTTTGAGTTAACTCGAGGACAAATCGGCATCTATTTTCTATAGATCCACCATATTCATCATTTCTGCGATTAGACCCTTTGTCAAGAAATTGATTAGGTAAATAGCCATTGGCGGCATGAATTTCAATACCATCGAAACCAGCTTTAATAGCATTTTGGGCTGCTCGCAAATATTCATTTTGAGTTTTCTCAATATCTTGTTTTGTCATTTCACGTGGAATAGCTTTGGCCTTCATTCCTTCAATTGTGAAAATTTCCCCAGCTGCTGGAATCGGTGAAGGCCCTACAACCTCACCACCTTTTGGCAAATTCAAAACGTGCGCAATTCGACCAGTATGCATGATTTGCAAGAAAATCTTACCTCCTTTGGCATGCACAGCATCTGATACCTTTCTCCATCCTGCTGTTTGTTCATCAGAATATATAGCTGGAATATTGGGATAGCCTAATCCATTTTTAGATGGCGATACGCCTTCAGTAATAATTAGCCCAGTTTCTGCACGTAAAGCATAATAGGTTACCATGATGTCATTTGGCGTATTTCCAACAGCACGACACCTAGTCATAGGCGCCATGACCACGCGATTGCTTAGTTTTAAGGGTTTTGAGTTGAAGGCTGTAAGTAATTTAGAATTTTTCATTTCGTTTTTCTTAATTAAATTGACACAATACGTTTGTTGATAGTCTTAAACCGACTAGACGGTACAAAAATAAAAAATAATTTAATTATACCAACTAGTTTGTAATATTTTTTATATTTACTGTATGGCAAGAGATGGAAAACTTACTAGAGATAAAATTTTACTCGAGTCGAAAGCCCTGATATTTAAGCATGGTTTTTCGGGTACGAGTATCGATCAAATATTAGATAAAACAGGCATTACAAAAGGTGCGTTTTTTTATCATTTCAAGACTAAGAATGCGTTAGCTATGGCATTAATTGAAGAGTTTGCCAAAGCAGATATGGTCAAATTGAACGAAGCATTAGAGAGAACGGAATCGCTAAAGGGCAATTCACTGAATCGCCTTTTACAATATATTCAAGAGTTCATTGATGCGGAAACGGGTCAAAATGAACCTCCTGGATGTCTTTATGCATCCTATCTATATGAACCACAACAATTTGAACCCGAAGTAATGGACCATATCTCGGAAGCGATTTTGGTTTGGAGAACTGTTATCGGAAATTTAATCGAGGAGGTTCTTAAAGATTACAATTCCAAATACCCTACTGATGTTGAATCATTGGCAGATCACGTAACCGTTATATTTGAAGGAGCATTTATAGTGTCAAGAGCATTAAATGACCCAAATATTGCAGCCAAGCAGTTACAACATCTTAAAAATTATGTAGCATTGCTTTTTGAGAAAAAGTAAATTTTAATACTAAATTTTTTAAAATACCCAATTATGTACATCCTACAAATTTGGATGGCGGTAGTTTGATTAGGGTGACTTTATTTTAATTCTGATTTCCAATTAAATAATGTTGCTGTTGCTTCGACCTTAATGAAGTTGTTTTTTTCGATAACTTTAAAAGACGCTGTATTCGTTTTGTCGGTTGAAGCAACAATAGATTTAAGGATATGAGGAATTATTAAAATTGTCATCCTATTTTAGGATTCAAATAATTGAAAAACAGATTGGATTCTTTATTTTAAAGTCCAAAATGGTATCCAAGAATATACTTTTCTCCATTTAAATCAGTTTTTAATGTGGACATGTTAACCTTTACTTTTACACCCCAATTTATTTCTTGGGCCGAAACCAATTTACAAGCCAATAATATAATGCTTGTAAGTACTAAAATTCTAATTTTCATAATGTTCGTTTTTTGATTAATGATGATGTTTACTAGAGATAATTTTATTATAAACAAATATATTTTAGTTTTTAACGAAGACTAGTTTAGAATGTAATGAAAGTGTAAAATATTGATATGAAAGTGATTAAATGAAGAATTCAATTAAATAAGGATAAACTGATAAAGGTTTGTATGAAAACAACCCTTAACGATTGAGCCACTTTTTGAACTCACCTGACTTGTCGATGCTTACAATAACATCAAATCCGGCAGGAGGATTTAATTCCAACTTTACGCGACTTTTAGACCAGATAATCATTTGATTAATACTATAGAAATTGACAATGATTTGCCTATTAATACGATAAAACAAATCGGGATCTAATTTATTGTCCAGATTTTCTAACGATTGGTCAAGAAGATAACGTTCATTGGTTTTTGTAACAAGCTTTACGTAACGCCCTTCAGACAAGAAATAGGCAACTTGATCCACCAAGATACTTTTTATTTTCTGTCCACTAACAACCATAAACCGTTCTTGATAGTTTTCCTTTTGTTGAAGTGTTTCCATTAGTTTTTGAAAATCGAATGGCACTGATTCAGAGATTCTAGATTGTAACTTAGTAATAGCAGCTTCTAATTCTTCCTCGTCTATTGGCTTTAAGAGATAATCAATACTGTTTAATTTAAATGCTTTTATAGCATATTCGTTATAAGCTGTTGTAAAAATAATAGGCGTTGTAATTTGAAGCTTTTCAAAAATTGAGAAGCTCAAGTCATCTCCCAGATGAATGTCGAGAAAAATAATGTCGACCGTATGTTGTGAAAGCCATTGGATAGCATCTTTTACATTATCAATAATTTTTACAACTTCAATATTTAAATTACGGTTTTGAAGGAGAGAGTTCAAATAGTCTGATGCTAATTTTTCGTCTTCAATAATTACGGCTTTCATGATTATTCTTTAATTAAAGGAAGTTTAACATAGAAAAGATTGTTTTTAATTTCGAATGAGGGCTCTAATTCCGAAATGTATTGATAGCGTGAGGTTATGTTTTTTACGCCTGTTTTCGTCGAATCTTCTGTAACTTGTCTGGGTTGGAGATTGTTTGTTACAATTAAAAAATCTTGTGTTGCTTTAATTTTAATGTACAGTGGCGATTCTGATGTAATGGTATTATGTTTAATGGCATTTTCTATAACCATCTGCAATGAAAAGGGTGGTAAATAGTGATTTAAAAAATCAGAATCTATATTTATTTTGATGTTTAAATTAGAATCAAATCGCATTCGTTGAAGGTATAAGTAAGAATTCACATGGTCCAATTCTTCTTTTAGGGTAATGATGTTTTTTGCCTTCAATTCTAAAGTGCTTCTAAAAATTTTTGAAAACTCTTTTGTAAACTTTAAAGCTTTCTCCTTATCGGTTTTTATAAGTGAGGTAAGTGCATTCAACGAATTGAACAAAAAATGTGGACTTACCTGGGTTTTCAGTGTTTCAAATTGCACCAAAACATTTTCGCCTTCCAAAAGCTGGTTGCGTTCGGCCAATTGTATTTTTTCTAAGCGTAATAGTTCATTTGATTTTTTATTTCCTTTATAGTTTTGGTATAATACCACAATACCTGCAAAACATAATATGGTCACCAAAATGAGGATCAAAGCCCAGAATTTATTTTTCTCGACTTGAGCTGTGGCCAAATCTTTTTGGGTTTTTAATAGTTGAATTTCACTAGTTTTTAATTCGCTTTGAAATTTTTCTTCAATTTCATTATTCGATTTTACGATTTCCAAGGAGTAAAAGGAGTCTCTTAACGTAGTCAACTTTTCGTGTTGTTCTAAAGCCGCCCGATAGTTACCTTTGGCTTTATACCAATTCACTAAATGTTTATAATAGATTTCTAAATAATAGGGGGAATTGAATTCGTGAGCAGCCTTACCACCAATATCGAGATATTTTTTTGAAAGTAGGAGCTGATTTTGATCCAAATAAAGCTCGCCAAGTGAGAGTGCCAATCCTGACAAAACATAGTCTGAATTTCCATTTCTTTGATAATCCAATCCCTTAATGTAATAAGACTCTGCCAAATCTCTATTATTTAATTTATGGTGTGCAATGGCTATTCCATGATACATTAAGGCCATCGCATCGGGATTATCACTTTTTCGGTAATGAATCAATGCTTTTTCATAGTAATCAATACCTTCATTAAATTCACCTAACTCTGTACTGGCAGTGCCTAAATTGGCATAAATACTAATTAAAAGCTTGCGATTTTCTTTATCTGTCATTGCCAAAGTCTGTAATAAATAGTCTTTGGCCTTTTGATAATTATGTAAATGGATTTGCGAAAAGGAAATATTAAGCAGTGCAATAGCTTTTCCGGTGAGATCATTTATAGAGTCAAACAATTTGTAAGCCTCCATTTGATGCTCTAATGCCTCCTTATTCTTTCCTAAAAAAGAAAAGGCTGTTCCTTTGGATAGGGTCAAGGAAGCATACAATTTAGTGTCATTTTTTTGCTTGGCAAGAGCTAAAAGAGAATCCGATTGCTTAATAACAAGTTCAGGATTAGTGGCACTTTTCCTCATAAATATACCTAAACTGTCCTGGTAGCTGGAAGCTTTAACAATTTGCGCTATTGCCGAAGCTCCGAAAGCGAAAAACAAAACAAATAAAGTAGTTCTAAACCACATAAAATTATTGGAGATTTGTGTTCATTTAATCGAATAAAAGTATAGTGAAAGTATCGATTTTTTTTAAATTTTTGTAATGAAAGTGAATTATTATGTAATAAACCCTATGATGATTTTCAATACAATTTAATTCACTTTCATTGCATCTTAATCGTATATCCTTGGAGTGATAAATAGTTTTGCAGAATCATCAATAGTGCTAACATGAAAACATATCACGCTTTCGCTTTGGGCCTTATTCTAATCATGGTATTTTATTGTAATCAAAAACCAATTGACTACTATTTTGTAGAAAGACAATCAGAGGCTATCCAAACTTACAGACAACAGGCCTATTACGAATATAGCTCCCGTTTTAATGATTCAATATGGAAAGTACTTCAAAGCTTTGATAACAACCT
Source organism: Flavobacteriaceae bacterium MAR_2010_72 (assembly GCA_003550275.1). GTDB lineage: Bacteria > Bacteroidota > Bacteroidia > Flavobacteriales > Flavobacteriaceae > Geojedonia. Next base: position 787,204 of record QXCW01000002.1, read on the forward strand.
CCTTAATGATGCTGCTTTTGAAACCATTAAAAATTTAAATTATAAAGTAATACAAGAGAAGCACTCGACAGGATGTTACATAATACCTTGGAGGCATAACAAGAATATACTTCAGTATAATGACATCATCATGTTGGAATGGAATCCTAATTTTGGGGTGATTTTTAGGGTATTTACTAAGTCAGAACATATTAAAGAATTACTTCCATTCCAATCTTATTAAATGTGCAATTAACGTATAATCAAGCTTTATAGCCATTCATTTCAGGTTTTTTCGCTTTCATGACATTTCTAGATAATAACCGTTGATGAGATGATACATTTGTGTTGCAATAGTAAAATATCCATGCATTACAATCAAAAATCAAAAAACGAACAATCAGTTTGAGAACCCATTAGCTCATATTGAGCTAATGGTTTATCATGTTTAGACTTAAAAATATATTCTTAATCTAGATTAATATTTGCAAATTATTTTTAACGAAATGTAACAAATAATTACAAAAACAGTCTTAATCAAACATCAAAAATTAAAAATCAAAAAACGAACATTATGAAATCATTTATTTTAAATCGATTACTTTTTTATTTCCTAATTGGAACACTAATTTTCAACTGTAGTCTAGACGAAGAACCAAATCAAGGAGGTAGCACCAATTCTGCCGTTGTGTCTTTTACACAACAAAATTTTTCAGTTTTGGCAGACATGGAGACCATTATCATTCCATTAAAGCTTGAACCTAAAGCTTATAATAACGGCTTTGTGACTATAGAACTATCAGGTGAAGCTACCTATGGTACAGATTACACAACAGTTCCTGCCGCTGTCAATGGTAAAATAGTTATTGAGCAACTAGCCAACACGCAGATAACTAATTTAACAATTTCTAAAGTTAATATGAATTTTAACGCTGAAAAAACCTTGAATTTGAAATTGAAAGATCCAACCACTGGTTTTTCAATTGGTACATTAAACACCACGATTGTCACATTCAAAATGGCCGACCAAATTACAAACACATTAAATTTTAATGGTGTAGCTTCATCAATTTCAGAGGGCAGCAATGAGGGCTTAACTATAGAATTGAAAGCTACCAATTCGCTCACTAATGGCGGTTCAGCTTATGTTAAACTTCAATATCCTGAAGGTAAAGTTTATGGTACTAACTTCTACACCGTTCCAGCTGCGATTATGAATGAAATAGCACTTAATTTTAATCAAAATTCACAAAGTATGAGTTTCAAAATCATCCCAGTGGACGACAATTGGGCTTTAGATAATTACAACGTTGTATTTGAAATTATTACAGCTGGAAATATGGTCATAGGTGAAAATAAAGTATATACCGCTACTATTTTGGATAATGACCACACCACTGAAACCATAAACACCATTGCACAATTGAGGTCAAAATTTAATCAGCATCAAGGCGATTGGTATTTGCCTACAGATTATTTTATTGAAGGTGTTATAACCTCCAATGGCAATACATTGGATAACAAAACGGTGTATATCCAAGATGCTACAGGTGGTATTTTAATACGTTTTATGATGCCAAATATTTTCAATTTAGGGGATAAGATTAGACTCAACCTAGTCAATGGATCAGGAATCACTATTAACTATCAAAAGGGTATAGATCAAGTCAGTATCAGTGGTTATGCCAAGTATGCTGAAAATGTAATTGTACAAGCCGAAGTTATCACAATACCACAATTGCTATCAGGTGATTTTGAAGGAAAGCGCGTTAAGATAGAAAATGTACACTTTGTAAATGCTGATAATGTTAGAACGTTTTTAGGAAGTCATACCATAAAACATGATAATGACGTTGCAGCAGTAGCGACCTATGAGTCGGCTGCCTTTAGCAATACAGTATTACCTCAAGGAACACTATCCGTTACAGGAATTGTAGGAGATTGGGGCCGTGTGATGCCTCAAAAATATTCGCACGACATCACTAACTAGTATAAATTCACCCAAGAACAGATAGGTATAAGAATTTGTTATTGTTAGATCATAATAGATAAAACCCATGGTAAAGCAACTCAATTACTATGGGTTTTTAAGTGTAGTTTTATACCTTAAAGTATTTGAGGAAACATAAACCATAATTTATGCATATTAAAAATTTAAATACAATTGCTTTCGATACTATTGTAAATTGCTTTTTGCAAGCCTTTGAAAATTATTATGTTGAGTTTCCAAAAGATAAAGACTACTTTAAGCAACGATGGGAAATGTCTAATATTGATTATGCACTTTCTTATGGGATGTTTGATGAAGACCAACTCGTGGGCTTTATTTTACATGGTATTGAAGAAAGAGATAATCATTTAACAGCCTTCAATTTAGCAACCGGAGTCCTACCAAATTACAGAGGTAAAAAAATCACAAAGTCTATTTATGAATTTGCCATAAACGACTTGATAGAAAAAGGGATTTCGAAATGCCAGTTAGAAGTCATTACAAAAAATACCTTTGCCATTAAAGCCTATCAAAGTATTGGTTTCAATATTACAAAAAAGTATAAGTGTTTTGCGGGTAAAATCAATAGTAATAATCAGCACCATTTTGATTTAAAAGAAACATCGATTCAAAATTTGAAGTTTAATCAAATATCAAATCAAAAATTATACTCTTGGGAAAACCAAATTGAATCGGTAAGACGAGGAAATTTTAAGGCTTATCAAGTTATGAATGGCAGTGCTATTGAATCTTTTTTTATTATCAATAAAGTTAATGGCTACATCCCCCAGTTTGAGGTAATTATAGATGTCGATGAAACTTGGAATCGTTTATTTTTAGCCATTAAGAGTATTTCAGAAACAATTAAAATCAATAATGTTGATGAACGGTTAGAACGTAAAATTTATTGGCTCGAAAAATTCAACCTTAAAAATACTATCGATCAATATGAAATGGAATTATGGCTTAACTAATTATAAAATCCTATTTTGAAAAACCATATCGATGAATGTTTTCTCACTAATGGTGAATAGATAATAATTTACCAATGTTAAATTTTAGTTTAGCATATCTACAGTGGCCACAGTTCTGAATCCAGTATGGTCTGATCCAGAATCAGGACTCATTCCCATTTTGGCCGAAATCCTAAAACTTGCACAATAGGATGCATGGCATAAAAAAGATCCTCCTTTTATAACATGCTCTTTTTGGTAGGGATTGTTAGGACTAAAAGCCTGACTTGCACCCTTGGGGTTTACAATTGGTTTTGAGCTTCCAAGCTCATTGTAGTAATTAACATTGAATAGGTCGCTAGTCATTTCCCAAACGTTCCCTAGCATATCAAAAATACCAATACTATTTGGAGGGAAGGATTTTACTGGGGCTATAAGTTCAAAACCGTCTTTTGATTCATTTTTAATAGGAAATATGCCTTGCCAAGTATTTGCTTTTTCATCTAGAACTTCTGGATTGTTTCCCCAAGTATAAATGTAATTATTTCCGTTACCTTGGGCGGCAGCTTCCCATTCGGCTTCTGTAGGTAGCCTTCTGTTTGCCCACTTACAATAAGCCAAAGCATCTTTATAAGCAATATGTACAACGGGATAATTTTCCTTATTCTCGATTGTACTGTTAGGGCCTTCTGGATGCTTCCAATTGGCGCCTATCTTCCATGTCCACCACTGACTGTAATTGCCCATACCGGCCACGTTTTTTACATTCTTGTTGAAAATTAAACTGCCTGGCTGCAAGATGGAGTCGGCTGGCTTTGGTGTGCCTTCTGGTAAATCTTTCTTCATAACTTCCCAATCAATGGGGCGTTCAGCAATGGTAACATAGCCTGTTGCATCAACAAAGGCCTTGAACTGTTTATTGGTGACTTCGGTAATGTCAATAAAGAAACCATCGACCGTAACATCATGGGCCGGTTTTTCTCTAGGCATGGCATAAGCATCTCCAGATTTAGCACCTTGTATAAAGGTTTTGCCTTCAACCCAAACCATCCCATTTAGGGTGTCTATACGTTTTTGACCTTCTAAATCATTTGTTTTGGATGTATTGTTGTTTTGCTTACATCCTACAATTAAAATGCCAAAAAAAAAGGCAATTATGGTCGTTTTGAAAATAGAAGTTGTCATCAATACGTCGAGATTTTTCGTTCATATTTAACTTTCCGAAACTAAAAGCTAAACAAATATAAACATTGAAGCAAGTGCCATGCTACTAATTGAGATCATTATTTTGTCTAGTATTCACAATTCCTATTAATAAATTACTCCTCAATTTAATTTTCAAGCAAAGGCTCGAGAACTTTCCAAACATTATCGGCTAAAATTTGCTGACCTTCAACTGTAGGATGAATGCCGTCATTCTGGTTTAATTCAGGTATTCCGGCAACATTGTTCAATAAAAAAGGAATGAGATAAGTGTCATTTTTTTCTGCAAGTTCAGGGAAAATACTTTTAAATTCTTCAGTATAACTAGGCCCTAAATTTGGAGGCATCTGCATCCCGGCAAGAATTATTTTTGTAGTGCTATCTTTTTCCTTGACATAATCTATAATACTTTGAAGATTACTTCGGGTTTCACTTAATGGTACACCTCGCAGTCCATCATTGGCACCCAATTCTAATACAAAAATGTCTATAGGCTGATTCAATACCCAAGAAATTCTGCTTTTTCCAGCTGCTGTGGTTTCGCCACTCAAGCCAGCATTTATGGTTTCATAAGGCAAGCCTAGTGAGTCAATTTTAGTTTGAATAATCGCCGGAAATGCATCGCTAGGATCCAATCCCATGCCAGCGGTAAGGCTATTGCCAAAAAAAAGAATCACTTTTGTACTATCTGAAGCTTTGGTTTCAACGGTCTCCTTTTCAGAAGTCGTCTCTTTAGCTTTTTTGGAAGCGTTACCACCACATGAAGCAATAAAGAGTAAAATATAACAAAACATTAACAGCCTGTAATATTGTATGGGGATTTGTTTTAAAATCATTTGTTTATTTTGTAATCTTAAAGACTAAAAAAATTGTACTGAATATGGCAAAGATATTAAACGTAGAGCACCTAAAGAAAAGTTATTCAAGTGGTTCTAAAAAATTGGATATTTTAATTGATATCAGTTTTAGGGTGGAACAAGGTGAAACGTTTGCTATCGTTGGCCCATCAGGAAGTGGAAAAACGACCTTACTGGGCTTATGTGCCGGACTCGATAAAGTAGATTCAGGACGAATTGAGTTGTGCGGGCAATTGATTAAAGATCTAACTGAAGATGAACGCGCTCAATTACGAAATCAGAATGTTGGATTCATTTTTCAGGATTTTCAACTCATTTCTACATTAACAGCACTTGAAAATGTGGCGGTACCTTTGGAGCTTCAAGGGTCAAAAAATGCCGTAAACGTAGCAAAGGAATTATTGGAGAAAGTTGGACTTGCAGATAGGGGGCATCATTATCCGTCGCAACTTTCGGGAGGTGAACAACAACGTGTCGCACTGGCAAGAGCGTTTTCAAATACACCTTCCATTTTATTTGCCGATGAACCTACCGGTAATCTCGATGCCGAAACAGGTGAAAAAGTAGTTGAATTACTCTTCAATCTCAATAAGGAATTGGGAACTACGCTTATTATAGTAACTCATGATATGGATCTTGCCAAACGAACAGAACGCATTTTGAAACTCAAAGGTGGTCGGGTTGTTCAAGAAAATTCGATAGCTATATGAGTGCAGCTCAAAAATTAAAAAATAAAACCGTCAGCTTCATTTGGATATCAAAAATGGCCTGGAGAGATGGCAAAGCAAGTTGGAGTAAACTGTTGCTGTTTATGGCATCTATTATCCTTGGTATTGCTGCCGTTGTTGCCATTCAATCGTTTGGGGACAATGTGAGGGACAATATCGTTTCACAATCTAAATCCCTTATGGGGTCGGATTATAAAATAGACACTGACAAACCACCAAAGCCTGAACTTTTGGCTGTGATTGATTCTTTGGGAGGTGCTGATGCCAAGGAAATTAGTTTTCCTTCAATGGCCGCTTTTAAGAATAATAGTTTGACAAAACTTGTTAGGGTAAGAGGTATAGAAGGTGCGTTTCCATTTTATGGCAAATTAAATACCGATCCTAAAGAAGCAGCTCAAGACTATCAATCACAAGGTAAAGCACTTGTCGATGCCACTTTGATGCTTCAATTTCAGCTTCAACCGGGTGATAGTATTAAAATAGGAAATATAAAGCTTCCTATTGGAGGGGCTTTAAAATCAGTTCCCGGATCCAGTTCGTTTTTCAGTGCTGTGGCTCCACCAGTTCTTATTCCCTACCGTTTTATTGAAGCTAGTGGCCTAGTCCAAATGGGTAGCCGTATTGACTATGACTACTATTTTACAGCCAAACCAGAAACTGATCTCGATGCTTTAGATGATCGTATCGATCCTAAACTCGATCTGCTAGATGCCGATATTGATACACATACAAGCACAAGCAGAAGGCTAGGCAGGCGATATGAAGACTTTGGAAAATTCCTTAATCTGGTTGCTTTTATTGCACTTTTATTGGGCTGTGTTGGTATTGCCAGCGCCATTCATATTTATATCAAACAAAAATTAGCAGCGGTTGCCATCCTTAAATGCTTGGGAGCAACACGAAAACAAACCTTTTCAATCTTTTTATTTCAGATAGCGGTTATGGGATTGATTGGCGGTATTATTGGTACCGCTTTAGGAATTGGTCTTCAGTATTTATTCCCGTTGTTGCTGGAAGGCTTGTTACCACTGGATTTAGTAATTAATGTTTCTGCTAAAGCAATTGTTATTGGCTTGTCACTTGGCCTATCAATGTCGGTGCTTTTTGCGCTCTATCCTTTAATGGGAACACTTCATATTTCTCCACTTCAAACCTTAAGAGTTCAGGAAGAAAAAGTAACAAGATCGTTAAGATCGGGAATACTGGTTGTTTTAGGAATCATACTATTCATTTTCACCTTTTCCTATTGGTTGTTGGAGCGTGTAAGTTATTCGGCGATGTTTGTGACAGGCATTGTAGTGACCTTCTTTATTTTAGGTGCTATCGCTACCCTATTTATGAATGCCGTAAAGAAGTTTTTTCCGCATTCGTTTGGGTTTATAGCAAGGCAAAGCTTATTAAATCTTTTCAGGCCGCAGAATCAAACCATTATTTTGGTGCTCGCTATTGGCGTGGGCAGTTTCTTAATCAGTACCTTATATTTTAGTAAAGATCTGTTATTGCAGCAAGCTACTTTGGAAGATCAGGCTTCTAGCCCAAATATTTTTATGTTGGATGTTCAAGCCGAACAGAAGGATGCTGTAGAAGAACGGATTTTAGGTAATGAGCTTCCTGTTATTGATAATATTCCTATTGTGACGATGCGAATTGAAAGCTTAAATGGAAGAAAGATAACTGACTTAAAAAAGGATACAACATCTCAAGTCAATCGATGGATTCTCAATCACGAGTTTAGGGCTACATACAGAGATTCATTGATCGCTTCTGAATCTTTAATAGAAGGAAGCTTGCCCGAAACTATTGACAATAGCAACCCAATTCCTATTTCAGTAAGCGATAATTTTATAGAAGATTCTAAACTGAAAGTTGGCGATGAGATAACCTTTAATGTTCAAGGCGTGCTCATCAATACAGTGATAGGAAGTATTAGAACGGTAGATTGGAGTAGGATGCAACTCAACTTTATGGTTGTTTTTCCCGAAAGTGTTTTAGAAAATGCACCCCAATTTAGAGTGTTTTCGACCAAAGTTGGTAGTGAAATGGAGTCCGCCCAGTTACAGCAACAATTGGTATCTAGGTTTCCAAATATTTCTATTATCGACGTTCAGAAGATTTTGGACCTTGTACAGGATCTGTTAGGTAAAATCTCCTGGATTATCAACTTTATGGCGTTTTTCAGTATCCTCACAGGCGTAATTGTATTAATCGGTGCCGTTAGAACGAGTAAACACCAACGAATCAAAGAAAGTGTGTTACTGCGCACGCTTGGTGCTAAAAACGGGCAAATTGTAAAAATAATGACCTTGGAGTATATCTATCTTGGAGTACTTGGATCTTTGTCTGGTATTTTATTGTCGCTAATTGGAAGTCAATTGCTCGCATGGGGATTGTTTGATACGACCTTTAAACCATCATGGATTCCATTCACGATCATTTTCCCTGCAATTGCGATTTTAGTCATTTTTATTGGAATGACTAACAGTATTGGTGTTGTAAAAAGTTCTCCTCTTGAGGTGTTGCGCAAAGAGAATAAATAGAACTATTTTGAAGTAATTATAGTGGCAAGGCTTTAGAGCAATTATTGTATTTGTCTATATATGCATAAAGATTTCGTATAAAAACTATCGCCAATAATGTTGTAAATTAGTGCTTTAAGTAATCTATAATTTATAACAATGGAAGATAAAAATCATTCAAACCAAACATCTTACAGTACAAACGGGGAGAGCAAATGCCCTTTTCATGGTGGCGCCTTAAAGCACAGTGCAATTACAGGCAGGTCCAATCGTGATTGGTGGCCAAATCAATTAAATTTAAGTATTCTTCGACAAAATTCTGCATTGGTTGATCCAATGGATAAGGATTTTAATTATGCTGAAGAATTTAAATCCCTTGATTTGAATGCTGTAAAAAAAGATATTTACGAGCTTATGACCGATAGTCAGGATTGGTGGCCGGCAGATTATGGACATTATGGACCGTTTTTCATTAGAATGGCTTGGCATAGCGCAGGAACCTATCGAATTTCGGACGGACGAGGTGGAGCAGGTTCAGGAACCCAACGTTTTGCACCATTGAATAGTTGGCCTGATAATGCCAATCTAGATAAAGCGCGATTGCTATTATGGCCAATTAAAAAGAAATATGGAAAAAAATTGTCATGGGCCGATTTAATGATCTTGGCAGGAAATTGTGCACATGAATCCATGGGATTAAAAATGTTCGGATTTGCAGGTGGTCGTGAAGACATTTGGCAGCCAGAGGAAGACATTTATTGGGGCTCTGAAACCGAGTGGATGGGGAATGAAGACAGGTATTTAGAAGATGAATTGGAAAATCCCCTAGGTGCCGCACATATGGGCTTGATTTATGTGAATCCAGAAGGTCACAATGCAAACCCAGATCCAGTAGAGTCTGCGCATTACATTCGTGAGACCTTTGGGCGTATGGCTATGGACGATTACGAAACCGTTGCGTTGATTGCTGGAGGTCATACCTTTGGTAAAACCCATGGAGCAGCAGATCCTGGTAAGTATGTCGGTAAAGAACCAGCCGCCGCAAGTATAGAAGAGCAGGGTATGGGTTGGCATAACACCTATGGAACAGGAAAAGGAGCTGATACCATTACAAGTGGAATTGAAGGCGCTTGGACCGATACACCAACCCAATGGAGTCACAAATATTTTGAAAATTTATTTGGGTACGACTGGGAATTGACCAAAAGCCCAGCTGGAGCGCACCAATGGAAACCCAAAAACAATGCGGGTGCTGGCACCGTACCTGATGCGCATGACCCTTCCAAAAAGCATGCGCCATTTATGTTAACCACCGACCTTTCATTAAAAATGGATCCAGCTTATGCCAAGATTTCTAAACATTTCTATGAAAACCCGGATGAGTTTGCAGTGGCCTATTCACGAGCATGGTTTAAGCTAACCCATCGCGATATGGGACCTTTGTCACGTTATTTGGGACCAGAAGTGCCTAATGAAGAATTGATTTGGCAAGATCCAATTCCTTCAGTTAACCATGAATTAATTGACAATAAAGATGTTGATAATCTCAAAGCTAAACTATTGGCTTCAGGACTTTCGGTATCTCAATTAGTGTCCACAGCTTGGGCGTCGGCGTCAACTTATAGGGATTCTGACAAGCGCGGTGGTGCTAATGGTGGTCGAATTCGTTTAGAACCTCAAAAAAGTTGGGAAGTAAACAATCCAGCACAATTAAAAGGGGTTTTGGAAATACTCGAAAAAATTCAAAAAGAGTTTAATGGAAGTCAATCTAGCAATAAACAAGTGTCACTTGCTGATCTTATAGTATTAGGTGGATGTGCTGCCGTGGAGCAAGCTGCAAAAAATGCGGGTACCATCGTATCAGTGCCATTTACTCCCGGACGAACAGATGCATCAAAAGAGCAGACCGATGTAGAGTCATTTGCGGTTCTTGAACCAGCTGCTGATGGTTTCAGAAATTATCTGAATCCTAAACATACAGCATCCGCTGAAGAATTACTCGTTGACCGTGCGCAATTGATGACCTTAACAGCACCTGAAATGACCGTTTTAGTTGGCGGTATGCGTGTACTCAATACTAATTTTGATAAGTCACAACATGGTGCCTTTACAAACAAGAAAGAAGCGCTTACCAATGATTTCTTTGTTAATCTTCTGGATTTGAATACAACTTGGAAAGCAAGGTCACAATCGGATCAGGTTTTTGAAGGCCGAGACCGTAAAACAGGAAATGTGAAATGGACAGGTACGCGCGCCGACCTTATTTTTGGTTCGAATTCCGAATTGCGTGCGTTGGCAGAAGTTTATGCGTGTAACGATGCGCAAACAAAATTTGTAAACGATTTTGTGTCTGCTTGGACCAAAGTCATGAATTTAGATCGCTTTGATTTGAAGTAAGTATAATCTAAATTTTAACTGATAAAAGGTGGTCTGATGAAGGTCACCTTTTTTTTACATTTTAGCGTCATAATTTATTGATATTTCATTCTTTGTTTTGGAGGATTTGGCTAGGCTATCCCTCCTTTTAGGGATAATATTCGCCTGCTCATATGATTTAAATCCATTTAGAAGGTTTAAATGCTTTTTGTCGATTTATTTTGAATGGATTTTTTCACTGTACTACATTTAACTGCCCAAATCTCAACTCATTAATATGTTATAAGTAATACTGCATGCCTCGAATGTTGTTGTAGAATGAAAAAAAATTACATCTTTCTTTTAGTTTTGTTATGCACAACTATATACACATATGGTCAATGCACCCTGACGTGTCCTGCTAATGTTACAACAACCTGCCCTTATGACGTTCCTTTTATTTCACCTTCGGCTTATACCAATTGTGGTACGATTGTTTTACAGACTTGGACCTTAACTGGTGCCACAACGGGTTCAAGCCCTGCAACAGGAATTAATGATGCCAGTTTAGAGGTTTTTCAATATGGTGTAACCACAGTAACTTATAATGTTCGAGATCATCTTGGTAATACCGCCAGTTGTAGTTTTACGGTGACTATTACAGATTCCCAGCCACCTTTATTGATTTGCCCAACGGATATAACAGTTAATAACAACCCCGGGTTGTGCAGTGCCGTGGTAAATGATTTTGGATTTATGAGTGCTTGGGATAATTGTTCTGGAATAACTTTGGAATTAGTTAGTGGTTTACCACGAAGGTCAGCCTTTCCAGTGGGGACGACTACTAATGTATTTAAGTTTACCGACGCTGCGGGTAATTCTTCAACTTGCACCTTTAAAATTAATGTCATAGACAATGAAGCGCCTACTGTAAATTGTCCAGTAAATATTGTTGCTAATACGAACCCGGGTTTATGTAATGCTTATGTTACGGTTCCTGTTGTGACAGCTTCAGATAATTGTGGAATTACTTCCATAACAAACAGTTTCAATAGTAGCGGAGCCAATGCAAGCGGAACCTATCCTTTAGGAACAACAACGGTAACTTACACGGTTACTGATTCCGCTAATAAAATATCTACTTGCTCTATTGATGTTACCGTGGTCAATTCACAAAACCCGGTAATTACCTTAAACGGTCCAAATACAATTACGCTTGAAGCGTGTGGCACGTATTCAGAACTAGGTGCAACTGCGACAGATAATTGTCTTGGAGATATTTCGACTAGCATTGTAGTCGATACGTCCTCATTAAATACAAATAGTGTAGGATCTTATCTCGTTTCCTATAAAATTGTGAATGCCAGTGGTGTGATTACTGCCCAAGTGAACAGAACAGTAAACATCGTAGATACAACGGTTCCAAGCATTACGCTTAATGGCCCAAATCCTTTAAATATAGGTGATTGTGCAACTTATACAGAATTAGGTGCTGTGGCTACCGACCCTTGTTTTGGTAATATTACTGGTGCCTTGGTGATTGATAATTCCAGTGTTAATTCTGGTGTGTTGGGTTCCTATAATGTAACCTATAATGTAGTGGATGCGCAAGGAAATGCGGCAGCACAAGTTACTCGGGTTGTCAATATTATAGAAATCACCGCGCCTATTATAAATTTAATTGGAGACGATCCTCAAATTATGGATGCCTGCACGCTGTATGTCGAATTAGGGGCAACAGCTACCGATCCCTGTTTTAACACGGATTATACGGCAGATATTGTGATCGATGCATCTGATGTAGACACTAGTACGGTTGGGTCTTATATAGTGACCTACAATGTCATGGACAACTTTGGCAATCCTGCCATTGAAGTGATTAGAACTGTTGAGGTGGTAGATACCACAATTAGTGCACAGGTGGGTTCAGATATTACAAATACAGTTTGTACAGAGACTACAATCACATTAGCTGGTAATGCAGTTACAGGAAGTTCTACCGGACTTTGGTCTGTTACTTCAGGTCAAACTAGCGGATTCTATTTTTTAGATCCAACCAATCCAACGACGACATTTACAGGGGATGTTGGTGAAAATTATGAACTTACATGGTCAATTTATAATCCATGTGGAATATCCAGCGATACCATGAATGTCACGTTTATAGGCTGTAGCGCTTTGGATTTTGACGGTGTTGACGATAACATCACCTTCAAGAATAATTATAATTTTACTGGCGATTTTACCCTAGAAGTCTGGATTAAGGAAGATCTTCAAAACGGAACCATTCAAACCATTTTTTCAAAGCGGGATGCGAATAATCTAATTAACGGTTACGATTTACGTGTGGTGAATAATTATGTGTCCTTCAATTGGAACAACGGACAATCATTAGTATCACCGTATCAAATTGCAACAGGAAAATGGCATCATGTTGCGGTAGCCCACGGTGCTAATACCTATAAACTTTATATTGATGGGGTTCAAGTGAATTCGGCTTCAGGAAGTTTACCTATTGCTAATACAGCCGATTGTATTGTTGGCGCTATGGATCAGAGGTCTGTTCCTCCATTTAAACCGTTCAACTATTTTACTGGTGGAATGGACGAATTACGAATTTGGAATACGGCTTTAACATCAGCACAACTTCGACAGATGATGAATCAGGAAATTGAAGCTGATTCTGGGAATATAAAAGGGGCAATTCTGCCCTTAACCATCCAAGGTTTAACTTGGAATAACTTAAGAGGCTACTACCAAATGAATCAAGGTACAGACCTTTCTGCAGGAAATTTAGTATCTAACGGTTCTGCAACTATCAACGGTAAATTAAGGTACATGACCACCTTACAGCCTGAAACTGCACCTTTACCATATAGCTCAAAAGCGAACGGCTTGTGGACGGATTCAAATACGTGGCTTTACGGAAACTCTCAATACCTACCTAATAGTATCAGCGTGGATGGAACAACAGCTATAGATTGGAACATTGTTAAAACTGCACACAATATCTCATCTACAAATAAAGATATTGTCCTTTTAGGCTTATTCGTCAATGCAAATACATTGAAAATTGAAAATACAAATCCGCTCGATGGGCAAAGCCTACGTGTAGCTAAATACCTGAAAATTGATGGCATGATAGATCTTGTTGGCGAATCGCAGCTTTTACAGGATATAGGTAGTATGTTGGATAATACCGGAATAGGAAGTTTACAACGGGATCAACAAGGCACCAGTAATCTCTACAATTACAATTACTGGGGATCACCAGTAAACCAAAACGGTAGTAATTATACCGTAAAAGGGGTTTTAAATGATGGTACAAATCCTAATAATCCTCTAAATCTGCAATGGACTTCAAACTACAATGCCAATGCAAGTTCAACCCCAATTGCTATTAGTGGTAGATGGCTTTACAGTTACGAAAACTTTGTTTTAAATTCCTATGCCGATTGGCAATTTGTAGGAGAAAATGGAAGCCTAAAAGCCGGACTTGGATTTACAATGAAAGGTAGCGGCGCAGCTACTACAGCACAAAATTACGTCTTTGAAGGAAAACCAAATAATGGAACAATAACACTACCAATTAGTGCAGGAAATGAGGCTTTGATCGGCAATCCGTATCCATCCGCAATTGATGCCCATGAGTTCATTTTGGACAATATGGCCAGCATACAAGGAACCTTATATTTTTGGGAGCATTATACATCAAATACGACACACGTTTTAGAAGATTATGAAGGTGGTTACGCAGCTTATAATTTAACTGGTGGAAACCCTGCAATATCACCTCCAGAAGTCAGTGGTAATGGGACGCCTATCAAAATACCAGAACGTTACGTTCCTGTAGCACAAGGTTTTTTTGTAAAAGCGAATACAACCTCTGGCGGAACTATAAAGTTCGAGAATGACCAACGTGTTTTTGTTAAAGAGGCGGTTACGGGAGCTAATGACAAAGGGTCTGTGTTTTTTAGACAAAATGCCACAACAATTGAAAACAGCAAAACCAAAAAAGATTCCGACATTATCAAAAGAATTAGGCTAGCATTTAAAACCCCTGAAGGAGCCATTCGTCCGTTGTTACTTGGATTTGTACCAAATAATAAGGCGACAGATGGCTTTGACTTTGGTTATGATGCCTTCAATACTGAAAGTTTCCCTAATGATATCTCATGGATGATTAATGAAGAAAAGTACATCATTCAAGGCGTTGGTGATTTTGATCAAACAAAAAACTATCCTTTAGGAATATTTTTAAAATCAGCAGGAAATGTTCAGATCGCATTAACAGGTCTTGAAAATTTTGAAAGTGAAATGGATGTATACGTGTATGATGCTATCTTGAATCAATTTTTTAAAATAGATGACCAGCACACGTATAGTATGTATTTGACCCAAGGTGATTACCTCAATAGATTTTATATTGCCTTTATGCCTTCTAATACCTTGTCGGTTAATGAGTTTTTTGATCAGGATATGGTTGTAAGTTATTTAAATAATCTTCAAGAAATTTACATCAGACTTCCGTTTGGCATTGAGGTTAATAATGTGCATTTGACAAATACAATTGGTCAGAAAGTAAAATCCTGGAAAAAACCTAATGCCAATAGTTTGGGGGAAATAAGGATTCCAGTGACCAAAATTTCGGAAGCCATTTATGTGATTACAGTTGAAACAACAGGAGGCATGGTTTCAAAAAAAGTATTGGTCAAGCAATAATGTTAGTTTTTAAGGCCAAAACAAAGTGGAAATTTTATTAAAATAAAGGATAAGCTTAAGAGTTACAGGGATTTCCAATCTTTTAAACCGCCTTTTTTTGCGCTATATCGATGATTTAAGAAGGACCTATTTATTTTGGCTAGGGAATGATACAAAACATCGAAAACTGGCTCTAAATTTAACAACCATTAACACTTTAAATTATTTTAGTCTGCTTTTATAGAGAGAGGGATTGCCTATGAAAAAATAAATAGCTTTTAGAATGCTAAGCACTTTTGGATGACCATAGAATGGGGTTCACTATAGTGTTTTTTTTTGTCCAAAAAGTTAAAATAGCATGCCTCTTCATTTCAGCACTTTGTAAATAAGAACATATTTAAAAAAATATTAAAACTAACAATATAGAGTACCTCCGTTTTTACCAACACTAACTACCTAATTATGAAAAAATTTCTACTCCTTCTTCTGTGTGTTGCCTCGCTTAATGCAACATTTTCGTTGACCTCAAATTGGCATAGCAATAGTATAGTATCCACTAGTCACAATAGCTTTACAAATGGTCTAACATCTTTAATTTTTAAAGTGTTTAATAACCAATTTAGTTCAGCTAAAACGAACAAATCAAATACCAAATCACAGTTCACAGCATCTAACGCAACTAATTTAAGTGCGAATTCAGGGGCTTTAAAAGCCTCAACGTATAAAGCCGCTATGTTTTTTGTTGATCAGCCAGGTGATTATATATCAGTTGGAGATGGTCCATGGACTTCACTTTCATCTTGGAAAGTCTTTGATGGCACTTCATGGGTAACTCCAAATGGTCCGTTACCTTTTCCTGGAAACGGATATGGATATCCTGGTCAATATTCAGATACACCAACACCACCAACTATATTACCACCAACTACATTTAGAACAAATAATGTAACCATTCAAGCTGGGCATACCATCACAATTGCAAACACTTTTACAACACCTAATACTATGGGTGACCTAAATATTAATGGTACATTACAATTAGGAACAGGAACTAATGCTCAACGTGATATTACACTTTTAACTAACAAGATTACAATTGAAAATGAAGGGGATTTATATTTTAATAATGGCAATAAAATAGCCCTTAAATTACCGAACACTAATGCAGTTTTAGTTGTTTTACAGGGTGGAAACATAACTTATAACAACCCATGTACATCAAATCTGGAAATTTTTATTGCAGGCAACTTATATTCTACCTGTAATGGTGGTGGAAGTTCTGGAACTGTAACATTTGGTAATGTTGTTGCTGGAGGTGGTACAATAAACGCAGAAATTACAAATCCAACTACTAATTCTATTAATATTTGTTTAGGACAATCGGTTAGTTTAACCGGAGGCTACATTGGTTCTGAAACAAATGTAACTTATACATGGAAAAATAATGGTTCAATTATACAATCTGGTACATTACCAGATGACATTAATACTATACCATTTTCTGCTTCAAATTTTACAACCATTTCGTTTACACCAAATGCCGCTGGTCTAAATTTGGTGACTTTGGAGGTCACTAAAAATGGATTTACAAATATTGAATCTAGGTCTATTAATGTAACAGGTCCAATTGATTATGCCAATTTACAGTTTCCAGCCTCTGCAACTATATGTCTGGGCGGAAATATTACTGCTTATGGACAAGTATATAAATCTGGAGTTACAGAAGCTGCTGGTGCAGGAACAGGAATTATAGCCCAATTTGGATATAATACTTCAAACAATAATCCGTCTACTTGGACCAATTGGTTAAATGCTACTTTTAATATAAATGTTGGTAATAATGACGAATACCAATATACATTTACTCCAAGTTCTTCAGGAACCTACTATTATACCTTCCGCTATGCTTTAAATGGTTGCGATTGGGTGTATGGTGGTTACGATACACAAAATAATCCAAATGATGAAGATTTTTGGGATGGTAATGATGACGTTAGTGGTGTACTTACCGTAAATGCAAACCACGCCATAAGTCTGTTATCAGGATCAAATACTCAAACAGTATGTAACAATTCAGCCATTGAAGATATAGCGTATACTTTAAGTGGTGGCGCAACCAACGCAAATGTTTCAGGGTTGCCTTCTGGTGTAAATGGAAGTTTAAGTGGATCTACTTATAGTATTAGCGGAACACCAACACAAGCTGGAACATTTAACTATATAATCACAACTACGGGTAATAATTGTACAACCCAACAATTGGGTGGTACCATTACTGTGAAGAGTTTGGATTACGTCAATCTACAATTTCCTTCATCAGGCGCAATATGCCCAGGCGGTAGTCATACGATTTATGGACAGGTTTATGAACCAGAAATCACTGAAGCTGCTGGCCAAGGCGCTGGCATCGAAGCTGAATTCGGTTATAATAATACAAACAACAATCCGTCAACATGGACTAATTGGGCTGCAGCCTCGTTCAACGTTCAAGTTGGAAACAATGATGAATATCAAGGAACCTTTGGAAATACTTTAACTGTGGGTACTTATTATTATGCGTTCCGTTATAGATTAACAGGTTGCGATTGGCAATATGGAGGATTAGGAGGTACTTGGAATAATGATAGTGGTGTACTAACGGTACAAAGCTTGGATTATGTGAATTTACAACATCCTGCATCAGATACTATTTGTGAAGGTGGAAGTATAACAGCCTATGGCCAGGTTTATGAACCAGGTCTTACTGAAAGTGCAGGTGCTGGAAGCGGTATTGTAGCAGAGTTAGGATATGGAACTAACTCAAATCCTGCATCTTGGACAAATTGGAACACAGCCTCATTCAATAACCAAGTAGGGAACAACGACGAATATCAAGCAACTTTTGGGTCTTCACTTTTACCGGGTACGTATTATTATACATTCAGATATTCATTGAACAACTGCGAATGGCAGTATGGATACTTTGTTAATACAACAGATTATGGAGTACTTACTGTGAATTCTGCACCTTCAATTACAACTAATTACACTAATATTTCTAAAAATAATGACGCTGGCCAATGTGGTGCAATCGTGAATTATGCAGCAGCTTCGGTTTCAGGTGTTCCTACACCAAGCATTAGCTATTCACAGGCTTCTGGAACCTTTTTCCCAGTAGGAACTACAACGGTAACTGTTGAAGCAACTAACAGTTGTGGTACTGACACAAAGACTTTTGATGTAACTGTAGCAGACAATGAAGACCCAGTGGTAACATGTCCTGCAAACATTACGGTTGCAACAGATGTCAATCAATGTGGTGCCGTGGTGAATTTTACCCCTAACTTAACAGATAATTGTGCCGGTGGTTCGGTCGTGGCATCTCCAGCCTCTGGAAGTTTCTTTAACGTAGGTACGACCCAAGTAACTGTTACGGCTTCTGATGCTGTTGGAAACACCAATGTTTGTACATTTACGGTCACGGTAAATGATAAACCAGCCCCAGTAGTTAGCCATAATATAATTGAGTTATTTGTCTGTGTAGGGTCTAACCCCGCTAATATTACTACTTCAATTGTAAATGGAAACCCACCATTTTCTTACCAATGGCAGTTAAATGGTTCTGATATTTTAGATGCTACTGATTCAAGCTATGACCCACCTGTCATAAATAGCGTTGGAATTCACCAGTACCGTGTTGTGGTTACCGATGTTTGTGGAAAATCGGCGACCTCTGCTCCAAAAACCATTAATGTAAATCCAGACCCCTCAATTTCTGTAATTGCGGGTAATACCGAAATATGTAGTGGCTATACAGCCACCTTAGAAGTTTTAGGAATTCCTGGTGCGGGTAATTGTAGTTATACGTGGCAAACAGGACCTTCTGTGTCTGGTCCTTGGACTAGCATTAATCCTGCAGAAAATAATGCACAGTATACAACTCCATCATTAACTCAAACTTCTTATTACAGAGTGATATATAATTGTTCAGGAAGTGGTTGTGGTCAATCAACACAAGTTTTTACTGTCACAGTGAAAAGTTTAATTGATTATGCAAACCTTCAATTTCCTGGTTCTGAAACCATATGCCCTGGTAATACTATTACGGCGTATGGTCAAGTGTTTGAAAATGGATTAACTAATACTTCAAACAGCCTAGTAACTAGTATCAGTGCCCAATTTGCTTATCATACTAGTGATACGGATCCTTCGACTTGGCCAGAAGCCAATTGGACTACTGCTAATCCAACGCCTGGATATAATTTTGCTCAGAATAACGATGAATATTTCGCTACTTTTGGTGATGCACTTTCACCGGGTACTTATTATTATACATTCCGATATTCTTTAGAGGGTTGTGATTGGCAATATGGGGGTTATCCCAGTGGCTTCTGGAATGGAAATAACCAAAACAATGGGGTGCTTACGGTATTAGAAGATCATACCTTAAGCTTATCATCTGCAAACAATAATCAAACAGTCTGTCCAAATACGGCAATCAACGACATCGTATATACATTCGGTGGTGGAGCGACCTCTGCATCGATTTCACCAGCACTGCCAGAAGGCTTGAACTTCAACCCTGCCACTGCAACCCTTAGTGGAACTCCAACGCAGCCTGGTATCTATAATTATACAGTAACAACTGTTGGAAATAATTGTGAAACGCAGCAACTTCCAGGTTTAATTACCGTAAAAGAACTTCTAGATTATGTAAATCTTCAACATCCTGCTTCAGCAACCATTTGTGAAGGTGAAACTATAGATGTTTATGGTCAGGTTTACGAACCTGAATTGACAGAAGCCAATGGAGCAGGAAGCGGAATTGTAGCGCAGTTGGGATATGGAACGACTACAGATCCTACCTCTTGGACCAATTGGATTTCAACAGATTATTATGGTCAAGGTGGAATAAATAATAACAATGACGAATATAAAGCTACTTTCGGGGCTTCACTATCGCAAGGGACATATTATTATACTTTCCGTTATTCACTGAATAATTGTGAATGGCAGTATGGATTTTTTGTAGGGACTTCTGATTTGGGTCAGCTTACTGTTAATTCAGTGCCAGTAATTACAACAACATATAATAATATTACTGCAGGTAACGATTCTGGACAATGTGGTGCTATAATAATCTATGCAGACGCATCGGTTTCAGGAGTGCCAACGCCAAACATAACCTATTCACTGGCTTCAGGGTCATCTTTCCCTGTCGGTACAACTACAGTAACTGTAACAGCTTCTAATAGTTGTGGAACAGATACAAAAACGTTTGATGTGACAGTTGAAGACAATGAAGCTCCTATTATCACTTGTGTTGCTAATAGCATACGAGATACTGATGCTGGACAATGTACGTATACCATTCAAGGAGCTGAATTTGATGCAACCTTCACCGACAACTGTGCTATTGGAAGTATTACAAACAACTATACTAATAGTACATCTTTAGCCGGAGCAGTATTTCTAGAAGGTGCAACTACAGTTACTTGGACTGTTGATGATGGTCATGGTCAAACAGCAACTTGTACAACTATTATTACTATAGAAGATAATGAAGCACCTGAATTAGCAGGCGTTCCTTCAGATGTTAATGCAGATTGTGATAATATCCCATTAGCAGCTTCGCCAACAGCGAGCGATAATTGTGACCCTTCACCTTCAATCGCACTAAATGAAGTAAGCACACAAGATCCTAATGCAGCAAATAGTGGTCATTACAACTATAGCATCACTAGAACTTGGACCGCAACGGATGTGGCAGGAAACAGTAGTTCGGGTGTACAAGTGATAACGGTTCAGGATGTAACGCCACCAACGATTACGGATGTAGCAGACGTGACGGTCAACTGTGAGGACGATACCACTTCAGCGGCAACAGGTGTTGCCACAGGAAGTGACAACTGTTCGCCAGTGGCCATTACCCAAAGTGATGTTAGTACGCAAAACAATGACCCAAACACTGCAGGTCACTATAATTATACGATTACCAGAACCTGGAGAGCGACCGATGTTACGGGATTGTTCACGGAATCGACCCAAATCATCACGGTTCAGGATGTGACCCCACCAACGATTACGGATGTGGCAGATGTAACGGTCAACTGTGAGGACAATACCACTTCAGCGGCAACAGGTGTTGCCACAGGAAGTGACAACTGTTCGCCAGTGGCCATTACCCAAAGTGATGTCAGTACGCAAAACAATGATCCAAACACTGCGGGTCACTACAATTATACGATTACCAGAACCTGGAGAGCGACCGATGTTACGGGATTGTTCACGGAATCGACCCAAATCATCACGGTTCAGGATGTGACCCCACCAACCATTACTGATGTGGCAGATGTAACGGTCAACTGTGAGGACGATACCACTTCAGCGGCAACAGGTGTTGCCACAGGAAGTGACAACTGTTCGCCAGTGGCCATTACCCAAAGTGATGTCAGTACGCAAAACAATGACCCAAACACTGCGGGTCACTATAATTACACGATTACCAGAACCTGGAGAGCGACCGATGTTACGGGATTGTTCACGGAATCGACCCAAATCATCACGGTTCAGGATGTGACCCCACCAACGATTACGGATGTAGCAGACGTGACGGTCAACTGTGAAGACGATACCACTTCAGCGGCAACAGGTGTTGCCACAGGAAGTGACAACTGTTCGCCAGTGGCCATTACCCAAAGTGATGTCAGTACGCAAAACAATGATCCAAACACTGCGGGTCACTACAATTATACGATTACCAGAACCTGGAGAGCGACCGATGTTACGGGATTGTTCACGGAATCGACCCAAATCATCACGGTTCAGGATGTGACCCCACCAACGATTACGGATGTAGCAGACGTGACGGTCAACTGTGAGGACGATACCACTTCAGCGGCAACAGGAGTTGCCACAGGAAGTGACAACTGTTCACCAGTGGCCATTACCCAAAGTGATGTCAGTACGCAAAACAATGACCCAAACACTGCAGGTCACTATAATTACACGATTACGAGAACCTGGAGAGCGACCGATGTTACGGGATTGTTCACGGAATCGACCCAAATCATCTCGGTTCAGGATGTGACCCCACCAACGATTACGGATGTGGCAGATGTAACGGTCAACTGTGAGGACGATACCACTTCAGCGGCAACAGGAGTTGCCACAGGAAGTGACAACTGTTCACCAGTGGCCATTACCCAAAGTGATGTCAGTACGCAAAACAATGATCCAAACCATGCAGGTCACTATAATTACACGATTACGAGAACCTGGAGAGCGACCGATGTTACGGGATTGTTCACGGAATCGACCCAAATCATCTCGGTTCAGGATGTGACCCCACCTATAGTAGATTGTGTTGGTTTAACTATTCAATTAAATGCTTCTGGAAATGCAACAATTACGGCAGACCAATTAAATAAGAATTCATATGATAACTGTAGCCCAGTTAGTTTAAATGTCTCGCAAACAAGTTTTAGTTGTAGTGATATTGGAGGGGATTTGGATGAGCTAATCATTTCGGAATATATAAATGGTAGTAATGATAACAAAGCCATTGAGATTTTTAATGGAACTGGATTGCCAGTTGATCTATTAGCTGAAGGCTATACTTTGGAAATTTATCCAAATGGAGGTGGTATAGTTCAAATTCCTTTGAATGGAACTATCAGTGATCGAGATGTTTTTGTTACAGCAAATAATTTTATTTCGTTCCCAATTGGTACTCGTTCACCAGTTGATTATTTAACCGATGACCTCTTTTTTGAAAGTAATGATGTTATTGCATTGTTGCATAATGGTCAAGTTGTAGATTATATCCCAGCCGCTGGATGGATGAATACTTTAGTAAGAAAAGACACGGTTTTAGGTGGAAATATCTCTGGAGATTTAACGGAATGGACTCAATATCCATTAAATACGTTTACTTTTCTCGGAAGTCACACAATTACCGTTATAGATAAAGGTAATAACGTACTTTTAACTGTAACCGATGTAAGTGGCAATTCAGCGACGTGTGAGGCTAAAGTTTATGTTGAAGACAATATTGATCCACATGTAGAATGTAACCCTATTACAATACAGTTAGATGCAACGGGGAACTATGTCTTAACACAAGCTGATTATAATGCGGTTGGTCTTGGTAGTAGTGACGCCTGCGGTATTGCAAGTATGACCGTATTACCAAATGTATTTGACTGTACTAACGTAGGACCAAATCAGGTAACCTTAACAGTAACGGACAAAAATGGAAATTCTGACACTTGTACTACAACTATAACTGTTGAAGACAAGGTAAATCCTATAGCAGTTTGTCAAAGCATTACCATTCAATTGGATGCTAATGGAAATGCCAGTATTGTTCCAGCCAATATTGATGGTGGTTCATCTGATGCTTGTGGATTTACATTGTCCGCAAGTCAAACGGTATTTGATTGTTCTAATGTTGGAGCAAACACAGTGACATTAACGGTCACAGACGCTAATGGAAATACTGCTGAATGTGATGCAACAGTTACTGTTGAAGATAATGTAGACCCAACGGCAATTTGTAAAGATATTACTGTTTATCTTGGTGCTGACGGGACAGTAACCATAGCTGAAGACGCAGTGAACAATGGTTCTAACGATGCTTGTGGTGGATTGACTTATGATACTGATATCACGTCATTCACATGTGCAGATGTAAACAATCCAGTATCAGTAATGCTTACGGTAACTGACGCCAATGGAAATAGTTCCAGCTGCTCGGCTACTGTAACGGTAATAGGCATCATACCAGACGTTTCTATATCGCAAGGGCCATTGCCAGAATTCTGTCAAGGTGCGTTTGACGTGTTGACTGTACAATTAGGTTCGGGCCAAACAGAAGACGATATTAGGTCGTATGCATGGTCCTATACAGGCGTTGATGCAGGATTCCCAATAGGAGAACCAACCAATGAAAATAGTATTAGGGTTAAAGGAAATGGCACCTATACCGTGGCTGTGACTTCAGAGACTAATTGTACGACAACGGTATCTTATACAGTTACTGGGTTTGATGCTACAGCATTAATCTCGTCCTATACCATTTTAGCGAAGAACGAGGTCTTCTTGCACGGCTCTAATATTGTACAGACCGGCGGGGTAGGAGCGACAGAACCAAATACAGGAACCATCAAGTTGCATCAGGCAAGTACCATTGTTGGCTTTGGTAAAGCACCATTATTTAACTTGAATCAAGGTAGCCAGATAAATGGAGGAACCATTAACCAACCAGCAAATCCGGTTATACCGCCGTTCCAATTCAATACGGTGTCAAATGCAAGTAGTCCTAACGTGGTTGTAACGACCAATACAACGCTTTCAGGAGCTATTTATGGCACTGTAGAGGTTAGAGATGGTGCTACGGTAACCTTCTCTCAATCCAATATTTATATCAATAACTTGAAAACCTTCCAAGGCGCCAAAATAGAATTTACAGGATGTGCCAATGTGTATCTCAATGAAAAATTCATGTTGGCTCAAAATGGGGTTATTAATTCAGGTGGTGAAAATGTAGTGTTCTATGTCAATGAAGATGTTCAGATCGAAAAAGGATCTAATGTAAAAGCACGTATGCACTTAAATGGTCATGAGCTATTGGCAAAAGGTGAAGCTGGGAACAAAAATAAAGCTCCAGAGCCAACCTACATGACGGGACTGTTTATAGCGAACAGGGTACACGGTAGTATTAACGTGGTATGGAATGCCGACGATGTATGTAGTCCTTGTCCAATTGAGGTGCCTGCAAGCTCAAGTGCTGCAAGGCCAGAACCAAGTATAGATAGTCTAGAGGAATTTGCCGTGGCATCATGGCCAAACCCTTCTAAAGCCAACTTTAGCTTGAAAGTCAAAACTCTGGATAGAACCAATCGCATTCAAATTCAGGTGTATGACATGAGCAACAAATTGGTACACACTAAACAGTTTAATCCAGACGATGAGTACCGTTTTGGAAACGAATTGGAAGCAGGTGTGTATATGGTGAAAATTTCCCAAGGTGGGAAAGTAAAAACCGTCCGATTGGTTAAGTATTAATCACTCATTAAAATCATAAAGAAAAAAGCCTCCTAGTTTATAGTGAGGCTTTTTTTATGACAAGAGATAAGGGGTGCTAACTTTATGAGTGCCTAATTAGAATCCTTTAAAGCTTCATGAGCTTTTCATATTAATCTCTACTTCCGTCTTGAATGGGTTCAGTCCCAGGCATTAGCTTGTTAAGTATAAAATACACAGGACAGAATTTAGTGACCGGACTAATTATTTGAAGCGCAGCCACAGCACCAGCCATATACAGCCATTTAATATTAACCATAAAAGCCAGTACAACACTGGTGAGATAGAGCACGCCTACAATGGCATCATGAAGTCTGATTTTCGTTTGTGAATGTGTTGTTTTCATCTGTAATTTGTTTTAAAGTGTTTATTGTTAGTGAGTTGCAAATAAAGTTACAAATTTATTCTTTTGAAATTCAAATTGGGGTTAAATAATAGTTCCTAGATTTAGGATTATTGGGTCTATAATTGTAGATTTAAGCTATTAGATGAAAAGTAAACTCATACTCGACTTATACAGTTCTCATAGTAATTACTTGGCCCAAGAATCGATTACTAATTACAATGTCAATGTAAAAGCATTGTTGTCAAATTTGTTTAGCCCTGGACCAAGTTTTTATTATATCATCGATTCTCCTACGCTTACTGCAAAACTTTTGAGTCAAGGTATAGAAGATATCTTAAGTATTTCGAAACAAGAATTTTCAGTCGAAAAAATAATTGAACTCATTCACCCAGACGATTTTAATTGGTTTTTGCGGTGTGAGGATGTCGTAGCTTATTTTTTAAAAAATTGTGTTGCCCCCGAACAAATTGTTAATTATAAAATTAGCTATTGTTTGCGCTTGAAATCAAAAAACAATGAGTACAAATTGTTTTTATTGCAAACACTTACACTTAAAACAACAGAAGATGGTGCGCTATTAAAAGTGTTTGGCTGTATCTCTGATATCAATCACATCACTACACATAATAATAGAAAATTGTCATTGATAGGATTAAACGGAGAGCCTTCATACCTAGAGTTGGATGCTTTTAATCACGAGTTATTTAAAAACTTCAAGCCGTTTGTGAGCCTTACTGATGAAATTCCGTTTACTTCTCGCGAATTGGAAATTATTAAATTATTGGGTGAAGGATTAACCATGAACGAAATTTCAGACCAATTAAACATCGCCTTTGGAACGGTGAATACACATCGAAAAAATATTTTAAAAAAATCGGATTGTAAGAATATCACGGAGCTTGTGGCCGACTGTATTAGGAAAGGTTATATTTAATACCTTGAACACTTCGTGATTAATTTCGTGCAAAGTACCCTAATGTGGGTATTGACAGGTATAGGATTATTTGCTTTTTTTGAAATGATAACTTTTTTGCCCTATAATACCATGAAAAATTACATACTTATACTATTATGGATAAGTTCATTATCCTTAAATGCTCAACAAATAAATGGAGGCTATAGTCAAGGTCTAGTGGCTTTGGTGCCTAATAAATTTGAAGACACCCATGACTATAAAAATATTAGGCCTGATGTACATGCTGGATTTTGGAAAATACGAGTTGCTCCCGCTAAGTGGGCATGGGAAGGATTGCAAGTAATTTTTGAAGTTGATATTAATCAACCAACATTGGTAAGAGGTGCAAATGCAGAAGGTGGCGAACATGATTATGATATTTCCGAATTTAATTTAGCCATAACCGGTAGTATGGAATTTAGTATTGAGGGGGATTACACCAACCCAAATACTCAAGAGAGAGTATCGTTTACAAAGAATGTCTACGTTCCAAACTTGGGATCTAATGCACTAACTGATAGCGAGCTGTTTGGGTATTCTGGAAATGTCACTAATTTTAAAACTGTACAAGAGATCATTAATTACCTTAAAGTTGAGATTCGGTCAATTAAAGCCCTGAACAAATATATTAGTGGCTATCAAAGGATAGATATCAATTTAGGACATATTCTTAAAGAAAAAAGGAATGATATTCAATTTAATAATCTTCTTGCTGATGCTAAAAATGCCGATGAACTTGGCCGAACCGATGAAGCCATCGAAAAATACGAAGCCTTATACGCACTAAATAAAGATCCAAAAATAAAACAGCGCATTGAAGAGCTTAAAGCTTGGAAACAAAAACAGGAAGACGAGAAAAATGCGTTAGTGCAACCACAGGCAGAGAATAACAAGCAACCTAACGAAAAAGAAATTGAGGAAAGCTCTGATAGGAGACAAGGGGTTGTTGATACCTTTGACCATACCATACCCAAACATGAGCTTACCACTACAACGCTAGATTTTTGGGGTAATCCCGTAGTTACACAAAATGCAGTAGGCGAAGCTAAAACCGTAAGTTATGCAGGTACTGTTGTAGAAAATAACAGCACATATCAACAACAAATGCAACTTCGGGAAGACAATGTTGCAAAAAAAGCAGCTTGGGAGCAAGAAGAGGCTTTAAAACGGCGAAGCGTAGATGATTATAATTCGAATTTGGTTGGGCAGAGTAATGATGTCTATCAACAATCTTTAAACATAGATAAGGATATGAACGAAGCATTGGCCCAAATAAGCCCAGAAACCTATGGTGACCCTAAAGCAATGATACAAACAGGGATGAACCTTTTAAGTACCGCCAATGGCAATTTAGGACAGGCATACACTGGAGCAGCTTTAGGTGGTGTTGGCCTTGCCACTGGTTTATTGAATGATTTAGCTAAAGCCAAGGCAAAAAAAGAAGCGGCTGCCGAACGTGCACGCATCCGTAAAGAAGCTGAAGCTAAAAAGAAGGCGATTAGGGAATCCATTAAAAAAGCAAGATTGGCAGTGTTTAAAGGTTACCCACAAGGCGAATTACCTTTATCTTCAACAGCTTCAAAAGGCAATAATCTTTACTATTTTGTATATGCCTACAATCAAGACCAGTTATTACAGGATAGCCCAAAAGTTAAGACCACTAAAGTGTTCGCCATTGGCAAATATCCGGATGGTACCTGGCCTATGAAAACAAAAATTGAAGATGAGGTAAATAGCCTAACGCCACTTCAAGAAACCATTTGCGGTCCATTTTACAGCTTATCAGAAGCGAATTCGGTATATAATTCCTTTTTAAGTTATGTAGATAAAACCAATATGGGAATTGATGCCCTTACCTATGAAGGTTTTAATGCACATAGTGAAACCGAAAACCTTCAACAAACCGCTCCAAAAGTTGACTTTTGGGGAAATCCAATAAAAAATTAAATTTATGAAATTACCTATTTTTCTCTTATTCATTATTACATTTTCAATACAAAGCAATGCCCAAAACACCGTAGCCAAATTTAAATACGAAGACGCCGAAAAAGCATTTTACGATAACAAATTTGAAGACTGTATTCAACTATTAACCGAAACGGAAGCCTTGTTAGGGCAATCAGCACCTAATATTTTACATCTGCGTATTTTGGCAGAACATAAGTTGCTAGAGCAAAACCCTTTGCACAGCTTTGTCTTAATAGAAAACTTAAGAAATCATTGTAATAGCTATTTGCAAAACTATGACATTGCGGGCTTGGAAGAGAAATTTAGAGATGTGTATGAAATTAGCAATACATTAAACCAACACCCTGATACCAAGGAAGCTTTTGATGTTAAAGTAGCCGAAGTTGAGCACCATAAAAAAAGTATTATAACTCAAATACAGGAAAATATGGTGTTGATAGAAGGGGGTGTGTTTGTAATGGGCCATAAAAAAGCATATTATACCAATGAACAAAAAGAACACAAGGTAAGAGTCGGTGATTTTAAAATGGGTAAGTATGAGGTGACCTATGAACAGTATAAACTGTTCATAAATCAAACCGGTTATAAAGATGAGGGCGTCGTTTATAAGATAGGAGGCAAAGTAATAGTTGACCCTCTTAATTTAGATTGGAAATACGGTGAGGATAAATTACCAAGAACATCAGAGGATAATAATCTTCCAGTAATAAACGTATCTTGGAATGGTGCCATGGCCTTTTGCCAGTGGTTAAGTAAGGTGACTGGTGACTACTATCGCTTACCTACTGAAGCCGAATGGGAATATGTAGCTAAAGATGACAATCCGTTCAATACAGGCAGATGGTATTGGGTAGATTATAATGGTTTTGGTTGGTTTGAGAGTAATTCTAATAAAAAAATACATCATGTTGGTCAAAAACAACCCAATTCAAAAGGGGTTTATGATCTTTTTGGAAATGCTATAGAATGGTGTTATGATTGGTATGGTAAAAATTACTATAATGTAAGTCCAGATTTAAACCCATCAGGACCAGCTTCAGGAAGTGAAAAGGTAACTAGGGGAGGTAATATTTATGGTAAGGCTAATTTCGATAAAACCAAAACCTATATGACCATACGATATACTGGTAGAATTAATGAAATAAGGAATGACGTACAGGGATTTCGTCTCGTGATGCCCTTAACAGACGAAGGAAAAGCAATAGGCAACTCTTTAAATTAAAACATTAATGATATGAAACGATTATTTTTTATTGGTGCCGTTTTAGTCTTTACGCTTAATGTTAATTCGCAAAACACAGTCGCCAAATTTAAATTTGAAGACGCCGAAAAGGCCTATTATGAAAATAAATTTGAAGACTGCATTCAACTTTTAACCGAAACAGAAGCCCTGTTGGGACAAACCGCTCCCAATATTTTGCATTTGGGCATTTTGGCTGAACACAAACTGTTGGAACAAAACCCCATGCACAGCTATGCCTTAATTGAAAACTTAAGAAACCATTGCAACACCTATTTGCAAGACTATGACATTGCCGGTTTGGAAGAAAAGTTTAGGGAAGTCTTTGAAGTAAGCAATGGATTAAAAAAGTATCCTAACGATATACTAGAATTTAATGCGATTAAAGATTCCATTGCCCAAGTAAAAAAAGAAGCTTATGATAAGGTAGTGAGTATTATAGAAAATTATTTAAATGCAATTGGAGGTAAGGAAAAGCTCTCCCAAGTACGTTCTATTCATAAAATTATTACACTTAAGGGTGTTTCTTATGATACTCATGAGAAGTTTTTGTTTCCAGATAAGTTTGCTTTATTTGGATCTAGGTCTGAAACTGGAAATAAAAAGAAAGGACAGCAATATGTATATAATGGCAACGAATGTTACTATGAAATAAAAGGTGAAAAAGAAAATTTAACAGCTATGACATGTAAATCCTTTCAGAGTAATATAAACATGAATAGCTTCGCTGAACTACAATTTTTTAATGAAGGTTATGACCTTCAATATTATGGGGAAAATGAAAAAGGTCAAGCTGCCATATTGATTACTTATCCAGATGCCACTAAAGAGTGGCGCTATTATAATTTAAAAACTCATTTATTAGAAACAATAATTTATAATGGAGGATATTATTGGAATTACTATCCCATAGTGCAAACTATAACCGATTTATCAGATTATAGAGAGGTTGAAGGAGTAATACTTCCTTTTGTTTATGAGCATTCCATTTTTTTTGATAATCAAAAAGCTCGAAAGTTTGTTAGAGCTAGTAAAATTGTTTTTATTAATAAGAATGTTAACGTAGAAGATTTTAACTAATGAAAACCCAAATTATTTTTGCTTTTTTTAAGTTTATTACCCATTCTGCATTTTGAACGAAATTTGTCAGTTTGATTCCAATGAAGCACCCACACTCCCTCGTTTTTGTAAAATGGGAAACCAAAGCTTGGGTCGAAGTTCCTACGGATTATGGAAAAGCAATTGGCAACTCTTTAAATTAAAATATTAATGATATGAAACGATTATTTTTTATTGGTGCCGTTTTAGTCTTTGCACTCAATGCTAATACGCAAAACACAGTCGCCAAATTTAAATACGAAGACGCCGAAAAGGCCTATTATGAGAATAAGTTTGAAGACTGCATTAAACTATTGACCGAAACGGAAGCCCTGTTGGGGCAAACCGCTCCCAATATTTTGCACTTGCGCATTTTGGCAGAGCACAAATTGTTGGAACAAAACCCCATGCACAGTTATACCATAATAGAAAATATAAGAAACCATTGCGACACTTATTTGCAAGACTATGACATTGCTGGGCTCGAAGAGAAATATCGAGATGTGTACGAGATTCAAAATACATTAGGCCGATATCCTTCCAATAAATCTGCATTTGACGAAAAAATTGCAGCAGTGGAAGCTTCTAAAATTAAAAACAGTTTAGAAGCCAAAAAGATTATTGAAAGATACCTCGAGGCCATAGGAGGGAAAGATAAGGTAGCCAATGTAAAAACAATGTTTAGAAGTGGGGAAGTTTTCGGAGAGCCTTTTCCTTTATTGATTGAAGATAAAAAAATGGCACCCAATAAATTTACCAGTAGTCGATATTTTAAAAACAGGAAGAAAAAAGGCGATTTAATTTATACAGATGTGTTTAATGGTGAAACTGGCCATAAACGAAATAAAACAAGTAAAACGCCATTAACAGAAACCGAAATTTTAACTTTTAAAGAGCATGCCATATTCCCAGAGTTAAATTATCTCGCTTTACCTTATAAACTGCATATTGTAGATACTCTAAATTTGGCATCAGGTAAGGCGTATAAGCTGAAAATTGAAAGTCCTTTGGGTAAAGTTTTATTTAGATTTTATAATGTGTTGGATAACTTATTATATAAAATTGAGGTTAAAAATGAGGAGCCAAACACACAAGGAGAAATCATATTGAGTGATTATAAAGATGTAAACGGCATCCTGATGCCTTTTACCATACAATCAGGAAGCTCTGCTTTGGGCACCGTCACTTCTATATCAGGAGACCAAGAAGCATTAGAGAAATTGCAAAATAAGCAAGTGATGGCCATTGCTATAATGGGAAAAAATCAGATGTCATCAATTAAAGATATGAACACGACTAATGTGCCTAAAAAAACCATTACGGTTTGGTCTGAAATTAAAATTAATGAAGAAGTTACTGAAAGCGACTTCAAATTAGACTAAAAAAATGAAACATATCTTAATTGGCCTTATTGTTCTTTTAGGTATATCAGCATCTGCCCAAAACACGGTAGCAAAATTCAAATACGAAGACGCCGAAAGAGCATTTTATGATAACAAATTTGAAGACTGTATTAAGCTATTAACCGAAACCGAAGCCCTGTTGGGGCAAACCGCTCCCAATATTTTGCACTTGCGTATTATGGCAGAGCATAAACTATTTAAAAGCAATCCTTATGAGAGTTTTGAAAAACTAGAACAAATACGAAACCATTGTACTACTTACCTTATCAATTATGATATAGCCGGTTTAGAAGAAAAATATCGAGATGTGTACAATATTCAAAACAGCTTAAATGAGTACCCTCAAAGTAGAGCTTCCTTTGATGAAAAAGTAAACTTAATAAATAGAGAGGCTGATAAAAAAGCAGCTGAACAAGAAAAAGTATATGTCAAAAATAGGATGTTTATCGATAGCTTATTACCTATGGTTTTGGTTGAAGGAGGAACATTTTTAATGGGTCTCAAAAATGAAAAAGAATTGAAATGGATTCATAGGTCACAATCTCACCTTTATAAAGATGCCATGCCCCAACATCAAGTTACCATAAATGCCTTTAAAATAGCTATTTTGGAAACTACCAATCAGATTTGGAACTGGGTTTTTGATATTACAGAATCAATTAATGATGAGGATTCAAAAAAGCCTGTAGTGGCTTCATGGGATGTAACTCAAGAGTTCATATTAAAACTCAACATCCATACTGGGAGAAACTATAGATTACCAACAGAGGCAGAATGGGAATACGCAGCTAGGGGAGGAAACAAAAGTAAGAACTATCAATTCAGTGGTTCAGATAATAAAAATGAAGTGAGTTGGAATGATGCAAATGCCTCTTTTTTTGAAACCAAGACCCCTAAAAGTCACAATGTTGGTCTAAAAGCAGCAAATGAATTAGGAATTTATGATATGACAGGAAATGTCTGGGAATGGTGTAGCGATTGGTATGCGGCCGACTATTATAATAATTCCCCTAGCAATAATCCATTAGGCCCTGACAATGGAAACCTACGTGTAGCGCGAGGAGGGTCTGTTCAATGCAATTTTGGTTGCTATACAGTTAATCGTACTTTGGGCTTTGATTTAGCAACAGGGTTTGTAGGCTTTAGATTGGTTATGGAGTAAGATCCAATAAAACTCATGTGGACGCATAAATATTAAGAAGTCCGTAAATCAAATTATTGTGAATTAATGATTTTTTATCAAGGTGAAGATCCATGTTAAAATAACCCTGTGATTTCACCATCATCACTAATGTCTATGCCTTCTGAAGAGGGATGAATAGGTAAACCTGGCATACGCATAATATCACCTGTGATAGGAATCAAGAACCCTGCGCCAGCAGCAATTTCTATTTCTCTTACGGTAATTATAAAGTCTTTTGGCCGCCCTAATAGTTTGGGATTATCTGAAAGTGATTTTTGAGTTTTTGCAATGCAAATAGGTAAGTGGTCCAAACCTAAATGTGAGATCTTTTTCAGGTCAGCTTTAGCTTTAGAAGTGTAATCAACATATTCAGCACCGTATATTTCGGTAGCAATAGTTTCTATTTTATCAGTAACACTAGAGTTCCAATCGTACAATGGTTTGAATTCTGAAGTATTGGATTCAACAACATCAATCACACATTGCGCTAATTCAATAGCGCCTTCACCACCTTTTGCCCAAACATCAGCTAATGCTACCTTAACACCTTTAGATTTAGCAAAATCCAAGATGAATTCGATCTCCTCATCACTATCAGACAAAAATCGGTTGATGGCGATTACAGGTGCGACCTTAAATTTATAGATATTCTCAAGATGCTTTTCTAAATTTGGCAGCCCATTTTTTAAGGCTTCCAGATCGGGTTCGGTTAGTGAATTTAAATCTGCTCCACCGTGATATTTTAAGGCACGAATGGTTGTAGTGAGTACAACAGCTTTTGGTTTAAGTCCAGCACTTTGACATTTAATATCGAAAAATTTTTCTGCCCCAAGATCAAATCCAAATCCCGCTTCTGTAACTGTATAGTCTGAATGTGACATAGCCATCAAAGTCGCAATAACCGAATTTGTTCCTTGTGCAATATTTGCAAAAGGTCCGCCGTGAATTATAGCTGGATTCCCCTCAATGGTTTGAACTAAATTAGGTTTTATGGCCTCTTTCAGCAAAGCCGCCATAGCACCTTGCGCCTTTAAATCTTTGGCATAAATAGGATTTCTATCATAGGTATAGCCAATAAAGATATGGCCTAACCGGGTTTTAAGATCATTAAGGTTTTCGGCCAAACAGAGAATAGCCATGATTTCTGAAGCAGCAGTAATATCAAATCCAGTCTCTCGTGGCACACCCGAAGTTGTACCTCCCAAACCTACAATGATTCGCCTTAAGGCACGATCATTCATATCTATAACGCGTTTCCAACTAACCGTTCTGGGATCAATTTGTAGAGACGTGGTTTTACTTTGAATATTATTATCAATAATTGCAGATAATAAATTATGGGCCTTTTCAATGGCTGCAAAGTCACCCGTAAAATGAAGATTAATATCTTCCATAGGTAATACTTGCGAGAATCCACCACCAGTTGCACCGCCTTTAATACCAAAAACAGGACCCAATGAAGGTTCTCTTAAAACCACTGTAGTTTTTTTGTTCAAGCGATTTAAGCCTTCAGATAAACCAATAGACATGGTAGTTTTTCCTTCACCTGCAGGTGTGGGAGAAATAGCAGATACCAAAATAAGATGGCTTTTATGAGCCTGTTCTTTGTTTATCGCTTTTAAAGGTAATTTGGCTTTATACTTACCATACATGTCAATATGGTCTGAATCAATTCCAAATGTTTTGGCAATATCAATAATAGGTTTTAAGGTGATAGTTTTGGCAATTTGTAAATCAGTCATAATGCATGGATTTAGTTGGTGTCAGTAACGCTTCTTTAAAATTATAAATTTTAAATCCGATAACTACTGATTTTTATCATAATAAGTACCAATATTATGAGGTTTCAACTTGAGTAAGCGTTAAAGGTTGTAACTTTGCAAAAATAATTTGAAATGCACAAAGCAGGTTTTGTAAATATTATTGGAAATCCAAACGTAGGAAAGTCTACACTTATGAATGCGTTTGTTGGCGAAAAATTATCGATCATTACCTCCAAGGCACAAACTACTAGACATCGTATTTTAGGAATTGTTAATGGGGACGATTTTCAAGTGATTTTATCTGATACGCCCGGAATTATAAAACCAGCGTATGAGTTACAAGAATCCATGATGGATTTTGTGAAATCAGCCTTTGATGATGCCGATGTGCTGTTATATATGGTTGAAATTGGCGAACAGGAACTCAAGGATGAATCCTTTTTCAATAAGATTACCAATTCCAAAATTCCTGTGCTTTTATTACTTAATAAAATAGACAAGTCAAACCAGGAACAATTGGAAGAACAGGTTCAATTGTGGTCAAAAAAAGTGCCCAATGCTCAAGTGATTCCAATTTCTGCATTAGAAGGGTTTCAAGTAAAAGAAGTGTTTGATCGCATTATTGAATTGTTGCCAGAATCACCACCTTTTTATCCAAAAGATCAGTTAACCGATAAGCCAGAGCGCTTTTTTGTCAATGAAACCATTCGGGAAAAAATCCTTATGCATTACAAAAAGGAAATTCCCTATGCTGTAGAAATTGATACGGAAGAGTTCTTTGAAGAAGAAGACATCATCAGGATGCGTTCGGTCATCATGGTGGAGCGAGAGACCCAAAAGGGTATTATCATTGGCCATAAAGGTGCTGCGCTAAAACGTGTGGGTGTTGAGTCCAGAAAAGACCTCGAGAAATTCTTTGGCAAACAGATTCATTTAGAATTATATGTGAAAGTGAATAAGAATTGGCGCTCTAATCCAAATCAGCTTAAACGATTTGGTTATAATCAGTAGTAATATGATATCTTTGCACCCGCAAAACCATTAATATGAGTAGTATAGTAGCCATTGTAGGACGCCCAAATGTTGGGAAATCAACGTTTTTTAATCGTTTGATCAAACGTAGGGAAGCCATCGTTGATGCCGTTAGTGGTGTTACTAGAGACCGCCATTATGGTAAAAGTGACTGGAATGGCAGGGATTTTACGCTTATCGATACAGGAGGTTATGTAAAGGGAAGTGATGATGTGTTTGAAGCTGAAATTGACAAGCAGGTAGAATTGGCCATTGATGAAGCCGATGTGATTGTGTTTATGGTTGATGTTGAGTCTGGAGTCACCGGAATGGATGAAGACGTAGCTAAATTACTTCGAAAGGTGGATAAGCCAGTGTTTTTGGCTGTGAATAAGGTAGATAATGCTAAACGTGCCCAAGATGCCGTTGAGTTTTATAGTTTGGGCTTGGGTGAGTATTACACCATTGCAAGTATCA
Source organism: Flavobacteriaceae bacterium MAR_2010_72 (assembly GCA_003550275.1). GTDB lineage: Bacteria > Bacteroidota > Bacteroidia > Flavobacteriales > Flavobacteriaceae > Geojedonia. The sequence continues at coordinate 823,995 of QXCW01000002.1, forward strand.
ATGGCAGTGGAACAGGAGATTTGCTTGATGCTCTAATTAAAGCGCTACCTGAAAAAGAAGATGTTGAAGAAGCCGAATTACCGCGCTTTGCCGTAGTGGGTCGACCCAACGCAGGTAAATCATCGTTCATTAATGCATTGATAGGTGAGGATCGCTACATAGTTACTGATATCGCAGGAACTACTCGTGATGCGATTGATACAAAATATAATCGCTTTGGGTTTGAGTTTAATTTGGTGGATACTGCTGGGATTAGACGTAAATCGAAAGTAAAGGAAGATTTAGAGTTTTATTCGGTAATGCGAAGTATTCGTGCCATAGAGCATTGCGATGTGTGTTTAGTAGTACATGATGCAACACGAAGTTTTGACGGACAGGTTCAGAACATTTTTTGGCTTGCAGAGCGCAATAGAAAAGGCGTTGTTATTTTGGTGAATAAATGGGATTTGGTTGAAAAAGATACTAAAACGACCAAAGAATATGAAAAAGCTATTCGCAAAGAGTTGGAACCATTTACGGATGTGCCAATCGTATTTATTTCAGTATTGAACAAACAACGTATTTTTAAAGCTATTGAAACCGCAGTTGAAGTTTACAACAACCGTACAAAGCGAATTAAAACCAGCGTTTTAAATGAGGTATTGCTGCCAATAATCGAACACAATCCACCGCCTGCAAACAAAGGAAAGTACGTTAAAATAAAATATATCATGCAATTGCCAACGCCACAGCCGCAATTTGCATTTTTCTGTAATTTGCCCCAATACGTAAAAGAACCTTACAAGCGTTTCCTCGAAAACAAATTGCGTGAACAGTTTGATTTTCATGGTGTTCCTGTGAGTGTGTATATGCGAAAAAAATAGATTAATCCTGTTTTATAAACTCATATTCACCTGAAGTGCCATATGAATACTAACCATTTTAAGAAAATTTCACTTAAAACGTATCAAAAATAGTTTGTGAATTTGTTTTTGTCGGCGTGACTTCGCCTTATTTTAAGGAAGAAGACGATATTTATTTCTTGGCTTGGATCACAACATCAAAAGTGCTAAATACTTTAATTGTCAACTGCATACAGTGACTGTTAACTGAAACTACCAGCTGCCTCCAGCACCGCCGCCAGAGAATCCGCCACCACCGAAGCCGCCTCCAAAGCCACCACCGCCAAAGCTTCCACCACCGAAGCCGCCACTAGAGCGACCACCAAAACTCCCGCGACCCAAATTACTCAAGATAATGGCTTCCAGAATATCGACACCATCAGATCGATTACCTCGATTGCCACCTCGGCCACCACCACGTCTGTTCTTCGATATAGAAATTAAAATAACGATAAAGATGAAAAATAGAATAACAAGAACCCCAAACGGAAACACGTTTTTACCTGATGTCTTTCGCGTACCTTGGTAGCTTCCCTCTAAAATTTCAAAAATGGCATCACTGCCTTTATCTAAACCAGCGTAATAATCACCACGTTTAAACTCCGGTATAATAATATTTCGGGTGAGTTCCCCAACTATTCCGGCGGTAAGTTTGTTCTCAACACCATAGCCAGGCGCTATCCAAATATTGCGATCATCCTTGGCTAATAAAATAAATACGCCGTTATCTTCCTTGGCCTGTCCTACACCCCATTTATGTGCCCATTTAGGAGCCAATAAGCCAATATTCTCACCTTTGGTTGTACTGATTATGGCTACAACAATTTGTGTTGAAGTAGTGTCTGAATATCTAATGAGCTTTTGTTCGAGATTGTTTTTTTGACTTGGGGTTAATAAGTTAATGTAGTCATACACACTGGTTTGTTCATCAGGAATAGGAGGAACTGTAAATTGAGCATAAGCTAAAGTGTTTATGCCTACACCAAAAAAGATTAGTAAGGCAACATATATGTGCTTTGATCTTTGCATTACCCTTTTGAAATTGTATTTGGGAGTTCGTTTACATCGCCATGTTCCCAAGGAAAATGCTTTTGTAATTGTTCACCTGCTTTTTTAACACCTTCAATGAGACCTTGTTTAAATTCGCCTTTCTTAAAATGAAGCTGCATAATGTCTTTTGTGCTATTCCAGAAATCAGCCGCAACTACATCATTAATGCCTTTATCGCCATAAATAACAAAGGTTTTATCTTCAACAGCTACATAGATCAATACCCCATTTTGAAGTTTGGTTGTATCCATTTTTAATAAATGGAATAGTTCCATCGCTCTATCAAAAGCATCAATTTTTGAAGTTTTTTCAATATGAATTCTAATTTCACCAGAGGTTAATTGCTCTGCTTCTCTAATGGCAGCAATGATCTCTTGTTCTTCACTTGCGGTTAAAAAATCTTCAATTTTGGACATGGATTTTATTTAAAGTCGAACTCAACATCTACAGGTTGTTCCGCACCCGCTTCTGAATCAAAATACGGCTTGTCTTCAAAATCAAATAAACCAGCAAGCATTGAGTTTGGGAATTTCTTCACATGATTGTTATACGGGTTGATAGCCTCATTATAACGTGTTCTCGCCGTTTGAATGGTATTTTCTGTGCTGGTTAGCTCGTCCTGTAACTTCAAGAAGTTTTGGTTGGCCTTTAAATCTGGGTATCTTTCAACTACTAATAGCAATCTTGAGAGTGCATTGCTTAAGCCACTTTGAGCGCTATTAAATTGTTGTAATTTTTCAGGCGTTAAATCATCAAGGTTATTAATATTGATCTCAGGTTTTGTAGCTTCAGACCTTGCTTTTACCACGGCCTCTAAAGTGCTTTTTTCAAAATCGGCCGCACCTTGAACGGTTTTTACCAAATTTCCAATGAGATCATTTCGGCGTTGGTATGAAGTCTGAACATTTCCCCAAGCTTCGCTTACATTTTCATTAAGCTGTACGGTGGTATTATTAAATCCAACGGCCCAATTATAGAGACCAAATGCAATAACTGCGATAACAATTACTGGAATTAACCATTTTTTCATAGTATAAGAATTTTGAGTTAGTTTAAGATTTTAGCTGATTGTTTCTGTTTTATTAGTAATTGAACCTAACAGAATGTTACAGTTGCGTTTTAATTTTAATTAACTGTGCCTTCACATCCTCCAATTTGCTAATGATTTCGAAATTATTCAAAGATTGCTTGCGTTCTTCTTTAAGATGGGTTTTAGCACCTTCTAATGTAAAGCCACGCTCTTTTACCAAGTGGTAAATAAATTTCAGATGTTTGATGTCTTCAAGTGTAAATTTCCTGTTGCCTTTGGCGTTTTTTTTAGGCTTTAGAATATCAAACTCTTTTTCCCAAAATCTAATCAGAGAGGTATTTACATCAAAAGCTTTAGCTACTTCGCCAATGCCATAATATCGTTTTTCAGGAAGTTCGACGTGCATAGTATTAATCTAATGATTGGTTTTCTAGTTGTGCTTTTTCAAGAAGCTTGCTGAATTCTTCAGCCGATAAATTACCATAATAGAAATTAATAGGGTTGATGCGCTCACCATCTTTAAATATTTCATAATGTAAATGTGGGGCTTCAGATCGACCTGTGCTTCCAACAAAACCAATGAGATCACCACGCTTTACCCGTTGATTATCTCTTACATTATACTTGTACAAATGGGCATAGAGGGACTCATATCCATAACCATGATCTATCACAATATGATTTCCATAACCTGCTGCTCTATTATCGGCTCTTGTTACAACACCATCACCTGAAGCGTAAATGGGTGTGCCCCTAGGAGCAGTGAAGTCCATACCAAAATGGAATTTACGCACTTTAGTAAAGGGATCAGTACGATAACCAAAACCTGAAGCCATTCGGGTTAGGTTTTCATTATTTATGGGTTGAATGGCTGGTATTGAGGCGAGAAATTTTTCTTTGTCTGCAGCCAATAAAGCAATTTCATCTAATGATCTCGATTGAACTACGATAGCTTTTTGTAGCACATCCAAGCGTTTGTTGCTTTCTATAATAAGCTTGGAATTGTCATAGCCTTCAAACTTGCTGTATCGGTTAATTCCTCCAAAGCCAGCACGACGCTGCTCCTCTGGTATAGGATTGGCTTCAAAGTATAATCGATAAATGCCATTGTCGCGTTCCTCTACATTTTCTAAAGCTGCAAAAGCATCATCAACACGTTTATTGAGTAATTTATATTGCAATTGCATATTTTGAAGTTCTCTTGCAAGGGCACGCTCTTTAGGTGATTTTACAAATTGGCTAGCTATAAACACAAACAGAAACCCAAAAAGTGCAGAGGCTAACAAAAAAACGGCTGCATAAGTAATGGTGGTTCCTTTCTTGCGTTCAATCTTTCGATAGGACAGCGTCTCAGAATCGTAATAATATTTTACCTTACTCATGTCGCAATTTATACTATTTTTGCAGTTATAATAGACATTTTAATGTCTGTTCTATTGGTTGCTAAACGACCAAACTATCAAAAATAGTATTTCAATAGTTTTGGATATGGTTAATTTATCGGTTTAATCGCTCCTAAACACCATATGTTATCAACGATGGGGAGTAAAGATAAAAATTGTTTTGCAATTAATCATTTTTTAACAAAAAGACAAGAAAACTTATAAATGAAGTCTCAAGAAATCCGCTCTAAATTTTTAAACTTTTTTAAGGATAAAGGTCATAGTATTGTTCCGTCTGCACCTATGGTGTTAAAGGATGATCCAACACTCATGTTTGTTAATTCGGGTATGGCTCCGTTTAAAGAGTTTTTTCTTGGCAACGGGCAACCAAAAAACAATAGGATTGCCGACACGCAAAAGTGTTTACGTGTTTCGGGTAAACATAATGATTTGGAAGAAGTCGGTTATGATACCTATCACCATACACTTTTTGAAATGTTGGGCAATTGGAGTTTTGGAGACTATTTTAAAAAAGAAGCTATTGCCTGGGCTTGGGAGTTATTGACCAAGGTTTATGGTATAGATAAAAACATTCTTTATGTTACCGTATTTGAAGGGAATGAAGAGGATCAACTGGATATGGATAGTGAAGCTTTTGAACTTTGGAAGCAATTTGTTCCTGAAGACCGGATTTTGATGGGAAATAAAAAGGACAACTTTTGGGAAATGGGCGACCAAGGGCCATGTGGACCATGTAGTGAAATTCATGTGGATATTCGTTCGGCTGAAGAAAAAGCTAAAATTTCAGGAAGGGATTTGGTTAATAAAGATCATCCTCAAGTCGTCGAGATCTGGAATCTTGTATTTATGCAATACAACAGAAAAGCCAACGGGTCTTTAGACGTTTTGCCTAACAAACATATTGATACAGGTATGGGATTTGAACGGTTGTGCATGGTATTGCAGGGCGTTCAATCTAACTACGATACTGATGTGTTTACACCAATTATTAGGGAAATTGAAACCATCACACAAACCAATTACAATAAGAACGAAAAGGTTGATGTCGCTATACGTGTCATCGCCGATCATGTTCGTGCTGTAGCGTTTTCAATAGCCGACGGACAGTTGCCTAGCAATACGGGTGCAGGTTACGTGATTCGTAGAATTTTACGTCGTGCCATACGTTACGGGTTTACATTTTTAGATCAAAAACAGCCTTTTATTTTTAGGTTAGTTGAGGTTTTGAGTGAAAAGATGGGAACCGCCTTTCCAGAATTAAAAATGCAAAAACAATTAATTGAGAATGTCATCAAAGAGGAAGAAGCATCATTCCTACGAACACTCGATCAGGGTTTATTAATCCTTGACGGCATTGTTAAAAGCACAAAAGGAACCATGGTTTCGGGTGAAAAAGCATTTGAATTATACGACACTTATGGTTTTCCTATTGATCTAACAGCCTTAATTCTTCATGAAAAAGGATTGAATCTCGATGAAAAAGGCTTTAATGACGAGCTACAAAAACAAAAAAACAGATCGCGTGCAGCAAGTGAAATGAGCACTGGAGACTGGACTGTTTTAATTGATGATAATGAACAAGAATTTATTGGATATGACGCTCTAGAAGCCAATGTTAAGATTACGAGATACAGAAAAGTAACCTCAAAAAAGGATGGTGAAATTTATCAATTGGTCTTTAATTTGACCCCTTTTTATCCCGAAGGTGGTGGACAAGTAGGTGATAAAGGCTATCTGGAAGATGTGCATGGTGATGTCGTTTATATTTTAGACACAAAAAAGGAAAATAACGTCATTATTCATTTTACAAAAAATTTACCTAAACATTTAGACGAAACTTTTAAGGCGGTTGTAGATGCGAAACAGCGTTATAGAACTGAATGTAACCACACCGCAACCCATTTATTGCATCAAGCATTGAGAGAGGTTTTAGGAGACCATGTAGAGCAAAAGGGTAGTGCAGTGCATTCAAAATATCTGCGTTTCGATTTTTCGCACTTTTCAAAATTAACGGTGGAAGAGTTAAGGGATGTCGAAAATTTTGTCAATGCACGTATAGAAGGAAAACTTCCAATTATTGAAAAGCGCAACATTTCTATGGAAGACGCTTTAAATGAGGGTGCCATGGCCTTATTTGGCGAGAAATATGGAGATACGGTGCGTGCGGTTCGTTTTGGTAAATCGATCGAACTTTGCGGTGGAACCCATGTCAAAAACACAGCAGATATTTGGCACTTCAAAATTGTGTCTGAAGGTGCTGTTGCTGCAGGAATTAGACGTATTGAAGCCATTACCAACGATGCTGTTAAGGACTTTTATACAGAAAATAACCGACAGTTTTTTGAAATGAAAGACTTGTTGAACAATAGCAAAGACCCTGTAACAGCCCTTCAAACTTTGCAAGAAGAAAATGCGAACCTTAAAAAGCAGATTGAAAGCCTTCTGAAAGACAAAGCAAAAAATATTAAAGGGGACTTAAAGGCGGAACTGCAGGATATAAACGGGATCAAGTTTTTGGCTAAAGAATTGGATTTGGATGCATCAGGAATTAAAGATGTTTCATTTGAACTAGGAAGTCAGTTTGATAATTTGTTCTTGTTATTCGGGACCTCTTCTGATGGTAAAGCATTATTGTCGTGTTATATTTCCAAGGAATTGGTCGAAAGTAAGGGATTAAATGCTGGTCAAATTGTTAGGGATCTTGGTAAATATATTCAAGGCGGCGGCGGTGGACAACCATTTTTTGCAACAGCTGGTGGAAAACATCCTGCTGGGATTCAGGAAGCTTTGGTAAAAGTGAAGGATTATATTTCGTAAACTTTGAAACTACAAACCGAAATACCACTTCAAGCACAACCCAATAATCAAATTGATTATCACTCTAAAATTTGCTTGGTTGGTTCTTGTTTTGCCGAACATATTGGGCAAAAGCTGGATTATTTTAAGTTTCAGAATGACCTTAATCCGTTCGGGATTCTATTTCATCCTTTGGCTATTGAAAATTTAATTACGGTAGCCCTCAATGAAAAAGATTATACGGAAAAAGACATCTTTTTTCACAATGAACAGTGGCATTGTTACGAGGTTCATTCTAAATTGAGCAGTGCGTCAAAAGAAGAGTTGTTGAACACTTTAAATAACTGTGTGAAATTAACACATCAATATATTAAAGAAGCAACACATGTTATTCTCACCTTGGGAACTTCTTGGGTTTATCGTTATATTGAAACAGACACTATTGTAGCCAATTGTCATAAAATGCCTCAAAAAAAATTTACTAAAGAGCTTTTGACTGTCCCTGAGGTTTCAGAATCACTTGAAGCAACTATAAGTTTAATTAGGAGCATAAATGCTAATGCCACGATTATTTTTACAGTATCACCTGTGAGACATTTAAAAGATGGGTTTATTGAAAACACTCAAAGTAAGTCACATTTAATTGCTGCCATTCACGAGCATATCCAACCACGACAGCGAGTGCATTACTTTCCATCGTACGAAATTATGATGGACCAACTTCGGGATTATAGGTTTTATGCTGAAGATATGCTACATCCCAATCAAACCGCTATTGATTTTATATGGGAGCAATTTAAACAGGTTTGGATTGGCAAAGAAACCTCAAAATATATGGATGAAGTAGATACCATTCAAAAAGGAATGTTGCACAGACCTTTTCATCCAAATTCTGAAGCCCATCATCTATTTCTTCAAAATTTAGAACAAAAAAAACAGGATTTAAGCCGACAATTTCTTCAGATTAAGTTTTGAAAATTTCAAAACTTAAAAAAGGGTTACTTTTCATCATCATTTAATGACGTTTAATCGAAAAAAAAAGTGTAAAGCCTTGATTATGTTTTATATTAGTAGTGCTATTAATCAATTTTTTAGAAAAGCGTCAATTCATTGTTTGTTAAAGACAAGTGTTGATGCTTTTTTGTGTTTATAAGGGCTACTATTTAACACTAACGCTTTCAGGTACCAAGACCGAAAAGTCACCATTATTCCGGATGACATCCCTAACTATAGACGAAGAAATATAGGACGTTTGGGCAGCTGTTAGTAAAAACACGGTTTCTATTTTAGATAGTTTCCTGTTCGTATGTGCTATAGCTTTTTCAAATTCAAAATCGGCAGGGTTTCGTAAACCACGAAGAATAAATTGTGCATTTATAACTTTGCAAAAATCGATAGTTAAGCCTTCATAGGTCACAACTTTCACTTTGGGTTCATCTTTAAATGCCTCTTCAATAAAACCTTGCCGCTCTTTAAGTGAGAACATATAACTCTTTTCAGAATTGATACCTATGGCCACCACCACTTCATCAAATAGTTTTATACCTCGTTTGATGATGTCGTAATGCCCTAAAGTTATTGGGTCAAAGGAACCTGGAAAAAGTGCGCGTTTCATAGATGCTTTCCTTGAAAGTGGAAATTGAATTAAAATTTATATAAATCAAATATAACTAATAATTATTAGTACTAAACAGTCGTTATTAGTCATTAATCAGTCGCAAGCGCTTCTTCAATAGCATTTTCAAATAATTCGGATAAACTAATTCCAGCCGCTGCGGCTTGTTGAGGCAAAATGCTGGCTTTGGTTAATCCAGGAACTGTATTCACTTCTAGTAAATGGGGTTCGCCATCCTTAAAAATGTATTCACTTCGGCTAAAACCTTTCATTCGCAAAACTTCATACACTTGTTTTGCCACTTTATTAACTTTTCCTTCTTGCTCTTTTGTCAATCTTGCGGGTGTGATTTCTTGTGATTCACCCAAATATTTGGCCTTGTAATCAAAAAAATCGTTGTTACTTACAATTTCAGTTATAGGCAAAACTTTAATTTCACCTTTGTAGGTAATAACACCAACAGAAACTTCGGTACCGTCTAAATAAGATTCGATAATCACTTCGTCGTCTTCTTTAAAAGCGATCTCAAGTGCTTGTGTGATGTCTTCCTTTTTATACACTTTTGTAATGCCAAAGCTACTCCCTGCGCGATTAGCTTTCACAAAACAAGGCAAGCCAACCTTAGCAATGATTTTGTCTTCATCAACAGCATCACCTTGATTGATGTAATATGATGTTGCTGTTTTAATTCCATAAGGCTTAAGCGTACTCAAACAATCCCTTTTATTAAAGGTCAATGCGGCCTGATACATACTACAACTGGTATGTGGTATGTTGAGTAAATCAAGATACCCTTGCATAAATCCATCTTCACCAGGCGTACCATGTATAGCATTAAATACGCAATCAAAATTTATTTTCTTGGAATTAATGGTAACGGAGAAATCATTTCTGTCGACCGGGAATTCATTATTATCATTATCAACGTAGACCCATATATTTTTAAATATATGAATACGATACGCCGTATAACGCTCTGGGTTAAGGGTTTCAAAAACCACCTGACCACTTTTTAAGGAAATTTCATATTCACTTGAATATCCTCCCATAATTATGGCTATATTCTTTTTCATACTATTTTATTCAAAACCATATTACTTTATAATTAAATACCTTGGTAAACTAAAACGAACAATAAAACGTAAGTATTATTAGTTAAGCTAAAATACGCATATAAAGCAAAACAAAAAACGCTTGTGTTTTTATATATTTGCCTAATTGAACATTCTATTCATGAGCCTAGTAAAATTTCTCACCAGTAAAGTATTTTTAAAACAAATTGTTATAGCATTTGTAGCTATAGTTATTATTAGTTTCCTTGCGATGCAATGGTTGAAAGTATCTACTAACCATGGTGAGTTTGTATCGGTACCTGATTTAAAGGGAAAAACTTTAGAAGTTGTTGAGATTGAATTAGATGATGCCGACTTGCGTATGGAAATTCAAGATTCGGCAAATTACAATCCTAAATACCCAAAATTTTCTGTGATTGAACAATATCCTCTTGCTGGAGCTAAAGTTAAGGAAGACCGAAAAATATATGTCATTCTTAATCCGTCAGGTTACAGAAAAGTTGCGGTTCCCAATATTGTAAGACGTACGTTCAGGCAGGCCAAACCAACTTTAGAAGCATTGGGCTTTGAAGTAGGTAAAATTACCTATAGTAACGATATTGGTAAGGATGAGGTTCTTGCCATGAAGTTTGAAGGAAAAACTCTAGAGGAAGGCGAAATGCTTCCTATTACATCTAAAATTGATTTGGTTTTGGGTAACGGTAATAGAAATTAAAACGAATCCATGACCGAAACTTCTACTCCCATAGACGATAATGACGATGAGCTCTATGAGCATTATGCGTTTACAGCTGAAAAAGGTCAACAGCCTTTGCGTATCGATAAATATTTGATGAATTTTATTGAAAATGCGACACGTAATAAAATTCAAGCTGCGGCAAAAAACGGCAGTATTTATGTTAATGATACTCCTGTAAAATCGAATTACAAAGTAAAACCTTTTGATCAAATTCGCGTTCTTTTTGAACATCCGCCTTATGAGTATTTATTGACACCAGAAAATATCCCATTGGATATAGTATATGAAGATGATGCGCTTTTAGTGGTCAATAAATCAGCAGGAATGGTGGTGCATCCTGGTCATGGTAATTATTCTGGCACTTTAATAAATGCGTTGACCTATCATTTTGATAATTTACCAAATAATTCAAGTAACAGACCAGGTTTGGTGCATAGAATTGATAAGGACACCAGCGGGCTTTTAGTGGTTGCCAAAACCGAAGAGGCAATGGCCCACTTGTCAAAACAATTTTTTGATAAAACCAGTGAGCGGGAATATGTTGCATTGGTCTGGGGAAATGTTGAAGCGGACCAAGGAACTGTTGAGGGTAATATTGGTCGACATCCCAAAAACAGACTTCAAAACACGGTTTTTGAAGGTGATGATGATTACAAAGGAAAACCAGCTGTTACCCATTACTCCGTGTTGGAGCGACTGGGTTATGTCACATTGGTTTCGTGTAAGTTGGAAACTGGTAGGACCCACCAGATTAGAGTACATATGAAACATATAGGTCATACACTGTTTAATGATGAGCGCTATGGTGGTGAACGCATTTTAAAAGGCACTACATTTTCAAAATATAAACAGTTTGTTGAAAATTGTTTCAAGATTTTACCAAGGCAGGCACTACATGCTAAAACACTTGGTTTTAAACATCCAAAAACGGGAGAGTTTTTAAGTTTTTCTACTGAAATCCCACAGGATATGCAGGATTGTATCGAAAAATGGCGTCATTATGCCAAACATCAGGATATGGATTCGGATTAATTTTTCCAATGTAGTCATAGAAAATATAAAATCTCAACCTTGACATTTTACGTAGGTAGTTGTACTTTTGAGTAATCAATAACTATTTAATTATAGATACCATTAAAGCTTATGAAATTAGTATTGTCACCGGCCAAATCTTTAGATTATGAGAGTAAGTTGCCTACAGCCAAATGGTCAGAGGCCTGTTTTTTGAATGAAGCCGAACGTCTTAATAAATTGCTTAAAAAGAAATCAGCCAGAAGTTTGTCAAAACTTATGGGGATTTCACCAAATTTAGGACAACTTAATTATGAACGCAATCAGGAATGGTCTTTGCCGTTTACAAATGACAATGCTCGTCAGGCTATTTACGCGTTTAGTGGCGATGTTTACAGAGGTTTGGATGCCTATACCATTGATGTCAAAAAACTAGATAAACTTCAGGATACGGTTCGAATTATTTCAGGACTATATGGCATTTTAAAACCATTAGATTTAGTACAACCTTATCGCTTAGAAATGGGTACTAAATTTCCAGTAGGGAAAAATAAAAATCTGTATGAATTTTGGCAAAAACAGATAACCCAGGCACTTAATGATGAACTAGAAGACGGTGAACTATTTTTGAACTTGGCCAGTAATGAATATTTTAAAGCTATTGATACAAAGGCACTTAAAGTTCCTGTGGTTACCGCAACGTTCAAAGATTTCAAAAATGGAGAGTACAAGGCAATTATGACCTATGCTAAACTGGCTAGAGGTTATATGACCCGCTTTATTATTGATACTAATGCCCAAACTTTAGACGATGTAAAAGCCTTTAATTATGAAGGGTATGGGTATAGCGAGCCTATGTCCAGCGATACTGAACTGGTGTTTATAAGATAATTTAAGCCTTGGATTTTTTGTCAATGCTAATTTTTTCCAAAGTAGTTGGGCGTTTCTTTATTCTTGGACGTCTCGCCCCATAACTGCCGTTTGCAATTTTTCCTCTACGTGTTTTTTTATCACCTTTTCCCATAGTTTTATGTATTTTGTTGAACTTTAAAATACAAATTTTATAATTAAAAATCAAGATAATCTAGTGTTTAAACATGAACACCCATATCCGCCTTTCATCCATAATGACACTACCAAACTTATTGTAGGCACTTTACCACCGCCAAGATTTTCAACGGGTGAACTCTTGGAGAAGGATGTGGATTTTTGCTATGGAAGTTATTACAACTCACTTTGGCTTTATATTGATAAGATTCATAATTTAAATCTGCGCTACGACAATTCAAAGGAAGCTATTGATGAACGCAAACGGTTTTTGATTGATCATAACATTGGAGTTTGTGACATTGTTGAAAGTGCCGAACGCGATAATATTGATGCCTCAGATTTGGGAATGACCAATATCAAACTTCGTGATTTGATAGGCTGTTTAAAGCAGTATCCAAATATTGATACACTGTTGTTTACGGGTGGTAACAGTAAAAACGGCCCTGAATATTTTTTTAGACAGCACATCAAACCTTATGGTCTTGAATTAAAACGGATTAGTAATGACATACCGAGAATCCATGAATTTGTGCTTCCTAATGAAACAACTACTACTATTGCTGACCGCAACATAAAAACCGTTTCTCTCACATCAGCCTCCGGATCGGCTAATAGGGCAATTGGTAGTATGTCTTCATATCAACGAATAAAAGCCAAACACCCTGAATTCAATACATTTGATTTCAGGGTGATGCAATATAGTGCTTACTTTTAATGACTAATTGACAATACGATATACAGGATATTGCAAATGGGCGTTTTCATAATGTTCACTTTGCTTATAAATCCAATCTAGTTGTGCATACCAGTTGTTGGCGAAGGCTTCATCAGATGATTTTTTATAATTAAAGGCCTTCAATACTTCTGGGTGACTATTTAAAACAGCTTTGGCCTTGTCTTCCCAAACATAAGGCGAAAAACCTTCTTTTTGTTGTAAAATAGTATCAAAAAAATTCCAATTGAAAAAAGAATCTGGATCTTGAGGCTCCAAGGTTTCTAAAAGATAACGTAAGCCTTTTTGTTGTGTACTAACAATATAATCTCCCTTAAAAAATGTTATTTGTTTTGTAGAAGTTTCCAATTGTGTGGCATAATGTTGGTAATGTCCTTCATAGGCTTGTGTTCTGGTTTTGTAATTAGCAATTTTATACGACTCTACAGTTAGGGTTGAATCGGTTTTTAACACCTCCATTTGAATTTTATTCTGTTTTAAGAGATCGATAATAGTCCACCAACCTTGCGGAATAACATAAGCTCTAGGAATGGTAACACTCAAACTTGGTTCAAAATAGTTCTGGTAAGTTACTTTTTTAGTGAAGGGTTGGTTGCGATCATATTTTAAACGTTGTGCTCCAGTAATTTCACTAGGAATCTTCTCACCTTCAAACCCTTTGAATGATAAGGTTGAGGTTAAAGTCGTATCGATTTGCCAATCTAAAGTATAGTTGGTTTGGGTTAACTGCTTTTCAAATTGGGTTCTTCTTAATTGAGAAATAGTTTCTCCATGTTCTTCAATAATATCTATCATACTTCTCATAAGCTCATAAGTGCCTTCAACGCGTGGTTTATAGGGTTTAAGCATATGCGTTTCCACCATCATACCTAACGTATTCCAAAGCGTTGTGTATCCCGTAGAATAACGTGGGTAATCCATAAATTGACTAAAACCCGCTTCAGGAACTTGATTAAAAACGTTCACATAAGGCGTGATATCCCAAGATTTTTCTTCTAGTCGATGTTCTAATTCAGGCATCATTGTATTATGTATGAATGCTCCCAGATCACCACCCAATTTATTGTGTTGTGTAAATAAATGGGTTAGCGTATATTGGTAGTCTGCCCCATTACTCACATGATTATCGATAAAAGCATCGGGTTGAACCAAATGAAAAATTTGAGCAAAGGTTCTGGCATTTTTAGTGTCACTTTTTATAAAATCCCTATTGAGATCGTAATTTCTGGCATTTCCTCTAAAACCATATGCCTTTGGGCCATTTTGATTGGTACGTGAAGCTGAGTTTCTATTTAAACTGCCACCTATATTATAAATAGGAATAGTGACCAAAACTGTTTTCTTCGGCTTTTCTATTTTGCCTTGGGCCAAATCCCGAAACAAGAGCATAGTGGCATCGATACCATCAGACTCTCCAGGATGAATACCGTTATTGATTAACAGGATGCGTTTATTTGTTCGTAAAGTTTCAAAATCAAATAGTTTATCAGGGTTGAAGGTTACAATGTGTAATGGATAACCTGAATCGGTTTCTCCTACAGCCTGTATTGAAATTTCGGGATAAGCTTCGGCCAAATTGGTATAGAATTCTATAGTTTCGTTATAGGTTGCGGTTTGTGTTCCTTCGCTTTTTTCAAAAGTGGTGGTAAAATCATAGGTCTTAGAGGTTTTATTGGAATCGCAGGATACGATAACAAAAAATAGAATAAAAAGTTGTTTCATTTAGACCGATTTATAGCCAAACTTAATCAATTTAAACTAATTTTGTACTACCATAATTTACATCATGCAACAAACAACAGATACCATTTTAATGATTCGCCCTGTAGGATTTAGAATGAACGAACAGACGGCGGTCAACAACTACTTTCAAGAAGATCTGGATTTAAAAAATAATGAGATCAATGCGAAAGCACAAGAAGAGTTTGATGCTTTTGTGTCGAAACTTAGAAGTGTTGGCGTGAATGTTATTGTCGCAAATGATGATAAAGAAATGGATACGCCGGATTCAATTTTCCCTAATAATTGGGTGAGTTTTCATGAAAATGGTGATGTGGCTTTATATCCCATGTTTGCTGAAAATCGTCGCCGCGAACGGAGGGAGGAAGTACTTGAGTTGATAGAAGGACACGGCTTTGTAATTAATAACATTGTAGATTATACCAGTGCCGAAGATGAAGGCTATTTTTTAGAAGGTACGGGTAGTATTTTATTGGATAGGGTAAACGGTAAAGCCTACTGCGCACTTTCACCTCGTGCCGACGAAGATCTTTTTATTGAGTTTTGTGAAGATTTTGAATACACTCCAATTGTGTTTTCTGCCAACCAAACTGTTGATGGACAGCGACTTCCTATTTATCACACTAATGTAATGATGTGTTTAGGTGAACGTTTGGCAGTAATATGTTTGGATAGTATTGATGATAAAAAAGAACGCAAAACCGTTATAAAGCATTTAAAGCAGGATGGAAAAGAAATCATTGCCATAAATGAAAAACAAATGCATCAATTTGCAGGTAATATGCTGCAAGTAAAAGGTTTTGGAAATAAACCCTATCTCGTCATGAGCAAAGCGGCACATGATAGTCTTTCAGCTTCTCAAATCTCTAGTATTGAAAAGCATTGTGATATTTTGTCTAGCTCCTTGGAAACTATTGAAACCTGTGGTGGTGGAAGTGCACGATGCATGATGGCCGAAGTGTTTTTGCCAAAGCAGTAATTACGATTTTGGAAGCTCTACAAAGAATTTAGTTCCAACGTTTACAGTACTTTCTACCCAAATACGTCCTTGGTTGAGTTCCACCAGTTCTTTACAGATGGAAAGCCCTAAACCTGTTCCTTTTTCATTTTTGGTACCAACCGTAGTAAAGGCGTTATTCTTGAATAATTTTTCAAGGTTTTCTTTTGCAATTCCTACACCCGTGTCTTCAACGCAAATAATCGTTTTACCATTTTGTGGTCTATTAGAAACGGTAATAACATCCCCAACACGACTGAACTTAACTGCATTGGTTAATAAGTTTTGAATTACGATCTCGATCATGCTTTTATCGGCATAAATGAGTTCATGTTGCGATTCATCAATAAGTACAATGCGTTTTTGTTCTACTTTTTGTTCTATTAAATTCATTTTTGTTTGGAACACTTCCTGAATATTGAAACGCGTCGGATTAGGTTCCAGATTTTGCATTTGGGTCTTGGACCAATTCAATAAATTGAATAGCAGTAAGGAGGCGTTGTCAGCATTTTCACTTAATTCAGGGATCAATTCATAAAACTCTTCCCGTGAAATTCCTTCTTCTCGTAAAAGATCAATAAACCCTTTAATTGAAGAAATTGAATCTTTTAAGTCATGTGATACTATAGAAAATAAACGATCCTTAACTTTATTGATCTCCTCTAGATCTGCAATTTGTTTTAAAATAGTTTCATTTTGAAGTTGAACCTGCTTGTTTTCATGTGACAGTGCATCCACTAACTTGTGGTTGCTATTTCTTTTGGTATACGATAAGATTAAAAACGTTAAGCTAATTAAAAGTGCCGCTATTAATGCATAAAGGAGGTATTTTGACATTGGTGATGAGGTACTGACTGAATCTGTGTCATTCGAAATAGGCTCAATAGTTTCTAAAGGATTAGTTGAACTTAAAGAATTGGATTGTAGTGGTTGTCGCTGTTCACTTTTCTCCATTTGATTTTTTAAATCGTAATATCTGCTTTGCCAAATAAAAGCGCTCTCAAATGCACCTCTGGTCGAATCTACTTCTTTTTGAAGTCTATAATTTTTTAAAAGTTCTTTAGAATTGTCAGAAGTTCTTGCCAAATCATAAGCCTCATTTAATTGCTGTTCGGCTAATCTAATATCCTTTAATTTTAAATTGAGATTGGCAATAGCGTTTAACGATTGAATGATACCATCTTTATTATTGGTGCTGCGGTTTAATTGTAGTCCTTCAAGCAAATATTGTGCGGCACTATCATAATCATTAAACTGAAGATACTCTTCTCCAATACTTGGTAATATTTCACCTTTTAGGGCAGCATCTTTTTCACTTTCGAGTAAATTCAATAGCTTTTGATAAAATTCAATAGCTTTTCTGTGTTCTCGGCGCTGGGAATATAATTGAGCAATGGTTTGGGTTGAAGCTTTAATTCCTTCCTGATCCTGCAATTGTTCTCTAACGCCCAAAGCCTTAAAGTTGAACTCTAAAGCCTTTTCAATTTGATTGGTATTTAAATAGGCTTCAGCCAAATTGTTATAGGCTTTGCTTAATTCTTGCCGCAGTTGGCGTTCTTCAAATATTTTGATGGCCGAGAGCGACAGATTCAATCCAGAGATGTAATTACCACGTCTAATTTCCAATAGACCAACATTGTTGTTCACTTTGGCAATTCCTAAAGCATTATTGAGTTGTTCGTAATATCTTTTGGCTTTGTTATAGTTATCGATGGCGTTGTAATAGTCATCTTTTTCGGTATAAATTAAGGCCTTGTAATAGTTAGCGTCGGCAGAGCCTTGAATAAAACCCAAATTTTTTGACAACTGTTCGGTTTGGTCAATATATAGTAGCGCCTTTTTGTAGTCTTTGACTTGGTAAAGTGCTTTAATGAGTCTAACGGATGTTTTTACTTTGACAGTGTCCTGTTTTTGATAAGCTAATTGTATAGCGAGACTATCTATCTCATGTGTTTGTGAAAAACATACGAGAACAGATAAAAAAGCAGTTAAAGTAATTAACTGTTTCATCTTGTTAGATAGGGTTTTACAGTTGTTTTTTTGTTATTAAACAAACTTGCCTTGAGGGAGAGGATAAGCATAAACACTACTGACAACAATAATCCTAATACTGGTTGAATAACATGTACCATCAATATTTGGGACTTTGATTAATAGCTTACCAAAAATCACGAAACAACCATTAAAAAGCTAATTTTCGGGTTTTAATGCTTAAAAATTAGATAAAGTGAGCGATGAACTCGATAAAAAAAAAACGATATCGATGAATGGTCAAAATCATAGAAAAACTACATAATTATCGACGAAATGGACTTTAATTTTTGGTTTAAAATGAATTCAATATAAATAAATGACATTCAAGTATTTACAATTAAATTTTATTTGAAAAAATAATTTGATTATCTTCCAACATAACTATAAACTAACACAAATGAACAAAACAGTTAAAATGATCCTTTTAGTGGTAGGCCTTGGACTAGTAGGATACGGGATTTACACCTTGATTTCTCCTGAAGCTTCCGTTGATCTGGGTGTGGTCGAAGCAGAAGTACAAGATAATAACAATGCTTACATAACCATTGGTTTAGGTCTGGCATCGGTAGTTTTAAGTATGCTTGGAGGAAAAAAGGCCTGATCGAGGAATAAAATAAAAGCTGAAAGCTCAATAGCCATGGTTATTGAGCTTTTTTACTTTAAATCATCTCAAATGTTTTATCTTTGCGAACTTAAAATTGAGCTTTAAATGAATTTTCAAAAAATCTTATCCAGCCATGTAATTCAAGCAGTAAAAACGATTTTTAATGCAGAAATAGATGGGGTTGAATTTCAAGCCACCCGTAAAGAATTTGCAGGTGATATCACACTTGTAGTCTTTTCTCTTCTAAAGGTTGTAAAAGGTAATCCGGTTCAAATTGGAGAACAAATAGGTCAATATTTAGTTGATCATGTTAATGATGTTAAGGCTTTTAACGTGGTTAAGGGATTTTTGAACATAGAAATATCAGATGCTTATTATTTTAAGGCTTTTAATGCCATGAAGGCTGATGATCCTTACGGATTTGTCTCTCCAAACCCAAAAGATAAAGCCATAATGGTTGAGTATTCTTCCCCAAACACTAACAAACCCTTGCATCTTGGTCATATCAGAAATAATTTGTTAGGCTATAGTGTTGCCGAAATTTTAAAGGCTTCGGGTAAAAAAGTCTATAAAACTCAAATCATTAACGATCGAGGTATTCACATTTGTAAAAGTATGTTGGCCTGGAAACGTTTTGGAAATGGTGAAACTCCTGAAAATACAGGGTTAAAAGGCGACAAGTTGGTTGGTAACTATTATGTGAAGTTTGATCAAGAATATAAAAAAGAAATCAATCATTTAGTTGCTAATGGAGTAAATGAGGAAGATGCTAAAAAACAAGCACCAATTTTAATTGAAGCTCAAAATATGCTCCAAAAGTGGGAAGCAGGTGATGAAGAAGTGGTTGCCCTTTGGAAAACAATGAATAGTTGGGTGTATGAAGGTTTCAATAAAACCTATAAAAATTTAGGTGCTGATTTTGATGTGCTTTATTACGAAAGTGACACCTATTTATTGGGCAAGGAATTTGTTGCTGAAGGTTTAAAGTCGGGTGTATTCTTAAAAAAGGACGATGGCTCTGTGTGGTGCGATCTCACCAGCGATGGATTGGACGAAAAAATAGTACAGCGATCGGACGGTACTGCAGTTTACATGACCCAGGATATTGGTACAGCCATTCAGCGTATAAAAGATTATCCAGATGTTGGCGGTATGGTTTACACCGTTGGTAATGAGCAGGATTATCATTTTAAGGTCTTGTTTTTGATCCTAAAAAAACTGGGCTTTGAATGGGCCAAAAATCTTTACCATTTAAGCTATGGTATGGTAGATTTGCCAAGCGGAAAAATGAAGAGTCGAGAAGGCACCGTTGTAGATGCCGATGATCTCATCATTGAAATGACAAGTACAGCACAAGAGATTTCAGAAGAATTGGGTAAACTGGATGGCTATTCAGAGGATGAAAAACAAGAGCTTTATAAAACGATTGGTCTTGGTGCACTTAAATATTATATTTTAAAAGTAGATCCACGTAAGCGTATTTTGTTCGACCCTAAAGAATCTATTGATTTTCAAGGGAATACAGGCCCATTTATACAATATACTTACGCCAGAATACAATCCATACTTCGTAAGGCTGATATTGATCTTAACCAAACCGTTGAGCTTTCACTTCATGAAAAAGAAAAAGAATTGTTGAAACAAATTCAGCTATTTCCTGAAGTTATTCAAAATGCGGCAGAAAGCCATAGCCCAGCATTAATTGCCAACTATACCTATGATTTAGTAAAAGAATTCAATTCGTTTTACCAAAATGTATCCATTCTTGGTGCTGATACACAAGTAGAAAAGGTTTTTAGAGTGCAGTTATCCAATGCAGTGGCGACCATTATTAAAAATGCGTTTGGCCTTTTGGGAATCCATGTCCCTAAACGGATGTAGTATTGCAAATCAATCCTAACTTGTTTTAAAAAAATGGGCATAGTTTTATCTTCATTTTCTTTATCTTCTTTTTTATCCACCATCTCAATGAGATGTTTAGGTAATTTATCTTTTGTGTAAAATCGTATAGGCACTGGCAAAACAGAGGATAGTAAAATTAATGACACTAAAGCCAAGAACCTAAATATGCGCCAATAGGTGTGGCGACTTGCTTAATTTGAATTAATGGTGATGCTTCTTAAGGCTAAAAGAAGCTGGGTGATGTTAGATCATCAAATTTAAATGGGACAAGAAGGAAGTTATATATTTGGAAATCAGGCAAATTCTAATATGTTGTAATGGAATGAATCTATCTTCAAAGTCTTTAAGCTACGTAAACTCTAAAATGTCTTTATAATTTAAAAGGAGGGTTAGGTTTTGGTTATAGAAACCCTTATAATAATTTCTTTCATTATGGATTAAATCCGAGTAGAGAATAAAAGAAACTCGGTCACTACCTGCTATGAATATGACTAATTCGGTAGCATTTTTTTGTATGTTACTGTTTGCGCAGTTCCCGAAAAAGATGCAACACCTACTAAAAGAGTAGTAAGGAAAAGTAGTTTATTTAACCTTTTAAGAACCTTCATGATTTAAAGATACAAAACGTGTTGAGTTAATAAAATATTTAAATTTTTTCGTAACGTAAACAAGCTCAAGATTTTTCTGCTTAAAATCATTAAAAATTCGTAACTTTAGTAGACGTTTTCCCGTATTATTTATAACTAAAAAATTGAAGTCATGAAAGCTGTTGCTCATCAAGGTTTTTTCTCAAAGCTGTTGTGTTGTTCCATGGTTCTGATGTCATATGTTGTATTGGCACAGGACGGATATGCTGAATATAAAGGTATTGTTATTGATTCCGAATCAAAAAAACCTTTGGAGGCCGTAATGCTGAATATCAAAAACACGAATATTGCTACGGTGACTAATGTGGATGGTCAGTTTGTTTTAAAAGTAACTGAAGCTACTAAAGAACGCAAAGTTGTATTTTCTATTTTGGGTTACCAAACAAAGGAAGTGGATTTGAGTGATCTAATTGATCAAGATACAGAAATAGCGCTTAAACCATCACTAACTGAACTTTCGCAAGTTAATGTTACCAATTTCAAAAATGCTGAAGCATTAGTTCGTAAAGTTTTTGAGAATAAATCCAAGAATAACCTGGATAAACCAGTATTAATGACAGCTTTTTATCGTGAAACCATTAAAAAGCGAAATCGTGATGTGTCTTTAACAGAAGCGGTTGTTAATCTCTATAAACAACCCTATACTAACAATGCAAGAGACGTAATGGCGCTTCATAAAGCCAGAAAAAGTACTGATTATAAAATTTTGGATACTCTAGCCTTTAAATTACAGGGCGGTCCGTTTTCAACGCTTTATTTGGATATCATGAAATATCCAGAATATATTTTTTCAAATGAAACTATAGGCGATTATAACTACAGTTTTGAACCACCATCTACAGTTAACGACAAGTTGGTTTATGTGGTGAAGTTTAATAAAAAGGATGACGGGACACCTTTAGGTTATAGAGGAAAACTCTATATAGACGCAAATTCATTAGCATTAACCAGCGCCACTTACGCACTTAATATTGAAGACAAGCGAAGCGCCAGTGAGTACTTTGTAAGAAAAAAACCCAGAGATGTAGTTACTTATCCAACTGAAGCTTCGTATAAAGTGAATTATCAGGAAAAAGAAGGTAAATGGTACTATAGTTACGGTAGTGTTAATCTAACTTTTAAGGTTAATAAAAAACGAAAACTGTTCAATTCGGTGTATTCCATAGCCAGCGAGATGGCCGTAACCGATTGGGAAACGGCGTACTCAACGGATGTGGTTTCCATTCCTAAAGATCGCATACGCCCGAACATCATTATAAGTGATGCCATTTCGGGGTTTTCAGATCCTGACTTTTGGGGTGCATACAATCTTATTGAACCTGATAAATCAATAGAATCAGCCATCGACAAAATTCGAAGAAAATTAAGACGTGAAGATTAGCGCTTCAAACGCATTAATGAATTTTGGGTTACAGTTCAAAATTTACCTTTGTGATTGAGTGCCTGCCTGATATGTGCCAAATGGTGGCGACTATGCCAAGCATAAATACAAATAGTTTGTTCTAAATTAAATCGCTTACCGTGTTCAGGGTGAATATAGTCGCGTTTCAGATCATCAGCACTTAAACTGCGCAATACTAGTGTGAGTTTTGCATGCAATCCTTTTAAAAGCATTAGGGAGTTTTTAAGATCATTTGTATTGCCATCAACAAGTTTTGCCCATCGATCTTCAAAATAAGGTTTAATAGTTGGCGTATCTTCCGTAAGGGCTAGTTTAAAGCGAATAATACTGTTCATATGACTGTCAGAGCAGTGATGCACCACTTGTTTTATAGTCCAACCATCAGGACGGTAAACCCAATTGAGTTGTTCGTTTGACAAATCTCGGGTTAAGGATTCAACAGCTTCTGGAAATTGTTCAATGGTAGTTATCCAATCCGAAATTTGAGCCTTGCTAATGGTATCCGAAATTTCTAGCTCACCAATCGGGTGTTTTAATAGGTGTAATTCTTCACGAGTCATGTTCTGAAAATTTTCTAATAAAGGTATGTTATTTTCAGATTTAAACTTTAAAAGTTAATTCTTAAACTAAAATTTGGGGTTAAACCAAGTGAAGTATTGTTAATCTCTATGGCTTCATTTGAGTTATTAGGATTTACTTCGTAATACCGGTTAATATTATTTTTTCGATCAGTTAGATTGATAACACCAGCTCTTAATGAAGCTTTTATAGCTTCTGAAAACGCAAAACTATAGTTCACAGACGCATCCAGTCGTAAAAACTCATCCAATCGTTCGCTGTTTGGCGTGTCATAGTTCACAAAGATTGAATTTCCGTTTTGTACAGTTTCATTGCCTTCAACAGGTTTTGTATAAGGTTTTCCAGTTCGCCAAATACCACCAAGAGATACTTGCAAATCATCCAGAAGATCATAGTTAAATGCTAGTGAAAGTGAATGCCTAATGTCTACATTATTAGGGAATTTTGAAGGCGTAAAGGTCTCGAATTCGTAATCGTTGGTGCTGTAGGTATAACTTAACCACGTACTGTAAACATCAGCCGTTTTATTGGCTAGGAATTCTATGCCTTTTGCTGTATAGCTTCCAGAAGCATTTACATATTGAAAGTTATTGTAAAACCCTTGATTAGAAGCTGTGATACCGTCAACTAACTTGTAAAATGAAGTGACTTCAATATTTAAATTGTTTTGGTTGAATTCCACTCCAAACGATCCTTGTTTACTTGTTGCAATTGGAATTGAACCATTGTCTGCCAATACCCATCTGCGGTTTTCAACACCAAGGAAGTCTTCCTGAAAATCGACTTTCTGTGTAGCAGATTGGTTTTTAAACTCACCTTCCAATTTCAAAGCCAATCTATTGGATAGCTTTTGCCTAATGTTTAGTCGTGGCTCAATTAAAAGTTTGTCAAATTTCTGAAAGTAATTAACGCGTACTCCAGCTCTAAAATACGTTTTGTTTTTTCTGTACTCAACTTCAGAGAATAGGGCATGATTAATAAGTACATCTTTTTTGGTAAGTTCGTATTCAGGAGAACTCACGGTGGTTTCATTCAAAATACCTGTTTCATTGAGCTGATAGCCTGATAACACATTCAAATTTGGATCAAGGGTTAAGGTGGAATTGATTTTGATTCCAGTATCAAGCACTTCATTGCTTTGGGTTAAACGTTGGTCTGTTTCAACTCTGTAGTCTGTTGCATCCACATTATATTTTGAATAATACCCAGTAAGTTGTGTGCTAAAATTGTCGGTCCATTGTCCGTTCCATTGTAACCCATAGCCTAAATTAGTTTGCGATAAGTTGCTGGTCTTGGATTCTGTGGTATTTTCTGAAGTTGTAAAACTTTCGGCATAGTCTAAATTATTAGTGATACCGATAAGGTTTGCCCTAAAGCTGTGATTATCGTTTAGATCTACAAGTAATTTAGCGGTGTAATCATAAAACATAAAATCTGATGAGGTTTCAGCATTTGCATTATTGTCTGAAGGCGTATTGATTTCACTGTCTTGAAAACTTCTATTAAAGTAATTATCATAGGTAGGCGTGCTAAACACATCTGTAAATGAACGTCGACCAGAAATGTGAAAAGCCACATTCTTGGTGATTGGGACTTCTAAAAAAGCGTCGGTACTAATTAAGTTTAATCCAGTACCTCCATTTATTTTTGAGTTGATCTTATCTTTAGTGAAAATATTGATAGTACTCGATACGCCGTCACTATATTGGGTACTAGTACCGTTTTTTGTAACGATAACTTTGTCGGTTAAGTACGGATTATAGGCTGATATCAACCCGAAAAAATGCCCAGAATGGTACATTTTAATGCCATCCCAAAGTACAAGGTTTTGATCATTGGTGCCACCTCTAACATTGATATTGGCTATACTTTCGTCCACGCTTTCTACACCTGGAAGTGCCTGTATGGATTGTAAAATATCAGGCTCTATTAAACCGGGTAAAATCCCAAAAGCTTCAGTATTTAAAACTGTACTTCCATCAATTAATTTTTGGAGTCCTGTGGTTAAGAATTTGGTGATAAGCACCCGGTTTAAGGTTTCACGTACTTCTCCCAACAAAATACGTTTACAAGTACTATCGGGCGAAAACAATTGTTTAGCATCAACTTGTTTGGTCTCAAATCCTAAAAAGGAGATGGTCAAGACAGAATTGGCAGAAATGTTCTCGAGTTTGAATAGGCCTTCAGTATTGGCTATGGCGCCTGTATAGGTGTTATTAACCGCTATAGTAGCTCCAAATAGAGGTGTGGCATTTTCTAAACTAATTACATACCCACAAATATTGATTTGCTTATCAATGACCGAAACAGTAATATATCTATCATCTAATAATTTAAAATTGAGTAATGTTTTAGAATTTAAGTAGGTAATGGTTTCCTGTAAAGTTAAAGAAGGATCAGGCTTTTCAATAAAAATATCCTTGACATCATTAACGGCATAAGATACCTTGACATCAAATTGGGTTTCTAAAACAGTAATCACCTCTTCTAACGGAATGGTTGGAGTATTGGTTTGAGCCATTCCTAGGCTTGAAACTGAAAGCAAAATGTATAAAAAACACCTATTTACCATTGTACTGATAGAATATAACATTTTTTCCATCCAATTTATAGCTTAATTTTAGGGGAATTGTCACAGATTCTAGAGCAGTGGCTTTGTTGTCATGTGTAAATGTTCCCGTATATAATTGGTTGGTATCAATACCATCAATTTGTATGTTTATGTCGTATTGCCGCTCGAGTTCATCAATAACTTGTGCTAAAGGTACTCTATTAAAACTTGATTCAGACTGCATCCACGAAGGTTTTAAAGAAGAAACGTCCTTAAAATGCTCGATAGTTCCATTGATGACCCTAAAAATGTTTCCTTTAGAAAGTTTAACTGTTTCATTGTTGTAAGTAACACTAACCAATCCTTCATAACAATGCACTTCAAAATAGTTATCGCGTTCTTTTACATTGAATTGTGTCCCTAAAACCTTAACAATACCGGCAGTGGTGTTTACGCTAAAAGTTTGTCCTTTACTCACTTTAAAAAAGGCTTCACCATCCAGATCCAGATCTCTTTTATTTTGCCAAGTTTTTTTATTGAAACTCAAAACAGATTCGGCATTTAAAATTACTTCAGAATTGTCAGGTAAACTTAATAGTCGAGTTTCTGCAAGTTCTGTTTTAAAGGTCTGTTGTGTGTTAAAAAACAAAAAGTAGGATGAGGTTAATAATATTGCTATTACAGCAGCAACCTTCATGATGGATTTATAATTGAAGTGGATGACTTTACCTGCTTTTTTAGTATGCTTGGCCTTAAATGCTTCAAGAGCTTTTTGAGCATCTAATTTTGGGGCTTCCAATTGAGATGCGTAATAGCCAATCTTTTCTAAAGCTTTAAAATCATCAGACTGTTTTAAGTCCTTTAATTCGGCCTCTGAAAGTTCGTTATCAAACCATTTTAATATGTCTTTTTCGCTATTCATCGTTTACTATTCTGTAAATAAGACAACTATTGTT
The DNA here is from genome assembly GCA_003550275.1 of Flavobacteriaceae bacterium MAR_2010_72. Lineage (GTDB taxonomy): Bacteria > Bacteroidota > Bacteroidia > Flavobacteriales > Flavobacteriaceae > Geojedonia. Next base: position 850,788 of record QXCW01000002.1, read on the forward strand.
TTTTTTACCCTACGGAAAAGTTTAACTTTTTATAAATTTTTTATTTGTCGCCTTAAAATTTGCAATGCACCAGACATTCTCTTTTCTACCGTTTTTTGCGATATGCCTAAAATTTCGGCAATTTCCCTGTATTTTTTTCCATCAATCCGATTCATTAAAAAAACTTCACGTTGATCTTCACTTAAATCCGAAATGGCATTTTGGAGCTTTTGCTTAAACTCCTCTTCTTCCATAATATATTCAGGACTCTGATTGTCTTTATCCTTATATGGTGAAGCTTTTGCATATTTTAAAACCACCTTTTGGTGTTTAACCGTATTTAAGAATAAATTATTAACGGTAGTAAATAAATAGGTTTTGGCTTTGTTTACATCTATTTTTGAGCAATTTTCCCAAATTTTGGCAAAAGCCTCTTGAACTAAATCTAATGCCGCATCGCTATTACCACATTTATAAAACGCAAAATTACTTGCAGATTGTAAATGCTTGACATAAAAATCGTTGAAATATGAATCATTACATAGATTGTGTTCAGAGTTGTTCATATACTACTTTGGGATATTTTTACCATTGCAATATTATAACAATTTAAGATAATTAGACAGTGCTATATGATTAAAATTAGTATCAAATCAAAGTGCTGTTGTTTTTTGTTTAATTTAAATCACAGATTATCAAATACTTATATATTAATATCAAAAAAAGTCAAAAAAGTATAGGGAAAAATAGAAGATGGTTGTCTTACTAATAGAACGGCAAAATAAATTGCTGTGAAAAAGAAAAATAACCCAAATTATAAAAATTAGAATTATGAAAACGATCAAAAGTATTTTAGGAATTAGTTTAATAGCTTTATTGAGTTTTACGTCCTGTCAAGACGAAATTGACAATCAAATTGGGGAAAACCCAAACACCAATGATGCCAATTCGGTAGCCGCCAGTAATTACAAACGTACCGCGATGCACGATGGTTCATTTGATGATTTTTTAGATGGCAACTCTTGTTCATCTATATTATTGCCTGTGATTGCAACCGTAAATGGAACCCAAGTTTCTGTTATAAGTCAATCAGATTATCAACAAGTTCTAAATATTTTAGGACAGTTTAATACCGATGATGATCAGGTGACTTTACAATTTCCTTTTACAGTGAGATTGAGCAATTATACTGAAGTTTTAGTGACATCTCAAGGAGAATACGATGCTATTATAAGCGCATGTGAAGCTGCTGAAGCTGAAGGAAAAGATGCCATTTCATGTCTGGACATTGAATTTCCAATTACCATTTTGACCTATAATTTAAATTTTGAGCAAACAGGTAGTTTAGTCATCCAGTCTGAACAACAATTATTCGCTTATATGGACAATTTAGGTAATGATGAATTATTTTCAATCAGTTATCCAATTAGCATCATGTTCAGTAACGGAACTTCTGCAAGTGTAGACAGTGATGCTAGTTTACAATCAAGTATTAATGATTGTTTAGAAGAGCAAGATGCCGAAGAAGAAGCTGAAGAACGTGCTGATGCTCTTGAACAAATATTAGTTGACGGTACGTTTAAAGTACAGTCGTTTGTAAATTCAGGAGTTGAATCTGCTAATAATTATGCAGAGTTTACTATCGATTTTGCTAATGACTTAACGGTCAAGGCCGACAATGTAGTGAATGCTCTAGTTGCTGATGTTGAAGGAACTTACGCAGTAACTTCACAAACTGAAGTGTTCTTAAGTTTGAACTTTAGTGGTTCAACATCATTTAACCTCTTAAATCATACTTGGGAAGTAACCAGTTTTAGTAGCACATCAATTTCATTGAAGAGTACTACAAATGCTGCAGTGACTTTAGTTTTGACACAGATTTAATACCTATTTAGTTAGTTGGTTAGTTAGCCACATGTTATGGGAAACAGCTGTCGGACGATCTGGCAGCTGTTTAATTTGAAATTTAATATTAAAATAAAAGTAAATTATTATGAAAACTCAATTGATAACTTTAGTAATATGTTTTGTTTCTTTATTTGGAATTCAGGCTCAAGATAGTCCGAGTAGAACTTCTAGTGCTGGTATAAAGGGAGGATACAATTTAGCCGCCGTAAGTTTTGATGGTGAAGGGGAGACCAAGCAGCGACATGGTTTTCATATTGGTATTTACGGAGAATCATTTTTGAATGCCAATATTTCAATACAACCAGAGCTGTTGTATTCTCAACAGGGTTATGAAGTTAGAAGTGGTGGAGGCACGTATACTCAAAAACTGAATTATATAAACATGCCTCTAATGTTTAAAGCCTACCCAGGAGAAAGCTTCTTTTTGGAAGTTGGCCCACAAATTGGTTTAGCAATTTCACACAAGGAAGAATTTGAAGGTGGTGTTTTTGATTCAACCCAAGAGTATGACCCCAGTAATTTTGATTGGGGAATGAACTTTGGAGCTGGTTTTAAAACCGATTCTGGCGTTAGTTTAGGTGCTCGTTACCATCTAGGGCTAGGAGATATTTATGATGAAGGAAACCCTAAAAACAGAGTTTGGCAATTTTACATCGGATTTGATTTTTAAAAGAGTATAGCAAAATTGCCCGTTGCATTTATTTTTCATGTAATGGGCAGTTTTTATATATTGCAAACCAGAAAACACATAATTACGTATATTTAAATCCAAATCAGTAAACAATAATTTTCAAGTCATTAAGTTTTAATAACGTTACTTGACCTAAAACCTACTTTAAACATCATGAAAAAATTATTAGCACTTTTCCTTTTTATTTCAATAGCTGTATCATGTTCAAAAGATGATACACCTGGTGATAATGGAGGGAATAATGGAAATAATATAACCGCAAACCTCCAGCCTACAGGAAGTTCATCAAACGACTTGCTCTCTGATAATACATTTACTAGTTTGGTAATTGAGTTGGTTTATGTTGAGGGAAACCAGCCTACGCAAGCAGCTGTGAATAGTTTAGTGTCCTTTATAGGGGCTAGAACCTACAAGCCAGGAGGTATTACTGTGCAATCCAGGTCAATCCCATCTCCAGGACTTTCACCTTATACAACACAAGAAATTGCAGATATCGAATCTGTCAACAGAACCCTTTATAATACCTCTAATACCATTGCAGTTTGGGCCTTTTTTGCCGATGGAAAAGCAGAAGGCGACACCAGTACCGAAGTAACTTTAGGTACTGCGTATCGCAACACATCGTTTGTGATCTATGAAGCCACTATAAAATCGTTAAGTGGCGGCCCTTTTGAACCAAGCACTTCTATTTTAGAATCTGCCGTCATACAACACGAATTTTGTCATATTTTGGGTTTGACCAATCTTGGAGCTCCTATGCAATCAGCACATGAGGATCCAAATCACTCAAAACATTGTGATGTTGAAAGTTGCTTAATGTATTATGCCGCTGCAACCGGAGAAGGGATTTCCATGGTTTCAGGTGGCTCTGTCCCAGAATTAGATGCGCAATGTATTGCGGACCTACAAGCTAATGGGGGTAAATAGGTTTGAAAATTATTGAGAACTACTAGTTACTTCAAATACTTTTAGCATATTTTTTCCAGCAGCATTTGGTACTTCAGCAATTAGTGCATATTTACCCGGTCCTAAAGTTGCATTAAAATACCCTGTATCTCCAGCCAACATATTGTTAACACCACCTAAAAAGGTAATTCCTTGAGGAGCGGGTTCAATTAATCCTTTAGGGTCAGCCCAATTCATCCAGTTATTAAGTTCGTCCATATTAGCTGTGTCGTCTAGCTTTGCAAGGTTGACATCGTGGCCAAGAAAATGTTCGTGAACGATTTGATCTTTGAAAAACACAGAAAAAGTATGATTTCCTTCAGTTACCGTTCCATCAAAAACAATACCGTCAGTACTAGAAATTTCTATGGCATAGTCAGCTTCTGGTTCTTCATTTCCAGAATCTGTTGTTGAGACAACGACCTCTTTTGCCATCCCCATCGAGGTATGAAATACGCCATTACTCATTTTGACATAACACTCAAAAATATAAAAACCAGGCTCTAATTTCATAGTTGTATGAGCAACACGTTCAGGTGAAATTAATCCAGTACCACCTATAAATTTAACATCGCCAAACCATATTGGAAGTTTGCCAAAAGCTGCAAATCCTTCTTCTGGTTTACCTTCATTGATGAGTTTCATGCCTTCATCAAAAACAGGAGCTACAGCGGTTAAAACCGTGTCGATGGTTTTGCCTTCAGGGTATTTGTCAATAAGTATAAAGTGCGTTTGTGGTGATGCGTTTTTATAGCGAAATGTCGTCCATCCAGATGGGATGGTGTCTGCCATTTGAAAGTCCATGTTTTCCGTTAGGACATCAACAACAGTTTCCTTTTCAACTTCTTCAGTTATGGCTTCTTTTTTATCGGATTTACAAGACTGAAAAACGATGGTTAACGTTAAAAAGCTAAATACAATAGTTAAAAATTTGGAGGGATTTGAAATTAGAGAAGTCTTCATAATAAATGGATTGGTTATTAATTATAAATGTTAACTTCATAAAAATAAGCATTTTATAATACATTTAAAAATGAACACGTAAACTTACGTTAGGTGTAATCCCCAAAGATTGATTTTCAATGGTCGCAATGTTGTTGTCAGCATCCAAGGTATAATACGTATTGATAATATTTTTTTGATTGAGAAGGTTCCAAATGGAAGCACCGATAACGGCATTGGTTTTTGGACTTAAATCAAACGTGTAGGTAGTTGAAAAATCAGCACGGATATAATCATCTAAACGTGTACTATTAGGTAAAGCGTATTCAATGCGGTCATTAGTGTCATCTTGAACAGTACTTGGCAATGTAGATGGTTTGCCAGAATGCCAATTGGCCCCTAAAGCCAATTTAAAATTGTTAAATGCATAAGTGCCTGCGAAGGTGGCTACATGTCTAATGTCTAGGTTGTTAGGGAACGGGTCGCCATTGTTGAGTGTTTTAAATGTATAATCATTTTTACTGAAGGAATAACTTAACCAAGTACTAAAGGCGTTGAACTGTTTGTTGATTAAAAAATCTATGCCTTTTGCTCTATAATTTCCAATGGCATTCACAAATTGATATTGGTTTTGGAAGCCTTGACTTCGAGTAGTAATACCTTTTACATCTTTAATGAAAGCTTCAGCGCTGATCAGTAATTTATTTTTACTATAATGGATTCCAGCAGATAATTGCTTGCTTTTTATAATAGGTATTGGAACAATCGAAGGGATTCTGCTTGCATCGGAGGAGTCAGTAGGTTCTGATTTGTTATTTGACAGTACCCATCTTCGATTCTCAACCCCTAAAAAGTCGTTTTGCAGATCAATAATTTGTGACGTTGTTTGGCTTTTAAATTCTCCCAAAATTTCAAATCTGAAATAGTTTAAGAAACGTTGGTTGAAACTTAAGCGTGGCTCTACCAACACCTTATCGAATTTTTTAATGTAGTTGAATCTCGTCCCAAATCTTAAGCTAGTATTGTTGTTATTTGAGCTGTATTTCCCTTCAATATATAGTGAATTGCTCCTGATAACCTCTTTTATATAACTCCTGAACTCTGGGTTATTAACATCTTCTAAATTGCTGATACCGGTTTCAAAAAAATGATAGCCTCCAGAAAGTTTAAGGTTGGAATCTATCGTGTAATCCAAGTCTAGTTTAAAGGCACTATCATACACTTCATTTTCCTGAATTAAACGCTGGTTATTGGTGAGATCAAAATTTGTGGCATCAAGATTATAATTAGAAAGATAAACTTGCGCGGAGCTCAAAAATTTATCAGACCAATCTCTCGTATATGAAATTCCAGTGGCTAAATTACGTTGTAATAAACTACTGTTTAAAACTTCATCAACATTATTGACTCTAGACTGTTCTTCGTAGTTGAGGTTGTTGTAAATAGTTAAAAAATTGAATCGCAATTTATCTCTTTCTGATAGATCATATAGAAGTTTTGACGTGATATCATAAAAGTAAAATGTTTCATTTTTTGAAATAGAACCACTGTTTTGACCTTGATTATTGGTAAGGTCAGAATCCTGAAAAACACGTTTAAAATACTGGTCATAGGTTGGCGTAATAATGAGGTCTGTAACCGAGCGTCGAGAAGATACTTGTAATTCCATCTTTTTTGAGAGCGGAATCTTTGCAAAACCATCAATATTGATTAAGTTAAATCCAGCGCCAGCTTCAAACTTAGATTCTATGTCATTGGATAGCTGCATGTCTAAAATACTCGAAACCCCATCACCAAATTGAGCACTGGTTCCATTTTTGTAGACATTGACCTTTTCTGTTAAGTAAGGATTGTAAGCCGAAATTAAGCCAAAGAAATGCCCAGATTGGAACATTTTTATACCATCCCAAAGCAGTAAATTTTGATCGTGGGTTCCGCCTCGCACATTAATATTTGAAACGGTTTCATCCGTACTTAAAACGCCGGGAAGTGCCTGTACGGCCTGTAAAATATCGGGTTCAATCAAACCAGGAAGGATGCCAAACGATTTGGGTTTTATGACCACAGTACCATTATTCGTCTTAATAATTCCTGAAGTAAGATAATTATTAATGACAATTTCGGGCAACTGTTCTACCTTATTTTTTCTTTGGGAAACGTTTGGGGTTTTGATGACTACAAAACGATTATCGAGAACTTCAAAGTCCAATTGAGAGTTCACCTTTAAATAATCTATGGTTTCTAAAAGTGACCATTCTGGGTTTGGCGGTAAAAGTGTTTTATCCTTTATGGTCTCGTCTGCATACGAAAAAGTAATATCGAACCGTGATTCAATGTCTCTTAAAATTATTACAAGCGGTTGCTCTTCTTTTTGAACATTTTGACCCGAAAGGCTAATAAAACAGTTCAGAAAAAAAAAGAATATAAAAAGATATAGAACATCTTTTTTAGTCACGCTTTAAGGTAATTGTTGTATTTGTTTTGTTGTACGTAATATGTAAAGGTAATGTAATTGCCTTTAAAGCGAGGTCTATATTTGAGTGAGAGAAACCTCCAGTAAACAATTGCGTAGTGTCTATATGGCTTGAATTGATTTTTACATCAAACTGACGTTCAAATTCATCGAGAACCAGTTTATAGGGCATACTCATAAACTGACTTTCGTTATTAAGCCACGAAGGGGTTGCAAGTTTTTCTTTTTCTTTAGCAATCAATTTCCCATCAATGAATAAAAAGCTGTCTCCAGCCAATAAGATTGTTTGGTGTTTTTGAAAGTTAACTCCAACTTTCCCTTCGTAGCATATGACTTCAAAATAATTATCACGTTGTTTTACATTAAATTGTGTTCCCAGAACTGTAACAGTTCCATGTTTTGTAACCACCTCAAACTTGGAGCCTTTGGCTACTTTGAAAAACGCTTCACCTTGAAGGTTAACCTTCCTTTTTTTGTTCCAATTATGATTGTTAAAAGTTACAGAGGATAATGCATTTAAAGATACAGTTGAGGCATCGGGCAATTCTATATTATTTTCTTTATTAGAGGCTAAGGTTGAGAAAGTTGTATCTAAGGTGACTGAATAATACACGCTAAAACAAACCACAACAACTGCTGCAATACGTATAGCGGTTCGTACCCAGTTTTGTGGTTTTGTTTTAGTGGTTTTAATTTGCTTTAGCACATTATCAAGCTCACTAGAACTATCATATTCTGGAGCTTTATAGGCTAGCAAATGACTGTTCATGTTCATCAATGCGTCATAATCCTCAAGGTTTTTGAACGCCTCAAGTTCTTCAGCATTAAGCTCATGGTTTAACCATTTTTGTATTAATTCGTCTCGTTTCATCATCATGTTTATTATCTATATAACAAGTAAGTTTAATTTTTTCCTACCCTGACTTTAAAAAAAAATTCAAAATCAAATTCCAAAGTCTAAAAATTAATGACCTTAAACAGCGAATGAACACCATAAGCTAATTATCAAAGTCCGTCAATATCTTTCCTCAATTTATCTAATGCGCCATAAATGCGTTTTTCAACAGCTTTGGTCGAAATGTCCAAAAGACTTGCAATTTCCTTAAATTTTTTCCCTTCAACTCGGTTCATTAAAAAGGCGGTGCGTTGTGCTTCGGTTAAATTTTCTAATGATTTCTGTAATTTTTCACCGTATTCATTTTCTCGCATTATGAATTCGGGCGTCTCATTAGTATAGTGTTTGGGTTTGGTTTGAGCATATTTTAACTTTACTTTTTGGTGCGCCGCTTCGTTGAGCATTAAATTATTGGCCGTGGTAAACACAAAACTTTTGGCCTTATCAGGAGGAATCTTACTACAGTTCTCCCAGAGCTTAATAAAAGCTTCCTGAACTTTGTCTTTTGGGTTAAATAACTCGCCAAACTTATAATATAAGAAGTCATGTAGATCTTTAGAATAGGTATTGAATATGGACGAAAATAATCGTTCCTCACAGATGTTATCATAAAGATTCTTACTCATAAATGGTGGGTTAGGTTGGGCTAATTTAAAAAAAATTAATCCGCAAGGGTAGGAATTTTACAAGTTATCCTGTTCTATACTAAAATTGCAATGTCAAACTTAAACACCTACATTATGAAAACAAAACTTAATTTACTTTTCGTACTTCCTTTTTTTGCCCTTACAATGTTTACATCCTGCCAGGATGAAGTCATTGAAATTACCGAACCAGATGCACAGGAAACTTTTGTTGCCGAATCTAATGTTGCCAATTTAATGGCTAGGACATCTACAAATGATGGTTCTTATGACAATATAATAGACGGTTCTCAGGAGTTTTCTGTGAATCTACCAATTACAGTTATTGTAAATGGAATGGAGCTTACTATAAATTCAGAAGATGATTTTGAACGTATTGAAGAGATTTTTGATGAATATGAAGACGATGAAGACAGTTTAGAGATCGTTTTTCCTATTACCGTAACCTTAAGAGATTATACCGAAGTTGTGGTCAACAGCCGATCAGAGTTGGATGCGCTTAGACACAGTACACCTAATGAAGAAGATGATGATATTGAATGTATTGATTTTAAATACCCTTTAACAATTTCAGTATACAATGCTAATTTTCAGGTCATAGATGTGGTCACTATTGAAAATGATAGAGCTTTATTTAGATTTATTAGAAACTTACCGGGTGGCGTATTAGCTAGTTTAAACTTCCCAGTGACCATGATATATCACGATGGGTCTACAGTTGAAGTTCATAATAACCAAGAACTTGAGGCTGTTATAACCGCCGCTAAAGATGAATGTGATGAGGATGATGATAACGATTATAATGATGACGACTTTACAAAAGAACGTTTAGATAATCTTTTAACCTCTTGTCCATGGATAGTTCATGACATTAGAAGAAACAACACCGATCTAGCGCATGACTATAGAGAATATCTTATGGTATTTAGAGAAGATGGAGTGGTTAAAGTAAGAGCTAGAAATGGTGACATGTTAACTGGTACTTGGTCTACTCGAGTTACAAATCATGGCGCTAAAATAACTTTAGATTTTGATACCCTTGTTGACTTTACTTTAGAATGGTTTGTTTATGAAATTAGACCTGGTAAGATCAAATTGTTTACCGAAGGCGGAAACAGAATTATCTTGGAGAAAACCTGTGATACGGTTGTGGATCAAACTATTGAGCGTATCGAAAACATTCTTAAAGAGTGTTTATGGAGAGTGCATAGACTACATGTAAATGGAAGTGATAATGAAGCACAATATATCGGTACACCTTTGAAATTTTTTGCTGATGGTGTTGTGAAAATCAGAATCGATGGTGAATTTGTATCAGGCACTTGGGATGTATTAGCTTATAACGCAGGCTTTGTGTTGCAAATCAATTTAGAAGGTCGCCCAGATCTGCAGTTAGAATGGTTAATTACCTTCTTAGAGCCTAATTTGATCAAGCTAGAATCTCAAAATAGCATTATGGTTTTAAAGCAACATTGCCCTGATGGCGATGATGATGTAGACTTTATTAGGGATGTTTTGAATGATGGTCTTTGGAAAGTAGCCATGTATCAAGATGCAGCTAATCCTCAAAATCAGGATTACAGCATATACAGATTCGACTTTTTGGAAAACGGAGGAATCAAGGTTTTAAACCCTAACAATGTCATTGTTGATTTTGGTTCGTGGTTACCATATCGATATGAAGGATTAAATCTTGGATTAAATTTTGGTTCTGAAGCTACATTCAATGAGTTCAATCATAGATGGAAAATCAAGGATATTTCTGAAACCAGAATCGAATTGAAAGATTATAGTGCTAACGGAACCGTTGAACGTATATTGGTTTTTGAAAGACTTTAAAATAGAGTTTTAGGTTAACGATGAAGAATCCATCTTCAGGTTAGTTTTATTTAGTTGGTTAAAAGGACTGCTTATTTAAGCGGTCCTTTTTTTATGCCTTCAATTGCTTTATAAATACATCACAAATCCTTAAATTTGCATCTTTCAAATTAGAAGCAAAACTATGTTTAATAATTTAAGCGAAAAGTTAGATAAAGCCTTACACGTTCTAAAAGGACACGGAAGCATTACCGAAGTGAACGTTGCCGAAACCTTAAAGGAAGTAAGACGAGCCCTATTAGATGCCGATGTTAATTTTAAAATAGCTAAAGAATTTACCAATACTGTAAAGGAAAAAGCGCTAGGTCAAAACGTATTGACTACGTTGCAGCCTGGGCAGCTAATGGTAAAATTGGTAAAAGATGAATTGACCCAATTAATGGGGGGTGATGCCGAAGGTATTAATCTCTCTGGAAATCCGAGTGTGATTTTAATGTCCGGTTTACAGGGTTCTGGTAAAACTACATTTTCTGGAAAGCTTGCCAATTACCTTAAAAATAAGAAAACAAAACGCCCTTTATTGGTGGCTTGTGACGTGTATCGTCCAGCTGCGATAGATCAGTTACACATTGTTGGAGAACAGATAAACGTTGAGGTGTACAGTGATAAAGGCAATACAGATCCAGTTGCCATTGCCAAGGCTGGTATAGTACATGCTAAAGCCAATGGATATAATGTGGTGATTATAGATACCGCAGGTCGTTTGGCGGTTGATGAAGCCATGATGACCGAAATATCTAACATCCACAAAGCGATTCAACCACAAGAAACTTTGTTTGTTGTAGATTCTATGACAGGTCAAGATGCTGTAAACACGGCAAAAGCTTTTAACGATATCTTAAATTTTGATGGTGTTATTTTAACTAAACTTGATGGTGATACGCGTGGTGGAGCAGCGATTTCTATCAAATCTGTGGTCAATAAACCTATCAAGTTTATTGGTACAGGTGAGAAAATGGATGCCATAGACGTATTCTATCCATCTCGTATGGCCGACCGTATTTTGGGTATGGGTGATGTGGTGTCGTTAGTAGAACGTGCTCAAGAACAATATGACGAAGAAGAAGCCCGAAAACTTCAAAAGAAGATAGCCAAAAACCAGTTTGGATTTGATGATTTCTTAAAGCAAATACAGCAGATTAAGAAAATGGGAAGCATGAAGGATTTGATGGGAATGATTCCTGGTGCTGGAAAAATGATGAAAAATATAGATATCGATGACGATGCCTTTAAAGGTATTGAGGCCATAATTCATTCTATGACTCCTGATGAACGCTCAAACCCTTCAATAATTAACTCAAGTAGAAAGCAACGTATTGGTAAAGGATCGGGAACATCGGTTCAAGAAGTTAACCAATTGCTTAAGCAGTTCAACCAAATGAGTAAAATGATGAAGATGATGCAAGGCGGAAAAGGCAAAGCCATGATGCAGGCAATGAAAAATATGAGATAGTTTATTTTATAGTTTTCAGTCACATTTAGCAGTATTCAATGGGTTGCTATCGTTTAAAGAATAAAAGAACATGGATTTTAAAAAATTATTGGCTTATCAGAAATCATTTGATTTAGCTATGGAAATTTTTGAAATTTCGAAGACCTTTCCAAAAGAGGAAACTTATTCTTTAACCGATCAAGTCAGAAGAAGTTCCCGATCTGTTTCTGCTAATATTTCAGAATCTTACAGAAAAAGGTTGTATCCAAGACATTTTATAAGCAAACTTTCTGACGCTGATGCTGAAAACTCTGAAACCCATACTTGGTTAGAATTTGCTTTAGCTTGTAACTATATCGATAAATCCACTTTTGATGTATTGAATGGTAAATCTTTGGAAGTTGGAAAACTGATAAACTATATGATTAATAACCCAGACAAATTCGGAGTGAATCCAGACTGATTTTTTTTAAAATGCATCTGAAAACTGTGACTGCGACTGTAAACTAAACAACATGACAATTTTAGACGGACGAAAAATAAGCAATGACATTAAAAATGAAATTGCCGAGCAGGTCAAAAAAATGAAGGCCAAGGGTGAAAAAGTACCACATTTAGCCGCTGTAATCGTGGGTAATGATGGTGCCAGTTTAACCTATGTAGCCAGTAAAGTAAAGGCTTGTGAGCGTGTGGGTTTCGAATCGACCATGGTGCGTATGTCTAATACCACTAGTGAAATTGAATTGTTGGATAAAATTGAAGAGCTTAACGAAAATCCCGATATAGACGGTTTCATTATACAATTACCATTGCCACCGCAAATCAATACCCAAAAGGTGTTGATGGCTGTCAATCCAGATAAAGATGTTGACGGATTTCATCCCATGAACTTTGGTAAAATGGCTTTGGATATGTCCACTTTCATACCTGCAACACCCTTTGGTATATTGGAGTTGTTGGATCGTTATGGTGTTCAAACCAAAGGTAAGCATACCGTTGTTATTGGTCGTTCGCATATCGTGGGTCGCCCTATGAGTATTTTAATGGGACGAAAAGGATTTCCAGGAAATTCAACGGTAACCTTAACCCATAGCCACACTAAAAATATTACCCAAATCACTTCACAAGCAGATATCATTATTTCGGCTTTGGGTGTTCCTAACTTTTTAAAGGCTGAAATGGTTAAAGACGATGCTGTAATAATTGATGTTGGAATTACCCGTGTTGCTGACGAATCGTCTCCTAAAGGCTACAGAATTACCGGTGATGTTGACTTTGAGAATGTTAGTAAAAAAGCCAGCTTTATAACTCCTGTCCCTGGAGGTGTTGGCCCAATGACTATTGCCATGCTCCTAAAAAACACCCTATTGGCGAGAGAACTTCATCACTAACAAAAGATATTTTCAGGACTAAAAACACTTTTTATTTTAAATAATTGAGTACCTTTTCAGGAAATTTGTATCCTTATGAAAGTACTTCAATCGCTTGGTTATTTGCTACTTTTAGTTGTTTTAAGTTGTGATTCAAAATACACCGAAACCATTCACAAAGCTACTGTAGAAATAGCTTTTGCCGATACGGCAAACTCTGGTCCATTAGACGGACGTCTTATTTTAATTTTTGCGGAGAATGACGAGTCTGAACCACGTTTTCAGGTGAGTGAAGGCTTAAAGGCACAACCCGTTTTCGGTTTAAATGTAGATGGATTGAAACCCAATACAAAGGTAACCTTTGATGATTCCGTATTTGGATTCCCATATGAAAGCTTACAAAAAATCAAGCCAGGCGAGTATTTTGTTCAGGCCGTTCTTCATGTTTACGAAACCTTTAATTTGTCGACTGGTCATATCGTTAAATTACCGATGGATAATGGTGAAGGCCAGCATTGGAATACATCTCCAGGTAACCTTTATAGTACGCCCGTAAAGGTAAAAGTCACTCAAAAAGGCTTTGAACCGGTCAATATTATGCTAGATCAGGTTATTCCAGAAATTGTTCCTCCTGAAGATACCGAATGGATCAAGCATATTAAAATGAAATCAGACCTGCTTTCAAAATTTTGGGGGCGTGATATGTATTTGGGAGCACATGTTTTATTGCCCAAAGGGTTTAATGAACATCCTGAAGCCAAATATCCATTAATGATTTTTCATGGACATTTTCCAGATGATTTTGGGGGATTCCGTACCATACCTCCAGATACTAACTTAAAACCCGATTTTTCAGCACGCTTTAATGTGGAAGGCTATAATATTCTACAACAGCAAGAAGCTTATGATTTTTATAAACGTTGGAACGAACCCGATTTCCCACGGTTTTTAATTATTGAAATTCAGCATCCAACACCATATTATGACGATTCATATGCGGTGAATTCGGCCAGTCAAGGACCCTACGGTGATGCGATTACATATGAATTGATTCCGCATATAGAAAAGCTATTTCGTGGGCAGGGGGAAGGCTGGTCCCGATTTTTGTATGGTGGTTCAACAGGAGGCTGGGAAGCCTTGGCAGTGCAAGTGAAGTATCCAGAGGAATATAATGGTTGTTTTGCGGCCTGTCCGGATCCGATTGATTTTAGAGCCTATTGCTTAAACAATATTTATGAAGATAAAAACGCTTATTATGTTGAAAGTAATCATAAAACTTTAGAGATTCCGGGGCATCGGGATTATTTAGGCAATGTGAGTGCTACCGTAAAAGATTTTAATCATTTAGAATTAGTGCTAGGGGATAAGTCGCGCTCTGGTGGGCAGTACGATATTTGGGAAGCAACGTATTCCCCGCAAGGTGAGGATGGTTACCCAGTTCGATTGTGGGACAAATATACTGGCGACATTGACCATAAGGTTGCCGAATTTTGGAAAGAAAATTACGATCTACGTTATATACTTGAACGTGATTGGGATAAATTAGGCAAAAAGTTAAAGGGCAAAATCCATATCTATTGCGGTGACATGGATAATTATTATTTAAACAACGCCGTATACCTCATGGAAGACTTTTTAGAAAATACCACAGACCCTTATTATGATGGCGAGGTAGATTATGGAGACCGTGCGGAGCATTGCTGGAATGGTGACCAGGACAACCCTAACCACATTTCTAGATTGCGCTACAATAGTATGTATGTGCCGAAAATCATGAAACGAATATTGGAATCTGCTCCCGAAGGTGCTGATTTAACGAGTTGGAGGTATAAGTAGGATGAAAACTTACTCGAGAAATTATATTATTTTTCTGGAAACTAAATTATAGGCAATTATATGGGCACTGATTTCACAGATGAATAACACTTATTTAATGTATTTCTGTATATTCATTTGTTTTTTTTAAGCCTTTCATCAATTGGCAATTCAATAAATTCAATAATATTTACTTTCCCAAATTCTTTAAATAAAGGATTTAAGATAATATTTGATTCTAATCCAACAATTGCTGAAGGTACTCGTAATGCAAAAACATTTGGGTCTTTTGATAGATGAGTAAAAATTTCAGTTGTTTTAGATGAATAAGGGTATTGATTCCATCTTTCTGGAAGTTCTTTTAATTCTCTTATGGCAAAATCATCCGGAAATTGAATTTTAGCAATTAGTATTTTTTTTGGTAGATACGCAATGTTTTCGGAATGAACATAATACTCTAGCAAGGCCAATGAAATATTTTCTGAACAGTAAACAGCCCGTGTTCCAACTTTGTTCCATCGTCCTCCAGTCTTTTCAGCCCCAATCCCTGAAAGTGTTAAATCTTTATATTTAACATGAGCAACTCGATAGACAATCATTAACTATAAACATTGTATTGAATTCTGATAATTTCGTTTTCAACCATTTCAAAACCGAAGCTGCTATCAAGTAATTCAAAAGGGATTTTATTTCCAAGAGTTCTAGATGGTGTCATTAGCCATTTCTTAAAGTCTTCTTTAGAATCAAAGACCTCATAACCTAATCCAAATAATCTTGCTAACTCATAGATTCGTTCTGAAGTTTCTTTTCCATAAACAGTTTTCTTTTGCATACTACTAATGGATGCTGGAAGTATATGTTCAAACTCTTTTTCAGTTGAGCCTGTAAAATGTATTAACTGTTTCCAGTCCGACTTTTTTACACCTTCTCTGATACGGTCTATTAATTCCAATTTAAAACCTGGCGCATCTTTAGCATGCTCAACAACCCAAGAAGGTGAAAATTTAGTAGGACTAATCGGGTTCCTTCCTTTTTTTGCTTCCTTCGTTTTTGTTGAACCTTTCTTTTTGTGAGAGATATCTGATTCCATCTTGATAATAATTATTGTATATTTACGCTTTAATGATAGTAAATATACAATAATTATTTGTATGTTCTAACTTAATTGCTCAATTTTTTTGCTAATTGGTTACGCGTGTTTGTAACTATAATATATAAATAGGTTACTTCGCAAACAGCTGCCCTAAATCCTTAAAGGCTTTAAATTCTAGGGCGTTACCAGCAGGGTCGTAAAAAAACATGGTAGCCTGTTCGCCTACTTGGCCTTCAAAACGAATGTAAGGTTCGATCACAAAGGAGATGCCTTTCTGTTTTAGGCCTTCAGCAAAAGTTTGAAATGTATCCCATGCTAACACGACCCCATAATGCGGTACAGGAACAGATTTACCATCCACAGGATTGGTGTGCAAGTCGACTTCGGTTTTTGGTTTGTAATGAATCACCAACTGATGCCCAAAAAAATTAAAATCAACCCAATGGTCACTGCTTCGGCCTTCTTCACAATTTAAAACATCACGATAAAACGTTCTACATTCATCAAGATTATGAACAGGTATGGCAATATGAAATGGTGACAATGTTGACATGCTAATTAGGTTTTAGTTGTTCTTTTAGGTTTAAATGTGTTTGTGGAATGCTCTAGTAATTTTTCAAGCTCTTTAAATTCTGCACTAGTGAGTTCACGATATTGACCAACAGGCATATCCAGCTCAATATTCATAATGCGTACACGCTTTAAGGTCTGTACTTCATAATCTAGATATTCACACATGCGGCGTATTTGTCGGTTAAGGCCTTGGGTGAGTATAATTTTAAATGCATTTGAGCCTAATTTTTCAACAGTGCAAGGTTTGGTTACCGTATCTAAAACAGGAACCCCTTTGGACATCCGTTCTAAAAAGGTTTGCGAAATGGGTTTGTCTACCGTAACGATATATTCTTTTTCGTGATTGTTGCTGGCGCGTAGTATTTTGTTAACGATATCGCCATCATCCGTTAGTAAAATCAAGCCTTCACTAGGTTTGTCAAGTCTTCCGATAGGGAAAATACGTTTAGGATAGTTTATGAAATCAATAATATTATCCTTTTCAACGCGTGTATCTGTCGTACACACAATACCAACGGGCTTGTTAAACGCCAAATACACAAAATCTTGTTTGGTGTTTGTAATTAATTTACCATCAACATGAATTTCATCTTCTGGAGTTACTTTGGTTCCCATTTCTGGTACAGTTCCGTTAATGGTAACGCGTCCTTGTTCAATAAGTTTGTCTGCTGCACGACGTGAGCAGTAGCCAGCTTCACTTAAATATTTATTGAGTCGTGTGAGTTGCTCTTCCATAGTGCAAAGATACAAGTTTATGCCTCTATAAAATCAGAAATATAGCCTGCAACAGTTTCATTATTTAAGGAATGTCCCAAGCCTTTAGTCGTAATTAGTTTACTATTCTTAAAGCTTTGGTTGATTTGTATGGCATCGTTATACGGAATAACATCATCATCTTCATCATGAATAATCAGGCCTTTTGAGTGGATGGTTTCCAGATATTTTGCCGTTGAAAAACTGTTGGGCTCATTACCAAAACGTTCAATGATAATTGAGTTAAGTTCATTGATGATACGTTGGTTGTATCCCAGCATATCGGTATAACGTTTAAGGACATTCTTAAATTCTGAAGGTACACCTAGCAAGATTAACTTTTGAATGCTTTTTAGTCGATATTTATTTTGACAAAAAACAGCAGCCATGCCGCCAACAGAATGCCCCACAACAATATCGGGCTGAAAGCGTTGTGCTACCACATTTATATATTCAGAATATAATACGGCATTAAATGAATTGCTTTTGGAATAGCCATGTGCTGGAGCATCCAAAGCAATAATATTGTAATCATTACTTTTTAATTTTAAAATAAGGGACCTCCAACGTGCCGAATTACTTTCCCAACCATGCCCTAATAAAATAGTTTCTTTTTTTCCCAACCAACGGTAGGTCATGATGGGTTTATTTTCAAATTGAAGCTCTTCTTGGAACGCAGTGCCTAAAAATTCGTTTTGCTCTTCAGTAATTCGTCCTTTTCGCGGCTTGGTAAACAAACCAATGGCTTTATTGGCTGCATAGGTTTTTGAAATATAGCTTACCGCATTGTAGAATTTCCCTATGGTATGTACTAAAAATTTTTCCATTAGGGCTCTCTGTTTACAAGGTCCATAGAAAATGCAGGGGTGCAAATGGAGAGATATTCACAAGGTTCAGTAAACGGATTTGAATATTGAACTCGTGTATTCTTTTCAATTTTAATAGATTGTCCTGCCTCTAAAACAATGGTTTCACCTTCAATTATAAATTGCTTTTTGCCTTTAATGACAAAAGTGAACTCGTCAAATTCTGGCGTTTGAAATGGTTCGCTCCAACCAGCAGGTGCAACCATATGCGCAATACTGATTTTTGAATTACCATCGGTAGCCAATCCAAAATGTTCCTTAATGATCTTTCCGTCAGTGGTTGGAACTATAAAAGGTGAATTTTGGACGCTATATTGTTTCTGTTTCATTAATTGTAATTTCTATTTTAAAGGCTTCTTTTTAATCATACCGCCTCTTAAATCCTTTACAAGTCCCATAATAATAAATGCGCTTTTGTCAATTTTATCAATTTCAGTATGGAGTTTTGCTAATTCCAATCGTGTGACCACTGTATAAATAATGTCTTTGTCATAGCTTTTCCCTCTATTTCCATAACCGCCTTTACCTGCATAAATAGTGCAGGCACGCTGTAATCTTTCGATAATCATAATTCTAATATCCTCATGTCTTTCTGAAATAATGGTAACTCCTACATACTCTTCTACACCATCAACTACAAAATCCACCGTTTTTGCTGCAGCTAAATAGGTGAGTATCGCATACAAGGCTATTTCAACAGACAAAACATAAGCACCAAACGAAAAGATTAAAATGTTGATGAGCAATAATACATCGCCCACAGTAATGGATAATTTTCGGCTTAAAAAGATGGCGAGTACTTCGGTGCCATCAATAACGCTGCCGCCACGCATGGCCATACCAATTCCCAATCCTAAAAAGAAACCACCAAAAACCGCTATCAGCAACTTGTCGTCCGTAATGGTTGGGTATTCCACATAATGCACAACAATGGCTAAAAAAGCAATGGCAATAATACTTTTAATGGCGAATTTGAGACTGAATGTTTTAGAAGCAAGAAAAATAAAAGGCAAGTTGACCAAGATTAGCAGGTAACTTAAATTTAGGTTAGTGATATTTTCAAGCAAAAGCGAAATACCTGTCGCGCCACCGTCAATAAAACGGTTTGGAAGTAAAAATCCTTTTAACCCAAAACCAGCAGAAAATACGCCAATGATAATGAAAATATACTCCTTAATCGCATGAACCATTTCCACATGCAAAATCCTTACCAGCGGCACAATCTGTCTTTTGCTAGCTGGTATGGTTTTTTGCTTTGCTTCGATACGTTTTCGAGCAATTTCAACTAATAATTTTGAGATAAAAGGGTTCATTTATGATGTTTTGTAATTCTTAATTCCAATACACAAAAAAATATTTGATTTTTGCTCTATCCGGAATCTGTATTTTTTCAATTTTTAGGCTCAAATCAAATCTTAAATCTGAAGGCAATTCTTTTTTATCAATAGTGAATGACGCATTAATCTCGTCAACAGTAATTACGATGGAATTAATCAAATTATTAATTCTAGAGATTTTATAATTTTGGTCAATATCCTTAAAAGTACTTAAAGTTGAAATGCCTTTTTCGGTTCTATACCTAGAATCCATGATTTGAACACTTTCAATCACGGCTGTAGAATCCAAAACTTGATCTGGCGCTAATATTAAAAGTTCTTTTCCACCTTTTTCAAAAATATTGATATCATTTGTATTTCCAGAATATTCATCACCTTTTATGGATTTTACAATAGAGTCGTTTGGAAAAACGAGTTCAAGATCTTTAACCTGTGTGGAGTCGGTTAACAACCCAATATTATGTTTACTGATTAAAAAAGGATCAATTTCCTTTTTACAACTTACCGCAATAAGAGCTAAAAATAACAGACTTAATAAGGATTTATTCATTGGAGATTATAATTTTAATAATTGTTAAAGATTTTTAATGGGATTATTTTTTCATCACCTTATTGAGAATCCCAAATACACTTCGTATGAAGGTAGCACTGGTCAATACTTTTACCACTGGATTCATGGCTGTGCTTCGACGTCTAGTTGTGGTTCTGGATTTGGATTTGGTTTCGGCTCTTTTTAAGGCTTCACGTTCTTCTTTGGCTTTTTCTTTGGCTTCTTCAGCTTCGGCTATTTCAATTTTTTTATTCAACAGTTCATAAGCACTTTCTCGGTCTATGGTTTCGTTATATTTTTTAACCAATTTTGAATTAGAAAGCAAACTTTTTAATTCAGTATCTGATAAAATATCCATTCGGCTCATAGGCGCGCGCATCATCGTAGCCGCCAATGGTGTTGGTCGTCCTTTTTCGTTAAGTGCTGATACCAAAGCTTCTCCAGTTCCTAAAGTTGTTAAAATTTGGGCGGTATCATAATATTCGGTATCAGGATAATTTTGAGCCGTTAGTTTAATGGCTTTTCGGTCTTTAGCCGTAAAGGCACGCAGTGCATGCTGAACTTTAAGACCTAACTGGCTCAAAACGGCTTCAGGGACATCGGTAGGGTTTTGTGTTACAAAATACAGTCCAACGCCTTTACTTCGAATGAGTTTTACAATGCTTTCAATTTGATTGAGAAGCGCCTTTGAAGCCTCATTGAAAATTAAATGGGCTTCGTCAATGAACATGATCAATTCTGGACGATCACTATCACCTTGTTCTGGAAATGTTGAGTAAATTTCAGCCAGAAGGCTCAACATAAATGTAGAAAATAATTTTGGTCGATCTTGAATATCGGTAAGTCTAATAATATTAATATAACCTCTACCGTTGTTGTCAACGCGCAATAAATCATCAACCTCAAATGAAGTTTCACCGAAGAATAAATCGGCACCTTGCTGCTCCAATTCTACAACTTTTCTTAATATCGCTCCTGTTGATGCTGTGGAAATTCTACCATAAGCATCTTCAAACTCTTCTTTCCCTTCTTGTGTAGCAAATTGTAATATTTTTTTGAAATCTTTTAAATCCAGTAAAGGCAATTTATTATCGTCGCAATATTTGAAAATTACAGCTACAATACCAGATTGAACTTCAGATAAGTCCAGAATTCGAGATAGTAAAACTGGTCCAAACTCACTTACTGTAGCTCGAAGCCTAACGCCATTTTGTTCAGATAACGTCAAAATTTCAACAGGAAATGATTTTGCTTCAAATGGAAGCCCAATAAGGTTGTGACGTTCATCAATCTTTGGATGACCTGGGCTAGGTTGAGCTAGTCCGCTTAAGTCGCCTTTGATATCCATGAGAAGTACAGGAATACCTTTGTTACTTAAATTTTCGGCTAAAACTTGTAGAGTTTTTGTTTTTCCTGTTCCAGTTGCACCAGCTATTAAACCATGTCGATTCATGGTTTTTAATGGGACGTTGACAAAAGCATTTTTGACGGTTTCACCAGCTAACATCGCCGATCCTAGAGTTATATAGTCACCTTTATTGGTGTTGCCTTCGATGATGTGATTAAAAAATGCGTCTTTTTCGCTCATGCCTCAAAAATTTTGTATAAAAATAGTGTAATTTTAGTCAAGTATAAAATCTAGTAAAATGAAAAGATCAGTTTATATTTTGGCATTGTCCCTCTGTTTTGTTATTACTAATTGTGAAAACAAATCTAGTCATATTGTATTTCATAAGTCTCATGAGCCAAGCAGGCTCAATACGCCATTTAGTGATGTGGTTGAGGTCAATGGGTTGTTGTTCTTAACAGGTCAGATAGGTAAAGATCACAAGAGTGGGGATTTGGCGGAAGGAGGAATTAAAGCAGAAACCAAACAAGTTATTGAAAACATTCAGGCCGTATTACAGCACCATAATTTGGAATTGGATAACGTTGTAAAATGTACCGTTATTTTGAAGGATATCAATGACTTTGCCTCGTTTAATGAAGTTTATGTTAAGTATTTTACTAAAAAACCAGCACGAACAACCTTTGCGGCATCTGCATTGGCTGGAAACGCCAGTATAGAAATAGATGTAATTGCTGCCAAGTGAAAACTTATAGTTTAAGATGTTGACTTCAAATTTTAAGAAGTATCTTTGCAGACTATGACACGAAGTGAGCGACAAGAATTAATAGATAAAGGCTTATTGTTGCCTTTAATGGAGGAGTTTTACACCATTCAAGGTGAAGGTTACCATAAAGGTACTGCAGCCTATTTTGTAAGAATTGGAGGCTGTGATGTGGGCTGTCATTGGTGTGATGTCAAGGAAAGCTGGCTTGCCGAATTGCATCCTCCCACTGAAACTTCCAAAATAGTTGAAAATGCCGCTAAATATAGCAATACGATTGTAGTTACTGGTGGTGAGCCCTTAACTTGGGACATGACCGAATTAACTACTCAATTAAAGGCCAAAGGATTACAAACGCATATAGAAACTTCTGGGGCTTATACACTCACTGGTATTTGGGATTGGATATGTTTATCTCCAAAAAAGTTGAAATTACCAACCGAAGAAATTTATAGCAAAGCTCATGAATTAAAATGCATCATATACAATAAAGATGATTTTCGTTTTGCAGAAGAGCAGGCTTCCAAAGTAAACAAAGAATGTATTTTGTACTTACAACCCGAGTGGAGTAAGCGTGATAAAATGATTCCTGAAATTGTAGATTATGTCATGGCGAACCCCAAATGGAAAGTTTCTCTGCAAACCCACAAATATTTGAATATTCCATAAAAAAAGCCTTGGTTTTCCAAGGCTTTTAAACTATAAGTTGAAATTTTTATTTAGATGAGGTTGGTACAGCTATTCTTACCTTATCCCAGCCCATATGCATGGTGCCATCGTCACCAAATGCAATAGAGAACGCCTCCAGTGATTCGTCTCCCATGCTTACAGGTGCTGTAACTCTAGCAACATCTTTTGATTCATCATAAAAATAGGATCCCCAAGTGTTTACGTCAGAATTAATAATGACGGTCCATTCTTTTTCACCAGGTATTGTGGCCAAAGTATAAGTTCCTGCTGGAACCATTTTGCCTCCAAAATTAGTGTCCTTGTAAAAGGTGATCTCGGCAGCTTCATTAGCGCCAGTACGCCAAACTTTTCCATTGGGTGCTAACTTATCCAACGAACGACCATTGAGTTGAGGTCGGCTGTAAACGACTTTAACAGCTTTGTTTGCCTCTTTGTAACTTGCAGGATGAGATGCTGCATCCATTGGACTTTTATCTAGCCCAGAAAATTTTTGAGCGTTTACGTTAACTGTGAAAAGCATAACCAATGCAAATGAAATGGCGCTAAGTAATTTTGATGTCTTCATAATATGTTTTGTTTTTAGAATTCTTAAAGTTAGAGAATTGTTTGATACAAGTGTTTTAATGTTTTGTTAAATGCAAATCAAAACAGGTCTAATGGTCGTTTAATAATTTAAAACTTTACAACTCTAATAAATAGTGATATTAAGATAAAAGTATTGTTTTAAATTGTTATTGATTATCAATGTTTAGTTTAAATATGTAAGTTAATTTGAGATTAATGTTTTATATAATAAACCATAATATCATATTTGCATCGATAATGATAATAAACTAAAAGAATTATGTGTGGTATAGTATGTGCCTTTGATTTAAAACAAAAGTCGGAAGACTTAAGGCCTCAATTGTTGGAAATGTCAAAACGAATCCGTCATCGCGGGCCAGATTGGAGTGGAATTTACAGTGACGAAAAGGCTATTTTGGCTCATGAGCGTTTGGCTATCGTTGATCCCGCATCGGGTAAACAGCCATTATTTAGTCAAGACAGAAAATTGATTTTGGCTGCTAATGGCGAAATTTATAATCATAGAGACCTTCGCAAGCAATTTCCGAATTATAACTTTCAAACTGAAAGTGATTGTGAAGTCATTTTAGCCCTTTATAAAGAAAAGGGAGCTGATTTTGTTGATGAAATGAATGGGATTTTTGGATTTGCGATTTATGATGTCGAAAAAGATGAGTATTTCATTGCTCGCGACCATATGGGAATTATCCCACTATATATCGGCTGGGATCAAAATGGGACCTTTTATGTTGCTTCCGAATTAAAGGCTTTGGAAGGTGTTTGTACAAAAATTCAACTGTTTCCTCCAGGCCATTATTTGTCGAGTAAAGATGGGAAATTTGTACAATGGTACAAACGGGATTGGACCGAATACGAAGC
This sequence comes from Flavobacteriaceae bacterium MAR_2010_72, assembly GCA_003550275.1. Classification (GTDB taxonomy): domain Bacteria; phylum Bacteroidota; class Bacteroidia; order Flavobacteriales; family Flavobacteriaceae; genus Geojedonia. The sequence goes on from QXCW01000002.1 coordinate 875,176, forward strand.
CGTTAAAGACAACGAAACTAGTATCAAAGCTATAAAGGAAGCTTTAGAAGCAGCCGTACACAGACAATTAATGAGTGATGTGCCTTATGGCGTATTGCTTTCTGGTGGATTAGATTCGTCTGTAACTTCAGCCATAGCTAAAAAATATGCCCAAAAGCGAATTGAAACAGATGATACTACTGATGCTTGGTGGCCACAATTGCATAGTTTCTCGGTGGGACTGGAAGGTTCCCCAGATTTAGCTGCTGCCAGAAAAGTAGCTGATCATATTGGTACGATTCACCATGAAATTAAATTCACTATTCAGGAAGGTTTAGATGCCATAAGGGATGTGATCTATAATCTTGAAACTTACGATATTACTACAATTCGCGCCAGTACACCAATGTATTTAATGGCTCGCGTCATCAAGTCTATGGGAATAAAAATGGTGCTTTCGGGTGAAGGAGCCGATGAATTATTTGGTGGCTATTTATATTTCCACAAAGCACCAAATGCTCAAGAATTTCATGAAGAAACCGTTCGTAAATTATCTAAACTGCATATGTACGATTGTTTACGTGCCAATAAAAGTTTAGCGGCTTGGGGAATTGAAGGTCGTGTACCGTTTTTGGACAAGGAATTTATGGATGTAGCTATGCGTATCAACCCACAAGATAAAATGATCAATGGTGAGCGTATGGAAAAATGGGTAGTTCGTAAAGCCTTTGAAGACATGTTGCCTGAAAGTGTAGCATGGAGACAAAAAGAGCAGTTTAGTGATGGTGTAGGTTACAGTTGGATTGATACCTTGAAAGAAATGGTAAATACCGAAATCTCTGACGAGCAAATAAAAAATGCCCATTTCAGATTTCCAATTCAAACACCTCAAAACAAGGAGGAATTTTACTACCGTTCTATTTTTGAAGAGCATTTTCCAAGTGATGCGGCTGCCTTAAGTGTGCCTCAAGAACCAAGTGTGGCCTGTAGTACTAAAATTGCACTGGAGTGGGATGAGGCCTTTAAAAACATGAATGATCCATCGGGTAGAGCAGTGGCAAAAGTGCATTCAGATGCATATGTGAAAGCATAGATTCAAAATGTTTAACTACAAAAAAAGACCAACGACTTTCGTTGGTCTTTTTTTTATAAAATGAGGCTCACAACATTTTTTTTAATGACTTTAAAATTAGGTGTTATTTAAACTGATAGAGAAAAACTAATTGATGATTATTTTTTTATTTAGCAATCCTTTATCGGTTTTAATTTGTAAAATATAGGTTCCCTTTGCGAAATTGGAAACATCAATTTTATTTAAGTTGGTATCAACCTCAAAGGTTTTTATGACCTTACCGTTTAAATCAATTAATTTTATGCGTTCTGTAAAATTAGTTTTAGTATCAACGGTGATATTATCATTTGCAGGTACAGGAAATATTCTGGTCAACAACAATAAGTTGTCCTGAATGCTTAATGCTTCAGTAATGGTAAATTCTATGGCCTCATAAAGGGACCAAACACCATTTTCGTCTCTAGCTCTAACGTAAAGGTAGTGAGTGCCTTCAGTCAATCCTCCAGAAGGTATTGCTATAGCTTCGTTTAGGGTGAAAGTTGATGGATTGACATCTATAACGTTACCACTAGCCCCAGTTCCTGGGTCGGTATCAAAGAAATATTCATATTGGTTGATAGCGGTTTGAGCAGGAGCGGCAAAACTATGCACTAAAAAGGTTTGCTTAAAGAAAAGTGACCATCTATCATCTTCATCTTTTGTTCTAATATAAAGTGTGTGAATACCATCACTTAATGCAGCTGGTATTGCCAAAGATTCACTTACACTAAAACTTGGCGTTATTGCAATAGCAGTTCCATTGTTTGTTCCTGGATCTGTATCAAAAAAATATTCAGCTGCAATAATTTGTGATGGCGTAGTTGTGTCAGTAAAGTCATGTATCAAAAATGTTTGTTTAAAATACAACGACCAAATATCATTAGCATCTTTTGTTCTAACGTAAAGCGTATGAATACCTTTATTTAATGAACTGGTATTTATTGTGAAAGATTCAAAGATGGTATTACCAGGTGTATTGATGGTTATTGGTGTTCCATTATCGGTTCCAGGGTCAGTGTCTATAAAATATTCTGCTCTTTCTATTTGGGCAATTCCAAATAGAGGGATGCAGTATAATAAAAGGGTGAATAGCTTTCTCATAATTTTGATTTTAAATATTTGAAAAGGCTAATTCTTTTTCCCTGCCGTAAAAGTTACATCGAGATCTTGACCCATTGGAACGGAGGAATTAGAAATGTCTAAAGAAGTCATGTAGGGCCATAAATCAGGTCTTCCTTGAGGATCAAAATTGAACATAGCTCCATGAACACCTAAATCTGTGCCATCTGTACCAGCATTGACCGCCGCACCAGAGACATTGTAATCATTGTTGTAATAGTCCGCAATATCTAAAAATGAAAACGAAAAACCAGGATCTGTATTGTCAAGGTTATTGCTCCCGTTTAATGAAGTTACAGTTTGCCCTTGTACATTACGTGTTAGACAATTATTATAAACCACTGTTGAACTATTTAAATTAATATCTGTCGTGCTTCCCTCGAGAATAAAAATATTATTATTAACAATGGGATCTGCACATCCATTTGCAAAGTTTCCAGTAGAGCTTATTAAAATATTATTCAAAAAGCTTGAAGTATTGTCAAAACCCTGAATTGCATATGCGCTAGTGTTGTCAAATATATTGTTTTTTACAATCCAATTGTTTGAACTACTAACATTAACTGTTGCCGTAATAAATAGGTTTCCCTCAATAATCCAATCATCATTATCTAGCCTTCCAGTGATGGCAGAACCTGTAATCTTATTATTGATTACTTGTATATTATCTGCGTCACTTCCAGCGGCAATGCTTATATTACCAATGGTTAATCCAGTAATTAAGGAATTTGCACTTGCACCACCAAATGTTATGTTTCCAACACTTGCGGTTTCATTAATCTTGGAAGTGCTAGGATCATGGCCCATTCCAACTATAACCAACCTTAAGTTAATTGTTTTATTGCCATAGCCGGTCGCAGATGGATGTATTTGTATTGTGTCTCCTACAGTTGCATTGTCAACTGCGTCAGAGAAGCTAGAATAGTCAGCACCAGCATTTTCACGATTATCAACCGTAATAACTTTTTGGGCTTGTAAGGTGAAAGTAATTAAGAGGCATACGAGAGTAGAAGAAAGTGTTTTCATTTTGTGTAAGTATTTAAAAGTTAGTAAACGAAATGCCCGTAACTAGTTAAGGTTAAGAGAATGAAATAAACTTGAAGTACTTTAAAATTAGACACTTACAAACTTTTAAGTTCCAGATTTTTGTGAATGACAAAATTCTGGACTTATTTAAAATGGCTTTTTAAAATAATTTGAAAGTTATGCAGATAACATTTCTTTTTTATAGGAAAGTGGTGTTTTGCCAGTTGCTTTTTTAAATACTTCATAAAAAGAAGATTTGGAGTTAAATCCGGCCTCCAAACCTATAGCGGTAATCGTGTATTTTGAAAAGTCGGGGTTTCTCAAATATCGTTCTGCTTCCTTAACACGGTAAGAATTTAAATAATCCGGAAAACTTATGCTCAATTCTGAATTGATCATTCGAGATAGATAACTCGGACTTAAGTTTAAGGATTCGGCAACACTTTCTAAAGTTAAATTGGAATCCAGATATTTCTTTTCATTAATCAATAAATTTTCAAGAGCTAAAATGTATTCGTTCTTATAACTTGAAATTGTATTGTCAGAAGGTTTATGGTCGCTACCTACTTGCATTGATTGGGCGTCCATATAATCCCTAATTCTTCTTCGATCGGCTATTATACCATATTTATAAATCCCTATATGTCCAAGCCAATAAATCATTACTGCTAAACCTAACCACAAACTGTAAAAAACTACTTCACCACTTTTAATGTACATATTTCTAATAGTCAAATAAGCCCATAAAAATGTAAAAAGCCATATAATTATCAGTGTTATTTTTAACCATTTGATATCATTTTGAACGGAGTCTTTATTGAAGGTTCGAGATTGAATTTCGTACCGTCTTGTTTTATAGATTAAAATAGCAAGAAGAATAATACTAAAAATCACCGAAAACAATTCCGTGTAAATAATAACAGTTCTATAAAATGGGTTAAGTTGATCCATTGCATGATTTCCCAATAGAAGCTGCACTCTAAAATACATTGTTAGCCCTAATGAAATTATGAACGGGATAAAAATTACTTTTTCTGTCCAACGTACTTTCTTTGAAGGGTATAAAAAGGAAATCACATAAAAGTAAATGATTGGAGCGTCAATTGCTGCAAAGGGCAGGTACAAATAATTATACATGTCTAGTAATGAAATCAAGCCAATATCAGGGATGATATACATTAAATTCCCGGCTGAATAACAAAAAATCAGGGATACTAAATAAAACGTACTCTTTGAATGGTATTTTTTTGAAAAGGCAACAATGAGCGTAAATATAAAGCCTTGAATTATTCCAGCAATAATAAGCGTATTATAAATATTGAATTCCATCTTTTTACCAAACTCCTTTAAAGATAATTCATTTTGATGATTTTTTCTGTTTTCAATATCTTGATGACTTTATATGGCTAATCAGACGATTGTTTTTTTTCTGAAGAATGACTGTTTTCATTGCATTATCTTCCCGCTATTGCGTTATTTGTGTTTTGCTGTTTTACAAAAGCATTGTAAAATAGTAAAATGCGATTTAAGGCCATTTTCAAGCGATTTAAGACGCTTTTAAGTAATTAACAAATGTTGATAATTTCAACATATATTGCTCGAAATGCTTTTTAAAAGCGGTTTAAATTGTTATCTTTGTAAGTATCCTAAAATGATGCCAGAATTGGCATTTTTTTTTGAACTCAAATCAAAATAATTTATAAAATATATGAAGGAAGAATTTAATAAACACAACTATTCGGCAGACAGTATTCAGGCACTTGAAGGTATGGAGCATGTACGTATGCGACCATCCATGTATATTGGAGATGTTGGAACCCGCGGTTTGCACCATTTAGTCTATGAAGTTGTAGATAACTCCATTGATGAGGCATTAGCCGGGCACTGTAACAACATTACTGTTATTATCAATGAAGACAACTCGATTACTACTGAAGATGATGGACGCGGTATTCCTGTAGATTTACATAAAAAGGAAGGTGTATCAGCACTTCAAGTTGTAATGACTAAAATTGGTGCCGGTGGAAAGTTCGATAAAGATTCTTACAAGGTTTCTGGAGGATTGCATGGTGTTGGTGTGAGCTGTGTCAACGCACTTTCAGAGCATTTAAAAGCAACAGTTTACCGAGATGGTAAAATCTGGGAGCAAGAATACGAGCGAGGTAAAGCCATGTATCCTGTAAAAACGGTTGGCGAAACCGACAAAAGAGGAACCACAGTTACTTTCAAGCCAGATTCGACCATATTTACGCAAACACTAGAATATAACTATGATACTTTAGCTAGCAGAATGCGTGAGTTGGCCTATTTGAACAAGGGAATCACGATTCATCTTGTTGATAAGCGAATGAAAAAAGAAGATGGTTCATTTGAAGGCGAAACGTTTTATTCTGAAGAAGGTTTGAAGGAGTTTATCAAATTTCTAGATGGTAATAGAGAACCTTTAATGAAAGATGTCATTGCCTTTGAAGGTGAAAAAAATGGGGTGCCCGTTGAGGTTGCCATGGTTTATAATACTTCATATGCTGAAAATCTACATTCATATGTTAATAATATCAACACGCACGAAGGAGGAACCCATCTTTCAGGATTTAGACGTGGCTTGACCATGACCTTGAAAAAATATGCGGATGAGTCTGGGATGTTAGATAAGTTGAAGTTTGATATTGCTGGTGATGATTTCCGTGAAGGATTGACTGCAATCATTTCGGTTAAAGTTCAGGAGCCTCAATTTGAAGGTCAGACAAAAACCAAACTAGGGAACAGGGAAGTTTCAGCATCGGTAAGTCAAGCCGTTTCTGAAATGTTAACTGACTATTTAGAAGAGCACCCAGACGATGCAAAAATCATTGTTCAGAAAGTGATTTTGGCGGCCCAAGCACGTCATGCTGCACAAAAGGCACGTGAAATGGTACAGCGTAAAACCGTTATGAGTATTGGTGGTTTACCTGGGAAGCTTTCGGATTGTTCTGAACAAGATCCAGCAAAATGTGAAGTGTTTTTAGTTGAGGGAGACTCGGCAGGTGGTACTGCCAAGCAAGGTCGTGACAGAGCTTTTCAGGCGATTCTACCTTTAAGAGGTAAGATTTTGAATGTTGAAAAAGCAATGGTTCATAAAGTGTTTGAAAATGAAGAGATCAAAAACATCTTTACCGCTTTAGGGGTTACCATTGGAACGGAGGAAGATAGCAAAGCGCTTAATCTTTCAAAATTGCGTTATCATAAAGTAGTCATAATGTGTGATGCCGATATTGACGGTAGTCATATTGCTACACTTATCTTGACCTTCTTTTTTAGGTATATGAAAGAGCTTATTGAGGGGGGGCATATCTATATTGCAACACCACCCTTGTATTTAGTTAAAAAAGGTCAGAAAAAATCTTATGCTTGGAGTGATAAAGAGCGCGATGCCATTGCTGAAGAGTTTGGAGGTAGTGTCAGTATACAACGTTATAAAGGTCTTGGAGAGATGAATGCTGAACAACTTTGGGATACGACTATGAATCCCGAGTTTAGAACGCTACGTCAGGTTAATATCGATAATGGAGGAGAAGCAGATCGTATTTTTTCAATGTTGATGGGAGATGAGGTACCACCACGTAGAGAGTTTATTGAAAAAAATGCCATCTACGCCAATATTGATGCCTAATAAATTTTAAAATTAGTTTAAGCTAAAAAAAATGGAATTTAAATAAAAGCAGCTGCTTGTAAAGTGCAGCTGCTTTTTTATGTACAAAAAACTAAAACATCGATAAAATACAATTTTATATGTTGAAATACGTTTATTCTCTATGTTTTTATTAGCTTTGAAAAAAAAATAAAATACTTAACCTATGAAAAAGTTATCACTAATTGCGGTTCTATTTACCGTACTATGCAGCAATGCCCAAGAGAATATTGATGATCTTCTCGCCGCTGGTGTTCAAGATGCCAAGCAGTTCACTACAGACTATATTGCTCCAGCTTCAGAAGGCTTGGCCTTTGGTATAAACAATGGCTGGTTTAATAATGCAAAAACACCACATCGTTTTGGTTTTGAAATTTCATTAATTGGAAACGCTTCTTTTATTAAGGATGAAAAAAAATCCTTTTTGTTAAACGTAGCTGATTATGAAAATGTCCGGTTTGAGGATGGGAGTAGCTCAAAAAATGTCGCTACAGCTCTAGGTCATAATGATCCAGACATAACCATCATAGTAACCTATGATGACCCAATTTTTGGGAATCAAGAAGTTGAACTGACTTTGCCAACAGGATTGGGTTCTACAGATTTAAACTTAATTCCTACTGCGTTTTTGCAGGCTAGTTTTTCGCCGTTTAAAGGCACACAAGTCAAAGCGCGTTATTTTCCTGAAGTTAATGCAAAGGATGCTAAAATAGGCTTATATGGCGTAGGACTTCAACAAGATTTCACCTCATGGTTACCGGCAGATAAAATTATTCCTGTGGCCATTTCAGGTTTAGTCGCATATTCCCATTTAAATGGAAGTTATGACTTTACCGATTCTAGTTTAGTAGACGGCGAAAATCAACAAATAAATACGGAGGTCAATACACTGTTGTTGCAACTTATTGTAGGAACTAAATTGAATATCATTAATTTTTATGGAGGTTTAGGGTACATTACAGGGAAATCGACTACCGATCTTTTGGGAACTTACAGAGTGAACAATGGTGTTATTTTTTCTGAAGAAATTGTAGATCCCTTTTCCATCAAACAGGATGTTTCAGGAGTTAGAGCAACGGTTGGCGCCAATCTAAAACTTGGTTTTTTTGGACTTAATGCCGATTATTCAATCGCTGAATTTGACAGTGCATCGTTAGGGATTAATTTTTCCTTTTAAATAAAAGCTAAAAACCAAGAAAAAGCATAAGAGATAATCTTATGCTTTTTTTATTTACCGCATAATAATTTGTAATTTTGCACTCTTATTTGTCAACACAATTTAAATATATTTCATATGAAAGTTACCGTAGTAGGAGCAGGAGCAGTAGGTGCTAGTTGTGCCGAATATATTGCCATCAAAGATTTTGCAAGTGAAGTGGTGTTATTAGATATTAAAGAGGGTTTTGCCGAAGGTAAAGCCATGGATTTAATGCAAACCGCTTCATTAAATGGGTTTGATACCAAAATCACAGGAGTTACAAATGACTATTCTAAAACCGCTAATAGTGATATTTGTGTGATTACTTCTGGGATTCCTCGTAAACCTGGGATGACTCGTGAAGAATTGATTGGAATCAACGCAGGTATCGTAAAATCAGTGTCATCAAGTTTGATCGCACATTCTCCTAATACAATTTTAATTGTGGTAAGTAACCCTATGGATACTATGACCTATTTGGCGCACAAAGCAACGGGATTACCTAAACATAGAATTATTGGTATGGGTGGAGCTTTAGATTCTGCACGTTTTAAATACCGCTTGGGTGAAGCCTTGAATGCGCCAATTAGCGATGTTGATGGTATGGTCATTGGTGGACATAGTGATACTGGAATGATTCCGTTAACACGTCTAGCGACTCGAAATAGCGTTCCTGTATCTAAATTCATGTCTTCAGAGCGTTTAGAGCAAGTAAAAGAAGATACTAAAGTTGGAGGAGCTACTTTAACTAAATTATTAGGAACATCAGCTTGGTATGCACCAGGTGCTGCTGTAAGTGGATTGGTACAGGCTATTGCTTGTGACCAAAACAAAATGTATCCATGTTCGGTCTTTTTAGAAGGTGAATATGGTATGAACGATATCTGTATCGGAGTGCCGGTTATTTTAGGAAGAAACGGAATAGAACGTATTGTTGAAATTGAATTGACCGACGCCGAAAAAACGAACATGCAAGAAAGTGCAGATGCCGTTAGAAAGGTAAACGATCTGTTGTAATTTCCAACTTCAAAAATTAAATTGATATTATATAAAGACTGTAGAAATGCAGTCTTTATTTTTTGTTATATTTGGCGCATGAATTCGAGATGGTACATCGGTACTTTAGTTATTTTACTTGCTTTTTTAGGGGTGGTTGCTAATCAGAAACAACAAGCACCTAATCAGGAAATTGTATTGCAATTTACTTCAGACGAAGTTACCTCTAATGATACCCAAAGTGCACTTGATATTGTAAAAAAACAGTTGCGACGTGCAGGCGTTGATGATATTCACATTAGCGAGGAAAGCAATGGAAGCTTAAAAATTACTTATTACAGTAATACAGATGTATCTAATATTAAAAAGATACTTCTAAATGATGATAGTTTGGATTTGGGCTGTGTTTCAACTCATGAAGACCAGCAGCCAATCCAACCACCTTCAGAGGACACCACTGTTACCTATAATCTCGATATTTACGAAATTCAAAAAGGTGACAATTCTGCATCAAGTTCTGCTGGAAAATTTGCATTAGAAGCCAAATCTGAAAACAACAGGTTTGTGAACCCTAATTTTCATTTTTCATTTGATGACCTTGTTGTATTAAAAAGTGATGGAATAGCAAAAATATCCTCAAATTTCAAAATCAATAGTGTCGTTGTCTCTGGCAATAAGTCACATCAAATTCCCGAAGTAAGAGCGGGCCCTTTCAGCAATGGGATGGTTAGCTAAGAATTTTTTACTGTTGAGGTTTTAATATAGTAAAATTTTAAAGCTTAAACATACTCCCACATTTCAAATCAAGAATGAATCGCATTAATCAACAGGTACACTTTGAGCCTAATCATTCTTAAAAGAGTTATATAGTTTGAATAAAAACTATTAACCATTTATATCATAAAAAATTAATTGTCAAATCCGCTGTAAATTCTATATTTGCGCGTTAAAAAAATTGACCTAAAAACATAAAATAATGCAAAACAAAGGATTAGTAAAGTTATTTGCGCTCTTATTTGGTTTGGTAAGTATTTACCAGCTTTCATTTACATTTAAAGCCAACCAGATAGAAGCCCAAGCCGAAGCATTTGCTGCAAGTAAATATGATGACCCAGATTTAATAAATGCTGAAGAAGTTAGGTATTTAGACTCCATTTCTAACAAAGAGGTTTTCAATATTCTAATTGCAAAATTCAGCTATAACGAAGTAAAAGAAAAATCAATGAATCTTGGTCTTGACCTAAAAGGTGGGATCAACGTTATTCTTGAAATTTCAGTAAAAGATATCTTAAAAGGTCTTGCAAATAATAGTAAAGACCCAGTTTTCAACAAGGCTTTAGAAGATGCAGTTGAAATTCAAAAAGATGCTCAAGAGCCTTATTTGGAATCCTTTTTTACTGCATTTGATGCAATAAAGGGAGATACTAAATTAGCTTCACCAGATATTTTTGCGAACAGAACGTTGGTTGATGATGTCGACATTTCAATGTCTGATGACCAAGTGAAGGAGGTACTTAAAACAAAAGTAGACGAATCAATTGTTTCAGCTTTTGAAGTATTACGTAAACGTATAGATAAGTTTGGGGTTACGTCTCCAAATATCCAACGTTTAGGAAATTCTGGACGTATTTTAGTGGAACTTCCTGGCGCCAAAGATGTTGAGCGTATTAAAAAGCTATTACAAAGTACCGCTCAATTGGAATTTTGGGATGTACTTAATGGACAAGAGCTTGGTGATTTCTTTGTACGAACAAATGAAACTTTAAAAGCTGTAGTTGGTGAGGAAAAGGCAGAGGCCGAAGTCGCTCAAGATTCTACTGCAACCGAAGAGAGTGCAGATAGTCAAATTGATGCCTTATTAGGTGATACTACTGCAAATGATTCCCTTCAACCACAAGGGGTCAATCCATTGTTTGATATGATTTATCCGCAAAGCGATCCTTCAGCATTATTTGCTGTTAAATCAGAAGATAAGGAAACTTTAGAGGCTTATTTAAAAATGCCTCAAGTAAGGGCTAATTTACCAGCAGAACAACGTTATACCAAATTTGCGTTTGGTCTACCAGAATTAAATAGTGAATCAGGTTTAGAAACTGTAAATGTTTATGCACTTATTGGTAATAGAGATAATCAACCAGAATTAAGTGGAGCTGTTATTACCGATGCACGTCAGTCCTACAACAACCAAGGTAAGCCTTCGGTAAGTATGCAAATGAACGGAAAAGGTGCAAAAGTATGGGAAGCAATGACAGGAAGAGCATATACGCAACAAAGTCAAATTGCGATTGTGTTAGATGACATTGTATATTCTGCACCTGGTGTAACCACAGGCGCTATTTCTGGTGGAAATTCTGAAATTTCAGGATCGTTTACAGTTAATGAAGCGGTCGATTTAGCGAATGTATTGAGAGCAGGTAAATTACCAGCTTCAGCAGATATTGTACAAGCTGACGAGGTTGGAGCATCTTTAGGTAAAGAAGCCATAGATAGTGGTTCAAAATCATTTTTAATAGCCCTATCGTTAGTGCTAATATGGATGGTGCTCTACTACGGTAAATCTGGTGGTTTTGCTGATATAGCTTTATTACTCAATATCTTGTTAATCTTTGGTGTGCTTGCTGGTCTTGGAGCTGTGTTAACACTACCTGGACTTGCTGGTATCGTTTTAACTATTGGTATGTCGGTTGATGCGAACGTACTTATTTTTGAACGTGTACGAGAAGAAATTGGTAAAGGAAAAGGCCAAAAAGAAGCTGTTAAAGATGGTTTTGCAAACGCATTGTCTTCAATTTTGGACGCAAATATCACAACAGGATTAACGGCAATTATATTATTTGTGTTTGGTACGGGTCCGATTAAAGGGTTTGCTACCACGCTATTAATTGGTATTTTAACCTCGTTGTTTACGGCGATTTTCATTACTAGATTATTAGTGGACTGGTACGTAAATAGAGGTGGTAAGTTAGACTTTTCAACTGCAATCACTAAAGGCTTCTTTAGAAACTCAAGCTTTAACTTTGTGAGCAAACGTAAAGTGGCTTATGTGGTATCGAGTATTTTAATTATAGTAAGTTTAAGTTCATTATTTACAAAAGGTCTAGACCAAGGGATTGACTTTGTTGGAGGAAGAACCTATCAAGTTCGATTCGATCAAATTGTTAACCCAGAAACTGTAGTACAAGATTTGAATGCTACTTTTGGAAGTGCTGAAGTTAAAACTATTGGAAGTGCCAATCAGTTAAAAATTTCAACTAAATATAAAGTAGATGAAAATTCAGCTGAAGCAGATGAAGAAGTACAAACAATGCTTTTTGAAAGCTTAAAGCCGTATTTGCCTGAAGGGATATCTTATACCGATTTTTCTGAAGGAAAAAATAATATAGGTAAAATGTATTCTAGTAAAGTGAGTCCAACTATTGCTGATGATATCAAGAAAGAATCGTTTTGGGCGGTATTGGGATCACTTGTGGTTGTATTCCTTTACATCTTATTGCGATTCAAGAAATGGCAGTTCTCTTTGGGAGCGGTTTCTGCAGTGTTCCATGATGTTATTATTGTTTTGGGAGTATTCTCTTTAACCTATAAGTTTATGCCATTTAGTATGGAAATTGACCAAGCCTTCATAGCTGCAATTCTAACGGTGATTGGGTATTCGTTAAATGATACGGTTGTTGTGTTTGATAGAATTAGAGAGGTAATACTTGACAGAGGTGGCTTTAAAGGCGGTGTTAATATCAACTCGGCCATTAACAGCACATTGAGCAGAACATTAAACACCTCACTTACTACCTTAGTGGTGTTATTTGCGATGTTTACATTTGGAGCTGATTCGTTACGAGGCCTTCTTTTTGCCTTAATTATTGGTATCGTTGTAGGTACGTATTCGTCCATATTTATTGCAACTCCAATTATGTACGATACTTTGAAGGATAAAGGTGAAACACCTCAAGAGAAATAATAAATTATCAAATTGATTTAAAAAGGTTGTCATTTTTGGCAACCTTTTTTTGTTTAATTAAGTTGAAAATATATTTTTCAAAATTTGAATTTTCAATTACTTATTTAGCTAATTTTGGACTCTGAAAAGATACCTTTGGTACTATGAAAGTTTTTGAAAATTTAGGCGGTGAAAGCTACAGTATTTCCTCCTAAAAAGTTTCTATTTGTTTCTCGATGGGGAGAAACTTTAGATATAGCACACAGTACTTCACTTGAAGGCCATAAAGTTAAAATGTATATAGAAGATCGATCTTCTAGGGAAATTGGTTTTGGATTTGTTAAAAAAGTACAAAACTGGAACGCACATGTCGATTGGGCCGATGTCATCATTTTTGATTATACAGGTTATGGTCAACAATGTGAAGACTTAAGAGCATCCGGTAAATTTGTGATTGGAGGTACGCGTTATACTGATAATTTGGAACTCGATCGTGATTTCGGCCAGTCTGAACTAAAAAAACACGGCGTAAAAACACTGCCTTACAAGGAGTTTTTTAGCTTTCAAGAGGCGATAAAATATATCGAACAAAACCCAAATTCCTATGTTATTAAGCCTTGTGGAGAAACTCAAGAATTAAAACAATTACTTTTTGTAGGTAGTGATGATGAAGGTTTGGATGTTATTCGAGTACTAAAGGCCTACGAACGATCCTGGGGAGACGATTTTGGGACATTTCAGTTGCAGCGAAAGGTTAAAGGTGTAGAGATTTCTGCATCGGCATTTTTTAATGGAACCGAATTTTTATATCCCTTAAATATCACTTTTGAACATAAAAAGTTCTTTCCAAAAGAATTGGGCGTGTCAACGGGCGAAATGGGCAGCAGTATGTTTTGGGTCAATGAATCACCCATTTTTGATGCGACTTTAAAAAAGTTTGAATCCACATTGGCAAAGCAAAAGTTTGTTGGTCACATTGATATTAATTGCATCGTTAATGGTAAGGGTATTTATCCATTAGAGTTCACGTCACGGTTTGGATATCCTCAAGTTTCTATTCAAAGAGCAGGAATTATGGAGCCTATTGGTGAAATGCTATATAAAATTGCGTCGCGCCAAAAATTTAAAATCAATGTAAAAAAGGGTTTTCAAGTCGGTGCGTTTATCGTAGTACCACCGTTTCCCTATGATGACAAAAAAACATTCGAATTGTTTTCAAAAGATGCGGTTGTAGTATTCAAAAAGAATGTGAAAGAAGGTGTTCATCCATTTCATTTGAAGATGGTAAATAATGAATGGTTGATCACGGGAAATACTGGTGTACCAGTTTTGGTAACTGGAACAGGTATTACTATGAAAGAAGCACAAAAAATGATGTATAATAGAATTCAGAACATCATTATTAATAACAGTTATTATAGAACCGACATCGGTGATAGATGGTTTGAAGATTCCGATAAACTTTGGTCTTGGGGCTTATTATAATTCCTATGAAACTCAAAAACTTCACAACAAAGGCGCATACATTTTTTAATCTTTTGCCAATTGAATGGCAGGACACCATTGTCCCCCACTGGAACGATAGTAAATCCACAACTCAAGTTTATGTGATTGTTGAACATAAAGTTGTCGTTGCTGGAGGCTTGGTGTTTTCAAAATGTCCTCCAGATATGATGTATTATGAAAAGCAGGCCAAAAAGTTGTTCAAAAAGGAGTATATGTATCTGGGTTTTATTTATGTAACACCTACGCAAAGAGGTAGAAGTTTAGGATCGTTATGGTTAAGTAAAATAAAAGAACTCTATCCCAAACAAGGCCTGTGGTTGGCTATTGAAGACCAGAGCCTACATCACTTTTATGTTAAAAACGGCTTTGAGCATATTGATACCATAGTGACACCTGATCAACAACAAGAATTGGTTTATGCATATAAACCGAAACCTAAAGTTTAGTAAACTGTATTTTATCTCCTGGCTGTAAATCCCAGGTAGTTGTTAATCCAGCATTGACCTCTAAAACATATTGAGCAGGTGCCGCAGAAGGGAGACCAGTTTCATCAAAAGGTTTTGCGTTTTTTGAGATGCTCGCTATAACTTTATCTTTATCAATATAAATGATATCTAAAGGAATTTCCGTGTTTCTCATGTAAAAGTTACGGTAATCTGAATCTGGAAAAATAAACAGCATACCATGAGATGCTTGCATGTGCTTACGGTACATTAATCCGGTTTGGGTTTCGTACTCGTTGTCTGCAATTTCAATATCCAATGTAGCAATAACCGAATCGGTTTCAGCTTTTAAAAGCGATAATTCGCCTTCTTTCTTAAACTTAATAGTAACCGGAGTAACTTTCGATTTACTCTTTTCTTCTTTGCAGGAAAAGGTAATAAAACCCAAAACCCCTATAAATGCTACTATTTTAAACAGTTTTGAGAAATTCAATTTTTAATTTGGTTTTGGTTTGTAAACAAACATAAAATATAACCCAATCAAAATAAATGGGACGCTTAACCACTGACCCGTATTAAGGTTTAAAAAACTGATATATTCATCACCTTGTGGTTCTTTTACAAATTCTACACAAAAACGAACTGCCCAAAGCAGCACTAAAAATAGACCAAATAAGAAGCCTTCTTGCTTGCTTTTGTTGGTTTTCCAATATACATATAGAAGAATGAAAAAGACAAAAACATAACAAAACGCTTCATAGAGTTGAGCGGGATGACGGGGGAAATCCTCACCCAGTTGCTTAAATACCACGCCAAAATCAGATTGGGTTACCTTGCCTATGATTTCAGAATTTATAAAATTTCCAATTCTAATAGCAACAGCACCCAAAGCTACTGGAATAACTACACGATCCAATATCCAAAAGAGGGACTTTTTAAGGACTTTTTTATTATATAAATACATGGAGATAATCATACCAATAGCAGCACCATGACTTGCGAGGCCTCTAAAGCCTGTGAAATGCATTCCTCCCTTAAAACTAAAAGGTAAAAAGATGCTGAAAAAGTCTTCTTTAAAAAGTTCAGGCTGGTAGAAAATCACATGACCTAATCGAGCACCAAGCATGATACCTATCACTGAATAGATGAATAAAGAGTCTAAGGCCTGACTGGTTTGGTTTTCGTTTTTATAAATGCGTTTAGTGATATAAAACCCAAGTATAAAGGCTATTATCCACATCATGCTATAATAATGAAGCGTGAAATCTCCAAACAAATGGATACCTTTTGAAGGATCCCAGACAAATTTTAATAGGTACATAGTTGTTAGTTTACTCTGGTAAATATACTATTTTGTGTTTGACCAAAAGGTAAGGATTTGTTAATTAATCTTTTTTGTCAGGAACAGGATCGTAACCACTTCCTCCCCAAGGCGACAGAGCGTCTAGAAAATGTACGGTGTACATTTTTAGCGAATGGGCGAGCTGGCGCATTGGCCTAGTTGTCATCCTTTTCAGGAACAGGATCGTAGCCACTTCCTCCCCAAGGATGACAACTAAAAATTCGTTTTAAAGCTAGTCTTCCTCCTTTAAACAGTCCATACTTCTCAAGAGCCTCTTTTGAATAATGGGAACATGTGGGTTGAAAACGGCAAGTTGCAGGCGTTAAAGGTGAAATCAAGGTTTGATACACTTTTATCAATAGTAAAAAGGGGTATATAAGTAACTTTTTCAATGTGTACTATTTTAGTTCTTTGATGTTTAGCGGTGTATAAAACAGCTTACATCAGCCTAATTTGTTGAAAACGTGGTGCCTTCTTTACCATCCTGAAGTTGAATACCAACTTCGGCGAGTTCATCCCTTATTTTATCAGAAAGTGCAAAATCTTTATTTGCTCTAGCTTGTTGGCGTATTTGAATTAAAAGCTCAACAGCCCCTGAAAGTTTATCGGTGCTCGTTTCAACTTTTGTTACATTCACTAAACCTAAAATATCAAACACAAACGCATTCATTGTTGCCTTGAAGATTTCTAGATCGTCGTGGGTTAAACTGGCATTTCCTTCTTTGATTTGGTTGATGAATTTAACACCTTCAAATAAATTAGCAATTAGGATAGGAGAGTTGAAGTCATCGTTCATGGCATCATAACAGCTTTGCTTCCAATCCAAAATAGTGATGGAAGACGATTCGGAAGATTTTAACTCATCCATGATATTGATGGCATCCATAAGTCTGTAAAACCCTTTTTCACTTGCCAAAAGCCCATTGTTGGTGAAATCTAAAATGCTTCGGTAATGTGCCTGAAGCATAAAAAATCGTGCAACACTTGGCGCATAGGCTTTAGTAATATGCGGGTTATCACCCGAAAATATTTCATTGGGGAGAATAAAATTTCCAGTGGATTTAGCCATTTTTTTACCATTCATGATCAACATATTGGCATGCATCCAATAGTTTACGGGTGAAGCATCATTACAAGCTTCGCCTTGAGCAATTTCACATTCGTGATGAGGAAATTTTAAATCCATCCCACCACCATGAATATCAAAATGATCTCCTAAATATTTAGTGCTCATGGCTGTGCATTCCAAATGCCAGCCCGGAAACCCATCACTCCAAGGGGATGGCCAGCGCATAATATGTTGAGGTTCAGCTTTTTTCCAAAGTGCAAAATCCTGCGGATTCTTTTTATCACTTTGACCATCAAGTTCACGTGTATTATGAATAAGATCTTCAACATTACGTTTGCTTAAAATGCCATACTGCTTGGTTTCGTTGTATTTTAACACATCAAAATAGACTGAACCATTAACCTCATAGGCCAATCCTTTGTCTAAAATGGTTTTGATAATCTCTATTTGCTCAATAATATGGCCAGTAGCTGTTGGCTCGATACTTGGGGGTAAGAAGTTAAATTTATTGAGAATATTATGAAAGTCGACAGTATAACGTTGTACGACTTCCATAGGTTCAATTTCTTCTAATCGCGCTTTTTTTGCAATTCGATCTTCCCCAGCGTCAGCATCGTTTTCTAAATGCCCTGCATCGGTAATATTTCTAACAAAACGAACTTTATAGCCCAAGTGTTTTAAATACCGGAATACCATATCAAAGGACATGAAGGTTCTAACATTACCTAAATGAACATTACTATACACTGTTGGTCCGCAAACATACATGCCAACATGACCTTCATTAATAGGCTTAAAAGCTTCTTTTTGACCAGATAGTGTATTATAAAGTTTTATGTGTTGTGTTTGGAATAAGTGCATTTTTATCGGACTGTTTTAACTTAAAATTGGGTCTCTAATTTAATATAATCCAAAAACTCTCTTCGTGTTTCTTTCTCTTTAAATTTTCCTCCAAATTCTGAAGTTACAGTACTACAATCAATATCTCTAATACCTCTGGAATTGACACATAAATGTTTTGCATCAATCACACAGGCTACATCTTGTGTATTTAAAACAGTTTGAAGTTCTTTTACAATTTGTATAGTTAAGCGTTCCTGAACTTGTGGTCGTTTGGCAAAGTAATCGACTATTCTATTCATTTTAGAAAGTCCAACCACTGTACCGTTAGATATGTAAGCAACATGCGCTTTACCAACAATTGGTAAAAAGTGATGCTCACAGGTAGAATACACCGTAATGTTCTTCTCTACCAACATTTCACCATATTTATATTTGTTTTCAAAAGTAGATGCGCTGGGCTTTTTATTAGGATTTAAACCACCAAAAAGTTCTTTAACAAACATTTTGGCAACACGTAATGGCGTGCCGTTTAAGCTGTCATCTGTAAGGTCTAATCCTAATGTTTCCATAATATGGCGAACATCATCCTTTATGATATCAATCTTTTCCTCATTGGTAAGTCTGAAGGCATCACTACGCATAGGCGTGTCTGTAGATGTACCTATGTGGTTATCTCCTAGAGACTCAAAATCTTCAATGTCTTTTTCTATTTTCATTTTTTGAATTCTAAATTTGACTTTAGATTAAACAGAAGGCAAAGATAAGCATTTATAAAAATCATATGCTAAATTATAATGTAAAACGTTATACTCATGGACTTTTGAATGCAATTGGTCGTATAATTGGCTATTTGTTACATTAATTTTACTAATTTTCACAACTTGTGTTCAAAGTAGTAATGAGGAAGTTTGATTCTAAAGTAGGTTCTGTTTTTCGATTTATTAATCAGGCATAAAATTGTTTATGAAATGTATATGGCTATAAAAAAGTCACTTTTAATATGTTTTCTGTTTTGTACGGTTTTTGGTTTCAGCCAAGACATCACAATGCAAAATGGAACCTTTACCCAATGCTCGGGGATGTTTTATGATTCTGGAGGTGCAAATAATGACTATGCAAATAATGAAAGTTTTGAAATCACTATATGTCCAGATAGTGCTGGTCAAAAATTACAATTAAATTTTACGACGTTCAATATTGCAGGGGATGTTATGCAAATATACAATGGTGATACTACTGCTGCTCCAGGACTTGGGAATTTTTCGGGAACTAATAGTCCAGCCCTTATTTCTGCAACATCTACCAACAGTACGGGTTGTATTACTATTCAATTTTTTTCTGATCTAACAACACCCTCAACAGGCTGGGCAGCAAATATCCTATGCTATTTGCCATGCCAAACCATTACTTCACAATTGGATACTGCGACACCTGCGCCCGATTCAAATGGGTACATAAGAGTATGCCCTAATGAGACCATAGATTTAACTGGAAGTGGAATGTTTTCAGATGATGGTGCTGGAGCAACATATGAATGGGATTTAGGTGATGGAAGAACTATTTCTGGACAAACTGCTAATTTTTCATACCCTAATCCGGGTGTATATAAAGTAAACTTGAATATTAGGGATACCAATACTTCAGTTGATCCGCAAGGTTGCCGGAATACCAATTTAATCAATCAAGTGATACAAGTAGGAAATCCTCCAGATTTCGCTGGAACTCAGGCTGCCGATACCATTATTTGTTTTGGTGATACTACAACCATTGAAGGTGTTGTAACCCCAGTTACTTATGTCGAAGATTGTGCGCCACCTATAAGCGGAACCACATTTTTACCAGATGGAACAGGTGCTCAATACTTTACATGCATTACAGTAGATTGTTACGCGTCTGGCCAGACTCTAACAGATATTAGCCAGTTGTTGGAGGTTTGTGTGAATATGGAGCATTCCTATTCTGGAGATTTGATTATTACTTTAATTTCACCTGATGGACGAGAGGCCGACTTATTTACCCAGCCTCCTGGAGTTGCTGCGGCTAATTATTTTGGAAACCCTTTAAAGGATGATACTATGGTTCCAGGAACTGGAGCAGACTATTGTTTTTCAATGGCTGCATCGACGTTGCTAGAAAACGGGGCCACTATATCTGCTGGAACACCTGCAGCGCCATCATGGGCTCCTGGAACTTACTTGCCTAAAGAATCGTTTTCTAATTTGGTTGGAAGCCCTTTAAATGGACAGTGGTGTTTGAGGATCATTGATAATCTGCCTATTGATAGTGGATATATATTTTCATGGGGAATGAATTTTGACCCAAGTGTTCTTCCAGCCGATCTCACGTTTACACCTGTAATTACATCTGAAGCATGGGATACAGATTCTTCTATTACGAATACTTCGGGAAATACTATTACAGTTCAGCCTGCAACAGCTGGAACCCATTGTTATACTTATCGAGTTGTGGATGATTTTGGTTGTGAATATACTGAACAAGTTTGTATCGATGTATTACCCGAAATTATTACTGCTCCGGCCAATGATTTGTTTGCCTGTGATATGGGATCACCACATAATTTTGATTTAACCGAAAATACACCAGTAGTAATTTCAAGCGCTCCAAATCCGTCAGAATTAGTTATTACCTATCACCAAAATTTAGCTGATGCAGATTCTGGTTCAAATAGTATTAGTTCAGCAAGTAACTATTCGGGTGCAGATGGACAAACTATTTATACCAGAATTGAATATCAAACCTCTGGATGTTATGAAATCGAAACGTTTACGTTGAACCTTACAAATCCACCTACCATTAATGCTGTGCCAGACTTGATGACTTGTGATGATAGTTCAAATGATGGTTTTGAACCTTTCAATTTAGAATTGCAAACATTAGGAATATTAGGGGCACAACCAGCTTCCGATTTTAATGTGACTTATCATGCTAATTTTTCAGAAGCTGATGGCGGTACAAATGCTTTAACTAGCCCATTTACCAACACGGTTAACCCCCAAGGTATTTTTGTTAGAGTTGAACGAGCGGGAGAGCCAAGCTGTTACTCTGTTTCAGCAGCACCACTTTTTAGCCTAATTGTGAATTATAGGGCTGTTGCCAATACTCCAAGTAATTTGGAAGTTTGTGATGATATTAGCAATGATGGTTTTGCCCAATTTGATCTTACAGTTCAGGATCTTACAATTCTAGGCACCCAAGATCCTTCATTATTTACCATTAGTTATTATGAAAATTCTATAGACGCTGATACAGCTACTAATCAAATACCTAATCCCACAACCTATATCAATTCAAGTTCCCCACAAACGATTTTTGCTAGAATCGAAGAAAACGCAAATCCAATTTGTTATAGCACCACTTTCTTCGACATCATAGTATATGCATTACCTACTGTTGTGTCGCCAACGCTTTTAGAGACCTGTGATGATACCACTGCTGATGGTATGACCGAATTTGATTTAACACTTAAAGACAATGAAATTACCGCTGGAAACCCAAATTTAGTGGTGTCTTATTATGAATCAAATGCTGATGCTCAATCGCAATCAAATGTAATCACAAACCCAACTGCCTACACTAATCGATCAGTAAATGGGTTGCCCGCTAATCCTCAAACACTATATGTTGTTGTTACAAATGTGACAACAAACTGCATAAGCTATACCACTTTGGAATTACAAGTGCTAC
Source organism: Flavobacteriaceae bacterium MAR_2010_72 (assembly GCA_003550275.1). Lineage (GTDB taxonomy): Bacteria > Bacteroidota > Bacteroidia > Flavobacteriales > Flavobacteriaceae > Geojedonia. The sequence continues at coordinate 897,117 of QXCW01000002.1, forward strand.
CTAATCCAACACCAAATGATGATGCCAACGATCTAGTAGCATGTGATGATGTAAACCCAGGGAATATGCAAGAGGTATTCAATTTAACTACGAACGAAACCTATATTTTGAATGGTCAAGTAGGAGTATCAGCATCTTATTTTACAACACAAACTGATGCTGAAGGAAATATAAATGCTATAGCGACTCCAACAGCATATCAAAATTCTGTGAATCCTCAAACCATTTTTGTTCGTGTAAGTGATGATGTTACAGGTTGTTTTACTGTTGTAGATTTTGATCTTCTCGTTGAGCCCTTACCCGTGGCAACGGCTATGACCGCGTTAGTGGTTTGCCAAGATAATTCCACTGGATTTTACGCTTTTGATTTAGAGAGTAAAACGGCAGAGGCTTTAAATGGGCAAGATCCGATGCAATTTTCAGTTACTTATCATCAGTCACAGGCAGATGCTGATAGTTTAATGAATCCTTTGGCAAGTCCTTTCACCAATACGTCGAATCCACAACAGATTTTTGTGGCTATAACCAATACATCAACAGGTTGTTCAATAAGTACGCCAAGCTTTTTTGTTGAGGTTCAGGAAATCCCTGAAGCCAATGGTGATGCCCAATCCATTAGGTATGCTATATGTGATAATATTGGTGACAATGACGGATTTGCACAATTTGATTTAACTACGCAAGATATTGTTGTGCTAGACGGACAAGATCCTTCAGATTTTTCGGTCACTTATTTTTCTAGTATGACCAATGCGGATGGCAATATAAACCCATTGCCAACAGTATATGAAAATTCTACCAATCCGCAAGTTATTTACGCTCGAGTTGATGATAACACCACAGCCGATGCTATTTGCTACGCCATTACACCATTAACTTTAGAAGTTAACTTACGACCTATATTCGACTTAGAGGATAACTATGTGCTATGCGTTAACACAAATGGAACTGAAGTTATAGCTCCACCACTTTTAGATACAGGTTTACCGGTTAGTGATTATAGCTTCGAGTGGAGTTATAATGCTGTTGTAATTCCTACCGAAACGAGTCCGAGTCTTATTCCTACAATGCCTGGCACTTATAGTGTTTTGGTTACAAATAATACATCTGGTTGTCAAGCTTCTGATAGTGCAGAAGTAGAGCAGAGCGAGCCACCCGTTGTTACAGCAAATGTCACATCAAATGCATTTGCAGATAATCATGTAGTTGTAGTTACAGCAGTAGGTTCTGGCGATTATGAATTTAGTTTGGGTAATGGCCCTTGGCAGGACAGTAACACTTTTGAAAACGCCCCTTTCGGTGAACATGTGGTAAGTGCAAGAGATAAGATTGGATGTGGTTTTTCTTCTACTACTATAACGGTTGTTGACTACCCATTGTTTTTCACCCCTAATGGGGATAATTTTAACGATACTTGGAATATAAAAGGTTTGGAAAACCAGAATAATGTCACTATTTATATTTATGACAGATATGGAAAGTTATTGAAACAAATCAGTGCTTCAGGAGATGGATGGAATGGAACTTACAATGGTGCCTTAATGCCTTCAAATGATTACTGGTTTACGGTGCTTTATGATGATCTGATTACTGGAGCGCGTAAAGAATTCAGTGCACATTTTGCTTTAAAGCGATAAGGAATCACTTTAGATAACAAAAAACCACCTTATATAAGTGGTTTTTTGTTATTCAAAATATATATTCTTATAAATTAAACCCTAAAGAAAGGCTGACATTATTAACTTTAGAGTCAACAGTTGCGGCATTGGTTAAGCCAACACTATATAATTGGTTATTTATGCTTCTTTCAGAGCTATCATATGCTAAATCTAATCTCATATTGCCAAAATTATAACCTAATCCAAGTGAGAAACCAGTTAGGTCACCATAAAAGGATTCATCAACATAAGGGCTTTCTTCAAAACGATATCCACCTCTAAAACTTAACTGTTTGTGTCTGTATTCTCCTCCAAATCTATAAGTGGAAGCGACCTTAAGGTTATTGCTCATAAGGTCATTTTGTGAAGCAAAATAGGCGTCAGATGTTGGCTTAAACTTTGTGCTTCCAAAATCCTTTCTTGAATAATCAAAGCTAATCAAGCCTTCTTCGCCAAAAACGTAAGCAAGACTTCCTGTGACTTTTCCTGGTGTTTGTAATTTGTAATCTGGAAAGATATTTATGGTATTTGGATTAATAATTTGATTAATATTTGAGCCGCCTTCATTTCTTACGGTTTCTAGATATTGTGAAGTTTCTTCAGTAATATTGAACCAAGTAGGCGAATTATAGGTTAAGCCTGCTCTTAACTCGGTACTCAACTTAAGGATTGCACCTAACTGAAAAGAAAATCCGGTTCCATTTGTATATAGATTATTTTCAAATCCAACCTCATTTACCAAAGAGCCAGGATTTGTGTTCGATTCATATAAATAGGTTGAACGTTCGTAATTGATAAAGTGGGAGTTAAGGTTTAAACCTAAATAGAGATTATCTTGATATTGAGAGGCCAAATTGAAACTTAATTTGCCATTATAGCCTCGTGCAGCATAGGTGTAATCTTGATTGAAGGTGCCTAGTGCCATATTTATGGTATAACCAGTATTATCATCGGTATCCATATTAGGTTCTAAAATATAGGATTCGTAACCCAAAAAGGCTTGTTGGTTTGCAAAACCGTAAAACGATCCAATTTCGGCATAAGCCTCTTCTAAACTTTCGCCAGGCAATGCAGAGATTTCGTCTAGTCGAAGTCCTTGTGCGTAAGCTAAAAAGTAATTACCAACGGTATTGTTGGCATCACCAACTGCAAACCAATAGTTGTCAAAGTTTGAAAGTTTATCATAATTTGCGCTCAACACAAACTTTCTCCATGGCGAATTTGAATTGGTATTGGTAAATACCAAAACTGCTCCTAATTGATTAAGATCAAATTTAGATTCAGATGCAGAGCTTAAGCCATTAAAATAAGAAACATCATTGTTGACATTTAAATTAGATAAGGTGAATGAACCATGGCTTCGTGTAAATATTGCAGAACCTGCAGGGTTAATACTTACCGCCGACATATCACCACCTAAAGCTCCAAAGGCTCCGCCCATGGCTCTAAATCTGGCTGTTCCTTGAACTTCGTCGAGCGAATATCTAACAGCGTCACTTATGTCTTGAGCCATAAGATTAGACATACATAGGACACCTATGAATAGTAAACTTAACTTTTTCATAACCAATTTTTAAATTTTAGAATAATGTGAATTACTGATTTCCTCTTCTGCTCGTTGATCTTGAACCACTACTAGAAGATCGCGAGCTACTACTGCTTCCTCGACTAATGTTTCCAGATGAGGATCTCGAAGAACTTCTACTGATATTTGATGAAGACGAACTTCTACTGCTAGAGGAACTCCTATTAATGCTTGGCGAATTATTTGATCGTCTAGAACTGCTTCTAATTGCAGAGTTTGATCTAGAGGATGAATTTGTTCTAGGCCTAATTGAAGAATTTGATCTTGTTGTAGTTCTTGGTCTAACAGTTGAATTGTAACCACGTCTGTTTGAGTTAGAATTAACTCTTGTGCTCGTACGTGGTCGATTTATTGTACTGCTTCTTGAAATTGTAGACGAACTTCTTCTGTTTAAGGTTGAAGTTCTATTAGAAACAGATGATGAGGTTCTTCTGTTTAAAGTTGATGTTCTACCTGTACTTGAAGTATAATTTGTACCATTATAATTCGTCAAGGTACCGCGTCGCCCTGAATTATAGGCAACATTACGGTATCCGTAATTATTGTAGTAATGCCTATTGTATCTGTTGTAATATGGACTATAATACGCATAGCCACCATAATACCCACCATAAAAAGTGTTATATCCATAAAACGGAGGACACCAGAAAGGATCATAAAATCCATAACCATAGCCCCATCCCCAATTATTCCAAGCATAAGGACTGTACCATCTATTATATGGGCGATACCACCAGTTGCCAAAGCCATTGTTAGGATATACATTGATAGTTAAATCAGAACTGTTTTGTCCCCAACCAGCATAACCAGTTTGGATATCTGTATTGATTTCATCCTCAACATAATCTCCTTCATAAGAATCTATATCCGTGAAAATAACTCCCTCTTCTGGGATGTTATCATATTGTTGGGATTTTTCAGCGAAGTAATTTTTATAATAGCCGTTGTTACTTGAAACAGGTTGTGAGTTTCTATCTTCTACATATACGACCTCTTCAGCCCCATAAATACCATCAGTATCATAACCAACATATTGGTATGATCCACAAGAAGCTAACATGAGGGTGAAGCTTAGTGCAACATAAAATGGTAATTTCGATTGTAAGTTAGTTTTAAACTGCATATCTCGATAATTTTATTGTTGAACATTACAAAAATAGTTAGTTTTGTCGAACTATTTTTTTATTTAACATAGTCACAACTTTTGTGCCAAAACACTAGCAATGAGCAAAAATCTTACAAGTAGGGCAGAGGATTATTCCAAATGGTACAACGAACTCGTTGTGAAGGCTGATCTAGCGGAGAATTCGGCCGTTAGAGGATGTATGGTAATAAAACCATATGGATATGCAATTTGGGAAAAAATGCAGGCCGAATTAGATAGAATGTTTAAGGAAACAGGTCACCAAAACGCCTATTTTCCACTTTTTGTGCCTAAAAGTTTGTTTGAAGCCGAAGAAAAAAACGCTGAAGGTTTTGCTAAAGAATGTGCAATTGTTACGCATTATAGACTTCAAAGTGATCCTGATAGACCAGGTAAATTAAGAGTAGATCCAGAAGCAAAACTTGAAGAGGAGCTTATTGTAAGACCTACCAGTGAAGCTATTATTTGGAATACTTACAAGGGGTGGATTCAAAGTTATAGGGATTTACCTATTCTTATTAACCAGTGGGCAAATGTGGTACGATGGGAAATGAGAACACGATTGTTTTTGCGAACTGCGGAATTTTTATGGCAAGAAGGCCATACAGCTCATGAAACAAAGGCAGAAGCCATTGCCGAAGCTGAACAAATGAACGATGTGTATGCGACATTTGTAGAAAATTTTATGGCAATCCCAGTTATTCAGGGTACTAAAACCGAGGCTGAACGATTTGCAGGTGCTATTGAAACCTATTGTATTGAAGCATTGATGCAAGATGGAAAAGCTTTGCAGGCAGGAACCTCTCACTTTTTAGGTCAAAATTTCGCTAAAGCGTTTGATGTGAAATTTGCAAATAAAGAAGGACAACAAGATTACGTTTGGGCGACCTCATGGGGAGTATCCACTCGTTTGATGGGAGCTCTAATTATGACACATAGTGATGATAAAGGCTTGGTACTTCCTCCTAATCTGGCACCAATTCAGGTAATCATTGTGCCAATTTATAAGTCTGAAGAGCAATTGGAAGCTATCACTGAAGTGGCAAATGATATTATGATGCAATTAAAACAACAAGGTGTCAGTAGTAAGTTCGATGGAAGAACAACGCATCGACCAGGAGCAAAATTTGCACAGTATGAGATGCAAGGCGTTCCTTTGCGTATTGCCATTGGTCCTAAAGATTTAGAAAATGGAACCGTGGAGTTGGCACGAAGAGATACCTTAACTAAAGAGATTGTACCTCTAAATGGTCTATCGGGATTAGTTGAAGGGTTGATGACTGAAATACAGGATGCCCTTTATACTAAAGCGTTGAATTTTAGAAACTCACACATTACCCAAGTTCATACGTTTGAGGAGTTTAAGCATGTTTTGGAGAATAAAACTGGATTTATATCAGCGCATTGGGATGGTACTTCCGAAACAGAACAGAAGATTAAAGAACTTACGAAAGCAACCATTAGATGCATTCCGTTGGATGTTGAAAATGTAGCTGGAGAGTGCGTGTTTAGTGGTAAACCGTCCGAAAGAAGAGTGCTGTTTGCTAAAGCGTATTAAATTTTTTAAAAAAAGTTTATTCAGTAGTTGCAACATTTAAAAATAGTTGTATTTTTGCATCCGCAATGAAGAATTGCACGTTCATTTGAAAAGGTAAGATTAATATTTTACTTTGTAATAAAACAAATGGCCCGTTCGTCTATCGGCTAGGACGCCAGGTTTTCATCCTGGTAAGAGGGGTTCGATTCCCCTACGGGCTACATTTTTAACAAGAAAAAAATAAAATGGCAAATCATAAGTCAGCATTAAAAAGAATTAGAACAAACGAAGCGAAGCGCTTAACCAACAGGTATCAGCACAAAACCACGCGTAATGCTATTAAAAAATTACGTGAAATGGAAAAGGCTAAAGACGCTCAAGCTTTTTTACCTTCGGTAGTTTCGATGATCGATAAGTTGGCAAAGAAAAATGTGATTCATGCTAATAAAGCAGCTAACTTAAAGTCTGGATTGACTAAACATGTAGCTTCTTTATAAGAAAAAGATAATAGATTAAAAAAGGTCTCTTCAAATTGAAGAGACTTTTTTTTGTTTCAATACTATGGAATTAAAAAGAGCTCATGAAAATCATGAGCTCTTTTTAAGTATTTAGAATTTGGCTTTTAACCGTTCATAGAGATTAAAAACTCTTCGTTGTTTCGTGTTTGCTTGAAGCGTTCGTTAATAAACTCCATGGCTTCAACCGGATTCATATCGGCAAGATATTTACGCATTACCCACATACGTTGAATCACATTTTCATCTAATAATAGGTCGTCTCTACGAGTACTTGAAGACGTAAGATCGATAGCAGGGAAAATTCTACGATTAGATATTTTTCTATCCAATTGAAGCTCCATATTACCTGTTCCTTTGAATTCTTCGAAAATAACTTCATCCATTTTGGATCCTGTTTCGGTAAGGGCTGTAGCGATTATGGTCAATGAACCTCCATTTTCTATATTACGAGCAGCACCAAAGAACCGTTTTGGTTTGTGAAGTGCATTAGCATCAACACCACCACTCAAAATTTTACCAGAAGCTGGCTGTACAGTATTGTAAGCTCTTGCCAGTCGGGTAATAGAATCAAGTAGAATCACAACATCATGTCCACATTCAACCAGTCGTTTGGCTTTTTCGAGGACGATATTGGCAATTTTAACATGCTCATGTGCTTCTTTATCAAACGTTGAAGCAATAACTTCACCTCTAACATTACGTTGCATATCGGTTACCTCTTCAGGACGTTCATCAATCAATAAAATCATTTGATAAACTTCCGGATGATTAGCTGCAATGGCATTCGCCACATCTTTAAGCAACATGGTTTTACCTGTTTTAGGCTGCGAAACAATCATTCCACGTTGTCCTTTTCCAATTGGCGAGAACAAATCCATAACTCGTGTAGATATGGTACTTTGCTTTTCGGCCAAGTTAAATTTTTCTTTAGGGAATAGGGGCGTTAAGTGTTCAAACGAAACGCGATCTCTAACCACTTCAGGCTTTTGACCGTTAATCTTACTCACCTTAATTAATGGGAAATATTTCTCTCCTTCCTTTGGAGGTCGTACATGACCTAATACCGTGTCACCAGTTTTTAGTCCAAATAATCTAATTTGAGACTGTGACACATAAATATCATCTGGAGATGATAGGTAATTATAGTCCGAAGAGCGTAAAAATCCATATCCATCTTGCATAATGTCTAAAACACCTTCACTTTCAATGATAGCATCAAATTCAAAGTCAGGCTCACGGTAGCGATTTCTGCTGTCCTTGTTGCCGTTGCTATTCCCGTTATGTTCTTTTTGGCGAGGATTTGGTTTATGTTCTTTTTGGCGAGGATTTGGTTTATGATCGCTAGAACCTCCCTGTTTTTGTTTTGGTTGCTCTTTTTTATCAGGAGCATCGTCCTTTTGTTGAGCAGGCTTATCGTCTTTTTTAGAATCTGAAAATTCTATTTTTTGCTGCTCTTTTGTTTGAGGCTGTGGTTTTTTGACACGGTCTCTTTTTGGCAATGGTTTTTTATCTTGTTGCTGATCTTTACTGTCATCAGCATCCTTGACTTCCTGTTTTACGGTTTGAGGATTGGCGGCCTGTACATCTAATATTTGATATACTAGGTCCAGTTTTTTAAGTGTACGGTATTTTGGTACATTTAATTTTTGAGCAATTTCTTGTAAGTCAGAAAGCTTTTTTTCTTTTAATTGTGAAATTTCAAACATTGAGGTTTAATGAATATTATGTTTTATAAACTGAAATTGATTTATTCCTTACTTTTCTAAAATGTAACTTAAGCGGAAAATATTGAAAAAAATCTGAAGATTATTAACCTGACCCTTTGTGGGTGGCAGATTACTATTGCAATAATACAATTTTATTTTAAAAATAAGTGCATCTTTTCAAAAGAAACTATTAATTTTGTGCTTTAATTTTTACAAATTCAGTGTTACAGCGCATACAAACGGTCTATTTATTGATTTCAGCCCTATTTTCGGCGGGATTGATTTTTGTTTTCCATTTGTGGACTACTGAAAATGAGGTTCTTGTATATGCCAAAGACAATTTAATATATTTGATCTTGTTTTTAGGCTCGGCGTTGTTATCTGTAATTTCAATATTTAGTTATACAAATAGGCAAACCCAATTTGTTTTGGGAAGGCTTAATATCATATTAAACTTTATTTTATTAGGATTATTTGTGTATCAATTGCTAATCTCACCTGGAGAAAGTCAAATTTCGGAGAAAGGTGTTGGGATTTTTATACCTATTTTTTCTATCGTGTTTTTGGTTTTAGCCAATAAGGCCATAAAAAAGGATGAAGATCTTGTAAAATCTGTCGATCGATTACGATAAACCTTATATCTTAATTAATTTAGTGCGTAAACCCAGAGTGAAGACTCTGGGTTTTTTATTTTTTGAATTCAATAACTTCTAGATTGTCTATTTTTTTGTCCTCGATTGTAAAACGAAGCATGGTTCGCACTTTTTGAAGCCCATGTTTACCGACAGCACCAGGATTCATGTGTAATAAATTCAAGGTTTTGTCTGGCATCACCTTTAAAATATGTGAATGTCCACTAATGAATAGTTTTGGAGGGTTGTTGTAAATCTCACTTTTAATTCGTCGATCATATTTATTTGGGTATCCGCCAATATGGGTCATCCAAACATCCACACCTTCACACGTGAAACGTTGGTGCAATGGGAACTCTTGCCGAGCTTTAGCATCGTCAATATTTCCGTAAACCGCTTTTAAGGGTTTTAGGGATTTTATGGCATCAGTAACATTTAAATCACCAATATCACCAGCATGCCAAACTTCATCAGCCTGTTGTACATGTTTTAAAATAGCCTCATCAATATAACTATGAGTATCTGATAAAAGAAGGATTTTTTTCATGGTTACTTTCAGCAAAAGCTGAAATCTTATTTATTTAACTTTAAATTCAAATTTACAAAGACATTAAAATTCTATCTTTGCATCTTACAAAAATAAAGGTTTAATTGAGATACTTTATTGAATTATCATATATTGGCAAGGCCTATCATGGTTGGCAAAATCAACCCAATGCGATATCGGTCCAGCAGGTTTTGGAAGAAGCACTTTCAGTGTTGTTGCAGACTAAAATTGAAATTGTTGGGGCTGGTCGAACTGATGCTGGGGTACATGCCAAACAAATGTTTGCACATTTTGATGTTGATATTCCGTTTGATATAGATCAATTGAAATATAAACTCAACTCTTTTTTACCTAAAGATGTTGCCATTCATTGCATATTCAAAGTGAAACCAGATGCTCATGCCAGATTTGATGCTTCAAGCCGAACATATCACTACAAAATTTCAACTCATAAAAATGTGTTTAATTTTGATTTTGCCTACGAAATGCATTTGCCTTTAGATGTTGATCAAATGAATGAAGCTTGTAAAATTCTATTGAAGTATAACGATTTTCAATGCTTTTCTAAAAGTAATACCGACGTAAAAACGTATCATTGTAGTATTGAAAATGCCAATTGGCATATTGAAAATGATACCCTTACATTTGTGATTACAGCTGATCGATTTTTAAGAAATATGGTAAGGGCTATTGTCGGTACATTAATCAACATTGGGCTAGGTAAAATGGAAGTTGATGATTTGCATACCATTATAAAATCAAAGGACAGAAGTGAAGCAGGATTTTCTGTACCGGCTCATGGCTTATATTTAACAAAAATCACATATCCTGATACAATTTCGTTGTAATTGATGAGCTTATTGTATTGAAAAAGTTATATGGAAGAACCTAAAGAACATAAAGCATTTGATCTATCACTGTTTAAGCGATTGCTTCAGTTTATAAAACCCTACAAATGGGTGTTTATTGGTACCTTGTTGTTTGCCATTGGGCTTGCACTTTTTGGGGCTTTAAGACCTTATATTCTTCAAATTGCAATTGATGAACATGTTGCTATCAATCACTATGATGGTTTTATGTTTTATGTAGTAGTCATGATTGGGCTTTTAATCCTTGAAGTGGTTTCTCAACTCTTATTTATATACTATGCAAGTTGGCTGGGCCAATCGGTTGTAAAGGATATACGGGTTAAACTTTATCGGCACATGTTGAGTTTTAAAATGAAATATTTTGACAATTCTTCAGTTGGTGTCCTTATTACCAGAGCGGTTACCGATATGGAACGTATTGCCGATATCTTTGGAGAAGGTCTGTTCATGATTTTTAGTGACGTGCTTAAAATGGCCGTTGTTGGAGGATTTATGGTTTGGATGAACTGGAAGTTGAGTCTTATCGTATTTGTGACCTTGCCTATTATGTTGTTTGCAACCAAGATTTTTCAGAAATACATGAAACGCGCCTTTGAAGAAGTAAGAAATGAAGTCTCTAATTTAAATTCCTTTGTACAAGAGCGTGTAACTGGCATGAAAATTCTTCAATTATTTACGCGAGAAGACACTGAACACAAAAAATTTAAAGTTATTAATGAACGTCATAAAAAAGGATGGTTAAAAACAGTTTGGTATAACTCCATCTTTTTTGCAGTGGCAGAGTTATTAGGGGCCTTAACGCTTGGAGCTGTTATCTGGGCAGGCGGATTTATGGTTTTGGATTCAGCCAATGCAGTGTCTCTCGGTGATTTGACGGCATATATTATGTTTATCCCAATGATGTTTAGACCACTAAACCAGATTGCTAATAAATTTAATACACTTCAAATGGGTATGGTAGCTGCAGATCGGGTATTTAAGGTTTTGGATACCACTTCACACATAGATGATACCGGTAATAGAGTTGCGAGCCAGTTTAAAGGTGATATTGAATTCAGAAATGTCCATTTTTCATATGTAAAGGATGAGGAAGTATTGAAGGGTGTTTCCTTTGATGTATCTTCTGGACAGACGATTGCTATTGTTGGAGCTACAGGTGCTGGAAAATCAACAGTTATCAATTTATTGAATCGTTTTTATGACATCCAACAAGGAAGTATTTGCATCGATCAAGTCAATATAAAAGAATTGACATTGAAGTCGTTGAGAGCGCAAATTGCTGTTGTATTGCAGGATGTATTTTTGTTTGCCGATACTATTTTTAATAACATCACTTTAAAAAATCCTGACATTACCGAAGCGCAAGTAGAGCAAGCAGCTAAAGATATTGGTATTCATGATTTTATTATGAGTTTGCCAGGTGGCTATCAATATAATGTAAAGGAAAGAGGCGTAATGTTATCTTCTGGTCAAAGACAATTGATATCCTTTTTAAGGGCTTATGTCACAAATCCGAGCATTCTCATTTTGGATGAAGCCACATCATCAGTGGATAATCATTCTGAACAACTTATTCAAAGTGCCACCGATAAGATCACTAAAAACAGGACTTCAATTGTAATTGCACATCGATTGGCGACCGTAAAAAAAGCTGATAATATAATTGTAATGCAGGCTGGCCAAATTGTTGAACAAGGAACACATAAGCAGTTGTTGAAACGGAAAGAGGGTTATTATAAAAACCTTTATGAAGTTCAGTTTATGAAGGAAGCTGTTGTTTAGTTAATTAAACCAAATCTTTTTTAATCATTTCGGTTAAATCCTGGGTATCCTTGTACATAATGAATTCTCCGTTTTTTATATAAGAAATCTGTCCTGTTTCTTCACTGACTACAATAGCTAAAGCATCCGTTTTTTCGGTAATCCCTATAGCTGCACGATGTCTTAATCCAAAACGTTGCGGAATATTTTTTTCATTATTAACAGGAAGTATCACCCTAGTTGCCTTTACAATATTATTTTCAATAATAATTGCACCATCGTGCAATGGGCTGTTTTTAAAAAAGATACTTTCAATAATAGCTTGGGTGACATTGATATTCATTTCGTCGCCGGTGCTAATTAAAAAATCAAGGTTATTGTTGCGTTCCAGAACGATCAACGCACCTGTTTGTGTGGCTCCCATTTTATTGCAGGCGGCAATAATAACATCAACATTGGTTTCGCTTTCGGCATCTGCTTTTAAAAATTTTATCCGATTTAAAAATTTACCTTTTCCGCCCAAATTTGTAGAACCAACCATAAGAAGAAACTTTCTGATTTCTGGCTGGAAAACAACTATTAAAGCAATAATCCCAACCTTCATAAATCCATCAAAAATATTGTGGAGTAAATTCATTTTTAAAAGGTCGGTCACTTTCCAAACCGAATAAATAACAATAATTCCTATAAAAATATTGATGGCAACGGTGCCTTTTACAAGTTTGTAAACATAATAGAGTAGGATAGCAACCAAGAATACATCAATAAAATCTACGATGCCAAAATCCCAAAATTCAAATTTATCCAAGGTGAAGGTGTTTTTGTAAATTTAACAAAATAAGGTTAATTATTTAGGCTTTGTTGAATTGTTGAAGTAGCCTTATCGATTCTACCGCCTCTTTGACGTCGTGAACCCTCAAAATATGAGCACCCTTTTGTAGCGCAATTGTATTTAAAACCGTGGTTCCATTTAAAGCTTCGTTGCTTGAAGTATTCAGGGTTTTATAGACTAAAGATTTTCGAGATAAACCAACCAGAATAGGCAATTCCAGCATTTTTAAACGGTCAAGATTGTTTAGCAATTCAAAATTTTGAGCGATTGTTTTTGAAAAACCAAACCCTGGATCAGCGATTACATCAATAATCCCCAATGCTCGTGCTTTAGTAATGCGTTCAGAAAAGTAAAACAAAATCTCCTTCATCATATCTGTATATTGAGTTTGATTTTGCATGGTTTGCGGTGTTCCCTTCATATGCATCATCACATAAGGGACTTTTAGGCTTGCAATAGTTGGAAGCATATTCTTGTCTAATTTTCCAGCAGAAATATCATTGATCATACATGCACCGGCATCAATGCCTTTGCGTGCTACTTGGCTTCTAAAAGTATCCACAGAAAGTAAAGCTTCAGGGAAATTATCCATCAATAGTTCTATTACTGGCAACAATCGCTGTAATTCTTCAGTTTCACTTATATGCGTTGCATTTGGTCGTGAGCTATAAGCTCCAAGATCAATAAAGGTAGCACCTTCATTAAGCATTTTTTCGGTTTGGGAAAGAAAATCTTTATCATTTTTATACCGTCCGCCATCGTAAAATGAATCTGGGGTGAGGTTTAAAATTCCCATAACCTTGGGAACCGATAAATCGATAAGTTGTCCTTTACAATTAATTGTCATGTTCTAAAAATACAAATATCAAAAGCTTCAAATTTAAAAACCTACTAATTGTGGCGAATTAGCAACAATTTTAAACTTTAAACCTGAAACTTTGAACTTTAAAATTATTTATGCGAAATTTACGCAAATTTAAATGTATTAAATGCAAGATACTTCAAAACAGTACGATGATATCATTGCGCTATGTAGAAATCTTTTCACTAATAAAATGAAAGATTATGGAAGTGCATGGCGAATTTTAAGACTTCCATCATTAACCGATCAAATTTTTATTAAGGCACAACGTATTCGTAGTTTACAGCAAAATTCTGTTCGAAAAGTAGACGAAGGTGAAATAAGCGAATTTATAGGTATTATTAACTATTGTACAATGGCTTTAATTCAGTTGGGAAAAGGGGTTGTAGAACAACCTGACTTGTCTGTTGAAGAAGCCACCAAATTATACGATGAAAAGATAGGGTTGACCAAGCAATTGATGATGGATAAAAACCATGATTATGGTGAAGCTTGGCGAGATATGCGTGTAAGTTCTTTAACCGATTTAATTTTGCAAAAATTACTTCGCGTTAAACAGATTGAAGATAATGCAGGAAAAACCATTGTAAGCGAAGGTATTGATGCCAATTATCAGGATATGATCAATTATGCTGTTTTTGCCTTGATCCATTTAGAAGCTTCAAAACACTAATCCATTAAAAAAAACTGAAATTTATATGAAAGCATTTATAGCCTTATCAAGACTCATTGTTGGAAGTTTATTTATTGTTTCTGGTTTAATTAAATGTAACGATACATTAGGCTTTTCATACAAGCTCAACGATTATTTTGCACACGATGTTTTGAATTTGGAATTTTTAATTCCTTATTCTTTACTACTTGCGGTACTTATTTGTGTTGTTGAAATTGTACTTGGGGTAGCCTTAATTTTTGGTTTGAAAAGTAAACTTTCAACAACTTTGATATTACTCATGATGCTCTTTTTTACATGGCTAACTTGGTATACTTCAAGTTGTTTAGAAGCGCAAGAAGCTGCTGGAAAAATTGGGGAAGAATTTAGTAAAAATTGCGTATCTGATTGTGGTTGTTTTGGAGATGCTTTAAAACTCGAACCTAAAGAATCGTTTTACAAAGACCTCTTTTTACTCATATTTACAATTCCGTTGTTCTTTTTCGGAATAAAAAACAAAATTCCTGTTAATACCAAGAAAGAGGATATCTTTTATATGCTGGCGTCTTTGGTACTCATTTTTGGATTTGGGGTTTTGGTTATCGGCTGGTGGTTTACTGTACTATTTTCAATGGTTTTATATGCCGTAGTTTATTTTATTAAAAACAAGTCTAAAGGTGAGTGGTTATCGTTGTTGGCTGCCTATGTGTTTTCATTAGGATTTACCTATTATTGTTTGCAACATTTACCGATTAAAGATTTTAGGGCCTATAAAATTGGTAACAACATTAGAGATGAGATGACCGTGCCAGACGATGCAAAAAAACCTGTTATTGAATATACGTGGGTGTTTAAGGTTAATGGCGAAGACCAAGAGTTTGTAACCAATGGCTCTTATCCTGAAGTTGATGGCGATTACGTTGGGGTTTCAACCAAAGTTATTGAAGAAGGATTTGAACCAAAAATTTTGGATTTTTCAATAGAATCGGAAGATGAAGACTTAACAGAGCATTTTTTGTCGGCTGATAAATTACTCATGATCGTTTCATATAACATCCTAACTGCCGAAAAGGATGGCTTGGTCAAATTGAAAAAAGTCTCGGATGCTGCGCTTAAAAAAGGTTACACCGTAATTGGTATAACAGCTTCAGGAGCTTTAGACAAACAGGAAATCATAGCTTCGTATAATTTAGATTTTGATTTTTATCTGTGTGATGAAAAAGTGTTAAAGACTATAGTGCGCTCTAACCCTGGAGTATTAACTCTTGAAAAAGGTACTATAACACAAAAAGTACACTGGAACGATATTGAAGATCTAGAACTTTAACCACAATTGATAAACTACATCTTAAATAAAGTCTTTTATGCTTTACTTACCTTGTTTGGTGTAGTTACAGTCATTTTTCTGTTGTTTAATGTGCTTCCTGGAGATCCAGCACAAATGATGATGGGCCAAAATGAAGATAGTGAGCAACTGGCGCTTATAAAACAAAAATATGGCTTCGATCAGCAACTTTCTACCCAATATGCTTATTATTTAAATGACCTTTCGCCAATTTCATTTCATTCAGAAAATCCATCTGATTACACCTATTTAAGTGAAGGAAAATATAGTGCCGCTAAACTATTTACCATTTCTAATACCACAACGGTTATGAAGTGGCCTTTTTTGCGTGAATCGTTTACCAAACAAGGAAAAAATGTATCGCAAGTAATTGCTGAAACCTTGCCGAATACTTTTGTTTTGGCTGTTTCGGCCATTACCATTGCTATTATCATAGGTGTTTTATTAGGAATAGTTTCTGCCTTGTTTAAGGATCATTGGCTTGATAAAAGCATACAGGTATTTAGTACATTGGGAATGAGTGTGCCGTCATTTTTTAGTGCGATTTTATTTGCTTGGTTTTTTGGTTTTGTGTTGCATGAATACACTAATTTGGAAATGACCGGGAGCCTTTTTGAGCTTGATGATTTTGGTGAGAAGGTAGAGATTAAATGGAAAAATTTGATACTTCCAGCCATTGTTTTGGGGATTCGTCCGTTGGCGGTGGTTATTCAGCTTATGCGTAATTCCCTATTGGAAGTTTTTAACCAAGATTATATACGAACAGCGCGGGCAAAAGGGTTGAACGAGTTTCAAATCATTAGGAAACATGCGGTTAAAAACGCTTTGAATCCTGTAGTTACTGCCATTTCTGGGTGGTTTGCTTCAATGTTGGCTGGTGCGGTGTTTGTTGAATATATTTTTGGCTGGAATGGTTTAGGAAAAGAAATCGTAAATGCATTAAATACTCTGGATTTACCCGTTATTATGGGTTCAGTACTTGTTATAGCTTTGGTTTTCATAATTATCAATATTTTTGTGGACGTTATCTATGCTTGGTTAGATCCTAAAGTGAAACTACAGTAAGCTATCAATCATTATCTAGACTAGTAAGGTATATGAAAATGGAATTATGAAGTACTTATTTATTATCCCTTTGTTTTTAGTTACTATTTTAAGTTGTCAAACCGAAGAACCCACTCAATTTTCTGAAGAGGCTTTACAGGACACCTTTATCACTATTAACGATGAAACTATTACCTTTGCCAAGATATTAGAAAAGCATAAAGGCAAAACTATTCTAATCGATATCTGGGCGACTTGGTGCCGAGATTGTATTGAAGAAATGCCTCGTGTAAAGGCCTTGCAACAGGAAGTACCAGATGTAGTTTTTGTATTCTTATCATTAGATAGAAGTACGTCATCTTGGAAAAAAGGAATTAACACCTATAATCTAAAAGGAGACCATTATTTTATGCAATCTGGTTGGGATGGCCCTTTTGCAGATTTTATTGACCTGGATTGGATATCGAGATATATGGTTGTTGGTCCTGATGGACAAATAAAATTGTTCGACGCCATTAAAGCCAACAATATTCATTTAAGAGAACAATTAATAACTAATTAACCTGGCCAAATGGCTTAAAAAATATACTATGAGAAAACAAATTGTCGCTGGAAACTGGAAAATGAATAACGATTTGGCTCAAACCCAAGCGTTGATTAGCGATTTAAAAAAGCAAAACCAAACCTCTGATGCCGAAGTGATGATAGCGCCTGCATTCACTAATCTGTGGTCTGCTTTCGAAAGCTTAAGACAGCAACCTATCGAAGTTGTAGCGCAAAATATGCACTTTGCTTCAAATGGTGCTTACACTGGTGAAGTTTGTGCAGCAATGCTTAAGAGCATAGGTGTTTCTACAGTTATCTTAGGCCATAGTGAGCGCCGCGCTTATTTTAATGAAACCGATGAATTGTTAGCCAAAAAAGTCGATGCAGCTTTGGCAAATGATATGCGGGTCATATTTTGTTTTGGTGAAGAATTGGCCGATAGAAAGTCAGGAAATCAAGAACAGGTAGTAAAAAGTCAAATTAAAAATGCTTTATTTCATTTAGAAGCTAGTGCGTTTAAACAAATCATTTTGGCTTATGAACCCGTTTGGGCCATAGGTACAGGCGAAACAGCTAGTCCAGAGCAGGCACAGGACATGCACGCCTTCATTAGAAAGACATTAAGCGATAAGTGCAGTAGTGCAGTTGCCGATGGAGTTTCAATTCTCTACGGTGGAAGTGTTAAACCCGATAATGCGAAGGAAATTTTTTCTAAACCTGATGTTGATGGCGGATTGATTGGTGGTGCTTCATTAAAGGCAGAAGACTTTTTTGCCATTGTGAACGCGTTTTGAAGTCTGTTAATCATATTAATTATTAAACTCTAATGTCTAACAATGTTTATCTCGGCTACTATTTTAAAGTTAGCCCTTTGCAGCCTGCTGTAGAAATTTTAATCGCTGAATTAGGATTTGCTGGTTTCGAAAGTTTTGTAGAAACTGATGAAGGCGTAACCGCGTACATTCAAAAGGATGAATGGCACGATGCTATTTTGGAGGATATTCAAATATTAGATTCTAAAGAATTTGAGATTACTTACACATTCGACGAGATTGAGCAAACCAACTGGAATGAAGAGTGGGAGAAGAACTTTAGTCCGATAGTGGTTGACGATCAATGTTCCGTACGGGCACCGTTCCATAAAAAACCGAATACACAGTACGACATTGTTATTGAACCCAAAATGAGTTTTGGTACAGGTCATCATGAAACTACGCATATGATGATTCAACATATCTTAAAAAATGATATGACTAATAAATCGGTGTTGGATATGGGTTGCGGTACAGGTATACTAGCTATTCTGGCCGAAATGAAAGGCGCAAAACCCATTGATGCCATTGATTATGATAATTGGTGCTACTTGAATAGTTTGGAAAATGTAGAACGCAACAATTGCAAGCATATCACAGTTTTGGAAGGCGATGCGAGCCTCTTGGTTGACAAGCATTATGATATTATAATTGCCAACATTAACAGAAACATCCTTCTTAATGATATTAAAACCTATGTCAATTGCTTAAATGAAAATGGTATGTTGTTGTTGAGCGGTTTCTACAAAGATGACATACAAGCTATTGAAGACGAATGTAATACCCATATGTTAAAATTGGTGGAAACTATTGAAAAGAATCATTGGGTTTCCTTAAAATTTTTAAATTAGTAAAAAAAAGACATGAGTACTAGGGAAAAAACGTCAGAAGAAGTCCTATTGGATGAAGACATTTTAAAGCAGAATGAAATTGTGCTATTCAATGACGATGTCAATACTTTTGATCATGTTATCGATACACTCATTCATGTTTGCGATCACATTCCAGAACAGGCCGAACAATGTGCTATTATTGTTCATTATAAAGGTAAATGTACGGTGAAAACAGGTGATTATGACGACTTAAAGCCGAGATGTTCTATGCTTCTGGAAGCTGGTTTAAGTGCTGAAATCGTGTAGTGTATTTATTTAGTTCAATTGATTTCTTTAGGCATACGGAATTTGATGACTACAGAAGAGCTAATGGTAAGCCCACCAATGAGTAATATAGCGTTTTCAACACCAAATAAGTCAGCAGTAACTCCCGATAAAATTGCGCCAAACGCGTAGCCTAAATCCCTCCAAAGCCTAAATGTTCCGATACATTCAGCTCTTTGTTTTGAGTTTGTAGCTTGGGCAATAGTTGACAAGAATGTTGGATAAACTAATGCTGTGCCTATACCTAATATTGCTGAAATTGTGGATAAAACATAAAAATTGTCACTTAAAGAAATAAGAACAATAGCAATTCCTTGAATTAGCATTCCCCAAAACAACATTGCCTTTTTTGAAAAGGAGTCAGACATTTTTCCTGTGAATAGTTGTCCAATACCCCAAACGGTAGGATAGATAGCTGCAATAATTCCTATATGTTCATTGTTAAATTTTAAAGATAACAGAACAATCGGGAGCAACCCCCAGATCATTCCATCGTTCATATTATTTATTACTCCTGCTTGTGTTACTGAACTTAATGTTTTGTTTTTTAAAGTTGTTTCTAAAAACACATTA
Source organism: Flavobacteriaceae bacterium MAR_2010_72 (assembly GCA_003550275.1). Lineage (GTDB taxonomy): Bacteria > Bacteroidota > Bacteroidia > Flavobacteriales > Flavobacteriaceae > Geojedonia. Next base: position 916,897 of record QXCW01000002.1, read on the forward strand.
TTAAGTAAAGGAGTACTATCGTTTTCACTTTCTTTATTAACAAATCCCCTAGTGTCTTTTACCCACAAAGCAGTCATTACAAAACCTATTATAGAAATCAAAATACCAAGGTAAAATGGGTAAGGAGTAATTCCATATTCGCTAGCAATAAAGCCAGTTAAAAATGCTACTAAACCTACTGCCAAATAGCCTGCAAATTCATTCAGCCCCATGGCAAAGCCACGCTCTTTTTCCCCGACAAGATCAATTTTCATAACTACCGTGCTACTCCATGTTAGCCCTTGATTTATTCCTAATAAAATATTGGCAAGGACTACCCAGTTCCAACTTGGTGCATATATTAATATGAAGGGAATTGGAATAGCGATTAACCAGCCAACTAACAATAAGTTCTTTCGCCCAAATTTGTTTGCAAGTCGTCCTGTGAAATAGTTAGCACCAGCTTTTGTTAAACCAAAGACTGTAATGAAAGAAAGAATTGCTGTTTTTGAAGTAATTCCAAATTCTAATTCGGCTAATTGAGGGAAAATGGTACGCTCCATTCCAATCATACCGCCTACGAAGGCGTTAACAATTGCCAAAAGCGTAAACTGCTTCCAATTTTCTTTTAGTCCAAGCTTTATGTTATCTGGCATGTTTAGAAGTTTGTCTACTCGTAGCTTGTTTTTTATAAAGTAGACGGGCAAACATAATCGGTCATAGGCAAATCGGTTGTTTTAAGAGCGCCAAAACCGCCAGCAATATCTACCAAGTTGTCAAAACCTCTAGCTTTTAAAATAGAAGCTGCAATTACCGAGCGATAACCTCCTGCGCAATGGATGTAGTAGGTTTTATCTTTACTCACATCATTCATATTATCATTGATGTAATCTAATGCAAAATGTTGGGCATTTTCAAGATGCGTACTTTTATACTCGCCATCTTTACGAACATCCAATACATTTACTAATTCATTTTTTGCTATTTTGGAAAAGTCTTCGGCTCCAATCGATTCTAAAGTTTCAATGTCTCTGCCAGACTTCTTCCAAGCGTCGATACCACCTTTTAAATAGCCCAAGGTATTATCATAACCTACCCGTGATAATCTTGTAACCGTTTCTTTGCTTTTTCCTTCAGGGACAACTAAAATAATAGGTTGTTTCAAATCGGTAATTAAAGCGCCAACCCATGGTGCAAAAGAACCGTTTAATCCAATAAAAATTGAATTAGGAATATGGCCTTTTACAAACTCCTGCTCTGTTCTTACGTCTAAAACCAATGCTTCTTCATGATTGGCCATGGCTTCAAAAGTTTCTGGATCTAACGGAATGTTTCCAGTTTGTAAAACCTGTTCAAAAGTTTTATAACCTGTTTTATTCAACATAGCATTTTTTGAAAAATATTGCGGTGGTGGAGCTATACCTGTTAAGACTTCTTTTACAAACTCTTCCTTGGTCATGTCTTCACGTAAAGCATAATTGGTGCGTTTTTGTTCGCCAATGGTGCCAACTGTTTCTTTGCTCAAATTTTTTCCACAGGCAGATCCGGCCCCATGAGCTGGATATACAATAACGTCATCTGCCAAGGTCATGATTTTCGTTCGTAATGAATCATAAAGCATTGCTGCTAAATCTTCTTTTGTGAGATCAGATTTTATGGCTAAATCAGGTCGTCCTACATCACCTAAAAATAGGGTGTCACCAGAAAATATAGCATGATCTCTACCGTTTTCATCAATCAACAAATAAGTTGTTGATTCTAAAGTATGTCCTGGTGTATGTAATACTTTAATAGTAATGTTTCCCAATTGAAAATGCTCGCCATCATTGGCACTATGGATGTCGTAAGAGGTAGTAGCTTTAGGCCCGAATACAATAGTTGCACCTGTTTTTTTAGCGAGGTCAATATGTCCTGAAACAAAATCTGCGTGAAAATGAGTTTCAAAAATATATTTAATTTTTGCGTTTCGTGCATTCGCTTTATCTACATAATTTTGCGTTTCACGTAGCGGATCTATAATGGCAACTTCGCCATTTGACTCAATGTAATAAGCACCTTGTGCTAAACAACCCGTATATATTTGTTCAATCTTCATATGTTATCATTTTTACTACTTCAAAGATACTAAACCTTTGTTTTTTAGAATGTGACCTTTGTTACATTTTATAAAGTTAATTCTTTATAAATAATATAGATGGCCATGACAAACACAAAATAACCAAAGCCTTTTTTTAAGCTTTTATTTGAGATATACTTTGATAATCGGCCTCCTATGATTATCCCAATAATCGTGAGCAATGAGAAGGAGATTAGAAAGAACCAGTCTATGTCAATAGTATGTAAATCTCCGGTAAAACCAATTAAAGAATTGATGGTTATAATGATTAGTGAAGTGCCTACAGCCTTTTTCATGGGTAAATTTGCCCAAAGCACTAACGCTGGAACATAAAGAAACCCACCGCCAGCACCAATAATTCCTGTTATAACTCCTATTAAAACTCCCTGTATAAACGTATAGTAATAGGGTTGCCGTTTATGTTGAATTACATCTTTCTTTTTGTTGTTTATCATTGAAACGGCTGCCAACAACATAACTAATCCAAAGAAAACCATGATTCCTACCTCTTTGGTGAGGTCGTAATTTTTTATACTAAATAGGACGTCTGGAAGCCCTGGGACTAAAAATCGCCGAGAGAGATAAACAGCTAAAAATGAGGGAAATGAAAATGCTAGGCCGATTTTTATATCGGCCAAACCCTTACGGTATTTTTGAATGGTCCCAACCAACGATGAAGAACCGACAACAAATAAAGAATAAGCTGTTGCAACTATTGGGTTATAACCCAGTAAATACACCAAAATAGGCACGGTTAATATGGAACCGCCACCACCAATCAGGCCTAAAACCAATCCAACTACAAATGCACCAACATACCCCAAAAGTTGCGTTATTTCCATACTAATGAGGGAGCTTGTCTTTTAAAAGTCCGTAGACAAATGTTCCTAAAATTGCTGCAGCAATTACAATTAATACGGTAAATGCACCAGTTCCAACCAAAATATACATGGGGCCAGGGCAAGCTCCAGAAAGTGCCCAGCCTAAACCAAATATGGCTCCACCAACTAGGTAACGCACAAGACCTTTGTCTTTTGCAGGAATATGGATTAATGCGCCTTCAATGGTTTTTAATTTCATTTTTTTTGTAAGGAGTATAAGAAGGATTCCGGTTGCAACTGCAGTTCCAATTATACCATACATATGAAAGGATTCAAACCTAAACATTTCATAGATGCGATACCAAGAAACGGCTTCTGATTTTACCAATACAATTCCGAAGAAAATTCCAACCAATAAAAATTTAAGATACTTCATAATTCAACTTTAAAAAATTAATGGAAATAACAAATGAACCATAACCAATCCACCGATGAAAAAGCCAACAACTGCTATCAATGAAGGCAACTGCAAATTGCTTAATCCTGTGATAGCATGACCAGAAGTACAACCTCCGGCATATCGAGTGCCAAAACCAACCAAAAAACCACCAATGATTAAAATTAAGATGCCTTTTAAACTAAAAACGGCATCCCAGCTATAAATTTCTGGAGGCAGTAATGAGGCCCCAGCATTATTAAATCCAAATTCTTTTAGTTGATCTACTGTTTTAGGATTTAGATCAATTGCCGTGGGATTGGAAAGCATATAATGAGCAATAAATCCGCCAATAACGGCGCCAAGAACTACTATAAGATTCCATTTTTGATCTCTCCAACTAAATTTGAAAAATTCCACTTTTTTTCCTGCACCAGCAAGAGCACAAAAGGTTCGTAAATTTGAGCTCATGCCAAATGTTTTTCCAAAGTAAATAAGTAAAAACATGACTAGTGCGATGAGCGGGCCAGATACATACCATGGCCAAGGTTCTAAAATGTGATTCATGATTTCAGAGTTTATGCAAACATAAGATTAAGACTTATGTTATTATGTAATAATTGTTACTTAAAATTGTAGGACTTCTATTTTATTCCTTCCAATATGTATTTTCGCTTCATCTTCTAACTGCTTTAATAATCTAGAAATAACTACTCGTGATGTATTTAAATCTTCAGAAATTTGTTGATGGGTAATGGTTATAGTTGAAGACGCATTGAGTTTGACTTTATCGATGAGGTATTTGTAAAGTCGCTCATCCATTTTCATAAACGCAAGTGCGTCAATAGTTTCTATCATTTCATTGAATCGAATCTGATAACTTTCTAAAATAAAATTACGCCAACGTTCATTGCTATGAAACCAATTGAACATGTTTTCTAGCGGAATCATCAAAACAGAAGAGTTTTTATCGGCAACGGCTCTTATTTTGCTATTGGTTTTAGAAAGGCAACATGTGAGAGACATAGCACAGGTATCTCCACGCTCCAGAACATAAAGAAGGAGTTCATGACCTGATTGGTCTTCACGTAATACTTTGATATTACCGGTAATTAATAAAGGGATGTAATGTAGGTTTTGACCAATATCAATAATGATATCGTCTTTTTTGAATTGTTTTAATTTGCCTACTTGTAATATGGAATCTATGAGTTGATCATCAAATGCATATCCAAACTGTTCGCTTAATTGTTGCTTAACCATAATCCAAAAATAAGGATTTACGATTTTGGATTAAATTGTTTGGTTGTTTTTTAATAAAAATAGTATATTTGCATCCCAATTTAAAGGCCTCGTGGCGCAACTGAATAGCGCATCTGATTACGGCTCAGAAGGTTACAGGTTTGAATCCTGTCGAGGTCACAAAATTAAAAATGCAACAAGCGATTAGAGTGTTTGTTGCATTTTCGTTTTTAATACGTTTTCAATTTTACTTGAATCTAATTGTCAATCTACTCGAAAGGTCATAAATAGTTTCAGAAGCAAATTGAGGATCAAACAATACAAAAATTCTGTAAATTACAAAACTTAAATATAAGAGAAGAACCATAAAGCTTATTTTGCCATAGTTTTTAACTCTATTGTATTTTTCAAGTTTTGCCCAAATTAAGTTTAAACTTTTCATTTTGGGAAGTGATTGGTTAGTGATAGTACTAATATAGGTAAAATAACAGATATTCAAAATATTAAGACAACAATAGGTTCTAAAAAAATGATTTAGTCTAAAGCCCGCTTTGTAATATATGCGCGCCAAGCAATAACCGCTAATTGTAATTTACTAGCCTTACTTAAATCTAGTTGCTTTTTTGTAAAACTAGGTAGTACGGCTTTGTTTAGCTTAGCGAGAACTTTGAAGAATTGTTTTTTCATAGTGAATTAACAAGTTGTAAATGTAATAAAATGATGTTTAACGAATTAATTTGTTCTACTTTAAATCTTGAGAGTAAAATCAAAAAAAAGCAGGTTAAATGATTTAAGCCTGCCTTTTAATTGAACATAATTTCAAATAAATAGTATTTATTTTTCTTTGGTTGTAATTAACACCACACCATTTTTTCCTTTGTCTCCATACTTTTCTGTGGCCTTATCTCCTTTAAAGACTTCAACTTTATCTATGTTGTCAGGATTGACTTCATCCATTTCTTTTTTGGTGATTTCTTTTCCATTTAAAATATACAGAGGTTCTTTACCATCTGTATTGGAGATGAAAAACTTATTTTCCCCTTTACTGTCAAATTCGTAAACCTCTACATCATCCTTTTTATTGGTCCAAACCTTTTTTGCTTTGTCAACTTTTTCCAAACGAATAACTTTGGTGTCTTCATCGTCACCATCAACTTTACGGATAACTACACTTTTATCCTTTACTTTTATAACATTTCCGTCTTCAGAAATAAAATGAACATTTCCTTTCCCCTTGTGAATGGTATGCGCCTTGCCCTCACCTTCAATAATAATTTCTTCTTCATGATCTTCGTCATCATCATGGTCGTCAGAGAATACAAAAACATTGCTGCCTTTTCCAGCTTTATGGATTTTATGCTTTCCATCTTTTGAAACCACTTTATAGGATTCGTCCGCATAATGAACCTTATGGCCAGCATTGCCTATTGAAATTTTACCACTTTTATCATCGACATTAATCCTGATAGGTCTAATTGGATCATCACTTTCAGTGTGGTAATTGGCATTTGAATCTTTTGAGTCGACATCAATTTTTATGGCCGTAATCTCATTTTTGCCATTGCGTTTAACACCTTTAATTTTAACGGTAACACCTTCATCTTTAAATTCCTTTTTAATAGCATCCAGTTCTGCATCTGAAAGATCTTTCGTAATCATTGCGCTTATATTAGCAAACTTTGCTACAGCATTTTTTGGCTGATTATTAGAATTTGAAAGAGCTGTTTTCTCGCTATTTGCTGAAAATGTTTCTTTGGGTTCTGGTTTATCAATTTCGGCTTGGTCGGTTGGTAATTTAGAAATGAGATCAATCGACGGGCTTGCATAAGAAGTGACTTCCTCCATAGGGATAACCTTTTCAACATATACCTTTTTGGTGTTGGCACTCATTAAAAAAAAGGCTAAAACCGGAAGTATTAAAGCATACTTCCAAACATTTAATTGATTTGATTTTGATTTGTGTAACATAACGATTCGTTTTTTGATTAAAGAATTATAAAAATTATTGGTAAATGCCAATTGGTAATTTGGCACACTAGCTTTTAGTAATAAGGTTTGATAGCTTTTTTCGCATTCAGATATGGTTTGTGCTTTTTGATCAGCTATGAATTCTAAATTTTGTTGAAGTTCTTTTTTGTACAGCCAAATAAATGGGTTAAACCATAGTACAACACTAGCAAGTTGCACTAAAATCACATCAATAGAATGGTATTGTTTGGCATGCACTTTTTCATGATTGATCACGTGATCCAATTCTACTTTACTAAATTGGTCTTTATTGTAAACGATACATTTGAAAAATGAAAAAGGAGAAGCTTTATGAGAAGTTTCAATATGTGTAAATCCATTGATTTTTAGTCGCTTGTTTGTTTTAAAAAGAACAAACAATGATGAAAATTCAACCAATAATTTGGATGTAAAAAATAATACTCCAGTTATATAAATGAGGGAGACAAGCTCCATGTAGTCAAATGTATTTTGAGCTGTAGATGAAGCCAGTTCTCCAGTTTCAGAAATTATAAAGCTTTGTGTTGTAGGTGTATATTCTATATATATAGGAATAACAATAAAAGGAATTAAAATTGACATGATAAGCCCGCCCAATAAAAACCAACGATTGGATTCAAAAAAAGTTTCGCGCTCTAGCAGAAGTTTATAACACGCATAGAAGATAATAACAATAGCAGATGATTTTAATAGATATTCCATGGTTATTGTTTGTTTTCAATTAGTGCAATGATCTCTTTAAGCTCGTCTAAACTAATTTTTTCTTCTTTGGCAAAAAAGGAAACAACGTTTTTGTAAGAATTGTTAAAATAGTTTTCAATGGCTGTATTCATATAGCGCTCTTTATAAGCTTCTTTGCTAACAATAGGGTAGTACTGATGCGTTTTACCATAGGCAGTATAACCTACATAGCCTTTGTCTTCCAGATTCCTTATTATGGTCGAAAGCGTATTGTAGTGGGGCTTGTCTTGTTTTATTTCTTCAAGAACATCTTTTACAAAAGCTTTTTCGAGCTTCCACAGAATGTGCATAATTTCTTCTTCCTTGTTTGTCAGCTTTTCCATAAATATTAATTCGATGTTTCAAACCTATAACTATTTTTATAGTTATACAACTATTTTAATAGTTATTTAACGATAATTTTAGTTTTTTAATGCAGATTATTTGATAAATATAATGAAGCTTACTTTTGTTTTGTATTTTAATAAGTTGATATATAAATGGTTATATGAACTTGAATAAAATTGAATCCCTGTGAGTCTAAATCGCTTGGTAATACTGTCATCAAAGCCTTATCTTCGCAAAAAAATAATCGCATGAGTATTTTACTGGTTTTTCTTGGCTTGGTTCTGTTGGTAGTTGGTGGTGAATTTTTAGTGCGTTCATCTGTAGCGCTTTCCTTTAAATTAAAGCTTTCAAAATTAGTAATTGGGATGACCGTGGTTTCATTTGCGACATCTGCACCTGAATTGTTGGTGAGTTTACAAGCTGCGATTGATGGGTCTTCCGATATTGCATTAGGAAACATTATTGGATCCAATATTGCTAATATTGGTTTGGTTTTGGGGATAACCGCCATAATTTCTCCATTGGTTGTAGAGCGGGACTTTTTTAGGCTAAATTGGCCTGTCATGATGATTATGTCATTTTTGCTCTATGTTTTTTTGCGTGACGATAATCATTTGAGTGCGGAAGAAGGTTTGATTTTTATGACCTTGCTTATATTTTTTCTTATTGTTATTATAAGAGATTCACGAAAAAAGACCAAAATAAGTTTAGAAGGTTTGGATGATTCTTTACAGCAGACCTCTAATTTTAAGATTACTGTTTGGTTACTTATTGGCGCATTCGCCCTTTACTTTGGAAGTGAATGGCTTGTTGATGGGGCCAAACAATTAGCTTCAAATTTGGGCGTAAGCGAGTATGCTATTTCGGTCACTGTTATTGCTATTGGTACGAGTGTTCCAGAATTAGCAGCTTCTGTGATTGCAGCCTTAAAAAAGGAAAAGGCGATTTCTCTAGGGAATTTAATAGGTTCGAATATATTTAATTTGGCTTCTGTATTGGGAATTACAGCTATGATAAGCCCAATTACCATTAACCCTAATTCACCTGAAATACTGTCAACTAATATTTTTTGGATGATTGGTTTTGCAGCTGTGGTATTACCTTTGGTACTCGTGCCTAAACTATATGAACTAGGAAGGTTAAAAGGGTTTTTGCTTTTTGGGGCCTACATGGTTTTTATTTATTATACCATAGTATAAAAAACAAGAGCCAGCAATTACAAAATTGCAGGCTCTTGAGTGAACAAAACAAAAATGTTTAGATTTTGGCAGATTTAACAGTCTTAACTATTCTACCTGCAATTTTATAAGGGTCTCCGTTAGAAGCGGGACGACGATCTTCTAACCATCCTTTCCAGCCGCTTTCAACAGTTGCAATTGGAATACGAATTGACGCTCCACGATCGGAAATTCCGTAACTGAAATCATGTATACTAGCCGTTTCGTGCTTTCCAGTTAATCGTTGATCATTAAATTCTCCATATACTGCAATGTGTTCTTTGACTACAGGTCTAAAGGCTTCACATATTTTTTCGTAGACTTCTTTTGATCCAGCCGTACGTAATATTGAATTTGAGAAATTGGCATGCATTCCAGATCCATTCCAGTCCATATCTTTTCCTAATGGTTTTGGGTGATATTCAATATAGTAACCGTATGATTCTGTAAGTCTATCTAAAAGGTATCTTGCTACCCATAATTCATCTCCAGCTAATTTAGCGCCTTTTGCAAATAATTGAAACTCCCATTGACCACAAGCTACTTCTTGATTGATGCCTTCGAAGTTAATTCCAGCAGCGACACACAAATCTGCATGTTCTTCTACTAAATCCCTTCCATGGGTGTTCTTTCCTCCAACAGAGCAGTAGTAAAGTCCTTGAGGTGCTGGATATCCACCAACTGGGAATCCTAACGGAAGTTGTGTGCGCGTATCCATAATAAAATATTCTTGTTCAAAACCAAACCAGAAATCATTGTCGTCATCATCGATTGTTGCTCTACCGTTTGATTCGTGCGGAGTACCATCTGCATTTAAAACTTCGGTCATTACTAACCAACCATTTTGTCTAGCTGGATCTGGAAAAAGAGCTACGGGTTTTAACAAACAGTCTGAAGAACCTCCTTCTGCTTGCCTAGTAGAACTTCCATCGAATGACCACATTGGGCAATCTTCCAATTTACCGCTAAATTCATTAACGACTTTGGTCTTGCTTCTCATGTTTTGCGTTGGGAAATATCCATCTAGCCAGATATACTCTAATTTAATTTTGCTCATGATTATTTTATTTAAAATTTAATGTGCAAATATTGCTAATTTTATTTATACGTCAAAAAAAAAGGGGTGTGTTATCGTTAAATCTTATTAACAATTATCAATGCCCTAAAAAATGAGGGGTATGTGTTCTGGTAATTGAATATTTAGTATTTTTGACCGTTCAAAACTATTAAAATAATAATCATGTCAACACTTAGATTTCACGCAATTAAGGAAACTCTTACAAGAAAACAGGTCTCAATTAGCGAAAATGGGCGTCGTTCGTCAATTTTTGGGTTAAATGTGTTCAATGAAACAGCCATGAGACAGTACTTAACAAAAGAAGCATTGGAAAGTATTACTGACGCGGTTAATAAGGGCGACAAAATAAATAGGGTTATTGCAGATCATATTTCAACAGGTATGAAAGAGTGGGCCATCTCTAAAGGTGCAACCCATTATACACATTGGTTTCAGCCTTTAACTGGTGCTACCGCCGAAAAGCATGATGCTTTTTTTGAGCCTGTTGGTGATGGACAGGCGATTGAAAAGTTTGGTGGTGGACAATTAGTGCAACAGGAACCGGATGCATCGAGTTTTCCAAGTGGGGGTATAAGAAATACATTTGAAGCACGAGGTTATACCGCTTGGGATCCTACGTCACCAGCTTTTGTTTTTGGGACTACACTTTGTATTCCTACTGTCTTCGTTTCATATACGGGTGAAGCATTGGATTATAAAACACCATTATTAAGGGCCTTACAAGCTGTGGATAGCGCTGCAGTAGCCGTATGTAAATATTTTGATAAGAATGTTAGAAAGGTTAATGCATCTTTAGGATGGGAACAGGAATATTTCCTAATTGATAGTGCTTTGGCGTTATCGAGACCAGATATCGTTTTAACGGGTAGAACTTTGCTAGGCCATTCCCCAGCTAAAGGTCAACAACTTGACGACCATTATTTTGGGTCCATTCCGAACCGTGCGATGCAATACATTCGAGATTTAGAGAACGAATGTATGCTTTTGGGAATTCCAGTGAAAACTAGACATAATGAGGTGGCACCCAATCAATTTGAATTGGCGCCTATTTATGAAGAAGCCAATTTAGCGGTAGATCATAATTCACTATTAATGGATGTAATGAGCAAAATTGCCGAACGCCATAATTTTAAAGTTTTATTTCATGAAAAGCCATTTGCGGGTGTTAATGGGTCAGGAAAACATAACAATTGGAGTTTAAGCACCGATACTGGAGTGAACCTATTAAGTCCGGGTAAAACCCCTATGAGTAATCTTCAGTTCCTCACGTTTTTCATCAATACCATTAAGGCGGTACATGAGAATGAAGAGTTATTAAGAGCAGCGATAGCATCGGCAAGCAACGATCATCGTTTGGGTGCTAACGAGGCGCCACCAGCTATTATTTCTGTTTTTATTGGAGGACAACTTACCAATGTGTTAAATGAGCTCGAAAATGTAACAACAGGTAAATTGTCTCCTGAAGAGAAAACAGACTTAAAACTTAATGTTGTAGGCAAGATTCCAGAAATCCTTTTGGATAATACCGATAGGAATAGAACGTCTCCATTTGCCTTCACTGGAAATAAATTTGAATTTAGAGCGGTTGGTTCTAAAGCCAATTGTGCTAATCCCATGACCGTTCTAAATACAATTGTCGCAAAGCAGCTTATAGATTTTAAAGAAGAAGTTGATGCCCTGATTGATAAAAAAGGAATGAAAAAGGATGATGCGGTGTTTAATGTATTACGTGAATATATTAAGAAATCAAAAAACATCTTGTTTGAAGGCAATGGTTATAGCGATGAATGGCAAAAAGAAGCTAAAAAACGAGGCTTAAGTAACAATAAAACAACTCCAGAAGCTTTAAAAGCTAAAATATCGACAAAGGCATTGGATCTTTTCGAGTCGTTGGGCGTGATGAATAAAATAGAATCTAAAGCACGTTACGAAATAGAAATGGAAGAGTATGTGTTGCGAATTCAAATTGAAGGTCGTGTTTTAGGTGATGTGGCACGCAACCATGTAATTCCAACCGCGGTTCGCTATCAAAATATCCTGATAGAGAATGTTAAAGGACTCAAGGAAATTTATGGAGATGCCTTCAAAACTTTAGCCAAGGAACAATTGAATCTCATTGAAGAAATCTCAAAACACATTGAATCCATCAATTCCAACGTCACAAAAATGACTAATGAACGCAAAAAAGCAAATGCAATTGAAGATATTGAGAAAAAAGCGCTTTCGTATTGTCACAAGGTGAAACCATTATTTGATGAAATTCGCTACCACAGTGATAAACTTGAGTTACTCATTGATGATGAATTGTGGCCCTTAACTAAATATCGAGAACTACTCTTTACAAAGTAAAGAACAATCCTTATTTTTGCAATTCAAAGCCAGTTATGAGTCAAGATATAAGTAAACGGTATGCACAGCGCGGGGTTTCGGCTTCAAAAGAAGATGTTCACAACGCCATAAAGCATATTGATAAAGGACTATTTCCTAAAGCCTTTTGTAAAATCGTTCCTGATTATCTAACCCATGATGATGAGTATTGCCTCATCATGCATGCCGATGGTGCTGGAACCAAAAGTTCATTGGCCTATATGTATTGGAAAGAAACAGGAGATGTTTCAGTATGGAAAGGTATAGCACAAGATGCCTTGATTATGAATATTGACGACTTGCTTTGTGTTGGTGCTACCGATCATATTCTATTATCTTCAACCATTGGTAGAAATAAAAATTTAATTCCTGGAGAAGTTATTTCGGCTATCATAAATGGTACGGAAGAATTGATTTCAGAGCTTGAAAAGTTTGGAGTCACTATTCATTCCACTGGTGGTGAAACAGCCGATGTAGGCGATTTGGTGCGAACCATTATTGTTGATTCTACGGTAACCGCCCGAATGAAGCGCAGCGATGTGATTGACAATGCTAACATTAAACCAGGAGATGTGATTGTTGGTTTGGCATCATTTGGTCAGGCAACGTATGAAAGGGCATACAATGGCGGTATGGGTAGTAATGGATTAACTTCGGCTAGACATGATGTGTTTCATAATTATTTAGCTGAAAAATTCCCTGAAAGTTTCGATGCTGCTGTGCCAAAGGATTTGGTGTATTCTGGTCAAGTAAAATTGACAGATACTGTTGAAAATTCGCCGATTGATGCAGGAAAGTTGGTGCTTTCACCAACACGTACCTATGCGCCAATCATCAAACAAATACTTTCAAAATTTAATAAGGAAAGCATTCACGGTATGGTGCATTGCAGTGGAGGTGCACAAACAAAGATTCTTCATTTTATTGACGATTTACACATTATAAAAGATAACTTATTTCCAATACCTCCATTATTTAAACTAATCCAAGAGCAGTCCAAAACCGATTGGAAAGAAATGTATCAAGTGTTCAATTGTGGTCACCGAATGGAGCTTTATGTTTCACCAGAAATTGCCGAAGATATCATCAACATTTCCAAATCGTTTAATGTTGATGCGCAACTAATAGGTAGGGTAGAAGCCTCTACATCAAAAAAGCTGACGATATCCAGTGAGTTTGGTGAGTTCACATATTAAATAAATTCCTTTATGAGCATCAAATAAATGCTCATAATGATGACATCTATAATATATAAGAAGCTAAACAATTTAAATTCTGAAATCCCTAACGATTTAAAAGGCGCTAGTTTTTGCTCGGCGCCACTTTGAATGACATAAAATCTTGCAAAAATGGCTAAAAATAGCTTTGCAATAAACGCCTGAAAAAGTAAAGGGTTAAAGAAGGTAATAACAATATTGGCCAGAAATGACCAAAGGAAGAGCGGTTTGTAAAATAGAATTATGGCCTCAAAGCGTTGCATAATAGTATTAAACGGCTTTTTGTTTAAATTATTTTCAGTTTCTAATTGTATTCCATTGGCCAGATTAAAAATTCATAAAATATTGTATTTTTGCCACACAATTTAAACAGCTAAATGTTAGAGAAATTACAAATAATAAAACAACGATTTGATGAGGTCAGCGATTTGATCATCCAGCCAGATATCATTACAGATCAAAAACGATATGTGTCCTTGAATAAAGAGTACAAGGACTTAAAGGTATTGGTAGATAAACGAAACGAATATAAGGAGTTGTTGGACAATATTTCGGAGGCTGAAGATATTATATCTGAAGGTGGAGACCCAGAAATGGTGGAAATGGCCAAAATGCAATATGAAGAAGCCAAGGCCCAAATTCCTAAATTAGAAGATGAGATCAAGTTTTTATTGATTCCAAGAGATCCTGAAGATACTAAAAATGCTGTTGTTGAGTTACGTGCTGGAACCGGTGGTGATGAAGCCAGTATTTTTGCTGGAGATTTGTTCAGAATGTATTCAAAATATTGTGAAAGTAAAGGGTGGAAAGTAGATGTCATCGATTATAGCGAAGGTACCAATGGCGGATTTAAAGAAATTCAATTTGAAGTGAGTGGAGAAGATGTCTACGGAACTTTAAAATTTGAAGCTGGCGTACATCGTGTGCAGCGTGTTCCACAAACCGAAACCCAAGGTCGCGTGCATACTAGTGCTGCCACTTGTATGGTTTTTCCGGAGGCTGAAGAATTTGATGTAGAAATAAACCCCAAAGATGTCCGTATTGATTTTTTCTGTTCATCAGGTCCTGGTGGGCAATCTGTAAATACCACCTATTCGGCGGTGCGTTTAACGCATATTCCAACAGGTTTGGTGGCCCAATGTCAAGATCAAAAGTCACAACATAAAAACAAGGAAAAGGCCTTTAGGGTATTGCGTTCACGTTTATATGACATGGAATTGGAAAAGAAAAATGCCGAGGATGCTGCTAAACGTGGCACTATGGTAACCTCGGGTGACCGAAGTGCTAAAATTAGAACTTATAATTATCCCCAAGGACGGGTCACTGATCATAGAATTGGATTGACTTTATACGATTTATCTAATATTGTAAATGGTGACATTCAAAAAATAATAGACGAATTAATGCTTGCCGAGAACACTCAAAAGTTAAAAGCCAGTGACGATGTAATTTAAAAACCAAGCCTCTTTTGAGGCTTTTTTCATAGTATGACAACACAACAGCTTACCCAGCAAATCAAAGAAAAAAAGTCATTCCTCTGTATTGGATTGGATGTAGATTTAAATAAAATTCCCAAGCATCTATTAGCAGACGAGGACCCTATTTTTTCTTTTAATAAAGCTATTATAGATGCCACGCACCACTTTTGTGTTGCCTACAAGCCCAATACGGCATTTTATGAGGCTTATGGGTTAAAGGGCTGGCAATCGCTTGCAAAAACAATCCACTATCTTAACGAAAACCACCCTGACATTTTTACTATAGCCGACGCCAAACGTGGTGATATTGGTAATACAAGTAGCATGTATGCCAAAGCATTTTTTGAGGATTTAAATTTTGATAGTGTTACCGTCGCGCCTTATATGGGAAAAGATTCTGTTGAGCCGTTTTTAGCATTTCATAATAAACATACCATACTTTTAGCATTGACTTCTAATGAAGGTGCCTATGATTTTCAAACTAAAACACTAGGAAGTCAGGAGTTATATAAAGAAGTCATTACGGTGTCCAAAACTTGGAAGAATAGCAATAATCTTATGTATGTGGTTGGCGCTACCAAGGCCGAATATCTTGCCGAAATTAGACGGCTTATTCCAGATCAGTTTTTATTGGTACCTGGGGTTGGAGCGCAAGGAGGGAGTTTGCAAGAAGTCTGTAAATATGGTTTGAATGCAAAAGTTGGTTTGTTAATCAACTCTTCACGCGGAATAATTTATGCTTCCAATGGAATGGATTTTGCTGAAAAGGCGGCTGAAAAAGCGGCTATGCTTCAGTCTGAAATGGAAGCCATTTTAAAAGAAATGCTTTAACTTTTTGTTATTGTATTGTTGAAGTATAGGTCTACTGATGCTTTTTTTAGCAAAATGATTATCTATAAATAGAAAGCTATTTATTTGAAATCGAATCCTTCAAATATTCAAGAAGTTTAAGACGCTTTGTCTAACGTAATGGGATGGGACTTTTTTAGGTTTAAAATTCTTTTTTTGAGCTTATCAGCTTCAAAATAGAGGATATCACTTAAACTTGAATCCGTTTGTAGTAAATTATAAGCTTCTTCGATAAAACTTAAGTACATTTTCTCTAATTCGCTGATGTTTAATACATCGACTTGGCTTGGTTTTGTTTTTCCGACTTTACAAAAATATGGACTCATATGGATTATTTTAGACAATACTAACTATATACGAGTACTAGATCATATGAAGATGTAAGAAATACGTTAAATAATTGTAAAAAAAATAATTTTAGAAGGAAGGTTTTGCGATATCACGATTTAAAAAGCGTAATCTATTAAGTTTATTCAGAAGTTTGATTGCCTTGTATTCCCAAATATCACTCAATGCAGAATCTGTTTGACGCAAGTTATAGGCCTGTTCAATAAGCTGTTTGTATTTAGACTGCAACTTGAGTTGGTGTTGCTTGATGTCTACTTGATTTTCCATAGCCCCAACGTTTGGTAACTTAAATATATTTAAAATATTCGTATTCAGCAACTTAAAATATGATTATGTTAATAAAAAAAATCGACCTGTAGTAACGATCGATTTTTTAAACTAACTAACTTGGACAATTCAAATTACAAAAGTGTCACATGTATAAACTAACAATGCAAAGATGGATTTTAATTTATACACTAATGTTATGTTAATATTAGCATTGGGTTATCAATGATTTACTAAATTTAAAAGTGATCTTCAACATTAAAACTATGAGAACAGCTCTATTTTTTATTATCATTTTGACTTCTATTTCTATAAATGCCCAAACTTCAAATTGTAATTGTTGTACTGAAAAGCATGCCGATTTTGATTTTTGGTTAGGCTCATGGACGGTTACCAATCCCGATGGTTCTGCTGCTGGCACAAATACTATTGATAAAATTCAAGACAATTGTATTTTAAGAGAGAATTGGATAAGTGCTGCTGGAAATTTCACGGGTACAAGCCACAACTTTTATAACGCTTCTACCAAACAATGGGAACAACTTTGGATCGATAATCAAGGTGGTAATTTACATTTAAAAGGTAATCGCAATGGCAACCAAATGATCCTTACATCTGATGAATTAAAAAATGCTAAAGGAGAACCGTTTTTTCATCGTGTGACCTGGACTTTGAATGAAGACGGCAGTGTGCGTCAATATTGGGAAACCATTACTAATGGTAAAGACATTAGCATAGCCTTTGATGGATTATATAAAAAGAATCAATAGTTTTTTTCGATAATTTGATCAGTTGCTTCTAGGGATTTAAATACATCAAATCCTTTGCCTTGAGTTCGCAACGCACCTAAAGTATTTGCATAATATGCGGCACTTATCACATCATTATATAAGGTAAGTCCAAACGCTAAACCACCTGCAAAAGAATCCCCACAACCTGTGGTATCCACAACATGATCAACGTAAACCGATTTCACGAAATCCTTGGTAATGACGTCTTCATCTTTTGTGTAAATAACACAGCCTTTTGCATCTAAAGTGACATATAAGGTTTCTACACCTTTGCTTAACACGTATTCAGCAAATTCGTCTAGATGATCTGTATTGTTTTCATCATAAAAGTCTTCATTCGAAAAGTCATGATCAAACCAGCAGCAGATCGATTCTTCCAAATTCATTTTTAATACATCTATATATTGGAACCAGTCATCTTTGTCATCCCAAAAACGACGTAAGCGCTTACCTTCATTGTTAACATAAGTAGTAGGGCCGTGCGCATCAAAAATGATTTTCGCTTTGCTATGTTCCTTTATGTACTTGAGTGTGGATAATTCAATTTCGTGATCGGTAATGGGTATGAAAACGAAGCAATCAACATCTAAAAAATTTGAAACATCGTCAGGTACGATTGCAGACATATTTGCCACTTGTGTTTCAAGCCTATTGTTTTGATCTTTAAATTTAAGCTCTATAATGGCACCGCTATCTTTTTCGCTACTTATGCCGCTTAAATTCACATTGTTTAAATCCTCAAAAATTGCATTTATGGCCTTATGGTCTTTTTTATTGACATGGCTAATAGGAATAACTTCCCCTATACCATTTAACAACTTGCCAAGAGCCATTGTAGGGTGGGTGACACAGCCATATTTTTGGATGAGCTCTCCTCGATGGGTTATAATCGTGTCGGCTGGTATAGGCCCAACTACTGCAATTTTATAGAATGTATTCATTGGTTAATGATTTAATCTTGTAAGGCAAACACACGTCTTAACAAATCGGTGGTTCGTGAGCCAATTTTGGTTCTAATCTCTTTTTCTTCAACAGCAATCATGGTGTAAACACCTTCAAGGGCTTCGCTAGTAACATAATCCGTCAAGTCAGGGTTAACATTATTGGTAAAGGGTAAATTGTTATAACGGTTGATGAGGTTTTCCCAAATTTGATCTGCTCCAACTTTTGCAAATGAATTATTGATCACAGGATGAAATTTATTATATAAATCGGCTTGAGTTTTACCAGTCAAATATTGTGTTGCGGCATCATCTTGACCCAATAGAATATTTTTTGCATCTGTAAACGTAATCTCTTTAACGGCGTTCACAAAAATTGGGGTTGCTTCTTTTACGGCATCCTCGGCAGCACGATTTAATAACTTAAGTCCTTCATCGGCGAGACTGCTCAAACCAATATCGCGCAATGCTTTGTCGACTTTTTGTAATTCTTCAGGAAGTAAGATCTTTACCAATTCATTTCTATAAAAACCGTCCTGCTGTGTGAGTTTGCTTACTTGATTATCAATGCCAAAATCTAACGCTTGTCGAAGGCCTGAAGCAATTTCGGCTTGTGATAGTCCGCCTTGTGGTAATTGATTGACCACTTGTTGTAACTCGGCGCAATTATAAGAAGAACACGATAGGAAGCAAATAAATAAAAATTTTCTCATTGTAGAGGTTTTGGTAGTTTCAAAAGTACGAAACTAATTTAATACCATTTAATTATGCCAAAATCTATTTAATGCGCTTAAATTCCATTTGTCAAGGGTATTTACGTATTTTTAAATTCAATTAACCTATCAAGCCATGAGATTCTTTTTTGTATCCGTTTTTATTCTAACACTTGCCTGTCAGGACAAAGGAAGGCATATAGAAACTAATACCTTGGAAGCAATTAACTCGAACCAATATATTACGGTTCTTGGTATTGCACAAGATGCAGGTTACCCGCATGTTAACTGTGACAAGGCCTGTTGCAAAGCTTTTTACGATGGTAAAGAAGAAAAAAAATGGGTGTCCTGTTTAGGTTTGGTGGATTTAGAACAGAATACAAAATACCTATTTGACGCTACTCCAGATTTTACGGAACAATCCCAATTCCTTAAAACAACACATTTAGATAATGGTAAAATCGCTGATGGTATTTTTTTGACTCATGCACATATTGGCCATTATACCGGTTTAATGTATTTGGGTTTGGAGGCTATGGGTGCTAATAAGGTGCCTGTTTATGCAATGCCAAAAATGAAAACCTATTTAGAAACCCATGGACCATGGAGTCAGTTGGTAGAAAAGGACAATATTGACTTGAAACCTTTAAAACACGATTCAATTGTTCATCTTTCCAATCATTTAAAAGTAACCCCTTTTTTGGTGCCACATCGCGATGAATATTCTGAAACGGTTGGTTATAGAATAGAAGGAAGACAAAAGAGTGCGATTTTTATTCCCGATATTAACAAATGGCATGTGTGGGATAGAAACATTATTGAAGAAGTAAAAAAGGTGGATTATGCATTTTTAGATGCTTCATTTTTTAGAGATGGTGAGCTAGAACGTGATATGAGTAAAATTCCACATCCATTCACTTCAGAAACCACCACCTTGTTTGAAAATGAAGACCTTAAAACCAAGAATAAGATTTACTTCATTCATTTTAATCATACCAATCCTACACTTTTGGATGCACATCCTTTAAAAGATAGTCTTCAAAATTTAGGGTTTAATTTTGCCAAACAAGGACAAATCTTTGCTTTGGATTAAGAAAAAATAACGGTCTTATTATTATAAACCATAACCTTGCGATTGAGGTGGAGTTTGATAGCATTTGAGAGCACAATTTTCTCAAGATCACGTCCTTTAGCAATCAAATCTTCAATAGAATGTGTATGTGATACTCTTGCCACGTCCTGCTCAATGATGGGTCCAGCGTCTAGTTCTTCGGTCACATAATGACTCGTCGCACCAATGATTTTAACACCACGCTTATAAGCCGAATGATAGGGTTTTGCACCCACAAAGGCAGGTAAAAATGAATGGTGAATATTAATGATTTTATTCGGAAATTCTTCAATCAACCTACTAGATACAATTTGCATATAGCGTGCCAGCACAATAAAGTTGACCTTGTGGGACTGCAGCAATTCAAGTTGTTGGGTTTCTGCTTGCGTTTTTGTGTCTTTAGTCACGGGAATATGATAAAACGGAATATTAAAGCTATCTGCGATTGGTTTTAAATCCTTATGGTTACTGATGATAAATGGAATATCTACATACAATTCTCCAGAATTATAGCGTCCTAAAATATCATATAAACAATGGTCATATTTGGACACGAACAGCGCCATTTTTGGCTTGATGTCAGACGAGTATATTCGCCATTTCATTTCAAAAGTTTTGACCAGTGTCTTTTTGAATTCGGTTTTAAAGTCATCAATTGAAAAGCTTTTATTCTCAAATTCACTTTCCAATCGCATAAAAAAGGTGTTTTGCTCACGGTCTACATGTTGATCGATATAAACAATATTGCCTTGATGCTGCGCGATATAATTGGTGACCGATGCGATAATACCCGATTGGTCCTTACAATAGATTAAAAGCGTAATTTTAGTCATAATTTTAGCCAACTTGATTGGTCAAAATTAGCCCAAAAGGATTAGGAAATTAAAATTCTTTTAAATTTTAGATAATTGAGGATAAACCCTATAAATTTTTGAATATTCCGTAAATTTGCGCCTATAATTCAAGCTAAAATTATTGATGAAACAAATTGAGCCCTATAAACCCAAGCATAAAGTACGAATCGTTACAGCAGCTTCCTTATTTGATGGTCATGATGCGGCCATTAATATCATGCGTCGTATTATCCAAGCGACTGGTGTTGAGGTGATCCACCTAGGACATGACCGAAGCGTTGAAGAGGTGGTAAACACCGCCATTCAAGAAGATGCTAATGCCATTGCTCTAACGTCGTATCAAGGCGGGCATAATGAGTATTTTAAATACATGTATGATTTGCTGAAGGAAAAGGGCGCAAGTCATATTAAAATTTTTGGCGGCGGCGGCGGCGTTATTCTTCCTGAAGAGATCAAAGATTTAATGGATTATGGCATCACGCGTATTTATTCGCCTGATGATGGACGCGCTATGGGATTACAGGGCATGATTAATGATTTGGTAAAACAATCTGACTTTGCTATTGGCGATCAATTGAACGGCGAGGTTAATGCACTTTCAACTAAAAATCCAAGTTCAATTGCCCGTATCATATCTTCAGCCGAAAACTTTCCTGAAGTTGCAAAGGATGCTCTTAAAACCATTCATAACGAAAATAAAACTTCCAATACACCTGTTTTAGGAATTACAGGAACCGGCGGTGCTGGAAAGTCGTCATTGGTTGATGAGTTGGTACGCCGGTTTCTGATTGATTTTCCTGAAAAAACGGTTGGAATCATTTCTGTTGACCCTTCAAAACGGAAAACAGGAGGCGCCCTATTGGGTGACCGTATCCGTATGAATGCTATTAACAATCCACGGGTGTATATGCGAAGCTTGGCTACGCGACAGTCTAATTTGGCACTTTCGAAATATGTGAACGAGGCTGTTGAGGTTCTCAAAGCGGCAAGGTATGATTTAATTATTCTTGAAACATCGGGTATTGGGCAATCTGATACCGAAATTATAGAACATTCGGATGTGTCGCTTTATGTTATGACACCCGAATTTGGGGCTGCCACCCAATTGGAAAAAATTGACATGCTCGATTTTGCCGATTTGGTAGCGATCAACAAATTTGATAAGCGAGGCTCTTTGGACGCGCTTCGGGATGTTAAAAAGCAGTACATGCGTAACAATAACCTTTGGGATACTCCTCAAGAGCAGTTACCTGTTTTTGGCACGATTGCTTCACAATTTAACGATCCAGGAATGAATACGCTGTATAAGGCGGTTATGGATAAACTCATTGAAAAAACAGATTCTGATCTAAACTCTAATTTCGAGATTACAGATGAAATGAGCGAGAAGATCTTTGTTATTCCACCTTCACGAACACGTTACTTATCAGAAATTGCTGAAACTAATCGTGCTTATGATAAAACCGTAGATGAACAGGTTGAAGTAGCTCAAAAATTGTATGGTATTTATAAAACGATATGTTCAGTGGCAAATGTCTCTTCGAGCGCAGTCGAGACGTCTTTTATTGAAAAATCAGGATTAAATGATGATGAGATCCGGAAACAAGTTCAGGATGATACTATACAATTTGTAAAGCTGCTCTTGGCCGAATTTGATCGCGTAAAACTCAATCTCGATCCGCACCATTGGGAGACTATTGTTGGTTGGAACGAAAAGGTTAATCGCTACAAAGATCCGATATATTCCTTTAAAGTTAGAGGAAAGGAAATCAAAATACAAACGCATACAGCATCCTTGTCCCACACCCAAATACCAAAAGTGGCCTTACCTAAATATCAGGCTTGGGGCGATATATTAAGATGGTGCTTACAGGAAAATGTGCCAGGCGAATTTCCATTTGCTTCGGGGTTGTACCCCTTCAAACGCACTGGTGAAGATCCTGCACGCATGTTTGCTGGTGAAGGTGGCCCAGAACGTACCAATAAACGATTTCATTATGTGAGTCAAGGAATTCCTGCTAAACGACTTTCCACCGCATTTGATAGCGTTACACTTTACGGTAATGATCCTGACCACCGTCCGGATATTTACGGTAAGATTGGTAATGCCGGGGTGTCTATTTGTTGTTTGGATGATGCCAAAAAACTCTACTCTGGGTTTAATTTGGCTCATGAAATGACCTCGGTAAGTATGACCATTAATGGTCCAGCGCCGATGTTGTTGGGATTTTTTATGAATGCGGCCATCGACCAACAATGTGAGCTGTATATTAAGGAAAATGGCCTTGAAAAGGAAGTAGAAGCGAAAATTGTAAGGCTTTATAAAGAAAAAGGCGTAGAACGTCCTAAATATAACGGCAAACTCCCCGAAGGGAATGATGGGTTGGGTCTGATGCTTTTAGGCGTGACAGGCGACCAAGTTTTACCTCGAGACATTTACGAAGCGATTAAAACTAAAACCATTGCACAGGTTCGTGGCACTGTTCAGGCTGATATTTTAAAAGAAGATCAAGCGCAAAATACCTGTATTTTTTCAACTGAATTTGCCTTGCGTTTAATGGGCGATGTTCAGGAGTATTTTATACAGAACAAAGTGCGTAATTTCTATTCGGTATCCATATCTGGTTATCACATTGCCGAAGCGGGCGCGAATCCGATTTCACAATTGGCATTTACGCTTTCTAACGGGTTTACTTATGTGGAGTATTATTTAAGTCGAGGGATGGACATCAATAAATTTGGTCCTAATCTTTCGTTTTTCTTCTCCAACGGTATTGACCCCGAGTACGCCGTTATAGGGCGCGTAGCTCGTAAAATATGGGCAAAGGCCATGAAGCATAAATACGGTGCCAATGAGAGGGCACAAATGCTCAAGTATCATATTCAAACATCTGGACGTAGTTTGCATGCTCAGGAGATCGATTTTAATGATATCCGTACCACTTTGCAGGCTTTGTATGCCATTTATGACAACTGCAACTCGTTGCATACCAACGCCTATGACGAGGCTATTACCACACCAACCGAAGAATCGGTTCGACGCGCCATGGCTATTCAGTTAATCATTAATAAAGAATTGGGGTTAGCCAAAAACGAAAACCCAATTCAAGGCTCGTTTATCATTGAGGAGCTTACCAATCTAGTTGAAGAAGCTGTGTTGATGGAATTTGATCGTATTACCGAACGTGGTGGCGTGCTTGGTGCTATGGAAACCATGTACCAGCGTTCTAAAATTCAGGAGGAAAGCTTGTATTATGAAACCTTAAAACATAACGGAGAATTTCCAATTATTGGTGTGAATACCTTTTTAAGCTCAAAAGGATCACCAACGGTGTTACCCGCTGAAGTGATACGTGCCACCGAAGAGGAGAAACAGTTTCAGATCGAAACTTTAAATAATCTTCACAAGGCTTATGAAGACAAGATTGATAAAACCTTAAAAGCGGTTCAAACCGCAGCTATTCATAACGACAATATTTTTGAAGTATTGATGGAGGCCACCAAAGTGTGTTCTTTGGGTCAAATTACCAAGGCTTTATTTGAGGTTGGCGGGCAGTACAGGCGCAATATGTAAGCAGAGAACCGATTTTTGTTTTTCACAAAAAACGTGTGAGTCGCTTATCCCGCCAAAAGGCGGGATATTATTTTGACGTTCCATTTTTTTTACAAACTGCTTTTTACTGTTTTTGACGGATTTTCGCTGTTTTTGCCACTTTTTGCCACTTTTTGTTGTTTTTACCACATTCTGCTGTTTTTGTTGGTTTTTGTTGAAATGCCTCTAGCATACACTATCCATACACTATCCATACATTAGCTATACACTATCGGTACATCATGTTCCGTCCTGTCCCGTCCTAAAATAGTTGTAAAGTTCATTAATAATGGTGATACTTTATATTGCTAATTTTCTTACATTTAGCAGAGGTAATCCAGGGTATGATTTTTAAAAATTTTTATGACGAGCTCAAGCGCCGTAATGTGATTAAAGCTTGTTTGGCCTATTTGGTGACGTCTTGGATTATCATTCAGGTCATTTCCAGTGTTCTGCCCATAATTGCTGCTCCAGCCTATGTAAGTAAGCTCATATTGATTATTTTGGCTATTGGTTTTCCGTTCTGGTTTATATTTTCATGGGTTTACGAGATTACGCCCGATGGCATCAAACGTACGGTTAGCATCAAACCTGAAGAGTCCATAGCGCCAGAGACCAGTAACCGCTTAAATAAAATAATCATTGCTGGCCTTGTTATTGCCATAGCCCTTTTGGTTTACAATATGTTTAAAAGCCCTTCGGCAAGCCCTATGGAAACGGAAGCAATGACCGAATTACCCGTTGAGGTCGATAAGTCGATTGCCGTATTGGCCTTTGCGGACATGAGTCCCGAGAAGGACCAGGAATATTTTAGCGACGGCATCAGTGAAGAGATCTTGAACCTACTCGCCAAAATACCCGACCTAAAAGTGATCAGCCGTACCTCGTCGTTTTCTTACAAAGGCAAGGAACAGAACATCAAAAAAATAGGCGAGGAGCTTCAAGTTGGGCATGTTTTGGAAGGCAGCATCCGTAAATCGGGGAATACCTTTCGTATCACGACGCAACTTATTAATATAACCAGTGGTGCCCATATTTGGAGTGAGACCTACGACCGCGACATGACCGACATTTTTAAAATACAGGATGAAATTGCCGCTGCTGTCACAACACAATTAAAACTAACCATACTGGGAAAAAAGTTTGAAACCAAGACAGTTAATACTGATGCATTTAATTTGTATTTACAGGCCAAACAATTAAGGGAACAAGTTTCTTCGGAAAGTACTAAAAATGCTTTGAAACTAATCAAGGAATCCATTGCAATTGATAGTATTTATGCGCCAGCATGGGCCTTGTTGAGCAATATTATTTATGATGCTGCTTTCAGACGTGGAATAATTTCATATAACGAAGGTTTAATAGAAGGTAAGATAGCTGCTAAAAAAGCTGTATCTCTTGATCCAAATTATGCCTATGGGTATATTCAACTGGCTAATTTTGAAAGTTTTTCATGGAATTTTGAAGTTAAAAATGAATTATTGGAAAAAGCAATGCTTTTGGATCCCCATAACCCTGAAGTAATAAATGCGAA
Source organism: Flavobacteriaceae bacterium MAR_2010_72 (assembly GCA_003550275.1). Taxonomy (GTDB): domain Bacteria; phylum Bacteroidota; class Bacteroidia; order Flavobacteriales; family Flavobacteriaceae; genus Geojedonia. The sequence continues at coordinate 942,923 of QXCW01000002.1, forward strand.
ATCTAGCAGTGCTTCAAATTTTGGAAAAAAGGATTTAGCTATAGAGTTGCAATTGAAAACCTTGGAATTGGATCCTTTAAATACTTTGCACTATTTTAATTTAGGTTTGTTTTATTGGATGAATAAAAACTATACCAAGGCTGAAGCCAGTTTAAATAAATACTTATTAATATCTCCAAATTCTGGTTTTGGAAATAATATTATGGGGCAAGTTCAAATAAGTATGGGGCGTCCTGAAGTGGCAATTTCATATCTTGAAAAAGATACCGATCCATTCTGGAACTTATATAGAAAGACCATGGCCATTTATGGTATGGGTAAACAAGAAGAAGCTAATACTTTATTAAAGCAATTGGTAACCGATTGGGGCCATGACTCCTGGCCCAATATAGCACATGTGTATGCTTATAGAGGAGAGAAAGATAATGCTTTTAAGTGGTTGGAACTGGCCAATAGCAATAAAGATGCATCATTACTGGAAATTTTAAATTACCCAGAAATGGAAAACTTGTGGGGCGACCCACGCTGGAATACATTTATAAATAAATTGGGTTTACCAAAAGATCATGGGTTTCATTTGGACTGATCTTAAAGCCTCAAGTTAAGTGCCATCTGCGCAGTTAAATTTTTGCAAAGTCAAGCTATCCCGCAATCTAATTTATTTAGTGTAGCAATTAATAATCAGTGAAATACCTCTTGATCAAACTATTTTAGTAAATTTAGGGAGCTTATAACCATATGAACCTAAAAAACTATTGATGTCAATATAACACGATCAAGATTAATCATTTCGCATTTCTATATTAGAAATTTCCAAATCCCTTTTTTCTAAATATAGTTTGACTCTAATGAAATTGGTCTCTTTGAATACATAAAACGCAAATTTTATTCATCATTAGTGTATTTTAGGAAAAAATGAAAGGTTGTATGATATTTCATACAACCTTTTATAGTTAAATATTTAATTGCTATTAATTTTTCCTTGAAACAATAACAGGAATTGACTTGATTGACTTGTTATTTTCCAATCTTATATAATACAACCCGTCATCAATACTTGAAGGAAGGTCGATCGACAAATCCTTATTAGGATTAAATTGTTTCTTAACATTCATAATTTGACGGCCGGATATATCATATATGACAATGTCGGCGAATTCGCTACTATATCCTTCGAGTTTAACATTGAAATTAGTTTGAACAGGATTTGGATAGATACTCATTGAAATTTCTTCCATAAACAGTGTGCTATCCCTGTTCAATCCTTGTTGGACATTAATATCCAAGAACGTACCATCAGTAAAGAAAACCCGTATGACATAGCCATATTTCTGAACTTTTTTCTGAAAGTCAAATCGTAAAATAGCCTCTCCAGATAAGAGTGTTCCACCAATCCAACTCGAAAGACTCGAATCTAGTAAAGCATCACTTGGTGTATCATGTAATTGCCTGATGGTATCTAATATAAAACATTTGAGGTGTACTTATAAGGTTGAGTATCAGCTATAAAAAGAAGCAGGCATGCCTAAACATACCTGCTTTCATAATTACTCACTTATCCTTCAGAATTATCTCCAAGAGAATCATTGTTTATCTGACTCTAATTATAACTATTAAGGGTCATAATTTAAATAGCTATCTATTTGCCATTTCTAATTACCTTCTTAACAAATTGCTCTCTGTTAGTACCAATTTTAACAAAGTATAACTGATTATCGTGTCTTGAAAAATCTAATTTTAGCTTCTCATTACTACCACTTCTATAATTATGTTTCTTTTTAGTTTTTACCAAAGCGCCTTTGATGTCGAAGACTTCAATAGTAACATCTGTATCATATTCAAAACTGTACTCAATAGTTAATTCATCCCTAAATGGTACAGGGTAAGCTTTAAAATTAGATTGGCTCGATTCTTTAGAAGTATTTTTTCCTGACCTACAACTCACGCTATTCTTTCTAGGAGAATAGCTACCACCATCATCTACAGCTTCATAACAATCTTCACAAAGATGTTCGCTGATTAAAGCATGAGCAATTACGTACACTCCATTATCTAAACTACTTACATCTAATGGGCCAACGGTATAAGATGACACATGATCTAATGTGCTAATCTTATATGGATACTGTCCTGGCGCTACAGTTGTTGATCTCTTTTTAGTTGGATATGGCTCACAACCAACATATACGTGTATTTGTCTAATACCATAATATGTATCAACATTATAGGTAATTGTAACCTCTCCACCAGTGTAATTTACTAAAACAGTACCTATTAATTTTCCTTTATCTAAATCACAAAGTGCAGCACCAATATACAAGGGTAATGTATAAGACCCTTCTGTTGCAAAGTAATTCGTCCAACCCCAACGTTCAAATCCATCATCTAAAAAGCACGTAGCATCTGTTGTAGATCTAGCAAATCCTGTCTGGTTTGGAATTGCCGTTACCGTATCATCATCCGTATCGCTCACTGGAGCATCGCCCAGGCCATCACCATCATTATCTGCTGATCCTGATCCTGTCGCTGTATTGGTAAAGCTATCACTATCACTATCATTCTGGGTGATTGTATGTGTTGCATTGTAAGTCCAAGTTTCTCCAACATCCAATACACCATCGTTATCCGTATCACCACTGGCATAAGTTGGGCCTGTAGTTGCATCTGGATCACTTACCACTGGGTCGTAAACCGTCGTATTTCCTGTGTTAGCCAAGGTAATCGTATAATGTATTATATCGCCATACCCATATCTATCTTCTGTAGATGTCTTGCTTACTACGACCGCATTGGTCTGTATCGCATCCACTGTCTCACTTTCATCGCTCTCAACGGCTGCATCGCCTACGCCATCGCCATCATTATCTGCTAGTGCGTCACCTTCTGCGGTGTTGGTATAGAACCCACGATCAATGTCTAGTTGTGTCACGGTATGCTGGGCTGTATAAGTCCAGATCTCGCCTACGTTAAGTACATCATCATCATTACCTACCTGGTCAGTTCCACGTATTGGATCTGCATCCGCGGTGGCGTCAACCATCGTTGGATCGTAAACGGTCGTGTTACCGTCATTCTCTAATGTAATGGTATAGTCAAGTACAGTTCCCACTGCTGCATAAGCAGTCTCGGAGGTCGACTTAATGGTGGTGATGCTGTTGTTTTGTGTCGCATTCACTGTTTCACTTTCATCACTCTCCACGGCTGCATCGCCCAGGCCATCGCCATCATTATCTGCTAGTGCGTCACCTTCTGCGGTGTTGGTATAGAACCCACGATCAATGTCTAGTTGTGTCACGGTATGCTGGGCTGTATAAGTCCAGATCTCGCCTACGTTAAGTACATCATCATCATTACCTACCTGGTCAGTTCCACGTATTGGATCTGCATCCGCGGTGGCGTCAACCATCGTTGGATCGTAAACGGTCGTGTTACCGTCATTCTCTAATGTAATGGTATAGTCAAGTACAGTTCCCACTGCTGCATAAGCAGTCTCGGAGGTCGACTTAATGGTGGTGATGCTGTTGTTTTGTGTCGCATTCACTGTTTCACTTTCATCACTCTCCACGGCTGCATCGCCCAGGCCATCGCCATCATTATCTGCTAGTGCGTCACCTTCTGCGGTGTTGGTATAGAACCCACGATCAATGTCTAGTTGTGTCACGGTATGCTGGGCTGTATAAGTCCAGATCTCGCCTACGTTAAGTACATCATCATCATTACCTACCTGGTCAGTTCCACGTATTGGATCTGCATCCGCGGTGGCGTCAACCATCGTTGGATCGTAAACGGTCGTGTTACCGTCATTCTCTAATGTAATGGTATAGTCAAGTACAGTTCCCACTGCTGCATAAGCAGTCTCGGAGGTCGACTTAATGGTGGTGATGCTGTTGTTTTGTGTCGCATTCACTGTTTCACTTTCATCACTCTCCACGGCTGCATCGCCCAGGCCATCGCCATCATTATCTGCTAGTGCGTCACCTTCTGCGGTGTTGGTATAGAACCCACGATCAATGTCTAGTTGTGTCACGGTATGCTGGGCTGTATAAGTCCAGATCTCGCCTACGTTAAGTACATCATCATCATTACCTACCTGGTCAGTTCCACGTATTGGATCTGCATCCGCGGTGGCGTCAACCATCGTTGGATCGTAAACGGTCGTGTTACCGTCATTCTCTAATGTAATGGTATAGTCAAGTACAGTTCCCACTGCTGCATAAGCAGTCTCGGAGGTCGACTTAATGGTGGTGATGCTGTTGTTTTGTGTCGCATTCACTGTTTCACTTTCATCACTCTCCACGGCTGCATCGCCCAGGCCATCGCCATCATTATCTGCTAGTGCGTCACCTTCTGCGGTGTTGGTATAGAACCCACGATCAATGTCTAGTTGTGTCACGGTATGCTGGGCTGTATAAGTCCAGATCTCGCCTACGTTAAGTACATCATCATCATTACCTACCTGGTCAGTTCCACGTATTGGATCTGCATCCGCGGTGGCGTCAACCATCGTTGGATCGTAAACGGTCGTGTTACCGTCATTCTCTAATGTAATGGTATAGTCAAGTACAGTTCCCACTGCTGCATAAGCAGTCTCGGAGGTCGACTTAATGGTGGTGATGCTGTTGTTTTGTGTCGCATTCACTGTTTCACTTTCATCACTCTCCACGGCTGCATCGCCCAGGCCATCGCCATCATTATCTGCTAGTGCGTCACCTTCTGCGGTGTTGGTATAGAACCCACGATCAATGTCTAGTTGTGTCACGGTATGCTGGGCTGTATAAGTCCAGATCTCGCCTACGTTAAGTACATCATCATCATTACCTACCTGGTCAGTTCCACGTATTGGATCTGCATCCGCGGTGGTGTCAACCATCGTTGGTGTGTAAACGGTCGTGTTACCGTCATTCTCTAATGTAATGGTATAGTCAAGTACGGTTCCCACTGCTGCATAAGCAGTCTCGGAGGTCGACTTAATGGTGGTGATGCTGTTGTTTTGTGTCGCATTCACTGTTTCACTTTCATCACTCTCCACGGCTGCATCGCCCAGGCCATCGCCATCATTATCTGCTAGTGCGTCACCTTCTGCGGTGTTGGTATAGAACCCACGATCAATGTCTAGTTGTGTCACGGTATGCTGGGCTGTATAAGTCCAGATCTCGCCTACGTTAAGTACATCATCATCATTACCTACCTGGTCAGTTCCACGTATTGGATCTGCATCCGCGGTGGCGTCAACCATCGTTGGATCGTAAACGGTCGTGTTACCGTCATTCTCTAATGTAATGGTATAGTCAAGTACAGTTCCCACTGCTGCATAAGCAGTCTCGGAGGTCGACTTAATGGTGGTGATGCTGTTGTTTTGTGTCGCATTCACTGTTTCACTTTCATCACTCTCCACGGCTGCATCGCCCAGGCCATCGCCATCATTATCTGCTAGAGCGTCACCTTCTGCGGTGTTGGTATAGAACCCACGATCAATGTCTAGTTGTGTCACGGTATGCTGGGCCGTATAGGTCCAGATCTCGCCTACGTTAAGTACATCATCATCATTACCTACCTGGTCAGTTCCACGTATTGGATCTGCATCCGCGGTGGCGTCAACCATCGTTGGATCGTAAACGGTCGTGTTACCGTCATTCTCTAATGTAATGGTATAGTCAAGTACAGTTCCCACTGCTGCATAAGCAGTCTCGGAGGTCGACTTAATGGTGGTGATGCTGTTGTTTTGTGTCGCATTCACTGTTTCACTTTCATCACTCTCCACGGCTGCATCGCCCAGGCCATCGCCATCATTATCTGCTAGAGCGTCACCTTCTGCGGTGTTGGTATAGAACCCACGATCAATGTCTAGTTGTGTCACGGTATGCTGGGCCGTATAGGTCCAGATCTCGCCTACGTTAAGTACATCATCATCATTACCTACCTGGTCAGTTCCACGTATTGGATCTGCATCCGCGGTGGCGTCAACCATCGTTGGATCGTAAACGGTCGTGTTACCGTCATTCTCTAATGTAATGGTATAGTCAAGTACAGTTCCCACTGCTGCATAAGCAGTCTCGGAGGTCGACTTAATGGTGGTGATGCTGTTGTTTTGTGTCGCATTCACTGTTTCACTTTCATCACTCTCCACGGCTGCATCGCCCAGGCCATCGCCATCATTATCTGCTAGTGCGTCACCTTCTGCGGTGTTGGTATAGAACCCACGATCAATGTCTAGTTGTGTCACGGTATGCTGGGCTGTATAAGTCCAGATCTCGCCTACGTTAAGTACATCATCATCATTACCTACCTGGTCAGTTCCACGTATTGGATCTGCATCCGCGGTGGCGTCAACCATCGTTGGATCGTAAACGGTCGTGTTACCGTCATTCTCTAATGTAATGGTATAGTCAAGTACAGTTCCCACTGCTGCATAAGCAGTCTCGGAGGTCGACTTAATGGTGGTGATGCTGTTGTTTTGTGTCGCATTCACTGTTACCTTATCACTGTCATCTTCAACTATATTGTTATTCGTGTCCTCTCCTGCTGCATTGGCTATATTGTCTACTAAACCACCATCAAGATCTGCTTGTGTCACGGTATGCACCGCACTGTAAGTCCAAGTCTCACCAACCTGTAATATGTTGTCACCATCATCGCCGCTTACATAACTAATGCTGCCTGCATCTGCATTGGCATCCGTTATAGCGACATTGTCTATCGTTACGTTTCCGGTGTTCTTAACTGTAATGGTATAATTGATTTCATCATCCACTGCAACATAAGTCGTCTCTGTCGCTGACTTGGTTGTGGTGAGCTCTGGCAATTGTACTGCCGGAACATCTTCGGTTCCTTCTGCGTCTGGCAATGTACCGCCTGCTGGAGTTCCCGTTGCTGTTGCCGTGTTGGCAAAATTGCCTGCATCAAGGTCCGCCTGGGTAATGGTATGTGCTGCTGCGTAGGTCCAGACTTCGCCCGGTTCCAATACCGCATCGTCATTTCCTATATTATCACCACCACGTACTGGAGCGGCATCCGCATTTGGGTCACTTACCGATACCGTGTTGATCGATACGTTTCCTGTGTTTTCTACTAATATGACATAGCTGATGATATCGTCTACAGCATCATAATTCGCTACATCTGCTGTCTTGGTCACCGTCCATGATGGACTTTGTACTGCCGGAACATCTTCGGTTCCTTCTGCGTCTGGCAATGTACCGCCTGCTGGAGTTCCCGTTGCTGTTGCCGTGTTGGCAAAATTGCCTGCATCAAGGTCCGCCTGGGTAATGGTATGTGCTGCTGCGTAGGTCCAGACTTCGCCCGGTTCCAATACCGCATCGTCATTTCCTATATTATCACCACCACGTACTGGAGCGGCATCCGCATTTGGGTCACTTACCGATACCGTGTTGATCGATACGTTTCCTGTGTTTTCTACTAATATGACATAGCTGATGATATCGTCTACAGCATCATAATTCGCTACATCTGCTGTCTTGGTCACCGTCCATGATGGACTTTGTACTGCCGGAACATCTTCGGTTCCTTCTGCGTCTGGCAATGTACCGCCTGCTGGAGTTCCCGTTGCTGTTGCCGTGTTGGCAAAATTGCCTGCATCAAGGTCCGCCTGGGTAATGGTATGTGCTGCTGCGTAGGTCCAGACTTCGCCCGGTTCCAATACCGCATCGTCATTTCCTATATTATCACCACCACGTACTGGAGCGGCATCCGCATTTGGGTCACTTACCGATACCGTGTTGATCGATACGTTTCCTGTGTTTTCTACTAATATGACATAGCTGATGATATCGTCTACAGCATCATAATTCGCTACATCTGCTGTCTTGGTCACCGTCCATGATGGACTTTGTACTGCCGGAACATCTTCGGTTCCTTCTGCGTCTGGCAATGTACCGCCTGCTGGAGTTCCCGTTGCTGTTGCCGTGTTGGCAAAATTGCCTGCATCAAGGTCCGCCTGGGTAATGGTATGTGCTGCTGCGTAGGTCCAGATCTCGCCCGGTTCCAATACCGCATCGTCATTTCCTATATTATCACCACCACGTACTGGAGCGGCATCCGCATTTGGGTCACTTACCGATACCGTGTTGATCGATACGTTTCCTGTGTTTTCTACTAATATGACATAGCTGATGATATCGTCTACAGCATCATAATTCGCTACATCTGCTGTCTTGGTCACCGTCCATGATGGACTTTGTACTGCCGGAACATCTTCGGTTCCTTCTGCGTCTGGCAATGTACCGCCTGCTGGAGTTCCCGTTGCTGTTGCCGTGTTGGCAAAATTGCCTGCATCAAGGTCCGCCTGGGTAATGGTATGTGCTGCTGCGTAGGTCCAGATCTCGCCCGGTTCCAATACCGCATCGTCATTTCCTATATTATCACCACCACGTACTGGAGCGGCATCCGCATTTGGGTCACTTACCGATACCGTGTTGATCGATACGTTTCCTGTGTTTTCTACTAATATGACATAGCTGATGATATCGTCTACAGCATCATAATTCGCTACATCTGCTGTCTTGGTCACCGTCCATGATGGACTTTGTACTGCCGGAACATCTTCGGTTCCTTCTGCGTCTGGCAATGTACCGCCTGCTGGAGTTCCCGTTGCTGTTGCCGTGTTGGCAAAATTGCCTGCATCAAGGTCCGCCTGGGTAATGGTATGTGCTGCTGCGTAGGTCCAGACTTCGCCCGGTTCCAATACCGCATCGTCATTTCCTATATTATCACCACCACGTACTGGAGCGGCATCCGCATTTGGGTCACTTACCGATACCGTGTTGATCGATACGTTTCCTGTGTTTTCTACTAATATGACATAGCTGATGATATCGTCTACAGCATCATAATTCGCTACATCTGCTGTCTTGGTCACCGTCCATGATGGACTTTGTACTGCCGGAACATCTTCGGTTCCTTCTGCGTCTGGCAATGTACCGCCTGCTGGAGTTCCCGTTGCTGTTGCCGTGTTGGCAAAATTGCCTGCATCAAGGTCCGCCTGGGTAATGGTATGTGCTGCTGCGTAGGTCCAGATCTCGCCCGGTTCCAATACCGCATCGTCATTTCCTATATTATCACCACCACGTACTGGAGCGGCATCCGCATTTGGGTCACTTACCGATACCGTGTTGATCGATACGTTTCCTGTGTTTTCTACTAATATGACATAGCTGATGATATCGTCTACAGCATCATAATTCGCTACATCTGCTGTCTTGGTCACCGTCCATGATGGACTTTGTACTGCCGGAACATCTTCGGTTCCTTCTGCGTCTGGCAATGTACCGCCTGCTGGAGTTCCCGTTGCTGTTGCCGTGTTGGCAAAATTGCCTGCATCAAGGTCCGCCTGGGTAATGGTATGTGCTGCTGCGTAGGTCCAGATCTCGCCCGGTTCCAATACCGCATCGTCATTTCCTATATTATCACCACCACGTACTGGAGCGGCATCCGCATTTGGGTCACTTACCGATACCGTGTTGATCGATACGTTTCCTGTGTTTTCTACTAATATGACATAGCTGATGATATCGTCTACAGCATCATAATTCGCTACATCTGCTGTCTTGGTCACCGTCCATGATGGACTTTGTACTGCCGGAACATCTTCGGTTCCTTCTGCGTCTGGCAATGTACCGCCTGCTGGAGTTCCCGTTGCTGTTGCCGTGTTGGCAAAATTGCCTGCATCAAGGTCCGCCTGGGTAATGGTATGTGCTGCTGCGTAGGTCCAGATCTCGCCCGGTTCCAATACCGCATCGTCATTTCCTATATTATCACCACCACGTACTGGAGCGGCATCCGCATTTGGGTCACTTACCGATACCGTGTTGATCGATACGTTTCCTGTGTTTTCTACTAATATGACATAGCTGATGATATCGTCTACAGCATCATAATTCGCTACATCTGCTGTCTTGGTCACCGTCCATGATGGACTTTGTACTGCCGGAACATCTTCGGTTCCTTCTGCGTCTGGCAATGTACCGCCTGCTGGAGTTCCCGTTGCTGTTGCCGTGTTGGCAAAATTGCCTGCATCAAGGTCCGCCTGGGTAATGGTATGTGCTGCTGCGTAGGTCCAGATCTCGCCCGGTTCCAATACCGCATCGTCATTTCCTATATTATCACCACCACGTACTGGAGCGGCATCCGCATTTGGGTCACTTACCGATACCGTGTTGATCGATACGTTTCCTGTGTTTTCTACTAATATGACATAGCTGATGATATCGTCTACAGCATCATAATTCGCTACATCTGCTGTCTTGGTCACCGTCCATGATGGACTTTGTACTGCCGGAACATCTTCGGTTCCTTCTGCGTCTGGCAATGTACCGCCTGCTGGAGTTCCCGTTGCTGTTGCCGTGTTGGCAAAATTGCCTGCATCAAGGTCCGCCTGGGTAATGGTATGTGCTGCTGCGTAGGTCCAGACTTCGCCCGGTTCCAATACCGCATCGTCATTTCCTATATTATCACCACCACGTACTGGAGCGGCATCCGCATTTGGGTCACTTACCGATACCGTGTTGATCGATACGTTTCCTGTGTTTTCTACTAATATGACATAGCTGATGATATCGTCTACAGCATCATAATTCGCTACATCTGCTGTCTTGGTCACCGTCCATGATGGACTTTGTACTGCCGGAACATCTTCGGTTCCTTCTGCGTCTGGCAATGTACCGCCTGCTGGAGTTCCCGTTGCTGTTGCCGTGTTGGCAAAATTGCCTGCATCAAGGTCCGCCTGGGTAATGGTATGTGCTGCTGCGTAGGTCCAGATCTCGCCCGGTTCCAATACCGCATCGTCATTTCCTATATTATCACCACCACGTACTGGAGCGGCATCCGCATTTGGGTCACTTACCGATACCGTGTTGATCGATACGTTTCCTGTGTTTTCTACTAATATGACATAGCTGATGATATCGTCTACAGCATCATAATTCGCTACATCTGCTGTCTTGGTCACCGTCCATGATGGACTTTGTACTGCCGGAACATCTTCGGTTCCTTCTGCGTCTGGCAATGTACCGCCTGCTGGAGTTCCCGTTGCTGTTGCCGTGTTGGCAAAATTGCCTGCATCAAGGTCCGCCTGGGTAATGGTATGTGCTGCTGCGTAGGTCCAGATCTCGCCCGGTTCCAATACCGCATCGTCATTTCCTATATTATCACCACCACGTACTGGAGCGGCATCCGCATTTGGGTCACTTACCGATACCGTGTTGATCGATACGTTTCCTGTGTTTTCTACTAATATGACATAGCTGATGATATCGTCTACAGCATCATAATTCGCTACATCTGCTGTCTTGGTCACCGTCCAGGCCGGTAAAGGATTACAAAGTACTCCAAACTCTCCAGTAGCTGTGCGAGTATCTACAAATGCTCCAAATACTTTTAAATCAACATCAAGTCCAACCAAGGATTCAACTGTAATTGTAATTTCATCATAAGGTAATATGGTTTCGAAACCAATATTGTAGCGTCCAGCTGCTGTTCCAAAGATATCACCAGGTACTGCAGTTAAATCTAATAAATCTGTTCCTGTTGTACATTCTTGTTGAACGCCATCTAAAAAAGTACAAATTGTTATAGAATCAGATAACAAGCTTAAATCGAGAGGTAAAGTACTCACATCTTCAATAGCAAATCCTGCTACACTACCTTCAGGGAACGTAGATACTGCATCTACAACAGAAATAGCCCCACTTATAGAAGCTCCAGCAAAAATTTCGATTTTTGCAAAATCTGTTGTACTAGGAGAAATAACATTTGAACTATTAGTGACTGCACAGAGTGCACAGCCAAGACCAGTAAGCCCTGTTTTAAATTCGTCTATAATTATCGGAAACCCTGGATCGCCATTATTTAAATACACGGTCTCATTACAAGGTATTTCTACAGGACAGAATTTTTCTACTACAGCACGATATACTCTCGTTTCTCCTAAATCTACAGCTGCTGTATTAATTAAGGTTAATTGTATTTGATCAAATGGAACAGTGGTAATAAAACCAACAATTCTTCTATCACTAACTCCTGCTGTAGATGTGCCTGCTAAAGCGAATGTTCCGGTTTTGTCTTCTTGTTGCACGCCATCCAAATAGGTGGTGATTTTTATACTGGTATTCAGACTGCCAGCCAAAACGGGTACATTTTCAATTTCGAAACCAGCAAAATTATTGGCAGGATAGGTAGTTAATACATCTTCTACAGCTATTGAAGCTTCTGCCAATGCACCTGCTGTGAGTTCAAAAGACGCATAATCTGAATCTGAACTTGTTATTACGTTTTCAGCATTTGTAACGGTGCATAATGCACAGGTTACACTATCTGGTCCAGTATTTGAATAATTAATAATTACGGGGAATTCTGCGTTTGTAAAACTAGTTGGCGCGTTACATAATAATGTAGCCTCGCAAAATTGTTGCACTACAGGATAATATACTTCAGCTTCAAACAATGCACCAGCAGTGTTTTGGTATTCAATTCTAATTTCGTCAAAACTTGACGAGGTAATAAACCCTAAAATAGCATTACCGTCGGCATCTATTGAGCTTGCATCTAGACCAGAAACACCGTCATCGGTTACGGCAGCATAGGTTTCTTGCAAAACATTACCAAGATATGTTCTGATGGTTACATTCAACCCAGTCGAAGCCTGAAGCAGTCCATCTGAACTCACCTTAAAGCCTGCAAACATACCTGTAGGATAAACGTGGTTTGAATCAACGACTTGAAACTCGCCGTTACAACCTATTCCAGTAATGCTGACAGAAGCAAAATTATTGAGATCCGCATCAACCAAATTTCCTTCACCACTCATAGAACCGAAACAAGTTTGAACATCTGGTAAAACTGGCTCCGGGAAAATTGGAACATCATCTGTTACAGCAGCTGTAAGAAGATCGAAATTTACACCATTAACCAAGGGCTCTTTTAAATTACATGGTGCGTTATCTGGGTTCATCAAAGACAACCCATAAGCAGTATTAATACTACTAGAATTGTTGGTTTTGTTTGGAATTAATTCCTTGGCTTTTAAGGAATAAGTTGATGAAAATAGAAGTGTTGCTAAAAAAAAGGAGAGTAAAGATTTATTCATTTTTGGAATAATTTATTCAAATAATTAAACATTTCATATGTATGTTTTATATGAATATAGTAGGTGTCTAACTGAGATTGACAATTAGACATATAGCATATAAGAGAAATTACCCCTATATTTGATATTAGAAATTACCCCGTTATCCTAATAGAGAATTTATCGGTTTAGATGATTTTGGAGTTCACCTGTGAATTTGATAATAAAAATTTCATGAATATTATAATGATTTTTTCTTAAATTAGCATAAGGGGTAAATAAAAAAATCAAAATTTTAGACAAAAAACATATTTTATCGACTAACGGTCTGAATTAATTTTAATGTTAACTATTGTTTAACAGCCCATAATAACTGTTGGTAACAAACAATCATTAAACACGCATAGTTTAGGGCAACTAGCTTTAAGGTATGACGTAATATTTGCTCTGAGCCATTATGGCGTTTGGTAATAGTATTGCATTACTAATATTTAATTATAAATCTGGGCCTTGAAAAAAATAATATCGATAATCATTAAATTCATCACCATTATTTGTTTTGCTACAACGGTCTTAAAAAAAGAAAGTAAAAACTACTTATGAGGAGTATAAATACCTTTCAGAAAATGATAAGGTCGTTCATAATGAAATAATTGGAGAAGGGTATGAATCTATTGCAGAAACATATGCTTCAGTGTATAAAATTCAATTAATTATATGGTTGCGGTTTAAAATCTTTTATCCAATGAGTCGTCTTACAAAATGATTTACTTATTTTAATGTATAACTAGCCTAATTAAAATGGATCTGATATAAAAAATTCTTATTTCATTGTGTGTCATGATCATGATTATTCATTTCTTTGGCCCAATTAAAAATGAATCCAACAATCGAACTTGTGATATTTCCACAAAATATGAGGAGCCTGATCATGTCAACCAAAAATATAAAGGTATCATAATATGATAATCATTCCAACAAAAAATAGCGCATCCAAGGTATGCCAATGCACAGCCAGTTGAATGGTGCTTGAACCACCAAATCGTCAATGCCAAAAGACATTATAATTTTTTTGAATTTAAAATGAGAACTATTGCCATCCAAAATCATAAATTTGCCGAGAGCATCGAAATGGTTGAAAAAAAGCTAATGCCTTTGGGATCTTATACCTCTTTGGATTGCACCCTGAAGTCAATCTTAATGATGTCCTAGGGAAAGGAATATAAATTGGGTAAAAGATCAAATGGTTTACTTTAAACCAATTATTCCGCCGATTGCCCTGTGATACCCAAACGAAGACCCTAATCATAATAATAAAAGATATGGACATTATCATATAAAAATCATTTAAAATAAAAGCCTCTTGAAATTCAAGAGGCTTTTATTTGTGAAAAATTTTTAATGATTACCCAACAATTAAAGGTCACTATTTTGGGCAAGGGTATTACCACTAAAGTAACCAACACTGAAGCCTACAATTTATACTTACAGGCCAAACAATTGCAAACACCTCGCTCCTATAATAATTTAACAAATTCCGAAAAATTAATTAGACAAAGTATTGCCATAGATAGTACCTATGCGCCATCCTGGGCACTATTGAGTGATATTATATATAGGATTACTTTTAATTATATGAAATTACCTCTTGAAAAAGGCATCCCATTAGGCAAACAGGCTGCTGTAAAAGCCATTGACTTGGATCGACAATATGCATTTGCTTATGCAGCTTTATCCGATTTTAATGTGGCAGAATGGGATTTTGAAAGTAGTGAAAGAAATTTTAAACAGGCCCTGCAATTCGCACCTGAAAACGCAGAAATTATAAGAAGAGCTGCAGGTAAGTTCATGGATTTAGGTAAAAAAGCAGAAGCCATTGCGCTGTTAAAAAAAGCTATAGACCTAGATCCGTTAAATTATTTAAGTTATTTTAATTTGTCTCTTTTCTACTTATGGAATAAGCAGATTGATGAGGCAGAGGAGAGTCTTAAAAAATTTTTATTAATGTTTCCGGATGCCGGTTTTGCGCATAATACTATGGGCCAAATTTTATTGACCAAAGGCGATTATAAAAACGCATTGTTAGAAATAGAAAAGGATGATGACCCATTTTGGAATTTAAATAGAAAAGCGATGGTGGTCTATGCAATGGGAAACAAAATCGACGCCGATGCTTTGTTAAAAAAACATATTGATAATTATGGATCTAATTCATGGCCCAATATTGCACATGTTTATGCTTTTAGGGGTGAAAAGGATGAAGCTTTTAAGTGGTTGGAACTGGCCTATGATCATAAAGATGCATCATTACTGGAGATTTTAAATTACCCAGAAATGGAGAGCCTGTGGGGCGACCCACGCTGGAATAAGTTTATCAACAAATTGGGTTTGCCTAAGGACCATGGGTTTCATTTGGACTGATCTTTAAGCGTCAAGTTAAGAGCCATCTGCGCAGTTAAATTTTTGCAAAATCAAGCTATCCCGCAACATAATTCATTTAGTGTAGCAATTAATAATCGGTGAAATACCTCTTGATCAAACTATTTTAGTAAATTTAGGGAGCTTATAACCATATGAACCTAAAAAACTATTTTAAAGAGCTCAAACGCCGTAATGTCATAAAAGCTGCTTTGGCTTATTTAATTGTTGCTTGGTTAGTTATCCAAGTGTTATCCGTAATTCTGCCGGCTTTTGAGGCGCCTCCTTATCTTCTTAAATCAGCACTCATCATTTTATTCATTGGGTTTCCCATTTGGATTGTGTTTTCATGGATTTATGAATTCACACCAGAAGGATTAAAAAAAACTATTGATGTTGAGCCCGAGAGATCCATGATGTCCAAAACTGGATCGCGCATTAATAAGGTAATTATTTTTGCCTTGAGTTTAGCTGTGATAGTTCTTGTTATTGACCGTTTAATTAATGAGCCGGTTAAGGTTTTGGACTATGGAGAAAAAGGCATTGCTGTTTTAGCTTTTGCTGATATGAGTCCGCAACAAGATCATGAATATTTTTCCGACGGGATAAGTGAAGAATTGTTAAATATCTTGGTTAGGATACCCAAACTTAAGGTCATAAGTAGAACCTCTTCTTTCTCCTACAAAGGCAAAAATAAAACTGCTATAGAAATAGGTAATGAGTTAAATGTTTCTCATATTTTAGAGGGTAGTATAAGAAAATCGGGGAATACTGTACGTATTACGGCGCAATTAATCAATACAAGCGATGGCTCGCATGAGTGGTCTCAAACTTTCGACCGCGACATGACCGATATCTTTAAAATACAAGATGAAATTGCCAATGCTGTAACCGAGCAATTAAAAATATCCTTGTTAGGAGATGAAATTAAAACCAAACCAGTAAAACCCGAAGCCTATAATTTATATCTGCAAGCGCTGCATTTAGCGTATCAAAATACAAAAGAGGCTTATATTACCGCCGAAGATTTAGTTAAAAAAGCAATTGATATTGAACCGGAATATGCTGATGCATGGAGATTACTAGCCGGTATATACGAAACAGGTATGTATAATTTAAGCATAAGAGAGCCCAAAGAAGGAATTCCATTAGGATTAGAAGCAGCCGAAAAAGCAGTAAAATTAGATCCAAATTCAGGTAGCTCCTACATTACATTGGCTAGTTTACAACGGCAAAACTGGGATTTCGATCAATCTGCAGTAAACGTGCGTAAGGCGCTTGAAATAGATCCCAATAATGCAATCATATATGGAACTGTGGCCAACATGACCTTTGGCAATTTGAATGAATCTCTAGAGCATCTACATAAATCATTAAGTTTGGATCCATCGGTCACGGTTAATTATTATAATTTGGGGTTTACCTATTATAGGTTAAATCAATTGGACAAAGCTGAAGAGGCATTTAATACCTTCACCATTTATTATCCAAATTCACAAATTTTACATTACATGAAGGCTAAAGTTTATACTGCTCAAGGAAGATATGATGAAGCCTTGAATGAAATCGAATTGGAAACGCACGAATTTTTTAACTTATATGGAAAGAATTACGTTTTTTATGAATCAGGAAAAGAACGGCAGGCAGATTCGTTATTTAATTTATTTAAGAAAAAATATGAAAAATCAGATCCCTCAATGTTGGCGGACTTATACGCATTGCGTGGTGATTTTGATAAATCTTTTTATTACTTAAATAAAGCTCTTGAAATTAAAAATCCAGACTTGCTAGAAGCCTTAACATATCCAACCTTTAAACCGATGCACAAGGATATGCGTTGGAAAACCTTAATCAATAAAATTGGGCTGCCGAAGGATCATGGTTTCCATTTAAATTGACCTATAATGTCAAACTCCAAGCATGCTGTAAGCGCTTAAACTTTTTAAGTTCGCGTCTTAAAATTGGTAAGTAATCTTTACCGTTACTATTGCTTTTTTCGAGTCGGTATGAATTTTTATAGAGCAAATTAGTAAGTCGTTGTAAGGTCGCTACATGCGTATGTTTTTTTTCCGAATGACGCTCGAGTTCAGCATTTACAATTTCTGGAACCAGCGATACCGATTGCTGTACAATATCTCCTGAAAAATAAATATCATTGTCTTCAGAACCGTCTGGTTGTAAAACTGCCAAATCTTGATTTAAATACGAAGAGATGCTTCTGGAAAGCACAAAAATATCCAGTGCCTTTCGGTAGATAGGCAAATCGGATAGGTGTGTAGGGATATTGGGTAACATACAAATAGCAATTTTATCAAAATTAGCGACAAAAAAGGAAAACATGCTTTTGAAATTAAAGTAAAATTGTATATTTACTTTAACTATTAAAATTTTATAGTTAAATTTCTTTATATGCAATTAGATGAGCTTAATTGGAAGATTTTGAAGTGCTTACAGGAGAATGCGCGGCAAAATAATTCGGAAATTGGAAGGCAGGTTGGTATTACCTCACCAGCTGTATCTGAACGCATAAAAAAAATGGAAGATGCGGGTGTAATTCAAAGTTATGACACTTATATTTCTCCTTATGAAATTGGCTACCAATTAAAGGCTATTATAACCTTAAGGGCGTTCATGGGTATGTTAAAACCGTTTATGGAAAAGGTTAAAACCTATGATGAAGTTTTAAACTGTTACCGCATAACAGGGAATGAAAACTTTGTTATGGAAGTGGTTTTAAAAAACCAAAAGCATTTGGAAGCCTTTATTGACCAGCTCATTGTTTATGGCGAAACCAAAACCCAAATTGTATTGTCAAAAGTCGTTCAAAATAAACCGATTAAACCTGTACGTTAATTGTTTACTCCAGGTTGTTTCAGTTTCCAGTTGGTCTTCGCTTTTTCATTATCAACCCTAGTTTTAACATCTGCCAACAATCGTTTTGCATCGTAAACAATCCCGTCCTTAATGGTATATTTTACGCCACCCACTCGAACTACTTCATTGTTTTCGTTAAGTTTGATCGCACCAGTACCATAAAGCACTTTTAAATTGACGAGTGGATTTTCCTCAACAATGACAAAATCTGCCAATTTACCAATTTGAACGGAGCCAATTTTATCATCCCAACCTAAAGCTTCCGCACCGTTTAATGTGGCCGCACGTATCACCTCCAATGGATGGAATCCTGCTTCTCTTAATAATTCCAACTCCCTGATGTAGGCAAACCCATAGAGCTGGTAAATAAACCCAGAATCTGACCCTGTAGTGACGCGACCTCCACGGTTTTTGTACTCGTTTACAAAAGTCATCCAGAGCTTAAAGTTGTGTTTCCATTCTATTTCCTGTTCGGTACCCCAATAGTGCCAGTAACTTCCATGGCTTATTTTGCTAGGCTCATAAAATTTCCACAGGGATGGCAAGGTATAATCTTCATGCCATTCGGCACGTCGCGCTCGCATAAGGTCGCGACTGGCCTCATAAATATTAAATGTAGGATCCAGCGTAAAATCCAGATCCAATAATTCGTTCATAACCTTATTCCAATGGTCTGAATAGGGCGGAGCGGCCTGTTTCCAAAGTTTACCTGCTTCTTCAAAACGATCTTGTTCATTTTGGTAATTATAATCCAACGGATAATCTTGAACAGTTCTATCGGTAAACAAAGCTTCTGGCAGTCCATACCAATGTTCCATGGAGGTTAATCCTGCACGAGCAGAATGAAGGACATTCCAACGTGCTACGCTCAACTGCGCATGGTGGCATGCCGATCCTAAACCCAGTTTCTTGTTTTCATCTAAAGCGGCTGCCATAATTTGAGGTTCAGCACCAAAAAATTTAATGCCGTCGGCTCCTTTTTTAGCATTGGCTCGTACCCATTCCCTTGCCATTTCAGGTG
Organism: Flavobacteriaceae bacterium MAR_2010_72; assembly: GCA_003550275.1. Classification (GTDB taxonomy): domain Bacteria; phylum Bacteroidota; class Bacteroidia; order Flavobacteriales; family Flavobacteriaceae; genus Geojedonia. Next base: position 962,314 of record QXCW01000002.1, read on the forward strand.
TGCTGATTGCTTTGTCACTACCTGAACCAAAACCAGTATATTCAAAAATTCTTGGTGCTATAATTTGATTTGCAGCACTTTGCTTTTTTAGTTCTAAAGCATTGCGTCCACTGGGTTGTCTTACTGTGGTTACACCATGCGCCATCCAAAGTTTAAACACATAGTCAGGATCGGCTCCTTGGGCTTCACCACCAATATGTCCGTGCATATCCACAAAGCCAGGAAGTAGATACATGCCATTGGCATCAAGTTCGTGTCCGCCAGCTTTTAGTTTCGGCCGATCTTCATCTTTAATAGGTACACCATCATAACCGACGACTTCAATAGACACAATTTTGTTATTCTCCACCACAATATCAATCGGGCCTCTCGGTGGAGAGCCATCACCATTGATCAAGGTCACGCCTCTAATGATAAGTTGCGGATAAGGTCCGTCACCTTTGTAAGTGTCTTGACAAAAACTGGTTAAAGCACATAAAAATGTGAAGAGAAAGGTTAGTTGTTTCATGTTCTACTTTTAAATTATTATTCTGGTTTTTTTGGCACAGCAATATGATGGCCTAGAAAAAGTGCATTCAAAAAGAGTCGGTTGGTACCGTACCAAGCTCCTCTAAAATTGGGATTATCAGAAAACATAACAACACGACCTTTACCCAATGGACTCACAATGATTGACGCGGAAGGTTTTAGGTAGATATTCAAATTGTCCTTCGATATGTATCCATCAATATGTGGGTTTGCTGTATATTTTGCAACCGTTGCGTATTCATTTTTACTTGCCGCTAAAAACACATTGTTGTTTTTATAAACGGGCATTAACTTATTACGGTAACCAAAGCCTATGGGGTGTGTGATATCTAAATCCACTTCAAAAATTGCACCGCCTAATTGTTCCCTGCCCAAATGTTCTGAAGCCTCCACATAAGGCAATCGTTCTACTTTTTCAGTTTCGTCTTTTTTATCTTTGTCTTTGTCTTTGTCTTTAGGTTTAGGTTTTTCAGTCAATTTCTCTTTGACCAGTTTTTTGTCGATTGCCCATTTTGATGCAGTTCCTATGGTAATTAAGGTGTTTCCATAAGCCGTCCACTCTTTAAGTTTTTGACGTTGCAGGGAATCTAATGTGCTGTAGTTTCCAGAAACCAATACCAAGGTATTGTATTTATATAACGAGGTGTTTTTGAAGCTATTGGTTTGAATTTTAACAATTGGCATCTTTGTTCGTGTATCCAATAAGTGCCATACTTCCCCAGCTTCATAACTGCTTACACCATCACCAATAAGCATTGCCACTTTTGGTTTTTTTAGAGCTCTAAAATTATTGCTGCCTAAATCAATGCCTTTTAAACTAAATCCAGTGTGAGATGCATAGATCGGGACATTAAATTTCTTTTGGGCCTCACTTACAATTTCATAAACTTTTTCACTGGACAGTTTGTCCTGTTTGCTTACAGGAATCATAATACTCCCATAACCAAAATCCTTGTTTCCTACATTGGTTTTAGAGGAAAACGATTTAAAGGCCGAAGCAGCTTTAATCCCTTTTGATTGCATATAATATAGAGCTGAAGGCGCATAATAATCGTCCCAGTCTAGGATGTAAGCATAGTCACTTTTTGGCACTGGAGTAACTTTATTCATCCCTTCAGTAGAGGTTATTTCTTCCCCTAAATTAGCCGATTTAAGTCCGCGATATTTTAAGTTGTAAAAGTTGGCCACACTCCAGGCCGAAGCATCGTAAAAAACACTGTCCCGATATTTACTATAAGTTTCAAACATGGTTTGAACCATTCGGCGTTGCGGTTGTTTTAACGGTACTGTAAATTTTGTTCCGTTTTTATAAACCTTTATTTTGTGTTTTAAAAGGTAGTCAACAAAGGCTTTATTTCTATTGTTGTCATAGGCATCACCAAATTCATAGGCTTCAAATCCTGTAGGTGCTTTTTCAGTCACGGCTGTCTTAAAGAACGTTTGCTGGTATTTTCTTAAGTAGGCTTTATTTTCTACCGAAGCTTTAATGGTGGCGAATCCGGAAGTGAATTGATTCCTAATGGTAAAAGCAAAGGACATTTTGCCATAATCCGTATCCTGTAAATGACCTCTTGAACTTGCTTGTTCAAATAATAGCGCCAATGCACCTTGTAAATCGGGGTATGAGGAGCCATAACCAGGATAGGTGCCATCAAAAGACTCTTTTGTGTAATAGAATGACCCAATACTGTCCAATGCACTTGAAAAATAAGGGGCAAACATGTTGTTTAGGTCTTCATAATTTTCTTTAGGCATGATAGGGTCATAGGAGCCAATGGGTTTCATGGGTTCAAAGAAGTGATTGCTATTGGTTCCCATTTCATGAAAATCGGTTACTACATTTGGATACCATTGATGGTACCAATTCAATTTGCCCTGACTTTCTGGATGTACGGCCAACAACCAATCTCTATTCAAGTCAAACCAATAGTGATTGGTTCGTCCTCTAGGCCACATTTCATTATGTTCGGCATCTGCACCATCAGAGACGATCTCTTTAGCAAGGAACTGATTTACCCATTGTGTATGTCTGTCGCGACCGTCTGGATTAATAGTTGGGTCTATAAATATGACCGCATTTTGGAGATAATTTTTGATTTCCGCACTATTTGAAGCTACTAAAGTGTAAGCGGTCAACAAGGCCGCTTCAGAGCTTGAAGGTTCATTACCATGAACGTTGTAGCCCAATTGGATGAAAATTGGAATATCATTATAATTTGTTGGCGATTGATTTGGGTCAACAAATTTTAAATGAGCGGTTTTAAGCGCTTCCAAATTGTTTAAATTTTCAGGGGTTGACACACGCAACATCACCAGTTTACGCATTTCATGCGTGTAGCCATAGGTTTCAATTTGGGCGCGATCCGAAAGCTCGGCCAATAGGGTTAAATACGCCACAATTTGATCATGCCTAGTATGTTGAGCACCAATAGGTCTTCCTAAAAATTCTTCGGGAGAAGGTATTTCTGGATTAAAAGGAGCTTTGTCCTTAAAAAAGTAGTCTTGGGCATTTAATGTGAAAGCAAAAAGGAAAAGGGCAATAGCTACAGGTGTTTTCTTGGCTAGCATTTTAATATTTTAGAAAGTTATTGCTTAAAAATAAGGAATATTTTACTTACTTAATTACCAAATGCGGAACCTTTTCAATATCCCAATCAATTACCAATCCTCGTGCTAAACTTTTAGCGATTTCTTTTCCATATAAATACTCACATACATATAATGCCGCTTCAAAACTTTTGGCACCACCGGCAGAGGTAACGTACTTGCCGTCATGAACGAAAAGAAGGTCTTTTCGAATATCTAAACTGGGAAACATGGTTCTCATTTTATCAATATCACTGGGAAATGTAGTAGAAACTGAATTGTCTAAAAGTCCTGCTTTGGCTAAAACAAAGGCGCCATCGCAATGCGAAGTTACAAATAACGCACTTTTATCAACGTCCTTTACAAACTTAAGCATGGTTTCATCTTCTAGATCTGTATCTAGATGATGCTCGGCACTTGGCACCACTAAAATATCTATGTTTGGAAGTGAGTCGGTCACATAATTAAAATCGGGTAGAATGCGCATGCCTTCAAAAGTGGTAATGGCATCATGGGTATTTGCTACGGTAAACACATTCATAGCTTTGATACCTTCCCTAAAAATGGTATGTTGAAATATGTCATAGGGTGCTGTAAGTTCTGTGTTATAGGTCCCATCCATAATCAAGAAGGCCACATTGTAACGATTGGGTTTTAGTTCTGGAATTTGCTTTTTGTCTTGCCTGATGTGTTCCACTTGCTCGTTATTAGGTGTTTTCCTTTTATCTGAAGTATTACACCCAAAAAAGGAGACAATTGCTAAAAGGTATAGTATGTTTTTCATGATTTATGGATTCGCCAAGGCGGATTTTTTCTGTTTGTACCAGCATGATACAAAATAATATGGTTGCCATCGGGATCATTAAGATGCGCTTCACGCCACAACCAGGTTTTGTCTTCGGGTTCGCTAATAAAGGTAATGCCTTTAGTTTTTAGTTTTTCAACCAATGTATCTAAATAGTCATCTTCAAAATAGATTGAAACCCCCTGACCTTGAGGTTTGGTGTCAACTTTATGAATGGAGAATGTACTTTCGCCATCCGGGCATTCAAATCTCACATATCTAGGTAGTGCATCAACGATTAATTTTAAGCCTAATAGTTTATAAAATTCAGTAGCTTTTTCAACATCACTCGATGGAACCGTAATTTGATTTAAATTCATAATAACTTGGTTTCAATATGTGACGCAATTAGTTTTGCATGGATTCTCGAGTTTTCAATAAACCATTTATGGGTTTCTTTTCCACCACAGATAACCCCGGCTAAATACAGTCCTTTTACGTTGGATTCCATAGTTTCTGGGTTGTAGGTTGGATTTCTCACGTCGTTGTTTGACAAGCTAATTCCACTATCTTCTAAAAACTTAAAATTTGGAAGGTAACCTGTAAGTGCTACCACATAGTCATTTGGAATCGTAACGGTTGCTTCAGGGGTCTGTAGGGTTACTGTGTCTTGATCAATTTGAAGGATTTCTGAATTGAAATAAGCTTTGATACTTCCTTCTTCAATACGGTTTAAAATATCAGGGCGCACCCAGTATTTCACCCGTTCACCAATCGATTCACCACGAACAACCATGGTTACATTTCCCCCTTTCCGCCATATTTCCAAAGCGGCATCAACCGCCGAATTACTGGCGCCAACCACTACTACATTCTGCATAGCATAGGGATGTGCTTCCTTATAATAATGGGTTACTTTAGGAAGGGTTTCACCCGGAACATTCAAGAGTTTTGGAATATCGTAAAATCCAGTACAGATAATCACATGTTTAGATTGATATTGCGCTTTGTTTGTTGCTATTTTGAACACATCCTTTGTTTTAGTAATTTGATTTACGGTTTCGTACAAATTTATGTTAAGGCGGTTTGAAGTCGCCACGCGCCTGTAATACTCTAAGGCTTCGTCTCTATTGGGTTTTGGATTGTTACTAATAAAAGGAATCTCATCAATTTCCAGTTTTTCGGAAGTTGAGAAAAAAGTCATGTTTTTTGGGTAATTATATAAGGAGTTGGTTAGGGCTCCTTTTTCGATTACCACATAATCCCAATCGCGCTTTATGCATTCAAGGGCACATGCAATACCAATAGGGCCACCTCCAATAATTACAATCTCTTTATGTTGCATTGACTTTTACTTTTTTTACGACTTTTAATTTTTGGTTCAAACTCAATAAAATAAGGGAACAAACTGCCGCTATTGCGGATATAATATACCAAGTATTTTCGAATCCCAGTTGATTGGACATCTGTAATCCTGCATTATGCCCAAATATATGAGCAATAGAAAAGGATATGGAATACAAGGCCATGTACTCACCTTGATTTCCTTTTCTGGCGCGTTCAACAGCAAAAGCATTTGAAAATGGAAAGGCAATCATCTCACCAATGGTCATTAATAGCATGCCTATTATCAAAACCCCAGACCAAGTGGTAAAGTTAAGTACCAGCAAACTTAAGCCTGTTAAAAATACTCCAAAAAACATCAAGCCGAGTTTGGTGTGTCTCGAATTTTCCAACCATTTTATTAATGGCATTTCAAAGATAAAAATAAGGAATCCGTTTAACCCCAGTAAGAGTCCAATTTGCAATTCACTTAAGGTATGGGCGTCTTTGTAGTAGATGGTAATGGTCGAAAAGTACTGTAAAAATACAATCCCAAAGAGCATCATGGCCACGAGAAATATTAGAAATGAAACATCTGAATAGGCAGATACTGGTTTTTCGTTTTTTACGATATCCAGTTCTTTTGCCTTCTTTGGATGTAACACATTTAATAGGACGACGCTAGCTAATATACAGGTGATACCATCTACCCAAAACAATCCGCCATATCCCAATCCAACAATAATAATACCTCCAATGGCAGGGCCTGCCGAAAAGCCTAGGTTGATTGCTAGTCGTATTAAGGTCAGTGAACGGACTTTATTTTCGGGTTTGCTATAGGCGTTCAAGGCTACAAACATAGCAGGCCTGAAGCTATCGGCCACAAGCATTACAAAAAAGATACCTGCACAAATGGATTCAAAAGTATTCAAAAATTGTAAGCCTATAAATAAGGCGCCTGTTGCCAAAAGGCTATATACCATCACTTTATAGTAACCAATTTTATCAGTAAGTTTTCCTCCTAACCATGATCCTGCTACAGAACCCAATCCGAAGGCACTCATGATCCAACCTACCTCACCCATGCTAAAGTGTAGGCTCTCCTTGAGATACAATGATAAAAACGGAATTACCATTGTTCCTGCTCTGTTAATTAACGTAATTAGCGCTAGCCACCAGACTTCATTAGAGAGACCTCTAAACGTATCGAGATAATTGTTGAATAGTCTTTTCATAAGATTTGATGCTTATAAAAATAAAAAGCCCAACTTTACAGTTGAGCTTTTGAGTATTGTATTATTTAATTATAATATCGTCATAACACATCATAAGCCCAACACCTCACAATTGAGGTATCATTTTGCTTTAAAATGGTGACGTTATGACGCATGATTTTATATTTGTCTGTTCAAAACTAGTTAAAAAAATCTAATATTGTACTTTTGAATTTTAAATTTTTTAAAAAATGAAACGTCTATTAGTTCTTTTAGGCTTAAGCGTAACTTTAAGTTGTGCACAAGGCAAACAGCCCATAACTGGAGAAACGGAGTTTCAAAAAGAGATGAATGCCAAATTTAAAGATGCCTCAACCTCTCCGCTGAAGGATAAGGATAGAAAGACATTTAAAGGATTGGATTTTTTTACATTTGATTCGTCCTACGTTGTTATGGCCACCTTAAAACGAACGCCTAATGAACAACCGTTTAAGATGAAAACCACTACTGATAGGTTGCCAGAGTATGTAAAGTACGGTGAAGTGCGCTTTGAGTTGAAAGGAACAGCTTATGAACTGAACATTTACCAAAATTTAGAATTATTAGACGAAGACGGTTATGAAGACTATTTGTTCTTACCATTTTTAGATGATACTAATGGAGAAAAAACCTATGGAGGCGGACGTTATATTGAAGGTCGCATACCAAATGGTGATACTATACAGATAGATTTTAACACCGCTTACAATCCATACTGTGTCTATAACGAAAAATATTCTTGCCCCATCGTGCCACGAGATAATTATTTGGCACTAAAAGTTGAAGCTGGTGTCAAATCATTTGACAAACATTAGGCTTTAACCAAATATAAGCCCAAGAATACAGCAAGAAAGCCTACAACAAAACTACCAATAGTATAAAGGGCAAAACTTGTAAAGTCGCCTGATTTTAAAAATACATGGTTTTCATAAGCGAAGGTTGAAAAGGTTGTAAACCCACCACAAAAGCCAGTTGCTAAAAGTAAGGTTTGACTTTGTGATAATGTATTGTTTTTAGCGGCCATACCAAGGATGATACCTATGAGTAAACTACCTAAAATATTAGCTGCAAAAGTGCCATACGGAAGTCCAGTTTCAGGGCTATTTAAGTATTTGCCTATCATATATCGCAACACACTTCCAAAACCACCACCAACAAAAACAAGTAATAGATGTTTCATTTAGTCTTTTATTGCAATATAGATTTCGGTAACCCAATCGGCAGGATTTGGGTAATTCATAGGGTCGGTCACATAGACTTCTAACATCGGGCCAGTTTCTGCAAACTCCAATCCTTGTTGAGGAATGTAAGCCATTGTTTTTTCCCAAGCTTCTTTTAAATTCGTGTAGTTGCCCTTAAGTGTTGTTTTTATAGCCCTAAAAGGTTCAATTTGACCCGTAAGAATATCGCTATCGGTAGTGATTACCCTTGAAGTTGTGGGTACACAACTCGAGAAGATGACAGCATTATTTTTTTCGTCCCATTTGTGGTAACTTATAAAAGGTGGGCCGGCCATAGTAATATTATTAGCCGTAGCATAGGCGCCAACTTTTGGCAACATTGTTTTCATGGTTTCCTCAAAATCATCCATTTTGCAGGATGCGGTATTGTAAATATAAAAGCCGCCACCATGCTCGGTAATACCATTAATTGTGATGTCATAAACTTTCATATTGGCGACAACAAGACTGTCTAATTTTTCGAGACCACGTTCAAAATCTGGACCCATCATGGCATCAAATCCACCCGAAAATGCCGAATACGCTTTAAACATAAAGGGCAAATCCTTTCCGGAAATTTTCCAGGTTACTTTAGTTTTTCCTTCTTCAGCAGACTCCAGATTCCAAGAAATGTTGGAAGGTGCAAAATCATCAAATTGCATTTCCTGTTCAATGGATGAGTTTGGGTTGGCATTGATGGTTTTTATGTTTCCAACGCCATCATCGTCCTCCCATGCATACGAACCTCCTACACCTTTTGTTTGCTCGGGATAGGTCACTTTTGTGCCTGGATTTTTTTCGATCCAAGGTGACCAAGCTTCCCAGTTTTTAAAGTCGATTAGTTGGTTGTAAATCACGGCTTCAGGCGCCTCAATGGTGCGTTCTCTGGTAACTTCGAATGAATTTGGTTGAACTGCCACATAAATTGACAACCCAATAATTAAAATAAGTAAGAGAAATAAAAGGTATTTAAAGGCTTTCATCTTGGATAATTGGAAATTTATCAAAGATAATCAAAAATATGATGATAAAAGGGGTAGGTTATTTAAACAAAAATCCATTTAATGGCTACAATCATAAGTAAAAAAGCAATAAAAGCTATCAGTACCCAAACGCTACCTTTATAATACTTTCGGTGTAGCTTTAAATCTTTTCGGTAGGTATAGATCATTACTGCAATAAAGGCAATTGCAAATAAAATTCCGAAAATCCATTGACCTTTTGTAAACATAAAGCTATTTTTGTCAAAAATACAAAAACAAACGAATACGTTTTCAAAATTTTGGAGATGAAAATCAATAGCAATGAGAGATAAAATAGAAGCTGTAAAAGCGTTTCACACGGCATTTAAAATTGGTCATAGAGATATCCCTAAAGCGGATTTAGGCGTCGAAAAAAATGAATTGCGCTTTAATTTAATGCGCGAAGAAAACGAAGAGTATTTAGAAGCTGCCAATAACAATGACCTTGTTGAGGTTGCCGATGCCTTGGGCGATATGCTCTACATTCTTTGTGGAACCATTATAGAACATGGATTGCAATATAAAATTGAAGAAGTTTTTGAAGAGATACAGCGAAGCAATATGAGCAAACTTGGTGAGAATGGTGAGCCTATTTACAGAGAAGATGGCAAAGTGTTGAAAGGCCCCAATTATTTTAAGCCAAATATCAAAACCATTTTAGATAAATAAAAAGAGGCAGTCTAAAACGGTTGTTATCTGTCAGTTCGAGCGCAGTCGAGAACTAGCCAACTACTGAAAATCAATAGGTTTCGACTGCGCTCAACCTGACAAAATCCAGTTTTCATTACTTTTTAGACAGCCTCTTTTTATTACTTAAAGTTTGATTCTCCATCCAAATGGATCTTCAGACCTGTTGTATTGAATATCGGTTATGCGTTTCTTTAAAGAAGAGGCATAATCATTATCGAGTTCTGGTAAGGTGTAATCCACGCCTTGGTATCCAAACACCGAAATTGGTGAAACAACAGCTGCTGTCCCGGCTCCAAACATTTCTTTTAAGGAACCATTTTTAGCGGCATTGACCACTTCGGTTACAGAAATAGGACGTACTTCAACTTCAATACCTTCCTTTCTTGCTATTTCAATAATACTTTTACGTGTAATTCCATCCAAAATTCGGTCATTGGTTGGTGCCGTTAATAAGGTGTCATTAATTCTTACAAAAATATTCATGGCGCCAGCTTCTTCAATATACTCATGTTTATTGTCGTCTGTCCAAATCACTTGGTTATAGCCTTTTGCAACCGCCAATTGGGTAGGGTAAAATTGCCCAGCGTAGTTACCACCAGCTTTAGCATATCCTACACCGCCATTGGCAGAACGCGAATATTTTTCTTCAATCAAAACTTTGACTTTCCCTGCAAAATAAGATCCAGAAGGCGCAGTTGCAATGATAAATTTATAAGCATCAGCAGGAGAAGCATGAAACCCTTTGCCACTTGCAAATATAAAAGGTCGTATATAAAGTGAACTTCCTTGTGCTGTTGGAATCCAATCTTTATCTACTTCTAGAAGTGTTTTTAGACCTTCTATAAAGTAGGCTTCGGGCAATTCAGGAATTGCCAAACGCTTAGCTGAAATATTCAAGCGTTTAAAATTATCTAATGGTCTAAATAAAAACACATCGCCGTTGTCATCTTTGTAGGCTTTCATTCCTTCAAAAATAGATTGGCCATAGTGAAAAATTTTAGAAGATGGGTCTAAACTTATAGGCTGATAGGGTACAACTTCTGGAGTTTCCCAAGCACCGTTTTTGTAATCACACACCAACATGTGATCTGAAAAAGTGCTGCCAAATGAAAGATTATTAAAATCTACCTGACTTATTTTAGAGTTTTCAGTTTTTGTGACTTTTAGGTCTTGTAATAAAGATTGTGCCATTGTATAAAAATTTCTGTGGCAAATTTAAGGAATATTGAAGTATAAAAACGAATGTTTTCCACAAATCTGTATCTTTACATTTGTAAAAAACAAATCTCTTATTACATACTATGAAACTTATTTTTAGACTATTAATTGTGGCTCTAATAGCCGTATCCTGTAAAAATGAAACCAAACAAAATGCAGAAGTACCAGTTGAAGATGCTGTTTCTTATACCTCTGTTGGTTTAGCTATTACAGATGACCAATCGCTTTTAACTTCAAAAGCTGCTGAACAGTATAAGATGATGGCTTTGGGAGATACCATTCCAACCAAAATGACCGCTAAAGTTGTTGAGGTTTGTCAGGCCAAAGGCTGTTGGATGACCTTAACTTTGGAAGATGGGAATGAAGTCATGGTGAAATTTAAGGATTATGGCTTTTTTATGCCAAAGGATATAGCAGGTAAAGAGGTTATAGTCAATGGGATGGCTTTCGTAAATGAAGTTCCTGTTGACGAACAACAACATTATGCAGAAGATGCTGGTAAATCCAAAGAAGAAATAGCCGCTATTACAACACCAAAAAAAACCTATTCATTTGAAGCTGATGGGGTATTGATCAAGCAGTAGTTTGAAACGACAAATTATAACCACGGCAGACGGTTCAAAGACCATTCGAATTGAAGAATGGAACGAACATTACCATTCTGTTCACGGTGCCATTCAAGAAGCAAATCATGTATATATCAAACATGGTTTGTTTTTTTATTTTGAAACCATAGTTAAAAACATAGTTAAACCTATTCCCATTCTTGAAATTGGTTTCGGGACAGGGTTAAATGCCTTTATGACCTTCTTGGAATCTCAAAAACAGTCTTTAAAAATCAATTATGTAGGCGTTGAAGCTTTTCCTTTGTCTACCAATGAGCTCGAACCTCTTAATTATATTGAAGAGTTAGCTGCAGAACGCTATGCTGAAACATTCAATGATTTTCACAAATGTCCTTGGGGAATGCCTTATGAGATTTCACCTAAATTCCAACTTACAAAACTTAAAAAAGACTTTAAAGATATTGATGAACAGTCCAAATTTGATCTTATATATTTTGATGCTTTTGGTGCCAGAGTGCAGCCCGAACTTTGGACTGAAGCTATTTTTCATTTAATGTATGAGGCTTTAAAACCAAAAGGTGTGTTAGTGACCTATTCATCAAAAGGAAGTGTTAGGCGTGCCATGCAAGCTGTTGGATTTAATGTCGAAAAACTTCCAGGACCACTGGGAAAGAGAGAAATGTTAAGAGCCCGAAAAGGCGCATAACATTCGGCGATTTTCTTGAGTCAAATGTTAAGAGTAGCGAAGCATTTCGTGATTGGAAATGAGCGCCGAACTATAAAGTTTTAATAATACTGTTAAAGCTAATCTAAATACAATTGGGGTCGCATCGGTATTTAGTAACTTTACAAAAATTACCCATGAAGGTTTTAATTACAGGAGCTACAGGATTAATAGGGAAGGCCATAGTAAATGAGTGTCACTCTCAAGGAATTTCTGTAAACTATCTAACAACGTCGAAACGTAAATTGGCATCTGAAGCTAACTATAAAGGGTTTTATTGGAATCCTTCTGAAGCTATTATTGATCATACTTGTTTTGAGGGTGTTGATGCGATAATTAATCTAGCGGGTGCGCCAATTTCCAAAAGGTGGACAGCAGCTTACAAGCAAGAGATTTTACAAAGTAGGATCCAGTCTTTGGAGCTTTTGAGAATCTCTATTGAAAATCATTCAACTACTATTACACATTTAATTTCTGCAAGTGCCATTGGTGTTTATCCTGATTCACTTACCAATTATTACGAGGAGACTTTTCCAGATAGTTCCGAAAGTTTTCTGGGACAGGTTGTAGAACAATGGGAAGCTAAAGCTGATGAGTTTTCCAAGTTAAATATTAAGGTTTCAAAAGTTAGAATTGGTCTTGTGCTTGCAAAAAATGGTGGTGCTTTGCCAGAAATGGTTAAACCCACCCGATTTGGTTTTGGTGCTGCCTTTGGTTCTGGCGATCAATGGCAATCCTGGATTCATATTGAAGATTTGGCAGCGTTGTTTGTCCATATTTTGACACTTCAATTAGAAGGGACTTATAATGCCGTTGGCCCTAACCCCGTTACCAATACCGAACTCACAAAAGCCGTCGCAAAAACCTTGAACAGACCTTTGATCTTGCCTAATATTCCCAAATCTATGCTCAAATTGATTTTAGGGGAGATGCATGTGTTATTATTTGAAAGCCAACGGGTAAGCTCTAAAAAAATTGAGGCAAAGCAATTTTTGTTCACCTACCACCATTTGGAGCCAGCTCTTCATAACCTGTTAGATTAACCTAAAAGCATTTATTTTTTTTCGTGACATTTTGACATTTTACCAATAATGGCAGTACTTTTGCCTTTCCTAAATCGAAGATTTAAAAATTGAAGCTGTATATGAGCAAAAAAGAAACCAAAAAGGAAAAAGACATTCCGGAGGTAGAAGAACAAGTAGCTGACACTCAAGTTGAAGAGCGTTCTGTTGAAGATCAATTAAAAGAAGATTTAGCAAAAGAGAAAGACAAGTTTATGAGACTCTTTGCCGAATTTGAAAACTATAAACGTCGTACCTCAAAAGAGCGTATCGATCTTTTTAAAACAGCAAGCCAAGACCTTATGGTGTCATTGTTGCCTGTTTTGGATGATTTTGACAGAGCTTATATTGAGATTTCAAAAACTAAAGAAAAAGATCTTTTGAAAGGTGTTGAGCTTATCAACAATAAATTAAGAGACACTTTAAAAAATAAGGGGTTAGAGCTTGTTGAGGTAAAGCAAGGTGATGTTTTTAATGCAGATGACCATGAAGCGATTACTCAAATTCCTGCACCTTCAGATGATTTGAAAGGAAAAATCATTGATGTTGTGGAGAAAGGATACAAACTTGGAGACAAGGTCATTCGCTTTCCAAAAGTGGTTATAGGACAATAATAAGATATGGCAAAAAGAGACTATTACGAGATACTAGGTATAGATAAATCAGCGTCTGCTGCAGAAATCAAAAAGGCTTACCGTAAAATGGCATTAAAATACCATCCTGATAAAAATCCGGATGATAAAGAGGCTGAAACCAAATTTAAAGAAGCTGCAGAGGCTTATGAGGTGTTAAGCAATGCCGATAAAAAAGCACGATACGACCAATTTGGACACCAGGCCTTTGAAGGTGCAGGTGGATTTGGCGGTGGCGGCATGAACATGGATGACATCTTTAGCCAATTTGGAGATATTTTTGGTGGTGCCTTTGGTGGTGGCGGCGGATTTTCTGGATTTGGCGGCGGTTTTGGTGGTGGTCAACGTCGTTCAAAAGGCAGTAATTTAAGGATTCGTGTGACCTTAACACTTGAAGAAATTGCAAATGGTGTTGAGAAAAAAATAAAAGTAAAGCGAAAAGTCCAAGCACCAGGTACAACTTATAAAACCTGTTCAACCTGTAATGGGGCAGGTCAAGTTACCCGAGTAACTAATACTATTTTAGGTCGCATGCAAACCTCTTCGCCTTGTCCTAGTTGTGGTGGTGCAGGTGAAACGATCGATAAAAAACCAGCTGATGCTGATGCACAAGGATTAAAAGTGGCTGAAGAAACAGTTTCGGTAAAAATACCTGCTGGAGTGGTTGATGGTATGCAGCTTAAAGTAACAGGAAAAGGAAATGAAGCTCCAGGCAATGGTATTTCAGGAGATTTATTGGTTGCTATTCAAGAAGAAGAGCATCCCACTTTAAAGCGTGAAGGTGATAATTTGCACTATGATATGTATGTGAGTTTGCCAGACGCCGTTTTAGGCACATCTAAAGAAATAGATACTGTTACAGGAAAAGTTAGGATCAAGATTGAAGCTGGAGTACAGTCTGGTAAAATATTGCGCTTACGGGGAAAAGGAATTCCAAGTATCAACGGTTATGGTAAAGGAGACTTGTTGGTTCACGTAAACGTTTGGACCCCAAAAACACTCAATAATCAACAGCGTGAGTTTTTTGAAAGTATGAAGCATGATGACCATTTTGACCCCAAACCTGATAGCGGTGATAAATCATTTTTTGAAAAAGTTAAGGATATGTTTTCTTAAGAAAGGGATTTTTTGAGAAAAAACACTATATTTGAATATCACTAATTAACTTTAGTGGTAATTTTTCTTTTTCATAGCAATTTTTTCCCATCCTTAATTTATTAAGGGTGGGTTTTGTTTTTTTAGTCAAATTGTAAATATTGACTTCAATTTAAAGTTCGCTTTGGTAACATTTGATATCTTTACGACACTAATGTTTTAACTCTAATTAATTCATTTTATATATGAACGATTTATTAGTAGCTCAATCGGTTTCTAAAAACTTTGGAAACTTTAAAGCACTAAATAAGGTCTCCATTTCGGTTCCGAAAGGGAGTATTTTTGGACTTTTAGGCCCAAATGGAGCAGGAAAAACTACCTTGATTCGCATTATCAACCAAATTACTATGCCTGATGAAGGCGAGGTGTTATTAGATGGAATGCCACTTCAATCGCATCATATCCGAGATATTGGGTATCTGCCAGAAGAGCGGGGTCTCTATAAATCCATGAAAGTTGGAGAGCAAGCCTTGTATTTGGCGCAATTAAAAGGTCTGTCAAAATCTGATGCCAAAGAACGCCTAAAATATTGGTTTGATAAACTGGACATAGGTGAGTGGTGGAACAAAAAGATTCAGGAATTAAGCAAAGGTCAGGCCCAAAAAATCCAGTTTGTGGTAACCGTTTTACATCGCCCCAAACTTTTGATTTTTGATGAGCCTTTTTCAGGGTTCGACCCGATAAATGCAAACCTAATTAAAGATGAAATCCTTCAATTGCGAGATGAAGGTGCCACTGTTATTTTTTCAACACATCGTATGGAATCAGTTGAGGAGTTGTGCGATCATATTGCCTTAATTCATAAATCAAATAAAGTATTGGATGGTAATTTGAATGCGATTAAACGCGAATTTAAGACTAATACTTTTGAAGTCGGCCTTCAAACCAACACTCCAGAAGAAGTCACTAAAATTATAAATGAAAAGTTCGAGGTGCTACCAGCTACGTTCAAAAATCTAAATGATGATTTGAAACTTAATATTAAACTTAATGGTACAACCACGTCAAATGATTTGTTGTCCTTTTTGACTACGAAGGCTGAAGTACATCATTTTGTTGAGGTTATTCCGAGTGCTAATGATATTTTTATTCAAACCGTAAAAAATAACTAGAATGAACCATTTATCACTGATTATAAAACGGGAATATCTTACCAAGGTGAGAAACAAATCGTTCATTATTATGACGGTTTTAAGTCCGTTGATCATGATTGCCTTAATTGCAGTAGTGGCCTATTTGTCTCAATTGAATAATAATAAAAACCGCACGATTGCTGTATTGGATGAATCAGGATTGCTAAGCTCAATTTTTAAAAATTCAGATAATATTACGTTTGATATACTGGCTGACATTTCACTTGAAAAGGCCATAGAACAAGTTAAGGCCAAAGAGATTTATGGTTTGCTTCATGTAGGAAAGCGTGACGATTTAGAAAACATATCGAAACATATTAAATTCTATTCAGAAGAATCACCATCCTTAACCATCATCTCTGACTTGGAAAATAAATTGGAGGCCAAGCTTACCGATCTAAAGCTTCAGATGAGCGGTGTTGATATTCAGAAAATACGAACATCTAAAACCAACGTTAATATTGCACAGGAAAGCTTTACAGGTGAAACCTCGTCCAAAATTGACAATGTCCTGAAGTTAGCATTTGGAGGTATTGCGGGCTATTTATTGTTTATGTTCATCATTATCTATGGCAACATGATCATGCGTAGTGTTATCGAAGAGAAGACAAGTAGGATTATTGAAGTTATCATTTCATCAGTTAAACCTATCCAGCTCATGATGGGGAAAATTATTGGGACTTCATTAGCAGGGATTACTCAATTTGTAATTTGGTTGATATTAGGTGGAATTGCCATGTTTATTCTTTCGGCCATATTTGGAATTGATCTGGCTCAAATGCAAACTCCCCAACAGGAAATGATGCAACAGGCTATGAGTAATCCAGATAATCAGGAACAAATCCAGCAGGTGATGAACGCCTTTTTTAATCTGCCAATAGCCAATCTTATTGTTGCTTTTATCTTCTTTTTTATTGGAGGCTATTTGCTTTATAGTTCACTTTATGCAGCTATTGGAGCAGCGGTTGATAATGAAACCGATACCCAACAATTTATGATGCCTATTTTAATGCCATTGATTTTGGCCGTTTACGTTGGGGTATTTACAGTGATTGAAGATCCGCATGGTACGGTTTCAACCGTGTTTTCGTTTATCCCCTTAACTTCTCCTGTGGTCATGTTAATGCGCATCCCTTTTGGTGTGCCTATTTGGCAACAATTGTTATCTTTAGGGTTGTTGATAGGTACATTTATGTTCAGCGTCTGGTTCGCGGCAAAAATATATAGAGTTGGTATTTTAATGTATGGTAAAAAACCAAGTTATAAAGAATTGTATAAATGGTTAAGATATTAAGATGGCACAAAATTTAGGAAAAATAGAAGAGGCAATCACTGAAAGCTCTATATGGGAGGAGTTTTTGAAGTTTCTCGATGTTGTTGTATATGAAAATGCAAAACAGACCATAGAGGTTAAGGTAGGCTATATTCTTCTGATCATTCTAATTTTAATTATTACCACCGTTTTGCTGCGTTGGATGAGAAAACTATTGACGCGCAAGATGCCCAGGGAAGACAAGGTGAAGTTCAATACGGTGTTTTCATTTGCAAGATGGCTAGTTTATGTTATCGTCCTTTTAGTTGTATTAGATTCTGTTGGAATTGATGTTACGGCAGTTTTTGCAGCTTCTGCAGCCTTATTAATTGGTATTGGACTCGCATTACAAACCTTATTTCAGGATATTATTTCTGGGGTATTTATATTGGTAGACCAATCAGTTCATGTCGGTGATATCATTGAAATTGAAGGAAAAATTGGTCGTGTTGAAGAAATCAAATTGAGGACCACAAGAGCTACAACTTCAGATAATAAAGTGTTAGTTATTCCTAATCACCTATATCTAACCAATAGTTTATATAATTGGACGCAAAACGGAGCTACCACAAGGGAAGGTGTTACTGTTGGAGTTGCTTACGGAAGTGATGTGCAACTGGTTAAAAAATTGTTATTGAAGGCTGCCACCAATCACCCTGCTGTCTTGGAAGATCCACCGCCAACCGTATTATTTACGAATTTTGGAGATAGTTCGTTAGACTTTAAAGTTGTTTTCACGTTGAATGATAGTTTTAATGCGCGTTTTCCTCAAAGCGACATCCGATTTGAGATCGACCGTTTATTTAGAGAACATAACGTTACAATACCATTCCCACAAAGAGATATTCATATTATAGAACAAAATAAATAAGCAATGCCCAAAATATTAGTAATAGAAGATGAAGCGGCTATTCGTCGTGTATTGGTTAAAATTCTTTCAGAAGAAAACGATGCTTATAGTGTAGATGAAGCTGAAGATGGATTATCTGGCGTAGAAAAAATAAAGAAGGAGGATTACGACCTTATCCTTTGTGATATCAAAATGCCTAAAATGGATGGTGTTGAGGTTTTAGAAGCTGTTAAAAAAATAAAACCTGAAATCCCTGTGGTTATGATCTCCGGACACGGTGATTTGGATACCGCGGTCAATACCATGCGCTTGGGAGCTTTTGATTATATATCAAAACCACCAGATTTAAACCGATTATTAAATACCGTTCGTATCGCCTTAGATCGTAAGGAACTTGTTGTGGAAAACAAGATGCTCAAGAAAAAAGTGAGTAAAAATTATGAGATGGTAGGCGAAAGTAAGGCGCTATCCCTTATTAAATCTATGATTGAAAAAGTGGCGGCTACTGATGCTCGAGTCCTTATCACAGGGCCTAATGGGACTGGTAAAGAGCTTGTAGCACATTGGTTACATCAAAAAAGTGAACGATCCAATGGCCCATTAATTGAGGTCAATTGTGCTGCCATTCCGTCTGAATTGATTGAAAGTGAATTATTTGGTCATGTAAAAGGCGCATTTACGAGCGCCGTAAAAGATAGGGCAGGAAAATTTGAAGCCGCTAACGGTGGTACCATATTTTTGGATGAAGTAGGTGATATGAGTCTATCGGCACAAGCAAAGGTACTTCGCGCATTACAGGAGAATAAAATTCAACGGGTTGGAAATGACAAGGACATCAAAGTTGATGTGCGTGTTGTTGCGGCCACGAATAAAGATCTCAAAAAGGAGATCGAAGAAAATCGTTTTAGAGAAGATCTCTACCATAGGTTAGCAGTAATCTTGATTCAGGTGCCACCATTGAATGATCGACGCGAAGATATTCCCTTATTAATTGACTATTTCACAAGTAAAATTGCTGAAGAACAAGGTACGGCCAAAAAATCATTTTCCCCAAAAGCCATCAAACTTTTACAGGACTATGACTGGACGGGTAATATTAGAGAGCTTCGTAATGTAGTAGAACGGCTTATAATTCTGGGTGAAAAAGAAGTCAGTGAAAATGACGTGAAATTGTTTGCTTCAAAATAATCTTGAAGCTGTATGAAAACCCGAATATAGTTTCCATACAGCTTTTTTTTAGTCTTCAAGGTCAAGCGTACTCAATACATTCATGTAATTGGTTGTTAAATCTTTTATGGACTTCAAATAATAGGTTTTAATTTCATCAACCGATTTTGAAATTAACTGATTTTCGGATTGTTTTAGACCATCTTCTTTAATCGTTGTCTTACTATTGAGTGCATGCAACGCATCATTGTACGCTTGAACATGTTTTGTGATGGCAGCGTTGGTTTTTAGGATCAACTGCTGTTTTTCAACAACTAATTCTTCCTCTTTTTGTTTTGCTAATTGTGCTTTTAAAGCTTCCTGCTGGCGAATTAAGTTGTTTTGTTGCTGTTGTAAGCGCAATTGTTCCTTTTCTAAATCGGTAATTTGATAGTTAGTTGCAGCTGTTACATCCAACGAGGTACAATAATCTAATTGCGTAATTATTTTTTGGGCATAATCTTTAGCCTTGGCAACAAAATACTGGGCATCAT
Source organism: Flavobacteriaceae bacterium MAR_2010_72 (assembly GCA_003550275.1). Lineage (GTDB taxonomy): Bacteria > Bacteroidota > Bacteroidia > Flavobacteriales > Flavobacteriaceae > Geojedonia. The sequence goes on from QXCW01000002.1 coordinate 982,071, forward strand.
GCATTTTTTCAGTTCCCGGTACCTTCGATAATTTTTCAATGCTCTCATACGTGTAGTTTTCTACACTTTCACAGTCACAGGTACTTAAAACGTTTTGAACCCGCTTAAATGCTTCCAACGATTTATCGGCATAGTATTTTAAATGTGTGAAATTATTGGCTTCTAATGACGTTTTGGCATTATTAAAAGCATAAACGATGTGAGCTTGTGCGTCAGAACAACCTGATTGAGAAAAACTGGAAACGTAGGCACAAAACAAGAATAGAAAAAGGTAGATTCTTTTCATAATAATTTGGGTTTAACATAAATAGGTTCGATAAAAATAACAAAAAAACCGATTAACCCATAAATATTTTAATAAACTTCAGGTTTGTACTATATTTAAAACTCAACTGAAGACATATACATTCATGAAGCCAATAGACATCCATTCGTTCAAAATTACAGAGAAAATTCAATTAGCTAAACTCCCAACACGTCTGGATTTAGGTACTTCGGAAAAGAAGGTGGAAAAGGAATTGAAATCGGTTAGAAAGCAACTTGGAAAATTGCAGGATACCATGTATGCCCATGGGAAGTACGCTGTCTTGGTCTGTTTGCAGGGCATGGATACTTCTGGAAAAGATAGTTTGATCAGAGAAGTCTTTAAAGATTTTAATTCACGTGGTATTATAGTGCATAGCTTTAAAGTGCCAACCGAATTGGAACGCAATCACGACTATATATGGCGACACTATATTGCGTTGCCATCTAGAGGAAAGTTTGGAATTTTCAATCGTACCCATTATGAAAATGTCTTGGTCACAAGGGTGCATCCCGAATATATTTTGGGTGAAAATATACCATCGGTGAATTCCATTGAAGATATCAATGACGCCTTCTGGGCTGAACGTTTTGAACAGATCAACAATTTTGAACAACATATTGCCGAGAATGGGACGCTTATTTTTAAATTCTTTTTAAACCTTTCTAAAGCAGAGCAAAAGCACCGACTTCTACGTCGATTGGAAAAACAGGAAAAAAACTGGAAATTTTCGCCAGGCGATCTTGAAGAACGTAAACTATGGAATCAATATCAAGCCTGTTATGAAGATGCGATTAACAGAACTTCAAAGCCTCATGCGCCTTGGTTTGCTATCCCGGCCGATGATAAAGCGACAGCGCGTTATATAGTGGCACGAATTCTTTACGATACCTTGAGTACCTATACGGATATTCAAGAACCCGAATTGGACGATGACATCAAAGCCAATTTAGAACTTTACAAACAGCAATTAGAACAAGAATAAATTCAAGTTTTAAGTTTTCTTTCACAACTTAAAACATCCATTAATAGTATTTTTAAACATTAAAATTAAAACCATCAATTTATGAAGCAGTTCATCTGTATTATATGTCTTTTTGTATCCTTAAGCAGTTTTGGTCAGTCTGATGCCGAAGTTATGGATCAGATTTATTCAACCGCACTAACTAAAGGAAAAAGTTATGAATGGTTGGATCATTTGTCTAATCAAATCGGCGGACGCCTTTCTGGGTCTTTAAATGCTGAACGAGCGGTGGAATATACCAAAGCCGAATTGGAACAATTGGGACTGGATAAAGTTTGGTTACAACCTGTGATGGTGCCAAGATGGGTGAGAGGCGCTCCAGAATTCGCCTATATTGAAACCGCACCGGGAAAAACCACAACCGTTAATATCTGTGCCTTGGGAGGATCAATTGCAACCCCAGGTGGCGGTGTAAAAGCGAATATTATTGAAGTAAAAAGTATTGAAGAAGTCGGACAACTCGGTCGCGAAGCCATTGAAGGCAAGATTGTATTTTTTAACCGACCTATGCAAGCTGATTTGATACATACCTTTGAAGCGTATGGGGGCTGTGTGGACCAACGCGGTTCGGGGGCAAAAGAGGCCGCAAAATTTGGTGCAGTTGGAGTGATAGTACGATCCATGAATTTACGCCTTGACGATTTTCCGCATACAGGCGGGATGAGTTATGGCGATTTACCAAGTTCGCAATATATTCCTGCGGCAGCAATTAGTACCAATGATGCCGAATTGTTGAGTAGCATGCTCCAGTTGGATAAGGATATAAAGTTTTTCTTTCGTCAAAATTGCCAACAATTAAAGGATGTACTATCGTATAATGTCATCGGTGAGATTACAGGGAGTGAGTTTCCTAATGAATATATCATTGTGGGTGGTCATCTGGATTCTTGGGATCTAGGCGATGGTTCGCATGATGACGGTGCAGGATGTGTTCAATCTATGGAAGTTTTAAGACTTTTAAAGGAAATAGGAATCAAACCTAAACGAAGTATCCGAGTGGTATTATTTATGAACGAAGAAAACGGATTACGAGGTGGTAACAAATATGCCGAAGAAGCTAAACAAAAGGGCGAGCGCCACATTTTTGCTTTAGAAAGTGATTCGGGTGGTTTTACACCAAGAGGTTTTAGTTTTGATTGTAGTGAGGCTGTATTTAATAAGGTTTTAGGTTGGCGAGCTCTTTTTAAACCCTATTTAATCCATTATTTTGAAAAGGGCGGAAGTGGTGCTGATATCGGTCCGTTAAAAGATGAGAATATAGTTTTGGCGGGCTTGCGTCCAGACTCACAGCGGTACTTTGATTACCATCATGCTAGTAATGATACCTTTGATGCGGTCAATAAAAGAGAATTGGAGTTAGGTGCTGCAACTATGACCTCATTGGTTTATTTATTTGATAAATACGGAACATCGACCATTACCAATACAGAAACCATAAAGAACTAAATCTATGAAAATGCTTACTTCACTTTGCCTGTTTTGTTTCCTATGTATAGGTCATGCACAAGACAATCAACTTCCTTATTACGAAATTCCTGAAGCTTCAGAACACTATACTGCCGGAACAGTGGCGGCACGTACTATTGATGGATTGGGATTTAGGTATTATTGGGCTACTCAAGGCTTAAGAGATGAGGATTTAAATTATAGACCTAATGATGAGGCACGTGCCACCATTGAAACCATTGATCATATTTATGGCCTGTCCAAAGTTATTGTGAATTCAGCATTGCAAAAACCGAATATTCGCGGGGAGGAAGAACCAGAACTGGCTTTTGCCGACAAGCGAAAGCAAACCCTTATCAATTTTAAAACCGCTGCAGATATTTTAAGAGAAGCGGAGGATCTCACGCAATTCAAGATTGTTTTTCAAAGTGATAATGGCACTTCAGAATTTCCGTTTTGGAATAATCTCAATGGTCCAATCGGTGATGCACTTTGGCATTGTGGGCAAGTGGTGTTGTTAAGACGTTCTTCAGGAAATCCGTTTAATTCTAAAGTCAGTGTCTTTTCCGGAAAAGTGAGAAACTAATGAGCAATAAAGGGCATTTACATCAAATACACCCAGTGTTACCAGTAAAAAATGTGGTTGATGCCTTGGCTTTTTATGTGAATAGATTAGGATTTAAGATTGCTTTCGCAGACGACGGTAAGGATCCAAAATATGGCGGGATACGTCGGGATGCTATAGAAATTCATTTACAATGGCACGATGCCTCAGAATGGGATGTTGAGATTGACCGACCCATGTTGCGCATTGTTACCGAACATATTGATGCGTTGTTTGAAGAGTTCAAAACAAAAGAGGTGTTTCATGATAAAACTACCTTAAAAGAAACAGCTTGGGGGACTAAAGAATTTGGGTTTTATGACCTAGACAAAAACGGATTGACCTTTTACAGGGATATTTAGAATTTAATCGTTACGTTCACCATTGTTGTTTTCTCGTTTCATTTCAATGTATTTTGAAACAAGTCGTACACCTAATCGCGCAAAAAGAATGACTGCGATTACCATTACTATATCAAATCCGTTCATGATGATTGGGTTTATACTACAAAAGTATAGCTTTTGAGTGTGGCAGTTGGTAATTTTATATTGAATTTAACGCTTTATCAATATCGTTTATTAGCGTTTCAAGTTTCAATCTAACCTCTTTAAATCTTACTATATCACTCTTTTTAAACCTAACAATATTATGGAGCATGTTAATAAATTCGTCATTGGATTTCAAAGCTTCAAAATCAATAGGTTTGCCGGTTGTGGTAGAGTTGATATGACGCCTTACAAATCTATTGAAAATTGGAAATGTAACCGATTGTGCCAAAACCCATTCGGAATGATCGTAATCTTTTACCAAAACAGCAAACTGAAATTCATACATGTTAACAATGGCCTTTTTGAGGCTGTCATTTTGTATGAGATCCAAACCCTTGTTTTTTAGAGTTTCATATGCTGAAAAGGTAAAATAGGGGCTTTCCTATTGTGTAATTCTTCCAAAGGCCGTATCTAGTGAGGTATCATAGGGTAAATCTTCATTTATATAGTTTAAAATGTTTTGATTATTGCTAATTGTAATTGAATTATAACTGATATTGTTGTTAATTTCATTTAGAGAAGCATTTAAATCAGTTTGAATGTCTTTGAGTAAACTGAACTCCTGTAATCTTAATTTTCTATCTTCATTTCAGTTATTAATACTTAAGGCAATTAAAATCCCGATAACCACAAGAATGATTTCGCCAATGGCGTATTTAAGATATTTCGAGGTTTTACCTTCATTGAGAAAGTTTTGATGTATGTGATGGAAGAATTTGATCATATTCTAGTTGTTTGTTTTACAATTTGGCACTACAACTCAATAAGCTTTGCGTTCAATTTCATCTTCCAAAAACTGTAAAAGCGATATAACGCTTCGTTCGGTTCTTTGCCCTCTATTGTGAACTGCACTATTTTCAAAGGCAATAGCGGATAATAGTTTTGTAAATGCCGCATCTGTTTTTAATTTGTCATAGTCGTCTTGAGAAATTTCAAAACTGCCATAATACATTGAGCTCTCATCAAAATACATGTTAAAGTAATTTAATAGAATGGGTTCACTATGCAGAGCATGGAATCTCAATCGTTCTTCTTCGTAACGTTTATAATACGGATAGGTTCTCTCATAAAGCAATGATACTTGATTTCTTAAACTGTCGTTTGATATTACTTCAACGCCTTTTGATTGTAATAAACCATAGCCACTCATATTTGGATCGAAATGTGGTGTAATTCTAAGTATGGAAAAAGTGTTGAATACAGAAGGTTCAGGGCTATCATGAGTTTTTAAGTAATCTTTGATGACGGTACAGGCCTTGGTAATACTATCCATAAACCTCACATCACTTTGAATTTCTTCAAGGTCAAGTGTAAGGTTGCTGTGTAATTCTTTAAGTATTTTGGTCTCAAGATGACTCGTCTTTTTAGCTTCGTTCCAAGTGTTAATTTGGAGAGCTATTAAAATCCCAATTACAACCAGCACAATCTCGCCAATGGCGTATTTTAAATATTTTCCTGTTTTTCCAGTTTCCATAAGGTTATAGCGTATTTTTCTAAAGAATTTTATCATAATCAATAGCTTTTAAGTTCATCGACTATTAAATTTTTTAGCCCTTCTGCTTTTATTACAAGCTGAACGCTTATGTAATCAATGGTCACAGAGGTTTGATATGAAATCTGCTTCACACGCTTATAAAATTCAGTATCATCTGCAATACCGTTCAAATTAAAACTTACGCCCTGAAATAATGGCATGTTAGGATTATTTGAACTAGACGCATCAGGCATTCCATTAAGGTGGCCGATGGCCAGCCTTTCGGCTTCTTTTAAACCAGGATGATAGGATGAAACAATAAGGTGATGTTCTTCAAATTGAGATTGATAGTTAGCTAATGCTTTTTTTAGGTTATCAGACTTTATGTGCGACAGTTTACCCGAGCTAACAATTTCCTTATAAGTAGGAAGTGTAAGTGAAATTTCCATAATCCAACCTACCCTGGTCATAGCTGAAATGAACATTGTTGAATCGGAGACCTTTTGTTCATCAATTGAATTCAGAATCAAATCTGCCCATTCTTTTCGATCTTTTAGAGAGTTTTTTAGACCTTTAAGGTTTTTGATATCCTCTACAACATCTAGTTTGAGATTACTTAACAATGCCTTGGTCTCTTTATGTTCAATACGATCTTGATTCCAATTATTAATTTGTAAGGCAATCAAAATCCCAATCACCACAAGTACAATTTCACCAATGGCGTATTTTAGGTATTTGCCTGCCTTCGCCGAGGCTTCGGCAGGCGAGCCTGTTTTGTTTTCCATAATTAAGTTTTGTCGGATATGACGGAAGAATTTGATCATTGTTCTGATTTTAATTCTATATCAATTAGTGTAATAACTTTTTGAATCCTATTTATTGCCATACCATAACGTATCCCTTTGTAAGTTCTATAGTCTTTAGTGCGTTCTAATAACATTCTGAACTTATTGTCTTTTTTGAGTGCTTCAAAATCTAAAGGCACAAAACCCTTTGTTTGGTTTCGTTTTTTACCATTAAGGACTCTTTCATAAGGAAATTCAATTTCATCTCTATAAATTCTATCGCTTAAAGTGTCATTATCAAAAACATGATGAAATCGAATAGAATAGTCTGTATTTAGTTTGAAGTGATCAAGGTAATAGTCTCCAAAAGTTTCAGCAATATCAGGATTAAAGCTATTATTTTTACTTATTCTAGGAAAAATATCCTCATAAATAGTTTGTATTAAATTCCTAATGGAATCATTTTTTATAATATCAAGACCTTGTTCTTTTATTCTACTATAAACAGCTTCATTTGGATATATATACTCATCTCCTATAATAAAGAAAAAATCAAAACTCATACTATCATTATAAATTACATCCTGCTCTATGTATTCTAAAATATTAAAATGACTTCTGCTTCCTAATTTAAGGAAATTAAAATCGGTATAAATGTCACTATAAATTTGAAGCATTTCTACTTTTAATTGTTTCAGTAATAGTGTTCCAAGTTCTGTTCTATTTCTTCCTTGATTCCAATTGTTAATCTGTAAGGCAATCAAAATACCAAATACCACAAGTACAATCTCGCCAATAGCGTATTTTAGATATTTTCCTGCCTTCACTGAAGTTTCGGCAGGCGAGCCTGTTTTATTCTGTTCCATAAGGTTGTAGCGTATTTTTCTGAAGAATTTGATCATTATTCAATACATTTTTGTTCTAAAATGGTAATTAAATTATTGACTTCATCTTTAATTAAATTATAAAGTTGCAATTGTCGTGCATTGGTTGAAATATAAGTTAATGCCGCGTTTAACAACTCATATTTCATGGTCTCTGTAAGTGTTTCTTCGTAATTTAAATTCATGGATTCATAAACATCTTTTTCCATTCCGGTAATAAACCTCTCAGTTAACATTTGGGAATGTATACGACCAGTGTTAAAAACATCATTTTCTGAATAAAAAGTATCAAGCGCAATATTGGCATTTACTTTTATAATACTTAAATATCCGGCTACTTTATTGAAGTAATTATTAATGGATTTTATGACGTTTTTATCTTTAATGATGTTTAAATTGGCTCCTGATTTTAAATCTTCAAAAGCTGAATTATTAGGTGTGAAATCTGAATAAATTGCGATTATTGAAAGTCCTAGTTGTTTGCCAACCTCAACCTTTTTGGCCTTTTCATTTTGAAGTAATCGCACGGCTTGGTTTGATGCTTTTAATCTATCTTCTGAAAGTTTGATTACAGCGTTAACCTGTTCACTATCCTGAATTAAATCCTCAAGCAATCTGCAATAATATTCTGCTTCTAATTTGTCAGCTTTCCGTTGTTCATTCCAATTGTTGATTTGAAGTGCGATGAGAATACCAATCACGACGAGTACAATTTCGCCAATGGCGTATTTTAGGTATTTTCCTGCCTTCACTGAAGTTTCGGCAGGCGAGCCTGTTTTGTTCTGTTCCATGAGATTGTATCGTATTTTTCTGAAGAATTTGATCATTAAAAGTTGTTATTGAGTTCCATGTTTATTTCATTACTCAACTCCTTAATTCGTTTTAAAGCTTCTTGATAAACCGAAATAGTAATGCTTCGTAAATAGATTACTTCAGATAGTGTTACTTTAAATTCATCATCACTTTTTAAAAGTTCAATGTTTTTAGGGAATAATGAGGTTCTTTTATAGTCTTCATTAAAATAATCGGTTGAGTTATTCGAGGATAGACTTAAACTTTTAAATTCTTTATCTACCGAAAAGTGTTTTTGAAAAAAAGGTAAAAGTTTGTCATATGGTTTAAACCCTGTACTTCTATTTTCAACTTCTATAATGGAGGTGTAAACCAAATTATAATGCACAAAAATTTTCTTTTTCAATACTTGATTAGATATTAAATTAGGGCTACTGTTAACTAATGAGGTGTAGGTACTTGTATTTAAAATGGCCACCACAGGATTACCTAAAACTTCTGTGAAGTTTACAGAGTCTGATTGAATAGAACTGTCTCCACTCAAAAATTTAAAAAGCCGTTCAGCATTTTCTAATGAGGTTTTATGCAATTGGAGGTTAAAGCCTATATCGAGCGTGTCCAATTGTATTTCTTCCAAAAGGTTTTTAAGGGTATCTCTTTCAGTATTTTTTGTAATTCGGTGTTGGTTCCAATTATTGATTTGAAGCGCTATGAGAATCCCGATAACCACTAGGATGATTTCGCCAATGGCATAAAGTGCATATTTAGTAGCTCTATTTTCTTTAATCATATTTTGGCGGATTTTTCGGAAAAATTTAATCATTTGTCTGTTAAATAATTATCAATTTGTTCTATTAGGTTTTTTGAATTTGTTAGGGAATACTCCATTTCATCCCTGGTCAATCTAAATAATAGTCGCTTAAAATTACTCATGCCTTGAAATGATGCAGCTAAATGTCCTAGGTCAATTGTGTTCCAAACTAGAGAGTCAATAAGCGCTCCTTGGTCATGAAGTGACGTAGAGCCAAAGGTGTAGGTGTCAACATAATTAGCTAGTTTGTTTCTATAATCTAATGTGATGCTTTCGACCATACCTTTACGATAGGATTTTCCGTTATAAAAATTTTTGATATTGGCTTTTAAGGTATCTGAAAGTTCTTCAATGAGGCCAGTTTCATTTAAGCTGTTGTAGGTATTGGTGTTATAAATTAAAAGGTTGTTCCAATTGGGATTAAACTCATGGCGTGTGATGTTAATTAAGGTATCGGAGGTCGCCTTTGGAGCTGCCACTCTCGCCCTTAACGACTCATTGAATTGAAATTGGTCTATAACTTCCGGCAAATTTTTATGGATTAACACGGTATCCTGCACTAGGTCATGTTGAAGCGCTATAAGTAGTTTGTGAGCTTGAACTATCGTTTTTCGGTTTTCATTCCAATTGTTTATTTGTAATGCTATAAGAATTCCGATTACTACAAGGAAGATTTCACCAATGGCATAAAGTGCATATTTAGTAGCTCTATGTTCGTTAATCATATTTTGGCGGATTTTTCTAAAGAATTTAATCATATTAGTATGGTTTAGTTACTTCAATGATTTTATCAATCAGTTCTTCAGTTTCTTTAAGTCTTTCAATAATTTGTTGATGTAACCATAAGGAATTGTCCAATAAATTCTCAAACTCTACTTTTTGAAATAAAGGATAATAATTGGGTTTCACTTTAGATTTTCCAGCCCATCTATAGTTCGCATTGCTATCCATTTCCTTAAAAGAAATATAAGGCAAAAGAAAAGGCAAAAAATGCGTGTTGCTCCATGAGTCTAGTTTTTCGTATCGAACTTTTCTAATTTCTGATAAGGAATTCCATTGATAGAGCAAGGTTGTAATGGTTTCATTTTCAAAGAGATTTAAACGACCATTTTGCACAATACTATATACTGCATTATTGGCAAAAGCCATTTCATTGGAAGGGAAAGACTCAAAAAGTAAGCTATCTAAATTATGTTTTGTAAGTTCCTCTTCAGAAACACCAATGAGCTTCATTAACTCTATACAGGAATTCATGGCATTATTTTCAGCAATTCTATAATCAATTAATACTTTTTTATTAGCATTAAACTCTACATGTAGTTTAGAAAGTAGTTCTTTTTTTTCTAGTCCGTTCAATCGGTCTTGATTCCAATTATTAATACTTAACGCTATCAAAATACCAATAACCACAAGTATTATTTCGCCAATGGCGTATTTAAGGTACTTTCCGGTTTTTCCTGTTTCCATTAGGTTGTAGCGTATTTTTCTAAAGAATTTAATCATATTTTGAAGTATTCTGTCATTCCTGTCTTTCGTCTACGCTCAAGATAGACTCTAGCAGGAATCCCTATTAATTTCAATGTGGATTCCGCATCAAGTGCGGAATGACAAACCGTATTGTTTTCCATAAGTAATGATTTACGTTTATGTCTAAAGAATTTAATCATTGGAATTATTGATTTAATTCAGTTTCAATAATTTCAACAATTGATTTTGCAATCTCAATTAATCCTTCAGTTTCTTGTATGTTATCGGTTGAATACAGTTCCAATTGATACAATAAATTTTCAAATTCCTTATCATTTAATAGCCCCTTATAATCTGACACGAAATTTCCTCCTCTATCTTTTGGTGTAATAGATAGCATTGTACTTGTTTGGATAATTTCAGAAACATTAGCATGTTTTCTTACTAATGGTATGTACTGCGTATTGGTTAAATTTTTAGAATCTATTTCACCTTCTGTCATATCTTCTACTTCAGATGGCCAAGAAAAAAGAAGCTTTTTTAATGATTCGTTTTGCAATATGTTTATTTTTCCAGAATTGAGTAACATCAGTAAGGAACCTGATTTACCATTAAAAGTTGGAACAATAAATGTGTTTCCTATGAGTGAATCAATTTTTTTATTATTTAAATAATCATCTTGTGTTTTAATATCAGTTAAAGCGTAATTAGAGGATAATATGATTTGTCTGTTGGCATTCATACCTAATAGCTCCAAAATGGTTTGCTCGAAATCAATTTTTAAATTTTCTAATAGTACAAATTCTTCAATTTTTTCAATTCTATCTTCATTCCAATTGTTAATACTTAATGCTATGAGAATACCAATAACTACAAGGACTATCTCGCCAATAGCATATTTTAGGTATTTGGTAGTCTTATTCTGATCCATGAGGTCGTATCTAATTTTTCTGAAAAACTTAATCATCTGTTAGCCTAATTATATCCATGATAACCAATTCGAGTCTGTCTAAAACCATTTTATAGTTTACCACACTCCATCCCAGATTATCCAGGTGGTTTTCAAATTTCAAATCGTGGAAAAGCTTGTTGTAATCAATTTCAAATTTCGATTTCTCCTCCCAAGCCATTAATGAATATTTGTCAATATTTCTCATTGAAGCGTTTTCGGTTAAATACGGAATTACCATACGCTGATTGAAATCGTCCAGTGTAAGCCAAGCTTCATTTATTTCATTCAATTCTGCAGACCAATCCAGTAATTTGTACTTAAGTGAATCTTTTGAAATGAGCTTTAGGTTACCTGTAGATAGTATTTCGGTTAGCGTGTTTTGGGTCGGTCTATAGTCAAACACATCAATAGCAATTGCAATTAAACTATCACTATTGATGTGTTTTAGCACTTCAGGTGATGCTTTCATTTTTGACATTAACAGCCGAATGGCCTGCTCGGTACCCTCATATTGATTGATACTTGCTTTAATTTTGGTTAGATTGTTCCTGAATTCTGAATTAAGATCTGCCATCATTTGCAACTCAAGCTTTTTGTTATCACGTTGTTCCTTCCAGCTGCTCACTTGAAAGGCCAGCAATATTCCAATCATCACCAATATGATCTCACCTAAAGCGTAAAGGAGATACTTTCTAAATTTATTTTCAGAAAGCAAGCGTTGGCGAATATGACGGAAAAATTTAATCATGTTACTCTTTTTTAATTGTTGGGTAAACACTTTCTAGAGTGTATCTAAATTGCTCCATTTTTTTTAGCGCGTTATTAATATACATCACAAATGGTTGATTGTTTCCTTGAGCAGTATGTATTACATTATCAAATTCTAAATCGTCTAAAAGCACTCTAAAATCTAATTTATGAATACTTTTTTGACCAAACAGTACATTGGCTAAATTTCGGAATGAATAGTTTTTTAGTAAGTACGGCTCTATTACACCAGAATAGTTCGTTTCATTAAACTCGTAATATGCCATTAGTGTATTATAATCGGCATTTAAAGAAAGCATTTCGGTGATGATCTCATTGGATCGGGTAAACTCAAAATTCTCGGATTCGATTATTTTACTGAATTTACTGTGCTTTAGTTTAAAATTATTGAAACCAATTACGTAAATCATAATACTATCAAACTCTCGTTGAGTGATTGTAATAGTATCTGAAGCAATTAAATTTAATACTTTATTAATATTTGTATCACGACTCTCCCATAACTTTAACTGGTTTTTTACAAATGCAATATTCTCATTCAATTCTGTATATATTTCTTCAGCTATGTTTATTTCTTTCTGCTTTAATTTTTCATTTTCATTCCAATTATTAATACTTAACGCTATCAAAATACCAATAACCACAAGTATAATTTCACCAATGGCATAAAGTGCATATTTAGTAGCTCTATTTTCTTTAATCATAGTTTGGCGGATATTTCGAAAAAACTTGATCATGCGGAATCCATTAATAGAGCATATTATCCATGATTTTATCTAGGTTTCGCTCCATCATGGAAAATGAACAATCTGAAAAGAAGATATCATACATTTCTTTTCTAAATTGTGCCAGTTCAATATTGGAATATTCATGTAAGTGTATCGCTTCGTTGATTTTTTCGAAACTTTCGTCTTCACTGTCTTGACTAAATTCGGCATAAATTTTATCAAAGGTGTCTTTGTCTATTTTTGACTTTATCAGGTTGATCTCTTCACTAGTCTCAACCTTATCTGCATTCGCACAGAGCAACAAAATATAGGTTTGAAGTTCTGTTTTGGTCCATTCATTTGTGTTCATAATTTTTGTTTGATTAGTTTGATACTTTTGTTTGTTGTGGTCGTATTTATTGATATTGTTTTATGCTCTCCTTAAGGCCTTTTATCATAGTTTGTCTCGCTGTAATCTTACCAAGGGCATTGTAGGTTCGCCCCATATCTCCTATTAAATAGTTTTCCATTATAGGAGTTCTTAAAATTATTTGGTAATCAATGCTTAAGTTACGGTAATCTTTGATAGAGGCAATTTTTTTATAAAAAGCTTGTACATCTTCTTCATTTATGACCAAATTACCTGTGTCTTCGGTCATATAGCCTTCGGGTAAGGTGTACATTAAAGGTTCAAATTGTGCTTCTACAAAGCGTAAGATGGAACTGAAAGCTTGCTCAATTAACACAAAGTCTGAATAATATTGTGATAATTCTTTAATGAGTTCTTTCTCTTTAAAGTTATTGAATGCTCCCATGGATTTAGCCGACTCAAAAGTGTTTGAGTAGTTGGTTGGGTTGGCAGAATAGAACAAGGGCTCAACATACATCCCAAATTTATCTATGCCCATACTCATATTGGGGTTTCTCACGTAGGTTAATAAGGTGTCTAAATAGTCAATGCGTTTGGAATGGAATTCTTTGTAATAGTCAAGTTTGGCCTCGTCCTTTTCTAAATCTAGCAACACATTTTCAAAAAAATTGTCTTCTACCACTTTTGCTTTTCTGGTCTCATTCCAATTATTAATTTGAAGCGCAATCAAAATCCCAATAACCACAAGCACAATTTCACCAATGGCATATTTAAAATATTTAGTGGTTTTGCCCTCAATTAATAGGTTCTGGCGGATGGTTCTGAAAAATTTGATCATAATCTATAAGGGCTCAATCCTTTAAAATCAATGCAGGAATTTCAAGCGTTTTGTAAAGCGTATTATAGGCCTTCATTTCATTCGATATAATCCTATCTCGTTCCTTTTCATAAACGCTCCAATCTTTTAATAAATCCTGTAAGCGCTCTTTCGCGCCACTAGTTACCTTTGGGTCTGCTTCATCGATATAACCCTTTAAATGAAGAAATTGTGCATTCAGCATATTGTTGAAATTAATCACATCTTGAAAGGTTTTTTGTTTGGGTTGAATTAGGTTTTGCTCCCAAGTGTCAATACGTTTTATAAGTGCTTTACCTTTGGCAAGGAGGGAATCTGCACCTTTTTTATCTTTTAATAATTTGGCATAATGTTCCAATTGCGATTTTGCAGAACGCATTTGGTTTACCGACTCGTGCATATCTTTAACCACATTTTCAATCGTTACCAGCATTGCTTGTTGTTCACTAAAATCTTGAGCATTTGCCTTTATTGACGGATTTGGAAAAATGGTCACTTCAGTTTCTGAAACCTCATTATCTAAAGTAAGTCGTAAAACATACCTTCCAGGAGCGACTTTTGATCCGCTGTGTCCACCAAAAACAAACACATTATTAATGGCTGGTAATGGATCGCGTTCAAAATCCCATGTAAATCGATTGTAACCTTGTTTTGAGGGTAATAGTTGTGGGGCAGACGGTCCACCTGGCCATGATTTAAAATCTTTAGGTTTTTTGTTGGTATAGGATCTAATGACCTTGTTATGCTCTAAAACCTCCAATTTTAAGTCTAATGAATCAGCGTCTTTGCCCAAGAAATAATCAAAAGTGACCCCTTGTTTTGGGTTTTGTCCAAGACCTGGTGTGAAATTATCAATGCTTCCACCAAAGATGCGATAGGTGTCTTTAGGTTTGAATATCGAAACTGATGCTTTTTCAATAGTTAAATTTTGAAGTGCAGATAGATCATCTAAAATCCAAAAACCACGACCCGAAGTTGCTGCTACCAAGTCATTATCCTGAATAGTCAAGTCATTTATGGGTACAACAGGCATTCCCAATTGAAGATTTTGCCAATTAGCACCATCATTTGTAGAGATATATAATCCGGTTTCAGTCCCCGCATAAAGCAGGCCTTTTTGTTTTTTATCGGCTCTTACAACTCGTACAAAACCATGAGGGTCGTCCAAGCCGTTTACAATTTTGGTCCATGATTGCCCATAATCATTAGTTTTAAAAATGTATGGATTTAAATCCATCGATTTGTAACGCATCACTACCACATAAGCTGTTGCAGGATCGTGTTCAGATATATCGATACTATTTATAATTCCGTCTGAAACACCTTTTGGTGTTATATTGCCCCAGCTTTGACCACCGTTTTTAGTGATATGCAATAAACCATCATCGGTACCAGCATACAGTACGCCCACTTCATGTTGTGATTCCACCAAAGCTGTTATAGTATTGTAGTTTTCGCCACCAGCAGCTTCATTGGTATAGGGTCCGCCGCCAGGACCATGTTTGTCCACTTCATTTTTAGTGAGATCAGGACTAATCGCTGTCCAACTTATGCCTTCATTAGTACTTTTGAAAATCACATTACCTGCATGATAGATGGTGGCTCGGTTGTGAGGCGAAGTAATGATTGGGGCATTCCAATTGTATCGATATTTTGAATCTTTAGGTGCAATGCTCAATCCTAATTCGGGGTATTCTTTAATTGATTTTTGTTCGTTAGACGATTTGGTCCATTTGCTAATGTTTCCTTGATAAGTACCACCATAAACAACTTCTGGACTGTCTGGATCAAAAGCAATAAATGCACTTTCACCACCAGCAACCGAATACCAATCTTTCCAGTCAATACCTGCTCCATTGGTTCTGCTTGCAATTGCAATTGCAGAATTGTCCTGTTGTCCGCCATAGACCATATAAGGCACCTGATTATCGGTAATCACCCGATAAAATTGTGCCGTAGGTTGGTTTTCTTGTGTACTCCAGCTTTGCCCGCCATTATTGGAAATATTAGCGCCGCCGTCGTTAGAGTTGATCATTACCTTGTTATTGTGTGGATGAATCCAAAGATGATGGTTATCACCATGGGGGACAGCCACATTCGAAAAACTTTTCCCGCCATCAATTGATTTCATCACAGGAGCGTTCAAAACATAGACGATGTCTTCGTTTTGGGTATCAGCAAAAATCTCCATATAATACCAAGAGCGGGTAATGTTCACACGATCGCTATTGATCTGCTTCCAAGTTTTTCCAGCGTTATCAGACCTGTAGACGCCCGCTTTTTTATCTTCGGCTTCAATGACAGCATATACACGCTCAGAATTGGCTCTAGATACAGAAATCCCGGCTTTCCCAAAAGCTTCAGGCAGACCTTCTTCCATTTTATCCCAAGTGTCGCCTCCATCGGTTGACTTATATAGTCCCGAATGCTCGCCTCCGGATTCCATAAGCCAAGGAAAGCGCCGATGTTGCCACATGGCAGCATACAATATACGAGGGTTATTCATATCCATAGATAGGGACGAAGGCCCTGTGGTATTATTGACCGATAATACATTTTTCCAAGTTTTCCCTCCATCTGTTGATCGGTAAATGCCTCTATCGTCTGAAGGTGCATACTGTGCGCCTTGCGCCGTGACATAGATCATATCTGGATTATTAGGATGAATGATAACATCCGAAATATGCCTTGATTTTTCCAAACCAATATGCGTCCATGTTTTTCCTGCATCGGTAGATTTATAAACACCATCGCCCATTGAAGTCATAACGCCTCGGACGGCATGTTCACCCATACCAACCACAACGATATTAGGGTCACTTTCAGAAACAGCAATAGCACCCACGGTTCCAGTTTTAAAGAATCCATCCGAAATATTTTTCCACGACAGGCCGTCATCGGTTGTTTTCCAAACACCGCCGCCTGTAGATCCCATATAATAGGTGTGTGGCTGGCCTATAACTCCTGTTGAGGCAACACTTCGTCCACCTCTAAATGGACCAATGTTACGCCATTTCAGATTATGGAACATAGAATCAGAAACCGTTATTTTAGGTTCTGACTTTGCTTTGTTGCGTTTTTGGGCTTGAACATTTAGGGGAATAAAAAAAAGACTTAAAAGGAAAAGGTAAACGAATCTCATGAGGTTGATTTTATAATGGTTAATCAGATTTACTAAAGATACATAAGAATTTGAAAGTATGAACTTATAGTATTCAAGCGATTTAGGATTACAGTTTTACAAGTAGCTTAACCACCATTTAGCCTTGTTTTTGATTTTGTAAGTCATATATTTTTTGCAAATGGGGTACAGGAACAATACAACGGCAATCCATACTAAATACACCACCCATAGTGAATAGCCATAATTGGTCAAGGTGTCGGTTGTGAAAATGGTATTATCTAATATCATATCACGCCAATTGCCTCCCAAAAGTGCGTGGATGATTAAAGCGCTTAAATGGATGATAAAAATATGGAGGACATAATAAAAAAACGGCACTCGCCCGAACACCAAGAGAAACTCGGTAGCTTTATTTTTGACAGATTCTGTAAAGTATAAAAATAGAAATCCTGGTCCGATAGTAATCAATAAGAACAGCAGAGAAGGTGGGTATTTGTAAACATTAAAAAATGACATTATGGTATAGGTAGTATTTTTTTGTTGGGACCAAGGAATCATATCGCCGTAGATATTTATTCCTCTTAAAATAAAAAAGAGCAAAAGACTTCCTAAACCAAGCCGAAGCAACCATTTTTTACGAAGACTAGCATCAAAACCAGATTGGTAAAAGGTGCCAAAACAGTACCCTAACCCCATAACGCCTACCCATGGTATAATTGGATAAAATAGTCCAACCATTCTTGAGCCCATTGGTACAAAATTTTGCTGATGCAGTGCATACCATAGTATAGATTTAAGGTCGGTGCCTTGCATAACAATGCCGTCTAAAGCATTATGGCCAAATACCATAACGAGACCAAATATGAGAATCACTTTTAGTGGAAGTAGAATTAAAAACCCCAAAAGAATCATACAAATCCCTATTGCCCAAATCACTTGGAGGTTTATGAAACCATAGCTCAAATCAAACCACCACAAAAAATTCATAATAACAATTTCAACAAACACAAGCCATAAGCCTCGAGTCACCAAGAATTTAAACAATTCAGCTTTTGGTTTTCTTGAGCCATAAAGAAAGGCAGAGGTACCTGCTAAAAACACAAAAATTGGTGCACAATAATGCGTTATGAATCGCGTAAAGAATAAGGCTGGAGTAGTTGTATCCATACTAACGGGGTCATAATGCAAGGCACCTAAATGGAAATAGTCCCTAACGTGATCTAAAGCCATTATCACCATAACCAGACCTCTTAAAAGGTCTATAGATTGAATTCTGCTAGACTTTACTAAATTCATTTCAATTTTGTTTTAATCGTTATTTATAATTGTAAAAACCAGATGTATTTATTAATTATTTCTTATTCCATTGTAAAATAATCTCCGTTATAAATAGGGGGAGTACCCATGAGACCCATATTGTGGTAGGTCCATGCTCTATAAAACTTCCAAGGGACTCTACAAAAGGGAGGTCATCTAGCCATCTGAAACTTACAAAGGCAAAAGTTACCACATAACTGCGTATCATCCATTCGCGATGTTGTTGAATCCTACGTTTCAATATGGCTCGGTAGGCCATGGCTGCAGTACAGATCCAAGCAAAGGCCAGTCCTTGTAAGGCGAAAGCCCAAGACCAATGAATGGCCAAACCGCTGGTCCACGCCAAGTACGTTGAACTTATAGTGCCAATTAAAATGGCACTCAAATAGATGCGCCCCAACCAGCGATGTAGTTTAAGGTATTTTGATCTGAAGGCTTTCCAAAATTGAAAAGGACCGATAACAATGGCTAGTATACCTCCTGAAACATGCCCAATAAGCCACCATTTAAAATTCCAATAACGACCAAAAACATCTTGATCAAAGCCAAAATAGGGTAGCGCATCGTCTACTACAAATTTTCCTGCAAATAGGATTAAGAATATCCATCCCGCCAATTTTAAATAGCCAAATGGACCTGATAGTGATATAAGTTTTGATTTCTTCATAGTACTTAAATGGTGTTTATTGTAATAAAAGGATTAAATGAAAAATACTAAAGAAATTATTTACTGGCATCAGCCAGCTGTTTCGTGTCAACATACTGTTGAAATGCAACGACTTTACCATCTTTAAGTGTCCAAAGGTGTGCTACCTGTGCATCAATTGATTTTTTTGTCTTTTTAAAAGTCGCGTTATAGCGTAAAGTGGCAAGTACTTGATTATTATACATATCATGTAGTTCAATGTCTACTACTTTAAAACCATCCCATTCGCCACCAGTACGTGCAAAAACACCATTTAAAACTGCTTCGGGCCCTATGTAAGGATTGCCGTCTGCATAAGCGTTGCCTTCGGCTTCATTCCAAACCACATTGGTGTCCAGACTCGCTAAAACACCGTCGATGTTACCAGTTCCAAAATTATTGTATAGATCATTGATTACGTTTACATTATCTGGATTGGATAGAATCCCCAATTGTTGTAAAAACACCATATTATCAAAAAAGTCTTGTTCTTGCGCAATTTTGCCGTCTTTCATTTGCACCAAAGTAGTTCCAGAGACGTCAACTGTATTGCCTGTTGCTGGAATACCGAAAAATTCACCAGAATGTGTACCTTTAAATTTCCAGTGCTTTACAAGCTTATCACCTTGTCCAAACACATCTTCAATGGTAAACTCCACATCCGAAAATCCAGTAACAAAGTTTGCATAATAGTCTTTAAAATTATCAATTCCGATCACATTTTCTGGACTGGAAACCATGGTAATATCCTCTGTGAAATTTGTGCTATTAATAAGGTCTATGTTGCCATCATTGAGGATTTGATCCCAGGTTTGGCTGTACATTGTGATGTTTTTTTCAACTTTGGCATCATTACAGGATGTAAGGCCAATACATAGAATAATCAGTAAAAAATTAAGTGTTGTTTTCATAATGTTGAATATTTGATTTAAAGTTGTTGTTTTCTAATGCTGTGTTTTTTCATATAACTTAAGTTTCGCCAAATCCATTCAAGTGGTCCAAAACGATAATATTTAAGCCAGATTGGACTTACTATTAATTGGAATACCCAAATGGCGAGTACGACATATAGTAATTCAAAGCGTTGAAGTTTGCCAAATAGCCCAAAGCCTGCACCAGTGAATATGAACATGCAAATAACCGAATGCATTACGTAATTGGTAAGTGCCATTTTACCGACTGCAGATAGACTCATTTTCAGCCATTTCAAAATAGGTAATTTACATACTAACATGATTAGACCGACATGACCCATTGCGACTGACACGCGCCCTAGATCATAAGTGATATTTGTTTTAGAATAGCTTAATAAAGAAAAATTATGATCCATGATATAACTAATTTCAAAGTAGTTGGTAGTTAAACCAATACCATATCCTATAATAGCCATCAAACCATAAAATCGATATGATTTTTCAGCAGATAGAATATTAAGCTTAAACAAAGCTATACCTAAAAACATCATGCTAAGCACATCCCAGAGGTCATATCTATACGGCCAATTTTCGTCAAAATGCTGGTTAATAGGAGCCAAAAATGCCACGACTTCAAAATAACCTTTTCTCATATTGGTATTAGTATGTTCAACGCCTTCAGAAGATCTTTCCCATTCTCGTTCTTGCCATCTTTGATCCGATTTTTCCAGCTCTTTCGTTAATTCTTTTCCTTCAGCTTTGTAAGTTTCAATGAGTGCAACATCTTCCATGAATTTGACATCTTTTCTGTAGTCAGCGTAATTCCAAAGTGCTCCCATGCTGAATAAGAATAGTGCGCCGATTATCAACTTTTTAGGTGCTAGATTTCTAAAGGAATACACTAAAAACCCCATTAATGCATACTGATAAAGAATTTCGCCTACCCATAATAACAAATAGCCATGAATAAGTCCAAATACCAATAGCCACAAAAGGCGTCTAAAATAAATGTCAGCGCCTTTTAATCCAGCGCCTTTTTTCTCAAGCCTATCGAGTAAAATAAACATTCCGACTCCAAATAAGAATGAAAATAGGGCTCTCATTGTACCTTCAAATAATAGGTTGGCAGTAATCCAGGTGGTTAAGTTCCATCCCGTGGCGCCACCAGATACTGTTGGATCACCATAGGCTCCTGCAAGACCAAAGCCATTAATGTTCATTAATAAAATTCCGAGTAATACGACGCCTCGCATTATATCCAAAGAATGAATGCGATCTTTGGGACTCAAAGGGGCAAAGGTTGGTTCTGTTGTAATCATTTTGGTTGGTTGTTGGTTAGGAAAAATGAAACGTTGGATTGAAATCTAGAGGTAAGAAATTAATAAATCATGTATAGCCTATAAAAAGAACTACAATGTATTGTATATAAAGATTGGAAAAACTAAATGAAGAATGATTCGATAACTTCGAGAGGCCGGAGTACTGCATAAATGTCTTTTTTTATAATTGCTATTAACCAAAAAGACTTGGGAGAACGCTTAAATATAGTGAAATTACTTACATGTTCACAAAGATGTATCCTGATAGTTCATTTTCTTTAAGATTGATTTCAGTTTCATTGAGTAAAATACCATGTTCTACATAGGCCTTTAGGTTAGTTAACCAAAAGGTCCAACCATTACTGCATCCATAAAATAGTTTGAGTTTGCTGTCTTCATCTGTGGGAATATCATGTTGATTTAGCACGACTAATGTTACGTTTCCAACCGCTTTTAACGTAATATCAAGAATTGAATTGCCAAAGGTTAATTGCAGAAAATCCTTTCCGTTGGCCTGAATAACTTTGCCGTCTTCCTGTCCATCCCAATTATGCCAAAACCATGAGTAGGAGTCTTCAGGTTGAATAAACTCATTCTTCGCTCGTACGGTATTGTTTTTAGACGTATAAACAGATTTGCTTAAAAACCAAGAGGTTATTCCTGATGTGGTTGCCCATAATTGGTAGAGTCTTTCTACGGATGTGAGGATATATATTTGTTTTTCAAAACTGCTCCATTGTAAAGTTTCCATGGTTGTTGGTAATTAGATTTCACTATTTTGAAACGTTATAATTTTAGAATCGAGTTAAAACATATTCGGATGTGATTAAATTCACATCCGAATAATAACAGAGCTATTTTAAAGGTTGGTTATCGGTTAGATAGCTCCTCGTTAAGGCTGTACATATATGACCAATCACTTGTGACGGCACTTCTGAATTTTGAACGCAAGGCATCGGTTTTAGCTTTGCCGTTGGCTTTTTCATAAATATTCCATACACCATCTCGGTCTACATCCATATCGGCAAAGTTTTTGAACGGAATCGAAACAAAATAATTGGGAGCATCAGGGCCACCGCCCTGAACATCATACCAAATGCCTCTTGAATCTCCTTCAACTTTTTTCATTGCACCGACCAATTCACTTACAGCTTCTCTAAAGCTGCTACCGTTGTTGGTTTTAACATTGTAAACCCATACCAATTTTGTGTCTTCTGGTAAAGCACCTGATCTACTTAAATTCGGCATCGACCTCGCAATATTGTAGTTGAAGCGTTTTACATGTGGCATAATAAGATTGACCACTTTCATCTGGCAATCTTTTCCGGCCTCGTCACCTTGATCATCCATTTCAGCCCATTTAGCCATCGTTGAGGAAAACACATAAACGCTGCCTTCACCTTGGACGCGGCGCCAAATGTTCCATTTGTCTTTTCCTTCATTGTCTAAATAACACTTTTTCCAAGCTTTTATACCTTCAGTAAATTGAGCATCATGTCCAGATTTTACTGTAATTTCAGATAGATTTAGTAAAAAACTATCATTTCCTTGAGCTACCATCATAAATGGTATGAGCAAGATCAAATACACTAATTTTCTCATAATTGTTGGTTTGGTTAAAAATATATAATGCAACATTGGAGCAATTTAATCCAATGATAATGTCAACAATGAAATTTATCTAGGGCACTTAAAAAAATATATTAATTCGGGACAAACTAATACTTAAGTTCTTGTAAAAACCTATAAATGTGCTATTAAGAATTTTTTTATTGTTATAAATATAATAAAAAAAAATATTATTTGTGGGAAAAATACTGGTCTTTGTCGTAATGTGCTGGATAAAAGCGAATTATACGACAAAAATATTATTTTAAATATTTTGCTAAAAGCCTGTGGAAATGATGAACTCCTTTTTCACGTGTGGGCGAAAAACGTCCAGTCGTGTAAAATCTAGATTGAACACCTTTGTGAACACTTTCAACCACAAACTCATCTTCGCGTTCTACCTTATCCAATAAGGCTCCAGCGCCTTTATTAAGTTTGTTTTCGTCATAGACATAGGTGATAAAGGAAACTTTTGTTTTGTTCAAACTAATAGGCTTTACAATATTGATGGATAAGCCCCAAGGATAAAAATTAAACATCATATTAGGGAAAATCCAGTAATAATAAGCAGCAACATTTTTGCCATGATCTATGTGATAGTCTGGTAAATCAAATACTTCTTCCCCTGAATTGGCATAGCCAATTTGGAGATTACAATGCTCATAAATTTCAGTTATGTAATTACCGTAATCCAAAACATCATTTAATGAGTCATGTACGAAAGGGATATGAAAACCTTCTAAATAATTATCACAATATAATGCCCAATGACAATTGACCAGATAATCCTTGCTTAAATCTTTACGGTGCTTAAATTGATGCAAAGGTAAAAAGCCTATACGTTCAATCATGACTTGTAATACCGTATCGAAATCAAAAACAGGATTTAGGCTTACAAAAATAAAAGGATCCAAAGTGGCAACCATAAACTCGCGTAAATCATCACAAGGCCTTGGGAAGTTTTTTGCCTGTTCAAATTCGGGCATAGACTTAAATGAACCGTCTAAATTATAGCGTCTGCCATGGTATTGGCAGCGTAGTTGGGTTGCCTTTCCAGAGTTGGCTACCACTATATTACCCCGGTGGGTACAAACGTTGATCAAACATTTGATGGTATCAGACTTATCACGGACAAGCACTAAAGGTTCGGTGATATAATTGTCTAAAAGAATAAAAGGATGGGCCGTTTCTGTAAAGGGCACTAAACTATCGTCACCTATCCACTGCCATGTTTTTAGAAAAATAGTTTCCTTTATAGCATTAAAAACGTTTTCACTCCTATAAAATTCGGCTGGAAGGGTTTCTGCGAGCCTGATATCTTTATTGATATTGAATTGGTTAGCCATAAATTCTATTAATACTGGAAAAATACGAATTTATTTGATTTCAATATAGAAAAGCGAAGAACCTAGTTCCCTAAAAATAAAAAGAGGCTGTCTAAAAAGGTTGTTATCTGTCAGTTCGAGCGCAGTCGAGAACTAACCAACTACTGAAAATCAATAGGTTTCGACTGTGCTCAACCTGACAAAATCCAGTTTTCATTACTTTTTAGATAGCCTCTTTTTTTTAGAATTGAATCTCTACTTGATTCTTTAATATATCTTCAAAAGTTTCTCTTTTTCTGATCAAATGCGCTTTGTCTTTGTACCAAAGTACTTCGGCTGGTCGGTATCGCGAGTTGTAATTGCTAGACATGGTAAAGCAATAGGCTCCTGCATTTTTGAAGCACAAAATGTCATCTTCACTTATCTCGTTGATACGTCTGTTATTTGCAAAAGTATCTGTTTCACAGATGTAGCCAACAACAGAATAAAAACGCTCACGACCATTTGGATTAGAAATGTTTATAATCTCATGTTGTGATCCATAAAGCATCGGCCTAATCAGATGATTAAATCCTGAATCGATTTGAGCAAATACCGTTGAAGTGGTTTGTTTTACCACATTAACTTTCGCTAAAAACACACCTGCTTCACTAACTAGAAATTTACCAGGTTCAAAAGCAAGGGTAAGTTGTTTTCCGTATTCTTTACAAAATTCATTAAAACGTTTGCTTAATTTTTCGCCAAGTTCTTCAATGTTGGTTTCAATATCTCCAGCCTTGTAAGGGACTTTAAATCCAGAACCAAAATCAATAAACTCAAGATTTTTGAAGCCTTTAGCGGTATCGAATAATATTTCACTTGCGTATAAAAACACATCGATATCTAAAATGTCACTTCCCGTATGCATATGGATACCGTTGATGTTCATTTTAGTGTTTTCAACGATGCGAAGAATATGAGGGATTTGGTGAATTGAAATTCCAAATTTACTATCAATGTGTCCTACCGATATATTCGTGTTTCCGCCTGCCATGACATGCGGATTAATTCTTATACAAACAGGAATTTTAGGGTATTTTGTGCCAAACTGCTCTAATATAGAAAGGTTGTCAATATTAATTTGAACTCCCAATTTGGCGACATCTTCAATTTCCTTAAGGGATACACCATTAGGTGTGAAAATAATTTGTTTAGGCTCAAAACCTGCAGCAAGACCTAATTTCACTTCTTGAATAGAAACGGTATCTAAACCAGAACCTAAGGTGTTGAACAATTTTAAAACCGAAAGATTTGATAGCGCCTTGACCGCATAATTAATCTTCAACTTCTTCACCTTATCAAATGCAGAAGTTAAGCGTTTATACTGTGATGCTATTTTATCAGCATCATAAACGTAAACTGGACTTCCATAGTCCTTTGCAATTTGTAACAAGGTGTTTTGTTCCATTTTATTAAGTTTTTATAATTAAAGCTGCAAAGCTATAAAGTTTTTTCTAGTCAAAAGCTAATAATTCTTTAAAAATAAGGGGGAAAGAATGTGTTTTTCATAACCTGATTAATCATTGTTAAAAAATATTGGTTAAAAGGGCAAGGATGTTTACTTTTGTGCCTATAAACATTTGAAACAAGAATGAACTTACACGAATATCAAGGCAAAGAGATTTTAAGCAGTTTTGGCGTGCGAATCCAACGAGGAATTGTTGCACAAAATGCACATGAGGCAGTTGCTGCAGCAAAACAATTAACTCAAGAAACAGGAACGAGTTGGCATGTCATCAAAGCGCAGGTCCATGCAGGTGGGCGTGGTAAAGGCGGTGGTGTAAAATTAGCCAAAAACCTAAAGGAAGTTGAAGCGATAGCAGGGCAGATCATCGGAATGAATTTAGTTACGCCTCAAACTTCTAAAGAAGGTAAGCGTGTACATCAAGTTTTGATCGCAGAAGATGTTTATTACCCTGGACCTAGCGAAACCAGTGAATTTTATATGTCTGTACTTTTAAATCGTGGTACGGGTCGAAATATGATTATGTATTCAACTGAAGGGGGTATGGATATTGAAACCGTTGCAGAAGAAACGCCTCATTTAATATTTACTGAAGAAATAGATCCTTCAGTAGGTTTGATGCCTTTTCAAGCCAGACGAATTGCCTTTAATTTAGGACTGTCAGGTAACGCATTTAAAGAAATGACCAAATTTGTTTCTTCACTTTATACAGCTTATGTAAAGTCTGATTCATCATTATTTGAAATCAATCCCGTATTAAAGACCAGTGATGATAAAATTATGGCTGTTGATGCTAAAGTAACGATTGACGATAATGCTTTATATAGACATAAAGATTATGTGAATTTAAGAGACTTACGTGAAGAAAACCCTATAGAGGTAGAAGCCAAAGAAGTAGGTTTGAACTATGTTGATTTGGATGGTAATGTGGGCTGCATGGTAAATGGAGCTGGCCTTGCAATGGCCACTATGGACTTGATTAAGCAAGCAGGTGGAGAGCCCGCCAACTTTTTGGATGTTGGAGGTACAGCAGATGCCGCTCGTGTTGAAGCCGCTTTTAAAATTATTCTGAAAGACCCAGCTGTAAAAGCTATTTTGATTAATATTTTTGGTGGAATTGTGCGTTG
The DNA here is from genome assembly GCA_003550275.1 of Flavobacteriaceae bacterium MAR_2010_72. Classification (GTDB taxonomy): domain Bacteria; phylum Bacteroidota; class Bacteroidia; order Flavobacteriales; family Flavobacteriaceae; genus Geojedonia. The sequence goes on from QXCW01000002.1 coordinate 1,008,786, forward strand.
TGATCGAGTAGCTCAAGGCGTCATTGATGCGTATAAAAACATGGGAACAATCAATGTTCCTATTATTGTAAGACTGCAAGGTACTAATGCTGATATTGCCAAAGAATTGATTGACAGTTCTGGATTGGACGTTCAAAGTGCTGTAGAATTTCAAGAAGCCGCAGATAAAGTACAAGCTGTTCTAGCCTAGTATTGATATTAAATTATATGGTTGAAAGCTCTCAAATGTTGAGGGCTTTTTTTATGGGATGTTTTGAATTCATGTTAATTCTAAATGAAATTTGTTAAAAAAGGGTTAAATCGGTGATAATGTGTAACATTCTGGTTTGACAAACGTCTTTAATACAAATTCATTAATCAAAAATCAAAAATCATGAAATCAATCAAAATTTTCTTGCTAGTAGCAGTTTTTGCTTTCAGCAGCGCCCTTTATGCAGGGTCAAATCCATCAAATGATGCTCCAACAGTTATTTCTAACGAAATTGGTAAGCTTCTAAAAAATCCAAATTTTAAAGTAGACAAGGAACTTTTTGCCAACGTTAAAATTTTATTCAATCAAGACAATGAAATTGTAGTTCTATCTGTAGATTCTAAAGACAAAGGCATAGATACCTACATTAAAGGTAGATTAAACTACAACAAATTGTCAGTTGATGTGAACAATAAAAACAGATATTATATTGTACCAGTTAGGATAACTGCAAAACAATAAACTAATTATTTGTTTTAGTCTGATAAAAACCCTTAACCTTGTTAGGGGTTTTTATGTTTTTGGCGTTTTGGGTTCTTTTTTTGGCATTGGTCCACGAAGATGGATGATCAAGCCATTTAAGAAGTTTCGTAAAATTTGATCACCACATTCCATATATTTTGGATGGTCTTCCTTTCTGAAAAAAGCGCCTAATTCACTTTTTGAAATTCTAAAATCTACCAGTTCTAGAATTTTCACAATGTCATCATCGCGCAGTTTTAGTGCGACTCTTAATTTTTTTAGGATATCATTATTGGTCATAAGCTATTCTTTATTGTTGGTTAACCATTGGTAGGCTTCAGGAAAATAGGTGCTCCAAAGGCTTTCATTGTGATGGCCATCTAGAATTACCTTATTTATAATGTGGTCGTCATTCACACCTTTTTCTTTTAGTAATTTGACTATTTCATGTTGATCGGATACCATATTCGATGCACTATCCATCGATTTACCTTCTTCAGAACCCACCAAAAAATAAAACTTTTTGCCAGGGTCAATACTTGCTTCTTTAACAAGTGAGATTATTTCACTCTTATTAATCCAAATGGCGGGAGAAAATACGCCAGCTTTGCCAAAAACTTCAGGGTATTTAATCACTGCGTAAAGTGAAATTAAACCGCCTAATGATGAGCCCCAAATTGTAGTATGCTCTTTTGCTGATAACGTTCTATATTTTGAATCCACTATAGGTTTTAGAGCTTCTATTATAAACTCTAAATACGCATCGCCTTTACCACCACCATATTTTGGATGAACATATGGTGTAAGCTCATCTATACGCTTTTCATTGCCGTGTTCGATACCAATAACGATAGATAAGTTGGTTTCTATGGAATCTAAATATTCATCAATTTTCCACTCACCCACATAAGATGTTTTATCATCAAAAAGATTTTGAGCATCATGCATATAAATGACCGGATATGATTTGTTGGAGTCCTTGTAACCTTTTGGGAGATAAATCCAAATGGTTTTTTGAGTGTCCAATTGTGGCGCCTCAATAGTGAATTTACTAACCTGTTTAGAGGCTGTGCTTTGGGCTTCAATTTTAAATGTTGAAACTAGGATAAAGAAAAAAAGAAAAGACGCGATTTTCATGACATAAAATTAGTAAAAGCAACGTATTAAACACATTAAATTTCAATAATAAGGATTTGTTAAGTAACAGTAAATGGTTTCCCGATATTCGACGAAATACAAAAATTATGTAAACATCTATTAATCAGTCTTTTAAAAATTATTTTAAGGTCATTGTACGAATTTAACGACGAATAGCACTTTTTTTTTCGATAAGCTACAAAATATGCGGGATTATCACATTTGAAATCTGCTTAACTTTATCTTAAATAATTAATCCTCCTCACAATGATAAATCGTGTTGAAAAATTGAGTCTGCTTTCAGAAATGATCGCCTTCGCCCAAATCGATGCAAATATTAAATCTATTGAATACAAATTTTTATTGGGAGTTGCAAAACAACTTGAAATTTGCCAGGAAGATTTTGATTATTTATTTGCACATCCAGTAACCTACGTCCATTTAAAATCGCATAGTGAACGCATTGTTCAGTTTCATCGTTTAGTTTTATTAATGAATTTAGACCAAAATATTGGCGATAAGGATTTGATTAAACTTCACAACTTTGGTTTGCGAATGGGTTTGAGCCATGAATCAATAAATAGAGTGTTGGATGTGATGGAAAGTTTTCCAAATAAAATTGTTCCACCTGACTTTTTAATTGAAATATTTAAGGTTCAGTACAATTAGGGTTAATACTCAATATTGAAATTTCAAATTCCAATTACTATATTAAGGATAGGTTTGTTGGATTTAGGTACTTTTAATTTGAAATTTTGTTACACCTTTAGTTTCTCTAATTTATCTTGGTACATTTTTATTTCATCTCTGAACTTGGCAGCTTGCATAAAGTCTAAAGCTTTGGCTGCTTCTTCCATGAATTTTCGTTTTTCACGAATCTTTTTTTCCAATTGCCCTTTACTTAAATACTCACTTTCAGGTTCGGCAGCTTTTAAGGCCTCTAATTCATAACTATAAGTGCTCACCGAATTTTTAGCAAGTGCATTTGCTAAACTTTTGTTCAAAGCTGTTGGTGTTATATTGTTGGCTGTATTGTAGGCAATTTGTTTTTCTCGGCGATAATTGGTCTCTTCAATAGTTTTTTGCATACTATTGGTAATTTTATCTGCATACATAATGGCTTTTCCATCAAGATGACGGGCCGCTCGACCAACAGTTTGTGTTAGTGATCTCGCCGATCGTAAAAACCCTTCCTTATCAGCATCAAGTATAGCAACTAGAGAAACTTCAGGTAAATCTAGTCCTTCACGCAATAAATTAACGCCTACCAAAACGTCAAACAATCCTTTACGCAGATCTTGCATAATTTCCACACGTTCCAGTGTATCTACATCACTGTGGATGTAACGCACTCTTATTTGAATTCGGTCTAAATATTTAGTCAATTCTTCGGCCATACGTTTGGTCAAGGTGGTCACTAAAGTACGCTCATCTTTTTCGACGCGTTGTTGAATTTCTTCAATTAAATCGTCAATTTGATTCAAACTGGGACGTACTTCGATTATTGGATCTAAAAGGCCCGTAGGTCTAATCACCTGTTCAACGTAGATACCGTCTGTTTTTTGTAACTCATAATCCGCTGGTGTGGCGCTCACATAAATGACCTGATTTTGCAGTGCTTCAAATTCTTCAAACTTTAAAGGGCGATTATCCATGGCTGCCGGAAGCCTAAATCCGTATTCTACTAAATTTTCTTTTCGACTTCGGTCACCGCCATACATAGCATGGACTTGAGATATGGTGACATGACTTTCATCAATCACCATTAAAAAATCTTCAGGAAAGTAATCCAACAAACAAAAAGGGCGAGTTCCCGGTAGACGACCATCTAAATAACGGGAGTAATTTTCAATTCCAGAGCAATAGCCTAATTCACGAATCATTTCAAGGTCAAACTCTGTTCGCTCTTTAAGGCGTTTGGCTTCGAGATGCTTGCCAATGTCTTTAAAGTAGTCGTATTGCTTCATCAAGTCATCCTGAATGTCTTTAATCGCATTCTGAAGAACTTCGGGAGACGTAACAAACATGTTGGCCGGATAAATATTTAATCGGTCGTATTTTTCAATAACTTGATTGGTTTGAATGTTGAATGCTTCAATTTCTTCAATTTCATCGCCAAAAAAATGAATTCTGAAGGCATCATCAGCATAACTTGGAAACACATCAACGGTATCACCTTTTATTCTAAAATTCCCATGGTTAAAGTCTGCTTCTGTACGAGAATATAAACTTTGCACCAATTGATGTAGAAGTTTGGTCCGTGAAATGATCTGGTCTTTTTTAATAGAAATGACGTTTTTTTGAAATTCAACGGGATTACCTATACCATAAAGACAGGATACTGAGGCTACTACAATTACATCACGGCGCCCAGACAAAAGTGATGAGGTTGTACTTAAGCGCATTTTTTCAATTTCTTCGTTGATTGAAAGGTCTTTTTCTATATAAACTCCAGAAACAGGAATATAAGCTTCGGGTTGATAATAATCATAATAGGATACAAAATATTCAACAGCATTATCTGGAAAAAACTGTTTAAATTCTGAATAAAGCTGCGCTGCTAAGGTTTTATTATGAGCCAAAACTAAGGTGGGACGTTGGACTTCTTCAATCACATTCGCCACCGTAAAGGTTTTACCAGAACCTGTGACTCCTAATAAGGTTTGGTATTTTTCATTGGAGTTGATGCCTTCGGTTAATTGCCTAATAGCATCTGGTTGATCTCCGGTAGGCTTGAATTCTGATTTGACTTTAAAACGCATGTTGCAAAATTACACAAAAAAAGTCGCCTATCATTTGGCGATTCATTTGTACTAGTAGTGATAACTTAGTGGAATAAAAACCGAGTAATTTTAATAATAGTTATATGGTAAATTTTGTCAGCCAAGTTGTAAATGATTCTAATGGACTTTGCTAGATTAATTTGTATACTTGTATGGTAATATCAACAAGTTCTAATTTGTTTCATCAACTAAAATATAGCCTAATTCTTCTTTTTTTGAGTATTTCATTGGTGAATGCTCAAGAATTACCACCTATTCAAGTATTTACGCCGAATATGTATAACGGGGAGAATCAAAATTGGGCGATTTCTCAATCCCCAAACAAGTATATTTATGTTGCTAACAATAAAGGCTTGTTGGAATTTAATGGTGCTTACTGGAAACGTTACCCATCTCCAAATGAAACGGTTATTAGGTCGCTTAAAGTTATCAATAACTTTATTTATGCAGGTTTTCATGGTGAATTTGGTTTTTGGAAACGAAATATACTGGGGGATTTGGATTATGTAGCTCTGTCTAAACATTTAGAGATCCAATTACTAGAAGATGAGGAATTTTGGAATATTGTGGATATAGATCACTACATTTTATTTCAGTCTTTAAAAAGGATATATATATATGATACACTAAAGAAAGAACATAAAATAATAAGTTCAAAGACCTATCTCCCAAAAATGTTCAAAGTTGATGGCAGTATCTATTTCCAGAAAATGGACGATGGTATTTATAAAATTGAAAACGGAGATGAAGTATTAGTTTCAAATGATGCTATAGTAAAGAACAATATTGTGGTGAATGCATACAGTCATCATAACAAGTTATTATTTCAAACCCAAGGCAAAGGATTTTATTATTTAGTTGATGGGAAAATGAATAAATGGGAAATATCTGCTAATCCCTTCCTCAATCAAATAAGTGTTTATAGTAGTATTAAACTTCAAGATAATAGTTTTGCTTTAGGGACTATTTCTAAAGGACTTATTCATTTAACAGAGAATGGGGATTTAAATTATGAAATCAATCAATCAAAAGGATTGAGTAACAACACAGTACTGTCACTTTTTGAAGATGAAGATCGCAATATTTGGTTAGGATTGGATAATGGCATCAATTGTATTAATATGGCTTCCCCTTATAAGGTATTCAATGATGCTGTTGGTAATTTGGGTACGATTTATGCCTCTGCGGTTTATGATGGTTATTTATATTTAGGTACTAATCAAGGTCTTTTTTATAAAACTTATAATACAGACGATGCCTTCCAATTAATCCAAGAAACCAGAGGTCAAGTTTGGTGTTTGCAGGAATATGATAACACCTTGTTTTGCGGTCATAATAATGGAACCTATGTTGTAAAAGGAGATAAAGTAGACCTCATTTGTGATATTGATGGAACTTGGAACATTAGATCTATTCCACAGAGCAATAAAGATTTATTAGTCCAAGGGAATTATAATGGACTTTATGTTCTTGAAAAAAAAGACGGAAAATGGTCATTTAGAAATAAAATTCAAGGCTTTGATATCTCATCAAGGTATTTCGAATTTCTAAATTATCATGAAGTTTTTGTAAGTCATGAGTATAAAGGACTTTTTAAGATAACGCTAAATGATTCTTATGTGAAAGCCACAAAAATTGAATTAGAACCATCAATAGAAAAGGGTTCAAACTCGAGTGTTTTAAAATATAATGATGCCGTTTTTTATGCTTATAAAGAAGGGGTTTTTAGATATGATAAAATAAGTCGTAAGTTTTTAAAAGAGACGGTTTTAAGTAAAATATTTGATAAAGAAAGTTATAATTCTGGTAAATTAATTGCTGATCAAGACTCCAAAATGCTTTGGGGGTTTTCAAAAAAAGATTTGACTTTAGTGTCTCCAGGAGAGCTTTCCAATACACCAAAGTTAAATACAATTTCTTTTCCCTATAGTTTAAGAAAAGGTATGACCGGTTACGAGTCTATTTCTAATTTAGGGAACAACAAATTTTTATTAGGCTCCTTCAACGGATATATTGTGATTGACTGGGATAAACTAGAATCCAAAACCTACGAAATTCATATTAATACTATAAGAATTAACGCATTAGGTGAAGAACCTCAACCAATAGACGTTAACAGCGTATATAGCTTTAAGAACAAGGAGAATAATATCGATTTCACCTTTAGTATTGCCGAGTTTGATAGTTATCAAGAACAAGAATATCAATACCAGCTAAAAGGCTTATATAATCATTGGAGTGAATGGTCAGATGTTCCAAGTATACAATTTAATAACTTACCATTTGGCGATTATGAGTTTAATGTGAGAGGACGTGTTGGGAACAATCTTACTACCAATATAGGGTCTTATAAATTTAGTATTCAAAAGCCTTGGCACTTATCTACTTCTGCAATTATACTCTATATCTTAGGTGTTATTTTGTTTTCATATTTTATGCATAATCTCTACAAACGCTATTATGAAAAACAACGACTTAAATTGATGCGAGAAACGGAAAGAGAACTTGAACTTAAAAAACTAGAAAATAAAGAGCAATTAACCCGTTTTGAAAATGAAAAATTACAACAAGATATAGATAACAAAAATCGGGAATTAGCCATATCTACAATGAGTTTAATTAAGAAAAATGAATTTCTAAATAGCTTAAAAAGCGAACTCAAGACCAAAAATAAAACAGGTAAAAGTTTAAGTTCTGTAATAAAAATCATTGATAGAAATCTTAACAACAATGACGACTGGAATTTATTCCAAGAAGCCTTTAATAATGCAGATAAGGATTTTCTTAAGAAAATTAAAAACCAACATCCAACTTTAACCCCTAACGATTTAAGACTTTGTGCTTATTTGCGCTTGAATTTATCATCTAAAGAAATTGCGCCTCTCCTTAACATTTCACCTAGAAGTGTGGAAGTAAAACGCTATCGTTTAAGGAAAAAAATGAATTTAGAACACGATGAAAGCTTAACAAATTACATTTTGGAAATTTAAGTACTATACAAGTTTTAATTTCACCCATACATCACCACAACAATTTAGTGTAAATGTTAAAAACTAAACTACATTTTTAACATTTTAAAATGAACGCAACACTAGTCTAGCAATACAAAAATTGTGAATTCCCTAATAAAAAAGGTTTTTTTTTGAATTGTATACTTTTTGTAGTGTTTCTTTTTGTGGTATTCATAATCAGGACTTTTAATTTGCACCGAAAGTTTTAAACTATGAATATGAATACAAAAATTTTAAGCTTATTGTTCTTACTTTTCACCACATTTTTGTTCTCACAGAATGTTGAAGTAAAAGGTCTAGTAGTAGACCAAGAATCAGGAATTCCAATAATTGGAGCAAATGTAGCAGTAAAAAACTCCAACCAAGGAGCAGTTACAGACTTCGATGGGAATTTTACAATTTCTAATGTACCTGTGGGTGCGGTATTATCAATAAGTTATCTAGGTTATGTCACAACTGAAGTAGTTGTTAATAATGCTTCTTTTTTAGAAATTAAATTATTGACAGATGTTGCTTCACTTGATGAAGTAGTAGTAGTTGGTTACGGTACTCAAAAGAAGAGTGTAGTAACTGGTGCAATTTCAAGTGTACGGGCTGCAGAATTAGACAATCTTCCTATTGAAAGAGTGGAACAAGCGCTTCAAGGTAGAGTATCTGGTGTTGTAGTATCTTCCAATTCAGGACAACCAGGGTCAGACGCCACCGTTAGGGTTAGGGGTATTACAACGTTTGATCAAAATGGAGGAAATAATCCATTATGGGTAATTGATGGTGTAATTGTTGACCAAACAGGTATTGGTTATCTAAACGAATCTGACATCGCATCTATAGAAGTGTTAAAGGACGCAGCATCATTGGCTATTTATGGTGCTCGAGCAGCTTCTGGAGTTATTATGGTAACTACTAAACAAGGAAAATCAGGTAAACTTTCATTTAGCTATAACGGCTTTGTAGGTGTTTCTAGCCCAGAAAAAAAGTTAGATCTTTTAAATGCACCGGAATATGCCGCATTAATGAATGAAAGATCGGTTGCTAGTGGTGGTGCTATTTTGTATCCTAATATAAATGCGTTTGGTGTTGGTACTGACTGGCAAGATTTAATCTTTGAAGATAATGCAATTCGTACAAATCATGAGTTTAGTATAAGCGGAGGAAATGATGTATCAACATTCTTTGCTTCATTTGGATTAAGTGATCAAGAGGGGATTATTACTTCAGAAGTTTCACGTTTTAACAAGAAAAATATCAGATTAAATTCTAATCACAAACTCTCAAAATACATTACTGTTGGTCAAACCTTAGGTTATGCTCATAAAAGATCTCAAGGGGTAGCTACTAATGGAGAGTTTGGAGGTGTTATTAGTTCAGCTTTGAATCTAGATCCTCTTACCCCGGCTGTAATTACCGATCCTGATGTTGCAAATAATATACCTTACAGTAATAATCCAGTATTAAGAGACGAAAATGGAAATCCATACGGTATCTCTAGTTTAGTAGGGCAAGAGATGACCAATCCTTTGGCATTTGTGAAAACTATGTTAGGTAATTATGGATGGTCAGATGATTTTGTAGGAAATGCTTTTGTGGAATTTGCTCCAATTGAAGGATTAACGTTTAAAACATCTGTTGGTGGCAAACTTGCCTATTATGGAAATGAATCTTTTACTCCTGTATTTTATTTATCACCAACATTCAACAGGTCTAATAATGTTTTTGCCAGAGGAAGAAATAAAACATTTGCATGGAATATAGAAAATGTAGCTTCATATAGCAAAATTATAGGAAACCATGATTTTACATTGTTAGTTGGACAAGGTACCTATGTTGATAATATTACAAGTGGCGTTGGGGTAGCTTATTTTGATATACCAGCCACGAGTTTTAAAGAAGCAAGTTTTAATTTCAGTACCCCAACCGAAAATATTACCGCGGGAGCTTATGACGGTGTTGAGCATCGTGTGACATCACTGTTTTCCAGATTAAATTATAATTATGATGGAAAGTATTTGTTTACAGGTGTCATCCGTAGAGATGGTTCTTCAAGATTTGGTAAAAATAATCGATTCGGAATATTTCCTTCGTTTTCTGCTGGATGGGTAGCTGATCAAGAAAATTTCTGGCCAGAAAATAAAGTTATAAACCGATTAAAAATAAGGGGAGGTTATGGTGTTACAGGAAATGATGCCATAGGTGATTTTGGTTATTTAGCACTCGTTTCTGGAGGTAGAAATTATACATTTGGTAATAATCCTGCCGAAAGTTTAATAATTGGTTTTAGCCCAACGGCTCCAGATAATCCAGATTTAAAATGGGAGGAAACGTCTCAATTAAATGTGGGGTTTGAGTCTAAATTCTTCAATAAAATCGATGTAACGTTTGATTACTTTATCAAGAAAACTTCAGGAATTCTTCAACCAAGTGAAATTCCGGCGTTTGTTGGAGCAGAAGCAAACCCACTCGCCAATGTGGCTGATATGGAGAATAAAGGATTAGAATTAGAATTAGGGTATCGTCAAAATTTCGGAGATTTTAACTTAAAAATCGGCGGAAATGTATCCTATATACAAAATGAAATCACTTTCCTTGGTGAAGGGAAAGAATTTATTGGAGGAAGTGCAGGATTTCAAGGACAGGGTACTATTACTAGAACTCAAGTTGGAGAATCCTACAACTCATTTTACGGGCTCAAAACTGATGGAATTTTTCAAAATGTTGCAGAAATCAATGCCTATACCAACTCAACCGGAGGCTTGATTCAACCTAATGCAAGCCCAGGTGATTTTAGATGGGTTGATGTTGATGGAGATGGATCTATTGGAGATGGAGACAAAACTATTTTAGGAAGCCCTTTACCAGATTTTACATTTGGACTCACACTTAATTTGAGTTATAAAAACTTTGATTTTATGGCTTTTGCACAAGGTGCTGCAGGTAATAAAATCTTTCAAGGCTTAAGAAGATTGGATATATTAAATGCAAACTATCAAAAAGTTGCATTGAGTAGATGGACAGGAGAAGGTTCTACAAACAGTTATCCTAGATTAGTTAAAGACGATCCTAATGGCAACTTTAGTAGATTTTCCGATTTCTATTTAGAAGATGGAGATTATGTTAGATTGAAAACAATTCAATTTGGATTTACTTTACCTTCTGAAGCAATTAGTAGTATCGGACTTCAGAAAGTACGGGTGTTTATAACAGGAGAAAATATAATAACCTTTACAGATTATTCAGGGTACGACCCAGAGATCGGCGGGAATGTATTAGGTATTGATAAAGGATATTACCCGCAAGCAAGATCTTTTATGATGGGAGTTAACTTACAATTTTAATAAAAAATTACACGAATTATGAAAAATTTAAAATTTAAATACTTATGCCTTTTAGGTTTAATCGTTGGGGCTATTTGGTCGTGCTCTGAAGATTTTCTTGAAGTTGAGGCTAAAGGTCAATTTTTAACAGATACATATTATTCTAATCAAAATGAAGCATTTGGGGGTCTTGTAGCTGTTTATGATATGTTAAGAACCAATTCTTCCGGAGCATTCGATAACTTAATATTATTGATGAACTCTGGATCTGATGATCATGTCGCTGGAGGAGGTGGTGAATCAGACGTTCTTCAATTACAGGTGTTTTCAAATTATACGATGAGTGCAACTAATGCGAGTTCATCTATTTGGACAGATTCTTATAAAGGTATTTTTAGGGCTAATATACTTTTATCGAAATTGCCAGACGTGCCTATGGACGAAAATTTAAAGGCACAATACACCGCTGAAGCTAAAGCATTAAGGGCTTATTATTATTTTAATTTAATCAGACTTTACAAAAGCATTCCTCTAATTACAGAGCCATTAAGTAGTGATGCCATTAATTCTGTGGTTCAATCCAGTCGAGAAAATGTCTACCAACAAATTGAAAATGATTTAATCAGCGCAAAAGCGGCTCTACCTGATTTTAGAGATTTATCTACAGAAGCCGGTAGATTTACTAAAGGTGCTGCACAAGCCTTGCTTGGAAAAGTTTATTTATATCAAGGTAAAGGCTCGCAGGCTGCGGCAGAACTAGCAGTAGTTAATGGGCCAGCCGGAGGCACAAGTCAATATGGATATAGACTTTTAGACGATTTTAATAGTTTATGGATGGCAGATAATTCATTCAATTCAGAAAGTATAATGGAGGTTACACATTCTGGTTTAGTGAACGCCGCATGGGATTGGGCTTGGCCAAATGGTCTAGAAGGAAATATGGTGAGCCAAATGGTTGGCCCGAGGAGTTATGTTGGTATTGCTGCTGATGCACCAGACTTGAATTCTGGTTGGAGTTTTAATCCAATTTTACCAGAATTATATAATCTATTAAAAGACGATCCTCGTTTTGATGCTACAATTTTAGATCTAAAAACTTTAAAAGAAGAAGGTAAGGCAGACTACGTTCCTGGCTATCAGGATACCGGTTATTTTCTTAAAAAATTCGCTGCTTTAAATGCAGATAAACATACTGGTGGTGGAAACTTTGAGCTTAATTGGGGTCAGAATTCATATATTATTAGACTGGCAGATACCTACCTAATGGAAGCTGAAGCTTTAGGAGGAACCGGAAGTAGAGCTCAAGATCTTCTAGATGCTGTTCGGGCAAGAGTTGGATTACCATCGGTGCCAGTTTCTATGGATGCAATAATGAAAGAACGACGTTTAGAACTGGCAGGAGAAGGACAGCGTTGGTTTGACCTTGTGAGGTCAGGGCAAGCAGCTTCTAAATTATCAAGTAGAGGATTTATAGCTGGAAAACATGAATTTTTTCCTATTCCTTTTGGGGAACTTGAAAACACCTCTTTACAACAGGATCCATCGTACTCAAATTAAAAAAAAAGATTATGAAAAAAATAAAGTATATACTAATTTCAATATTTGTATTAGGTGCGTATTTAGCCTGTACAGATGACAATTTTGATAACACAGACTTTTTGTCTAGTGCAAAAGCACCAGCAAATGTATCGGCGCTCTTTCAAGCTACACAAGATAATTCTGGTTTGGTAAAAATAACACCAAACAGTGAAGGTGCTGCCCACTATAACATAACATTTGGGGATAACACTGCTGAACCAGGGAAAGTAGTACAGGGTAAATCAATTGATCATGTTTATGCTGAAGGCACCTATACGGTAACTATAGAGGCCATTGGTATAACCGGACTTTCAACTGAAGTCACCCATAATTTGGTAGTATCGTTTAATGCGCCTGAAAATTTAGAGGTGAATATCTTAAACGATGCTGCAGTTTCAAAGAAAGTAAATGTTACAGTTACCGCAGATTTTGCTATAAACTATGATGTTTATTTTGGTGAACCTGGTAATGATGTTCCAGTAACTGGAAATATAGGAAATACGGTATCTTATACTTATCAAGAAGCGGGTACTTATACCATTCGTATTGAAGTTAAAGGAGCGGCCATTGAAACTACAGAGTATATAGTTGAATTTGAAGTGACTGCAATTTTACAACCAATTACTTCTGCACCAACACCTCCGGCAAGAAGTGCTCAAAATGTAATTTCTATTTTCAGCCCTTCTTACAATGATATTCCGGGAACTGATTTTAATCCAGATTGGGGACAGTCTGGTCAGGGAAGTGGCTTTGCCATGTTCAACCTAAATGGGGACGATATGTTAAATTACATTAACTTAAGTTATCAAGGGATTCAAATTGGACAGGCAGTGGATCTAACTAATATGGAATACTTGCATATGGATATTTGGACGGCAGATCTTGCTCAAATAAGAACATTCTTGATTAATGTAGGAGTTGATCCACCACAAAATGTATTGACTGATTTAACTGCTGATGCATGGACCAGTGTTGATATTCCTATGTCGGCATTTACAGATCAAGGAGTTGCAATTGACAATGTACACCAGTTTAAATTTGTTTCTGAACCTTGGTTAGGCGGTAGTGTATTTATCGACAACATATATTTCTGGAAGCAACCAGAACCTGCGTCAGGTCTTGAAGGTATTTGGAAACTTGCACCAGAGGCTGGAGCATTAAAAGTTGGTCCAACACGTTATGATGGCAGTTGGTGGTCTAACTCCTTGGCCGATGTAACAACTAGAGCTTGCTTATTTGATGACGAATATGTATTCAATCTTGATGGTTCATTTCAAAACATACAAGATGCTGAAACCTGGTTGGAACCATGGCAAGGCTTTAATCCTGAACAATGTGGGTCGCCGGTTGCACCTCACAATGGCTCTAATCCCGCTTCATTTGTATATGATGCAGGTGCAAATACCATTACATTAAATGGTGTTGGAGCTTATTTAGGTATTGCTAAAGTAACAAGTACTGGAGAGCTATCCTCTCCAGGAGAAGCACCAGCTTCAATTACATACGATATAAGCTTACAGGATAATAACAACACCATGATTGTTGATGTAAATCTGGGATGGGGTTATTGGACTTTCAAATTGGTTAGACATGTTCCACCCATCGCTGGATCGTGGAAGTTGGCACCAGAAGCAGGAGCTTTAAAAGTTGGGCCTGGATTTGATGATGGCAGTTGGTGGTCTAATTCTTTAGCTGATGTAAGTACGAGAGCTTGTTTATTTGACGACGAGTATGTATTTGGTTCTGATGGTTCATTTATGAACGTATTGGGATCTGAAACTTGGCTTGAACCTTGGCAAGGTTTTAATCCTGAACAATGTGGTACTCCAATAGCACCGCACAATGGTCAAGGGAGTTTTACCTATAATTATGATGAAAGTGGAGGTACAATTACATTAAATGGAACAGGAGCCTATTTAGGTATCGCCAAAGTAACAGATACAGGAGAACTTGGGTCACCTGGTGAAGCCCCATCTTCAATTACTTATCAAATAGAATTTATAGATAACAATACAATTAGAGTATGGGTTGACCTCGGTTGGGGTTTCTGGACTTATAAGTTGGTAAAAAATTAAAATAGTTTAGTTATGAAAAAATTAATATATAAAATATCAATAATACTTTCTCTCATTCTAATGACTACAGGATGCGAGCAAGAAGATTATAGTTTAGGAGATCTTAGTGCTCCTACTAATCTTCAAGTTCAAGTAGAAATTGTAGGAACTGATGCTAATAATCCAAATGGTGATGGAAGTGGAACTGTAATATTAACGGCAAACGCAGACAACGCAATTACCTATCATTTTGTTTATGATAATTCAACGGCATTAGCTGCATCTGGAGAATACACCTATAATTTCAGTCGGACAGGAACACATACTTATACGGTAACGGCAATTGCATATGGTAAAGGTGGTGTTTCTACCAGTACAACTATCCAATTTGAAGTGTTAGTACTCTATACACCTCCTGCCGATTTAGTGACCATGTTAACTGCAGATAGCTCCAGAACGTGGAGATTGAAAAACGAAAGCACTGGACATTTTGGTGTTGGACCTGCAGATTCATTTGATCAGACGCCTGCGTGGTGGAATGCGGGGCCTAATGATAAAGCTGGTTTGGGTGCTTATGATGATCGTATGACATTTCATGTTGATGGGTCATTTACTTATGTTACAAATGGCAACATGTATGGTAAAGCAGATCCTATGGCTGAAGATTTAGCGGGGGATCAAGGGCTTACAGCAAATGGTGATGCAGAATATGAAAATTATCCTTTTGGCGATTTTACAGATACTTATACTATTTCCGAACCTGGAGGAAGAGAAACAATAACGTTCAATGGTCTTGGCTACCACGGTTTTTATGTAGGTGGAAATCATAGCTATACCATTTTAGCAAGATCTGAAAATGAAATGACCATCAAAACCGTAGGAAAAGACGGTAATGGTTGGTGGGGCATTCTAATTGCCGATGAGTAGTTAAGTTAATATTTGTTTTAGTTAATTTTTTTTACTGAAGGAGTAAATGTTTACTCCTTCAGTATTCTACTAACTTTGCAATACTCATTTCATTTTATTAATTTATTACAATGTTGAAAAAATTATTTTTTATTACTTTAATTATATGTGTTTCCTGCAGTAGTGGAGGTGATGATCCAATTACACCAAATCCTTTACCCCAAGAAATTATTCCGACTAATTTAGTTTTGAATGTTGAAGTTATTGGTGCAGATGCTAATAATCCAAATGGAGATGGCAGTGGAACAATTCGATGTACCGCTTCTGCGGTAAATGCCGTTAAATATGGATTTAGATTTGGAACTGGTTCAGAAATAGAAAGCGCAACAGGAAACATAGATTTTTCATATACCGAAGCAGGTACACGTAGCTATACCGTTTATGTTTTTGCATATTCTAGTACAGGACATTCTATAAATACCTATAAAGAAATTACGGTCTATGTCCAAGGTAGTACGTCTCAAGCGGTTTGGGCAGATGAATTTGATACTAATGGCAGTCCTGATGCCTCTAAATGGACTTATGATATTGGTGCCGGGGGTTGGGGCAATGGAGAGTCGCAGTATTATACTAACCGACCTGATAATGTCACAGTATCCAATGGTGTTTTGAAGATAATAGCTAAAAAAGAAAGCTACGAAGGGGCTCAATATACTTCTGCAAGACTGAAGTCCCAGGGTAAGTTTGATTTTAAATACGGTAGAATTGAGGTAAGGGCAAAATTACCAGCAGCCGCGGGAACTTGGCCTGCTATTTGGATGCTAGGTGCAAATTTTACTACGGTGGGTTGGCCAAGATGTGGAGAAATTGATATCATGGAACAAACGGGAACTGATAAGTCTAAAGTATTAGGTACATGTCATTGGCTAAATACATCAAATTCAACAACCGCTAGTTATGGTTTGGATAAAACGGTGACAGACGCTACTACTCAATTTCATGTTTATTCTATGGAATGGACTTCTTCTGCAATTAAAATATTTGTAGATGATGTTCAGTATTATGTTATAGATATTCGAAATTCTGCAATTCCAGATTCACCATTTCACAGTAATTTTTTCATGATTTTGAATGTAGCACTGGGTGGATCTCTTGGAGGAACTATCCCAGGCAATTTTACAGAATCTGTTATGGAAATCGATTATGTTAGAGTATATCAAAATTAAATTATGAGAAATAGTCAATTAAAATACGTTTGTTTCTTTTTAATAGTGTTAGGACTTTCTTCTTACAAAGGAAATAATACAGAACAAACAAAAGGCCTCACTAACAATATAAATCCTAAAATTGAGCAACGAATTGATTCGTTGATGAGTTTAATGACGCTCGAAGAGAAAATTGGACAAATGAACCAATATAATGGATTTTGGAACATTACGGGACCGGTGCCAAAAGATGGAGATGCTGCAAAAAAATATGAGTACTTAAGAAAAGGTTATGTAGGCTCAATGCTTAATGTAACAGGTGTTGAAAATGTGAGAGCCGTGCAAAAAATCGCGGTTGAAGAATCAAGATTAGGCATCCCATTAATTATTGGTTTCGATGTTATCCATGGTTTTAAAACCATAAGCCCAATTCCATTAGCCGAATCAGCAAGTTGGGATCTAAAAGCTATTGAACAATCTGCTCAAGTTGCGGCTGCCGAAGCTGCAGCTTCAGGAATTAACTGGACTTTTGCACCAATGGTTGATATTTCTCGAGATGCGCGTTGGGGCCGTGTTATGGAAGGTGCTGGTGAAGATCCTTATTTAGGGTCAAAAATTGCTGTGGCTCGTGTAAAAGGATTTCAAGGAGATGACTTGTCAGATGTCAATACTATAGCGGCTTGTGCCAAACATTTCGCTGGATATGGCTTTTCAGAATCTGGAAAAGATTATAATACCGTTGATGTTGGAACGTCTACATTATATAATGTTATTTTTCCACCGTTCATAGCCGCTAAAGATGCTGGTGTCGCCACTTTTATGAATTCATTTAATGAACTCAACGGAATTCCAGCAACAGGTAACAAATACTTGCAACGGGACATTTTAAAATCAAAATGGGATTTTAAAGGGTTTATGGTATCGGATTGGGGCTCTATTTACGAAATGATAATTCACAAGTATGCAAAAGACGGTAAGCATGCTGCTGAATTGGCAATTAATGCTGGCTCTGACATGGATATGGAATCCAATCTTTATGTTGAAGAATTAGCAGGTTTAGTGCGTGAAGGAAATGTAAAAGAAGAATTAATTGATGATGCTGTTAAACGTATTTTAAGAGTTAAATTTCAATTAGGTTTATTTGATGATCCTTATAAGTATTGTGATGAATCAAGGGAAAAGCAAACCATTGGCAAACAAGAATTTCATGATGCCGTATTGGACGTCGCAAAAAAATCCATTGTATTACTAAAAAATGACAACCAGCTTTTACCACTTAAAAAAACTGGTCAAAAAATAGCGCTGATAGGTGCATTGGCGGCAGACAAAACAAGTCCGCTTGGCAGTTGGCGAATTGCAGCCGATGATGGCACCGCAGTTTCGGTTTTAGAAGGGATGCAATCTTATATTGGTAATACCTTAACTTATGCGAAAGGCGCTGATGTAACCATCGGTAAAACAGAGTTTATTTCAGAACTTACAATAAACGAGACAGATACGTCTGGTTTTGCAAAAGCAGTTGCAGTGGCAAAATCTGCCGATGTTGTGGTCATGGTTTTAGGAGAACATGGATTGCAAAGTGGGGAAGGTAGAAGTAGAGTAAATCTCGATTTACCAGGGGTTCAGCAGGAATTGTTAGAAGCTGTATATAAAGTGAATAAAAATATTGTATTAGTCTTAAACAATGGTAGACCCTTAGCCATTAACTGGGCTGATGAACACATTCCAGCTATTGTTGAGGCTTGGCATCTAGGTACTCAAAGCGGACATGCCATAGCTCAAGTGCTGTATGGCGATTATAACCCAAGCGGAAAACTGCCAATGACTTTTCCAAAGCACGTAGGTCAAATGCCATTATATTACAATTACAAAGCCACTGGACGGCCAACCATACCTGCACCAGGATTGGTGTTTTGGGCGCATTATCAAGATGAAGTAAATGAACCATTATATCCGTTTGGTCATGGATTGAGTTATACCACTTTTAAGTATAGTAATTTAAAGGTTGACGCGTCTAATATGAAAGAAATTGTAGTGTCTTTTGATTTAAAGAATACAGGAAAGGTCAAAGGGAAGGAGGTAGCGCAATTGTATATTCAAGATTTATACGCAAGTGTCACTAGGCCTGTTAAAGAATTGAAAGGTTTTGAACTGCTTGAGTTAAACCCAAATGAATCTAAAACAATAAAATTTCTACTTACAGATAAGGAGTTGGGGTTCTATGACAACACAGGTCAATTTATTGTTGAACCAGGTAAATTTAATATATTTATAGGAGGCAGCTCTAGAACAATTTTAGAACAACAATTTGAATTAAAATGAAAAAATTAGTTTCATGCATAGTGATATCGGTGATCTTGTTTTCTTGTCAAGACACTAAAAAGCTTGTATTTGAAGATAATTTTGATGGCATAACCTTAAACGAATCTATTTGGAATTATGAACTAGGTGATGGTTGCCCTAATTGTGGCTGGGGAAATAACGAACGTCAACTTTACACTAAAGAAAATGCGTCTTTAAAAGATGGACATCTTGTGATAACCGCCACAAAAGATGATAGCCTTTATCATTCAAGTAGAATTACTACAGCACAAAAATTTGAATTTCAGTATGGCATAATAGAAGTCAGGGCAAAGTTACCTACTGGTCAGGGCGTATGGCCTGCCATTTGGATGCTGGGGCATGATTTTAAAGAAATTGGATGGCCAGCCTGTGGCGAAATCGATATTATGGAATATGTAGGCAAGAACCCGCACGAAATCCATACAACCTTACACACAACAGATAGTCACGGAAATTCTAAAAACACGAAAATAACGACTCTTGAAAGTATAGAAGAAGGCTTTCATGTTTACAAAGCAAATTGGACTAAAGATGCTATCGAGTTTTTTATTGATGATAAATCCGTCTATACTTTCAATCCAGAAGTCAAAAATGATCAAATTTGGCCTTTTAATAAACCGTTTTATCTCCTTTTAAATTTAGCCATTGGCGGAAATTTTGGAGGTCCTGAAGTGGATGATTCTATTTTTCCTCAAGAATTTTGGGTAGATTATGTAAAAGTATATCAATAGATTAAAATAACTTACACCTGAAATTTAACGCTTCAGCGCAAAATGCCCTTTAACTTGGAATTCAATATCGTTGCGTTTAACATCCGCAACAAACCAATAATCTGATGAAGGCATTAAAGCGCCATTAAAGGTTCCATCCCAACCGTTCGAATTGGAGGATAATTGTTTCAGAAGTTTACCATATCTATCATAAATATAGACTACTGTTCCAGGCAAAGTTTCAACACCCGTAATATGCCATGTATCAAAGAAGCCATCATTATTTGGGGTCATAAATTTTGGTACATCAATGACCACAACTTCCCTTGTAACTTCCAAGCAACCATTAGCGTCTTTTACGGTAACTGTATGGTAACCAATGCTGACGTTTTCAAATACGTTAGAACTTTGCATAGGACCATTATCTAAACTAAACTCATAATTTCCTATGCCGCTTACATCTACCGTAATGCTATTTGGATCTGCAAAGTCTACGGTTTGAGTAAATTCTATGGTGGCTTGTTCTGATTCTATCACATTGAATTGCTCCGTAGTTTCACAACCATAAGGCGTCGTCACTGTAACCCAGTAGCTTCCAATAGTTGAAATGACAATTTCGGGTGTAGTTTCATTAGTAGACCATAAATAGGTATCACCAGAGTAACCGGTATCGGCACTTACAATTAGGGGTAAGTTTTCTAAACAAATAACCTGGTCGCCTATATCTACAATTGGTCTAGGATGAACCATACTCATAAATTGGGTCGTACTGTAGCAACCTGTAGTAATGTTTTCAACCCTTGCAAAAATCTGCTCTTGGTCAGTGGCCGCATATAGCATAGGTAAATCGTTGTTTCCATTTTCTGCTGAAACCAAACTATTATGGTAAGTAACAGTATAATTGGCAGAACTCTGGCTCCCGAGAATTACAGGTGTTTGTTGGGATAGATCGAATGGAAAATACCCATCAAAATTATCATCACAACTTTCTAAATTGTTGGGTTGATTAGCAATGGGCAAAGGTCTTACAATCAATTGGAAGGAGTGGATTGTAAAACACGTGGTGCTCGGATTCTCAACTCTCATATAAATTGTATCGCTATTAGTTTGATAGCTGTAGTTTGTATTTAAAGCATTGGTTTCGGCAAGAGCATCCGCTGAAGAACTATAGTATGAAATATCATAGTTTGATGAACCGTTAATAGCAATCGCATTGACTTGTGTAAGATCGTACGAGTTGGTTGCATTGTCACATAACTCAACTGAACTAAAACTATTAAGGCTTGGCGGTAAATTGACTACAAGATCCAAATCAATAGCTAAATAACAATCGGTTACCGTATTTGTAATCCTGACGTAAACCGTTTGCGGATTTGAAAAGTTGTTGTAGGCCTGCGGATTTGCAATAGCATTTATACGATTGTCAAGATCATTAAGGCTTTCAAAATACTCTACCACAATATTATTCTGTCTAATATCTAGTATATCAACTTCAGATTCTGTAAGATCAAAAGTTGAAATGCCGTCATAATTAGAATCACAATGTTCTAGAGGTTGGGCCTGATTAACTTGGGGTGCTTGAATCACATTGACAACAAAACTGGTAATAGAGTTACAATCGGTGCCGTTGTTGATTCGCACGAAAATTTCCTGTGGATTCACGGCATTTTCATATTGCAGTGGTAGTGCATTGCTTCCATTTTCAGCATTGACCTGCGAGGTATGAAAGGTAATATTTAAAGTTTCAGGAATACCTTGAGAAATTTCAGTGACTCGAGTACTTAAATCAAAAACAGCTCTACCATCATTACTAATATCATCACACACAAACCAATCACTAGGTTCGTTATATTGCGGATTTGTGCCAACTTCCAAAACAAAACTCGAAGTCCCGTAACAAGTCTGATCTGATAGGTTTTCTACTCGCACATAAATAGTTTGAGGATTCGAAATATTTTGATAGGGATTCGATTTATTGATTATGTTAGTTCGGTTATCGGCGTCGGTTTGATTTAAAAAATACAAAACTTGCTTACCGTTTTGTCCATTTAAAATTTCAGCGTCTTTTGTTGAAAACACAAAACCAGCGTAACCATCACTATTGTTCTCACAGATTTGAAAATCACTAATGGTTGTAAAAACTGGAAGTGTATTTACAGTTATATTAAAACTCTCTATGACATAACATCCTGTTGTGGCATTTTCGACCCTAATATAAATTGTCCTCGTTCCTGTAGAATAACTTGAAGCATTGCTGATGGCATTGGTGTTAGCTTCGGCATCTGTCAATGCAGTGTGAAATGTAATGTTCCTATTATTGGTATCAGTTACAACTTCAGAAATTTTCGCTGTTAAATTAATTGTGGCCATCCCGTTTGCATCATTGACACAACGGATCTCATCGCTCGGAGAACTGGTAATCGGAGCTGGAATTACAGTTATTTCAAAAGAATTGATTGAGGCACATCCTGTATTATTATCTCCAATTCTAGCATAAAAGGTTTGCGGATTTGAAGTGTTAGTATAGTTGGTTGGTAAGGGATTAACAAAGGCATTGGCATCATTTTCCGTTAAGAAATAAGTAACCGTATAATTTGAATTACCATTAGCTACAGCTAAATCAAAGGTGGAGAGATCAATGGCTGTAAATCCGTCTTGATCATCATCACAATAAGTCACAGAACCAATATTGTTAAAAGTTGGGACTGTATTCAATAATAGATCAAACTCACTTACTTCAGAGCATGTAGCGCTTGTTAATCTAATATATAATGTTTCTGGTGCTGAAGCAGGGGTATATAATTGACTGGTATCAATAGGGTTGGTTTGATTATCTCTATCATTTTCTGTTCTGTAATATGTGATGTTAACATTAGGAATTTCATTAATAATAACAATAGCAATTTGGTTCAAATCAAATTCTTGAACGCCATCATTATCGATATCACAAAGTGAAAAATTAATAATATTGGTATAGGTCAGTAATAGATTAGTGTGTATTTCTAAAGGTGTGATAGCAGCACATCCATTTGAATCGTTTTCAACCCTTATATAAAGCGTTTGCTCATTTATAGTTGAATTTGGATAATTCGTGGTATTGCCAATAGCATTGGTTCTAGAATCTGCATCATTAAAGCTCTCATGAAACGTAACTGTTACGCCTGTTAAACTACCAATGACATCAGATATGATACTAGTTAGGTCAAAAGTTGCAAATCCATCATGGTCTTGGTCACAGGCATCAATGTAAAACGGACCATCATTAATTATTGGCTGGTCAATGACGTTCACTGTTAGGGTAGTAGTGACAAAACAGCCCGTTGAAAAATTAGTTACTCTAGCATAAAGTTGCTCTGTTGGATTGGAATTGGTGTACGGCGATCCAATACTATTCAGACCGAGGTCGGCATCGTTTTGAGTAAAATGATAGGACACTATCGTATTTGACTGCCCAGAAACGATTTCAGCATCCTTTTGAGTGAGATCGATCTGTGTAATGCCATCGGGTGTGTCATCATCACAAACGTTTAGGTCAGTCGGTGTAATCGCATTTGGTAATGGATTAACCACAAGATTGAACGTAGGAAATGATAAACAACCATTATTAGTGTCTTCAATTCTAACATAAATTGGTTGCGGACTAGACGTATTCTGTATAGGGACCAAAATGGGGTTGCTATTATTTTGAGCATCTAAACTTGTTAGATGATAAGAAATAGTATAATTTGATGGAGGCACTGAAGCAGCAACTTCAGCATTTTTTGTTGATAGGTCAAAAATTTCTACGCCATCACCACTTGGGTCATCACAAAAGTTGTAATTGCTTATGTGGGAAGCTGTTTGGGTTGAACTTAAAGTTAGGGTCACGGTATCCTCCAACTCACAAACTGTATTGCCTAAAGGTATGGAAACCAGTACGCGGTAGGTCCCAGTTTGGGTAACGTTTAATGTTGGTAATACTTCACCATTCATTAAAGAACCATTTAGATACCAGCTATATGTTGCTGTTGCATTTCCAATATCAGCGTCCAGAGTTACACTGCCAGCACAAGTGGAAAGATCTTCGCCTAAATCAACTGAAGCATTAAAACTATTGCCTTCAATGAATACCGCAGAATCGAAACTTTGATCATTTTGGTCTGCAATGATGAGTTTAATATGGTATTGTACGTTGGGTACGATGGCTGCTGTTGCAGTCATTACCGTGGTTCTACCATTAAAATTAGTGTTACCAAGATTATAGCCGTCAAAGTATTGTGGGTTTTGGGCAGCACAGTAAGGTTGTAAATCTGGATGAACCGTATTGGCATTAACTGGAGTTGAAGTACCTGGTACTACCGCAATGTTAGTGTATGGATTTCCTGATCCGGCTTCGGTTATTAGGAACACAAACGAATCGGTGAACTGGCATTCGTATGGCGGATTGTACTCTTCAGAAGCAAATATGTAATTAAACTGAACCTGATTTGAAATAGATATAAAATCAAATTCAATAGATGTGGCATTCAATGTCCCAGTTAGACCTAAAGCAGTTTCCAGATCAGCATCTGTTGTCCATGTGGGATCACCTTCACTTAAAACCGTGCCATTTACACCGTTGGCTCCAGATACTGCATTTCCCGTTGATAACACTATTCCATTTTGAAAAGGAAAATTAGTACCACTACCATCAAAATAGCCAAAACTATTAAATCCATTAACCTGCCCGTTTACCTGCGAAGAAATATTGGAAACCTGAACACAACCTTGTCCAAAATTATCTTGAATAAGCTGTTGTGCCGTTACGGAATTATCAATAGAAATTTGCTGTGAAAATGAGATTGAGCACATCACACAAGTAAGCAGTAAAAGAAAAAAAATATTCTTTTTCATTTAGTTAAGGGTTAAGCCATATTGCATACAATTTGGAGCATGGAAAATATATAAGCTTATTTCAGCACGAAATATAGGTAAAATTAGATGAAATGCAAAATTATACGATGAAATTCACTTTTTTACTGCTTTAAGGTAAAATGGCTTTTAAAAAGTCGCCCGTCTTGAAGGGTGACCTGGAACCAATAGTCATTGGTTGGCAATGGGTCGCCGTTGAAGGTGCCATCCCATCCCGGACCTGTGGGGTTGAGCTCTTTTAGGAGCTTTCCGTACCTGTCGTAGATGTAGATAATACTCTGTGCCTGGAACTGTGCCGAGATCCCATCGACCTGCCAGGTATCGTTGAACCCGTCGTCATTTGGGGTAAAGAACCTTGGAAACCCGATCACGGATACTTGTTCGCTTACGGTACCGCAGTTGTTCTTGTCCCTGACATAGACCGTGTGGAGTCCGGCCCTTACATTTTCAAAAGTATTGCTGTCCTTGAATATGCTGTTGGGAATGTCAAGGGCATATTCATAATCGCCCTCACCGGTGACAAGGACCACGATGCTGTTGTTGGAAGTAGCATCCACAACATTGATATTGGTTATGGTCGCGATATTGGAAGGTAGTACGGCTATGGTCCTGTTCTTTGAACAGCCATTGGTATTGGTAACTGTTACTGTATAGGTGCCAATGGCGTTGACCATGATAGTTGAGGTAGTCTCTCCGGTTGACCAGTTGTAATAGTAATTGTTTGGATCATCCCCGATAACACCTCCCGTTAGGGTAATGGTTTGCGGAAAGAAGTTTAGGCAATAGAGGGTTTCAAATGCGGTTTCAATATTGGGCAATCCAAATACCGTAAGCTGTACCTCACTGATACCGTAACAGGCATTGGCATTTTCAACCCTTGCAAATATGGTCTGTGAATAGGCCGTGGTATTTGTAAAGGTATTGGGAAGCATGTTTTGTTCCAACAGCGCATCATTATAGGTCTGGTAATAGGCAATATCAAGGCCAGGAGGCAGCCCTGCCAGTACATCGGCATCGGCATTGGAAAGCGTAAAGGCCCTAAAGCCGTCCTCGTTACCGTCATCATCACAGACCTTTAAAGTGGCATCGTTGGAATTGGTGAGGCTCACCTCGAGAGTGACCTGTGCAATGCTGGAGCATCTGGTGGTGCTATTGATGACCTTGGCAAATATGGTCTGTGGGTTTTGGGAATTATTGAAGGCACTGCCATCAATGGCATTGGTACCGTTGTTGGCATCGCTTAAGGACAGGTAATACTCAATGTTCCTATCATTGGCACCACCTGTAATAGCGTCAAAGACCTGATCGATATTAAATGTAGTGTAGCCATCAGGAAACCCATCTTCATCACACTGTATGATCGTGGCATCAAAGGCTTCGGGTAAAAGATTAACTATGAGGTTAAATGAGGCAACCGACTTACAAGCTGTGTTAAATGGATCTTCGATACGCACAAAAAGTTCTTGTTGGTTCGGGCTATTGTTGTAATAAGGACTTGCAATTGGGTTTGTATTTGATTCAGCCTCTGAAAAGGACAAATGGTAAGAAATATTCAAACTAGATGGATTTTGCCCATTTAAGATTTCATCGGTTTTTGAGTTGAGATCAAAAGTGACGCGGCCATTGGAGTCATTTCCATCGCTGGCGTTATCACATAAGTTATAATCGGTTGGTGCTTGAAAATTGGGGCCAATGTTTGTGGTTATTTGAAAATCACCAATTTCAAAACATCCTGTGACATCATTAGTGATTCTAAAAAAAATGGTTTGTGGACTTGAAGTATTTGTATAAGGACTATTCAAAGCTCCAATTCCGAGATTGGCATTACTTTCAGTTTCATGATACGTAACCGTAGTGTTGGGTTGTGCCCCTTTAATTGTGCTCGTATTTTGATTTAAATTGAAGCTTGTGAAACCATCTTCAAAAGGCACAACGACATCACAAGATTCTAAGTTTACAGCAGTTGGAGAACTAACTTCGTTTACAGGAGGATCAGCAAACTGTGCCGTTCCTATCCATTGTAAAGTAAAAGCACTGTTGCCAATTGGCCGATCAATTACAATGAAGTAGGTTTCACCTGCAAGTACATCTAACCATCTAACAAAACTATTGCCATCTTGTCCTGGACCTTCAGAAACGTCGCTGTTGTTACCGTCCATCCCAGTTAAGTTATTTCCTTGATTCGCAGCTTGAGGGTTGGTTGTTGAACATCTTATAGCTTGACCTATATTTCCACAAGAGACATTTGGACCAAAAACAAAAAAATCATAATCTTCCGAAATAGCTGAACTATTAGGCGTTAAAATAAACCCAAGAGTGCCACCTGATACCAATGTAACTTTTAGCCAAATACTATTGGTCTCTTGGCTGGCACAGGTGTTAGATCCTGAAAGCTCTTGAGTCCCGATTCCGCTTACGTTAAGATTGATATTAGAATTTCCACATACTATAACCGCATCACTACAATCTGTAGGTTGTTGGCCATAGATGTTAGCATTAAATAGGAGCACGATTATGGCTGAAAGGTAGATGGCGTATTTCAATATTTTAACGTTTTAGAGTAAAATGGCTTTTAAAAAGTCGCCCGTCTTGAAGGGTGACCTGGAACCAATAGTCATTTGTGGGTAGGGGGTCACCGTTGAATGTCCCGTCCCATCCCAGACCTGTGGGGTTGAGCTCTTTAAGGAGCTTTCCGTACCTGTCGTAGATGTAGATAATACTTTGAGCTTGGAACTGTGCCGAGATCCCATCGACCTGCCAGGTATCGTTGAACCCGTCGTCATTTGGGGTAAAGAACCTTGGAAACCCGATCACGGATACTTGCTCGCTTACGGTACCACAGTTGTTCTTGTCCCTGACATAGACCGTGTGGAGTCCGGCCCTTACATTTTCAAAGGTATTGCTGTCCTGGAATATACTGTTGGGATTATCAAGGGCATATTCATAGTCACCTTCACCAGTGACAAGAACCACGATGCTGTTGTTGGAAGAAGCATCCACGACATTGATATTGGTTATGGTCGCGATATTGGAAGGTAGTACGGCTATGGTCCTGTTCTTTGAACAGCCATTGGTATTGGTAACTGTTACTGTATAGGTGCCAATGGCGTTGACCATGATGGTCGATGTGGTTTCCCTGGTTGACCAGTTGTAATAGTAATTGTTTGGATCATCCCCGATAACACCTCCCGTTAGGGTAATGGTTTGCGGAAAGAAGTTTAGGCAATAGAGGGTTTCAAATGCGGTTTCAATATTGGGCAATCCAAATACCGTAAGCTGTACCTCACTGATACCGTAACAGGCATTGGCATTTTCAACCCTTGCAAATATGGTCTGTGAATAGGCCGTGGTATTTGTAAAGGTATTGGGAAGCATGTTTTGTTCCAACAGCGCATCGTTATAGGTCTGGTAATAGGCAATATCAAGGCCAGGAGGCAGCCCTGCCAGTACATCGGCATCGGCATTGGAAAGCGTAAAGGCCCTAAAACCATCCTCGTTACCGTCATCATCACAGACCTCTAAAATGGCATCATTGGAATTGGTGAGGCTCACCTCAAGAGTGACCTGTGCAATGCTGGCGCAACTGGTGGTGCTATTGGTGACCTTGGCAAATATGGTCTGTGGGTTTTGGGAATTATTAAAGGCACTGCCATCAATAGTATTGGTACCGTTGTTGGCATCACTTAAGGATAGGTAATACTCAATGTTCCTATCATTGGCACCACCTGTAATAACGTTAAAGACCTGATCGATATTAAATGTAGTGAAGCCATCTGGAAACCCATCTTCATCACACTGGATGATCGTGGTATCAAAAGCTTCAGGGTTCTCGTTATAGGTGACATAAGCCTGCCCTTCAAATGCGCAATCTCCATTATTGGGATCGATGTAGACTTCATAATGACCTTCTTGAAATATTTCGAGATCAAAATCATTTTCTGCTAAAGGCGTATCATTAAATGTCCATGAGTACGTAGCACCTGGAATATTTTCAGAGACCAACATATAGGAATCACCATCACACAATTCTAAATTGATTGAACTCTGGCCATTTTTTATGATATCAATTTCAGAATTAAAGAAGGATGCAATAAATGGCGGTAACCCTTGGGATGAGTTAAATGGTGACAGATTTATGGCATTATGAATATAATTGGAAGCAAATCCAATACTATTTGGATTACTGATAACACCTAAATTGGGTAGCCCTTGATTATACGTTGCACTTAAAGCTCTATAAATTTTACCATCTGGTCCCAATTGTAACCCACCTCTGTAAAGCTGCCTATCGTCCAATGTGAGTTCAGAGCTTTGTATGTCTGCAGCCATAAGGTTAAACTGTGTCAATGTAGAGCGGTGATTAGCAGGGTTATTGGCGTTACTTGGATTTTGGCGATCAAAAAAATTATTAGACGAATGCACATAAAGTAATTGGCTGTTTGGTGAAAATTCTACTCCATAGGGTTTATTACTTGATGAGCTTATAAAAAGTGGTAGTTGGTTCGTTAAAATGCCAGTATCAGCATCAAAATCATAAATGTATAGACCATCTTCAGCGTTAGCGCTAGCAACTCTAGTGCCATCTGGCGATAATTTAAGATAACCTCTAATATCGGTAACACTTAAATTAAATGTTGACTTAACCGAAGTTGAATTTACGCCTAAAGTATTCACCTCAAAAGCATGATAAGTATCGAAAGATTCTCCAAAACCGTTATTGGAGGCTAATGTCACGACCCATATTGATTTAGTGATACAATCTTTTAAGACGGCAGTTATCTTTTCAGAACAAATAGCCAAAAGATTTATGTTTTTTAAGGTTACCGCTCCCAAACCACCATCAAGCGACATATCTACTTCAGAATAATTTAATCCAAAATTTTGCTGATCAATGCCATTATCGACTGTAAAAACATAGAAAATATCTGGATCTTCAGGTTTAGGAACTATAATCGCCGACTGTGTACTTGAAGCATCTCCAAAAAGACCAAAACCATTACTCATTAAGGAGTGGTTTCTATTCCAAACAGAGGTTCCATCGGTATAAAAAAGTAAGTTTCCTAAATTGTCTGAAATTGATGCGCAACCTTCTCTAGTATTGAGTTGCCCATTAGTTTGAACAGTAATGGAGTTGGTGTTCAAATTAAAGGTCATCCCGGCATTTTCGCCAAAATACCAATTGGACGCCTCATTTTGCGAAAAACACAATGAAAAGTAACACAAAAAGAGGGATAAAATTATATTCTTTTTCATTCAAGATAGCGATAGCTATCAAAGATATTATAAATCCCGCTTTTTTAATAATCTATAAGATAAAAACACAAATAAGGCCGTCCAAGCTATAACAATTACAATCTCATACCAATGTACAGCATAGTCATAAGCAATCTCTTGTTTATCTGGAAACTTGGTCATCACTATACGTTGAAATGGTTGGTCAATCAATTTGTACATGGATTTAAGTGGAAAATAATTCTGGATCTTTTCAGCTAAATCGTAGTTAAACTGCCATGTTATTAGCCCAAGAATGATGTTTTCTAGAATAAACAAAACGAACAAAAACCCTAATGCAAAGGCTGATCGTTTTACCAGCATACCAAAGTACAAGCACAAACTAAAAAAGCCAACTAACTTCACAAAATAGGCAAGTAAAAAATCAGTTTCCCTTACAATTATGGCAACTTCAGTGTAACTGGAATAATAAAGCCCAATCAATAATGACGATACACCAATAAGAGCAGTTGCCAATAATGAAAAGAATACAATGGTATAGAATTTAGACAAAATAAATTCCTTCTTACTCAAGCCATCTATAAGGTTTTGCTTTATGGTTTTGTTGCTATATTCATTCCCAATCATACTCACGACCACAATTGCAAAAAAGAATTTAAACTGTGCCGCGAAAAAGGTGGTAATGTGCCAGATAATAGGGAAATTGAATATCCCTAACTCTCCTAATTCTAATGTGAAAAATCCGAAAAAATTAATTTTGATGGATGACAACACCAAAACCGTAAAGGGTAAAATAAAGGAGATGAAGATTAAAACCTTACTTGCTCTATTTAATAAAAGTTTTTGTAATTCTAAATTTATAAGTCGTAACATAAGAGTTGATGAATTAGTGTTGGATGGTTAATTAAGTTTATCAGTTAGCTGTAAAAATTGCTCTTCTAAACTTTCCTTGCGCTTGACCAAATGAGATAAGATAATGCCCTTGTTAAACATATAGGTGTTAAACTCGGTAGCATCCATAGGTTCATTTAAAAATGCAGTTACCAAACCATTTTCTACTTTTATATTTCCAAATTTAGAATCTGTTTCAAGTAATGAAATTAACTCGTCGTGTTTATTCGACTTTAATTCAAAAAAACCATGACTGGAAATCATTTCTTCAACGGGACCTGAATATAATTTCACACCTTTTCGCAATACTACTACATGAGAGCAAACTTTTTCAACTTCGTCCAATAAATGTGAAGCCAATAAAATGGTTGTTCCTTGACTTGCGATTTGCTTAATTAATGATCTGATTTGGTGAATACCTTGCGGATCCAATCCATTTGTTGGCTCGTCAAGAATTAAAATCTCCGGATCATTCAATAAGGCTGAAGCGATTGCCAAACGTTGTTTCATTCCTAAAGAATAGGTTTTAAACTTATGATCTTTACGATCTAAAAGACCCACGATTTCTAGCTTTTCATCAATCTTACTATAGTCTACATCCTTAATTTTACATACCAATCGTAAATTTTGATAGGCTGACATATAAGGGTAAAAATTAGGACGTTCAATAATAGCCCCCACTTTTTTTAAGGCATCGTGCGTTGTAGTTTTGCCATCAAACCAATGAAAACTACCTTGGGTTTTATTGACCACATTTAGTACAATACCCAAGGTTGTAGATTTACCACTGCCATTGGGCCCCAATATACCATAAACATTTCCTTTGTTTATAGTAAAGGATAGGTCTTTTACAGCGGTTAAATAGCCAAATTTTTTTGTAAGATTATTGATGGTGAGAATGGTCTCCAAGACGTAAATTTTTTGATTGGTTGTAAAAGTATGACGAGCATCCCTAAAAATTGTTACACGCTTATTGGGAAAAAGCTTTAATTTAGTTGTAAGAATTGAATTATGCAAGATTTAAAAATTTCAAAAAAGAAGCCTTCTTATCCTGTAACCCCAAAATTGGATGCTTATCTTTCTGAATATAACAGAAATATCAGGTTACCTATTTTTTATGATGATTTGTTACGTTTTCAGGGATCGGTAGTTGTGTACGATAAAAATGATCATGATACACTTTGGATTCGGGTATATTACAATGAATTTGAGCGCAAGGATATCGATTTGAATTTAAAAAAAGTCTATACGATTCTTCATTCAGACGGAAATGAAAAAACCTTTCCTTTTTTAAGCGTAGATGCCATTGACTACTGCACCTTTGGAAATTCTAAACCGTTTCGTATTAAAATCAGAAACGTTTTAAACGATAACTACACCTATTTTTATGTAAAAAAGGCAGATGCCTCTCGGATTTATGGTCTTGAGCTTGAGCATATGTTGTCACCATATAACCTCAATTTTTTAGTGTCGCAAAACACCTTGATTGAAGAACATATTGCAGGAATTCCCGGTGATGAGTTTATAAAAGGCATGTTGCCCGATTGTACAGAATCTGAAAAATCACAGATTGCCAAAGAGTTTGTAAAGTTCAATGAACGTTGTATGATACGGCTGTTGGGTGATATGCGTTCATATAATTACGTCATCGTCCCTACCCATGATTTTGATCATGTGGTTTATAAAATTAGGGCTATAGATTTTGATCAGCAATGTTATGAAGGTAAATTCAATATTTACAGGCCACAGTTTTTCAAGGAAAACATAAAAATGGTCGAATTAGTTCAAGAGAAATTTCAAAAAGAATCTGTAGATCAGTATAAAATAGAGGAGCGTTCCATAGTAGCAAAACGATTGATAAGTTATCACGATCGAATAGATGAATTATTAGATTGTATGGTTCACGATACCATTTCAATAAAAGAACATATTACTGCCTTAAAAACAACCATTTTTGAATATACGCAGGATGTTGAATTTAAACGGAGTAAAAATATGGGCGAGATTGTTAAAAATGCATTAGCCTTTGTGAAGCGTAATTACGAAACTGTAAATACCAAACGATTTTAATTCCAGTTTTCGTCAAAATCTAGATTGCTGTAATCGTCTATATCTAAATCATCATCAAAATCATTATAATCTTCAAAATCTTCAGCTTCAAAGGATTTTTCAGGTGCTTCATCAGGTATCTGTCCATGAACGAACATTAAGTTAGGGTAGTCTGTACCTTCAGCTTCATCAACGATTTCGGCCAACTCAACAAAAAAGGTCCACATGCTTAAAAAATCGTAGATATAAATCAACTTGGTTTGCATTTCATGCACAACATCATTGATTATCGTTTCATTCATAAGCCTAATAGTCTCTTCACCTTCACTCACATCAAACATCGAAATTTCTTCACCTTGATTCCAGTTATCATCACTTAAATAGAATGAGGCCATTTCAAGACCGTCAAATCCAAACGACTGTGCTATAGCATTATGAAGGTCCTCAAGGCTATCTGTCTCGCGAATTTCTAAATCACGAAACACGTCCTGATCTGTATCATTGTCCAGAATAACTCGAAATCTGTAAATCATAGTAGTAATTTATAATACAAAGGTAGCCATTTTTCACTTATTTACTGAAACGGTGCAGCGTAAAAGTCATAGCTGTTAATAAGAAAAACGCACCCATTTGGTGGGCGATACCCAACCAAACAGGAACTTGTAACATTATAGTCAAAACCCCTAATAAAAATTGAAGTGCTACCAATATCAGTAACGAATTAACACCTCTTTTTTGATAATGTGCCAAGTCTCTTTGTTTTCCTTTCCTCCAAATAAAGAAAATGAAAATGACTACTACATATGCCAACATTCTGTGTACAAATTGAACACCACTTTTACCTTCAATAAAATTTTTATAAAGTGGGCTTTGTTCCGTATAAACGGTCTCGTGCATAAATTTCCCTTCACTCATCATGGGCCAGTGGTTGTGTATAAATCCTGCATCCAAACCTGCTACAAAAGCACCGTAAATAATCTGTAATAATAGGATAGCATATCCTGTTCTTATCAAATTTCGATAGCTTTTATCAATTTCCTTATTTTTTGGAAACATTAAATCCATGGCAACCCAAAACGTAAAAGCAAACGTAATAAAGGCCGTTGTAAGATGGGCAGCTAGCCTATAATGACTTACGTCCGGTCGGTCTACTAAACCACTTTTAACCATGTACCAGCCCAAAAAGCCTTGAAAAGCACCTAAACCTAATAATATGATGGCCTTTTTTATTGTTGACTTTGAAAGTTGTTTAGTTAAAAGGAAATAAAGAAAAGGTATGAAAAAGACCAAGCCAATCAGCCGCCCAATAAAGCGGTGCAGCCATTCCCAAAAATAGATATCTTTAAAATCTTCAAGTGAAAAATGGGTGTTGAGTTTTTGGTATTCAGGGTATTGCTTATAAAGATCAAAAGCTTCCTGCCATTCTACCTCATTCATTGGTGGGATTGTACCTGAAATTAGCTTGTAGTTAGAAATGGATAACCCAGAATGGGTTAACCTTGTAATACCACCGATAACAACCATAATAAAGATAAGTACGCATCCTGTCAGGAGCCAGTATATTACTTTTTTATTGTCTTTTTTCATTTAAATTGTATGGATTCTGATAGAGAATAATTTGTGTGTTATTTTGAAACCTTAAGTCCGAGCCGTTTCCCTTCTTTCAACATGAGCTCGAAGGCGGCATTGAATTCATTTGGGATTTCGCCTTCTAAAATAGCTTCTTTAATGGTTTCTTTTATGATGCCAATTTCCTTTGAAGGTTGCAGGTTGAACGTTTTCATAATGTCCTCTCCTGTAACTGGAGGTTGAAAATTTCTGATATGATCCCGCTCTTCAACTTCAATAATCTTATCTCTAACGACTTTAAAATTATTATGGTACTTATTGAATTTTTTAGGATTTTTGGTGGTTATATCAGCTTCACATAAGGTCATCAGGTCATCCACATAATCTCCGGCATCAAACACCAATCGACGTACGGCAGAATCGGTCACAGACTCATCAACAAGAGCAATTGGGCGGGAACTCATCAATACCATTTTTTGAACAAACTTCATTTTATCGTTTAATGGAAGTTTGAGACGTTTGAACAAACGGTACACCATTTTGCTACCTTCGAATTCATGTCCATGAAAGGTCCAACCTACTTTTTTGCTGAATTTTTTTGTTGGAGCTTTTCCAATATCGTGCAGCAACGCTGCCCAGCGCAACCACAGGTCATCCGTATGTTCAGAAATGTTGTCCACAACTTCTAAAGTGTGATAAAAATTATCTTTATGGCGCTGTCCTTCAACTTCATCAATACCTTTCAAGGCAGTAAGTTCAGGTAAAATAAGGTCTAGCAAGCCTGTTCGTTCTAAAAGTACAAAGCCAACAGAAGGCGTTTCGCTTGATAGAATTTTATTAAGTTCAACCGAGATGCGTTCGTTGGTAATAATTTTAATCCGTTCCTTGTTTCGTGTAATGGCTTTAAGGGATTCTTGTTCTATTTTAAAATTAAGTTGAGACGCAAAACGAATGGCTCGCAACATACGTAAGGGATCATCGCTATAGGTAATATCTGGGTTTAAAGGCGTTTTGATGATCTTTTTTTCTAGATCATTTAAACCATTAAAAGGATCTAATAAATCGCCATAAGTTGTTTCGTTTAAAGAAATAGCAAGCGCATTTATAGTGAAATCACGGCGATTTTGATCATCTTCCAACGTGCCGTTTTCAACTACAGGATTTCGACTGTTTTCAGTATAGGATTCTTTTCTAGCCCCAACAAATTCAATTTCAATGTTATTGTAACGCAACATAGCGGTGCCATAGGTTTTAAACACCTGAACTTTTGGTCTATACGGTAAATTATTTGCTACTTGTTTTGCCAGTGCAATGCCACTGCCAATCGCTACAATATCTATATCTTTTCTTGAATTTCGTTCGAGTAGAACATCACGTACAAAACCTCCAATAACATAAGCTTCCAACTGAAGTTCTTGTGCAGATTTTGTTATGATATTGAAAACGTTATGTTGTAAGGCTTGTTTTAAGTTCATTGGTTTCAAATTCCAATATTCAAATTCTAAATCCAAAATTTAGGTTCTGAAATTTGATCATTATGGTCGAATCACTTTTACTTTACCATCACTACTTAATTTAATTATAGATGATGGTTTAGCCATGATTTTATCGTGATGCAAATTTACGACATAGTCTACACCTTTTAAAATGTCTTCAGATATTTCTTTGTATGATGTTGGAGTAGGAGATCCACTAATATTTGCTGATGTTGATACAATGGCACCATTGAATCTACGGAGTAGTTGAAAACAAAAGTCGTCATCTGGAATTCTAATGGCAATGGTGTTGTCCTCTGTAATAAGATTATTGGCCAAGTTTTGAGGATTATCATAAATAATGGTGATAGGTTGGCCAGGGATATCGAACATATCTTTAGCCACTTCCGGAACTTGTTTTACGTATTTTTTTAGCATGCGATCATCGGCCACCAAACAAATTAGTGCTTTACTGTCATCACGCTGTTTTAACTGAAAGATTTTTTTAACCGCTTCAGTGTTAGTAGCATCACAACCAATTCCCCAAACCGTATCGGTGGGATATAGAATTAGCCCGCCTTGTTTTAATACGTTTAAGCACTTTTGAATTTCACTTTGCATGAAGAATTTATCTAAAGAAAATATGAATGCAAAAATAAGAAAAGTTGTAATATTGCCGTATGAAAAGCGTACTAGAAGCTTCATTTAAAACTAAACAGACAGAAATTGATCGCTTTATTGATCAATTTGAACATTCAGGTGTGCAATTTGGCAAGGCTGCTCGAAATACGATTAAAGTATTTAAGTTAGGAGCAAAAGAGATTAATATTAAGTCGTTTAAAGTTCCTAATATGTTTAACCAAATTGCCTATAAATTTTTAAGAAAGAGTAAGGCCCAGCGCTCTTTTGAGTATGCTAACATTTTAATTGAAAAGGGAATTGGCACTCCACAACCCATTGCATATTATGAAGATGCTACAGCACTTCTGTTTAAGAAGAGTTTTTATGTTAGTGAACATGTAAATTGTGATTTGACCTATAGAACGCTGACCAAAGATTTTGACTATCCAGATTACGAAACTATTTTAAGAGCGTTTACACGATTTACTTTTAGGCTCCACGAAAATCATATTCATTTTTTGGATCATTCCCCTGGAAATACCTTGATAAAAAAAGTGAATGGGGACTATCAGTTTTATCTGGTAGATTTAAATCGGATGCGATTTGAATCTATGGATTTCAAAATGCGAATTAAGAATTTTTCACGGCTTACCATTCATAAAAGTATGGTTGAAATTATGAGTGATGAGTATGCCAAATTAATTAATGAAGACGCTAAAAAAGTGTTTCAATTAATGTGGAATGCAACAGAAACTTTTCAAAGGCAATTTTATAGAAAAAAACGTTGGAAGAAACGTTTGAAATTCTGGAAAGCTTAAGGTTTTAGTTTTTTTTGTTCTTATACAGTTCCCTTAATTTGATGTATTTTAAAAACGTGACGTTGTAGGTCTGTACGCAAATAATAAAGCCGTTTAAGCCATCTAAAAACCCTCGTCTCAATACATAGGCCTTAAAGAATGCCCATAATGGTCTGTAGAAAATTTTCCACAATGAAGCTGTTATTCCTAAATCAAAATAAGCTTTGGCAGCAATGGATGAGAATTGTTCGACTTTCAAATTATGTTCAGAATAATCCCTGTAGATCCAATGCAATAAATTTCCGTTTAATTTTCCGAGTGTTTTTCCGTCTTTAAGTGTATAGCTGTCATGCGGATTGATACCTTTCCATTCGCCACTATCTTTTTTAAAAAGCCTCAATTTTCTATCTGGATACCAATCTGAATGGTTTATCCACTGTCCACAATAATTGTTTAATCGGTGACAATAAAAGCCGTCATGCTCCCAATTACCTTTTGTTTTTAAAATGGAGGTCTTTAACTCATCAGACAAGGCTTCATCGCCATCTAATGAGAGGATATAATCATAATTTGCGTGCGAAAGCGCAAAGTTTTTTTGTTCAATATATCCTAAAAACTCTTGTTGAATAAAGTTGACCTTAAATTTATTGCAAATGGTTTGGGTATTGTCAGTTGAAAACGAGTCTACTACAATAATTTCATCAACAACATCTGCTATTGAGGCGAGACATTTTTCCAAATGTTCTTCTTCATTGTAGGTGATAATGACTCCAGAAATTTTAATCATTTTAGCTAAATTTAGGCTTTTTGAACATGGAGTTGATCTTCATTCGTCTTAAAAAAGATAACTTTCTATAATTCGGTACACCATGCTTTTGAATGTAGCTTCGAACGGCTTCCACCATACGTTCGGCAGATTTTCCATCATTATAAGGATGAAATTGATCAAAAATGTAATTTCGTTCGGAAGCAAAAGGATCCTCTTCTTGATTTTTTTCAACCAACGGAATCAATTCATTATAATCTAAACTGTCCTCCCAATGAATATGTCCAGAAATATTTTTGAATGAGACCACAGGTTTGTCCAACAGTAAAAATTCATAAATTACCGACGAGGTATCGCTGATGAGCAAATCGGCCATCAACAAAAATTTGATGATATTCTTTTCGGTTTCAAAAATGATATTTTGTGTGTGGTTGGCTAGAGTTTTATAGGCCTCAACCCATTGTTGGTCCATTAACGGATGAAACTTTAGCAAAATTAAATAGGTTTCATTTTTAGCCAGACGCTTTAATTCCTCTAAAAGAAATGGTGCAGACGTTAATTTAGGTGAAAATGTAGGCGCATAAAGTAATATGGTTTTGGCATTATGCGTTTTTAATAAATTTTTCTTTTCATCTTCATATAGCTTGGCATCGGTGGCATAGACATCCAGCTTTGGCCAACCCGTTTCTATCACATCAAAATCTTTGTGGATTGATTTTAAATGGTTGAAGGTATTTGTAAAATATGGGCCTTGAGTTAAATAAAGGTCGAAATAATGTCTAATTCTGAAATGACCTTTTTTTTCCCCAGCCAAACCGTGAAACACCTGAACTTTTAAGCCTCTCAAATAATAAGGAACTTCGTTACCAGGTACAAAAATGG
The DNA here is from genome assembly GCA_003550275.1 of Flavobacteriaceae bacterium MAR_2010_72. Classification (GTDB taxonomy): domain Bacteria; phylum Bacteroidota; class Bacteroidia; order Flavobacteriales; family Flavobacteriaceae; genus Geojedonia. The sequence goes on from QXCW01000002.1 coordinate 1,047,708, forward strand.
CATCACTATTAAATAATACTAAATCTGAAACAGAGGTTGTAAAATCGTCTGATTTATAAGGAAAGTCATTTATGATTTTCTCCGAAACATACCATATGTAATCATGCTTTTTCTTGTCAAGATAGGCCTTTATGGGTTGAAGAATCCCAAAGGCATAATTGTTTTGACAGAAAAGAATACATTTCATTTTAGAATAAATTGTTCACGTTTTCTAAATCTTCCAAAAAATCGATTTCCATACAATTATATGCTGAAATATCAACAGCAGCTACCTGAATACCATCTTTTTCTATGGCCAATTCCAATCCGCGTTCAAAATAATCATTATTGTCACATTCTTCTAATCTGGCAATAAATTTCTTAATTTCGTTTGAGGATATAAAATTGATTCCAACCGCTTCTCCTAAACCATTTTTAACTGTTTTGGACAATTCATTAATATAACCATTTTTGAGTGTATATTTAACTTCTTCTTCGGCGACTTTACTTGTGTTCACGGCCACAAAAGAGGAGTTGCTTTTAATGTGCGGTATTAAAATGTTCAACAGATTTTCATCAAACACGACGTCTCCGTTAAACCAAAGTACAGCCTCATTTCGATGTTTTTTTAAGGCTTGAAGGAGGCTTTTAGAGGTGTTGGTTTGATCAAAAAAAGGATTGTAAACGTAGGTGAGTTCTGGAAATCGTTCCATAATCAGGTCTTTTTTGAAACCTACTACCACATTAATATCGTCTATATTAAATTTAGATGCAATATGCTCTGTCTGCATTTGCATAATGCTTTTTCCGTTTTTTAATGGTGTAAGGGGCTTTGGGAAAGGGTTTCCTAAACGTGAGCCAATACCTGCAGCAAGAATTATGATTTTCATTTAAAATTAGTTTAATATAGACTATAAAGTTATAGTTAATTGTTTACTTTAAAAGTAATTTATGGATTTTATAGTGAACGTTAATTTATAAATCTAGGCCACTAGGGAGTTTTCTTCTGTTGCAGCATCCCATTCTTTTACGGTTTTTTTCCAGTCACCATATTTATGCGTCAAATATTCTTCAGTTAGGGCTGGAGTGAAAAACGAGGTGTCTAAAAATCTAATTTTTTTGTAGTCTTTATAAAACGCTTTTGGAGCAGCCATTTTGTTACCTGCAACTTCCCAATATACATTATCTTGATGTGGATATTTTACGAAAATTTCTAAACACACATTCCCTTTCAATAGCCCAAAGAAAGATTTGGTCCTGATTTTAATGATTCTTAAGTTTCCTTTTTTAAAAGGAATAGTGTCATTTTCAAACAATCGTGTTCTAATTCGATAGCCTCTTTCTTTTAAATCATTAATAAGCCCATCTGTTTTTTTTAATTCATCACATAATATAGATAAATCCAAATCGCTATCCCAAGGAAGCAGTCTGTTTTCGCGATAAATTCCTAATAAAGTACCACCTTCTAAAGCATATTGGATATGGTTACTATCTAACGTGGAGACAACATCTACTAGAAGGCTCTCGGCCTTCTTTTTATTTTTACCGGTAAGTTTAATGGAGTAACCCATGATATAGATTTGAGGAATTATTTATACAGCAACGTCATATTCGCGTAAAGCATTGTTTAATGACGTTTTTAAGTCGGTACTAGCTTTTCTTTTACCAATAATTAAAGCACATGGCACATTGTATGCTCCTGCAGCAAATTCTTTAGAATAGCTTCCAGGAATTACAACCGATCTAGCAGGAACAAGGCCTTTCATTTCTACTGGAGTATCGCCTGTTACGTCAATAATTTTTGTTGAAGCTGTAAGAACAACATTGGCACCAAGCACCGCTTCTTTTTCAACCCTAACACCTTCAACCACAATGCATCTAGAACCAATAAATGCATTATCTTCAATAATTACAGGAGCTGCTTGTAAGGGCTCTAACACGCCACCAATGCCAACGCCTCCAGATAAGTGCACATTTTTGCCTATTTGAGCACAACTTCCAACAGTTGCCCAGGTATCAACCATGGTGCCTTCATCAACATAAGCACCAATATTCACATAACTAGGCATTAAGATAGTGCCTGACGAAATATAAGAGCCATGTCTTGCCACGGCATGAGGCACAACTCTAATTCCTTTAGAAGCGTAACCACGCTTTAAAGGTATTTTGTCGTGATACTCGAATATTCCTACTTCAAACGTTTCCATTTTTTGAATAGGAAAATAAAGAACCACGGCCTTTTTGACCCATTCGTTCACTTGCCATCCATTAGCTGTTGGTTGGGCAACCCTTAAAGTTCCTTGATCCAATAAATCAATAACACTTCTAATGCTATCTATAGTCACTTTATCAGTTAATAGAGCTCTATCATTCCAAGCTTTTTCAATTATATGTTGTAGTTGATCCATTTCAGTAAAATTTATGCAAAGATAAGGCTATAATTGAGTTATGTAAATGCTATAACGAAAAATATGAATTCCCTATTGTAACTTATGCAATTATGATAACTTTGCAGTATATGGCAAGAATTTTAGCAATCGATTATGGAACCAAACGATCAGGTATTGCGATAACTGATGAATTGCAAATCATTGCATCTGGTTTAACAACTGTGAATACAAGGGATCTTATTTCGTTTTTGCAGGCCTATTTGAGTAAGGAATCTGTTGAACTATTTGTGATTGGAGAACCAAAACAAATGGATAGTACGGCTTCAGAAAGTGAAGCCTCTATTCAGGATTTTATTGAGAAATTGCGTAAAGCAATTCCGTCAATTCCTATTAGGCGCGTCGATGAACGGTTTACTTCAAAAATGGCATTTCAAACTATGATTGATAGTGGATTGAAAAAAGGTCAACGAAAAAACAAAGCCCTTATTGATGAAATCAGTGCAACCATCATACTGCAGAGCTTTTTACAGTCAAAATAAATTTTTATGAATATATTTGGAATTAATCGGCAAAAGACTACTTTTAATCTGTTAATCGAGTATTAATATGATTTTATCTAAAATATTGATTCAGATTACATTGGGAAATTATATTTACATACCCTAAAATCTATTAATATGAAAAAAAACTACTATTTATTTATGATTATGGCTTTTTTTACGGCCAATGTCATTCATGCCCAGTTTGTGTGTCCTGAACTTTTAGGAAATCAAACTACCACCACTACCATACATTTTAAAATTAACGCAGGAACATGTGCGAGTTATAACCAAAACATTTTTGTGACCTATCAGGGTGTTGGTATTACTTTTACAAAATCAACCTGTAATGGCACTAATTTACAATATGTTTCAACTGGTGGTTCTTTATCAGACCCAGATGACTTTATTGTATCTTTTCCAAATAATGGAACTTGTCAATACGTGAACGGCACATTAGTTACTTTATCTGACGATGAAGTTTCGTTTAATGATAAAGTAAGCGTTTATCCTAACCCATTATTAAAGGGAGATCTTATAACCGTTAAATTTAAATCTAATTTATCAGCTAAATTTGAAATATACAATGTTGCCGGGAAGTTAGTTTCTAATGATCTTCTCAGTAACCAAAACTCCAAGGAAATTAGTACAAATAATTTAACGAATGGTATCTACTTGCTTAAGATATCAACTGATGAAGCTTCAACAACGCGAAAGATCGTTATTATGAAATAGAGGAAAAAGCCTCGCCTGAAAAACTCCTTTGATTCAAAGGAGTTTTTTTATGCCTAATTCTAGTAAATGCCTTTAAGAATTGTATTTTTGCATCTTAAAATATCACAAAAATGATTTTACCTATTGTAGCTTATGGTGATCCTGTGTTGAGAAAAGAGGCTGAAACAATTACAAAAGTGTACCCAAAACTTAATGAGCTTATTCAAGACATGTACGAAACTATGTATGCTGCATCAGGTGTTGGGCTGGCTGCACCCCAAATTGGACTGCCAATTCGGCTATTTTTGGTAGATGCTACACCATTTTCAGAAGATGACGATTTAACTCCTGAAGAGCAACAGCAATTAAAGGGTTTTAAGCGTACGTTTATCAATGCCCAAATTTTGGAGGAAGATGGTGATGAATGGGCTTTTAGTGAAGGATGTTTGAGTATTCCGGACATTAGGGAAGATGTATTCAGAAAACCTAAAATCAAGATTCAATATCAGGACGAAGATTTTATTACGCATACGGAATCGTTTGATGGATTGATTGCTAGAGTGATCCAACATGAGTATGACCATATTGAAGGAATTTTGTTTACAGATAAGTTATCATCATTAAAAAAACGACTGATTAAAGGCAAACTTGCCAACATTTCCAAAGGAAAAATCAGTGTTGACTACAGAATGCGTTTTCCAGCTCAAAAAAAGAAAAGGTAAATAGATTATTTTAGTGTAATAAATTATATTTGTCAACTTTCAAAATAAGACAACAATAAACTTATGAGTTTAGATAAAATTTTATCCATTTCAGGGAAACCCGGACTTTTCAAGATTATCACCCAGACCAGAAGCGGTTTTGTAGCCGAATCTCTAATTGATCAAAAAAAGCTTACCGTAAATGTACACAGTAATATCAGTGTGTTAAGTGAAATAGCTATTTATACCTTAACTGAAGAGCTACCTTTGAAGGAAGTACTAAAAAAAATAAAAGAAAAAGAAAACGGTCAACCAACATCCATTAGTCATAAGGATTCTAAAGATACTTTAGAAGAATACTTTTTTGAAGTTTTACCAGATTATGATGAAGACCGCGTATATGCTAGTGACATCAAAAAAGTCGTGCAATGGTATAACCTATTACAAGCACATAATTTGTTAGATCTTATTGAGGACACTTCAGATAAATCGGCTTCTGAAGAGGAAGAATAGCTTCACTTTTAGTTAATATCTTTTTTATAGAATAATGTTTGGATTTAGGTTAAAAACCCTATTTCCTTGTATTTTTATGACCTAATAATTCGAAATATTTATGGCTGATAAAACCAAGGAACTTCAGGCTTTTGAGCGTTTATTGATTATTATGGACGAGCTACGGGCGAAATGTCCATGGGACAAAAAGCAAACCATGGAAACCCTTCGACATCTTACAATCGAAGAGGTCTACGAATTAGGTGACGCAATTTTAGATGGAAACCTTGACGAAGTAAAAAAAGAACTAGGTGATGTACTATTGCATATCGTATTTTATTCCAAGATTGGTAGTGAAACTAACGCTTTTAATATCGCTGATGTTTGCCACGAGATTTGTGATAAGTTAGTAGAGCGTCATCCGCATATTTATGGTGATGTTAAGGTGAAGGATGAAGAAGATGTGAAACGCAATTGGGAACAAATAAAATTAAAAGAAGGAAAAGCAAGTGTTTTGGAAGGTGTGCCTAATGGTCTCCCAGCATTAGTCAAGGCAAATAGAATACAGGATAAGGCTGCAGGCGTTGGTTTTGATTGGGAGCAACCACAACAGGTCTGGGAAAAAGTGGTGGAGGAGTTACAGGAACTTCAAAAAGAAGTTCAATTAGGTCATAAGGAAAGAATGGAAAATGAATTGGGAGACGTTTTATTTTCTTTGGTCAATTATGCTCGGTTTTTAAAAATCAATCCAGAAAATGCTTTGGAACGTACCAATAAAAAATTTATTAAACGCTTTCAGTATTTAGAGTCTAAAGCCAAGAGTAATAACAAGTTATTAGGTGATATGACACTTGCCGAAATGGATGTGTTTTGGGAAGAAGCAAAAAAAATGTAATTTTTTTAAAACCAGATAGTCCAAAATTTAATTTGCGCCGTATATATACTAATTAGAAACTTTAACAAGTTTCATAATCATAAGTAGGTAATCTTAATTATGTAGTTAAGCGGATGTAATTAAGGTTTAAAATTTAGTTTAGTTAGGGGTAAAATCCTATCTGTTTTAACAGATAGGATTTTATTATTTAGTACATATCCTTGAGTTTCTTGAGTTTTTCTTCCCAAATAGTAAGGTTGTCTTTGTGCTTTTCAATATTATTTAGAACATCTTTAACTAAAGGGTTGTCATCATCCACATTAGAGAAAAATTGAAGATTGTTTTCTAACTGATTGATTTCGCCTTTAACTTCATCTATTTTCTTTCTTATAAAGTTATGTTCATTGTCTAAAAGTCTGGTATCATCTGGCTGTGATAAGTTTTCGAGTTTGTTTTCAAACTTTATCATTTCAACTTCAGATTTATCCATTTTAAGCTTGTTGAATACTTCATCAAGTGCTTTATTGAATTTACCTTCGATGTAACGCTTATTGTAAGGCACATTTCCTAATGTCTTCCAATCACTTATTTTTTTCTTTATTGTTTCTATGTCAGCTTCAGGTTTGCCAGTTAATTTCAGATTTTTTATAGCATCTAGGAGTTTCACTTTTTTGTCGAATGCATCATAAAGATCTTTATTCTCTGCCCTCCGTTGTTCGTGAACTCTATCAAAGTAATGGTTACAGGCAGCTTTAAATTTCTTCCAAATTTTGTCGCTATCTTTTCTTGGAACATGACCAATTTTTTTCCAATCACTTTGGATTTTTTTCATCAAAGGAGTTACGGACTCGAAATCATCACTGTCCTTATTATCTTCGGCAATTTTAATAAGCTCTAATTTTTTCTGTAAGTTGTCATATTGATCTTTCTTTAGACCTTTATAGAATGCATTCTTCTTTCTGTTAAAAACCCGTACGGATTCCTTGAACTTTGACCAAGTTGCTTCATTAACTTTTATAGGAACTTTTCCGGCATTAAAAAACTCCTGCCTTAACGCTTCAATGGTTTTTATCTTTTTTTGCCAAGCCTGATGTGTATTGCCTTGATCGTTAGCGACAGCATTTATCTTTTCGATAATGCCTTCTTTGCGTTCAAGATTTTTTTCATAAGCCTTGTCTAAATCGGAATAATAGGCTTGACGTTTATCATGGATGGTTTTTGTAGCATTGCTAAATCGTTCCCAGATAGCCTCGCGTTGCTCTTTATCAACTGGGCCAAGGTCTTCTTTCCACATTTTATGTAGAACTTGAAGTTCTCTAAATGATCGGTTTACATTATCGTCTTTTGCCAATTCTTCGGCTCGTTCAATAATTTTTAACTTTTGCTCGAGATTATGTTTGAAATCCATATCCCGTAGGTCGCGGTTGAGATGCAAAAAGTCATAAAATATTTCAACATGGTGATGATAGGTATTCCAAGCATTATTGTATTTATCCCTTGGAATCGGGCCTGCGTTGCGCCATTGCTCTTGTAAGTCCTTAAAGTGTTTGTAAGTCGTATTTATGTTCTCTTCAACATTGATAAGGCCTTTAATTTCCTCTATAATTTGTAACCGGGTTTCTAGATTGACCTTTAAATTGGCCTCTAAATTTTTATAATAGGCATTGAGTCCGTTTCTATATTCTTTATATAACGAATTGAATTCCTTTTTTGCGGGAGAAGTATAGTAAAAATCAATTTCGTCACCGCCATCATTCAAAAAGTCTTCTTTCTTTTCTTCAAGGACTTCAGAGAATTTGGAATTAAATTCAGATTTGATCTCATCAACATGGGATTTGATGGTTTGAATTTTTTGATGTTTGAGTAATTTCTCAAATTCAACTACCAATTGCTCCATAGACATGGCATGATAATCTTTTTCATCTAAACTATGACGTTCACTGTTACTTTCGTCTTCAGCGTCTTCAGCATTAGATTCTTCAATTTCGTCAACGTGCGTATCTTTTTTTGTTTCAGCTGAAGTTTTAGAATCTTCTTCAGAAGTAGAAGATGGTTCTTCGCTTTCTAATGTATTTGCAGGCTCATTGGCCTCTGTCTCATTAGCAATAGCATCCTGTTCTTTTTCAGGATTATCTACAGGCTCTTCTTGAGTTTCTAAAAGTTCCGCTTTTGCAGATTTGGTTTTCTCTATAGTTAACTTTCCATCTGCATCTTGCAGGTTATCTTGCTCTGACATTGTTACAATGTATTTGTTTGCGTGTTAAAGATACTAACAAGACATTGAAATTCAAAAAGTAAGCAGTAAATAGGAGCTAAATTAAGCCAAGTTCCAAATTTGCCAAGCTTTCTCTGCCTGTAATTCTAGCATTTCCAGTCCGTTGGCCGTTGTTGCCCCCAAAATCTCACCACATGTTAAAAATTTGGTTTGTTGCGGATTATAGATTAAATCATAGAGTAAATGTGCTTTTGTGATACCGTCATAAGGAATATCTGGGCAATCATTGACTTTTGGATGGGTTCCAACAGGTGTACAATTAATGATAAGCGTATGAGTTCCAATAATAGCTTCGGTTAAATCATCATAAGTAAAAGTTGCCTTAGCATTTTTTGCCCTAGAAACATGATGAAACTCAATGCCTAACTGCTTTAGGGTATAGGCGATAGCTTTTGAAGCTCCTCCGGTGCCAAGTATTAAGGCTTTTTTGTGATGTGGTTTTATATAAGGTTTTATGGAATTTTCAAATCCATAACAATCCGTATTATAACCCTTGAGCTTACCATCTTTTGAAAATGTAATGGTATTAACGGCACCGATTTCTCGTACCTGATCACTAATAGCATCTAAATAGGGAATAATGGCTTCTTTGTATGGAATGGTCACATTTAAGCCTACCAAATTTGGATTGGATTTGAGGACAGACGGAAACTCTGAAATATCCTCGATGTCAAAATTCTCGTAGTTAAAAGGCAAATGTTCATTTTTAAATTTTGATGTAAAATAGGTACGCGAAAATGAATATGAAATATCCTTTCCTAAAAGTCCAAGTTTAGACATAGCCTTTTCTAGTTTTTTGTCCATATAGTTCCAACGCCAGAACAATTAAAATACCAATACCAATAAAAATGATGGCCAAATAGGTCTCGGTATTAAGTTCTGGGATATAACGTTCATAATTTGCTACTATTTTATGGCCAGTAGAATCAAAAATATAATGTCCTTCTTCATTCAATTTAAAAATGGTTTTTTTCCACGGCCAAACTACGCCCAAAGATCCAACGATAAACCCTATAATAGTTGCTGTAGTTATGCTTTTATAATGCTTTAAAATGTAGCTAAGTACATGAGAAAACGTTACTAGTCCCACTACAGACCCAAGCGTGAAAACCCCAAGTACTTTTAACAATGTGAGTCGTTTAGAATTGTAAATAAAGTCAAAATTACCACCAAAAATATCATAAATAGTATCAAAAAGGGAATTGACTGCATCGACTAATAATAGCACATAATTTCCTAATAGGATCAAAATAAATGAGCCAGAAAAGCCAGGTAAGGTCATCCCTGAAACACTTACAATACCACAAATGAAAACAAAGAGTAAATTGTCATTTTCTGTTGCAGGATCTAGAAAACTTATACTTATACCTATGAGGATTCCAATACATAATGACAAGATGGTTTTGTAATGCCAATCATTAAAATCTTTATTGATATAATAAATAGAGCCTATAATCATACCAAAGAACATACTCCACACATATAACTCGTAATGCACTAAGAAATAATCCAATACCTTTGATACGCTAAAGTAGCTTACGACCATTCCCAGAAATAATAGGGACAAAAAACGGCCGTTGATATAATTGTAAAAACTTTTAAAGCGACCATCGAACAACAGTCTGAACGCTGTTTTGTTTACCCGTTGAAGCGAATAAATAAATTCTTCATAAAACCCAGCAACAAAAGCAACAACGCCTCCAGAAACCCCAGGGACTTTATTTGCAGCACCCATTCCTAGTCCTTTTATTACAAGGAATAATCGATCTCTGAATGTTCGGGTGCTTTGCATTTAACCTCGTTTTGAACCTAATTTTTCCAAGACAATAATAGTTAAAAAACCAACTATCATCAATACAATTGCAAAAGCTAGTTGAGGATCACCTTCAAATGTGAATGGAGAGATACTTTTTTCAATTAACGGAAACTTTTCACCTTCTGAATTGGTACGCCAAGTCAACACTTCTTTCCAAGGCCAAATTTTGTTCAACGACCCAAAAATAAACCCAGTAAGAACAGCCAACGTTATATTATGGTAGTGTTTAAATAGCCATTTCAAAACATGACTAAAACTTAATAAACCTATTAGAGCTCCTAGTGCAAATAAGACAATTTTCTTAAAATCGAAGTCATGTAGAGCGTCGCTTAGGGTTTTATAAGCACCTAAAATAACCAATATGAATGAACCCGAAATACCTGGTAGTATCATAGCGCAAATCGCAATGGCTCCAGCTATAAATAAAAAATAGGAATTGTCATTACTGGCTAAAGTGGGAATGGTAGTAATATAATAGGCCGTCAAAGTTCCTAAAATAAGGGCTATAAATATGGGCAACCGCCATTGTTTGATTTGCTTTCCTACAAAAAAGATACTGGCTAAAATCAAGCCAAAAAAGAAGGACCAAATAAGTATGGGATGATGCTCTATAAGGTATTTAGCCAATCTCATAAATGAAACAAAACTTATGATGATACCACTAAGTAATGCTAACAAGAAGTTTCCATTGAGTTGTTTCCAAAATGCTGAAAAGCCATCAGACCGCAATGTTTTTACCAAATATAGATTTACACCACTAATGGTAGTTATTAATTCTTCATATATCCCTGAAATGAAGGCTATTGTGCCTCCGGAAACCCCTGGAACAGCATCTGCGGCTCCCATGGCAATTCCTTTAGTTGAAATAATAAAGTAGTCTAAAAAGCGTCGTTGCATTTTCAATTCAAAATAAGAAACGTAAAGGTAAGTAATTTTAGTTGGAAGATTTTTTCGAATCTGAAATAAACTTCTTAATTGATGGTTTATTAACAAGTTTTGGAAATAACTCATCTAATATAAACTCAAATTCATCATTTAAAAGCAGCCCGTTCTTGAGATGGTACTGGCCTTTTTCTTTTTCAAGGAGGGTGAAGTGCAATCCTGCCAATCTAAATTCAATTTCAGCTGTTTCTGGATAAAATTCAGCTGCTTGGATAAGGTTTAAAATTGAAGCTTCATATTCTCCTAAACGAATCAAAATATCGGCTCGAGACAACCAGGTTGCTAATTCATAATTACCAAGATCCAATGTTTTTTTGTAGCCACGTTCGGCTTCTTCCCAGAACCCTAAACGATGATTAATCTGTGCATATAACTTCCAATAGATCACATTGTCACAATCTATATTGATGGCTTTGTTAATGTAGTAAAGGGCCTTTTGGTAGTTCCTTTTTTTATTATAAAATTTGGTAATGGCAATCCAGCCTTTGTCTAAAAGCGGGTCTTCATGCACGGTTTTATAAAAGTATTGAACAGCCAGGTCATTTTTACCTAATTTTTCATAACAATGGCCCATCCGTAATAGGGCAAACGACGTAGGCTCATCCAATGTTAAAGTTACCTTGTAGTTTTCTATAGCCTCTTCATATTTTTTTAATTTTTCAAGGACTTTGCCTTTTTCAAAATAGGCGCCGACGAAATTATCGTCCGAAATAATGGCAAAATCAAAGGCAGCCAAAGCTTTTTGGTATTCCTTCAAGGTAAAATATTGTCTTCCTAATTGGTGCCAAGCCACTTCACAATAAGGGTTACTGTCTAGATAACGGTTTAAAAAATTTATGGCCTCGGTATTTTGATCTAAAAAATCAAAACAATAAATAATGTTATAGAGTGCTGAATAATCGTCACCATCTAAATCCAGACACTTAATAAAGTAATTTTTAGCATTATCGAACTGATCCAAAAACAGATATTCCATCCCAATCAATGCGTACAAATCGGCATCATCCTCATCATTATCAGTCATATCCAGTGCAATTAAAAGCGTGTTTATGGCCTTTTGGTGTTCATCTCGTTTTGAGAGCACGCTTGCTTTTTGAATATAAATTTCTTCGTTGGAAGGTTCAATTTCATAAAGTTCGTCCAATAACTTATCGGCCTCTTCTAATTTGTTTTCTAAAACATAAATTTCTGTTTTGAAAAGTTTGAGGTTAACCGAAGTTGGGTGTTGTTCTAACCCCATTTTAATGGCTTTCTTGGCGAGGGCTATTTTTCCATTTTCCAAATAATGGTGGATAATGTTTTCAAATTCATTTGAATCGAAGAATAAAACATTATTCGTCTTAAGCATGGATTCAAATTTGGTCAGCGAAAAATTGTTGTTGTCGTCATCTTGACTAAACTCCATAAGCAGATGTAATAGTTCGTTGATTTAAAATTAAGGTTATCATTAAAAAAATGACCTTTTTGGGGTTAATGTTTTCAACAAAGTAATTAACAGCTAAAGTTTAATTTTATTGTATCTAGCTTTAATTGTTGAAAATCAGAAGGATAGATAGCTATTTTGACAGTGTATTTAGTGACTGATTTGGTCCAAAACCTTTAAAATAATGTGGCAACCTTTAATAAGTTCGTCTTCAGAAATGGTCAAAGGCGGTGTAATTCGAATAGCTTTAGGTTCAAAAAGCAACCAAAAAAGAATCAAACCTTCGTCTTGACATTTTAAAATAACCTCGTTAGTAATCTCCGCCGACGGGGTTAAAGCGGCTAGCATAAGTCCTTTTCCTCTAATACTTTCGATAAGCGGATGCTTGAGATGCTTGCGCACTAACTGTTCTTTTTTCAAAGCTTCAGCCATGAGATTGGTTTCGGTAATTTCCTTTACTGTTGCCAAGGCTGCTGCGGCAATAACCGGATGACCTCCAAATGTAGTAATATGTCCAAGTTTAGGCTGATCTTTTAAGCTGTCCATCATTTCTTTTGAAGCTGTAAAAGCACCAATAGGCATACCACCACCAAGTCCCTTTCCTGTCACTAAAATATCAGGAATGCAATTATAGTGTTCAAATCCGAATAATTTACCTGTTCGTCCAAATCCAGGTTGTATTTCATCTAAAATCAAAAGCGCACCAACGTCGTCGCAACGATCTTTTACAAGAGTTAGATAATTGTTTTCAGGTTCAATAAAACCAGCGCCACCCTGAATGGTTTCGAGAATAACAGCCGCAGTTTTGCTAGTTATCTTTGAAAGATCTTCAATGGTATTAAAGGTGATAAAACGTACATCAGGCATTAAAGGTCTAAAAGGTTTTTTGCGCTCTTCAAACCCCATTATACTCAAAGCACCCATAGTATTGCCATGATAAGCTTGATGGGCTGCAATGATTTCTGAACGACCTGTGTAACGCTTCGCCAACTTAATGGCGCCGTCAATAGCTTCGGTACCAGAATTGGTGAGATAGGTCGTTTCTAAAGGATGAGGTAGATGCTTTGCCAGCAGTTTGGTGAGTTCAACGGCTGGGGTTTGGGCATATTCACCATAGACCATCACATGCAGGTATTTATCCAATTGCGATTTTATTGCTTCAAGTACTTTGGGATGTTTGTGACCTAAACTACAGGCCGAAACACCTGCCACAAAATCGAGATAAGCTTTATTGTTGACGTCATAGATATAGGAGCCATCAGCATGAGAAACTTCCATCGCTAACGGATGTGGTGTGGTTTGCGCCTGATACTGATAAAAATCCTCAATCATCAATTATTGTTTTTTTGAGATTTATCTGCAGGTTTTGGAGGTTTTTTAAGTTGGGTGGAATCCTTTTTTACCAAAGGTTTAGGTACATTTCGAGCGGCCTTATTTTCTTTGTCAGATGTTTTATCTTGAGCGTCATCAATACGCTGCATGAGCTCATCGTCAAAAAATTCTTCTTGTGGCACATAAGGCTTGAGGCCTTTGATAATAGGAAGTTCCAAAGGAGGGTCATCTTTAAACAGGTCTTCTACGCTTTTGGGACGTTCGTCTTCCCGCCAATCAAATCCTCTAAATTTTCGGGCATTATCTGGAAACTCTGATTCTGGTGATAAGGTGCCGTCAATTTGCTGTAGCAGTCTGATTTCATCAATAGTATTATCAGAAATCTTGATGTTGATGCTTCCTGATTTCGATTTATCAATACCAATCAATTCGCCATCATCATTGCGTGTGTAATAGATCTTTTCAGCGTTTTTTACAATATCGACATTGTACAACTTGTTGTCTTCAAACAGACCAATGAGATATTGACCTTTCACCTGGTTAAACCCAGTTGAGCCTGCCACTGTATCTTTTGAAATCAGAAATGCATTGTTGAAGACTCTCAAGGAGTCTAAAGTTTCTGTTTCTGGATTTGAAATAAGATGAATGGTATCACCTGTCATCTGATTGCCTAAATTCCACAAAATGGGGCGACGTTTTGTTGCAAACGCATCTGAAGACGAAAAACGAGATAAGTTGATGAGTTTTGTCAAGCCTGTTTTGTGATCGGCATGAATAGAATCGGCTTTACCACTCATATCGCTTTTATAAATTCTGGCATTGTAATAAGCTCTTGTGATTCTATGTTCAGGTTTTCCTGTAACCATAAGCGTATCGCTATGCATATATATGGAATCGTTTTCCTGTACGGTTATGGCCAAGGCTCTTTTGGTTATAAATACCGAATCTTTTGTGCGAAATACCTCGGCATAATGTCCCTTGATAATGCTATTATTTAGGGTATCTGTTACTTTAATATTGTTGGTAGCCGAAGCAAAACTTTTTTTCCTATCAAAATAAAGGCTGTCACCTTCAACGACACGATTATCGTAGTCAATACGTGAGTTTTTTATAAAATAGCCCTTATCGTTGTTCGTGTCATAAAAACCACGTTCACAGTAAATTTTACTGGTTTCTCCTACAATGGTTGAAGGGCCAAACATATACGCATGACCAGTTTCTGTATAAAAATCAAGTTGTTTGGTATTTAAAGTGTATTCAGGATTTACCAATACTACATCCTGGACAAATTGATATTTCTTGGCCGACATATAATATCGCCCTATTTGGCTGGTAATAGTACCCGATGTGTCTCTCACCACTTTTCCTTTTGACTTATAAAAGGCCTGTTGTTTGGCTCTGTCAAAATATAAAGTGTCGGTAGTTAGGGTCGATTTCGGCTCTACCAATACTACATTACCGCTGGCAAATGCTAATTGGGTTTTGCCACTATATTCTACATATTTAGCATTTAGATGTATCGTGTCCCCTTGATTCATTCTCACATTACTAAAGGCTTCAATGAAATCTTCTTTTTGGTAATAAATGGCACGATCACAAAACATATCAACACCTTCATGAATGATATGTATTTGCTGGCTGTTATCACGGTTAAAGGTGGTAATATCCTTACCTAAAAGGCTGTCCTTAATCGTAAATCCAGAATATTCAATCTGTATTCTCTTTTTTTGTTGCGCATACATTGAAGTGGTAATCAACCAACTGCAACTTAAGATTAAAAAGAATTTGAGTGCCTTCAATGTTGTATAGTATTTGCTTCAAAAATAACCAATATCTCAAGGCTTTAGTATGCCTTAACAGATTTTTTAACAGAAACGACCTGCAGAAATGGTTGTAACTACAGGTCGATTAATGTATAAATAAATATTACCTAACAATAGTTTGTTTTCTATCGGGACCTACCGAAACAATAGTGATTGGGATTTCCAATTCTTTTTCTAAAAAGGCTATGTAATCGTTTAAAGCTTTTGGCATTTTAGAGGCTTCAGTCATTTCAGTTAAATTCTCGTTCCAGCCTTTAACTTCGGTATAGATAGGTGTTACATTTTCGGCTTCAATATTATAAGGAAGATGCTCAATAACTTGACCTTTATAATTATAGGCGGTACATATTTTTAAAGTTTTAAAGCCCGAAAGTACATCCCCTTTCATCATAATTAATTGAGTAACACCATTAACTTGGCATGCATAACGCAGGGCAACAAGATCTAGCCATCCGCAACGTCTCGGACGACCTGTTGTGGCGCCAAATTCATTACCAACGCGACCCATAGTTTCACCAACTTCATCAAAGAGTTCGGTAGGGAAGGGGCCAGAGCCCACTCGGGTTGTATAGGCTTTAAAAATTCCAAATACTTCACCAATTTTGTTGGGTGCAATACCCAATCCGGTACAAGCACCAGCGGCCGTGGTATTAGACGAGGTCACAAATGGATAGGTTCCAAAGTCGATATCCAACAGCGAGCCTTGTGCGCCTTCAGCTAAAATAGATTGTCCAGCTTTTTGTGCTTGGTGTAAGTATTCTTCAGAATCTATAAACTTCAAGGTTTTTAATACCTTAATCGCTTCAAAAAATTCATTTTCGAGCTCTTTTAGATCGTATTGAATATCTACATTATAGAATGCGATCATGGCTTCATGCTTATCGGCCAAAGCGCGGTATTTGTCTTTCCAATCGGCTAACTCAATATCACCTACACGAATCCCATTTCGACCTGTTTTGTCCATGTAAGTTGGTCCAATACCTTTTAAGGTAGAACCAATTTTTGCTTTACCTTTTGAGGCTTCACTTGCAGCATCCAATAAACGATGCGTTGGTAAAATGATATGGGCTTTTCTTGAAATGAGTAATGACGCTTTATAATCAACTCCTTGTTCTTCTAATTTGTCTAATTCTTTTTTAAAGATCACAGGATCGATAACTACCCCATTACCAACAACATTGGCTGTGTTTTCATGAAATATACCTGACGGAATGGTATGCAATACGTGCTTTTTCCCGTTGAATACTAAAGTATGTCCAGCATTTGGCCCGCCTTGAAACCGAGCAATAATGTTGTATTTGGAGGTGAGTACATCAACAATTTTTCCTTTGCCTTCGTCGCCCCATTGTAGTCCAAGTAGTAAATCTACTGCCATTTTAAAAAATTAGTTAGGTTGTTTGTTTTTTGTTCCGTAAAAATAAAGTGAATGATTGCTGATTGAAATGTCGAAAACTTCTTCAATCGTTTTTTTAATGGATTGAATTCTAGGGTCACAGAATTCTATAACTTCTCCCGTGTCGGTTAAAATCACGTGATCATGTTGTTTATCAAAATAAGATTTCTCGTAATGTGCCTGATTTTGACCAAACTGATGTTTTCGAACCAAGCCACATTCCAAGAGAATTTCAATGGTATTATATAGCGTAGCACGACTTACGCGATAGTTTTTGTTTTTCATTTTGATATATAAGGATTCTATATCAAAATGCTCTACACTATCGTAAATTTCCTGAAGAATCGCATAACGCTCGGGTGTTTTTCGATGTCCTTTTTCCTCGAGAAAGGTAGTAAAGACATTTTTTACGATCTCTTGATTATTCTGTGCTTGTTTTGCATCCATAATTTAAGTTGCAAATTTACGTAAATTTTAAACTCTGGTCACCTTATCGATCCCATTAATTTTTTTAAGATTATCGATGAGCTTTTTTAACATGGTATTGTTGGTTACAACAACGTTTATTTTTCCTGAAAATACACCATCGTCTGACTGAAAACTGATGCTTTTCATGTTCACATGCATGTTTGACGAGATGACTTGGGTGATATTGTTCACTAAACCTAGGTTATCTATGCCTGATAAAGTAATTTGTGCAGAGAATTCTTGCTGTGACGAATCTATCCATTTGGCCTGCATAATTCGGTATGCATAATTGGACTGCAAACTTAAGGCATTTGGACAGTTTTTTTTATGCACTTTGATACCTTCATTTATGGTTAAAAATCCAAATACGGGATCTCCGGGAATCGGGTTACAGCAGGTGGATAGTTTGTAATCCAGTTTGTCCTCCTCTTTACCAAACACCAGCATATCATACTTGGCAGTGATTTCATCTTTGTCGAGCTCTTCTTTAGTGATGTTTTGACGTCGTGTAATCTTATTTTTGATATAGCTCATGAAGGCATTGCTCCTTGAGGCCGCAAAATCCTTGAGCATTGGGTTGTCTATAGTGCCAATTCCAACCCGATAAAAGAGGTCTAAACTTGTTTTAAGCTTAAAATGTACCACCATATCGTTAATGGAGTTTTCATCCAAAGTAATCTTAAGCTGTTTGAGCTTGCGCCTCAAAATTTCCTTACCTTCTTCGGCTATGTCTTTTTTCTCATCTTTTAAAGACGATTTTATTTTACTACGTGCTCGTGCTGTATTGGCATAATCTAACCAATTCACGTTTGGTTTGGCATTTTCGGAAGTTAAAATCTCTACTTGATCACCGCTTTGCAACTCATGACTTAAGGGCACGAGCTTACCATTAACCTTTGCACCTCTGGTTTTCATGCCTACTTCGGTATGGATACTAAAGGCAAAGTCTAGTGGTGTGGCGCCTTTTGGTAAAGACTTTAAGTCGCCTTTTGGGGTGAATACGTAGATTTCTTTAGAATACAGATTGAGCTTAAATTGTTCAACGAAATCGACAGCATTGGTTTCATTACTTTCCAGTGCTTCCTGAAGCTTATCGATCCAGGTATCAAGCGCATCTTCGGTGTTTCCTTGTTTGTATTTATAATGGGCTGCATAGCCCTTTTCGGCAATCTCATTCATGCGCTCACTTCTAATCTGTACTTCTACCCATCGTCCTTTAGGCCCCATAACCGTAATGTGCAGGGCCTCATAACCTGTAGATTTAGGTGATGAAATCCAATCTCTTAAACGGGTAGGGTTAGGCGTAAAGTGATCGGTAACTACGGAATAGATTTTCCACGCCAAAAACTTCTCATTGGCAAGGTCTGATTTATAAATGATGCGCACGGCAAACTTATCGTACACTTCGTCAAAACTCACGCCTTGTTTTAACATTTTTCGACGAATGGAAAATATGGATTTAGGTCGACCTTTGATTTCATAGTTGAGACCTTCGGCATCCAAAGTATCTACAATTACTTTAGAAAAGGCTTTGATGTAAGCATCCTGTTCCTCTTTGCTTTCTTTTATTTTATGAAGAATATCATGGTAAACTTCGGGTTCGGTGTATTTTAAACCTAAATCCTCAAGTTCGGTTTTAATGTTATAAAGACCAATACGGTGAGCTAAAGGGGCATAAATATATAAGGTTTCTGAAGCAATTTTTTCCTGCTTGTCCCGACGCATGGCATCCATGGTTTGCATATTGTGTAGACGATCAGCAATTTTAATAATGATTACCCTGACATCATCATTAAGGGTAAGCAGCATTTTACGGAAATTTTCTGCCTGTGTGGACACATCCATATCCTTTTTTAGGGAGGATATTTTGGTAAGGCCATCGACAATACGCGATACTGTATTGCCGAACAACTGTTCAATGTCATCCAGCGTGTAGTGTACATTGTCTTCGACTACATCATGTAGCAGCGCCGCAGCAATGGAGGTCGCGTCCAATCCTATTTCTGAAGCCACAATGGTGGCCACAGCTAACGGGTGGAAAATATAAGCCTCTCCCGATTTGCGGCGTTGGTCCTTATGAGCATCTAAAGCTACTTCAAACGCATGGCGAATGAGTTTTTTATCTGCCGCACTTAAGGTTTGGTAACTTACTTTTAGGAGTTTTTTGTAGGCCTTGGCAATCTCTGCATTTTCTTTTTCAATCTCAACGTCTGTCATAAACTAAATGTAAGGCAAACAAAATTAATGCGCAATAGTTTGTTTTGGTTTTTGAAAAGTTTATATCTATTAAAACCTAAATGAATCATAAGGGCAATATACGCTTAAACTTATCATTTGCTTCACAATAAATTTGTTTTTTGTTCATGGATAAATCACTATATTAGAATATTAACTAATTATACCAGCCATGTATTTTCGAATTTTAGCTAAGATCCTTTTATGTTTATTCTTTGGTAACCTCCCAGCTCAAGACCAAGTTTATGAGTTACGAACCTATGAATTAGAATTTTTTAGACCAGCCGAGGTTTTACATAACTATTTTGAAAAAGCGCTTATTCCGGCACTCAATAGGCAGGGTATCAAACAAATAGGGGTTTTTGAGGAATATGGAGAAGGTTTACCCAAGAAAATGTATTTACTTATTCCTTACAAAAATTTACTGGCCTTTCAAGCGAGTAAAGATAACTTAACCAAAGACAATACCTATTTAGAAGATGCAAGTGCGTATCTAAATGCCAATGAAGCGTCAATACCCTACAAGCGAATTACTACCAGACTTATTCGATCAACTTATGGTTTTCCTAATTTGGTCAAGCCGAATTTTAAAGCGCATCTTTTTGAGTTAAGAATATATGAGAGCCACAATGAAGATGCTCTACGTAGGAAGGTAAACATGTTTAATGATAGCGAATTTAAAATCTTTGAAGAAGTTGGGCTTCCCATGGTGTTTTTTGGTGATAATATCGCGGGTGACCAAATGCCCTGCCTAACCTATCTGCTAGCCTTTGAAGATATGAATGC
Organism: Flavobacteriaceae bacterium MAR_2010_72; assembly: GCA_003550275.1. Taxonomy (GTDB): domain Bacteria; phylum Bacteroidota; class Bacteroidia; order Flavobacteriales; family Flavobacteriaceae; genus Geojedonia. The sequence continues at coordinate 1,067,890 of QXCW01000002.1, forward strand.
CCAGATGAAAGCCTGGTCTAAATTTGGTCCACATCCAGAATGGCAACGAATTATCAAATTGGAGAAATACGCCAATTCTATGAATGATATTACACGTGTGTTTTTAAAACCATTACCGTATTCACAACTATAAAGGCTATCTAATACTGAACCAAGGTGTTAAAGGTGATATTTAATTTATGCATATTCAAATTGTCATCAAAGGCAACTTTTACATCAGAGAGCTTTTTTTCCAGTTCTACGATTTTAGCATCAATTTTTTTAGCATCTCCAATCGTTTTGCTCTTTTCCAACACGCCTTTTAAAGCGGCTTGGTACGAAACGAAAATAGAAATGTACTCTTTGCTCAAGGATTCTACTTCATCGCGTATAAACTTGGCCTGATTTAAGGCATAATTGGGATAGTTTAAATGGTTGTTTGTGAGATGACCATTGTGATCGGTTGGATTGGCATTGATGATATGGTCAACTTTTTGTTGTACGATATCTTTGGTGTAATGGGTGTTAATGAGCTGGGTAAGCGATACTGATTTATTGTTCTCTTTAATAGCATTTGGGATTAAGGTATTTGTGCGTTCAGTAGTGTATTGGGTTAATAACAATACGAGTCCTTCTTTTCTAATATCTAAATTGCCAATGTTTTGTTCAAAGTCGGTCTGGGCTTTTGCCAAACCTTCATAATGCTCTAAATACACTTTTAATGATTGCTGTAATGCTTTAACATCTTCTAGAGGAATATCTTTCCCCTTTAGAGCACTACCTATGACCAGATCCACTACCGATTTTATAGAGCTTACTACAGGAATAGCACTGGTTATAGACTCGGTTAACGGGGATTTGATAATGTGATCGACAAAGCTCAAGAATTTTTCCTTTTTTACACCATTGATCTTATGGTTGCCCTTGATAATATCCTTTTCAAGTATTCTTGCAATTTCATTGGACAATGAAAACCCCAATTCGGAATTATCAGGATTGTTTAGATGTGAGATTTGGGTAAGATAGTCGCTCGTGGCGTCTAATTGTTTAATAGCATTAAGGCTGGCGTTAGAGGCAAACACAAACTCGGTAGTATTGATTATTTTTTTGCGCCGTTGTTCTAACTGTTTTTTTAATGAAAAAAGCTCGGCGTCGGTTAAGGCTTTTATTTGTCTATTGTTTGACTCCATTAATTCGCCAAAAGTTTCTACTTTAAAGGAAATGGTGTCCAGTTTTTCTTTAGATCGTAAGAGCTCGAAATAATTTTTATAGAGCACGTTGACGGAATCTTTTAAGGTTTGTGCATGTACTGTAATAGAAGCTACAGTAATGAAAAGGATGGTTAAGGTTTTTTTCATTTTGTAATAGTTTTCAAAAGCTCATCAAATAGTGTTCCATTTGCTGTCATAAATCTAACTTTTATATAATTTCAAAATAATAATCGTCGGTTAGCTTGGGAGGCTCTTTTAGTAATGGTTGAGTAAAGGTGCTGAAACATAGTGATTGTTAGTAGTGGTATTTCTCTGTTATAATATATTATTTAGTCTTGTCTCAATATCTTCTCCATCTTTCTGCCTTTCGCTAACTCGTCCACTAATTTGTCCAAGTATCTTGCTTGTTTTGTCAAAGGGGTTTCAATGTCTTCTATTCTATAACCACAAATAACGCCTTTTATGAGGTGCGCATTTGGGTTTAATTTTGCATTGAAAAAGAATGTTTCAAACGTCACTTTTTCGTCAATCAGTTCCTTAAGTTTGTTGTCATCAAAACCCGTCAACCATTCTATCACCTGATGTAATTCTTCAATGGTTCTGCCTTTTTTCTCAACTTTAGTAACATAGTGAGGATATACCGACGCAAATGTCAGTTTTGCCACTCGGGCATCATGTTCTGGCGTTGTTTTCATACGATTTGAATTTCTTTGATTATACTTTTTGCCTTTATAGTGTTTTTTCCATTTTTGTTATTTGAAACAATTGCCATTGCGTTATGAATAATCTGTCCGTTGTTACCTCCAAGCGCATAAATGACAACGATGGTGCTATCTAATTTTACTAAAGAATTTAATCATATTCTATTTCCCGAGAAAGCGGGAATCTTAATGGTTCGCCAAATGATGCGTAATTTTTTTATATCCTAGTATTCCTTAAGTTTACATAAACTATTAATGTTTATTTAGCTTAAGTTAAAGTCATTTTGTTAAGCTCATAGCATTCTCCTAAAGATGGCAAGCGTTCAAAGGTCAAAGATAAACAGGCTATTAATCAATAAGGATGTCCAAGATCTTGATAGCTGCGTCACTAATTTTAGTGCCAGGGCCAAAGACAGCTACGGCACCGGCATCAAAGAGATATTGATAATCCTGTTTGGGAATAACGCCACCAACAATCACCATAATATCATCACGCCCATAGGCTTTGAGCGCATCAATCACTTGCGGTACCAGCGTTTTATGTCCTGCGGCCAATGAAGAAACGCCCAAAATATGCACATCATTTTCAACGGCCTGTTTGGCGGCCTCCTGTGGCGTTTGGAATAACGGACCAATATCCACGTCAAAACCTACATCGGCATAGCCGGTAGCTACAACTTTGGCACCTCGGTCATGACCGTCCTGGCCCATTTTAGCAATCATAATACGGGGTCTGCGACCATCTTGTTCTGCAAAGATATCGGCCAGTTCTTTTGCCCGTTTAAAGGAGGCATCGTCTTTTATTTCTTTACTATACACGCCAGAAAATGATTTTATTTGTGCCTTATAGCGTCCGAATGCAAGTTCTAAAGCATCACTGATTTCACCTAAAGTAGCACGTTCCCGTGCCGCTTCAATAGCTAAAGCTAACAAATTCTCGCGAAGACGTGAATCTCCTTCCAAAGAATTTTTCGCTGCTGCTGTTAATTTTGAAAGCGCAACTTCTACCTTGGTCGAATCTCGCGTGGCTTTAATGTGGTTGAGCCTTGCAATTTGTCCCTGTCTTACGGTTTGGTTATCAACTTCTAAAGTTGAAATAGGGTCTTCCTTATCTAAACGGTATTTATTAACGCCAACAATAATATCCTGCCCCGAATCGATACGTGCCTGTTTTCTAGCAGCAGCTTCCTCAATTCGTATTTTGGGGATTCCGGCTTCAATGGCTTTGGTCATCCCACCCAAATCTTCAACTTCTTCAATAAGCATCCAGGCTTTATGGGCGATATCGTGCGTTAGTTTTTCCACATAATAACTGCCCGCCCAAGGGTCAACCGTTTTGGCAATACCAGTTTCATCTTGTAAATAAAGTTGGGTATTGCGTGCAATACGTGCCGAAAAATCAGTGGGCAGTGCTATGGCCTCATCTAATGCATTGGTGTGTAAACTTTGTGTGCCTCCAAAAGCAGCCGCAGCGGCTTCAATGGTGGTTCGTGCGACATTGTTAAACGGATCTTGTTCGGTTAAGCTCCAGCCCGAGGTCTGGCAATGGGTACGCAGTGCTAATGACTTGTCGTTTTTTGGGTTGAATTGTTTAACAAGTTTTGCCCATAACATTCGAGCAGCGCGCATTTTTGCAATCTCCATAAAATGGTTCATGCCAATCGCCCAAAAGAAGGACAGGCGAGGGGCAAAGCTGTCTATATCCATGCCTGCTTCCAGACCTTTACGAATGTACTCCAAACCATCGGCTAGGGTATAGGCGAGCTCAATCTCACAAGTGGCACCAGCTTCTTGCATATGGTATCCCGAGATGCTGATACTGTTGAACTTTGGCATGTGCTTGCTCGTATATTCAAAAATATCTGAAATGATCTTCATGGATGGGGTCGGCGGATAGATGTAGGTATTGCGTACCATAAACTCCTTAAGAATATCATTTTGTATAGTACCCGATAGTTGTTTGGGTGTAACACCCTGTTCTTCGGCAGCGACAATATAAAAAGCCATAATAGGTAATACGGCTCCATTCATGGTCATGGACACCGACATTTGATCTAAAGGAATTTGGTCAAACAAGAGTTTCATATCTTCAACCGAGTCAATCGCTACACCCGCTTTGCCCACATCACCAACCACGCGTTCATGATCAGAATCATACCCACGATGGGTGGCCAGATCAAAGGCTACCGATAAACCTTTTTGACCTGCCGCAAGGTTACGTCTGTAAAAGGCATTACTATCTTCAGCTGTTGAAAACCCAGCATACTGACGAATGGTCCAAGGCCGGCGCACATACATGGTACTGTAAGGCCCACGTAAATAAGGTGCAATTCCCGCAGCAAAATTGAGGTGTTCCAAATCCTGCACATCTGCTGGTGTATAGGTTGATTTAACAGCAATAGCTTCAGCGGTTTTAAAAACGCTATTGGATTCTGGCTCCTGGCTATTGGCAGTTGCTGAAAGGGTAATATGTTGCAGGTTTTTTCTATTCATCCTTTAAGCGTTTTTGTTCCAAAGCTTCTGCTAAACGGCGTTCGATAATGGGTTCTATCAGGGTTTTTCTTGGGTTGGTTTTTATAAAAGGGTAGAGCTCCAATTCACCTTTCATCCGATCATTGAGATTGGGATGCTTATTGGTACCTAATAAGGTCAATTCGCCTTTGTTGAATTGCTCCTGTTCTCTTGCAGAACTTTCACTAATTTTTCGCTGAATAGTGCCTTCTTTTAACTGTTTTAAAAAACCGCCATTTGCTTCAATATCCTTAAAGAGTTCCAAGGCTTTTTGCGAAAGTTCATTGGTAAGGGTTTCAATAAAATAGGCTCCATCAGAAGGATTATTGACCTTGTCAAAGTAACTTTCATGTTTTAAAATTAGCAATTGGTTACGCGCGATGCGCTCCCCAAAGGCATTTGATTTATGGTAAATGGCGTCATAGGCCAAATTGCTAATGGTATTGGCACCTCCCAAAATAGCACTCATACACTCGGTGGTCGTACGCAGCATGTTGGTATTGTAATCGTAAATGGTCTTGTTGCGTTTGGTTGGCGTCACCATAATATGACAGTCCGTATTGACCTCGTATTCAGCAGCCAATGTATGCCACAAGCGTCTTAAGGCGCAAAGTTTAGCGATCTCAAAAAAATAGTTGCTTCCTAGAGCTGCATGAAAAGTGACATTAAAGGATTGCTTAATTTCACTTGAAATACCAGTATCCAGATGATTCAAATAGTCATTGGCATGTGCGATGGCGTAGGCCAATTGCTGAACTATGGTAGCACCAGCGTTTTGATATAAGGTGGTGTCTATGCTAAAGCTCCGTGTATGTTCCACGATACCATCAAATTGTTTATGATCCTCTTGGAGTGTGCTGAACCAATTTCCCGTTCTGGCTAAATTGCCTATGATATCGGTATGGATGGTAAGGTTTGAACTTGAGTAATTAGCAAGTTGTTTTACAAATTCAGCATCTAAAAACTGCAAGTGTAAATGCACAGGTGTTGTATCTAGATCGATGTCCTTTAGCAGAACTTTAATGGAATTATCTTTTGAAGGGATAATGAAAATAAGGCTCTCCACACCGCGATTTAGAAGCTTTAGAGCCTTTATGTTTGATTTTTCAACATCGGCAACAAAGATGCTTTGGCCTATATGCCATTGTGTGGCCTTGCTGTTTGAAACTTGAGGAAGCGTTTTGAAGTCATCAGCATGATAAAAGGGTTTGACATCAATTCCTTCATTAGTTCTCCAGATGAGGGTATCATTATAATCGGCGCCCTTTAGATCAAACTGGATGTGTTGCTTCCACTGTTTGGAAGATACTTCAGGAAATTCATCAAATAAGGATGTACCCATTACTGCTTTTTGTTTTTTAAACTGTCTTCATATTCTATGATATAGATTTCTTCGTTATCCTTTTTCATGTAATATTTTTCACGAGCCAGTTTTTCAATACCTTCTTCGGTGCTTAACTCTTTAATTGCTTTTTTGTCCTTTTCAATTTCGTTTTTGTAATACTCTTTTTCATCCTCCAGATCATCCATTTCGGTATTGAGCTCATGATGGATCAGCCAAGAGTTGGCATCAAAGAAGAGCATCCAAACTGCAAACACCACCAGAATGATTACAAAGATGTTTTTAAAGCCTTTAAGGTATGAGCGTTTCGTTTTCAATTTACATTAAACGTTGGTTAATAATGGTCTTTACTATATCAACCGCAACGGTATTGTATTTATTGTTGGGGATGATAATATCGGCATATTCTTTCATGGGTTCAATAAATTGCTGATGCATGGGTTTTAGCGTGTTTTGATAACGATCCAGCACTTCGTCTAGATCTCGACCACGCTCTGTAATATCACGTTTTAAACGGCGTATCAAGCGCTCATCACTGTCGGCATGTACAAATATTTTGATATCGAACATCTCCCGTAATTCAGGATTGGTCAGGATTAAAATTCCTTCAACGATCATCACTTTTCTTGGCAATGTTTTTATGCTATCGCCAGTACGGTTATGCTTCACAAAGGAATAGACAGGTTGGTCAATGGCATTCCCTTTTTTAAGTTCCTTTAAATGGGCTTCAAGCAATTCAAAATCAATGGAACGCGGATGGTCGAAATTGATCTTTACACGTTCTTCATAACTTAAATGCGAGGTGTCTTTATAATAGGAATCCTGTGAAATGACTCCAACCTCACCTTCAGGTAGTTGATCAAGGATTTGGTTGACAACAGTGGTTTTACCACAACCCGTTCCGCCGGCAATTCCAATAATGAGCATAGTTTTTATTTAAATTGATGCCACAAATCTACATATTTACGCCCTAATCTTTAGGTTGAATTTTTGAAACTTCTGCTTCAGTTATCATTTGGGTGTTTTTATTTCCCCAAGACGTTGTGATATAATTCATAACATCTGCAATTTCTTTATCGGTTAAACCCAAAGGGGCCATGATACTATTGTAGGTTTCTCCGTTGACCTTAATTTCTCCAGACAATCCATATTTTATGGATTTGATACTTTTAGCTCTTTTCGTTTTTAAATAATCTGAATTTGCCAAAGGCGGATACACGCCAGATACACCATTGCCATCTGGTAAATGACAGACCATACAAAAATCTTTATAAATAATGGCGCCGCGTTCGGCACTTTCCTTGAACTTTTGAAGCTCTTGGGCACTAAGCTTTTCATTACAGGAATAGAATAAGCCGATTGTTAAAATTAGCTTTAAACAGATTTTCAATCTCATTGTTTTTGAATTAATTTAACGATTCCTAAATTTTCAACACCCACATATATGTAACCATCAGGACCTTCATTAATGGTTCTGATGCGCCCTAAACCATCCAAAAGTCGTTCCTCTTTCACAACTTTTCCATCTTTTATATAGCAATTGTCCATGTATTGAAATTTTAAAGAACCAACAAGCAAATTACCTTTTAAGCCAGGATATTTATCACTAGTAATAAATGCCATTCCGCTAGGTGCAATAGAAGGATCCCAATAGTGTATTGGATTTTCTATACCCGGAAGAGAAGTGTTGTCTGTAAATGATGTTCCGCTATAGTTAATACCAAAACTCGCTAAAGGCCAACCGTAATTTCTGCCAGCTTTAATAATATTGATTTCGTCACCTCCTCTTGGTCCGTGTTCGTGTGCCCAAACTTCACCGGTTACTGGATGAAGCACCATACCTTGAGGGTTTCTATTTCCATAACAATAAATTGCTTTTTTTGCATTGGGCTCATTTACGAAAGGATTGTCTTCTGGTATTGAACCATCATCATGCAATCTGTAAATTTTACCACCGTCTCTTGTTATATCCTGCGGATTGGTATCTCTATCACCACGATCACCGATTGAAAAATAGAGGTAACCCTCATTGTCAAAAACTATTCTTGAGCCAAAATGTTGTCCTCTGGTTGTATTTGGTGCTGCTTTATAGAGTGGTTGTTTATCTGTTAAAGTATTGTTTTGGAGTTTAGCTCTCATAAGGGTGGTATTGCCACCGTCACCTTCGCCTTCTGAAGAAGCATAGGTAAAGTAAATCCAACCATTGGTTTCAAAATTAGGATGCAATCTTATATCCATAAGCCCGCCTTGTCCTCTGACATAAATTTCTGGGAGTCCTTCAACAATGGTTTTAGTTCCATCTTTAAAATGAATAAGCTTACCTTCTTTTTCGTTGATTAAGATGGAATTATCGGGTAAAAACGCAAATCCCCATGGAATATTTAAATCCGGTACAATAACTTCGTAATCATAATTAGTGTTAACTGGGTTTTTGTCTTGGGCACAACTTATAAATGTGATTAATAAAAGCATTAATATAAATGGTGTCTGTTTCATAACTAAAATTTATTTTGTTTTAAAGATAGTCAAAACATATAATTTAAGTTTAGACCAGTGTAATAATTTATAGGATTTCCTGGATAGTAATACCGTGGTGCACTCCCATTAAAACCTGAGGCATTTATTAAAATTTGCGATGCATAAGCCGTATCGAAACTATTATTGAGACCAAAAAAAAGATTGAGTTCTAACTTTTTTGCTAGATCTGTTTTGTATCCTACTTTTAAGTTTGTTAAACTGTAACTGTCAGAAAACCGAGCATTGCTATCTGTAATGGGCATAGCGCCCACATATTGAAAATTGATATTGCCATACAACCCAGACTTGGAATCCATAATTAATCCAGCATTGAAAACATCTGATGGGACACCAGTTAGTTTGTTCCCAGAATACTCATTATCGCCATCCATATAATCCCTAAATGTATATTTATTGAGCGTATAGGTTATAAATGAGCTTATGGATATATTCGTTTTTTCAATCCACAAATAATTCATGCTCAACTCTATACCATCATGTCTGGTTTTACCTGCGTTTATTCCAATAAACTCATCTTCGGCAGTTCTTCTACTTACCAAAAGATTTTTAATGCTTAATCGATATAAGGCTAAACTAAATTGCAGCTTGTTATTTATAGCAGAGCCTCGCATCCCTAGTTCAAAGTTCCAGCCCGTTTCGGGTTTTAGATCAGTATTAATTTGCCCATCTGGCAACAATGTTTCAGTTAATGTAAGAGGAGAAAATCCGTGACTTACATTAGAGTAAATATTTAAATGCTTTGAAAGTATTTGTGAGATTCCAATTTTTGGAGAAAAGATGCTTTTAAATTTAAAAGCGCCTGATTGGTCTGGGTTTGATGATGATATTGGGAATTTATCGTCTAAATGGTATGAGGTCTGATTAAAGTTTAGACCCAATGAAAGGTTTGTTTTTTCAGAAAGCTCGTAATTGGTTTCCAAAAAACCATTGAAATAGTTCCTTTTTTCTTTAAAGTTTGATAACTGATTTCCTTTTACACTACCAGTTCCTTCAGGAAAATCTTCGTATAAGTTTTCAAAGGTTTTATATTTGTAAAAGTCGTTAAAGAATTCACCACCAAGGGTCCAACTCATTTTTTTATTGAATAATTTATAATCTCCTAATAAACGAGTTCGAATTCCTAATGCTAAAGTATGTTCTGTTAAAATATTAAAGGGTCTAGGTTCATAGGCGTTTCTAAACGAAGTAAAAACACTAGTGATATGCTTAACTATAGTGTTGTATTGATGCTTCCAAGATAAACCAAAAACAGCTCGTTGAGCGTCTTCAAAACCTTTGGATTGCTGCCAAGTAAATGCTGCTTTTTTCGGGTTATTTAGATATGTTTCCTCATCAACGGAACTGGGGATGAATGCCATTAAATCAACATAACTGGCCAAAAAGGTCAGTTCATTTTTATTATCCAAAAAATGATTTGAATGTATAGTAAACGTCTGCCTGTTGTATTGGTTATTATCTCTATATCCATTGCTTTGGGTATTGCTGTATATAGCTCTAAAGCCGTTGCTTGAAGTGCCATGGTTTACATTAATACTCGCCTTGGTTAACCCAAAAGACCCAATAGAAAATTTACTATAGATTTCAGATTGGTTTAAGTATCCGTTTTTTGGCATAATATGAATTGTGCCTCCTAATCCTGCGCCATAAGTGCTTGATGACGAACCCTTAATAATTTCTAGTCGAGAAATGGAATTCAGTTCAAAATCTTCAATAGTCGTTTCACCATTGCCACTGGTAAGAGGAATATCGCCAAAATAGGCTCTTATTTTAGCGGTGCCAAATAAGTTTCGAGAGCCAACACCTCTAATACTTATTCTATTGGTATTAAGTGCACCACTTTGCATAAATACCCCAGGTGTTCTGTTTAAAATATTCACAATATTAATGTCATTACCACGCTCTATATCTTCGTTTGAAATGATGTGAATGGATGCTATGGACTGTTTTATTTTTTTTGGAACATTATAAGCGTTGATAACAATCTCATTTAATTCAGATGTGTTGATTTGAAGCTGAATAATGTAATATGCATTAGTTTTTAGTTCGGTAGTTTTACTGATATAACCAGGTTTTTCAAAAAGATAAACACCTCTTTCTGAAACTTCGAATGCGCCATCGTCATCAGAAACATAAACCATTTTATTCTCTAAATTGATGATGCTTACAGCTTGTAAATGTGTGTTATTATCAAGATCAGTGATTTTTCCTTTTATCTGACTGGAACCAAAAAAAACGCTGCTTAAAAGGAAAAAGGTAAGCACTCTTTTTTTTGTTATTGGCATAGTATTGTGTAAGTCAATTTTTATGAACCACTAAATTATAATTTTTAAATAGTAATATTTTGTTTTGGATGGTTAAAGTTTTGTGGGTTTTATTGGTTCAGAAATAAATAAAAAAATTATATTTGCAACCCGTTAAAGATAACCAATTCGGGGTGTAGCCCCTCGACTTCGCTCGAGATAAACTACACTACGAGTTTACATTTTTCGGGGTGTAGCGTAGCCCGGTCATCGCGCCTGCTTTGGGAGCAGGAGGTCGCAGGTTCGAATCCTGCCACCCCGACAAAAAGCCGAACAATTCTGTTCGGCTTTTTTTTATGTATTAAATGGAAAGATCATTCAATTCTAATATAGTTTTCAGAAAACACACGGTTCCCATCTTGATCAAGTTCGATTTGGCGGAAAGAATTTTCCTTTAAATGTAACTCGAAAACAAATGCTTTGCGTTCTTCGATGATTTGTCTCATCATTTCAGAACCGTAATCTAAAATTTCTATGAGGCTATCGCCTTCAATTTTATAACTTCCGTAGCCAAACCATTCTGTTGAGTCGGTAGGCACATTTTTGCTCCACATTACTTTTGTTGGCGTATAGATTTTAACTTGTCTATAACCTTCAGCAATATTAAAGGAATCAGAAACTTTATTATCAGCATAGTTATAAAAACTTACCAGCTCCCAAGCACCATCTAATTTATGCATAGTGTCACTTTCTTTTAAGGTTTTATTAGTTTCTTTTTCCTTACAGGAAGACAAGCAAACCAAGGTAATACATAAGATATAAAAGAATTTCATAAGATCATATTTTAGAGTTGATAACACACTAATTTACAAAAAAAGAATGAGTAATGGTAGGTATTCCTACTATTTATAAAGTTATAATAACTTTTAATAACTTATAAAGTAAGGATTGTTTTAAAAATTCTACTTTTGCTCTACTAAAGATAATAAAGACATGTCAGAAATGATTGAAAAAGTAAAATGCCTTATAATAGGTTCTGGGCCTGCGGGTTATACTGCAGCTATATATGCGGCTAGAGCTAATATGTTTCCTATTTTGTACCAAGGTACGCAACCCGGTGGTCAATTGACCACAACAAATGAAGTTGAAAACTTTCCTGGCTACCCAGATGGTATAACAGGACCTGAAATGATGATTGAGTTTCAAAAACAAGCAGAACGTTTTGGAACTGACGTTAGGGATGGTTGGGTGACAAAGGTTGATTTTTCAGGAGACGTACATAAAGTATGGGTAAATGAAACCAAAGAGATTCATTGCGATACCGTCATAATCTCCACAGGTGCATCGGCAAAATATTTAGGACTGGATTCTGAACAAAAGTATTTGAAACTAGGTGGTGGTGTTTCTGCTTGTGCTATTTGTGATGGATTCTTCTATAGAAATCAGGAAGTAGTTATTGTAGGAGCTGGTGATTCGGCATGCGAGGAAGCACATTATTTGTCAAAGCTTTGTAAAAAAGTAACTATGTTGGTACGTAGGGATGAGTTTAGAGCTTCACAAATTATGCAGACTAGAGTTAAGAACACAAAAAACATTGAAATTCTTTATAATACTGAAACCGATGAGGTTTTAGGTGATGGTCAGGTCGTTACCGGTGTTCGCGCTAAAAACAATGTAACAGGTGATGTGGTTGAGATCCCAGCAACAGGGTTTTTCGTGGCCATAGGGCATAAACCTAATACAGATATATTTAAAGACTATTTAAAGTTAGACAAAACAGGATATATAATCAATGTTCCTGGAACTGCAAAGACAAATGTTGAAGGTGTTTTTGTTTCAGGAGATGCGGCCGATCATGTTTACAGACAGGCAGTAACGGCTGCTGGAACAGGCTGTATGGCTGCTTTAGATGCAGAGCGCTATTTGGCGGCCAAAGATTCAACCTTTGAAGTCAATACATCAACTTATAATTGATTAAAGTAAAAATTAATCAATAATTTTAAAATGCCTAAAGTGAGAATATATAATCGCTCTAGGCATTTTTAATTTTATGTCATTAGTGGCTTTTTATTAAAGGAGAATAAAACTCGAATTCATTTAAAAAACTTGATGGAATTGAACAAGTTTTAAATAGCTTTAATACATTTTATCTGTATCATGATAAAAGTCATATTTTAAACTCTTCTTAATATAGACATTTGTATAGAATTTAAACACTATACAACATGAAACGTATTAAACTTACCAAATTTAGAACTGCATTTGTACTAATTTTTCTTGCATTCTCTTTTAATGTGAGTCTCTCTCAAGATTTCAAATTAAACAACCTTAAATCAACATTGTCTGTTTTTGGAACCTCTAGTCTTCATGATTGGGAAGTGAAGGCTACTAACTTAAAAGGTGCAATTACCTTAACTACTTCAGAAGAGCTTCAAATTCAAAAATTATACATAGAAGTATTAGCCGAAAGCTTAAAAAGTGGTAAAAATGCCATGGACAAGAATACTTACAAGGCCTTAAAAACGGTTGAATTCAAGACCATTACATTTCAACTGGCTAAAATACAGGAAACATCAAAAATTCAGGACAATGTATTTAATATAAAAGTAATAGGGGATTTAACCATAGCTGGAGTTACAAAACGGATTCCAATAAGTTTCAAACTTCAACTTAATGACAATACGTTGATTCTAATTGGTGAAAAAGACCTTGAAATGACAGATTATGGAATTGAGCCCCCAAAAGCCTTGTTTGGTACAATAACAACAGGAAATAAAATATCTATAAAATTTAATACCGTAATGGCAAAATCATAAACCTTAAACAAAACAATAATAAACAAAAATCAATAATTATGAAATCAACAATCAAACTAGCACTTCTTGCAATAGTATTATCTTTTGGCTTAAGTGCATATGCTCAAAAAAGTAGAAGTTTAGACAATTATCGACAACCAGATCAAAATGGTATAAATGTCTATGAAAGCCCAAAAGATACAACCGCAACTTTTGATGGTGTAAAAGTTAGGATAGGAGGGTCTTCTACGCTTCAATTTCAGGCCATTGACAATGAAAATTCTGGAGCTATTCCTTTGACAAAAATAGGTAGCAACTTTAATCTAGCCACTGCTAATTTAGATTTGGATGTTGCACTTTATGATGGGGTTAGAATGCATTTAAGAACCTATTTGTCTTCTAGACATCATCCAGAACCTTACGTTAAAGGAGGCTACTTTCAAATAGATAAACTTAATTTTATAAGTGAAGGATTTTTGGAAGATTTTATGAAACATGCTACAATTAAAATTGGACACATGGAAAACAATTATGGTGATGCACACTTTAGAAGAAGCGATAATGCCCAAACAATTTACAACCCTTTTGTTGGTAACTTAATTATGGATTCATTTACAACAGAAGTAGGTGCTGAATTATATTACCGATGTGATAGCGGATTTTTAGGTATGGTTGGGTTCTCAAATGGTAAATTAAACCAAAGTGTTAAAGAATCTAATGGAACTACTGGAGGTGCAGCGTTTTTGGCTAAACTAGGTTATGATAAACAAATTAATGATGATTTTAGATTTAGAGTTACCGGATCTTTGTATAATACAGGTTATGCACCAAGAGTTTATCTATACACTGCAGATAGAACAGGTTCTAGATATTACAGTGTCATGCAAGACGCAACAGCATCTAGTGACAATTTTAGATCTGGACGTTTTGATCCTGAATTTAGAAACAAGATTACCGCTATAATGGTTAATCCATTCATAAAATATGGTGGGTTGGAGTTTTTTGGAACCGTTGAATTAACTTCTGGGCGTTCTTTAAGCGAAACAGATAGAAGAAAAGCTGAACAATATGCTGGAGAAGTCATTTACCGATTTGGGAGTACAGAAAACTTCTATCTAGGGACTCGATATAACACTGTAAGTGCTGAATTGACAAGTGGTGATGATATAACAATCGATAGATTTCAACTAGGCGCTGGGTGGTTTATGACTAAAAATATTCTATTGAAAGCAGAATATGTTACTCAAAATTATAAAGATTATCCAGTTGGAAATCTCCTAGAAGACGGAAAGTTTAATGGACTTACTTTAGAGGCTGCAATAAGCTTTTAATAAGAATATTTCAAATTGAGTTAGACTAATTTGAACAAAAGGCAAGCCTCACTAATTTAAAATTAAAATGAGGTTTGCCTTACAATTTAAAAAGAATCACTAATGAAAAGGGGTAGACTAACGTTTGTAAAAAGGTTTTTATTGGTTTGCATTGGAGTAGCAATGTTAGCTTTTACAAGTGCTGTTTTTGAGCAGAAAGCCTCTGTATTGATTGCTCCGAATAGCGAATTACTCATTAAGGGTAAGACTAATATTAATACATTTAAGTGCAAATTTAATATCAATAAAATTGTAAATCCAATTCCCCTTTATTATGAAATAGTTGATGATAAAATGTTATTTCATGAGGCGAAATTGGTGTTAGCTAATACGTGTTTTGATTGTGGAAGTAATGTTATTAATAAGGATTTTAGAGAGTTATTGAAAACAGATGAATATCCTGAAATTTCATTAAAACTCAAGGAAATTCATAAACTACCCAAATCAACTACTTCAATTAAAGCACACGTTCAAATAAGAATTGCCGGTAAATCTAGAACTTATACTGTACCACTGGAGATAAATAATGATGAAACCATATGTGCTTCTGGAGTTTTAGGCTTAAATATTTGTGACTTCGATCTGGTTGCTCCTAAAAAAGCATTGGGATTGATAGTTGTTTCAGAAGATATAGAAATTCAATTTCAGCTTAATTTTAAAGCCCTGAAAAGATGATAATAAAAAGCCGAAACATACGTTTCGGCTTTTTTATTTTAACTTAAATTAATGTTTAAATTTATTTCGTTTTCTTTTGAAGCTTTACATTATCAATAAATTTATTAATCGTAATTTTTGGTGTCCCAAACAAATAAACTGAACTTGTTCCGGTGGCTTCAATGCTTATACTGTCCAATACTTCAATGTAGAGATCACTTGAAGTTTCGCAAATTGCTGTGCAGGTTTTGGTCGTAAAATTACTTCCATTGAATTTAGAATTATTCTCGGTTCTAACCAGCGTATTTTCAGCAAAACCTTCAATATCGGCGTTTGCACGTTGATACAAGTCAAATTTAGACTCGGGAGCATTAACCAAAGCGTCTAACTTACTATTATCGCTCAATTGCATTGTTGCCGACTTTGAGGAGACGTTGAGTTTTACTTTAGCTTTGTCCAAACTAACAAAATCAAAGGTTTGGGCTTTTACATTTAAGTAGGCTTTTGATGAGCCAGATGTCTTTAACGTAGCATTTTTAAATTCTAGAGAGGTTAATGAACGCACCTCGCCATCATCACGTACCTCGATATGCTGAAGAGCATCATCATAATTAACTTTGATATTCATTCGTCTACTTGAGGTGATTCTTTTAGTAGTATTAAAAACCAAGACGCTATCTTTGACTTCAAAATTGATGTATTCATGCAAATTGTCATCAGTTTCAACTTCAACGGAAGGCCGTTTGTTATAAATAATTTCAACAGAAAAATCTTCACCTACTACAATTCTATTAAAGGGATCAATGTAGGTTTGTTTTATGGTTACATTGCGATCTCCTTTTATTCTGTCATCATTTTGGGCTGTGATTGAAACTGCAGAAACCAAGCTAACGAATAAGGTAATAATGATTTTATTCATCTTTAATAATTAATCGTGGGATAACAAATATAAAACAAAAACCATCCCAAACCCGAAATTGGGCTTGAAATGGCTTAAAAAACAAGATTGGTTAGCCGTTTTAGTTAAATTTATTGTTTGCTTATACTGCCAGAAACGCCGTCACTTTTATCTATCTTTTCAGGATTTCCGTAGTACTTTATATCACCGCCACTTGAGGCTTTTGCAATAAGTTCTTTTGAAGTGTTTACGGTAATGTCTGCTCCACTACTTGCTTTAACGTGAGAAGTGACTGCATCTAAACTACCTGCTTTGATATCGCTCCCACTAGAAGCTTCAGCATAGAGCGTGTTGGTTTTTCCAGATAGTTTTAGATCACTTCCGCTAGATGAGCTACAGTTAATTCGTTCTGTATTAACATTGAGTTCCATATCGCTGCCACTAGATGTTGATAGTTCTAAACTTTCTGCAGCTATGGTGTTAGTACTATATACATCGCTACCACTGCTTGATGAAATAGAAGAAACCGATCTGAAGTTTACAAATACCTTTTGGGATTTTGATTGACGAATATTTTGATCGGCATATATTTTAAGCACATTATCTTTTATTTCGGTAACGATAATGTCCTGAAGGTTTTCGTCTGCTTCAACTTCAATAGTTTCGGTGTCGCTTTGGGTTAAATACACGTCCATACCGCGACTTACTTCAATTTTGTTGAAGTTGCCTTCAACGGTTCTGTCAACCGTAACGACATTGCCATTGCCACTTATACCCGGACTCAAATTCATGTTGAAATCACAAGAGAACAGTAAGAATGTAAATAAGGTTGATACAATAATTTTTGTTAATGTTGTCATGATGTTTTGATTTTGATTAATTACTTGTTGATTGTTTATTATATTTTATGATCGTAGCTTAATATTCTTTTGAGCTTCCATTGATCGTTTTCTAAAACCCATAAATGGATAAATTTTGCAATACTGCCAGGTGTTTCTTTGCCTTCAAAACGTTCATAAAATCTGTGATTTCCATTTTGAATGGCGCCATATAGTTTATCGCCGTTATAAAGTGGATAAACTTTTAAACTCCCTTTAATTAATTCACGTCTAGCCCGGTATGGATTTGTCTTTTTGCAAATACCATTTTCCATGATGGTTATAAATTCTTTTTTTGAGTTCAATATACCAGACTTATCATGGTAGAATTCTAAATCTTCGGACGTTAACTTATTAAATTGACTAATGTCACAGGTATTAAATCCTACTTCAAAAAGTAAACTGTCATTAACTTTCAGGGTTTTAAACAATTCTGAATTCTCCTCTTCCTGCGCCTGAATGGTAAAACTTAAAGCAAATAAAAGCGCTAAAATTAATTGGTGTTTAAACTGTTTCATTTTTTGATTGATTACTGGTTCAAATATCTATTTTTTGAGTTGTGATTAGAAACTTAAATACCTGAACTGTTGTTTTTTAATGATGAGTTGTTAGTTGTCATCAGATGTGATTTCGATTCCGTTACTATCAATATTCACTTTTACAGCATCATCTTTAGCTTTTAGTCCTTTACTGTTTATTTCTAACTTTAGGCTGTCTTTTTTAAAGCGAATACCGTCTTCATCTATTTCCAACCCTGAATCATTGTCCTTTATTCTTACCTTAAAGTTGTCATCACAATCCAAGCAAATAACATCGTTGTCAATAACTTGTAAGTAATGCTCTTCCATACCATTGTCTAGGATGTCTCTGTAATAGCTTGAGTTTCTGTGGAACGAATAGGTGTTATCTTCAGCATAAAACACAAGGCCTTCGGGTAAATACAGAATAACTTCTACTTCCTGTTCTCCAAATTTGTTATCAAAATCGGTAGTGAGATACGAATCCAGTTCTAAATAATTTCCATTTAGAGCATAGTTGTAATTTATATTTTGGGCTCTAACTTTCGCTTTTTGATAATCGCTAGCGTGGGCACTTTTTTCAATACTAATGGATGCAACGCTATCTTTTGTTGATCTTACGATCAGACGAATGTCTGTTCTATAAATAACTTTGTTGTCGTTTTCATCATAAACCGTTTTGAAGAAACTACTGTGTCTTCCAAAATGCTTACTGTATGCCGAATTGCCTTTCATTCCGATTTTTAGGGTGTCAGCACTAGTGATATATAGTTGCTCGTTGCTGGTGACACTGGCATCATAAGCATGCTCACTAGCTTGTTTTACGCCAATAACAAACATTCCTATAATAGCGACTAACCAAATACCTAAGAGTGAAAATTTGGCAATGTTTCCTATAGATTTTAGATTGTTCACCAATATTTTCAAGCCTAAATAGAAGACGAAAAAGAATGGTATCCCAACAATAAATAAGGCAAGTAACGAGACTAACCATACAGGTGTATTGGCTGCGTTGGCAGCATCTACCAAATCAAAACCTGGAATATGAACCACATCGGCAACGCCAACAGTGAATAATGCAATGATTAGACTTATTAATGTTACTGCACCTACTAGGATAAGTATAACACCTATGAACTTTGCAAATACGGTTAGAAAAAACATAATCACATCTCCAATTGTGTCAAAAAAAGTCTTTGAGGATGATTTTATTTTATTGCCTTGCTTGGGCAAATCCATGTTTTTTACGGTATCTGAAACGGTTTGAGATACGGTATCAAACCCATCTTTGATTTTTTTTTCAATGTTACTGATGTTGACAGGCTCACCAGTCATGGTCAGTTTTTCAGCTGTTGTTACCGCTTCAGGAACTAGCACCCAAAATAAGATATAAATGAGTATAAACGTTCCGCCAGAGCCTACTGTAAGTAAGATCCAGATTAGACGTACCCATACGGCTTCAATACCAAGATAATGCCCTAAACCAGATGCCACACCACCAACATAGGAGTTGTCAGTGTCCCTGAATAGTTTTTTGGATGAAGTTGATCTATGAGTAGATTTGCTTTTTGGCTCGTCGTCGAAAATTTCGTCATCTACTAAATAGTCTTCAGGTTGCCCCATAATGGCAATCACTTCATCTACTAGCTTGGTAGAAATAACTTGTTTTTCATTTTGAACGCGCTCACTAAAAAGTTCTGCTATACGAGCTTCAATGTCTGCAATAATTTCAGAACGGCCTTGAGAGTCTGTAAATGAACGTTTTATAGCCTCAAGATAGCGCTGTAGTTTTATGTATGCATCTTCATCAATATGGAAGAATATACCTGCTAAATTTATGTTGACTGTTTTATTCATTTTTGTTTATTTTTTGATCTTGTTACTAGGTTAACTGCGTTTTGTAATTCACTCCAAGTACCGTTTAACTCATTGAGAAATAACTTTCCAGTTTCGGTTAAACCATAATACTTTCTTGGCGGGCCAGAGGTTGATTCTTCCCAACGGTAGTTGAGCAGACCGGCATTTTTAAGTCTTGTCAATAAAGGATAAATTGTACCTTCAACAACAAGCAGTTTTGCGTCTTTAAGAGTGTCTAATATCTCGGCCACGTAGGCATCTTCATCCTTAAGGACCGATAAAATGCAATATTCCAAGACCCCTTTACGCATCTGTGCTTTTGTGTTTTCTATCTTCATGTTTTAAAGAGATTAAATTTTGAACTGTTCATTTTTTGATTGATTGATTGATGTTGATTGATGAAAAATGTGATGGTTATTTTAAAAAATTTATGGTTAATGGGTATTGATATAGTTCGCCATCTCTTGCTTTTAAGCTTGCCTTGATAATAAATACGATTTCAAAAATGAAGGCGATAATGGCCAAGGCACCTAAAGCTCCTGTAAAATAGAGTAGTGGCGATGGCTTACTTAAACTGAAATGAAAATGATCAAAATCGTTGAAATCAAAAAAGTCTAAACCATCAAAAAACTTGAAAAAGAAAAAGGGTATGCTTATAGCTCCAATTATTAGGGTGTATAATAAGATGCTAATTTGAAAATTAATAATCTGCTTGCCATGGGCATCTACAAATTCCGATTTTTCTTTATTTGCTATCCAGAGTACAATTGGACCTATGAAATTTCCAAGTGGTATAATAAACCTCGAAAAGGTTGATAAATGGATAAATGTTGCGATGTTTTTTTGGTGGTTGTCTAACATGATTTCAAAACATATAATATTATCTTATGCAAATATATATCCAAAAAAAGGTATTATGCAAAACATAGTAGTATATTTTAACACAAATTTAACAATTAGTAATTGAATTATTTTTGATACTTTTAGTGTCAAATTAGAGCTACAATGGAGATTACACCTGCAAAACTCAATACATTTTTATTGTTTAAATTACCGTCTGCCTATCTTACAGGTGTTCGTTTAAAATATTTAGACGAAAAGCAGGGCATTGTCACTGTAAAGTATAGATGGATCAATCAAAATCCCTTCAATTCCATGTTCTGGGCGGTACAGGGAATGGCAGCCGAATTAACTACTGGAGCATTGGTGATGTCTAAAATCAAAAAAACGGGGCGTAATATTTCGATGTTGGTCGCCAATAATAATGCTTCCTTTTTAAAGAAAGCAACCGGACGTATTACCTTTAAATGTGAACAAGGCGATTTGGTTGATACGGCTATTGCCAAAGCTATAGAAACTGGTGAAGGTCAGGCCATATGGATGAATGCGATTGGAAGAAACGCTGATGGTATAGAGGTATCAAACTTTAATTTTGAATGGACAATTAAAGTTAAAAGCTAGAATTTGGTGGATTTAAAGTTGTTTTGTCATGTAACAATTGACCGAACAAATCAACATATATATGAATCAATAAATAAACTTAATAAAATGGCAGCACACGAAATCGACTATCAAATTTTTGGTGAAGAAATGCAATATGTAGAAATAGAATTAGACCCTCAAGAAGGCGTTATTGCAGAATCTGGGAATTTTATGATGATGGATGATGGGATAAAAATGGAAACTATTTTTGGAGATGGATCCGAAAAGAATAAAGGCTTTTTAGGCTCCATACTTGGAGCAGGAAAGCGTATTTTAACCGGTGAGAGTCTCTTTATGACAGCGTTCTATAATGACCTTTCAGGAAAACGTAAAGTATCATTTGCGTCACCTTATCCTGGTAAAATATTGGCGCTAGATTTAACCGAATATAGAGGCAAATTCATTTGTCAGAAGGATGCATTTCTCTGTGCAGCCAAAGGCGTTAGTATAGGTATAGAATTTAGTAAACGACTTGGACGAGGTCTATTTGGAGGGGAAGGATTTATCATGCAAAAATTAGAAGGAGACGGTATGGCTTTTGTTCATGCAGGCGGAACCATGGCGAAAAAAGTATTACAATCTGGAGAAACTTTACGAGTAGATACTGGTTGTATTGTAGGCTTTAGTCAAGATATAGATTATGATGTTGAATTTGTTGGTGGAATTAAAAACACCATTTTTGGAGGTGAAGGCTTGTTCTTTGCGAAGTTAAGAGGTCCTGGTGTTGTATATATTCAGTCATTACCATTTAGCAGGTTAGCTGGTCGTGTTCTGGCTGCTGCACCAAAAGGTGGCGGTAAGGATAAAGGCGAAGGCAGTATTTTAGGGGGATTGGGCGATTTATTGGATGGCGACAATAGGTTTTAAAACCAATTTTTGTGTTAATTTTTTTGATTTCTTTTAAAAGGAATTGATTTTTTTACTACATTTATTCAGAATCAAAAATCTAAAGCCTATAGAATATCTCTACTTGATTTAACAAAAACCCTAAAAAATTAATTATGGCAAGAGCAATGTTCGAGTACACTAAAACGGTACTAAACAAAGTCAGTTTTGATGTAACGTTGTTCTGTAAGGAGGTTCAAAAAGCTATGCAGCGATTATTGCCTTATGAAATTGAAGAGCTTAAGATTTATATTAAATCACTCATCTTACAGAACCCAGAACTAAATCAATGTTTAATCTATTTAAAAGCATAAAAAAGGCGACCATTTGGTCGCCTTTTTTTATTTAGGTAACGGGCTTATGATTTCAACATTTTGAAAAGCAATAGCCCCCCGTATAATCCCGGAAATACTATTATGGATCGCATCGATTATATGGATTTTAAGTTCACTTTTATGGTAAATCAAGCTTACTTCACGCGCAGGTGTTGGCTCATTAAAGTGATGTAAGTTAGTTGTTTGCGTGCTATTCAAATCCAAAGTATGTAAATAGGGTAGTAGTGTCATTCCCAAACCTTCATCAGACAATTTAACCAAGGTTTCAATGCTTCCGCTCTCCAACTGAAAACTATCGTCCGTATGATTTTTAAATGCTTTACATAAATTGATAACACCATCCCTAAAACAATGCCCATCTTCCAGCAATAGCATATCCTCAATTTCAAGGTCAGATACATCAATGGTTTTCTTGTTCGCCAACCTATGATGGTTTGGAATATAGCCTACAAAGGGCTCATAAAATAAAACTCGTTCTTTTATACTTTCATTTTCTAATGGCGTTGACGCAATGGCCGAATCTAAATGGCCGTCATTAATTTTTTTAATGATTTCTTCAGTAGTAAGCTCTTCAATTTTTAGTTTAACTTTAGGATGTTTTTTTATGAAGGTTTTAAGAAACATAGGCAAAAGTGTAGGCATCACGGTAGGGATAATACCTAACTTAAATTCACCACCAATAAATCCTTTTTGTTGATCTACAATATCTTGAATTCTATCAGATTCATTCACTATATTTTTTGCTTGTTGAACTATTTTTTTACCAACATCGGTTAGTTCAATGGGTTTTTTACTTCTATCAAATATTAAAATATCCAATTCATCTTCAAGTTTCTGAATTTGAGTACTTAATGTAGGTTGCGTCACAAAGCATTTTTCCGCCGCTTTAGTGAAATTTTTATGTTCAGCAATGGCCAAAACATAATGTAATTGTGTAATCGTCATTTGTATTAATTTAAGCTATAAAAATATAAAAACTATTAATAAAAACTATGGAGGTGAAGGTTAATAATTGCTTAAATTTGATAGAGAATAAATTTAGACATTATGACACTGAATAGTATAGGATTAGACAAGAAGATAACAGGTGAATTAGCTAATGATCTTAACCAGTTATTGGCAAATTTTCAGATTTATTATCAGAATTTAAGAGGTGTACATTGGAATATTAAAGGAAAACGTTTTTTTGACCTTCATGTTAAGTTTGAAGAATTATATACCGATGCCAATATGAAAGTGGATTTAATTGCAGAGCGTATATTGACTTTGGGTGCAACACCTTTACACACCTTTGATGACTACATTAAAGCTGGGAAAGTACCCGTTGGACATAATGTTTCCCGTGATGAGGATGCAGTACATTTGATAGTTAATTCATTGTCCGAATTATTAAAAATCGAACGTCGAATACTTAATAAATCTGCCGAGGCTAATGATGAAGGGACCAACTCTATGATGAGTGATTTTATAACCGAACAAGAAAAAACAGTTTGGATGTTAAAAGCTTGGTTGGATGAACCAATTTAAATCAACCCTCTAGATTTTATTTCAAGGTACTTGTTAATCGTATCGATAGTTAAGTTTTCAGGCGTTGTTAAAATAGAATAGATTCCATATTTTTTAAGTTCATTGACGATCAATCGTTTTTCAAAGGCAAACTTTTCGGCAATTACCTTGTCATAAACCTGCTGAATCGTTTCTGCTTTAGTTGTGATTAAATCATTCAATTCTGTATTCTTAAAAAAGATAACCACCATCAAATGGCTTTTTGCAATGGCTTTTAAATAAGGAAGTTGACGCTCCAGCCCATCTAAAGTTTCAAAATTGGTGTAAAGTAAAATTAGACTGCGATGTGTGATGTTTCGTTTTATATGGGCATAGAGCCTACTAAAATCACTTTCAAAATAATCGGTTTTAATATTGTAAAGTGATTCTAAAATTAAGCGCATTTGTGAGTTTCGTCGCTGCGCTACCACCATATTATCGACACGTTTTGAAAATGAAAGCATTCCTGCTTTATCATGTTTTTTCAACGCAACGCTACTAATAATCAATGAGGCATTTATGGCATAATCTAACAAACTCAACCCATTAAAAGGCATTTTCATAACCCTGCCCTTATCGATCAAAGAATAAATGGGCTGGGATTTTTCATCTTGAAATTGATTGACCATCAAACTGTTTTTCTTTGCGGTCGCTTTCCAATTTATAGTTCGAAGATCATCGCCCAATACGTAATCTTTTATTTGTTCAAACTCCATGGTATGACCAATTCGGCGTATTTTTTTTATGCCATATTCCATTGAATTTTGATTGATATTCAAAAGGTCAAATTTTTTGAGCTGCTTAAAACTAGGGTAGGTAGGTACCATGGCATTGCTGTCGAATGTATATCGACGGGCGACTAATCCCAAAATAGCAGTGGCATAAACGTTGAGTTTTCCAAAATGATATTCACCCCGCTGTGAAGGTTTTAATTGGTATTGAATTGATTTTGATTGTCTTGTTTGTAGTATTAGTTTTAATTCAAAATCACGAATCTGAAACTGTTCAGGAAGCTCATCAATAATACTGTTATATACGGTAAAAGGATAGTTATTCTGAATTTTGATTTCAACTGAATTTTGATCACCATTTGAAAGTTTATCGGGTAACAGACGTTGCGCCTCAATGCTATACCTTCCAATAAAAAGGATGAGGGCATCAAAGATGACCAAGCCTAAAACAACAACCATCAAAATTTTAGCCATGTTGAAAAATACGGGAACAAAATAGCTAAATACAAATAGTACGATGATTGCTATGCCGTAATAGAAAAATCGAGGTTGTATGTAAAAGGATTTAAAGAATTTTATCATTTATAAATTAAATTTCTTTTCCGCTTTGTGAGATTGATAACTGCTAACTGTTACTGCCAACTTAAGACCTTTATCTTGGTATTTCTACGGTTTCAATGATTTGCTTAATAATGTCTTTACTGGTCACACCTTCCATTTCTCGTTCAGGGGTAACGATGACTCTATGATGGAGTACGGGAATGGCTGCACGTTTTATGTCTTCAGGGGTTACAAAATCTCGTCCATCCATAGCTGCAAAAGCCTTACTTGCTTTTAAAACAGCTATCGAAGCTCTTGGCGATGCCCCTAAATATAAAAACTGGTTGCTTCGTGTTGATACAATAATCTCTGCAATATATTTTAGTAAATGTGCTTCAATTAACACTTGGGTGACCAGGCTTTGATAGGTTTTAAGTTGTTTTGGTGTTAAAAAAGCAGATACCGTACTTGTTTTTTCATTGCCTTTTAGCTGATGCTCCCGCGTTAAAATTTCAATTTCATCATCGAGCTTTGGATAATCAACATCAATTTTAAATAAGAATCGATCTAATTGTGCTTCTGGTAAACGGTAAGTCCCTTCTTGTTCAATAGGATTTTGTGTTGCCAATACCATAAAAGGTGCATCCAATTTAAACACATTGCCATCAATGGTGATCTGCTGTTCTTCCATAACTTCAAAAAGTGCAGCTTGCGTTTTCGCAGGAGCTCTGTTAATCTCATCGATAAGAATCATGTTGGAGAAAATGGGACCTTTTTTGAATTCAAAATCGGTGGTTTTTAGGTTAAATACCGATGTGCCTAAAATATCGCTGGGCATCAAGTCTGGTGTAAATTGAATACGGCTAAACCCAACATCCAACGACTTTGCCAATAGCTTCGCTGAAATGGTTTTTGCAACACCAGGTACACCTTCAATCAAGGAATGTCCGCCAGCTAAAAGTGAGGCGATCAACATATCGATCATTTCTTTTTGCCCAACGATAACGGTGCCTATTTGGCTTCGTATGTTTTGAATATTGGCCTGTAATTCTGAAAGGTCTAAACGGTTTTCAAACTGCAAGTCATTGGTAGTTGGAGAACCATCGTTTGATTGTTCAGGTGCTTGGCCTTCTGGTGTTGGTGTATGCTGTTCTTCCATAATTATTTAGAATAAAAATCTTCAATATGTTTATTAAGTTTGATCAAATTGTCTTCAAAAAAATCGTTTTTGGTTCGTAGCCATTTGATAAAGTTGATGAGTTTTTTTACGGTTTCGGTTTTTTTTCCTGATTTAGAAGCCAATGTACTTATAAATTCTTCATTTAATATAGAAGTATCCATATGATAATCGGTTCGAATTTTTTCAAGGAAATAAATAATTTTTTTGTCAATGAGGTTTTTGTGGTCCTGTGTTTCAAAATAGAGGTTAGAAATAGTCTTCACAAAACCAACAGTTGTATTCTCTAATGGTTTGATAATATTGATAACTCGCTGTCTGCGTCTGGCATTAAATATGATAAACAAAAGCGTTAGGATCAATGCCGTATACCACGCCCACTTAAATGAGGTCTGTTCTAAAAACCAGCTTAAATCTGATTTTTCCTGAACATCACCATAATAAGAATCATAGTATTTGGTAAACGAATCAAAATAAAGGTTGTCGTCTGGTAAATAGGATAGTACGCCTTCAACATAGGTGTAATGACCGTTCTTCAATAGGTTGTAATTAGTAAAAACCTTTGGCTCCAAATGCAAATAGATATAACCATCTTCAAAGGGCACTTCCAAAAAATTGCTTAAGGAACGATCGTTTTTGAGATACCCTAATGATTGATAATTTTCGCCGCTATATTTAGAAAAGTAGCTGCTTTTAAAGCTCCTGTCAATTTGGGTATGTTGTTCTTCTAATCCACGGTAGTTGAACTGTAAATTGGCAATGCTATCTATATTTTCAAAAGAATCGATTGCAATATTAAGTGTATCCAACAGCTTTTTAGGAAGATCATAATCTGAAATAAATAAAGTATTGCCCGTGCTGGTAAACCTTAAAAGTTCCAATATATCGTCATATTCCAAATAATCGGAATTTCCAATGATTAGGTATGAGCCAAAAGCAACGTGGTCGCCATAGCCATCTTCAGAATTGGCATAAAGATAATTTGATGGGGTATGGTAAACGGTACGCATTTTATGACCCTTAAAAAGTTTTGGCAATTCTTTATAAAGCACACTTATACCGTAGGGTTTGTTGCTTTTTTCGTTGTATGATTCGGTCCAATCAATAACCTTATTTCGGTTATAGTCTAGTGTAAATGCCAGTGCAATTACCACTACTATGATTACCCCTATAATGACTCCAGACTTCTTCATTTTACATCATTTAAAAGGCTTGTAAAACTCTGTTTTGCAATAAGATACTGCTGGTTGTTCAACGCAAATTCGCCATACCAGACATAATTGTACAAGTAAGAAATATAAGCAAAATTCTGACTGAAAGCTGTTTGTGAAATTTCATTGAGGTATTCGGCATTGGTTTTATCGTCTTCAAGTTTGATATAGTTTTTAACACTTAAGGTTTTTAGCACTAACAAATAATAGTATCGAATGGCAAGTCGATAATCGCTGTTAGTTTCAGCATCATTGATCAGGGATTGCACATCGATATGTTCTATAGAGTCGACACTGATTTCTCCATAACTTGCAAGTTTTTCATGTCTCTTTGAAGAAAATAAACCGCTGGGGCCATCATTTAAAAGAATATAAACGAGGTAAATTACGGCGAGTACTAAAGCAAAAATAAACAGGTAATTTAAGAGGCTTAAATCGAAGGAGCTTTCATTTTTATTGTTTTCATCTTTAAGATTTGGATCGACATTTTGATATTTAGAAGCTTCACCGTTAACAGGATTCATGTCATTATTGACTACGCTTTTACCTTCGTAATTATATTTTCTTCCTGTGTAACGTTCTTTAAAGTCTTCTTCAAATTGATGTTCCGATTGCGGTTCCTGAAAAGCGTTTAGTGCAAATACTGGTGACCCATTTGCCAGAAACAGGATCAAATAAAAACCTAAAACACTTAATTGATGTCTCATTTTTGATGAAATGAGGTTAATAGTTCTGCTTGCAGTTTCTTTTGAACAACAAAAGGGTAGATTAAGTAGTAATAGGCAATAATTCCCAAGGTTATTAAAATAATACTTACCGACAAGATGTTAGGCATGTCGTTGGCATAACGGGTGATAAATCCTTCTAAAAAACCAGCACAAAATGTAAAAGGAAATGTACTCAAGAGTATTTTTACACCTGTTTTTGCACCGTGTTTAAAGGAATTAAACCGTGAATAGGTCCCAGGAAATAAAATGCTGGCACCCAAAATTAAACCTGCAGCAGCTTCAATAACTATGGCAAAAATCTCCATGGAACCATGAATCCAAATGCCTCTAACGCTTTCCCAAAACACGTCTTTTTCATAAAAAAAGTATTGGAAAGAGCCTAACATAATACAGTTTTTGAATAGGATCCATACAGTACCGAAACCTCCAAAAATCCCTAATACGAATGCAATAATACCTACTCGAAGATTGTTTATGGTTATCCCGATAAAGCTTCCCCAATTGCTCCCACTTTTATAAACTGCCACTGGGTTTCCAGCTTCAATATTTTCTATGGTCATGTTCACATATTGATCACCTAAAATAGATCGAACAAATTCACCATCATTAGCTGCAGAAATAACACCAATGGCTGTAAACATGCTAAAAATAATGAAAGCCACATAAATATATTTACGGTATTGGTAGCTAATCAATGGGATTTCAGTTTTCCAGAATTCGACAATGCGGTTCGTATCTTCGCGCTTTGTTTTATAAATTTTTTGAAAAGCTTTTGCAGCTAGCTGATTTAAATAGACAATTACCTTACTTTTGGGGTAATAGGTTTGGGCGTAAGAGAGGTCGTTGATTAAATGTATGTATTGCGAGGCTAATTCATCAGGGTTTTTAAAATCATTATTGAAAATGGCTGTTTCAAAACTCAACCATTTTTCTTTATTTTGCTTGATAAATGCAACTTCTCTCATACAGTTGTTAAATTAAAATATAAAATGTCACAGTTACAAATTAACACAACTCAAAATGTGAAAATAAATTTTGAGGCCGCTGGGTTGGGAGAACGGTTGTTAGCCTTTATTTTGGATACCTGTATAAAAATAGGCTATTTGATAATAGCAGGAAATGTGTTTGGTGCTTTTGAGAACATGGACGAATGGTCACAAATTGGAATTAACACCATCTTGAGTTTTCCAGTGATATTTTACACCCTGGTTTTAGAGTCCCTTTTGGAAGGTCAAACATTAGGCAAGAAAGCCTTGAAGATAAGAGTGGTTAAAATAGACGGTTACCAAGCCTCATTGGCAGACTATCTCGTGCGTTGGTTTTTTAGGATTGTAGACATATACATCTTTGGAATAGGTTTTTTCGTGATGATGTTCAACAAGCGGTCCCAACGTTTTGGTGATATGGCTGCTGGTACAGCGGTCATCTCAATTAAGGATAAAGTAACCATTAATCATACGATTTTAGAAGATTTAAAAGAAGATTACAAACCCACCTATCCCAATGTTATTAGGCTTTCTGATAATGATGCTCGAATCATCAAGGAAACTTACACTATTGCAAAAGAATCTAAAGATTACCAGACTTTGATCAAGTTACGCACCAAAATTGTTGAAGTAACCGAAATCAAAAAAACAAGTAGCTCCGACATTCAGTTTATCGATACGGTTTTAAAGGATTATAACTATTATACCCAGAACATGTAATGTTTTTTCAAATTATAGATATATTAGGTACAGTTGCTTTCGCCATTTCAGGTGTCTTAGTGGCCATGCACAAGCGTATGGATTTGTTTGGTGTGCTCATTATTGCATTCGTAACAGCGGTTGGTGGTGGTACTTTAAGAGACATGCTCATTGGTCAGACTCCAGTTTCGTGGATGACCAATATGACTTACGTTTATGTGATTTTTGGAGCAACTATTTTTGCAATTCTATTGAAGGATAAAATCAATTATTTGAGAACCTCCCTGTTTTTATTTGATACTATTGGAATTGGACTTTATACTGTTGTTGGTATTGAAAAAGGTATTCAAGCCGATTTACACCCCATAATTTGTATCGCACTAGGAACAATGACGGCCTGTTTTGGAGGTGTTATAAGGGATATGCTGTGCAATGAAATTCCTGTTATTTTCAGGAAGGAAATTTATGCAACGGCCTGTATTTTAGGTGGATTGACCTATTTTTTGCTTCGAGAATTTATGACCGACACTAATTTTGTATTCGTTATTGCTGGACTTATTGTGATTGTGGTTCGCTTATTAGCGGTGAAGCTAAAAATTAGTTTGCCAAGTTTATATCGAGACAAATAAAAAGGCATTGATCTTATACCAATGCCTTTTTAGGGTTATAACTTCTATTTTAATTTATTCTTTAGGGATAGGAAAACCTCTATCTTTCATCAAGGCTTCAATTTTTGCATCCCTACCTCTAAACAAACGATAGGCTTCTGCAGGATCCATTGAGTTTCGTGGTGCAAATAAATACTTCACTAACTTTTCGGCAACATCCGCATCGTAGAATCCTCCTGGAGCTTCTCTAAATGCTTCTGAAGCATCACTGGTTAAAACATCTGCCCACATATATCCATAGTAGGCCGTGGCATAACCTTCCCCAGAAAACACATGTCCAAAATGTGGTGTTCTGTGGCGCATTGGCAATTCTTCAGGCATATTGAGTTCGGCTAAAGTTTCACGTTCAAATTTATCAACGTCAATATTTTCCGGATCAGCAAGATGGATTTTCATATCAATTAAAGCTGAAGCCAAATATTCTGTGGTACCAAATCCTTGATTGAATGTTGAAGCTTTTTTGATTTTTTCAACCAAGGAAGCAGGAATAGGCTCGCCGGTTTTATAATGCACTAAAAATTGATTGATCACTTGATCGGTTGATAACCAACGTTCTAATAATTGGGATTGGAACTCGGTGTAGTCCCTCACACCACTATTTAAGGTGGGATATTTTACATCAGCTGAAAAGAAATGAAGGGCGTGTCCAAACTCATGGAAAAAGGTGGTAGCATCGTCCCAAGACACCAGAACAGCTTCACCCGGAGCTGGTTTTACAAAATTAGAATTGTTAGAAGCCAATACATTTTTCTCCCCATCAAACGAATCATAACTTCTGTAAGTGGTAGCCCAAGCTCCAGAGCGCTTACCTTCTCTAGCATAGGGATCTAAATACCAAAGCCCGATATGTTTTCCAGAATCTTTATCGGTTACTTCCCAAACGTTCACATCTTCATGAAACACAGGGACTTTTCCTTTTTCAACGGGTGTAAATTTATAATTGAATAATTCACTAGCTACGTAAAATATGGCGTCTGTTAATTTATCAAGTTGGAGGTATTGCTTGACTTCTTCACTGTCTAGATCATACTTTTTCTGACGTACTTTTTCAGCATAAAACCTGTAATCCCACGGTTCAATAGTAATGTTGTCGCCATTGGTATTAGCTACTGCTTGCATATCGGCAACTTCTTCTTCAACACGGGCAATAGCAGCTGGCCAAACAGCCATCATTAAATTCATAGCATTTTCAGGCGTTTTAGCCATTCGGTCTTGTAAACGCCATTCAGCATAATTGTCATAGCCCATAAGACCAACGCGTTCCTTACGTAGTTTTAAAATCTGGGCAATTAATTGGTTATTGTCGTATTCATCGCCATTGTCGCCACGAGCATAATAATTTGTCCAAACTTGTTTACGCAATTCACGATTGGTTGAATAAGTTAAAAACGGATCCATTGACGAGCGGGTATTGGTAATGGCATACTTGCCTTCTTGACCTTTATCAGCCGCAATTTTAGCTGCTGATTTAATAAAAGCTTCAGATAAACCGCCCAATTGGTCTTGGGTTAAATAGGTGACATAGTTCTCCTCGTCATGCAAAACATTGTTCGAGAATTTGGTATACAGCGATGATAGTTCCTTGTTGATTTCGGCATAGCGTTTCTTTTTAGCTTCATCAAGGTTGGCACCATTCATTTCAAAGTTTTTATAAATCAATTCAACAACACGTTGTTGATCTGTAGGTAATGGATTTTCTTGAGAGGCATCGTAAACGGCTTTAATGCGCTTGAAAAGATTTTCGTTTTGGGATATTTTTGAATTGTACTCTGATATTTTTGGAGCCAATTCAGCTTGAACGTCTCTAAATTCAGGCGATGAAACGTTACTGCTCATGATGCCGTAGTACACAAACACACGGTTAAGTGCCTTGCCCGAACGTTCCATCTCTTCAATGGTGTTTTCAAAAGTTGGTGCTTCTTGATTGTTGGCGATACGCTCAACATCTGCAAGGCCTAAGGCCATGGCTTCTTCCATTGCAGGTTTTACATCGGCGACCGTCATTTTATCGAATGCTGGCACGCCTTGGTAAGGCCCAGTCCATTCTTGCACTAACACGTTATCACTCATTTTAGGTTCTTTTTTGTCTTCTTTACATGCCGAAAATGTTACGATCGCACATAAACCCAAAGCCGATAAAGGCTTTGAAAAAGGTAGTTTTGTCATTAGTTAATTGTTAAAATTAAAGCTTTAAAGTTATGAATTTATAAGGCCAATTTTCTTAATTATTTTATAATTTCTGCTTTTTTGATGTAGACATTATGAAGTGGCCATTCGGCATTATCTGTAGGTTGTGCGGCAATTTTATCTACAACATCCATACCTCTGATCACTCGCCCAAAAATGGTGTAATCGCCATCAAGGTGATAGGCATCTTTCTGAACTATGAAAAACTCGTATGGAGAAGCTAGTTTATGCGGATTTTCAATTTCACTACTAGGCATGGAAATAACGCCGCGACTATGTCTATAACCACGCTTGCTGTCGTTTGGTAATAAATATTTCCCGATATAGGTGCGCTTTTTTGCGATTTCAATATCATCAGTATTTCCACCTTGAATGATAAAATTATTGACTACTCTATGAAATTGCGTGCCATTAAAATACCCTTGCTTGGTGAGGAATATGAAATTGGCCTTATGAAACCTGACGTTGTCAAATAATAAAATATCTATTTCACCAAAGTCTGTTGTAAGTCGTACTTTGTCTTCCTTTAAATCTTCTGAATATTGAAGAAAAAATTCCATTGCATTAGCATCAGTTAGTTCAGGGAATTCGCGTTCAGGTTCTACTATGGTATCTGTTTTGATTTCAACAGGTGTAACTTTTGTTTTTGAATCTGTGGCAGAAGTGGTTTTGTTTTGATTGGTTTTTTTATCTTCACAGTTGAAAAAAAGTAAGGATAGACTTATAAATAAAAGAATTCTCATCATGAATTTTGATACATTTTTACATTCTGTTTCAAAAATAGAAAATATTGAACTTCCAGGAGAGTCTTCGCATCTTAAAATGTCTCCGCCGTATCGTTTGGAGTTGATGCAACGCAATAAGGAATTGATGAAGAAAGCTAAAAAGGCAGGCGTTCTGGCTCTATTTTATCCAAACATTGAACATCAAACCCAGCTAGCGTTAATTTTGAGAAAAACCTATAAAGGTGTGCATTCAGCCCAAATTGGTTTTCCAGGTGGAAAAATTGAAAAGGGAGATTTAGACATAAAATTCACGGCCTTAAGGGAAACTCAGGAAGAAATTGGTGTGCCAAAACATGAAATCAAAGTATTAAAGGCTCTGACCGAGCTCTATATTCCTCCAAGTAATTTTACGGTATATCCCTTTTTTGGTGTAAGCCCTAAAACCCCCAGATTTATTAAGCAAGAAGATGAAGTAGACGATGTGATTGAGGTCAGCCTTTCCAACTTCATTGATGATGGCAACATGATAATGACTGTTGTTCCAACCTCATATAGGTTAGATGTTGAGGTTCCGGCATTTCAACTCAATGGCCATATTGTTTGGGGTGCGACTGCCATGATGTTAATTGAATTAAAAGACCTCCTAAAACAGGTATTATAGGCTACAGTTTAGTATTTTTGTAATTCGCACTAACTAAAAATTACTATGGGATTGTTCAAACGAAATCCTTTCGGACACATACTTTTTATAAAAAAATGGCTTATACGAATTTTAGGAGCCATGACCCACAGACGCTTTAGAGGATTTAATGAATTGCAAATCGATGGTTCAGAGATCATAAAAGCACTTCCTGATAAAAATGTGTTGTTTATCTCCAATCACCAAACCTATTTCGCTGATGTTGTGGCCATGTTTCATGTATTCAATGCAAGTTTGAGTAATAGGGAAGACTCCATAAAAAATATTGGCTATCTCTGGAATCCAAAACTTAATTTGTATTATGTTGCCGCCAAAGAGACCATGAGGTCTGGTTTGCTGCCTAAAATTTTAGCTTATGTAGGTTCTGTTAGTATAGAGCGTACGTGGAGAGCAGAAGGTCAAGATGTGAATAGGCAAGTTAAAATGAGTGATATTTCAAATATTGGTAAAGCACTTGGTGATGGTTGGGTAATTACGTTTCCACAAGGAACCACTACCCCGTTTAAACCTATACGAAAAGGAACCGCACATATTATAAAGCGCTATAGGCCTATAGTTGTACCTATTGTTATTGATGGCTTTAGACGCTCTTTTGATAAAAGAGGATTGCGAATTAAGAAGAAAAATATTCTACAGTCTATGGAAATAAAAGCACCATTGGAAATTGACTACGACAACGATAGCATTGATAGCATCGTGGAAAAAATTGAATATGCCATTGAGCAGCATCCCTCATTTTTAAAGGTAATTCCACAAGAAGAATTAACTGCCCAAGAAGAACTAAACAAACTACGCGAATGGCGATCTAAAAGTTAGTTAATAGGTCAGCGGTAATTATTTATTATTAGGTAAACACCAAACACCATAAACTAATCTAGCTTTCCAATTTCCTTAATTCCCGATAATTTCTATTTAGGCGCTTTAATAAAATTCCGTAAATGAGATAATAAAACAGCAAGATGATCCCGATCATAATGGCAAGTGCGGCAAATGTTATTAAAATAGTTAGAGCATAAAATTTAAACAATTCACCGTTAGCCGTTGCTTTATTGATAGTGGCAATCATTTGATCGTCTCTGTTAAATTGAATTCCCAAGACTAAAAATGCCGAAGCGGCCAAATAAATTAAATTAAAGGCAACATAATGCTTAACTGTGCGTCGCGTTTTCAAGATGTTTTCCATTAGGCGCTTCGCATTGTCTGTTACCGAAATGGTTCTGTAATTCATAAAAAACTTATAAAAGAAATAAGCTAAAATGATATAACCTAAAGCCATAAATGGAATCATAATACTTTCAGCATGATACGATTCAAATTTTTTATTGAAATCGGCATCTTTGAGTGCAAATGAAAGCCCAGTCCAAAGCACAAATTCTAAAATGCTAATGATAAAAATCCACTTTACAATGGATGATGACTTTTTAAGGATCATCTTGTAAATCTCATTATAAGTGAGTTTAGGATATCTAGAATCATCCTTCCTCCAATCCTTCTTTAATAATTCTAATTCATACATAATCTTACGGATTTAGTATTGTTTTTAATTTTGTCTTCACTCTATTCATCTTCACTCGTGCATTAACTTCAGTAATACCAAGTGTTTCACTTATTTCACTGTAATTTTTGTCTTCTAAATACAAAAACACCAAGGCCTTTTCAATATCATTTAATTGATATACAGCATTATATAACTGTTTTAATTGTTGCTCTTCGGTGTCATCATAGACTTCAGACTTTATTTTAAATTGTACCGCATCAAATTCTTGGGTGGTGATTGTTCTTTTAGACTTTCTGTACAGTGTTATGGCAGTATTTAAACCAACACGGTACATCCAGGTACTAAATTTAGAATCGCCCCTAAACTTTGGATAGGCTTTCCATAGTTGAATAGTTATTTCTTGAAACAAATCATTGTGTGCATCTTGGTTGTTGGTATAAAGCCTACAAACCTTGTGTACAATGTTTTGGTGCTTTTCAAGCAATTCTACAAAACTATGTTCTAGTTCTTTGTTCAAATCTGGATAGTTAGTTACGCTATATGTAGCTTAATGGTTTTAAAAGTTACAAAAAGTGGAATTATAAATTTTCAAAAATATACAATTCATCCCGACTATTTTACATTTCGGTTATTTAGAATTTTGAAATCCTGTTTCATGCTTCATATTTGTCCTATCAATTAAAATCGAACATTAAATTAACTAGCCATGACAACCAAAATTCCGCTTTTAATTTTACTCCTTTCCGTAACACTACAGGCACAAACAACGCTTAAAGGGAAAATAGTGGATATAAATATGCAACCCATTATGGGAGCTAATGTGTATTTGGAAGGTACTTATGATGGTGCTACAAGTAATGATAAAGGCGAATACATCTTCACAACAAATGAAGCAGGAAACCAAGTGTTAGTGGTTTCATTTTTATCTTATGAAACAAAAAAAGTATCTGGAGAGGTCTCAACCTTAAACAATTTGGAAATAAAACTTCGTGAGAATGTAGATGCTTTAGATACGGTAGTGATTTCTGTAGGAACTTTTGAAGCAAGTGATAACAGTAAGGTTTCCGTATTAAAACCTTTAGATGTAGTAACTACAGCAAGTGCTATAGGTGATTTTGTTGGTGCTTTGCAAACCCTGCCAGGAACTACCACCGTTGCCGAGGATGGACGCTTATTCGTCAGGGGAGGAGATGCTGATGAAACTCAAATATTTATTGATGGTATACGCGTATTTACACCCTATACACCAACCGCTAATAACACCCCAACACGCGGTCGTTATTCTCCTTTTTTATTTGATGGGATTACCTTTTCTACTGGAGGGTATTCTGCCGAATATGGTAATGCACTTTCTAGTGTGTTGTTACTAAATACAATAGATGAGCCAGATCAGGAGAAAACCGATATAGGTATCATGAGTGTTGGTGGCGGTTTAGGTCATACCAAAAAATGGGACAAGACCTCATTAAGCGTCAATGCCAACTATATTGATTTGGCGCCCTATATTGCCTTATTTCCAGATAGAAATGACTGGGATAAACCGTATCGGGCTGCTCAAGGCGAAGCCGTTTTTAGACAAAAGTTTGCATCTGGATGGCTAAAAAGTTATACGGCCTTTGATGCTGCTTCATTTGAACTTACGCAAGAAGATATAAACGAACCAGATGACTTTTATGTGAAGCTAAACAACTCTAATTTCTATACCAATACCTCGTACCAAGGCCTCTTGAACAAAGGTTGGTCAATTGAAACGGGTTTCAGTTATACCGTTGCGTCTACCAAATTAAGACTTGAGCTTCCTGATATTAATAACTATGAACATTCCGGTCATTTAAAACTGAAGTTAAAAAAACGCTTTAGTAGCCGCTTTAAATTAAGTTTTGGTGCTGAACACTTTATCACCGATTTTGAAGAGGACTATAAAGACGACTCTATTGAAACAAGCTACGGATTCACAAATCACAACACAGGCGTGTTTGCCGAAACGGATCTTATTTTCAACAAATCGCTTGCGATGAAAGTAGGTTTGCGTGGAGATCATTATGCCTTATCAAACGGATTCAAATTAGCTCCAAGAGCTTCTATTGCCTATAAAACATCACAAAACGGACAACTGTCTGTAGCTTTTGGCAATTTTTTTCAAAATGCGTCCAACGCTTACTTGAAATTTGATTCTTCTATTGAAACGCAGCAGACATCACACTACATACTTAACTACCAATTTGTGAAAGATAATCGCATTTTTAGGATTGAAGCCTATCGAAAAGTATATGATAACCTATCGAAATATGATACGCCTGTTTCTGGTTTTGATAGCGAATATTCCAATACCGGAAGTGGCTATGCACAAGGGGTGGACGTGTTTTGGAGAGATAATAAAAGCATCAAAAACACCGACTACTGGTTGAGCTATTCTTATTTGGATACAGAAAGGGATTATCAAAACTTTCCACAGCTAGCCACACCAAGCTTTGCCAATACCCATAACTTTTCGGCCGTAGGTAAATATTGGATTGAAGATTGGAAAAGCCAGGTTGGGTTTAGTTATACGTTTGCATCTGGGCGACCATACACTAATCCAAATACCAATTCCTTTTTAAGTGAAAAAACCAAATCGTACAACAGCGTCAGTCTAAATTGGGCTTATTTAATCAGTCCGCAAAAAATACTTTATGTATCTGTAAATAATGTTCTGGGCTTTAAAAACATCAACGGATATCAATATGCCAACACCCCAGATACCAATGGAAATTTTGCAAGGCGTGCATTGCTTCCAGCTGCCGATCAGTTCTTTTTTGTGGGCTTCTTTTGGACCATTAGCGAGGATGGTAAGGATAACCAATTGGACAACCTCTAATTTCACTTTCTAGATATTTGGTAAACCTGACAAATGTCATAGTTATTCTTTTGGTTTTCAATTAATTTCATGATATAAATTAATAAAGTCATGATCCCTAAAAAGAATCCTAATGTTGATGTCGGCAGAAATAGTAGCCTATATTTCGCAATAGGCTTAATTTTAATGCTATTAGCGACGCGAGCACTTTTGGAATACAAAACCTACGACAAAAGTGCCATTGATATAGATAAAGTTTATTTAGAAGAAACCTTCGAGGATGAAATTCCTATTATCAAAGTCAATACGCCACCGCCACCACCGCCACCCATTACTGTGACAGAGACAGTAGTTATTGTTGAAGATGTTTCTGAAATAGAAGAAACTATAATTGAAAGTAGTGAGATTACACAAGAAGACGCTATCGCCGAACGTATCATCAGTGTTGATGAAATTAAAGTAGAAACCGTCGAGGAAGACGTTGAGGTGCCTTTTCATGTAATTGAAAGTGTTCCCGTATTTCCTGGATGTGAAGGCGGTACAAAGGAACAGATCAAGGCATGCTTTCAGTCTAAAATTCAAGAGCATGTAATGAAGAATTTTGTTTACCCTCAACAAGCGCAAGAACTTGGAATTCATGGACGCGTTTTTGTAATGTTTATGATTGACAAAAACGGATACATTACAAATATTAAAAGCCGTGGCCCAGATAAAGTTTTAGAGCAAGAAGCTGAACGGATTATTCGTCTATTGCCAAAAATGATACCAGGAAAGCAACGTGGTAAGCCCGTAAAAGTGCCATATAGTATTCCTATTAACTTTGTTTATGTTGCTGGTTAACATGCATATCCTAATAGAATAATCGTAATTTAGTAGGAAACAAAATCATATGTCATGCTTTGTCGAAAAACAATCCATTGTTAGGCGTATTTGGGGAAAAAGTGATACCATATTATTCATTTTTGGTGGAGCCGCTGCGGAATTCGCCCTTAATAAGGCAGTAGATTGGCTCTATTTTACAGGAAGATTACCTTCAGACCCTTTAGGACGACTCTTTTCAACCGTGAGTTATGCCCGAATGATAGTTTTTGCGCCAATTGATGAAGCTCATAAAGCCATTGATACTATGCGACATATTCATACGGCTGTTGAAAACAATCGCGATGCCAAAATACCAGATTGGGCTTATCGTGATGTATTGTTTATGCTTATTTATTATTCTATTGCCTCTTTTGAATTATTGGAGCGAAAGTTAAATAATGAAGAAAAGGAAGAGGTCTATACTGTGTTTTATCGAGTTGGTGAACGTATGGGATTAAAAGATTTACCTCAAAATTATCAAGAATGGCTACCTGTGCGACAGAGCCATTTATTAAACGACCTTGAACAGAGCAACTATACAACAGATATTTTCAAACAGTATAAAAAACATTTGGGAGCATTACGATATAAAGTGCTGATTGAAGGACAAAAACTGGTCGTTCCACAACGGGTTAAGGAATTGCTGAAGTTCAATTCATTTTCAATATTGAAACCCATCGTGCCGCTATACAAAATAAGTCGGAAGCTTAAGTTGGATGGTATAATCAAGGCCATACTGCTTCCAGCCAATTACAAGGCGCAGATCAAAGCACTTGACGTTCAGCATCACTAAAGTATTTCAAAGGCAATCATTACAAATTACCATCCTTTAAGAGGTCTTTTACTAAATCACTATGAATTCTAACCAACAGCACACTTAAGGTGCTTGCCAATTTTGTTTTATTCCATAAGGCTATAGCGTATTTGTCTAAAAAATTTAATCATAATTAAGGCCCGAGAAAGCGGGAATCTTATTGATTGGTCACGTTTAAAAATAGTGTTTATTTTTTAACTTACTCAATGGGGTTTTCATATGTCTGTTGTTACCCTTCAAATTAAATTTACAACTGCAAAATAACTAATCATCAAAACCTATTGCAGGAGGCCAATAGCCCCACCCTACAAAGTCATAGGAGATAGAAAATGAAATGTGAGGTTATGCCCTTGTTTTTAAATTTTGAGCATGTATGATTGCTCTATTTTTAGTTAGTTAAAAGACTTTTCTTTTTTAACCAAATTGTACTTTTAGTTATTGCAAGTCGCATCTTCTTTCTCCTTTTGTACACTAAAGTTACTGTAATGACGAGCCCCAAACTTATAACCCTGAATATGTTGGAGTACATCCCGCCAATAGCCGTATCGCTAACCTCAAAGAGTTCCCAGGATAAGTTCATCAACATATGTATGAATATAGGAACCCATAAATTATAATTCCATTCTGCGTAGACCCAGGCAAACAAAATCCCACCTACAAAAGTGACTAAAAAAACAATTATTATTTCGGTGAGTTCATCACTTTGGTAGAGGTGAATTAAGCCAAAAAATAAGGCCCCTAAAAAAACTGAAGGAATAAACCCTAGTCTGGTATGTTTAAAAAGTTGTCCAAATAAAAAAGCCCTAAAAAACAATTCCTCAAAGAAACCAGCTGCTATAACCGTCACTAATAAGGTATTGATTGATAGTTTAGGGTTACTATCAAATACTAAACTATTACCAATGAGTAGAGGAAGTGTGCAAATAATTGAAACTATCAAGCCTGTTTTAAGTGACTTATTAAGGCCTAAACTTTCAAATGGGGAGGTACCACGACTGATGAAAACCGTGCCTATTAGGATAGGAATTCCTGATAGGGCATAGGTTATGATATGGCTAACTCCAAACTGGTTGGTGAGTTCAAAAAACCAGGTTCTTACAGTTTTGAAATAGGTCTCGTCAAGTATAAAATAAACACCAAATGTGATTAAGGTGATTATTAGAATCTTTAAAGTATTTTTCATAGAGCGCTTATTTTAAAAATGATTAGAATAACTACTTAATTTGGAAATCAGCCTTAACTTTAATTAGTTGGTTATGGACTCAACATCAGCTTTAGTTGCTGGTTGGTCCCATCCTAGCTGTTTGGATTGAGAAGCTGCATCCCGAGCACCCCAACGTCTTTCTATTTTCCCGTTTTTAATTATAAACCACTCCATGGCTACTAATTCATAACTATTACCAGTTGCTGGTTTGTCAAAAAAAGGAGCTAAAGACTTGCCACTTTCGATATATCGAACGGCCACTACATCACCTTCTGCAACCATATCTTCAATTTTAAGTTGCATGTGCAAGGCATTGACTAATAATTTCCATATAGGCATGACCTCGTCTACCTTACCCCAGCCTAAAACACCATATACTAAAGCATCTGGTGAAAAAAGGCTTCTTAAACCGTCTAAATCGCCACTGTTAAACGCGTTAACATAATGTTGTATAACTGCTTTGTTGTCCATAATTATTTCTTTTTGAGTTTCGTGTTGTTTATTGTCTTTTTTTTCTGATTGGCAGGTTAAAAGTGTAAAACACAAAGTGCCGATACTTATTAACCTTAAACTGTGTCGTAAAATCGTTTCCATAGAGCATTGAATTTTAATTATAAGGCTATAGACGATTAACAGAAAAAAATGTTTCAGTTACTAATTATTTTTTTTAATTAGTTAAGGATGAGGTGTTTGTGTTTTAAGGCTTGTAGTTGATGCCTTAAAAAAGAACGGGAGAACGGGTGGTGGTATTAAGCCAATGGGGTCATTTATTATTTTGGCCTAAAAATGGCGATTTCGTCTCTAAATTCAGTGGCAATTATAGGTTTTATTACTTTTCCATCTTTTGAAATAAAATAGATATCCGAATTTTTATCGATAGTTTTGGTAAACGCAATCCATTTCCCATCGGGCGACCATCGTGGCCAACGATTATCATCTTTTCCCTTTGTAAGGTTGACAATATTTGAGCCATCTGAATTCATTACCCTGATATCACAATTACCACTTGCACAATGATGAAATGCAATATGTTTTCCATTAGGAGCATATTCTGGCAGCGCATTAAACCCTTTTAAGTCGGTTAATTTTTTCGTAGATAGGTCTGTAGCGTTTATTTCAAAAATCTCGGCTATTCCTGAATGATTTATGGAGTCGCCAGCTTTGGTTTGAATACTCGCAATGATCGTTTTTTCGTCCCTCGAAAATTTAGCACCAGCTTCATAAAGCTCATTATTGGTTAAACGAATCTTTAATTGAGTTTCCAAATCATATAAATACAGTTCACTTTTTTGGTGGTGTTCATTGGTAGATATAATTAATTTAGTATTGTCCTTGGAAACGTCACTGAAAGATTGGATGGTAGAATCATGTATTATAGTTGTAATGGTTTTGGTAGCAACATTTATACGATTAACTTTTCTTCCTGATTTCTCGTAGCTTGTATAAAATATGTCTTTTCCGTCTTTGGACCAGGTGAAATTATATTCAGTAATGTCAGAATTGGTTAAGTTGATGATTTCATCATTAGTTGTGCTAGTGATGCAAATATCCATTTCATTGTCACGGTCAGTAGCATAAGCTAAATCGTAACCCTGCTGTTTACAAGCTATAGTTGCTATCAAAAATAATACAAGGATCAAATATTTCATATTAAAGACTAAAGGATGTTTCCTGCATTAAACCCCTAATTTAGTAAATACAAATCTAAAATTAAGCGCAGCTAAACTAAATAAAAGGAAAACTAATATTAGAGTCTTTTTGAATTATTCGAAGAGCAATCTCGAGAACTTATAACTTTCTGGAAAACCAAAAAAAATGCTATCTTCGAAACATACACTTCAACCCATGCCTAATAATTCAGCAAAATCCTGGCCACAGCTTATTATAGAACTTTTAGAAGCCATCTTTAAACCCGTAAGACGTAGCCCAAGAACTTGGCACCAGCATGTAGTACCTTATCAGGATGCTTGGGCAGTTAGACGAGAAGGGAACAAACGCATCACCTCTAAACATCGACGTCAGGATACAGCCATTAACAAGGCCAAACGGATTGCTAAAAAATATAAGGCTGATGTCATTATCCATCGTGAAGATGGAACCATTCGAGACCGTATCAATTATGATTAATATGTACTGTTTTTGATTAGATCAATCAATTTAA
The DNA here is from genome assembly GCA_003550275.1 of Flavobacteriaceae bacterium MAR_2010_72. GTDB lineage: Bacteria > Bacteroidota > Bacteroidia > Flavobacteriales > Flavobacteriaceae > Geojedonia. The sequence goes on from QXCW01000002.1 coordinate 1,111,355, forward strand.
GTTACTGCTTAACAAAGCTGTCAAAATCGTCTATAGCGTGAGCCTTGATGAAATCATCTTCACCTATGGTGTCACCTTCGGTGGAATCATAGTCCATGATAATGAGCCACTTCTCGTCTACTTTTTTGAAGAGCACATGAAATTGCCCGTAATAGGTTTGTGAGGCTCCGTTTGCAATTCTAACTAGTTTGTAGATACCACGTTCACTGGCTACCGAATCGTTATGAATACGTTCAAAGAATCGGAACGCAATAGTGTTGGTTACTCCATTAGTCTTGTCATTCTGAAATCGGGTTATATTGTTGTTGATATAGGCATCATAATCGGTGATGCGTTGCCCTCCCGAAACACGAATGAGGTCTTTAGAGTGGATATCAGCGAAAAGTTGCCCATCTAAAGTATCAAAAGCCAAGGCAAAGGTCTCCCAAGTGCCATTGATTTCTTTAAGGGTTGTAAGGGATTGCCCAAAGGTCAAGGCGCTTGTGCCTATCAAAATAACAAGCTGTAGTAGTGTGCGTTTCAAAATATTATGATTTAGTGCTGTTGTTTAAATTTATTATATTCCTTTTCCAATAATCGAATGACAAATATCTATCCACCAGGGCCATGTACCCATTGGGGCTATAGCCAGCGTATAAAACGTAATTCCTATTAAGGTAAAACTATACGATTTATATATTTTTTTCTCCTTCTTGTAATCTAGGTAAATCAAATAAAGCAATGGTAATAAGGTGGTCACTATAAAACAAATATAAACAGTTTGCAAATAGGTAATAGGAGGATTGCCTTCGTAGCTATTTAATAGCGGAAAATAAACCAATCTAGCCGTTGCAGGCAATAATATCCAAAATACCGTTGAAATTAACCATCGGGCATGTACATTAATCGCTCTAGCATTCCAAACCCCTAAAATGACACATATACTAAAGCCCGAAAGTGCACAAAGGTCTGCAAATGAAAATCCATATTTAAGTACATCTGGAAGAAATTCGTTAACTACCTGATGTGGCATCACTTGCAGTGCTGAAAAAACCACAGCACCTGCTAGAAATACACCAATAATTCCTAATCTTTTATGATAAATGGGAGGCTTGTTATGAATCAACCAGGGTTGCATAATAACCAAAATATACCAAGCCGTGGCCGATAGCCCATGCATGTGCTGACGCCACGGAGCTTCTCCAAATCTACTCCAATAGGAGAGATAAAAGCCTGCGATGGTAAGTGTAAATGGTATTAACAACCATAAATGCGCTTTGGGGAATAAATTAATATTTAACGGCTTGTCCATATACTATGATTTGAAATGTGCTATAGGGCGCTTTTTTAACCCATGAGTTGTAACGTTTAAAGTTACTAATTTTTGTATTAAATATTCAAGAGATTAATAACTAGAGTGTATGCCAAGGCCAAGTTAAAGGTTTCCCAAGAATTATTGATCTCTTTGAGAGTTGTAAGGGATTGTCCAACGGTTATGGCGCTTGTGCCTGCCTAAAAAAACAGATGTATTAGGTACGTTTCATAGTATGGTGGTTATTACTTGTAACGCTATCAACCATGTCATTAGTTGTATTGATAGGACTCAATTTCAACATCAATTTTTTCAACGAGATTATTCGCCAATTTTATTATAGTCTTAATTTTTTTTAGAAATCTTTTGATGTAGAAAATTTGGTAGTGTACTTGAGTCATTATATTACTATTTTTCAATTCTTCAATGACAAATTTCGTATCAGTGATTTTTAAAAAACGGTTCATTGGGAATTTTTCCACCAAATAAGATTCAATATTTGTGATAACAAAAACTTTATGATAATCGATATACGATTTAAAATCTGAATGAACGGACTCATAGAACTCTACAAGTTCTTCTTTTAGTGAATTATTCGTAATAATATCTAACTTACTATTAGACTTTAATCCAAAATATTTAGTATCGACAGTGGTAGCCTCAAAATCTAAATTTCTCGATAAATTAAAGAAAAGAGAATCTAAAGGAACTTTATTATAGGCACCTTTTGAAATAGAATTTAAATAAAACTCTTCTCGTTTTAGATTGGTAGATTCAGAATTTAACAAGGCAATTTCAGACAGTAAATCTTGTTTCAATTGTCCAAGGGCTAATTTTTCTTCTATTCGGGTTTTTCTTAATTCATTTTGATTATTTACCTGTAGAGCCAGTAAAATACCAATCATGACCAAAATTATTTCACCAACTGCATACAGTAAATATTTGCTGTATTTGTTATCAGATAACAATCCTTGTCGAATACGTCTAAAAAATTTAATCATTGGTTAGTGGCGTGTTGACTACTCAACTAATGTAATAAATAAAAATCAATTTAACATTTGTTTGGCAAAACTAGAGTAGCCATTAAAGTGATTAGATGTAAGCGAACATTGACGTGTAGCCATTGTTATACTTTTTTTATTTCTTTATTAATCATACCAACAATAGTATCTAAGTCCCTTAGCATGATTTCTAAATTTTCCTTCGATGCCTGTTCAGATACACTTTTTCAACGATGCACACCTTGATAAACCAATATCACAACCAGTTGAATTGCACCAATTGTGTATTTGAAGTAACGAGTGGTTTTTCCTGTTTCCATAAGGTTGTATCGTATTAGTCTAAAAAAACTTAATCATGATTCAGGGTTGTGTTTTTTCCGCATGCGGCTTTTTCAACCAATAGTCTATTAGACTTTTGATTTTGTTTTGCAAAATAATGTTTCGATAATCTATAGTGTTTTATCATTCTACTTTAAGTTACTTTCTAAAATAGTTATGGCATTTTGGGTAGATTCGGTTAAGTTAATCATTTGGGATACATGTACTCTTGAAATAATAGCAATACGTACAAATAGGGCTTGGTATTCATTTTTTTTATCCAGTATTTTACGAAATACATTATGATCAGGCCATTTTGAACGATCCTCACCAAATACTGTAATATAACTACTTTCAGATAATGTTGTAGCTATAAGTTTTCTAGCTTCAGTTGTGGTCTGTGTAGGATATTCATTAAAATTATCAGCGACACTTTTTACATTACTGTAGTGTGAAAACAGTGTTTCAATAGCATTTTGGTCTTTAATGAGCGTAAGTTCACCAGACTGTACTAATTGTGTCCAAATCACAGGTTCTTTATACCAAGGGCCAACTCCGCTTGCTGCAAAAAATTTGTTCCAAAATACCGATGAATCTTGTATAACTGGATTGGGCTGATTAATAATTTCCAGTAAATCATTAATGGATTTTTGTTGTTCTGAAAATCCATTTTTTAAATTGGTGTAAGTATTTAGATCATTTTTTAACTCTTTTATTAGTCTATTGATATATTGTTGCTCTAGTATACCATTTGCTCTATTGATGTTCCAATTATTGATCTGAAGCGCAATTAATATCCCAATCACCACAAGTACAATCTCACCAATAGCATATTTAAAGTATTTACTTGTTTTGTTTTGTTCCATAAGGTTGTATCGTATTTTTCTAAAGAATTTTATCATAGTCTATGTCATGAGAAAGCGGTTTTTTATAAGTTGTTTTTTCGGTGCCATCGTGTTTTCTTTCCATGTTCTATTTTTCAGCAAGTTCCTTGAGCTTATTCAAGGCCTTTACCCAAGTCGTATTAAAATAATCAAGGTAGTCCTCCGTAACTTCGCTTTCAACCGTCACGGTTGTCACGCCATTAGTCTCATGGAATGCATAAGTTTCCAATGTGCCTGCCCATTTTTCAACTTCGGGACCTTCAATAATTTCGTTGTCACCGTCTAAAATGCCATAATGGCGTATGGAAACAAACCGGAATGGGATGTTGTCTGCAATTTCAGATACCATGCCGCCTCGTTTACCCTTTTCATCCGTTCCAATAAAGTAGATTTTTGAACCCTTGTCCCAACTGCCTTCGTAAGTTGAGGTGGGATTAAATACGGAGGTCCATTGCTCGTAGGTTGTAATGTTGTCAATACCAAGCATGGTATGGTAAACCTTGTCAGCAGAGGCCTTAATGTCTATTTTGAATTGTAACTTTTTCATTAGTTATGGTTTGGTTACCTATCTTGATGTTGTTCAATTAGTTCTAAAATAGTTTGCGATGAAGTAATAAGCTCTCCATAAAAATCCTGAAGGGCTACACTTTGAAAATAACGTGAAACCAATAAAGGTTCTAATGTCCTGTCATTTAAAAGTTTTTGTTCTTCGACGGCTAAAGTAGGCCTCGGGTCTGATTGATAAAACGATTTTATGAATTCCCATTCATTGTCTTTTTGAAACACCTCTGGGTATGTGTTGTTCAAATGGTTTTCGTATTTTGTTTGTATTTGAGTGTTCGAAATGTATTCTCTTTCCTTTACTTTTTCAATTAATGAATAGTAGTTAAGAATTGCCGTTTGAAGGTTGGTATTCAAATATGGTAATTCGTTCGATTGGGTCAGCATTTCCATGGCATTGGTATTTGGGCTAAACTTATATTCGAGAATTAGTTTTACTAAATACTTCTTAATGCTATTAGCAACTGGAATAGTTGTTCTTATTTGCAACATAGAAGAATCGGCGTAGTGTATGTTTTCCGTCATACGTTGTTTCAATTCCTTTAACTGACTCTGGTCTTCCATTAAGTTTTGTTGCAGGATAGTCAAATGACTTGTTACGGACGCATTAATTTTAGTTTCCTCATTCCAATTATTGATTCCTAAAGCAATCAAAATCCCAATCACTACAAGGATGATCTCACCAATGGCATATTTAAGGTATTTACCTGTTTTTCCTTCTATAAGTAAGCTTTGCCTAATGCGTCTAAAGAATTTTATCATAATCTTTGTCCCGAGAAAGCGAGATTCTTATGGGTTGGTTATAGTGATCTATAAGTTGCTTGCTAATCATACGTGTTTCCACTAGTCATTAATTTTTACGGTGTTGGGTACTGGTTGTAATGCTTTTCCTTTAGTATAAAAGTATATGGCAAAACCTACGGCAACTATTGGTAATACAATTCCAAATTCATCAATATAATAGGCCGTATTTCCTGTGTCTTTTGTAAATGGTGTAAATAGACCCTGAATAAACAAATTATGGCTGGCATGAAGGATAACGGCGGTCCATAAGCTTCCAGACTTCATTCTAAACCAGGTATATATAAAACTGATACTGATAATAAGGACCATAAAACAAGATAAAGCATACCAAGACGGTGTTCCACTATTGTAATCTGCAAAAAGCAAAATAGGAATATGCCATATGCCCCAAATTACGCCAGTAAACAAGGATGTTTTGGTAAACCCAAAACTTTTATACAATTCTGGCACTAAAAAACCACGCCAACCAATTTCTTCGCCCAAAGCGCTTGACATGCTGGTTATAATTCCAAAAACGCCAACAAATAGGAAGGTTAAGGCAATAATAAATCCGTCACCAATGTCACCAAGTCCAAACGATTTTGTAAGGTAAACTATGCTATCTTTATTATAAAACTCACCCCAACCAAAACTCCAAATAACGACATAGGCTATTAATGCATATAAAAAGGGAATGACATAGCTCCAAACTTGATACTTTGATTTTCCCCAGTTCCAACCAAGTTTACTGATGCTCCTTTTTAAAATTTTCATGGTAATCAATGCTGAAACCCCTGGACACCACATAAGTGCCATCGCATATTGTCCAGCACCTCCACCTACTTGACCAGAATAGATAATGAGAGCATAAAAGATGCTGCTTAATGCAAAGGTTATGGACAGAAATATCCCAATAGGCCTGTATTTGTTTGTGATTGGATTTCCCATTACATATCTGGTTTAGTGTTTGCGTTCAATTATGTGAATATTATTTCCGTCAATATCTGAAATATGAATGGTTCTTTCACCATTGGGCATATATTCCATTTCTGGGAGGTCATAATTTATTTTTTTTAACCTTGAAAGTATGGTATCCAGAGATGATACGGTAAAACCGATATGACCAGGATAATCATAGGTGGTGGTATCACCTTTAAACTCACCTAAATGTAATTCACTACCATTTCCAATAGACATCCATTTTGCTCTGATGTGTTCTCTGTAAGGAAATGGATAATGAATGGTATCAAATTCAAACATATAGTTATAAAAGGCGATACTGGAGTCTAAATCTTTAACAATAAAGGCCGTGTGATTATAGGCTCCAAAAGAGGTGTTTTCAACGCTAGTTTTTAAGGCGTCATCATTTGGTGTTTGTTTGCATGACACTAATCCAATAAAACCAATAGAGATAAGAAAAATACTTAATTGTAGTCCAATGACTTCTGATGTTTTCATTTTAGGAAGTGATTTTTCAAGCCTATGTGCAAAAACCTATGCATCGCAGTTTTGTTTCGCGAATGAAAAGATACTAAATTCAGCGACAATTTCAAGGTATGCTGGGTGATTTGATATAATTTGTTCAAAGCTATTTCTTAATGTCCATATTAAGAAATCTTACTGCATTGTTGTAAAGAATGTCTCTTTTTTCCTCGTTTGTCAAAAAATCGGCTTCTTCGATGGCCTCGATTGCTTCCCCAATCATTTCCGGCCATCGCATCTGATCTGATCCAAACATTAATCGTTTTCCAAGTCCGGCCTCAATAAGCCGTTTAAGATAGTCGTAAAAAGCACTTCGCGGAATAATCCAAGTGATGGTTGATAGATCTCCGTAAAGTTGTGGGTATTGGTACATCATTGCAATCATATCGTCTAGAAACGGATAACCCGTATTCTCTACAAAAATTCGGAGCTTTGGATGTTTGACCATCACCTCTTCAAGCAAGAGTGGGCTGCCAGCAGCAGTTCTAAACGTGGGTAAGGGTGGACCAATTCCTTCAGTGTGAATGAGAACTGGAACATTAAATGCTTCTGCTAATGCAAAATAAGGCTCTAGACGTGAATCGTTTGGGGCTATACCAACCAACTGCGACCCAATCTCACCTATACCAGCAAGACGATCTACTTCAAGTTCCTGTCTAATACGATCTAGGTCTGCTTTTTCTGGGTCGTGTATAAATGGGGATAACATAAAGCGATCAGGTGCGGCCTCTGCCCACTTCTGGAGTTCTTTTAGGTCAAGGTCACTAAGAAAGCCTTTAACAATATTGTATTTATCCATTGCTTCGAGGGTCTTCTTAAGGTTTTCAGAGGAGTTGGCTGTCGCCTTTCCCTTTCTGTCACAAGGTTGAGGTAGACAGGGCGCAGGTGCACCGGCAGGTAAATCCAATGGCGCACCGATGTGCATATGCATGTCAATTATGGGTAGTCGTTCTTGACTAAACATAGTAAAGGACAACTGACCTAAAAACAGAACTAACGAAAAAATCTTAAGTGGTTTCATAGCATTCAGTGTTTAAAAGTTCGAAATTTATGAATGTTAATTGTGTACAACAACCTGCTAAACGCAGTTCAGTTTGAGTATAAAAAGATACTAAATTTTTTAATAACTAGTTGCAAATGAAGTGTTAGAGTGCTTTGGAGCTTGTGTTCGTAACCCTTCTCGATACATCCCGCCAAGACAGGACACTCGAAGTGATAGCGTTTTTTAGTTGGTTTGCTTCTCGATACAATTCCTCACAGGTTCGGAATCACTCGAAGTGACAAAAGTAAAAGTATTGTCGGTTCGAGTTGAGTGCAGCGAAGTATCGAGAACTTGAGTTCGTAACCCTTTTCGATACCTCCCGCCAAGGCGGGACACTCGAAGTGACAAAGGCTTAGGGTATGTTTACTTTTATTTATTCAATTTAGCAACTTCAATCCGTATAAATTCAGGTAAATAATTTGGCGTGCAATTTCTTGGGGCGACTTCATCTTTGTATAGACCCGTTGTTTCTCCTATTGAAATGCACCTTTCACGATGTTTTTCTTCCCATTTCCCTATTTGACCCGCGGTAAAATTCATTGCCCATTGTACCTCTGGTGGTTCCGCCATGATGGTTTTTTCTATGGACGCTAGTAGGTATTCCGTATTAGAGTGTCCCGTATGTCCCATCCACCTTAACCGCGATTGGTAATACCAAAACACCCGCCTTTGTAAGGCATAAGGACTCTGTTCCCAGGTTTCTATAAGCGACACTAGTTTTTTGTCTTTAGACAATTGATTGGCCATCAACCAATCCATTAAATGGGTTTGCTCTTTAAAGTCGTGATTCTGAATACCCTTATTAAGTTGATCAATCACGTTTTGATCAAGACGTTTTTTGTCCATGATGAGAATGGCTAACTGACGCGGCAAAAATCCGCCTGTAGACCATAGTTCCATTGCCAAATCATGATTTGTTTTCAGTGTTTTAGCCAAGGCTCTCAAATCGCCTAATTTGGTAGTTTGAGGATCTATTTGACCATAAATCTGTTTTGCTTTTGAAGATACATTCATCTCATTCTTAAATTACTTGTACTTGTAGGGTTAAACCTTGTTTTGCTTTACAGAATGAAAAGATACTAAATTCTGTAATACTTATATCGTTATGATTTTTGATTATTTATTAACTTAGATCCTAATTTTTAAGGTTATGTGTTATTCAACCTCCTTACGTAAAAGTAGAGAAGCGATAGAGAGACGATTATTGGGTAAGCGGCCAGCAAGTTTTCAAATTCCGTTAGCGTATCGGCCGTATTACCATTTAAATGGCTTTACGCACGGCAATGTATATATCATAAAAATGGACGAACAAGATTCCATTTATCCAGCTATTTGGGGTTTGGTGCCTGAGTGGCATCATCAAGACCCCGAAAGCTTTTTAAAACAAAGCAATACCCTAAATGCAAGAAGTGAAACCTTATTTGAAAAGGCTTCATTTAAACACAGTGCTAACGATAAACGCTGTTTAATATTAGCCGATGGCTTTTTTGAACCCCATCATGAAAATGGCGTTGCCATACCCTATTTTTGTTATCAACCCTCCAAGACCTATCCAGAAGGGGATTTGTTTCTGTTCGCCGGACTTTATACCGAATTAGATGATGATTTGTATTCCGCTACCATTATTACTACTGAAGCCAATGCCTTTTTTTCAGAAGTACACAACAAAAAAAAGCGGATGCCTTTGGTGCTAGCTGAAGATCTCATTGATGATTGGCTAGATGACGGACTTAATCCACAAACCATAAACGAACTCATGGCCCATGGCTTTACCTCCAATACATTTAAAGCGCATCCAGTGAGTCGAGATGTTTATAAAAAAGGCATAGATACTAATCAACCCTATATCGTAGAACCGGTTGAACCTCAAACCCTTTTTTAAATGAAGGTTAAGCGATTACCTGGTAAAGGCTCATTAGGGCTTACTCCATAACTTTCGTATCCAAATTAAGAGGAGTCTTGAGCCTATGGCCATCACGACCGCTATACCATTAAATACAATATCTTCAGGGTCAAACACCCGATGAGGTAATAGCAGTTGTATGGACTCATCTAGTACACCAATTAAAAAAGCCATAGCCATGGCGAGAACGGCAGGTTGGAGCACTAGGTGTCTTTGACTTGCTCGTTCTATCAAGGCTTTGTGTATACAAATGGCCAAAACACTATATTCTATTAAGTGGCTTCGTTCTGGAGCGCCCAATCTAAAAATCAACATGATATAAACGGCAAACAGTCCTAATAGCAGCGATACTTCCATCTTGCTTGGTTTGGTCTTTAGGGCATGAACTAATACCGCGGCTACAACTAAAAGCAATCCAAACCCAAAAAAGAGGGCCTGTACATTTTGGTCTCTTAATTGGGTTGCCAAAGGCTTACCAATAACAAGCGTAGAAAAAATGGCAGCAAACACCGCAAATACCCAAAGCCATAGCCGTTGTTCACGAGCAGATGTGAACCATCGATAGGGTCGTTTCCATGGTTTTTGGATAGGCTCTAGATCTTCCAAATCGACTTGTTTTTTTAAGGTTTTGAGGTCTGGCTCTAAACTAGACTAATACAATAAAACTTAAGTTAAGCATTTAATTTTATATGCTTTAACCTACTAGGTAGATTATTGATCAGGCCCTTAAGAAATGATCTAAAAATGCCATAGCAAAGGGTGAATTCAAAATATCGCCCTCACCCAGAGGAAGGGTTCACTTTTTTAGTTATTAATAGTTACACATCTTAAACTCCTAATCTAGCATATACAAATCAAATAGGAGGTAACCTGCCTACCGCAGATAGGACAGCCACGACGCATGGCCATTGTTGTCGAGCGTTTATTAATCAATTAATCTATCATATGTTATATATATAAAATCAGTAGATCGTGAGTCTTGATTGATTTTAAATTTTAAGTTAGTAAATTCCGCACCTCTTCTACCAACCCCTTTTCGTTCTCTAACATGTTCTAACTTATTCCAGTCATTAATACTTAAATGAAGAATTGCACATAATCCATCACCTTGAATATTAAAGTACAACGTTTCTTTTCCGTTTTGGTCATCATATTTTTGAAGCCAATAGGTCAATTTAGATTGGTCAATTCTATTTAGTTGATTAACTAATTCATCTTTATACTTTTTAGAATTCGGTTCATTAGTTTCAAATATTGGATTGTCATTTTTGCATTCAGGACGATCACAAGAGATTAGACCAATTAATGAAATCACTACTAATGCATATGCAATCTTATATTTCATTTTTCAATTGTTTTACAGCGTGTTGGTGTAACGCGACGCTGCTTGGCTTAGCACTAAACTATGCAAGTACACACCGAACTGGCAACTCACAATGATTTTTAGAAGTAGGCGAGAACGGCGCCATGACGCATAGCCCTTGTTGTGCTTAAGTTATTTTTTATGCAAATCAATCTCTTCATTAAGTAATTTTAAAAGTTGAAATGCTCTATCTTTAATTCCTTCGTTTCCCGATTTTTGCAAGCTTGATATAGTGTTCCTATATGCAATTTTGTTAATTATCTCAAGTTTGTTTTTAGGTTCATTTATGACTTGTATTAATGTTTTTTTTAGGTCACTATCATCAATTATTTTGTTTTTAAACGGATAAAAGTCGTTAAACTTTTGAACCATTCTGTTAGAATTTCCATAAGAAGCAAATCCACCTGTTGAAATGAAGGTTCCAGTTGTTAAATTATCAACAAGATTGGTGTTGTTTATGTTGGTGTTTCTTGTAAATAAATCAATTTGTTGATTAAAGCCTATCAGTTCCTCTTTTAGTTTTGTATTTTGAATGATGTTAATTTGGTTTGAATTGAGCATTTGTAGGAGTGTTGTATTTGCATTTGTAAAAGTCCAACGAGTTGTTAAATCGTTCAATTTAGGAAAAATGCTATCCATATTATGAAATCCATTATTCAGTTCGTAATGTTTTACAATGTCATTGGAATGGTCTATTATAATATTTTCATAATCAATATAAACGTCCAACATATTAATTTGAGCTTCTAAATCATCTCTTAAGTTGTTCAGATAAGTAATTTCTTGATTAAGTATTTTTTGATTTTCATTCCAATTATTAATCTGTAGTGCAATCAAAATCCCAATTACAACTAGGACTATCTCTCCAATGGCATAAAGAAGATATTTGCTGAAATTATTTTCAGTCAGCAATCGTTGGCGGATTTTTCTAAATAATTTTATCATGGATTAGGCGTAAACTTTTCGTTAGTTTTTTATCGAGGTAAATTAGACTTCTATAAAGATATGACATTGCTCCATTTTAAAAGAACCATTGTTAACGTTGTTAAACCAACACTATATAATATGGCAGCTTGCCAATATGACAATCGCGTTGGCCAATGCTTCCACATCTTTGTGCCATATCCTTTTTTTGCATAACCACTGGTGAGTTTCCAAAAAAGAAAAATGAATATTAAAAAAATTGATATCGCTATGAATACTGGCCATTGTTTTTCCATTTGTTCATCTCTTTAGTTTAAGTGTTACCTACGATTCGTATATAAAGCACAGTATACCGTAGGATGCTATGATTTCATAGCCCTTGTCGTGTTTGGCTTACTATCCTTCAATTTCAGCATCTATCAAATCAATAATATTTTCAATATAGCTTTGAAAGGATAGGTATTCATTTAAGATATATGCCATGTTTACCGCATGCCAGCTCACCAAATTTTCGAATTCAGATGAACTCATCAAACTTTGATAGTCGACTTCAAAACTTGTTGGTGGTTTCGGTCTTAAATTCCAATCTTTCAATATTTGATTTGCTATAGGTAAATTACTTAAACTCCCGTGTTTGGCTATATACATGACCATATTATCCAATGCGTGTTTATTGGCTATGTCTCCATCCCTTTGTGCATCTTCAAGTAGTCCAGACCAATTAGAAATCCTGTTTTTTAATGCTTCATTTTTAATAATATTTAATTGGCCTGAATTGATTATTTCGTTAATCGTCCCACTATTAGCGTCAAAGGAAAAATAATCAAAGCTTATGCTTAATAGACTGTCTACACGGTTTGTATTTATGTTGGTAACATTAGGTTGAATTAATTCATGTAAATCCAGTGAAGCATTATAAGCATTTAGGGCTGCTTGATTTGCTTGTTCCAGTAGCTTGTAGTTTTCCTTCAAATTAATTCTTAAAGATTTCAGGATAACCTGTTCTTTTATTCCATTCTTCCTATTCCCATTCCAATTATTGATTTGCAAGGCAATCAAAATCCCAACAACAACAAGGATAATCTCACCAATGGCATATGTAAGGTATTTACTTGTTTTGTTTTGTTCCATAAGGCTGTAGCGAATTTGACGAAAGAATTTGATCATAGTCTGTGTCCCATTTAAACGAGAGTCTTTTTTATTAGTTTATTAATCACCATTGAGATATGTATTAATTTTTTCTTTTAAAAGCCTCGTTTTATTCAAATAATCTTTGGTTACGCTTAAGTCCATAGCATAAATACTTGAGTACATCTTTAAAGATTCTATGTATTCAATATTTTCCAATAACTGTTCATAATTTATCGGGATTTGAATATCTGTTTTATTAGCCTCATCTCTTTTGGTGATGAATATAGTTCTGGGAAATTTTAGAATGTAATTGTAAAAATCATCTCTTAACTCGTTATGTGCTTTTTGTGTAGAATTAACAGTAACAGTATAATATTCACCTATAGCTGACCTTAACCCATCCTTTTGAATAATATCCATTCCCGACGCCTTCAATGATTCAAAGCCACTGGTCTTGATTTCTAAACTAGATACTTGATGAAGCACATGAAAATATTTGGGAAGATCATCAGTGTATGGCAACTTGTTTTCGAGATGGTTTATCACGTGAACGAATGTTTTAACAATAGAATCCCGACCAATTCCAAAGTCTTTATTTATTCTAAATTGAGCGTTGTTTTCGTTTAAGTTTAAATCCGATATAATTTCTTTTAGTAATACTTTCTCTTGGTCTTTTATTAACCTTAATTCATTCCAATTATTTATTTGGAGCGCAATCAATATCCCAATAACCACCAACACAATTTCGCCAATGGCATAGGTGAGGTACTTTCCCGTTTTACCTTGTAAAAGTAAGTTTTGTCTAATACGTCTAAAGAATTTGATCATTGGTTCTTTTAATTGGTTGTGTTTTTTATAGAAATTTAAAAGGTTATTCCTTAATATTAGCTTCAATTAAATTTAATGTGTCCGTTAAATAGTTTTTAAATACTTTATACGAATTTAACACATACATATAATTTAGTGACGTGTTAAAGGTTTCATTTTCAAATTCAAAGGTCCTGATGGTTTTATCGTAGTCCACTTTAAAATTAGAACGGCTTATTTGTTGTAATTCAAGGTCGTCTTCAAAATAAGAAGGCACCGACATATTTCTTAATCGAACTTTTTCTGTTAATGAAGGGATATAAAGATCAAATAAATAGGCTCTATATATTACAATATCATCTTCGGTATCTGAAAAATAATGCGACCAATTGGATATTTGTTTTCTCAATGCTGGGTCACTAATTAAATGGAGGGAGCCAGTATTGAGTATTTCGTTAATTGATCCAGTGATTAGATCAATCGACATGGGCTTATTGACAATAGCATCGATCAATTGCTCCACTTCACTCGGATTTATGGGCTTATCATCCTTAATAATTTCTAGTAAAACTACAGAAGCCTGATAAGCTTCTTTAAAACTATAATAGGCCAAATCAAGATTGTCAATATTGTTTTTAAAATCTACCCTCATATTTTTTAATATAGCTTGTTCTTTTAGCTTTTCAATTCTGCGGTTGTTCCAATTGTTAACCTGTAGGGCAAGCAATATTCCAACCATTACTAGAAATATTTCGCCAATGGCATAGGTAAGGTACTTTCCTGTTTTACCTTGTAGAAGTAAGTTTTGCCTTATGCGTCTAAAGAATTTAATCATAGTCTATGTCCCGAGAAAGCGAGACGCTTATTGGTTTGCTTTTCGTTAGTTTTTGTTTGATCCGCACTCCGTTTTTAATTGATTGTATGTGCTTTCCATTGCTTTCATTATATTTCCGAAGTGCTGTTTTTCTCTTTCGCTCATCGTTACAAAAAAGACTAAATCATTTTGAAATTGCTTGTAATATTTCGATTCACTATCTAAATGCCAATCATTAACGGGAAGCGTTTTTAAAATTTCATTTCCTAATGATTTTGATACGTAATCATAATATTGATTTCCAAATTGGAGGTAGTCATCATATAAAAACACGCGTTCTAAACTCTTAGAGCGATTAATTTCAAGTTGATATAGAAATTTATCTAACTCTCCGTAATAGCGTATCAGGTTATTTTTTATGGAATCATTTGCTAGTAAATTTAATTTTCCAGATGATATTAAATCAGTAATAGTAACCTTACTAGGCACAAATGCATTCGTTCTTAAGCCTTGAAGATAGTTATTTAACAAATAGGACTTGTCTTTGTTTTTAGTGTTTAATTCCAATAAGAGACTTTTACTGGTTTCAATTTTATATTCAGATTCTTTGTAGAGCACGGCAATATTCTGTCGGTCAAGTTCAAAATCGTCTAACAGTTTGCAATAGTATTTTGATTCTGTTAATTTATTTTTTCTGTTTTCATTCCAATTGTTAACCTGCAATGCTAATAGTATACCTATCATTACAAGAACAATCTCACCAATGGCATATTTAAGATATTTACTTGTTTTGTTTTGTTCCATTAGGCTGTAGCGAATTTGACGAAAGAATTTTATCATTATTTAAGTTTAATTGTCATTGACTTTGTCGAATCTTCGATTTCCTGCGACCGCGTGTCGCCAAAAGCTTTAGCGGTGGCGCAAAGCAGGAATCTATTTTAGTTTCAATGTAGATTCCGCAACAGGTGCGGAATGACAAAGGGCTTGTCTGGGTGTAGCCGATGTGACGAATGGATTTGATCATAGTCTATGTCCTTAGACCGCGTGCGCTAAAGCTTTAGCGGTGGCGCAAAGCGGGAATCTTATTGGTTGGTTATACTAAAGATATGATAATAAATCAATTAGTTTTTTACATTTTTTAATCGTCTTATAATCTAACAAGTCTAAAATCGTCTAATCACCTAATAGCGCTTCCAATTTGTCTTTTGAGTATGTCGCATTTTTATTTAAGGCAAGCGCTTTTTTGAAGCTTTCAATGGCATTGGCTTTGTCGCCTTTTGCCACATAGTAATCTCCAATGGAGTCATAGGCGTTAAAACTTTCTGGAAAGTTGGTGACGTTGAGTTTGAAAAACTGTTCTGACACTTTAAACTGTCCCATCTGTAAAAACTGATATCCCAAACCATTCACAAACTGTTCATCAGGTTTCATTTGGAGTCCAAACACTGTAGATAATTTTTTATAGTGATTTATCACTTTATTGACTATATCAGTTTCGGGATTCATGAAATCTTGCATCTCGAATTTTAACTGGTAGAAATCGAATATAAATCGAAAAGCATCATAATGCGCAATGAAGGGTAACGAGCCATGAGATTCCTCTGGATAAAAATTGCCTTTATATTTCAACTGTGTTTGGGTGTTTAAATAGGTGTTCAACTCCAAGATAGAACGTATATGTTCTGTTTCCATAGAAGTATCTTTTAGCACAGTGGTGATATCCAATTCCTCTGGAATGGTGTTCGCAATCCCAAGATACAAGGCTTTGTTACTATAGTTGTCTGTGAACGGCATGGACTTAATTTTATTTAATAATAATTGATTGCTCCATGACATCGATGGGTCGATGGCGAGATAAGACGAAAACAAATGTGGCTTATGCGTAAATGCATGCATGACTTCGAGTCCGCCAAACGAATGACCTATGAACATTCGGTAGGGTTCTGTAGGGTATTTAGAATCAATTTTAGGAATTAATTCTTGCTCTATAAAGGAGAGAAATTTTTCACCACCACCCGTATTGGCAACGAAGGTACTGTCCCTAAAAGGCGGTTCCAACTCCCCTTTAGAGGGTGTTAAATCTCTATTTCTATTGGTGTTGGGAATGCCTACCACAATCATTTGAGGACACATTTGATTTGCACTCAAGTGTTCTAAAGTTGCAACCACAGAGAGAAAATTAGCATCGCCATCCAACAGATATACGACGGGATAGACCTTCTTTGAAAATATACTGCCCTCGTTGCTATTCGGAACATACACGAGTAGGGGGCGTTGCTCATTTAAAATGGTTGAAAAGATGGAGTCGGTTGTACCGATACTAACAGCGCTGTTTGTTTGCGCATGGCCATACAGGCAATATACACTTAATAGAATGATGAGTTGTAGCTTTTTCATTTGGTTGATAGTTAACTTGTTAGACTTCTTGATCAGGTCACTTCGCTCCTATTAGGAGGATTTTAGTAAATATACTCGAACCAAGCAATTGATTTTACATTGTGTTGTGCTTTCTTTATTTTTCAAGTTTCAATAGTTCATTATCAATTCGGGTTATCAATTTCTCTGATTTGGATTTGGCTTTATTTAATGGGTCTCTTACCTCATACCACAATTGCATTTTTAAACTGTTGATGAAATATTTATACTCTTTATCAACTTTTAATGATTCGTAGTCGTGAGGTATCATCGCTCTATCTCCTGTATTCCATAATCCATCAAATCTCGTATTGAAAATATTATTGTTTGCATTTTCAATGACATTAGCATATCTATTAATACTTGTATCAAACTTTCTTTTTGCGAAAGAGTAGTAGTCAACAATTTCGATTTTCAAGCTATCATTTGAAATAATATTTAAATCTGCTGCAGTCATAGTTGCATAAACCTCTTGTTCGATGCTTGGCATCCATCTTGCTGTAGAATTTAGAAAATGAAAGTTTAATGAATCATTAAAAGGTAAATTTTCATTAAACGCTTTAATCAGAATGTTTATAGAATAATCAACAGTTCTAAATTCTTTGATGTTCCAATCAATATTTATTAAATCTTTTTCAAGGCTTTTCTTAAACGTTTTTAGCAGTCCAATTTCATTCGATTTTACTTTTTGTTGTTCGTTCCAATTATTTATTTGAAGAGCAATCAAAATTCCAATTACAACAAGAACAATTTCTCCAATTGCATAAATTAGATACTTGCTGAACTTGTTTTCAGTCAGTAATCTTTGCCTAATTTTTCGAAAGAATTTGATCATGGTCTATATCCAGAGAAAGCGGGACGCTTATTAGTTTCAATGTAGATTCCGCAACAGGTGCGGAATGACAAAGGGCTTGTATGGTTGTAGTGGATATTAAGCAAGAATTTGATCATAGTCTATGTCCCTAAAAGGCGGGACGCTTATGGGTTGGTTTCTATAAAGATATGATTTTAATTGTATTAGTAATTTAAATACTGATGCTCATGATGTACGACTAGGTAGTGTTACGGGGCTTATACACCTAATTCAGTAACTACAAATCAAAGCTTCTGCGTTGCTAAACCGAATAAAAATATGCTAGCATTTTCGTAAGCCGTCTCGCCGTAGCAATTAATTGCACTTGGGGTTAGCAGCATATTCTTCTTTAATATCCTTAAAACTCCATTTAAGCATCATTGGCGTAGTTAAAGTGGTTAATACGCCCATGATGACTAAAATAGAAAATATTTCATTGTTTATTAGCCCTGCTTTGTAGGCTATATTCGCTATCACTAATTCCATAATACCTCGTGCATTTAGTCCTATACCCATTACAAGTGCTACTTTTTTAGGTAAGCCAGCAAGCGAACTTCCAACATAACCTCCAATTATTTTTGACACATACGAAACCAATAATATAGCTATCAACAGATCAATTTGATGAATGGCAGCAATATCGAATTCAAGGCCTATGCTTGCGAAGAAAATTGGAGCTAAAAAGCCCATTGCCAAACTGCCTGTTGTTTTTTCAATTGTCTTTAAGTTGTCTCTTCCTAGAATAGATTCATTTAATAACATAGAAGCAAAAAAAGCACCAATGATAAAATGAAATCCTAAAGCTTCGGTTATGGATGAAAATAAAAGTATAAAAGCAAAGAAAATAGCAAAAAGCGATTCTTTCCCTTTTATAAATAAAAGTGCTTTATTGAATGTGTTTTCAACAAAATTTCCTTTTAAGGTTATTTTTTTAACGGTGTAGTAACTCAAAACTAATACAGCAATAAAAACAACCAATTTTAAAAGTGAAATAGAGGCGACTAGTGCCACGGCTGTAAAAGACATATTGGTGTCTTGCAGATTGAGCAAAACCCCCAAAATAGCGAGTGCAACCACATCATCAAAAATAGCAACAGTTATTATTTTGCGCCCTATTTCTGTGTTTAATTTACCCAAGTCCATTAATATTCTAATAGTTACAGGCAAGGCGGTTATTGCTATACAAAGCCCTACAAACATGGTGGTCATCAATTCTAATCCAAAAAAATAACCCACTGCAAAACCACTAATTAATGGAACAAAAAATGCCATTATAGAAATAATTAAGCCTCTTCCTTTTAATGACTTTAGAATGTCATCAACATTAACTTCAAGTCCTGCAAGAATGACTAACAGAAAAATGCCCAATTCTGAAATAACGCTTATATCCTGTGTTGGGTGAATGATACTAAGTAGACTTGGTCCTAAAATTATACCTGCTATAATTTCTCCTACCATTGCAGGTTGCTTAAAACGCTCAAAAACTTCACCAAAAACTTTAGCCGTTACCAATAAAATAAGTAGGTTGGTAAAAAATGGAAGTTCAAAACTCATAGGCGTACTACTTAAAGTTTTATCTTATCGTTTTTTTATTCAAAATCAAACTCGTCGGTAATTTCACCTACAATTTCTTCTACAATATCTTCTAAAGTTACCATTCCAATACAGTCGTCATTTGCGTTAGTCACAATGGCCAAATGGTATTTTTTTGTATTTAGGTCTTTTAAAACTTGAATAATACTTTGATTGCTCTTTACCGACAGAATGGGTCTGATAAATTTCTGTAAACCATCAGCCGTTAAATGATCACGCTGTAACGCAATTTCTTTAAAATTGAGATATCCAAAAATATCTTGTGACGCATCGGTTTTGCTTACAGGGTACCTTGTATGGAGGTGGCTTTCGGCAAAGTCAAAAAAATCATCACTACTAATGGTCTCTGCTAAAAAGATAACTTGTGAAATAGGCAGCATAACTTCCTCTATTTTTCTGCTTTTCAGATTGGAGGTTTTAATAATGATATCTTCTTGGTCCTTGTTAATGATGTTTTCTACTTGAGCCACTTTGGCAATGGTTTGAATGTCTTCTAATGTGTATTTTGCCGCTTTATCTTTTTTCTTCAAAATCAATCTATTGAAAAGGTCGGTGAGATAAATAAACGGATAAAGCACCTTAATGGTAATGTCTAGCGGCACGGCGATGTACTTTGATAATTGATTGGAATTAGAAACACCAATAACTTTAGGGAGTATTTCTGTTCCAAAAAGTATAGCAATGGTAAAAACAACCGAAAACACCCAAATCCATTGGTCGCCATAAATTTCGTCAAATGCACTGCCTGCAATAGTGGCTCCACCCGTATGGGCAACGGTATTCAATATCAAAATGGCAGCGATGGGTCTGTTTATATTGCCCTTTAGTTTGTCGAGAACTATAGCATATTTAAGGCCCTTCTGTTTGTCGGTTTCTATTTTTACACTATTGGTACTCAAGAGTACGGCTTCGGTTAATGAGCAGAGAAAAGACACTATAATAGCCACTAATGCACTAATTACAAATATGGTCATAGGGATGAGGTTAGTTTAATAGTATTAATATGTTGATTGTGAAGGGTTTGCTGCAATACAGGTCGTTAGGCTGGCACTCGCAGTTTTATACAACGAATGTAGCAAATTGCAGGAATATCTTGTCGTGTGTGTGCTCTTTTTTTTTTTTTTGAAGCAGACCTTACTAGTACGACAGGAGTTGATACAGATAATTTGCTACAACCCGCCAGGTAGGAGTATCAAATAACATCAGCTCAACTATATGCTCTAAAATGATAAAGCCCCCTACATATTTTAATACAGGGTGTATGCGGCCATGTTTCCATTGGTCCCATATACAGGAGATCACGATCCAGCTGTCGGCCAATACCACGGCAAACCAAATGTCGGGTCTACTTACCGAAGGGAAATAATGCCGAAACCGAAACCACGCCGGCCAAAGCACGACAAGGGTGGCTAAGAGCATGAGGCGTTTGTGCGTGGCTGCCGTTTTACGGTAGCATAGGCCGGCAAGGACCAAACCCATAAACATAAGGGCAGAGGTAAGCACTCCTAAAAATGTGGATATGGCCGTAGGCCCTAAACCTTGTGCTAGTTCTTTATTAACGGCATATATACCCACGGGCAACATGGTCACCGCCGTAGCAATGGCAATGACAAGGCCTGCTATACCCAGCGCCATATGCGTACGGTACTTGCTAACATGGATGAGTACCGTTTGCACAAAAAACAGTAGTACCCAGCTAAAAGCTAATGCGGCATGGATATAAACAACATTGGGCGCCGAAAAGCTGCCTGAACTTACAGGGCCAATAAAGGTTTTTGCAAAACCAATAGCTACGGCTAAAAGCCCTACTATGGCAATTCCTAAAAAATACGATGGTTTCAAAGTGCTTGGAGTTAGGTTAGTGATAGGTTTATTTTTTTAAATGATGCTTGTGGTGTTTGGTTATGTTTTAGAGAAAGCTAGGAGCAAGCAATTCCTTAAAGCCATTGATAGGCATAATATTTATAAATTTTCTTTTGTTAGTTCAAGTTTCATTGTGTACGTCATAAGAGTAACCAAATCAGTTATTTTAGTTGCTCTTTTCAAGGTATCATCGATTTCACCTGCAATTATACAACCCTTAATCTCTTTTTTTTCAGGAAACTTATCCATTAGTAGGCCTAAATACATTGAAATTTGTCCAAAAACCTTATAATTCGCAACACCAGATTTTAATTCAATAGCTAATAAACTTCCATCATTTTTTTCTAACAATAAATCAATTCTTTTACCACCAATTAAATACTCAACACCATCGTTTTCAGTTCCATAAATTTTGTAATCAGGAAATAGTTCAGAAATTTGATAAACAATAGAACTCTTTAAATCTCTTTCGTAGCTAAAATTATTTGAATTATCACTAAAATCAGGCTCATCTATATCTTCTATCTTTTCATTGGTTGGAAAATCTATATTAGCTGTGTTTTGTCTAAATCTATATGATGAATTTATTGCAGCACGATTTGTTCCATTACCAACATGTCCAAATTCGGAAAATTTTCCAGATGTTCCATATAAATCTGCAATATTCTTTAATTTATCTAATTCGGTTAAAGAATATAAATTTAGATTTTGATTAGTGTTTTCCGAATAGTGTTTTGAAATTCTATTAATTGCTTTTGAATAATTATAAGCTGTCTGCTCTTTTTTATTTTCGGTATTGATCAGCCATTTTTCAAAATGTTCATTAACCATAGTGCTATCTTATATTTTAAGTTTTATTCTATATTTTTATCAATGTGCTTGGCTATGTTACCCTTGTGAAGTACAAGAAGAGCGAACTTTGCGTTGCACTAATCCGCTCTTTTTTCGTTTCACTTATTTAATTAGAGTTCTGTTTTTCAGATTCTTTTACTCTTTTAATGTAACCAGCCTTTTTTCCAGAAGAGTAGCCTAGAAAAAATATTGCTACAGGAACTAATATTATTAAAATTACTTGTGCTGCTCCAATTGCTAATGAAATCATAGTTTATTGTTTTAATGTTAATTTGTTAGGTTTGTTTGATCAATGAATGCCAACGATCTTATATAATTAATAGAAATGCGCATTTATCGTTTAATTTAGTATGTAGAGTTCTAATTTTATTTGGTTAAGGCTTTAATAATTCGATCTTCATTTATTACGATATCTCTGAATAATACATGAGGAAATTCCTCATACTTTGAAATCTTAAAGGTTTCAAAAACTTTAGATAAAGTTGATGCTGTCAGAAGCGACAAATTCATTTCGGTATCCATTTCACAATCATAAATAAAATCATCACTAAATTCTGGAGCAACAAGTAATATTTTGACGATTCTTAAATTGTTTTTAAGTGCTAACTTTTGATATGATTTCAATTGTCTAGAAACTGTACTAAATTTGTTATAGCCTTTCTCTTTAATTGTTTTGCACTCTACAATAATTATTTCATCATTACCTAAATTTAAAAGAATATCCATCATATCCTTTTGAGTATTTAGTTGTTTTTTAAAATGATCATCTACATTAAATCCTAATGATTTAAAAATTGTTTTTGTAAGTTCTTCAAACTTTATACCTAGCTCACTTTCTTTAACTGATATTCCATTTTCTTTTAATAAATTCAAGTTTCGATAACCAACATTTACATAGTTTTCGAGATATAAATTTTCTACATCCTTATAATGCTCAAGAATATTTAAGATATCATCACCACGTTGTTTGATACCATTCTCTTTAATAAATTTAGTTAAATCGGGTTTGGTGATTAAATCTAATATATCTCTAGGCTTTATATTGTAGTCAAGTAAGAAGTCAGCATTTAGTACAAATTCATCCTGTAGTTCAAACTGCTCTTTTAATTCCTTATTTAGTTTCGGTAATGATTGATTTAGTTCTGTGAGCATTTTGTCAAATCCATCTATAGATATACCAACTTTCTCATCTTTTTCAACATTTTCAAAATGTTCAATCAGACTCTTAATCTTATCTTCTAATGTGCTACCCTTTAGATTAGGTATATTGAGCCCTTTTTCGCAAAGTTCATTCAGTATTTTCTTTTTTTCAGTAAGTGTAATCCCTTGCTTATAAATTTCATGAGATAGTAAATCATTAAAAGAAATACCTTCTTTAATTATTTCTTCTATTTTTTGTGAAGCTGTTAATTTTCTATCAATATTATGCTCTTTTGCAATTTGATTAATTATAGGCTCTCTCAATAATTTTAAAGTACGTCTATAAAATTTTTCAGCAACTTCATGTTTTCGGACTTTTCTTAAAAGTCTAACCATTTCATCTGCCACATAAATGGTGTTCTCTTTTTTTGAATAAAACACAACCCCAATATTTTTAAGGTTATTAATAACCTCTTGAATGTCATATTTTTTAATGGGCAAAATGGAGTAATTGATCAGTTTAATATCCTCTTGAGATAAACCAAGTTGTTTGGATAGGGTCAAAATTATTGTTAATTCATCAGCAGTTACTCTAGCTTCTCTATTATTATCAACATCATTTGTATATGCTGTGCTTAAACAGGCTTTGTAAATTCGGAAATCTCTCTTTCTTGACTCACTTATTTCCGATTTGTCATTTTCTAATTCTGTGTTTAAACTTTTTATTTTATTCTTTAATAGTTTAATTTCAGTTTCATATAATCTTGAAAACCAATCTTGCTTCATTATACAATTACCATCTCTGATGATGATATCAATTAAAATATCAAGTTGAGAATTGGCTTCTTGAAACTCACAGTGTATATATTCTGAAAATTCAGTAGAAATTAAATTAAAAATATTGGATACATTTTGGCTATCGACAGATTTAAGTCCTTTATCTGATTGGCTTAAAATTTTTTCAATTTCCTTTGCATTTTTTGGGTTTTTTGAAATGATATTGTCAATTATTTTAATAAAAGAGTTTTTTTCCAAAGAGCCTAGTTTATCTAATATCTTTTCTAATTTCATGTGATTTTCATTTTAGTTCAGTTATATTTTCAACTTACTTCTAGGTGTTTTTAGGTAAATCAAAACCAGCAAACAAAGCAACACATATTGGTTTAGATAAATCTAGTGATTTATTTTATACGGAGTTTCCAATGTTTTTTATTCAAATTTTCTTAATTCTTTTAGTCTTAAATTTGCAAAAGATAATTTGTCAATTATTTCTGATTTTTCTTTTTCCAAAATGTCAGTATTGTTCAGTTTAATAGCAGTACCAGCCATACAGACCATTAACATTCCTTTTGCTGCTCCAATTTCGGAATAATCTATATCTGTTGCAATTACTGCATTACCTCCTAAATTCAGGGCTTGCATACGTAATTGAGCAAAACACATATTTTCTCCACCTTTTAATTTTTGATTATGTCTATTAGATTGAGAACCAAATAAGTCAGTAAAGGAAGAAGTGAATTCAGTAATAACACCAGTACCAGTTGTGGATTGTCCAGTTACCATATCTAAAATTTTATAATCCCAATTTAGAGGGGTGTGAGTTGAAATTACTGGAATATTATCTATTTTATTTTTTAAGTAGGCAGTCAGATTGTTTATTTCTGTTTGGTATTTATAATTAGCTTCTTCGTAAAGTTCTTTGGCACATTTTGTACAATGTCCTTCAGCTTTATTTTCGCTAAACTCATTAATAATTGCAGTGGCTTTTTTTGTCAAAAGTTTTGTGCTTGACATTATTCCGCTTTTCAATAAGGTTTGACAGTTTGGGCAGTTATTTAATTCACTCATTTTTTTGGTTAGATTTAAAATTAAGGTAATGTGTTACAATGTGTTTCCATTCCGTTGTTTTTTCTATAGTCTTTTTATTAAAATATAATCTCCATTTTCATCAAAATCATCTATAGTTAAATCTTTTTTAAACCCGTAACCTTCTGAAACATAGCTTACAGGCGGATTGTCAAATCTCTCATATTTTCTTATGATGTTCAATTTTTTATGAAGCACAATGTAAATTGGATAGCCTTTGAATTCAGATTCCTCAATTTCGTAACCTAATGCAAAAGGAATTGTTTTTGTGTGAGAGAAGTCATTTTTATAATCAGCTGAATTGCCTAAATAACTTCCATAATCATCCCAACGTCTAAACCTGTATTCGAGTCCAAGAGTTGTAATATTTTGTAAAATACCATCTTTCAATCTATATGCTAAAATATGTGGGAGGTTTGGATCTTTTATTTTTGATGTAATTGAAACACTTGCCGTTAAATACATAGAGCCTCTTTCTGCACTCCTATAAAAATATCTATCTCCATAAGAATCAAATGTGAAACTTTTTTTAAATTGAATACTGCTAAAAGTTAAAGTTAAATTTTCTAGCTCTATTTTTGAGCTAGGTTTTAAAATTTTAAACCCTAAAGATTTTTTTAACTCCTCTTTTCGCTTTTCTTCTTCAAAGTATTTTTCAATATTTTCTATTTCTTTTTTTGATTTATTTTCATATTCAGAACCTTTGTGGTTTTCTGCGATATTGGTAAAATATTCAAGTGCTTTTTTTCTATTCCCTGCTGCTAATAATTTTTGACCGTGCAGGAATTGATTGTCAGGTGTATTTTTTAAACTGTCTATTGTTTTCTTTAAACTAGTCAATTCAGTTTTTAGTTCTGTGTTGTCTCGTTCTAATTCTTTGTATTCTTTAGATGATTTGATGTCAGTATTACAAGATGAAATTGTAATAATTAAAATCAAGTGTATAATTATTCTCATTTCCCTTTATAAAATTTAGTAGTTAAATTTGCATAATTCAATTTGAATTAGTTTACGGTTTTCCATATTCTGATATGAGTTTTAATGATATTTCAATTTTTTAACAATGAATGGCAACTTGTTTTATTATGACTTAAAGTCTCCATCAACTCTTAAAATCACACCATATCAACACGCTTCAATCTTATTTTAAAAAGTTTTTGTTTGGTTGTAATACTTTATACCAAGTAACTCAAAAAAAGCGAATTTTCCTATACGTAACCTTACGTATTTTTAGCTGCTTTTGGCTTTGTTCGAGAATGCTCCTAAAAACGCCCAGTTTTAAAGATAGCATAAACTCCAGTTCTCGATACTTCGCTGCGCTCAACTCGAACAGACAGTAGCTATTTTTATCACTTCGAGTGTCCCGCTTGGCGGGATGTATCGAGAAGCAATTTGAGTACGAGTTCTCGATACGTCGCTCGGCGCCACTCGAACAGACAGTGGTTGTAGATGTTGTCACATCGAGTGGTTTCGAGCCTGTGAAGAATTGCCTTGGGATGACACCTAACTTTGCAAGTATATCAAACTAAAAATCCGACCTGCCACGCTTTTGGGCGTGGGAGGATTTTCCAAGTGTGGACTGACCAAGCCATAGCTTATATAGGGTGTTAACGGCAGTTTCATTTTAAAACAGCCACACGCCTTTTATTTGTTATTCCTGTAAACATCAATAAGGATAAAAGAACCATGAAACTCACAAAAAATGTAATAAGTTGGTTAAGTGAGCCTACGAATGTAGTTAGTGGCTCAATAAGGTTGTACTCATTTAGAATTAAGTAAATAAAGTCATTTATAATAAAAAAGGAACTGGAAACCAATATCGGCCATCCATTCCTTCGATCCTTCAAGAAAAAGAGAATTCCTACAAATAAAGTAATATACATCCCATATCCGATTAGCTCGGGAGCAACTGCAAGCATCAAAAAGAAAATACTAATACCCAGCATTAGTACAACAGTACCTAAGAGAAAGGCGGCATGTATTTTTCTTCTTTTTTTCAGGATAAATGCCAATAAAATGATTAGCCCTAATTCTATCGGTGCTAATGTGTTTTGTACAATCATAAAGTCTCCTTCACCTGAAACCAGACCTTTATGAGCCGAGTGAATGGCTAATAGTACTGCTTGGGCAAAAAATAAAGGGCCAAAAAACAAAATTGATAGTCCAACTCGCTTGTGTTTTATGCCTTGTTTATTTCCGATAAGACTGAGCTGGTATAGCATCAAAAACAACCAACTGAAATTGACTATTGCGTGAAATATTTGGTAAAGATTAGGTTTTGCATCAGCTTTAAAAAAGATATTCCAAAAACCCGAAACGGTTAATAGGATGGTAGTTAATATGAGCAGATATTCGAAAATATATTTTTTAAAATTGGTCATCGTTAGTCTCGATTATGGTGTGTATAGTATTTGTCGCTAGCTAGTTATATCCAAACTGAAATTACATTGATAACAGCTATAGTTTGGTATAAATAAATGCTTGTTAATGGTTAAAAGTAAATGTAAACTTTTTTTAGATGCTGTACTATACGTAACCTTACGTATTTTTAGCTGCTTTTGGCATTGTTCGAGAATCGTCCCAATAACTCCTAGTTTTAAAGATAGTATGAACTCCAGTTCTCGATACGTCGCTCCGCGCCACTCGAACAGACAGTGGTTGTAGATGTTGTCACTTCGAGTGTCCCGCTTGGCGGGATGTATCGAGAAGACAACTCAACAGCTCCACGATTCAACACACCATAAACTCTACACCATCCCACTATCCTTCGAGAATCGTCCCAAAAACTCCTAGTTTTAAAGATAGCATGAACTCCAGTTCTCGATACGTCATCCCGATGTCTCGGGATTCAACTCGAACAGACAGTGATTATACATGTTGTCACTTCGAGTGTCCCGCAAAGGCGGGATGTATCGAGAAGGAATTTGAGTACGAGTTCTCGATCCTCTTTCGGCAAGCTCAAGACTCTCGAACAGACAGAGGTTATAGATGTTGTCACTTCGAGTGGTTTCGAGCCTGTGAGGAATTGCCTTGGGATGACACCTAACTTTGCAAGTACATCAAACTAAAAATCTGTGTGGATTTTCCAAGTGTGGACTGACCAAGCCATAGCTTATATACTGTGCTGGCAGTAGTTATTGTTATTCATTCCTTTCAACATCTAATAAAAAATCAGCGATAATCTTTATATTTTCTTCAGGCGCATCGTGCATTGTAACATGCCCTACGTCTTTAATGACTTCCATCCTTGAATTTGGTGTAAGTGATTGATAGTGAGCTACCGTTTGTGGTCGTGCACCATCATATTCTCCTGTAATATATAGAGTTGGAACTTTTATTTCCTTGAGATCATTAGTCCTGTCATAATCTTTCAAGGTTCCTGTGGCCACAAAATCATTGTTTCCCCACATGTAATGGTACACATTAAGACCTATTCCGTTGAATGTACTATCTAAATCTACTGATGGTGGTAATTTTCTAAAGTAAAAATTTTGATAAAATTGATTCATCGCTTGATTTAGTTTAATGGTATCTGTAACAATATTTTGTTTGCTTTCATTAAGAGATAATTGCAACGAATCTGGCATACGTGATATTAGGGTATCCATATCCGAAGCCCATAAAGAAGTGCTCAAACTTGGACTCGCAAAAATTAAGGCTTTTACATCTTCTGGGTATTTTAAATAGTATTCTATTGCTAACATTGAACCCCATGAATGACCATATAAATAAAATTTTTTAATTTTCAAATTGGTCACCAATTGACGTACTTGATTTATGTGATTGTCAATAGTCATTAAAGACGTATCACTAATTCTATCTGAACGTCCGCAACCCAATTGATCAAAAACTATTACCGGTCGATCTTTGCTTAAGGGTTTAAGAGGATTTAAATAATAACTCGGATATCCGGGGCCTCCATGTAATAAAACAATTGGAATTTCATCGTTATCACCAATAACTTGATACCAAATTTTACCGCCATCCAATTCCAAGAAATCTTGACCTGATTGTAGTTTTTCACCGGTATTACACGAGGTAATGACTACAATTGCAAATAATAAGAGTATTGTTTTCATAAGAATTATTATTATATATATTTAATAGTTTGATCACTTTGTCATTTCTATACATAATGTTTAAAATTATGTAGCCTTTATTCAGGACGGGTCAGTATTACTGCCAACGGTCTTGTGTTTGATTAGTTGCGGACTTTTCCAACGGAAATTGTCCGCCAACGTTAAAGATAATTGATTGCAGGAATTTCTAAGTGGAAAATTCGACCGCAATTAATTATACACCGTGTTGTGGCACGTTTTAATTTTTCACTTTTCAGAATCTGAATTGTAGATTTTAAATCATATCCTTCATATACTTTTTGATATTGGTATCCTTATAGATTTTCTGAACTGCCTCTGTATACAACTTTGTAAATCTCTCATTTTTAATAAGATTACCAAAAAGAGATTCTTGTCTTATAAAGGCTAATGGGTCGGTTGTGGTTTGTTTGGCCGCTTGATGTAGTTCGGTGCTCATGGCATCGATAATTTCGATTGGATGCCCGTGTCTATCCATTCCTTTATCACTATAATAACACCAGGCAGCAATGATTAAGGTTGCAAACTTGATACTGCCACCAGTCGCTAAATTATCATGTATGGTAGCAATTAAAAATTTAGGCAATTTGGCGGAGCTTTCCGAACAAATACGGCCGACACTGTCTTTGATATTCGGGTTGGCAAAACGCTCTAATAGACTGTCTTTGTAGTCCTCCAAATCAATGCCTTCAACGTTTCCCAAAATGGGTGTCGCTTCTTGGTCTAGGTAGGCCCGCAAATAGGTTTTGAAGGTTTGGTCTTCTATGCAGGCATTGATGGTGGGGTGACCGTGAAGGGCTCCTAAAAGCCCCAATACTGAATGCCCGGCATTGAGCAGTCGTAGTTTCATTTTCTCATAAGGCCCCACATCAGGGACGAATTGTACGCCAACTTTTTCAAAAGCGGGCCGCCCGTTCGAAAATTTATCTTCTACCACCCATTGTATAAAAGGTTCGCAGGTAACGGGCCAAGCATCTTGTACGCCATAGTTTTGTGCAAGGGTTTCGATATCTGCTTTCGTTGTTACCGGTGTAATGCGATCAACCATACTATTGGGGAAGCAGACTTCTTGGGCTATCCATTCCGCCAACCCTATATCTTGCACTTCGGCAAAGGCGAGTAGCATCTTACGCGCCATATCGCCATTGTGCTCAATATTGTCACAAGACAAAATGGTAAAAGCAGGTAGCCAGTTATCGCGACGTCGTTTTAAGGCAGCGGTTAGAAAACCATATACGGTTATCGGGTCATTGGGGTGTCGTAGTTCGTATTGTATATCAGGGTTATCAAAATTGAATTCCCCCGTTGTGGGGTTAAAATTATATCCGCCTTCGGTAATCGTAAGTGATACTATTCGAGTATCAGCATTTGCCATACAGGCGATTACGGGTTCGGAGTCTGTGACTCCCATTTTAAAATTGACTATCGACCCGATGACTTCGGGTTGAATTTTTCCGTCGGGGTGTTTGACCATCAGCGTATACAGGTGGTCTTGCTTATTGAAAATATCGTGTAGTTTGGCATCCGCTTCGCGTAGGCCTATACCGCAGATTCCCCAGTCTAAAGCTTCGCCTAACTGCCGGAGTTGGTGTAAATAGTAAGCTTGATGTGCGCGGTGAAATCCACCGACACCAATGTGTACGATTCCTGTTTTATTCGCTTCGCGATTATAATTCGGAACGGGTATACGGCTTCCTACTTCCTCTAAATTTTGTTGTTGGAGTTGTATTGGTGTTTTCATTATTGTGTAGCTGTTTTTGATTTTCCGCGTAGCAGCGCCCAATAGGCAAGTGCAAAATAAATTAGAGTACAGATGAAGGCGTAGGTATAAAAGAGTTCCCGATTTTCGATATAATCCGTTTCTGATGCACTACCGAACATGACATTACTAGCTAACACCAAGGTGGCGACCAAAGCGACAATCGCAATAAATTTTAACCCTTGAGATAAAAAAGATCTATCCTTTGCAATAACAGGCTCCTCCTTTGCTTGCTGTTCTTGAAAGCGTTCAATCGTTTCCTTCCGAACTTCTTCTTCCTTAACTTCGGCAGTATAATTCTCTTTCGCCCCATACCGGGACGCTAGCAGTGTATACACCAAGATGGTAAAAAACCAAGTGGGGATAAACAGGTAATAGAAGGAAATCACATCCAAGGCATTCAATCCAAAACCGAAGACAAGGCCCAAGCCCCATGAAGCGACAGCAGGCATACTAAAGGTCAGCTGGCGGTACGAAGACCAGTAGCGCGTAAAGCCAATTCTAGGAAAAATCTGATGTTCCGCAAACACAATGCTCCCCACAGGAACTACCAGCAGTCCGGCATAGGTAAGCAACGGCAGGATTTGTGAAAATACAAAAGGGAAACAAGCGATGCCAACGGTGACCATACCTACTACAATGGTCGTTTTCTTTCGGGAGTGGTTAAAGAAAATCGCCTGTGCGGCTAAACCTGCTCTATATAAATTGGTAATGGCGGTGGTCCAACCTGCTACAATCACAATCACAAAACCGGACCATCCAAGGGCATAATAGGCCACATCACCAGGGTCGAGTTCCACAATGGATTTTCCTAATATTACAGCGGCACCTGCGCCCATGATTCCGGCAGCTATCCATGCCACATAGTGACCGAACATCATACCGGTACTCGTGGCATAGCCATAGGATTTCTTTTTTGCAAAACGCAAGAGGGCCATATCAATCAATCCAAAATGGGTTATGGTATTGGCCGCCCAACCAAAACCGATGACTTCGACCAATCCGATGCCGGGTGCTCCGTCGCTGTTGATGCCTGTCCAGATACTTTGGTCGCCTAGGGTCAGAAAATCGGCCCAGCCTGCCGGTAAGGTTTTATCCAATACATCCAATGATAAGGCTGGAAGTAGGACCATGGCCCCACTTGTGAACATGACAAACAGCCAAGGCGCACAGATACCTGAAAATTCGGAAACTGCATTAAAACCAAAGAGCGCAATAAAAACCACAAAAATCCCCACGGCCAACACAATCAAAATAAACCAGGCATTGGTAGGGTACCAATTAAGTTGTGCAGGAATATCAAAAGCAAAACGCACCGCGGTAGCCGATACCGTAATCATCGCCGCTGAAATCACGGAAAAGATGATCACATTCGCCCAATTATACAACTTGGTCATCGAATCACCCGCAATCTTATTCAAATATGTATAGAGGCTCAGTCGGGTATCGACGGCAATAGGGGAGGTGATGAACCGCCAACTCAGTACGGCCAAGATATTGCCAATCAATAGACCTAGAATGATATCCATAGTCTTGGCTCCCAACGCGACAAAGGTCGCCCCGATAACAAACTCTGTCGCTGCTACATGCTCGGCGGCATATAGTCCGGCAAAATGGGTCCAATCATGTAGTTTGTGCTTGGCTACGGGCAGTTGCTCTTCTTCTAGGTTTTTAAATTGTTTAAAATCTTCAGTTGTATTCATATTTTAGTTTGGCGTTGGAAATTAGATTCCAATTAATTTTTGCGGTATGAGTTTTACTTTTTGTCAAAATATTTTGATGGAATGTGCCACAACAATTGGATAAACGCAATTGAGTTTATCTACATTATATTTATTTCTTTAAGGCGTATTTATCCACCTTTTTTTGGTGGGATATAAACACAATTTGGCAATTTTATACCAAGTAACTCAAAAATAGTGATTTTTCCTATACGTAACCTTACGTATTTTTAGCTGCTTTTGGCTTTGTTCGAGAATGCTCCCAAAAACTCCTAATTTTAAAGATAGCATGAACTCCAGTTCTCGATACGCCGCTCCGCGCCACTCGTACAGACAGTGGTTATAGATGTTGTCACTTCGAGTGGTTTCGAGCCTGTGAGGAATTGCCTTGGTATGACACCTAACTTTGCAAGTACATTAAACTAAAAATCCGACCTGCCACGCATTTGGGCGTGGGAGGATTTTCGTAAGTACTCTAGAACGGCGCCATTACGTATAGCTCTTGTTGTACAGGGTGTTTTCTATTTCATATCATATGGTATATAGTCTTCCCAATACCAAGGCGTGTAGATATCTGCAATTCCTAATTCAAGAACTTCCTTAAAAATACTTTCTGCGTTATCGCTATTCGCCATTAAGAGAATGCCAATTTGCTTCTCTGGAAATATTATGGAATAGTGCTGAAAACCTTCTGAGTGTCCCTCTTTAAAATATCCATGTCCATAAGGTGATTGTAAAATACCCCATGCCAGACCATAACTTAAACCTATAGAATCATTTTCATTTGTTTTTTCTATTGACTTTGGTCCGAATTGTTTCTTTGAATTAATTACAATATTAGGTTTAAAAATAAGCTTAGTAACCTCAGAATTATGTGAACTCAATTCGAGTATTTTAGAAAGGAATTTTGAGTAATCAAGCGGTGTTGTTTCCATAGAGCCCGCAGCACCTGCTTCATCTTCAGTATCTTTATATAGTATTTTTTGTTCGGTTGTATGTCCATAGCAAAATGAATTTTCAAAGCGTTCTTGCCATACATAACTGGTCATGTCCATATTTAAAGGGTCAAAGACACGCTCTCTTGCCAATTGTTCCAACCCTTTACCCATAATTTTTTCAACCACAATTTGAGCCAACCTAATTCCTTCTCCAGAATAACTGTAATCTGTTCCAGGGTCAAAATAAAATTCAATATCGCCTTCTTCTTGAAACTCACCTGTTCTGCTTACCCATCGCCAGTTTGGAAACCCTGTAGTATGCGATAGGCACATTCGTAAGGTAATGTTTTTATACCTTTCGTCACCTGCTAAATTTCTAAACTCCCTCCATTCTCTATCAAAGCGCATTTCTGGAATGGGTACCTCTAAATACTCCTGTAAGGGCTTGTCAAGATCTACAAAACCTTCATTTACTAATTGTGCCACTATATAACCAAAAACAGCTTTACTTAGAGATGCTCCATAAAACACGTGGTTTATTTTCAGGCTGTCTTTTTTGTCGTAGTTAGAATACCCAAATGCTTTTTGATAGGCAATAGTATCTTGGTTAACTATTGTAACCGTAAAACCTGTAACAGCAGCTGTATCAACAAGGGTTCTGATACGATTGTCTAATTCAGCGCTAGTTATAGATGAGCCGTCTATGCGTTGAATTTTGATGCGCTCTGATTTTTTGGAACAACCAATAATTATAGAAAGTATGATAAGTATTCTTAAATATTTCATTTTGTCAATATTTTGTACAACGGACGTAACTAAAAAATTCGTAGCAGATTTATCACATCTGCGTTCCGCAAGTAACCTAACTGATGCTGATTAAATCAGCACGCGAACGGGTTACGACCTTAACTATGTTTTTTAATTTTTGTTAGCAGCTGTTTTTTGTATATCCCATTCATAATGTAACCAATCGATATTTTCTTTTGCTCCTAACTTTTTATAAAACTGTTGTCCAGATTCATTCCATGGAGCAACAGTCCATTTTATTTGACAGCAGTTATTTATTTCAGCTTCCTTCCGTAAAGCGTTCATTAAATGTTCTCCTATTTTTTGTCCTCTATATTTCTTGTCAACAATCAACTCTTTCAGATAAATTGCAGGTTTGTTTAGGGCTGTAAATGGTAAAAAATAATATACTAATATTCCAGAAATTTCATCATTAAATTCTGACACTAAACAGTGAAAGTCAGGAGGGGTTTTTCTAAAACCACTTTCTCTTACAATTTGTGGCGTGATGGCGAATGAATCATCATATTTTTCAAATATAGCGAGTTCCTTCATTAGTCGCCAAATATTTTCACTGTCTGATTCTACTGCTTTGCGAACTTTTATTTTCATTTTGAAGTGTTTTTTATAATTGCTGCTACCGTGTTTGAGTATGGCTTGTTGCGGGAAAAATTCGTAGAATTTTCCATGTAGGCGAGTACCAAGCTATTAATTATACATGGTGTCATGGGCTGGGCATTTTTTGCTATTTAAATTATACCTCAATCATTTTATTTACTATACTTTCAACATGTATCTTTGTTGAATCAAGTATTACTATATCTTTAAAATCAGACTGATTTAAAATCAATGGTAATTCGGTGCCACCTAAAATTAATCCTTGTATTGATTCCTTTTCCTTTAATTCATTTACAATTTGTATCAGTTGTTGTTTAGTGTCAGGAAGAATTTTATTAAATACTAATTCATTCATGTACTTATGATGAATATAATCTTGTTTATTATCTTCAGGCATTAAAATATCAATATCAAATCTCTCTGCAACTCTGTTATAAAAACCATTTGTCATTGTCGATTTAGTTCCAAATAATCCTACGCGTTGCATTTTTTTATCTCTAATCTCCTTGCAGGTTGCTTCAACAATGCTAATAAGAGGAATTGTAGTTCGTTCTACTAATCTCTCAAAAACAATATGAGGTGTATTTGATGCTATTGCACAAAAATCAACACCTGACAATTCAAGAATTTTTATTCTTTCAGAAAGAAAATCGACTAATTTGTCAAGTTGATTATTAAAGACATAATTGAGCATTTCAGTCATATTAACACTATTGATTATTAATTCTGGATAATCCTTCGTGCCAGTTTTTTCTTGAAATCGTTTAATTATCAATCGATAATATTCAATAGATGATTCTGGTCCAACTCCACCTATTAATCCTAGTTTTTTCATTCAATACAAAGTTATATGTAGTTCTGACTTTTTTCCTTGCCCACGTGTTTGTATATGGAAAGTTTCGCGTTTGTGTGCGAGGATTTTCCAAAAGGACACGAGCACAAAGTGCGAACTGGCCGAAGGCAAAATCAGAAGCAATGAATTATAGCAATTGTTGTGCATCCGTCTTTTGTTTATTTATTTTTAAAGAGACTTTGCTGCAACAAAATATTGTGATCCTGTTCAAATTCGATTGCTTTTTTAGCTCGTTCGTATGACGATTTTGAATGTCGTTTTGCAATTTCCTTTATATCTGAATTATTTATGGTTGCAATTGAACTAAATGCCTTTTGTAGCCTCAACATAACCTCAATATTATCTGCTCCATCTCTAGCAATTGGTCTAAAAGCATCTTCAAAGAAATCTTCCATTGATATTTTCGGTACTTCTATTCGATTATAAGTGACTTCTTTCTCATTTCCATGTCCTATTTCTTTTTGCCATAAAAAAAATAATCTTTCATGGCTACCTATAATTTGTATTGCTGTACCTGGGTCATTGATTCCTGGCGATAAGGCTCTACTGGCAATTTCGGTTAGTGATATTAAACCAAATCTAGGGTCTTCGTCAAATAATCTTGTATTGCCAATAATTATAGCTTCGCATATACTCTTTTGAATTTGAGCGACATCTACGTTTTGATTAGAGCTAAATTGAGCTATGATAAAATTTTTATTGACAAACTTGCCCGGTAGACAATTAAGTCGAATATGTAATTCTTTTTCTTCAGCTAATAATTGTATGGCATCTAAATTTAAATTTTGAACATACCCTACGCAGTTGGCATAAACCGTATTTCCGTCATGAAATTCTCCTTTTATTGGACGCGCCTTTAGGTAAGGATGTTTGATATATGCCGATAAAGACAGGGCTACAACGGTTTCTACTTGATTTATTGTATGCTCTAAACGACCTAATCTTGAAATTCTGTTTACCCACCTTAAAAAGGTTAGTATGACAACTGCAAATAATAATAATGTGAATAAAAATAGGATGAATCTGCCTGCTTTATCATAATATCCATTATCAAGAGCTATTGTAGCTACTATACTAAAAATAAATGCCCCAATAAAAATAGAAAGTGCATTTTGTGAAACGTCGTCTGTTATCACAATTTTGAAAGACCGAGGTGTTGCTGTACTACTCGCAGAAGAAAACGCAGAAAGCATTGATGCTACAGCAAAAATAGATATGACCAACATACTCGCCGATATTGTATCTAAAAGACCTTCAATTGATTCTGTACCAATATTTGGAACAAGGTCATTTATACCAATGCCATCTGCCTGATGGGCCAGAAGTGCACCAAAAACAGAAAATAAGCAAAACAGAAATGGTCTAAACCATAATTGCTCACGAAGTCTGTTATAATAAATTAGTATTCTTTTTTTCATTTACAATTGGTTCTTTTTTGATGGTGCACAACGTGTTTGGCTATGATTCCGTTGCGTGACACGAGCGCAGCAAACTGTACGCAGTAAAAATCCGTAGGATTTTCGGAGTAGGAATCAAGCCAAGTTAAAAGTAATGATTTTTGTTTTACCATGTAGTTAGCAATGGATTATAGCCCGTGTTGGCAGTAGTTTTTATTCCGATTGATTTAGTCGGTTTAGAATTCCATTCGAGCATTTCATATGGCAATTGGTTTTATTAATCATTCAATAGAGATATTTGTTGCCTGTCTTGCAATCATTATCCATTGGCTATTTTTATACATCCAAATATCTGTAAATCGTCTTTTTTCTATAGTTCCAGGTTTCCCAGTTAACCCAGTTGGCATTACTGTTTCTAAACCCATTACAATTCCGATATTTTCAATAATTTTTATTTCGTCAATTTTCTGTTCATAGGATGTATAATCAATATAGCCAAGTTTGAGAGCCTCCATAGCCATATTCAAGTCAACGACAGTATTGCTAGGTGCATTAACAACTAAATCATTCGCAAGTATTTTTCTAATAATAGTTGAATCTTTTTCAAGAATCCCTTGAACTTGAAGTTGTTCCATTTTTCTTATTTCACTTTCAGCTGAAGACATGTCTACGGATTTATATTTACAGCTTATTATTGAATATGATAAAAGCAAAGTTAAAATTCCGAATTGAACAAGTTTGGCTAGTTTCATAATTTTAAAGTTTCTGTCTATCGTTTTTTTTATATACATTGTTAGCGGCTGTTTTTATTTCGTAATCTTTTTTATTTTAAATGGGTAACCATCAGCCTCCCAAAAAGTAATGCTTTTATCTATGCTTTTTGGAAATGTAATTTTTATTGGTTTTTCTGGAAGTACGAACACCCGTTCGCCTGTTTGGGTAAGAACATACTTTTCATTGTCTATTTCCAGTTCCAAATTTTCATTGTTTTTTGTGATGATTACTTTACTGTCCCTCCATTGATATTTTCCTAAAAATGGATGAATCCAACTTATATCTGATTTAGAAGGATTTAGTATCTCTGGTTTTACATATTCCCATTGATACTCATCATTAACAGCTCGTTGAATATAATCAAAAAAGCCAAAGCTGTTGTCGCTATTGGTCATAACTACAATTCCTTGATTCTTATTAACTGAACCATACATAATACAATTAAAACCTTGATTACTTCCGTAATGCATAAAAACAACATCTTCTCCCCAATTCCAAAAAGAAAAGACATACCTATCTATGTATTTTTTAAATATAGTCTCTGTTGTTTCTTTTGAAATAAGTATGTTAGTTCCTTTATTGTGGTCATTGAGTAAAGCAATCATAAATTTGGACAAATCCTTTGGCGTTGTCCAAACACCGCCAGCTGCCTGATAGGGGAAAAGCCGATATGGATAAGGTTCTAATTCATTTGTATAGCCAATTGCCTTGTGTTGCAGTAGATGATGAGGGATTGGTTGTTTAAAGGAGGAGTTTTCCATGCCAACAGGGTCGAAAACAAGTTGGTCAATTATCTGATCAAATTCTTGATTTTGAACATCCATTAATAACTTTTGTATAATAGAATATCCAGGATTGGAATATTGCGTTTTGCTTCCAGGTTCGGTAATTACTGAAGTGGCAGGATCTATAGAAGGTGCTTCGCCTGCGAGCATTTGGTTTAATGTTGGTACAGTTTGTTCGGGCAAATAACTGCTCCATAAATCGTTTTTTATTCCAGCATTGTGACTTATAAGTCGCCTCAATGTAACCTTTTGGTTTGCGGTCAATTCTGATTCAGGGACTTTCCAACCTTTTAATTTTAGATTTACGTCTTCATCCAAATTTAATAAACCACGTTCAACCAAAGTCAATGCGGCAATTGCTGTTATTGGCTTGCTTAATGAGGCTCCAGTAAATACAGTTTCTGAACTAACTGGTATGGAATCTTCAAGATTGGCAAAGCCATAATGTTTAGTCCAAGCTATTTCTCCATTGTCCACAAAAGCAATGCTCATTCCCGGAATGTTGTCCTGTTTCATCATCTCAGGAATTGTCATTCTTTGAATTTTTCCGGCAATAGAATACATTGGTATTAAATTTTTCTCAATATTTTGAGCATGGATAGAATCTATTTTACTCCTAAAATATTCAGAATTTTTAGTTTCATTCCCTGATTTATTGCAAGAAACTATTAATAAAATAAGGTTTAAATAAATGATTTTTTTGAGCATAAAATAGTTTTATATAAAGATTCAGGTTTTAAATGTTTGTTACAGTTTTATTTTAAATGTCACGTCCTAAAATAACCGCTAACAATTGGATAAACACAATTGTGCTTATCTACATTATAGTTATTTCTAAAAAGTGTATTTATCTACCCTTTTTGGTGGGATATAAACACATTTTGGCAATTCTATACCAAGTAACTTAAAAAAAGCGAATTTTCCTATACCTAACCCTAGGTGTTTTTATCTGCTTTTGCTGTGCTTCGAGAATGCTCCTAAAAACTCCTAGTTTTAAAGATAGCATGAACCCTAGTTCTCGCTACGTCATCCCGATGTCTCGGGATTCAACTCGAACAGACAATAATTTAGGCTAATGAGAAAAAAACAATGTCACTTCGAGTGTCCCGCCTTGGCAGGATGTATCGAGAAGCCAACTGAACACATCAGCAAACCTACACCATCCTAGCTCTTGTTTTTTACTTTAACAGCTTTTTTACTTCATTAACTAAAAAGGGGAACTCGATAAAATTAACGCTATCTATAAAATGCTTGCCTTCATTTAATAAGGTGAATTGTGCATTTCATTTTTTCGTCAAATGGTAGGTAACAGTTTTAATGCTGGTTATTTAGTGTTGTGTTTAGTTTTTCCCATATCAATTTATGCTTACTTGCTCCAATTAAATCAGTACTTAAAATCAGATTATCATCTTTAAATTCATAATACCTAACTTGATTTTGACCAACCCAATTAGGGAAGGAACTAAGTCTAATACGGTGAATTACTTTATTTGAACTAGTATCTACCTCGTAGCTTCCACTGTAGGCAATAAAACCATTGTAAGCTTCCCATACTTCTTCTGGTTGTGCGTTAAGCGGATCTTCAGATAGAAATTTAGGTCTTTTGCTCTTCATTACCTGAACCGCCATATTACCAAATTTGTCATAAGTTAATATACCTTTAGCATCCTCACCATAAGGAAATACAATCTCGCCATTTGTTAATTCAGCAGTCCATTGTTTCAATTCCCATGAACCATCAAAATTTTCATTTGCAATTGTTACGTTTTCTTTTTTATCAGAAGAATTTATGGTCTCAGCATTTTGTTTACAGCTTATAATGCTTAAAACTATACAGAGAGATATGACAATAACTTTTTTCATTTTCGTATTGTTTTTATAATGACCTACAACGACCTGCTAAACGTAGTTCTGCTATGCTAGCGAAAAGATAATAAATTTAAGCAACAATGATTTGAGAATAGGACTTATGTTTGTAGTTGAGTCTCAAATCATTGTTTATCGACTAGGTAGCGCAGCTACCGTTGGTTGTTAAATTTATTGTCTTGGGAGTTCAAGTAGCAGGATCAAATTGCTTTTAGCTACTGCTATGGCACGTTGAGCACTTGAGTGCGCCAGCTGGAGCTGTAGTTGGTATATGGTCCTAGAGCAATTTGGTTTAGCAGGTCGTTAGAGCACATTTAACTTGTATGGTGGGAGTGCGCAGCACGTAGCAACACAAGTCAGCTTCAGCTGAATGTGCTCTAACGCGCGC
Organism: Flavobacteriaceae bacterium MAR_2010_72; assembly: GCA_003550275.1. Taxonomy (GTDB): domain Bacteria; phylum Bacteroidota; class Bacteroidia; order Flavobacteriales; family Flavobacteriaceae; genus Geojedonia. Next base: position 1,152,223 of record QXCW01000002.1, read on the forward strand.
AGCTATGGTGCGGTGTGCCTGCGGCAGCCTCGACTAGAGAAACGGGCGAAGCCCGGTTGGAAGCGTCAGCGTACGTTTCGGAGCAATGGCGAAGCCGCGTGGTTAATTTTCGTTTAGTTAAAAATAGTCTTTTTTGTAAGAATTGCAATTTTATTTACCAGCTAGCACTGCAGTTATAGGTAATGTTGGCAAACGTTTTATTTCGGATCATCTGTACCTATTTCTACTACATTTTTCCAATATCCATCTTTATTTTTTTTCCAAATTGTAACTACTCGGCCAGTTGTAGTAATTGGATTTCCGATTGAGTCGCTAATAGTCATAGTATTTTTTTCAATCATATAAGCCATATCTCCACTTTCGGATACGGATACACTAATTGGTTCCCAGCTAATAGTAAAACCAGGTATTTTTGACATGCTTTCTACCATTTGTCTAATATTCTGTTTCCCTTCGAGTGTCGGCTGTCCAGATGAAATAAAGATGGCGTCATCAGACCAATAACTTACGGTTTTGTCAATATTATCCGTTGCAGCAGATTTAGACCATTCTCTACTTAATTGCATAAGTTTTTGACCTTCTTTTTCAGTATCAACTTTTTCTTGGTTGCAAGAAATCATTAAAAACAAAGCGAATAAAAGTGATAATCTCTTCATAATTTCAAATTTAAAAGTTTTTAATATCTGTTCATTTTTTAATGTCTGCCAACAATTGGATAAACACAATTGTGCTTATCTACATTATAGTTATTTCTAAAAAGTGTATTTATCTACCCTTTTTGGTGGGATATAAACACATTTTGGCAATTCTATACCAAGTAACTTAAAAAAAGCGAATTTTCCTATACCTAACCCTAGGTATTTTTATCTGCTTTTGCTGTGCTTCGAGAATGCTCCTAAAAACTCCTAGTTTTAAAGATAGCATGAACCCTAGTTCTCGCTACGTCATCCCGATGTCTCGGGATTCAACTCGAACTGACAGTGGTTTAGGGTGTTGTCACTTCGAGTGTCCCACCTTTGTGGGATGTATCGAGAAGCATTCTAACACGAGTTCTCGATACTTCGCTACGCTCAACTCGAACTGACGGTAGCTCTATTTTTTGTCACTTCGAGTTTCCCGCTTGGCGGGATGTATCGAGAAGCAACTCGAACAGACGGAGGGTTCGGGAGTTACTTCGTTTTCACGTAAACATCAAGGCTTATTAATTTCCCCTGTTTTAGTTCACAATCTATCATGGTTTTTTCAAGGTGAAAATCAAGTTTTGCCATCACTTTTTTACAATTGGTATTTTCGGTTTCAACAAATCCTTCAATACGGTTGAGCTGGAGTTGGTTTAATCCGTAATCAGCGATTAAGGGTAAAACCTCTGTCATAATGCCTTTTCCCCAAAATTGGGGAAGTAGCCAAAGTCCGATTTCTGCTTTGCGTTCGGTAGGATCAATAGCATTAAGTCCGGCTGCACCGTAAAAGGTCTGGTTGTCGAGAGCGCAAATGGCCCACCACAGTTGTTTGGTATCGGCAAACCAGATTATTTGCTCCTTTGTGGCCTCCAAGCTGTTAAAACTAACGCCATAATGCCTAATCACCTCCGGATTTGAGAGTCCGTTAAATATGTTTTCAAGATCTAAATCGGTGATTTCACGCAGAAAAAGGCGCTGGGTTTTTAGGGTTGGGAATGGGTTAGTCATTAGTTTTCTAAAGCATTTGATCATTGTCTAGTTACTTTTTTTAATCTCAATATCTAAAAGATTAAGTAATCTATCAATTTTTTCATTTAGTTTTCGAAAAGTACTTGTTTCCCAATTTCTTTCACCTACTGTGTATGTCAACCAAGATATATAATACTTATTTTCTAATAATTCTTCATAACTAACGGGTTTCATCTTATCCCAAAAACGTAGACTTGTAAAAAGTTCAAACTGTCTTTCTTTTGCAGCGTCAAAAGCACGTTGTGAACTATTTTGTATTGCAAATTGATATCGAATACTATTATCATAGTAATCGTTTAAAAATAACCTTAAGCTGTCATTCTCAATAAGGTCTGGACCTTTTATTTTTAAAGTTTCGTAAGGACTTGAGATTTGACTAAATTTTGTTGTATTAAGCGCGTTGGCAAAATGAAAATCTAAAGAATCATTGTAAGGTAATTTGTTGGAAATAACTGTTAAAAGTATAGCACATGATTTGGCAGCTGACGAATGCTCCTCAATATTTGATATAATATCTGCTTTATCACTTAATAATGCAACTTTCATTTCTTTAAGAAGTTTTATTTCTTCTGCTTTTAAATTTTGCTTTTCATTCCAATTATTTAAACTCAAAGCAATGAGAATACCAATAACCACAAGCACAATTTCGCCAATGGCATAGAGTAGATACTTGCTGAATATGTTTTCAGTGATTAGGTTTTGACGGATACGGCGAAAGAATTTTATCATTGCTTAATGCTTGGTTATTGTTTCTGTGATCTAGCTTTAGCAAAGTAGTCCTGATGGATTTACCCTCTTAGCCTGATGTTAGTTTTGTTTATCTGATTCTAAATTGGTGTTGATAATTTTGAGCGTCTCTATAAAAAAATCTCTCAAATCAGACTCATCCAGAGTTACAAAATCATTATTCAATTTATGTGTTGCAATCAAATTTTCAAACAGCAGAAGATCGATTTCGTCGTACTTTTGTTTAAAGGGTGATTCCGTTAATTCAATGGTTTTGTAGGTATCAGACCAACTTGAAAAATCCATGAATTGATCTTGGTTGGCAAGCGCTATGTATTTGCTTAAAAATGGAATGATATTATCCATATAATAGTTGCTGCGTATCACATAATCTTCCTCAAGATTATCTAGGAGTCCCGAAATACCCGTTAATCGATCTCGCAATTCGATATCCTTTATAACCGACAACTTTCCCGATCCAATAACTTCATCAACAAGCCCTGTTTGCGCATCGAAGGATCCAAACATATACACCGCATTTAAAATACTGTCTAAATAGCGGGAATTGGCAAAGGGTTTCTCGGTACGGATAAGGTGGATGAGGTCAACCGTCGATTCTTTAGTTAAGGTATTTAATTTTATGTTCCTACGCACTTCAGCGAGATTGATTTCAAACTCTTGCTTTAAACCACTTAATATTCTCATTTCTTCTCCACGGTTAGCAAGGTTCTCTTTCCAATTATTTAAACTCAAGGCAATGAGAATACCAATAACGACAAGAATGATTTCACCAACGGCATAAAGTATATATTTACTGAATTTGTTTTCAGTGATTAGGTTTTGACGGATACGGCGAAAGAATTTTATCATATTCTATTTCCCGAGAAAATGGGATTTTTAGTGGTTGGTTATAGATTCTGCTCCATAGCTTTAGCGTAGGAGTAATGAAGCCCAAAGGTTTTGTGTATGATTCGTTACGAGAAAAATTTGACGAATTTTCCGATGAGGAATCGATACACTACTAAAATACGAAGTTTTCCCTAAACAACTTTATGCGCAACGATACCATCGCAGTGAACTGGGTTTGCAATTATACACCTTGATGTATAACTCTAATTGTGATATTATTAGTTTATTTTTTTTAATAGGTCATCAATCTCAAGTTTCGCAACTATTAATTGATTTTGATACCAACGCATATGTACAAAATGGTGATACATGTCATCTAAGAGTTCGTTAAGCTCTGAACTACTCATATTTTTATTAATTCCAATTCGTCTTTCATGGCTGTATTTTCTACTTAGATAATCCCACCTGTCATCACTGATTTTACCATTATCAATTAATCTTTCATAGGTCGTGTTATAAAGATTAATAAGTGAACTTGAAATAACTTTGTCTTTATACGAATTTATTTCATTGCCTGAAACGGCCGATTGAAAGGAACCAGAAATGGGATAAAATGTACGCTGGCTGGTAAAATATATTTTAAATAAAGAGTCCATGGCAATTTGGTTCTCATGATTAAATTCTGGTAATTTTGAGTTTAAGAGATTAAACACATCAATCTTTGGTTTTTGAATGTGTATAACAAGATCAATATATGCTTTGTCCTTCTTTAAGTCAGTTTTGATGCCTTGTAGAAATTCCTTTTCGGCATTAATGTGTTTCCTAGCCAGATTCCAATTATTAATACTTAATGCAATTAAGATTCCAACAACTACAAGGACAATTTCGCCGATGGCGTATTTTAAATACTTACTGGTTTTATTGTTTCCCATTAAGTCATATCTAATTTTTCTAAAGAATTTTATCATATTCTATTTCCCGAGAAAATGGGATTTTTATTGGTTGGTCTTAGTTAAGTTAAAAGTAATGTTTTTTTGGTTTAGCATTTAGAAAGCAATGGATTATACGTATGGTTGTGCTTTCATTGGTCTTTTTTAATTTCCTTTTCTAATAATTCTAGAATTTCAGTAATTAATTGTACTCCTTTTTTATGACTTTGTGTTAGCTTGTCATTTTGATAAATAATGTTCTCTGTATTGTTTTCAAATGCAAGTTCATTTAACAGATTTCTATTATCAATATCAAATCCAGAATTTGGAAACGTATTATTTTTAACAGTTTCTGCGGTCGAAACAGCATCGGCATTTAACCAACTAGCTTTTTCTATTATCATAATAGAAACTCTATCTCGTGCAATCTCGAGTTCCTTTTCACGAGATTTGATGAAATCAAATGTAGGATTCCAGGAAGATAACTTATTTCTTAACTTTTGATTTTGAATAATCCCTAAACTTCCCGAGTTAATGAGTTCATCTAAATAACCATTTCTCGGATAAAATTCATTAATATCATTTAAGTCATTAAGTGAAGTATTAAAGTCTACCCTCGTCATAGATTTTGGCTTATTACCTGTATGATTTAGAATAAGAAATTGTGATTTTATATTTTCTTTAGTTTCGATTAAGATGCTATCCAAAGTCCTATAATTATAGTCAAAGTCCTGTTTTAAATTTACTAGCGCCACTTGTTCCTCTCTATTCAGGACACGTTGTTGATTCCAGTTATTAATCTGTAGCGCAATGAGAATACCTATAACAACAAGGATAATTTCACCAATGGCGTATTTTAGGTATTTTCCAGCCTTCGCTGAAGCTTCAGCGGACGAGCCAGTTTTATTTTTCTCCATAAGGTCATAACGTATTTTTCTGAAGAATTTTAGCATTAGAGGTTAGTTTCTCTAAAGGTAGGCTATTTAATTAAGAAGGGGTTATACTAGCGTTTTCGTAAGAGAATTGGTACTAAATTAATAAAAGAAAACTAACAAGAGTAAAATCCATAGGATTTTCCGAGTCCACGCAAACCAAGCAACTAGTTATACATGTTGTAACCCAACCTTATTTAAATTATTATCTATCAAATGATAGTAATTGACAAAAAGGATTGTTTACTTTATCAAAAATGGAAACTAAACTATGAATACTGACATAAAAATAAATAAGCCCGAACCTATTTTGATTCATAAAGTACAAAAAACATTTAATCAAGGTACTAATGTTGAACATACGATTGAATACTTAATACAAGGTGAATTTGTACTAATTAATGAGTTTTATAATGATGGCATAGCTTTACTAGAGGCTTTACACCACTATCTAAAGCAAAAACTACCTAATAAGTCTTTTAAAGACCAGAAAGCGTATCGCTCAGAATACTTTAAACTTTCAAACCTAATTTTATTAGAGATTACCAATCAACAACTAAACGCCAAGAAATCACCTAATATTGGCTGGTTACAAAAGTTATATCTAGAAAACAATCATTTCTATTTGACCTTTCCTCAAATACAAGGATTAAATAGTGCTTGGCAATGGTATAAAAATGGCGTTTCTATACCTGTGTTGCGTAACAAGTTACATCCCTATTATGGCGTATACTTTCCAACCCGTTATGACCATTTAATACTATTTGACAATTGGTTGAAACGTTACAAAGGCCCCAAAAAAACAGTCATAGAAGTTGGCGTTGGATCTGGTGTTTTAGCTTTGCAAATGATACAACATGGTTTCCAAAAAGTTTATGCAACTGATATTAATCCAAATGCAATTATTGGATTAATTGAGTTCATGGGAACAACGAAGCTTTCTAGAAAGATTGAGTTGGATTTTGGAAACCTATTTGGTAAGTGGGATAAACAGACAGAAATGATTGTGTTTAATCCACCTTGGTTGCCAAAACCTCATGATTTAGGGAGTATAGATGAGGCTATTTATTATGATAAGACCTTATTTTCTGATTTTTTTAGTGCCGCAAAAAAGCGACTCTTACCAGACGGGAAATTGGTAGTTATATTCTCAAACTTGGCTCAAATAGCAAATGTAACAACGGAGCATCCAATAGAAAAAGAGTTAGCTGAAGGTAATAGGTTTCAATTGGAAAGATGCTTTAAAAAATCTGTAAAAGCAGGTTCTACTAAAACAAAAAGAGAACAGAAATTGCGTTCTCTAGAAGAAGTAGAACTTTGGGTGCTTACACATAGTTAAACCTTGATGCTATTGAAATGGGTATTTAATGTTGGGTAATGGTTTTGTAGGTATCAGACCAATACCCCCACGCCTCAACACCTTAACGAAACAACATGTCACTTACGGCGTCCATGCCCATAGTACATTGATGATCTTCCATTCGCCATTAAGTAGCCCCAGATGGATATAGTCAAAAAACGCAAACTTATTTTGTGTGGCTTTTACGGTGGCAATGCCGTCAGACAGGTCCAGGATATCCACATCTACCTTTAGCGTCGCTTTAGGGTCAACGCCTTTTTTGTACAATTGGGTGTAGTCAAAGGTTTTTGTATAATGTATCAAGGTGGCGGCCGACATATTATCTAACTTGTCCTTTCCTGCTTTGTCCTGACTTATAACGCGTTTTGCCAAATCGGGGTGCAAGGCTCTTGTTACCCGCAAAGTATCATTGTATTCAAGGCCTTCAAGGTAATCTAATACGGTGGCCCTGATCATTAAACTATCGCTAGGGGTTTGGCTAAAGAGGTTGGTGTTCACCACAAGTACGGCAATGAGAATGAAGCCATAGCGTAGGTAGGAGTTTGAACGGACTGGGCGTGATGCTGGTTTCATAGGTTTACTATTAAAGGTTGGTTTTGTTAAATATACCAATATTCCTTTTAATCACAGCCACAATAATCATCGCTATTGGCTTTTTCAAAACATTCTCTACCTTCTTTAAAGGCAAAGTAGGAGAGGCCCAGTGTACCTATACTGTCAATATAGGGGATGTATAGGAGCTCGTAAATGCCGCTACTAACCAGTAAAATGACCGACATATAAATACACACCAGTGTACAGTTGGCGTCGGCGAGTATGGGTGGCGAGTCTAGTCGTTTTCCCACCTTCCTTTTCCAGACCACCAAACCCCACATTACCAGAATCGAGATCACCGAAATGATAAGTCCAAATACTGTGGTTACGGGTTTATGGGCGGTATAGATGTGATAGAGACTGGTGGCAACCAAGACAGCTACCAGTGCGTAAAATGCAAAGCCAGTAATGCGTAAGGCCGTACGTTCAAAGCTGTCTCGGTTGCTATGCGGATGCTTTTGTATGCGCAAGACCATATGGGCAATGCCTAGCCCAGAAATCACTTCAATAAAACTGTCGGCGCCAAACCCGAAAAGCGCCAGGCTCTCATCTTCATAACCGAGATAGGTCGAGATCAGTCCTTCAGTAATGTTATAGAGTATGGTAAATAGTGCCAGTGCGAACGCTATCTTGTAAAGCTTGGTATGTTCAGATTGGGTCATTGTATTAAGGTTTATTAGCCTACAACCCTAATGTAATAAAAAAAGGAATGAATTAGCATAACATTTGTAGGATTTTAGTGTGTATGAATTTATTGGGTGATAGCTAAACTGCCTTGTAGTCTAATCATTTTTTTTGGTATTACCAATTGGCAAATACAGATCAAATATTTAGCGTCGCTAAACCTAATAGACATGAGCAAACGGAACTAGCAAAAGTAATTTTTGTAAGTAGCCTTATTGCCACTACTTTTAAATAAAGAAACACAATTTTAACTTTAGGAGGATCGTCCGGAAATTTATGATTTTAGAGTAAATTTTAGAATGAGTTAGCACATAGGATGCATTATTAAAATATTTTAGCTATCTTATAGAAATAAATGGAAACAGCAGTTAAAGTTTTTGTGACTTCCTAATAATTCTAAATTCGAAATTTCTTTCGTCTCTGCTGATTTGCACCTTATATATGGTGTACATGACTTCTTTAGTTCTTATAAAACCAATGTATCCCCCTTGTTGAACCAATGTATTCCCCTTGTTTACTATGTGCAATTAGCCGAATAATGTTATTTAATTTAAAACCAATAACATGAGAAAAATTATTTATTTATTCGCACTGTCCCTTATTTTTGCTTGCAATGATGACTTATCAAATTCGCTTGAAACCAATCCAGAGTCATTAAAAGTTGAATTAAACAATTCATCCATTTCTATTGTAACTTTTGATGGAAAAAGTAGCTCGATGAAATCATCAAATTTAAATCTCGAGTCGATTAGAGAAAAGTATAGTAAACTGCTATATGCAAAATCTGAGAATACATCTAATAAAAACGAATTTTCTCCATCACATTCAAGCGGACATTTCACTACACTAGAAGGCAATACAATAACTTTTGGTTCTGGTAATAATGGTAAGAATGGTAAATGGGTAAGTATTGGTGTAGCTAACTATAAAGGAGATGTTGTATGTAATAATATAGTGGGTAATCAAGCTATTGTACAAGTTGCTATCACGGAAGTAGGTGATGGGCTTAATGGAATTTTAGTAGGTGATTCCGTTTTATTTTTTGTAAAAGATAATGGAGAAGGTCGTAATGCGGAAGTAGATGAATATTTCCCATGGGTTCTTGTTTTTTCGGGCTTTCCTTTTAGTCTCTGTAATTTATATGATTTTGGCGCTGGACCAGAAGAAGGATTATCTCCTGAGGTATTTCTTAATATTATGGTTGGCATATTTGGACACCCTAATAGCGACATGAGTGATACTTTATATAAGAGCGATCAAATTCAAATTAAATAACTGGTTTTTTAAACTTTAAATTACCAATCAACATATTTTATTAAATCCTTCTGCAATGTTATAGAGTATGGTAAAGAGTGCCAACGCGAACGCTATCTTGTAAAGCTTGGTATGTTCAGATTGGGTCATTGTATTATGGTTTATTAGCCTACAACCCTAATGTAATAAAAAATGAAATGAATTAGCATAACATCTGTAGGATTTTAGTGCCAAAGCATCCATTGGCATTGGTTAAAATCCCATATCGTGTGTTGTTAAGACTGTTTTTGCGCCTTATAATGTTTTAGTTGATCCATAAGCGTATCGATGGCGGGAATGGTTTCCTTAAATTTGGTCGTCAATCGCACGACCCCACTTCTAAATAGGTCGAGGAATACGATAAAGGTGTCATCATTTTGGGATACAATCTGTTGAATGTCGGCAGGGCTCTTATCTAATTGCAACAAGTGGTTAGGGGCGAGAAAGTTCAGTTTCCCCTGTGTGGCATATTCAGTTTGTTTGGTGAATAAGGACTTTATTCTGCCAAAGTCTACTCGATACACCTGATCGATTTGTCGGGTTAAGCTATCGGGCAATTGTTTCCACAAGCCTGAACCAGCAAGCGTGGCATAAATGGGTGAGTTTTCATTGTAGAACCAATCGTCTTCAGCCAAGGTACCTAGGATGGATTTGAGATGTAAGGTGTCTATAGTACTTGTGGTTGCCCAGTGCTGAATGATGGCATTAGATTTTTGAAGAATCCTATTGCCGTAAGCTAAATCACTTATGCATTCTTCCTTTTTTAATTGTAAGTCGGTGATAAGCACATCAATTAGTTGGTCTTCCAAAAGGCTTTCCTTTCGGGTTTCATTCCAGTTATTGATCTGTAAGGCAATCAGAATCCCAATCACCACAAGGAAGATTTCACCAATGGCATAGAGTAAATATTTACTGAATTTATTTTCGGTGAGCAGTTGTTGGCGGATTCTTCGAAAGAATTTTATCATGTTTAATGCTAATACAAATTACTCTAAATTATATTCCGTTATTATTTGATCTATTAAAACGGCTCCTTGAGCTTTAAAACTTTCTAATCTGGACATGTATCCTCTATAAGATGACACATAGTGTAAAAGGTGATTTTTATAGATATCATCTTCCAACATCATATCGACACTACGAGGTATTCCATTAGTTACAAGGCGAATGGGTCTTACACCTTTATGAGTTTGATAGTCTCTTAATACGATATAAACATTTATTAGATCGTATCTATCAATTTCAATTTCATATAAAAACTCGGAATACAATAAAATAAGTGCCTCTGAATATTCTGTACTAAACTCATAGTTTAAGCCTATTTTAGTTTCAAGCATTCTAACGCCTTTGTCATGAATTTGGATATCAGGAAAACCAGAGGTAGAATTAAAATATTTAAGAAAATAATCCATATTTGTTAACAGCGAATCGCGATCCATCTCTTCTCTCATAAGTTGAAACATTATAGGAATATTAGAATTCATATCTTCAATTCCACTATCAATTTCAACAACAGAATTATTAAAGTCTTTAACAATGCGCGCATAAATATTTCTAATTTGTTTTTTTTCTATCTGTTTCTCATTCCAATTATTAATGGATAGCGCAATTAAAATACCAATCACAACCAGAATAATTTCGCCTATGGCGTATTTAAAGTATTTGCCTGCCTTTGCCGAGGCTTCTGCAGGCGAGCTTGTTTTTCCAGTTTCCATGAGGTTGTAGCGTATTTTTCTAAAGAATTTGATCATAACTTAATTATCAGAATTAGCTTTAGTATATGTTGTGGCTTCATGACCTTTATACTCTGTGAACGTGACAATTCCTGAATCGTCATTTTTATTAAACCGATACAATACATTTTTTGGGTTAAACGGGAAGAAAATTTGTTCAGAACTTAAGGCTAAAAGCTGTTCATCTTCTTCACCTTCTTTTTTTAGTAAAAGATAGTTTTCCTCGAGCAAAATATTCATTTTAGTATCAGGACTAGCATTGTTTATATAAATTCCAACATAGTCATCAAGAGCTTTATAATTGATAATGAATTGTAATGAATCTGTTGGTTTATTTAGTATTTCGGAAATCTCCTTAAAAGCAGTTATACTATAGAATCTGTACCATTCTATAAATACTCTATGGTCAAAAGCTTCTTGTTTATAACTCTTTACTTTATTTTTGTATTTATAATTATTCAACCTGTACTCTATAGCATCTTTGTTTTTTTTTAAATCCGATTCACTGTACCATGCATAGTTCTCTTCAAAATCGTATCTGATTCTTTTAGTAAGTTCCCTAATCACTTTATTGTATTCTTCTACATATGGTCTACATCTGTTATATACTGCATCTAAAACAATTAAGGCGTCTTTGTATTTGCTTGGAATTGCATCCATGTTTGCTAACAATAAATTATAAGCACTTATAGATGTATTAAAATTATCCCAACTAATAGGAACACGCCATAATTCGGAACTATTTTCGTTGGCATAATCTTCATAGGTTAAATTGGTGTTTAAAACCAAACTCGCTAAAGAATCTTTGGCTCTATAATGGTAAATCATTTCTGTGCTACGGTTAATATCATTTTCCAGTTCAATTAAAACATCCTCAAAAATGGCATCTATTTTGGCTTCAGCTTTCTTTTGTTCACTGCGTTGATTAAGATTTAAGGCGATGAGAATGCCTATAACAACTAGTATAATCTCTCCAAAAGCATAAAGTAAATACTTGCTTACTTTGTTTTTATTAAGTAGGTTTTGACGGATTCTTCTGAAGAATTTGATCATGCGTTGGTTGGTGTAAAGTGCAACATGTTTATAAATAGCCTATTACATGTTTTAAACACCTAATGTAGCAAATTCAAATCAAAGATGGCGCATAGTTAAACCAAATAGTAATTGTATAAACGATTCGTAAGTATGCAAGCGCTCCATATTTATTAAATGGTGTTGACCATAGTTGTTTTTCATACCACACTTTTATACTTCAAAAGCTCGTGCTCTGAAGGGTAATTCAGAACACGAGCCTTAGGATTGATTTTGGCAACGGTTTAGTTTTTATCTTGATGTATGAGTTTTAATCTATTCCTTCCATAAAGACCGCACTAAATGTACCTGCCGAATGTCTCAACGCTTTAAGCGGTTTGTAGTCTTCAGAGTCGTACCATTCTAAAGCCTTTTCCATACTCGGAAACTTTATCATCACAGGCCATGTTGGTGACCAATCCCCTTCTTTTAATGCTACGGTTCCACCACTCACCACATATTCGCCACCAAATGCAGCGGTAATGGGTTTGATCTTTGAAACATAGGCATTCATTTGCTCTGGATTAGTAATTTCCAGATTTTGAAATAAACAATAAGCTGACATAATTTTTAAATTTTAGATAATAATGATTACATGTTTTGCTTGCTTAGTAGCAAGTTTGGGTTTTAAAAAATCGATGGTTGTAAGTTTTAGTGAGACGTGATGGGTATAGCCAATGGTCGCATTGGTGAGCCACTAGCGCCTTTTAGTTTTAATGATGCCGCAATAAAGGCAAATTCAAATACTCGATCATTAGCGAGCGTTTCAAGATACATTTGTTCAATAAACATCACACCTTTTTCAGCAAGCAGATAGGTGTGGACGGGCACCCAATTATCCGCACGTTCTGAAGGAAATGCTTCTAAACTTAAATTATCTGCACCAAGAAGCATAATAGCCTGGTCTTCTACCAGCCATTTCACCGCATCAAGACTGATGCCCGGGTAGTTATGAAGATAGTGGTTGGCGTTGTTGTAATGCTTGGCTTGACCTGTGCGTATCAATACCACATCACCTTTTTTCAACGAAACCCCTTGTTTTTTGAGGACCTTTTTTAAATCATTCACAGAAATGCGATAATTTTCAGGAAGTTGGCCTTTATAAGCTTCTACATCAATAAGCACGCCTCGTGCAATGATAGGAGGAATGGTTTCAGCACCAGTCTTTTTCCATCCCTTGTCACCTAGATGTACTTCCGGTGTAAAGCCATTCCATATTTTTCCATTTAATCCAAAATGATTCAGCGCGTCAATATGGGTTCCCATATGGGTATACATGGAAATAGCATCTCCCGTATAACTCACCTTTCGATTCATCGTTTCACCTAGGCCATTTGGGTTGTCCACAATAGTGCCATGAGGCGTGTGAGTAAGCCAATATTGATAGCCTGGATCGCCCAAGGCATGAAAACTCGGCATTCCTACAAAATACTCTACACTAAGATCATAGGTTCTACCTGATTGGATTTGGGATAAGACCTCGAGACGCGTGAGGTCGGTCATCATATTCAGGGTGCCGATTTCGTCATCAGCACCCCATGGGCTAGCACCCACAGTTTCGTTTTGTTGAGCGGTTACAATTAGCGGCAAAGCCAATAGTAGTCCTAATAAAATGCTTGTAGGTTTCATGATTAACATAGTTTTGTTGTGCAAATATGCAAATCATTGAAATGGATTTCATTAAGGTATCTTAAGAACGGTTGCGGCTCATATGTTTTCGAATAGCACTAAGGTGCTCTGGGGTAATTCCCAAGTAGGAAGCAATCATGTACTGTGGAATTTCCTGCTCCATGACTCGGTAACGCTTTACAAAATTAGAATAACGTTCTTCGGCAGATTGACTCATGGAATGAATGGTGCGCTCCTGAAGTGCGACATATCCATTTTGAGTTTTAATTCTGAAAAAGCGATCCAATTTATGGATCTGGTCAAATAGCTCATCTAAACGATGCCTATGTATCTGTAGGACGGTACTGTCTGTTATGGCCTGTATATGATAAGTGGCGGGCTTTTGGGTAAGATAAGCATAAAGATCATTCATCCACCAGCCTTGTATTCCAAATTGAAGAATATGCTCTTTACCAGAGTCATCAAGGCTATAAAGTTTGAGACAGCCATCGGCAATAAATCGCATATGGTTAGAGTGCTCACCTTTTTGGAGTAAGTACTGTTTTTTCTTTAGGGCAATGGGTTGGAACGCATCCTTAATCAATGCGCACTCGGTTTCATTTATAGCAACCAGTTCTTTAATGTTTTGGATTAATACGTCGTACATTGCGACTCAATTTAATAAATTAAATTCGCTTTTTCGCCATCTTCTAAAATGACACATTGCTTTTCCAAGTTGGAAGATTTTAATAGGTCTCTTAAGTAACTTCTGCCTTCTTTACATGGACTTACCGCTTCAAGGTGTGTAATCCAAATTTTAGAGTTAGGTGCATGTCCTGCTACATGGTTAATGTCATCAAAGGTCATCGTAACTGGTTCTCCAAAAGCAAAGGTAGCAGCACCTCCAGCAACTATAATGTGTTTTGGATGGTGCTTATCAATGGCGTTTTTTACTTCTTCGCACCAAATCGTGTCTCCGGTAATGTAAATAGAATTATTGAGGTGTTTTAATACAAATCCATTCACCTTTCCCATGTTGGTTCCTATGGTCCCTGTACCGTGTTGTCCGTCGGTTATTGAAAGTTGAATATCTTGAAAGGTCAAGACCTCATTTATCGCTTTAATGTTGGTAAAGCCATAAGAAGCTATGTTTTCAGCATTAGCCTTGGGACAAATCAAAGGTATGGTTTTAGGCAGCAAGCTAACAGCGGTTGCATCCCAATGGTCAGGATGAAGATGAGTGACGATTACTGCATCAATTGACTCTAATTCGTTGGTTAATTCCTCTTTTGTGAACGGAAGATTTACCAACGGATTCATTTGGTCATCGTCCGTCCATGGGAATATTCCAAAGGAATGTTTGTCACCTAACATGGGGTCTATTAAAAAGTTGGTGTCGTTCAAGGTTAATTTCAAGGTGGCGTTTCGCCAAAGCTGAATTCTCATTTTTTTATATTTTTAGTAAAAATAAAAAGTAGATCTTCATCTTTGATGAAGGTTACATTTAGGTAACCCTATTTAATTGATTAGATATGAATTACAAAGATTTTGAAAGCTGTGGTCTTAAAAGAACTTTAGATATGATTTCAGGAAAATGGAAACCACCAATTCTCTATTTTTTGTTTAATAATGAAGAGATTCGATTCAATACGCTTTGGCGTGAGCTTCCACAAATATCCAAGAAAGTCCTAGCAGAACATCTTAAACAATTGGAAGAAGATGGTTTGGTTTCGAAGCGGGAAGTAGATGCATTTCCAATCGAAGTTTATTATAGTCTATCTAAAAAAGGAAAATCTTTAGGTTCTATTCTTTCCGCTTTGGATGCGTTTGGTTCGGATTGATGAGAGGTTTTACTGCAATATTACCAATAATTCTTATTGTATGGCGGTTGACTACTTAAGCCAGTATAATGCACAAATTATTACAACGTGTTTTTTATACATAGGTATAGACAATACACTTATGATTATATGATTAATGCTATATTTTTTCGTGAAACAATAAGGGTGTTTTTGATAAAATAATACATTTTGTCTAAAGAAAACGTTAAATGATTAAACAAAATGAACAATTAGCCATACATTTGACCTGAATTTAAAAATATAAATCATGAAAAAATTAATCCTTATTTTAACAATTACATTATCTGTCGGCATTTTTAATAACGCTACTGCACAAGAAACACTAGTAGACGTAGCCGTTGGTAATGAAGATTTTTCAACTTTAGTAGCTGCTTTAAAAGCTGCCGATTTAGTTGGTGCTTTGCAAGGTGATGGGCCCTTTACTGTGTTTGCTCCAACCAATGATGCCTTTGCTAAAATTGATTCAAAAACATTAAACGCTCTATTAGAAGAGAAAAATCAAAAAGCATTGGCTAATATTTTAACCTATCATGTGATTTCGGGTAAGATTACTGCGTCTGATGTTGTAGCTGCTTTGAAAAAAGGTAATGGTACTGTAGAGTTAAAAGCCTTAAACGGCCAAGCAATATCTGTACTAGAAAAAGACGGTAAAATTTGGCTTAAAGACTCTAATGGCGGTTATAGTGAAATAGTTGCTACCGACGTTATGGGTAGTAACGGTGTAATTCATGTCATTAATACCGTTGTAATGCCAAAATAATTACAAGTGTATTGCCAATAACACAAAGACCTCGATAACTCGAGGTTTTTTTGCGACTATAGGATCTAGTGCCTTGATTTTGTCGAAAGATGTATCGAGAACTTAAGTTGTTCATACTTCTCGAGACAATTCCTCACCAATTCGGAAGCACTCGAAGAGACAAAATCTAAAACACTTTAACAGACTCTAGCCTTTTATAACCGTTTCTAAAAACGTCTGAATCGTCTCTGATCTCCCAAGAGGTTCTAAAAAGCAGGTGTATACATTGATTCCTATGGCCAGATAAGTTGCAGGATGTTTGAGCTTTTTATAGTGCCATGCGGCAAGGAGTATCAAGCCAATAATGATCATTTGGGTAAGGTATATAGGTGCCATGATATCTATAGCAGGCCAATCCTTGATATGTAGACCTACATACACGTTTTGAATGCCTCTACCTAACGCAGGCATCATGATGATGAATACTGTAGATATTAACCACCAAGCATGGTCTTCTAAACGTTTTCTGTGAATAATACTCATGATCACGGCAAAGCCAAAGCCAATGATCATGGGAATCTCCACAGCTGCCACCCCAAAAAAGAACCAAGGCTCAAAGGGACCGAACCTATCGGCTAGTTCTAAAGCCCTTTGGGTAGTGACCAAATCGCGATGCATCATACTAAAAGCAGTAAGACATACACCGCCTGCCAGGAACATACCTATAATACCGTTGGTGCGATGTAAGGCTAGCTTGCCATGGGTAGCAAAATAAGGCTGAATAATTAGGTATAAGTACCAAATGGTACCAGTCCAATAGTGTACATGTACCGACCAAGCGTTATCGGTAAAGTCACCCCAGTAGTCTTTAAAAATACCAAATTGCATTAATATCATGGGGATAAACATCCATTTGTAAAGGTTTTTGTACTTAACCATAGTCTTGAGCTTTTAAGGGTTATAAACGGTTTTGGAGGATATGTTTGAAGAATTTTATCATGTATATACTTCGATGTAGGAGGAATCTATATGATTAGTTGTGATGGCATCTAAACTGTTGTTAATAAAACCATTACATAAGATTAAAGATAGTGAAAAGATTGAATCCAAGTTGAGAATTATTTGGCATTTGTATGTTGGTCCTAGTGTCATAGTCCCGCCTGAAGACGTGCCTAGAGCTAGAGTTGAAGTTGTTTGGACCTCGTATGCTTGCGTAGAGGCAGTTCATTGCTTCTCGATACAATTCTTCAGCAATTCGGAATCCCTCGAAGAAACGGTGTTTTTACTTAAGGTGAAGTTTCATGCCTTCATGCGAGGCTATAAAACCAAGTCCTTCATAGAATTTGATGGCATCTGGTCTTTTTTTGTCGGTAGTAAGCTGCAACACATGGGCCTGTCGCTCTTTAGCGCGCTTAATAGCCCATTGTAACATGGTTTTTCCAATACCAAGCCCTCTTTGGTCCTTTCTGATGCGTACGGCCTCTAGTTGGGCGCGAATGCCACCACGGTAGGTGAGGTATTGAATAAAGGATAATTGTAAAGTTCCAACGATTTCAGAATTAGCGTTTTCTACCACCATGAGTTCTTGTTGGGGGTCGGCATTGATCTGTTCGAAGGCTTTAAGATAGGCATTAGGCAAAGGGATTTGAAAGTCTTCCCGAGTCTTTCCGAGAGGGTCATCTGCCAGCAGTTCAACAAGCGTTGGAACATCGTGTATGGTCGCTTTTCTAAAGTTCATAGTTGCTTATAGAAGCTCTAATATAGCGATAAATGACGAATCCTAGACTAGCGTTTTAGGTTAGTGACCCGTTGCAATAGGGTAGGGTGTGAATAGTGCATAAACACATAAGCCGGATGTGGCGTTAAATTGCTTAAATTGTTTTTGGATAACTTTTTTAAGGAACTCATTAATGGTTCTGCCTTATAAGTAGTTTTGGCATAATCATCAGCCTGGTATTCAAATTTACGAGAAAAATGGTTCATGACCAGTCCAGTGAGTTCCGAAATTGGTGAGTAGAGCAATCCAAAGGCAATTAGTCCAACATGAAAACTAGGTATAGCAACTCCAAGCGCATTAGATAGTAGAGGGTTGGCTATGAATACGGATAGGATAAACAAGGTGAGTCCTGTAAGTAGGATGGAGGCAATCAGATTAAAAATAATATGTTTCTTTTTATAATGTCCCACCTCATGGGCTAATACCGCTACAATTTCGTCTTCGTCCAAATCATTGATCAATGTATCGTAAAGGGTGACACGTTTTTCATGACCGAATCCGGAGAAATAGGCATTGGCCTTGGTGCTGCGTTTAGAACCGTCAATGACAAAGATCTTATCCAGTTGAAACCCTACTGATTGGGCATAGGTGGAGATCTTATCGCGCAAACTGCCATCTTCCAACGGGGTTTGTTTGTTGAACAAGGGAACGATAAGTCGGGAATAGAACATATTCATGAACACCGTAAACAGCGTTATAACACCCCAGGCATAAAGCCAAAACTGCTCTTGGGTGAGTTGGTAGATATAAATGATTAGAGCCAGAATCCCACCGCCAATTATGACCATCATAAGGAGGCCTTTGATCTTGTCCAGAATAAATGTTTTTACGGTGGTTTTGTTAAACCCGAAGCGTTCTTCGATGACAAAGGTCTTGTAATAGGCAAAAGGGGTATTGATAAGATCACTTGCTAACATGATGATCCCAAAAAAGAGGAGCCCAACAACAATGGGGTTATCGCTATAGCTTCTGGCAATTTGGTCTACATATTCAAAACCATCCAAGATTAAAAAGCCTAAAGTAAGTACTACCGAAAAGGTGGAAGTCAAGATTCCAAACTTGTAGTTGGTCTGCTTATAGGCTTGTGATTTTTTGTAGTCTTCAGTATCATAAACATCTTTCAAATCTTCAGGAATAGGATCGTTGAAGTGTTTTGCATTTAAGGCGTCTATAACCTTGTCAACGATAAAATCTATTCCTATAATGGCTATGATGATGTAAAATAAAAGGTCTGAAGTCATATATTAATTGATAATGGATAATTGATAGTTGATAATTGTTGTTTTAAAGGATAAACTCGTTTTTTGAAGTCAACTTTTTTGTTAACATCAGTAATCTGAATGCAAAGGTATAGGTTTCGTCGCTATTAGGTTTTCTTTCATTTCAATACTTATAAATCAGACATTATCAATTGTCATTTGTCATTTGTCATTTGTCAATTGTCTCTGTCGTATCGCTTCAAATATAAGGATTCCAGCAGCTACTGAAACATTCATCGAATCGATGGCACCATGCATGGGAATGATAATATTTTGGGAAGACTGGGTTAGCCATTCGTCACTTAAGCCCGTGGCTTCGGTACCTACCACAAGCGCAGTTGGTCCTGTAAAATCTTGTGTAGTGTACACTTTTGAGGCCTGTAAAGCAGCGCAGTACATTTTAATGTTATTGGCTTTTAAAAAAGAAATGATATCTGCTGTACTTCCTGTCGCAATTGGACTAGTGAATACACAACCCACGCTAGAACGAATGATGTTTGGATTGTACAGGTCGGTTTTTGGATTGGCAATCAACACGGCATCCACATGAGCGGCATCTGCCGTACGTAGTAGTGCTCCTATGTTGCCTGGCTTTTCAGGGGCTTCAGCCACCAATACCAAGGGTTGTGCATTATGGAACTGTAAGTTGGTGAGTTCATGCGATTTTGTCTGGGCTACTGCTACTACACCTTCGGTGGTATCTCTATGGGCTAATTTTTGATAGACCTCTTTGGTAATGCTAATCAAATGGATTTGCTGATGTGTTAAGGCGCCGATTTCGTCTTGGGAGATTAATTCGGGACAAAACAAAAGCGATTCTAAAACATAACCACCTTTAAGGGCTAACCGTATTTCACGCAGGCCTTCAATCAAAAAACGGCCACGTTTTCTACGCTCTCGTGATTTGTCCTTAAGCTGAACCAGCTGTTTGATGTAGGTGTTTTGAGTACTTGAGATTTCCTTTAGCATATCAATCGCAAAAGTAAAGGTTTTGTTTGTAATTATCACTGAGAGGTCACGACAAAGGGCAGTAAAGTTAAATACCAAAACCATTACCATGAAATTTAAGATACTTCTATTTGCAAGCTTACTGACGCTTTCGGCATGCAAAGACAAAAAAACAGAAATCGTAGATTATAAAACACAGGAACTGGATGTGACTACTAGTATCTATCCAGAATCTATTGCCAAGGTGTTTGAAGCACATGGTGGCATTGACCGATGGAAGCAGATGAAGACCTTGAGCTTTACTATGCCCAAAGCAGAGGGCAACGAGATCACCACCACCGACCTAAAATCACGAAAGGCCGTGATAGATATGCCGCATCATCAATTAGGTTTTGACGGTCAGGAGGTTTGGCTAAAGAAGAAGGATACCACGACCTATAAAGGCAATCCGAGGTTCTATTACAACCTCATGTTTTATTTCTATGCGATGCCTTTTGTTTTGAGTGATGACGGTATTATTTACACCGATGTAGAGCCTTTGGTAGTTGAAGGAACAAGCTATCCAGGGATTAAAATAAGTTATGAAAGTGGGGTAGGTGAATCGCCAGAGGACGAATACATTTTGTATTATGATCAAGACTCAAATACGATGGCCTGGTTGGGTTATACGGTAACCTATTTTACCAAGGAGAAAAGTAAGGAATTCCATTATATTAAATATGCCAACTGGCAAGAGCAAAACGGTTTGTTACTCCCAGAAACTTTAGAATGGTATACCGTTGAAAACAATCTGCCAATCTCAAAGCGTAATGAGGTTATTTTTACGGATGTACAGTTAAGTTCCGATGCATTAGAGGAAGCTGTTTATAAAAAACCTGAAGGCGCTGAAGTCATGAAATAAAAAAAGCGAGCCAATTGGCTCGCTTTTTTTATACGTTATTTTTCTGACTTCACTTTTTCTAGATAGCGCTGCCATAATTCGGTTTGGTGGGTTTCCAAACTCACCAAGCGTCCATCTATAAAGGCATGAGTCACTTGATTGGTTCGCATATCCAAGGCATCACCTTCACTAATAAATAATGTCGCACTTTTACCTTGTGTCAGGCTACCATAAGCATCATCAATTCCGAGTATTTTGGCAGGATTAAGCGTGATCAACTGTAAGGCCTGCTCTTTGGTTAAACCATGAGCAACCGTAGTCCCAGCATAAAATGGCAAGTTACGCGCATTCATGCGTTCCATTTGTCCACTGACTTGTAAAGCAACGGTTACACCTTTATCAACCAATAGTTTTGCAAGTTTATAAGGCTGATCGTAGTCATCATCTTCGCGTTCTGGTCTGGAGTGTACACGTTGTAATAACACAGCGATATTGTTCTGCTTTAACTTATCAGCTACTTTATCGGCTTCATATCCACCAACAATAACCATATGTTGAATACCATTTGCTTTTGAAAAGTTGATCGCATCTGTGATCCCTTTTTCGTCCTCGACATGAATGTAAAGTTTTTTACTGCCATCAAAAATGCCTACAGTAGCTTTAAATGGAAGATTCTTCACAGCTTGGTCACCATTGGCATAAGCCTTACTCTGGTCAAAGTAATTATGGATTTCAGTAACCTGATCCTCATACTTATCATTGATCTTTAAACCTGGATCTTCACCTAACCACCAGCGGCCTCTGGTAAAGGTCCTTGGCCAATTGAGATGGATGCCATCATCAATTTTCACGGCTGAATCTTCCCAGTTCCATGCATCAAACTGAACAATGGATGAGGTTCCTGAAATGACCCCACCACGTGGCGTCACTTGGCCTAATAGCACACCATTTGGACGCATCGATTCTACTACTTGGGATTCGGCATTATAGGCAATTAAACTTCTAATATGCGGATTCCAATCGCCAAGTTCGGAGTCGTCGTCTGTAGCACGTACCGCATCAATTTCCACCAATCCTAAAGTGGTATTGGGTACAATAATACCTGGGTATACATGTTTGCCTTGGGCATTGATGACCTCCAATCCGGTCATATCTACTTTAACAACAGTTGCATCAGCAACCGTGGTCAATTTCCCGTCTTTAAAAATAATAAGACTATTGTCGATAACATCACCGTTTCCTATGTGAGCCGTAGCACCCATAATGGCAATGTCTTTGCTTTGTTTTGGTGCAGGTGTTTGCTGTGCTATGGCTAGTGAAGCACACAACATAAAAACTGCTAATATTTTAAATTTTTTCATCTGGTTTTAGTTTAGTTGTGGTCCATAGAATCACAGTGCAACAATTCTTTTTCTTTCTTCTTGATAGGCTGCGTTTTTAAGCCTTTGTTTTTGGCTTGCATCATTTGATTGATCAAATCGCTTTTTTCCTTTTGGATTTTAGTACGCATCATTTCGTCCTTTTTCAAATCAAAATAGGTAGCACCTTCAATAATGGTTTTCTCGGCTTTCGCATAAATGGAAAGTGGGTGGTCGGTCCATAATACCACATCGGCATCTTTACCTACTTTAATACTTCCAACGCGATCATCGATATGCAATAACTTCGCAGGATTTAGGGTTACGAATTTTAAAGCGTCTTCTTCACTTACACCACCGTATTTTACCGTTTTACCAGCTTCCTGGTTCAAACGACGCGACATTTCGGCATCATCACTATTAATCGCTACAGTAACACCAGCCTCATGCATTATGGCCGCGTTAAAAGGAATAGCATCTTTCACTTCGTATTTGTAAGACCACCAATCGCTAAAGGTCGATCCGCCTACACCATGTTCCTTCATTTTAGTAGCTACTTTGTAACCTTCCAAAATATGGGTGAAGGTATTGATGTTAAAATTGAATTTATCTGCTACTTTCATTAGCATATTGATCTCACTTTGCACATAGGAGTGACATGAGATATAGCGTTCTTTATTAAGAATTTCGGCCAAGACATCCAACTCAATATCTCTGCGATAAGGTTTGCCGCTTTTTTTAAGGGCGTCGTATTCTTTAGCTCTGTTAAAATAATCGATAAACAATTGCTCAACTCCCATTCTGGTTTGTGGAAACCTGCTGAAGCTTTGCCAGTTGGATTGCTTCACGTTTTCACCTAAAGCAAACTTGATGAATTTAGGGCTGTTTTTATAGATCAAGTTATTGGCCGACTCTCCCCATTTCAATTTTATAATAGCCGAGCGTCCTCCAATTGGATTCGCTGAACCGTGCAAGATTTGAATAGAGGTGACACCACCAGCAAGGTTGCGATACACATCGATATCTTCATCATCCAACACATCTTCAATAGAGACTTCGGCTGAAGAGTTCTGACCACCTTCGTTTATAGAGGCTGCTGCAATATGTGAGTGCTCATCAATGACTCCTGCGGTTAGGTGTTTTCCAGTAGCGTCAATAACGGTAGCACTGCCATCGGAAAGGTTCTTACCTATTTTAGCAATTTTTCCATTCTTGATTAAAACATCCGTATTCTCAAGGATACCATCGGCTTCGTTGGTCCAAACGGTTGCGTTTTTAAACAGTAGTGTTTCTTGTTTTGGTAATTCAGGCATTCCATAGGCTACATTAGGAAAGGTCACAGGAACCACTGTCGGTGCATCTTCACTTTTCTTTTGGTCAGAACCAGATGATTTAGCCTCATCATCTTTAACTTCTTTCGTAGCAAAAAAGGAGAATTCATCACCATTTGGAAATAAGGCCTTTCCATTAAGGCTATTATCTTGGGTAGTGTTGGCTACGATACGAATAAACTCTTGTTTTGTTGAGTCTTTTGAGGTCATAGCAATATTAAGCCAATCCCCATCATAGGACACTTTTGAACCCCGAGTTTTTTCGTCACTGGTAATTTCTGCTTTTAATTTGCTTGGTTCACCTTTGAGAGACATCTTATACGACTCACCTGCTAAACTAAAATTGTAATCACCAGTTACATCTTTGATGTTCATGTCTTCTAGAACGGTTTGACGCCCTTGTACCCAGTTTTCATAAAGGGTTGTTTTTTCTTCAAATACATCACCCGAAGTGATCAGGAAATTGGCATAGCTTCCGTTTTTAAGGGTGCCAATCATATTTGATTTTCCTAATAATTGTGCTGGTACTGTGGTTAAAGCTTCCAAAGCCTTTTCTTTTGATAAACCATAAGAAATGGCTTTCATTAGGTTAGCTTTGAATTCTTTTGCCGATTTTAGATCGTGTGCAGTCAATGCAAACACCACATTGTTATCGGCTAACACTTTTGGGTTAGAAGGCTTTTGATTCCATGCTCTCATATCGCTTAATGACAATTGTGCCGTTAAAAAGGCATTATCAACATCATAGGCATCAGGAAAGTTAATTGGTAATATCAATGCGGCATTAGTGGCTTTGATTTCTCCAATGCGCTCGTACTCATCACCTCCTGCTAAAATAACATATTGAATCCCATAAGCATCACCAACCTTATCGGCTCTTAACACATTGGCACGACTTCCGCCTTCAAATATTTGAATAAGTGACTTGTTTTTATTCAAGGCTTCTAGCGACAAATCCCTAGTTTTTGAATTGCCTTTAGCATACCAATCGGCATCGATATATAACTGTCGTAATAATGCCATACTTCCCATAATTGAAGATGGGTACGATTGGTTGGAAGTAACACTTTTGCTAAAGGATAAATATTGTGCTGAATTAGGATCTATGATTCTCGTCTCATTACCATCTTCAGCATTAAGGGCAACCAAAACGCCAGTTCCTCGAACAATACCGTCTTGGATGTGGGCGTTGACCACACCAAATCCTGCATTCAATAGATCTTTGGCTTTTTTACTGTCATAACTAAATTTTTCTGTGGCGCTGTTTTCAGGCATCACGTGATCGTTCCAATAGTAGCCCGTACGACTCGCATCGTATTGGGCACTTCGGCCTCCACCTGGTTGACGTTTTGGTTTTTCAACACCAAAATCGGAATACATATCAATAAACGATGGGTAAATACTTTTTCCAGAAACATCAATAATATTGGTGTTTTTTGGAATTGTAACTGAAGCGCCAGACGCCACAACTTTGCCATCCTTAATCAGTAAGGTACCTTTTTCGATAACCTGACTAGGAGTGACATAAATTTTTGCGTTTGTGAGGGCAGTGTAATTGGTGTTGGTAGTAACAACACCGTCATTTTTTGGAAAATAGTCCTGTGCTAAAAGCGACATGCTGCACATGAATAGGAGTGCGGTGACATAGTTTTTTATCATTATATAGTAATGGTTATATATTAAGTTCTAAAGATAAAAATTAAGCCACAAGCATAGCACCATTAAGAATATTTTAACATTATTTAAAGAGAATTTGTTTTAAAATAATTGACCCATAGTGCAACGGCATAATTATAACTCTCAATACCTTTAGCTTGATTGTTGGCTTTTAGGAATGAATTGTACGAACTTTTAAAGGCAGGCTCTAAAGGGTTTTCGTAGGAATTCCAAAAGTCGCGCATTTCTCTGTAGTTTTTTAGAATACCTTTATGAATGGTCTTCATTAGTCGCTCGTAGTGTTCAGGAGCGGTTTTATAAAGTTCATTTAAACAATAGTTGAGTGCAAAGGTATAGCCAGAATAATTGAAATACCGATTGTGGTGGTGCATGGCGGCCATACTTCCAATAAAATTGGCCTCATTTTCGGCTGCATAGCCTAGTTGATGTGCCGCTTCATGACTGGAGGTTGTAGGATACTTATAGGTTGGAATGAGTCCATCAATCTGTGCTTCATTGGTGAATGGGTTAAGATAGCCCGAAAAGCCCATGTAGGTCAATTGCAAACTGTAAATAGAACGTTTTAAACTTTTTGGTTGATAGTCCAAATGCGGAAATTCTTCAGCTAGCTTATGATAGCCTTCAGGAACCATATTCAATAATTCCGTTTTGGAATAGGGCATCTCAACTTTCAACGTGTCGTTGCCCGTTAGGGCCAATTGTAAGGTGTTGGATTTGGCAATCAGTTGTTCGGTAAAGCTCACTAAAGCTTCAGTACTATAGGCATCATTAATTTGAAGTGATTTATGAAGGGGTAAGCGGTAGTAATTAATGGCCCAAAGCAGATGGAATGCAAAATAACCAATCGAAAAAGCCGATAACACATCAAGTATGAAGTTTTTGGTATCCTTAACGATGCGTTTTCTATGTAAAACCAACCACCTTATGATATATATGGCAAGCAGTGTATATAATACGTCCCCAACTGAAAATGGAACCCATCCAAAACTATATCGCATCAATTTGGAAATAAAAATATATAGGCCATTGCTGTAATACCGTTCCACAAGCTCGGGAAAGTTTGCTAGGATTTTAAGGACTATAATTTGAATAATGAAGGAAAACCCTATAATTAGTTTCTTATATTTCAGCATAGTCCAAAAATAGAAAATTGTTTCGGTATCCTTACATTGAATAATTACCTTTGTGCATTAAGACAAAAAAACTATGAGTTCAGACATCAGACAATTACAGCCAACAGCACTTTGGAACAAGTTTGCGGACCTCAATGCGGTGCCTCGTCCTTCTAAAAAAGAAGAACGCGTGATCCAATTCATGAAAGATTTTGGTAAGCGTTTAGGCTTAGAAACCCAAGAAGATAAGGTGGGCAACGTTATAATTAAAAAGCCAGCAACTCCAGGAATGGAGGATCGAAAAACCGTGGTGATGCAATCGCATCTCGATATGGTTCACCAAAAAAATAATGACACCGTATTTGATTTTGAGACCCAAGGCATTGATATGTACATTGATGGGAATTGGGTAAAGGCAAAAGACACTACTTTAGGAGCGGATAACGGATTGGGAGTCGCAACCATTATGGCAGTTTTGGAAAGTACGGATATTGCACACCCTGCAATTGAAGCCTTGTTTACCATAGATGAGGAAACAGGAATGACAGGAGCAAAAGGTCTTGAGGCAGGATTGTTGTCGGGTGATATTTTGTTAAATCTTGATACGGAAGAAGATGATGAAATAGGCGTAGGCTGTGCGGGTGGTTTAGACGTTACGGCTACGAGAAGCTACAAAGAAGAAGAAACACCAGAGTTTAAAACAGGTTTTGAAATTACCGTTAAAGGCTTGAATGGCGGACACTCTGGTATGGATATCCATAAAGGGTTAGGGAATGCCAATAAGATCATGAACCGACTTCTATTTGATGGTTTTGAAAACTATGGGTTGCGTATTGCCGAAATTAATGGGGGTAGTTTACGTAATGCCATTCCGCGTGAGAGTAGGGCGATTGTTGCTATAGATGACATGCATTCAGAGACCTTTATAACTGAAATGAAGGATTTGGCCAATAGCATTAAAACAGAGTTGAAAACCATGGAGCCAAAGTTGGAGATCTTGTTAGCACCAACCGAAACTCCAAAACATATTATGGATCTTGGTGTTCAGGAAGGTTTGACGCGAGCTATTTACGCTGCCCATAATGGTGTGTACCGCATGAGTGCGGACATTCCTGAATTAGTTGAAACTTCAAACAATATAGCCAAAGTGGTGGTAAAAGATGGTGAAATAAAAGTAGCGTGTTTAACGCGTTCTTCTGTTGAAACCTCTAAAAGGGATTTGGCTAATGCTTTACGCGCCACCTTTGAATTAACCGGATGTGAAGTGGAGTTCTCTGGTGACTATCCTGGATGGACGCCTAATATGGAATCACCAATTTTAAAGGTACTGACACAAATTTACAAGGACCTCAATGGTCAAGATGCTCATGTTGCTGCCTGTCATGCAGGTCTTGAATGTGGTATTTTAGGAACCAATTACCCTACTATGGATATGATCAGTTTTGGACCAAACATTAGAGGTGCACATTCGCCAGATGAGCGTGTACAAATTTCTTCAGTACAGAAATACTGGGAATTTGTATTGAAAATCCTAAAAGCTATTCCAAAAAAATAGAGACATAAAAAAAGCAGCTAACGAGCTGCTTTTTTTGTTATGAGTGACCGTGATTATTCGGTAATTGAAACCATTTCTAGTACAAATACAATATCCGTATTAGGCTCAATTAATGGCGGTGCGCCCTGTTCGCCATAGGCTAAATGGGATGGCATATAGAAAAATGCTTTATCTCCAACCCTTAAACTAGCAGCCGCTTCTTTAAAACCAGCAATCATGCGGGCGTCTGGACTAATAGTCATTGGCATAGGTGAATACATTTGACGTTCAATTTTTTGTTGGTTGAATTTACCATGACGCTCTTCAACGGCTTGGATGTTACTATCAAATAAACGACCATCAGTAAAGTACCCTTCATAGTTTACCGTTACATTATCGCCAGCTTTAGGTTTCGCTCCTGTACCTTTAGTGATATAATGAACTTTAAGTCCTGAAGCTAATGTGTTGGCTTTGCTTAAATACCCGTCAAGAATTGGTTTTTGGGTTACAGCAGCTTCTGCATTTTTGGCATCGATTGCTTTTTGCTCTTCTTCCGCTTTTAGGCGTGCTTCTTCACGAATGGCGTCCTGTCTTTCTCTTATCTTGGGCAGTTCTTCCTCAAATACTTTTGGCGCATTGAAGTTATTTGCTGCCGATCCTTTTCGGATGATATTAACGTGTTCAATTATAACAGGTTCTATAGGTTTGTTTCCTGGCCCGGTTGCAACATTAGAAATAGAATCTTGAATCTCTAAACCTTCAACCAACACACCAAAAACAGCATGACAGCTTACTCTGGGATTATCACAATTTTTAAGGTTGCCTTGTTGATCGTAAGCATCAAGATTTGGATAAGGCACTTCAGTGATAAAAAACTGACTTCCATTGGTAGAAGCTCCGCCATTAGCCATGGATAAAATACCAGGTTTGTCATGTCTTAAATCGGGATGGAATTCATCTTCAAAACGATACCCTGGATCGCCCGAACCTGTTCCTGTAGGATCGCCGCCTTGGATCATAAATTGATCCATAACACGGTGAAAGGTTAAACTGTCAAAATATTTTTTTCCTTTGTATTCTTCTTTAACCATCGGGTGATTACCTTCAGCAAGTGCTACGAAATTAGCTACGGTTACAGGCACTTTTTCAAATTCGAGTTTGGCAATCATGTTGCCTTTATTCGTGATAAATTCGGCATAAAGGCCATCGTCTAAATTAGGATATTTGTCTTGACAAGACGAGCTGCTCATTAAAAGCACCAAAGCTAATAAGTGTAATGGTTTACTAATCAATTTCATAGATGTTTGTGTTTAGTTGTTTTGTGTTTTTGTTATTGAATTTACGGTTACTTTACATATTAATGGAATATTGGTACCAATACGCTTGGTGTCTCCATAGTAACCATAGGCTTTTTGCGATGGGAATAAAAAGGTGACCGTTTCACCGGGTTTCATAAGTTTTAAGCCTTCACGAAGTCCTGTAAAAAGTTCTTCCTGATCCATGGCATAATTTTGTGTTGGAATATCATTGAAGGAATAAATCTCATTTCCTCGTAAATCCTTGATATTATAATTGAAGTTGACAATATCTCCAAAGTCAGCCATAATGGTGTCTTGCTCTACTTTGGTGTCATATGAGTACCAAAATCCGCTTTCTGAAGCAATAAACTCTTTTTCAGGTTGCTTTTCTATTATAGCAAAAATCTGTTTTTGCTCACGTTCGTTTAATTTTATATTGCGTTCGGCAGATTCCTTGATAAAAGAACCTGATTTTTTTGAGATAGGTTGGCGTGCTTCAGGGGTTTTGCAACTGAAGGCCATACAAGCTATTACGATTATGATTATAGGTTTCATCATAAGTTCAGGACATGTTTATAGGTGGGTAATATACGTATAAATTTTTCAACTGTGGCTTCCATTGTTAAATCACTTTTTCCACCAGCCGCGTTGATATGGCCGCCACCTTCAAAATGCGCTCTTGAAAATTCGTTGACTGAAAAATCACCCTTACTGCGCAACGAAACCTTAATAATTTGGTCTTGCTGGCTTTCAATAAAAATAGCAGCAAACACAATGCCTTTTAGCGATAGACCATAATTGACAAAACCTTCAGTATCTCCTTTTTTGAAATTATAGGTATTAAGCTCGTCTTGGCTTAAGGTAATATAGGCGGTGTTATACTCTGGCAATACTTTTAAATTTCGTAAGGCACAGCCAAGTAATTGTAGCTGGTTATAACTACTGGTGTCGTAGATGTTAGTATGAATTTGTGCATTATTGGCACCTTTTTCTATAAGGGCGGCAATCACCTTATGGGTTTGGCTTGTGGTTGATGGAAACCTAAAAGATCCGGTATCGGTCATAATACCGGTATAAAGACAAGTGGCAATTTCGGCGTTGATATGATCTGTATCCTCTAACATGTTTATGAAATTGTAAACCATTTCACAGGTCGAGGACATCGACACATCCGAATAGGTATAGGTGGCATAACCATCAGGTTGCTGGTGATGATCGATCATGATTTTTACAGCTCTGGATTTGGTTACAACTGCTTCCATATTCCCAATTCGGTTTAGGGCATTGAAATCCAAAGTGAAAATAACATCAGCCTGATCAATGATAAGATCGGAAGCTTCAGTTTGGTTGTCGTAGATCATGACAGATTCTTCAGCAGGCATCCATTTTAGAAAGTCGGGATAGTCGTTTGGTGCAATAATAACAATCTTGTGTCCAAATTGTTTGAGATAATGGTAAAGCCCTAAGCTAGAGCCAATGGCATCACCATCTGGGTTTTTATGAGGTACAACAACAATAGACTTTGGTTCGCTTAACAGTTGTTTTATGTGCTTAATATCGTCTTTTTTCATCGAGAGCGAAGATACAATTTAATAGCAAATGCGTTGCAATTTAAAACTCACTTTTGTAAAAATATCCTAATCCTATTTATAGTTGTAAATATAGATAAAAGCCTTATTTTTGCACGAAATTTAAAAATACTATGGCAACAAATAGAACATTTACAATGCTAAAGCCAGATGCTGTTGAAAAAGGACACATTGGCGCAATATTAGAAAAAATCAATACTGCTGGTTTTAGGATCGTAGCAATGAAACTTACTCAAATGACAACGGCCGATGCGCAAGCATTTTACGCCATACATAAGGAGCGTCCGTTTTTCCCAGATTTAGTGGAATATATGACGCGCGGCCCTATTGTAGCTGCAATTTTAGAAAAGGATAATGCGGTTGAGGATTTTAGAACTCTTATTGGTGCTACTAATCCTGCTGATGCAGCTGAAGGGACTATTAGAAAATTGTACGCGGCCTCTATTGGTGAGAATGCTGTACACGGAAGTGACAGTGATGAAAATGCTGCTATTGAAGGCGCATTTCATTTCGCTGGAAGAGACATGTTTTAGAACCTAATATTGAATAATGATATAAAGCCTGTACCTAGTTGCAGGCTTTTTTTTTAGCGAAGCACCAGTTTTTTAATAACGTCTTTTCCTAGAGACTCATTAAGCATTTTGATGATTTTTTCGGTGCCGTAGCTTAATTCTTCTCGAAGTACACTAGAACTCAATTGCACATAAAGCGTATCTCGCTCTAATTTTATGGCCGTGGTGTAATTATTTACGCCATTACCCATCATGCTTTGCCAAGCATCTTTAACATTCACCTTGTCAAGACCGTCTTGCAGTTTGTTTGCTTCAACAAACTCTTTTAGCACATCATTAATGCGTAAATGGTCATTCTGGCGTTTAGTCATGGGTTATCGACAAAGGTTCATAGCGTTTATAAAGATAACGAACATTATTGGTATTTAAGATCAAAAGTTCGTCTTTTGTTGCCGATAATACCGTTTCTTTCCAAGTAGCGAAGTCGGTGCTGTAATATAAATTGAGGCTGTCGTTTTCAATTTTTAAAAGAAGAGTTTCCGCGTCATTGGATGCTTCAAAACCACCGATGAGATTAGGTTTTAATTTTTTTCTGAATCCAGTAAGGCTATCACCAATATGAATATAATCTATGGTGTCACTAAAACTGTATATTTTTTTAACGCCGTTTGGAAGCGTAGCTTCTTTGATTTCCCAATACCCATTGATAAAAGGGATGTAATCCGCTGTGGGTTGTTTGCATCCAACCAAAGTCATAATTGCAATTGCGAACACTACTAGCTGTTTCATAACTTGAAAATCTTGTAGGATTGATGAATTTGTTTTACGACAGTTTCAGTACGATCGGCATGGGTGTCGCTGATAAAGAGCTGGCCAAAATGTTCGTCATCGACCAACTGAATGATTTGGGCTACCCTGGTTTCATCCAACTTATCAAAAATATCATCGAGCAATAAAATAGGAGCCACACCACTTTGTTGTTTTATAAAATCGAATTGCGCCAATTTCAAGGCAATCAAAAAGGATTTTTGCTGCCCTTGACTACCAAACTTTTTTATCGGGTAACTTTCAATTTCAAAATTGAGATCATCTTTGTGTACACCAACGCTAGTGTAATGCAAAGCCTTGTCTTTATTGAGATTGGATTTTAAAAGCTCATCAAGTTCAGCGTCAAACAAATCACTTTTATAGCTTAAATTAACAATTTCATTTTCGTTACTGATAGCATTGTATCGTGTTTTAAAAATAGGGATGAAGGCATTTAAAAACGCTTCACGGGTTTTAAATATCTTGGTACCATAGGTGTGCAATTGTTGATTGTATACCTCTATGGTTTGGGCATTGAATGTATTGTTTAATGCAAAATATTTGAGAAGTGCATTTCGTTGTCCTAGAACTTTATTGTAGTTGATAAGGTTGGTGAGATAGGTTTTATCACTTTGAGAGATGACACTATCAATAAACTTGCGTCTTGTATCACTACCTTCAATTATTAAATCCCGGTCGGCAGGAGAAATGATGACCAAAGGTATGAATCCAATATGGTCACTGAATTTTTCATAAGCTTTGCTATTGCGCTTTATGACTTTTTTCTGACCTTTTTTATAGGACACAATAATTTTTTCCTCCCGATCGTCTTTGTCAAAAACACCATCAACAACAAAAAAGTCTTCATCATGCTTTATGTTTTGAGTGGTCACAGGATTGAAATAGCTTTTTCCGAACGACAAATGATAAATAGCGTCTAAAACATTGGTTTTACCGACACCATTTTTACCAACAAAACAATTTATTTTTGAATCGAAGCTAAAGGTCTGACTTTCAAAATTTTTATAATGAATTAATGAAAGCGTTTTTAAGATCATGGATAAATAATGTGAATGCTTTTGATTTTAGTGAGCAATTGTAACAAAAGATGTGCAAATTATTGAAAAATAACAAATAATTTACCTTTTATTTACCAATAAAAATTTTATTTTTGCGGGCACAAATAGAGAATACATGGCAACATATAAAAAAAGAGGGCATAAACCAAAAACCAAAGCAGAAAAGGAAGATAGTATTGAACAAAATTCAACTACAGCTGAAGTTTTTAATACTTTAGATGAAACTGCTTCCAAGACCGAAGAATGGGCAATTAAAAACCAAAAGTACATTTTTGTGATTGTTGGTTTGGCTGCTGCCATTGTTTTGGGATACTTGGGGTTTGACAAGTTTATTGCACAACCAAAGGCTAGTGAAGCTATGAACGAGATGTATACAGCCCAAACCTATTTTGATCAGGCTGTAAATGCTACTGAAAAAGATTCGCTCTTTACCTTGGCCTTGAATGGAGGTGAAGGAAAGTTTGGTATGTTAGATATTATTAATGAATATGGCGGAACTCCAGCAGCCAACTTGGCTAACTACTATGCCGGAATGTCCTATTTAAACCTTAGGGATTATACCAATGCCATTACTTACTTGGAAGACTTTTCAAGTGATGATGTGGTTTTAAATGCTATTGCAAAAGGTGGTATTGGCGATGCCTTCGCACAATTGAACCAGCAAGAGAATGCTTTAGAATATTATGAAAAAGCAGTTGCCGTTTCTGATAATGAATTCACGGCGCCTTTATATCTGTTCAAAGCAGGAAGTGTGGCTATGGTTTTAGAGAATTACGACAAAGCACTTAAATACTTTAATCGCATTAAGGATGAATTTCCAAATTCAACTGAAGCGACCAATATTGAAGTCTTTATAGGTAAGGCTGAAGCAAGCATGTAACATGGCAACGATAAACCAAAATTTATCAGACTACGATAAAACTGCAATCCCAAGCGCGAAAGATTTTCGGTTTGGGATTGTTGTTTCAGAGTGGAATTCCAAAATTACGGATGGGCTTTTAAAAGGGGCTTATGACACACTTTTAGAACACGACGTAACTTCAGAAAACATTAATGTTTGGCATGTGCCAGGGAGTTATGAACTCATTTATGGCAGTAAAAAAATGCAGCAACAAGATGTAGATGTGGTCATTGCTATTGGTAGTGTCATTCAAGGAGAGACCAAACATTTTGATTTTGTTTGTGAAGCCGTTTCTCAAGGGATTAAAGACTTAAACGTGCAGAGTGAAACTCCCGTAATGTTTTGTGTGCTAACCGATAACACCATGCAACAGGCTATTGATCGTTCGGGTGGGAAGCATGGCAATAAGGGTGTTGAAGCCGCTGTGGCCGCAATTAAAATGGCCGCGCTTCGGAAGAATTCATAAGGCATCCCAATCCACATAAGTGGCGGTTTTCATTAGGATTGTTAACAATTTTTAGGAATTCTAAAGTCATTTTTCCTTGTAATTTAAGTACATTTGAGCATAACAAAGGGAATTGTAATTGTGACTTTATTTAAGCAGCGAAAACATAAGCAATTTAAATATACGCCTAGACACCTAGATGAGAAACAAAACACCAAACAGGGTTTAGAAGCACAATGGAATGAAGTTAGAGCTTC
Source organism: Flavobacteriaceae bacterium MAR_2010_72 (assembly GCA_003550275.1). Lineage (GTDB taxonomy): Bacteria > Bacteroidota > Bacteroidia > Flavobacteriales > Flavobacteriaceae > Geojedonia. The sequence goes on from QXCW01000002.1 coordinate 1,187,076, forward strand.
AAGTAAACGTAAGCGCAATATATTAACGCGGCTCCCTTTTTTGGTCTTATTTTTGATTTGTGTATTGATATTAATATACATTTTAAATCAATACCAAACAACGTAATATTATGGGAATCTTTAGTACACGCCAAAACAAGAAGTTTGATTATACACCACGTTATTACAAAGGTGAAGGCAATCCATATGCCATAAAGCATAAGTTTGATGATTTTCGGGTTACGGCTGGAAGTAACAAAGGCTTGAAAACTAAATTGAATAATGCAGTAGACGATTATAAGAATAATCCAGACAAATACGGAGCCAATAGGCGGGTATTAATTATTATTGGAATTTTAATTTTACTCTTTTTAATCATTATTGAATTCGATTTGTCAATTTTCTTTCAGGAGCGCTAATGGCAGACATCATTCAATTATTACCAGATCATGTTGCTAACCAAATTGCAGCTGGAGAGGTCGTACAGCGTCCTGCCTCGGTTGTAAAAGAATTGCTCGAAAATGCCATTGATGCTGGTGCTTCTCAAATCAAATTAATCGTAAAAGATGCCGGCAAAACCTTGATTCAGGTTATTGATGATGGTAAAGGCATGAGCGCTACCGATGCCAGATTGAGTTTTGAGCGTCATGCCACTTCAAAAATTCGTACGGCCGAAGATTTATTTAGTTTGCATACCAAAGGTTTTAGGGGCGAAGCATTGGCCAGTATTGCCGCAATTGCCCACGTAGAATTAAAGACCAAACAAGATCAGGATGAACTCGGTACCCAAATTACCATTGAAGGCAGTGAAGTGGTATCACAAGATCTTACCGTAACGCCAAAAGGTACGGCCATAGCTGTAAAGAATCTATTTTTCAATATTCCTGCGCGACGCAATTTTTTAAAATCCAATACCGTTGAGCTCCGCCATATTATTGACGAGTTCCATCGTGTGGCTCTGGTGCATCATAGCATCGCTTTTATCATGTATCATAATGGAAGTGAATTATTTAATCTGCCAACAAGTAATTACAGGCAGCGTATTGTTAATGTGTTTGGAGGGAAAACCAATGAAAAATTAGTGCCTGTAAATGAAGCAACCGAAGTTTTGAAAATTTCAGGTTTTGTTGGTAAACCCCAATTCGCCAAAAAATCCAGAACCGAGCAGTTTTTCTTTGTCAATGATCGTTTTATTAAAAGCGCCTATCTCAATCACGCCATCAATTCGGCCTTTGAGGGCCTTGTAAAGGATGGAAGTCATCCTAGCTATTTTTTAAATCTTCAGGTGGATCCAAAATCCATAGATATCAATATTCATCCTACAAAAACGGAAATAAAGTTTGATGATGAACACACGCTTTATGCCATTTTAAGAAGTTCTGTAAAGCATAGTCTAGGGCAATTCAATATTGCACCTGTACTTGATTTTGAATCTGATGCCAATTTAGAAACCCCTTATGACTTCAAAAATAAAACGGCTGCTATGCCGCATGTTGAAGTCGATCGCTCCTTTAATCCGTTTCTTGATGAGCAAGTTTCCAAAGGGTCATCTTCATCGGGTTATAAAAAAGAACCTGTTGGTCAGTGGGAAAGTCTTTATGTGGGTTTAGAATCTAAAGGAACGCGAGTTAACCAAAGTTTTAGTGAGCTACAGCTTGAAAGCGATGACGAACTGCAGAGCATGTTTGATAATGAGCCTTCTGAAACGGCTTCGCGAAGTACCTACCAGTTTCAAAATAAATATATCATAAGCGCCATTAAATCGGGCATGTTGATTGTTGACCAAAATCGAGCTCATCAACGTATTCTATATGAAGGACTACTAAAAAGTATGACTATTAAAGAAGCTACGAGTCAACAGTTGCTATTTCCGTTGGAGTTGCATTTTTCAATTACTGAAACAAATATTCTAAAACAACTAAAAGAAGATTTAGAACATACCGGCTTTATCTTTTCAGAATTTACTGAAGACAAAATTAGCATTACTGGAGTTCCGGTGAATGTGCCTCATAGTGAGGTGTCCATTATTCTGGAGCAGTTGATCAGTGATGTGGAGCAGGAAGTACCCGACAGCAATTTTAGTGCTGTCGATTTATTAGCAAAGTCAATGGCCAAAAGTTTGGCTATTAAAAGCGGACAGTCTCTAACGTTTATGGAGCAGGAACATTTGGTGAACAGTTTGTTTGCATGCAAAGAACCCAATATGTCCCCAGCCAACAGAATCGCCTTTATTACCATGGGCGTTGAAGAACTGGACAAAAAATTTATGTAAGTTATGATGAGAATATCGGATACGGTTAAGCATTTAATCATTATCAACGTTATCGTTTTTATTGGGGCCAAAACCATTGGCGACGGACAATTGTTTTACAAATGGTTTGCTTTATATTTTCCAAAGAATGTTCTATTTGAGCCTTGGCAGGTCATTACACATATGTTTATGCATGCCGATTTGATGCATATTTTATTTAATATGTTTGCCCTTTGGATGTTTGGCTCTGCGGTTGAATATCAGTTGGGTGCAAAAAAGTTTCTGTTTATTTATTTTTCAGCAGGACTTGGCGCCGTATTGTTTCAATTAGGTTATTATTATTTCGAATTTTATCCAAGTTTTACGATGCTCACCAACCAAGGTTTTGAACCCAATCAAATTATGGAAACCTTAAACTCTGGTTTTGGCATGCGCGACACACGTTGGGATCAATTCTTTTCTGGTGATGGACTTAAAGATTTTTTAAGAGCCTTTAATGCTTCAATGGTTGGTGCTTCGGGTTGTATTATGGGTGTTTTGGCTGCCTTTGGTATGATGAACCCTGAAGCCAAACTGATGCTCATATTCTTACCTATTCCTATTAAAGCCAAATACTTTATACCCGGTATTATTATTCTGGATTTAATATCAGGAATTACTGGTCAGTCCTTTTTTAGTCCAAGTAACACCGCCTATATGGCTCACGTTGGAGGAGCTGTGGTAGGCTTTATTATCATGTGGTATTGGCGCAAAAATCAATTTAATAACCATCGCTGGAATTAATATGACCTCACTTACACAGGACATACAGGACAAGATCAAACGTCTCAATGTTTTTGAAAAAATCATTATTGTCAATGCGGTAATATTTAGTATGGGTTGGTTGATTGCTCGCTTGAGACCGATGGCCAGAGAAGAGAGTTTGGTGTGGTTAGAACTTCCTAAACAGTTTTCAGAATTTATTGTAAAACCATGGTCATTGCTAACTTATGGCTTTGCCCATTATGGCTTTTTTCATCTAGTGTTTAATTTGTTGGTGCTGTATTTTGTAGCCAGAATGATGGTTAATCTGTTCAGTACTAAAATATCTTTAAACGTTTACGTTCTCGGTATTTTGGCAGGTGGTTTATCCTATTTATTGGTTTATAATTTATTACCAGCATCGTATTCTGAACAAATAGGAAGTTTGGTAGGAGCATCGGCTGGCGTAAGAGCGCTGCTTATTTTTATTTGTGCATATATGCCCAACAGGGAAGCACGTTTTTTTGCCATTCATATTAAATTGTGGCACATTGGTGCCGTACTTGTGGCTTTGGATGTGATTGGTTTATTTAGTTTGAATCAAGGTGGAAGTGTGGCACATTTAGGAGGCATAGCTTTAGGATACATTTATGCCGTCCAATTAACAAAAGGCCGTAATATTGGAAAACGTTTTGAACGCTTTACAGGAATGATCGAAAATCTTTTTAAAGCAAAATCGCCTTTAAAAACGGTTCATAAAAGCCGAAAGAAACCTTTTGCAGGGCATAATAAAAATGAGTTTAATGAGTTTACTAAACAAAAACGAATTGACCTTATTTTAGATAAAATCAGTAAGAGTGGTTATGACAGTTTAACCAAAGAAGAAAAGGAGTTTTTATTTAAGGCAGGAAAGGATTGAGCCATTTATGAAAAAACTTAAGTTAATAGACAAGGTCATTTGGATTGCTAATATTTTGGCGGCGACCATGTTGCTATTATCCTATAGTTTGCCTTTCATTGCACCCAAAAAGTTTGCCTTTCTATCGGTATTGAGTCTCGCAGTTCCACTTTTAATTGTTCTTAATATTTTATTTTTGGTCTATTGGCTGCTGACCGTAAAACGACAATTATTGTTGTCCTTACTCGTGCTTGTGATTGGTTATAGCCATGTGTTTTCTTTATATAAATTCTCGTCTTCAAAAAACATCGAGGATACCGAAAATATCTCGGTGATGAATTTTAATGTGCGGCTTTTTAATTTATTTGAATGGATACCAAAAAGCTTGGTAAAACAACAGATTGTTGATTTTATAACCGAAAAACAGCCCGATATCTTGAGTATGCAAGAGTATCGTCCTGATGAATCGGTCAATCTTAAGGGGTATTATAGGTATGAGGAATTGTCTGGGCAAAAAGTAAAGAACGGACAAGCCATTTTTTCTAAATATCCAATCATACATAGTGGTTCCATTGAGTTTCCAAATACCTCAAACAATGCCATCTATGTTGATATTGTAAAACATAAAGACACCATTCGTATCTATAATGTGCATTTGCAGTCACTAGGGATTAATCCGGCTACTGAAAAGTTGGATATTGAGACTTCAGAAAACTTGATAAAACGGGTAGGGACCGTATTCCGATTACAGCAGGCCCAAACCGAATTATTTTTGGAACACAAAAACCGTTGTCGTTATGAAATGATCATCTGCGGTGATTTCAATAACACGGCCTATTCTTATGTGTACAAGGAAATTAAAGGTGATTTAAAGGATGCTTTTGTAGAAGCAGGTAATGGATTTGGACGAACGTTTAAATTTGATTTTTTTCCAGTTCGTATTGATTTTATCATGGTAGATGAAGCCTTTACGATCAACAGTTTTAAAACTTTTGATGTAGAATTGTCTGACCATTATCCCATCATGACCAAGGTGAAACTCAATTGAAGATTGGAATGACTTACATGAGCAAGCAATCAACGGCATCTGCTAGGATATGAATTAATAAACCAATACCTAAAAGTCGGGTTCTTTTAAATATAGCCATCACGATATAAATGGCCACAGCATAATAATGATGTAGGGGATGAAAATTGATGCTACAGCGGCCGGGATCAAATATAGGATTGGCCAAAAGGTGATCCAGATCGATCAGCATGCCGCAGATCATAAGTAGATAAGCAAACTTCCAATTCGTTTTAAAAAACACTAATGCCACAATGAGTGGTAGCCCAAAATGTAAGCTGTAATGGATAAGTGTTTGTAGCATTACAAAGTAAGTTGCTGTGACTCCAGATACATTTCGGCATTTGGACCTTCGTTACAAATCAAATCAAGAATACTCAAGTTTGGGATAAAACCATGTTTGTCATCAAATACTTGAACGTAGGGTGTAAAGTTGTAGGTGGGTTCTTTTCGACTTTCAACCAACGGTCGACAATCAAAATAGGAGTCGGTGGCTTTAGTAAATACTGATGAGGTTTTGAACTCAAAAGGCATCTGTAAGCATTCATAAATTACTTCCAGACATTTAAAATTAAAGTCTAGCAAAAATTTATAAGGTTGATTGAATAAAGGTTCCAGATCGTCCATATAAAACTCAAAAAATGGCGAACTGCTATAGGCAGAAGTGATCGATTTCCAATGTAAATCTTGCCAGTTGGTATCATTAGCAATTACAATGTCTTTATACAATTGCCTATTGCGTTGAGAATACACCACGGGTATAGTTAAAGCCAGTAAGCCGTTCGCACCAAAAATATGCGTGCGATTGCGATAGGTTTGTTTTTGGTAATTATCACAGACTTCAAAGGTCACCGCATTGGCTTGAGCAATGGCCACAAAACTAGCTATGCTTGGGAAATAGGTGGGATGTAAAAGAATGTTCATAAGAATGCTGTCATTCCTGCGAAGGCAGGAATCCATGTTTTAAACTTTCAATTTGTGTAGATTCCTACTTTAGGAGCAACAACACGTTATTTTGCTTTTTTCCGTTTTCTCCATTTGCTGTAACCAATACCTGCAAATAACACCACTAAAAATGGAATAAAATAAGAAACAGGTTTTCCACTGCCACCAACGGTTGTGAACATTCGTTCCCAACGTATTTTGTCGAAGCCTTTACCGTTTGTATTCCAGCTCATCCATATAAATACAGGTTTCCCTACTACATGGTCAAAAGGCACAAAGCCCCAAAACCTAGCGTCAATGGAGTTGTTTCTATTATCACCCATCATCCAATAATAATTTTTGGCAAAAGTGTAAGTCGTTGCGGGTTGATTATCAATATAAATCTGGTTGCCTTTAATTGAAAGTTGATGGCCTTCATATTCGGTAATGACGCGTTTGTAAAGCGGAAGTACCTCCAATTTGAGAGCGATGGTTTTTCCTTGTTCTGGAATATAAATAGGCCCAAAATAATCGGTATTCCAATTATAATTGGGATCATGTGGAAAAATACTTGGGTCACGACGACCTTCGGTATCTTTTCGTAAGGTGATATTAGCTATATTGGGGTGGTTTTTGGCTTTGGTTGCAGCTTCTTCAGTAGCTTGAACAAAATAGGATTCTGTGGTAGGGTCATAACCAATTCCATCTGTAATATCATAGCGCCTTAAAATGCTATAGACCTGTTCATTAGAGGATAGCTGTCCCTTAAATTCAATAGTATAAGAAAATTGCAATTTAGCTCTATCGGGTAATTCATTCTTTTCACCATTAATGTAGACCTGGCCTCCACGCAGCTCTAATGAATCCCCTGGAACTCCGACACAACGTTTTACCAAATTGGTTTTTTTGTCAATGGGCTTATAATAGTTTCTGTCTGGATGAAAATCGTTCATATCCAGCAAGGTGTCTGCTGGTTGGTTAAATACCACTATATCGTTACGCTCAATACTTTCAAAACCCGGTAGCCTTAAATAAGGGAGTTGTAATTTATTTTTCCAAGAATTGCTTCCCTTGTGATCATCAAACAAATACGATTTTGATTTTAGGATTGGAATAGTGTCATGGACCATGGGTGCCGCCACTGTGGTCATTGGAACTCTTGCGCCATAGTGAAACTTACTCACAAATAGAAAATCACCTACCAATAACGACTTTTCAAGTGATGATGACGGAATGGTGAAAGGTTGAATAAAATAGGTATGGACTATCGTTGCAGCCACTACTGCAAATAAAATAGAACTTACCCAATCCCCTGAACTCGATTTGGGATGTAGATCTCTGTTTTCAACATAGTTAAGGTTGGTAAAATAATTCAGGTAGTAATTATAAAAACCTAAAGTAACAACCGCCAAAAAGGTATCCAAATAAGTATTCTTGCCAAAGCTTCTAGCGGTCTCCACCCAAACCACAGGAAACATAATTAGGTTGACTACTGGCACAAAAAGTAAGATCGTCCACCAACGAGAACGATTTATAATAGTCATTAAAACGACCGCATTGTAAATAGGAATAAAAGCTTCCCAAGCTTGTCGCCCAGCTTTTGTATATAATTTCCAAGTACCCAATCCGTGAATCAACTGAACAACGAGTAAGAAAATTAACCAATGTGATAAAGTCATAAGGATTGATTATTGTTGAATTGTTATTGATTAGTTTTGACGCCCAATTTAGCTGTTTTTCGTGAGGAAATAAAAATTCTTGTTATTTCATCTGCTTCTTTTAACAAAGAATTACAAGTTTCTTTTGAAAGGAGATTTTCCTCAACAAGAAATTCAATCCAAAAAAGACTTTCGTCTACTTCTTCAATTACAATACTGATTTTAGATATGAAACTATTTTTAGATTGCGCCAAACAAGCTGCTCGATAATTGGCAGCAACAGAAGTAGAACATCTAATTAACTGACTTTTTATATGATTACCTAAAAAAGAATTAGGGAGTTCTAAAGCAAGCTTAACACAACTATGCGCAAATATGTTAGTCCTCTTTTTTAGCTCAATAGTCATTAATCAATAGTCAATAATCAATAGTCAATAATCAATAGTCAATAATCAATAGTCATTTAAATTGAGTACGTCTTTCATCGAAAACACACCCTGCTTCCCTATAATCCACTCTGCGGCAATTACCGCACCTAAAGCAAAGCCTTCACGACTGTGCGCTGTATGCTTAATATCTATAGAATCTACTTGAGAGGTATAGCTAATCTCGTGTGTACCGGGTACATTCTCAATGCGCTTGGCGACAATACCAATCTCATTATCTTTTGGCGTGTTTAAGGTCCAGTTGCTGTAGTCCGATACTTCAATGATCCCTTTGGCTAAAGTAATGGCGGTGCCACTTGGCGAGTCTAGCTTTTGGGTATGGTGAATTTCTTCCATACTTACTTTATATTGTTTCAGGGTACGCATCATTCGCGCCAAGGTCTTATTAAGTTCGAAAAAAATATTAACCCCCAAACTATAATTTGAAGCATAGATAAAAGCGCCTTTATTGGCTTTGCATAAATCCACAGCTTTATCGTAAGCGTCCAACCATCCAGTAGTTCCTGAAATTACAGGTACGCCATTATTAAGACATTTTGAAATATTTCCAAAGGCGGCCTGTGGAACACTAAAGTCGATCGCAACATCTGCTTCCGTGATATCATAAGCGGTTCCAACATCTGCTTTGATTACAATGGTATGGCCACGTTCTATAGCTAGTTTTTCAATGGTTTTACCCATTTTACCGTAACCTAATAATGCAATTTTCATGTTTAGAATTTAAAATTTAACGTCAAGCCCAAGTCCGAACTATTAGTCGTGTCATTATACTTATAATGTGGTTTTAATGCTAGATTTTCATCCACATTATATTGCAATAAATGTGCATCAACATTGGCATCTACAATGTTAAGGGCATATAGACCAAGCGTTACTAAAATAGAGATCTCTCTACTACGATTGGCGGCACGTTGTGCCCTAATAAGTGCTTCATTGGTTATTCGAGGGGACGCCAATGGCTTACCTTCCGAATCGACACCCCAATATTCATCGGTATTAAATCCTGCCAAACGACTTTTGTAGGCATCTCTAAAACCTTTATACTGCTTGTTGTTATAATCATAGATGAGGACACCTGTAGTTAAAGCGCCTATAACGATGGGGATTTTCCAGTACTTTTTATTGTAGGCCTGACCCAAACCCGGTAATATAGCCGAATAAAATGCCGCTTTTGCTGGTGCCAACGCATCAATCTCCTGACGTGCAATAGTGTCTTGAACTACCATTAGGTCTGTTGCTACTGCGGTGCTATCTGTAGGTGTTTGTGAAAAACCGACCAACGGAAACAGAAGGATTAAAAGCGTTTGTACAACAAATTTATTTGGCACTTTTTACAAGTTTTTGAATGCGATTAAAGTCTTCTTCAGAATGAAACGGAATGGTAATACTTCCTTTCCCGCTTTTTGATACTTTAACGCTTATATGGTGCCCAAAGTATTCTGAAAAGGCCTTAACGCCTTTTTTTATATAAGTTGGAAGTTCTTCAGGTTTAGCTTTAGGTTGTGGAGTGGTATCATTTTGATAATGTCTTACCAACGCTTCGGTATCTCTAACCGACAGTTTGTTGGTGATGATCTTTTCGTAAATCTCGAGTTGTTTGCTCTGCTCATCAATATTAATGATAGCCCTACCATGTCCCATTGAGATAAACCCATCGCGCATACCGGTCTGGATAATTGGGTCTAACTTTAGTAAGCGTAAATAATTAGCAATGGTCGAACGTTTTTTACCCACACGTTCGCTCATTTGTTCTTGGGTTAATTGGATCTCGTCGATTAAACGTTGGTAGGATAAAGCGATCTCTATCGGGTCAAGATCCTGACGCTGAATGTTTTCCACCAAGGCCATTTCAAGAGATTCCTGATCATTGGCAATTCTAATATATGCAGGAATGGTTTTAAGTCCAATAAGTTTTGAAGCTCTAAAACGACGCTCACCAGACACCAATTGGAAGGCATTAAACCCCAGTTTTCTAACGGTGATGGGCTGAATCACACCAAGCTCTTTTATCGAGGATGCTAATTCGCGAAGGGTTTCTTCATTGAAATTGGTTCTAGGTTGAAACGGATTGATCTCAATTGTATCGATTTCCAGTTCAACAATATTACCTATAACCTTATCTGCATTCTTATCCTGTACCGAAGAAATATCATTAGAAGGGTCTTTTAAAAGTGCCGATAACCCTCGTCCTAGTGCTTGTTTTTTCGTTGCCTTCGCCATTACGCATTCTTTTTAATAATTTCCTTTGCCAAACTTAAGTAATTTGTGGCACCTTTGCTACTTACATCATAATTTATGATGCTCTCGCCGTAACTTGGAGCTTCACCTAATTTTACGTTTCGCTGTATAATAGTTTCAAAAACCATATCACTAAAGTGCTTTTGAACCTCTTCAACGACCTGATTGGATAGGCGTAAACGCGAATCGTACATCGTTAATAGCATACCTTCAATATCCAAGGCCTTATTGTGTATTTTTTGTACACTTTTTATGGTATTGAGCAATTTACCCAAGCCTTCCAGTGCAAAATATTCACATTGAATAGGAATAATGACCGAATCTGCCGCAGTAAGGGCATTCAGGGTCAATAAGCCCAAAGAAGGCGCACAATCGATAAGTATATAGTCATAACGATCTTTAAGATGGGTAATAGCCTTACGCAACATATATTCGCGCTCATCTTTATCGACCAGTTCAATCTCAATAGCTACAAGGTCTATATGGGCAGGAATAATATCTACATGGGGCGCATTGGTACTTACGATACATTCTTCTGCAGTTGCCGAGTGCTCTATAAGTTGGTAGGAACCCACTTCTACACTTTCAACATCAACACCTAACCCCGATGTAGCATTGGCCTGCGGATCGGCATCGATAAGCAATACTTTTTTTTCTAATACACCTAAAGAAGCCGCTAAATTTACAGAGGTTGTGGTTTTACCTACACCACCTTTTTGATTGGCAATTGCAATGATTTTACCCATTAAATGATTTGGTTTTAAGAGTGTAAAAATACGATTATTTGTGAGTAAAGAAAACGGAAGTTGTTAACAATACCTTGTAAATAGTAGTCCTATACTAATTGGAAAGAAATTGTATATTTAAAATCTAAAACCCATACTAAATGACCATCAATTTTTGTAAAGTTATTTTATTCATTTTATACGTTCAGTCATCTTTCGCCCAAAACATTGATTTTTCTAGTTTAGAAAACCTAAACATTCGTAATGTTGGTCCAGCCAATATGAGTGGTCGTATAACAGCTATAGACGTTGTTGAAAACAATCCAAAAATTATTTATGTTGGAGCGGCTTCAGGAGGTGTTTGGAAATCAGAAAATGGAGGCTCATCTTGGAATCCTATATTTGATAATCAACCAACCCAAAATATTGGAGCTATAGCAATACAACAAAGCAATCCAGAGGTAGTTTGGGTAGGCACCGGTGAAGGAAACCCACGTAATTCTATGAATTTAGGTATGGGGATTTTTAAAAGTGATGATGGCGGTAAAACTTGGTTGCGAATGGGGTTAGAAAGAACCAAAACAGTTCACCGTATTAGTATTGATCCAAACAATCCCAACACGGTTTACGTTGGAGCAATGGGAGATCCATTCAGCCCTAATGAACATAGAGGTCTTTATAAAACGACAGATGGAGGGTTAACTTGGAAGCGTATTTTATCAAAAAACAATACAACTGGAGTCGCTGATTTAGTTAGGGATCGACAAAATCCTAACAAACTTTTTGTAGCCCTTTATGAACACAAAAGAACACCTTATTACTTTACATCTGGAGGTTCTGGTTCTGGTTTATATATGACACTTGATGACGGGGAAACTTGGAAGCAAATTGAGGAAGCCGATGGGTTTCCAACAGGTGAACTCGGTAGGATTGGAATTGCTATTGCTCCTAGTGATTCAAACAGAATATACGCCAAAGTTGAGGCTAAAAAAAATGCACTGTACAGAAGTGATGACGCTGGAGTTTCCTGGTATCTCGTTAATGACGACCCTAAATTTACAAATAACCGTCCTTTTTATTTTCAAGATTTAGCTGTGGATTCGAAAAATCCTGATAGACTCTACAACATTTACCAACCATTGTCGGTGAGTTATGACGGAGGGAAAACTTTTGATCCAAATCCAATGATACCAGCTGATGAAACTAAAGGGATTCATGCTGACTTTCATGCTTTTTGGGTCAATCCTAACGACCCAGAGCATTTTATAATTGGAGGTGACGGCGGTTTAGGAATAACCTATGATCAGGGTAAGAGTTGGTATTTCCCCGAAACCATTCCGGTCGCTCAATTTTATCAAATAAATGTTGACAACGATATGCCTTATAATGTTTATGGTGGAATGCAAGATAATGGTAATTGGTCTGGCCCCGGCTATACCTGGAAGCGTGGAGGGATTAGAACATTATATTGGCAGTATTTGGTTGGAGGAGATGGATTTTATATCTCGCCAGACAAGGAAAATTCTCGTTTTGGTTATGGAACGTCTCAAAACGGGAATATTTATCGCTATGATAAGTTAACGGGGTACTATGTGAATATACAACCACCTTCCCCTAGTTTAACGATGAGATTACGTTTTAATTGGAATGCAGGATTTGCTCAAGATCCATGGAATTCGAGCACGGCGTATTACGGTTCACAATTTGTTCATGTAACTCATGATAAAGGTCAGACTTGGGATATTATATCACCTGATTTAACCACAAATAATCCAGAACATCAACAGGCCGATTACGGTGGTTTAACCTTAGATGTATCTGGAGCTGAAATCTATAATAGTATTTTATCAATAGCACCAAGTCCAGTTGATCAAAATGTGATTTGGGTTGGGACAGATGATGGTCAAATACAGTTAACCAAGAATAAAGGAAAAAGCTGGGTTAATCTGACTAAAAATGTAGAAGGAATGCCTAAAGAAGCATGGATAGCAAGATTAAAAGCATCTAATTATTCTGCAGGTACCGTTTGGATGGTTGTCAACAATTATAGAAAAGGGGACTATAATCCCTATGTATTTAAAACTGATAACTTCGGCCAGACGTGGACATTAATGGCGGATAAAAACAAAGTTAAAGGGTATGCATTAGCAGTCATCCAAGATCCTAAAGAACCCAATCTTGTATTTCTAGGTACTGAAAATGGCTTGTGGATGAGTTTTGATAAAGGCAATTCATGGACTCAAGTTAAAAATGGATTTCCTTCAGTATCGACCATGGATTTAACAATTCAGGAGCGGGAGTCGGCTTTAATAATTGGCACTTTCGGTAGGGCAATTTGGATACTAGATGATTTATTGAGTTTAAGAGAAATTGCAGGTAACAGAATTAAAAATGGAATCACGGCTTTACCTGTTATTGATGCGGTACAAGTCAAAGGGTTGTTTATCGCGCCACCTGGGAATATATGGACTGGATTTCACACAACATTTGAAGGTGAAAACAGAGTGTTTCAAAAAACCAAAATTCCTTTTTATATAAATGAAAAACCAGACGCTACAAGTAGAGTAAAAGCCGAAATTTACGATAAAAAACAAAGATTAATTAATACGGTTGAGGTAAAAAGCTTGGTTAAGGGGCTTAATTACCTGATTTGGAATTTGGATGAACGTGCAAACAGCTTATCTAAAGCAAAACTGGAGGAAGGATCTAGTGGAATTAAGGTGCTTCCTGGGGAGTATACTATTGTATTAAATTATAAGTCCTTTAAAGATTCAACAGCTATTAAAGTTATAAATGATCCTCGTTTTGAACTTGATGAGATTGTAGATGTAAAGTTATACGAATATAGGAAACTTGCTGATGTTCAAGTTGGAAAATTATTTAGTTTACTAAATGATATTGATGTAAAAACGAAAAAAGTTGAAAAGATAAAACAGAGCTTAAAAGAAAATATAACATCTTTTAAAACTGTAAATGACGCTATTGAACATATGCTGTTAAGTTTAGACGACTTAAGATCTAAAGGCCAAACACCCAGACCAAAGCATAGGCAAGTTGGTGCTTGGCAATCATTTGAAGTTTCACCTTACTCCAAATTGGCCTATGTATTGCGTATTGCAGCGGCAAGAACAACATTGCCATCGTCACAAGACTTGAAACAATTAGAAGACGCTACAAAATTAATTGACAATTTTGAGTTAAATGTCAATAGATTTTTGTCTAATGATTGGAATTCATTTGTAAAACTATTAGAAATAAATAATATTATTGATGAAACGCATCAAGATTGAAGTATTGCTTTTGCTTCGATTTCAACAAGGTAACCTTCGCCAACTAATTTCGCTTCCACTAGTGTATTAGCTGGATTTATACCGCTAAAACGTTTTCCGTGTGCTCTTGCAACCGGTTCCCAATCATTGATGTTATTAACAAAAATGCGGGTTCTCACAACATCAGTTAAGTTGCCGCCAAACGATTCTAGAGCTGCTTCAATTTTATCAATAATAAAATGTGTTTGCGCTGCTGGGTCATTGCCACCTATCATTTTAGCCTTGTGTGTGGCTGTTGTTCCAGATACATAAATACAATTTCCTTCTTTTACTGCTCTCGAATAGCCAGCAAACTCTTCCCAAACAGTGCCGCTATAAATTTGTGATTTAGTGTTAGAAATGGGTATAATGTCAAAAACTTTAGGAATGCTTTCTAAATGATGACTTAAATCACCCGAAGCAGTTAAAAAAGGAGGTTTACGATATTCATCACCACAATCACCAGGAATAGGTTTAAGTCTATTTTGAGCATTTTGAATGGTTTGTATGTCTTCAGTATCTAAATCTATGCTTAAAATTCGTTTATTATCGGTAATATGTTCGCTTTTTCCTAAACGGGCACCTATAATAATAGAAGCTACTTCAGGATTTTCTAAAATAAATCGACTTGAAATATTAGCAATAGAAACTTGGTGTTTGTCCGCAACTTGTTTTACTTCATTTAAAAGATGTTGATAGACTTCCCAACCACCTGCGGCATCTATAAAACGTTTGTATTTCATCTCTGACCAAGTTGATAATTCGCTTGTGGATGGTTCTGGTTGACCTAACCATTTATCGGTTAAAAATCCACCGGCCAAGGTCCCAAAAGCCAAAATTTTTGTGCCATATTGCTTACATAGGTTGACCATGTCCTTATTGGCCCGCTGGTCTATTAACGAATGGCATATTTGATTACTAACAATTGGAATACCACTGGCCAAGGCAATTTGTAAATGTGATGTATCAAAATTTGTAACGCCAATATGCTTGATTAAACCTTCCTCCTTTAATTCTTTTAAATAAAATAAACCATCTAACCAACTAGGATCTGGATAATGCCAAGCATGAAATTGCATTAAATCAATATGCGATTGTTGCATGCGCTTTAAAGCTTTAGTTACAGCCTCTTTAACGTCTACTTTACTTATGCTGCCAGGACTTGGAACCCATTTAGTAAATAATTTGATCTTATCTTTTTGATTGTAATTATTTTTAAAAGTACCAGCAATAATTTCACTCGAACCATAATGATCTGCCATATCAAATGAGGTCAATCCTGCGTCGGCATAGGGCTTCATATGCACCGATGTTTCTAATGGGTCTAGTAGGTTTCCATGCCGCTCCATGTCTGCAATTTGCCATAAACCGGTTATAATGCGAGAAATTTGTAAGTCAGGTGCCAATTGTATTGAATGTTGCATATTATTCTTTTGGTAATGTTTTAAATTTTTTATTAAGGTTACCTTCATTTGAACCTAAACGTTTCCATTTGTAGATAAAAATAAGACTTGCAATAACCATGACAAGAATCCAAATTAGGGTCGAATGAAAATACCAAGCATCTGCGTTTGAAGTTAAATCCTTATACGTGTGAATACAAAGGAAGCCAAATAAAAAAAAGATACCTAACCATCCAATACACAATTGAAGGCCTCTGTTTTTTAACACTGATATTTTGCTGGCTAATTGTGGGTTAAAGCGCTTAATGGTGATTAATGTAATACACATCAATAAAAAATTCACCATCATAGAGGTAACCATAATATCAATACCCAAAAAAAAGTCACCGGCAAAATGCGATCCTAAAACACCAATACTAGCCATAACACCAGCTACAATAAGTGCGATATATGGGGTGTGGTGTTTGTTATGAACTTTGGATATTATAGATGGAAAAATGCCGTCTTCTGCCCAAGCAAACATAAGTCGTGAAACTGAAAGAAGCATGGCAGGAAGATCATTTATTAAGGCTATTGTAGCTCCTAAAATAATAGCTACCCCTAGACTTGGGGGTAATACATAACTTAATAACCCGGGTGCTGTAATATCTGTTGTTTGAGCTTCTGATGCAACAAAACTCCAAGGGACGGTATTATACACTGCCCCTGAAAACAAAAAATAAAAAACACCCACACCAATAATAGCAAACATAATAGCCTTTGGTAATGATTTGTTAGGGTTTTTAGCTTCGCCTCCTGCCTGGGCAATTGAATCAAAGCCTATGAAACTAGAAAATAATAAGGCAGCAGCAGATAAAAATATGCGCCAATCAAAATTTGTAGTTGGTGTAGGAGTAAATAAACGACCTTCTTTTTCTTGTAGGGCAGTTATAAAATCATTTTGTGTATAACTAAAACCTGCAATAATTACAATGCCTCCTAATACAAACATTAAAATCATCATAGGAATGAGGATGCGTTCATATGACTTTATACCATTGATATTTACAAGTATAAACCCCCAAATCAAGACTAAAGCAATACTAACACGTATCCAAGCAATTTCAAGTAGTATGGCTATTGAATCCCATCCTAATCCTATGGCCACGTCTCTCATAAACGGAACCGTTATATAAGCAATAACCCCAATAACTATTGATAGTCCAAACCACTGCGAAAAACTAGCAACAAACCCTAAATAAGGGTTTAGTCCACGGCTTGCGTAAATATAACTTCCACCGGCTCTAGGCATCGCCGATGCTAATATAGCGTAAGCCAATGCTGCTAATAAGGCAGGTATTGCAGCAAAAGCAAAAGCAGGCAAAACATAAGGACCTATACCTGCAACATTTCTTTGAATCATAAACGGCACCACATTAATTGAAGCACCTAACATAGAACATATTCCAGTGGCCGTAAGGGCCAAAACACCCATTTGTCTATTGAGTTTGGTTGGTTTAAGGATCGCCATTGATTATTTTTTAATCATATTTAGGTGTTTGTCACTTCCAGTCATTTCCCAATGACCAAGCGAGATAGGAATATTACCTATAGCGTTAAGTTGATCAAAAAAGGGTTTAATTTCAAATGGTTCACCCAGTAACTCCTTTTGTCTGCCAAAATCGGCTAAAGCACTTTCAACTAAATATTTTCCGGTAATATAACTGGTGCCATATCCTGGTTGGCGTAAATACAGATGTTGTTCAAATAACAGTAATTCTTTTTCAGTTGTCATCCAACCACGTGGGGTGTAATCTGAATGTATGCTACCAGCTTCTTCCATACTCATTTCATTGGCATGAGCATAAAGCGAGCCCAAGCCTCTTGCCGCGCGCTGCGCGATCATAATGTATACAATTTCTCGTACTCTAGGATTGTCATCATATAAGCCAGCCTGCATAAATAGCTCTTCTACTGCTGTAGCTAAGCCTTCATTCCTCGAATCAAATATATTGTACAATAAAGGTCCACGACGAATATAATTTTCGTGAGGCTCTAATTCCATCCTCGCCAATTCAAACCAATGATAAAAATGCGAGTACAAAGGCCTTTGGTCATAATGTGCGGTGATCCAAAAAAAGTTACGTTGGTCTTTAGGTACAAATACACCCAAATGTTCGTTAAGCGCTGGTTCAAAATAATCTTTTACTGTAACAATATTAGATTTATCTAAAAAGGTGATAAGACTTTTTGCAGACGCTTCAGCAGTTTTTTGATAAGCCTCTGGTGAATCTACATCTAATAATGGAGGCAAGCTCCTGTTACGATGCTCTTCAAGCTTAAGGGACGCCCATGCTCTCGCTAATTCACGCTTTAAAAGTAGCACTTCATCTTCCCATGTTAACGGGACTAAATGTACATTTTGGAGGTGCCAAGTATAATTGTCTTTGCCAATTCCTGATGGCCCAGTTTTTGTCTTTGCCTTGGTTTCTAACCAATCCACCAATTCATTTGTAGAATTCAATGCGTTTTCGATGACGATTACTAAATCGGTTTCATTTTTTACACCAGTGTTTTCCAGTAAAGCTTGTAAGGTTTCACTTTGTTCTTTGATGTCTCTAATCCCTGCAATCCATAAGTCCTTGGCATTACCGGTTAAATTTATTTTTGCTTGTTCATTCAAAGAAGGGATAACGTTTAAATC
This sequence comes from Flavobacteriaceae bacterium MAR_2010_72, assembly GCA_003550275.1. Lineage (GTDB taxonomy): Bacteria > Bacteroidota > Bacteroidia > Flavobacteriales > Flavobacteriaceae > Geojedonia. The sequence continues at coordinate 1,205,396 of QXCW01000002.1, forward strand.
CGAAATTAAATGGTCTTTGGCTTCTTGAGTTAACGGAAAGTCATACATCCACAATTCAGTAATGCCATGATGAGTTGGGCCTTCGTGTGCCGGGACATCACTTTTATAAGTCCAGATTGACTTATAAAATGCCGGATCGCGTTGCCATGGTTTTAAAATATGGTGATTAAAATCATAACCATTCATTTCTGCCCAAATAATGATCCAGTCAACTTTGTTAGGGATCGACCAACCTGAAGTATCTATAGCCTTGAGTTGAGATTGAAGTGTTTTAAACATTGGCCAGCGCTTTTCAAAGGTTTCGGCAGTGTAGTCTGGTGCGCCATTGTTAAGTGGAGGGCTTTCAAATTGGCGCCATTCTTTGAATAAACTTACTAAAGCCTCATAATTAGAGTGCGTGAATGTAGTGGATTGAACAGACGCATCTGTTTTATTTTGACAACTTGTTAGTAGGATTATTATGAAAATTGATAGTAGTGATTGTTTAAGCTTCATTAAAATTGATTAAGAGAGTTTGGAATTTAGTGTAGAAAGATACTTAATTTAAGAAAATATCCGAAAGATGATTTCATATAGATATTCTAAACAGCCATTATTAGTCATTCGCTTTAGGCCTTTTTGGTTTAATAAGTGAATATATCAGTTTCTACATATGACCACTTGTGTTTTTTTGCAAGAACAGATAAATCAAATGAAAAAATGAATCCTTAAAAATGATTAAAAAACCATATTGAAGTCATTAAAATTATGCAGCCTTTATTCAGGACGGGTCAAAATTGTGTACAACGTGTGTGTGTATGGCTTCGTTGCGGAAAATGTTCAACGGACTTTTCAGCCGCAATGAGCTATACACGGCTTAAGTTTACAATTCATTAAATTTATTAGATATCCAGAAAGAACAAAAGAGAGGATTAAGGTTAGTATACACGGTGAAGCTCAAGACTTCGGCAACATTGATAATCCCCTCTCTTTTCTACTTTTATTTCGTTCAGTTCTGTGAGACCTAGATCTCGATTTCAAGTTGTTGAAAGCAAAGTAGAATGTCCTTTCAAAATAGAGTTCTTATGAATAAAAATACAGAATATTTTGGAATAGACATCAGCAAAGGGGCATTTGATGTTTATGGTCTGGAATTGGGACACCACCAGTTTGCAAACAATGAAAAGGGATTTAAGCAATTCATTAAAAAACTTTTGGTCTCGCTTTTGCAATTATTTTACCCATTAAATGATTTGGTTTTAAGATTGTAAAAATATGATTCTTTGTGAGTAAAGAAAACGGAAGTTGTTAACAGTTGGTTAAAACAAAAGTTCTTATTTGCTAAAGTTGCATTTCTATTAGTTTTGATCAGGGGCGTATTACTTTTCAAAAAAAACTATTGGAGTTTCAGATATTTTTTTTAAATTGGTTTACCAGTATGGTTAACCAATTTAAAGAACACTAATTAAATACACTAAAACAATGAAACGGAAATTAACACAACCAAGATTATTCAGAAGTTACATTAAACTTCTCCGACTTCGATCGTGTCTGAAATCTACCTTGATTTTGGTCTTGATACTAACAAGTACAATAGGTTTTAGCCAGCCCTATAATGCGCCTTATGAGATACCTAGATTTCAAGATTTTATAGGTGAATGTAAGCTTCAAGCACCCACCAGCTCAACGGCTGCAACCCAATCTGAACTCATAGCTGGATATACCTCGAGTTGGTTTTATGTGGCAGATGGGGATAAGGTGGCGTTTAATCAATCAGGCTCGCTCAACAGGACCGAACTTCGAGATCTTAGAAACTGGACCATATCACAAGGGGATAGGTCCCTTCATGGTAGGATAGATATTGTACAACAAACCTGTGATCAGGTTACGGTCATGCAAATACATGATGATGCTAATGCAGGAAACGGTCCCAATAAACCCTTATTGCGAATTTATAAACATCAAACCAAATCGCCAGTAAACCATCTGTGGGCTGCCGTTAAAACGGATGCTGGTGGCCAGAATACCACACACATTGATTTGGGGCCAGATCCAGGCGGGTATTTTAATTGTGATATCAAACTGGTTGGAGGCAATATGATCATCGATTTAGATGGTGTTGAAAAGCTTAATATGGATGTGTCTTTCTGGACCTTTCCTAGCTATTGGAAAGCAGGTGTATATCTTCAAGATAATGGTGAAGCTACAGCTTATTTTGACCAATTGTTTGAAGGCACAGGAGGAGGTACTGGAAATAATTCACCTTCAGTTAACATAAGCTCGCCTTCTAATGGTGCTAGTTTTAATGATGGGGATACTGTAACGATTTCTGCTAATGCTTCTGATAGCGATGGGTCTGTGACTCAAGTTGAATTTTTTGTCAATGGAAGTAGTGTGGGGATTGACACTTCAAGTCCCTATTCCACTAATTGGGCTATAGGTGTGGGATCTTATACAATTACTGCTGTAGCCACCGACAACCAATCGGCATCGACCACCTCGTCGAGTATCACAATTACGGGGAATAGTGTTGGTCAAGGGACAGATTTATATGTAGCAAACATAGTTACGGGCACGCAAAATGCATCGAAAGGGAATAAGCACGGTTTGGCGACAGTAACAATATTGGATGATTCAGGGAGTCCTGTGGCCGGGGCTAATGTTACTGGTACATTTTCAGGTACGTTTAACGAAACGGTAACAGGAACAACCGGAAGTGATGGTACGGTTGATCTGGTCACTTCTGCTACAGCAAAGGGAGGTGTCACCGTAAATGTATGTGTTGATGATGTGACACATTCTACTTTAGTATATAATAGTACTTTAAATGTGATGACTTGTACAGGGTCTTCCGCACGAATGGCCCAATCAAATAGCATAGAACAGCCAAAGAGCCAAATGGGTGCCTTTTCGGTTTATCCCAATCCGTCGGTAACATCCATTACTGTAAACTTTAATTTGGATACAAAAAGCCAGTTTAGTGCTAAAATTATGAATGTTAATGGCAAAGTGTTAACAACACTAGAACCTCAAATTTTGAGCAAGGGCCATCATCAAATAGAATTGGATGTATCACATTTGCCTACAGGGATTTATATGATTGAATCTTCTTTAAATGGGAAAAAACGAATGAGTAGAGTCATTAAAAACTAATTAAAAAACGTTATAATGAAGAGGCCGTTTATAAGTGGCCTTTTTTAATTGGTTGGTTATCGATGCAGAGGCTTAAGCGTAGGAATCAAGCCCCTATAAAAATACTATTTCCTCTTAATATTTAGCAAGTAATGACGTAATCGAAAGGACTGACACAGGATAATTACGGTTACACATCTTCAGTTTGTCTTTTGTTTAATTGATGTATTAATCAGAAAGAACAAAAGATAGTACTCTTTTTTATTTGAAAACTTCCATATCATTCTTCTGATATGTTGTTTATATAAAGATCATAACTACCAATTACTATAGAACTACAAATCAGCGAACCCGAAATAAAATATTGACGATCTGCCATCCGTCATTAGTTTTCACCAAATGGAGATAATCAAGATACTCTGGTGATAAGACTCTTGCTGTGGCTATATCTTTTTCGATGTCATCAACGAAGATTTTATATTCTGCATCTGGATTTTCCCCGCCGCCTTTGCTAGTCAATTCAACCATTCTTGATTTTGGTATCATTCGCAACTTTATATCGATGTCAGAGCTATCCTTCATAGGGATTCGTTTTACAAGATCGTCGTGTAGGGAGCGATCTATACGTAGAGTATCACCTTTATACCAGCCCTCAATATAATCGCGGAGAGCGTTTTCAACTGCTGTGTTTTCTTCTACTTTGTCATAATTTTGTGAATTTGCGGTAAAGTAGAATGTCATGACGAAAATAAGAATTAAGTACTTCATTGTTATAGTTTTTGTTTAAGACATAATTAGTGCATGTAGGTAGCGGATTACCTATGATTCCATTGCTAGACACGAGCAGAGCTAACTGTTCGAAGCAAGCCTCCGTAGGACATTTAGAGTAGGAATCAAACCCCTGTAAAAATACTATTTTTTCTTAACTTTTAGAAGCAATGACACGAGTGACGCGAACTAGCGTAGTAACTATAGGCTTTGTGTAATTAATGATTCAATCTGCGTTCAAACTTTATTTTTCTAATGCCATGGTCAGTATCCCATTGTTTGGTTTCTTTAAAACCTAGTGTTTTATACAATGCTTTGGCGGGTTCATTGGCCAGTCCAGTTTCTACTTCAAAAAGTGCTGATTTAAAAGTATTAAAAATGAACTCCATTAACATTTTGGCAATTCCTTGTCTAAAAAACTTTGGGTGCACCACCAAACTATGAATAGAGGTTAGGGTATGGTTATGTTCTATTTCAATTACTCCTGCGAGTTCCCCATCTTTAATATATCCAAAAAATTGCGTAGGGCTATTGACATAATTGTGTAGAGACCGTTTTAAAGGCGGAAAGTCAGTAGCATTTAATAATTTAGCTTCTACTGCATAGGAGAGCTGAAAAACTGAACGGATTGTTTTAGAGACTTCAATATCACGATGTTGTAATTTTTCAATCATAGGTTAAGGGTTTTGTTTATCTAGCCAAGTTAAACGTACTATTTTTGGATTAACTTTTTGTGAGCAATGGATTATAGCCGGTGCTATGTTTAGTTTTTTATAGTTTGTGCAAAGTAAATTCTCCACTGTAACCAGCTAAACTCATAGATTCTAGATTAGTAACTATTGTGAAAGATTCCTCTGTTTGTTTTTTATTTATATCTGAATATTTGATTTTTGTTGTAATTGGTGGTATAGAATAATCTAAATCTTTTTTATGATTAGTCATAAAATTGTAGACGTAAACATTTAGAAGCTCTAAATAGTGAGAAGGTAATTTAACTTGCACAGGGTCATTTTTTATATTAACGGGAAGAACGTATGTTATATAATGCTTCAAACTATTCTCAATTGAAATACCGAAATTCCTAAATGGCTTTTCTTTGTTTTTGTTTGAGAAAGATAGGAATGCACTATTTTTTTTAACAGTTATTTGGTCATTTTCTGGGATATCCTTTTCTAATTCAAATATTTTTGAAAGGAATAAATCAATATCATAGTAGAACTCAATACTTACGTTAGTAGCTGTTCCAAACCCTATATTATAGCACTGCAAATAAAATTCTGAAATAATAACTTGATTAGGAAATTCAGTTACAATTGAATTCATTTTTTCAGTTGTCCATTTTATAGGCATCATATACTTTCCATTTGTCAGACCTTGAACATTGAAATATGTTTTGTCAATGAATAATTGAGGTCTAGCAGTATTTTCTCTTTGCTTTTTTAATTCTTGTAGAGTCAGGTAATAAATAATTGCTGCTACAACTGTCGCAAGTGCACTTATAATGGCTATTGTTATATTTATAGTAGTTGGTTTCATCAAATTTCAGGTAACGTGTAACGCGACATTGCGTGGTTTGGTACTAAAATAGCTAAAAAAAACACTGCATTTCACGCTTGCGAGGATTTTCCACTTTGAAAATCAGAAGCAATGCGTGTTAGTAGGTTTTGCATTCGGTGCTTTCTTTATCAGTTGTTCTAATTTGCTTGTCTTTATAGTCATTGACTTGTTTAGCAGGAATAATTTGTCCAATAAAATCTTGTTGGTAGCCCAGAGTATTCCGCCTAGGACAATAGAGGCAATTTTGGAGTCTTGGTAAATCCAAGTGTTATGAAAAGATTTTTCAAGCACCACTAGTTCTATTGTCCACAAAATAAAGTTTATGATGAAACTCGAAATTGTCCAGCCAATTTTAAAATTTGTCGTTAAATAGTAAAATGTCACCTGAAGAGCAAAAAGGGTTAAGTAGGCGATTGACAGTATGTGCCAACCAATGTCAGGAAATAGCCGTTCCGTCCCCAAAGTAATACCCTTGAGTGTCAATGTTAGTCCGATTACTAAAATGTATTGGCTAATTATTGTTTTCATCCCATTGTTCCCAACTCGTTATATCCAAACCTTTAATTCGATATAAACAAATATTTGTATCCGTTTAAAAGTAAATGTAAACTTTTTTTATAAGTTGTACTATACGTAACCTTACGTATTTTTTTTGCCTATAGGTGAGTTGAGTTTACTCTTAAAAATCTCCGATTTTAATAAGGAGCTGAACTCCAGTTCTCGATACTTCATCCCGATATCTTGGGATTCAACTCGAACTGACAGTAGTTTTGCTTTTGTCACTTCGAGTGATTCCGAGCCTGTGAGGAATTGTATCGAGAAGTCAACTTAACACAGCAACGATTAAACAAATTAACGATTCAACGCTTCAACAACCATTCACCATTCGGCTTTCCTTCGAGACTCGTCCCAAAAACTCAAATTTTTAAAAAATACAGCAAAACGGTTCTCGAACAATCCTCGAACAAGTCTCGAACAAAACCCCCTTAAAATCACTAAAAGTGTGTCAATAGCGGTCAGCATAGGTCAACTAACGTCAAATGCGGTCAGTATAGGTCAGCGTAGGTCAACTAACGTCAACCATAGTCAAATGCAGTCACTATAGGTCAGCATAGGTCAACTAACGTCAACTACCGTTAGCACATGTGAATATAAAGGTGCAGTTATTTAAAAATCAGTAGCTTGGGCTTTAGCGAGTTTTCCACTTGATATTACAGCCTATGCTGGGCTTTTGATCCGTAAAAATAGGTTCTTTTGCCACTAATTGACTAATCGCCCGCCTTAAGTCCTTACCATCAACGGGTAGGCCATTGCTAGGTCTCGAATCGTCCAATTGGCCGCGATAGACCAGTTGTAACTGTGCATCAAACAGATAAAAATCGGGTGTGCAGGCAGCATCATAGGCTTTGGCGACCTCCTGGGTCTGGTCATACAGGTAAGGGAAGATAAACTCCTGCTCCAATGCATTCTGCTTCATGTATTCGGGACCATCTTGCGGATAATGCGCAACGTCATTACTGCTAATGGCAATACAGTTAATGCCTTTGGCCTTTACATCTTTGGCCAGTTGACTTATTTGGGCATTCACATGCTTTACAAAAGGGCAGTGGTTGCAGATGAACATGATGAGGGTGCCTTTGAGACCTTTAAGTTCGTCTAACGTGAGCATAGTGTCACTAACTGTATCCAGTAAACTAAAATCGGGTGCCTTGGTGCCAAGGGCTAACATATTTGAAGGTGTTTGTGCCATGGGTTTGTCTATTACGTTTTATAATGTATTTTTAACCTATGGATAATATAATAACATTTGAAGACTTTACCAAAGTCGATTTACGTGTCGGAACCATTATTGAGGTTAATGACTTCCCCGAAGCACGCCAACCTGCCTACCAGCTTACTATTGATTTTGGGGCTTTGGGTGTTAAAAAATCTTCAGCACAAATAACGACTCTTTATAAAAAGGAGCAACTCCTCAACCGACAGATCGTGGCGGTAGTTAACTTCCCTAAAAAACAAATTGCCAAGTTTATGAGTGAATGTTTGGTGCTTGGAGCAGTACATGGTAAAGATGTGATCCTCCTCAACCCAGAACAGCGGGTGAAAAATGGAAGTACAGTAGTTTAGGCCTATGGAACCATTAGATGCAGCTCAAATTAATTTTGATACTAACGGACTCTGGATACTTAACATCGCACTAGCGGTGGTGATGTTTGGGGTAGCCTTGGGTATTAGCGTGCACGATTTTAAAGCGCTTTTGCATCAGCCCAAACTACTATGGGTGGGTTTGTTGTCGCAATTTGTGGCCCTGCCATTGGTCACGTTCCTTCTTATTATAATCACACAGCCACAACCCAGCATCGCCTTGGGGATGATGATGGTAGCGGCCTGCCCAGGAGGCAATATTTCTAATTTTATGACTCATATGGCAAATGGTAATACGGCTCTTTCTGTAAGTTTGACGGCTATGGGTACCTTTTTAGCCATCATCTTTACACCTTTAAATTTTCAGCTCTACGGAAATTTATACGAGCCTACTGCTCAACTATTACAAGCGGTGGCTTTGGACCCATTAGAATTGGTCAAGCTAGTATTGCTTATACTAGGGATTCCACTTGTTTTAGGCATGCTCTTGAGGTACTATCGTGATGCTTTGGCCATACGCTTATCCAAGGCTTTAAAGCCTATCTCCATCCTTGTATTTGTGGCAATCGTTGTGATGGCCTTTTCAAATAATATAGACGTGTTCAATACCTATATCCATCATGTATTAGGTTTGGGTATTATGCATAATATCCTAGCCATTGGGCTGGGTTGGTGGATTGCAAAAAGCTTTAGCTTATCACTAAAAGACCGAAGGACGATTGCTATTGAAACTGGGATACAGAATTCGGGTCTGGGCTTGTTGCTCATTTTTAGCTTTTTTAATGGCTTGGGTGGCATGGCTATTTTGGCGGCCTTTTGGGGCATTTGGCATATTGTTTCAGGATTGAGTCTAGCCTTATTTTGGTCTTATAAAACTTCAAAAGTCTACGTATGAAACTCCTTTGGCTACATATCGTTCGGGCTTATATCAACCTTGGTTTATTTTTTTACTATAAGAAGCTCACTATAGTCTATAAGGAACGGCTCCCAAAACACGGTGCTGTACTTTTTGTGGGCAATCACCAAAATGCCTTGATGGATGCGCTTTTGATAGCCACTAAAAGCGGACGTTTCTGTTACTTTTTAACCCGAGCCAACGTTTTTAAAACGCCTTGGGTAGCCGCTTTTTTAAAGAGTTTACGTATGTTGCCCGTGTACCGCATGCGCGACGGGTGGAACGAACTCTCTAAAAATGAAGATATTTTTGACCACTGTGCGAAGTTGCTAAAGAAAGAACAGGCGATAGCCTTATTTCCCGAAGCCACTCATAACCTCCAACGCCGTGTGCGACCCTTGAGTAAAGGATTTACTCGCATCATTTTTGAGGCCTTTAATCAAAGTCCTGACCTGCAATTACAGTTAGTACCTGTAGGATTCAATTTTAGCAAAGCTGATGCCTTTGGAGATGCGGTTGCCGTGTATATTGGACATACCATACCCTTAACGGCTGAAGATTGTCGCGATCAGCATACGAGTGTGCAGACTTTAAAAGAACAGGTGTCTAATCAATTGTGTGAGCTAACCACGCATATTCCTTTGGAAAGCTATGAGACCACTATAGAACGTTTGGAAGCTCTACACGTCGATTTTCTTAATCCCGAAGACGTCAATGCGTGCATACAAACTCAATTTAAAGCGTGTAAATCGCATAAGCCTAAAGACCACACCTTATTGAAGAAAGGGTTTAAATTGGTATTAATTATGTGTTTACTCTTACCTTATACCATTTGGAAGTTATTAATTCAGCCAAAAGTTGTTGAGCTCGAATTTATGGCGACCTTTCGCTTTGCAGTCATCCTAACACTAGTGCCCTTATATCTGCTTTTAGTGACTGTAGCTCTGTTTTTTACAGTCGGCAGTATATGGGCACTAGGCTATCTTTTTTTGACTTTGCTTTTTGCTCTTCTAGCGGTTAAATTATAGTTGCTCCCTAAAGAATATAGCGTTCATCAGCAACTTATTAGTACCGTACCAAAACGCTCTAAAGTTCGTGTTATCAGTAAACCCAACCACTTTTCCACGCTTTAAGCGACCCACTTTAAACGGTACTGTACTTGCCAAACTGTCTAAATTAGGTTTTGATATATACCCACTCAATAAAGGGTTCTTCGTATATTGAATCGGGTTGTTATAGCTTTGTTTGTCCGCCGGAATAAAGATAGTGGTATCTCTAAATAAGGCTAAAGTATTGTTTTTATACCCAAAGTTGATAGGGTGGGAGCGGTCTAATTTAGCTTCAAAAATAGCACCACCAATCACCTGGGCACCAAAGTAATCACCACGCTCTTCAAAGCTGATGTCTTTCGCTACACGTTCAGACTTTTTAAAATCAATTTTCATGAATTCGTTACTGCTTAACCAGTTAAGTGCGCTGCCATAACCAATTAAGGTGCCGCCATTTTCCACCCATGTTTTTAGGTGTTTCGCATTGGCTTCTGATGTTGAACCGCTCACCATAATGATGGTGTTATAACGGCTTAAATCGGCTCTAGATAAACGGTCGGTATCTAACTTGGTAACCACAATGTCGTAACGTTGGTCAAACAAATGCCAGATTTCACCACCATCATAGCTAGAAATACCATCACCTACCAACAATCCTATTTTTGCAGGTTCCAAGGTTTTAAATTCGGTACTTCCTAGATCGATTCCTTGGGTTAGGCCAGTGGAAACTCCGTTAATCTGTAAGTGGTTGGCTTGTGCAACTTCACTTAAAAACCTATGAAGCTCGTCAGGAGTTTTACTCTGATTATACACAGGAATCAAGATCGTTCCATAGTCATAGCGTTTACCATCGATGCTAAATTGCTTTAAGGCGGCTTTAGCTCTAATCCCACTATTCAATATGTGGTTTAAAGCTTTAGGCGTATAATATTCATGCCATTCCATTAAATAGGCATAATTGCTTTTTGAGGAGACTGTTCCGGTTTTCTGTTTAAGTTCCTTAACCTGCTCACCTGCGGTAGAGGTCGAAACGCCTTCGGCATAATCTAAATTAAAGGCCAGAGGAAAGGTCCAAGCCGATATATCGTAAAACAGACTGTCTTCAAACGTAGTGCGTTTTTCAAACATCGCATTGATCAAACGCGTATTCTTTTGATTTTTTGGTACCACATAACTGTAGCCTTTTTTAAAGGATTTACCATTAAGGGTCACATCGTTTTTAAGTTCATGGAATGTAATCTTATGACGGTTAAGGATTTCGGCTAAATGGTAGGTTTTAGCAGCATCTTTTTCGTCTCCAAACACAATGGCCTTTCCTTGTTCTTTTGAACCTTCATTACGTGCATTTTTGTAGAAATTGTGTTGGTATTGCAACAAATCTTCACGCATGTTTAGGGCCGCTTCCAATGTAGATAGAGCGGTGGTTAACTGATTGCGAATCGTAAACGGAAAGGTTAGAATGCCATTGGCACTTTCCTGAATATGACCGCGTGAGCTGGCCTGTTCGAACAAGATGCCTATACTTCCGTTGATATCTGGAAAGGTAGAACCCTTGCCATAATAAAAGTCGTCGTAATCTTCTTCGGTATAATATAAAGAGCCAATTTGATCTAAAGCTTTGGCATGGAAATTACCTATTTGTTTGGTAAGCTCCTGATTTAGTTTTGGGGTTAAGGGATGCGTTCTGGATTGAATTCCTGGTTGAAAGAAAAAGGTAGAATTGGTACCCATTTCATGATGGTCGGTCAAAATATTTGGCAACCACTTATGAAAGGTCACTAAACGTGCTCTAGATTCGGGCATTTGTACAGGCAACCAATCTCTGTTCAAATCAAAATGATAGTGGTTAGTTCTGCCTCTTGGCCAAACTTCATTGTATTCACGGTCATTTGGATCTGGGTTTAGGTTTTTACTTTTATTGGTATTAGCCCAATAAGCAAAACGCTGTAAACCGTCAGGATTAAAACTAGGATCGAATAGAATCACGGCGTTATCTAAAAGGGTATTGACCTCATTACTTTGTGAAGCCGCTAAATGATAAGCTGCTAATAATGCGGCATTAGATCCACTAGGTTCGTTACCATGAATAGAGAAGCCTTGATACACGACAATAGGCATACCTGACGTGTCAACCGAGTTGCTTTCGGTTGAAGCGATATGCGCCTGACGTATGGCTTCTAAATTTTGATGGTTTTGAGGCGAAGTAATGGTCAATAATAAAATGGGTCGCCCTTCAAACGAAGATCCTCGATTTTCAATGCTAATACGATCAGAAGCTTCTGCCAGTGCATACATGTACTGTACAAGCTTGTCGTGGGTTACATGCCACTCACCAACCTCATGACCAATCACCGATTTTGGTGTAGGAATAGTTTGATTGTAAGTGTTGTGTTGCGGAAGGTAGTAGGACAAATCGGTTTGCGAAAACATGGTCGCTGTCGCCATAAACATCATGGCCAAGGTGTAAATTAGTCTCATAGAAAAAAGTTTGATATAAATATAAAAAAAACCGTTACGGTTGTAGTAACGGTTTATGATTTTAACGGAAGTTTATTATATGTCTTCAAATTTAATATCGGTAAAACTCTCTGTAGAGGTTTCTTCAACATTAACTTCTTCATCAGAAGCATCTCCATATTGATCCTCCTTTTTGAAATCTTTTTGGTGACGCTCACTAATCACTTCATCACCTTTTTCATCAATAATGTAATCAGTCATTTCATTTAGAATCTCATTAAATTCAGAAAAGTCTTCTTTGTATAAATAGATTTTGTGCTTTTTGTAGTGAAATGATCCGTCGTCATTTGTGAATTTTTTACTCTCGGTGATCGTAAGGTAATAATCACCAGCTTTAGTCGATCTTACATCAAAAAAATAAGTTCTTCGTCCTGCTCTTAATACTTTTGAGAATATTTCCTCTTTTTCCATCATGCCTTTATCACTCATAGATTTTTGTTTAAATTATTAAGTTAACGTCTCAAAAATCTAAAAAAAAAGAATAGTAACCAACAATTTACCTTATTTCTTTTGGTTGGACTTTCTTGAAAAAGTGGTAATCCAAACAACCACAAGGCTTACGACGATTTATTCATTGTTAAATCGATCCTCATTAGCTTCGGTAAGTTGATTGTTGTAAAGTTCTTTATAATACCCCTCAACATTCATTAGCATATCAGGTGTGCCTGATTGTATAATTTCACCATTATCCAGCACAATAATGTGGTCGGCATTTTTAGCCGATGAGGCTCTATGGCTTACAATAAGCGTGGTTTTTCCTTGAGAGATATTGTTAAGATTTTTAAGGATTTTCTCTTCGGTTTCGGTATCTACGGCCGACAAACAATCATCGAATAATAATATTTCAGGCGACTTAATAATAGCTCTAGCAATCGATATACGTTGTTTTTGACCTCCCGAGAGCGTAATACCACGTTCACCTAATTTGGTATCATAAGCTTTGGTAAAGGACAGTATGTTTTTATGGACATCGGCGTTTTTGGCCGCCTGGATGACTTCAGCTTCGGTGGCATCCTCTTTACCAAACATAATATTGTTTTTGATGGAGTCTGAAAACAGAAAGGCATCCTGAGGAACATAACCAATGCTATTGCGTAAATCGTCAAGGTTAACCTGATCGATTGGGGTCTGGTCGATGCTAATCTGCCCTGATTCTATATCATACAAGCGACCAATGAGATCCAAAATCGTGGACTTGCCAGATCCGGTTTTTCCTAATATGGCCAAGGTTTCACCTTTTTTAATCGAGAAGCTCACATCTTTTAAAGCTTGTATATTGGTGTCGGGGTAAGTGAAGCTGACATGATCAAAAGTGATATTGCCTTCAATGACTGAAGGCGTTTCTACTTTATTTGTAATGCTGGGTTCTTCTTCCAAGAACTCATTGATACGGACTTGCGAAGCTTCGGCCTGCTGCACCAATGAGGTCACCCAACCCACAGCTGCCACTGGCCAGGTGAGCATATTCACGTAGATTAAAAACTCGGCAATGGTACCAATGTCTTTTATTTCACCGTTCATATATTGCATCCCACCAATATAGATAACCAAAATATTACTAATACCGATGAGCATAATCATAGACGGAAAGAACATAGCCTGTACTTTGGCAAGGTCAATTTGCTTTTGTTTGCTTTCATCCGATAAGTCATAAAAAGCTTGATAGTTTTGAGCTTCAATACCGTAAGACTTAATGACCGAAATGCCACTGAACGACTCTTGGGTAGAGGCCGAGAGTTGCGATAAATATTGTTGCACTATGGTACTTCGCTGATTGATGATTCTACTTAATTTGTAAACAATAATAGAAAGCACCGGTAATGGGGCTACCACGTAAAGTGTTAGTTTTGGCGCAACGCTTATCATATATATCAAGGCCACAACAAAAAGGGTAACCATATTTAAACTGTACATTATAGCAGGGCCAATGTACATACGCACCCGGCTAACATCTTCACTAATACGGTTCATAAGGTCTCCTGTGCGATTAGACTTATAAAAGCTTAATGAGAGGCGTTGGTATTGTTGATAGACTTCGTTTTTTAGGTCGTATTCAACATAACGCGATACATTAATAATGGTTTGGCGCATTAAAAAGGTGAAGATGCCTGAAATTATTGCGGCAATCACCAAATACAGAATATTGAGGCCAAGTTCGGTTTTAAAGGCTTCATAAGTAATTTCATCCTTGAGCATTTTTGAAATTACGGTAACAGATTCTCCAATTAAGCGCGGTGTAAACAGCGCAAATATTTTTGCCAAAATGGTGATAAAAACCCCTAAAAGTAAACTGTATTTATATTTTATGAAATATTTATTGAGGTGCTGTAATGCTTTCATTTAAAAAAAATAATCTATAAATTTATAGTACTTGTTATTTAACAACAATAGTTTGTGAAAACTTTAGTAATACTTTATTTTTGCACGCTGTTTTCTAATACTTTGCAAAACAGTACTAATTGAAACCTATGACGTTTGATGTTTTAAATCCTGACGATCTTTTAAAAGTTGACCCTGTTTTTGGACAACTTTCATTTGATGATCACGAGCAGGTTGTATTTTGCAACGACAAAGATACTGGTTTAAAAGCAATAATTGGAATCCATAATACAGTTTTAGGGCCAGCACTTGGTGGCGTTAGAATGTGGGCCTATACTAGTGAATGGGAAGCCTTGAATGATACCCTGCGTTTATCACGTGGGATGACCTTGAAGTCGGCGATTACAGGGTTGAATTTAGGTGGTGGACAGGCTGTTATCATGGGTGACTCCAAAACTCGTAAAACCCCAGAACTTATACATAAGTTTGGTGAATTTGTACATTCATTGAGCGGACGCTATATCACAGCTGAAGACGTAGGTATAGAACCAGCAGATATGGACCTGGTAAGAGAAGTAACACCTTATGTTACGGGAATGTCTGAAAGTAAGGGCGGCACAGGAAATCCTACGCCTATTGCGGCGTTTGGAGTTTTTATGGGAATGAAAGCCGCTGCTCAATTTCAATTTGGAAGTGATGTTTTGGAAGATAAACATGTTTTTGTGCAAGGCGTCGGGAATGTTGGCGAAGCCCTAGTGGAAAACTTGATAAACGAAGGCGCCAAAGTCACTATAACCGATATCAATAAAGAGCGATTGGATTATGTGGCTTCAAAGTATAGTGTGACCATTTATGAAGGCCCTAACTTTTTTAGGGAAGATATGGATATTTACGCACCGTGTGCTTTGGGAGCAACCATTAACGATCAAACCGTCTATAACCTTAAAGCTAAAGTCATTGCGGGCTCTGCTAACAATCAGTTAGCCATCGAAGCGAAGCATGGTAAAATTTTAAAGGAACGTGGTATTGTTTATGCGCCAGATTTTTTAATCAATGCTGGTGGCCTGATTAATGTTTATGCTGAACTTGAAAATTATAGCAGGCAGGAAATTATCAGAAAAACCGAAAACATCTTTAATACCACATTAGAAATTTTGGAACGTGCGCAAACCAAAAACCTTGCAACCAACGAAGCGGCCGTTGAGGTAGCCTACGAACGTATTCTTTCACGGAAAAAAGATAATCAAGGGAGGTAAAAGCCCATCATAAACAGGTTCAAATAAGAAAATAATAGTATTTTTGCAGAGCGAAAAAGCAATAAGCTTTCGCTATCTTAATATAAAACAAGTTCTTACACATGCTAAATAGACGACACATCCGCATAAAAGTCATGCAAACCTTATATGCCTTAAGTGAAGGAGAAAGTGATGATATTAAAAAGAATGAGAAATTTCTTTTATATAGTTTAGACAGTATGTATGATCTCTACCTGATTATTCTTTCCTTGTTGGTTGAGGTTCAAAAAAGGGCTGAAGATCAACTAGAAAAGACTCAAAAGAAGCTTCTAGCAACTAAAGAAGACAAAAATCCCAATTATAAATTTGTCAATAATGAAGTGCTTGCCCTGTTGAAAAACAACGAGTTGTTGAAACAAGAGTTAGAAAAAAGGAAGTTAGATTATTGGTATTTAGATTTTGAGTACGTCGATATCATTTATAAAGCTATTGTTGATAGTGCTACCTACAAAGAGTACATGTCAACAAGAACCTCAAATTTTCATGAAGACAAACTTTTCATGATTGATATATTTTCGGAAGTGATTGCACCTAATGAAAAGTTGTATGATTACTTTGAAGACAAGAAGCTAACTTGGATTGACGATCTTCCAATTGTAAACACAAGCATATTAAAGCTTCTTAAGAAGGTAAAGCCTAATGTACAGCCCTCATACTTTACCCCAAGATTATACAAAGATCTTGACGACAGGGATTTTGCAATAGAATTATTGAAGAAAACGGCACTTAATTGCGCAACTTTCAATGAAGAAATTTCAAAAAACACGACCAACTGGGATTCAGACCGAATAGCAGAGTTAGATGCCGTGCTACTTCAAATGGCTCTTTGTGAATTTCAAAAATTCTCTTCTATTCCAATTAAAGTAACCATAAATGAGTATTTAGAGATTGCAAAAGAATATTCAACACCCAAAAGTAGCATCTTTATTAATGGGGTTTTAGATAAGATTGTTAAGGAGTATATGTCGGAAGGGAAGTATCAAAAAACGGGTCGAGGATTGTTGTAATAAGGTTAAAAAGTTTTGAATAGACGAAATAATTAGTACATTTATCCACTGAAAATACAAACATTTTATAAAATAATAATTAAAATTATAGCAATGAAAAAAGTGATTTTAGGTTTAAGCGCGCTGTGTTTAGTAGCGTTTACGTCATGTAAGGATGACGCGAAGAGTAAGATAAATTCTGAAAATGTAGCAGCAGCTGCAGAACGCGATGCTAATGCAGGTAACTTGCCTGTAATTACATTTGAAGAAACAGAGCATGATTTTGGAACCATTGTAGATGGGACGCCAGTTGAAACAGTATTCAAATACACCAACACAGGTAATGCACCTTTAGTTGTAAGTGATATTAAAAGTACTTGTGGATGTACAGTACCTCAAGATTGGAACCGTGATCCGTTAGCACCAGGAGAGTCTGCACAGTTTACAGTGAAGTTTAATGGTAAAGGCGCAAATCAAGTGACCAAAACGGTAACTTTAACTACCAATACCCAAAACGGTACCGAAACGGTTAAAGTAAAAGCATTTATTCAGGCAGATCCTAACGCGCCTGCAACAACGACTACTAATAATGGTACGTCAATTATGCAACAACCAGCAACGAAAACAAGTACCCAACCAGGCCACGAAGGTCATAACCACAACTAATTAGATGGGAGAAGGAATAGGTAATTTTTTACCACTTATTGCAATTATCGCCGTTTTTTATTTCTTAATGATTGCACCACAAATGAAGCGTGCAAAACAGGAGAAAAAGTTTGCTAAAGAACTTCAAAAAGGAGATAAGGTAATTACCAAAAGTGGAATGCATGGGAAAGTTGTAGATCTTAATGATAAGGACGGTAGTTGTGTTATCGAGACTATGGCTGGTAAAATAAAGTTTGAACGTTCGGCCATCTCAATGGAAATGAGCAAAAAACTAAATGCATCTTCTTAAGTAAGTAGTAAAAAATCGAATATAAAAGAAGCGCCACAATTATGTGGCGCTTCTTTATTCAGCAGTTTTTATATTTATCGTTCAGTCCTACACCTTTGATGATCATAGGCATAATCTTTTCAAGACGCGAGTCTTTGGTCGCTTCGCGTTTAGCAGTCTCAATATATTCACAATATTCACGTTGCTTCCCAGGTGTTAAGAGTTTAAAGGCATCAAATAATACAGAGTTACCGTCCAGTTTCTCTTTTAATTCTTTAGGAATCACTACTTTTTTGGGTTTGCGTTCAGGTTTGATTTCCTTTCCTAGTTTTTGGTTTTCAATGGCTTCCTTTACATAGGCCAAAACTACATTTTTATCAATTTCAGCTTTTGAAGTAAAGCGCATTTGCCGTAGCGCTTTTGTTTTTTCCTGTGCATTGGTGAGTAACTGTTTCTCATCCTTTAAAAATACCCCATTAAAAAACCAGATTCCAAAGTGATGTTTAAAGGCACCTAGCCCAATCACATTTTTGCCTTCAAGTTCATAAACGGGTGCACTCCATTTTAAAGTTTCTACTAATTCTGTAGAATTTATGATTGCTCTTAATTGATGTAGTGCATCAGCAAAATGCGGATGGTTTTCAATATACTCTTCAACTGAAGTTGCTTTTTTCATAGTTCTAATAATTAAATTCCGAATTATTTAATTCCAAGTACCCGCATAACTTAAGGTGTCGCCACTATGCTGTTCTAGATAATCGTATTTTAAGCCCATGATTTGCTTAATATGTAAATAATCATGTGCTAGCCAATTATTTAGCAGATAATGCGCCGATAGACGACCCAATTTTGGGTGTTCAAAACTGTTATCCCAATTAACGTCCTTTAAGGATCGAAGCCAGGTTAGGGAACGTTCGCGCTCTTCAATAAACTTTGCAAGCATATTGGTGAAATCTTGTTCCATATACTTATGGTCTTTAACCCAAGCAATGGGATCGATAGATGGTGGTAATTCATCTGGCTTACTTAAGGCCCAATGTATTCTAAATCTAAAATCATCACGTTCTTCATCATATAAATGACAAAGAATTTCTAACAAGCACCAGCTTTCAGGATCTTTTTTCCATAAATAGATGGCTTCAGGTTGCGTCTTTAAAAGGGCATTATAAACACCCTTATTGATTTGAAGTTGTTCAATTACGGTATTCATATTAAAATGATTTTGTTGCAGTTATTTCAGCTATTTTACAAATGACTTGTGTGGCTTTCAAGATGCTTTCAACAGGGACATATTCATATCGTCCATGAAAATTATGACCACCTGCAAATATATTTGGACAAGGCAAGCCCATGTAGGAAAGTTGTGACCCATCAGTTCCCCCGCGAATTGGTTTGATGATTGGTTTGATGTGAAGTTGCTTCATGGCCTCTTCAGCAATGTCAACGATATGCATAACAGGCTCAATTTTTTCCCTCATATTGTAGTACTGGTCCTTGATTTCAATACGAATAACTTCCCGTTCATATTCTGAATTAATATCATCAGCCAGTTTTTCAATCGCTTCTTTTCGTGCTTCAAAATGCGTTTTGTCATGATCTCTGATGATATATTTTAGAATAGTTTCATCTACTTTGCCGTCAATTTGATGTAAATGAAAAAAGCCCTGATAATCTTCGGTATGTTCAGGTGTTTCAAATCGGGGTAAAGCATTGATGAATTCGGTAGCGATATACATGGAGTTGACTAGTTTACCCTTCGCATAGCCAGGATGCACGATCTTGCCTTGAACTTTTACGGTGGCACTTGCGGCATTGAAATTTTCAAACTCCAGTTCACCCACCTGACTGCCATCCATGGTATAGGCCCAAGCTGCACCAAACTTTTCAACGTCAAATTTATGGGCTCCACGACCAATTTCTTCGTCGGGCGTAAATCCAACTTTAATCGTACCGTGTTTGATTTCGGGATGTTGGATTAAATATTCCATAGCAGACACAATTTCACAAAGACCAGCTTTGTCATCAGCCCCCAAAAGGGTGGTGCCGTCTGTTGTGATTAGGGTTTGTCCTTTATATAGTAAAAGGTCTTCAAAATAATCAGGAGATAAAATAACATCAAGTTCCTCGTTCAAAACAATGTCCTTCCCATTATAGTTTTCAATAATTTGAGGCTTAACGTTTGCTCCCGTAAAATCTGGTGAGGTATCAAAATGTGAAATAAACCCAATAACTGGAACGTCATGATCGACATTGCTAGGCAGCGTGGCCATGATATAAGCGTTTTCATCAATTGAAACATCCTGCATACCAATAGACTTTAGTTCTTTTACTAATGCATTGGCTAAGTCCCATTGCTTTGACGTACTGGGTGTTGTATCTGAATTGGGATCAGATTCGGTGTCTACAGTTACATAACTTATAAACCGGTTGATGATATGTTTTTTGTCTAGCATGGTGATGGCTTTAATTCAAGGACTATTATAATCCAAAAGTAATACATAAAAATTATTTTGTTTTTTGAATTGGATGATTTTTTATTTAAAGCTACTTTTGTGTAAACATTTCTGCATGTACAAGTATATTGTTCGACCTATATTCTTCCTTTTTGACCCTGAAACCATCCATCATTTTACCTTTTCTTTGGTGCGTTTTATGTGTAAAGTTCCGGGTGTTCCGTTCCTTCTAAAAAAAAGTTATAGGGTTACTAATCCTTCATTGGAAAAGCAATTGTTTGGCATAACTTTTAAAAATCCTGTTGGCCTGGCAGCCGGCTTTGATAAAGATGCCAAATTATTTAAGGAGTTGAACCATTTTGGGTTTGGGTTTATAGAGATTGGAACCCTAACACCAAAACCACAGGATGGGAACCCTAAAAAACGCCTTTTTCGATTAAAAGAAGACGAAGCTATTATTAATAGAATGGGGTTTAATAATGGGGGCGTGGAATTGGCTGTTGAACGTTTAAAGCAAAACACAGGCGTTCTAGTTGGTGGTAACATTGGCAAAAATAAAATGACGCCTAATGAAGAAGCTGTTGAAGACTACAAACTATGTTTTCACGCATTATATAAGTATGTCGATTATTTTGTGGTTAATGTGAGTTCACCGAACACACCTAATTTAAGAGCGCTTCAGGATAAAGAGCCGCTCACCAAGTTGTTGCAGGTTTTGAAACAAGAGAATGCACAATATGAAAACCCTAAACCAATTCTTTTAAAAATAGCTCCAGATTTGAGCAATGACCAATTAATGGATATTATTTCAATTGTGGAGGACACAAAAATTGATGGTGTAATCGCAACCAATACCACTATTTCTCGAGAAGATTTAATCTCAAACAATAAAACAGAAACAGGAGGGTTGAGTGGGAAACCTTTGACCAATCGTTCTACCGAGGTCATCAGGTTTTTATCCCAGAAAAGTAACAAGGCATTCCCTATAATTGGAGTAGGAGGCATTCACTCGGTTAACGATGCGCTTGAGAAGTTAGACGCGGGCGCAGACCTTATACAGCTTTACACAGGATTTATTTATGAAGGACCTGCATTGGTCAAGCACATAAACAAGGCACTTATTAAGCGTAATTTGATGCCTAAAGCGAACTAGGGATTTACTTCAGCAATATTGCAAAATAATAGTACTTTTGGGAAGATAAACACAATTTATGTCCAACCGCATTAAAATAATTGAATGCCCAAGAGATGCAATGCAAGGCATAAAGGCGTTTATTCCAACCGAGCGTAAAATACAATACATTCAATCGTTATTAAGAGTTGGGTTTGATACCATAGACTTTGGAAGTTTTGTGTCCCCTCGCGCGATTCCTCAAATGGTGGATACGGCTGAAGTTTTAGCCGGACTGGATTTATCAAAAACAACAAGCAAGTTATTGGCTATTATTGCCAACACAAGAGGGGCAGAAGAAGCTTCTAAACATGAGGCTATTGATTATTTGGGATATCCATTTTCGATTTCAGAAAACTTTCAAATGCGAAATACCCACAAAACAATTGCACAGTCTGTTGTGACACTTGACGAAATCTTGAATATTGCCGCAAAAACGAATAAGGAGGTTGTTGTTTATATCTCCATGGGGTTTGGAAATCCGTACGGTGATCCATGGAATGTCGATATTGTTGGACAATGGACAGAGCGTTTGTCTAAAATGGGTGTGAACATTCTTTCATTAAGTGATACAATAGGCAGTTCAGATCCTGAAAGTATTGACTATTTGTTTTCTAACCTCATACCAAACTACCCTGAAATTGAGTTCGGAGCCCATCTACATACCACACCTTCTACCTGGTTTGAGAAAATTGATGCAGCGTACAAAGCAGGATGTAAGCGCTTTGATGGAGCTATCCAAGGATTTGGAGGTTGCCCTATGGCTAAAGATGAACTCACCGGTAATATGCCTACAGAAAAATTGCTTTCATACTTTACTTCAAAGCAGAATAATAACTTAAATGCTTTAAGTTTTGAGAGTGCCTATAATGAGACCACAAAGATCTTCACCAGTTATCACTAGTTTTTTTGTAGTCTAAAATATTGTCAATCAGCGCCTTTTGTTTTTGCTTGCAATTTTATTTAAAATTAATCTAAATAAAGTTTGTACAAGTAATATTCTGTTTTAAATTTGCAACTTCATTTAATATATTATTTATATCAAGTCTAAATAAGAATAACAATCAATCAAATTATGAAAAGAATTTTTTTAGCCGTATCTGTTTTAATCACAGCATTTGCAACTGCTCAAACGGTTCCTGATTCCATACCTACTAATCCTCAAAATCAGCAAAACGCCGCACAGCGTATTCTTTCTGGAAATATCAATACAGGTGTAACTGTTGGTGGTTATGGTGAGATTACATATAACCAACCCGAGGGTAAAAATGGAGAACTTGATGTTCAACGTCTCGTTTTACTTTTTGGTTATAAGTTTAATGACAAAGTACAGTTTGTTACAGAGGTTGAGTTTGAACATGTTCAAGAAGTATTTGTTGAACAAGCCTTCTTACAATATAACCTTAGCGATAATGTAAATTTACGAGGTGGTTTAATGTTGGTGCCAATGGGTATCGTTAACGAATATCATGAACCAACCACATTTAATGGCGTTGAACGACCAAGTATAGACGGCAGTATTGTTCCAACTACATGGAGAGAAATAGGTGCTGGAGTTTCTGGACGTTTTAACGAAATTTCTTTAGGCTATCAAGCATATATTTTTAATGGCTTTGCTTCAGTAAATGGTACAAAAGTGCTTGGTGGAAGCAATGGTTTGCGCAACGGTCGCCAAAAAGGTATTCAATCAACTATAAATTCGCCTAATTTTGCTGCGAAATTAGACTATTATGGTCTACCGGGATTACGTCTTGGTTTGTCTGGTTATTTTGGTCGCACACAAGCAGCTGATGACGTTGACGCTATTGATGGTTCAGATGTTGGGATCTCTATGTTAGGCTTTGATGCGCGTTATGCTTATCAGCGGTTTACTGCAAGAGGTCAGTTTATTCATGCTAATTTATCAGATACCGAAGCCTATAACACTTTATATAGCACAGATTTGGGAAGTGCTTTACAAGGGTATTATTTAGAAGCCGCTTACAATTTGTTACCAGTGACAAAGCAACAACAATTATATGCTTTTACACGATATGAAGATTATGATACTCATGCTTCTGTTGATGGAGTTACTTTGAAAAATGAGAGCTATGACCGTAATGAGTGGACCTTTGGTTTGAGTTATAAATTAGCACCGGGTGCCGTTGTAAAGGCTGATTATCAAATTAAAGATAATGCTACCAATGCAGGTGCAATTAACCAATTAAATCTTGGTTTAGGTGTTTGGTTCTAAATGAATTGAGTTAGTTATAGTGGTTTGAATAGCTGAAGTGAATTTTTTTCACTTTAGCTATTTGGCGTTTATTTATGATAAAGAAAAAAATAATTGAATACTTTTGCGTTATGAAATTTAAATCCATTTTTATAATTCTAATTGCATTTATTTGTTTGTCTTTTGGTCTCCCAAAAGGGATACAGAAAAAGGTGGATAAAGAAATTGAAGAGGTTTTCGAAATTGAAAACTTTCAGTTCAATGCAAAAGCATTCGATTCTAAAATAACCCAAAACTTACCATCTACCTTTGGTCCTGATAATTTTTTCGAAATTAAAAACTCCTCCCAACTTTTAGGTTATGCTTATATCTCTAAAGCGCCTAGTAAAACAGATGAATTTGACTATTTAATAATATTGGATAAACAACTTACTGTTTTAAAGGCAAAAGTACTGGTGTACCGTGAAGATTATGGTGGAGAAATCGGTAGCAAACGTTGGTTAAAGCAATTTATAGGCAAATCCCAGAATGACGAGCTTAAATATCGAGACAATATTGTTGCTATTTCTGGCGCAACCATTTCGGTGAGATCAATGACTACTGCTGTTAATGATCTTTTGAAATCACTAAAAATCCTTCATTCAAAACAATTGTTGTAAATGAATTTTAACGGGTCGATTTATGCGTTTTCAAAAGAATTAAAACTATTAATTGGTACATTTATTATTGTATTGAGCATCGGTTTTTTTTCAGGCTTGCTTTTTGTTGAAGAAACTTCTTCTTCTAACCCTGCTGGAATTGAAGAACAGTATTTAGGCAACGAAACTGATGAGGATGCCGAGGTTATGAAATTCAAAAAAAGTGAACAGGAAATGCTCACTTTAGTGCATAATCATATCCTTTCAATGTCGATTATCTTCTTTTTAGTAGGCATGATTTTAAACACTTGCCAATTCAATAAGAAGCTAAAATTATTTTTAATGATTGAGCCTTTTCTTTCAGTAGTTCTTACGTTTGGAGGTCTCTTTCTTCTATGGCAAGGTATGCTTTGGATGAAATATATCGTCATGGTTTCGGGGTTTCTTATGACCCTTACCTATGGCATTTCCGTTGGCATTATTTTATTTCAGCTTACCAGAAACAAAACCGTTGAGCTTTAAATTCTCGTATATTTAGCGTTATAGATGCGTTAATGTATGAAAAACTTACTGTTCCTATTTGTTTTACTAATGGCAATCCCCAGTTATGGAAGAGAATGGAATAGCTTAAGAAGTTATCAAAAGGAAACCAATAAGCCAAATTTATCGCCTTCGGATTGGTTAGCATCTGATAGACGTCAAAATACCTTAACTTGGCAAAAAGCCAATCATTATAATCTTCTAAATAATAAACCTGAAGAGTATACAACCATTAAGCAACGTCGCGATTTTTATCTATGGTTGCATGACGAATTAGAAAGTAAGGGTCATGAAGTGGTTTGGCCTTATATGGCTTACTTTATATCCCATAAATTAAGGTTAGTAAAAAATATACCTTACCGCTGGTTTATATCCAAAGATATAAAGCGATACACCGATATGGGAAGTGAGGAAGTCTTTATTAGTGCATTCACAAGTCTTCATAAACTCTATAAATCAGAAGACATTTTAGAAGAAAATGAAGCCTATAACTGGGATAAAGCCATGTTGCACAACGAACAATTTATTTGGGTCGAACGGGTATATGAGGTCATGGATGATAAAAGCGTAAAACAAATTGGACGTATGGCCAGTGGACATTTATTATATAGTTTTGCAGTCCCAAATCCTATCAGGTTTCAAGGCGATATTTCAAATCCCCAAGAGCGTTACACTTTTGCGTTAAATACACTTCGAACCTATTGCAAAAAGCAATTGCATTAATTTTATGTCTGTATAAATTATAATCTTAATTTTAGTTGTACCTTTGTATGCAATTAATTTCAAATTGCATCATGACAGCACATCAAAATAAGATTCTAGGTGAAGGGTTAACCTACGATGACGTCCTATTAGTTCCAGCTTTTTCAGAAGTCTTACCCCGCGAGGTCAATATTCAAGCAAAATTTACTAGAAACATTACAATCAACGTGCCTATTGTATCTGCTGCTATGGATACCGTAACCGAAAGCAAAATGGCAATTGCCATGGCTCGAGAAGGTGGTATTGGCGTACTTCATAAAAACATGACTATTGAGCAGCAGGCTGAAAAGGTAAGGCGTGTAAAGCGTGCTGAAAGCGGAATGATCATAGATCCCGTAACCTTGCCTTTGACCGCTAAAGTGAAAGATGCTAAACAAAACATGCGAGAGCATAGTATTGGTGGTATTCCAATTGTGGATGATCAAGGAACTTTGAAAGGGATTGTAACCAACAGGGATTTAAGATTTGAACATGAAAATGAAAGACCTATTGTTGAGGTCATGACCAAGGACAACCTTATTACTGCTCCTGTTGGGACTTCATTACATGATGCCGAATCCATTTTGCAGCAAAATAAAATTGAAAAATTACTTATTGTTGATGACAACTATAAACTAGCAGGTTTAATTACCTTCAGGGATATTACAAAACTTACACAAAAGCCTATTGCAAATAAAGATGTTTACGGTCGTTTGCGGGTTGCTGCAGCAATTGGTGTTACTCCAGATGCTGTAGAGCGCACGCAAGCTTTGGTGAAATCTGGTGTTGATGCTGTGGTCATCGATACGGCTCATGGTCACACCAAGGGTGTTGTGAATGTGTTAAAAGACATCAAGGCTAAGTTCCCAGAATTGGATGTCATTGTAGGCAATATTGCAACTGGTGAAGCCGCTAAATATTTGGTTGAAGCAGGAGCAGATGCTGTGAAAGTGGGTATTGGCCCAGGATCTATTTGTACAACACGTATTGTTGCAGGTGTCGGATTTCCACAATTTTCTGCAGTATTGGAAGTTGCAGCTGCCATAAAAGGTTCTGGGGTTCCGGTTATTGCCGATGGAGGTATTCGATATACTGGAGATATTCCTAAAGCGATTGCTGCTGGTGCCGATACGGTTATGTTGGGATCCTTGCTTGCAGGCACTAAAGAAAGCCCTGGAGAAACCATTATTTATGAGGGACGAAAGTTTAAATCCTATCGTGGTATGGGTTCGGTTGAAGCTATGAAACAAGGCAGTAAGGATCGTTATTTTCAGGATGTTGAGGATGATATCAAAAAACTCGTACCAGAAGGCATTGTAGGGCGAGTACCTTACAAAGGCGATTTATTTGAAAGCATCCACCAGTTTGTTGGGGGTTTGCGTGCTGGTATGGGCTACTGTGGCGCCAAGGATATTGAGACTTTAAAAGAGTCTGGTCGTTTTATAAAAATAACGTCTTCAGGAATTAATGAAAGTCATCCGCACGATGTAACCATAACTAAAGAAGCGCCTAATTATTCGAGATAATTAAGTCATTAAATTATAAAAGTAAATTGCCGGACTATATAGTTCGGCTTTTTTTATGGTAGAAATATGAATTTAAAATTTCCATAGGGTAAATCGTTTCCATGTTGTCTTATTTATAGAAATGCGAAAAATACATTACTAATTAAAACAGACTTTATGAAAACGATTAAAATTTTTTTAATATGCTTTATGGGAAGTGTACTCACTACTTTGAATGCACAAGAAGCGAGTAAATCCAACGAAAAGGAAGCTACGAGGTCATATTACGAGCAGCGAGCTTATGAAGATGCTGCATATGAACAGGAGTTCAGGTCTAAAAATAAAAAAGAGGAAGAACAATTCTGGCAGGACCAGAAATCCTATGAAGACAACTTAAAACAAAGAGACCGTAAGGCCTACAGAGCTTATATGAGAGGTAAGCGAGATGCCTATGCCGAACATTATAATCATTGTGATCATTCGTGTTATCATAGTGAGCATTATTACCATCATGCCTCATTCTACTACCATAGATATTATTACGAACCTTACCCGAGAAGAACCACAATGCGTACCAACATTAGAGTAGGTGTGCCAAGTGTACGTATTGGGTTCTAGATAGTAACTTCTTCATGCTAGGGTTCAAAAACCGTTCGTTTCATTTGATGAAATTGAGCGGTTTTTAGTTTTTAATAGGTATTCAGTTAAAATTCATATTTAAAGCTTAAAACATAAGTGTTTTTTCCGTTCGAATAGAAACCAACACTTACGGGTTGTTTTTCGTAAGGTGTTGTAAAAATATAAGTACTGCCTATGCCAACGGCCGCACCAGCAAGAACGTCCCATATATCGTGCCAACCATCAGGGCCTTCCATTCTACTTACACCAACAATAGCAGCACCTAAATAGGCCCATTTCCCATATTTCCAGCCATAGCGACGCTGGATGAATGAAGCTCCAGAAAAGGCTGATGTCGTGTGTCCTGAAGGAAAAGCGTCAAAAAGATTTCGGTCTTCAGGGCGCTCTTTTCGAATAATTCGTTTTAAGGAATGGGTGACCACTAGGCTCGTGGCATATGATAAGGCAAATTGTTTGGTGCCTTTCCAATCTTTTTTAAAGAGTGTCGTTAATCCAGCCGTAAGAGGAATTGCAATTTGTAATACGTCTCCAGTGTCTTCCAGGACAAATTCCCACTTTTCATGTTTACTTAAACTTCCGTCCTCTGCTTGCCCAAAACCAATAGAAACGCTTCCCAAAAGTAGACATATGAAAATTTGCAAAAGTTTGGGAGGAGCCATTGGAGGGATGTTTTCTGGTTGTTAACCTTATAACTCTGTAGTTGAAGGCATTATTGTTTGAAATCATGGATTATGATTCAAAAATTTGACCACGATGAGGCTTTAGCGCATCCCTAATAGATTTCATGTCGGCTTCAAGAACAACCATATAGGCAATGGC
This sequence comes from Flavobacteriaceae bacterium MAR_2010_72, assembly GCA_003550275.1. Lineage (GTDB taxonomy): Bacteria > Bacteroidota > Bacteroidia > Flavobacteriales > Flavobacteriaceae > Geojedonia. The sequence goes on from QXCW01000002.1 coordinate 1,233,687, forward strand.
ATGCACATTCGATATGGCTTCAAAACCTGTGAGATCACAGTTGATGTTTTTAATAGTAATGTATTCCTTTAGATGTATTTCGTGATGCTCGGCAGTTTTTAAAGCATCGGGTCCGCGAAAGTCCCAAATTAATTTTAGTTTACGCATGAGCTACCGATATGCCTTTTTCAGCGAAGTTTTTAAAATCTTTCATATAGCGCAATGATTGTTTTTTAAATGCTCTAGGCATTAGAACCGTCATCAGACGCATGGTAAAACTCAAGGGAATAAACTCGCTTTTGGAGATCCATTTTGTATGGCCTTCAGGTGTTTCTTCAAAAAAGTTTTCTTGAATACTCTGAATACCTTTGGCATCATAGGTGCCATGAAATTCATGAGGTAGTTTTCTGTGGGTCACTGTTTCAATGAGTTCCATTTCTCGTTTTCCCATTTTATAAACGAGCTTCATTTTTGCACCAAACTCACCTGGGTTGCCTGATAAATGTTCTGTTGAAATCAAGCCTCTTTGCCAATGCTTCATATTATCGGGATTGTCAAATTTCATAATAAATTCCTTCAAAGGCACTTTCACAATAATCTCAACAGTGTAATTCATTCCTTACTAAATTAAAAGTTTATAAAGGTAAGTAGTTTTTTAAATACATTCGATTCATTTTTATCAAATTTCACTTCCATCAGTAGTTGATTTATATACTAAAGTAAATGGATTCCCGTTTCGTAAAAAAGCATCTTGTTTAATGTTTGAATTGTGTTATTTTTGCAAGTACCGCAATTAAAAGCAAGTTAGTTTCGACCTTTATAAAATTATAACAAATCATGAAATTTAAATCTGTTTCAACCCTGTTGAGTTTGTGTTTTTATCTGTTCAGCTTTGCCCAAAACAATAGTGAGAATGACATTCTTTTTACGGTTGCAGATGAATCTGTAAAAGCTTCAGAGTTTATTAGGGTTTATAATAAGAATTTGGATTTGGTAAAGGATGAATCCCAAAAGGATGTCGATGCTTATTTAAATCTCTTTGTCAATTATCAACTTAAAGTTATGGAAGCCAAAAGGTTGGGCTTGGATAAGGATCCAAAATATTTGCGAGAATTTGATAATTATAAGAAGCAGTTGACCAAGAATTTCATGTCAGAAAGCAAGGTTACTGATGCTTTGGTTAAAGAAGCTTTTGAACGTTCTCAACAGGAAGTAAAAGCTTCTCATATCTTAATAATGATTGAACCTAGTGAACAAGACACTTTGGAAGTCTATAATAGGCTTTTGAATATGCGTCAGCGTGTATTGGACGAAGGCTTTGAAAATGTACAAAAAGATGTGCACAACGGTACCACTGTTTTTGCTGAAGACTTAGGCTATTTTTCTGCATTTAAAATGGTTTACGATTTTGAAAATGTGGCTTACACGACCAAGGTTGGAGAAGTTTCCATGCCATTTAGAACACAATTTGGATTCCATATTGTCAAGGTTTTTGATAAACGACCTTCCAGAGGCGAGGTTACTGTGCAGCATATAATGGTATCTAATCGTCAAACAGATAGCACTTTGGTTCCAGAAGAACGTATTCGCGAAATTTATAAAAAAGTTGAGCAAGGTGAGAATTTTGAGTCTTTGGCCAAACAGTTTTCTGACGATAAAAGTACAGCGAGCAAAGGAGGTTTGCTTGCACCATTTAAAGGTGGTCAATTAACTTCTCAAGAATTTGAAGATCAAGCATTCAGTCTCAATTCACCAGGAGACATTTCTCAACCTTTTAGAACCGATTATGGATGGCATATTGTTAAACTTATTCAAAAACTAGGACTTGAGCCATTTGAAGACGCTAGAGGAGAACTAGAGGTAAAAGTAAAGCGTGATTCGCGATCCAGCCTAATAAATTCTGCTTTAGTTGAAACCTTGAAATCCAAATACATGGTAACCCTTAATGATGAGGTTATTCCTTATTTTGAAACGCTCATAAATGAGGATTTTTTCAGAAACAGTTGGAAGTTGCCAGACTATTTAGTAGGCAACCACAAAGTGTTGGATATCGATGAAACACAGTATTTATATTCTGATTTCGGTAATTATCTAGTTGGTGTGCAAAGACGCTATTTTGATAAGCCAATAGCGGCTAAAACGCTAGTCAATAATGAATTGAAAACTTTTGTTGAAAGTATGGTGTTGAAATACCATGAAGACCATTTGGAAAACGAAAATCCAGAATTTGCGCATGTGCTTCAAGAATATAGAGATGGCTTGTTACTTTTTGATCTGATGGAACAAAAGGTATGGAATGCTGCCACCAAAGATTCAGTGGGATTAAGGACCTATTTTGAGGCTAATAAAAACAAGTATTTGTGGAAAGATAGAATTGAAGCCCTAATTATTTCTGGAGCCGATAAAAAAAGTATTGCAGAAGCTAAAGCACACCTAGGAAAAGGTATGAATGCTAATGATATTAAGGCCAAACTAAATATAAACAACAAACAAAATATCATTGTCACGCAAGGTACTTTAGAGCTTGACAATCCGTCACTACCCTCTAATTTGGAAGTTAAAAAAGGCATCTCAAAAATTTATGATTACAATGACGCCTTTCATGTGATCCATGTAATTGATGTGCTACCAAGCACCACAAAAACGTTTGAGCAAGCCAAGGGTTTAGTCATTAACGATTTTCAAAACAAGATTGAAAAAGACTGGATCAAAACACTTAAACAGCAATTTAAAGTAACTATTAATCAGGAGGTTTTAGCAAAAGTGAAATCTCAAATCATTAAATAATTGACTTATAAAAACTACCTCATATTAGCATTAAGCATTACTGTCAGTTCATGCGTTTATTTTAAGGAAACAGATGAGAGGGTACCCATAGCAAGGGTTAACGATTCTTACCTTTATGAGGAAGATATTAAAGATCTTCTGGCAGAAGGTACATCTGTCGAAGATAGCACGCTCATTGTGAACAGTTTTATCAATCGGTGGGCTACTCAGCGTTTACTCATGGAGGGTGCTAATCTCAATCTCCCTGAACAGAAGCAAAAAGATTTCAATAAGCTCGTTGACCAATATAAAAATGACTTATTTACAAAGGCCTATTTAGATGCTTTGGTCAATAAAAATCTGGACACACGAGTAACACAGGAACAGGCGAAGGAAGTTTACGAAGCTAATAGGGAAACCTTTAAGCTTAACGAAGAGCTCGTAAAGTTTAGATATATAAGTATTCAACAGAATGCCTTAAATAGGGATATTGTGGAGCGACGCTTTAAACGGTTTAATGACGAAGACAAACGCTATTTAGACTCCATAGCTGTGCAATTTAAAGCCTATTCATTAAATGACTCCATTTGGATAAAAGTTTCTCAAATTGCCAATAAGATTCCGGCCATAAACGCCGATAACAAAAAAGAACTGTTAAAAAAATCTAATTTTTTACAACTCAAAGATTCATTAGGGCTATATTTGATGCAAATTAATGACGTCTTATTCCAAAACGATTATGCCCCACTGGAATATGTAAAACCAACTATAGATCAAATCGTTATTAATAAAAGAAAACTAGAGCTCATAAAGCAACTTGAAAAAGACATTACCAAAGATGCAATTAAAAACAATCAGTTTGAAATTTATAACTAGAACAGCAGGTCTCGCTGTACTTTTTACCGTATTAAGCAACCCAATTTTGGCTCAAGAAATTATTGAGGAAGAAGCGGTTACCAATCAAAAAACAAAGAAGAAGGAGCAACAAAACCCAGACCGTATTAAGGTAGATGGTGTTGTTGCTGTTGTTGGTGACTACGTTGTACTTGATTCAGACATTGACAAGGAATTTTTACAATTACAACAGCGAGGTGTTTCTATTGCAGATATTTCGCGATGCGAATTGTTTGGAAAACTTTTAGAGGATAAATTGTACGCGCACCATGCGGTTCAGGATAGTATTACTGTTAATGAACTAGAAATAAGATCAAATATTGAGCAGCAGATCAGTGCCTTTTTAGAGCAGAAAAATGGTTCTATGCAGGCTCTTTTAGAACTTTACAATAAGGATAGTGAAGAAAGTTTTAGAGAAGAGCTTTTTGAAATCAACAAGAACATGAAGTTAGCCATGGAGATGCAGCGTAAAATTGTTGAAGATATTGAGGTGACGCCAGAAGAAGTGAGAGAGTATTTTAACACGATCCCAAAAGAAGAACGCCCTGTATTTGGTACAGAGTTAAAAGTTGCCCAAATCGTTATCATTCCAAAAGTATCCCAAGAAGAAAAGCAAAAAGCAATTGATAGGTTAAAGGAGTTTAAGGCAGATGTCCTTGAGAATGGTGCAAGTTTTACAACAAAGGCAGTGTTGTATTCTGATGATATTGCATCGAGAAAAACAGGAGGCTTGTATACACTGAATAGAAAACGCCCTCAAATGGTGAAAGAATTTAGAGATGTAGCGTTTTCACTTCAAGAAGGTGAAATTTCAGAACCTTTTGAAACCGATTTTGGATATCATATCATCTATTTGGAAAAAATTAGAGGACAGGAATATGATGTGCGTCATATTTTACTACGTCCAAAAGTAACAGATGCCGCTATTGCTGAAGCAAAAGAAAGAATCAATAAAATTAGAGAGCGTATTGTGGCTGGCGAAGTAACCTTTGCTGAAGCTGCAAGAGCAACTAGTGACGAGAAAGAAACCAGACAGGATGGTGGACAATTGATCAATCCTTATACCCAGGACTATAATTTCGAATTGACCAAAATGGATCCAGAATTGTATTCACAAATTCAAAATTTAAAAGATGGGGAAGTCAGTTTGGTTTTGCAGGATGAAGATCGAATCAACCCAATTAAATTTAAACTCTTGATGGTTACGGATAGGATAGATGAACATGATGCTGATTTTTCTCGCGACTATCTTAAAATAAAAGGTTTGGCAGAACAAGATAAACAGTATAAGGCCATTGCTAAATGGCAAGAGGAAAAAATCATGGACACCTATGTTAAAATTAATAGCCAGTATCGTGATTGTGAGTTTAATAGTAATTGGCTAAAAAATCAGTAGGATGTCTGACGTAGCTGCCGTAGAACAATTTGTAAAAAAATATAATGCATTAAAGACAGAAGTGGCTAAAGTCATTGTTGGTCAGGATATCGTTGTAAATCAAATTCTAATCTCAATATTTTCTGGTGGTCATGCCCTTTTAATTGGTGTGCCTGGGTTGGCAAAAACCTTAATGGTCAATACCATTGCACAGGCTTTAGGTCTTGATTTCAAACGCATACAATTTACGCCAGATTTAATGCCAAGTGATATTTTAGGGAGTGAAATTTTAGATGAAAACAGACATTTCAAATTTATAAAAGGACCGGTATTTGCTAATATTATTTTGGCTGATGAAATCAACCGAACGCCTCCAAAAACGCAAGCTGCCTTGTTGGAAGCCATGCAGGAGCGAGCAGTTACAGTGGCCGGTCACCACTACAAATTGAATTTGCCTTATTTTGTTTTGGCAACTCAAAACCCAATAGAGCAAGAAGGAACTTATCCGTTACCAGAAGCACAATTAGATCGGTTCATGTTTGCTATTAATTTAGATTACCCTTCATTTAAAGAAGAAGTTGAAGTCGTTAAAACTACAACTACCGATGTTCAGGCATCTGTGAATGCGTTGTTTACTGCTGAAGAAATTATAGCATTTCAAAATTTGATTCGTAGAATTCCTGTTGCAGATAATGTGATTGAATATGCCGTAACAATGGTTGGTAAATCCAGACCAGATGGCGTATCTGCAACTAATTTGGTGAAAGAATATGTCGATTGGGGTGCAGGTCCAAGAGCCTCGCAAAATTTAATTTTGGCTGCTAAAACCCATGCTGCAATCCATGGTAAATTTTCACCAGATATTGAAAATGTACAAGCGGTAGCTTCGGGCATTTTGCGACATAGAATCATAAAAAACTACAAGGCAGAAGCAGAAGGAATTTCTGACGAGCAAATTATAAAAAGTCTGTTTTAAGAGTTTATTCAGACTAGTTTCTGCTAGAAATCGAATACTAATTTGAGTGCAAACTAATCGAATTTTTGGTCTCGATGCATTACGCGCAATTGCTATTACTTTAGTTGTTGTTTCCCACTGTACCTATATTTTTTATGAAACAACCGAAAACCCAATGATCATTGGTATACGTTCATTGGGAGCTATCGGTGTGGATTTGTTCTTTGTTTTAAGTGGGTATTTAATTGGAGGCATCTTATTAAAGCATATTGACCAAAACAGAACCAGTTTCAAGGATTTAATACGATTTTGGAAACGACGATGGCTGCGAACCTTACCAAACTACTATTTGGTACTATTGATTAATATTGGCTTACTTGTTTTGTTTGCTGAACAGTTGCCTGACATGATCCTATTGTACATTCCATTTTTACAAAACTTTACTGTAGCACACCCCGACTTTTTTAGCGAAGCATGGAGCTTATCAATTGAAGAATATTCATATCTCATTTTACCTTTGCTGCTCTTTTGTGGACTGCAATTGGTGCAACGGCATCAATCAAAAACGATTATTTTTTTAATGGTAACTCTGGCACTTATTGGTTTTCAATATGTAATTAAATCTCGTTTTTACATTGATGCAGACGTAAGTAGTTATAAAGACTGGAGCACTATGTTTAGAAAAGTGGTTATCTATAGATTAGATGCTGTGTATTATGGCTTTGTCTTAATTTATTTATGTCGTTTGTATCCAAACATAATCAGGAATTATGATAAACTGTTCTTAACCATCGGCTTGCTTTTATTTGGGAGTACTCATGTGTTTATATTTGTGTTTTCTATATTACCTCAAACACATTTAGGATTTTATGTGTTTGGATATTTAACATTGATTGCAACCTGTTGTGCCTTGGTCTTTCCTGCATTTTTAAAGCTAAAAAAGCAAGGTTGGTTCGGTGGGCTCATCTACTTTTTAAGTACAAGGTCTTATGCTATTTATTTGTTGAATTATTCCATTGTGCTTTTAAGCTTGCAAAAGTTAATCAACTTTGAGGAAATGTCATTCTCAATTAAACTAGGAGTTTTAGTTTTATTTTTGGTCTTGACTTTAATTTTTTCAAATATACTATATTGTTATTTTGAAAAGCCAATCTTAAATTATCGGGATAAAACCTATTCAAAATCAAAAATAACATCTAAATAGAAGAGATGTTATTCAATAATAAAATTGTTGAATTGCAATTTTTGTCTATTTATATTTATGGATTATTCAATAATAGTATGCAGAAATAAGGTTTATTTGGCAGATATTTAGTAATTACCAGATTTTGTTACATATTTTCAAATGCCACTAAAAATTTGTAATTTTGCAGTCCTATGATTATAGGAGTTTAACTATTAAAACAACCTTTAAAAAACTAATATGGCATTCGATATTGATATGATAAAAAAGGTGTATTCAACAATGGCAGAGCGTGTTGATAAAGCCCGCGAAGTTGTTGGTAAGCCTTTAACGCTTTCAGAAAAGATTTTATACTCTCATTTATGGGATGGAACGCCAACCACCGCTTACAGAAGAGGAAAAGATTACGTTGATTTTGCACCAGACCGAATTGCATGTCAGGATGCAACAGCCCAAATGGCCTTATTGCAGTTTATGCAAGCAGGAAAATCTAAAGTTGCTGTACCAACAACGGTACATTGTGATCACTTGATTCAGGCAAAACAAGGTGCTGTTGCAGATTTAAAACGTGCAAATGAAACGAGTAATGAAGTCTTCGACTTTTTAGCATCAGTATCAAACAAATACGGTATTGGTTTTTGGAAACCAGGAGCAGGAATTATTCATCAAGTGGTGTTAGAAAATTATGCATTTCCAGGTGGAATGATGATTGGCACAGATTCTCATACGGTTAATGCTGGAGGATTGGGCATGGTGGCCATTGGTGTTGGTGGAGCAGATGCAGTAGATGTTATGGCTGGTATGGCTTGGGAACTTAAATTCCCTAAACTTATTGGGGTTAAATTAACTGGTAAACTGAATGGCTGGACCTCTGCAAAAGATGTGATCTTGAAGGTAGCCGGTATTTTAACCGTTAAAGGTGGTACGGGAGCAATTGTAGAGTATTTTGGTGAAGGTGCCAAAAATTTGTCATGTACAGGAAAAGGAACCATTTGTAACATGGGTGCCGAAATTGGAGCAACAACTTCTACCTTTGGTTATGACGATTCTATGGAGCGCTATTTAAGAGCTACTGATAGAGCCGAAATTGCAGATGAAGCTAATAAAATTAGACCTTATTTAACAGCAGATTCTGAAGTATATGCAAACCCAGAAACCTATTTTGATCAGGTGATTGAAATTGATCTAGATACATTACGTCCACATTTAAATGGTCCTTTTACACCAGACTTGGCAACGCCTGTTGGTGAATTAGGCGAAAAAGCCAAAACTAATGGCTGGCCTATTAAAGTAGATTGGGGACTGATAGGTTCGTGTACCAATTCTTCTTATGAAGATTTAACCCGTGCTGCATCTATTGCAAAGCAAGCCGTGGATAAAAAGATAAAAGCGAAATCAGACTTCGGAATCAACCCAGGATCAGAACAAATACGGTTTACCGCCGAGCGTGATGGTATTCTAAAAATATTTGAAGATTTAAATGCTACGATTTTTACTAACGCTTGTGGCCCTTGTATTGGGCAGTGGGATAGAAGTGATTTAAAAGGGGATGAGAAGAATACTATTGTGCATTCCTTCAATAGAAACTTCTCAAAACGTGCCGATGGTAATCCAAATACACATGCTTTTGTTGGGTCACCAGAAATGGTAGCAGCTATTGCTATTTCAGGGCGCTTGGATTTTGACCCAATGAATGATACGCTGATAAATGAAGATGGACAACAAGTAAAGCTTGATGAACCAAGAGGTATTGAATTACCGCCATTAGGATTTGATGTAGAAGATGCAGGGTATGTTGAACCAGTTGCAGATGGGAGCAAAGTAAATGTTTCCGTAAGTCCAACTTCTGAACGTTTACAGTTGTTAACACCATTCGAACCCATTGGGAACGAGATCAAAGATGCTAAATTATTGATTAAAGCCTTTGGAAAATGTACTACAGATCATATTTCTATGGCTGGCCCTTGGTTACGATTTAGAGGACATTTAGATAATATATCTAATAACTGCTTAATTGGAGCAGTTAATGCTTATAACAAAAAAACCAACTTTGTTAAAAATCAGTTGACCAATGAATATGGCGGCGTACCAGATGTGCAGCGTGCTTATAAGGCGGCAGGAATAAAATCTATTGTAGTTGGCGATCACAATTATGGTGAAGGATCATCTCGTGAACATGCAGCTATGGAGCCAAGACACTTGGGTGTTGCAGCTGTTTTGGTAAAATCATTTGCAAGGATCCATGAAACCAACCTTAAAAAACAAGGAATGTTAGCCTTGACTTTTGCTAACGAAAGTGATTATGATAAAATTCAGGAAGACGATACTATTAATTTCTTGGATTTAAATGAATTTGCACCTGATAAGCCTTTAACAATTGAATTTGTTCATGCGGATGGCAGCAAGGATGTAATTAAAGTAAATCATACTTACAATCAAGCACAGATTGACTGGTACAATGAAGGTTCAGCACTTAATTTAATTAAGCGACAAAACGCTTCTTAATTTAAGATACAGTTCTATATTTAAAAACTCCTGATGTATTCAGGAGTTTTTTTTTTCAATAATTAACCTTTTTTCAAAATTTTAAAGATTTCAGAATTAGCTATATATTGATAGTTTTTTCGATCTGTTACCATATTGACCCTAATTCCAAGGCAACATACCATCCGAAATCAACTTTATCAAGATTTGTGCCTTTTAGGCTTCAATGGTTGAAAAAGTAATTTAAATACCTTGACAAATTGTGAAGGAAGCGATTTCCTTTTTAATCGTGATTTGAAGAAGCTATTCTATTCTTTCTTTTCACTAAAATATTTTATAGGGATTACAGATCATTTTTATTGTGTATTTTTCAAGATTCAATTTTGAAAAACTCTTACCGGGCTTTTTTAGAATCAAGCCAATTCCCTAGAATAAGTATTGTTTGTAATATGATTAGTCCTTGATTTGGAATTAATTAATGAAATTAATCAAAACTTAATCCCGCATTAATCGGCAATTAATTAATTAATTAAGTTGATAAAAATATATTTACTTGCTTTAAATCGATTGTGATAATGACTGTTTTGGTTTAAGAAATCATAAAGTGCTTTTTCGAAAAAATGACAATTATAAATGAATTGTGAAATACTAAAAATTAACCTATTTAGAACTAAACAACCAGATTTTAATTTATGAAGAACAAATTTATTTCAACGAATAATGTTTGTAAGTGGCCAAAAAAAGGCGGCTTGATAATGCGAGGTGCTTTTTTGTGCATTCTTTTGTTATCAATTTCCATAACCGGTTATTCACAAACTCAAAAAAGCATTGTTTCAGGAGTTGTTAGTTATGAAGACGGTGCACCACTTCCCGGAGCCAACATATTTATTAAGGGAACAACGGCTGGAGCTAGTACAGATTTTGATGGTAAATACACCATGTCTGTGTCCGTCGGTCAAACGCTAGTTTTCTCATATGTAGGTATGGGCTCTCAAGAGTTCTTGTATAATGGCGAGGAAACATTAAATGTAACATTGCAATCGTTAACCGATCAACTCGGAGAAGTAACTCTGGTGGCATTCGGAAGGCAAAAAAAGGAAAGTGTTATAGGATCAGTTTCAACAATAAACCCATCAGAACTAAAAATACCAAGTAGTAACCTAACCACCGCTTTGGCTGGACGTATGTCTGGAATTATTTCCTACCAAAGAAGTGGTGAACCAGGGCGAGATAATGCCGATTTCTTTATTCGTGGTGTTACCACCTTCGGCTATAAACAATCACCTCTTATTTTGATTGATGGGATTGAATTAACAACTACAGATTTAGCACGTTTGCAGCCTGACGATATTGAGAGTTTTTCAATAATGAAAGATGCTACGGCCACCGCTTTATATGGAGCAAGAGGTGCTAATGGTGTTATATTGGTAAGCACCAAAGAAGGGAAAACAGGACCTGCAAAGTTAAATGTTAGGTACGAACGCTCTATATCCTCACCAACACGTTCTCTAAAAATAGCCGATCCAATAACCTATATGAGGATGCATAATGAAGCCATTGCAACAAGAGATCCGCTAGGAGGCCGTGCATACTCATTGGAGAAGATTAAAATTACACAGCAGGCCGACCGTAACCAGTATGTGTATCCAGCTGTGGACTGGTTTGATGAAATGTTTGAAAAGACCACGCATACCGATCGTTTTAATTTTAATGTAAGCGGTGGCGGTGACGTGGCTCGTTATTATTTAGCAAGTACGGTAAATTCGGATAATGGAATTTTAAAAGAAGACAATCGAAATAACTTTAATAGCAATATTAATTTCAAGCGTATATCATTACGATCAAACATTAATATCGATATTACGAACACCACCGAGGTTTCTGTGAGGTTTAATGGTAATTTTGATGACTATACAGGGCCGATAGATAGTGGTGAGGACCTTTATAAAAAGGCATTAAAAACTAATCCAGTATTATATCCTAAATTTTATGCTCCCGATGTGACCTATGCAGGAACGCAGCATATTCTTTTTGGAAACGATGGCCAAAATGGCGATTATCTCAATCCGTACGCCGATATGGTTAGAGGGTATAAAGATGAAAGTAGGAGCATGCTATTGGCAACGATAGAGTTAAAACAAGATCTAAACTTTATAGCCGAAGGCTTAACGGCACGGGTAATGGGTAACACCACTAGGGAATCCTTTTACAACCTAAACCGTTTTTATAATCCATTTTATTATAATATTGCGAGCTACGACTTGGGGATTGATCAATATTTATTGTATGAGTTAAACCCAAATGAAGGCACCGAATTTTTAGATTATAGTGAAGGCAATAAAATTATCACTACATCTTTTTATGGCGAAGCTGCTGTAAACTATAACCGTACCTTTAAGGACCAGCATACTATTACGGGAATGTTGGTAGGTATCATGAGAGAACAAAAATTCGCCAATGCAGGTGATCTTGAACGATCATTGCCATTCCGTAATTTAGGGGTATCAGGTAGATTTACCTATGCTTTTGATAGCCGGTATTTTGCCGAATTTAATTTTGGATATAACGGTTCTGAACGTTTTGCTAAAAAAGAGCGTTTTGGGTTTTTCCCTTCAGCGGGTATTGCCTGGCTTGTGTCCAACGAAAAATCTTGGGAGTCCATAAAAGATGTCGTCCATAAATTTAAAATAAAATCGACTTATGGTATTGTTGGTAACGACGCCATTGGTGATGTAAATGACAGGTTCTTTTACCTTTCAGAGGTAAACATGAATGCTGGTGACCATGGTACTTCATTTGGATTAAACTTTAATGAATATATTCCAGGAATAAGTATAGAACGTTACGGTAACGACCAGATTACATGGGAAACGGCTAAAATGATGAACCTCGGAATAGAAATTGGCTTGTTTAAATCAATTGAAATACAAGCCGACTTTTTTCAACAGGACCGCGACAATATTTTAATGGATCGTTCGCAAATCCCCTCAACAATGGGATTACAAGTACCATTGCGAGCAAACGTTGGAGAAGCATCTTCACGGGGGTTTGAAGTATCAGTTGATTATAACGAGAGTTTTGCCAATGGTCTTTGGCTCTCTGCTAGAGGAAATTTTACCTATGCCACAAGCGAATTTGAAGTCTTTGAAGAGTTGGATTATGTTGGCGCAGGTCTGCCTTGGAAATCAAGAATAGGGAATTCTTTAGACCAACCTTATGGGCTTATTGCAGAGCGACTTTTTATAGATGAAGCAGACATTGCGAATGCGCCACTACAAACTTTTGGTGAGTATATGGCCGGTGATATTAAATATAAGGACATCAATAACGATGGCTTGATAGACACTAACGACGAAGTGCCAATTGGTTACCCAACAAGGCCAGAAATTATATATGGTTTTGGCGCTTCAGCTGGTTACAAAGGATTTGACTTATCGTTCTTCTTCCAAGGATCTGCAAGATCATCATTCTTTATTGATGCCTATAATACCGCACCATTTATAGACACTAGCGATTCAAAGATTGGAAATAATGCCTTGTTGCAAGTTTGGGCAGACGATCATTGGTCCGAAGATAACCGCGACTTATATGCAGCTTGGCCTAGGCTATCAGATCAAGTAGTAGATAATAACAACCGACCAAGTACATGGTTTTTAAGAGACGGTGCTTTTTTAAGGTTAAAGTCGGTAGAGCTAGGATATACCATGCCCAAAAATAAAATAACGTCGAATTTAAAAATTTCTGATATGAGATTTTACTTAAGTGGCACTAATTTATTAACCATAAGCGCCTTTAAATTATGGGATGTAGAAATGGGAGGCAATGGACTTGGTTACCCAATTCAGAAAGTTATTAATTTAGGTGTAAATGTTAATTTTTAAACAAATCAGAATGAAAAAATATATCGTAATTCTAGTCGTATTTATAATGTCAAGTTGTAACGATTATTTGGATGTTGTTCCTGATAATATTGCAACAGTTGAGATTGCATTTAATAATAGAGCTTCGGCCGAACAGTTTTTAGCAACCTGTTATAGTTATGTCCCAGAGCATGCACATGTTGAACAAAACTTTGCGCTCATGGCAGGGGATGATGTTTGGTATTATACCGATAATGATTTTTATGTTAACAACCAGACAAGTGCTCGTTTGGCCAGAGGTATGCAAAATGCAACCGATCCTTATTTAAATTATTGGGATGGTCAGCGAGGCGCTACAAATATGTACGAAGCCATAAGGGATTGTAATATCTTCCTTGAAAATTTAACCGATATTCCAGGTTTAGCACTAAATGAAAAAAACCGTTGGATTGCCGAGGTAAAAACACTAAAGGCATTCTACCACTTCTGGTTACTCCGAATGTACGGACCAATTCCTATTATGGATGTTAATGTTCCTGTTGATGCTGATGTGAACGAAGTACAGGTAAAACGTGCCCCAGTAGACAAGGTTGTAAACTATGTTGTTAATTTATTAGATGAGGCTATTGACAGTAATTATTTATTTGATAATATAACATCAATCCATACAGATTATGGTCGATTAACATTGCCTGCTGCAAAAGCTATAAAGGCAAAAGTACTTATGTTGTCTGCAAGTCCGCTATTTAATGGAAACACAGATTACAGCGGTTTTATTGATGACGATGGAAACAATTTAATCAACACCGTCTACGACTCCAATAAATGGGTCCTTGCTAAAGATGCTTGTCTGGACGCGATTTTAACAGCAGAGAGTGTCGGACATAAATTATATGCGTTTACAGACTTACTGCCGATAGGTGAAATTAACGACGAAATAAGAGAAGAACTTACTCAAAGAGCAACCATTACCGATCGATTTAACGAAGAACTTATTTGGGGTATCGATCAAAGCTGGACAGGCGATTTACAAGCGTGGTGCCATCCAAGATGGACTGGAGAACACACTGCTAACTTTAACTTCACCAAACAATCACATGCACCTACGCTTAATATGGTAGAAGATTATTACACCGTAAACGGTGTACCTATTGATGAAGACAATGGATGGGACTACAACAACCGATACCAAGTCGTAGCTGTTAGTGACCAAATGGCAGATGATCATGAATATTATATCCAACGCGGTTTTGAAACCGCAACATTACATACCTATAGGGAGGCTCGTTTTTATGCAACGGTTGGATTTGATGGTGGAAAATGGTTTTCCATGGAAAGCGACGATATAGAAGACCTACCATATCTTCAGGCAAAAGCTGGTCAAACCTCTGGGAAAATAGGATTAGAAATATATTCGGCCACAGGCTATTTTACTAAAAAGTTGGTAAATTATGAAAACATAATCACCACCAATAACATGGTGGTTCAAGGCTTTGTATTTCCAATAATTAGATTGAGTGATTTATACCTAATGTTTGCCGAGGCTGCTAACGAAGTAAAAGCTACTCCAGATGCCGAAGTGTATGAATACATTCAAAAAGTAAGACATAAAGCAGGGTTGGACGAAGGGTCTGATTTGGTGACCACATGGGCATTACATTCAAGAAAACCTAACAAACCAACAACTCAAGATGGTATGCGTGAGATAATTAGGCAAGAGAGACGTATAGAACTTTCTTTTGAAGGACATCGCTACTGGGATATAAGACGTTGGAAATTAGCTACCGAGTATTTTAGTCGTCCAATTAAAGGTTGGAATATCCAAGGCACAGATTCCCAAGGATTCTATCAAGTTAAAAACATCTTTTTTAGAGATTTCCTTACCAAAGATTACTTATGGCCTATTAGTCAGGACGAAAGACTTAGAAACCCTAACTTAATACAAAATCCAGGATGGTAATAAAAGAGTCCATATTAAAATTAAAATTTAGACAAATGAAAAAATATATTGGTTTAGCAATTTTTGTTTTAGCAATTGCTTTGTATTGTGGGTGCCAAGCCGACGATGGACACCATCCGTATGGATCAGATGGAGTCGCACCAGGTCTGGTAACTGTGAATAGTATAAATAATATACCTGGAGGTGCAATAATTCATTTTACACCACCTTCAGACGTCGATGTACTTTATGTGCAGGCAACTTTCAAGGACGATCAAGGACGACATAGAGAAGTTAAAGTATCGCACGTAATCGATTCGTTGGTTATAGAAGGCTTTGGCCAAGTTGGGGATTATAAGGTAATACTTAATGCTGTGGATCGCGGTGAAAATTTTTCTGAAGATACAGAAGTAACTATTTCGCCTTTAACACCACCCGTGCAATTGATTTTTCCAACTTTGCGAGGGGAAGTGGATTTTGGAGGGATAAAAGTTTCTTATGAAAATCCACTAAAAGCCGAAGTATCTTTAAATGTCATTGTATTTGACGAAACACAGGACGATTTTGTCTATCGCGAGTCGTTTTTTACCAGCCAAGCCTCCGGAAGCTATACATTTAGAGGTTATGAAGCTGTAAGAACACAGTTCGGCGTGTATGTGGAAGATCGTTGGGAAAATGTTTCTGATACCATTTACTTTGAAGTCACACCTATACCAGATGAATTTTTGGACAAATCCTTGTTCTCTGTCTTTACCTTACAGGGTGATAAAGATTTTAATGACTACGGTTTCAATGAAGCTCAAATGTGGGATAACAGATGGAGCGATCAATGGAATTGTGGGCACACCGATTTTCTAACAAACTTACCTCATTATTTAACGGTCAATTTAGGAGTGAATGCAAAATTAAGCCGCTTTAAATTATACCAACGTGGCGGTGACGAACTCTATAAGCACGGTAATCCAAAACGTTTCAATATATATGGGGTAAAAGATATTAATAGCTTACCACCTTATAATCCCGCCAACCCAAATGCAGGTTGGACCTTGTTAAAGGAGTGCGTATCGTTTAAACCTTCAGGCTTGCCAGTTGGCCAAACTACAGCCGAAGACCATGAGTACCAAAACAAAGGCGAAGATTTTGATTTTGATGTGAACAATTTGATCGAGGTCAAATATATCCGAATCGAAGTGTTAGAAAATTGGGGATCAATCAACGGAACGGTAATAGGAGAATTGTCCTTTTGGGGTGAAATTTCTGAATAATAATTAATAAACAGAAAGTTATGCAAATTAAATTTTCAAAACTATATGTACTAGCATTGATCATGACCGTAACCATTATGGGTTGTGAGGATATGGAGTCTATTCATGAACAATATCTTACTGGAGAGCAAGTATATGCGGGCAAATTGGATTCACTTAAGGTTTATAGTGGGTTTGAACGTGTTAAAATTATTGGAAATACTCAATATTTAGGAAACTCCCAAGAAGTCACCGTGTCTTGGGACGATCAAACACGTATGTTTACAATCGATCAAATTGTTGATAATGAATTTGAAATGATTGTTGATGGTCTTGCCGAAAGAAACTATGAATTCGACCTTTATACCATTGATGCAATTGGAAACCTATCGGTACAACAAACAGTACGTGGAAGAGCCATTGGCATCAATTTTGTGTCAGGGCAATCACCTAGAAGAATTATTGGTTACGATTTATTGCCAGAAGGCGACTTTATACTATGGGCTAATAGCACGGAATCTGAATATGTAGTTTCTACACTGGTGAAATACGAAAATAATGATGGGGGTATGACTGAAGTTATAGTACTTCCAGAAGACAACAAAACGGAGCTTATTAATTGGAAAGCTGAAGGAATTATTGAAATTATATCGACTATCATTTCTGGAGATAACGGTTTTGATTTAATTGCATTAGATACAGTACAACAAATATTACCAAATCCGCCTTCAGGTTTAGATAGAGATTGGACACTTGCTGCTAATGTTACAGTAAGTAAGGAAAACCCAGGAGGCCCAAATGCTGGCGAAGGCTCTTTAAAAGTAATTGATGGGGATACCAACTCAAAGTTTTTGATTTTTGATTACCCTACAGATTTTTGGATGCAACAAGAACTTCCCATTGCAGGGGTTGTAAATAAATACACCTTAACATCAGGTAACGATGCCCCTAGCAGAGATCCCAAAGATTGGAGATTGGCTGGATCAAACGACCAAACAATTTGGGTAGATCTGGACACAAGATCGGGTGAATCTTTTGCTGGCAGAAATGAAACCAAAGAATATACAATTAATTCTACGACGTCATATAAATACTACCGTTTGTATATTACCGCAAACAATGGGGATGGTCTCTTCCAATTAAGTGAATGGCGATTATATGAATCAGATGTTCCAGAAATAGACTTAACCGGCTATTTATTAAAAGAGATAACAGTAAGTAAGGAAAACCCTGGAGGCCCAAATGCTGGCGAAGGTTCATTAAAAGTGGTAGATGGTGACACAAACACGAAGTTTTTAATTTTTGATTATCCTACAAATTTTTGGATGCAACAAGAACTTATTAACGGAGAAATTGCAAATCTATATACCCTAACTTCAGGAAATGATGCACCAAGTAGAGATCCTAAAAATTGGACATTGGCTGGATCTAACGATGGAGCTAGTTGGGTAACTCTAGATACGAGAACAGATGAATCTTTTGGTGGAAGAAATGAAACCAAGGAATATACGTTCAATTCTGTAGCCCCTTATAAATACTACCGTATGTATATTACTGCGAACAATGGTGACGGCCTCTTCCAGTTAAGTGAATGGAGAATGTTGAGAGTGGCTAATTAAGGTTAGAATAACCTAAAGGCACTCCATTTTTGTTAGGAATTAGTAGCGAATTAAATAAAACTGCCTAAAGGAAATTAAGTCTTTGGTCAGTAAAAATATGCTTTAAAATAAGCAATTAATTAAATAATTTTTTAATGAGGTTTCTAAATTTATTCTGCGTATTTCTATTTCTGTGTATCGGTTGGACAAAGGTAAACTCTCAAAGTTTTGCAAAACTTGTAGACACCAAAATAGGAAGCGAAGGCAATGGTTTGGGGTGTGGCTACAATTATATAGGAGCGAGTTATCCGTTTGGGATGGTGCAGTTTACACCGAGTTTCTTTTCACCACAAAAAGGGTTTGTAATTAATCAATTAAGTGGTGCTGGCTGTCCACATATGGGAAATTTTCCAGTGTTACCTATTTCTGGAAATTTATCGCAGTCTCCAAATGCTATGGAACAGTATCCAAAGTACAAAGAGGTCGATCAAGCCTATGCCGGATTATTGTCTGTGACCATGCAAGATAAAACCAAAGCCAGTTTAACGGTTAGTGAACGCTCTGGAATTGCACGCTTTAATTTTGATGCTTCAGAAGGTACTGTATTAATTGGTGGAGGCATCAGCTCAACCACGGTCAATAATGCCATGGTACAAATCACTTCAGATAAAACCTGTGAGGGATTTGCTGAAGGCGGCGAATTTTGCGGCTCGCCATCAAAGTACCGTGTTTATTTTGCTGCAGAATTCGACAGGCCTGCAAAAACCAAAGGCACGTGGATTGGAAATGCCCTATTGGAATCCTCAAGCCATGCATTTGGAAAAAATTCAGGAGCATATTTTACCTTCGATACAAAGTCGAATAATGAAGTCAATTACCGTATTGCCATTTCTTATGTGTCTATAGAAAATGCAAAAGAAAATTTAAGGGCAGGACGCTTATCAGATTTTGATGCTTATCAAGTCAATGCCGAAAATGCTTGGAATGACAGTCTTGGCAAAATAGCGGTTGAATCTCAAAACAAGGACCGTTTAGTTCAGTTTTACACGCATTTATACCATGCTTTGATTCACCCAAACCTCGTGAGCGATGTTAACGGCGAGTATATGGGAGCCGATTTTAAGGTGCATAAAACCAAGGGGAAAGGGCAGTATAGTTCATTTAGTGTATGGGATACTTATAGAACCCAGGCGCAATTGGTGGCCATGTTATATCCCGAAGAAAGTAGCGATATGATGCAATCTCTAGTAGACTTTGCCGACCAAAGCGGCGGCTATGGACGCTGGATTTTAGCGAATATTGAAACAGGCATCATGCAAGGAGACCCCACGCCTATACTTATTGCAAACTCCTATGCCTTTGGCGCTAAAAATTTTGACCTAAAGCAGGCATATCACCATATGAAGCGTGGTGCGACAATCCCTTTACTTCGTTCTCAAGATCAAGAAATACGTCCGCATTTAACTGAATACTTACGAGACGGGCACACCTTTGCATCCATGATGCTGGAATACACTTCGGCCGACTTTGCTATCGGGCAATTTGCATTACAGGCAGTAAATAACCATGAAGACGCCACATATTTTATTAATAGATCCCAGAACTGGAAGAATATCTATAACCCAAAGAACAACTGGCTTAATTCCAGATACCCCAATGGGAAATGGAAAGATATTACCCACGATTGGAGGGAGGCCACATACAAGAATTATTTCTGGATGGTGCCCTATAATTTAAAAGGATTAATAGATACAATCGGCGGTAAGCAAGTAGCAGAAAAAAGATTGGATACCCTTTTTAAAAGACTCGACGCATCTTATGAAGAAGATTGGTTTGCGGCGGGTAACGAACCCGATTTTCAAGTGCCTTGGATATATAATTGGACCAATACACCGTACAAAACATCGGAAGTTATTCACAGAATCTTTAACGAGATTTATAACAGCAAGCCAAACGGCCTTCCAGGGAATGACGATTTAGGAACCATGGGTGCTTGGTATGTATACGCTTCAATAGGATTGTATCCCATGATACCGGGAGTCGCCGGATTTTCGGTTAATGCACCTCAATTTGATAAGATTACCATAACACTCCCAGAAGGGCAATTGATTATAAAAGGAGGCGATACTGAAGCTCATTATATATCGTCCTTAAAATGGAACAATAAGCTCATCAATAGCACATGGTTTGATTGGGACACTATCAAAAAAGGTGGAGAGCTGGAGTTTAAGACTTCAATAAAACCGAACAAGAGCTGGGGAAAAGATAATGTACCTCCAAGCTATAACCACATCAAAAATAATTTTTAACCCACAGTATATTTCACTATGAACTTAAGGTATTTAAAAGGATTAGGATTTTTAGTTTTCGGATTGACAGTTAGCCTGTTATCCTGTCAATCAAATATAAATAAAAAAACAAAAGGGGAAATTCAAGGCTTAACGCAATTTGTCGACCCTTTTATTGGCTCTGGTGGTCATGGGCACGTGTTTGTAGGCGCCAATGTACCTTTTGGAGGCGTCCAAGTTGGCCCAAGTAATTTTTATAAAGGTTGGGATTGGTCATCGTCTTATCATTATACAGATAGTATCATCAAAGGTTTTACCCATTTAAATTTAAGTGGAACCGGAATGACCGATTTGTCCGATTTTATTGTAATGCCAGCCGTTGGTAAACGTAAAATTTGGGCGGGAAACCAAAACCATCCAAGTGATGCATTTGCTTCTTTCTATTCTAAAGAAACCGAAGTAGCAAAACCGGGCTATTATTCCGTTAAACTAGATGATTATAATATTAAAGTTGAATTAACAGCTTCAGAACGGGTAGGCATGCACCGTTATACGTTTCCGGCATCAAAGCAAGCCAGAGTAATTATTGATTTAACTGAAGGAAATAGTGATGTTACCGTTGATACCTACATTAAGCAAATTAATGACACCACATTCGAAGGGTATCGTTTTTCAAAAGGTTGGGCAGCCGACCAAAGAGAATATTTCACCTTGGTGCTTTCTAAACCTGTTACAAATTTTGTGCTTTATGATAGAAATGATAAAGTTGAAGGTACCGAAAAGCAAGGGACATATATGAAAGGGTTTTTAGAGTTTGAAACTACTGAAAACGAAGTGGTTTACGTTAAAATGGGTGTTTCTCCCGTAAGTTCAAAAAATGCTCTAGAAAATATTGAAGCTGAAATTCCGCATTGGAACTTTGATCAAATAGTTGAAATAGCCGATGACAAATGGAATAAAGAATTGGCTAAAATCACTATCGAAACCCCCGATTTAAGTAAGAAGAAAATATTTTACACGGCCATGTACCACACTATGATTGCTCCAAACTTATTTAGTGATTCTAATGGGCAATATAGGGGTACTGATAAAAAAGTGTATGATGATCCAGGGTTTACAAATTACACCTTGTTTTCGCTTTGGGATACCTACAGAGCCGCACACCCCCTTTACACAATCACGCAACCCGAACGCATGAGCGACATGATTAACTCTATGTTGGCCATATTCGATCATCAAGGTAAATTACCAGTTTGGCATTTACGTGGCAATGAGACCAACACCATGCCAGGTTACAGTGCAATTCCAGTGGTAGTAGATGCGTGTTTAAAAGGTTTTGAAGGCATCGATGTAGAAAAAGCTTATAACGCCATGAAAATTTCGGCAACTGGCGATTTTGAACCGGGCGTTAAAGATTTAATGGAGTTTGGATACATTCCTGCAGATCACGGACCAGAATCTGTGGCTAGTGCCATGGAATATGCAATAGCGGATTGGGCAATTTCTAAACTGGCCGAAAAATTAGGTAAAACGGAAGATGCAGCCTATTTCGCAAAACGCGCCAAAGCTTATACGCAATATTTTGATGAAGAAACACGGTTTATGCGTGGTAAATTAGCCGATGGTTCTTGGAGAACACCTTTCAATCCTGTTTCTGCACAACACCGCGTTAATGATTATTGCGAAGGAAATGCATGGCAATATTTATGGCTAGTGCCCCAAGACCCTGAAGGCCTAATCGAACTCCTAGGAGGTGATAAACTCTACATTGAAAAATTAGACCAATTGTTTAATATGTCTTCAGAGTTGGATAAAGGCGCCTCAATAGACATTACAGGAATGATTGGGCAATATGCACATGGCAACGAACCAAGTCATCAT
Organism: Flavobacteriaceae bacterium MAR_2010_72; assembly: GCA_003550275.1. Lineage (GTDB taxonomy): Bacteria > Bacteroidota > Bacteroidia > Flavobacteriales > Flavobacteriaceae > Geojedonia. The sequence continues at coordinate 1,256,133 of QXCW01000002.1, forward strand.
ACAACATACATGTATGCTTATGCCGGAGCTCAATACAAAATAGCCGATAAAGTCAATTATATTTTAAACGAATTATACACCGATAAACCCGATGGATTAAGCGGAAATGAAGACTGCGGGCAAATGTCTGCGTGGTATGTGCTTTCTTCTATGGGATTCTATTCGGTAAATCCAGCTAACGGCATGTATGTTTTTGGTAGACCTTTATTTGATAAAGCATCAATAAAATTAACAGAAAACAAAGTATTTACAGTTGAAACCGAAAATAATAGTAAAGAGAATATATACATTCAATCGGTTACTCTAAACGGTGAAAATCACACAAAATCTTTCATAACTCATAAAGAAATCCTTAAAGGAGGCACATTAAAATTTGTTATGGGTAATAAACCTAATAAGGAATTTGGTAAAAAAGATGAGGATCGTCCAAAGTCTAAAGTGTATTAAGTTAAACAGTAAACTAAAATTCATGAGATTAGAAAAAATATTTTTTCTATTATTGGCACTATGTACGCTTAATGCACAAGGTCAGTATAAAGAAAACACAGCTGTTTCCTATGCCAATTTAGTAAACCCATTAGTTGGTAGTGATTCATCCTTTGAGCTTTCCAATGGAAACACCTATCCTGCAATTGCAACCCCATGGGGCATGAATTTTTGGACTCCGCAAACTGGCGAAATGGGTAATGGTTGGGGCTATACCTACGATGCGCATAAAATTAGAGGTTTTAAGCAAACCCATCAGCCAAGCCCATGGATTAACGATTACGCAGCATTTGCATTATTTCCAGAAACAGGAACCTTAAAGATAAATGAAGACGAACGCGCTTCTTGGTTCTCACATAAAACCGAAATAAGTAAACCACATTATTATAAAGTTTATTTAGCCGATTACGATGTGACTACCGAGATTACACCAACAGAACGTGGCGCCCAATTTCAATTTACATTTCCAAAATCAGACAAGGCCCATATTTTAGTCGATGGCTTCTTTAAAGGGTCTATGGTTAAGGTGATTCCAGAAGAACGCAAAATAATTGGCTATTGTCGAAATAATTCAGGGGGTGTACCAGAGAACTTTCACAACTACTTTGTCATCTATTTTGATAAAGATTTTGAAGCCGTCCAAACCTGGAAAGCAGATAAAAACAGTAAAGCCAACAATAGTAAGTTAAGCAAGGCTTTAACCGCCGAAGGCTTTCATGTTGGTGCAGCCATATCATTTAAAACAAGCGATGGTGAAAAAGTGACGGCCAAAGTAGCTTCATCTTTTATCAGTTTGGAACAAGCCGAATTAAATTTAAGTCGAGAAATTGGTAATGAGAGCTTCGAACAAACCAAACAAAAGGCCGTCTCCCTTTGGAACAAAGAATTGGGCAGAATTGAAGTAACCGGCGGCACCCTCGAACAACAGAAAACCTTCTATACCGCATTATACAGGGTATTGTTATTCCCGAGAAAGTTTTATGAAATCGATGCCAACAATCAAATTATGCACTACAGCCCCTATAACGGACGAGTGCTTCCAGGTTATATGTTTACCGATAATGGCTTTTGGGATACGTTTAGAGCCGTCTTTCCTTTTTTTACCATCATGTACCCCGACTATTTAAGTCAGGTTATGCAAGGCTTGGTAAACACTTATAAAGAAAGTGGCTGGTTGCCAGAATGGGCAAGCCCAGGGCATCGGGACTGCATGATTGGCTCCAATTCGGCCATCAATATTGCCGATGCTTATTTACGAGGCATTAGAGGATTTGATATTGAAACCTTATACCAGGCAATTAAAAAGAACAGTAACCATAAAGGCCCATTAAGTTCTGTTGGGCGTTTTGGATCGGAATATTATAATGAATTGGGTTACGTGCCTTATGATGTGGGCGTTAATGAAAACACAGCACGAACTTTGGAATATGCTTTCGCCGATTGGAGTATTGCTGAATTGGCCAAAGCGCTAAATAAGCCAGAAGAAGAAATAGAGTTGTTTAGAAAACGAAGTTTAAATTACAAAAATGTATTCGATCCAGAAATTGGATTCATGCGTGGGAAAAATGAAGATGGTACATGGGCAACTACCTTTACACCTGACAAATGGGGCGATGCCTTTACCGAAGGTTCTTCATGGCATTGGACCTGGTGTGTGTTTCATGATCCAATTGGTTTGGCAGAATCGTTTGGAGGTATTAAAAAAATGCGCAACAGGCTAGACGAAGTGTTCACAGCCAAACCTACATTTAACGATTCTTATTACGGACAACAAATTCACGAAATTACCGAAATGCTGGTTAGCAATATGGGACAATATGCACATGGGAATCAGCCCATTCAGCATGCCATATACCTATATAATTGGTTAGAGCAACCTTGGAAAACGCAAAGGTATGCACGTGAGATCATGAGTAAATTGTACTCTTCGGCTCCTGATGGTCTTTGTGGCGATGAAGATAATGGGCAAACATCGGCTTGGTATGTATTCTCTGCCATGGGTTTTTATCCGGTAACGCCAGGAACAGGGCAATATGCTTTGGGAAGTCCGCTGTTTGAACAGGTTAAACTGCATCTTGAGAACGGAAAAACCTTCGAAATAGTGGCGAAAAACAATTCTGAAGAAAACGTATATATCCAATCTATTACAAGAGGAAATGAAGCCTACAATAAAAATTATATTACCTATGAAGATCTCATGGAGGGTACCATCTTTTCATTTGATATGGATGACGAGCCTAATAAAACATTGGGCACTAAAAACGAATCGAAACCGTATTCGATGAGTACCGAAAATAATTAGACTAACAAATTCCACAATATGAAAAATAGCATAGAATCATTGGCAAGCGAAAACGATATCCCTGAAATTTCTACAAAAACACCCGTTGTTTCAAAAAAAGTTTTAATTCCGTTTTTATTGGTAACCTCGCTATTTGCATTATGGGGTTTTGCCAATGCAGTAACCGATCCAATGGTAAATGCCTTTAAGAAAGTACTGGAATTATCGAACACACAAGCTTCTTGGGTACAGATGGCGTTTTACGGCGGCTATTTTTGTATGGCATTGCCAGCAGCTATGTTTATGCGTAAATACTCCTATAAGGTTGGTGTACTCATTGGTTTGGCACTGTATGCAGGTGGTGCGTTATTGTTTTACCCAGCCGCTATAACAGAAAAGTTTTGGTTTTTCTGTTTAGGTCTATACATTTTAACGTTTGGTTTGGCGTTTTTAGAAACCGCTGCAAATCCGTATATATTGGCTATGGGTGCTAAAAAAACAGCAACGCAACGATTAAATTTGGCACAATCGGTAAACCCTGTAGGTTTAATTGCAGGATTGTTGATAGCCAAATATTTTGTTTATGACAATCTACAATCTGATGATATTGCCGATTTTAGCGCATTGGACGAAGCAAAAAGAACGCTTATTAGGGTGTCAGATTTAGCGGTTATTCGTGACCCCTATGTTATTTTAGGATTGGTTATTTTAGTGGTTTTCATTATTTTTTTAGTGAGTAAAATGCCACAATCGAAAGCCGAAGGCGGTATGCCTAGTCTAGGCAAAACCTTTGGAGAATTGGCAAAAAACAAAGAATATGTTTTAGGTGTTGTATCCCAAATCTTATATGTGGGTGCTCAAATAATGACATGGACCTATATCTATCAATATGCCGAAGCCATTGATTTGGCCAATGCCAATGTGGTGGGCTATGAAAAGGTAGATGTGTTTTCATATCAATTATTGGCATTTATATTATTTACAATTGGACGCTTTATAGGAACTGCCTTGTTGCGCTATTTGAGTTCTGGTAAATTGCTTATGTACTTTGCGCTATTGGCGGCTGTTTTTGTAGCCGGAACGATTGGTATTCAAGGCATGGGAGGCCTGTACTGTTTGGTGGGCATTTCCTTTTGTATGTCGTTAATGTTCCCGACCATTTATGGGATCGCCTTAAACGATTTAACTGAAGAACAAGCAAAGGTAGGTTCGGCTGGATTGGTTATGGCCATTGTTGGTGGCGCATTATTGCCCATGTTGCAAGGGGTGATTATTGACGCCGGTGGCAATGGTGTTGCAGACACCACCATAATGGGGGTTTCCGAAGTTAATTTTTCTTTCATTTTACCACTATGTTGTTTTATAATGATAGCATGTTATGGCTATATGGCATTTAAAAAATTCAACATCTAAACGTTTGATAGATTTTATTGAAATGAAAGCCAATTTCAAACGCTTCATATGGGTGACACATCTACGTTTTATAGCTGTTACTTTTTGTTTATCGTGTTTTGCATTTCAAAGCAAAGCCCAAGACGATTTGGAAATGAGTTTGTTGTTTAGCGACCATATGGTGCTTCAACAGCAAAGCGAAGTTGCTTTTTGGGGCACTTATAAAGCCCAAAATAAGGTTATGATTTCCGCAAGTTGGGGCATAACCATCTCTACTACCGCCAATGACAATGGGAATTGGTCACTTCAACTAAAAACACCTAGTGCAGGAGGGCCGTTTTCAATTCAAATTACAACAGCAACAGATACAAAGCTTTTAAACGATGTGATGATTGGCGAAGTATGGCTGGCTTCAGGGCAATCCAATATGGAAATGCCCCTTAAGGGTTGGCCACCAAATGATGTGATTGTTAATTCTGAAGAGGAAATAGCCAAAGCCAATTTCCAGGACATACGAATGTTTACAGTTAACCGAAACATGTCTTTAGAGCCATTGGACACTATTGAAGGAAACTGGCAAATTGCATTACCGGAAACTGCTGGAGATTTTAGTGCAACAGCCTATTTTTTTGCACGAAGACTTTATAATGAACTTAAAGTGCCCATAGGCATTATACATTCCAGTTGGGGAGGAACACCTGCCGAATCCTGGACAAGCAAACCACAGTTGGAAAGTTTGGGAGATTTTGATACGGTTTTAAAAACCATCAGCCAACAAAAAAAACAGCAAGTAGTAGCGTCTTGGTTTTCTAAATGGGAATCAGCACCCATACCGAGTACAAGGCAACAATGGGAAACTTTGGATTTTAATGATACATTAGCCACGCACCCTGAATACGACGATTCTGGCTGGTCGTATATAACATTACCAGGACGATTTGATAATATAGCAGAGGGCGAAGTAGATGGTGCACTATGGTTTCGCAAGAGCGTTTTTATTGATGATATTAGTACCGATTTTACATTGACCCTTGGCGCTATAGACGACATGGATGCGACCTATGTAAATGGTCATTTAGTTGGCGGATATGCTGGTAGCGGACATTCTGGTACCAAACGCAAGTTTACCGTTCCGAAAAGCATTCTCATTAAAGGAAGGAATGTCATTGCCATTCGTGCCATAGATGCTGGTGGACCAGGCTCTTTTTCGGATGATATGGTTTTGGCCAATACAAAAAACAACAATAGTTCCTTAAATGGAAACTGGAAGTACAAGTTGGTTGCCGAGATTCACGAAAACCGATTTTATGTTTATGGTTTAGACACGACTGATTTAAAGGAGCGTGCTGCCATCATAAAAATGCACCCCAAAATACCAAGTGTGTTATTTAATGCCATGATTCATCCATTGGTGCCTTATACTATTAAAGGGGCAATTTGGTATCAAGGAGAGGAAAATGTTGGAAGAGCCCAACAATACAAGCGTGTTTTTCCAGCGATGATTAAAGATTGGCGCAAACAATGGCAGGCAGATTTTCCATTTTATTTTGTACAAATTGCACCATTTCAATACCATTCAAAAAACGATGCTAATTTCGATGTATCGCAGAAATTGAGAGATGCGCAACGGCGAGCTTTGCAGACCGAAAAAACGGGCATGGTGGTTACTTTAGATATTGGAAATTTCAATAACATCCATCCTGCAAACAAACAAGATGTAGGAGCACGGTTAGCGGGGTTGGCTTTGGCAAATGACTATGGTAAGCAAATAGTCGCTTCCGGTCCCATGTATAAAAACACCAAGATATCGGGCAACAAACTCATTCTTGATTTTGATTTTAAGGGTGGAGGGCTGATATCAAAGGGTGTCTTACAGGGATTTGAAATTGCTGGAGCAGATAAAAAATTTGTATTTGCCAATGCTCGAATAATCAATAACAAAATTGAACTCACGGCATCATTGGTCTCAAAGCCCATGTTTGCACGTTATGCTTGGCGCGATAAAGCGGTAGCGACACTCTTTAATAAAGAAGGCTTACCAGCCTCTTCATTTACTACGGAATAAAATTAAAATCTAATGAGAAACAATAGGTTACATCTTGGATTATGGTTGGGTTGTGCAGTTTTATTTATCACTATAGCTATTATATTGACCAGACAAAACAAGACGATGGTATTGCTTGGTAACCAAACTGACGCTACAGGCCTTGTAATAGAAAATTATTTGCCCAATGAAGGCCTAGTTGTAAAAACCTTATTACAAAACAATTGGCTCGGCATATCAGATATTGCTAACAGTACGTATAGTCAATTGCGTGAAGCATTGGTTACTGGAATATCAAAACGCATGGCAACATCAGAAACGGCCCTTATTAAACTCTCTGACAATCAATTATCTTCTATAGCGTTAGCCTATCGTTTCCTTTTAGAGTCCAAAACAAAATCAGAGGAAGCCTTAAAATTAATGCCGTTTCAAGATTTAAAGCAAGCCATTGTTAATTGTAATACGGCACATACAACCTATAGTGTTTCAAACTTGAAACACTTTTCGTTGGATGAAAACTTAAAAATTGCTTACCAATGGTGGCTTCCAAAAAAGCATGCAAGGTTAATTGCTCAAATTAACAAGGTTGATGCTCAAAATGCCTATTATAAATTAAAGGATGACACCAATAAAATAATAGAGGTTTTGCGGGTTGTACAGGCAAATGAGATAGAATACAAGTATTTAGGTGTTTACCATAGGATGGTTGGCAGAAATCATTTTATACTGTTTTTAGCTGGTAGTAATGACTTAAAAACATGGAATTTTATTACTGAACTAGGCGATAGGTCGCATCAAGGGGATATAAAAAAATGGGGAAGCGGCTATTTGTTGGTTAACGAGGAAGATAAAAAAGAAGGCTCCAACAACATTCGCGTTCGGTTTTATGCGTCTTATCATGATTTGTGTAAGAATAGGCCCAAATATAGCAAAGCTTTAGCACGTAACTTTTCAAAGTATGCTGAAGGCACACCAGACATTAGGAAAATTGAGGGTGATTCACCTAATAATTCCACCATTCTTTTAGGATTTCACTATTTTAATAATGGTGATGTAGATTATCAGGCAATGGGAATCTTAAAAGATTTTTCGCACTGGAAGGCTTGGAAGGATGAGATATCAAACAAGAATATTATCGACATGGGTTTTAAAGGGAACATTGGTGCGCGTTCGGCTTTTACAGTTACCGGGAGCGATTTCGTTCTTTTGGAAGCCCAAGGTAGAAAAAGAGACTTTAGCTCATGGCGTTTACTACTTGGCGACGGGGCATTTTATACAACTCTAAACCTAAAAACACCTAAAAACGCATCTTCATTTGCCAATCCAGGGGTTAGCAAAATTGCTGATAATGAACTTGCAATTACGACATTTTTACCAACTGAAGGCAACAGTGGTGGTGAGAATGGACAGTTGTTGTATACTATTTCAATTGAATAATTAAGAGGGCACTAATTACGAATAAGTCCTTTTGGGATTCTTTTTGAAACTTCGTTAAACGTATAAGTGAAATCGTCACCCATCATTTTTTTGTAATCAATTATAAAATAATTAAAATGGCTTTTGGCTTTATCTTTAAGCCCCATTTTAAGTAAGGCGTGCAGTTTGTAATAAAAAGCCACCTCGTTTAAAGAATAAATGTTGAACAGTATTTTGGTAACTGGAATAACCGCAGCGTAATTCTTGTTTTTGTATAAACGTTTTATATGGTTTGGGATGAGTTTTAATGTTTGAAACTCGTAATCTTTTTTAATCTGATCAAAACATTCATCGTCAATAGATTTTAAAAAGCCCCCCGATTTAGTTAGTTGGGTAAGCTCGATTAAGGCTTCATTATTAACTATGTCTTTCTTTAATAGATTTAATTGGTCCAGTACCTTAAAGTAATCGCAGTGAAAACCCTCATTAAATTCAATAAAAAAGCGCCCATGGGTATAGATAACTTCCAAACCGTTTACCGCATTTAAAATTTTTCGTAATTGGCTAATGGTAACATTTTTTAGGTTTTTAGCTTTTTGTACCGGACTGTCTGGCCATAACTTTGAATAAATCGATTCTGAACTTACTCCAGGATAATCTTCACGATAACTGTTAAAAAGAAGCAACAAAAAAAGTTGCCGTATTTTAGGGCTAAAGAGATAGGTAATGTCTTTTCCTTTTCGGTCAGCCACCGAAAAGTTACCAAACAAAGACACCGAATTCATTGGTTTAATGGTTTTGGTATTTTCCTCATCGAGTATTAAAGTGTTTTCAATTTGAATTTCCAGCGCTTTTTTCTTTCTTTTCCGGTATTTTATAAATGCATATACCAGAGCAAAAAGCAGCAAAACACCCAAAATTATGCCCCACAAAAAATAATTAAAGGTATTTGCTTTTGAGAGGTGATCGTTAATGGTTTCTTTAGAAACGGGAGGAGCATTAATAGAGTATATGCTAATTCTATTGGAGCCGTCCAATTCAAACTCCTGGGTTGTACAAAACAATTCGTTTGTTTCCTTATTGAAATACAGGTTGGCATTTGTTCGTATGCGTTCAGAAATCATTGGGATAGAATCGCCCAACACACGATAAGTACCTTTAGCGATGGTATATTCATATAACTGTAAATGTGTATTGGCAATATATTCTGGGTAACCCAGAGTGTAAAATGCACTAGTGTCGTTAGTGACCACTAAACTTCTACTGGTTACCATTTTTATGGTATCTCGTTTTACATTCCAGAGTTTTATTATTATTTTTGTATTTAAATTAACCTTGTAGCAATCGTAATAATAGGTTTTTCCAATACTTTGATCACCCGTTTTATTACCCAGCCCACCAAAGATTAATAGTTCATCCTTATTAATTTGTGTAAGCCCTGAAAAATAGCGTGGGGTTATGGTGTCTCCAGAAAACACTAACGATTTCCAGGTATTCGAATTGAAGTTGTAAACGTCAAAATTGTTTGTTAAACGTTGATTGCCGAACCCTCCAAAAATTAAAAATTCATCCTTATCGGAATCTAAATAGAAATTGTGATGATGACGCTGTGTGGGCAGTTGTAAGGTGCTTTTTGCAACCCAAATTAAACTGTCTAAATTAGCCGAAGCAATGGTTGCTTTATTATTGGGTACATCATTAACTTCGTATACATACAGGGTGTTTGTGGCGGTATCGATAAAACTAGTTCCCAAACGCATTGGTACTGGAATTGGGTTTGCAAACCGCTGTGTTTGCGTCGTTTCGTTTCTTAAATGATAAAATGAAAGCGAATCGGAATTGAAAATAACAAAACGTTGTTGTGCCTCATCAAAAGATATAGAAGCGACCTGATTGGAGGAAAAGGAATAGCGTTTTTTCCAGTGGTAGGATTCATTAATAAGCCAATTAGGATTATCAATATGCCCATAGAGTTTTCCGTTGGTGTCATGTACATTTTTGCCTTGACTCTCGTTAAGATGAAAATTATATTCTCTGTTACCATTCTTAATTAGCAGGTTTTTTATGGCCATGTCTGGCACTTCTATAACACTACCGTGTTTCCCAAAGTACATTTCTGGGATAAATGAAGCATCAAAGCCATAAGTATTTTCGGTAAAGGTCTTACCATTTACAGTAAGTGTAATGCTTTGTGATTCGGAATTAAAAATCAATTGGACTTTTACCCATTTTTTGGACCCAATCAATACCGTGTCCAAGGGTATGGATAAAATATTTTTTACCGCATCCAGATTAAACTTAATTTTTCCAAAACCATCGCTGGCATTTATATAAGATAAGGAATACGAAGTACTTTTATTTTTATCCTTGACAGAAAAAATATACCCAAAACTTAAAGGATCACTCACCGACAAATCGAACGAAACACTAAAGCCTTCTCCAAATTTAGGTGTGTTGTGGGCAAAGACATTGTAGGAGGTACGTTCGGAAATTAAATTGTTGTTAGAGTTAAACCCAATGCCTTGCGAGTTTCCACAAAATGGGAAAAGCATTAGACAAAAAGCAAATACTATAAAGTTTTTGAGCATTTCGGGAGGAAGCCTTTTTTAGACTGCTATTGTCGCAAATCTAACTAATTATTTTAATTCCTTTAAATAATCAGCCATTTTTAGTCTATAAAAAACGTATTTATTGATTCAAATTAATACTAATCTATATATAATTGTGTTACCGAAAAAATGTTAAACGGAAAGGCTAGTATTGAATAACAACCATTATTTTTTAATAATCTTATAGCTGTTTTTTTGGTTGGTGCTCTTGTTGGTTGTTTGAATAATGTATACCCCGACTGGCATTGTACCCATATCTATGATTTTCGATTTTGTCCTGATGATTGTCCTACCAAGAAAATCGAAAAGCTCAATGTCTAAATCACCCTGATATCGTATATTTAATTCCGATCTTACAGGATTGGGAAAAATGGCGATGTTCATTTCTTCAACCATTGGGTTAATGCTCAAAGTTGTTGAAGAAGCCGAAGCGGTTACCGATTTTAACTTTACAGGACTGTTAAATGTATAGGTAATTTGGTGGTCTGTGGCATCTTCATCAAGGTAATTGCTCCAGGCATCGGCATCATTTTTAACCTGTAAAACCGCATCATTATGCGTGATGGTTCCCATATCGATTGTATCGTAGTAATATACAATTTTTCCAGTAAAGTCATTGGTGGATGATGCAAAATTAAACACTCTCGCCATACTTTCGTTGGGTGCATCACCCAATGCTTCTAATGACCTTGTTGCAGTATTATCTGCTACAAGCGTATGATCAGTATCCGGCGTTAATTTTAACCCTTTTAAATTTAATGAAGCATTTGCTTTAATGATAATTTGCCCACCAGTTTCCAGTTGTAGTATTTTAGGATCGGTATTATCGCTGCCGTTTCCTGGTGGATTGCCACTGCCACCATCATTGCCACCACTTCCAGGGTTTGATGCATTTAATTGGTTTACGACATCCAAGGAATTGCCAAGGTCATAAAAATCAACGGTTATAAAATTAGGAAGCTTGTTTTTTGCCTGTTGGCATTGGGTCACATGGTCGATAAAATAAGGGTTGGAGTTTACAGTTTGGGCATCTCCAGTACTTCCTGTTCCTAAACCAGAAGTAATAAAGTGATTGAAGACGAATAAATCATTAGACGGATTCCCTCTACCATAATCACAATTTATACTTCCATAATTAATCTCAACCGCAAAATCCCAAATGTGATGATACCAGTCTTGGCCAGGAGTAGCATTATTGACTTCATTGAAAACAACCAGTCGCTTATTGGCGTTAATCATGGTTTGTAATGTGGGCCATGGCGAAAACTTATTTTGTACATGTAAATAATTTGATAATCCAGCTTGGTTAAAATCATTTTCAATAGTATTGGCGCTTACACCAGGGTCATTTTGGAAAATGATTGTAATAATTTCATTTGGGTTATTGTCTAAAAACGATTTAATATCGTTTAAATACCTAGAAAGAGGCTCTGAACCAAAAATTGAAGACCCATGGTAAACCACCGGGGTTCCGTTGCTATCATAAACGTCAATCATTAATCCGCGAACACCGTCGTTAAGCTGTGTCGCAATGTTATTATTTTGATTGGGAAACGCAAAACCATCTTGCCCAGAATTAAAAGCGTTATGGGTGGTTAAATAGGCAACTTCATTGTATTTCTTATTACAAGAATCGACTGCGCCATTACATTGGCTAAAAGCATTAAAGTTCCAAAAGCTTAAAAAGACAGTGTAAAAAATAAGGGTTTTTATACTCGAAGTTTTATATAATATCATGGCTATTTCGGTTAAGGTTACTTTGCTACAATTATTTTTGTGGTATGCTATTAAAAATAGAAGCCACCAATTCACTAATGGGTTTTATAAAATATTCGTGAATTCGTGACTTTTATATCTAAAAGGTTCAGCATTAACAGATGATCAACTATGTTAAGCTGTTTGGTTTACTTTTTAATAATCTTATAGCTGTTTTTCTTGTTAATGGTTTTGTCGGTGGTTTGGATAACATATACACCTACGGGAAGGGTGCTCATATCAATGGTTTTGGCTTCTGTGCGTAGTAATTCCCTTCCAAGAAAATCGTAAACGGTTGTCTCTAAATCGCCTTTATATTGTATTTGCAATACCGATGTTACTGGATTTGGAAACACTGCAATTTTCATTTCTTCTGTTAGCGATTCAATACTTAAGGTTGTTGCGGATGCAGACGCTGTAACCGATTTAATTTTAATAGGACTATTAAAGGTATAGGTTACTTTGTTGTTGTTGGCATCCTCGTCGGAATATGTCATCCAGACATCACCATCGTCCTTAATTTGAAGCACGGCATCGCCATGGGTAATAGTTCCCATGTCCACATCGTCGTAGTAATAAATAATTTTTCCGGTAAAATCGGCAGTAGCCGAAGCAAAATTAAATACTCTAGCCATACTTTCGTTAGGGGCAGAACCTAATGCTGTTAGTGATCTTGTGGTGGTGTTATCGGCTACCAAAGTGTGATCGATGTTTGGAGTAAGTTTTAAGCCTTTTAAATTTAACGATGCATTCGCTTTTATAATAATCTGTCCGCCGTTTTCCAGTTGTAGTATTTTAGGATCGGTATTATCACTACCGTTTCCCGGAGGATTGCCGGCATCTGGAGGGTTACCATTATCTGATAAATCCTGAATGGGGAAGTAACTAAAATTTACTAGTTCCAGTGTGTTATCATTGGTAATATTGTCTGCACTTCCTGCATGTTTTCCGATAAAAGAAATGGATGAAGAACTTCCAAATCCGGGGTAGGTTGAGAGCGTAAAAATAATTTTGCTTCCCGAAATTTGAGCAGCTGTTATTGATGCAGAACCTACATTGCTTAACAAATAATCTTGTTGAATGTTAGCTATACTTGGAATATTTGAAGCTAAAGTCATATTGGTTTCAATTTCCAAAGAGGTTGGACTCATAAGTTTTGCCGAAACTATTACCGGCGCATCAATATTCTGCGGATAGCTTTCGCCATAGATATCACGTTTTACTAAAGGGTAAATTCGTGTTGCAAATTTCTCATAACCATTTCCAAAAGGATAATGACAATTGTCATTAGCTACGGTCATGCCCGTTGTTGGCATGATTGAAATAGTAGCATCGTTTAGTGCTAATCGACGTTGGGCTTCTTTAATTTTTAAACGGCCCTGCTCAGTTGTTCCACAATCGCAATCTCTAGTTTGAAATAGGTAAAAATGTTCAATATTAGGATAGTCATTTAACCAAGCAGCTTTTAAATCATTAAACAAGTTTATATAGCTTTGAGTAGCTAAACCTGAACCAAACGAATTCGCTTCTCCTTGCGACCATAAAATGGCACGCACATTATCCTTTAAACCTGTTTTGTTTAAGCGGTAATACATCCGGCCGTAATTGGAGCCTGTAGATGTTGCGTAATCTCCTGGCGCTTGAAAAAATTCGATGGGCTGTCCGCCATGTGCACCGTTAAATATAGCTATAGGTATATTTAAATCGTCTTGTAACATTTTAGCCAATTTTAAACCCCACTGACCCGCATTGCCATTGGTTTCTTTATGGCCATCGCCTTGTGCTATAAACCAGTTATCATTGTTTTGCAAATTAGTTCCGTTTTCTGTTCCACTAGCATAAACCCTAATAAAATTACTGTTATTAGCATTTGAAGTGGTACCATCTCTTGAGTTTGCTTCAGCGTTCGATTGCCCTTGTACCATAAACACATCACCAGCTACAACTTCGGTAACTTGTGTAATTTGTGTTGGGCTACCAGCAGTCATGCCATTTACGGTGATGGTATAATTAGTTAATTCTGCGTTAATAGTAACATCAATATTAAAAGGTGCTGTATTGCCACTAAAACTTAAATTCTCACTGGTAGCAACTGGGAAAAGCCCTCCTTTACTTACAATCACCTCGATAGCATCGTAATTAACACCTGTATTATCAACAGTCCCTGAAATATTAAGAGTTCCTAGATTAGTATTAAGGTCTCTAGCAACTAACTGTTTATTTTGAGGTATATCAGTAAATGTGACTTGTCCAAAGGAAAATAAGCAGACATTTAATAATAGAATGGTCAATAATTTTTTCATTTGTTTGTAATTTTTACCCAATGGGAATACCCAAAAAAGGCGTATTGTTATATTTAGATGATAGAAATGAGGTTTGCTTTAAGCCATTATAACAAATAACCCCACCGAAAATAAGGAGGCGGGGTTATTCCAACTTAGTTTATTGTACTAGAGTTAATTTTTGTGAATCATTTTCTTTAACTCGTCAATCTCTGCTTGTTGTTCTTTGATCGCGTTGATTAATACAGGGATTAAACCTTGGTAATTTACAGAAAGCGTACCCTCTTCGTTATTGGCTTCTTTTACTAATTCAGGATATACGGCCTGAACATCTTGCGCCAATAAACCAATTTTTTGTTCCGAAGTGTTTTTCTTCATCACATAGCTTTTACCATCTATTTGTAAAAGTTTTGCCATTGTGCTACCTAAAGATATAATATTGGCTTTTAAACGCATATCTGAATTCACCGTTACATCACCAGAGAAAACAGCAGAACCATCCGTATTTACTATAAATGCATCCGATTGATTTCCAGCATCAGCACCGTTACCGATAACAAAGGCAGCATTGGTAGTAGCGTTATGTCTACCAACTGCAACACCGCCTTGTGCTGTTGTTGTTGTACCATAGCCAATTGCAAAAGAATGATCTCCTTCTGCATTAGTTTCTTGTCCCATAGCAGTAGATGCATGTGCAACAGCTCTTGTTCTAAAACCCATAGCTACTTGTCCATGGTTATCATAGTTTCCATCAGAATTGTTATTTGGTCCTATACCTGTTTGTGATCCAGCAATAGTGTGGAAACCTACAGCAACGGCACCAGCACCATAAGCACGACCATAAACGCCAGCTGCGAAAGACCCCCAGCCTAAAGCTCCAAAGCCATCATGTTGCATTCTAGTTCCTCCTCCACGAACATTATCAACTTGTGGATTTTGTTCAGCTATTGTTAAATCTACTACCCAATCAGCAATATTTCCAAAAGAGTTGTTAGAATTACCGTTACCATCTCTTGATGCTCCTCCTGCATTAATTCTATACATTCGTCCTGATTGTGGATCTCCTGATCCATTTTCAACATGCGCCGTAGCACGTTGTTGTGCATCTGTATTATTCGAAAAAGTAAAAGCGAAAACCGCTATAAAAAGTAAAGTAAGTTTTTTCATTGTTTAATTATTTTAAAGTTGTTAGAATTTGTATTGTTGGAATTGTTTACTTGTAAAATGTACAGGCCTTTGGAAAGGTTTGAAAAGTCAATGGTTTTTTCACTGGTTTTCAAAACTTCTTGACCTAATTGGTTAAAGAGGATCACTTCAATAGCGTCTTGATGTACAATATGTACTTCGTTTACTACCGGATTAGGATACACCTTAACAAATAGTTTGTCAGATACTGGGTTTACTGTTAAAGTAGCTGATGATGATGATACCGTTACATCGGTAAATTGAATGGCAGAAGCAAAGGTATGCGTCACACTGTTGTCAACGCCGTCGCTGTCTGCATAGCTCATCCATTGTCCGGCTTGTTTTACTTCAAGCACAGCATCGCCGTCCAAAATACCGTTTTCGTCACTGTCTTCATAATTAAAGACCATGGTGCCTTGAAAATCGGCAGAATTCATTGCGAGGCTATACACACGGGCCATACTTTGATTGCTGTTAGCAGTAATTGGCGTTGCAGAGCGTGTAATGCTGTTGTTGTTACTGAGCACGTGATCTGCAGAAGGTGATAAGACCAGACCGTCTACATTTAAACTAGCACCACTTTTTATAGTAAAGGATCCATTGGTAATGGTAAGTTCTTGTGCAGACATAAATGAGACTGATAAAAAAGTAAAGAATAGAATTTTTTTCATAAGCCGTTAGAGGTTAGATTAATAATTAATTTGAATTAAATGTATGGGCAGTCGATTAAAAAATCACTTAATAGGTAATTAATCACGACTTAAAATTTAAAATCATTTATTAACCGATACTGGTTTGTCGAGATATGGCTTCATTGATAAAAGGAAGAAACTTGGGGCTAATAAGTTAATTTAATGGAACATTATAATAATTATAAACATTTTTAAATAGGAACGTATTACCAAAATTGAATTTAGAATGATTAAGCCCGTACCGCATTAATTGCCAAATAAGGCATAAATATAAAAGTAAAATCTTTTGCAAGAATCCATGAAACCAACCTTAAAAAACAAGGAATGTTAGCCTTGACTTTTGCTAACGAAAGTGATTATGACAAAATTCAGGAAGACGATACTATTAATTTCTTGGATTTAAATGAATTTGCACCTGATAAAATTTTAACAATTGAATTTGTTCATGCCGATGGCAGCAAGGATGTAATTAAAGTAAATCATACTTACAATCAAGCACAGATTGACTGGTACAATGAAGGTTCAGCACTTAATTTAATTAAGCGACAAAACGCTTCTTAATTTAAGATACAGTTCTATATTAAAAAAAACTCCTGATGTATTCAGGAGTTTTTTTTGTTTTGTTCGGTGTCTAAATAGTGTTTTAAAACCGCAATGTCATTTTTAGAGGTTAAATCTGGAACGTGTTCATGAAATAAAATGCCTTTCATGGCTTTTGGTATATCATTACACATATTCAAAACTGCAGTTGGCAATTCTTTTTCATGCCGTTCATGGTTCATCGGGCAATTTTCTAGATAAGGCATGATATCATGTCCATTCAGCTTAAAAATATTCATACTTACTCGCAAGCTTCCTGTAGTGTCTCTATATTTTGGTATTTCATGAAGTTGAGGCTTTTCTATAATGCTGTTCAAATAATGTTCATGATCTAATTGAACAAGGGCAAATTTTGAAATGCGTTCAGTGTCAAAGTTTAGTCCAGTTCTGTCATAAGCAATAAAAGCATTTTTATCTGCTGATTGTAATAAAGTCTTAAATGCCTCAACCGAATATAAATTATCAGCATTACACACCGTGAATGATGAGCGCTTTAAATATGGATATTGTTGAAGTGCTTGCAACAAAGCATCTGCAGTGCCTAAAGGTTTTACGCGGTCTTTTGGAACATATTGAGTTGCATAAGAAATTTTTATGGTTCTAAATAGGTTATTGCTTTGTTTCTTTCCATAAAAGGATTTAAATTCATCAGCCTGTTCACCTGTTACAATAATGAGATTTGTGTATCCCGCTTTTTCAGCATTAGTAATTAGGTAATCCAAAATAGGCCGTCCATCACTGTCAATACCAATTAAAGCTTTATTTATCCATGTGGAGGAAGAAGAATTTAGGGATGAATTCATCCTTGAAGATGCTCCACCTGCCAATATGATTAAATTTGCTCCCATTTTTTAAATACGATGGACCCCTTTAGTCACTGAAACAGAATAAGCTGTTTTAGCTCCAGCTTCAAGTAGGGCATTAGTAATCAATGTTGACTTTTGATGTGGGGCAATTACAACAATACTGCCGCCGCCGCCTGAACCAACAATTTTGGCACCAAGTGCACCAGCCTCTAATGCAATGTTGATTAAGTGATCCACTTTTGGCACTGTAACTTTTAACTGATGTTTTAATATGTTGTTGTGTTCGGTCATTAAAAAACCTAAAACCTTAAGGTCTGCTGCTTCTTTTTTGAATTCAAGATAAGCGTTTTGGGTAATTTCATGATTTTTTAAGGCCGCATAAAAATAAGGCTTCAATTCATCTGGTAACATTAACGATAACTGGTTGAAATCTTTTATAGTTACATTTTTAATATTGAAGTCAGAATGACTGGATCTTATATGGTCAAGTGCTTTTTCGACATTAGATTTTACCTTGGAAAGTAATTGTATGGTGTTTTTTGGAACGCCAGATTCCACTAAAATTAACTCATGAAATGGATTTTTAATAATTTCAAACGCTACGTTTTTTGAGGTGTCAATATACAGGATTTGGCCAATAGCAATGGTGTACATATCCATTCGACCTCCAGGAGCGTTATGCTCTAAAACTTCACCTTCAAAGGCTAACTCTGCAATAAACTGTGGCGTAATTTCTCGATTGCATCCAAAGGCTTCTAAAAGGAATTGTACCCAAGCTACAACCAAAGCAGAAGAGCTTGATACTCCAGCATTAATGGGAATATTACTTTTTATGGTTATATCAAATCCTTGATTGGGATTGCAGCCATATCGCCTAACCACTCGTAGGGCCGAACCTAAATAATCTCTATCCTCAAGCGAATCAAAAGGCTCATCTACAGGAATTTGCCGTTGTGCACATATATCTGGCATCTGAATATTAAAAACTGAAGTGTTATTTAGTGTAGCATTGAGTCTGATGTGGCGATTTATAGCACAGGCAATTACGGGAAGCCCCAAATAATCTTGGTGATCTCCAAATAAACAAATACGTGCTGGCGCTTCAATGCAAATAGATTTCAAATTAAGTGCTTATTAAATTTAAAAAGTATCCTTCATCCAATTATAGGGTTGACGTTTGATCCAATTTCCTCTGGTGAAATCTGGAAAATCTTGCGGTTCTCCATTATTTTCAATGGATACTTCAGAAAGTGGGGTAATGGCACTCCAAGCTGCAGCATCATAGGCATCCATAGGTGGTGCTATATTTTGTTTGGCAGATTCAACAAAGGCGTTGAGCACAAAGAAGTCCATACCACCATGTCCAGCACCTGTTGCTAATTTACCATACTTTTGCCAAAGCGGATGGTCATATCTCTCTAACCAAGACGTAGCATCATCCCATCGGTGTGCTTGTTGTGATTTCCCTTCGATATAAATTCGGTTTCCGTCTACTTCCCAAAGACCTTCACTACCTTGTACTCTAAAACCTAAAGAGTAGGGTCGCGGCAAATTGCAGTCATGTGTTACAATTATGGTCTCACCGTTTGCAGTTTCAATTATTGAGGTAATGACATCACCTTGCTTGAATTTTAATTTAGCATTTGGATGGTCCTTTCCGCCATGTTTTACAATATAATTATGAAGACCAACAGCTTTTGAAGCATTAGAGGTTATTGACGTAAAACGGTTACCGCGATTGATATTGCACATCGCTGCAATTGGCCCTACACCATGGGTTGGATAAACATCAGCATTTCGTTTGAGTGAATGTTGTGTTCGCCAAGCCGATTCTGAAATACCTTTATCGCCAAATTCTACACCTTTTCCATAGGCTGATTGTCCATCGTTTAACTTTACAAAGCGTAAATCGTGCTGATAACCACATCTAAAATGCACTAGCTCTCCAAAAACATTTTGTCTAACCATGTTAAGCACAGCCATAATATCCCGACGGTAATTTACATTTTCAAGAATCATTACATGGGTACCAGTTTCTTCATGTGTGTTTACCAAATCCCAACATTCTTCCATAGTGTTGGCAGCCGAAACCTCGACGCCCGTATATTTTCCTGCCAACATCGCATCTTTTGCCATACGGGTATGCCATAACCAAGGTGTTGAAATAATTACGGCATCTACATCTTTTAAATCCAATAGATTCCTGTAGTCATAATCAGTTTTGCCAAATACTTTTGGTTTTGGTTGTTTGGCTTTTAAAATTAGGTCCAGAACAAGGTCAATACGCTTAGTATCAATATCACAAATTGCGGTTATACTAACATCATCTCTTAACAGCAAATTATTGAGGTGATTGGTACCTCTCAATCCAACGCCAATGAGGGCAACTTTAAGTTTTTCTGAATGGTATTTTGAATTTGAAGAAAAAGTTAATTGAGGAGCCAAGGCAATTCCGGTACCTAAAATGGCAGATTGTTTTACAAAATGGCGTCGCGTTCCCATGCTGATGGATTAAAATAGTTAAAGTTCAAATTTAAACTAAATTTTTCTTACGACTTTCACTTCAACTTTTTGTAAAAGTATTGCGTTAGTGAAAGGTTGGTCAGTATTAAAGTAAAGGCATAAACGATATCTTCAACGGGAATTGTGAAGATTCTAAAATTTAAATTTTCATCATTGTTATACCAAACCACCTCGTTTTCAATAGCACTTCCAGTCAAAATTCCGTTAACTATAAAGAAGGGAATAAGCATTACCAAAAATGTAAGATAATAGCTTTTTAACAATGCTGGCCAAAGCGTTTTTACAACCATTAATAAAATTAAGGCATAAAGGAAATTGATGAAGGTGTACCATTTGTCATAGTATAAAAAACATAGTAAGACCAATATAGCCATAATGGTATGAGTTATTGTATTAACATGCCTCTGGTCCAATTCTTTTCCAGGAAATAATTGTAATAGTGCATAATGCGTAAAGACGCAGGCATAAGGGATACAAATAAAAAACAGCCATTCTTCAATGGGAAGTGAAAACAAATAGTTTCCCAAGAAATAAGATTCGTTAAAACCCCAGATGCCATTTATTGTGAAGATAATATCCCAAGGAATAAAAATAAGCATGGTTAATACGGTGGCGATTATGAAACCCTTCCAATAGGTGTAAAATTTAAGTTTGGGATGAAAACTGAAAAGAAATGGTATTGCAAACGATCCAATATTCAACATTAAATACAGATAGTTCATGTTGATTTCCATTTTAGCTAAAAATTGAAGAATTTGGTTTCAGTGTAAAAATACAAAACCAGTATTAACTTTTAAAGTATTTAAAAGGAACTATTAACATGCCAAAGCATTCTCCATCTTCTTTTCCAAGATGTTTGTGGTGCATTTTATGAGCTCTTCGAACACCTCTAGCATACCAATTATTAGCATTTCTAAATAATTTAAATCGCTGATGAATAAATATATCATGAACGATAAAATAGGTTGCGCCATAGGCCATTATACCCAGTCCAATAGGTAAGCAAAACCAAACATCCTCGTAACTCCAAAGATAGAAGCAAATCATGCTTACAATCGCATAAAAAATAAAAAAGGCATCGTTGCGCTCAAACCAACTTTTGTGGTCTTTTTTATGATGATCCTTGTGCAAACGCCATAAAAAACCATGCATGACATATTTATGTGTAAACCAAGCCATAAATTCCATAAAGGAAAAGGTTGCTAAAAAGACTAATATCCACAAAATCACATCCATAATCATTTACATCAAATTTAGTTGATATTTTACATAACTGCGAGTCAATAGCTCGATTTTTTTATAGTTTGGAACACGAATTCTTGTTGATCTAATCGCCAACGCTGGTGTTTTTTTTAGCTTTTTCAACAACTGATGATAATATCTATACGCCATAAATACTCCAAATTTAGCTTCAATAGGTAATTCTTTGATACCTTTTAAACCTTTAGCAAAATCGGATTCGATATCTTCAATGATGGCTAATTTGGAAGCTTCATCCAACTGACTTAAATCTAAATTAGGAAAGTAGGATCTGCTTAAATCTTCATAGTCAGCTTTTAAATCTCTTAAGAAATTAACTTTTTGAAAGGCTGACCCCAAACTCATCGCAGAATCTTTTAGTGCTTCATACTGTTCCTGATTTCCCTTCACAAACACTTTTAGACACATGAGTCCAACAACATCGGCAGAGCCATAGATGTAAGCCTTGTATTCCGCTTCTGTTAAATAAGTGTTTTTGTGTAAATCCATACGCATACTATTCATAAAGGAATCGACTAAATGTTTTTCAATACCATACTTGTGATAGGTTTCCTGAAAAGAATTTAGAATTGGATTGAGGCTTATTTTAGATGTTAAAGCTCTATTTAGATCAGTTTCAAAATAAGAGAACAACTCTACTTTATTATAGTCATGAAAGGTATCTACAATCTCATCAGCAAAACGGACAAAGCCATAAATGTTATAAATATCTTGTCTAATACTTGTTGCTAACATTTTTGTGGCTAAAGAAAAAGAGGTGCTGTACGACTGTGTGACCAGTTTACTGCAGTGTCTTGAAACAGTATCGAAAATTGACTTCATAATTGACTAATTGGCATGGTGTTTCTTAATTAATTCGGCAACTAATTTTCCCGAAATCAGTGACGGTGGAACCCCAGGTCCTGGCACCGTTAGTTGTCCTGTAAAGAATAAATTATCTACTTTCTTACTCTTTAATTTTGGTCTTAAAAAAGCCGTTTGTAGGAGTGTATTTGCCATCCCATAGGCATTGCCTTTGTAGGAATTATAATCCTTAACGAAGTCATTTACACAAAAGGACTCTTTAAATATAATGTTTTTTTTGACGTCTTGAGAAGTGAGGTCTTCAAACCGCGAAATAATTTTTTCAAAATAAATGTCCCGCAATTCTTGCGTATCGTTCAAGCCCGGTGCAAGTGGTATTAAAAAGATGCCTGCCTCGTGATGTTCTGGTGCCGAAGTGGCGTCAGTTAATGATGGAAAACTTGCATAAAACAAAGGCTGTTCTGGCCATTCAGGTTGATCGTAAATAGCTTGGGCATGTGTGTCAAAATCAACATCAAAAAATAAGGTATGGTGATTTACATTCTTCAATTTTTTATCGAATCCCACATAGAACAATAGAGAGGAAGGCGCGAAAACTTTTTTCTCCCAATAGCGTTCAGAATATTGACGATACTGTAAATCCATTAAAGTTTCTGTATGATGATAGTCTGCTCCACTTAACACAATGTCCGAATGATAAACTATTCCGTTTGAAACAATTCCTGTTGCTTTTCCATTATCTACGATAATTTTTTCAATAGAGTTTTCTGTTTTAATCACAATGCCTAAATTTTCGGCTAGAGTTTTCATGGCTAAAATCACTTGATACATACCACCCTTGGGGTGAAAGGTGCCAATACCAAAATCGGCATAGTTCATAAAACTGTAAAATGACGGTGTATTATCTGGTTTTGCTCCTAGAAAAAGGACTGGAAATTCAAGGATTTTTGCCAAACGCTCATTTTTGAATTCTTTCCTAACATCTTTTTTAATGGTGCTAAAAAATTGACTAATCTTTTTTATTGTAACAGGTGTGATGAGTTCAAGAGGGGAAACTCCGGGACGATACACCAAATCTTTTATAGCAACATCATAATTATTTTGGGCAGTTGCCATAAATGTTTTCAATTTACTAGAACTGCCCGCTTCTTCCTTTTCAAATGTTTTATAAATTTTTTCTAAAGTATCTTCGATGGTGATATAATCATTCTTGTCAAAATAGACACTGTAGGCTGGATTTAACTTCTCTAGCTCATAATACTTTTTTGGATGTGTTTCAAAATCAGCAAAAAAACGTTCAAAAACATCTGGCATCCAATACCAGGTTGGGCCAATATCAAAAGTAAAGCCGTCTCGTTTTAATTGTCTGGCCCTACCGCCAACGGTTTTATTTTTTTCATATATGGTAACAGTATTACCGTAGCTTGCAAGGTAACAAGCTGCAGATAAGGCAGAAAAACCAGAACCGATTATAGAGATGCGTTTTTTCATTGTTTAACAAAAGTAATAAAAAGTTAAACAAAATGAAGTGCTTTAGTAAAAATTTATAGTTCTTTTACTAAATTTTTAATAGAATTGAACATGGAAATACCTTTTGGAACTTTCTTTTGTTCTAAATGCTCAAGCATCTTGCCTAAAATCCAAAACCTGTAAGTACCCAGTGCTATAATTTGATCCTTGAAATCTTTAAGATAGTCTTGTAGGTGATCCTTTTCAGGTTTAATGGTAAAATAGGAAATAAAAGTCACATCATCATAATAGGTTGTGATTTCTTTTAAATTATCAAGTGGAACACTTGGCCCTAAAAAGATGCTGTGATGCCCTTTTAAAATTAATTCGTAGTGAATGAACATGAGTCCTAGCTCATGAATCTCATTCTCAGGTAGGTAGAGTACAAAGGCTTTTTTGCTTGAATTTAAATGTTCTTGCTGTGCAAGCTCAATGTTAATCAATATTTTTTGCCTGATAAGTGTAGTTATAAAGTGCTCATGCGCTGGAGTTATAGTACTGGTTTGCCATAGAATTCCAATTTCGCTCAATAAGGGTAAAAATACTTCGTAAAAAATAGTTCTAAATGATTTTTGATTGGAGAGTCCAGAATATACTTTATAAAATAATACCGTATCAAAATTGAGCATGGCAATTTTAAAGGAGTTTACAGCATGACTTTCAAAATTATCTCGTGAAGCAATTTCTCGTACTATCGAAGGAACATCCTCTTTTTTAAGGGTTGCGATTTTAGAGATTTTGTAACCATTAGCGTTAAGGTAACTAACATTCAATAATTTTTGTAAGTTCTCAAGGCTGTAGGTTCTAATGTTAGTATCGGTGCGCTCTGGTTCTAGTAAATTGTAGCGTTTCTCCCAAATTCTAATCGTATGCGCCTTAATACCTGTGAGATTTTCGAGGTCCTTGATGCTAAAGCTAGTTTTGATATTGTTCATTATTTTTGAATAAAGAATAAACAAAAATACAATTTTAATCAATGCACTTTTTAAGTTCTTAAAAATAAAAAGTCAATTTTAAAGAAAAAAGTGCGCACGAGAAGACTCGAACTTCCACATCCTAAACGGATACTAGCCCCTCAAGCTAGCGCGTCTACCAATTCCGCCACGTGCGCAAAAAAGTGAGGTAAAGATAAAAAAAAAGTTAAGCAAAGGCTTAACTTTTTGTGACCCGGCTGGGGCTCGAACCCAGGACCCTAACATTAAAAGTGTTATGCTCTACCAGCTGAGCTACCGAGTCTTTTCTCTTTCGAGGGTGCAAATATAAAACGATTAATTTATAAACCCAACCCTTTTTTGTTTATTTTTTTCGTTTTTTTGTAGCCTTAATAGGTATGTTTTTAAAAATCAAATTGTAAGAAAAAAATGAACATTGTTTTAATAGGTTATATGGGGTCTGGAAAATCTTCAATAGGTAAAAAACTCGCCTCTATTTTAAAGTGTTCGTATAATGATTTGGATGATATTATTGAAGCAAAAGAACAGTTAAGCGTAACGGAAATTTTTAAAAACAAAGATGAAATTTATTTTAGAAAGACCGAAAGTAAATGTCTTGTGGAAGCCCTTAACTTAAATTCCAGTTCGGTTCTATCATTAGGTGGCGGCACACCATGTTATGGCAATAATATGGACATCATTATGAATGCTCCTGGTACGGTTAGTATTTATTTAAAAGCTTCCATAGGGAGTTTATCTAGCAGATTATTTAAAGAAAAATCTAGCCGACCATTGATTGCCCATTTGGACAATTTGGAAGCGTTAAATGAGTTTATTGGTAAACATCTGTTTGAACGTTCTGTATATTATAACCAATGTGACATTACTATAAATTCAGATAACAAAACGATTGATGAAGTCGTCGAATCTATCTTTTTGCAATTATTTTAAGTACACTTCGTGTGTCTTACCTTCTAAAACCACTTCAACGTGTTCATGTAAGGACGTTGACAGTGATATGCCTTTGAAATCGGCTTTTACAGGATATTTTTTGTGATTTCTATTGACCAAAACAGCCGTTTTAAATTGTTTTAAAGGTACATCCAAAAAATGTTTGACACCATAAATCAAGGTACTTCCTGAGTTGAGCACATCATCAACCAACACAATAGATTTATTAGCATAGTCTTGAGGAGAAATAGACGTTTTAATTTCGGTTTGTGGGTTTTTCTTATCGATGACCACTTTGCAGATGGTTGTTTTTAGATCAGAAATCTTGTCTAAATTTGACTTTAGCTTTTTAGCAAGAATATAACCTTTACTATCTACACCAGCTAAAATAACTTCAGATTCATTTACATTACTTTCATAGATTTGATAAGCAATGCGTCTAATTTTATGTTGGATTTCTATATGATTTAAAATGATGTTCTTGGTACTTGTCATGCTCAACTAGTTTGTATCAAAGATAAAAAAGAGATGTTTAATTATATGGAGATTATCACTTTTAATTTCGAGTTTAAACTTCATCAGAACCTTCATTAAAGTCATCAATATCCCTACGGTCTTTTTTGGTAGGTCTACCCGTTCCTTTTTTGCGATAGTAGTCTTTGGAATATTTTAATAAAGCTTTGGCTTCAAAAGCTTCTTTGGGAGTAGTGTCTGTGCGGTAGATGTCTACGAGTTTAGCTCCAACACGACTCTCGGGGAGATCGTTTACCGTAAGTTGGTAATTAATTTGGTCTTTGCGTATTTGAATTTTATCACTAGGATAAACCTCACGACTAGGTTTTACAACCTGATCGTTCACTTTTATATGTCCTTTTTTACAAGCATCTGTAGCAATACTTCGTGTTTTGTAGTAGCGCACACACCATAGAAATTTATCGATCCGCATATTAAAATATAAAAAACAACGTTAATGTTATTGTACAAAAATATTATATTATTGTATCTTGCGCTCCTAAAAATAGGCATTATTCAAAGGTTTTAAAATTTGCTATGGTTTTAAAACGACTTTATATAAAAAGAAAACTATGAGAATTAAAAATTACGCTGCATTTTTGTTTGTTCTAACTTTAGGTTTTACGTCTTGTAAAAAAGATGATGACCCAACCGGACCAACTGTTGTTGAGCGCGATAGAGCAGAACAACAAATTGTAGATAATGACTCCTTACTTGGCTATTTTGAAACGCATTACTATAATGCTTCCACCTTTGCAACTCCTGGGAATTATAAAATGTCTGATTTGATTATATCCGAATTACCAAAGGATGCTCAAGGCAATTATATGCCACTACCAGATCCAGATAACAATAAATTATTAAGTGACCCTGGTGTTTTGGAAATTAAAACAACAACATATCTTGAGGTAGAATATACCTATTACATTTTAAGACTCACTGTAGGAGGAGGTAACAATCCTAAATTCACCGATAATGTGAAAATCAACTATTCTGGTAATTTAATGAATGAAGATGTGTTTGATAGTACAGCTAATCCAACCGTATTGGATTTGGTTAATGTGATTCCTGGATGGCGTAATGTCATTCCAGATTTTAAATCCTCTGTTGGCATACCTACTATTGGGCCGGATGGTAAAGAACAATATGATAATTATGGCTTTGGTGTGATGTTTTTACCTTCAGGATTGGCCTATTATTCATCACCTCCTTTTGGAATTCCTGTATATTCAAACTTAATTTTTAGGTTTCAAGTGTTTCAATCAGGGCATAACGACCACGATGGCGATGGGATATGGTCGCATATGGAAGATTTAAATACAAATGAAAATGTATATGACGATGACACCGATGGGGATAATGTGCCTAACTTTTTAGATGCCAATGATGATAACGATACACTTACAACCAGAAATGAACTAAAATTCAATACTTATACCGTAGATACTAATCAAGGGGAGCAAGAACCTGTTCTCGCTCAAAATGAGTTTGAAATAAGTAGAACAGTATCTTCAGGTGTGATTACTATACGAACGGCTGTACTTCTTGATTCTAATAACGATGGTACACCAGATTATTTAGATAAGACTATTACCATTCAAGGTTAGTTAGGGCCTTTTATTCTACCTTGTAATCAATTGTTTGTTTAATTGTTTCCCGTCTTCTGTGAGCAAAGAAACAATTATTGAACTTCGCGTTTGCGAATCATTCAACGGAATTTTCACATAATTAGCATTGATATGGGATAAATTTAAAAGCCTTTGTCCCAAGGTATTGTAGACGATAACATCACTTAAAAACGTGCTGGAGTTGGTTTTAATTAACAATTCCTTTGAGCTATTTAAATATTGAAATGATGTGTTTTCAAATGTAGTATCAGCTAGTGATAAAGCATTATTAGCTTCAGAAGCTCCAATTAAACTAGAGTTTTCAGAGAAGGTTATAAAAAATCGGTTTATATGCTCGCCCTTTGTTACTAAATTGGTATAATCGGTATCGGTCAAAGAAGTAAACGTATTTAATAGCGAATCGTAGATAAAAACATCTATGGCCTCGTTAAAGTTTTCCAAAGCGGTTAAGGATATTTTAACGTTACCTGAATTCGCTATAAACATTCCAAATGGGTAATATTTGGTATTTTCAAAAGCACCAACTCCTTGTATAACGTAACGATCACCTTCAATCATCCAGTTTAAATCATCAGGAAGCGTATCAATGTTTCGCGCATCATACCCATAATCAACACCATCTGTAGCAGCATTATTAGGTGTAAAAGCCAATAACAAATGCCTTGTATATCCTAAAGGGTTTACGAAGTCAACACGTACGCGCTGAATTTCAGAAACCATTGCAGTAGCGGTTGAAGAGTTGTCAGCGGTTTTAGCTTGACCTTTAATTGAAAAGCATAAAACAAACAAAAAACATAAGTAGGTAATCTTGTTCATGCGATATAGATTAAGTTAATTTATTAGTTTGGTTGGGGCTAATATATAAAAATATTCTACAAAATGCATAAAAATCCGATTAAATACATAAAATATTAACTTTTTATAGGTTTTGGCATAAAAAAAGCAGCCCTATGAGCTGCTTTTTTTACAATATATAGAATTATATAGTTTTAGAATTTAATAATAACTTTCTTATTGACCGTTGCACGGCTCGTTTCTACTTTAAGAATGTAATTGCCTTCTGAAATTTTAGAAACAGGAATTCTAATCTCATTGTTGGCCATTGGCAGGTTAGTCATGTTCCATGATTTCACCGTTTGGCCTAACATATTAATTAGGTAGATCTGTCTAACATCAACGCTATTAATGGTTTTTACATAAATTTCATCCGTACTATTCAGGTAGTTAACAATAATGTTTTGAGCTTCCTCATCTTCTACAGATAGCGTTCCACTATTATCTTGGAATGCGATATAGAACCTATTTAGATAGTCGTTAGCATCTAAACTGATTTGATAGTTAACATCATTAAATCTTGTATAAGTACCTAACAAGGCGTCATAAATATAAACATCAATAGGATTCTCAAAATTCTCAAGTTCAGTTAACTCTATTTCAATGTTGCCATTGGATGTCAAGAACATACCTAAAGGATATTGTTTGGTTTTAACAAAATCACCGACACCTTGTATGACATAACGATCACCATTGATCATCCAATTTAAATCATTTGGGAAGGTTTCAAAATTAAGGGCATCGTAGCCATAATCTACGCCATCTGTAGCTAAACCATTAGGAACAAATCCTAATAATAACGGTCGTGTAGCACCTTCTGGGGTTTTGAATGTAAGTCTAACACGTTTGATGTCATCTTCGGAATTGGATTTTTCACCTTTGCCTTTTGGTTTACCTTTATCAGTACCGCCCTTTGATCTGATAAATGTAGATCCATTAGCACTATTGTCATTGGTTTCCCTCACAAAAACACGTTGACTATTCTGGAATAGGACATTTCCACCATTTCCACCTGAACCATAAGTATCATCTGCAGCGGTGACAAAGAAACCTTGTCCTACAGGAATATATCTTCCTGGAATTTTTGTTCCAGCACCACCAATAATGATTACACCGTCTGAGGTTGGTGGTGGAGTCACAGCAGCAATACCTCCAGAAAAATTGTAAACCGCATAGCCACCTTGATAATCTCTTAATATGTGGGTTTGGTTAGCTGGGTAATGTTCCCAGAAATAAAGTGCACCATTAATGCTTCCTGTACCCGAAGGCCCATTATCTGTTAAAAAGGCATTGGCATCAATGGCAGATGAATATGGGTTACCTACCAAGGCATCATTGCCTAAAATTAAAGGATTAGTAATATCAGCATTATTTGGCTTACCTCTAAACACATAGTTTTGTAAAGGGTTAGTGCCATTATAGGTGCTATAACCGCTACCTTTCATCGTGAATCCTAAACCAGCAGCAATAGTTGCTGTTTCTTGTTTATAGCTCCAGTTGGCATAAGTATTTGTCACATAGTTTTCATAAGCCCAGATCCAGCGTCTACTGATGGTTTTTGGTGTTGTTAAAGGTGCATCATAGCTACTTGTCCATTGTAGATTTACCGGTGAAGCTGAATTGGTACCGTCCATTAAAACATTAGCCACATTGTACGGTGTATTGTTTGCCGAAGTATTTATTGGATTTACAAATGAACTTAAATAATTATAGTTATGATAATTTGACGTTCCTTGTTGATCGCGTTCTATATAGCCTCCACTAGTTGGATTCAACATACTTTCGTTCACTTGAGTGCCAGAGTATCGTTTTTGAACCAATTGTGATTCGCCAACAAGATCAATGATACCATCAAGCTCTAAATAATGAGTTACCCACAAGCCATGACCTGTATTGTTTTCATCTTGAGTGCCTTGCGCTGTAATGGTCAATTGGCTATTTGGATTAACGACTAATCCTAATAATGTAATGTCCCTTGGACTAGCTGATGTTAAATCAGAGTCGACATTGTGGGAAGTTCTAACAATATTCCAATCAATTCGTGTTGTACCATCGATTCCAAGTGCATTTGGATAATCCCAAACCGTATGGCCCCAACGCCAAGGTGACGATGCATCCGATGCGGTATTATACCAATTACCAGTATTATCAGTTTCATATGGTAATGGTGAATTCTCCAATTGCCAAGTCGTAATATTTCGCATTTGACCATCTCGTGTGCCTGCATTAGCTAATAGATAACCTCCTGCAATATCACCGTCAGCTTGATTCATTCTATAATAGCCATTTAAATCAGTCCATGATAAAGCCGATGGAGGACCAGGGATGTCGATAGGGATAACCTCTCCTCTTACATTCCCAGCATTATCAATAATCTCTTGGTTCATCATATGTCGAATTTGTTCAACAGATAATTCTCTATTCCAAATTCGCAATTCGTCTAACCAACCCGAAAAGTAATTGATTGGTGTTGGATTGCCACCTCCAGCACTTCTATCCATAGCGCCCATAATGCATTCAAAAGTATTCCCTATTGGAGCAGCACCACTTGTTGTTGAGCCTAACTCAATACCATCTATATACATTTTATAGGTATTGCTACCATTAAATGTAACAGCAACATGATACCATCTATCCGTACCAATAGTATTGCTATGAGTTAAGGTGCCACCGTTATTCCAATTGAACGAAATTTGATTATTCTGCAAGCGTAAATCATAGCCACTGGTTAAGGTTGAGCCATCACGTTTGGATAAAATGGTTTGAGTAAAGTTGTTAGGACCTCCATCTTCTCGTGTTGGATCAGGTTTTACCCAAATTTCAATACTAAATGGTCCAGAGTTTAAATGATAATCGTTTCTAAAAGTGACATTATCATCAATACCATCAAAGTCTAATGTGGAACAGCTGGATAAGTTAACAACTACGCTATCTGAACAATCTCCGCCAGCACCATGAACAGTCCATGTAAGTGTGTACTGACCTCCAGGTCCGGCAAATTCAGCTCTAGGGTCTGTGGGGCTTGGGAAGAAATAATCGGCTGGATCTTCAGTTGCCCAATTAATTCCAACAACTGCAGGCCCAGAAGTAATAGACCACTCACCTAAAGCACCAGTGCCATCATAGTCAAACGCAGGCCCTGATGGTAAGGTGTACAACCCTGGGGTCCAATTACCAGAAGCTACAAGTTCAGTCCAGTTTCTTCGCGACTTTTTAGTGTTATCGTAGGCATGTAATTGCGCTGCATTACCACAACCTACAACGGTTTGGTCAACACCAGCATATGCCAAATCAACAGTAAGTAAAACGTCTTCGGAACCTTCAGGAGCTAAACTTCTACAACCATTAATATAGGTGGTTACCGTATATATTTGCGCACCCGGTGTTATAGGTGTATGTACAATTGTATTGTCGTTGGAAATAAACATACCAAATTGATCGGTCCATTCAATAGTACTTCCTCCAGCTGCTCCTGGAAGCTCAATATTATCAAGTGCCCAAACGCTTTCGCAATTACGTACCAAAACAAAACGAATACGCATGTCTGTATTACCAAAATAAGAGCTTAAATCTAATGTTGTAGTATTTACATTGAAATTAGTTAAATTACCTGAATTCACTGGAGTAGGGCTAGTTCCAGTAACCACTGCACCCGTTCTCCAAGCATTATCTACAACTTGATCATCAGGTATATTATTCCAAGTGCTTCCTCCATTTGTTGATATTTGTATAATGGCCTGACCTGCAGGATAGTTAACAGGGCTACCACTGGGCCCAGTGCAAGTTTGAGCGCCAGCTAATATAAAGGCTTCATCAAATGTTAAAATAGCATCTTGTAAGGTCATTAAACTGAATATAGGTGTTGTTAATGTGGTCATGGCCACACCACCTTCATAATAATACGGATCATTGGTTTGGTTTTGGTTTAAAACCCCACCAGCAATAGCATATTTTGGTTCCCCAGAATCCCAGTTAATAGGACCTATTCCGGCAACTGTTAACGGATGCGGATTCGTGCCAGACCAGTTATTGTTTTTAAGGTTATTTCCAGACGCGCTCAACCCTCTAACAGCACCATCTACAAGCCAGCTACTAGGGTCTTGCGTATTGATTTGCCCTGTATTAAAAAGTCCTTCACTGTTTAATTGTTCAGCTCCAAAATTTGTTGAGGCAGTCATTGTTGAGCTATCACCATAACAAAACTCGGTTGGTGAAGCTATTACAGGTTCAGGTTTTAGGTCTGGTGGTATAACACTCACATAAGCAACAGATGAATAACCAGCATTTCCGCAAGTACTTCCAGTGTTGAAAACAACCCTATAACTGGTAACGCCAATAAGACCTGTAAAATCATAAGTAAGAATATTGTTGTCAGGATCACCATCACTAGGTGCTGTGACAAATCCAGAACCATTATTATATTGCCATTCTTGAATGTATGGAATATAGGAAGGATCGATATGTAGAGTCAATGTCCCATCACCTTCATGACATGCAAGGATCTGGCTACTTATGGGACCTGGACTTGGTGGTGTCGTTTGATCATAAGCAAATCCGTCAAGAAGCGCATTAGCCAAGTCAGGATCTATGGTAATAGTCTGTGATGACTGTACTTGTCCGCAACCATTTGTTATGGCTCCAAATGTATAATATACCGTATAGGTTCCTATAGTACTTGTATCAAGGTCAATTGTTCCTGTTGAAGAATTAATCACTAATCCTGCAGGACTTGATGAGAACGTGCCACCTGTTTCATTAACATTAGGCGTGGGGTCCGTGCCATTTTCACAATATTGAGCAGAAGCATATGAAAAAGTGGCATCTGGTTCAGCTTCGATTTCTACATTAAAGGTCGCTGTTACTTGTCCGCAATACGCAGACGCAGGTATAGTATAAACTACGGTATAGGATCCAATAGAACTTCCATTGGGTGTAATTAAACCAGTTGAGGAGTTGATGTTTAAAGTTGGTCCACCTGTATTGACTACATAGGAATAGGTTCCAGCAGATCCGTTGTTCTGTGTTAAATTTACAGCATAGGTAGCCACATCAGATTCACAATAAGCAGAACTTGAATAACTGATAGTCGCCGTTGGTAATGGATCGATGGTAAGCACCAAAGAGTCATTCACGTTACCACAAGGACTCGTTGCATTGGTAGTTGTAAAGGTCAAGGTTACAGTTCCATTGCTTATATCCGTAGCACTAGGCGTATAGGTCGAATTTGTACTATTAATAGCACTAAAACCTCCAGAATTACCGCTGCTTGAAGTCCATGTGCCTGTTGAAGCACTTCCTCCAATGGTTGCATTCAGCGAAGCACTATTGTTAGAACAAATGGTTTGGTCAGGTCCAGCATTGACAGTTGGTAACGGATGGACTACTAAATTTCCTGTTAATGAGCTCACACTGCCGCAATTTCCTATAGGAGGTCCAGAAAAGACGACATAATAGTCTCCAGCATCAGTTGGTATAAGATTGGTCAAATTCAATGTTGCAGTACTTCCTGTACCATTAGCGCCTGAAATAGCAATATCTGATGGTGAGTTGATTTTATACCATTGCCAAGAATCTATAGTACCATTGGCGTCAACAGTAAATGTATAGCTGTCATTTTCACAACGAATGCCTGAAACAGGTTGAGAACTAACATCAATAGAAATATTTTCATTGACGTTAAGGGTTACGGTTTGTGAGGTAACTGAAGGACAATCTCCAGCACTATTACTGATCACCACATAATAAGAACCTGCATCGGTTAAAGAGGCCGATGGGAAATTTAATATGTTTGAATTAGTTCCAGTCGGAACATACCCACTACCGCCATTAAAATACCACTGATAGGATAGATCATCTCCAGCAGCAACAACACTTAAACTCGTTGCATTGTTTTCACAAATTCCAACATTTTCAGGTTCAGTATAAATGATGATTTCATCTCTAATGGTTAGGGTCATCGTATCATTTGTGGCTGGGCAAATACCTGCTGGATCATTGGTTGTATAGGTTAAAACTACACTGCCATTACTAATATCATTAGCACTAGGGGTATAAACGGCAGTCGTTAAATTGTTACTAAAACTTCCAGTTCCACTCGAAGTCCAAGTTCCAGACGTAGCACTACCACTTAAGGTGGCTGCCATTGTTGCGGTTTCATTAGAACAAATGGTTTGATTTAGTCCAGCATCAACAACTGCTGCAGGATTAATGGTTAAAACCATAGCGTCATTTACAGCACTACATACACCAGAAGGATCGTTTGAGGTATAGGTTAAAGTTACTGCACCATTAGCAATATCCGTAGCGTTGGGTGTATAAACAGCAGTCGTTGAATTATTACTAAAGCTTCCACCACTACTAGAGGACCAAGTACCTGAAGTAGCACTGCCTCCTAAACTCGCAGCCATGGTGGCCGTAGAACCTTCACAAATAGTGAAATCTGGTCCAGCATTAATAGTTGGTGCTTGATTTATCGTTAATACCATTGAGTCACTTACGGCAGGGCAAGGTCCTGAAGGATCATTGGTAGTATAGGTAATTGTAACCGTACCATTGGCTATATCTGTGGCATTAGGTGTATAAACTGCTGTAGGGCTATTGTTGCTAAAACTACCACCACTACTTGAGGTCCAAGTCGCGGAACTCGCACCTCCACCAAATGAACCAGACATGGCTGCAGTAGAGCCTTCGCAAATACTAAAGTCAACTCCGGCATTTACTGTTGCTACAGGATTAACCGTAACAACTGCGTTTCCAGAAACACCTTGACTACAAGAAGGATTGGCATTGTGACTCACACTTAATAATGAATAGGTTGTAGTTGTGCTTAAAGCTGGAGTGGTCAATGTAGCTGTTCCCGAACCACCAATAGCAATCGTTTGATTGGGGCCACCGTTAACTTGATAGGTAACAGTGGAATTTTGTGTTCCCGTAAATGTAATGTTTGTACTTTGGCCAGCACAAAGTGTGGTGGCACCAGCGATACTAGCCGTTGGGACGGGTAGTACATAAATGGTCATAAAATCTTCTACATTACCAGAACAGGTATTATTTGTATTATTGATTGTACTAAATATTCTAATGGTTACACTTCCTCCAGGTCCAACGCTTCCGGGCAACGTATAATTTGAAGTTACACTATCAGGATCTGAAAATGATCCGCCGGATGTTAATGCCGCCCAATCCCACTGGTTCTGTCTTCTAATAACACCACCTATTTGACCTGCAAGTTGCACGCTTGTCGTTCCAGCGCAAACATATTGGTCAGGTCCGGCATTAACATACACAAAGGTATCCGTACTTACTAATAATTCACTGTAAGTACTTGTGCCACATAAATTTGTTGCAGTGACTCGTATTGGGACATTTGTTTGATTTAGATTATTCACGTAATCTACAGTGACTGAATTGGTGCCGGCACCACTGGTAATTGTAAATCCAGCAGGAAAGGTCCAGTTATAAGTTTGTATGTTCGGGTCATTAGGCACTGAATATACCAAACCGTAGGAAGGCGGGCAAACACCTGAAGGACCAGTTATGGCACCGGGAACTGCAGGCGTGGTATATACCGTCATTGTAATGGCATTACTGGTTACAAGCGCATTATCATTACAAGGCTCACTAGTTGCCATTTGCACGGTAACTACATTACCATTAACTAAAGTAGTTGATGAATACGTAGGACCATTGCCAACAGCGGTAGCCCCAACATACCAGGTATAAACCGGTGTTGAGCCACCATTGGTTGGTGTTGCTGTAAACGTAACATTTGTACCAGAGCAAATAGAGGTTGCAGACGCACTAATACTAACCGAAGGAGTTAAAATTGGATTAACATTGATAATCACAGAGTCAGTTGCATAACATCCAGTACCTGCATTTTCACTTCTCACAAAATAAGGTGTTGTACTCGAAGGTGACACCGTTGCGCCTATAGCATTAGTGCCGTTATTGGCATCGTTTTGGGTAGTATAATAGGATAGCGTTCCACTACCACTAGCAATGGTACTTAAATTAAAGGAATTTCCCACACAAATACTTTGGTCTGGTCCGGCATTTACAGTTGGAAGCGGATCAATAGTAATGTTAATCGTATCGGTAACATAACATCCCGTACCAAATTCACTTCTTACATAATAGGTTGTTGCACTGGTTGGACTTACAGTCGCCGAAATAGCACCAGTATCATTATTGGCATCAGCCTGGTTCATGTGAAAGGTTACTGTAGTACCATTGGTACTCACTAGAGTATTTAAATCGATACTACTTTGGCTATTCGCGCAAACCGATCCGTTGGAAGTTGATAGGGTTGGTAAGGCATTAACCGTGACTGTAATACTATTAGAACTAGTGGCTGGTACTGGACTCGCACACTGCACGTAGGAGGTTACTTCTAATGTTACTACATCGCCATTGTTCAAGCTACTTGTTGTAAAGTTTTGTGTGGTGGCGGTATTTGCACCATTAACTTTCCACTGATAGGTAGGATTTGCTCCTCCATTCGTGATGCCACTTGGCGTAAATGTAACTGATGCTCCAGCACAAATGGTGTTTGGTCCATTAATAGTAAAGGATACATTTCTCAACGCATTAACGGTCATATTAATGACATTACTATTGGCAGTTGTACCACAAGCCGAAAGATTAGAAGTCATAACCGCTCTAACCGCATCTGCGTTGTTTAGTGTAGTACTTGTAAAGGTCGGACTTACACCTTGGCTCACATTATTCACAAACCATTCATAAGTGCCACCGTTTGATGGTGTAGGTGTAAAAGTTACCGAGGTGCCTTGGCAAATGGTAGTTGATGGTGAAGCGGTAATACTCACCGTAGCACTGGCCGCTGCATCTATAACCGTAACATCAAAGCTACACGTCGCTGTGTTACCTGCAGCATCGGTCACTACAAAGGTATTTGTAGTCGTACCAACTGGGAATGCACTGCCTGAAGCTAATCCTGCAGTTTGGACGGTGTTGGCACCAGAACAGTTATCAGTTCCTGTTGGTGCGGTATAATTTACAACAACACTACAAGTTGAAGGGGTATTGGTTACCGTGATATTACTAGGGCAGGTAATAGAAGGCGCATCATCATCAGTAATGGTCACGTCAAAAGAACACTGCACGGAGTTTCCGGCAGCATCTTGGGCGGTATATGTTACGGTTGTTGTTCCTACAGGGAATGTAGCTCCCGGGCTATGCGTGCTGGTAAAACTAGTTACTGCACAATTATCGGCAGCTGTGGGTGCTGTCCAAGTTACCACGGCATTACATCCAGAGGCATCTGTACCTTGGGAGATATTTGATGGGCATCCTGAAATTACAGGCGCATCATCATCAGTAATGGTCACGTCAAAAGAACACTGCACGGAGTTTCCGGCAGCATCTTGGGCGGTATATGTTACGGTTGTTGTTCCTACAGGGAATGTAGCTCCCGGGTTATGCGTGCTGGTAAAACTAGTTACTGCACAATTATCGGCAGCTGTGGGTGCTGTCCAAGTTACCACGGCATTACATCCAGAGGCATCTGTACCTTGGGAGATATTTGATGGGCATCCTGAAATTACAGGCGCATCATCATCAGTAATGGTCACGTCAAAAGAACACTGCACGGAGTTTCCGGCAGCATCTTGGGCGGTATATGTTACGGTTGTTGTTCCTACAGGGAATGTAGCTCCCGGGTTATGCGTGCTGGTAAAACTAGTTACTGCACAATTATCGGCAGCTGTGGGTGTTGTCCAAGTTACCACGGCATTACATCCAGAGGCATCTGTACCTTGGGAGATATTTGATGGGCATCCTGAAATTACAGGCGCATCATCATCAGTAATGGTCACGTCAAAAGAACACTGCACGGAGTTTCCGGCAGCATCTTGGGCGGTATATGTTACGGTTGTTGTTCCTACAGGGAATGTAGCTCCCGGGTTATGCGTGCTGGTAAAACTAGTTACTGCACAATTATCGGCAGCTGTGGGTGCTGTCCAAGTTACCACGGCATTACATCCAGAGGCATCTGTACCTTGGGAGATATTTGATGGGCATCCTGAAATTACAGGCGCATCATCATCAGTAATGGTCACGTCAAAAGAACACTGCACGGAGTTTCCGGCAGCATCTTGGGCGGTATATGTTACGGTTGTTGTTCCTACAGGGAATGTAGCTCCCGGGTTATGCGTGCTGGTAAAACTAGTTACTGCACAATTATCGGCAGCTGTGGGTGTTGTCCAAGTTACCACGGCATTACATCCAGAGGCATCTGTACCTTGGGAGATATTTGATGGGCATCCTGAAATTACAGGCGCATCATCATCAGTAATGGTCACGTCAAAAGAACACTGCACGGAGTTTCCGGCAGCATCTTGGGCGGTATATGTTACGGTTGTTGTTCCTACAGGGAATGTAGCTCCCGGGCTATGCGTGCTGGTAAAACTAGTTACTGCACAATTATCGGCAGCTGTGGGTGTTGTCCAAGTTACCACGGCATTACATCCAGAGGCATCTGTACCTTGGGAGATATTTGATGGGCATCCTGAAATTACAGGCGCATCATCATCAGTAATGGTCACGTCAAAAGAACACTGCACGGAGTTTCCGGCAGCATCTTGGGCGGTATATGTTACGGTTGTTGTTCCTACAGGGAATGTAGCTCCCGGGTTATGCGTGCTGGTAAAACTAGTTACTGCACAATTATCGGCAGCTGTGGGTGCTGTCCAAGTTACCACGGCATTACATCCAGAGGCATCTGTACCTTGGGAGATATTTGATGGGCATCCTGAAATTACAGGCGCATCATCATCAGTAATGGTCACGTCAAAAGAACACTGCACGGAGTTTCCGGCAGCATCTTGGGCGGTATATGTTACGGTTGTTGTTCCTACAGGGAATGTAGCTCCCGGGTTATGCGTGCTGGTAAAACTAGTTACTGCACAATTATCGGCAGCTGTGGGTGCTGTCCAAGTTACCACGGCATTACATCCAGAGGCATCTGTACCTTGGGAGATATTTGATGGGCATCCTGAAATTACAGGCGCATCATCATCAGTAATGGTCACGTCAAAAGAACACTGCACGGAGTTTCCGGCAGCATCTTGGGCGGTATATGTTACGGTTGTTGTTCCTACAGGGAATGTAGCTCCCGGGTTATGCGTGCTGGTAAAACTAGTTACTGCACAATTATCGGCAGCTGTGGGTGTTGTCCAAGTTACCACGGCATTACATCCAGAGGCATCTGTACCTTGGGAGATATTTGATGGGCATCCTGAAATTACAGGCGCATCATCATCAGTAATGGTCACGTCAAAAGAACACTGCACGGAGTTTCCGGCAGCATCTTGGGCGGTATATGTTACGGTTGTTGTTCCTACAGGGAATGTAGCTCCCGGGTTATGCGTGCTGGTAAAACTAGTTACTGCACAATTATCGGCAGCTGTGGGTGCTGTCCAAGTTACCACGGCATTACATCCAGAGGCATCTGTACCTTGGGAGATATTTGATGGGCATCCTGAAATTACAGGCGCATCATCATCAGTAATGGTCACGTCAAAAGAACACTGCACGGAGTTTCCGGCAGCATCTTGGGCGGTATATGTTACGGTTGTTGTTCCTACAGGGAATGTAGCTCCCGGGCTATGCGTGCTGGTAAAACTAGTTACTGCACAATTATCGGCAGCTGTGGGTGCTGTCCAAGTTACCACGGCATTACATCCAGAGGCATCTGTACCTTGGGAGATATTTGATGGGCATCCTGAAATTACAGGCGCATCATCATCAGTAATGGTCACGTCAAAAGAACACTGCACGGAGTTTCCGGCAGCATCTTGGGCGGTATATGTTACGGTTGTTGTTCCTACAGGGAATGTAGCTCCCGGGTTATGCGTGCTGGTAAAACTAGTTACTGCACAATTATCGGCAGCTGTGGGTGCTGTCCAAGTTACCACGGCATTACATCCAGAGGCATCTGTACCTTGGGAGATATTTGATGGGCATCCTGAAATTACAGGCGCATCATCATCAGTAATGGTCACGTCAAAAGAACACTGCACGGAGTTTCCGGCAGCATCTTGGGCGGTATATGTTACGGTTGTTGTTCCTACAGGGAATGTAGCTCCCGGGCTATGCGTGCTGGTAAAACTAGTTACAGCACAATTATCGGCAGCTGTGGGTGTTGTCCAAGTTACCACGGCATTACATCCAGAGGCATCTGTACCTTGGGAGATATTTGATGGGCATCCTGAAATTACAGGCGCATCATCATCAGTAATGGTCACGTCAAAAGAACACTGCACGGAGTTTCCGGCAGCATCTTGGGCGGTATATGTTACGGTTGTTGTTCCTACAGGGAATGTAGCTCCCGGGCTATGCGTGCTGGTAAAACTAGTTACAGCACAATTATCGGCAGCTGTGGGTGCTGTCCAAGTTACCACGGCATTACATCCAGAGGCATCTGTACCTTGGGAGATATTTGATGGGCATCCTGAGATGGTTGGGTTTTGAGTATCGTTAACGGTGACCGTAAAGCTACATTGTGCGGTGTTACCTGCAGTATCTTGGGCTCTAAAAGTTACGGTTGTTGTTCCAACAGGGAATGCGCTACCTGAAACTGGCCCTGCAATTTGAGTTACGGTTACAGCACCACAATCGTCTGCACCTGATGGTGTAGAAAAATTAGCTACTGCTGTACAAAGACCTGCATCTGTATTGATATTGATATTCGCCGGACAGGTAATGGTTGGAGGCGTAGTGTCAGTTACATTAAAAGTTCTAGACTCCACATTGGTAAAAGTACCATTAGTAACCTCTAAATAGGCCGTATAGGTTCCAGTAGTTGTAGCATTAAATGAAGTGGATGTTGTAGCTGAAGTGTTTGCCAGTGAACCAGATCCAATCCCAGTGGTGGTACCACTTGGATTTGTAAAAGTCCAGGTATAATTTACAGGACCTGCAAAGGTGCCATCATATTTACCAGTTAGGTTTATGGTTGTACATCCTGAAACAGCAACGGGTCCAGATACTGGAATCGTAATATTGGCATTCACGTTTCCACCAGCGGTCGATACTTCACCAAAGGTGTAAACACCACCCGGTGATCCAACGCAAGCTGCGTATTTTCGTGTACCAATATAAATTTCGTTATTGTTGTTGCAAGTCGTGGCGGTAAGTGATCCTCCGGAATCAATTGTGATGACTGCTCCCGAAGGTAAATCAAGTCTCGTTTTTACTAAAGCAAAATTCACATTTCCACCACTAATATTAAGTGTTTGGGTATTTAAGGTGATTAAATTAGCAGGATTAGGAGGGCTTAATACTAAATTTCCAACAACGGTAACACTATTTAATGCCTGTGTGGTTAGATTAGTATTAATGGTTATGGTATGTACACCTAAAATCTCTACATTAGGAGTTGGAGGTGGAACGTTTTGTCCAGGATAACTCGTGGCTGGTAGCCATACAGTTCCATTATAAGTTTCCCATGAGCCAATAGCAGTCCAGTTGCCATTTCCGGCAGAACGAAAATCTCCAGCGGTTTGACCAAATAAACTTCCAACCGTTAAGAGACAGAATAAAGCAAATGATAAAAAGTGATTAGGGGTCTTAAATTTGATTATTCGGGCATAAAAATTTAAAAGGCCATCAACAAAGGTATAGTAGGTGTAATGTTGTTTCATATAGCGTTCTTTTTAAACGTAATCTATTAGTCCTTAATTCAATAGTTTTTAATTTAAGGATTAATTAGGATTACTCGTGCTATTAATTGTTCAATGAGGGGTAGAACAAACTTACAATGACATTATCCTAAAAAGAAAAATTATCGTTGAAATACGAATTTTTACTTTAATCGAATTTTATCACTTAAATAGTTTAATTTATTCTATTACAATGGATTAATAAATCAACACCAATTTTATAATCAGTGAATACAATTTTCGCTAATATAACAACTTGCTTAAAAAAACTTCCACGAAGTGCTAAAAAAGGGGACAAAATGCATTATAGGCATTAATCCTTACCAAATTTTTTGATTTAAAATTTAACATCCAGACCATTGTAATCTCGTAGGAAAAGTAAACAGTGTTCATCAAAAGTAAGGACAATAACTGATGCAATTCCAATTCGTAGAAGAAACCGAAATATAAAAATCCTTGAAATACTCAAAAGCTTATAAAACGATCTTCTTTTTTAACACCGATTTAGTACTGTTATCCTTGAGTTCAAGCACGTAAACCCCATTAGCTAAAGCATCAGCCTCTATAACATAAGTGTCCTGATGGGTAATACCTTCCATCACTTTTTGTCCTGTTAAGGCGTATAAGGCATAATTGGTGGAATTTGGTAAATTAGATATGGCAATACTCTTGTGTAGGGCTACAATTTTGGTGCGGTTCAAGGCTTGATCTTCAATACCCAAGGTTCCAGTGTCACCAGCCAAAATAGCCGTATTAGGCGTTTGTTCATAAGCATAACCTGTTATTGCCCAACCCGAATTTGGGTAATCTCCTAATCCTGGAAGGTTATACACCGAAATCCTTGCCCAACCATAGTGTCTTTGGCCACTAATACTAAAATATAAGCCTAAATACTTGTCCGTTGTAGGATCACACCAATTACCATACTGGCAGTTATTAAAATTCATGGTCTGATAAAAACCATTACTTATAAACCAATCGTTTTGTGCATTACTGATAACCGCATTAGAATTAAGAACAAGAGGATATATATACGAATTAATACTACTTCCCAGAATAGCTGCATTCGAAAAATTAGGACGCACCAATAAATAATTACTGTTTTGATAAAAATTGAACTCGGGCACCGTGTTATTATCAACGTCTAGAGCGTAATTGGCCTGATCAATTTGGCTCGATCCAAGATCGGTATAATTTACTTGACCATTGGCATCAACTACACCCGCTATAGCGGCCGTAAGCGCTCCATATTGTGAAAGTCGATTGGTTAAGTTATTCGGAGTAGTTTTTTTCATAGTAGTATAGGTTTCAAAAGTGTTAATTGTCAACAAGCGTGTTTAAACGCTATTTAAATAGCAGCACTAAAATATAGATTTAGTTCCTATAATACAAATTGTTCAATCAATACCCCATATTAATCGATAAAAGGAATCCAATCTAAGATTTAATGGAATTAAATCGAATTAGGGCGGGATTGTATCAAGATGTAGGGACGACAATCCTTTTCTAACCATGAAATCAGGGATTTTATTCCCATTACAGTACGAATCCCCTATTTTTTTATATTTTTAAGAACACAGTACAACGAATCATAAAAACCCAAACAATTAGAAGTAAACATGTCCAGTGTTAAACAATCCTACCTTATTATAATAATGCTTTTTATTTTTAACGGCATTGTCCTAGGGCAAGGCTTTAAAGAAGAGCAACTAACCAACGCTGCCTTTGATAACCGCTATGCCAGTTATAACTATGAAGGAAAAGCGATCATCTTCGAATCCAATCGTAGCGGACGTTGGCAAATCTACAGTATGGATATTAATGGGAACAACCAATCACGCGTCGTAAGTAGCACGGGCAATGATCGCCGACCAAGCTGGCACCCTTATAAGAACATGATCATTTTTGAATCTGACCGGAGTGG
Organism: Flavobacteriaceae bacterium MAR_2010_72; assembly: GCA_003550275.1. Classification (GTDB taxonomy): domain Bacteria; phylum Bacteroidota; class Bacteroidia; order Flavobacteriales; family Flavobacteriaceae; genus Geojedonia. Next base: position 1,300,241 of record QXCW01000002.1, read on the forward strand.
CATCAATAACTTATATACTTACGATTTTGACACCAAACAGCTAGAAAAAGTCCCTGTTCCTTTAAATGGCAACAAGTCCTATGCCCAGTTTGCACCAAATGGCAAGGAAATCGTATTTAATTACAAAGTAAGTGACAACAATTTTAATATTCATAAAGTGGGGCTTAACGGTAAACGTTTGCGAACCTATGTCAATAATGCCTACCAAAACATGTACCCGAGGTTTTCACCCGTGGGAGATGCCATTCTGTATTTTTCCAGAAAGCACACCAAAAGAGAGGCTGATGAAATTTACGTGCTCAATATCTATGCAAAAAAAGAGAACCGTTTAACGAACTCCCCATTGCATCAAACCTATGCTTCGTATTCTAATGGTGGTACCCAAATTGCTTATGTGGCGTCTATGGAAAACGCGCCAACAGAGATTTATATGATGACCAAAGAAGGCAAGAGCCAACGCCGCATCACCTTTAATAGTCATCCCGATACCTTACCTAATTGGTCGCCCCAAGATTTTAATCTGCTTGTCACTCGTACCATTAATGGCCATGATCAGATTATTAAGATCCTTTTAAAAGAAGAACTTTAAGCATCATCAAGCCTTTTCATACACTCTTCATAGAGTATCCATAGGGTATCTATAGAGTATCTATAGGGCAGCTATAGGAAAGGTATAGAGTAGCCTGCTATTGATTGGGCTTATGTTCGGCTTATGTTGGGCGTATCTTGGGCGTATCTATACTGAAACTTTAGCCTAGTTGTTCCATATTCTAAACATCGTTAAAGCTTTAAGAACTGCTTATCTTAAATAGAAGAATTCAGAAATAAAGCGCCCTAAATTAATCATCCCACTTGTAGTTCCGACACCGTCGGAAAATCGACAATTTGCGGACCTAACAAGTCATAGTAGTTCCTAAGAAATGAGCAAAAAAGACTTCAACAAAAAAGCCTAACTCGTGTTAGGCTTTTTATTGTACCAACTTCGGTATTTTATCTTACTCCACAATAAATTTTCCTGTATGCAGTACCCCATTGTCATTTATGGTCACCATATACATCCCAGCTACAAAGCTATTAGTGAGTTTAATTTGTAATTGTCGCTCACTTTTTAAATCATGTGTTTGGATTAGTTTTCCATACATGTCATAAATGGAGAGTTTTGCGCCATTGCTATTTAGTTTGGGAAATTCAAAAGTGATGTTGTGTCGCGCTGGATTCGGAATAATTTTTAATCCTAACGATTCTGAAAAGCCAGACGCTTTACTTCGTCCTGCAGGATTTGTACAAGGTCCAGAGAGATCGTCATTGTCGTGTTTGGCATGTCGTGCTTTTTCTTTTTCAGTAACGCATATGGTAGTACGCACGCCTTTATTGTTCACATGACAAATTTCTGTTTCTCCAGGACCACATGGGTTGATATAACAAGTATTGCTCGCATCGTCCGGACAGCTATCTATACAATCGGCTATCCCATCGCCATCAGCATCCAAAGAGATTCCGGTAACAGGGTCAACCTCTGGACATGGAGAGTTAGGTTCCTGATCATCACAATCTAGTAAGCCATCGTTATCAGAATCCAATGAAATACCAAATTCGTCAACGTGATTCGGACATGGGGAGTTGGGTTCACTATCGTTACAATTACTTACCCCGTCGTTATCATCATCGTCTTCTAAACAATTGGGCGTACCATCGTTATCGTCATCCAAGTCCTGAATGCCGCAACCGCAGGTTCCAGGAGTGGTTTTATTGGCGTCGTAAGGACACTCATCTAGGCAATCTGGAACGCCGTCATTATCGGCATCGCCTTCTGGTCCGTCACATTGGTCTATACAATCGGAAACACCATCACCGTCAGTATCGATTTCTTCATTGCCACAACCACAATCGCCTTCAACAATTTTATTAGGATCGTCAGGACAGGCATCATTACAATTTGGTGTGCCATCCCCATCATTATCCAGATCTTGAATGCCACAACCGCAATCGCCAGGCTCGATTTTATTAGCGTCGGTTGGGCATTGGTCTATACAGTCAAAAGTACCATCGCCATCGGTATCAGTTAGTGGATTGATATTGGCATTAGTGTCGTCACAATCGGTATTGTCAACAACATAGCCTTCAACCGGACAATTTTGAACCACACTCACCGCAGGATTACCAAAGCCATCACCATCGGCATCTTCATAATAAGGGATAGGGTTTTCCGGACAACTTAAAATTAATTTATAGTCCTGAATATCGGCTGCGGCAAAGAAACAACTATTTGGTTCATCATTATAAAAATTTTGACTCTCCATGACAATTCTTAATCTATAATCGCCAGGATTTATGAATGGAACCGTAATTTGAGCTTCAAAGAAATTGATCTGGTTCTGTTTCACGACAACTTGTTCGCCTGGGTCATTAAAATTGGCATTCTGATTATAATCTATATAGATAGCAACATAGAAAGCTTGCTCGGTGGGGCCTCCGTCTTCTAAAAAAACCTCTAGTTGAGTTCCTAATTCTGCAGATATAACTGTTGATTCATAATAATCGTTATAACCACTGTTGGTACAATCCTCAAAAGGTGTTACAATATTACTGGACGTTGTAATTATCGCTAGATTAGTTATCCATGATAAATCACAAAGGATTCCCGTATCGGTTTGTGGTGTACAATATAACAAGGTATCTATAAGGCCATCACAGTTATCGTCTATACCATTATCAAGAATTTCGTTGACCGTTGGATTGATATTGGGATTGGTATCATCACAATCGGTATTATTAGGGGCATAGCCTTGGGTTGGTTCGGGTAGACAGTACAATTCTGACGTCTCAGAACCATAACCATCACCATCATTATCTATATAAAAAGGTAGTCCGTCAATAGATAGCGCCACTTCATTGGAGTACAAATAATTGCCTTCGCAACCCAATTTAACTCTAAATCGCCAAGTCCCAACGTTTAGGAAACTACTATCAAACTGGAATGGCTGATTGCTTTGGGCATACACGGGGGATTGGAAAAGCGCCTCAAAATCATACCAAGTCTCCAAATATTCTAATTGCCAAAGCGCTGTCCCTGTACCGTCCCATAACAATTCAAAAAGGTCACCTTGGCAAATAGCATTGGTATTAATGCTCACAGTTCCTGTGTTCGATGCCTCCAAGACTTCAATAAATTTACTAATGGTCCACTCACAACCTGTGGTGTTATCGGTAAAGGTTGCGCTTATCGTACCAGAAGTTGTTGGTGTGATGGCTACTGTAGTTTCGCCAGTACTCCATACTATAGGGGCGTTTTCATCGGCAATGGATTCGAGCGTTAAGGTATCTCCCTCGAATAAACAATTTGGCCAATTTAAAACGGGTTGGGCGGGTACATTTACCGCTATAGGTTCAGAATATAAAAAACAATTACTCGCTTCATTAAAGCCTACATATCTAAAGTTAATGACTTTACCAATTAAACTTTCGTCTATTAGAAAAGAAACGCTTTCTCCTGGGTTGGCTAATTGAAAATCGTAAAATTCATACGGATTATCTTCTGGAATCTGATATTGAAACAAGCCATTTGTAACCGTTGCCCCGTTTTCCTGTGCCAAAAGATCGATGGTGCTATTAATACATGGTGTCGAGTTTGAGACTGATATGGTAGGAGAAGTTGACGGCGATGAAATTAGGACCTCTTCGCTATAAGCTATACACGACACATCGCCTAATGGATTGCCGTTGTCCACACGTACTCTAAATTTATCGATAGGGTATCGTGATTTACTCTCATTAATACTAGTTAATGAGCCTATGTCGACCCATCTTTGTTCTTCATTGCTAAAGCGTTCCCAAGTAAAACTACCATTGCCTCCTGTATAACTTAGATGAATTAATTCCCCTACACAGAGTTCAGTTGTTTCAACAGTGATACTCCCTGCAACAGGCAGTGGATTAATGGTGATCTGGTCTGAAACTTCAGAGCATACACTTGTGTTTTGAAGTGTATAGACGCCATGACTGCTTACGGTGATGCTTTGGGTTGTTTCGCCCGTAGACCATAGGTTACCATCACTAAAATTAGAGGTCAATACCGCTTGGAAGGGCGCATCAATACAGTTATCAATAGTATTAGTGATTTTAGGCAGAAAGCCCTTATCTTTTAATACATTTTGAATGGCTGGTGACAGGTCCTGCCAAAGGGAACCAACTTCGGGACCAAAAACAGGAATGACTTCACTGTTTTCGGGGTTTAATGTGTCAGGGATGATAACAACGAACAATGGAACAAAGCCTCCGTTTAATCCGGCATACGGCGCGTATAATTCTGCACAATCTGTAATAATTGGGAAGGTAAGTCCGTATTCCGAAGCATATTCTTGGCCAAACGCACAATCGGTGGGTCCTCCACTATTATCTTCAAACAACATTCCATAGACCTTTATATTTTCATTCCCCGCACAAGTATCCTGATAAAAATCTTCTAAATAAGGGTCTGCCAAACGGCAGGGTTGACACCAACCAGCACAAAAATTTAGAATCACAGCATTACCGGCTGCCAAATCGCTAAACAAATTGTGTTCAATACCGTTACAGTCGGTTTTCGTAAAATCGTTTATTTGGGAGTTTGACGTTTGATAAAATAGTGACAATAGGGCCACTACTAGGATTTTTGTTTTCATTTTTTGGATGATTAGTGGTTGGTATATTAGTTAGAAAAAAAAGATAGGGCATTTGTAAAAAAACAAAACAAAAACCCAGATGTATTACCTAAAATTCCTACAAAAGGTAGTAATGAGAACGACCTACCTAAACAATCATGTACAACATCGTCTCATAAAACAACGATATACAGACCTTAATAATGATGATGTCTACAGATTCAGAAGTAATTACTCCAAGACTAAAAATCGGCCCCGTTTTTATCCCGATAATCAATCAAGTAACTGTTAAATATTCAGGCATAAACATCTCAATAATCAATCAATCTACTTGTATTTCCGACGCAGTCTGAAAAACGACCATTTGCAAACCTAACTAGGCTAGAATAACATTAGTAACTAAACAAAAGCTCTTAATAATGTCGATTTTTTACAATTATAAAGTTTTTGAGGAATGTAACTTGCTATCAAATTCAAATCAATACATACGATCATGGTAAAAGTTTCAGAAATAGCTCCCGATGTATATCGTATATCGATATTTGTTCAAGATTTTAATTTACAGTTCAATCATTTTTTAATTTTAGATGATGAGCCCATGTTATACCACGCCGGAATGCGGCAAATGTTTCCTGTACTTTTGGAAGCTGTTAGCAAACTTATAAAGCCCTCAAAACTCCGCTGGATAGGCTTTAGTCATTTTGAAGTTGATGAGTGTGGAGCTCTAAACGAATGGCTACAGGTGGCACCCCATGCCAAGGCGGTTTGTAGCGAAGTTGGGGCTATGGTGAATATGGGCGACTTTGCCATCAGGCCAGCACATGCCATGGCCGACAATACCGTGTTAATTACTGGAAAACATCGCTACCGTTTTATTAAAACACCACATTTACCGCACGGTTGGGATGCCGGTGTCATGTTCGAAGAAACTAATGGCACCTTACTATGTTCAGACCTCTTTCATCAAAACGGTGTGGTAGTAGATATTACAGACAATGACATATTAGGGGCGCATAAAAGTTCATTGATCGACTATGAAAAAGGTCCTTTAATGGAATATGCACCTTATACCCACAACACACCAAAACTGCTGTATGGCTTGGCAGACCTCAATCCAAAAACCCTCGCTACGATGCACGGTTCTTCATTTAATGGCGATTGCAGTACAGCCTTACGAGATCTTAATGTAGTGATGAAAGAACTATGGGGCGGTGACCAACAGACCGAAACCAACGGATTGATGGGCACTTTAGAAGATCAAAAGATGATGTAATAACATTAGAAAAGGCTGTGAGTTACTGGGAGCTTCAATTAATTAAGTATCTTTGAAATAGAGAGTCACCTATGATAACGTTTATCAAAGAATATCAACCCTGCGAAAGCTTAAAACCTTTTGTCGAACTCTATTGGGAAGGAAGTTTTAATCCCAATGGTTCCGGAACGATGTCCATGCAAATGATTCCGAACGGTTGTATCGAGCTCATCATACATCTTAACGACTGGCATTGCGCTCTGAACAAGGACGATGTATGGGCGAAAACACCAGACTATATGGTTTTGGGTTTGTACACCAAGCCTTATGAAGTACAATTTAAGAGTCTTGTCAAGGTGTTTGCCATACGCTTTAAGCCTGAAGGTCTCTATAACGTCTTTGGGCTCCCGGCTGGATTGATTAAGGATAGCTTTGAAGATATGGAGCTCATCTTGGGTTATAAATTTCGCGATTTTTGCCATCGCATTAAAGAAACCAAGTGTGTCCGCAATATGGTCGAGTACACAGAGCACTATTTATTGCACTGCCTTAATGGCCATAACATCGATCCCAATTACGTTAATCTTGCTGCCGACCTTATTCGTAAAACCAAAGGCATCCGCATTGAGGACCTGCCTGACAAGGTCTTTATCAGTCAACGACAATTGGAACGGGAATTTAAAGAAAAACTGGGTATTAGCCCCAAACACTATTTGCGCATCACCCGCATTAATGAAGTGATGCGTTTGCTAAACAACAGCCATGAGATCGACTTAACTAGTGTGGCTTATTACTGTGGCTATTTCGACCAATCCCATTTTATAAATGATTTTAAAAGCATCACGGGTAAAAATCCCTCAATTTTTATAAAAAATCGCAAGGAGATTATTGCCAATCCCGGTCTGGCACATTATGAGCGATAGCTCTTATAAATGGTAGTTAAGTCTAAATTAACTTCTTGAGACCCCAACAAAGCGAACCTTAAATTCCATATCGCTATTCAGCCTAATTCAGCATGACATAGCGTTGTTTGCTACATACCAATAATAGTGTATCTTTAAATACATTAAAACAATAACCTATGTCAAGACACCTCCTTTTAGTCAGTTCATGCTTGCTTCTTTTCAACTGCCAATTCAAGGAAAAGAGCATGACCCCTGACGATGTTAAAATCGACACTCTTCAGGGTACTTCTTTACTCCATAAACCTTTGATCCGACGCCAGATAAGTCCTTCAAAGGATTCACTACAAATTGCCAAGTACCTTATAGCCTTAAACGATTACACCCGTGATGTGATGAATGCCGATCATATCATTTGGCTAGGTCGCCGAAAAGCCTATTTGGGCGATTATAAAGCGGCCATCAGTTTGTTTTCCGAAGGCATTGCCAAGTTTCCAAACGATGCACGTTTTTATAGGCACCGAGGTCATCGTTATATAACCACACGACAATTGGATCTTGCGATAGCGGATTTGGAACAAGCAGTACAGCTCCTACAAGGCACAGAAGACATAATAGAACCTGATGGCATCCCCAATCGGCTTAACCAACCGGTGTCCAGTCTTCATACCAATAGTTGGTACCATTTGGGCTTGGCCTATTATCTTAAAAATGATCTTGAAAACGCCTTGGATGCTTTTAAGGCATGCCTTAAAGCCAGCAAAAACGATGATATGGTAGTCGCTACAAAACATTGGTTGTATATGATTCTTCGTCGGATGCAAAAACCTGACGAAGCCGAAAAGCTGGTGCAGGACATCCATACCGACATGACCATCATTGAAAACGACGCCTATCACCAATTGCTGCTTTTTTATAAAGGCGAATTGACAGAAGCCGAGCTTACAGGTACTGAAAGTCTCGGATCTAATGAGGCCGTTTACTATGGTGTTGCCAATTGGTACCATTATAACGGTGATGAGGATGAAGCAAGAACGAGGTATCAAAAATTGTTGGATACGGGTAACTGGGCTGGTTTTGGTTATATCGCCGCAGAAGCCGATTTAAGTAGAATGAAACTGAAAGCAAGCGACTAAAACCATTGTAACATTGAGCTCGTTCGCTCCGAGCATGGTCGAAGGGACGAAATGACAAGATTGCTTTCGGTTAGCCTTGTCAATTTAAGTCAACGATTACACAGGCTATTTATCTTTGGTGAATCTATTTCATTAGTCTAATCCCGATCGATTACAAACGAAATGATACCTTAGTTTAAGCAGCATTCTTATTTTGTAAGTCTAAAGTTTTTAGTGCCTGTAAAACATGCCGCTCATTATGATAAACCACAAATCTTAAAGTATCACCCAATTTCATTTTAATTTGTTTTGAAATGCTTATGGCGGTTTTTGATTTATTTAAATTCACTTTTTTGGCGTCTTGCAATAAGGTGATTAGTTGGTTTTGATCAAAAATGAATTGTCTCAAGCTTTGTTTAGACAACATACTGCCTAAAGGATCCATACGTTTTTGTGTTTTCATTTTTTTTATATTCCGTTTAGTTCGAATCGTGTTTACAAAGAGATTGCCTATTAATCCTGGATAGAATTTAGAATTTTCACGAGGCCAATTTTCATTGATGCTTTTTTTTATTTCTGGAATGTAAAAGTCATGATATCGGTTTAAATGTGCGATGCATTCCAAAGCATTCCAGCTTTGAGGAGCAGGTCTCCAATTAAGTTGCTCCATCGGCTTTTGAAGCATAGTTTCCACATCTTCCATATTTTGATAGCTTAATTGTAGTAACTCCACTATCAATTGATCGGTTTCGATTGTCATTAGTTTAATGATTAGAGTTATACATCAATAACGCCTTTTCAAATGACTTTACAGAGCGTGTAATATCTTCTGGAGTTGTTGCCCAAGAACACACACTCACTCGAATCACTTTTCTATTAAACCAAACTGCACCTCCTGCCCAACATTCTCTCAATTCTTGCACTTTATTTAAAACTTCATCAGTAGTTTTATCACTTTCACATTTAACGATAACTTGATTAAAAACAACTTTGTTCTCTACGCTGAAACCTTTAACTAATTGAATCTCGCTTGCAAATTGCAAGGCACGTTCGTGCATGGCATAAATCATTTCATTTAAGCCTGCTTTTCCTAAATATTTTAGAGTAGCCCATAATTCAAATATTCTAGCTCTTCTCGACATTTCAGGTGTATACAACATCCCATCTCTTTCAGTACTCTTTATTATATAACTTCCTGTCATATGAAGCGCCGCCGTCATAGCTTCACTATCTTCACACATTACGATGCCACAATCATAAGGCGTATTTAAGGTTTTATGTCCATCTACTGCCCAAGAGTTTGCTTTTTCAATACCTTTTGTAAGATGTTTTAATTTGTCTACGGCTGCTGCCCACAATCCAAATGCGCCATCTATATGAACCCATGCACCTGAAACTTGTGCTTTAGCACAAAGAGTTTCAAAATCATCGAAGGATCCACTACTTACATTTCCTGCTTGTAAAATTAGAATTGTAGAACAATCCAATTCTGGAACCTCATCTACTAGAATTCTACCTTGACTATCAACATTTACCCATTCAATACTGTCTTCACCCAATCCTAAAATACCAACAGCTTTTAAGACAGTTGAATGCGCATGTTTACCAGTTACTATTCTAACTTTTGGAGCGTTGAAAAGTCCTTGTTTGTTGATGTCCCAATTTTGGTTCTTCAAGATTCGGTAACGTGCAGCTGCTATACCACAGAGATTAGCTGAAGAGGTCCCGCTTACAAAGCCGGCAAATACACGTTTAGGAAGATTGAAAATATCGATTAACCATTTTTCAACTACAGTTTCCAATTTAGAGCCAATTGGGGATGCCATAAACATGGATGGTGCTTGGTCCCAAAAGGTTCCTAGAGTTTTAGCCGCCAATCCTACTGGTAAAGCACTACTAGTAACAAAACCAAAATAGCGGCCGCCCAAAGAGGCTACGGTTGCAGGACTTCCATATCTGTTCAATTGATCTATAACCTCATGAGCATTGGTTGAAGAGGCAGGTAAGACCTCGTCAAAATACGAGAGATTATTTAAGGCTTCTTGGGATGGAAACACGTTTCTATCTAATACTTCATCCAAATAATGTAAAGCATTTTCCTGTGCTTTTTTGAAGAGGGATTTGTCCTCTAATTCCGCGAACATTTGTTGTTGAATGATTGATATCATAATCCAAAGTTTTTAATAACTTATTAAAACCCATAGTAATTGAGTTGCTTTACCATGGGTTTTTCTAAAATGAACTAACAATAACAAATTTTATACCTATCTGTTCTTGGGCGAATTTATACTAGTTAGTGATGTCGTGCGAATATTTTTGAGGCATCACACGACCCCAATCTCCTACAATTCCTGTAACGGATAGTGTTCCTTGTGGCAATACCGTATTGCTAAAGGCAGCCGACTCATGGGTCGCTACTACTGCAACGTCATTATCACGTTTTATGGTATGACTTCCTAAAAACGTTCTAACATTATCAGCATTTACAAAGTGTACATTTTCTATCTTAACACGTTTCCCTTCAAAATCACCTGATAGCAATTGTGGTATTGTGATAACTTCGGCTTGTACAATTACATTTTCAGCATACTTGGCATAACCACTAATACTGACTTGATCTATACCCTTTTGATTGTTAATAGTGATTCCTGATCCATTGACTAGGTTGAGTCTAATCTTATCCCCTAAACTGAAAATATTTGGCATCATAAAACGTATTAAAATACCACCTGTGGCATCTTGGATATACACCGTTTTGTTATCCAATGTATTGCCATTGGAGGTTATAACACCTTCAATAAAATAATCTGTAGCCATATACCAATCACCTTGATGCTGATTAAATTTTGACCTCAATTGTGCAATGGTGTTTATGGTTTCAGTGGTGTGGTCATTATCCAAAATAGTAGCGGTATATACTTTATTTTCTCCTATGACCATATTCCCAGCTGTAATAATTTCAAATACAACGTTGTAATCATCTAAAGCCCAATTGTCGTCCATTGGGATGATTTTGAAACTTGTACTTTGTGAATTTTGATTAAAATTAAGTGCTATTTCATTCATAATCGCAGCTGGAACGGTATAGAAGTTAGTACCATAAACTTTACCTTCAGGGTATTGAAGTTTTACATGAGCCGAACCGCCATTAGTGAGCGAACTGGTAGCTTTCAATTCTATAGTTAAGCCCTCATTACTGCCCTCTGAAATTGATGAAGCTACACCATTAAAATTTAATGTGTTTGTAATTTGGTCGGCCATTTTGAATGTGACAATCGCGGTGTTTAAAGTACCTATTGAAAAGCCTGTAGTTGGATCTTTCAATTTCAAATTCAAGGTTTTTTCAGAGTTAAAATTCATATTAACTTTAGAAATTGTTAAATTAGTTATCTGCGTGTTAGCTAGTTGCTCAATAACTATTTTACCATTACTAGCGGCAGGAATTGTTGTGTAATCTGTACCATAGGTAGCTTCACCTGATAGTTCTATGGTCACAAAGCCGTTATTAAACGCTTTAGGATCAAGCTTTAATGGAATTGTAATGGTCTCCACGTCAGCCAAAACTGAAAAATTTTGTTGCGTAAAAGACACAACGGCAGAATTGGTGCTACCTCCTTGATTTGGTTCTTCGTCTAGACTACAGTTGAAAATTAGAGTTCCAATTAGGAAATAAAAAAGTAATCGATTTAAAATAAATGGTTTCATAATGTTCGTTTTTTGATTTTTGATTTTTGATGTTTGATTAAGACTGTTTTTGTAATTATTTGTTACAATTCGTTAAAAATAATTTGCAAATATTAATCTAGATTAAGAATATATTTTAAAGTCTAAACATGATAAACCATTAGCTCAATATGAGCTAATGGGTTCTCAAACTGATTGTTCGTTTTTTGATTAATCTATTTTTTCTGCTGTAAATCCAGCGTCATTAACTGCAGCAATTATATCGGTTTCGTCCATATTACTTGATGTAACAGTTAATGTCTTTTTAAGCGTAAAAAGATCCACTTCCCAGTTACCTTTTCCTAATTTTTCATCTAGAGTAGGAGTTGCTTTAGAAATACAACCACTACATTTAATATTTGTTTTAAATTTTAAATTTTCCATTTTTATAACTATTTAATAATTACTATTTGAGTTTACGCTTTTAATGTTTTCACATAAAAAGCAGATATAAATATTGCCAAACCGCTAATAAATGCAGCCGCAATAAATGCACCTCTAAAGCCTAAAATTAAAGCCTCTTGCGATGAAGTATTTAATGATAGTGCAGAATGGGTAATTGCAGCAGCTATAGCAACAATAATCGCCAATCCTAATGCAGAACCTATTTGATAACTTGTGTTAACAAGGCCAGAAGCAAGTCCAGAATCTTCTTGCTTTGCACCTGAAATTGATGCCATAGTGCCAGGTATATAGGCCAGAGACATTCCAATAGCACCTAGAATAGATGCTGGCAACACGTGCATGATAAAGTTTCCGTTTTCAGGTACCATGCTAAACAATATGAGCGATAAGGTTAAAAAAACCAATCCCAAAATTAAATTAGGTTTAAAGCCAAATTTTTGCACCAACTTACCAGAGAAACCTACCATTAAAATCATAATGGTAATCGTCATTGGCAATAATGCCAATCCACTATGGAAAGCTGAATAATTAAGTACTTGTTGCAAATATAAATTCAAGTAAAACCATAACGGTATCCATGCACCTGCCAATAAAGCCATGACTACATTACCTGCTGAAAGGTTAGGTGTTTTAAAAATCGACAATGGCAATAATGGTTGTTGCTTTTTCTTTTGAATTTTAATGAATAGTACAAACAGGATAACTGCAACTAATAATAAACCGACTGTTGTTGTTGACGCCCATCCATTGGATTCTGCGGTAACAATGGCATATACAATAAGCATTAGAGACACTGTCGCTAACACAGACCCTAGAAAATCTACTTTTCCAGCTCGCTTTTCTCCTTTAATCAGATAGCGAGGAGTTGTGAAAAGTACAATCAAGCCTATAGGAATGTTGATATAGAAAATCCATTCCCATGAAATCCATTGGGTAATAACGCCTCCCAAAAACACACCTGCAGATCCGCCAGCTGCTGCTGCGGCACCCCAAAAACCAAGCGCTTTCCCTATTTCTTTTGGGTCTGTAAACATAGTAAAGACCATTGTTAATGCCGAAGGCGCAATTAATGCAGAACCTAACCCTTGAAGTGCTCTTGCAATATTTAATGTAATATCTGACCATGCTAAACCTGCAAATAAAGACGCCAAGGTTAGTATGGTAAAACCAGCCATGAATAGTTTACGCGCTCCAAATATGTCGGACAATTTACCTCCTAACAATAAGAAGCCTCCGAAGGCGATAACATAAGCATTAAACACCCATTGTAATCCTGATTGCGTATATCCTAAATCAGCTTTTATAGCTGGTAAGGCAACACCAATTATAGATGTATCCATGATGACAATAAACTGTGCCACACATAGTATAAATAATGCTGACCATCTCAATGGATAACTTCCAGCATCATTTATTGTTTTATTTTTATTTGTTTTCATAATCGTTTTATTTACGCAAAACTATGGGTAGTTAACCAAATAAGCTTTGCACTATTTTGTCTGTTTTTAATAAAATTTATTGGTTTAAAAATTAAGTTCTCCCAATGCTCTTTGAAGTTCTGTTTTGCTCATTTTAAGATTATAAATTGCATGTAAATAATTTATTTGCGATGTAGTCAATGCAAGTTCTGCATCAGTGACTTCCAATTTGGAACCTATTCCATTACTATATCTTTGATTATTCATGGCATAGTTAACTTCTGCAGCTTCTACTGTTCGTTTTTGAGTTTCATACTGTAATTTGGCATGATTCCAATTGCTTAAAATTGTAGCTAATTCGAGTTTAACAGCATCATACAAGTCTTCCATTTTAATCTTTTCTTGTTCAAGTTTAAGTTGACTTTGTTTCAATTTTGAGGTCGTTTTTCCACCAGAAAAAATAGGTATTGACATATTTACACCTATAAATGAGGTGTTGTGCCATGTCTGGTTTTTTAATTTCGCATCATCAGATTGTGATTGCAACTGATATTGTCCCATCAAGGATATTTCGGGAGAGTGGGTTGCTCTTATTGCTGCTAATCTTTTTTCCTCAAGTTCAATAGTTAATTTTTGGATTGAAAGATCGTGTCTCTTTAAATCTTCAATTGAAATCGATTCATCATAAACAGTTAATTCATCACTGTTGTCATCTAAAGAAAGGCTATCAACAAGTTCGAAATCATCATTCTCATCAACTCCTAAAAGTTGCTTTAATTGGGTTTTTGAAAGTCTTATAGAACTTAATTGATAGGACACTGAAGCTTTTAAGTTTTCAACCGCGATATAACTCCTTAATGTGTCTGTTTTCAATCCTTTACCCTGTAAAAAAAGTGACTTGGCATCTTTAAGTGCTTTTTCATTTCTTTGAAGACTTTTCTCCAATAACACGAGTTGATTTTGTGCTAATAGTACTTGATAGTAGGTTTTTGTAACTTCTTGAATCAATCGACTCTCCAAATCGCCAGTCTGTTCCTTTTCAATTTTCTCTTCTATTAGAGATGCTTTAACCTCTTGATTAGATTTTAGTGAGAAAAGTGTTTGATTGAAAGTAATAGCACCACTATATTGATGCAACCCACCAACACGTACTTCTTGAACGTCTTTATCTGTACCAGCAAAACTGCCAGGAAGAAAAATGACTTGCCTGTCATAGTATCTTGAAATGTTTCCATTAAAAGCTATGTTAGGTAACCACGCACTTTTTGCTTCCTTAATCGATTGTTTTGCTCGCAATTCCTCAAGATTTTGAATCTTTAATGTCTTGTTCCCTTGAGATGCCAATGAAATAGCTTCTTCTAAAGTTATAGTCTTTTGAGCATGCGCTTTAATTCCAAAAGAAAAGCTTATTAGGAACAGTACTATTTTAACTAACAAGAGCATTGCTGTTTTAATTATATCTGTTTTCATGATTAATAATTTTAGGTTCATGTTTAATTTCTATTGAAGGATGTTCTTCTTCAATGACCTCCTGATGCGCTTTGGCACTAGACAAATACGAATAGACTGCAGGAATAATAAAGAGTGTTAGTATTCCAGCGAAAATCAAACCGCCAGCAATGACAATTCCTAAAGATTGACGACTATTAAAGGTTAATGCAATTGGCAATGCTCCAAAAATCATGGCCAATGAAGTCATTAAAATTGGTCTGAAGCGTTGCACAGCTGCTTGTGTAGCGGCTTCAAATTTTGAAAGCCCTTTTGCTTTTAAATCATTAGCGAACTCTACGATTAGAATACCATTTTTAGTTATTAACCCAACCAGCGTGATAATCCCTATTTGACTAAATACATTCAAACTTTGATCAAACCAATACAGGCTCAAAATAGCGCCCGTAACTGCCATTGGAACTGTAAGCATGATAATTAAGGGATCTCTCAAACTTTCAAATTGAGCTGCCAAAATCATATAAATAATAAGAAGTGCTAATATTAGAGTAAACAGAATATTGCCTTGACTTTCTTCATAATCTCGGGCCTGACCTGCTAGACTTGTTTTAAAAGTTTCTCCTAAAACATCATTTTTAATAGTCTCCATTTCTTTAATACCTTCTTCAAGACTCACTCCTGGTGCAAGCGCTGCTGAAATGGTTGCAGAAGTGTATTGATCGTAGCGGTAAATGGCTGCAGGACTGATCCCTTCATCCATTGTCACTAAATTATCCAACGAAATCATTTGTCCATTTGAAGACCGCACATTGATGCTGCGTAAATCACTAATGTCGTTACGCTGTTGTTTTTCAACTTGACCAATCACTTCATACTGTCTGTCATTTCTCAAGAAATAGCCATATCGTTGTCCTGATAAGGATAGCTGTAAAGCACGTGATACTTCCTGAATAGACACGCCCATTAAGGCTGCTTTTTGTCTGTCAATATTAATTTTTACTTCCGGTTTATTCATTTTTAAATCGGAGTCCACAAACATTAATTTTGGACTCTGGCGAGCCGCTTGTAAAAATTTCGGAAGCACTTTATTAAGACTATCTAAACTTTGTGTTTGTAGGACAAACTGAACTGGCATTCCGCCTCCGTATCGCGTACCAATAGTAGGTGGCATATAGGGGAAGAGTAGGAAGTCTCTAAAGTTTCCTGATGCCGCTCCATATTGATTGTACAACTCTTGAGCAGACATTTTCCTTTCTTTTGGATCGTTTAAGTAAATACTTTGTACTGCAACATTTACTGGAGCAGGTGCTGGAATAAATGAAATCGCCACCATTGAGTAGGTTTGGTATAAACCATCGGTAGATTCGTTCACATATTTACCAACTTCGGTCATCCCTTTTTTCATATAATCGAAAGAGACACCTTCAGGTGCTACAGCGATAAGGCTTATGTTAGATCGATCTTCAAGTGGTGCCAATTCTGAAGGTAGGGATTTTCCAACCACATAGATTAACGCACCTGCGAAAACCAAAAACACCCAAGCCATCCAACGTTTTTTCATAAATGACGTTAATAATCTTTCGTAACCATTATTTAATCTTATAAAAAATGGTTCTGTTGTTCTATACAACCAATTTGGTTTATCTTGTTTCTTCAGTAGGTAAGCACTCAACATTGGAGACAATGTTAATGCTACGAAGGCCGAAACCAAAACGGATCCAGATACCACAATTGCGAATTCTTTAAATAACTGTCCGCTAATGCCACCCATAAAAATGATTGGCGTAAATACAGCTGCTAATGTTATAGTGGTTGATATGACGGCAAAATATATTTCTTTAGATCCTTTAAAGGCGGCTTGAATTGGTGTCATGCCTTCTTCAACTTTTTTATAGATGTTTTCCAACACCACGATGGCATCATCTACCACCAGCCCAATGGCGAGTACTAATCCCAAAAGTGTTAATACGTTTATTGAAAATCCTGCCAAATACATGATAAAAAATGCCGATAGAATCGAAACAGGAATCGCCAATACAGGAATAATTGTAGAGCGCCAATCCCTTAAAAACAAGAATATAATGAGCACAACCAATCCGAAGGCGATGAATAATGTCTCTTCAACTTCTTTGATGGATTCCCTAACGGGTTTTGTAAAATCAAAACCAACAATTAATCGGTATTCTTTAGGAACTTCTTGTCGTAATTGATCAAGTCTTTGGTAGAACTCGTCAACCACCTCGATGGCATTAGCGCCACGTTGAATTTGAATGGCAATACCCACACCAACACGATTGGCATTATGTGTGCCATTAATAATGGCGGTGCGTTCATTCATTTCGCCCAATTCTGCAAAACCAATATCATGTAGTTTAATAACGGTATTACCATCTTGCTTAATAATCATATTGTTAAAGTCTTCGGCAGTAGTTAAACGACCAATAGATCGCACACTTAATTCGTTATTATCGCCTTCAATTCTACCAGACGGTAAATCAATATTCTCTCTCAATAAGGCTAGTCTGATATCTTCTGGAGTGAGTTGAAATGCAGCTAGTTTGAAGGGGTCAAAACGTAACCGCATCGCATATTTGTGCTCGCCTACCACGGCCACTCTATTAACTCCGGGAATGGATTGCATACGGTCTTTGATGATTGTAGACGCCAAATGACTTACTTCTTTGATGTCTTTAGTATCACTTTCTACCTCAAGGAAAGCCACCAAATTATCTGGAGAGGATGCCTTTTCAACGATCGGTGGATCCACATCTGCCGGAATTTGATTTTTAGATTTTGATACTTTATCACGCACATCGTTAAGTGCATCTTCCAAATCAATATCTCTATTGAATTCAACTGTAATAATGCTTACTTGCTCTCGTGATTCGGACGAAATGGTTCGTAGCCCATTGGCTTCTGCTATGGATTCTTCCATAGGTTTCGTGATTTTCGATGCAATTACATCTGGGCTTGCCCCTGGATAAAAGGTCACGACCGAAATCACAGGAGGTTCAGTTAGCGGAAATTCCCTAACCCCAAGATTCATCCAGCCTACTAGTCCCATAATGACAATTAAGGCGGAAAACACACCTGCCAAAACGGGCTTTTTTATACTTAATGAAGGTAAATTCATGATCTTATTTTTTAGTTTGTTATTTCAACTTCTGCAACAGGTGTGCCTTCTCCCAATCGAAGAATGTTAGAAATAATCACCTTATCACCATCTTTTAAGCCTGATAAAATGGTTACTTCATTTTCAGTTCTATTACCAATTGTTACAGGCGTTGTTTTTGCTCGGTCATTATCCAACACATACACGTTATAACCATTTTCTCCTGGAATAAGCGCTTGTGATGGAATATTAATCCCTTTAGTTCCAGCCTCAACTGTTGAAAAGATTATTTTAGCAGACATGCCTCCCTTAAATTCATTTTGAGAATTATCCGCAACAGCTTGTACCATTAAACTTCTATTCAGATTATCTAAACCTGAATTACTAGCTGTTATAGTGGCTTTGTATTCCTTATTGGAAAGTTGAGTGATAAAGGTTATTGATTTTCCTTTATTAACTTGCAATAAGTACTTTTCAGGTACTGAAAAATTGAGTTTCACTTTAGATTGGTCTTGAAGATTGACCAATTCTAATCCAGGATATACATAAGCCCCTAAATTGACTTTTGAGATGCCAATTTTACCTGCAAATGGTGCTCTGATTTCCGTTTTACTTATTTGAAAATTTAAGAATTCCACTTGGGCTTGTAACGACTGAAGTTTGGTTTCAATTTCGTCGTATTCTTGCTGACGAATCGCTTCAGTTTCTAACAAGCTAGCATAACGTTGCTCGTTTAACTGTGCTAGTTTTAATTCTGCGTTAAGCTCTTTTTGTTTTGCACGAATATCAGCGTCATTTAGTTTATATAGTAATTGGCCTTTTGAGACATAATCTCCATCTTTAAAGGCTATTTTCGTGATTTTTTGAGATACTTCGCTTACAATAGCAACCTCTTGAATTGGTAATAAGGTGCCAACAAGATTTTCCTCTTGAATTAGTTCTAATTCTTTAGCTTCAATAACATCCACCGGAAGTTTTGCAACTTCCATTGATGTTTCGGTTGAAGCCGAATTTTCGGCACTGCTTTTTGTACAAGAAACTGTAAAAAGAGTTAGGATACAGTATAAAAGCATTGCGATCCATGTGATGATTTTTTGATACATAATATGTTGATTTAATGATTAATATGATGTGCCAAAATTAATAGTAGACCCTTTTTAAATTGTTGTACTATTACACCTTTTAGTTCTAAAATTTTTAGTGCTTTTTAAATAAATAAGGCACTCCATGGAGTGCCTTATTTGGTTGCTCTTACATTATGAAAGCATTAAAAAGAAAGATTTACAATTGATCGATGGCCTTTCTTTTATTTTCTTTTATTTTCTTAAAATGAGATGGTGTTAATCCTGTGATTTTTTTAAATTGAGTGGAGAGGTGTTGAACGTTCACATAGCCTAACTTATCGGAAATCTCGCTTAATGATAATTCGTTATAGACCAGTAGTTCCTTAGCTCTTTCAATGCGTTGGAGAATAATATACTTTTCAATAGTTATGCCTTGTGTCGCTGAAAAAATAGAACTAATGTAGCTGTAATCTACATCCAATTTATCAGCAATGATACTGGAGAATTTTTGTTGGACAGTAATATTGCCGTAGTTATGTATGAGTTCAATAATGATGTTTTTCACTTTTTCTACAAGCACTGTTTTGCGATCATCCAATACCTCAAAACCGTGTTTTAGCATTTGATTTTTAAACGCAATTAATTGCTCATCATTTAATGCCTCTTTAATCTCAAATTCTCCCATCGTAATAGTGTCAGGAGTTATATTGAGACTATTGAGCTCATTGTTAACCACCATTATACATCTTGGACACACCATATTTTTTACAGACAGTTTCATAACTTGAATATTTAGTGTTAATTAAAAAGATTGATCAGGAAGTCTTTTTTTTATTTCTCCTGAAGCAGTAAAAAATCGAATTATGACACCTTTGGACAAATTCGATTCTAATAGTATTTTTCTTGTTGTGGCATAAGGATTGTCATTCCAATCTATGAGATAACAGCCCAATGTTGGTTTTTCTGTTTTAACCTTTTTCGAAGTTTCTACAATCTTGTGACATGTTGCATTACTTATCAGGTCATTCTTGTGGCCATTTAAAACTGACCACATTGAATCATTTAGTCTTGAGCTATATTCATAATAACCAAAACTGCGATACCTTGCGATAAATTCTATTTAATATTAAACTGCATGTTAGCCAATTCTCATACCATTTTCAACGGCCCGTTCAGGACTTAAAAGTATCACCTCTTTATTTTTTCCAACACCTCCAAGAATTAAGCATTCACTCATGATATTGGCAATTTGTTTGGCCGGAAAGTTAACAACTGCCACCACTTGTTTTCCAATAAGTTCTGCTGGTTGATAGAGTTTTGTAATTTGGGCTGATGTTTTTCTTTTTCCAAATTCACCAAAGTCAACAATCATTTTATATGCTGGATTTTTTACTTCCTCAAAAATATTGGCTTCAAGTATGGTTCCGACTCTCATTTCGACTTTTAAAAAATCATTCCAATTTATATTTGTGTTTTCAGAAGTATTCATTTTAATAATTTAAAATTAATGTTAGTAAGTAAAAGTTAACCCTCCACCAAACCCCATATCGCTATCATAATGTGACGATGCCGAGATGTATTTAGTAAGTATATACTTCGCTCCAAAATTATATTCAAAGTCCGTATTATACATTCCCCAAATGCGTAATCGCTTGGTCACTGGAATATCTTCGCGTTTAAGTTGAACTCTCACATAACCTGTATGATCCAGAGACACATCTGACTTTATAAAAAATGGCAAGGTATATTCTAAACCTAAATGGGCAACACCTCGTTTGTTTTTGGTACTTGTTTGATTAAATAAATTCGATTCGGCGTCATGATTTTCTCTATATCGCCAATCCCAACCAGCATATAAAAAAAGAAACTGATTTTTGTCCATATAACGTCCAAAGTGGCTTTCGGTTTCGTAACCATCTTTATCATTTAATCCCAATCGCCATTCAGCTTCAAACTTCCAACGGGTGTTCATAAACCATAATTCGCCATCGCTTCCATTACTTTCTAAACTTATTTCAGAACCAAAATAAAATCGTCTGTCATCATTATACACTTTTCTCAACGCAAGTTTTGGATTGGGTAATTGTGGATTAGGAGGGGTGTTTTCATAAGTAAAAATCCTTCCCATTCCAGACATCATATGATATAAAATATGACAATGAAAATACCAGTCTCCATACTCTTCAGAAGCATTAAACTCTATAGTATCGGTTTCCATAGGCATGATATCAATCACGTTTTTAAGTGGTGCATATTCGCCTTGACCATTAATTACTCTGAAGAAATGACCGTGTAAATGCATAGGGTGACGCATCATGGAGTTATTGGTAATCACAATACGAATGTTCTCTCCTGCTTTTATTTTTATTTTATCGCTTTCGGATATGGTTTTATTATTTAAGGTCCAAACATACCGATTCATATTCCCCGTCAACTCAAAATGTAAAGTCCGAAAAGGCACATCAGGCAAAACTGTTTTTATGGGGGATTTTAACATGGTATAATTAAGTGTAATTGGAGTTTCGGTGTCACCAGAATCTACTATTTCAGGGTACATTACCGTATTCATATCCATTTGTTGAAGACTCATATTCATACCCATATCATTCATGTTTCCACCAAGAGTCATCATGTCGTTCATCATTTTCATACCTTCAAAGTATTTCAAACGAGGTAATGGTGTTAACTGTTTTTTCTCGCCTTGACCAAGCCAAAACGTAGCATATCCTGTTCTATCTTCGGCTGTGGCTGTAAACTCGTAGCTCGCATTGTTTTCTGGAATGGTAACTAATACATCATAAATTTCTGAAACTCCAATAATTAGTCTGTCTACTTCAACAGGTTCAACATTTACACCATCGGTAGCCACAACAGTAATTTTACCTCCTGCATAATTTAACCAAAAATAGGTAGAAGCACTTCCGTTAATAACTCGTAATCGAATTGTATCTCCTGCTTTATAGTTGGCATATTGTTCTTTTAATCCATTTATTAAAAACTGTTCATAGTACACATCGCTAACATCCATAGCATGCATTCGTTTCCATTCGTTTATGAGTTTTGTTGTAAAATAACCTTCTTTAACTGCTTCAGAATAGCTTTGAACAGCATTCTTCTTAATCATATACCAATCCGTTGCATTGTGTAACGAACGCTCTATTTGATGTGGATTTTCATCACTCCAATCACTCAAAAGAAGGACTTCTTCATACTTTGGTTTTTCATTAGGTTTATGAATGACAATTGCCCCATACATGCCTATTTGCTCTTGTAACATGGTATGGGAATGGTACCAATACGTTCCACTTTGTTTAATTGGAAATGAATAAACATGGGTAGAATGGGATTTAATGGGAGCTGTTGTTAAATAAGGCACGCCATCTTGTTCATTTGGAAGTATTAACCCGTGCCAATGGATTGAGGTTTCATGATGCATTTTATTATGTACATGAATTTCAGCGATATCACCTTCTGTAAAATATAAAGTAGGAGCAGGTAATTGTCCATTTATGGCAATGGCCTTTTTTTCTTTACCTGTATAATTTACGATCGTATCCTTTACATAAAGGTCATATCTAACAATTTTTTGGGCATATGTTGATATGCCCAAAAAAAGTGAAGAAAATATTAGAAGAATAGGTTTCATTGGTGTTAATTTTTACGTTCGGATTCGCTTCCACAGCTTAACATCTTTGATCCGTAATAGGGGTTTTTAATCTCTTTATTCAAACTTAACCAATAGGCTTTTTTCATAGGACAATATTGATAATAAACAGTATCTTTAATTTGAGCATCTGGCTTAACTAAATCCCATAGTATGGTTGACACTTTTGAAAAGGCCTCACGCTGCTTTTCAATATCATTCGTTTTTCCAATCTTTTCAACTGCTTCAGATAAACTTTTATTATCCTTAAATCCACTATCGATTTCTAGTGATTTTGAAAATTCACTGGCATTTAGACTAGCTTGCTTGACATCGCTTTTGACCAATGCATCTTTCAATTTGATGTAATTATCTAATATAACTTGAGCATTGTTTTGTGAAGTAATTGTTCCTGAAGCTAAAGCCGTAACTAAAACGATTATCATTGTTTTCATAGTTTTTTTATATTATTAATTAGCAGGTTAAATTTTTACTTTGATTTGTTTATTGAATTATTTTAAAGGTTCAATTCATAGTTTAACCAATCTCGATTTTCTTTTGCACCTAGTTTTTCATAAAACTTTTTTCCAGCTTCATTCCATGGTGCAACAGTCCATTTTATTTGTCCACAATTATTAAGTTTAGCTACTTCCTTTAAGGCATTAACTAATTTTTCTCCTATTTTACCACCTCTGTAATTTTCAATTACATAGAGTTCCTTCATATAGATTTCTGGTCTATTCTGTGCTGTGTATGGAAGGAAATAATACACCAGCATACCAACGACTTTGTTATTATCCTCCGCAACCAAACAATAAAAATCTTGTGGTATTTTTTTAAATCCGCTGTCAAGAACAATTTCTGGTGTTATCGCAAAACTGTCGATGTACTTTTCAAAAATAGCTAATTCTTTCATTAACAACCATAATTGATGGCTATCGCTTTCTACGGCTTTTCGTATTTTAATTGTCATAATTCATGTATTGTAGTATGTTCTAGAATATCTAAATCACTACTAATATCTATAACATAATACCCCGCTTTTTCAATAGCGATTATGACTTCAGAGGCTGAATTTTCTTTCGGTATCATTATTTGCGCTTCACCAGGTTTTGTGCTGATGGCTGTTGCACCAGAAATTGTGCTCAAGGCATTGTTCACGCGCACCTGGCAATGTGAACTTTGCATGTTAGGAATTTGAATTTTTAAAGTTTTCATTTTTTTATGTTTTTAATTGTTATAAACCAAATGATAATTAGAATTCTAAATCTGCTACTAAATCAAACTCATCATTAATGGCCTTATCTTTTAAACCATCAAAAAAGCTTTTAGATCCATAACGTACATCGAATTTTGATCTGTCAACTTTTAAAGTCGCGGTTGCCTTATTGCCATATAAAGAAACAGAAAAAATAACAGGGTTTGTTTTTCCTTTAATGGTTAAATCACCCGTTACAGTATAAGAATTTTTACCTGCTGCTTGAACATCTTTAAAAATTAATGCAGCTGTTGGATGTGTGTCAACACCAAAAAAGTCATCCGATTTTAAGTGACCGTCTAGATTTCCTTTAAATTCTCCCTGTAAATCTGTGCTGCTAATAGTTGTCATGTCTATTACAAATTCGCCACCGGATAATTTTTCATCTTCAAAAGTTAAAAAGGCAGACTTAATCGCAATGGTTCCTTCGTGAGAACCCGTTACTTTATAACCTTTCCAAACTATTTTACTACTTGCTACTTTAATTTCTTTTTTCACTTTTTCAATAGGCTTAAAAGAAAATGTAGTCAAAATTAATACTGCAGTTATTGTCAAATTATTCATTTTATTTTTCATTTATTTAATATTATTTATATTGTAAATTTCCTAACTATCACCAATTTAACTATTGCATTATTATGGGTTAATATTGTAATATTTACGGTTTTATTTTTTGAGTTTTAAAAGCAGACTGTTTCCAACAACACTTACACTACTAAAGGCCATAGCTGCACCAGCAATCATTGGGTTTAATAAAAATCCATTGATTGGATATAAAACTCCAGCTGCAATGGGAATGCCTATAATATTATAGATAAAGGCCCAGAACAGGTTTTGACGTATAGCAGCAACGGTTTGTTTTGATAGTTTTATAGCCATTGGTATTTTATTCAAATCGGATGAAATGATGGTCATTTTAGCAACGTCCATTGCAATATCACTGCCTTTGCCCATAGCAATACTGACATTGGCTTGAGCCAAAGCTGCACTATCATTAATTCCATCACCAACCATAGCTACTATTTTTCCTTGGCCTTGTAATGATTTCACAAAAGCTGCTTTTTGTTCTGGCATTACTTCGGCTTTATAATGCTCAATACCAGTTTGCGCTGCAATGGCTTTTGCGGTGGATTCATTATCACCAGTAAGCATATAAACTTCAATTCCTAGATGTTTAAATTGTTTAATGGCTTCCAATGAGGTGTCTTTTATTTTATCGGCTATTGCCAATACTGCCAATGCTTCTTTTGAATTCGCAAACCAAATAACCGTTTTAGCATCATCACTCCATTGATTGGCCTTTTCTAATAATTGTTCAGAAATTTGAATCGACTGTTCATTAAGAAGTTTTTGATTTCCAACATAGTAAGTATCACCATTTGCACCTGCTTTGGCACCTCTACCCGTAATACTTTCAAAATTTGAAATAGTGATAGAGGACACACTGTCTAGATGTTGAATTACTGCTTCTGCTAACGGATGCTCCGATTGTTTTTCGATGCTATAGAGTACTTGTTTTGAACTGTCATTATTATCAAGCCAATGCAAATTTGTAACTACAGGTCTTCCTTCAGTGATAGTTCCAGTTTTATCTAAAATAATGGCATTTACATTTTTGGTAAGCTCTAAACTTTCAGCATCTTTTATTAAAATACCTTTTTCAGCACCTTTACCAACACCTACCATAATGGCAGTTGGAGTGGCCAATCCAAGCGCACAGGGACAAGCTATTACTAAAACTGTAACCAATGCTATCAAGCCTTGGGTAAATCCATTATCACCACCAAAAGCCAACCAAGAAATGAAAGCAACTATAGAAATCCCAATAACTATGGGAACAAAAATACCTGCAATTTTATCGACCAATTTTTGAACAGGAGCTTTACTTCCTTGCGCATCTTGAACCATTTTAATGATTTGAGCCAACATGGTTTCAGCACCAACTTTTTCAGCTTTAAATTGAAAACTTCCTTTTTGATTGATGGTTCCAGCAAATACTTTATCATTTTCATTTTTTAATACAGGAACAGGCTCTCCACTCAACATACTTTCATCGACGTAAGAACTACCACTTATTAAAGTACCATCAACAGCAATTTTTTCACCTGGCTTTACCAAAATTACATCATTGACATTCACATTATTAATTGGTGTTTCTATGTGATTTCCATCTGCATCAATTACTGTAACCGATTTTGGTTGTAAACCCATAAGTTTCTTAATAGCGGTTGAAGTATTTCCTTTAGCTTTTTCTTCCAATAGCTTGCCTAATAAAATAAAGGCTATTACTACTGCTGCCGTTTCAAAATAAACGTGCGCATGCACACCTCTTGCATGCCAAAAATCAGCAAACAAGGTGTTGAACACACTAAAAATGTAGGCAACACCAGTGCTTAAAGCGACTAAAGTATCCATGTTAGTGGAGCGATGTTTAGCTTGTTTATAGGCATTAATGTAAAAGTCTTTTCCAAACAATAAAATAACTGGTGTAGATAATATCCACATGATATAGTTAGCATATGGCATATCCATAAAGAACATCCCTATGGTTACTACCGGAATAGAAAAGAGTACCGCTTTTATCGTTCTCCATTTTAATTGGTTGAACTTTTTTTCATGTAACTCTTCCAAGGTTTGAGTCACATTTTCATTGGTTTCAATTAATAAATCGTAGCCAACAGATTGCACGGCTGATTTTAAATCTTCTGGCCTAATTGTATTAGGAAGATATTCAACAGTTACGGTCGCAGTAGCAAAATTGACAGAGGCATTTACAACACCATCTAAATACTTTATAATGCTTTCCACACTAACCGCACATGCAGCACAAGTCATTTCTAAAACTGGAAATGAATTTTTAATGGTTGTAACCTCATAACCCAAATCACGTATTGTTTTTACAGCGTCAGGAACGGCAGTATTAACTTTTGAAGATTCGATAACTGCTCTACGATTGTTTATTTCAACTTTATGCGATTGAAGATTATCAACTTGTTTTAACCCATTATCGACTATTAGGGCACAATGTTCACTTTCAACCCCTTCTAATGGAATATATATGGTTTTTGTTGCTATAGTTGCCATTTTTTTGTATTTTAAATTACAATACAAAATTGGGTGCTTTAGCTTAAAATTTTATTGCATTTTTATGGGAAAAACTTATAAGATTACACCTCATCTAAAGGTTTTCGTTTGTTCGCTTGAATGTCTTTGAAGTGTCTTGGTGTTAGTCCAGTAATTTTTTTAAATTGGTTACTTAAATGACTTACACTCGAATAATTAAGTTGATAGGAAATTTCATTTAAAGTTAATTCATTATACACCAATAGTTCTTTAACCCTCTCAATCTTTTGGGCTATAAAGTATTTTTCAATAGTTGTTCCTTCAACTTCTGTAAACAAATTGGTTATATAGTTATAATCGTGATTAATGTGGTTAGTCAAATAAGTGGATAGATTAGTTTTTATGTCGTTATCTTGTTGATGGACCAATTCAACAATTAATGTTTTTACTTTTTCAATGATTTTACTTTTCTTATCATCGATAATTGAAAAACCATATTGTTCCAATTCGTTACTGATAAGTTCCTTTTCTTCATTGGAAATATCTCTTTTTAATTTAACATCGCCTAAATTGACATAATCTGGCTCAAAACCTTGCGTTTCAAATACAGATTTTACAACCATAATACAACGATTACAAACCATGTTTTTAATGTAGAGATTCAAAATTAAATTATTACAATAGTTGGTGTTAATAATAGAATTCGCCTAATTATTTAGTTAGCGATTACCTGTAACTAAAATAATGAATTTTTATGAAAAGCAATCAGCTTTCAAAAATAGCTACTGCTCTCACTGGCGATCCAGTTCCTCCTCTAATTTTTAAGGGCAATGCTATAAATCTAAAACGTCCTTTCCCGATTAAAAGATGAAGGTTTATCATGTTTTCGTAATGCGTAAATCCTAGCTCTCCACATATTTTGTGAACTTCTTTGTTTGATACATTTGGGACACCAGGTGACATGGTTTCAACTCCAAATGCAGCAATTTTTTTATTTCCTAACCAACGAGTAGCTTCTACAGTAACTCCAGGTCCATTACCCCAATTATTGGTTCCATAATACTTCCTGTAATGGTCTGTATATAATAGAATTGTATCTCCTTTTTTTATTTCCAAATTGGCATCCAAACAAGCTTTTTCAATATCAGAAGTTGTAATTAATTCCTTTAGCTCTTTGTTAGAAAAATCTAAACAAATACCTTCTGTATAAAACATTGAAAGGGGCATTGTGTCTATAGATTGACCTTTATTTTCAATAGACATGTGATTTAAAGCATCTACATGAGTTCCTGTATGCTCTCCTAGCTCTAATTTATATACGCTTGGCGTGACCGTGTTATAATCCATTAAATTATCCCATTGTTCATGAGTGGCGTGCACAGTCATTTTAACTTCGGGTAGACCTTTGTATACCGGCATTCCGGAATATATTTCTTGACTCAAGTCGATTATTTGTGTCATATTTATTTCTGCTTTTCTAAAGTTTTATTTTTTGTAATTCCAAAGTAGTATGCCCAAAAGACAAATAATAATTGCAAAGGTATTCTAAAATAGAGATAATTAACCCCATGTTGCATTCCACCTAATGCGACTTCTTTTAGACTACCTATAACATTGGCGGGTAATATGGATAGAAAGAAAATAATTAGCATAACGCTAGTAATCTTTGAGTATTTATGAATTAACAACCCAATTGAAGCCATAATTTCAAGGCAACCTGTTAGATAGATTAACTCCAATTTAATTGGGACAATCTCTGGCATCATTTCTATCATTAAATCAGTTTTGGTGAAGTGGGTCATTCCTGTAAAAATGAGCATAATGGCCAGTGCCAATCTTCCTAGAAAAGATAAACTAAATCGCTCCTTTAACAGCAATTTATTTATTGCTAACATAGTTAGGAAACTAACAAATAAAATTAAAAGTGGTGCCATTTGGTTACCATTTATAGCATGATTTGACATCAAAATTAGTGATCAATACTATTCACATTACTAATTATTGTCTTTCTTTCAATTTCAATAACCTTCTAGAGTTTGTGATTAAGTCCCATAATGATAATTCCTTTTTCACATTACTTTCCAATAATTTCTCTGACATTTTAATTATCTCTTTATTTGCCCTAAGATAATTTCCAGAATTATACATTGGTTTTGGGTCATACTCTATTAATAATTGCGCCGCCTTTGCAGCCTTTTCCCCTTTCATTTTATTCACTAAATAGATGGCCATATCTATTCCTGCTGATACGCCTGCAGCTGTAATATACTTTCCTTCTTCAATGACTCTGGCTCTTGTGGGTATTGCCCCAAATTCAGTAAGCAATTTAATGGATTTCCAGTGTGAAGTTGCTTTTTTTCCTTTCAATAATCCTGTTGCTGCCAAAATAATGGATCCTGTGCACACGGTTACCGTTATTTGGGTAGATTTATTTATTTTAGTTATCCAATTCAACACTTTATCATCCTTCATTTCCTTCAAAAAAGCAATTGTAGAACCGGGTATCACTAGTATATCGGCTTTTGATATTTCATCAATTCCATATTTAGAATTTAAATGAACAAAATGGCTGTCAGCGGTAATTTCTCCTTTTTGCTTTGAAACAAATTTGATATTTGCGCCTTCTATATGCCTCAAAATTTCATATGGACCTATTGCATCTAGCATTGTCATCCCATTATATATATAAATAATTATTTCCATTTTAATGCTATTTTAGAAGTTCATAAGTACTCAATTGAATAATATATATTTATAGATTAAACACCTATATCCTTAAATACTATTCTTGACTTAGGCCTAATATTTGTGTCATATTCATTTTTGTGTTTATGAAGTAAGAGTACATCATTATTATAATTTACTTCACACCATTGATGTTTTGCAAGAATTTCCATTGGAATAGTTACAGTTTCCTGCTTATACGCTTTAAATCCATAGCGCTCATAAATTTTCTTTAAGTGTGAAAAAGGCAAACACCAAATGTTGTTTTGATTAAAGGTGTTTTTTTCTAAAAGAAATGTAATTATTTCTTGCGAAATATTTAGCCCTCGAAATTCATTAAACACATAGATACCGCCAAGCTCTAGATTATTATTATCAATAACAATTAACCTTCCCAAACCACAGACGCTATTATCACATTCGGCAATTACTATCATCTCATTTTCAAAATTAGACTCAATAAAGTTGATTTCTTTATACTTTGAATTAATCCAATTGATTTCCTCCTCTCTTGCTTTTCTAACCTCTATGATCATTTCCAATTATGTTTGTATTTTAAACCTATCTAAATCAGATGCCTTTTAAAAAGCAATTTATAAGATCAGCGAAACCAATTCACTTTATATTCTATTGTAAAAATCTGTATCACCTAAAAACTAAAGCGTAAAATATTGAGCAGTAAAAATAGACATGACAACTAAAAATCAATTGCATAATTACAGATAAAATTTGTAAAATTACTTGCATATTTGCGCCTTGATACCTAAACATATTTATGAGTATCAATTACTGAAGTTGATCGATTTTAATGAATAATGTTTTAACTATTTCATCCAAAAAAAAGTCAATTGTAACGATGTAAGAGGTAGAGAAATACTTTCAGATTCTTTTTCAGATTATTAGAATGAATTAGCTCTTTTCAATGAAAACCTTAAAAGCGTTGAGTCAAAATCAAGTAAATAGATTAAAAATTTTTAAAATACGATATCCTTAAGTGAATCAGAGGAGGAAGCTTGTACACCATTAAGGACCCAACGCTGGCGCGCTTGGGATTTTTTATGACCTTAACCTTTAGAACCAGCTCGTGGTTAGCTATAAAAAAAACCAGTACGAAAGTACTGGGTTTTTCTATTGTAGCGAGAACGAGATTTGAACTCGTGACCTCCGGGTTATGAAGAAATGAAACATTCCTTCAACTCACTGTTTGTGAGGGATTCCCATGCTTATTTTTTAAAATCGTGTTCCAAAACGTGTTCAGTTTCGTGTTCACTTTTGTTATTAAAAATTGTTATTGCAATGTATAAAAAAATGGCGATGTATTCCTAATTGTTAGTACTTCATTTGTAATTAAAAGTTCTAATGCTTGCTAATAAAATCCAGTCGATTATTTAGTAAATAGTGTGAATGATTATTGAGCTTACGGTTTACCGTATAGCTATTGATTTAAGCTGTTTTAATTTTATTAATTAGTTTAAATTGATTAACTAATCATATTAGCATTTACGTATATTTGAGAATAGATAATATGAATAAACACAATTGTGTTTATTCAATTGTTGGCGAAAATAACGATTAACCAAAAACATATAATTATGAAATTCCAAAAAACTACATTAAGCAAAGTACCCGTTCTACTCTATGTAATGGCTATAGTAACGATTTCTTTTTTACAATCTTGCAAGTCTGACCAAAAACGAAAAGATAAAACAGAAGCTGAAATTGAGACGGCAGCAGGTGGAAATGTCATTGAAATCGTTACCGAAACTATGGAATTCCAAATGCCAGATACCATACCATCAGGTTGGACGACCTGGCGTTATCACAACAAATCAAACCAGACTCACTTTATTCTAATTGATGATTGGCCAGATAACAAACACCATATAGATACCATCCGACAAAAAATATTGAAGCCCATCAATGATGCAATGCTACTCTTTGACCAAGGAAAAGTAAAGGAAGGGCAAGCAGAATTCGGCAAATTACCGGTATGGCTTAACCAAGTTAAATTTCCGGGGGGTGTCGGTTTGATTTCACCCGGTCTCACCGCTGAGACGACTATGAATTTGAATCCAGGAAAATATTATGCCGAATGCTATATACGTATGGAAAATGGAATGGTGCATCATATTATGGGGATGATAAAGGAATTTGTAGTAATGGAAGAGGATTCAAACCTCAATGAACCAACAGCAGATTATTTAATTGATATTTCTACCGAAAAAGGTATGATCTGGGAACCACCCACATCAGCCGGAACCTACACATTTTTAGTGAAGTTTATTGACCAGATTGAGTATTCATTAGAAACTTCCATTGTTGGTCTTGATGTACACCTTGTGAAATATCGTAACGAAACCGATCTTGAGTCTTTGGAAAAATGGGTTGATTTTGCCCAAGGTATGAAAGAGCCGGCACCGGAAGGCCTGACTTTTTTAGGAGGTGTAAACGATATGCCAGGAGGCAGTAAAGGTTATTTTAAAGCCATTCTAAAACCGGGTAAATATGCACTTATTTCCGAAGTGCCAATGGCCTCAGAAAAGAACCTTTTGAAAACCTTTGAGATCGGTGAATGACCGAGAAATAATTACTTTCGCCAACAACATATATAAAAAATAGCGGCTTAACTCCTTAATCAAAAGATAATGAATTAATTAAAGGTCAGTTATAATCCGAAAATTTAGTGCTTAAGAACCCGCTACTTTTCATATACGAGACCGTTGTATGCAATTATGACCCGTCCTGAATAAAGGCTACATAATTTTATAAATAAAGTAAAAAATGACAAAGTCATCAGACGGTATTTATATCCTTTGTTAAAACCATTTATTATATCTTATTGTAAATTGTGTCACAGATATACTTATTGATTATATATTTAGTAATATGCTTCAAAGTCTTTCCAGTAATGGGATGCAAACCATGATAAGTAAAAAACTCCATCTTTCCATTAACATTCTTTTCATACCATAAATTGGCTGAACCATCAATTTTAAAAAATGGATAATCGCATTGTGGTTCGACCCTATTAAAGTTTTCCAATAAATATAGGTCCAAATCAACTGAAAGGATTTCACCCTGCTTTTCTTGACATTTCACTTTTTCAAAATGCTCATTGTTGGTCCAGACTATGCACTCCTTTTTTACAATATTGTAAGTCAAATAGCCAATTACAATAGAAACAATCATTCCGCTAAAAAATAGAACACGGTTCACCTTTTTACTTTTTCGCCAAGTCAAGCCATTTTTGGTAAGAAAATCAGCAAAATGCTCATAACCTAAATATTTGGATAAATACAACTCAATTTGTCTGGATATTCTTATGTCACCATCCTCGCCCTCAAGGGCTTCTTTATAATAATTTCTTAAGGTCCGTTCATTCACA
Organism: Flavobacteriaceae bacterium MAR_2010_72; assembly: GCA_003550275.1. Classification (GTDB taxonomy): domain Bacteria; phylum Bacteroidota; class Bacteroidia; order Flavobacteriales; family Flavobacteriaceae; genus Geojedonia. Next base: position 1,333,394 of record QXCW01000002.1, read on the forward strand.
AGGTACTTATAGTCCTCCAATAAAGTATCCGAGATATGGGTGGATAGTTGGGAAACCACCTTTGATTGAATAGAATTACTTGCCTTTTCAAAGGCTTTGATGACCAATAACTTTCTCATTAACTAATCCTTTAAAAGATTCTAATTTAGGAAAAAATTCCTTGGAAAATAAGGTTCCAAACCATTTCCAAAGGCTTTCCAGAACTTCCAAACTCCAATCCATTTCTTTGTTTCTGAATTAATGACCGCCTTAATTGCAATAAGGTTTGCAAACGTTAATTCGATAATGGAGTTGCTTGGTAAGGTCAAGTGATAAGTGAGAAGTAATCACAGGTCTTTACCTAAGCACTCCAACTTCTCAAACTGAGAAAGACGTCTTCTCAAAATCTCGTGTGTTGCTGCAACATCAAAGTATCTGGTGAATACCAGACAGCAACTCCATTGTCAAATTTTAACATTAAATAAAATGAAAAAAATTCATATAATTCTTTTTACTGTGTTGCTCGCTATGGTAATAGTCTCTTGCACACCTCAAAGTTTATCAGATCAAAATCCTATCCCTCAAGCGTGTTGTGGGGATGATGGCGAAATAACACCACCGCCACCGCCACCACCGCCACCAAATGGAGGAAATTAAGATTGAACTATAATAAAAAATAGTTAGTATTTTAGAGGGATGAAATCTAAACTCATATCATCCCTCTTTTTTTATAGTAAACTGCTCATACTATTGGCTTTAGGCATGACTTCTGTAAAAGCCCAAGTTTCTACAGACAGTGTTGTTTTTTATGAAAATATGGTGGCCCATCCACAGGACCTAAATCACCTACCAAAAGCCTATATATTCTTTAATACTCAAAAAGAGAAAGCAGTCCAACAAAAGGACACCATGTCCCAAATGTTTAGCCTTTTTCAGCTTGCCCGAATTGCCTATAAAAGTGGGTCTTATTATGATAGTGAGAGTGCAGCCGTCGAAGCTTTACAACTTTCGGATCAACTAAAGGAAACCGATTATAACACGCACTTTCGCAAAAGCCTTTATACCCAATTAGGGATATTGTATCGTGAACAAAATAATAAGGCAAAAGCTATTGATTTATATCAAAAGGCTCTCACGATAGCAACCACAACTAGAGATAGTGCGGTTATTTATAATAATATCGCCAATATCCATAAAGATGCTGACGATTATCAAAATGCCAACCGTGTACTCAACCAGGCCTATCAGTTGTTGCCCAGATTACAAGACACCCTCATGCATGCCTTAATTTTAGATAATAAGGGATTTTTGAAATTCAAGCTGCAAGAGCCAGGTGCTTTAGAGTTAATGCTACAGGCTTTAGACTTAAGAACACAAATTAATAACAAGGGAGCCACTTACCCAAGCTATAAAAATTTGGCACTCTTTTATGCACAACGAGATTCTACTCTATCTAAAAGTTACGCATTAAAAGCCTATGAGGTAGCTAATGAATTAAACAGTGCTTCTTATAAAGAAGATGCCTTGGCCTTATTAGTGAGCATGAGCAATGACCCCTATAGTGTAGCGTATAAAACACTGAATGATAGCCTAACAGAGGCCAATACACTCCGACAAAATAAATTTGCACTCATGAAATATGATGTGTCACAAAAAGAACGTCAGGCACAAGCAAGTGCTTTGCAATCTCAACGTGAGAAATCAAAACGCCAGCTATTCCAGATCATAGCTTTGGGTATTGCTCTAGTATCGGTATTGCTCTATTTGGCACTTAAATCAAAACACAAAAAGGACAAACTTCAGCAAGTGTATCATACCGAGTCACGTATTTCTAAAAAAGTTCATGACGAAGTTGCCAATGAGGTATATCATGTCATTACCAAAATACAGGGCACTGCTAAAAGCGACGACATTTTAGACGATCTAGAGCACATCTATAACAAAACCCGTGATATCTCAAAAGAGCACAGTGCCATTGATGTCACAGACAAGTTCAGTGAGCTGTTAAATGATTTGCTCTTGAGTTATAAAACTGATAACACCAATATCATCACCAAAAACCTCTCAAAAACCCAATGGGAGCTCATTCCCGACCTAAAAAAAACAGCGCTATACCGCGTGCTCCAGGAGCTCATGATTAATATGCGAAAGCATAGTAAGGCTACGGTAGTGCTTATTAGCTTTGAGCAAACCAACAAAAACATACACATCCTATATAAGGATAACGGCATAGGGACCAACCTTCAAAAAGGTAACGGACTCACCAATGCGGAAAACCGTATAAAATCTATATACGGAACAATTACTTTTGAATCACAAGTCAATACGGGCTTTAAGGTTAAAATCAAAGTATAGATGATGTTTTCAAAAGTTTTGGTGGCAGAAGATATGGATGATATCAATAAAGGGATTTACAACACCCTAGTAAATTTAGGTGTGGCCAACATTCACCAAGTGCAATATTGTGATGATGCTTATCTCAAATTCAAAAAAGCCTTGTTAGAACAAGACCCTTACGAATTGCTGATTACAGATATGTCTTTCAAATCCGACCACCGTAAACAGCAATTAACAACTGGTGAAGAACTCATCAAAAAATTGCGGGTCGAGGCCCCTCACCTTAAAGTGATAATCTATTCCATCGAAGATCGCTTGCAAAAAGTACGTATGCTGGTCAACCAACATCAAATCAATGCCTATGTCTGCAAGGGTAGAAGGGGTCTTGTTGAACTGTCCAAAGCAGTCTATGCCATTAGTGATAATCAGTTATATCTATCTCCAGAGGTTAAAAATGCCCTAAACCCAAACAATGATTTAGAGATTGATGAGTACGATATTCAACTACTTACCCAACTTGCTTTAGGTTTATCTCAAGACGAGATTAGTAACCATTTTACTAAACACAATATCAGTCCAAGCAGCCTAAGCTCAATCGAAAAGCGACTCAACAAACTCCGTATCCAATTCAAGGCTAACAATGCCATTCATTTGGTAGCCATCGCTAAAGATTTGGGACTTTTATAAAATAATAAACCCTTTACGGAAAACAGTAAGGAAATCTGAAATAGTGGTGTTACTATTGTAATGCTATTAGTTAATATTTAAATGAGGTTAGAAATGCACGTCTTTAGTCATTGAAGACGTGCTTTTTTGCCTTACGGTTTTCCGTAAGGAGACTACTCAGATTACTTCTATTTTTAAACTAATATAAATTATACATGCAATTAACACTTTAAATCTTTAATCATGCGCAGACTAGTCCTACTCTTATTAATTACAAGTTATCTCATACCACAACACATAAAAGCTCAAAATGATGGGGCTGCGGTAGCAGCAGTGGCAGGCAGCCTTTTAGCGATTGGTGCGGGGATAGCCGCCGTAGAACAAATGAAAGAACAGGCTGAATTAACTGCAACCCAATGGGTGCTGTCAAACCAAGAACAAATGAAAAGCTTTTCTTTAAAAACATTGGACTTCGACGGTAAAAAATTAAAAGACATGTCGTCAGTCTCTGTGATATCCTTTAAAATACAAGAGTTTGAACCTATGGACAAACCCGAGCTTAATGGCAAAAAACAGGTGCTGTTCGGGTTTACAAGTCATGGGTGGATCAATGAGTATGGCATCGATTTCAATAAAGTAAGATGGTTTTTGGTCGATGATAGAGAATGGATGGATATGATGGTGGCGTATACACTGGTGGCTTCTGGCGAAAGGGATAAAAATCTTATAGAACAAACCTTGAAAACAGGTAAAGTGGTCAATAAAGGCGTAAAAGCAAAAGGAGACTTGGAGATTCCCTTTTATAAGTTAGAAGGGGATATGTATGTCGTGACCGACTATTCTTCAGACATGAAACTGTTGTATAATGAACGCTCCTTGGGTATTTATTTAAAGGAAACACACGATCTGGTCCAAATTGGGCGTGGGGATATCATCAAAATACATGAGTTCTTTTTTGAGGAAGATTAGTTTAAAAATAAAATGAAAGACCATTTTAGTGAACATAATTAGGCAAATAACATGGACTTAATATACCATAACCCTTATCGCATTATAGGTATTCTCTCAAACACTTCTGAAAGAGAATTGCAAAAACGAAAAGCCAGAATAAAGGCTTACACAAGGGTTAGTCAAGAAGTTAATTCTGACTACGATTTTCAAATACTTGGAACTATTCCAAGAACTGAAGATTCAATAAATAGAGCTTTCTCAAATATTGAGCAAAATCAAGACAAGGTAAACTATTCATTATTTTGGTTTTTAAATGTAAGTCCTTTTGACAATACCGCGATTGAATATTTGAAAAATGGTAATGAAGAAAAAGCAATTGAAATTTGGGAGAAAGTAACTACTAACAAAGAAGTTAATTCGAAAAACTTTTCTGCATTCAGTAATTTTGGAACCTTCAAACTCTTAAGTAAGAGGAAATCAGATATTAAGGTAGGTATTGAGGTCAAATTAAAACTCATTGAATCTGAATACTTTGAAAACTTTGTCCATACCGTTGCAGATGAAACTTATACAATTGACAATCAAAAACAATCTGAAAAATTGATTGATGAACTATTGACACAATTCAAAAATCAATATTCAAGTTCGGAAACATTGCAATTCTTCAGCGGATGCAATGGAACTACTCAAAAATATCTTTCCAAAAAGTTTACTGAAGAACCATTGCATAAAATCGAAAGCCAAATAGAAAAATGTAAAAGGAAAAGGAAATTAGACAAAAGTAGTGCCTATGAATTTGGATTAAAGTTAGCTGCAAACTGTAAAGATGATTTATCTCTTTTAAATTCAATACTTGGAAATGCAGACCTAAAATACAAAGCAATAGCTGACCAACTTGCCAATGAAATAATGCAATGTGGAATTGATTATTTTAATGAATGTCAAGAAAACGATTCCAATGAAAACTATCTTGAGTTAGCTCAAAAATTAACAAAAATAGCAGATAGAATTGCAGTAGGTAAGTTAGCTAAAGATAGAGCAAAAGACAGTCTTGTAACTCTTGCAGAAATGAAAGACCAAGAGATTAATCAGGCAATTCATCTTTTAAAATCTATAAAAGATGCTTATGAAACGAATGAAAGGCAGTTAATGGCACAGGTATTTGAGCAATCAAGATCATTGGGCTCTGGTCAATCTATAAATTGGACGAAGGTTACTGAATTAATTAGAAATTCAATTGATTGGGACAAAGCTATTGAATTAATAAACAATGTAATACCTAAAAAAAATGTTCAAAAAATTAAAAATGTTCAAAACGCATCCAAGATAAGTGAGTACAAAAAATTGGTTGAATTTATATTGGATAAACTAAGTTATTCTCACAAAAGTAGAATTCAATACTTACAATATTGGCAAGAAGTTCAACCAACAAAAAGCACGAATACTTCGTCACCTACAAGAACAATAAGTTCAAGTAATACAACAAGGACAGCTAGTTCAAGTAGTAGTAGTTGGGCGGAAGAGAATCCAGGCTGTCTTATCTCAATCATTTGTTTAGTAATTGGCGCAATCTTACTTGCAAACGACGTAGGTTTTGGGGGATTTTTAATTTTTGTTGGTTTATTAGCGCATAAAATTGATAGTTAATTTTATTTTTTAAATAATTATTTCAATGAAACAAATTATAATGTCCATTTTTCTTTCGGTTAACATAAATGTTATCGCACAGCAATTCCAAGATTCAATTTTGATTCAGGAAATACCAACCATTAAAAACAACATATTTCAGCAACGGCAAGAGATTGACGCTTTAACTAAAAAGCTGAACAACCAAAATTATACAATTGGAAAACAAAGCCAGACTATTTCAACTTTGCAAGAGCAAAACACTAGCTTAAATGCATCCATTGACAGTTTGAATCAACTCATCGAAATTAACAGCCAAAATATAGTATCCAATTCCAAAGAGCTTGGAACTAAAATCCAAGAAACAGGACAAAAAGCGAACACTCAAATAGCCCAATTGGATAGTAGTGTAGAGAAAAACAGACTGTATTGGATAATTGCCACTTTGGCGACACTTTTATTAGGTGGTTTGATTTATTGGTTATTGGGCAAACGCATTAATTCGAGTAAAACGGATGTCGAGACCCAAATCAGAAATACCAAAGCTTTGCTAGAAGAAGAAAGTGTTAAATTGGATAATAAATTATTGGAAGTTTTAGAAACTCAACTAAAACTAAAACAAGAAGATAGCAAATTACAACCAAATATCTTTACAGAAAAAGCAGACCATTCATTAGCCTTAAAAGTTGCAGATGAAATTGTACGAATGCAAAAAAACCTAACGCAAATGGATGAAAAAACCAAAGGATTAAAACAATTGAATTCATCTGTCCAACGTATTCAAGACAACTTTGCAGCCAATGGTTATGAATTAGTTGATATGCTTGGGAAAGAATACAATGACGGTATGAAAGTATCGGCAAACTTTGTCCCAAGTGAAGATTTAGAAACGGCAAAACAAATTATTACACGAATCATAAAACCACAAGTAAACTTTAAAGGAGAAATGATCCAAGCTGCTCAAATTGAAGTTAGTGTAGGAGAATAAAAAACATTAAACAATGGCAAGAACTAAAATTGACTACGGAATTGATTTAGGAACAACGAATTCCGCTATTTCAAGAATGGAAAATGGAGAAGCAACCATTAAAAAAACGGATATGCAAGCAGACACAATGCCCTCTTGTGTCTATATTAACAAGAAAAAAGCTATCCAAATTGGGCAAACTGCTTATAATGCTCTAAAAAGACAGAAGCTGAATGCAATGAAGAGTTGGGATTCAGAAGATGATAATGCTTTCATTGAATTCAAAAGGACTATGGGAACTGATAAAAAGTATCCGAGTTCTAACCTTGAAAAGGACTTGAATTCAGAAGAACTATCAGCAGAAGTTCTGAAAACATTGAAGTCTTTTGTAAAAGATGAGAATGTCAATTCCATTGTTATCACAGTACCAGCCGCTTTTAAAAACAACCAAAAAGAAGCAACAAGAGAAGCCGCAAAATTAGCAGGTTTCAATCATATTGAATTGTTACAAGAACCTGTTGCCGCTTCAATGGCTTATGGATTAGATTCCAATAAAAAAGACGGTTTTTGGTTGGTATTCGATTTCGGTGGAGGAACTTTTGATGCAGCACTTTTAAAAGTTGAAGAAGGGATAATGAAAGTGATTGACACCGAAGGTGATAATTATCTTGGTGGTAAAAACTTGGACTTTGCAATTGTAGATGAAATTATCTTGCCATACATCCAAGAAAACTTTGTGATTGATTCTATTTTGGCGGATGATACAAAAAAGCAAATTCTGCGTAATGCAATGAAATTTTATGCAGAAGAAACTAAAATAAAGCTTTCATTCAATGACACACATAATATCTTGTCTGATTTGGGAGATATTCCTGGTGAAGACGATGAAGGCGAAGAATTTGAATTAGACATTACCGTAACTCAAAATGACATTGCCAGGGCGGTTTCGCCAGTTTTTCAAAAAGCAATTGATGTAAGCAAAAAACTGTTAGAGCGCAATAATTTAAAAGGCTCGTCTTTAGATTCATTAATACTTGTTGGTGGACCAACGTTTTCACCTGTCTTAAGAAAAATGTTGGAACAACAAATCTGCAAACCTGACACAAGTGCCGACCCAATGACGGTAGTTTCAAAAGGTGCTGCTTTGTATGCTTCTACGGTAAATGTTTCAGAGGAAGTACGAGATCAAACCAGAGATAAAACAAAGATTCAATTAGAAATAGCCAATGAATCATCAACAGTTGAAACAGAAGAATTTGTTCCGATTAAAATTTTAGCAGACAAAACAGAAGGAGAAATTCCTGAAAAGGTATTTGCAGAAGTTACCAGAGGTGATAAAGCTTGGTCAAGTGGAAAAGTTGAAATCAATACAATTGGGGAAATTGTAGAAATTCAACTCAATGAAGGAAAAACTAACGTTTTTGAAGTTGTTCTGTTTGACGACAAAGGAAATATTTTGGAAAGTGAGCCATCAAGCTTCAGCGTGATTCAAGGTTCTAAAATTGGAAGTGCAACTTTACCTTACAATATGGGTATTGAACTAAAAGATAAAACTACAGGTAAGGTTCGATTTGTAACAATTAAAGGTTTAGAAAAAAACCAGTCGATTCCAGCAGTTGGAACACGAAACGGACTAAAAACTCAAAAGCAGATTCGACCAGGTATGGATTCTGACTTCTTCAAAATTCCTGTTTATGAAGGCGAACACGCATCGGAAGGAACAAGAGCAATCTACAACGAACACGTTACTGATATTAAAATAAGTGGTGCAGATTTACCTTCACTTTTACCAGAAAACAGTGATGTTGACTTGACTGTGAATATCGATAGGTCAGAAAAAATCACGGTTACTGCATATTTCCCATATTTGGATTTCACCCACGAAACAGAAGTTGAAAGCAAAACAAAATCAACAGATGTGAATTGGTTAGCTAGCGAAATTCGAAAGGCAGAGGCAAGTGTTAAAGAATTAATCCAAGAAGGGAATTCTCATAATGGGCAGTTGCAAAGGTTAGAACAAGAATTAGAGGAAATTCAAAAACTGTTTAATGCTGATAAGGAAGGAAATAAAGATCAAGTATTAAATGAGTTAAGAAAATCATTAAAAACAATTGATGAACTCAATGAAACTACCGAATGGCCAAAATTGGAAGAAACTTTAAAAGAAGAATTTTACCGATTGGAAAAAGTCAATAAAGATTTAGGAAATGATAAAACCACACAAGTAGTCAATCAATTCCGTTCACAATTGGATGAAGTGATTCGAGCAAAAGATGTAAAACTTGGAAACGTTCTCTTGGAAGAAATTGAAGGTTTCTTTGTTCAATTGACATTCATTTATCAGTTGATTGGTTTTGTCAATAGTCATAATGATCATTTCGATTCATTCCATTGGAAAGATACTAGCAGAGCAAGAACGCTTTTAAACAAAGGATTACAAATTATTGGGGAAAATCCAACTGTAGATGTACTACATCCTGTAGTTATTTCGATTATTGAACTGCAGATTTCAGACCCTGATTTAGCATGTCCTGATTGTGGCACACCAGGTTGCAACAGCAGTTGCTTACTTAAAGGATAAAAAGTTACGATTATGAGATTAAAAATCATATTACTAATTCCACTATTTTGTTTAGCAATTGCTTCAACTTCTTGTGAAAGTGAAGCGGAGAGAAAGGAACGATTAGCAAAAGAAGAACAGCAAAGAATTGAATTGGAAGAAAATCGCAAAGCTGAAGAAGCTGAACGAGCCTTTCAATTGGAGCAAGAGCGAATAGCTACAGAAGCTCGTCTTGAAAAAGAAAGACAGGAAAAAGTCATCTACGATAAGTATATTAATAATTCATTGAGTACTGGAACGGCAACTTATGCCTATTGTTTTGGACAGGATAACAATTGTGTAAGTTCGGGTTGTTCTCAAATAAAAGTAAAGACCCCATTCAATTCAGATGTAATGGTAATAATAAAAAAGCAGAATAAAGTATATCGACATGCCTATGTTAGGGCTGCCAGTCAGTTTACTTTTGAAATACCAAATGGAACATACCAAACATTTTTTTATTATGGCAAAGGCTGGTATCCAGAAAAAGAAATGAAAGAAACGGATTGTGGGATTCTCAAAGGCGGCTTTGTTGCTAATGAAATATTTAGCAAAGATGATCCGCAATCGGTAAATAATGAAGTATTGACATATGAACTGATTTTACAAGAGAATGGGAATCTTGAAACAGAACCGAGCGATTTAAATGAAGCGTTATAGATGAACACGGTAGCACCCATATTATCCAAAGGTCAATTGATTAATGAGAAATACATCGTTAATTTCTTTCTTAAAAAAGGAAGTTATGCTGAAACCTATCGTGTTAAAGACCAAGATGGAGAAACTAAATTATTAAAGCTGTTTGTTTATTCTAAATTGAACAGGGCGCAGTTTGATGAAAGTGGAGCTATTCTTGAAATTGAGATTTTAAAGTCTATCAAGCATCCAAATTTGGTTAAGTATTGTGATTCTGGTGAATTGCTTATTGATAATCAAAAGTATGCTTTTGCTATTCTCGATTTTATTAGTGGGGAAACTTTGGCGGATAAAATGAAACGGGAGAGCACCTTAAATTATTACGAAGCGAAAGATATTGTATCAGGTGTCCTAAACGGTATAAACTATTTGCATAATCTAGAAACTCCGATTATCCATAATGATATTACGAATTTAAATGTGATGTTAGATTTGTCAGGAAAAGTGGCCATTCCTAAAATTATTGACTTTGGATATGCTCGATATTTAAGTCAATCAAACAAGGACTTTTTAAAGGACGGCTTAAATCCATTTTATCAAGCTAATGAAGCTTTCAATAAAGTGTTTTCGGTACAAAGTGATGTGTTTTCAATTGGGGCTTTGTACTTTCATTTGTTAGAAGGCTTACCGCCTTGGTTTGTGGAAATTTCAAAATATAAATCCGATAAAATACAATTGGAAGATGTTATTTTGAGTGAACGAAAAAAACCATTACATTTTACAGAAAGCATTGATATACAAACTCAAAACGTCCTTACCAAAGCCTTACAACCAAATGCAGAATACCGATTTAAAAATGTAAAGGAATTCATTCATGCTCTAAATGGAGAATTAGAGATTAAACAGTTGGAAACAATTCAAGAAACAGCTAAACCAAAACCCAAAAAATTGAAGGATGGTCAAGGTTTTTCAGCAATCGCCGGAATGCAGGAACTTAAAAGCACCATTCAACTAGATGTTATTGATGCCTTAAATGACAAGGAACGTTATGAAGAATATGGTTTGTCAATCCCGAACGGAATGTTACTTTATGGGCCTCCCGGATGCGGTAAAACTTTCTTTGCAGAACGGTTGGCAGAAGAAATTGGCTTTAATTTTTATCAGATAAAACCATCTGATATACAAAGTAAATGGGTAAATGCTTCACAAGAAAATATTAAAAACTTGTTTGATGAAGCTCGAGAACATGCTCCAAGTGTTATCTTTATTGATGAATTGGACGCATTAGTGCCAAATAGAGAAAGATCCAATGTGAGCCATATGAATACGAGTGCTGTTAATGAATTTTTGGCACAAATGAATAATTGCGGTGAAGATGGTGTTTTTGTTATTGGTGCCACAAATTTACCCAGTAGCATAGACCCAGCAATTATGCGAGCAGGTAGATTGGACAAAAAAATCTATGTACCTGTCCCTGATTTGGAAGCCCGCATTTCTATCTTTAAAATGTATTTAGCAAATAGACCAGTTGAACTTGGATTGGATTATAATTTATTAGCCTTTTCAACTGAAAATTATGCGTCAGTAGACCTGAAAAATATCTGTGATGAAGCCTCTCGACAAGCACTTCGTTTAAAAGAAAGGGTGTCAATGGAAGTTTTGATTGAAACCATTAAATCAACTAGACCTAGTTCAACTATAAGTGAATTAAAAAAATATAGATCAATAAAATCACAAATGGAAGGTCTAACTGAAAACGACAATGAACGACCAAGGATTGGTTTTAAAAAATAAATTATATGGAAACACTAGATTTTAATAAACTACTGCTTAAGACTGCATTTTCATGTATGGCTTGTGATGGTGATATTGATAAACGAGAAGTGAAATTGATAAAAAAACTACAAAAGGAATGTAAAACTTTTGGAGACCTTGACATCAATAAAGAATTGGATATTTTATTGCTTGATATCAATAAAGATGGGCATCAGTTTTTAAAAAATTATTTCCATGAACTCACCACAACCAAATTATCTGAAACCAATGAATTAAGAATAGTTGAGGCCGCAATTGACACCATAAAAGCTGATGAAAAAGTTGAATACAGTGAAATTAAATTTTTTAAGGTGATTCGTTCAAAACTAAAAATTGACAACGAAACAATACTTGAAAAACATCCCGATTTTGAAGATTATTTGGAGCAAGACATAATTACTGATTCTTATTTATCAAGACTGCAAGATGATTTTTTTGATACACATACCTCAAATGAATTTCAATTGATAAGTGAGATTGATGATGACATCTTGGATAGCCTTAAAAATGAAAATGAAAGGTAAAAATTCATTGATAAAGATTGCATTGGCAGTTTTACTGTTTTTGTGCTTGTTGGACATGCCTTATGGCTATTACCAATTTATTCGATTTATAGCTTTAATAGTGTTTGGAGTTTTGGCATTTAAAGCTAACCAAGAGGGTGAAAAAACTGCAATGATTATATATGGAGCACTCGCTTTACTTTTTCAACCATTTTTTAAAATAGCATTGGGCAGAGAATTATGGAATATTGTTGATGTTATCGTTGGAATTGGTTTGCTTTTAAGCATATTTTATATTAAAAAAATTAATTGAATTTGATATAAAATCCCTTTTAATATAAACAAGTTCAAACCAATACATTAAAATTTAATTCAAAAACATAAAATGAGGTATATTAATATTTACTTGGCGATCGGTTCAATTCAAATTATTTTTATTGTTGTAATTATTATCTTTTTAATAATAGCCCCCTATTTTTTAATTTATTACAAAAGAAATGAACCTGAACATGGTTTGCCTTTATATGTAAAGCTTATTTTGATTGTTCCTACAATAACTTGGCTTGGTCTTATACCAAGTATTTATATTTTAACACGAAAAAAGGATTTTGATAATAATAAAAAATATAAATTTAATAGGAGTACTAGAAATTATGCTGTTTTTCTGTTAATCATGAGTTTATTGTTTACAATAGGCAGATTGATAATGCAATTTAATGGCTTACGATATTAAAACCTTAACAATTTACGAATACAATTTGTGATTATAATTGTTAGGGCTTTCCGTAAGGAAAATACATCCATTGAGTTTAAGTTTAAGCACTAAATAATTCTGATCATGGCCACCATTAAAGAAGTCACCTCATTCCAGACTTATAATTCTATATCAGGAAAAATAATTTGAAACTAAAGGGAACGCCGCGGTTTAGTATTTTGACAATCTTCTTAATCATGTTAAATCTTTAGTATTTAGATGGTATGAATAAACTGAATAAAAAATGCCTTTACATATGTTCTCATTCAGCTCCTTTTTATATCTTTAGTTTTCACTATTTACAATTAAAATGGCTCAAATTGAATCCATTTTTATTGTAATATTTTTTTGTATCACTGCTTATTAAATGAAAAATACTAACTACCTATTAAGGTTAATAAAAACTAGAGCTTAAACAATGACTACTCACGAAGTTATAGATAAAATATTTAAAGACCCAACTGTAAAATATGACCTTTCAGAGTTTGAAGGTTTGGGCATTCCTATTGATAAGATGATTAAAATCTACTCTAAAGAAGGGACTGGAAAACAAACAGGTAAAACCTTATACTATTTAAAACCATTGGCTCCTACTTATACTGATAAAGAAGAATATCAGGTATATGTTGAAGGGGGAAAATCTGCTCCAGAGGAAATTGTACGCCAACTATGGTTGTATAAATTGATACATTATTATGGGTATAGCACAGATCAAATTGTATGCGAGATTCCAGTAAGATATGGTACGGAAGTTAATCCTAAAGGAGCAGATATAGCTGTATATTGGGACAATACAAAAGAAACGGTAAAAATCTTATTTGAGATAAAACAACCAAAAAGGAAAGACGGAATAGCTCAACTAAAATCTTATTTAGGAGCTAATGGCAATCCCATAGGCGTATGGTCTAATGGAACAGATAGACTGATATTATACAAACCAAAAAATAAAGATTTTGACACCCTGTCTGAAATTCCAAAAGTTAATGAAGATGAATCCGATGTTTTAGAGATTAAAAGAACATTAACACAATTAAAGACGTCTTTTAATTTTAAAAAAATCATTCAAGATCTTGAAGAACTAGTTTTGGCAAATAGTGGTATAGATGAGTTTAACGAAATTTTTAAGCTGATTTTTGCAAAAATATGGGATGAAAAGGAGGCCAATGATAATAAAAGGACTAGGCCAAATAAAGAAGTGGAATTTAGAAAATTTGAAGATCCAGAATTAACTTATGATACAATAAACTCATTGTTCCAACAAGCTTGTAAAGAATGGGAAGGTGTATTTAAGGAAAATGAAATTATCGAATTAAAAAAAGACCACTTACAAGTTTGTATAGGTCCTATCGAGTCTGTTCGCTTGATGGGGTCTAATTTGCGTATAATGGATGATGCCTTTGAATACTTATTGCCCACAGAAGCAAAGAAAAAGAAAGGTCAGTTTTTTACACCACGTCATGTAATCGAAATGTGTGTAAGAATGCTAAACCCTCAAGAGTATGAGTATGTAATGGACCCAAGTTGTGGTTCTGCTGGATTCTTGTTGCATGCTATGCAATGGGCATTTCCAGCTGAAACTAATGAAGAGTTAGAATCTAGAAAACATAAGTATGCCAGTAAATATTTATGGGGTATTGATATGGAAGCTAGGGCAGCTAAAACATCTCGTGCATTAATGTTGATTGCCGGTGATGGACATACCAATATTTTTGGCCCAGATGTAAGCAGTCTAGACCCTCGAGACTGGTATACGAATAAATCGGGCCATTATTTGATGACAGAATTAAGTAAGACATCTCTACTAAAAAAAAACATCCCTAGTACTGAAACTTTTAAAGACAGCGATAAAGCATGGGAGTATTTTGGTGAAATGAACTTTGATGTTATTCTTGCTAATCCACCTTTTGCCGGGGAGATGAAAGATAAGAAAATGCTAATTAATTACGAGTTAGCGAAACCAGCATTAAAAAGAGCCAAAGATAAAACACCAAAGGAAGAACGAGATGTTTTATTTATAGAGCGAATTGTAAAAATGTTACGCCCTGGTGGTCGAGCAGCCATTGTGTTGCCACAAGGTAAGTTTAATAATTCTTCTTTGGCATTTATTAGAGAATGGATATTACGTAAAGCACGTTTATTAGGAGTTGTTGGTTTACATGGCAATTCATTTAAACCGCATACAGGAACAAAAACATCTGTACTCTTCATTCAAAAATATACAGATAAAGAGTTGGCAGATATTATAAAAGTTCAAAAAGAGGTAGAAAGCCAATGTCCTGATTATGCAAAACAAATACAAGATGTATTAACGGAGTTTAAAGATGCTACAGATGTTCCAGAAGAAAACATTGCAGAAGAAATTTTTGAATTACTATTAGAAGAATATCCTGAACCTGAAATTGAAGAAGAAGAAGAAGAAACAGATGATGCAGAATCTGATGAAGAAGAGGATGAAAACAATGAACCACTAACTTTAGATGATAAATTAGAAATAATAGAAGATAAAATAAGTGATTTTAAAAATGGTTTGCTCAAGGCGAAAGGTAAATTAGAAGGTTTAGCAGATGAAGTAGAAGCTATGCAATTGACCCACAAGGCAGAAATAGAAATTACTTTAGATAATTGGGAAGGTACTAAAAAAGATTTCAATGTGCATATTAAACCTGTAAAAGAGCAGCACAAAGTAGCCGTTAAAGCCTTAAAAGACAGCCAAAAAGAAAAGGCAAAACAAATAAAGGCAGAAATTAAAAACTACGAGAAACAAATACCACTAGCCGAAGAAGAAAAACTTTTACTTACCAACAAAGGAAAACTCCAATTACTTTTAAATAATGACGATAGTATTGAAAAACTACGTAACCGCTACACAGATGCAGAAGTTGCCAAACAATTAGACTACCCAATTTTTATGGCAGTTAGTGAAAGAGGTGGCAAAAACAATAGCGGTGATTACGAATATTTGTTGGATGATGGGAACCTTGTAGAAGATGCTTTTGGCAACCCAGAGATAAACCAAGATTTAGTAAACCACAGTATTACGCGAGACGATTTATTAACCCCAGACTTTGATTTTGAAATGGCAGACTTAAACATAGCGGAAGCGTTTATTAAGTTTTCAAAAGAACAAGGTTTTGACTTTTGGAAAAATTAGGAATTATGGGGACTTGGAATACAACAAATTTATCAGAAATAGAATTTCAAAGAATTGAAGCTGAATTCTATCAGAAAAAATTTATTAATGCAAAAATTATTGCAGGTGATAAAAGCTTTAAAACGTATGGTATACAAGTAATTCATCCAGCAGAAGTTAAAAGGATATATTCTAAAACTGGTGAATTACAAATTGTTTTAGCCCAAAATGTTAGAGATAATGTTATGGATTGGACAGGTTCAAGGTTTATGGATAAATCAATGCTACATCTTATAGCTCGAAATAAATTAGAGGAAGGAGATGTTTTAGTAACTAGAAGTGGTGCTAATTATGGTCAAACGAGTGTTATCACTATTGAACCAAAGCAAGGTGATTTATTTGCTTGTGCTGATGTTTTAATATTGAAATCAGGTAATATTGGTGGACCACTACTTTCTACATTTTTAAATACAACTGTTGGTAAATTGCTTATGGTTAGAGGTGTATATGGTGCAGGTCAACCACACGTTGCACCTAGTTATATTTCACATATTCCCTTTCCAGAATTTTTACTTTCTGCTAAAGATGAAATTAACAACATTATTTATAAGAGTCGTAGACTTCAGCAAGAATCCCAAGCCCTCTACCAACAAGCCACAACCCTTTTAGAAAAAGAATTAGGTTTAGATAAAATCACCTTTGATAATCCAAAAAGCTATACCACAAGTTTTAGTGAGGTGGTAATTGGTGCCCGTGTGGATGCAGATTACTTTCAACCAATTTATAGCCAGCTTTTAAGTAAGCTATCAAAGTTTGAATTAAGAACGATAAATTATCTGTCAGATAAACTTGAAACTGGAGTTTACTCGTCTTCATATTCAAATCAAGGTGTTGATTATATCAGAGGCACAAACATTTCAACGAATGGAACTATAATACGTGAAGATTTACTAAAAACAAACGTGGTCGTACCTAACATTCATAATACAGCAATAATGGATGATATTTTAGTGACTAGAGTTGGTTCTATTGGTGTTTGTGGAATAGTACTAAGTGAAAATCAAAGTATTTATAGTGATAATCTAATTAGAATACGAATTAGAGAAACAAACAAAAGTCTAATATCAGCTAAGTATATATTATTGTTTCTTCAAAGTAGATATGGTCAAATGCTAATGACTAAATTTAGTGGAGGCTCAGTTCAGCAAAGATTAAACCAATCTATGCTAAGTAAAATACCAATACCAGTAATTTCTCATTCAAAACAAATTGAAATTGAAGAATTATATGTAGAGTCTATAAAAACAAGTGCAAAATCAAAACAACTGTTAAACCAAGCCAAAAACCGAGTAGAAGAATTGATAGAAGAAGCTGCAAAAAACAATTAATTATGGAAGGCATTAGGGCTAAAATTGAACAAGTAAAATTATTGATAGAGGAAATAAGGAGTCAATTAAACCCTTTATTAAATAATACCAATAAAATGGATAAACAAGTTCAACTAGATGCCGTGGTTAAAATGGCTGATAAATTTGATAAAATAAGCACTGAAGTACCAACAGAAATTAGGACTTTAAAATTTAAACTCATTAAAGAAATTGACCAATTCAAAGAAGCAGAAACACTATATCAAGAGTTACAAAACACATTAAGCCCTTTCTTAAATTCTAAAGAAAAAATAGAAAAGAGACAAAAAATCAAACCTTCAAGTAATAATGGTACAAGAAAGCAATTTGGTGTTAAAGTAAAGGATTTATTAAAAGCAAATTTAATTCAACCAAACACCACAATCGTAAAAGAGGTTAATGGTCAAGAATACGAAGCACTTATAACGCCTAATGGTAAAATTAAATTGATTCATAACAGCACCACCACAACCCATAATAGTTTAAGCTTGGCAGCTAAAGAAATTATGGAGCGTCCAATTAATGGTTGGACCTGGTGGGAAATACAAGAGGGTCTTACAAGAAGAAATTTAGATTATTACAGACAAAAATTGATAAGCAATGGAAAATAAAATCAAAGCTGATAATGAGTTGTTAAAAGATTTATGCATTCAATATGACCTGTCGCTTGAAAAAATGCTAAATCTATTGGAAACAGTTAAAGAATACCAATTTAAGGATAGAAGAACTGGTGTTTATGAAGCATTAAAGGAAATTATTAAATCTGATTTAAAAATTACTACCAATGAAGTTTAATAAAGTAACTATTGAAAATTACAAATCTTTTCAATATCCAACAGTTATAAATTTTCCTCAAAGTAGTGAAGGAAAAAGTATTTTCCTGATGGGTGGTATGAATGGGGCAGGAAAAACTTCTATAATGGAAGCTATAAATATTTGTCTATATGGTTCTAAAACTGATTTTTTGTACAAATACATTAACAGAAAAGAATTAGCTAAAGGAAATGCTTTTGTAGCCTTTGAGTTAGAGTTAGAAACAGATGAATCAGAAACCATTTTGATTAATAGGTCCTGGTCCGCAGGAGCTACTGATAATCCAAAACATAAAGACTTAACAGAAAAATTGGTAGTTATAAAGGATGGCAAGCGAGTAAGTGTTCAAAATAAAGAGATGTGGCAGGATTATATTAATGCCACAATTCCTCAAGGAATTACCCAATTCTTCTTTTTTGATGGAGAAAAAATACAAGAAATTGCCGCAGATGACCATTCTGAAGTTCGTTTAAAATCATCTTTAGAAGCCGCTTTAGGTATTCAATATATCTCTCGATTAGCAAATGACGTATTATACTTAAAACAAGAAGAGCGTAAAAGTTTTGTAGAGATTTCCGATGAAGATATAAATTTCAAAGAAAGTGAGCTTAAAAAAGAACAAAAAAAGTTAGAACGTAAAATTGATGAAAGAGATGATTTAAAGAAGGAGTTAGACAATTTTACAACTAATAAAGAAGATGCTCAAAAACAATTTAAAGCTATATTCAATTTAGACCCTGAATCATCGGAGGTCATCAAGCAAAAAGAAAAAAAACGCATACAGTTATCCAATAAAAGCAATCAGTTGGATAATCAAATAAAAACCCTTACAGAACAATATTTACCATGGGCATTAGCTGGTAAACTTTTTGACGATGTAAAACAGCAAATACAATTTGAAAATCAGAGTAAAAATGAAGACGTTATTTCTGAAAATGCAGTTGCATTAGCCCAAAAAATAGTAGATAATTTTGATAGGCCTGAACCCATTACAGAACATCCTCTTACGGCTTCACAAAGAGAAAAACTACACCAAAGAGTTCTAGGGCTTTTGCTAGAAAATAAGTCGACTAATGAAGTGGTTAAAATCTTAAATCTATCTGATAGAGATACGGCTAAAATTCTTAATAAAATTGAGGAAATCGAACAAAGCGAGATATTGCAATTGGAAGATTTAATTAAAGAAAAAGCGGAACTTGATTTTGAAATCCGTTCCATTCAATCCAGTTTAGAAACATCAGGCACGACTGATAGCGAAAAAGAATTATTTGAAGAATTACAAAGCACTATTGAGGGCTGCAATACTCAAATAGGAAGGTTGTCAGTTCGTTTAAGTAATTGTAACGAAGAGATAGTGCAAATTGAGAATAAAATAAAAGAAATCGAATTAGAGATTAGTAAACTATACGAGAAACACCATTTCTCCAAAGAAAAAACAGATTTCATAAAAGAGTGTGATGCTATTGCGAATTTGATGAATACGTATATGGTAAAGCTTCGTAAGAACAAGGTCCATCTATTGCAAGCAAAAACCTTCGAGATGTACAAAATGCTATCCAGCAAATCGGGTTTAATAAAAGATTTAGAAATTGATGACAAGACCTACGAGATTACTATAAGAGATAAAAGTGGGCATGAGATGAAAAAATCAGGTTTATCGGCAGGAGAAAAAGAAGTATTTGCATTGTCTTTACTTTGGGGATTGGCACAAACTTCTCAACTCAATTTACCTATTATTATCGATACACCATTGTCAAGATTAGATAGTGTTCATAGAGACAATATAGTAAACTACTATTTTCCAAATGCAGCCAATCAGGTTATTATTTTATCTACAGACACAGAAGTAGATAATAATTATTTTAAAAATTTAGAACCACATTTGACAGGTGCTGCACGTTTGGAATTTAGTCAAAATAATGAATTAACCACCGTAAAAGAAGGCTACTTCTGGGATTAAAGAATAAGAACATGGCTGATAGATTATATACATCATTAAAAACAGACGAAATCATAAGTGGCTTCAGAGCTAATACTAAATTGGACAAGGCTATTTTGGCACGCATTGCATTCTCTTATTCATTAGTGCATTCAGGAAAAGATGTGATTAAAAGTTCAAACTTTTCAGGTGGTGAAATGAAAAAGACGTCTTTTATGAGTAATGATGAATTACTTGTAAAAACCTTAATTAATCAAGTTTATCAAATTGAAGATTTAGACGATAATGATTTCTATAGCAACAAGTCTATTGTAAAAGACCATGTAGATAATGGAGCTAAATTATTATGGGATTTATATCGTAAAAATGGTGAAGACATTAACAAATGGTATTCTGAAATTGTAGCTACAATACAATTATCTGGTGCTAGAAAACTAAAAACTAAAGACCTTGATATTTTTATTGGAAGGGATATTCTGCATAACAATGATTTGATAATGGCATTAAATGATACTGCGATTCATGCAAATTCTCATTTAGCTATTATGGGAAAGCCTGGAGTGGGTAAAACTCAATTTTTATTAAAGATTTTAGCTGATATTAGGGTGCAATCCGATTATCAAACCAATTTTATTTTCTTTGATTATAAAGGAGATGTGGTTGATAATGATACTTTCATAGATGTTTCAAAAGCTAGAACATACAAGTTGTTGCAAAACAATGAATATCTACCTATAAGTCCTTTTATTCTGCCAGAATACAACGAACAGGATATTCAACTTTCCGCAAGGGAAAAGGCTGAAAGTTTTGCATCAATTAATTCGAAGCTGGGTGTAGTTCAAAAAGGAGCGCTAACTGAAGCTATTATTGGAGGTTATGCAGCAAGAGCAAATTCAGACAAACCTTTTCCAGATTTTAATGACGTATTAGAAATCGCTTTAGCAGCATATGAAGAAGAAAATAAAAGAGATGATACATTAATTGAAGTATTGAGAGATTTAGCAAATTTTAACTTATTCTGGGCTCACGGTTCTAGTTTGCCACCAATGGAGAAAATTAGTAATCGTTCTATGATTATTGATGTTCATAAAATGCCTGTTTTAAAAGAACTTATAGGTTATTTGGTTATCGAAAGATTGTATAAGGAAATGGCCTCAATGTCAGATAGTCCGATCAAAGATGGTAGAAGAACAATAAGGACCATATTAGTGATCGATGAAGCTCACAACTATCTAGGTCAAAAAAATATATTTTTAGAAAAAATTATTCGGGAAGGCCGTTCCAAAGGTATTGTAGTTTTCTTTGCTTCACAATCCCCATCAGACTATCAGCAAAAGTTTTTCAACTTCCAGGAACTTTTAGAGTTTTCATACATTTTCCAAAGTGAAGGAACATCATCAAAAGCTATACAAGATATTTTGGGTTGTAGCAATAAAACGGCAAAAGACTTGCAGTCAGAAATTGCAAAACTAGAACCTTTTCAAGTTATAAGCAGAAGCAATATTAAAACAGACGAATTTATGAAATTCACTGCCGAGCCGTTTTATAAAAATTATTAATGAATTAGTTTCTCTCCAAAGTATTCCAATTACTAAAGAGAAAGTGCGTGAGTTTCAAAATGTTTTTAGAAGAATAGATTTGACTTCAACCAGATGAAACAAAAGAAGTCAATCGTATTAAGGCCATGAATTGATAACCACAAAGAAGTAAAAAATAAATAATTATGTACAGAACAATAGTTGAATATTTATATCATGGTTTTAGGCCTTATGTTGCACCAGCAAAGCTCATGGCATACGATGAGGATTTTAAAAAAAATGCTAAAAACAGTTTGGCTTCAGTAAAGGCTTTTTTTCCTAAATATGTAGATATTAGTTATTATCATAAATACCCGACAAGGCTTGAAGATGTTTATTTGTTCAATTATTTTGTAATTGATTTGGATGTTTATGGTTTAAAACAAACTGATACGTTTAAAGCTTTTAAAAGAGGTATGCGGTATTGAGGATTGTAAAATAGAAATAAATATGGGTAATGATTTTAAATTCAATATTGGAGGTGTTACAAATTGGTATGACCGTTTTGTAGCAGCAGATATTGAGTTAATTTCAGCTTACATTGAACAATGTGAAATAAGTAATACAATTGCAATACAGGAATATCACAAACTAAAAACAATAGAAACGGAAGAAGTGGAAGGTTATATTCCAACCTTTAAAATATCATTTAGAGATATTGATGGTAGTTTATTTAACCCACAAGACATTTATGAAAATGTGTTTCCAATGTTAAATAGGCACTCAACTTTAGTTATCGTCATGAGTATGTTTGAAGAAAGATTAAAACAATTATGTGATTGGACTGACTCGCATTTTGCTATTAGGGTTTCGTTTAAAAAAAAAGGAAGCCTGATATTCAATATAAAAACTTACTTGATGGAAACAATTAAACTTGAATTTAGTGATGAATTGAAGGAAGGTTGGAACGAACTTATAGTTTTGCAATCAATACGGAATAATATTGTACATAATTTTGGAAAATACGAAACAAAAAACCACTATATAGATGCTTTTATTAATAGCAATAAAAATATTGCTATAAACGAAAGTAATGAGTTTGTTTTCAATCATGAATTTTTAAAAGACTTGGTTCCCAACTTCAATAGACTTTGTATTGGATTGCAGAATGCAATAAGAAATAAATCTAGTAATAGCTAAATTTCAATTTATGGAAACTCATTTTGACATATTAATAGATGCTTCTGGGAGTATGGGGTATATGAAAGGGACAGATGATGAAAATAAATGTCTATTACCTGATGGAAGTACACGTACTGATTTAGTAAAGAAAATTTTGATTAATAATTTAATTCCGAGTTTATGGCATTTAAAAGTTGTTAGAATATCAACATTTTATATGACAGATAAACCTAAAAAAAGTCATATTTATTGGAATAAGTTCGATATAAATGAAATTAACAGAGCTATCTCTAAAATTGACAATCCAAAAAACGGATCTACTCCTTTGTTTTATGCATTAAAAGATACAATGAAGGCCTTCAGAAAATCTGAAACCATAATAATTTTAATAACGGATGGACAGGCAAGTGATGATAAAGATTTTGACCATACAATCATACAAGAAATAAATAATAATGATTTTAAAGTAAAAATATTTATAATTGGAATATCACAGAGTATAGAAGCCCAAAATAAGTGCCTAAATCTTACGAAATTTACCAACGGAGAGTTTGTTAATATAAGTGCTATGAATTATGAAAATGCATTATTCGATAATTTTTTATTTGAGATTAAAACAAGTATTAACCAAGAAGCCCTTTCTACAGCTGTAGCCCAAAATATAACGGTTACTCAACAACAACCAATAATATCAGAGCCCCAAAAACAAGAAACGGTTGAAGAACAAGAACCACCAAAGGAAGCGTTGGAAGAAGTTAAAAAGTCCTCTTCACAAGAAGACCAATCCCTGAAACAAGAAGTTGCCAATAACAGCCTTTCGTTAAAACTGATTTCAGAGCATTTGCAAACTATATCAAGTCAGGTAAGTTATTTAAGTAAGGTAATTACATCAAGAGATACAGATGAGTTCATTGAGAGTGACGAGGACGAATTAGTTAATAAGCAAACAGGGAAACACTGCGAAAATGTTTTGTTTGATAAGTTTAAAACTTTTAAGTGGAAAGACTTGATTTGGCTAAATGAAAATGAAGAGCAGTACAAACCCTATGACTTTACAGTATTACAAAATGATGTAACCATTTTTATTGAGTGTAAAGGTACTAGAAGTAACTCAAACGAGTTTGCATTAACAAAAGATGAATGGCAGTTTTATCTTGATAATAAACCTAATTACCGCTTGTATTTTGTAAGAAGTATGGTAGGGCAACCAGTAGTGATTTTCAAATTTGAAGATTTACTAGGTGCTTTTGAAAATAAAGAGTTATTGCCATTTTCGTCTGTCAACAGAAAAGTAAAAGCAAACAGAATTTGGTTTCAAGTAAATAATAAAGACGTATGGCAACATTAATTATTGGCAATTATTATGATAATATAAAATGCGAAAGCTTTTTAGATCCAGAAACCAATCGTATTAGGGTAAGACCATTGCCTAATCAAGGCTTACCAACAAAAATTGTTATAGAATGTAGTAAAAAGGAAAGAGAAGCTCATCCAATTGGTACTATTTTTAGAACTGAAAATGTAAAAGTTTGCAAAAAGACTGTAGGTAGATTGTATTTATATGCGAAAGGTAACATGATTTATAAAATTAGTTAGATTTTATGATACCTGAAAATATTACCAAAGACCATATAGAAAAAGCTATTCAGGAAATAGATAAAAAAGGTATTGTCAAAGGAGAACATTCATCAACTTATGATGTAGTTTATAACAGCAAAAGATATCCACCAAAATTAGTAGTTAGTTTGGCTAACAAGTATGCTAATGGAGAAATACTTCCAAGAGGCTCTTTTTCTGGAGGCCCAAATCATCCAGCTTTTAAATTATTAGATAAATTAGGGTTTGAAATCGATAAAAACTTAAAATGGACAATCAGAAATTATACGATTTAAAAAATGCATTTTTAGAGGAGTGGCCAATTGAAAGATTGGAAACTATGAGTATTGAGGAATACACCAATTTGGATAAAACATCATTTTGTTATTGGGTAGAACAAAAAACAGAATCTTTAGGAGGAATTAGAGGAGGTAGTTCGTATAAATTTGGGATTTACAGAATGGCTGAAACGTCTAAAACTGAACCTGCTCAAAATAGAACAAATAATGGTGAATATGCTTGGCATACAAAATATGGATCTACCCAGAAAGAGGCATTTGGTTCTATAAAGGAAATGATTATTAAAATCGCAAAATTATGCCAAGGCAAAGAATTGAATGTAATAGATAATATTGATCTTGGGGACTCTTACAAATGGAAGATTGCCTTTCTATACAGTGATTTTAATGTCATTAATATTTTTAATAAGTTTTCATTAAACAGGGTTTTGATGGGTCTTAAATTAGAGAATAATGATTCACAAACCATATCAGAAATAAACAAGTTAATCGTTAAACAAAAACCGGAAAATGAAGACTTCTTTTCTTACTCTGCAATGCTTTGGGAAGCTTATGGTAAACAACATGATACTGCAAAATTATTTAAAAAATGGTTAATTGAAAAACAGAATATAAAAAGTGGTAAGGTAACTTCTTATATAAGAGCAATTAATATTCTTATAAATCATTTTAATATTGCAGTTTATGACGAAAATGATATTGATGAGTTACACTTTCTGTACGAAGATTTAAAAGAAAAACAAAAGGATGTAAATGGAAAGTATTACTATAAAAAATCACCTTCATATGGTGAAAGTGGCTTTTATTCTGCAGCCATTAAATCTTATATAGATTATTTAAATGATCAAACAAATTCAACCTCTACAACTATGGAAAATACTGAAGCATCATCAGTTAATTTACAGGTCTTAAACAAAATATTATTTGGCCCTCCTGGTACTGGAAAAACCTATAATACCATTAATGAATCTTTGCTTATTGTAGATCAGGAGTTTTATAATGATAATAAAGATAATAGAGCTGCTTTAAATAAGCGCTTCAAAGATTTGCTTATTAAAAATTGGGATAAGACAGATGGTCAGATTGCGTTTTGTACGTTTCATCAGTCGTTTAGCTATGAAGATTTTGTTGAAGGCATAAAACCTAAAGTGAATGATAATAAAGAGGTTTATTATGAAATTGAAGATGGGGTATTTAAAAACATATGTCAATTGGCAAGTAGTAGCATTAGTGCTGTAAAAATGAAAAAAGAAGGAAAACTATCATGGGATGAAGAAACCTTTAATCAAGCATCTTTCTATAAATTATCATTGGGAGACTCAACTAAATCTGAAGACAAGACCATTTATGATTATTGTGTAGAAAACAATGTCATTGCTTTAGGCTATGGAGACAATAATGATTTCAGCTCGTTGAGTGAAGGTCAAATTACCGAAAAGTGTGAAGATTTAAAATTTGATTCCAACGTTGCTCAAAGCCTGAATTATTTCATCCACTATATTAAAAAGAACAACTATGTTATAATTGGTAATGGTAATAAGTTTGTAAGGGCTATAGCAAAAGTGGTTGGCGATTATGAATATGATTCTACAACACCAATTGCATACAATCATTTTAGAAAAGTAGAGTGGATTTTTAAGGATGAAAATATTCCAATTGAAGAGTTATATAATAGAGGTTTAAGCCAACAAACTATTTACAAAATTGATGAACATGGCTTAAAGAAAGATTTTTTTGTCAATCACGGTCAACTTTTAGAACCTGAATCAAAAAAAGTAAAGGATTATGTTTTAATAATTGATGAAATCAATCGTGGAAATGTGTCATCCATTTTTGGAGAACTTATAACCTTAATTGAAAAGGACAAACGTGCTGGAGGTAAAGAGGAATTAGAAGTAACATTACCATATTCCAAAGAACCATTTAAGGTGCCTCACAACGTTTATATCGTTGGAACAATGAATACTGCTGACAGAAGTATAGAAGCTTTAGATACGGCATTAAGACGTCGTTTTGCTTTTGATGAAATACCACCTAAACCGGAATTAATTTTAACAGAAGGAAGTTCAGGTAAAGTAAATGGGATTGTTGATGGAATTAACCTTAAAGATTTATTAGATAAGATCAATATTCGGATTGAAAAACTAATTGATAAAGATCATAAAATAGGGCACTCTTACTTTTTAAAAGTAAACGATTTACCAACCTTGAAAGCATGTTTTAAAAATGAAGTCATTCCATTACTTGAAGAATATTTTTTTGGGGATTACGGTAAGATAGGATTGGTTCTTGGCGATAGTTTCATTACTAAAGACGATACAGAAGCCTTTGAATTTGCAAAATTTGAAGGCTATGACACCGATGTGTCTTCAGATTTAAAGGAACGATCCGTTTATAAAATAAGACCCTCAAAGGAATGGGATTTTAATGCTATTTAAATGAGTCGCCTAATCAGAGTTTTTGAATATGAAAAGTTAACCATTCACTCCAAGTGTTCGGAAGGGAAGGAACTTGGTGAAAAGGTTATTAATAAGCTCTGGCAGTATAATGATGTAAATAATAATATCTATTTTGATGGCATTCGCAACGGTGTTAAGTTCAAACACTTTGTTGGGGTTATTCAGATAGGAAATGTTACAATAGAAATTTTGCCTAAAGCCGACGAGCAAAAGTCTACTGAAGATAACAAAAAGAACTGGCATGATGCATTGCTTAAAATGCTTGCAAAGTGCAAAAAAATTCGTGTAGATTCGGTTAGTGAAGCGACATTAAGGAAACGTAATCATTCACTACTTGATTTGTATTTTGAGTTGTTCCTTAAAGAGGTTGATTACTTATTGGAACATGGTCTTATTAAAAAATACAGAAAGAACAATGGAAATTTATATGCCCTTAAAGGCCGTCTTAATTTTGAAAAAAACATACAAAATAATCTTATCCATAAAGAACGCTTTTTTACAACACATCAGGTTTATGATTATGACCACTTATTGAATCAAATTTTATACAAAGCACTTCAAGTATTACGAACAATCACCAATAATAACTCATTATCTGATTCAATTATTAGAACTTTAGGAAATTTTCCTGAAGTGGAAGAAAAATCAATTAACAAGAACCATTTTGACAGATTAGTTGCAAATCGTAAATCAACCAAGTACGATGAAGCTATAAAGATTTCCAAAATGATTATACTCAATTATTCACCCGATATTAAAGGTGGTGGTGAAAATATGTTAGCTTTACTTTTCGATATGAATAAGCTCTGGGAAGAATATATCTTAAAGCAACTACAAAAAACATGTCAAAATTCCGATATTGAAGTTAAGGGGCAAGAAACTAAATCGTTTTGGGGTTATAATAGTTTAAGGCCAGATATTGTATTAATACAGGGAAACGAAACTTATATTATTGACACAAAATGGAAAAGACCAACTTCAAGTTCGGCCTCTGTTGGGGATTTGCGTCAGATGTATGCTTATTGTCGATTTTGGGATGCCAAGAAGGCTCTTTTGCTTTATCCAGGAGAAATGAATGATAATACTTTTAATCCATTTAATACTGATGATTATTCATTGGATTTTGAAAATACTGCTATCATAATTGATCATCAATGTAAAATGGGGTTTGTTGGTGTTTTGAACGAAAATGGAGATGACTTAGATGAGAATATTGGTGCAAAGATTTTGGAGTTATTATTAAATTAAAAAAAGTGGAATTAGAAAAAACCTAAATGAATTAAAACTCTCAATAATTAAAATAGGAGCGAATCAAAAGGAATAGTAAGTGGGCTTATATTTTAATATAAAAGTTATATAAATGGATTCAATTACTTTCATAGATACTGAAATTGAGCCGAAGAGTCGAAAAATTCTTGACATTGGTGGTATAAAGAATGATGGCAATATTTTTCATTCTAATTCAATTACGGACTTCATTACTTTTATTAGAGGAACACAATTTATTTGTGGACACAATATTTTTAACCATGACTTAAAATACATTCAGCAAGTTGTAGATGATTCTGGGATAAATCCTTTACATGTCATTGATACTTTGTTTCTCTCCCCATTGCTATTCCCGAAAAAGCCATATCATGCTTTGCTTAAAGACGACAAGCTGCAAACGGAAGAGTTAAACAATCCGCTTAACGATTCAATAAAAGCCAAAGACCTTTTTTTTGATGAAGTTGCAGCTTTTCATCAAGCCGATAGTACACTTAAGCAAATCCTGTTTTTGCTTTTGAATGGCAAAAAGGAGTTCTACTCCTTTTTCCAATTTATTGGATACACTTGTATTGAAAATGACCTTGAAAAACTAATTCGTGAAAAGTTTCATTCTGAAATTTGCGAACAATCAAATCTGACAAAAATAATTTCCGAGCACCCCATTGAATTAGCTTACGCTTTGGCATTAATAAATTGTCGAAACCGCTATTCAATTACACCTCGATGGGTACTGAAAGCTTTTCCCGAAATAGAAAGGATAATGATTGTTTTAAGAAATAAACCTTGTATTACAGGATGTGAGTATTGCAATCAAGCCTTGGACATACACAAAGGATTGAAAACATATTTCGGTTTTGATTCTTATAGAACATTTGCAGGAGAGCGATTACAGGAGAACGCCGTAAAAGCTGCAATTGACAATAAATCACTATTAGCTGTTTTCCCTACTGGTGGTGGCAAGTCGATTACATTTCAAATTCCTGCATTAATGAGTGGTGTAGCTACAAAAGGTTTGACTGTGGTGATTTCTCCTTTGCAATCTCTAATGAAGGATCAAGTTGACAATCTTGAAAAATCAGGTATTACCGATGCCGTTACAATTAATGGATTGCTTGATCCCATTGAAAGAGGGAAATCTTTTGAAAGAGTTCAAGACGGTTCTGCTTCTCTACTTTATATCTCCCCAGAATCTTTGCGCTCGAAGACAATTGAACGACTTTTATTAGGGAGAAAAATTGTTCGTTTTGTAATTGATGAAGCTCACTGCTTTTCATCGTGGGGACAAGATTTCAGGGTTGATTATTTATACATTGGCGACTTCATCAAACAAGTTCAAGAAAAGAAAAATCTTGAAGAAACAATTCCAATTTCGTGCTTTACAGCAACAGCCAAAAAAAAGGTGATTGAGGATATTTGTTCTTATTTCAAAGAAAAACTTTCTCTTGATTTAGAAATTTTTAGTTCAGCTGCTTCGAGAACTAATTTGCAATACAAAGTTTTTGAAAAAGGAGATGAGGAAGAAAAATATAATGCTGTTAGAGATTTGATTGAAGAAAAAAATTGCCCAACTATCATTTATGTTTCTAGAACAAGCAAAGCCTATACCCTTGCTAAAAGGTTGAGTGGGGATGGCTTCGGAGCAAAACCTTATCATGGTAAAATGGATGTGAATGAAAAAACTGCTAATCAAGATGCTTTTATTAAAGGCGAAGTACCAATCATGGTTGCAACTTCTGCATTCGGAATGGGAGTTGACAAGAAAGATATTGGAATGGTAATTCATTATGAGATTTCGGATTCATTGGAGAACTACATTCAGGAAGCTGGCAGAGCAGGACGGGACGAAAATCTAACCGCTGATTGTTTTGTGTTGTTTAATGAAGAAGACCTTAGTAAGCACTTTATCTTGCTCAACCAAACAAAATTGTCAATCAAAGAAATTCAGCAAGTTTGGAAAGCAATAAAGGACATCACAAGATTTCGTTCGTCGGTTTCTAATTCAGCTTTAGAAATAGCACGAAAAGCAGGTTGGGACGATAATGTTGTTGAGATTGAAACAAGAGTAACAACAGCAATTGCAGCACTTGAGGATGCTGGCTATTTGAAGAGAGGTCAAAATATGCCAAGGGTTTTTGCCAACAGTAT
The DNA here is from genome assembly GCA_003550275.1 of Flavobacteriaceae bacterium MAR_2010_72. Lineage (GTDB taxonomy): Bacteria > Bacteroidota > Bacteroidia > Flavobacteriales > Flavobacteriaceae > Geojedonia. Next base: position 1,363,982 of record QXCW01000002.1, read on the forward strand.
TCTATCAAAGAATGCACAAGAAGCCATTGATAAAATTAATGGTTCGCAAAGATTTGAGGAGAAACAAAAAGAAAAAGGAATCAGAATTATTAAGAAGCTTTTTTCAAGTAAGAGTAGAAAGCAATCAACCGATGAGGGTGCAGAATCAAGAATAGATTACATCAGTGACCATTTAGGCATTGTTAAAGAAGAAGTGATAAAAATTGTCAATCTTCTTCGTGAAGAAAAGATTTTGGCTGATGCAAAAGATTTAACTGCATTCATAAAGAAAGGGGAGAACATAAACCGTTCCTTAAAAATTGTTGAAACATTCAGTCTGATTGAAAACTTTCTTTTACCATTTTTGGAGGAGACAGAAAAAACATTTCACATTAAGGAATTAAATGAAGATGCAGAGGAAAAAGGGTGCAAGGACGTTACACCGAACAAAATAAAAACCATTATCAATTTTTGGGCAATCAAGAATTGGATTAAGCGACACAACGAACCGTATTCAAAGAATCATCTTGTGATTCTTTGCGTTCAACCCAAAGAATCGTTGAAGGAAAAATTAGAGAAACGACATGAGTTGGCAAGGTTTGTTGTTGAATTTCTCTATGAGAAAAGTAGTTTGAACATTGCAGAAGATGAAAAGGAAAAAGAAGAGCTGCTGGTTGAGTTTTCAGTTCACCAATTAAAAGATGAGTTTGAAAAGAGACCGAAGCTTTTTGATATGAAAGTATCAATTGAGGATATTGAAGACACCCTTTTTTATCTTTCAAGAATTGAGGCAATAAAAATTGAAGGTGGATTTTTGGTTGTATATAATCGCTTAACTATTGACAGGGTCGAACAAGACAACAAACGGAGATACAAGAATGAAGACTACCAAAAGTTAAATCAGTTTTACGAAAACAAGATTCAGCAAATTCATATTGTTGGTGAGTATGCCAAGAAAATGATTGGCGATTACAAAGGAGCATTGCAATTTGTTGAAGATTATTTCCAGCTTAACTACAGTAGTTTTCTAAGGAAGTATTTTCCTGGAAGCAAAATAGATAACCTGAAACTTAAAATGACCCCAACAAAATTCAAGAAGCTTTTTGGGGAACTTTCAGTTACACAATTAAAAATAATAAATGATAAGCAACAATACATTGCTATTGTTGCTGGTCCTGGAAGTGGAAAAACGAAAGTATTAGTTCACAAATTAGCATCGTTACTTTTAATGGAGGATGTGAAACATGAACAATTACTAATGCTGACCTTTTCAAGGGCAGCGGCAACTGAATTTAAAAAGCGCTTACTTTCACTCATTGGCAATGCAGCCCATTTTATAGAAATAAAAACCTTTCATTCCTACTGTTTTGATTTATTGGGCAGGGTTGGGAGTTTGGAAAAGTCAGATGCCATCTTGAAAAGCACTATTGAAAAAATTAAGAACGGAGAAGTTGAAGCAAATCGTATTACGAAGACTGTTTTGGTAATTGATGAAGCACAAGACATGAATGCCGATGAATTTGCTTTGATAAATACTTTGATGGAACAGAACGAGGAAATGAGAGTGATTGTAGTTGGTGATGATGATCAAAGTATTTATGAATTTAGAGGAGCTAATTCAAAATATTTGGAACAGTTCATGGCAGAAAGGGTAGTAAATAAACACGAACTCATAGAAAATTATAGGAGCAAAAACAACTTGGTTGAATTCACAAACGGGTTTGTGAGAAAGATTCGCCACCGATTGAAAGATACTCCAATTGATGCAAAACAAAATGATAATGGAAATATTAAGCTGGTTCATTATCAAAATAGAAACCTTATCTCTCCGTTGGTACAAGACTTACTATCAACAGATCTTATAGGTACTACTTGTGTGCTCACCAAAACAAATGACGAAGCGTTACAGATTACTGGATTGCTTTTAAAAAATGGAATGCAAGCAAAGTTGATTCAAAGCAATGATGGTTTCAGTTTGCAGAACCTTTTGGAAGTTCGTTTTCTTTTGGACAAAATAAATATGAATGATGATATAAAAATTATAAGTGATGAAGTTTGGGTAAAAGCAAAAAGCGAAATGAGAAAAAAGTTTCATCACAGTTCAAAGTTGGAAGTGTGTAACAATATTATCAAACAATTTGAAGATAGCAATTCACAAAAGAGATACAAATCAGATTTAGAAGTTCTTATAAGGGAATCAAAACTTGAAGATTTCTATAGTCAGGATGGTGAGACAATATTTGTTTCTACTATTCATAAAGCAAAAGGGAAAGAGTTTGATAATGTTTTTATCTTGCTTGAAAATTTCAATGCAGCACCTGATGAAGCAAAACGCCAACTTTATGTTGCAATGACAAGAGCAAAACGTAACTTGGCTATTCACTTAAATGGAAATTATCTTGACAACATAGCAGCAGAAAATTTGGAAAGAATTGAAGACAAGGAAACGCATTTACCACCCAATGAAATTGCAATGCACTTATCATTCAAAGATGTTTGGTTAGATTATTTTATTTATCGACAAAACCTTGTTTCTCAACTGTCAAGTGATGATCTTTTAAAAATAAACGATGATAAATGCATAAACTTAAATGGACAACCTGTCTTAAAATTCTCAATGCAGTTTCTCAATTCAATTGAATCAATAAAACAAAATGGATATAATTTGAAGCAAGCAAAAGTGAACTTCATCGTCTATTGGAAAAAGGAAGGTACGGAGGAAGAATTAAAAATTATTCTACCTGAATTACTCTTTGAGAGAAACAATCTTGTTTAATTGACATTATGTTGAAGACGTTGGTGACATTTTTCAAATCAGTCAACAGCAATAGTTGTATTTTACTAAGCTATTAAGGCCTTCAAAAACAAACCACTCCAGAAGCCTCTCAAAAGGCCAGAGGGGTTAAAGTCCGTTTAGTTTCTAACTGGAAACTTGGCTTGCTTCATTTCATGTTCTGTTTCGCAAGGCTGCCCTATAAAAGAAAACTTATTCACATTAAATGAACTATCCATTAACTTCAATAACTTTGTAAAATGCAAGTCAGAAAACTTTACAACACAAATACCATTCAATTTTATGGTGTAGATTTAACTACCCATTTAGAATTACCTTTTGTAGCCAATGGTATTAGCGCAGGGTTTCCATCCCCAGCCGATGATTTTTTAGATATAAACATAGACCTAAACAAGCATCTCATTAAAAACCCAAGTACGAGCTTTTATGGTAGAGTACGCGGTGATTCTATGATGGATGCGGGTATTCATGATGGCGATTTACTGATAATTGATAAAAGTTTAGAACCCCAAAATGGCAAAATAGCTGTTTGCTTTATAGATGGCGAATTTACAGTGAAGCGTATAAAAATGGAAAAGAATACCATTTGGTTAATCGCCGAAAACCAAAACTACCAACCAATTCAAGTCACAAAAGACAACGATTTTATCATATGGGGTATGGTTACTAACGTTATCAAAACACTATGACATGTTTGCGCTCGTCGACTGTAACAACTTTTATGCCTCTTGTGAGCGTGTTTTTAATCCTGAATTAAACAATAAACCGGTTGTTGTTTTATCCAATAATGATGGCTGCGTTATTGCACGTTCAAATGAAGCTAAAGCATTAGGTATTCCAATGGGTGCGCCTGCATTTGAATATGCAAAAACCTTTAATGAAAATAATATTAACGTTTTTTCGTCTAACTATGCCTTATATGGTGATATGAGTAGTAGGGTGATGAATCTGCTTTCAGAATTTACTCCCGAAGTTGAGATTTACAGTATTGACGAAGCCTTTTTAAAATTTGTAGGATTTGAATTGTTCAACTTTCAAAACATAGGTGAACAGATGCGGTATCGTGTTACTAAAGGCACAGGCATTCCTATTAGTATTGGTTTTGCACCATCAAAAGCATTGTCGAAAGTCGCCAATAAAATAGCAAAGAAATTCCCAGACAAAACCAATAATGTCTATGTAATAGATAGTGAAGCAAAACGTATTAAAGCCTTGAAATGGCTACCTATTGAAGATGTTTGGGGTATTGGTAGACAACATACTAAAAGGCTTAAAGCCATCAATGTTCATAATGCCTATCAATTTACCCAACTTCCAGATGATTGGGTACGCAAACATTTGGCAGTTGTAGGGCTACGCTTAAAACACGATTTAGAGGGCAAGCCTACATTAGATTTTGAAAAAGTAGCCAATAAAAAAATGATTGCCACAACACGATCTTTTGAAGGTATGCTAACTAACTTTGATGATGTTAAAGAGCGTGTATCTACATTCGCGGTTTCCTGTTCCGAAAAATTAAGACGTCAAAATTCGCATTGTAATATGTTAATGGTGTTTTTGCATACCAATGGGTTTAGAAAAGATTTGCCACAATACGGTAGAAATATTGTAATAAAAACACATCATCCAACCAATTCAAGTATTGATTTGATAAAGTATGCGCATATAGGTCTAAAAGCGATATTCAAAGCGGATTATCATTACAAAAAAGCGGGTGTGATTGTTATGGGTCTAACACCAGATAATCAAAAACAATATGCATTATTTAATTGTGAAAACCCTAAACACCTACCAATAATGACTATTGTGGATAGGCTAAATACATCATATGGCAATAATAAAATAAAGTTTGGCAGTCAGTCATTAGGCCGCCAATGGAAGATGAAGCAAGAAAGATTGTCACCTCGCTATTCTACAAACATTAATGAAATCATTACCGTTAAAGTTTAAATTTAATTAGTAATTTAGAGATTCTAAACCATTGGATTAATAATGAAAAGTGCTGAAACAGATTTATTTTTAGGGGCTTATTATTCAGATTTGAACAGGCTAAAAAAAGGATGGGAGTCTTTAAACAAAACTGAAATTGATTTTGGTAAAGTCTTGGAGGGTATTCCATTATCAATCACAATTACTGACCTTGTAAAAATGAATCAAGATCTGTGGTGTAGTAAGCTACATGTTGAAGATGATAACAACCTAGTTACTGCCAATAAAAAAGTATTTAATCCTAATGCAGATCTGGAATGTTTGGGTTTTTTGAAATCAGTCACCAAGTCTAATGATGAGGTAGACTATTATAAACTTAATGCCATTAAGGATTACTGTGATTTAGAGTATGAAATCGATCCTAATATTTCAAGTATTTACAGATTAGAAGCAAAAGGCTATAGAAAAATAGATTTAGACCTAATTGCTAGTGCTGAAGAACGAAATAAGGAAAAAGTGTTGCAACTTTTAAGTCAGGGTGCTAATCTATATATTGCTCCATCTTTTGTTTTAGATGAAAATTCAATTGATGAATTGAATATACTTTTACCTGACGAATTAAAATACAATACGAAAGATGATTCAAATGATAATGAAAGTGATGTGCTTTTAAGATATTCGACAGACATCGATAGATATCTAAATTTCTTCCTAAACAACTATCCAACTTATAAGGAATCCCCAAATAATGTTGATATAGATGAAAGCTTAAAAGTAGAAATGACTGCAAATTTATACAGAGCAGCAAGTGCTAACAAATTCTATGACTTAATAATTTCACGATAATAATGTGTTTTCATACCTCACAAACAAAAAAAGTAGTAGCACTTGAAAATCGTTATGATGCGTCATTAACAAAAGATGATGCTAGAGAGGCTTATGATATTCCTAGATACCACTTAAATGGGTTCGCACACCCCGATATGCTCATCATCCCTCAAGAAGGACCATCAGCTTTAGCCCCTGCATTATGGGGTATTGTGCCAGGTAATAAAAAGCCAGAACATTTAAGCGACTACTATAAAGAAGCAGTCAGATATGGCGGTGGTTTAAACGCACAATCTGAAAAGTTATTTGAGCATTTTATCTATAAGCATTCTGCTTTTACTAGGCGGTGTATTGTCCCGGTTACAGGTTTTTTTGAACCCCATGAATATAAGAGCAAAAAATACCCTTTTCATATTAAACATAAAGATAACGATGTATTGTCATTAGCAGGCTTATATACATTGGTTGGTGAAGTGGTTACATTTACAATTCTAACAAAAAAAGCATCACCTTTATTTGCAAAAATTCATAATAAGAAAAATAGGCAACCTGTTATTTTACAAAAGGATTTTGAGCAAGATTGGTTAAAGGATGACTTAAACCAAAATGGTATAACAGAATTGATAAACCTTAATTACCAAGAAGAAGAATTAAGTACTTATACAGTAAGTCGGGATTTATTCAGCCCTAAAGTCAATTCTGATATAGCTTCAATAATTGATGAAGTTAAATATGAAGGTGTTGTAATTTAGTTTTAAATGTATAAATAAACAATATTCCCAGTTTCAACATCATAGAATGCAGACCTTCCATCGGCATCTTTGATAGCATTGTTCACAGGTAAATATCGGCCCTTTAGCTTAAATGTTTTAAGCAGCTTTTGAAGATCTTTTCTTGTTGCTGGTTTATCTTCAGTGGGGGTAAGAAAATGCTTTACCCCATCTGCAGCCCAATTCCCAATCATTGCATTTCCAATACCAGCAAAACTCACAGTATCTATTTTGGTTTTAGTGTCGGGTTTAGTCTCTTCAGGAACTTTTGTAGTTTCTTTTTCGGTTAAATGACTAATTGTTTTTCTAGCGTGATGCGCTTTTGACCTACACGTATCACTGCAATATTTTTGAACACGACGTCTTTTGGGTTCAAATTCCTTAAAGCAGTACTTACAAGTATAAAATTCTTGATCCATTGATTTAGCGTAAAATAAACGTTTGTTTGACGTATAAATAATTGTTTTTTGTGTTTTATGGTAATTTCTCGTTGCCCTTGGAACCATTTTTAACCTTTATGTTGAATACGGATTCCAATAAAAAGGCGTCAGCTTCCGTATCAGTTATTAAAGGTGGTTTTTTTGGTTTGGGTGTTTTGCTAATTGTAGATTTTTGAACACTTATTGTATCAGAAGTCTTATGATTTGAACCAAGCCCTTCAAATTTTCCCATAAAAGCGCCTTTTGAATCAACTCCAATATATTTTGATTTCAAACTTGTAAACGTGTTCCTCATTTTGTTATGGTGTGTTAAAAAAACATCACGTTGCAAGTCAAATAGACTTTTTATGGGTTCGGGGACATTTTGGATATAATTTGAAATATGTTCAAATAATAAACCAGTGATATAGGTGTGTGAATCCAACAGTTCCCAATATTTATCCAACAGATATTGAAATAAATCTGTATCCAATTTAGATTGTGCCTCTAATAGTATAATAACATTTTCTTCAAAAATGTTATATTTTGCAAAAATGTCGAGTCTTTTGAAGAGGTCTTCGTTTGTTGTCGTATCTCCATTGCGATCTACATATGCAACCCTGTTGGTGGCCTCATACGACACAAGGTCTTTTATTGGTGTTCGTTGAAATACATTATATAGTTTATCAGGTATATAAAATATATATGATTTAGCGAGATTGTTCCGTAAGCTTTTAAATATCTCGTTCATTTTCTACTTTAATAAGTTTGAATAATCTTCTGGAATTTCGGCATCAATATCACGCAGATATTTGTTTAAGGCATCCATGGTGGAATGTCCAGTTATCAACATTAATTTGCTTTTTGCGGCAAAAGGGGAGGACTCCTTAACCATTGCTCTATAGAGTTTAGTGATGAAGGTGTGCCTGAAACTATACAGACCATAATTCTTCCCTATTTTAAAGTGATTTTTAACCACATCCTTATAACGTTTTGAAAAATGATCACGTCGGTTAATTTCTGTAGCATCCCAAGTACCACCGATTTTATCAGGTGTGAATAAGTAAAATTCACCATCTAGGTTACTCAAATCTGGCAATTCGTCTAATAAAAGATCAGGTATCCGTTTCGTTTTTAAAGGGCTGTTTTTGGCCTTGAATTGAATGGTTTTCTCTTTTATATTGATATCCTTTATTTTTAATCTGCAAACTTCAATTGGCCTTAAAAAGTTGTAAGAAATAAACTTTATATATAACAACATAATGGGATCTTCCTTTTCCAAATAATTGAATATTTCCGTTTGCCGATCTAATGAGTACGTTTTGTTTCTTTGAGGGTTTGTTTTTTGAGCCTTAATATTTTTGACTGGGTTGGATTCAATAATTTCATTATCCTCCATGGTTTGCATCAAACTTCTCAAATCGGTTCTGTAGTTATTGAAACTTCTTGAACTATTATTGGTGAGCATATCGTTAAGAAACAACATAATCAGTTTTTTATCCACTTGTTCTATTGCCGTAACTTCCTTATGATGCTCTGAAATCCAAGACATAAATTTATTGGATCGACTTTCATAATCCTTATAGGTTCTTATGCCTATAACGTTCTTTTTTAAGTTTAAAGCCAAGTCAAAGGCTTCTTTTACGGTCATTTTTGGAGTTTCAACACCTTTTTGTTCTTCAACTTTTTCAAAATTCTCTTCAATTTTTGGGATGAATTTTTTTACTAAAGTTGCTTTTGGCTCAGGTTTTTGGTCACTGGCAAGGTTTGAAGCCATTTTGGATTCGAACAATTCCGTATTGTCCTTAAAGGGATTGTAGCCTTCATTCAACAGCTTGATTAGTCGTCTTCGGTATACTGATAAAATAAAAAGGCGATCTTCCTTGGTCTTGTAACGGTTGGCAATGCCATAGATATTGTTCATCCGAATTAACTTCCCGTTATCAGGGTTTCGGTAGGCAAAATACACGTGCCAACGCTGGGACAGGTCACCATTGGCATTGTAGATTTTGGGCATTGAAAAGTTCCTCTTTTTTGTCAAATTGTGTTCTAATTCGTGTTCAAAAACGTGTTCATTTGGGTGTTCAAAAATAATTAATTCATTTAAATTTTGCATAAAAAAACGGTTTAGAGTGAACCAAACCGTTAGTTTTGAAGATTTTAAATTTGTAGCGAGAACGAGATTTGAACTCGTGACCTCCGGGTTATGAATCCGACGCTCTAACCGACTGAGCTACCTCGCCATGGATTTTTAATGCGGCTGCAAATATAAAAACAAAATCATAGACATCAAACATTAAACTGCTAATTTATTTTTTGCCAAATAAGTTTTAATCTATCTAATTTAATGTATATATTGAGCAAGATAATTTATGTTACTTATGGAAGATAAAGTTAAATTTGAGATGGAGTTTCCAATCCATGCCTCACCACAATTATTGTTTCAATACATTTCAACGCCTTCTGGACTTTCAGAATGGTTTGCCGATAATGTGAATTCTCGCGGCGAAGTGTTTACCTTTATTTGGGACGGTAGTGAAGAACAAGCAAGGCTCTTGAGTAAAAAGTCGGGTGAACGTATCAAATTTAGATGGTTAAGTGATGAAGAGGATGAAGCCTCGTATTATTTCGAAATCCGTATCCAAGTTGACGAAATCACCAAGGATGTGTCCTTGATCGTTACCGATTTTATTGATGAAGATGAAATAGAAGAAGCCAAAATGCTATGGGATAACCAAATTTCAGACTTAAAACAAGTTCTGGGTTCGGCCTAGCCAACCTGCAAATAAATGATATCTTTGTCTCGATTAAACATCGAGACTTTTTTTATGCTGAATGTAAACGGAACACTAGTCAACTCGGCTACTGGACAACTCGCCATAGATAACCGTGGCTACGCCTTTGGGGATGCACTTTTTGAAACTCTAAAGGTCCTAGATAGTAAAATTTTGTTTTGGGAAGACCATTACTTCCGCCTTATGGCCTCTATGCGTATTCTACGCATGGAAATTCCTATGAATTTCACGATGGAATATCTTGAACAGGAAATCCTAAAAACCATTGAAGTTAATGGTTTATCACAACAGGCGGCGCGGGTAAAACTCACTGTCGATAGGGGAGAAGGCGGTAAATACATGCCTTTAAAGCAGGTGGTTAATTTTAGTATTGTGGCTGAAGCACTTGACACACAGTTGTATGCCATCCCTGATGACTTTAAGTATACCGTAGACTTGTATAAGGACTATTTTGTGGCTCCAGGACTGCTGTCCACCCTTAAAACCAATAATAAGATCATTAATGTACTGGGGAGTATTTTTGCTGATGAAAACCGTTTGGATAATTGTTTATTGCTCAACACTAATAAGCAGGTGATAGAGGCTTTGAATGGAAACTTGTTTTTGGTTAAAGGACAAACCGTTAAAACACCGCCTTTAGAAGATGGCTGCTTAAAAGGCATTATGAGAAAACAGCTGATTGAATTCATCAATAAGGATGACAGTTTAGAATTGGAGGAAGCCTCAATTTCACCTTTTGAATTACAACAGGCCGACGAATTATTTATCACCAATGTCATTACAGGGCTACAACCCGTAACCAACTATCGTAAAAAAATCTATGAGCAAAAAGTGGCAAGAGCCTTGCTGATTAAATTAAACGCTAAACTGCGCTTGTCTTAATTGTAACTTGGGTTTTCAGGGGCGTTGGACCAGATAGAATAGTCGCCTCCAAGCTCTAACATCTTTTCCTTCCAGAACAAGTGTTCAGATTTGCTAATGATATCGCTTTTATAGATGTTTTCAGAAACGATCCAAGAATTGAGTTCCAATTCCTTTTCTAATTGGTTGGGCTCCCAACCCGAGTACCCTAGGAAAAATCGGATTTCAGATTCGGTTACCCTACCTTGATTGATAAGGTCTAATACCGTATCAAAATCCCCACCCCAATATATTCCTAAAGAAATTTCTATACTTTCAGGAATCAAATGAGGTACTTTGTGAATGAAGTATAAATTATCCTGCTCCACCGGGCCACCATTATACACTTTAAATTGTGCCTCGGTAATAGGTACAAGGTCGGTAAGGGTATAGTCCAAAGGTTTGTTAAGTATAAAACCAATAGAGCCTTCAGCGGTATAATCAGCTAATAAAATAATGGATCTGTTGAAAGACATATCACCAATTATGGAGGGTTCGGCTATAAGTAAATGTCCCTTATTTGGCTTTGAGGTAATCATAATTACAATGATTTTGAACTAAATCTAAAACATTTTATTCTAAAAACCAACAATTTTAAAAAATAAAAAGCCTGCATTTTCGCAGGCCTTTCCTATAAATTTTTAAATACTACTAGTTTACAGCACTACTTAAATCTGATCCAGCTTTAAACTTTACTACGTTTTTTGCTTTGATTTTTATTGCTTTACCAGTTTGTGGGTTTCTTCCTTCTCTCGCAGCTCTTCTAGACACTGACCAAGAACCAAAACCTACTAAAGATACGCGTTTTCCTTTTTGTAATGCACCTTCGATATCGATTAATAATGAATCTAAAGCTTTTTTAGCAGCTGCTTTAGTAATTCCAGCATTTTCTGCCATGCCATTGATTAAATCTGTTTTGTTCATAAAATTTAATTTAAATGATTAATAAATAGTTGGGCTTTTAAACCGTATACAAATTTATACGGATAATCGGTTCATGCAAGTAATAGCAAGGGAAATACGGAGTTTTGTTGATAACTTGGGGGATTTGTTAATAAAGGGAATGTATTTCGTCGATGTTTTCAAAACACTACTGAAAACAAGGGCTTAGAGCAGTTTCGCATTGGCTTCAAACTGAAATCCGTTCAAAAGAGATTTGGTGTCCATTTTTCGTTTTCCTGGCAACTGCAATTCCAATACGTTTATAAAACCATCTTTAACGGCTACAAATAACGAATGATCCTTAATTTGAATAGTGCCAGGTTTTAAATCATGAGGGGTTTCCACTTTTTCAATAGCAAATAATTTGATGGTTAAAAGCTCATCACCATTTTTTAGATAGCACCAGGCTGAAGGAAATGGGTTAAGTCCTCGTATCTTATTATAAACTTGCTCAAGGGAGGTGTCCCATTCGATTTTACAATTCTCTTTATTGAGTTTATAGGCGGTTTTTAAATCGTCAGTTTGGGGTTGGATTTTGGTCGAAACTTCTCCATCTGCGATGCGTTTAACGGTTTTCAGTACAAGTGCACTACCTAAATGCATTAATTTATCGTGTAGGCTTCCTACCGTTTCTTCGGGTCCAATACGTGTTTCTTTTTGTAAAATAATGGCACCGGTATCAATTTTATCGTCAATAAAGAAGGTAGTTACGCCTGTGGAAGTTTCCCCATTGATGATGGCCCAGTGAATAGGGGCGGCACCTCGGTAATTGGGTAGCAAGGAGGCATGGAGGTTAAAAGTGCCATATTTGGGCATTTGCCAAACCACCTGCGGTAGCATCCTAAAGGCCACTACAATTTGAAGGTTAGCTTGTAGCGATTTCAACTCCTGAATAAAGTTCTCATCCTTTAGGTTAGTGGGCTGTAAGACTGTTAATCCCTTCGTCATGGCAAATTGTTTTACCGCCGACTCCTGTAATTGACGTCCTCGACCGGCAGGTTTATCAGGAGCGGTAATAACGCCAACAATAGTATAATCATTATCAATAAGTGCTTTAAGGCTTTCAACCGCAAAATCTGGTGTGCCCATAAACACTATTCTTAAAGGGTCTCTCATGTGTATTTTATTTTATACAAATTTGTGGTTGTCAACTCAATAATATCATGTTCAAGTAAGGTTTTTAAGACTTCCAAAATTACAGATTCCTCATGATTTAATTGACTTACCAAGTTTCGTGAAGATAGAGGTTTGCTTTCCAAAGCTAAAATAATATGGGTTTTTACAGTCTTAACATCTGGTTTTACCTGTTTTTTATTGGAAAGGCAAACCGAACATATCCCGCAATTGGTGCTTGTTCGTTCTCCAAAATAATCTAATAACTGACTGCTTTTACAACGACTATCGTTATCAACATAGTCAAGAACAGCTTGCAATTGCTGGGCTTTTAATTCATGTTGTTGCTCCACAATATTGGCAATACGGTTAATGGTTTTATCGTCTTCACGGGGTTGTAAAAAAGTGATTTCGGAGTCGGTATTCGAAAAACTAAAATCGACAATGTCGTCCTTTTCCAATCGGTTTAATGATGAAATAACTTCATTTTCTGCCATGCCCGTTTTTTTAGCAATGAGGGCAGTATCGATGTTTAACAAATGCTCAAAGATACCTCCATAAGTTCTCAATAAGGTTTTAATCAAAAGTTCGAGATTTGGATAGGTTTCCAAATACGAAAACAGGGCAACATTACTCACCTTAAATTGTAACTTGGTACTGTAATTGAACTGTTGCGATAATTTTAAGATACTTGTTCGGTCCAGTGTTTGTAAGGCATTGTAGGCGATTTTGCTATTGAATTGATAGGCACTGCAAAACGCATTAAAATTGAACTGATGCGTGGTTAACTCCCCTTCACCATAAGATATCTGAAAATAATTACAGAGTTTACGATATATGGTTTTCAGGACGTCTATTGTTGGAAGTGTTTTTAAAAACTGGTTCTTTAAGCTATCGGCATCAGACGCATTCTTTAAGATGACGGCATACGCATTTTCATTATTGCGTCCAGCACGTCCAGCTTCCTGATAATAACTTTCCAAGCTTTCGGGTAAATTGATGTGAATGATGGTCCTGACATCAGGTTTGTCAATACCCATACCAAAAGCCGTCGTTGCTACCATAACTTGTGTTTGGTTATTTAACCAGGATTGTAAACGCTCTTGTTTTTGTGCATTTGGGATGCCACCATGAAAAAAGGTACTCGAGATTTTTTTGGCTTCAAGCTGTTTACTCATTTCTACTGAAGCTTTTCTGCTTCTCACATAAATAATGGAGGAGCCAGGATAGGCTTTTAGGATATGTTCAACTTTATAGATTTTATCTTCGGTAGTTAGTACCTGATAGGCAATATTGGGCCGGTTAAAAGAGGCTTTAAAAAGTTTTGGTGCTATTAGGTCAAGGGATTGAACAATATCATCAACAACATTGGCCTTTGCCGTTGCAGTAAGAGCAATGAGATTTACTGTGGGATGTAATTGTCTTAAGATGGCGATATGTTTATAGGCCGGTCTAAAATCATTTCCCCACTGCGAAATACAATGGGCTTCATCTACAGCTATTAAATTTACGGGCATTTGTTCTATTCGCTGTTGAACGATATCCTGCTGTAGCCGTTCTGGGGATAGATAAAGAAACTTATAGTTGCCATAGATGCAATTATCTAGAAGCGTATCCAATTCGGCATAACTAATGCCACTTGTGATAGCCATGGCTTTAATGCCTTTTTGATTTAGGGTATTTACCTGGTCTTTCATCAAGGCTATCAATGGTGAAACCACAATACAAATACCATCTTTAATGAGTGCAGGAATTTGAAAACAAATACTTTTTCCTCCACCAGTTGGGAGCAGTGCAAAGGTATCCTCATTATCCAACACAGCGGTAATAATGTCTTCCTGTAAAGGTCTAAAGGAGGTATGATTCCAATAGCGTTCTAAAATCGAAAGCGGATGTGCCATGGCTACAGATTTAAAACCTCTAAAATAAAATCGGTGCGACTTTCTATACTTCCAAAAGGTACATCAATCAATTGATAATCAAATTGGTTGTAGGTCTTTAACAGGTGCTCATGTATGGCAATGGCCTGTTCAAAGTTTTCGTAGCGTTCGGCATCACTGGTAAAGATCTCTTGCCAAGGCGCCAATACAAATACGTGATCATAGCTATGGGCCTTGCAAGCTTCGTTAAAGGTAGAGGGGTATTGCAAACTCACATAATCCATATAAGCTAGCACATCTGGAAGTCCACGATCTAAAAACACATGTTCGGCCTTTATTTCGCCTGCGGACTTAAACTGATTCAAACGACCTTCCAGAAGCAATTCACTAAACAATAAGGGTTCAGTTAAAAACAATTGTTCAACACCTTTGGCACGAGCCTCGAGCGTGACTTGCCGTGATATTTCATCAAAACATACATGGCCACGTTTTTTAAGTTCGTTGATAAGGGAAGACTTTCCCGTTCCTGGCCCTCCAGTGATGACAATGCGTTTTGTGTTCAAATTGGCAAGATTTTGGATGTAAAATTCGGAATTATATTCATGAATAAAAAATGTAAAGTAAAATGTATCTTTGCAACAGACAAAACCACTTATGAGCAATTCACAACATCCAGAAGAATTTTATAATAAATTAAGATCACAATTGTATGAAACGGCTAGCTGGCCATCAGAATACCTTTATAAATTTATTGTACCTACCAATAAGGACAAGATTGAAAAAATAGAAGATCTTTTTAACAACGTTGGTGCCGTTATTAACACCAATGAATCAAAAACTGGTAAATACACTAGTGTTTCTATTAATGTAACCATGGAAAACCCAGATGCCGTCATTTCAAAATATAAAGAAGTTGCACTCAAGGTTGAAGGTGTAATTTCTCTATAAAAATTCATCGTACTCACTATTTTTTTGTATTTTGCGCACATGCAGAAGTACTTCATGCACCATTTATAAATACTACACAAAACTTACATGTTAATAGACGATTTAGAATATAATACAGAGCGGGAACATTTAATTATACCCGAGTATGGCAGGCATTTACAGAAAATGATCAATTATGCCAAAGGCTTGCCTACAAAGGAAGAACGCAATAAAGTAGCAAAAGCCATTATTTCGGTGATGGGGAATCTTCAGCCACACTTAAGGGACGTTCCAGACTTTCAGCATAAACTTTGGGACCAGCTATTTATTATAGCCGATTTTGAGTTAGATGCCGATTCTCCTTATGAAAAACCATCTCGAGAAGAGTTGCAGGCAAGACCAGAACCTTTGAAATATCCCCAAAATCACCCGAAGTATCGTTTTTATGGGAATAACATCAAAACGATGATCGATGTGGCTAATACATGGGAAGAAGGGGAGCTTAAAGATGCTTTGATCTTTACCATTGCTAACCACATGAAAAAGTGTTTTTTAAATTGGAATAAGGACACTGTAGAAGACGATGTCATTTTCAACCATCTACGAGAGCTCTCGGGTGGAAAAATTGATTTGAAAGGCAATGATGAAGATTTAACCGATGCTACCAGTTTAATGCGGAGTAAAAAGAAGCATAGTTCTGGAGGAAGTTCCAACAAAAAAACCCACCACAAAAAAAGCAACCGTAATCGTAAACGCTACTAAATTTTTTCATGGCAACATTTATTATTGAAGGAGGTCACCAACTAAAAGGCAGTATACAACCTCAAGGTGCAAAAAACGAAGCACTACAAATACTTTGTGCGGTATTATTAACTCCTGAGCAAGTTACGATTAACAATATTCCGGATATTGTTGATGTCAATAAACTTATCGTTTTATTGCAAAAATTGGGAGTAAAAGTCAATAAAATTGACAAAGGATCCTATACCTTTAAGGCAGATGAGGTTAATTTAAAATACCTTGAATCGCCCGAATTTAAAGTGGATGGCCGCGGGTTACGTGGTTCTATTATGATTGTAGGTCCGCTTTTAGCCCGTTTTGGTAGAGGGTATATACCTAAGCCCGGTGGTGATAAAATAGGTCGCCGACGATTAGATACACATTTTGAAGGCCTGATTAATTTAGGAGCCAAATTTAGATACAGTAAAGAAGAACAGTTTTATGGTGTTGAGGCGAAGCGTCTCAAAGGGACTTATATGCTACTTGAAGAAGCATCGGTAACCGGAACCGCCAATATTGTTATGGCTGCTGTTTTAGCCGAAGGGACAACCACCATTTACAATGCGGCTTGTGAACCGTATTTGCAACAGTTATGCAAAATGCTGAACCGCATGGGTGCCAAAATTTCTGGGGTTGGTTCTAATATGCTAACTATTGAAGGTGTTGAAACGCTTGGAGGAACAGAGCACCGTATGCTACCAGATATGATTGAAATTGGGAGTTGGATCGGACTTGCGGCAATGACCAAAAGTGAGTTGACCATAACCAATGTAAGCTGGGACGATTTAGGGGTAATTCCAAATGTATTCAGAAAATTGGGCATTACGATTGAACGTCAAGGTGACAATATCCATATTCCAGCCCACAAAAACGGCTACGAGATCCAAAGTTTTATTGACGGGTCTATACTAACCATTGCTGATGCACCATGGCCAGGATTCACACCCGATTTGTTGAGTATTATTTTGGTAGTTGCCACACAAGCTAGAGGTAGTGTTTTAATCCATCAAAAAATGTTTGAAAGCCGTTTGTTCTTTGTGGATAAATTGATCGATATGGGTGCCAAGATTATTTTGTGTGATCCACATCGTGCCACAGTCATTGGCCATGATTATAAATCGACATTAAAAGCCACCACGATGACCTCTCCCGATATTAGAGCTGGAGTTTCCTTACTCATTGCAGCCTTATCTGCAAAAGGAACGTCAACCATCCATAATATTGAACAGATTGATCGAGGTTATGAAAATATTGATGAGCGTTTAAGGGCTATTGGCGCAAAAATTACCAGGGTGGACTAAACTTGGTATGATAACTAACTTATTAAATTAATCAGGATGTTTTATCAACTCATAAAGCTTCCTGATTTTTTTTATTATCCAGTTAAAGGTTAAAACCATTCTCTCAAAAGTTGTCGGGATTTACCGGAGTTACTTTAATTTCCATAAATGTATTAGCTCATGTTGTCATTTCGACGGAAGGAGGAAAGAGTGGCGAGAAATCTTAAACTAATGGGATTCCTCTTCGTACCTCATTCGGAATGACAGACCATGTTTTTATAGAATTTCATTCTTTATTCAAAACTATGGATTTAAATCCATAGCGGTTTATTGCCTTCGAATTAATTCAGATAATTATAAGGGTAGTCCTGTTTCTGTTGCCCGAATGAGTTGCTTTGTTGAACACCTATGAATTAGCATCCCTTAATCATGATTACAGTTTGCATTCGTCAATAAGTTAGAGGCCAATTAGCTAGGCGTAGGTATAAGGTTGTGTTCTACTTTTTTAAATCGTATAGTAATTTCCAAAATAGCATAAAGTGTTGTGCTCTTGTATAGGTGAAAAATTTGGTTGCTATCTAAATCATAGATAAGTTTATGAAATTAATAATCTAACTCATAAAAAATGAAGAATTTTACAAAATCTTACCTTAAAAATTATCAAATTGTTACTTTATTCGTTTTGTGTAGCGGATTTAGTTTTTCACAATGTCCAACCATTGTTTGGGCGGATGAGTTTTCTGGAACCACCTTAGACCAAACAAAATGGAATTATCAAATTGGTGATGGTTGTGCGGAAGGAATCTGTGGATGGGGTAACAACGAGTTACAATCTTACCAACAAGCTAATGTTGTGGTAAGCAATGGTACATTGAAAATTACCGCTAAAAAGGAACGTATTAGAGGCTCACAATATACCTCTGGACGTATCAATTCTAAGGCCAAAGGCGATTTTACTTATGGACGGTTTGAAGCTTCCATTAAATTACCTTACGGCGATGGTTTATGGCCAGCATTTTGGATGCTTTCTACCAATAATCCCTATGGTACTTGGCCTCAAAGCGGTGAAATTGATATTATGGAATTTGTGGCTTCTGAACCCGACAAGATTTTTGGTACTATCCATTATGGTGATTTATACCCTAACAATCAATTTCAGGGGAATGGTTATACTCTACATGGTGCTAATTATCCCGATGCCTTTCATGAGTTTGCTATAGAATGGGAACCAGGTGAAATTAGATGGTTTATGGATGGTATTTTATACTCTGTGAAGAAAACAGAAGACGTTTCTCCATTTATGTGGCCTTTTGATCAAGACTTTCATTTTTTACTTAATGTAGCCGTAGGGGGAAATCTTGGAGGTACGGTAAATAATAATATGCTGCCCGCAACGATGGAAGTTGATTATGTAAGGGTTTATGATGGATTTAAATCCTATTTAAGTGGGACTACAGTAGTTTCAAACCAGGCTTCGGACCAAGTTTATACCATTAATAATGTCTCTAATAACACCAATGTAACTTGGACTGTACCTTCTGGAGCAACTATTGTAAGTGGACAGGGTACACCTAGTATTACTGTAGATTTTGGGAGCACCAGTGGTGATGTGTCTGCAAGTTTTAATGATGGCTGTGCCACCCAAAATTATAGTTTATATGTTGAAGTTGAGCCCCCTTATGTAAAGGCGGTTTCTTTTGAAAATTTTGATGAACCTTCAACGGTTTCATTAGCATTAACTACAGGCGTTTTGACGGAAGTTAGTAATCCATCACCAAACGCTATTAATTCGAGTGCGATTTCAGGTAAATACGATCGTGATAGTGGTGAACAATATGATTTAGTGGTTTATGATGTAAGTACTATTGCAGACGCTTCACACTATGTGACAAAAAACAAAAAGTTTTATCTAGATGTGTATACTTCGGCACCCATAGGCACTGATATTATTTTACAGTTGGAGACTTCGGTTGCTACACCTACAAATTATCCTAGTGGAAGGCACAGTAGGTATGTCGCCACCATCACTGAAAACAACACTTGGCAGCGACTGGCATTCACATTATTGGATCGTCCTGATAATAGTGCTTCTGATACCGCTATAGTTAAAATGATTTTACTGTTTGCTTCCAATAGTTATACTGGCGACACCTATTATTATGATAATTTTGATAGTTATAATGCCGATACCGGAACGGGTTCTAATACCCCACCAGTAATAAACATTACTAGTCCTGCTAATAATTCAAGTTTTTCTGAAGGCACCACTATTAATATTACAGCTGATGCTTCAGATTCGGATGGTTCCATAACGCAAGTTGAATTTTTTGCTAACGGAAATTCCATTGGGGTAGACACGTCTCAACCTTATGCAATTGATTATATAGTCACTTTAGGAGCTACAGAATTAACCGCTGTTGCTACAGATGATGATAATGCAACTACCAACTCCCAAAGTGTTAATATAACAGGGCAGACCACAGGTGAAGCCACTAGTATACATGTAAGTTCTATTGTGACCGGTACTGCAAATGCGGGGAAAGGAAGTAAATACGGTACAGCAAATGTCACCATAGTAGATAATTTAGGGAATCCAATAGCCAATGCCCAAGTCACAGGAACCTTTAGTGGAACCTTTAATGAATCAGCTAGCGCTTATACTAACAGTAATGGGAGTGCAGCATTACAAACACAAGCATCATCAAAAGGGACCGTTACTGTTAATTTTTGTGTCGATTCGGTAGTTTACAGCGCGCTACCTTACGAGCCTTCCAATAATACTGTCACCTGTTCAAATAGTAGTGCTCGTTTGGCTTCTCAAAGTAATGATGCGTTTGGCTCAACAGAAACACGAACTACGGTTGTTAAAGTATATCCAAATCCAGCTAAAAAATTGCTTCAAATTAGTTTGGAAGGATTTGAAAAACATACCTCGATAAGTATTTTAAATAGCAATGGAATTGAGCTATATACCAAAGAATTTATAGCACCAAAAGGACAGTTAGATATTTCAAGTTTACCAAATGGCTTATATTTTATAAAAGTACAAGATCAAAAACATAATGTAAAAGTTATGCGATTTATAAAATAATGATGGCTTTTAAACTAAAAAAACCTCGAGAAATCGAGGTTTTTTTAGTTAATTACGACTGTGATCTATAGAAAGTGATTGATTAGGAACAATAACTTCAAAATACTTCACTGTATTTAAAAAGTAGGAATTCTGTCTAGACTTTGTTCAGAGTCATTACATGAAACAAACTCGTCGAGGTTATGAAAATATTGACGAACATTTGAGAGCCATTGGCGCTAAAATTAAGCGTGTTTAGTTAGAAGATAATTCGCCGTATAGCGATTAATCGTTTTCTAAATCGGAAAGCAGGACTTCCCTAAAATATTGCCGTCCAAGCCATGCATTGTGGCCTTCATCCCAAGTGCTGTTATGATAATGGTCAGAAAGTCCAGAAGCAGTTGCACCCCAAACTCCTGCATTCATGAGAAAGTCGGCATCAACAACATTTATAGGTTTTTTATTGGTGGCATACTCTTCATACAACCTAACCGATTCAAGACCTAAAGAACGCGCCACTTGTTGCATAATAAAGGACGAATGAAGATGATCTGAATGGTCTTCAGGATTGCGTTCAGCATTCGTTTCTGCTATATTTAAGGAGACTTGACCTAAACCATTAGATTCATAGTTTAATAGCTCACTTAAGGTAGTTACCAAATCATCTAGAGACTGATATGCTGTACTTTGATCAATTGCTATTAACTCTGGGACAGAACCCTCGTAAAAATATTTTAAACTGCTATGGTTATGTAACGGGTAGCCAACGCCCGTATAATTTCCGTCGGGCAATCGTAAAAAGTAGGCCACGGCGTTAGCATAACTGTACCGTAAAATAGAATGCCCGTTGATTAAAACGTGGGTTTTGTTCATATCATCGCCTTGTTTTAATTGATTATTGATGGCATTACACATCAACCGAATAGCACGTAAACTGCCTTCTTCACGCGCTTTATAATAACTGATGCAACCTGTACCACAACCTGCATCACCAGCGGTTGTGTGTAAAAAAATGACTTTGTTCTCGGGGTTTTGTAAATCTTTATAGGCATTTGGGTTCATAAAGAGTTGCCAATCATCTGGATGGGCTGCCACATAGACCTTTGTGTTTTGAGCACTTAAAGGAATGAACCCCAAGAGTCCAATGCATAGAAAGGAGATTATTTGAGTCATAAGCAAAGCAGCGTTGGTGTTTATAATGAATTAATTCCCGCTTTGGTCAATTGGCGGCGGACCGTCTGGAACCATAGCTTCATACACTTCATCACCTTTTCGTTCTTTGTATTCCGCCTTTACTTTAGCTATGAGTTGCGGTTGCTCAAACAAATCGGCCATAGTCATAGCCATGGCTTTTGAGGCATATAACATGCCTTTATGACCAATGCTCATGCCACCACATGCCACTACGGCCCAAGAATGCCACGGTGTATCTTTAGGCGCCGTAGTAACCTTTAAATTGATGTTGGGAACATTCCAACTCACGTCGCCCACATCGGTTGAGCCACCTCCAGGATGCTCTTTAGTCGCTTCTAATGGGTTAATGGCACTGTCCATACCAATTTGTGGTTTGCCTGTGGCTTCTTGTATTTTTTTACCGAAGGCGATTTCTTCTTCTGTATAAGTAATGGGACCTAATAGTTCTAAATTAGATTGCATGATTTTACCACCTTCACGATTGACTAAAGTTTCATAAATCCCTGAAATTAAAGAAACCTTATAATCGACATTCGCCATGATAGCGGCACCTTCTGCCATTTTCTTTAAATGCTCATAAACTGGGATCATTCCAGAGCGTTTGGTATCTCTTACCCGCATCCACAGTCGCGCATAATCGGGAACCACATTTACAACTTGACCACCATCTTGGATGTGGTAATGCATACGAACGGTAGGTTGTACATGTTCCCTATAATAATTAACGCCTGTTGTGTATAATTCCAATGCATCAGAAGCCGAGCGTCCATTCCAGGGATCGGCTGAAGCGTGCGCTGCCTGACCATAAAATTCAATCTTAAAATCAACCAAAGCTAAGGTGCTTTGCACATCGGCTTCAATGTTAGCCATGGGGTGCCAGCTAATATTTACGTCTACATCATCCCAAAGTCCGGCTCTTACCATCCAAATCTTTCCAAAATATTTTTCTTCACTAGGAGTGCCGAAGAATTTAACGGTGCCTTTAAAAGTCCCATTTTCTATCTGTTCCTTGATGGCAATTGCTGCTCCTAAACTGGCGGCGCCAAATAAGTTGTGGCCGCATCCATGACCAGGTTTGCCTTCATTGATTGGGTTTTTGGTGGGGACAGCTTGCTGTGACAAGCCTGGAAGCGCATCAAATTCGCCCAACACACTAATGACGGGTTTGCCTGAACCATAGGTGGCTACAAAGGCCGTAGGCTCTTCAGCAACACCACGTACTACTGTGAAGCCTTGTGCTTCGGCATAGTCGGCTAATAGTTTAGATGACTGGTGTTCTTCAAAGGCTGTTTCGGCCAAAGCCCAAATCTCGTCACTGATTTCAATGAGCTTAGCTTTGTGTTTTTCAACAGAGGCAATAATGGCCTTTTTAGTTTTGTTGAGTTTGTTCTGTGAAAAGGAAAATCCAGTAGTTAGAAGTAGGAGGATAATCAGAGTTTTTTTTGCTGTCATTAGGTGATGGATTAAATTTCTTAAAGATAAGATTTATTCCAAAACTAAAACACTTATTGAACAGGTGTGATTAATCTAATGCAGCTTTATAAACCTGCAAACAGCGTTCTCTTGCCATTTTATGGTCTACAATGGGCTGTGGATAGGTAAGCTCTTGATATTCGGGCACCCATTTTTTGATATAGACGTGTTTTTTATCAAACTTATCAATTTGGGTTGTAGGATTAAAGATCCTAAAATAAGGTGCTGCGTCTACCCCGCTGCCTGCAACCCATTGCCAGTTACCTACATTACTGGCGAGTTCGTAGTCATGTAATTTTTCGGCGAAATAGGCTTCGCCCCAACGCCAGTCGATCAATAAATGCTTGCATAAAAAACTGCCAACTAACATGCGCACACGGTTGTGCATAAATCCCGTTTGGTTGAGTTGCCGCATACCGGCATCAACTAACGGATACCCAGTTTTGCCTTCGCACCACGCCTTAAATTCGTTTTCATTATTTCGCCATGCAATGCGATCATATTTTGGTTTAAAACTTTGGTTTACTGTTTGTGGAAAATGCCAAAGAATTTGCATAAAAAACTCGCGCCAAATCAATTCTTGCCAAAATACCTCATTAGCTTCTGCTATGGCTTTTTTTAGCATTTCACGAATACTCACGGTGCCAAATCGTAAATGGGGACCAAGTCTGGTGGTAGCGTCCTTGGCTGGAAAGTTTCGATTGGATTCGTATTCCTGAATACATGTTGGTGTTACCGTGTAATCGGCAATACTTTGGTTTGAAGGTTTAAAACCAATATCTGATAAGCTTAAATTTGGTAACCTCGAATGTTTAACTAAATTATTGAGATATAAATTAGTATAGAACATTTCCAAATCAATAGTTTTGAATTTCGCTTTCCAGGTTTTCATGTATGGTGTATACACAACATACGGCTCTCCATTGGCTTTTACGACTTCGTTTTTTTCAAAGATGACCTGGTCCTTATAGGTTTTAAATTCAATTGTATGCTTTAAAAGAAATTGTTTTAACTCATTATCACGCTCTGTAGCATAAGGCTCATAATCATGATTGGTAAATACAGCTTTAATATCATAATCATTAATAAGCTGTTTATAGACCTCTAAAGGTTTCCCTTGGAATAGTGCAATGCTGCTGTCATGTTCATCTTGAAGCCTTTTCCTCATCGCTTGAAGTGTGTTGTGAATAAAGGTAACACGAGCATCATCTTTTGGAAGTTCATCTAAAATTTGGGTGTCGAAAATAAAAATAGCTAAAACAGGATGTTGGGCTCTTAAAGCCTTGTAAAAACCAACGTTGTCATCAAGTCTTAAATCACGTCTAAACCAGAATATGTTTATAGGTTGCTTCATGAATAGGTGCCAAATAAGTCTTCAAGTTTTTTGGTTCTGTAATTGAATATTTCTTCTAGTTTTGGTTTCACTAAAATAGGATGCACCATTTGACCTAAAAAACCGAATGGAACTTTGTAGTCAATTATATCTTCCATTTCAACACCACCTTCAATTTCTTTTAAAAAGTGTTTGTGATGCCAAAGTGCATAAGGGCCAAAACGTTGTTCGTCAACAAAATACTGTTTGTGAATAACATGCGTAATTTCGGTTACCCAGGTAGTTTTAATACCCAATAAAGGCGTTACTACATATTGAATAATTTGTCCAGCATACATAGGTTTATCGGCTCCAGAACTAATATTGAAACCCATATAATCAGGTGTTATGGTTTTTAGATTTTTAGGGTCTGAAAGAAAATCCCATGCTTGGTCTAAAGTTATGGGTAAATTTTGCTTTTTTTGTAAGGTATAAAGTTTCATTAATTGTAAATAACTATATAAGCGTTTAGTGAGGTTGCAATACACAACCAAACCATATAAGGTAGCAGCAAGTATTTTAGTTTTTTCATGCTATCCATTCGATACTTAAAGAACAAATAAAAAATAATGAGCGTGAGTAAACCAATGACTAATAGCCCTAATACTACCAAGTGTTGGTTAAAAAAGAGATAGTTCCAAATGACATTTAAAAACACCTGAATTATGTATAACACCCGAAGAGAACGGGAGTTGTAATCTTTAAATAAGAAGGCTAGGTAAATTGAAAAACAAATCATTATAGTTGTCCATGCAACTCCAAAAATCCATCCAGGAGGAGTCCAAGGTGCTTTATTAAGATTCAAATACCATTCCGAAAGTGGTCCGTTATTCATTAACCAGCTACCAAGTGCCAATCCACCAAAATTGATGAAGAGAAATACAACTAAAAGCTTTACTGTTTTCATTTTAAATGTTTGGTAATTTTGTTGCTTAAAGGACCTGTTGCTGAAAGGTAATAATCAATTAACTCACCATTTTTACTTACTAGATATTTTTGGAAATTCCATTGAACACCAGAATTTGAATTTCCATTTTTAGTTTTATTGGTTAACCATTGGTAGAGAGGATGTTGGTTTTGACCTTTTACATCAACTTTTTCGGTCATTAAAAAGCTTACCCCATAATTTCGTTCACAAAAGGTTTGTATGTCTGAAGCTGATCCAGGTTCTTGACCTCCAAATTGATTACAGGGAACGCCAATAATCATCAATTGCTCTTTATAGGTTTCATATAGGTTTTGTAAAGCTTCATATTGACCCGTAAATCCACATTTAGAAGCTACATTGACGAATAAGATGAATTGTCCTTTAAAATCTGAAAGGTTAATGGGTTCACCGTTTAAAGCATTTATTTGTATATCATAAATGGATTCTGAAGGGTCGGATTTAGTTTTTGATGTTGTAAATAGTGAAAACATAAGGCACGATAGTATTAATAGTTTCATTGGTTATAGTTTAAAGGTAACAATACCGCAGTCCATTTCAAAGATTTGGCCGGAAATTGATGCCGCTTTTTTTGATAATAAGAAGTCTGCCATTTCCGCCACTTCTTGGGGGTTTAAATATTTTTTTAGCGGATGCCGATCGGTAATATTTTCTTTCATTTTATCATTGCGTAGCAATTTAGAGGCTAAATTGGTATCTGTAACCGTTGGTGCAATAGCGTTAATTCGAATGTTTGGTGCCAACTCAGCTCCCAAAGATTTCACCAAACCTTCAACTCCAGATTTAGCAGTAGCGATGC
Source organism: Flavobacteriaceae bacterium MAR_2010_72 (assembly GCA_003550275.1). Classification (GTDB taxonomy): domain Bacteria; phylum Bacteroidota; class Bacteroidia; order Flavobacteriales; family Flavobacteriaceae; genus Geojedonia. Next base: position 1,390,172 of record QXCW01000002.1, read on the forward strand.
TAGCGTGAAAAGGCATCCCTAATTTAGAAGCAACAGTACTAAAGAGTAGTATTGATGGCTCTTTTCCATTCTTTAAAATGGCTAAATAGTTTTGAATGCACTTTACTGCACCAAGAACATTGATTTCAAAATCGTCTTTAAAATCATCGAGACTTAATCTAGAAATTGGTTTGAGGTTGATACTTCCAGGACAATAGATAAGTCCATCAGCAGCTTCAATGTTGGGCAAATCCTCTTTGAGTACATCACAGGCATGATGTTTTAGATTTTCATGACTTATATCCGGTGTGCTTCGGCTAATATTTATAACTCTATGGTTTTGCAGTAATACATTAGTGAGTGCTTTACCAATACCTTTACTGCCACCAATTATAATGTATGTTTTCATGAGTTATACTCTTAAAGGCTTACCATTTAAACGCTTTTCTACTTTGCGCTTAATTGCTGTTAGACGCTTCATAATATCCATGATTTTTTCATCTTTTTTCTTTTTGTAAATTTCATTTAAACCTAAAATCAGTCGTTTTGCCTCTCTTGAAATTTTTACACGATCGCTGGTAGAAAGGGATTTTCTTTTTTTTTTTGTTCAAAATGAAGAGCTTTTTCTACAATATCCATAACTTATTGATTTATATAATTTTGTAATTCGTTTATTTTTTGGGCTGTATTAAACCTGCCTCCATAAAACGTGGTCACGGTTGCTGAGGTTTCATCTTTAATCCCTCTTGAAGAAACACATAAATGTTTTGCATCAATTACCACGGCAACATCATCAGTATTTAGTAAGCTTTTTAATTCTTCGGCAATTTGATTTGTTAAACGCTCTTGAACTTGCGGACGTTTAGCATAGTATTGAACTATTCTGTTCAGTTTTGATAACCCAATAACTTTTCCTGATGACATGTAAGCGACATGTGCTTTACCAATGATTGGGACAAAATGATGTTCACAATTTGAATAAAAGGTGATATTCTTTTCAATCAGCATTTGATTGTATTTGTATTTATTGTCGAACAATGCAATTTTTGGTTTATTTAAAGGGTTTAATCCTGAAAATATTTCATCGATATACATTTTAGCCACACGTTTAGGAGTTCCTTTAAGGGAGTCATCGTTGAGATCTAAGCCCATAACGTTCATGATTTCTTCAAAAAGTAATTCAATTTTTTCCTTTTTTTCTGAATCAGACATTACGAATGCATCTTTACGCAAGGGTGTTTTTAACCCGGCGTAAAGATGGTCGTCACCAATATCTTCATGAGAAAACCCGTTTAGTTTGTGACCATTTTTTTTCTTTAACTTTAATGTTTCTGTATTCATTTTACTCTTTTTAATGTGCTGTCTTCGGGTACTCATCTCCTAAAGCAAAGCAAGGTTATCGTTTTGAAATTGAGTTGTGTGTAATCTGTTTTTGTCTTGAACATTTAAAGCGTCCTTTGGTGAATGTTCGTAATTTTTGGTGCTTTGTTGCGCGGCCTTGAACTCTTTTACGCCACATTATAAAACTGCTCGGTTTCAGTTCTCTTCTCATGAGTTCAATAATTTCATGTTCAGAAAGCGCAAACTGAAAGGTTATTGCTTCAAATGGAGTTCTGTCTTCCCATGCCATTTCAATAACCCTATCGATATCTTGTATGCTCAATAATTTCATTTCTAGGGGAAGTCGTATTTAAATTCACTTTTAATTTTTTCATTTAAAAGTTTATCGAAAAAGGTTTTGTTTTCTTTAAAGGCTACATTGTTTTTGAAACGAATATATCTGCCTTGAGCATGAATACTTGTTCCGTTGGTCTTATAGATTACTAAATGATAGTAGGGTATAAGCCATGTAAACTGATGTAAACCTTTATTGATATAAATTATTATGCCTCCTGTTCGCAATTCAATATTGGCATAATTGATGTCGGAAACTGAATTTAAATAAGATTTTAAGTTAGGACTAACATCTTCTATAATCATACGTTTTGAGCCGATGCCTCTCATTTTGATCGATTCAATAAGTGTATAGGATCGCCCAACTAAATCCCTAATGATTTGCTTGTGGTTTTTCTCTCTGTATGTAGAATTTAATATCAATGTTAACTTTTGTACTCAAATATACAAAATGTTTAATGTTTTATTATTATTGTTAAACAAAAAATTAACATATACAAGCTCTGATTGATCAGTTTATATTTTAAAGAAGATGTTTAGTAAGGATATGTAAATCGTTCAGCTCTATAATTCAAAAGTGTTTTATGGCATGTGGTTAGCGAGCTTTTATCTTGAGGTTTTTTATTTTAAACTTCCGTCAGCTTTTTTATCATGCCATTGAAAATTAATCCATGAAATGGCAATATACTATACCAATATAATCTTCCGGCTAATCCTCGCGGTCTAAAAGTTGCTGTTTGTTTTAAAATGTCATCTTCAATTACAAACTCTAGCCATGCTTCACCTGGCAATCGCATTTCGGCATAAAGTAGCAGTTTTTGTTTTGATTTATCGGCAAAAATAACACGCCAAAAATCAAGGGCATCGCCTGCATGCAGTTCGGTTGTACTGGTTCTTCCTCGTCGTAGCCCAATCCCTCCAACAAGCTTATCAATATAGCCTCTTAACTTCCATAGAAAGTTGCCATAATACCAACCATTATCACCTCCAATAGCCCAAATTTTATCTATTGTTTTTTTTGAGTTTGTAACCTTTGATTCTTTATAATCTTTGAAACATCCATATTTTGGAACGTTGATATATTTATGCAGATTATTTTTTAAGCGACCACTGCTTATCATGGAGTCTTTCCAACTTGAAACGATACTGTTTTGCTCAATTTTTTCGAAAGCCAGTTTTACAGCCTCCTTGTAGGAGATGGGTTTCACTTCTAAAACGGTGTTGATATCGCTAGATTTTCCAATAATTTGAACACCCATGCTATCCACCAATGATGTTGCCAGCTTGTATGATGTAGATGTAACAAAATATAGCCAATATGATGATAACTTTGGTGTCATCACGGGCACGGTAATTATGTATCGTTTTAATTGGCGTACATCGGCAAATTGTAGTAGCATTTGCTTGTATGTCAATATTTCTGGGCCAAAGATGTCGTATGAGGTATTATACAATTGTTCATTACCAACGGCTCTTGACAAATATGATAAAACATCTCTGACGGCTAAAGGTTGTGTTTTTGTATGTAACCATTTAGGTGCGATCATTAGAGGTAGTTTTTCAACTAAGTCCCTGATGATTTCGAAAGAAGAACTTCCAGAGCCTACAATGATTCCAGCTTTAAAAATAGTGGTGGCATAATGGTTTGAATGAAGTATTTCCTCGACGTTTTTTCTTGATCGTAAATGTTTGGAGAGTTCATCTTCATTGGTAATTCCACTCAAATATATAACTTGTTTAACTTGAGTCGTTTCAAAATAGGTCTTAAAATTTTCAGCACATTTTTCTTCCAAACTTTCAAAATCTTTTGAAGAATTAGACATAGAATGAATGAGGTAAAAGGCTACATCTATGTCTTTTGGAATATTTTTTAGTGTTTCTGGTTTTAAAAAATCGGCTTCAACAATCTCTATTTGATCTTCTTCCAAGTAACTCCTATCTGCCCTTAATCGGTCTCTTACAGTGCAAACAATAAAGTGCCCTTGATTAACTAATAAGGGTATTAATCGTTTTCCGATATAACCAGTTGCTCCTGTGATTAGTATTTTCATTAGACTTATTTTAGGACTTGTTTTGGTCTTTGATATTCGAAACGTATTGGTGACTCAGGTATGCAATAACCATCAAGACCATTAACTGCTGCTACGTGTCCTTTTGAAAGGTTAATAAAACCATCATCTCCTAAAAGTAACTCTTTTATATAGAGTTCTTGAATTTCTCCAATGACCAAAATGGTGTCGTTAGCTTTAATATGATATTCTTCAATTAATTTCATCAATATTTGAATTGGTGCATCCTTTAAAAACGGAATATCGTTACCGTCCTTATAATCAGATTTTAGATTAGTAGAATCAAACTCTGAAATTTCTTTTGCATATTTTGCCGATGTATGGTGAGCATCACTAATTACATTTTGATGAACGTGGTTTATAGAGTAATAGCCAGTTTCCTTGATGTTGTCATACGTATTCCTTACAACGGTTGTTGGCCTTAAAAAGAAGCCTAGCATTGGCGGGCTAGACCCGATATGAGTTATAGAGCTAAATATAGCAATATTTTCATAACCATCTTTGGATTTTGTACCAATTAAGTTGGCAGACTTATAACCAGAACAACAATTAATCAAATTAATTCTGAACAAATAATCCATTTGATCAATATCTTTTCGATTAAAATGCGGCATTATAAATTAACAAAATTATTGATTCGAATGTCTTTAGCCTTTAAATCAAACATCAGGTTATAAAGTCCAAAGAAGGTACGGTTTATATAAATAAAATGTTTTGACCCCCTGTTTCCATTCATTTTACGTAATTCGGTGTTTTTTGAATACTTTTCACCTAATTCTGAAATTTTTTGAAAGAAAGTTGGATTAGAAAAATCAAATATTTCCTGATGAAAAGGTTGAGTAAATAAACTTAACATTTCATGAAACATGTTTGAGAAAAATTCTAATTCTTCTGGAGAATCATCGTCACGAAGAATTTCCAGTTGAAAAAGCTTTTTTTTAAATACCTGAGTGCTATTAATACTCTCCTTTTTTGCCAATTCAAAATAAGGTACATAAAAGTCGTTAGGGATGGTCTTCATACAGCCAAAATCCAACGCAATAAGTTCTCCAGTTTCAGAGACCAAAAAATTTCCGGGATGAGGATCTGCATGTACTTTTTTCAGTGTGTGAATTTGGAACATATAGAAATCCCAAAGTGCCTGACCTAGCTTGTTAGAAGTTTCTTGATTTAAATTGTTAGCGGTAAACTCTGACAAGTGTATTCCTTGCATCCAGTCCATTGTGATGATTCGTTCTGAAGACAGTTCTTCATAATATTGAGGAAATCTTAAGTTTTGAATGTGAGCACATTTTTCGGCAATTTCTTTACTTTGATTTATTTCTAGAATATAGTTCGTTTCCTCAATAAGTTTATGTTCTACTTCCTTAAAGTATTTATCAGAATCTTTACCCTTGATATTAAACATTTTAATAGCCATGGGTTTTACCAAGGCTAAATCAGAGGATATGCTTTCAGCAACTCCAGGATATTGGATTTTCACAGCAAGTTTTTTCCCGTTCTTTTCTGCAAGATGGACTTGTCCGATACTGGCAGCATTCACTGAAGTTGCATTGAAAGCATCAAAAATTTCATTGGGATAATTTCCAAAATAGGTTTTAAACGTTTTTAGAACTAAAGCAGGAGATAATGGCGGAACTGAAAATTGGGCCAAAGAAAATTTTTCGACATAGGCTCGTGGTAAAATACTTTTCTCCATACTTAACATTTGGGCTACTTTTAGCGCACTACCTTTCATTTGTTTTAAACCATCATAGATATCTTCAGCATTGTTTTGGTTAAGCCTGTCTTTAGCATTTTCTTCTGAAGTGATTAATTTATCTCCGTAATATTTGAGATAATTTACGCCAACTTTAGCTCCCGTTTGAACTAGTTTTGAAGCGCGCTGAATTTTTGTCGTGGGAATTTTGTCTATGGTTTTCATTGATTCATAAACATTTTTTCCTTAAATAAAAATTTTCCTAAATCAATCACACTGTTAAGAGGTTGAGTGTTGATTAAATCAAAACTTGTATTAACTGATTTTTCAATGAAGATATCTGTTTTTTCGAAAGATGCTGAAGCATCATTTAGCCAAAAATTAAGTGTTATCACCAATTGTATCCAAGCTGATTCTTCGAGCGTTTTATCTTTAAGTTGCTGAATGTTCTTGTAGTTTATATTAAAAGTTTCAATATCAAGCAGGCTTATATAGTTCTTAAATTGTTTTCTTAAGCTCGATAACTTTTCTAAAGACTTTAAGTTTTTACTAAAGTTTTTTAAAGCATAAACAACATAACTTCTATTTATGGTTAAGTTCTCAAAGAAGGTATAATAAAAACTTAATAACTTATTCCGAGCATCGAATTTTTGGTAGTCTTCGCTTTTTTCTAATGTCACAATTGTATTTTCAAAAAAGGCCATAAATATGTGTCTTTCTAAAGCCTTAAAATTTCCAAAATAGTTGTAAAAAAGGCCCTCGTCAAAATTATTTAATTTTGAAAATGAGTATACAGAAATTGGTTCTGAATTGTTTGCAAGTACATAATCCATGTATATTGAAATTAAGTCTTGTTTTGAAATGGTTTTATTTTTAGGCATCTCTATTTTTTTTAAAATAATGTTGTAAAGATACAAAACGTTTAATGTTTTATTTTAAAAGTTAAACAAAATTTAACTTTTGCTGTTTGAACTATCTAAATATATAAGTCATAATAATTAATATCTTTATTAAAAAATTATACCTATAGAATGAGCGTAAAACCCAGAATTGTAATTATTGGGGCAGGATTTGGTGGAATTGCCATGGCAAAAGCATTTAAAAAGAAAGCGGTTGACATACTCCTTATAGATCAAAATAATTATCACAATTTTCAACCCTTGATGTATCAGGTGGCAACAGGAGGCCTTGAGCCTTATAGTATTGCCTATCCAGTACGGCGTATTTTTAGAGGGCGATCTAATGTTAAATTTCGTATGGCTAGAGTGGAGCACATTGATCGCGATATGAAACGCGTTAAAACCTCTATTGGTGATTTTGCCTATGATTATTTGGTTTTAGCTACTGGCAGTGAAACCAACTTTTTCAATTTTGAACCCATAAAGGATCAGCTAATGACCCTAAAATCCATTCCTGATGCCTTAAATATTAGAAGTTTTATTTTTCAGAATTTGGAGAAAGCACTTGTAAAGCCGGCCAATGAAACTCTGGATGAGATCTTGAGTATTGCCATTGTTGGTGGAGGGCCTGCTGGCATTGAGATTGCGGGAGCCTTGGCCGAGATGAAACGCTATGTCATTCCAAAGGATTTTCCTGATTTGGATATTTCAAAAATGAAAATCAATTTATATGAAGCCAATGGTAAGTTGTTAAAAGTGATGTCTGAAGAAGCTTCGGCTAAAAGTTTAGACTATTTATTGGAACTTGGTGTAAACGTTCATTTAAATTCCAGAATCAATTCGTATGATGGCGATCAATTGATTGATGTTGAAGGACATGTGTTTTATACCGATACAGTGATTTGGACGGCAGGTGTTAAAGGATCTCCAATTGATGGGTTGCCTTTGGAAAGTAGTGTTCCCGGAAATCGTGTTTTAGTAGATGAGTTTAACAAAGTCAAGCATACCGATGCAATTTTTGCCATTGGTGATGTCGCTTGCTGTATTACACCTGAAAACCCTAGAGGTTTGCCCATGTTAGCACCAGTGGCACAACAACAAGGGAAACATTTGGTTAAAACCATATTAAATTTAATCGGCAATAAACCATTGCAGCCATTTGTTTATAAGGATCGTGGCACTATGGCTACCATAGGAAGAAAACGCGCCGTTGTAGATTTGCCCAACTGGAAATTCCAAGGTGCCTTTGCATGGTTTGTTTGGATGTTTGTGCACATCATGTCTTTAGTAGGTTACCGCAACAAGGTGGTTGCGTTTTTAGATTGGGCGGCTAATTATTTTACTTATGACAAACCCCTAGGACTAATTATCAGACCATTTAAACGATTACCATGATTTTGTTCTCCTTAATAAAGTTTTTTAAGGTTTTATTAACAAATAACGGCCTTTGTAATTCGTAAATTTATAACCATTAATCTAATCAATAATTCTATTATATCATGAAAAAATTACTATGTATCATTGCTGTGTTGGCAGTTTCTTTTACTGTAAATGCACAGATTCAAACACCAGCGCCTAGTCCATTTTCAAAGGTGGAACAAAAGGTGGGCTTAACAGATGTCACTTTAGAGTATAGTCGTCCAAATATGCGCGATCGTACTATTTTTGGAGATTTAGTACCTTACGGAAAGTTATGGCGTTTAGGCGCTAATGCCAATACCAAAATCACATTTAGTGATGATGTAACTATTGGTGGTAATACCCTAAAAGCCGGTAGCTATGCCGTTTATGCGACACCTAATGAAAAAACTTGGGATGTTGTTTTCTATTCTGATGCTTCCAATTGGGGAACACCTCGTGAGTGGGATGACAGTAAAGTTGCAGCAAAAGTGACTGCTGAAGTTTATCCTTTACCGATGAAAATTGAAACTTTAACCATGACCTTTGATGATGTGTCAAGTGGCTCTGCCGTTTTAGGGATGCTTTGGGAAAATGCCTATGTTGGTGTAGAATTTAAAGTGCCTACTGATGCTAAAGTTTCTGCTGCAATTGAAAAAACTATGAATGGCCCTAGTGCCAATGACTATTATGCTTCTGCGGTGTATTATTTACAAGAAGGTAAAGATATTGCGAAAGCTAAAGCATGGATGGACAAAGCTATGTCCATGACCGAGAAACCTGCGTTTTGGCAATTGAGACAACAGTCGTTAATCTATGCTAAAGCAGGTGATAAAAAAGCGGCTATTGAAACTGCGAAAAAATCATTAGCTGGCGCCAAAGAGGCTGGAAATGATGATTATGTTAAAATGAACATGGATTCCCTGAAAGAATGGGGAGCGATGTAAAGATTATGTAATCAAAATAAAAAAAACCTTAAGATTTAATACTTAAGGTTTTTTTTATTGATACTTAAGTCCGATTTCCGCGCGAACCTTATCTAACAAAGCGATAAGCTTTCTGCTAAACTCAAAAGTCATAATATCACTTTCAGTTTTATGGTCTCTTAACAGTTGATTAAAATGTTCAATTTCATAATTGTAACCAAATGTTTCAGATGAAAAGTCAATCGTTTCGTTTCGGTTTTTGGATGCTATGGTGATTGACGTTGGCTCATGAAAACGTGTGTTCAGAGTTAAGATTCCTTGTTGGCAATGAATGGTTGCTTTAGTTGGAGTATCTTCTAAAAGCGTGCTTTTTAAATGTGCCTTTACCCCATTCTTATAATAGAAAACCATAGTGCATGAAGCATCTGCTCCATTTTCAAAATAAGTAGCTTGTGCTTCAATGGTTTCAGGTAGTCCTAAAATAGATAGTGCTGCGAATATGGGATAAATGCCAATATCCAACAAACTCCCTCCACCTAATGATTTTTTAAATAATCGCGAGTTGTCATCAAAAGGTCTGCTGAATCCAAAAACAGCCTCCAAACTAGTAATGTCTCCAAATTCTTTTTTCTCTAAAATTTTTAAAGTGTATTGAAAATGCGGAAGAAAGGCTGTCCATAGAGCTTCCATGAGAAGCACTTTATTTGCTTTAGCTACTGAAATCATTTCGGAAACTTGCTCTAAATTCATGGCAAACGGCTTTTCGCATAAAACAGCAATGCCTTTGTTTAAACATAGCAAGCTGTGTTCTTTATGAAAGGCATGGGGCGTTGCGATATAAACCGCATCAATATCGGGATCGTCAGCTAATTGTGTATACGAGTTATACGCATTTTTTGCTTTATACAAGGTTGCAAAAGCTTCAGCTTTTTCCTGCGATCTGGAGGCCACTGCATAGAGCTCACAATTAGAAACCGTTTTAAGGTCTTCAGCAAATTTATGGGCTATTTTGCCCAGACCAATAATTCCCCATTTAATGTGTTTAGCCTTTGTTGCCATTGAGTTTGTGAGTTGATTGCAGAATTAAAGCCAAAACCATGACCATAATACAGCCCAACAAATTTAACCATAAATACGGAAGCCAATCAAAATACCACACAGCAATAATCAAAATTTGTGTAACAATCGCAGCCACAAAAACTGCTCGACCTTTAACGTAGTTAATAAAGAAGGCAAGTAAAAAGATTCCCAATACGTTACCATAAAAGATAGAGCCAATAATATTGACCAATTGAATTAAGTTGTCAGCAAGATAGGCAACACAAGCAATAATAATGGCAAGAATCCCCCAGCCCAAAGTAAACCATTTTGTAGCCTTAACGTAGTGTGATTCATCCTTGTCTTGGGCGAAATTGCGTTTGTACAAATCCAATGAGGTTGTTGAGGCCAACGCATTAAGTTCACTTGCTGTACTCGACATTGCGGCGCTTAAAATTACAGCTAACAACAGGCCAATTAAGCCTCTTGGGAGGTTGTTAAGAATGAAGTGAATAAACACATAATCCTTATCATTGGTTTCAATACTTACCAATTTTTCGTCGGCCGATTTTTGAATCAATAATTTAGCCGCTTCCCGATTAGCCTTGTCTGCTTTGTTGGCATGGTCAATCGCCTCTATAAATTTTGAATCGTTGGTTACAGCATAGGCTTCAATAAGTGCTTTCTTATCATTAAAAATCTGTGCCTGTTCTTCCTGTAAGGTTTTATAGTCTTGAGCAAAACTTGAATCTAAAATGGCACTTTCTGCTGCAGGATTAAAGTTAATAGGAGAGGTGTTGAATTGATAAAAGACAAAAACCATAATACCAACAAGCAAAATGAAGAATTGCATAGGTACTTTTAAAAGTCCGTTAAATATCAGGCCCATTTGCATTTCCTTGACCGATTTTCCAGACAGGTATCGCTGTACCTGACTTTGATCGGTGCCAAAATAAGAGAGTGCCAAAAATGTTCCGCCAATAAGTCCACTCCAAACGGTGTATCGATTTTCTAAATCGAATGAAAAATCAAGAACATCCATTTTTCCACTCGCTCCAGCTATTTCTAAAGCTTTAGTGAACGTAATATTTTCTGGAAGATAACTAATGATCAAAAAGAAAGCGACAAACATGCCCGTAAAAATCACGGCCATTTGATGCTTTTGTGTGATACTCACTGCTTTGGTTCCTCCTGAAACCGTATAAATAATAACCAAAATGCCTATGATGATATTAAGGTAAGTGAGATTCCACCCTAAAACAGCAGACAGAATAATTGCAGGAGCAAAAATGGTAATCCCTGCCGAAAGTCCACGTTGAATCAGGAATAAAATAGCAGTAAGACTACGAGTTTTTAAATCAAATCTATTCTCCAGGAACTCATAAGCAGTATATACTTTTAAACGATGGTATAATGGGATAAATACCATGCAAATAATGATCATTGCCAAAGGCACACCAAAATAAAACTGAACAAAACCCATCCCGTCATGAAAGGCTTGTCCGGGTGTAGATAAAAAAGTGATGGCGCTTGCCTGAGTAGCCATAACCGATAGACCAATGGTCCACCAACTTGAGGTATTTCCGCCTCTTACATAATCTTGTACATTTTTACGTCCTCTCGTTTTCCAAGTACCATAGCCAACAATTGTTAATAAGGTTCCCGCTAATACAATCCAGTCTAATTGTTGCATGCTTTAAAAGGTTTTCATGATAAGGTAAAACAAAACAAAATAGAGGATGTTCGCCAGAAGTACTAGAGAATATAATTTTAGCCAAGGCTGTTTTCGTGGAGTATGAGCGTTCATAATCAGTCGTTTAGTTTTTGGGTTGTATTGATATTATCTTTTCCAATGGAAAGCATATTGGCAAATAGGCGATAAGCACCTGAAACACCTTCGGGAAATTCCCTGAAGAAACTTAAACCTGTATAGATATAATGTCCCTTACCATATTTAGCCACTAACAAGCTGCCATCTTTTGCCGATTCTCCTGTATCATTCATAGATAATACTGGCGTAAATTCGTTGGACCATTCATCTGGAAAATATAGACCACGTTCTTGGGTCCATCCATCAAAATCAGCTTCGGTGATTTTATTTGGAAAATTAAGTAACTCGTGATTTGGGTTTAAAAACCTAACCTTGGAGTGTTCATCTGTTACGCGATCTCTCGAAATTTTTAAATTATATGGCGCTAATTGATCAACCTTCAATCTAAAATTGGTATTGTATTGCACAATCAGATTTCCACCGTTTTCAACAAAATCGAAGAGTTGCTGTTGTTTATACTTTAAGGCATCAATGATATTGTACGCTCGAATTCCAACCACTATGGCATCAAATCTGCTTAACACTTCAGGTGTTATTTCTTCTGGCTTAATAATGGCAACATTATAGCCAATTTGACGTAAGCTCTCTGGAACGGTATCACCTGCACCTTCAATATAGCCAATGTTTTCACCTTTTTTGGCGATATCCAATCTCACAATTTTACTTTCACTTGGTAATAATACCGTTTGAAATGGGATATGATCATAATCAATTTCAACCAATTCTCTGGTATAAATTGCGTCTCCAACATGCACCATAGGTGTTAATAAGCCTTCACTTTGAACTTTAGGAGGGATTACCGTAAACACTAAAGTTTGTTCTTGTCCTTTATTGGTAATAGCTACTTTTTGTTGTTCGGGGTAAACATTCCAACCTTTTGGATGGGCAAGTTTTACATAACCTTCAAGATGATCTTTTCCAGCTTTAACAGCAACTTTGATTTCTTTTTGCTGATCATTTTCAAAAATGATAACCTTTTCAACAACTTTTGCAGTTGCTTCTGGTATAATTTCAAAAGGCTTATAAACTTCTCCTTTTACAGGGTCATTAGTTTTATAAACAACAGGTCTGCTAAATTCAATAGCGGTTTGCTCTATTTCCAAAGTAAAAATAGCATTATAGGCCCGTGGGGTTTCTGGTAGGCCAATGAGTTGTTCATTTTCAACGGCATACATGCCTAAAGTTCCTTTGCTTGTTAACCAATAAGGCGAAGTTGGTGCTTGATTTTTAGAAATTAAAAGGGTGTCTTTAAGCTGTTCTCTTTTATTATTTGTTAAAGGGAATCGCTTGTAGCGTTTTTTGTGGAGGCGATCGTTAAGTTTTAAGTTTGTAAAGACAATATCGGTAGTACTTCTGTTTATCATTTCAATGGTAACAGCAACCTTTGAATTGTTAGTGGCCTGATTGGTATCAGCCACAGCTTCTAAATATAATCCTGCGCAAGCAGCAATAATTGATTTTATGTCTTCAGTTTTTATGGTTCTCCAATGATCGTTCTCTAAATTTTGGATTAATTTATAGGCTTCTACCAGTTTTGGAATTGATGCTGAAGGATTTGTAAAATCAAAATTATTTTGAACTTCAGATAGGATCTCACCTATAACTTTTCCGCCTTTCACACGATTCCATGAGGTGTCAATTCCATCAAATATATTGGATTTGTCACTTGGCAGATCACCTTTAATAAGTTCAATATATTCCAATTCTTCCCCACGTGTTCCGGTACTTCCAAAACCTTGCGACTTGTGTGAACTTCTACTTAAGGCAGCTATTTCCGGATTACTCAATCCGCTTGACGGAAAATAAACGCCAGTATCAAATTCAAGCAAGTTGGATTTATCGGCTTTTTCAAAATTTTCCTCACTTCCATAAAACCACCAGCTCGTATTAAAAAAAATGCGTTTAGGTTGCCATGGTTGAAGTTGCTTCAATTGATTGGGGTAAGCTGTTGATATTCCGGCCAAATCAAAGGCTTCAACACTTAACATAGCAGAACTTGTGTGATGACCGTGCGTACTACCGGGCGATCGATGGTCGAACCTATTTATGATAACATCAGGCTGAAACTTTCGAATAAATAACACCACATCGCTCAAAACTTCATCCTTATTCCAGAGGCTCAAGGTTTCATCAGGGTGTTTTGAGTAGCCAAAATCGTTTGCTCTTGTAAACTGCTGTTTTCCACCATCTATTCGTCGGGCAGCCAACAATTCTTGTGTACGAATAACACCTAATAATTCTCTAATTTCTGGGCCGATTAAATTTTGCCCGCCATCGCCTCGAGTTATCGACAAGTAAGCGGTTTGAGCTTTAACAGCGTTCGACATATAAGAAATAAGCCGAGTGTTTTCGTCATCGGGATGTGCGGCCACATATAAAACTGAACCTAAAAAGTTAAGCTTTTTTATAGATTCAAAAATTTCGGAACTACTTGGTTTATTGGGTTGTTGAGCGTTTAAAAGGGAAGGTAAAAAAAGAAATAAAAATAAAAAACGTAAGGTGTTTTGCATGATTCATTCTGTTAGCCAAAAACCAAATATAGCAAAGTAATACTGCCCGAAAGCGTGTTTTAATGTTTCTTTAACGTTGCTTAAATTAAGTCTGTGCCATCTTCAAAATCTTCAATAGCATCCTTTTCCACAAGGGTAACGGCTTTTTGAAGCATAAGATTGTTAGGGTAAGTGACCAGATCTCTATTGTCTAAACGGAGATGTAATTGAAATGCCCTAATATCTTCAATAACCCCTTCAATAGGAAAATCCTTATCATGAATTTTTATTTTATCCCCGACCTTGTATGGGAACGAAAAAAACATGATAATACCTGAAGTTATGTTGCTTAAAATTGACCAAATTGCAAAGAGTCCAATACCAATAACTGCAAATACCGAAGAAAAAATAACGCCCCAATCTTTCATTTCGGCGCCAAAAATAAAGGACTCAATAATTATGGCAATTAAAAATAAGGTTACCGTGACATAGCGACAAATCAAATGAATTCTAGCCTCATTGACACCACTTTTACGACCTATTTTTTTGATGAGTGTATTGACTATTAATCTAACAATGATTAGAAATAATAAAACAAATCCACTAACTATAAGTTCGGTTTGAATTGAGTCGAGCATTTAAATGTGCTTTAAAAATTAGAAGAACAAAGATACATTAGAAACTTGAAAAAAATTAGTTTAATAATAGCGAATCTCTTAAACTTTCATGTGCAGTTTCGTTTTTATTCCAATAAGCAGATTTCATGGTTTTTAGCTTCGTAGCTTTTGTGCTAAGTACTTTTGAATTAGGTCCAAAACCACTTTTATAGGTGTCTTCCCATTCTAATACATCAAAAGGAAATTCAGGATTGAAAGTGATTTTTAATGTTCTGTCCAATTCAGGATATGAAATTAAGTACTGTCCAGACTCTAATTTAACAGTGGCTTTGTACGCCTTTAACGGCACATGCTTTAGTCTTAAAAATTCAAATGAAGGAATTATTTCTAATTCACCAACGGGTAAACTATTAGGATCTATACGAAGTTGCGTCCACAATTCATTTTCAAGAATAGCTTTTTCCACATTGAAACTTTGATCAGCTTCACTTTCAAAATACGAATGTGAATTGATTTCGAATTGGTCTCTATTGTTAAGCCGCATATATATGTGACCGCACCATTCCTGAACCGAACAGGAAACCTTAATGGCATGTTGATTATTGGTTACGGGATAAAAGGTGCTTTGCATTATGGAATAAGGATAAATCCCCGTATTGAATTGTTTTGTTGCATTTAGTTTAAGTACAGAAATGTTTGTCTTTTTAAAGTTATCAGCCTTTACTTGAATTTCAGGTAATACATCTTCAGTGACATAAACCAAAACAGCTTCGCCTTGTCTAATCTCCCCATATCTAGCTTGTTACAGTTTGTAGGAAGTGATTTCGGCCTCGCCCGCATACCAGTAAGCCTTAAAATCTGTAGTTGGCTTAAAAGCACTTTTTGAAGCCGTGTTCAAGGTTTCAGAAGCTATGTCTTCTACAGCACTGGTAGATTGAGCCTTCTTGTTATCTTGACAAGTTATTAAGGATAAGCTCAAAAAGAGGATTATAAAACTTCTAAAATTCATCATTCATTCGATTTAGATAAAAATACAAATCGTTCAGTCTTTAACCATGTGGTTTAACGTTTTATAAACCAAATGCGTAGGTAAACCCATCACATTAAAATACGAACCTTCAATAGAAGTTATACCAATTTGACCTATCCATTCCTGTATACCATAAGCTCCAGCTTTATCAAAAGGTTGATAATTTGAAATGTAATATTCTATTTCTTCCTTAGTTAAGTCCTTAAACTTTACTTTGGTAGTAGCATTTACTGTTTTTTGAAGTTTGATAGTCGTAAAGCACACCGAAGTGATGACTTCATGGATTTTTCCGCTCATGGATTTGATCATCTCAAAAGCTTCGGAAGCATCACGTGGTTTCCCCAAAGCTTTATTTTCATGCCATACAATAGTGTCGCTAGTAATGAGAATATCATTCTCGTTTAGTGTTTCCTTGAAAGGTAAAGCCTTGAGTTGTGCCAAATAATCACTGATTTCAAAATGACGTAAGCGTTGTGGATATTCTTCTTTTACAGGTTTTAGTCGAACCACAAAATCTAAGCCTAAATCCTTAAAGAATTGCTGACGCCTGGGAGAACCAGAAGCCAAAATAATTTGGTAATTGGAAAGACTATCGTTAAGCATTATGTAATTAAAATGTATTTGTATAACAATAAGGATAACATACCAAAAAGCATAATTAATTTTAGCATGTTGCTAATATGATGAAACTCTTTTTTGGATTCGGCATTAAAGGATTTTATACTTGTATAAATTAAAGGTGCAATGATGAAAATTAAAAAATAAACCAAAGCAATTTGTTGCTTGTATAAATAGGTTGCCATATAGTAAACCACGGCCAAAATAGGCAGTAGTGTAACGATGAACAGCACTTTAGCGGCGCGTTCACGTCCTATAGCTATCGGCAGCGTATTCATTCCAGCTTTATAGTCGCCATCAATGTCTTCAATATCTTTAGCTAGTTCTCGTACTAAATTGATGATAAATGCAAAAACAGCATAGTCTAATAAAATTTTAAAAAACGTAAGTTGTGTTTCCTGGTTTTGCGGCGTTATAACAGGCAGTAATTCAAATAGACCAACAATAATAATGCTCAAAGCCACCAACAACGAAATAACGATATTACCTAACAAAAGCAATTGTTTTAAATAGGAAGCATAAACGTATAGCAGCGCAGAGATTACAACAAAAATGGCGAAAAACCCACTTTTACCAACCAAATGTGATAAGTAAAACCCTAATCCAACGCCTATGACATTAAAAATTATAAAAAGTGAATTGGCTGTTTTTTCAGAGATGGTTTTTCCAATGATTACCTTGTTGGGTTTGTTTACTGTATCGGTTTCTATGTCATAAATATCATTGATGATATTGCCGGCTGCAGCAATACAAAGTGTAGAGAGAACGAGCAATGAAAACCCAAAACCATTTAAGGTAATAGTCACGCCAAAGGGCTCAAATAGGGCATACTTTATGAGGATTTGCCCTAAAGCAATCATAAGTAAGTTTTTCCAGCGAATTAGGTTTAAAATGTTCAGCATTTGGCTGTTGGCTTTTGGTTGTGTGCAGATTTTAAAACAGAAGTAAAATTAATCATATTTAGCATCAAAATTACCATTCCATTTCCCTTGAACTTTTAGTACTTGTTCAATGACATCCCTTACGGCGCCTCTGCCTCCGTTTTTATGGGATACATATTTTGAAATGCCCTTTATTTCTGGAACTGCATCTTGCGGACAAGTTGGTAGTCCGATGAGTTTCATGACCGGATAATCTGGAATGTCATCACCCATATAGAGCACGTTTTCAGCTTTAATGTTGTTAGAATTAAGGTAGTCGTTTAACTGATCAATTTTGTTGTGGGCACCAAGATAAATATCAGTAACCCCTAATCCTTCTAGTCGCACACGAACACCTTCATTGGTACCTCCAGAAATCACACAAACTTTAAATCCAGCCATTAAAGCAGTTTTCAAGGCAAAACCATCCTTGGTATGCATGGTGCGAAGCATTTCACCTGTTGTGGTTACCAGGATAGTCCCATCGGTTAAAACGCCATCGACGTCAAAAATGAAGGTGGTAATATGTTCTAAATATTCTTTATAGCTTTTATCTTCCATGGGTTTTTTTAATAACATTGGTTAAAAGTTCATAAATGGCTTTGTGATCTTCTCGTTCTAAAAGTTTGAGATGTTTTTTTATCGTTTTTTTATCATTGCGCTTTGCGGGCCCGGTTTGCGCGGTATATGGCGACATGTGCTGCACTTTTTTAGCGGTTTCCATGATAAGGGGTTTTAAAATATCAAAATCGATACTTTTAGCATCACTAATTTCATGGGCAACTCTATAAAGCTGATTGGTAAAATTATTTACAAATACTGCCGAAAGATGCAAGGTTTGACGCTGTTCGGTATTGATTTTGTAATATGGACTTCCAACAGTTTCAGCCAAATTAGCTAATAGGTTGAAATCTTCTTTTTCAAGTGTTTCAATACAGATGGGTACATCCTTAAAATCCAGTTCAGAAGTTTTTGAAAAGGTCTGAAGCGGATAAAACACACCACGTCTATGTTTTTTATCAAGATCATGAATACCAACACTTCCCGAGGTATGCACGACCAACCGGTTTTCGAAAGGTAAAGATGATGACAGTGATTTCACGGCATCATCACTCACAGCTATGATATAAACGTCTGCTTCAACTATTTGATGAAGCTCATCAGTAATTGATACCTGATTTTTATAAGATTCTATAGATTGGAGACTTCGGTTATACCATTGCACAAGGTTCGCATTTTTGGCCTTGCTAAATGCTTGATATAAATGTGTGGCGACATTGCCTGCACCAAGAAGTACAACTGAAATCATGATGCTAAAATAGCGATATTTAAAAATATAGATTGATGAGCCTTGGCAAATTTTTATGGTAAAACAAAAATAGGTATCCCACAAAAAGAATACCTATTAAAAAATGGAACTTAAACTTAAGCACACGAAATGCTTACAGAGTGTGTGTGGCCGTCATCAGACGTAGACGTTTTACTCAACGATTGATTGATTTTCAGAGAATTAAAATCGGATGCGGTTAAAGTCACATTGTGCGGATGGTCTTATGCCCCTTGTATGTTATAGGTTTTTTCAACGCCAGCGTTAACATCGGCAATTGAAACCGTTAAAGTATGTCCATGATTGGCTCCAATAGAGACATTCGTTCCATTTTGCAAACAATTTCCACTAGGGTTAGGGTTTGGATTCGGACCATTTGGGCTGTCATCTGAACTCGAACAACCAAACATTGCAGATGCAGGTACCGCTAATAATAGTGCACCAACAGTCTTCTTAATAAAGGTTTTTCTTTTCATTTTTAAACAATTTAAGTTAACAACTTGAAACCGAAGTTTCTTTTATAATATAACAACCAACACTTCTAAATTCCTTAAAAAAATTGATGACGAAAGTTTATAGTTTGACCCTGATTTTGGTAAGTATATAGACTAACATAATGTATCTTTGAATAATTATGGTTAAAAACGATATTAGAAACCGCGAGGATGTATTTCTGCTAGTTACTAAATTCTATGAAAAAGTAAGGCAGGATGCAATTTTGGGACCTTTTTTCAACGAAACCATAAACGATTGGGATAGTCATTTAGACAGGCTTACAACGTTTTGGGAATCCAGCTTGTTTTTGAAAACAAAATATTTAGGAAACCCTTTGCACGCCCATATAAAGGTGGATCAGGAGCATAATAATACAATACGTGAAATGCATTTTGGTCTCTGGCTAAATCTATGGTATGAAACGATAAATGAACTCTTTGAAGGCGATTATGCCGAGAATGCTAAACGAAGAGCCAGAAAAATGGGCACATTTCTGTATCTTAATATCTTTCAGGCACGAATAAATAATTAGTGAAATTAGATGGCGAATTTGTCTGTTTTTTTGGATACAATTAACATTTTTAACCCAACAAAAAACCTTAAATTTGCACGATAAAAATTAGAAGCTTCTCAATATGCCTAAAACTCTTTCTAATATTCTATTTTCTACTCGACTTACAGCTATTCTATTTATTGTTTTTGCCGCTGCTATGGCTACAGGAACTTTCTTGGATGCTGGGCAAGATACCTCACCAACGCCATATACAAGGCAGCTTATTTATAATGCTTGGTGGTTTGAAGCCATTATGGTGTTTTTAACCATTAATTTTATTGGTAATATTTCAAGATATAAGCTTTATAAAAAAGAAAAGTGGGCAACCTTAACACTTCATATCGCTTTTATTTTTATACTTATTGGCGCATTTGTTACTCGCCACATCGGTTATGAAGGGATGATGTCAATTAGGGAAGGCGCAACCGAAAACACATTTTTATCGCGTGAAAATTATATCACTGCCTATATTGATGGGGATTATAGGGTCAATGGCGTGCAACAACGTTTAGTACGTGAATTTCCTGTAGATTTTTCTGAACGTTTGAACAATGACTTTAATGAAGACGCCAATTACAATGGGCAACCTGTAACTTTTGAATTGGAAAAATTTGTTGAAGGTGCCGAAAAGGATATTGTTCCTGATGAAAGTGGAGAAGCGTACCTAAAAATAGTGGAGACTGAAGGTGGTCGTCCGCACAACCATTTTTTAAAGGATGGTGAGGTGCAAAGCATTCACAATATTTTGGTTTCGCTCAACAAACCTGAAAACGGCGCCATAAATATTACCAATACAAGTGAAGGCTTGTTTATCGAATCCCCTTTTGAAGGCGAATTTACCACAATGGCGACCATGGCTTCAGGGAAACTAGTAAAGGATTCGCTTCAACCATTGGTTTTAAGATCCCGATATGTTATTGGGAATCTTCAAATGGTATTTCCAAAGCCAGTAGTGAGGGGTGTTTTCGACATTGTAAAAAAGCCGGAAATTTTAAAAGGGGATGAAGAAGGATTGGTGTTGAAGGTGACCTCTAAAGGCGAAACAAAAAGTGTTCTTTTATTGGGTGGGCAATATATCAGTAATCCCTTTGAACAAATTGAAGTTGGTGGATTAGAGATTGCACTTAAATACGGACCCAAAATTAGGGAGCTGCCATTTAGTGTAAAACTTAACGATTTTATTGCCGAACGTTACCCGGGTACAGAAAATAGTTTTTCTGCTTTTGCGAGTGAAGTAACTGTTTATGATGCCGAAGAAGGAGACTTTAACTACCGCATTTTTATGAACCATATTTTGGAGCACAAAGGCTATCGCCTGTTTCAGGCTAGTTTTGATTCTGATGAAAAGGGTTCAAAACTATCTGTTAATCATGATTTCTGGGGCACTTGGATTACCTATTTTGGATATTTTATGCTATACTTTGGCTTGATGGCCATTCTTTTTGATAAGCATACACGATTTGCCGATTTAAAACGCTCTTTAGAAAAGGTGAAAGCAAAGAAGGCTAAACTGCTAAGCCTTATTGTATTATGTGTTGGTCTTCAAGGGTTTTCTCAACATACACCAGATGATGGTCACAATCATCAAGCACCAACCAAGCCTACGAAAGCCCAAATAGATTCCATCATTAGAGCTAATATTACACCTAAAGCGCATGCCGATAAGTTTGGTAGTTTGGTGATTCAAGATTATGGTGGTCGTATGATGCCAATGAACACCTTTGCTTCAGAAGTCTTGCGCAAAGTGAGTAAACAGGATTCTTACGAAGACTTTGATGCCAATCAGGTGTTGCTTTCTATGCAAGAGAGTCCTCTGTTTTGGTATAACGTTCCGATTATTTATTTAAAACCGAAAAAGGCCGACTCTATTAGGGCAATTATTGGCGTGGATAAAGATTCGAAATACGTTGCCTTAACCGACTTTTTAACTGAAGATGGCACCTACAAATTGGGTCCATATCTAGAAGAGGCCTACGCCGCTCAAGTTCCAAATGCATTTCAAAAGGAATTCAAGGAAGCTGATCAACGGGTTAATTTATTGTATAATACGATTGAAGGAAGGGCGATGAAAATTTTCCCTGTGCCTAATGATGATAATAACAAGTGGATTTCGCCTGTAGAATTTCGCGAGGAAGGCTATCGGGAAAGTCTTAATGATACGCTTTACGGTACGTTTATAAACAATGGATTCAATTATTACATTTCGGAGCTTTATAAAGCTAAAACGACCAACGATTTTACTTCGGCGAATAATTTATTGCAAGGTTTCAAAAAGAATCAGCAAAAATTAGGTGCAGAGGTGATGCTTTCTGATAAAAAAATTGAAACAGAAATACTCTATAATAAGTACGACATTTTTAAGAAACTATTTAGTTGGTACTTATATGCGGGAACATTTTTGTTCATCGCCTTAATCATACAAATATTTAAAGAACGTAATAAGCTCGTTAATTTAGGTGTTACTGTTTTTAAGTGGGTCATTTTAGGTTTATTCGTATTGCACACAGCTGGCTTAATTGTGAGATGGTATATTTCGGGTCATGCACCTTGGAGTGATGCCTATGAGTCGATGATCTATGTAGCCTGGGCTACGATGTTCTTTGGCTTGGCGTTTGGACGAAAAAGTGATTTGACCATTGCATCTACGGCTTTTGTCACAGCCATGTTGTTGATGGTAGCACATTGGAATTGGATGGATCCAGCCATTTCGAACTTACAACCTGTGCTGGATAGCTATTGGTTAATGATTCACGTTGCTGTAATTGTGGCTAGTTATGGTCCATTTACACTTGGTATGATATTAGGGGTAACATCCTTATTATTAATGATTTTTACCACGTCTAAGAACAAGGAAAAAATGGCCATCAATATAAAAGAACTCACCATTATCAACGAAATGGCATTGACCGTTGGATTGGTGATGCTCACCATTGGAAACTTTTTGGGAGGCATGTGGGCCAATGAAAGTTGGGGACGCTATTGGGGATGGGATCCAAAGGAAACTTGGGCCTTGATTAGTATCATGATCTATGCCTTTGTGATTCATATGCGATTGGTGCCAGGACTTCGTGGACGCTTCGGATTTAATTTAGCATCTATAGTTGCCCTTTCAAGTATTATATTTACCTATTTCGGCGTTAACTTTTATTTATCTGGATTG
The DNA here is from genome assembly GCA_003550275.1 of Flavobacteriaceae bacterium MAR_2010_72. Lineage (GTDB taxonomy): Bacteria > Bacteroidota > Bacteroidia > Flavobacteriales > Flavobacteriaceae > Geojedonia. The sequence continues at coordinate 1,412,894 of QXCW01000002.1, forward strand.
CACTCATATCAATCTGGTCAACAAATTGCTAGTTTTGAAATTATAGCCATTGCGATTGGAATAGTAGCCTTAATAGGTGTTTTGGCATACAGAAAACATGTGAAATATTACAGGAAATAGTCTAGATCAATTCTGAAATATAAATATATCCCAGACCAAAGACAATAGCTAGACCAAAACTAATCAGGGTTCCTATTAAAATGTATTCTGTAAGTTTTCGGTCTTTGGATCTTGATAGGTCACCAAATCGAAAAACGGATTTGGCAGCTATTAAAAATCCAATCCCTTCCCAGTAATTCATGATAATGAAGGCAAATACAAAAAGGCGTTCTAATATACCAATGTAAGCACCAGCGTCTGCTAGGGATTCCTCATTCATATCCTCTTCCAACTTCCATTTCGAAATAATAACTTTCATGATAATGGAAGAGACCTTTGTAATACAAATTATACAGGTGATAAGTAATAGGAGTTGTGTTGAGAATATGGCATCCAAATCAATACTGTAAGGCTCGTATAATTGAACTACCAAAGCAATAACTATAACGTGAGCCAATTGATCCAGCCCAAACAACAAACGTTGACGACCTTTAGGGTGGAGGTGAAGTTTTAGAACGTCAATTCCAAAATGCGATACAATAATTATAAGTATCCCAAGCCAGTATGAAAAATCAGCCTTTAACACAACTATTAGTGCCAGTAGATGTACACAAACATGCCAATACAGATATTTAGAGCGGTGTTTTTTCTCTTCCTTATCTCTTACCCATTTTAAAGGTTGAAGAACAAAATCGCCAATCACATGGGCGAGTATCAGTTTAATACATAAGGCTAGCATAAGGCTTGTATTTGAGCATTATAAAATTGAATGAGCTTTTTTAATTCATCATAACCTGCGCGTTTCAAACCTTGGCTTATGTTGCCTTGGGTTTCTCCAAACAATTCAGCAAGCTGTTGTTGATTGAATGTTGGGTGTTCTAAACTAGCTTTAACTAAAAGAGACATTTTTGGTGTCCAATTTGATAGGGTTAGCAAGGCTAATTCCAACATTAAGTTAAGCTGAACATCAAAATCAGTAAATGGTGATTTTATCGCGAGTGTGGTTTTTTTTAATTGTTCGAAGCACTCTCCCGAATTTATAAAGGCACTTCCGTTCGATTCGGTAATATGCTTGGAACTATAGGTTTTTTCACCAATGCCAATAGCCAATCGTACATCCATTTTTTTGAATTGTTTCAAACTGGCTTTTATTAAAATGGCAACTTCGAGTGCGTTTTTAGGGTTTACTTCCATTTGAAAACTATCGCCTCTATAGATTTCCCATTGTTCTGGGGTATTACCAAAACGGTTTAAAGTGTCTTTAAGCGCATCTAGCCACAATTTTGGCTGATGATCTTTTGAATTAATGATGTCTCCTGTAATTACACTCGTCATTTTATTGGCTTAATAAATCAAATGTATCTTTTTTTTATGAAAAAAACAATAATATTATCAAATATGCTAATAATTATAAATATTATCAAATAAGCTAATAATTTAAAATATTAGGTATTATACATTAAAGCATTCAAAGTTATTATACAGACATTTTGCTAAACAGCTTCAGTAAATTAGTAGAGTTAATTTCATTAAAATTATCAATGACCAAGTCGGCTTTAGAATAATCCTGGTTTTTTGAATTCGGACTTTTAAAACCCACACAAAATAGATTGGCAGCTTTTGCTGCTTGAATTCCATTGGTTGAATCTTCAATAACCAAACATTCATAATTATTTAATCCTGTCGCTTTTGCTGCATTGATAAAAATTTCGGGATGTGGTTTAGAGGCTTTTAAATCGGCTCCGCTCAATTTAGCCTTAAAATAAGCATTAAGGTCATAACGGTTAAAGATTTTATCAATATTTGCCATTGAAGCTGAAGATGCCAGAACCAGCGTCATACCATTTTGGTAATAGTTTTTGATGAGGTCAAGAACGCCTTCAATAAGTTTCAAATCCTTATCATGTTCAAAGAGAAAATTGAAGTGATCTCTTTTGATTTCCACTAAGGTATGAGGGCTTAAAGGGAGTTTGAAATGTTCACACAAACGATTGCAAATATTATAAGTAGATTGCCCTGTAAACGATTCGTAAAGTGAATTGGATACATCTATATTTACATCGTTAAACATTAAACGGTAAGCTTTGTGATGAAGAGGTTCAGTGTCAACAATAACCCCATCCATATCAAAAATGACTCCTTTTATCATGGGTTGGTTTTTTACGAAGATATTGGTTTTATACATAAATGACGAAATCTATTTTGAAGTTTTGGATATATTTTCCACATTTGTAGGACTATGATTGTTTAAATTATATTTCAGGAACAAAGTCACAATACTCTCGTGACGCCAAAATACCAAGTCATGTCTTCCTTGGTAAAGTTTATATTTTAATATAATTCGTATGCAATCAGAACGACTTTCCATAAAACAAATTTTTAAATATTTTATTATTGCTGTAAGAGGCAAAGAACAGGATTTCACTGCAATCAGTATTAGACGGGCTATTTTTATGCTGTCAATACCCATGATTTTAGAAATGCTCATGGAATCCATTTTTGCTTTAGTAGATATATTATATGTATCTCAAGTAAGTGTTAATGCCGTTGCCACAATCGGCCTAACCGAATCTGTCATTACTTTGATCTACGCAGTTGCTATTGGATTGAGTATGGCGGCCACAGCTATAGTTGCTCGTCGAGTTGGGGAAAAGGATATTGCTGGAGCTTCACAAGCTGCGGTTCAGATCATTTTTCTTGGCGTTGTAGTGGCAGCTATTGTAGGTGTTATTGGTGTGATTTATGCCAAGGATATATTGGCTTTAATGGGCGCCGAACCCGATTTGATTGCCGAAGGTTATGGTTACACACAAGTGCTTTTAGGAGGTAACGTCACCATAATGCTCCTGTTTTTGATCAATGCTGTTTTTAGAGGTGCAGGAAATGCCTCTGTGGCAATGTGGACATTAATTTTGTCCAACGGTTTGAATATTATACTCGACCCTATCTTTATTTTTGGTTTCGGACCTGTACCTGCTTATGGAGTAGAAGGGGCAGCCATAGCAACAACAATTGGTCGCGGGACCGCAGTACTATTTCAATTAGGCGTACTTTTTTACGGTTATACAAAAATCAAGATCCAATTTAGGGACTTGGTGTTGCGGGTAGGAGTAATGCTCAATCTTATTAAAGTTTCACTAGGAGGTATTGGTCAGTTTTTAATTGGTACTTCAAGTTGGGTGTTTTTAATGCGGATCATGAGTGAATTCGGTAGCGAAGTGCTTGCAGGTTATACAATTGCGATTCGGGTGATGATGTTTACATTAATGCCCGCCTGGGGAATGAGCAATGCCGCCGCAACCCTAGTTGGTCAAAATTTAGGTGCAGAACAACCAGAACGTGCCGAGCAGTCGGTTTGGAAAACGGGTAAATACAATGCTTGGTTTATGGGCTTGGTGTCAATCGTGTATCTTGTTTTTGCGCCACAAATTATTGCCGTGTTCAATACTAACCCAGACGTTCTTAAATACGGAAGCCTTTGCTTAAGGATCATTGCCGCTGGTTACATCTTTTATGGTTATGGTATGGTAGTCATCAATTCTTTTAATGGAGCGGGAGATACCAAAACACCAACTTATATCAATTTTATCTGTTTTTGGCTGTTTCAATTACCAATTGCATATCTCATGGCCATTACGTTTGAAATTGGTCCAGTAGGTGTTTTTTCTGCAATTACACTTGCTGAAATCGCTATTGCAGTGATCGCCATCATTTGGTTCAAGAAAGGTTATTGGAAGTTGGTTAAAGTTTAAAGATTATTTGTAATTTTAAATCGAATAAATTTATGATCTTATGTCTAAAAACAATTCAGACAAATTAGGAATCAATACGATTTGCACTCATGTAGGAGAGGTAAATGATGAGCAATTTAAAGGAACCGTTTCACCAATATATATGTCAACGGCTTATGCTTTTGATGATGTGGATGTTAAACGCTATCCGCGCTATTTTAATACACCAAATCAAGTTCAATTGGCTAAAAAAATAGCCGCTTTGGAGCATGCCGAAGCTGCCTTGATTTTTGGTTCGGGAATGGCGGCCATTAGTACCATGTTTTTAGCCTTTCTTCAAAAGGGAGACCACGTTGTGGTTCAAAACACGATTTATGGCGGAACCAATAATTTTATAAAGGAAGAATTACCTAAGTATGGTATCGAGTATACGTTTACTGAAGGCTATGAGGTTTCTGATTTTGAGGCTGTAATTCAATCGAACACAAAAATGATTCATATTGAAACGCCTTCAAATCCTTTATTGACCATCACCGATTTAAGTGCCATTGCGAAGCTGGCAAAATCCAGAGGAATAATTACAACTATTGATAATACCTTTGCTAGCCCAATCAATCAAAATCCAATTGATTTTGGAATTGATGTCGTTATGCATTCTGCCACCAAATATCTTGGAGGGCATAGTGATATTTTGGCTGGTGTAGTGACCAGTTCCAATCAAAACATGGAAAAGGTCTGGCAAGTAGGACGAAATTTGGGCGGTAATTTGAGTGACTTTATGGTTTGGATGCTAGAGCGAAGTATGAAAACTTTAGCATTGCGGGTCAAAGCCCAAACCAGAAATGCCAAACGATTGGCTAAGTTCCTCAATAAGCACCAAGATGTTAAACGGGTCTATTATCCCGGACTTAAAAGTCATCCTCAATATGAATTGGCAAAATCGCAAATGCAAGGATTTGGAGCCATGCTATCTTTTGAATTAGCCGATGGTTTGGATGCTCTAGCTTTTCTAAAGGAATTAAAATTGATAAAATCTGCAATGAGTTTGGCAGGTGTGGAAAGTACCATGGTATCACCGTATTTAACTTCTCACGCCCTATTAACTCAAGAAGAGCGAGATGCTATTGGAATTAGCGATGGTTTAATTCGATTTTCGGTTGGTATAGAAAACAAAAAAGATTTAGTCGCAGATATTGAGCAAGCGATTTTAAAAGTTAAAACTTCAAAATTAAAATTGCATTAATGATTGAAGGCGTTTAGAAGCATTTACTGATAATGTTTTGGCTTTGTAAATGTTGTGGTTAGTGGTGCTGTTTTATTTTGGTGACAATTATTTGGCTCATACAAGATAGTAGAATTAAAAAGACTTTAAAAAAGTAGGAAATTAATGAAATTAGATATATTGGCTTTTGGAGCCCATCCAGACGATGTAGAACTTGGTTGTGGCGCTACACTTGCAAAAGAGATTGCTAACGGAAAAAAAGTAGGAATCGTTGATCTTACAAGAGGTGAGCTAGGAACACGTGGCTCTGCTGAAACAAGGGATAGAGAATCTGAAGATGCAGCTAAAATCCTTGGAGTTGCTTTTAGAACCAATATGGAATTTGCCGACGGTTTTTTTGTTAACGATAAAGCACATCAAATGGAGCTGATTAAAATCATTCGAAAATATCAGCCAGAAATCGTCATTTGTAATGCCATAGAAGATCGCCACATAGATCACGGCAAAGGTAGTCAATTGGTGAGTGACGCCTGTTTTTTAAGTGGTTTGTTAAAGATTAATACAAAACATGAAGCCAATGAAGAATGGCAGACACCTTGGAGGCCAAAACAGGTTTACCATTATATACAATGGAAAAATTTAGAACCTGATTTTGTTGTTGATGTGTCACAATTTATTGACGCCAAAATGGAAGCTGTCCTGGCTTATAAAACGCAGTTTTACAACCCTAAAAGTCAAGATCCAGAGACTCCAATATCTAGCAAGAATTTTACGGATAGTATTATTTACAGAGCAAGAGACTTGGGTAGATTAGTAGGGGTTGATTATGCTGAAGGTTTTACCGTTGAACGTTATACTGCGGTTAATAGTCTTTTTGACTTAAAATAATATTTAAAAATCTTTGTAGAAAAAAGGAAATCATTTACATTTGCAGTCCAATTGAAAATGGTGGTTGTAGCTCAGTTGGTTAGAGCATCGGTTTGTGGTACCGAGGGTCGTGGGTTCGAGCCCCATCTTCCACCCAAAAATTTAAAGCCTTTCGAGTAGTTGAAGGGCTTTTTTTGTGCATGTTACTTCAAGTATTAAAAAATTTAATTTCACTAAATTATTGAAAACAAAAAAGCCTTTCAGCTTTGATACTGAAAGGCTTCGATGTGTTTAAAACAAAAGACTTATTTCACTTCTTGCACTTTATCAACCACAATTCTATTCGTTCTGTTGGCAACTTCCCAAGCGGTATAAAAAACTAATCTTGTTCTGTTTTCCAATAAATCATATTCAATTTTATCAGGTGTGTCACTTGGCTTGTGATAGTCGGCATGAGTACCATTGAAATAAAATATGATAGGAATATTGTTTTTTGCAAAGTTATAATGATCAGATCTGTAATAAAAACGGTTAGGATCGTTTTCATCATTATAGGTATAGTCTAACGTGATGTTAGTATATTTTTTATTTACGTCTTCAGATAGTTTGTGCAAGTCAGTACTTAACTTATCTGATCCGATAAGGTAAATATAGTTTCTGTCACCAGAACGTTTAGGATCAATTCTACCAATCATATCAATATTTAAATTGGCAACCGTATTTTCCAAAGGAAAAATAGGATCAAAATCGGTATAATATCTTGAGCCTAAAAGGCCTTTTTCTTCACCAGTTACATGTAAGAATAAAATTGAACGTTTTGGGCCGTGACCTGCATCTGCTGCTTTTTTAAAGGCTTCAGCAATTTCTAAAATAGCTATAGTACCCGATCCATCGTCATCAGCTCCATTATAAACCTCGCCATTTTTAATGCCTTCATGATCTAAATGGGCTGAAATAACAACAATTTCATTGGGTAATTCACTTCCTTTAATAAAGGCCACCACATTTTCTGAAGAAACATCTTCGCTATTACCTGTAACCTTAATAGCCAAAGTAGTTGCTATTGCTTTAGGTGTATCTTCTTCATTTATTTTGGCATAGAGTGCTTTTCCAAATTTTTCTGTTACTAAAAACTGAAAAAACTCTTCTTCATTGCTTTTAAGCGAAATTCGACCAGCATCTGGTGATTTTGAAGCAGCCTCATAGTAATAAGCCAGTCTTTTGAATGAATCATCATCATCCATCAATATGACGGCTTTGGCTCCTTTTTCCTTTGCAGCATTTCCTTTTGATGATCGGGCTTGTCTGCCGTTAACCCATTTTGTAGTTTCAGTTGTTCCTGTGGTGACATAAGTGCCATCTGCATTTTTAGGTTCACCAGATTTTATTAAAACCACTTTTCCTTTAACATCTATATTCTTGTAGCTTGAGTAATTTTTATCTTCGATGCCATAACCTACATAAACAATTTCTGAAGCGTCAATAGTTGTTGAAGCTGCGCTACCTATTGAGATAAAATCTTCATAATTATTGAATTCGGTTCCATTAATGGAAATAGCTACTTCTGACAATTTTTGCTTTTCTAAAGGGACTTCCTGAAAATAATCATCACCTGACAAAGGTGAAGAAATACCCATATTTATGTATTGTTGTTTTAAATAATTAACAGCCATTTTTTGGCCAGGTTCACCAGTTTCACGACCTTCAAATTCATCTGAAGCATAAATGTAAAGCATTTCTTTTAACTCTTCGGAAGTAATGGTATTACCATAAACAGTAGGATTTGTTCCAACAACTTCAGGAGTTTGAACCACTACATCATTTGTAGAATTCTGCCTTGTTGAGCTACAGCTTAAAATTAAGGATACTAGAAAAATAGGGAAAATTACTTTTTTCATTGTTTATTATTGTGATGATTATTAGGTTTTTGTTTAGCGAGTAAATCAATTATTCAAATCGCAGTCGCGATATTACAAAAAACAAAGTAGACTGTCAGTTTTCCTTTTACTCTTTTAACAAACTTTAACAGCCAATACACTAAATTTTATCTACTGAAATACGTTTGTTGCAATTTGCTAAATACCAAGCTGTAGTAAAAATTAGCTGCGTTCGTTTTTGAAGGAGTGCATAGTTCAATTTGTCAGGAGTATCTGAGGGCTGGTGATAGTCTTCATGTTCTCCATCAAAATAAAAAATCACAGGGATATTGTGTTGAGCAAAATTGTAGTGGTCAGACCGGTAATAATAGCGATTACTATCATTTTCACTGTTGAATTTGTAATCCAAATCAAGTTGGGTAAAGTGATTGTTTGCAGCCTCAGAAATGTAATGCAACTCTGTGCTCAATCGGTCGGCACCAATAATATAGACATAATTAGGGTTTTCTTCGTGAAACTTATCAACCCTACCAATCATATCCATGTTTAGGTTAGCGATTGTATTTCTGAGTGGAAAAATAGGATACTTTGTATAATATCGAGAACCTTCAAGGCCTTCTTCTTCACCTGTGAGATGTAAAAAGAGGATACTGCGTTTAGGTCCATAACCATTTTGTTGTGCCAAATGGAAGGCTTGGGCCATTTCTAGTATGGCAGCAGTACCAGAACCGTTGTCGTCAGCTCCGTAATAAATTTGGTTATCCTTGGTGCCCAAATGATCGGCATGACCAGAGATAATGAGGATTTCATTAGGGAATTCAGAACCTTCAATAAAAGCTACAATGTTTTGTGAACCTTCTATATCTTTAAAGAAAAAGGATTTTGGGATGTGTTGAAAATGAGTGTCTCCTAGTGGGGAAAGCATGCCTTGATTCAGATAGAACTCTTTAAGATAATTTGAGGCCTTATTGAATCCAACATCTCCTGTTTTACGCCCATAGAAAGAATCTGAAGATAGTTTGTAAACGTGATCTTTAAGCTCATCGGGTGTTATAGAATTGGCGTAACTTTCAATTTGCTCTACATCGTTAAAGATAATACGGTCTTTAATGTTTTGAATCTTCTCCGAGTAGCGCATGGTTGCACAGGAACCGACAAGTGATAATGCAGATGCAAAAATGAATACTTTCATGTGATAATCCCCCTATATTTCAGCCAAATAAAGCAAAAAAAATACTAATATCGAAGGATTCCTTTGTTTATTTTAGCTTAATTATTGGTCAATTTCGATATCCTCTAATTCTTCTAAAGCATCTAGTTCCGATTCATTTTCTTTTTGAATCAACTCTTCAGTATTGCCCACTTCGGCTATTGTAAATACACTTTTATAGGTAGAAAGTGATAGAGCAATAATCGTCAATAAAAATATAAGCTGAATGGACTTTCGAGGCAACTGTTTTTGTTTGGCAAAATAAAATGCGATTAACCCAAATACCAATGCTGCAATTGACGGTATATAGGCAATTTTGAATAACGGCGTTACGGCCAAAATCACTGCAAGAATTGATGCTATAAACCCTAATACTACAAATACATTTCTCATGATTACTCTAGTTTTTTAATCCGGTTGCCGATTTAATCTTAAGCTCTCCGCTGCCAACTGCGATCTTAAATTTGGCATATACAGGTACTTTATTGGCATCTACGGTTAACCAAAGTAAATTGTCATTACTACCTTTTAAGATCGTACTATTGTTTAAAGATATCGCTAGCTTATAGCATTCTTTTTTCCCAATATTAGTAGTTAGTGTTTCTTTACCTATAAGTTTAACCCTTATGGTCTTTTCTTCATTGTCAAACAGAAACGTAAAACTTTGAGTATCGCCAGGTTTTGTTTTCTGTAAATCCAGATTTCTGATGTGATAGATGGTAGACACAATGTCTTTTGTATTCTTGCTGATTTTTACGTTCTTTTTTTCTTCGATGTTGCCTGAACGTTTCTTTTTACGCATGATACTTTCAACATTTTGGGATTTATGGTTGTACTTATATTGCTCGAACTTATTATAGTTGCCTTCATTTATGTCGCGCTTATACAAATATGGAGTTAGGGTTGTTGGGCTTACATAGCTTTCATAAAGATCCCTGATTTTAAAATAGCTATCAAAACTGCTGTAGGTTGCTGCAGAACATTTAAGTCGTAACAAGGTAGAACTTGAGGTTTTGACCTCACTAGTCTCCATGGTAACTTGGGCAATTTCAGTTAGTAATCCAGACATGTTATATGAAGCCGAAAATGTTAATTTCTCATCGGTACCAATAGCATTATTTTGGGAAAATACGATTAAAGGAAAAAAAATGAGAAAAGATGCAATAGATCGAAGCATAAAATTAGTTTGTTGATATAACGCAATTAGTAGCATTTATTATGCCAAAGGTATTATTCTTTTTAGAGAATAAAAAAACGCCTCATTTAAAATGAAGCGTTTTACTTTTTGCGGAGAAAGATTGAAAATATTAATTACCATTTAAAAACATGTAAAGATCTTTAATTACAATACATTACATAATTTGCTAATAATTTATTGATGATTTAAATTGTACCATTCTTTAAATATTCAGATGGCGTCATATTAAATTGTCTTTGAAAGCTCCTGCCAAAGCTTACCTGTGAATTAAACCCAATCATATCAGCAACCTCATAAATTTTGTAGTTGCCAGTTTTTAACAATTCTGCAGCTTTTTTAAGCCTGGTGATATTGATCAACTCGTTGGGGCTTAAATTTGAAATGCTATTAATTTTTCGATATAAAGTTGAACGACTCATATTCATATGTTCAGCCAAAAACTCTACACCCAAATTAGGGTCTGAGATATTATTAATTATAATGTCGTCAAGTTTTTTAATGAAATTTTCATCGATGCTGGTATGGGCCATACTTCTAATATGGGCTAAAGGTGAACTGGAGTAGTAATCCATGATGTTTTTTCTGTTTTCCAATAAATTGGACACCTGAACCTTGAGGTGTTCCATGGAAAAGGGTTTTTCAATAAAGGCATCAGCTCCCGATTCCAGTCCTTCAATTTTCGCACCATAAGTGGTTTTGGCCGTTAGTAAAATAATGGGGATATGACTGGTTTCAATATTTGTTTTCATTTTTTCACAAAAGGTAAAACCATCTGTGCCGGGCATCATAACATCACTGATGATTAATTGGATGTTTTCGCCATGGATCATCTCTAGAGCTTTGTCTGCATTGGCTGCTTTTATTACCGCGTAATCAGTTATTAAATCCTTTGCTATAAAATCCAATAAATCCTCATTGTCTTCTACTAAAAGAATCGTTTCCTTATTGTTTTCTATTCCCATTGTATTGACAGGAACCTCCTTATTATTTTGGACTTCCAATTTCTGTGGATTATAAAAATGAAATTCCTTTTCTTGATGTATGGGTAATTTAAGTTCAAAATTGTTCATAGTGGCGTCACTGGTGTCCAATCGCAATGACCCCTTATGAAGTCCAACAAGGGTATTGGACAAGGTAAGGCCAATGCCAGTACCAGTATGCTTTTGGTGACTGTCCAAATTTGAACTAAAAAAGGGTTCAAAGATTTTAGTTCTTAAATGAGGGGGAATTAAATTACCGTCATTTTTAATTACCATGGTTAGGGTTTCTTCATTTGCCGATAATGTCAGAATAATGTGTTTGTTTGCATTTTTTATGGCATTATTAAAAAGATTACTCAATATTTTTTTAAGGGCCTCATGGTCTACATAGGCGTAAACATCAGTTGTTCCCAAGTTTAGTTCAAAATTGAGTTTTGCATTTTCAATACTTTGACTAAATCGTACGAAAGTTTCTTTAATTAATTCAGTAATATTTATTTTAACGAAGGTTAAACTCACGCTTTCAATTTCAGTTTTTCTAAAATCCAACAATTGGTTGACTAAATTGAGCAAACGATCCACGTTTTTATGTATAATAGAAAGCTGTTCACCAAGTTCAGTCGAATAATCATACTTTTTGAGTATTTTTTCTAAAGGGATTTTTATTAAGCTTAAAGGTGTTCGAATTTCGTGTGATACATTGGTGAAAAATTCAATTTTTGCATGATATAATTCTTTTTCTTTTTTGTTATTTAATTCCCTAATAAGACTTCTGTTTTTTGCTTTAACCCGCTGGTGATAAAATCTAAAGCTCAAAAAACTCAAAAGTGCTATAACACAAAAATAAAAGACATAGGCCAAATTGCTTTTCCAGAACGGAGGTAAAATGGTGATTTGAAGCGGTGTCTCTTGTTCGCTCCATATTCCGTTGGAATTAAGAGCCTTTATTTTGAAAAGATAAGTACCAGATGATAACCCAGTAAAGTAAACCTTATGTCGTTTCTGTAATGAAATCCATTCATTGGACAGCCCTTCCAATTTATACCAATATTCGGTCATTTCGGGCGATGTGTAACTTAATGCGGTAAAATCGAGATTGAACGAGTTTTCATCGGGTTTTAATGTGACCTCTTTGTTAAGGGTAATATAATTAGTGATATTGGGAATATTTGTATTTAAGGAGGTTTCTTTCTTTTCTATTTCTATACCAGTAATAAATATGGGCGGTTTAAAGGTGTTTTTAATAAACTGTTTTGGATTAAATGATATCATACCTTTTACACTTCCCAAATAAATAGTGCCGTTATTATCCTTATATGCTGAATTATAATTGAACTGATTATTTAAAAGCCCGTTTGCAGTTGTAAACACTTTAAGGTCATTCGAATCTGGGCAAAATTTTACTAAACCTTTGGAAGTACTTACCCAAAGCGTATTTTCATCATCTTCTATAATGGAGTAAAATACATTACTGGGAAACCCATCTTTGGTAGAGTAAGTTTTAAACTCATCGGTTTCATAATTATATACGTTCAAGCCATTTTCAGTGGTAATCCACAAATTATTGTTATGGTCTTGAAATATACCATTAATGGCATTATTACTAATACTACCCGGACTCCCCTTGAGATGTTTATATATGCGTCTCTTTTTGGTTTTTGGATCATAGCTGATTAGTCCATCCCAATAAGTACCGGCCCAAAGCATACCATTATGGTCTTCCAATAATGCTGTATAAAAAATCCCTTCTGGAAACCCTTCAAACAGAACAAATTGATCGGTCTCGGAATTATAGGTCTGTATCCCCGAAGCGGTGACCACAAACAACTCGTCTTGTTTGTCTTTATAAAACGTATAAACAAAGTTACTGGAAAGACCATGGCCGTCATCAAAGGTATAATGCTTAATAACACGACCAGTTTCTATATCCATAATGTCAATGCCGTGCTCAAAAGTTCCTATCCATAAGGTGTTCTCTTTCAGAAAAAGGCCATGTATATTATTATGTGACAAGGAGTTAGGGGATAATGATGGCAGGTAATTGGTAAATATTCCTGAATCAGGATTAAATTTGTTTAGTCCAGCATCTTCGGTCCCTATCCACAAATGGCCCTGTTGGTCTGAAAGAATTTCACGAACGGCGTTACCACTTATTGAATTTTCACCTAGTTTCGGAAAATATTTATTGAATTGAAAAAATTGCTTGGGGTAATAATTAATACCCCCAAAGTAAGTGCCAACCCAAATCCCTCCTTCTGAATCCTTGGTTAATGCATAAACTGCATTGTCGGTTAAAGCGTAAGGATCGTTATAGTTCTTTTTTAAGTATTTTGAACTCGAATCCTGTAAATTATATATGATCAACCCAGATTCTGTGGCAATCCACAATTCATGGTTATCTACTTTTAAAAAGTCCCTAACGTATACAGGGCGATCGTTTTTTAAAGGTAGTTTCTTAAATTGGCCGTTTGGGATATCATAAACAAGAGCACCATTGTTTTGGGTTCCAATGAAAATAGTTTGGTCATTGATTCCAAATAGTTTACTAATTCTAATGGGAAGTTGATTTCTAGTTTCAAAATGGATTTCAATTTTGTCAAACGTTTCGGTTTCACTATGATATTTAAACAAATCGTTATTAAAACCAAGCCAAATGGTACCATCAGGTGTTTTGGTGATTTCTTCAAGATTGGTTGGTATAATATTTTTATAACTAACAGTCTTTTTTGATTCAATATGATATTTGAACAAGGTTAATTCAGCGATATACCAAAGATTTCCGTCATTATCATTTTCAATATCTAGAATGGGTTTATTTATAGTGCCTTCCAAAAGGCTAAAATCCTCTGTTATTTCATTGTACTTATATAATCCATTATCTGTGCCTACCCATAACTGCTCATTAAACTCGTGGAGACACTCGATGAAGTTACTTCCTAAACTTTTACTGTTATCTGGGTCATTTTGAAAAATCTTAAAGTTATATCCATCAAATCTGTTTAATCCATCTTTTGTGCCAAACCATAAAAAGCCCTTTTGGTCTTGGAGTGACGATAGTACTGTATTATGCGATAACCCATTTTCACTTTTGAAGTGCTTAAAATAATAGGACTGTCCCAACAAAAAATTTGACGACAGAAAGAAAATGGCCAAGTGTATAAAGTGCTTTATCAAGGTTTTTAATTTGAGTTGAAATTAAAAATTAATTTGATACTTACCGTGTCATAGTTATACAAATCATATCAAAATGAGTCATATTGCATTCAAAATTTTCCTTTTTGAATGAATTGTATAATTAATGACACTATAAATCAATTAATGTGATTTTTTATTTGTTTCATTTGTTTATGACCATACTAAAAAATATTTCACATGAAAAAAAATGTACCAAAATTTATTAAACTAACAATTACACTTACAATTTGTCTTTTTACGTTTATAAATACTGCCCATGCGCAGAATTTATCAACTGTTAGTGGTGTTGTAAGTGACGTTGATGGAGTACCGTTACCAGGTGCTAATGTTTTAATTTCAGGAACCCAAAAGGGAACAATTACGGATTTTGATGGCAATTTTGAATTAAATGACGTGCCAGCCGATGCCGTACTTGTATTTAGTTTTGTTGGATACACAACCCAATCCATTCCATTGAATGGGCTTTCTAGAATTAATGTTACCCTTTTAGTCGACAATCTTTTAGACGAAATTGTAGTAATAGGTTATCAATCTATTAGGAGAAGGGATTTAACGGGTGCAACATCTATTGTTGATCCTTCAAACGCAAACAAAAACATTTCTAATTCCTTGGCAGAATCCTTGCAGGGTTTGGCGGCAGGGGTAACGGTCAGAAATGGTGGACAACCCGGTCAAAATGCCCAAATTGAAATACGAGGGACTTCAAGTTTTGTAAATTCCAATCCACTGTATGTTATAGATGGTATGATTGCAGATGCTAACCAAACCATAAATAATAACGACATAGAATCTATACAGATCCTAAAGGATGGATCGGCTGCTGCCATATATGGATCACGTGCAGCAAACGGTGTGATTATCATTACTACCAAATCTGGAAGGAAAGGACCTCTCAAAATTTCTGTTTCTGTAAATACTGGGGTGCAAAATATACCAGAAACCTGGGATCTCATGAATAGTAGCCAATATGCTGAAATGCAAAGAACAAGTTTTACAAATTCTGGATTACCGGTGCCACCATCGGTTGGATCAAATTTTGACCCAAATATCGATACAGATTGGCAGGATGAACTGATAAGAACAGGTAATACCATAGATTTAAATGTATCTGCATCTGGAGGAGGTGACAATTCAAAGTATTTTATTTCAGGGAGCCATTTTGAAAATAAAGGCGTATTAATTGGCCGTTCCTTTCAAAGATCCTCATTAAGAATAAATACCGAATTTAAACGCGGTAAGGTAACCATCGGTGAAAACATTTTGATTTCAAATTCTAATACCAGGCAACCGCTAGGTTCATTTGATACAGGTAACCCATTTTTTGATATGGCTGTTATGTTGCCAGTTCTACCTGTTCAAGGTGATAGTTTTATTAACGACCTTAACCCAGGAGGATGGGGGATTGGTAATGTCGATGCAGTAACTTTTGCTAAAAACCAAGTAGCTGTAGCTGATATTTTACGCGAAAAAGTAAATTATGCCAAGTTGGTGGGTAATGCATTTGTGAAAGTGGATATTTTGGAAAGTTTAAGCTATAAGTTTAATGTAGGGGCCGAAACTAGCTTTGATTTTTCAAAGGGTATAAGACGCAATGGGATTACACAGTTTAATGCAGCGCAAAGACCAAGTTTTATTGCTGATAATAGGTCGCGTTATGCTAGCTTTTTGATGGAGCACACCTTAAATTTTAATAAAAGCTTTGGAAATCATAATGTTAATGGGGTTGTTGGTATATCAGACCAACAAACCAGAAGGGATTTTTCATTAGCGATTAGAAGCGAAATCACCGAGCTGGGAGATCAAATTTTTACAGAAATTAATTCAACTACAGGCATATCATCAAGTGAAGGTGCTATAACTGATGATTACCGAACCTTTGGTTATTTAGGAAGAATAAATTATGATTACGATAACACCTATTATTTAACCTTAACAGGAAGGGTAGATCAAGACAGCCGTTTTAGTAAAGATAATAGGACTGGGTTTTTTCCTTCAATTGCTGGTTCATGGAGAATTAGCAAGGAGTCATTCTTTAATGTTCCATGGGTAAATGATTTAAAATTGAATGCGTCCTATGGAGAATTGGGGATTGTTACCTTGGGCTCTTTTGATTGGCAAGGAACTATAAACAATAATACAAGAGCTATTTTGGGTGGTGCTCCACAAGTGGGGTCATACCAAGCCTCTTTGGTAAATCCAGATTTAAGATGGGAAAATAGGCAAACCCAAAATTTCGGTTTAGAGACAACGCTTTTTGATAATAGTGTTAAAGTTGGTTTGGCGTATTACAACTCATTGTCAAAAGACGCCTTGATAACTAATTTACCTATTGCCATTTACCTTGGAAATTTAGGAGGAACACCTCCGGTAAACGCTGGTTCTATTAGAAATAAAGGCTTCGAATTTGAAGCCAGCTATAAAAACACAGATAATGAAATAAAGTGGAACCTCGGTTTTAATTTAACAACGATTAAAAACCGTGTTGAAAGCGTAGGAAATCAAGGGGAAGGCATAGATTATATTCAAACAGACCTAACAAGATCAAAAGTAGGGCAACCGTTGGGTCAATGGTATCTTTTAAAAACAGATGGCATTTTTCAAAGTCAAGCAGAAATCGATGCTCATGCTCTAAATGGCAATCCTATACAACCATTTGCACAGCCTGGAGATATACGATTTGTAGATGTCAATGGAGATGGTAGCATAACAGATGAAGATAGAGATTTTAGCGGTTCATCACCTTGGCCAACCCTTCAAACGGGCTTACAGTTTGGAGCCAATTACAAAAATTTCGACTTAAGTATGCAATTTGTAGGAATCTTTGGAAATGAAATTTTTAACAGTGTGAGATCTGTGTTGGATTCTTATCAAAACACAAACTTCAGAAGTGACATCAACCCATGGACTCCAAACAATACCAATACTAGTGATCCACGAATTGGGGTAGCAACAAACGATCAAGGCTTGGTAGATAATGCAAGGTTTAGTTCTGATCGTTGGTTGGAAAATGGCTCTTATGTTCGATTGAGAAACATCCAACTGGGCTATAATTTTGGGGATTCTGTTTTAGAAAAATTAAAAATGTCAAGTTTACGCATTTATGCCAGCGGTCAAAATGTGTTTACAATCACCGATTATTCTGGTCTTGATCCCGATGTTCAGGGCAATGGGATAATGGAAAGAGGTGTTGATAGTGGTAATTGGCCTTCAAGTAGAATTTTTTCATTTGGAATTAATTTAGAATTTTAAATCTTAAAAAAAAGTATCATGAAAAATATATTCATAGTATTTATACTAGCAACTTTTTTCTTCTCTTGTGAAGATGAATTAGATATCGTCAATCCTAACGAAGTGACCAACGAAAGCTTTTGGTTAAACGAAGCAGATGCCATAAAAGGAGTTAATGCTTGCTATAGTACCTTACATAGAGGCGGATTTTCAAGATGGCAACCTATGTTATATGATTTGAGAAGCGATGTAGGGGCAAGTTATAGTCCTTGGAGTGAATTGGCAAATGCCTTAAACAATTTCATTCAGCCAAATTCAAACTTTGGACCTGTGGTTGATGTGTATTTTGACAATTATGTTGGGATAAACAGGGCAAATCAAGTTATTGCAAATGTTCCGAACATTGATATGGATAACAATTTAAAGGAAAGAATTTTAGGTGAAGCCTACTTTTTTAGAGGTATGCACTATTATCATTTAGCCAGCTTGTGGGGTAATGTGGTTCTACAATTAGAACCATCCAAGCCAACAGATTTGCCAGCCAATTCTACCGAAGCCGAAGTCTGGAATCAAGTAATAAGTGATTTAACAGAAGCTTCTAATAGGCTTCCTGACCTTTACCCTAATGCAAGTGATTTAGGAAGAATTACTAAAGGTGGGGCACTGGCACTTTTGGGTAAAGCATATATGCAAATTCAAGATTATGCTTCTGCTAAAACAGCTTTAGATTATATCGTTACTGGTGCTGGAGCAAGTAATTATGATTTAGTGGCGGATTATTATGATAATTTTAAAATTACAACAGAATTTAATACTGAATCAGTTATTGAATGGAGCTATATCGAAAACCCAACCGAGGGTACCGATAATGATGTACAAACTGCAAATCACAACTACGGAACCTCAATTGGTCAGTTTTATGGGCCTCCAGGTGTTGGCTTTACTGATGCAGAAGCGTTAAGATGGGTTGTTGGTGAATTTGAAATTGAAAGAACGGTTTCAGACGAGAGGGATCCAAGATTGCCAGTAACATTTCTTTATGACTTTACCAACGAAGCTGGCCCATCTGCAACAATGGTTTATGGTGAAACATTTGAGCAAAGATATGGAAGCAGTAATAGGGTTTTCTTTAGAAAATTTTTACATGATCATGCCAGAAATTTTGAAGGATTCAGAGGCATCAACAACTATAGATTTATTAGATATGCCGATGTACTTTTAATGTATGCCGAGTGCTTAAATGCAACAGGCGGTACTAATGATGCCTATCAATATGTTAATAGAGTTAGGTCTAGAGCAGGTCTTGCAGCCTTACCAACCGGAATGTCTCAAACAGAGTTTTTGGATCAAATCAAACACGAACGACTGTTGGAATTAACGGGTGAAGGTCACCGATTTAATGACTTGAGGCGATGGGGAGATCTTGGACCAACATTGATTAATAGAGATCCAGCATTCAATAATTTTCAAATTGGCAAACATGAATTGCTGCCAATTCCACAAAGAGATTTAGATATAAACCCAAACATGAGCCAGAACCCTAATTGGTAAGCTAGTGCTCATGGTAAATAATGTAGATAGATCAACGTATAATTAAAGTTAAAAATTAAGGGTTTATTATGCCAAATTTAAAGTTCAAAAAACAATTAAGTATTTTTATAACAGCGTGTTTAGTATGTTCATGTACATCTTGCGGTAAAGATGCTACTGATGATCAACCGTCAGTTGTAGATCCACCAATTGACCCGCCTGTTACTACAACAACCTTTAAAAATCCAATTTTGGATTCAGGGCCAGATCCTTGGGTGTATAAAAATGGCAATGAATATATCGTTACCTATACTACAGGGGATAATATTACCTTAATTAAAACAGAAAAAATGTCCCAGCTTAAAGAGGGGACTAAAAAAATAGTTTGGACACCGCCCGCCACTGGTTTTAATTCAAAGGAAATTTGGGCGCCAGAAATACATAGGATAAATGGTGTCTGGTATATATACTATGCAGCAAGTGATGGCGATAATGTGAACCACAAGATGTGGGTTCTGGAAAACACAGCTCAAGACCCATTGCAAGGCGCATGGGTAGATAAAGGCGAATTGGAACTTCCTGATGATAAATGGGCAATAGATGGGACTCCCTTTGAGATAAATGGACAATATTATTTTGCATGGTCTGGATGGGAAGGAGACGTAAATGTCGCCCAGAATATTTACATCGCTAAAATGGAAAGTCCATTGATTGTGAATGGAGAAAGGGTTCGATTATTAAAACCAGTAGACTCTTGGGAAACCAATGGCACGAATCCTCAAGTAACCGAAGGTCCTCAATTTTTATTAAGGAACGAAAAAGCATTTTTGTTCTATTCGGCTGGAGGTTGCTGGACCAATGGATATTCCATTGGTGCAATTGTTATGGATGTCAGTTCGAACCCCATGGAAGCAAATTCATGGGTGAGATTAGCTAATAACCCATTGTTTGTAACCAATACTACGGGAAATGCCTTTGGTCCCGGGCACAATTCCTTTTTTAAATCTCCAGATAATGAAGAAGATTGGATTTTATACCATGCAAATCCGCAACCAAATCAAGGCTGTGGCGGAGCCAGATCTATTCGCATGCAAAAAATATCATGGAGTAATGACAATATACCAATTTTGGGTAGTCCAGAGCCTTTAATTAAGGCTTTAGATAAACCAAGTGGAGAATAAATGGGTGCTGTAATCAACAAACAACAGTTTGTTGCCCAATGCCAAAACGTAATAGTTCTAAAGGCATAAAAATTTAGTGAATAATAGATTATTTTGAGTTAGTCTTTTTTTGGATAACTACCTAGCCTGATTTAGGTTAGGTAGAAATCCTTAAAAACAGGTATATATCAAATAATTATGAAACCAAATAATGAATGGGAGTGAATTTAAAGGCCATTCAAAACATTATAAATTTTAGTCAAAATGAAGAAAAATATAATTTTATTGCTTACTGTAGTGTTGGTAATCACTGTGGGATATTCCCAAGTTGAACAGATTGTATCCAAAAACAAATGGTCTATCGAAAAAGCAAATAATTGGTATGATAGTCATAAGTGGATAACAGGTGCAAATTTTAATCCAAGTACGGCAATCAATCAATTGGAGATGTGGCAGGCCGATACCTTTGACCCAGAGACCATTGATAGGGAATTAGGTTATGCCGAAAGCATTGGTTTCAATACTATGCGTGTTTACCTTCATAGTCTTGCTTATAAAGCAGATCCAGAAGGCTTTAAAAACCGTATGAAAACCTATCTTCAAATAGCAGATTCACATAAAATCAAAACTATTTTTGTGATTTTTGACGATGTTTGGGGAGCCACACCTAAAATGGGCAAGCAACCAGAGCCAAAACCGGGAGTTCATAATTCGGGTTGGGTCCAAGATCCCGGTGACCCAGCATCAAAAGAATTAAAAAATTTCCCAGAGCTAAAGGTGTATGTTCAGGACATCATCAAAGAATTTGCCAATGATGATCGCGTTCTCATGTGGGATTTATATAATGAACCTGGAAACAGCGGAAAATTGACCACTTCCATGCCGCTTCTCAAAGCGGTTTTTGAGTGGAGTCGTGAAATAAATCCCAGCCAGCCCCTAACGGTTGGTTTATGGTCATGGGGATTTCAAGAACTCAATGCATTTCAAGCCATTAATTCAGACATTATTACCTATCATCATTATGGAGAGCCTGAAGATCATCAGCTTGTAATCAATTTATTAAAGTCTCATGCCAGACCAATGGTGTGTACCGAATACATGGCTAGGACAAGAAACAATCGTTTTTCAAATACATTGCCGCTGTTAAAAAAAGAAAAGGTTGGAGCTATTAACTGGGGCTTGGTTGCTGGCAAATCCAACACAATATACCAATGGGATACACCAATCCCGAGTGGTGAAGAACCAATAGAATGGTTTCACGATATTTTTAGAAAAGATGGGACTCCTTATCGTCAGGATGAGGTAGATCTGATTAAAAAATTGAACAATTAATTTTAAAGCCGTAACATTTATAACCCAAACTTTATGGGTTTTAACTTAAAAAGACATGAAATATACATCGCTTTTAAAAAATGTTAGTTTATGCTTGTTGGTTATTACAATGTCGTGCATAAATAAAAACAAGGATAAAAAAGAGTCTACATCAAATGAAGTCGTTGAGTATCAAAACCCTTTGGAGGTAAAGTTTGGTGATCCCTACATATTAGATAACGGTGATGGCACCTTTTATATGTATGGAACGGGCGGTGGAGCAATAGATGGATTTTCAGTCTATTCTTCAACTAACTTGGCGGACTGGAAATATGAAAATCAAGTATATCATGGGAATACTTCTGAAAGTTGGTGTATAAGTGCATTTTGGGCACCCGAAGTCTACAAATTCAATGAAAAGTATTACCTGTTTTATAGCGCCAATTGGAGGCATAATCCTAACAATGAAGAAGAAAACTTCCATATCGGAGTTGCGGTTTCAGATAAACCTACAGGTCCGTTTAAGGATATTAAAAACCAACCCTTATTTGAACCTGGTTATCCAATAATTGATGCCAACGTTTTCAAGGATACGGATGGTAAATACTATTTATATTATTCAAGGGCTTGTTATAAACATCCTGTTGAAAGTGAAATTGCCGACTGGGCTAAAGAAAATGGATTATTTGATGAAATCGAAGAAAGCTGGGTATATGGCGTAGAGTTGAGCCCTGATTTTGAATCGGTTATTGGTGAACCTGTTTTACTATTACGGCCTCCTCTAAAAATGGACGACAAAAATGCTGAATGGGAAAGTAGGTCGGTTACATCAAAAGAAATTAACAGGCGTTGGACGGAAGGTTCCTTTACCTTCAAAAAAAATGACACTTACTACATAATGTATTCCGCAAATTATTATGCTGGTGAAAACTATGCGGTTGGTTATGCGACTTCCAATTCGCCATTGGGACCCTTTGCCAAATCAGAAAATAACCCCATTTTAGAGAAGAACACCCAAAAAGGAGGTGATGTTACTGGAACGGGCCATAACAGTGTATTATTTTTTGATAATATTGATAAAATGTACTGCGTGTACCACGGAAGGACTACCAAAACAGGGGAAGAACGTGTAGTATTTATTGATGAAATGCAAATTATGGAAGATGGAACTATACAAGTATTGGGGCCTTCTACAACACCAAAAAAACTTAAACTACCACACTAATTTGTTGAAATTAAAGCAATGATTATGAAAAAACAAACTGTAATACATCTATTATGTATTTGGATGATTAGTATTGGGGTAGCTCAAAATAAGGATGACGTCGGTACGGGACAAATTATATTATTGAATAAAGAGGATTTTACCAAAACCATAAATGATAAAGAAATAAAGCTTTTTGTTTTACAAAATGCAACAGGAATGATTGCCGAAATTACCAATTATGGCGGCAAAGTGGTTTCCCTATGGATGCCGGATAGACAAGGTAATTATGAAGATATTGTGTTGGGTCATCCTAATATTGAAGATTATTTAAATTCCAAAGAAAAATATTTCGGAGCTCTAATTGGTCGATATGGCAACCGTATTGCAAATGGAAAATTCTCATTGGACGGGCACGAGTATAATTTGGCCACAAATAATGGAGACAATCATTTACATGGAGGCAACAAAGGTTTTGAATCGGTAATTTGGGATGCAAAGCAAATAGACCAACAAACCCTAGAATTAAAATATATATCAAAACACATGGAAGAAGGTTACCCCGGTAATCTTAACGTAAAAGTGGTATACCAACTTACTGACAACAATGAACTAAAAACAGAGTATTGGGCTTCTACAGACGCCCCAACGGTTGTTAATTTAACACATCATTCCTTCTTTAATTTAAAAGGAGCTGGTAACGGTACAATTAATGATCACCTATTACAGATTAATGCTGCCTATTACACACCAGTTCGCGAAGGGTTGATTCCAACCGGAGAGATTGCTACTGTTGAGAATACACCTTTTGATTTCCAAAACCTCAAAGCAATTGGGGATCTCTTAGAGGACGACGATAAACAACTAAAATTAGGCTTGGGATACGACCATAATTTTGCACTCAACCAAAGTTCAGTAGCACTTAATTTTGCATCCAAAGTTGTAGAGCCTGTTTCGGGTCGAACTATGGAGGTTTATACCAATGAGCCTGGGTTGCAATTTTATGGAGGTAATTTTTTAGACGGTTCAGTTATAGGTAAACAGAATAAGGCTTATAAATTTCGATCTGCTTTTTGCTTGGAGACCCAACACTTTCCAGATAGCCCAAATAACCCTAATTTTCCTAATACACGATTAAATCCTAACGAAGAATATTACTCGATTTGTATATACAAGTTTTCAGTTTCAGATTAAATGGGAATTAAAAATGAAAGCACATTCTGTTTCAAATGGGGAGGGTCTATATATTATAACTTAAAGTAGAAAGAGATTAAAAACAAATCGAAACGATTCAGCAAAATGTATCATAAAATAGATTTCAAAATTGACTGAATCCCTTCAAAATATTGAACAGTATAACAGGCTTTGGATTTAAAGTGTTAGAGTGATAAATAGTAATGGCCGGATTAATTTATAGGTATCGCTGAATGGATTGAAGATGAATATAGAACTGATTAACCAAGTTAAAATGAGTTTCAAAAGCAGATTTGAAACTGATCCTTTGTTGGTCTTTTCTCCTGGTAGAATCAATTTAATAGGTGAACATACTGATTATAATGATGGCTTTGTGTTTCCAGCTGCTGTCGATAAAGGTATAGTGGCAGCCATTGGTAAAAGCCATACACTGAAGTCTCAAGCTTGTGCATTTGATAAAAATGAGAGTGTTGAATTTTCATTGAACGATATAAAACCTCTATCCCGAGGCGGTTGGCAAAATTACATTTTGGGTGTTGTTGCTGAAATTCAAAACAGAAGCAGGATTGTTGATAATTTCAATCTAGTATTTGGTGGCGATATTCCAGATGGGGCAGGCATGTCTTCTTCAGCTGCTTTAGAGAATGCTGTGGTATATGGATTAAATGAGGTTTTTGGTTTGAGCCTATCAAAACATGAAATGATTTTAATCTCACAAAAGGCAGAACACAATTATGTTGGCGTTAAATGTGGTATTATGGACCAATACGCGAGTATGTTCGGGGTTGAAAACAATGTCTTGCTCTTGGATTGTAGGACGGTAAAATCAAAGTCATTTGAAATAGATTTCAAAGATTATGAGCTCATCTTAATAAACACCAATGTGAAACACAGTTTGTCTGATAGCGCTTATAATGATAGACGTTCAGTTTGCGAATCCATTGCAAGTATGTTAAACGTGAAATCATTAAGGGATGCCACTGAATATGATCTGGAAACCATTAAAGATGGGGTGACCCCTGAAAACTATCAAAAAGCGCTATACGTGATTCAAGAAATTGAAAGAACCGTTAAAGCATCCAAAGCAGTAGAAGAAGGCAATTTAAAAGCGTTGGGCGAACTACTTTTTGCTTCACATAACGGATTGCAGAATCAATATAAGGTAAGTTGCGAAGAACTGGATTTCCTAGTGACTCTTGCAAAATTAAATGGTCATGTATTGGGGGCCAGAATGATGGGTGGTGGCTTTGGGGGCTGTACCATTAACTTGATTGAAAAGACAGAAACTAAATCCTTTAAATCCTTTATTTCTGAATCTTATAAAAACAGGTTCAATAAAGTGTGTTCCATCTATCATGTCAAGCTTTCAAACGGTACAAGATTAATACATTAGGATATAAACAGATCATTTTTACTATGAACTCAAATTTAAAAGACTATTCTCACAAACGATTGAACATCCTAACAGGGGAATGGGTATTAGTTTCTCCTCACCGATCAAAACGTCCATGGCAAGGCCAAAATGAAACTCCTTCCAAAGATGAAAGGCCTAGTCATGATGAGAATTGCTATCTATGTGCAGGCAACAAGAGAATCAATGGTGAGCAAAATCCAGAATATAAAGATGTTTTTGTTTTTACAAATGATTTTTCTGCATTGCAGGCTGATTTTGAACCATTTCTGTATTTAGACGGATTACTACAAGCACAAAGTGAACAAGGTGTTTGCAGGGTGATTTGTTTTAGCCCGGATCATTCAAAAAGTTTGGCTCAAATGACCGTTAATGAAATTCAAAAGGTTGTTGAGACTTGGCAAAAAGAATACAAAACACTTGGGGAAAACCCGAATATCAACTACGTTCAGATATTTGAAAACAAAGGTGCCATAATGGGCTGCAGTAATCCCCATCCACATGGTCAAATTTGGAGCCAGTCCACACTACCTAATGAAGTAGTCAAAAAAGATGAGCAACAACATAAGTACTATACCAAATATAAAACCAGTCTTTTGGGTGATTATTTGTCAAAGGAGCAAGACCTACGTGAACGCATCATTTTTGAAAATGATGCTTTTGTAGTGTTGGTGCCTTTTTGGGCCATTTGGCCATTTGAAACGATGGTTGTTCCCAAAAAAAGGCAGCCAAATATCGCGACCTTGGATATCAAGGATGCAATGCTGTTTTCCGAAGCGATTTCGGTTCTGACAAAGGCCTATGATAAATTGTTCAATGTTTCATTTCCCTATTCAAGTGGAATTCATCAGTCACCAACAAATGGAAAGGAAAATAGCCATTGGCATTGGCACATGAGTTTTTATCCGCCATTATTGAGAAGTGCAACCGTTAAAAAGTTTATGGTAGGCTACGAAATGTTTGGTTCTCCTCAACGGGATATTACCGCAGAGGTTGCATGCAGGTTAATAAAGGATAATGTAATTAATTAGAGACCATTATGAAGCATAAAATTATAGTGACTGGCGGTTGCGGATATATAGGATCACATACGGTTATTGCATTGATTGAAAACAACTACGATGTAGTTATCATTGATGATCTGTCAAATTCAAGCGATCAGATTTTAAATAGGATATCAAAAATCACCAGTAAAAGACCAACTTTTGAAAAGGTTGATTTGAAAGATATTCAGGCTACAAACCAAGTATTTGAAAAGCATAAAAATGCCGATGCCGTAATTCACTTTGCAGCCCATAAAGCGGTTGGAGAATCTGTACAGCAACCCATAAAATACTATCAAAATAATCTGTACACATTAATAAACACATTAGCTGCAATGGCGAAGCATCATATAAACAAGTTTATATTTTCTTCTTCAGCTACTGTGTATGGTATTCCTCAAACCTTGCCTATAACCGAAAACAATCAAACCCAACGCCCTTTTTCGCCTTATGGAAACACCAAAAAAATAGCCGAAGAAATAATTGAAGATGTGGTAAGGTCCAATACCAAAATGTTGGCAATTTCATTACGTTATTTTAACCCTATTGGGGCACATGAATCAGGGTGGATTGGAGAGTTACCCAGTGGTACACCAAATAATTTAATGCCATTTATTACCCAAACAGCTGCAGGACTTCGTGAAAAACTAATGGTTTTTGGTAATGATTACCCAACAAAGGACGGCACTCCAATTAGAGACTATATACATGTTGTTGATCTAGCAGAAGCACACGCATTGGCATTAAAACGCTTACTCGACAGGAAGGTAGAGAATTCGTTTGAAGTTTTTAATATTGGTACTGGTGAAGGATATTCGGTTTTAGAAATCATTAAAGCCTTTGAATCAATAAGTGGGGTAGTACTTAAATACGAAATTACTGAAAGACGAGCAGGTGACGTACCCCAATTATATGCTGATATTAATTTGGCCAAGGAAAAATTGGGATGGACGGCTAAAAGAGGCTTAAAGGAAATGATTAGCTCGTCTTGGAAATGGGAGGAAAATTTAAGGAAAAATAAAAATCAATTATATTGAATGCTTAAAAATAAGAATATGGATTTTTTTAGTGCATAAGATAAGGTTGAACCACTAAACTTAAGTTATGAAGATTTATGTAGTAATATAGTGAGAGTGTGAAAATTAATTAATTAACAATACAAAAATCGTACAAAAATCAAAATAAAAAAATCGCAACTCATTGATTTACAATATAGTTACGATTTTTAAGAGCGGAGAAAGAGGGATTCGAACCCCCGGAGGTGTGACCCTCAACAGTTTTCAAGACTGCCGCATTCGACCACTCTGCCATTTCTCCTTTAGCGGTTGCAAATATAGAACCCTTTTTTATTTCTTTCAAATAAAAGGGGTAAATTTTTATACAAAATATAGTCGCATAGAATTTATTTATCATTCTAATGCCACAACTATGATATCAAATATTACTTTTGTGAAAAGATTGAATTTACAATGGATATCATTAATCATTTGCAATGGCGCTACGCCACTAAAAAGTTTGATGCAGAGAAATTATTATCAGCCAAAAAAATTGATACACTTAAAAAGGCTTTTAATTTAACAGCTACTTCATTTGGGCTGCAGACGATTAGTATGGTCATAATATCTGACAAAGCAATGCGTGAACCCTTGTTGCAGCATTCCTATTATCAAAAGCAAGTCGTTGATGCATCACATTTATTGATGATTTGTATTCAAGAAAATATTACTGATGATGATGTTGATCTATTGTTTGATAATACTAAATCCATTAGAAAAACTCCTGAACACATACTAGCCCCTTATAGAAAGGATCTCAAACAACTGATGAAAGAGATGACTATAGCGGAACGTCAGGAATGGTCTGTTAAACAAGCTTATATTGCGCTCGGAAATTTAATGACGGTTTGTGCCGTTGAAGGAATTGATTCTTGTCCTATGGAAGGCTTTTCATCTGATGACTTCGACAGAATTTTTAATCTGAAGGAAAAAAATTTAAAATCGGTTTTACTATTGCCTGTCGGTTACAGGTCAGAGGATGACATGTTTGCCGACTTTAAAAAAGTACGTAAACATATTACCCAAAGTATAATAGAACTGTAGAAATATAATAGAAATCAATATGCCCGGATTTGAACTTTTTGGAAATGCTGAACGTAACCAAGTAAATGATGTATTAAATAATGGTGTGCTTATGCGCTACGGTTTTGACGGAATGCGTAATGGACATTGGAAGTCGAAGGAACTTGAGATCGAACTGCAAAAGACCTTAAAAACCTCCTTTGTACAACTCGTATCAAGCGGTACTGCGGCTGTTTCTGTGGCATTGGCTGCGGCAGGTATTGGTTCAGGGGACGAAGTGATTATGCCAACGTTTACATTTGTAGCGAGTTTTGAGGCTATTATGATGGTCGGGGCTGTTCCTGTTTTAGTAGATATTGATGACACCTTAGGGCTGGATCCTTTAGCTGTTAAAGCAGCGATGACCTCAAAAACTAAAGCAGTCATGGTTGTTCAAATGTGTGGGAGCATGGCAAATATGGATGCCCTGAACAAATTATGTAAAGAGAATAATGTATTGTTAATTGAAGACGCCTGCCAGGCCATTGGTGGAAGTTACAATAATAAGCCTTTAGGAAGCCTTGGCGATTTAGGCTGCTTTTCATTCGATTTTGTAAAAACTATTACCTGTGGTGAAGGTGGAGCAGTGGTGACCAATAATAAGGACTATTATATCAATTCTGATCATTACACTGATCATGGTCATGACCATATTGGAACCGATAGAGGAGCAGAATCTCATCCCTTTTTGGGGTATAATTTTCGGATGTCAGAATTACATGCAGCGGTTGGATTGGCACAAGTGAAACGTTTACCTGAATTTTTAGCAATTCAAAAGCATAATTATACAGTATTAAGAACTGCATTATCACAAATCCCAGAGCTTAAGTTTAGAACAGTGCCAAATGGCGGTGAAGAAAGTTATGCCTTTTTGAATTTCTTTTTACCTGATTTGGAATGTGCCAGAAAAGCATCAATAGCACTTAAAGAAGCTGGTATTGATGGGTGTTTTCATTACTACGACAATAATTGGCATTACATCAGGAAGTGGGAACACTTAAAGGAAATGAAATCTTTATATCCAATTTCAAAAGAACTAAAAGAGGGATTGGCGTATCTTCAAAGAGCAGATTTTTCTCAATCAGACCACTATATTGGGCGAAACATTTCCTGTTTGATAAAACTCTGTTGGACCGTAGACGAACTGAATTTGAGGGCTAAAAAAATGGTTGAGGTTATAAAAGGGAGTATTTAAACGTATTAATACCTTACATACTCAATAATTTCCAAACCATAACCAATCATTCCCACACGTTTGGTTTGTTCGCTATTGGAAATAAGACGTAGCTTGTGAATATTTAGGTCATGCAGTATTTGAGCACCGATACCAAAATCCTTGATATCCATCTCTATTCTTGGAGCCTTAACCACTTCGCCTTCAATTTGACTTTCTTTTAAAATGTTCAAACGTTTCAACAGGTTCATAGATTGCGCTTGTTGATTAATAAAGACTATAGCACCTTTGCCAGCATCATTAATCACCTTAAACATATCATCTAGTTTTTCATCGGCATTATTTGTAAGTGTCCCAAGAATGTCATTATTTACCAAAGTGGCATTGATTCTAGTCAATACAGGTTCATCACTCAACCAAGACCCTTTTGTAAGTGCAATATGAATTTGATCGTTAGTAGTTTGGTTGTAAGCTCTTAAACGAAATTTTCCAAAACGGGTTTCAATATCAAAATCTTCTTTCTTTTCAATCAACGAATCGTGCTCCATTCGGTAGCGCACCAAATCTTCGATTGATATAATTTTTAGATCAAACTTTTTGGCCACTTTTAAAAGTTGTGGCAATCTAGCCATGGTGCCATCCTCATTTAGAATCTCTACCAAAATACCTGCGGGCTCAAAACCTGCTAATCGTGCTAGGTCAACCGCAGCTTCGGTATGGCCAGTTCTACGCAACACCCCACCATTTTTAGCTCTCAAGGGAAAAATATGACCAGGACGCCCAAGATCTTGCGGTCTGGTAGCTTCGTTAACCAAGGCTTTTATGGTTTTAGCTCTATCATGAACAGAGATGCCCGTTGTGCAACCATGACCAATCAAATCTACAGATACGGTAAATTGTGTATGGTGTAAAACCGTGTTGTTCTGCACCATCATAGTAAGATCCAACTCACGGCATCGATCTTCGGTTAGAGGAGCACATATTAGCCCTCTTCCATTGGTAGCCATGAAATTTATCATTTCTGGAGTTACTTTTTCAGCGGCTGCTATAAAATCGCCTTCATTTTCTCGATTTTCATCATCAACAACAATAATTACTTTGCCATTTCTAACATCGGCAATGGCTTCTTCTATTGTATGTAATTTAATCTCTTGCTGCAAGGTTGTTGTGCTCATGTAAAATAAATTGTATGCAAAGATATGGCTTATTTTATATTTTCCGAACAACTTATGACCAAGTCTTCCTTTAGTTTGTTCTTAATGAAAAAGTGAGCGATCATATAAAATGGAAAACCAAAGGCCATCATCATAGGATGGATTCGTTTTAATTTTACGTTAGTTTGGTTGTAAAATTTGAAAATTTTAATGGAAACAAACACAAAATAAAACAGGTATAAACCTAATGCGATAAGGCTTAAATCAATTGAAGCTGCTGCAATTTCGGGTAGTTTATTATTTTTGAACACGAAGTGCAGGATCAACAAAATCACCCCAATACTGTAAAACACCAATGCAAATTTGGAATAATCAATACCATCTTTTACAGTAACTCTAGAATCGACATGATTGGAATCGATGGCGATGCCTTTTGCCAAAAGTTCTTCATTTGATATGCCACGATCAAGTAATGTGTTATAAGCTACAGTCTTTACACTTGCCGCATAATTGTGCTGTCTGTAATTTTTGATGATGTCGATAAGCAAATCATTGTCAAAATTGATAAAGGCATTAGCTTCAGCTGTTCTAAAGTTAGGGTCAGAGTCTTTCTGAATTTTTATTTTGAGAAACTTTTTAATAGGATCCAAATAAGTGTCAAATTCAAACAATCCACGATCTTTTGTAGCTCGTCGGGTTAAAAAGATACTTAAAGGCAGCATAATCAATGTTGAAAGCCAAGTCCCTAGCACCGAACTGTAAGACCCATCTTGTGAACTGTTTTTTGCGAAAATACCAATGAAGTGATAGGTTAAAAACAATAAAATAGCAATGACCAACGGTAATCCAATGCCTCCTTTCCTAATTAAAGCCCCTAATGGCGCTCCAACAAAGAACAAAATAATACAGGCCAGCCCCAAAACGTATTTTTCGTGAAGGGAAATGATATGCTTATTTAAATTTTTTGTGGTCGCAGCAGCTACAGTTTTTTTGGAAGCCATGATTTGGGTGGTACTACTTGCTGTATTCTTCGCCAAATTTAAAAGTTGAATCTTGGTGGTAGTATTGAACAGGCTTAAAATATCACCATTGAATAAGGTGTCTTTTTCTGGTGTAACGTTTTCATTAAGATTAGAAATGGATGTTCTGTTGTACAATGTTGTTGAAAAATCTTTTAGCTCTTTTGATTTACTATCCACCAAACTGTCTATAGTGTAGTTTAATTCTTTGATATCCAGCATGCTGAATCGGTTGTCGTAGCTTTTGTCTTCGAGGTCCACGTTATTTAAGCCTTCTAGATCTACATTAATTGCATATTCATCAAAAGTACTTTTGGCATGTGGTTTTTTTACAGCTTCTCTTGGATCTTTAGACAAAATCTCATCATAATAATTGCCATCGTAAAGCACGAGCTGTAAAATGTTCGACTTTTCACTGCTAATTAGCTCACCTGTTTTAGAAGCTATTACGGTGTAGTTACCAGGTCGTTGAGGTTTTTTTTGATGGATAATTACGTTTTTCAAATACTGTCCGCGATCACCACTTTTTTCTTCTACCTTAATATTATAATCACCAATTTGATTGAATTGTCCTTCGGCAATAGCCATTGCAGGTTGAACTTTTGCTATATTCTTTCTTAAATTGTAAAAATTGAAATTTGCCCATGGGATAACATTATTTGAGAAAATGAAGGTCACTATTCCTAGGAAAACAATAAAAACGCTTAAACTACGCATGGCGCGCTGTAATGAAATTCCAGTAGACTTCATTGCTGCAAACTCATAGTTTTCGGCAAAACTTCCAAAAACCATAATTGAAGCTAGTAAAATGGTAAGTGGTAAAATTAAAGGAATAAGGGTAGGAGTAACGTAAACTAGAAATTTTAAAATCACATCAAGAGCTAGATCTTTGCCCGCAAGTTCACTAATGTATAACCAGATAGATTGTAAAATAAAAATGAGCATGAGTATTACAAACACGCTCAAAAAAGTCTTTAAGTAGGTCGTTAATATGTACCTATCCAGTATTTTCATTTAGTGTTGGCCTAATCTAATTTATTAATGTAGTAGTCCTTGTATTTGTTTTTGTCAAATTTAAATAAGGATTTTGAGATAGGTTCGTTGGTTTTAAAAGAATTAACAGTTAAGGTAGTTCTTGTTCCATTTTTCCCGATTTCAATAAGATTATAGATGTGTTTTGTTGTAGCATCAATGCCTAAAAGCACCTGTTTGATCTCTGAATTAGTATCGATTGGATTAAGCTTTACATATTGAATTTTTCGTCCTTTTACATCCTGAACAATATCCATAGCATAGGTATAGCCTTCTTCATAAAAAGAAAGCATTTTACTTGGTGTTATGGTGTTTTCGTCTTCTGTATTATCTGAAGAAATAGTTACTTCTTCATCTTCTGGGTTAATCGTGTACATTGTTTTTCCGTCAAAAATTCTAGTCACACCCAAAATGTTAAGTACATATTTTTCACCTTCAATTACCACATCACCTCGTGTAACTTGATTGATATTTTCACTGGTGTTTTCTAGTGCATACTTAAAGTCGATTGAAATATTTTCATAGCTTTTAACTTTTTTGATACCTCATTCAACAAAGCCTTTGCATTTTTTGCATTTTGGCCATAACTAATCAAGCTTATAGCAAATAGGCTAAAAATTAATATTTTTTTCATGGTTTTCATAGTATGATAATCCTTTAAATTCCTTCGTTTTCTAAATGTTTGTCTAAAGCCGCTAAATCTGGAATCAAGACTTGTCTGGCTTTACTACCTTCAAAGCCTCCAACAATTCCGGCTGCTTCCAATTGATCAATTAAACGTCCTGCTCTGTTATAGCCGAGCTTTAGTTTTCGTTGTAATAACGATGCAGAGCCTTGCTGCGCCGTAACAATAACTTCGGCAGCTTCTCTAAATAATTGATCTCTATCCGAAATATCAATATCAAGACTTGTGCCACTTTCTTCGCCAACGTACTCAGGTAACAAATAGGCTTCAGGATATGCTTTTTGGCTTCCAATGAATTCAGTAATCTTATCTACCTCGGGTGTATCTACAAATGCACATTGAATTCTGATAATATCATTGCCTTGCGTGAAAAGCATATCTCCGCGACCAATGAGCTGATCGGCACCTGAACCATCTAAAATCGTTCTAGAATCAATTTTTGAAGTTACCCTAAACGCTATACGTGCTGGGAAATTAGCTTTAATAATCCCTGTAATGACATTAACCGAAGGGCGTTGGGTTGCAATAATTAAATGGATACCAATGGCTCTTGCTAGTTGAGCTAATCGGGCAATAGGGGTTTCAACCTCTTTTCCCGCGGTCATAATCAAATCGGCAAACTCGTCTACAACCAGTACAATGTAAGGTAAAAACTGATGGCCTTCATTTGGGTTTAATTTTCGCGCTTTAAACTTCTCATTATATTCCTTAATGTTACGACACATAGCGTTTTTAAGCATTTCGTAACGGTTATCCATTTCAATACATAAAGAGTTTAAGGTATTGATTACCTTGGTATTGTCGGTAATAATGGCTTCTTCACTATCGGGCAATTTAGCGAGATAATGACGTTCAATTTTATTGAAAAGTGTAAGTTCTACTTTTTTAGGGTCTACCAGAACAAATTTAACCTCGGCGGGATGTTTTTTATAGAGTAAAGAAGTTAGAACTGCATTTAGACCAACCGATTTACCCTGACCCGTTGCACCTGCCATCAATAAATGGGGCATCTTTGCGAGATCGACCACAAAAGTTTCGTTACTAATGGTTTTTCCAAACGCAATAGGCAGCTCCATTTCTGACTTTTGAAAACGTTGTGCTGCAATCACTGACCGCATGGAAACGATGGTGGCGTTTTTGTTAGGCACTTCTATACCAATGGTTCCTTTTCCAGGAATTGGAGCAATAATACGAATACCCAAGGCCGAAAGTGACAATGCAATGTCATCTTCAAGATTCTTGATTTTAGAAATCCGTATTCCAGCATTTGGGACAATTTCGTAAAGTGTCACCGTTGGTCCAATTGTCGCTTTTATATTAGAAATACCAATATTATAATTGCCTAGGGTCTCTACAATTCTATTTTTGTTTTCTTCTAACTCTTCTTGGTTAATAGTGATACCTTCGGCGTCATATTTATTAAGCAGGTCTAACGGTGGAAATTGATATTTGCTCAATTCTAAAGTGGGGTCAAATTGCCCAAAATCTTCAACAAGTTTATTTGAAAGGTTATCAGTCTCCGAAACTTCTTCTTTGGTTTCCTCAACTTCCATGGCCAATTCATTCTCGTCTGAAGGCACTTCAACTTTTAAAGGTGTCGAAGGTTGTTCGCGAGTAGAATGTTTTTCAATTGTAGGTTTTGCATGCTCTACATTAAGATCAAAGGCCGATTTGATAGCTTCTGCTTCAGCAGTTAAATTGTTATCTAAAGCCATATTTTGATCAGAGTCAGAAGCTCCATCAGTGTCGAAATCACTGGAGATATCGTTTTGCGCACGTCTAAATAGATTCACAAAGCTTTGCCCAGTCACCTTAAATCGAATCGCTAAATAGGTAATCAACCCAAATAACAATAGGAGCGCAGTGCCAATTTTACCCATGTAATCCTGAAAAAAACTATTCATTTCAAAACCAATAGTTCCCCCAAGGGCATCATAGGCATTTGCAAAAAATCCAAAGAAAATGGAGAGCCATATCGCTATAAGTGTACCCCAGATCCAATGTTTGCGCAACCTGGTTTTATTGATGTCTAAAGTGATGTAAACCCCAGTCAGGAAAAGTAAACCAGCAAAAATAAAGGAGGCAATTCCAAAGCCTTTGGTGATGAAAAGGTCACTTACCCAAGCACCGAGTTTATTTAACCAGTTTTCAGCTTTGATATCGCGCGATGTCAATTCGGTAAGTGTACTCTGGTCAGCTTTACCAGTAAAGAAAAACGATAAAAATGCAATAAATAGAAGGATGCCAATAATAATTAGCAAGCTGCCAAAAATTAGTTTTTGTTGACTTGATAGTTTAAATTTTGGCTTTTTTAATTTTGAAGTAGTATTGCTTTTAGTTTTGGTTTTCTTCTTCGCCATCAACGCTTTGTTAGATTGAAACAAAAATACAAATTACTAACGTTTATCCTAACGGAATTAGTATTAAAAAACTTTAGGAAAGTAAATCACAATAGCACCAATAACGGCGGCTATTGAAGCAATAAAAACAGCACCAGCGGCAATGTCCTTAATGCGGCCAATAGCGAGATCATGTTCAGGATGGATAAAATCGGCTATGTATTCAACAGCAGTATTTACACCTTCAATACTCATGACCAGACCAATAAATGCAATTTGAAATAACCATTCGGTTTTTGAAATATTGAAGTAAAATCCAGCAATGGTAATTAAAATAGCAATAACGAACTGTACTTTAATACTCGACTCTGTTTTCAGTAAATACCAAGCACCCTTAAAGGCGTAACCAACACTTTTTGCTCGATTCAATAAAAAGGATTCTTTTTTCGTCATTATTGTAATTTACGCACTAAACGAATTTAGATTTGAAGGCCAAAATTAATGATTATTTCAATCTAAAATTGTTTTTCATTTAACTAATAATGTCTTATTCCTATCGGTTTATATTTATTTCCCATAAATTTAGGCAGTAAAAAAAATAAAAGTGAGTGATTTAAAAGAAGCTATCATTGCATTGCAAGCCCAGTCTAAGGTGTTGGAGCCTGATGAATTGACTCGAAATGAATATGTTACAAAAGTGCATGCCTATGCCAATCAATTTTTAAACACCTTATCTAATGCACCTACCTATAGTTCAGCAAAACCGTTGGAAGATGTTTTTTTAGTAAATGAGAATAAAAAATCTTTAAAAGAAATACTTGAAATCTACGCTAGTGAAGTCGCTAAAAAAGGAATTAACGCCGCTTCTGGCGGGCATCTAGGTTACATCCCTGGTGGTGGAATTTACACCGCATCCTTGGCTGACTACATTGCAGACATTACCAATGAATATGCGGGGATGTATTACGCATCTCCAGGCGCAGTAGCAATGGAGAATGAATTGTTAAACTGGTTGAAATCCATTTTCGGTTTCCCAGAATCTGCAATTGGTAACCTGACTTCTGGTGGTTCCATCGCTAATTTAATTGCGTTAACTGCAGCAAGGGATCGGCATGAAGTAAAATTAGAACGAATTGCTAAAAGTGTCATTTATGTAAGTAATCAGGTGCATCATTGCATCAATAAAGCACTTCGAATTATTGGCTTGGCTGATGTTATTGTGCGACATGTTGATTTAGATGCTGCTTCTAGAATAAAACCTGATGATTTGGAGGAAAAAATCAAAAGCGATATGTCCAATGGATTATATCCATTTTTAGTCATTGCTTCAGCAGGGACTACCGATACGGGTGCTATTGACCCTTTGGAACAAATTGCTAAAATTGCCAAAGCCTACAATTTGTGGTATCATATTGATGCTGCCTATGGTGGATTTTTTATTTTAACTAAAGAAAAGAGCGCCCAATTGCACGGCATGGCATTGGCCGATTCTTTAGTAGTAGATCCACACAAAGGGCTGTTTTTACCTTACGGCATTGGAGCTGTTCTGGTTAAGGATAAGCAAGCCGTTTACCATTCTAATCATTATCGTGCTAATTATATGCAGGATACTCTTAATGATGATGCGCCTGTGAATCCGGCCGATGTATCCCCAGAACTTACCAAACATTTTAGAGGGTTTAGGATGTGGTTGCCGCTGCAGTTGCATGGGATTGATCCTTTTATAGCCTGTTTAAGAGAGAAATTGGTACTGACTACCTATTTTAGGGAAGAGCTGTTAAAACTTGGATTTAAACTCGGTCCAGAACCCGATTTAACTGTAAGTTATTTTTGGTTTCCTACTGGAAATGAAAAGGAAAATGCATTCAATGAACAGTTAATGAAAGAAATCCACAACGATGGCGAAGTGTTTTTAAGTTCGACCAGAATCTCTGGTAAATTTGTTATACGTATCGCTGTACTTTCATTTCGAACAAAATTGGAAACTATTGACCGCGCTGTTAAAGTAATTGATAAGGCCTTAAGCAAAGTCAAGGCCGAGTTTTAGATAGAAAAAACCTTTTGAAATTTCAAAAGGTTCTTGATTTATCTTAATTCTGCACCCAATTCCTTTTCAAATTTGTCCTGTAATTTTTTCATGATTTTGTCAATCTGCTTATCGGTAAGGGTTTTGTTTTCATCTTGAATAGTAAAACTTACAGCGTAACTTTTCTTCCCTTTAGGAAGATTTTTGCCTTGATACACGTCAAACAGGTCAACATCTTTAAGTAATTGCTTTTCGGTTTGGGTAGCAATGGTGTGGATTTGATCAAAAGTAACCTTGTCATCCAACAACAATGCAAAATCCCTTCTAACTTTAGGATATTTAGGAATGTCCTTAAACACTACCGTATTATTTTTTGAAAATTGAATAACATTGTCCCAATTGATGTTGGCAAATAAAACTTCTTGAGAGATACCAAAATGTTTTAAAATCTTTTTTTGAACGATTCCGAATTCTACTAAAGTTGTTTTACCATGAGATAAGGATAAGCCTTCACTAAAAACATCAGTAGCAATTGGCGAAGATTTTAGTTGATTCAGCCCAAGACGTTCAAATAAAGCAACAATTGTTCCTTTTACGAAAAAGAAATCACTTCTTTTAACCGCATTTGTCCAACGGTCATTACTGCGGTCTCCAGTTATAAAAAGCGACAAGCGCTTCAATTCTTCCCGGTTGCCATTATAATTATGATAGGTTTTACCAAACTCAAATAATTTGAGGTCAAGACGTTTTCGGTTAAGATTGTAACTCACTGCTTCTAAACCTGAAAACAGCAAACTTTGGCGCAAAACACTCAAGTCTTGGCTCAATGGGTTGAGCATTTCAACATTATGGTCTTCACTTAATGTGTTACTTAACTTGATGTATTTTGGAGTGGTGAGTGAGTTAGACAAAATCTCATAAAATCCTTGGGATACAAGTTGGTCTCCAATAATATTTTGCAGCTTGTAGTCTTCAAAACGTGAGGTTTGGGAGATAGAAGCATTGAGTTTTTCGGTGGTACTAATATTGTTGTAACCATATACTCGTAAAATTTCTTCAATCACATCGGCTTCCCGCAGTACGTCATTTCTGTAGGCTGGAATGGTCAATCCTAAACCAGTTTCGGTGACGTTGTTAATTTTAATATCCAAAGACATCAAGATTCGCTTAATGGTCTCTCGTGGGATTTCTTCACCGATTAATTTTTTCGCATTTTCAAAGCTTAATCGAACCTGATAATCTTCAATTTTCTTTGGATAAACATCAACAATATCACTAGTAATTTCACCTCCAGCAACTTCCTGTATTAGCAAAGCGGCACGCTTAAGTGCATATTCAGTGATGTTTGGGTCAATCCCTCGTTCAAATCTAAATGAAGCGTCGGTATTTAAACCATGGCGTTTAGCCGATTTACGAACGCTTACAGGATTGAAGTAGGCACTTTCAAGGAAGATACTTGTTGTGCTTTCTGTGACACCTGAAGTTACACCTCCAAAAACACCTGCAATACACATTGGCTTTTCGGCATCGCAAATCATCAAATCCTCTTCGTGAAGTTCACGTTCAATATCATCTAAAGTTTTAAATTTGGTTCCTTTTGGTAAGGTTTTGACAACAATTTTGTTGCCAGCAATTTTCACGGCATCAAAGGCGTGTAAAGGCTGCCCTAATTCGTGAAGCACGTAGTTAGTGATATCAACTATGTTATTTTTTGGCATTAAGCCAATAGCCTTTAATCTATTTTGTAGCCATGTAGGTGATTCGGCTACCTTCAACCCCGAAATAGTTACACCGCAGTAACGTGGCGCTAAATTCTTGTTGACGATATCTACATCAATCTTTAGAGTTCTATTGTCAACATGAAATGCGCTAACCGATGGCGTGATCAGTTCTTTTTGAATCTCCTTTTGAAGCAATCCAGCTTTAAGGTCCCTGGCAACACCATAATGACTCATGGCATCAGCACGATTTGGAGTCAATCCGATTTCAAAAACATGGTCATTTTCAACACTAAATATTTCAGATAACAATGTGCCTGGGTTAAGTGATTTGTCCAGTACCATAATGCCTTCATGCGATGAACCTAAACCCATCTCATCTTCGGCACAA
This sequence comes from Flavobacteriaceae bacterium MAR_2010_72, assembly GCA_003550275.1. GTDB lineage: Bacteria > Bacteroidota > Bacteroidia > Flavobacteriales > Flavobacteriaceae > Geojedonia. The sequence goes on from QXCW01000002.1 coordinate 1,453,009, forward strand.
ATCATACCATGACTTTCTTCGCCTCTAATTTTTCCTTTTTTTATAGTCCAAGCTTCCCCATTTTCAGTATACAAAGTCGTTCCTATGGTTGCAACAGGTACTTTTTGTCCAGCAGCGACATTTGGAGCACCGCATACAATTTGTAAAGGATCACCCGAACCAATATTTACGGTTGTAACTTTTAAACGGTCGGCATTGGGATGTTGAATGCAGGTGAGAACTTCACCCACAACAATGCCTTCAAGAGCTCCTTTTACAGATTGAAAAGCTTCAATACCTTCAATTTCTAATCCTAAATCTGTTAACAGTTCACCAGTTTGTTCTGGTGACCAATCTGTTTTAATAAATTGTTTTAACCAATTATATGAAATCTTCATTATTTTGCTTTAGCGTCTAAAAATTCATCAGCCAAGGAGCTGATGTGAAATTCGGCGTAAAGATAATAATACTGAATAGTTATAGAAACGGTAAATAATTTTTATTTGTAAGTATTTTGTCTTTATTTCGATTAAAATTTGAAAACCCTCAATTAGTTATGCAAAAATTTCTTGGTATTATACTCTTCCTATTCTGTTTTAGCTGTAAAAATGTGCCCAAAAATGCTTTAAAAATAGGGGCCTGGCGAGCTGAACTTCAGGTTTCAGAACACGAAATTCTTCCTTTCAATTTTGAAGTGACTTCTCCTAATAGTTTGAAAATATTTAATGCTAGTGAGGTTATTTTTGTTGATGACATATTGTATAGCAATGATTCTGTGCGAATTAATATGCCTGCTTTTGAAGGTTACATCAGTGCAAAGATGAGTAAAAATACATTGCAAGGTGACTTTATCAAGGAAAGTTTAGATAGAGTAGTGCCTTTTTCGGCAACATTTGGAGTAACTGAACGCTTTGATGTTACAAATAAAGCGACAACAAATGCTTCGGGGCGTTGGGAAATGGTTTTTAGCAAGGATGTGGAGGGTGATGAGTATATCGCTTTGGGATTATTTGAACAGAAAGGCTCTAAAGTGACAGGGACGATAAGAACCACAACCGGCGATTACAGGTATCTTGACGGTGTCATGGATGGAAACACTATGAAGCTATCTGCTTTTGATGGTGCTCATGCCTTTTTGTTTACGGCTAAAGTTAGTGATAGCAGCCTAACGGGCACGTTCTATTCTGGAAATCATTTCAATGAACCCTTTGAGGCCATACGCAATGAGAACTTTGAGTTGCCTGATGCCAATGATCTTACGTTTTTGAAAGAAGGTTATGATGTTATAGCGTTTTCGTTTCCTAATACTTCAGAGGATTTGATTTCTTTAACCGATGAACGCTTTAAGGATAAAGTAGTTATTGTTCAGGTTATGGGAAGTTGGTGTCCTAATTGCTTGGATGAGAGTAAGTTTTATTCAGAATTTTACAATAATAATAAGGATAAGGATATCGAATTCATAGCATTAGCGTTTGAATATGCTAAAACAAAAGAGAAAGCGTTTAAAAGCATTGAACGTCTCAAAGATGAAATAGGAATCACCTATCCAATTGTTTTGGCTCAATACGGAACTTCCGATAAAGCAAAGGCGCAAGAAAAACTACCAATGCTCAATCATATTTTATCTTATCCAACAACTATTTACGTTGATAAGAAAGGAAAAGCCAGAAAAATCCATACCGGGTTTAATGGGCCTGCAACTGGTGATAAATATATTGAATTCAAAAAAGAATTTGAAGCCTTTGTACACCAGCTTTTGAATGAATAGCTTAATTACTCTCGACGTAGCTTTTGAAGTTATTTAAAATCTGTTGCCAACCGGCTTTTTGCATATCTAAAGGGTTTTGATTTTCGGCATCGAAGGTAGTCGTTACTTTTGTTTGTTCTCCCAAATCATCGAAAGTTGTGGTTACATATCGGCCATCGGGCATGGTAAATTCAATTTTCTTAAAAGGAACAACCTCTTTATAAATGCCTTCAAAGTCAAAACCGAAACTACCATCTTTAGCTTCCATTCTTGATTTTAATTTCCCGCCAACTCTCAAATCATTTTGGGCTTTTGGACAATGCCAGTCGTCTGAAGCAAAGTTCCATTTGGTGATATGTTCAGGCATATTGTAATAGTCCCAAACTTTTTTAGGGTCTTCAGAAATAGTTGCTCCAATAGTTATTTTTGTGGGATTCATAATGTGAAGATTAAATTTTGAACACTGATTTTCATAGTCAAATTTAAAAATTCCCGACATATTATCGACGCAATGTTTAAAAACGAAACAATCTTAAAAAACAGTTAATTAACAATTTGTAGTTTCCATTTAACACTACACTAACAACTACAAGGCAGAATTAGGTCTAATTTTAAAATAAAATCAATCAAAAATCATTCATTTATGCCTAAGGCCCAACTTTTGTTGGGTTTTTTGTTTTAATCCCAAACATACTTCCAGGACCCGTCGTCCTGACGCTTCCAAACCGAATGAAATATCCCTGTGTCTATCCGGTCTGTGCCAGTAGAATCTGTGTATTTAAATTGGTATGTTCCGTAGGTGTATCCCAAATCACCAGATTTTGAAACGTCTATAAAGTCTGGAGTCCAGGTTAAAGTTTTAGAATTCATGTTTCTGTAACGCTCATCTATTGCTTTTTTACCAATAATCAATGTGTTGTTTCTCATAAGCACGGCATTTTCATCAGCAAATGCTACAAAGGCTTCATGTAAACCTTTTTCTTTTACTAATGCAGCAAATTGAGTTTCGGCTTCAAGTAGTTCTTCTTTCCATTGTTCTTTTAAATCGTCGCCTTTAGGGGCGCAAGCTGCTAATGTGAGCAGTAATGCTATGGATTGAAATAAAGGTTTTTTCATAATATGAAGGTAATAGGTCTTTTAACTAATATAATTCCAAATGTTTTTGTATTTACTTAACTGTTTGTAGGTGTTTAGTATTGGCTTGTGTTCAGGCCTAGAAAGTGAAGGATCGCTGTTCAATATGTTTTTAGCGTAATACCTAGCACTTTGTAAAATATCCTTGTCTTTAACCACATCGGCAATCCTCAAGTTAAGTACACCACTTTGTTGTGTTCCCATGATATCTCCTGGGCCTCGCAAGCGAAGATCAACTTCAGCGATCTCAAAACCATCGTTGGTGCGCGTCATGGTTTCCAAACGTATTTTACTGTCATTACTTAATTTATGCCCTGTCATCAAAATACAATAACTCTGTTCGGCACCTCGTCCTACACGTCCACGTAACTGATGTAATTGAGAAAGTCCGAACCGTTCAGCACTTTCAATCACTATTACCGACGCATTAGGTACGTTAACCCCAACCTCAATAACAGTTGTGGCGACCATAATTTGGGTTTCACCCCTAACAAACCGTTGCATTTCATAGTCTTTATCGGCAGCTTTCATTTTGCCGTGTACAATCGAGATTTGATATTCGGGTTTAGGAAAATCGCGTTCAATACTTGCGTAGCCATCCATTAAATCTTTATAATCCATCGTTTCGCTTTCCTGAATCAAAGGATAGACGATATAAACTTGTCTGCCTTTTTTGATTTCATCCTTAATGAACCTAAAAACCTTTAACCGATTTTTATCATACCGGTGAACCGTTTTTACGGGTTGTCTGCCAGGGGGTAATTCGTCAATAATTGAGATGTCCAGATCGCCATAAACCGACATCGCTAAAGTTCTCGGAATTGGAGTTGCGGTCATGATTAAAATATGTGGAGGAGAGGTGTTTTTTTTCCATAATTTGCTCCGTTGTGCCACTCCAAAACGATGTTGCTCATCGATAATTGCAAGCCCTAAATTTTTAAATTTCACCTTATCTTCGAGTAGGGCATGGGTGCCAATTAAGATCTGCAACTCCCCATTTTCTAAAGATTGGTGAATTTCTCGTCTTTCTAAAGTAGTACTTGAACCAGTAAGTAGTTTTATACTGATATTCAATTGTTTACATATTTCATACAAACTATTATAGTGTTGAACTGACAAAATTTCAGTTGGAGCCATTAAACATGCTTGAAAATCGTTGTCAAGTGCGATTAACATTGACATTAGCGCAACTATCGTCTTTCCGGAACCAACATCACCTTGTAATAAACGGTTCATCTGGGCATTGCTGCCGAGATCGGCCCTAATTTCTTTTATTACGCGCTTTTGAGCGGTTGTAAGATCGAAGGGTAAAAGGTCTTTGAAAAAGGTATTGAAGTAGTTGCCGACATTCTCAAAAGTGAAGCCTTTAATTTTTGATTTATGAATTAAATTTTTCATGATCAATTGCAATTGAATGTAGAAAAATTCTTCAAATTTTAATCGAAATTGTGCCTTGGCCAAAAGCTCTTGATTTTTTGGAAAATGGATATTAAATAAGGCTTCACTTTTAGATGTTAATTTAAGCTCATTCAGAAGTGGTTCTGAAAGCGTTTCAACAAATTTGCCCTTTGTTTCCAGAAACAATTGCTGCATGATATTATTAACAACACGGTTAGTGATCCCTTTGTTGGTTAGTTTTTCGGTAGAAGGATAAATAGGCTGCATAGCCGAGCGTAGATTGTTTTCATGGTCATCAAGTAGTTCCATTTCAGGATGAGGCATGTTGAAAACGCCATTAAACCAATTTGTCTTGCCAAAAACAACGTATTTGGTATTGAGTTTTATGCTTTCCCTGATCCATTTATGACCTCTAAACCAGACTAAATCCATCGCTCCAGTATCATCTTTGAGAGTGGCAACCAACAATTTACCTCGCTTTTGAGGAAGCTCCTTAAATCCTGTAACAACACCAATAATCTGAACTTCAGCTGTGTTGCGTTGTAGATCGTTTATTTTATAATATCGTGTGCGGTCTAGATATCTATTGGGGAACAGATTAATTAAGTCCTGATAAGTGTGAATGCCGAGCTCTTTGCGAAGTAAATCGGCCCGATTTGGACCAACACCTTTGAGATAATCGATTGGAGTTTGGAGATTGATGTACATATAAACGAAAATAAGTTTTAAACTTGAAACAAAAAAGCAATACGTTTTGAGTATTCAGAAATTGTTCTTAGATTGTGTATAGATTTCTTTAGTCTATGAAAGCATTGGTGATTTCTGGCGGTGGTAGTAAAGGCGCTTTTGCCGGTGGTGTGGCTCAATATTTAATTGAGCACAAGAAAATGGATTATGATGTTTTCATAGGAACATCAACAGGAAGCCTTTTAGTATCCCATTTGGCTTTGAAAAAGGTTGAGGATATAAAACAAATCTATACTAATGTAACTCAAGACGATATTTTTAGCAGTTGCCCATTTTTGATCAAAAAGAAGTTTGGCGTAGAAACTATAAAAATAAATCATTTCAATGTGCTTAAAAACCTTTTAAGTGGGAGCAGAACCTTTGGTGAGAGCTATAGTCTGAAGGAACTTATAAAAAACAAAATAACAATTGAAGACTTCAATGCCTTAAGGCAAAGCCGATTGGATGTGGTAGTTACGGTCTCTAATTTGTCATTAAATCAAGTGGAATATAAATCTATTGCCGAATTTGATTACGAAGAGTTTTGTGAATGGGTTTGGATTTCTTGTAATTACACACCTTTTATGACCTTGATTAAAAAAAATGGTTGTGAGTATGCCGATGGTGGATTAGGATCCATGGTACCTATTGAAGAAGCAATAAAGCGAGGCGCTAAAGAGGTGGATGCCATTATTTTACAGACTGAAGTCACTCAATTTAATAGGATGCCTTCTCTAAATGCATTTTCCCTGTTAACAAATATGTTTGCATTTATGTTGGATCGTATAGAGAGCCAAAACATTAGAATTGGTAAATTTGTTGCATCTAACGCTGATGCCATTATCAATTTTTATTATACACCTACAGTTTTGACAACTAATTCCTTAATCTTCGAGAAAGAAAAAATGACAGAGTGGTGGCAGCGGGGATTTGAATTCGCAAAACACAAAAACGAAGGCGTAAGCCCTTTAGAAAACGAATGAGGGCACTTGTAATTTCGGGAGGAGGAAGTAAAGGCGCGTTTGCGGGAGGTGTTGCGCAATATTTAATGCGTGATCTAGGCAGAGAATATGATATGATGCTCGGGACGTCTACAGGAAGCCTTTTGGTGCCGCATTTATCGCTCAATAAGATCGATAAAATCTATAACATCTTCACTAACGTCCAACAACATGATATTTTTAGCGTTAGTCCTTTTGTACAACGAAAAAAAGGTGATAGAGAATTTGTTTCCATCGATTTTGTGAATTCACTTTGGCAATTTATAAAAATGAAGCGCACATTTGGTGAGAGCAAAGCTTTAAAGAGAAACATAAAACGAAATTTTTCAAAAGAAGAATTTGACAACATTAGGCGAACCAAAGCTGATGTGGTTGTTACGGTTTCCAATCTTTCCAAAAACTCCGTTGAGTATAAATCAATCCACGACTTTAGCTATGAAGAATTTTGTAATTGGATTTGGATTTCATGTAATTACATTCCGTTTATGTCTTTAGCAAAAGTAGATGGTTATGAATATGCTGATGGCGGCTTGGGCTGTGTCGTGCCAATTCGTGAAGCTATCAATCGGGGTGCCACAGAAATTGACGCCATAGTCCTTGAGGCAGAACATATGGAGCGTACCAAAGTTTTGGGCAAAAACCCGTTTTCATTGATGATTAATCTATTCGGTCATTTATTGAATCAGGTTGAAAAACATGATATAGTTATTGGAAAGTTAGCTGCAAAATCTAAAAACGCGCAGCTTAATTTGTATTACACACCCACAAGCCTCACCGAAAACTCCTTGATTTTTAGTAAACGCTTAATGGAAGCTTGGTGGCAGCAAGGCTATGATTATGCAAAAGCAAGACATAGCTCCAGTGAATTTAATGAATTGCGTAAAGTCTAATTACCACATCTCGCTTACCTCTTGTTTAATAAACGATAATGCGGCGTCACTAGGAGCGCGACGTTCCATCATTTCCATTAAAACAACCTCTCTTAATTTGTTTGCTGTATCGGTTTTTTCAAGTAAACTCGCTTTTCTTAACAATTGAATCGTAGCGTTTTTTGCGGCTGTAATAATGTTCCAACATTCATCGGTCATATAGATTTGCTGCGATAAATTGTGTTCATATTCTTGTTCAATTGTTGCTATAAGTAATGATTCATAATCTTCTTTATTTGAAGTGTTTGGAACCACTCTAACAAGCAATTTTGAAGGTGTGATGCGTTCCAAAAACAAAGCCATGCGTTCATAAGCTTGTAGTCGTATGGGCATAGCACTAACCTGCATATCTTTATGCAGTAAAAAGCGTCTACGACCATCTTCATTTTTGGTGTGTTCCTTAAAAAAATAATAGGCAATGATACCTGTAATCAATGCAGGAATGGCAAATAAAAATAGGTCTACAATTTTCTCTGGATCCATAATTAAAGGGTTTAGTTTTGATTCAAATAATCTAAAGCCATTTGCGTTAGGGTTTTAACTCCTAATAATAAGCCACTTTCATCAATTTTAAAATCTGGGGTATGATGCGGAAAGGCCTGTGTACTTCCCGGAGTTTTTCCGCCTAAAAAGAAATAAAACCCTGGTACTATTTCTTGGAAATAGGAAAAATCTTCGCCTCCCGTTGTGGCCTTCATGATCTTTACATTCTCGTCTCCTGCAACCGATTTTAAAGTCGGAAGCATTAGTCCAACTAACTCGGTATCATTATAAGTAATTGAGGTGTTGTTTTGAAACGAAATAGAGGCTTCACCGCCATAAGCTTTAGCGAGCGTTTGTGTCATTTCGGTCATTCGGCGTATTATCATAGCCTTCATGTCTGGGTCTAAAGTTCTCACTGTTCCAATCAATTCAGCAGTTTCAGGAATTATATTAAATCGCGTACCACTGGTTATTTTTCCAACGGTAATGACTGCAGGTTCAACCAATAAATTGGCTTCCCTGCTGATTATAGTTTGTAGTCCATCAATAATTTTAGCTGAAATTAATATAGGGTCAACACCAGACCAAGGTTGTGAGCCATGACTTTGTTTGCCTTTCACGGTAATCACAAAACGTTCCACAGCGGCCATGATTCCTCCAGTTTTATATTTTAAAGTTCCAACGGAGGTTTCAGAATTAATATGTAAACCAAAAATGGCATCTACTTTTGGGTTTTCCAAAACGCCTTCCTTAATCATCAATTTGGCGCCACCTTCTTCTCCAGGTGGAGGACCTTCTTCAGCAGGTTGAAAAATAAATTTAACAGTACCATGTATATCCTCTTTATGTTTAGAGAGAATTTCTGCCACACCCATTAAAATCGCAGTATGGGTATCATGCCCACAAGCATGCATAACGCCCGTTTCGGTATTTAAAAAGGTGGTTCGAACTTCAGATTTGAAAGGTAAATCGTTACGCTCGGTCACAGGTAGGGCATCAATATCAGCGCGTAAGGCTACCACTTTTCCCGGATGATTTCCTTTTAAAACTGCAACCACACCAGTTTTGGCAACACCTGTTTGTACTTCCAAGCCTAAAGATTTTAAATGAGCAGTAATTTTTTCAGCTGTTTTAAATTCTTGATTTGAGAGTTCTGGATGTTGATGAAAATCACGTCGCCACTCAATGACTTTTGATTCAATAGCTTCAAATTCCTGATTTAAATTTTGTTGTGCAAACGTACTTGCACAGGTTAAGATGATTAGAAAAGATAGTACTCGCATAGGATATGGTATATGTATTTAATTTTGGATGCCTAAATATATTCAAAATTTAAGAAAGCCCTTTTTTTAAATGTGATTGTTTATAATTATTCATAAAAGGCTTGTCCTAAATAGTCAACAATGGTTATTTTCACAGTCTTAAAAATGAATTGAAATTGGAAAAGTATTTGAGTCAGTTAAACGATGCGCAATTGGCACCAACCCTACAAAAGGATGGCCCAATGATTGTTATTGCTGGTGCAGGGTCGGGAAAAACACGTGTACTGACCTTTAGAATTGCTTATTTGATGAGTCAAGGTGTTGATGCCTTTAATATTTTGGCGCTGACCTTTACCAACAAAGCTGCCCGGGAAATGAAATCTAGAATTGCCTCAATTGTGGGTGATAGTGAAGCTAAAAACCTTTGGATGGGTACCTTTCACTCCGTATTTGCTAAAATTTTACGTTTCGAAGCAGACCGACTGGGTTATCCAAGTAATTTTACCATTTACGATACTCAAGATTCACATCGATTGATTTCGTCCATAATTAAGGAAATGAAGCTTGAAAAAGACGTTTATAAATACAAACAAATCTATTCGCGTATTTCGTCCTATAAAAATAGTCTCATCACAGTAAAAGCCTATTTTAATAATCCAGAGCTTATTGAAGCCGATACGGCGGCGCGACGTCCACAATTGGGCGAAATTTATAAAGAATATGTAAACCGCTGTTTTAAGGCTGGAGCTATGGATTTTGATGATTTACTGTTGAAAACCAACGAGTTGCTAACCCGTTTTCCAGATGTTTTGGCAAAATATCAAGATCGATTTAGATATATTTTGGTTGATGAGTATCAAGATACCAATCATAGCCAATACTTGATTGTTAGAGCATTGTCTGATCGTTTTCAGAATATTTGTGTTGTTGGTGACGATGCGCAGAGTATTTATGCCTTTAGAGGCGCTAACATCAATAACATTTTAAATTTTCAGCGGGATTATGACGATGTTAAAACCTATAGATTAGAGCAAAATTACCGATCCACCAAAAATATTGTTAATGCTGCCAATTCCATTATTGATAAAAACCAGACGAAACTCGATAAAGTGGTTTGGACTGCCAATGAAGAAGGTTCTAAAATTGTGGTCAATCGCCTAATGACTGATGGTGATGAAGGCCGATTCGTTGCAAGTTCCATTTTTGAGAACAAGATGCAAAACCAGTTGAAAAACAATGATTTTGCTGTTCTGTATCGTACAAATGCGCAATCGCGTGCCATTGAAGATGCGTTACGAAAACGAAATGTGCCTTACCGCATCTATGGCGGGTTGTCATTTTACCAACGCAAAGAAATTAAGGATGTGTTGTCCTATTTGCGAATGGTGATAAACCCAGCTGACGAGGAAGCACTTAAACGTATTATCAATTTTCCGCCTCGAGGTATTGGCCAAACCACAATTGATAAGCTTATCGTGGCTGCCAATGGTTATAATCGTTCTATTTTTGAGGTGATGAAACATATTGACAAGACCGAAGTCAATGTGAATTCAGGTACAAAAACAAAGCTTCAGGACTTTGTCACCTTAATTGAAAGTTTTCAGGTGATGAACCAAACGGCTAATGCCTTTGAACTTGCTGAACATGTCACCAAAGCTTCAGGACTAATAAAAGAGTTTAACAATGATGGTACTCCTGAAGGCATCGCAAGGATGGAAAACATTGAGGAGCTTTTAAACGGTATGAAAGATTTCGTTGAAGGCCAAAAGGAATTGGCTGACACCACGGGTTCTTTGGCCGAATTTCTTGAAGATGTGGCTTTGGCAACCGATCTTGATAATGATAAAGGAGATGATGATCGTGTAGCGCTGATGACCATTCACTTGGCTAAAGGTCTTGAATTTCCTTATGTTTATATTGTTGGGATGGAGGAAGATTTGTTTCCAAGTGCCATGAGCATGAATACCCGAAGTGAGCTTGAAGAAGAGCGTCGTTTGTTTTATGTGGCATTGACCAGAGCTGAAAAGCAAGCCTATTTAACCTATACCTTATCCAGATACCGTTGGGGAAAATTAATTGATGCCGAACCCAGTCGATTTATAGAAGAAATTGACGATAAATACTTAAATGTTATCACGCCAGTTGATGATCGTAGGCAAAACCCGATGTTGTCGGCAGATATTTTTGGAGATATTGAACCTAATCAGATTCGATTTAAGCGTCCTGTTCAAAAGAAAAAGGAGCAGCCACCAAAATTTATTCCTCCTGCCAAACTAAAACCACTAAAAAAAGCAAATGGTGATCATGTTAACTTATTTGATGGTAAATTAGCGGTAGGTAATATTGTTGAACATTTGCGTTTTGGAAAAGGTGAAGTGTTAAAGATTGAAGGCGTTGGCGCTGATGTAAAGGCGGAAATCAATTTTGAAAATGGCGGTGTCAAAAAACTGTTATTGCGTTTTGCAAAATTAGACGTTATTGGATAATTAAGCTATGGCCGAGTTTATTAGAATATATGAAGAGAATCCCAACCCGAAAGAGATTAGTCGTGTTGTTAAAATCCTTAAAGAAGGCGGACTCATTATTTATCCTACAGATACGGTTTACGGATTGGGCTGTGATATCACCAATCAGAAGGCTTTAGAACGTGTAGCCAGAATAAAAAATGTAAAATTAGAAAAGGCCAATTTTTCCTTCATATGTCACGACTTGAGTAATTTAAGTGATTATGTGAAACAAATTGATACGTCGACATTTAAAATTTTAAAGCGTGCGCTTCCTGGGCCATATACCTTTATCTTACCTGGAGCCAAGACCTTGCCTTCAGCTTTTAAAAAGAAGAAAACCGTTGGAATTCGTGTTCCTAACCATAACATTGCATTAGAGATTGTACGACAATTGGGTAATCCAATCATTTCAACATCCATTCGTGATGAAGATGAAGTTTTGGAATACACTACAGATCCTGAATTGATTCTCGAAAAATGGGATAATCTGGTTGATTTGGTCATTGATGCAGGTTACGGAGATAATCAACCCTCTACTGTAATTGACCTGTCAGAAGATGAGCCTTTAATTGTAAGAGAAGGAAAGGGAAGTTTGGAAATCTTTTAGACAATCTATTATAAAATAAAAAAAGCTCAATCGAAAGATTGAGCTTTTTTATTATTCAGCATACTGAATTAGTTTCCAGCAGCTAGATTTTTCATTTCTTTTTCAACCATTTCATAGAATTGGTCAATTTTAGGAAGTACAACGATACGTGTACGTCTGTTTTTTGATCTGTTTTCAGCAGTGTCATTTTCTACCAATGGCACATAATAGCTACGACCAGCAGCAATTAATTGTTGAGGATTTACTTTTAAATCTTCTAAAACTCTTACAACAGAAGTTGCACGTTTAACACTTAAATCCCAGTTGTCTAACAAAGGATCTTTTTTGTAAGGAACGTTGTCTGTGTGAGCTTCAACCATTGCTTCAAAGTTTGGTTTGCTATTAATAACTTTAGCAACTTTAGCTAAAATTTCTTTAGCTCTTGAAGTTACTGTGTAACTACCACTTTGGAATAATAATTTGTCAGCAATAGAAATAAATACAACCCCTTTTTCTACATTAATCTCGATGTCTGGATCGTTGATACCAACTTCTCTCTTTAAACTAGTAACAATAGCTAAAGTCACGCTATCCTTTTTAGTTAAAGCATCTTGTAAACGGGTGATTTTTAAATCTTTTTCTTTTAAGCTCTCTAAAGATCTTTCAAGGTTTTCAGCACCTTTTTGTGTCAAGGTGGTTAAATTGCCTTTAGTGTCAATTAGGTCTTGGTTTGTTCTACGCAAATCTGCAAGTTGCTCTTGTAAGCCTTCAAGACGTGCCACAGCAGCTGACTTTTCAGACAAGCAACTATTTAACTTAACAGTTGCTGTATTCAATAGGTCTTGTGTTTCTTTTTGTTTCGCCTCAAGTTCAGCATACTGCTTTTTAGACACGCAAGACGCCAATACAAACAGGGATGCAACACTCAATAACATTAGTTTTTTCATAATAAGTTGTGATTAAATAGTTGTTAATTTAATAGGCCAAAATTATTGAAAAAACAATAGCTTGTTAGAGCATTAACAAAAAATTTAACACTTTTTATAAACAATTGAATGTTTTGCATTGTTTAAGGTAATAAGAAGTCAAAATGGATGACTTTTCGTAGTAATTTTCTCTTTTGATTACTGACTTTCTAAACTTTAACAAGGTTTTTAACATTCTGTAAAAAGCAAGATGAGCCTGGAGTATGGCTAGGGTATGACTTGGCTTTAATTCTAAAAGGAATTTTAGTCCGGCAAAACCGTCAAGTAGTAATCGGCATACTACTAAAATAAAAATGTTTCCTTTAGCATTTTTAACCAAGGTGTATAAACTATTTCTGAAATTGAGATAGGTTTTGCGTGGACTATTGGTTTTAAGCGTAGCACCGCCAACATGATAGATGGTGGATTCACCAATGTATTTGGTTGTATATCCTAAATTGAAAGCCCGCCAACATAAATCAATCTCTTCCATGTGCGCAAAAAAGGATTCATCAAAACCGTTTAATTCATTAAAAACGCTTTTTCTTATAAAAAAACAGGCACCAGAAGCCCAAAATATAGAGGTGTTAGTATCATACTGACCTCGATCAGGTTCAACGGTATTGAATATGCGTCCCCTGCAAAACGGATACCCAAATTTATCGATAAAGCCACCTGCGGCTCCAGCATACTCGAAATGCGATTTTTTATTATAATCCAGAATTTTAGGCTGAACTATGGCTGTTTCAGGATGGTTTTTGAACTCTTTAATAACGGGTTGTAACCAATTTTGAGTGACTTCAACATCACTATTTAAAAGACAAAAAACATCCGTATTAATTTGACTTAATGCATCGTTATAACCTTTGGTATAACCTCCATTTTCTTTATTTTGAATAATCTTGATCGATGGAAAATTGGTTTTTACAAATTCTACAGAATCATCGATTGAAGCATTATCGGCCACATAAATGTCTACATCATGAGAAAATGCAATAACAGAAGGCAAAAACTGTTTAAGCAAGGCTTTGCCGTTCCAATTGAGTATGACGATGGCTAACTTCAATTCTGTTTAAAATTTTTTATAACAAAAGATGTTTTGATAACCCATATTAAAACACAAGCTTCAATTATACGTTGGTAAAGTCCAACTTGGTTGGTTTCATAATGTTCAATAAAAATATATGAAAAGAGCATGGCAATACTCCCTAATAGGATACTTAAACCTGAAAAAGGTTTTTGATTTGGAAACTTGCGCAAGGCTATTCCTATTAAAATTAAACAAATGGGTACGAATAAATAAGTTAGCCCTCCAGAAATATTATGAATAAGTTGTGAAAGACTTGGACTTATTAATTCCTTGTCACAACCGGCATCACAAGGAAATACACTCACAATGAACGTTCCTATGCCGTAAAACACGGCGAAGCCAATAAAACCAAGATTGATGAGTTGAGATTTTGGTAAAACTTTTAATGATAAAAAACCAAAAAGGGTTAAGCAAATCGAACTTGGGATATAGCCAAAAACCCTTAAGTTAAATCCATGAGCCATGTCAATAGCATAACTTTCACTAATTAGGTGTTCTACATGACTATAATTTGGTGCTAAATAAGCACCAATAATAGCGGTGACCACAAATAATAAACTACCAATAATACCCAACCAAAAAATTTTGTTCTCCATTATCAATTATAATCTGGTATATCGTTTAAAAAAATATAACTCTCTTGTTCAAAATCCATTTGACAATAATAGTGATTAATTCCGTTAGTCACCATCAAATAGGTGGCGCTTAAAGTTAAATTGTATCTAGCAATTTGGTCAAATACGTCTTGATTAATCGTTACTTTAGGTGATTTGCATTCAACAATTAAATGAATACTTCCGTCAGAATTAAAAATCACGATGTCATAGCGCTTTTTAAGACGGTTAACCTTGAGTTCCTTTTCAACATTAATAAGTGTTTTAGGATATTTTTTTTGATGAATCAAATATTGAACGCAGTGCTGACGCACCCATTCTTCGGGTTGTAAAACCACAAACTTTTTGCGAATATCATCAAAAATAAGCGGTTTATTTTCGCTATTTTTGAAACGAAATGAAAACTTTGGAAAGTTTAGGTTTTGCATAAATGAATCATCTGATTTTCCAAAGGTAATCTACAATACTCAAATACCAAATCCCAATCCATGAAATTGGAGTATGGTATTTGAAATCTGAAAACATAGAATTTTGGAAGACGTTAAACAATTAGTTGAGAATATCAAGAAAGGGAATTTGAAACCTATTTATTTCTTAATGGGTGAAGAACCCTATTATATTGATAAAATATCAGATTTTATTGAAGACAATGTCCTTTCTGAAGAAGAAAAGGGATTCAACCAAATGACACTTTACGGTCGTGATGTCACAATTGACGATATAATTAGCAATGCCAAACGGTTCCCGATGATGGCACCTTATCAGGTGGTCATCGTTAAAGAAGCACAGGATTTATCGCGCACCATTGAACAATTGGCTGAATACGTGAGCCAGCCTCAACCTTCAACCCTATTGGTTATCAATTATAAGTATAAGACCATTGACAAGCGCAAGAAACTTTATAAAAGCTTGCAAGAGGTTGGTGTTGTGTTCGAAAGTAAAAAACTTTATGATAATCAGGTACCCGACTGGATTAGGCGTACATTATCTGGACAAGATTATACCATTGCCCTCAAGGCCTCCCAAATGTTAGTGGAGTTTCTAGGCACCGATTTGAGTAGGATTTCTAATGAATTAGATAAACTAAAAATAGTTTTGCCAAAAGGAACTGAAATCACCCCACAACATATAGAAGAAAATATTGGTATTAGTAAAGATTACAACAATTTTGAGTTGCGTAAGGCTGTTGGGCTTCGGGATTCACAAAAAGCTTTTAAAATTGCTCAATATTTTGGAGATAATCCTAAAGACAACCCAATGATTGTTACGGTGTCACTACTCTTCAATTTTTTTAGTCAGCTCCTTCATTTTCATGGGCTTCATGACAAAACACCTCGCAATGTTGCATCTGCCTTAAAAGTGCATCCTTTTTTTGTAAATGAATATATTGATGCCGCCCGTAATTATCCAATGAAAAAGGTGAGTGCAGCGGTATCTACACTTCGGGAGTTTGATGTTAAATTAAAAGGTGTTGGCTCCAACGCGGTACCTCAAGGTGATTTACTTAAGGAACTTTTGGTCAAGATTATGATTTAAACTTTTTTTGAATTGCGTTTGTTCTTATTCTTTTCAGAAAGCATCTTTTTAATTAGTACAATTTGTCCTAAATGGTAATAACTATGCTCAATCAGGGCTTGAATGTTAATATAGTTATTACCGTATTTTTCTTCTACAAAAGCAGACATTAAATCGTCATCAGAGAGTTGTTCAATTAAATCGGCAAAAGTTTCAGCATCCTTCCAAAGGTCGTCTAAACGCAGATCCCAATCTTTTTTTGAATTGATTGGTGGGGCATCAAAGCTGTATTTATCTTTAATGTCAAGGGTACCACCTTTTAAAACCTTGATCAAGCCTTCAATGTAATAATGGATATGAAAGGTTAAGGCAGCAATACTGTTTAAAGAATCTATTTTAGTGTTGGCCTCTTGCCAAGAAACTTCAGATAATTGCGTTTTAAAATTAGTAGCAACCCAATTACCAGATAACATGACATCACGAAATTGGTTGGCGATTTGTTGGGAAAGGGTCATGAATCTGGATATGATTGTTATTGGTTATTTAAAGTTTAATCATCTATACTGAAAACTAAAGATAATCAAATCTTAATCTATTCAAATCTTCTGAATGTCTTTAATTTTTAAGTGGTAATCATA
This sequence comes from Flavobacteriaceae bacterium MAR_2010_72, assembly GCA_003550275.1. Taxonomy (GTDB): domain Bacteria; phylum Bacteroidota; class Bacteroidia; order Flavobacteriales; family Flavobacteriaceae; genus Geojedonia. The sequence goes on from QXCW01000002.1 coordinate 1,469,583, forward strand.
CTGAAGATCTTCATGTAAGGTAGAGGTGATTTTCTTTATCAACGCCATTTGCCGTTCATAAATATTGGTTAAAGTTACATTGTGGTCAATGGAAGGTTCAAAAGTTTTCATTTTATGGCAAAAGTGGAGGAGGAGCTCCACTTCGGTTTCTTTTTTTAAGGAATAACGGGTAAACTTTTTAATGTTCCTCAAAATTTTACGAACACTCTTCTTAATATAGAAATAACTATTAGTGTTGATTAATTCAAATTGTTCATCTACTTCCACTTTTACGGTTTCGATGTATCCTGATTCATCATGGGACTCAAACAATAAATAGGTGAGGAGTTCCTTGTTTTCTTTTTTGAATTTTGACAATCGCAAACAGAGCTCAATAAGTTCTTCGTTTGAGCGATGGATTAATTCTTTTTTTATATTAACTACTGAAACGGCTTTCATATATTTATTAGAATTTATTTTGATTGATAAAGATTGAAAATTCGGGTTTAAATTTTTGGCCAATAGGGATTTTATTGTCTTTAATAGTAATTTGGTTGCCACTGACGCTGTTCATCTTTTTGAAATTTATGGCAAACGACTTATGGGTTCTTATGAAGAGCGGTTTTGGTAGGGATTCAAATACAGAAGTGAATGTGGCATTGGTCATGATGAATTTATCCTCCAAATGAACTTTTACATAGTCTCCGCAGGCTTCAATGAATAAGATATTTTCAGTATTGATCTTATAAAGTGTTTTGTTGGATTTGATCAACAGAAAATGGTCCTTTTCTGAATGGTTTCCATTTGTAAACTTTTTTTCGACCACCTTATTCACCGCTGCAAAAAAACGATCGAACGAAAAAGGTTTCAATAAATAATCTATGGCATTCACTTCAAATCCATCTACAGCATATTGTGGATAGGCGGTTGTAAAAATGACTTCGGGTGGATTTTGAAGGGATTTATAAAATGTAAGGCCCGAGATTTTGGGCATATTGATATCCAAAAAAAGTAAATCGATGGCATGGTTTTGTTTTAACACATGTATAGCATCGATGGCATTATTGCATACGCCATCAAGTTCCAGAAAATCAACATCGGCAATGAATGTTTTTAGAACCAATTGTGAAGAAGGCTCATCGTCTATGATCAAGCATTTAAACTTCATGGTTGTACAATTTTAAGCTGACCTTAAAGGTGTCCTTGGTTTTGGTGACGTTAAACTCATGGTTTTTTGGATATACAATCTCAAGATTTTTCCTGATGTTTTCGAGACCCAAACCCGATTGTCCATTGGTTTCCAATTTACTTTCGGAATAATTGTTTTCTATATCAAATAGAAATTCATCTTTTTCCTGTTTCAGATCCATTCGTATAAACGTATTTTTAATATCGCCTTTAATACCATATTTAAAACTGTTTTCAACTAAAGGTAACAATAACATGGGGTAGATGGTATGATTTTCGTCCTCAATGTTACAATGGAATGTGATGTTGTCGTTTTGCTGATGCCGAAATTGCTGAAATTCAATATAATTTTTCAAGAGCGTGACTTCCTTCTTTAGGGACACAAGTTTGGTATTGGAATCGTAAATGACATACCGTAAAATATCTGATAATTGCACAATAGCATCTTTGGTTTGTTCTTTTTGTTCTATGGCCAAAGCATAGATAACATTGAGCGAATTGAACAAAAAATGAGGATTAATTTGGGAACGCAACGCAGCAAGTTGGGTCTGGATCAATTGGTTCCTGAATTTCAGTTCCTGGTTTTCCTGGCTATTAAAGTAAAACCAATCCACAGAAAGTTTGATTAAGGTGGTTATAACCAAAAACACACTAAAAATAGTAAACAGTGCAATATTGGAATGATAGCTTATAAAGTAATAATTTGGAAAGATATAATCGATAAGATATTCAAAAAACAAAATATTAAATTGACCAAACAACACGATGTTGAAAATAAAAGCAAAGGCATAAAACCAGTAACGCTCATGCTTCAATAACAGTGGAATCAAAACATAAAAGTTGATGAGCACAGGAAAAACAATTGTGGTTAAAAAACTCCCCGTATAAACAAAGTCGATGGTTTTTGGTTGACCGTCCTCGGTAAAAAGAAACAGGAAAAGAACAAACGAACAAATCCACAACGCTAGGTTAAAAACCAAGGTGTTGCGGACTGCTATTTTATTAATATTGCCAGACCTGTTATTCATTTCTTTTTAATTTGACCTCTACATCGGTTTTCCATTTATCTACATCTCCCGAGCTAATATATTTTTCTATGAATTTTACCAATTCTTCTGATGAAGCGGTTAATAGGATTGTTTGGTCAAAACCTACTTTTTCATGTTTAATTTTTATCCGGTCCTCATCCAATAGGGCTTTGAGTTTATCTTCGTCCAACCATTTAATAATGACTTGGTCATTGGCGTCTATATCCAACTTGGCCAATGAATGGGAATTGATCAAATGCATTTTATAAAGGTTATTTTCGTTTTGCTCACTTTCACGGTCTTCTATAGGAGTAAAATCAAGAAACAGTTGGTTATTGATTTTAAAAGGCATGGCCAAAAAGGTGGTTTTCGTGCTGTCCTTTTCATAATACACAACATATCCTGCTTTGTAGGTGTTGTAAAGGGCCAGCTCGTCCTTATTCAATTCGGAAGGTTTTGTTTTTTGGTTTTCTTTTAAGATGACTTCCTTAAAAGGAAGGATTTTCCAATGAGCATTTTCGGAATCATTCCAATTCCCAATTAATTTTGGTTCGAAATGTAGTAAGTCGTGCGTATAAAAAGCATATAATGATTTTACAACACATGAGCTTAACAAAAGTGCTAAAACAAAAACGAAAGATAAAGATTTAATGGTTTTCATTAGGTTTAAATTTAATTATTTAAAGTCAAAACAAAACCATTGCCTAACTAAAATCAATAAATTTCGACAAACAAGGTTTGTGGGTCGTCAAACACTTTAAAACAGTATAAATCGAAAATGAAGTTGAAAATGAAATTGAAACGTGCTATTTTCTGTCGTCAATGGAATACTTTCCAGGACCAGCCAGAAATATTACAACGAATGCTATAAAAAATAAAAGCGCACGCTCCTTAGTACTCAAACTATCCTTGGCGTGAACGACGAAGGCTGCAACTCCCATCGTTATTGCTGCGGGAATAGTTGCCCATTTGGTTTTAAACCCTATGATGATGAGTATTGGAGCAACTACTTCACCAATTAAGGTAAGTAGTAATGTAGCAGTATCACCAATTCCTAATGGATTGGTAAACTTAATTGGGCTTTGAAAGAGGTAATTTATTTTGGGGATACCATGGGTCAACATGAATCCTCCAAAGCCAAGACGAAGTAGGAGTAGTGCTAAATTTATAGAACTGCTTTTCATGATATTGGGTGCTTTGCAATTTCGTGAATGGCTAAAATAACAGAAAAATATAACTAACCCAATTAGCCTTTCAACAAATTCACGCTTACTGTGGCCAATTCGCTGTCAGGAAATTTTGAAAAGTACTGTTGGTCTGGCACCAGTCCTGCTTCTGTGGCTATTCTATGAAACACATCAACTTCAACGATATATTGGTCACTATAACCGTGTGTGGCATCGTAAGCGGTTGCTGCTGTTTTTCCAATATGTTGTGCGGTTAGTTTTGGATCAAGTGTATGCAATTCAATGATTAATAGGCCAAACCGTTCAACATAAGGGTTCCATTTTTTAAAATGTTCCAACAACGAATCTTCAACCAAATTGTTACTTATACGTTGTCCTTGAAACACATAGGCTCCTGTAGAGTTACTTATACGATTAGTGATTTCCTGCGGATTTTCCCAAATGCGATTGTGATCTAAAAACGTACGTACATTTAGAAGGTCTTTAAGATCAATATTATAATCATCCTTGAGGTCTTTGGCCAACAAATCAGGCCGGCCAATATCGCCCCAAATGACTTTTGCCCAGATATCCGATTTAATCAAATTTGCCCGTGTCACTTTTAAAGCTGCCTGATTAAAATCGGCACCAACCAATAGCAATGGATGCTCATCAAGTAATTGACCCCGTGCGGTTTTGTATTCAATCACATCAAAAATATGCTGGATAAACGCCCCATTGCCACAACCCATATCCAAAATGCCTTTAGGTTGCTCGTCAATAGGTTTGTTAAATAATTCGATGACCACCTCATCAATCACCTTGAAATAAGTGGAATGTGCACCACCACTGCCCCAAACATTCATTTCTCGGTCTACATGTTTTTCTTTTTCGTCCGGTGAATTGGTTTTTAAAACCAAAGGATTTCCAAATAGAAGCTCGTCCAACTCCAAAAATGTTGGCAAGTAGGATACCGTAACTCCATAAGCACTGGCACGCTTGGCAAAGAATAAGCCTTCTTCTGTAAATTGATAGGTGTTCTTTTTCTTTATGAACCATCCCAGATAGCTTAAAAAATCAAGGATCTTTTTGAAACTTTCAGGGTCTTTATGGTATTCTTCAGCAGTAAAGGATGCTTCCATAAAATATTTATGGAATAATCCATTTAAACCCAAAAGCACAATGATGGGCCCAATAATCACCCCTTCAATGTGTTTTAGGATTTGATATTCAATAGTATGTTCTTCGCAATGCTCTAATCCAAAACGATTTTCATAAGATTTAAAAACACGCTCTAAAGCTATAAAGGCATCAGAGCCGATGCGCTCTTCAGGAAATTTTACTGAATACGTTAAAAGTGCGACAGGCGCTTTATATAATGCTACGTGTTCAAAGGCTTTTTTACTCTTTTCATTGACCTCAAAACTAACCGTATTGGTTGAATTGTCTAAATGCTGCACTAACCAACCTTGAGAGCATAGCAATCGCAAGCCTACATTTAGATAACCTTCATTGGCCTTAAACGCTTCGGTGAGTTGTTCCAGTGAGACACGTTTGTGCTTCAAAATATAGTCAAGCACTCCTTTTTTGTGAAGCGAAACTGCCGTAGTGGCAACGGCAATACCATCTAAATGTCTAAAGATTGTACCTCGTAGTTGTTCTTTATCTGATTTTGTGAGCATAGATATTCAATATGAATGGTATATAAATTTAATATAAAAAAAGGGTAGTATAACGCGTTCTTAATTTTTTAGGAACCTTATGTACAATTCAACAAAAAAGAGATGTACTAAAAAGGCAATCAAAAACGATTTTCCAAATGCGCTTTGTAAGCTATCATCACCAAAAATCATAAATAGTGCTATCGTACCCCTAATAGTCGAAACCGCAATGGATATGAAATAAATTCGAATGACCCAATTTTGGTGTACTTTGATTTTTTTATTTCTAGCAGAAAAATAAGCTTTATAAACACAAAATAGTAAAAAAGAGCCAAAAACAACGGTAACAACAGTTTCAAGCCAATTCCCAAAAGGTACAAATAAAGCCAAGATTATGGCGGTTATAAAAATAAAGGCACTAAGAGACAAAAATATTTTACCAATCAATCGATGTATTTTATAGTTTTTTTTGCGGAAATAAGGAATAAATTGATATCCGCCCAAAACTAAAAACAATAAACCAGGAATGATGTGTAAATAGCCCAAAACAAGATGATCTCTATAATGATACTCAATGATATTCTTCGAAAACAGTTCTGGATTATTAATAAGTGTATGAAATTTAATCAATTTTTCAATTGAAGCCCAAACCAAAATAAGTACAATTAAAACACTAAATATGATAAAAAAGTACCTTAAGACTATTTTCATAGTAAAATATAGGATTGCTTATGAATTTTTTTTACAAGCTTCTAATGTAATCGTCAATAGAAAAAACCCAAAAACGATTCGCTAAGAGTAAATATAGAAATTTTTAATCGCTGATTTTATCTCAATTTAGGATAATCTGCTGGGTTCGATTCGTGCATCACTTGGTAAACGGCTTCAAAAATATCTTCAAGTGAAGGTTTTGAAAAATAATCACCATCGGTGCCATAGGCCGGACGATGGGGTTTGGCAGTTAAGGTTTTTGGCTGACTATCTATAAACTGATAAGCATTTTGCTCGTTAAGTACTTCGTTTAAAATATAGGCTGATGCACCTCCAGGCACATCTTCATCAATAACCATAAACCTATTAGTTTTTTTGATGCTTTTAATGATATCATGATTCAGGTCGAATGGCAATAAGGATTGTACATCAATTACTTCGGCGTCAATACCTACTTCTAGCAATTCCCTTGCAGTTTTTTCAACCATATTTAGGGTTGAACCGTAAGAAATCAAGGTAATATCAGTTCCTTCTTTTACAGTTTCAACAACCCCGATAGGTGTCCTAAATTCGCCCAAATTAGAAGGCATTTTTTCTTTTAATCGATAACCGTTCAAGCATTCAATAATAAGGGCAGGTTCATCACCAAGCAATAGTGTGTTATAAAACCCGGCCGCTTTGGTCATATTTCTTGGTACTAAAACGTGAATACCACGCACCAAGTTTAAAATTCCACCCAATTGTGAGCCAGAATGCCATATACCTTCTAAGCGATGACCACGGGTTCTAACAATTAATGGTGCTTTTTGTTTTCCTAAAGTTCGATATTGCAGCGTTGCCAAATCATCACTGATGATTTGAAGTGCATACATTAAATAATCGAGATATTGCACTTCGGCAATTGGTCTCAAACCTCGCATTGACATACCAATACCTTGACCAACAATAGTAGCTTCGCGAATTCCGGTATCGGCAATTCGCATTTCGCCATATTTTTCCTGTAAACCTTCTAAACCTTGATTTACATCACCAATATTACCTGTGTCTTCTCCAAAAATCAAGGCTTCGGGATATTTGATGAATATGGCATCAAAATTATCACGCAGTATCAACCTGCCATCAACATCCTTGTTCTCGTCATAGGTAGGCGAGACTTCTTTTATATTGATAACAGAAAGATCAGATTCACTGTACAGATGTGAACTGTATTTGGGCTGAACATTCTCAAGGTAACTATTTATCCAAACCTGTAATGTAGTTTTGGCCGATGAATCTTCGGAAATCGCATAACGCAAGGCTTTTCTAGCTGCGGAAATGACATCTCTTCGGATAGGTTCATTAATTGCATTAAGATCTGAAATGAGCTTTTCAATAAAAACTTTGTTGGCACTAGAATTGGCAAGATCGCTCATTAACACAAGTGCTTCCTGTAATTCTCTTTTTATAGGTTTTAAATAGGCTTCCCAGGCTGCTTTTTTGCCATCTCGGACTTCCTTTTTACAATTTTTTACTAAGGTATCTAAATCGTCAGCAGAGGCAATATTGTTGGCAAGCATCCATTCTCGCATTTTGTCAATGCAATCATATTCGGCTTCCCAATTTAAGCGCTCTTGGCTTTTATAGCGTTCATGGGATCCTGAAGTAGAGTGCCCTTGGGGTTGAGTCAGTTCCACCACATGAATCATCACGGGTACATGCTCTTCACGTGCAATTTGTTCTGCTTTTTGATATGTTTCAATCAAGCTCACATAGTCCCAGCCATTGACTTTTAATATTTCATAGCCTTTTCCATTCTCATCACGTTGAAATCCTTTTAAAATTTCTGAAATATTTTCTTTAGTGGTTTGATGTTTAGCGTGCACCGAAATTCCATATTCATCATCCCAAATGCTAATTACCATAGGGACTTGTAGAACACCCGCGGCATTAATGGTTTCAAAAAAAAGTCCTTCACTTGTGCTGGCATTACCAATAGTGCCCCAAGCCACTTCGTTTCCTTTATTGGAAAATTTAGAGGTATCAATACCCTTGACATTTCTATAAATTTTTGATGCTTGTGCCAAGCCTAATAAGCGTGGCATTTGACCTGCGGTAGGGGATATATCTGCGCTGGAATTGTATTGATCTGTTAAGTCTTTCCAATGGCCTTGATCATCTAAACTATGGGTTCCAAAATGACCGCCCATTTGGCGACCGGCCGACATTGGATCGGCCATGATGCTAGTGTGCGCATACAGGCCAGCGAAAAATTGCTGAATCGTAAGTTCACCCAAAGCCATCATAAAGGTTTGATCCCGGTAATATCCTGACCGGAAATCTCCTTTTCGAAATACCTTGGCCCATGCCAATTGGGGAACTTCTTTACCGTCACCAAAAATTCCAAATTTTGCCTTTCCAGTAAGTACTTCCCTGCGGCCGAGCAAACTACACTCTCTACTTGTAACGGCAACCTTGTAATCATTGATGATTTCTGACTTGAAATCTTCAAAACTGATTGCTTTACTAGTTTTAGAATCTGTTTGCATAATGGCTTGTTTTCTTGAGTGCAAATTTAGCTAAAGTTTCTATGTTTTACAACGTCAATTAATGTTATATAATTAATAATATATCAAAAAATATGGACATTTATTAACATTTTCATATTTAAAGGTTAATAATCAAGATTTTGTTAGGAATACGCTAATACCAACGTCTTCTAAATAAGCCCAATAATACTTTTGGGTCTACAGTGAATTTAAAACGAATTTTTTCATCGTAATTGGGTTGTCCAATTTCCCAGCCCAAATTGGAATACACAGGGAAATAGACTTCAAAATAATCGGTCACTAAATTTAACCTAATACCAGAATCATACACAAAAACAGGATCTGAATGTTTGTTTTTTACCAAGCCTAAATCGCCATAAGCTTCAATATAGCGCCATAATGTTGTACTGGCATTGATTGTAGTTAGCCATTGATTGGCAAAAGGCGTGTCTAATTTGGACTTGAAACCACCTTCGGCAATGATGATTTGCTGACTAAAAATACCGGATGCTTCCGATCGTCCCAAATAGGCATAATCAAATAAATAGTCGGTTGGTCGGTCTAGCGCAAAACTGAAATAATCTGACCCAATATCGGTCTTGTTGTAAAGGAAACTTCCTGCAAAAAACCTGAAATTAAATTGTCTGTTTCGCTGCGATAGTTTTCGGTATTCATAATTGAAAGATACCTTGCCAAATTCCTTCGAGAACTGAATGTCTGAATACCATTTTGAATAATTGATCAATCCGGGATTGGCATCAATATAGCGAATATTAAAAACACTGTAATCAGGTTCTTCTGTGAGTATGACACTAGTATCCCCAATATTTCTAGAGATATCCAAATATCTAAAGTTAAGTGATTGAAACTCATTCGATCTAAAATTAGAATCATCCCTAAAATTGAAGGTTAGATTAGGAGAAATTAGTGTAAAAAAAGCATCTTGGGCATAGGAAGCGTAATTTCCATAGATGCCATAAATGATGTTGTACAGGTCTTTGTTTTCAATATCCTGCGAATAATAGATTTGTGCGCTTCCTGTAACCGTTTTTGAGTTCGTTGAGTATTGTGGTGCCAAATTATAGATAAAGCGTTTTCGAAGCACCGTTTTGTTATAAATTTTAGCACCTAAATTAAAGCCGTCATAAATGTTATTAAATTCTACTAATGGCATTAAAAAAACCTGATTGTAGTTGGGGTCTTCAACGTCTTTAAATAACCTAAACTGCAAGGGTTTATTGTTGAAAAAGAAGCCCTTTGGTGATTTCCAATTATCCCTTAAATTATATTCGGGGATTGAATTGTCATAATTGAGCACCAGCTTATCAATGCTGTCTTTGGGGATTGAAATGGTTTTACTTCCCTTAATGTGTTCTACCCAAGTTTTTGAGACTACCGAGTCGTTTAGCAAAGCAAAAAGTGATACGGGCATGGTATTGTCTCTTTTGTTTTTTATGGTGAGTTGGATGGAGTCTTCGGTTTTTTTAAGATTACTAATTTTAAAATCAATCTTTTTTCTTGTTGTTAGATAATCATTAAAAAACCAATTAATGTCTTTGGTTGTGCGCTGTTTTAGAAAGGCTTCAAAATCGTTTGACGTGCTTGGTTTAAGTTTGAATTCCCTAAAATAGTCTTGAATGGTTTCTTCTAAAATGTTTGAATTGATAAAATCATCAAGATATTTCAAACCTATTCCAGATTTATATTTTCCGGCAATATTGGCGTTGAATTTAATCAAGGAGTCTTTTGGCATGGTCAATGGCTGATCTCTATTGGTTCGTGCCATTTGCATAAAAAATAGGGTGTATTGTTCATTGAAATCAAGGTCTGCAGCGTGGAATGAACGAATTCCCCAAACATTTGCTAAAGTTCCCAATAGCTTCATATCTGGGTAGTTTTCTTCAACATACTTCATCAGGAAATAAATTTGCAGCCCCTCTTTGAGCCAGTAATCGGTTCTAGGGTTTATTAGAAGTGTATTTTCCAGATAACTGTTAAGCGCCGTTTTTAATAGCTTTAGTTCATACTGAAAGTTATCAGGGAAAGGTCTTATAAAATCTGGAAGCTGATTAAGTCCGTATAATGGATCCTTATTATATTCTATTTCGGTTAACAGTAAATTATTATGTGGATACGGACCAATATTCTCGGTCATGAATTGTGCAATTTTATCAACAATCATTCCCTTCTCTGGGGCCGTGATTCCTTTGTCATCAATGTTGGTGTAAATCGTCAGAACGTCGGTTTTAAAGTATTCGAAATTGCCGAACTTCAATAACGAAAGTTCAGAGTTCACCCGGTCTTTACCATTTAAAATAGCAACCTGGGTGCTATCTTTAGGATTGACATTTAAGAGATTGAGCTCTGAAATGAGTTTGTAATTTTTTGGATATTCGATGATAAAGGTTTGATCGGCTTTTGACGTGTATAGATCATCTAAATTTTTGTTGCTGTAAAACCGCCACTTGCCATCATAGACAGATGGTGTGATGTACCAATATTTGAGGTTGAATTCTGAAAATTTAGAAACGCCATAATTTGTAAACGTATCACTTGGAATCAACAGATTGTAAACCAGAGAGAGCGTATAGGATTCGTTTGGCAATAGCGGGGTTTTTAAAATCACTTTTATAACATCTGGATGGTCTTGGCTTCTTGAATATTCAAGTTCATCCTTAAGTCTGTCCTTTATTGAAATGATATTGGTATAACCACGCTCGTCATTTTTGGCAAAATGGAATTTAGTACTGAATTCTTCAGCAAAACGTTTGGCTAACGGCGTGCTTTTGGTTGAATAGGAATTGTTCCAATCATTGAGGTAAATGATCTGCAGGGTATCTGTACTTGTATTTTGATAAGTTATGTCCTGTTCAATTGAAATAATATGGTTCAACACATCAAACTTTGCCTTTAAATCAATACGATTTTGTCCGAGCATATGCCCAAAACAAAAGAAAAGCAAAACAAAATGGAATTGAGATTTCAATTTGGTATGTCAGGTTTTAAGGTTAAGTACATCAATTAAGCGCTAATATAAAATACAATTCTTTACAAACAAGTATAGACTTATAGTTTATATATCGAATTTTTCTAGTGAAGGGTTTTAAATACGTTGATTATTTTTCAATTGAAAGCTATTCTTAACTAGGTGTTATTCAGTTAAGGAGTCAATTCAATTAAAAATTAGGACTCAATCGGAACTCTTTGTAGAAGGTATCCAGTATTTGCAATACTTCTTCAGCAGAATCCACAACATGAATCAGATCCAAATCTTTTTCACTAATATTGTTGAATTTCCCTAAAAGCGTAGATTTCACCCAATCAAGAAGGCCTTCCCAGAATTCGGTTCCAACCAAAATAATAGGGAATTTTTCAATTTTATTGGTTTGTATTAAGGTAAGTGCTTCAAACATTTCATCCAGTGTTCCAAAGCCACCTGGCATTACCACAAATCCTTGCGAGTATTTTACAAACATTACTTTTCGTACAAAGAAATAGTCAAAATCCAAACTTTTATCAGAATCGATATACGGATTATCATGCTGCTCAAATGGTAATTCAATGTTCAGTCCAACCGAAGTTCCACCACCAATATGGGCGCCTTTATTTCCGGCTTCCATAATTCCAGGACCACCACCAGTGATGACGCCGTAGCCATGATCTACTATTTTTTTAGCAATCTCTTCGGCTAATTTGTAATATTTGTTATCTGGTTTTGTTCTGGCCGAACCAAAAATGGACACACAAGGTCCTATTTTACTTAACTTTTCGTATCCATTTACAAATTCACCCATGATTTTGAAAATGGCCCAAGAGTCATTAGTTTTAATCTCATTCCATCGTTTGTGGTGTTGTTCACTTTTCATAAATTATCTGCTATTTTATCATTTTGAGTAAAGCAAATTTAATAGAATTTAATTGATGTTGCTGGTTATTTAAGGAAATTGAACTATCTCTCTCCTTTTTAATAGCAAGAAGCCATATGAATACATTGAAAAAGGGCTAACGAAATATAGTTAGCCCTTGAATCATTTATATTAGGGGTGAATCTGTCCTTAAAGCGGTTTTCGTCCTGATATAATATTATACAGGATGACAATAATTGCAATTACCAATAAAATATGGATGAGGCTACTCGTAGCAATGCCTTCAACAATGCCAAAGAACCCTAAAATCCAAATTACAATACAGACTACGGCTACAAGCCAAAGAATACTTCTCATAATGAACGATTTTAAAAATTAGTAATGTAAGGTAGTAATTATTCACCAATACTTTGATAAAGTGTTAAAACAATCTAAGGAGATAGCTGGGCTTAATCGCCTAATTTAACACTCAAATTAAGTTCCTTTTTTAGAAATTGAGCGGTGTAACTTTTCTTGTCTTTAATCAACTCTTCTGGCGTGCCTTTGGCTACTATTTCGCCTCCACCTTTTCCGCCTTCATAACCAATATCAATGATATAATCTACCATTTTGATAACGTCTAAATTGTGTTCGATGATGAGTACTGTATTGCCCTTGTCAACGAGTTTGTTAAGGACATTCATTAGCACTCTAATATCTTCAAAATGTAGACCTGTTGTAGGTTCGTCCAAAATATAAAAGGTGTTTCCAGTATCGCGTTTGCTTAATTCGGTTGCCAGTTTGATACGCTGTGCCTCACCTCCAGATAGTGTGGTGCTCTGTTGCCCCAGAGTAATATAACCAAGTCCAACGTCTTTAATGGTTTTCAGTTTTTTGTGGATTTTTGGAATATGCTCAAAAAAATTAACGGCTTCGTTAATAGTCATATCCAAAACGTCGCTAATGGATTTACCTTTATATCGAATCTCTAAAGTTTCACGATTAAAGCGTTTGCCTTGGCAGGTTTCACATTCTACATAAACGTCTGGGAGAAAATTCATTTCGATGACCCGTAATCCACCTCCTTGACAGGTTTCACATCGGCCTCCTGCGACATTAAAGCTAAAACGACCTGGTTTATAGCCACGTATCATGGCTTCGGGGATTTTAGCAAATAAACTTCTAATCTCACTAAATGTGCCCGTATAAGTTGCTGGATTACTACGAGGTGTTCTTCCTATAGGTGATTGATTAATGTCAATAACTTTATCAATATGCTCTAGGCCTGTTATACTTTTGTAGGGCATTGGTTTTTTAACGCCATTAAAGTAATGTGCATTCAGGATAGGGTAAAGGGTTTCGTTGATTAGGGTTGATTTACCACTTCCAGAAACACCGGTAACGCCAATCATTTTACCAAGCGGCAATTGAATAGATACATTTTTGAGATTATTTCCTGTGCAACCTTTTAATACTAGACTATGACCATTTCCTTCACGACGCTTACTGGGTACCTCAATTTGTTTCGTCCCATTTAAATAATCTGCCGTTAGGGTATGATGCGATTTTAATTCAGCAGGCGAGCCAATACTGATGATTTCTCCACCATATTTCCCAGCTTTTGGTCCAATATCAATCACATAATCGGCATGCTCGATCATATCCTTGTCATGTTCTACTACAATCACCGAATTGCCAATATCTCTCAACGATAACAAGGATTTAATCAATTTAGCGTTATCACGCTGATGCAGCCCTATACTTGGTTCATCAAGAATATAAAGTACGCCCACCAATTGTGAGCCTATTTGCGTAGCTAATCTAATCCGTTGGGCTTCACCACCTGAAAGCGATTTGGAGCTTCTATTCAAAGACAAATAATCTAACCCAACATCCAATAAAAATTGTAATCGGGTACGAATTTCCTTAATGATTTCTTCTGAAATTTGTAATTGCTTGTTGGATAAATGACTTGGTAAGTCATCAAACCATTGTGATAAATCAACAATATCTTTATGAGCAAGGTTGGCAATATTTTGCCCATTGATTTTAAAATAAAGGGATTCTTGCTTCAAGCGAGAACCATGGCATTCGTCACATTCCACCTTGTCCATATACTCTTTGGCCCAGCGTTTTAAAGAGGTCGAATCCGTAGTGTTGTACTGGCTTTCGATAAAATTCGCAACACCTTCAAATTCTATTTTATAATCGCGGGTGACGCCCAAGGTTTTACTTTCAACAGAAAATTTTTCATTGCCACCAAACATAATCATTTGCTTGGCTTCTTCAGGAATTGATTTATACGGATCACTTAATTCAAAATTGAAGCGTTGCGCAATGATTTCAAATTGCTTAAAAATCCAGCTGTTTTTTTGCGGACCATGTGGTGCCAAGGCTCCATTTTTAATTGAAAGGGACCCATCTGGAATAATCTTTTGTTCATTCACTTGATAGAGACGGCCAATCCCGTTACATTTTGAACAAGCACCTTTAGGAGAATTAAACGAAAAATTATTGGGCTCCGGATTTGGGTAGGATATTCCTGTTGAAGGACACATTAAATTACGACTGAAATAACGCACTTGGTCGCTGTCATGATCCAGTACCATTAATACATCATTACCGTGATACATGGCGGTGTTAATGCTTTCGGTTAAGCGCTTATCATTATCAGTACTTCCATCAATTTTTAGACGATCAATAACAATTTCGATGTCATGAGTTTTGTAACGGTCCAATCGCATGCCTTTGACCAAATCCTTCACCTCGCCATCTGTTCTTACCTTAACGAAGCCTTGTTTGGCAATCTGCTCAAACAATTCTCGGTAATGCCCTTTCCTGGAACGAATCGCAGGAGCTAAAATAGTAATACGTTTGTTATTAAAAGCTTCAATGATAAGTGCTTTAATTTGCTCATCACTGTAGCTTACCATTTGCTCACCTGTATTATAGCTATAGGCATCACTTGCCCTTGCGTATAACAAGCGTAAAAAATCGTAAATCTCGGTAATGGTACCAACGGTAGAACGTGGTGACTTGCTAGTTGTTTTTTGTTCTATAGCAATTACGGGAGAAAGACCATCTATTTTGTCAACATCAGGACGTTCCAAACCACCTAAAAACTGTCTAGCATAGGCCGAAAAGGTCTCAATATAACGTCGTTGTCCTTCAGCATAAATCGTGTCAAAGGCTAGCGATGATTTCCCGCTCCCAGACAAACCCGTGATGACCACCAGTTTTTCTCTTGGTATGTTGACGTCAATGTTTTTGAGGTTGTGAACCCTTGCTCCTTTAACTTCTATTTGTTCTTCAAAATGGCTCATGATGTGGCAAAGTTGCAAAGGTACAATTTTAGTTGTTAAATTCTTCAGAGGGTTTATTTAGGTTTTAAGAATTTATGTTATTCTTATTCTTCAGAGGTGCATTTTTTTGACAAAAAAAAGTATTGGTTCGCAAACCAATACTTTTTCAATCCACCATAAAAATTATGGTTGAATAGTACTTATTGAAGACTTATAAAGTAGATAATTCGCCCGACTTTATAGCTTGCTCATAATTGGCTTTGACTTGCTTCATAAAGCCAAAGAATTTTTTGCCACTTTTTGGTTCTAACTGAACATAAACAGTGCCATCATTTTTTGTAATAATCTCCTTAATAACTACATGTTCTCCATGAACGCTATCGTAATTGGCGACGCCGCCACGCTTAACGATAAAGTTTAATCTTGGAAAATCGATGTGAGTATAATTTTGTTTTGAAGGTTCATTAATCACTAAAACATCTCCTATTTTTGGGAGGTCGTCAATGGTTTGTTGGTCATTGGTTGCATATCCGTTAACGATAAAGACTAATGAAATAATTAAAAATGCTTTTTTCATAGTTAATGGTTTATTATTTAGACAAAAATACTAATGAAATTTTGATACCCATATGTTTTTAGAATTTGTTAACTTTTTTCTTAATGTGACAATTGTTTACTTTTGGTTTAAAACATTAATATTTTAAAAATATGAAATTATTAGGAATAAGTTCAAGAATTGATCATCCAGAGTTTGGTAAAGGGGTTGTTACTAATGTTACTTCCAAACATTATTGGGTAACCTTTATCGAAAGTGGTTTAGAAACGATTGATTTAGATAGTGAGTTTGAGGTTATTGAAGCTGCTGAAGATGATGTAGACACGATTAGTTTTTATGAAGTTGAACGGACCTTAAAATCCATTTTGAAAAAGTGGAGTGATGTGTCCGAAGTCGTGAATATGGCCGATAAATGGAAAGGCGGCACACTTATCATGCAACCTGGAGATCCTAATTTAAAAGCAAATGAAGTGCCTATTGATACCTTTTTCCATAAGATCACCATGGTGAGAGACCGATTGCGCGTCATGGAACAAAAAATAAATAGTAGCAATCTTGATGAACAGGAAAAAATTGACTTGCAGCAATATATTACGAGATCGTATGGGAGTTTAACAACCTTTAATGTGTTGTTTAAATTGAAAGACCATCAATTTGTGGGACAAAGAGGCTAATATTAAGTTTACAGTTTACAGTTTACAGTCGCAGTTTACAGTATTCTGTCGGTTAATTTTGTTAAACTTGAGATTTATAATAATCAATTTGTAATTTTATTATTGGTGATTGGTCATAATTTTAAAACTCTTTTTTACTGCCTACTGCGACTGTAAACTGTGACTGACGACTATTCCCTTCCTTTAATATCAGTAATTTCTATTCCAAGGAATAATAGAGTGTGTAAGGTTGGTAATTGAGCACCGCTTTCGGTGGTTGTCCAATCGGTCCATGAAGCCGCTAAACCATCAATAGGAAGCATAGAAACCCACATTTGAAACTTATTAGGCTTTCCAGATGTATCTAAATGCCACAGATAAGAATCTCCTGGAGTAGTACCACCGGACGAGTAGGTTACTAAAAGACCTAGTTCGCCATTATCCAAAGTTACTAAACTGCGTTGTGTTCCTTTATCAAAGACTTTATAGGGCGCCACCAACCAGAACGAATCATTGTTAAAATAGGTTACGGCCTTTTCAATAAGCTCTTTAGCTAGATCACCATCGACACTAAAATTATGGATATAAACTATACTCGAGTTTGGATCGTTTAAATCGAGTTCTACTTTATAATCTTTCCAATAGACCGTGCAATGATTCTGATTTTTTTTCCATTTATAATACCGTCTTTTTTTAAACACCCATTCAATATAATTGGTGTTATCAAAGGCTTCATGATCTAGAGCGTCCAGCATTTTATGTGCCAGAATATCAGCTTGTTCGGGCTGACTGCCAACAGGAAGCTCTTCATTGTATTTAAAATAGATAAACCCAAAGAACAACAAGCTTGGTAGTGTCAAAAAAATGATCACGCCAGCACTTATTTTTAGAATCTTTTTAATCTTCATAATAATTGTTCTTTTATGGCCTTTGCCAAAACAGATGCTGCTTCAGGATAATTTCTGAACCATAGTTCAGGCTCAATGAGTTCTAATTCAGATAAAGCAATCTCTCCGTTGTTATCGGTAAATATATCTACTCTGGCGTAGATAGGCAATTCTGGACAAGCTTTTACGGCATGTTCTGAAAATTCGATTTCGGCTTTTGAAGGTGAATAGGGATGAACCGAACCTCCAAAGTCATCTTGAACCCTAAAATCTCCGGCTTTGGCTTTTTTTAATATGGCATGAGTAAATTGACCATTGAATACCATCATTGAAATTTCACCTTGACTTACAATGTTGAACTGAAACGGCTGTAACATCATAGCTTCTTTCTCAATAAGTTCTCTATGAATATGTTCATGAGCACCGATTGTTTTCTCGTTGAGTTTATAAGTGTGCCTTGCCGCGCCAGAAACACAAGGTTTCAAAACGGTTTCATTCCAACCTAAATGATTATGAATGTCATTGAGTGAGCGAGTGTCTTTTTTTTCAATAAAATAAGTTTCGGCAATGTTTACGCCATTGGTTTTCAAATCTTGAAGATAATGTTTGTCAATGTTCCAACGAATAAGGTTTTCAGAATTAATTAATCGTGTAAGTTTAGAAACTTGAGTTAGCCAGTTTGAAAATTCTTCAAAACGATCAAAGTAATCCCAAGTAGTTCTAAAAAGAACAGCTTTTGTAGTGGACCAATCAAAATTTGGATCGTCCCAGGCCAAGCGTAAGGTCTTTATTCCTAAACTGTCAAGAGCCTGCTTCACCAAATCATCTTCATAATACACATTGTGTTTATAGGCATTGGTTTTAGAGTCTTTAAGATAGCGCTTATCGGTTAATATAACCAGGTCGTAGAGCTTTTCCATAGATCATTAAAAACCAATTGCCGTATCGTCACCTCGTTTGTCGGCACCACCTTCCAAGGTACCGTTATCTAAAACGAGGATAGCATCCACTTTTCCAATAACAGGGGTCCTACTTTCATTAATGGGGTAGCCAAGTTGTTCTAGCTGTTGTTTTAATTCAGAACTAAAGCCATTGGGTTCCAATCTAATTTCATCAGGTAACCATTGGTGATGAAAGCGAGGAGCATTTACTGCTTCCTGCATGGTCATACCAAATTCTTCAACATTCAAAATGGTTTGCAATACCGATGTGATAATAGTTGAACCACCTGGTGTTCCCACTACCATATACAATAATCCATCCTTCTCTACAATAGTTGGGGTCATAGCACTTAACATACGCTTTTCGGGTGCAATGCTATTCGCTTCACCGCCTACTAATCCATATACATTGGGTACTCCTGGTTTACTGCTAAAATCATCCATTTCATTGTTAAGGAAGAATCCTAGTTCCTCAACATAAAGTTTTGAACCATAACCGCTATTAAGCGTTGTGGTTACTGCTACGGCATTCCCATATTGGTCAACAATAGAGTAGTGCGTCGTTTCTTCACTTTCAAATCCTAGAATGGTGCCATAACTAATACTATCAGATGGTGTAGCCATGTCAAATGAAAAGTCTGACATACGTTGCTGCAAATACAAATCGCTTAATAAGGTTTTTGTGGGAATCTCAACAAAATCGGGATCTCCTAAGAAGAAACTGCGATCGGCATAGGCACGACGTTCGGCTTCAGCTATGACCTGAATTGCTTTCAACGAATTATGACCATAGGATTTGATTTCAAAGGGTTCGATCATTTTCATGATTTGAGCCATACAGATTCCGCCGCTAGACGGAGGTCCCATAGATATAATCTTTAAATCTTTATAATGAAACGTGATGGGCTCACGCCATTTGCTTTCATAAGCTGCCATATCTTCTGCGGTAATGATTCCGCCTTTGGCGTTAAGGTAATTAACTAGTATTTCACTTGTTTTTCCTTTATAGAATTCATCTCGCCCATGTTCGGCAATGCGGGTTAAGGTTTCGGCTAACTTTATGTTTTTTAGGGTGTCACCTGCTTTTATTTTATTTGAGAACAGAATTTCTTTTTCATTGACTACCTTGAAAATGCTGTCATATTCCTCAAAGCGTTCCTGCTGCATTTTGGTTACGACATAGCCTCTATTGGCAAGATCTATTACTGGTTGAAGAATATCTTTAACAGGCAGTTTACCAAAGGCCTCATGGGCTTTAAAAATCCCTGCAACAGTTCCAGGAATTCCTACGGCAAATGAGCCAACCGTACTTTTATCTTCAATAACGTTACCATCTTCGTCCAAATACATATTTCGAGATGCGGCCATTGGCGCCTTTTCCCTATAGTCTAAAGAGCCAATATCGCCGTTTGCCAAACGATATACCATAAATCCGCCACCTCCTAAATTACCGGCGTAGGGATAGGTAACAGCCAATGCCATTTCAGTAGCCATCATAGCATCAAAGGCATTACCACCTTTTGCTAGGATAGCACTGCCAATTTTGGAGGCTTCACTACGCGCTGAAACCACCATTGCTTTTGAGGTCACAAGTCCGCGTTGAGACGGGGTGGTTACCGTTTGCTTTACTGTGTCTTTACAAGAAATAAAAACACTTATGACAAGTAAAAAGAAAAAGGATTTAATGCTGTATTTCATAAATTTTATGGATTTCAATTAGTTTTTGTTCTGAAAAGGCGATAAGTTCTTCAAAGAACAAGGTGAATTCATGTTCAAATTCTGTATAGAATTTTTTTAGTTCGGTGGTTGCTTCATTCATTTTTGACACATGCTCTGTGCGCCTGTTCATGCCATTTAAAACGCGTTGTATACCTTCAATTTTTGCATAGTTCAAAAGCCAATTATCGGCCATCATAAAAGGCATTAATTTTTGAATACGTACAGGAAGTATTTCAAAATGCACTTCCATCATTTCATAAAACCCATCAACATATTCAGGAAGAGGCGTTTTGGAATAACTGCTCCAGTTCTTTGCTAAAAAATGGTCGTACAAAATGTCCACAATCACACCACTATAATGGCTATAATTTTTATGTAAACGCTTTGTACTCTGTCTTACAATGGGGTGAGCATCAGTAAAGGTGTCAATTTCACGGTGCAATAGAATTCCTTTTTGAACATCTACAGGATATTTTTTATACGATTTCCCTCTAATACCATCAGCGATAAAATTACCGAGGGTAATCATATCATTGTCTCCAGAAAGATAGATGTGCGCTAAAAAATTCATTGGCGTAATTTACAAAATACCATTAAAGAAATACGATAATGAAATGGTATATTTGTGCTTTAATTCGAAAAGGAGTATATGACTTTAATAAAATCAATTTCAGGAATACGAGGTACTATTGGTGGTAAAATGGGAGACAATCTTACGCCTATAGATGCGGTAACCTTTG
Source organism: Flavobacteriaceae bacterium MAR_2010_72 (assembly GCA_003550275.1). GTDB lineage: Bacteria > Bacteroidota > Bacteroidia > Flavobacteriales > Flavobacteriaceae > Geojedonia. The sequence continues at coordinate 1,490,484 of QXCW01000002.1, forward strand.
CGGCCGCTTACGGCACTTGGGTCAAAAAGCAACGTCAAAAGGAGCACTATCGTGTGGTGGTTGGACGTGATGCCCGAATTTCAGGAGAAATGATTCAAAGTTTAGTGATGCAAACCTTGGTGGGATTAGGAATTCATGTTATTGATCTTGGTTTATCAACAACCCCTACCGTTGAGGTTGCTGTACCTATGGAACATGCCGATGGCGGTATTATTTTAACGGCCAGTCATAACCCAAAACAATGGAATGCCCTAAAGCTGTTGAATGCTAAAGGCGAATTTTTAAATGCTGAAGAAGGTGCTACCATTCTTGCCATTGCAGAGCAGGGCGAGATCGACTTTGCCGAAGTTGATGATCTTGGGAAGATTACTAAAAACCAAGCCTATATTGATTTGCATATTGATGAGGTGTTAAATCTCGACCTCGTTAATGTAAAAGCTATTGAAAAAGCAAAATTTAAAGTAGTGGTTGATGGTGTCAATTCAACAGGTGGTATAGCAATTCCGTTGCTATTAGAACGATTGGGCGTTCATCCTGTTAAATTATATTGTGAGCCCAATGGTCACTTTCCGCACAATCCCGAACCTTTAAAAGAGCATTTAACAGATCTCTCAAAAGCCGTTGTAAGTGAACATGCCGATTTTGGAATTGTTGTTGACCCTGATGTGGACCGATTGGCATTTATAGATGAAAAAGGAGAAATGTTTGGAGAAGAATATACGCTGGTTGCCTGTGCCGATTATGTGTTAAGCAAAACACCCGGTAATACGGTGAGCAATATGAGCTCTACCAGAGCCTTGAGTGATGTCACCAAACAGCATGGAGGTAACTATGAAGCGAGTGCTGTAGGGGAAGTTAATGTCGTAGAGCTTATGAAAAAGAACAATGCCGTTATTGGAGGTGAAGGAAATGGAGGCATTATTTATCCAGAATTACATTATGGTCGCGATGCCTTGGTTGGTGTCGCCTTATTTTTAAGTTTATTGGCAGAAAAGAAAATGAACGTCAGTGATTTGAGAGCGAGTTATCCCAACTATTTTATGAGTAAAAAGAAAATAGAATTAACCCCTAGCTTAAATGTGGATGGCATCTTAAAGTCTATGGAAGATCGCTACAGCCATGAGAAACTAACTACGATTGACGGTGTGAAAATTGATTTTTCTAAAAGTTGGGTACATTTGCGTAAAAGCAATACCGAACCTATTATACGTATTTATACGGAAGCGCCTTCGCAAGTTGAGGCCGATACCTTGGCCGATAGAATTATTTCAGAAATAAAGAGCATCGCCAATATTTAGTAACTTTAAAAGAGATTTACTTTAATGATTAATACAAAAATCCAAACCAAAGACCTTACTAATTTAGAACAGTATTTCCAACAGTTCAGGAAACATATTATAGGTATTGATCAAGAATTTGTGTCGCCTTTTGGTAAACAGAAAATCATCTATACCGATTGGACGGCATCCGGACGTTTGTACCGACCAATTGAAGAGAAACTATGTAATGAGTTTGGTCCTTTCGTTGCCAATACCCATACAGAAACCACGGTTTCGGGAACGGCCATGACCAAGGCCTATCAAAAGGCCCGTCATATTATTAAATCTCACGTTAATTGTAATGCTGATGATGTGCTTATTGTTTCTGGGAGTGGGATGACCGATGCCGTGAACAAATTTCAGCGTATTTTAGGATTGAAAGTTCCAGAGAACCTTCAAAAGTTTACTAACATTCCTGATGAGATTCGCCCCGTGGTGTTTATTACCCATATGGAACACCATTCCAATCAAACCTCATGGCTGGAAACCATAGCCAAGGTCGAGGTAATTCCCCCAGGAGAAGAAGGGCTATTCAGTTTAGAAAACCTTGAAAAATTACTGCAACAGTATAAAGACCATACCTTAAAAATTGCGTCTGTGGTTGGTGGCTCAAATGTGACAGGAATTCAGACACCATATCACGATATTGCTAAATTAATGCATCAACATGGCGGGGTATGCTTTGTGGATTTTGCCTGTTCAGCACCTTATGTCGATATCAATATGCATCCTGAAGATCAAGACGCTTATTTGGACGCCATATTTTTCTCCCCCCATAAATTTTTAGGTGGTCCTGGGACCTCGGGTGTGCTGATTTTCAATAAAAAATTATATAACAATATGATTCCTGATTGTCCAGGTGGCGGAACTGTAAGTTGGACGAATCCTTGGGGCGAACATAAGTATATCGATAATATTGAAGACCGTGAAGATGGTGGTACCCCAGGATTTTTGCAAACCATTAAAACTGCGCTTGCCATTAAGCTTAAGGAACAAATGGGTGTTAAACAGATACTGAAGCGAGAGCATGACATCGTGTCTACACTATTCAAAGAACTGAAGGGAATTGAACATCTCAATATCCTTGCAGGACAACACGAAGACCGATTAGGGGTGTTTTCATTTTATATTGATGATCTGCATTACAATTTAGGTGTGAAGTTGTTAAATGATCGGTTTGGGATACAGACCCGAGGCGGTTGTAGCTGTGCAGGAACCTATGGCCATTATTTGCTTCATGTGGATTATGAAACCTCACATGAATTGACCCAGCAAATTTCTATTGGTGATTTGGTAAGTAAACCCGGTTGGATTCGTTTGTCTATTCACCCTACCACTACAAATGACGAAGTGGCGTATGTTTGTGATAGTATCAAAGCTTTGGCAAAGTACCATAAAGACTGGGCAAAAGACTACCGTTATGTAAGTTCGAACAATGAATTTGTACATCATTTATCATCTCCAGAAACCCAAGACACCCCTGTTAACAGTTGGTTTGAATTGTAATTTATTGTAGGTTTTCAGGAGCCTTGTCCCTATGTTTCCAGCGTTTGTGGGTCCATAAATAATACGCTGGGGCTTCATGAATCTGCTCTTCTACCAGTTTTAAAAAGATATCCGTAATCTCATAATCCTTATAGGCTTTAGGGTCGGTAGTAATGGTTTTAAAGGTAGTTTCATAATGTCCACGCTTCAAACGTTTTACGCCAAAAAAGACGACTGCCATATTCAATTTTTTAGCCAGCATTTCTGCGCCGGTATGTACTGGAACGTTTATGCCCATAAAACTCGTCCAATGAAAGGCTTTCTGCACCTTTGGGGACTGGTCTGAAGCAAAACCACTAATGGTCAATTCTCCATTTCTTTTGGCTTGAATTAAGGTAGGAATGGCCTCTTTAGTGGTAATTAAAGACGTGTTGTAGCGGGCTCTAATGCGTTTGACCAGACGATCAAAATACTTATTTGCTAATCGTTTATAGATTCCATAACCTTTGTAGTTGATATACTTTTGAAAGATGAAGATCCATTCCCAGCTTCCATAATGGCCACACATGAGCACAACGCTTTTGTTCTTGGCTTCTAGCTCCTGAATGAGTTCAATGTTGGAGAAGGTCATTCGCTTTTTCATTTCAGCTTCAGAAATGGTCATGGACTTAATCGATTCTAATACCATATCACATAAATGGTGATAAAATGTCTTTGTAATCGAGTTGATTTCTTCTTTTGACTTCTCTGGAAATACTAAATTTAAATTCTCTTTTACAGTCTTTTTACGATACCCAATGATATGATAGATGAGGACAAACAAACCATCCGAAAACACATACAAGGTTCTAAACGGAAGCACTGAAATAAGCCACAAAAAGGGATAAACTAGAACGTAAGCAAGAAATTGCATTTTTTAATATTAGATTTGTAGCAACAAATATATATTATAATCTAGTTATACGTTTAAAGTTTATGGGTAATTTAAGTTTGGTCACCATTGTTATTATTGCAGCCAATGTTTTGGTTTCTTATAAAGGATTTGGAGATTATGGATTTTTTGAGCGCTACAAGTTTAATGTCGGAAGTGTAAGACGTGGTGAACAGATCAGGATGTTTAGTTCTGGGTTTTTGCATGTAGATACCACTCACTTATTGTTCAATATGTTGACCCTTTACTTTTTTGCTGATGTTGTACTTTCTTATGTTGGAAATCTTAATTTTATCATTATTTATATAGCAAGTTTGATATTAGGAAATTTACTGTCCCTTTATTTCCATAAAGACGAATACCATTATAGTGCCGTTGGTGCAAGTGGTGCTGTAACTGGTATCCTTTATGCTGCCATTTTGTTGGAACCTGGAATGAGTTTATATATGTTTTTTGTTCCTGTACCTATACCAGCCTATGTTTTCGGAATAGGTTATCTACTCTATTCTATTTACGGCATGAAACGACGTGTTGGTAATATTGGACACGATGCACATTTTGGAGGGGCTATTGGTGGTTATGTGGTTACCCTTATTCTGGCCCCTTGGTTATTTCAAACCAATTTACTTATGGTAGGGTTGTTAGCAGTACCCATACTGATACTGTTTGTGATGCATAAAGCAGGAAAATTATAACAAAAAAGCCTTTAAATTTAGAGGCTTTTTTGTTAGTTCAGCATTTCGGCTATTTTATCTTCAAGTGCCTGACCTCTTAAATTTTTTGCGACTATTTTACCTTCAGCATCTAGGATGAAAGTAGCTGGTATGGATTGTATATTATACATTTGAGCTACAGGATCGTTAAAATATTGGAGGTTGGAGACATGATGCCAAGTGAGCTTATCGTCTTCAATGGCTTTTAACCAAGCATCTTTAGCACTTTGTTGACGCGGCGAACCATCCAATGACACGCCAATTATTTCCAATCCTTTGTCATGATATTTTTCGTAAACCTTGACTACATTTGGGTTTTCCCTTCTACAAGGGCCACACCATGCTGCCCAAAAATCAATAATCGTTGCTTTGCCTTTTATATCATTTAAAGCCAATGGTTTTCCTTCAGGGGTTGGAGCAGAAAAATTAGGAGCAAACTTACCAATATTGGTTGCAGCCTGTGCTTCTAAAAGTCTTTTTGCATTTTCAATTTGCGTGGCCACATTTTTACCAGAAGGCGATGATTTAACAGCATTGTCTAGAAGGTCATAAGTGTCTACAACTTGTTGTAGATCACTATTATTGTTTTGTAGCATGGATTCTATCAACTTTAAAGAAAACTGATTATCTGGGTTGTTTTTGATGAACTCCAAAGGAAATTCACTTGCAGTTTGTGACAAGTTAGACATTTCGGTTCTTAAGGACTCCAACCTTACAGAATCTTGATTTTCACTTGCTGTTCTAAACTCGGTGCTTAATTGTTGTCTTTGATCATTAAAGGCTGTCATTTGCTTATTGAAGCTAGTCAACCCTTCATTTGATTTAGATCCAGTTATTACCGAAGTTCCTAAATTGTCCTTATCAATAGTAACCGTCATGTATTCATTTTCTACCATAATAGGAAGCGCGCCAGGAACACTGTTTACATAGAGATAGAGCAATTCGGCATCGGCCACTTTACCTTCAAATTTAAAGGTTCCATTCATCACAACGGCTGTATCCATATTGACCTGACGGTTATTCGCATCCATGGTTTTAAGATACACTCTAATACCGTTGTAGAGTCCTTTGGCATTACCATCAATAACAAAGCCATCGCTTTTTACCTCTTTTCCGCAAGAGACAATCATTATACTTACAAAGAAAATTCTAATAAGGTTTTTCATAAATCAAAACAGGTTATTGTTAACGTTTAGGTTACAAATATAACAAGATGTAGAAAAGAAATTAGCGCTATAATCTTAATTAATTCTTAAAGAAACGCTTCAATTTTAGGCACTAAACATAATTTTACAATACTTTTGTTTGAAAATTACGGCATGATACCAAATGATACTATAGTCGCTTTAGCAACACCCTCAGGAAGTGGAGCCATTGCTGTTATTAGACTATCTGGACCAGAAGCCATGCGTATTGCAGGAACGATTTTTAGATCGGTTAGTGGAAAGTCTTTGGAAAAGCAATCAACCCATACCGTGCATTTGGGACATATTGTAGATGGCGAACGCGATATAGATGAGGTATTGGTTACAGTGTTTAAAAACCCAAATTCGTACACTGGTGAAGATGTAGTTGAGATCTCCTGTCATGGAAGTTCTTATATTCAACAGGAAATTATTCAATTGGCTTTGCGATCGGGCTGTCGAATGGCCAATGCCGGAGAATTCACCCTTCGTGCTTTTTTAAATGGAAAACTGGATTTAAGCCAAGCCGAAGCGGTAGCTGACCTGATTTCAAGTGATAATGAAGCTTCCCATCAAATTGCCATGCAGCAGATGCGTGGAGGCTTTTCTAATGAAATTGCAAAACTCCGGGAGGAACTGCTCAACTTTGCTTCGCTAATTGAGCTAGAGCTTGATTTTGCTGAAGAGGATGTAGAATTTGCAGATCGTAAGCAGTTCAAGGATCTAACTGAGCGTATTAGTTTTGTGTTGAAACGCTTGATTGATTCGTTTGCTGTAGGTAATGTTATTAAAAATGGAATCCCAGTAGCTATTGTAGGAGAGCCCAATGTAGGGAAGTCTACCTTATTAAATGCCCTTTTGAATGAAGATCGTGCTATCGTTTCTGAAATTGCAGGAACAACCCGAGACACAATAGAAGATGAAATAGCGATAGGAGGGATAGGGTTTCGATTTATTGACACTGCAGGGATACGGGACACCACAGACACAGTAGAGCGTATTGGCATCAAAAAAACCTTTGAAAAGATTGAACAGGCACAGGTGGTGATCTATTTATTTGATAGTACAGATTTCAAATCTCAAGGTTCTAAATTTAAGGTGGAGTTAGAGAAAATAAAAAATAAATATCCACAGAAACCTTTAATCGTCCTTGCCAATAAGGTTGATAAGATTGAGGCTAGGGAGCTTTCTATGCTTAAAAGTCAAATTCCAGAAGTTTTGGAACTTTCGGCTAAAACAGGTTTTGGAGTTGACCAATTGACCCATGCCTTATTGAATTTGATTAATACCGGCGCACTGCGAAACAACGAGACCATTGTGACCAACACGCGGCACTACGATGCATTACTAAAAGCTTTTGAAGAAATCAAAAAGGTGCAGTACGGGTTGGATACAGGATTATCGGGTGACTTGTTAGCTATCGATATCAGGCAAGCCTTGTACCACTTTGGTGAGATCACAGGTGAGATCACTAATGATGACCTGTTAGGTAATATATTCGCGAATTTTTGCATCGGTAAATAGCCGGATTTTTTAAACTTCTGTTAAACAAAATCTATATTTGTTAAAATTTCATACATTTGTTATTACTTATGAAACAAATATTCCATAATATGTTGTCTATTGCTATGGCTGTTGTAGTGTTATTCTCTACACTGTCCTTCACGATCAACATGCATTTTTGTGGCGGTACTTTAGTAGAAACTGCAGTGTTTCAAAAAGCCAAAGGCTGTGGGATGGAAATGGACCAAACCACAACCGAAAGGTGTTCAATTACTATGAAAAATTGTTGTGACGATGAACAATTAGCAATTGAAGGTCAAGACGAATTACAATTACAAGTTGACAAAATTTCGTTTGAACAACAACTATTTATTACTTCATTTGTTCATGCCTATAGCAACCTTTTTGAAGAAACGGATGTGGATATCTCTTCTTATGAAGACTACAGGCCACCTTTGGTCATAAGGCGTATCTACCAGCTAGACGAGACCTATTTAATTTGATTTTTAAACAATGACGGTGTTAACTAAAGGCAATTGTCTTTAGGAGAACCTATGTATACAGTGTTTTTCTTGCACTAATGTCTAATTGTTTAATAATCAAAGCCCATGCTCAATAAAAGCATCAAATATTTAATAGAAAACAAGCTCGTAGCAGTTCTGTTACTCGTTCTTTTTGTAGGTTGGGGAACCATAAATGCACCCTTTAACTGGGATACAGGTTTTTTGCCAAACAATCCTGTGGCCGTTGATGCCATTCCAGATATTGGTGAAAACCAACAAATCGTTTTCACTAAATGGGATGGTCGTTCACCACAAGATATTGAAGACCAAATCACCTATCCGCTAACCACGTCTTTACTCGGTATTCCAGGTGTAAAAACCATTCGTAGTTCGTCAATGTTTGGATTTTCAAGTATCTATATCATTTTTGAAGAGGATATCGAATTTTACTGGAGTAGAAGTCGTATTCTCGAAAAGCTCAATTCCTTACCAAGTGGTTTATTGCCCGACGACGTCAATCCAGCTTTGGGTCCAGATGCTACTGGATTAGGTCAAATATTTTGGTACACGCTTGAAGGTCGTGATGAAAACGGAAACGTTACAGGTGGTTGGGATTTACAGGAGTTACGAAGCATTCAGGATTACTATGTAAAATATGCCTTATCTTCTGCAAGCGGTGTTTCTGAAGTCGCTTCTATTGGAGGTTATGTGCAAGAATACCAAATTGACGTGAATCCAGAGTTGATGCGTCAATACAACATTGGTTTAAGCCAAGTGGTAAAAGCAGTAAAAGAAAGTAATCGAGATATTGGTGCCCAAACCCTTGAAATTAACCAAGCCGAATATTTAGTGCGTGGATTGGGTTATGTTAAATCTATTTCAGATCTAGAGAATGCAGTTGTTACTTCTGAAGATTTCACCTCTATCAAGATAAAGGACATTGGTAAAGTCTCATTAGGTCCGGCAACACGACGAGGTATTCTGGATAAAGAAGGTGCTGAAGTTGTAGGTGCTGTGGTGGTGGCTCGCTACGGAGCGAATCCAATGGAAGTGATTACGAATGTTAAAGATAAAATTGACGAATTAAGTCCAGGATTACCTTCAAAGGTATTAGCTGATGGGAGAACTTCACAAGTTACTATCGTTCCTTTTTATGACAGAACAGAACTCATTCATGAAACATTAGAAACACTTAATGATGCCTTAACCTTGGAGATATTAATTACTATTTTGGTAATTATTGTCATGGTTTTTAACCTTCGTGCGTCCATACTTATATCTGGACTATTACCGGTAGCGGTGTTGATGGTGTTCATAACTATGAAACTCTTTGGAGTCGATGCAAATATTGTCGCACTATCCGGAATTGCAATTGCTATTGGTACAATGGTCGATGTGGGTGTGATACTTTCAGAAAACATTATAAGGCATCTGGACGAGGATGATAATAAACTTCCAATCAATACTGTTGTGTATAATGCTACAGCTGAAGTATCAGGAGCTATTGTTACTGCAGTTGCGACAACCATTATTAGTTTTATCCCTGTATTTACCTTGATTGGAGCCGAAGGTAAATTGTTCAGACCTTTAGCATTTACAAAAACCTTTGCATTAGCTGCAGCACTTGTTATTGCACTCTTTTTAATTCCACCCTTCGCAGCTTCTATTTTCAAAAAAGTTAATATCCGTAAAACAACGAATTATGCTTTAAATGGCTTCTTGGTTGTTATTGGTCTTTTAATTATGATTTATGGCTATTGGATTGGAGGATTATTGATTGGTTTTGGAATTACATCGGTTTGGTTTGCAGTAAAGCAACGAGAGGCATATAGCGTTTGGGTTTTGAATTTTAAATTTTCAATCACTAAAAATACTATCAATATTGTCTTATCAGCAGTAGCCATTGTTTTTCTATTGGCAGAATATTGGAGACCACTTGGAGTTGCTAAAAGTATATTTTTAAACCTTCTTTTTGTAAGTATAATTTGCTTTGGATTACTAGGAATTTTTGCGCTGTTTCAGCAGTATTACAAGAAGATTTTAAAATGGGCGTTAGAAAACAGAATCCTTTTTTTAACCATACCTACCACCTTATTGGTTTGTGGTTTTATTATTATGAAAAATTCAGGAAAAGAATTCATGCCTTCTTTAAATGAAGGTTCTTTCCTGTTAATGCCAACTTCAATGCCTCATTCTGGTGTTGAAGAAAACAAAAGGGTTTTGCAACAATTGGATATGGCCGTTGCTAGTATTCCTGAAATTGAAACGGTAGTTGGAAAAGCAGGAAGAGCTGAATCAGCTTTAGACCCTGCGCCTTTAATGATGTATGAAAATGTAATTCAGTACAAGGCTGAATATATGCAGAATGTTAAAGGTGTGCGTCAACGCTATAAAGTGAATGATGATGGCTTGTTCGAATTAAAAGATGGGCGTTTGATAGCAAACCCAAATATCACGGATAATTCCACTTTAATGAAGCTTGAAAACTCTCAATTGATTGAAGATAACAATGGCGAGTTCTATCGCAATTGGCGACCAGAAATTAAATCTCCAAATGATATATGGAATGAAATTGTAAGAGTTACCAAATTACCAGGAGTGACTTCAGCACCTAAATTACAACCCATCGAAACTCGACTAGTCATGTTGCAAACAGGAATGCGTGCACCAATGGGTATCAAAGTAAAAGGTCAGGATTTAAAGCAAATTGAGGCATTTGGTGTTCAGTTAGAAACTATATTAAAACAATCTGAAGGGGTTAAGCTAGAAGCCGTTTTTGCCGATCGAATAGTTGGTAAGCCTTATTTACTGATTGATATAGATAGGGAAAAGATTGCACGTTATGGTGTTACCATTGAAGAGGTTCAAAATGTATTGAGAGTGGCAGTTGGCGGAATGGTCTTAACCCAAACCGTTGAAGGTAGGGAACGCTATGGCGTACGAGTGCGTTATCCAAGAGAATTAAGAGCAAATCCAGACGATTTAAAACAGATTTATGTGCCAGTAGAAAAAGGCAGTCCTGTACCATTAAGCGAGTTGGCAACTATACGATACGAACAAGGGCCGCAAGTCATTAAAAGTGAAGACACCTTTTTAGTTGGCTATGTGTTATTTGATAAAATGGATGGTTTTGCAGAAGTGAATGTGGTTGAAAGTGCACAAGCACTTATTCAACAGAAAATTACTTCAGGCGAACTCATAGTTCCAAAAGGGATTAGTTATAAATTCACTGGTACTTACGAAAATCAACTTCGAGCCGAAAAAACCTTATCGGTTGTTGTGCCATTGGCATTGCTCATCATTTTCTTGATTCTTTATTTTCAATTTCGTTCCGTTTCAACGTCATTTATGATTTTTACAGGAATTGCGGTGGCGTTTGCTGGAGGATTCATTATGATGTGGTTGTATGGTCAAGACTGGTTTTTAAATTTCAACTTCTTCGGAGAGAATTTAAGAGACTTGTTTAATATGAAAACCATCAACTTAAGTGTAGCGGTTTGGGTAGGGTTTATTGCCTTATTTGGTATTGCAACAGATGATGGTGTGGTGATGGCGACTTACTTAACGCAATCTTTTGATAAAGAGAGCCATAGCGATAAAAAAGGCATTCGTTTAGCAACCTTAGAAGCAGCTGGCAAACGAATTCGTCCATGTTTAATGACTACAGTAACCACGGTTTTAGCATTACTTCCTGTTTTAACATCAACAGGACGTGGTAGTGATATTATGATCCCAATGGCAATTCCCATTTTTGGAGGTATGATTATCGACATTACCTCTTATTTTATAGTTCCTGTTTTGTTTAGCTGGAAAAAGGAATTTCAACTTAAAAGGATAACAAAATGAAACACAGAATAATACATATAAAATTCATCTTGGCTCTTGGTTCTTGTTTCTTGAGTCTATATGCAAATGCACAGCAGTTAGAAACACTAATTAATGAAGCTTTAGCCAATAGCCCTGAAATTCAAAAGTTTGATTTACAATATCGTATTGCTTCAGAAAAGGTTAATGAAGTAAACACATTGCCAAATACTGAAGTTAGTGTCGGTTATTTTGTAAGCGAGCCAGAAACGCGTACAGGCGCACAAAGGGCACGTGTTTCTTTACGGCAAATGTTGCCTTGGTTTGGTACCATAAGTACTCGTGAACACTACATGAGCTCTATGGCCGATGCAAAATATGAGGATATTGTCATAGCAAAGCGAAAGTTAATGGTATCAGTAGCCCAAAGTTACTATAATTTATACGCCAATAAAGCCAAACAAAACGTTCTAATTGGCAACATTAATTTATTGGAAACTTATGAAACTTTGGCATTGACTTCAGTTGAAGTTGGTAAGGCTTCTGCGGTAGACGTACTGAAACTCCAAATGCGCCAAAATGAATTGAAGCAGTTAAAAGAAGTTTTGCAACAACAGTATTTAGCCGAGCAAACAAATTTAAATAAGCTTTTAAACCGTGATAAAAATGTTGAAATCGTAGTTGTAGACGCATTGAGTTTGCCTTTGAATGACGTTGAGCTTGACGCAAAAGATCTCGCATTACATCCAGAATTACTGAAATACGACAAACTCTTTCAAACGGTTGAACAGTCTGAACTTTTGAACCAAAAAGATAGTAAACCCATGCTTGGTTTTGGTTTGGATTACATCCCTGTTGCAGAGCGCACTGATATGAATCCCATAGATAATGGTAAAGATGTTGTTATGCCTATGGTGACCTTATCTATCCCAATTTTCAACAACAAATACAAATCGGCTACTAAACAAAATGCCTTGCAACAACAGGAAATTACTGCACAAAAGCAGGAACGTTTAAATACTTTGGAAACACTTTTAGATAAAGCAATAAATGAACGTATTTCAGCAAGAATAAGTTATAATACCCAAACCAAAAATTTAAAACAAGCCAAAGATGCAGAAGATATTTTAATCAAAAGCTACGAAACTGGAACTATTGATTTTAATGATGTTTTAGATATTCAAGAGTTACAACTGAAGTTTCAAATGAACCAAATTGAATCTGTGAGGACCTATTATATACAAAGTACCATTATTAATTATTTAATTCAGTAGTTATGACACACACCTATATCATAAAGGGCATGACCTGCAATAACTGTAAAATTAAAGTTGAACAAAAGCTAGGTAAAGTAGATCATGTTACTAAAGTGGAAGTTGATCTTGAAAGAGGAGAAGCAAAAGTGACCATGGATAAACATGTTAATACAGAAATATTAAAAAACGCATTACCAGAAAAATATAACCTTTCTGAAAAGCAAGAAAAAAATGTATTTACATCTTCAAATAACACAATTATATCAGAGGAAGTGGAAAAAACGAAGTTACAGCAATTAAAACCCTTATTACTTATCTTATTTTATATAACAACTGCTAGTATTTTGATGCACCACAACAATTGGAGTTGGAGCGGTTTTATGCTCGATTTTATGGGCTTGTTTTATATCGTGTTTAGTTTCTTTAAAATGTTAGATTTAAAGAGCTTTCCTGAATCGTTTAGCATATATGATCCATTGGCGAAACACATACCTTTCTACGGAAAAATTTATCCATTTATTGAAACCGCTTTGGGTTTAATGTTTTTAATGCGTTTTGAAGTTAACAGTGCTTTAATCGTTACACTTGTTGTGTTGGGAATAACAACCGTTGGAGTCACAAAAACCTTATTGGATAAAAAGTCAATACGTTGTGCTTGTCTAGGGACAGCTTTAAAGTTGCCCATGACTGAAGCCACCTTTATAGAAAATGCCATTATGATTGTTATGGCTATATTAATGTTATTGGGAATAAATTAAATATAAAATAATGAAAAATATAATAATAGTAGTGGTATTTGTAGTTTCAGTATTTAGCTGTAAAAATGCAACAAAGCAAACAGAACAAAGCGAACATGAACATCATGTGACTAATTCTGAAAAAGTTGAAGAACCTAAAAAAAAGCCGTTAAGTCCGCATACCGAAACCATGGCAATGGTTGGTGATGCTCATATTCATATCGATTATTCTTCGCCAGGCGTTAGAGGACGCATCATTTTTGGTGGGTTAGTAGGTTATGACCATGTTTGGCAAGCAGGAGCCCATAAGGCCACTTGGATTGAGACAAATAAGGATTTGATTATCGAAGGGCAAACCCTTCCAGCTGGGAAATATGGATTTTTCACTATTCCTTCAAAAGAGGAATGGACCATCATTTTTAATAGGAAATGGGACCAACACGGTAAAGATGAATACGATGAAAAAGATGATGTGATAAGATTTAGCGTAGAGCCAATTCTTTCAGAAGCTATAACAGAACATTTAGAATATAAAGTCAATAAAATTAGTACCGATGAAGGAATAATTTCTTTGGCTTGGGAAAAGGTTAATTTAAGTTTCAACTTTAAAGTTAAATAATAGAACATGAAAAAATATATAATTTATTCAGGCATATTAATAGCTGGATTACTACTGGGATGGTTAATTTTTGGTGGCTCATCAAATAAGGAAACTGACCATAATCACGATACGGTTTCAGAAACCAATCAAATGTGGACCTGCTCTATGCACCCAAATATTATGCAACCCGAACCAGGCGATTGTCCCATTTGTGGTATGGATCTCATTCCAGCCGAGAGTGGTGCAGATGGATTGTTGGCAGATCAATTCAAATTGACTGAAAATGCGATGGCTTTAGCCAATATTCAAACCACTGTTGTTGGGAAAGGAAATGTAGAAGAAAATAAGCTTAAATTATCGGGTAAAATTGCCGAAAACGAGGAAGCCAATGCGGTGCAGGTTAGTTACTTTTCAGGACGACTGGAGCGATTGAACATAAGTTTTACAGGCGAACAAGTCGGTAAGGGTCAATTATTGGCTACGGTTTATTCTCCAGAATTGTACGCAGCACAACAAGAATTGATTACGGCAGCATCCTTAAAAGAATCGCAACCTGCGTTATATAAAGCGGTTCGAAATAAATTAAAGTTATGGAAGCTCTCTGAAAATCAAATAAATCAAATTGAAGAAACGGGAAAAGTCCAAGAAAATGTACCTATATATGCTACAGTTTCTGGTACGGTAACTGAAAAATTAGTCGAGCAAGGCGATTACATCAAACAGGGGCAACCTTTATTGAAAATTGCCAATCTCAGTACGGTTTGGGCAAATTTTGATGTCTATGAAAACCAAATAGACCGTTTTAAAATCGGTCAAGATGTTGTGGTGACTACCAATGCTTATGCTAATAAAGAGTTTAAAGGGAAAGTAGATTTCATAGACCCAATTTTAAATACTAGAACCCGAACAGTTACCTTACGTGTCGTTTTAAACAATAAAGATGATGTATTTAAACCAGGCATGTTTGTAACCGCAAAAGTTGAAGGTGCTGTAAGTAGCAATAAGGCCCTATTAACAATTCCAACATCTGCGGTGCTTTGGACTGGCGAACGCTCTGTAGTGTATTTAAAAGCCAATCCGGATCAACCTGTTTTTGAAATGCGTGAAGTTAAATTAGGCACTCAAATTGGTGATGAATATGAAGTTTTAGAGGGGGTATTTGTTGGAAATGAAATCGTAACCAACGGAACATTTACGGTTGATGCTGCAGCACAATTGCAAGGAAAGAAATCCATGATGAACAAGGATGGTGGTAAAGTAATGACTGGTCATGAAGGTCATTTGGGAATGGATAATAAGTCATCAAATGAACAAAGTGAACATACTATGAATGAGCGTTTGAAAGTATCAGCGCAATTTCAAGAGCAATTAAAGGTGGTTTTCAATGATTATATCAATTTAAAAAATGCCTTAGTAAAAGAAGATTCAAAAACCTCCTCTGAAAGTGCATCAAGTTTACTAAATAACTTGAGTAAAGTAAATATGAAGTTGTTATCAGATAATAATGCGCATTCAAGTTGGATGTCATTAGAAGGCAATATAAAATCTTCAGCTACTTCAATTTCTAAATCGTCCACTATCATATTACAAAGGGACCATTTCAAGCATTTATCATCACATTTAATCCATGCGGTTCAACTATTTGGCGTCAATGAAAAAGTTTATGTTGAATTTTGTCCAATGGCAGATAATAATAAAGGAGCTTATTGGTTAAGTAAGGAGAACAAAGTCATCAATCCGTATTTTGGGGATGCGATGCTCACCTGTGGAGAAGTAAAACAAGTCATAGAATAAAACAAATCGAGTATTAATATTTAAATTTTAAACAATGAAGAGAGTATTTTTAAGTGTAGCTGTCATAGCAGCATTAGGTTTTACAAGTTGTAAGAACGACACCAAAAAAGAAACAGAAACAACCACTACAGAAGTTTCGAAAGATATGGCTATGACCGAGCTGTCTTTTGGAGTAAGAGGTAACTGTGGAATGTGTAAAAAAACTATTGAAACAGCAGCGAATAATGTAGACGGTGTTGCAAGTGCCAATTGGGATGTTGATAAAAGGAAGATAGATTTGTCTTTTGATGGCACTAAAACCGATGCTATGGCCATTCATAATGCGATAGCAGCTTCAGGTTACGATACCGAAAAAGTGGCTGGGAGTGAAGAAGCCTATAAAAATTTACCAGGTTGTTGCCAATACGATCATTCCATGGAAATGAATCAATCGGGTAATGCAAAGACAGAAGACCATGGTGAGCATGATCATTAAAAAAAAGAACCTCTTAAGAGGTTCTTTTTTAGCTTAAAAATGGGCTATTTGGATTTTTTGATTAAGACTTTAAATAGTCCAAACTATTGTGCTTCTTTGATATACCCCCAACCTTCAGCTTGACGCTGAATGATCTGAAGAATTCCGTCTGGTACCGAAGTAACTCCCGGTATAAGCTGTGAAGCATCTACTTTATGACGCTTCATAGTGCCTTCGCAAATTATAAAAGACACGTTTTTATTGTTTGCCAAAAGGGTTTCGAGGTCGGTAGCAATGCTAGATTTTTCTTTTAGTACCATATCAATGGCACCGCTATACATGACCACCTCAAATTGCGATTCTGGATAGGCCCGTGACATCAACTTCACGTGGCGCATGGTAGACCCATGAACAGCTACATTGTCGCTGGTGACATCAAAGACAATCTTAACGGGCTTTTCCTGTGAAAATGCTGTCACAGTAACTATTAAGGCTACCATGACGTTTAGAATTGTTTTCATTGTGTTAGATTTAGATTATCCCCCTGCGAAAATATAACCGCAGCCATTTTGTTGTGCCCTTTCGAGCGCCCATACTCCAGAAGGTACAACTTTTACACCTGGTAATATACCGCTAATAAAATCTTTGTAAACATTATCTCCATTTAAGGACATACCTTGAGCTATGAAGCCGCTGTATACTTTTAATGCCAGATTACATACGCAAAACATTGCACCACGCTCCTGAAGACGTTTGATGCCCTCGGGTCCGTTAATAGGGTAATCGCCATCTTTTGGTTCATACACTGGATTGCGTACTGCAAAATCATTTGTATAGTCTTTTATTTCAAAGAATTTCCCCAAATTATATTTGGCCCAAAGTCGATCTTCTAATGCAAAGCCAATAGCGGTATGTCTTATTACCGTCATAGCGGTAATATCGCTATCTGGAGATCCTGTTTCGTTATTGGTAAGGTAGAAAGCCCAATTCCATACAATTGGTAGCCCCATATGTGGTGTTGAACCATCGTAGACCACACGATGGCTACCTTTGATGTTTTTGAACCAATCGTCGGCTGCTGTCATTTGTTTAGGGCTAAACTTAAGGTCTTCGGTATGCAGTGGATTAGCGAGTGCAGCCATTGTACTGGCTGTTGCTCCTAAAGCTAATGCGCCAATAAATTGACGTCTAGAATTGTTGTTGCTTGTTTTCATAATTTTGATTTATTTGGTTTTATTTAGATTATACTTTTGTTTGTAATAGGCCATAATAGGTTGAAACGGTCCTTTTTGATGTTGCTCCAATGAAAAATCATCGGCATAGGGCCCATAGGGGGTAGACACAGGTTTTTTTAATAAATCGGGAAAGTCTAATTCGAGGTTTGCTTTTACAGGTCGTTCCATTTGATTGATATATCCAGAAACATCGTAGATTTCTTCATCTGTTAAAATGATGTTGTTGAATGTGGTTCCAAAAGGCATGTTGGCCTTAATAAATTCGGCTGCAGTAATCACTCGATTCATTCCTGCCCCATTATTAAAGGAATCATCGCCCCAGAGGGGTGGATAGAGATAGGTGATGCCATCAGGATTCTTTTCGCCTTGCCCAGTAATCGTATGACATAAAACACAATGAGTTTCAAAGACTTGTTTGCCGTGGTTGAGGTCAATAGCACGATCGGGAATCTTTACATCCATAAAACCCTGACCAATAACTTGTCCATTTTTAGGAGCATAACGACTTAAATAATTCAAGTAACTTACAAAAGCCTTCATTTCGTCACTATCTGGAGGAAGTACACGACCATTCATACTTCGCTCAAAACAGCCATTAATGCGTTCTTCAATAGTGCCAATTTTATTTTCTCTACCCCTAAACTGTGGAAAGCGTTGAATGATACCAATTAAAGGTGCTGAATATGGTTTTGTTCCTGCAGCGAGATGACAATTGTTGCAGGCTAAATTGTTTCCAGCATAGGCTTTTTCTGGGTTACCGTTGTTAGGGCCTAAATATTTAGGGGTATTGACAAAGAGTTCATAGCCCAATTTTATATTTTGGCTTTGAATAGAGTTGTCAAGTGTTGAAACCTCATAATTCATATAAAATACATTATCTACATAGCCCTCGTATTTTGAACCTGATACTGGGAAGACTTTGAGATAGGTAAAAGTTATAATGATGCCCAATATCAATACACAGACTGATGATCGGCAAACCTTAAGTACCAACACTTTATAATCCTTATGTATAGGATCAAGCTTCATAAACTTCTTTGGCGTTTATTAAGTTATTGTTATAAGGTTGATTTTAGATTTGGGAGGGCTTTAATAAGACGTTCAGCTCGAGTAGGGTGGGCTGTTAAATAATAAAACGGCTTATTTGTAATAAGCTGAAAGGTACAAAAAATTGTGTTCGAGTCTGTTCTATTTTTTATCAGTTTTATAAAAGAGTCTTATTTTTTGTATAATATTAAGTATTGATGATTAGCTATTTAGGACACTATCAAAATGAATTTAGATACGATTTGTTAGGATTTCGATTGTTTTTGATAATGTATTTTCCTCTTAAGCCAGTCGTTGTTTTTTTGATTATTGTAAATGAGTTTTCAATATAAAAGTCCTTCAAATTAATTTAACAAGTAATATAATTAAAGTTAAATGGGTTTTATTATTATCATAAGTGTTAGTCCTCGTATGTATTTAAGAATCAAGTATTTTAAAAACCATACACTTTATGAATTATTTATATTAAATTAGTCAATCATAATATGACAATCTAATAATGCCACAACATAGACAGCTTTCTGCAATCATGTTTACCGATATTGAAGGCTATACGGCTTTAATGCAACATGATGAAGAGAATGCATTACATATTAGATCCAAACACCGAGAAATTTTTGAAGCCCTTACCAAAAAGTTTAATGGAGAACTAATACAATATTATGGCGATGGAACTTTAAGTATTTTTAAGAGTTCAGTAGAAGCTATTAAATGTGCCATTGAAATACAAATTGCTTTACAAAAGGATCCTGTTATTCCTCTTCGAATTGGAATTCATGTAGGAGATATTATTAAAACGGAATCGGATATTATTGGTGATGCAGTGAATGTCGCTTCTAGAATTGAATCTATAGCGTTGGCAGGGAGTGTTCTAATTTCCGATAAGGTCAATGACCAGATTCGTAATCAGAACGATATTAAAACAAAATTCATAGGCGTCTTTGATTTCAAAAATGTTGATAAGGGGTTTTCTGTTTTTGCTGTTGACCATCACGAATTGACTATCCCAAAACTTACAGATTTAAAATCAAAGAATCAGGAAAAGTTAAAAAAACCAAAGGGGCTTAATAGAAAAAGTGTTTACGGTATAGTTCTCGCAGTAATCGCCTTGACGATTTTAGTCTATTTTGGAAAATTACGTCATGATGATAATCAGATTTTAAAACGTTCCATTGCCGTTTTACCCTTCTTAAATATGAGTCAGGATAGTGACTCTGAAAATTTTACCGATGGTGTTACCGAAGATATCGTTTTGCAATTGTCAAAAATCAATGAACTTCACGTTATTTCCAGAGCTTCAATTATGCAATTCAAAGATTCTAAAGAGTCCATTTCAGAAATAGCCAAAACACTTGGTGTTTCCTATGTTTTAGAAGGAAGCGTTCGAAAATATGGCGATAAAATTAGGATTAATGCCCAATTAATTGATGCAAAAAATAACAAGTATTTATGGGGCGAGAATTATGACAAAACCTTAACTGAAATTTTTGAAATTCAAAGTCAAGTATCTAACGAAATTGCAAAGGCCTTAAAGATTACTTTGAGCACTAATGAAATTATTAATTTAAATAAAGCTCCTACAGAGAATGTAAAGGCCTATAATTTTTACAAAGAAGGCCAACGCTTTTTAAATCAGGGAGGAGGCAAAGTAGAAGAGTTAAGGAGGGCAGAAGACTTATTCAAAAAAGCCATAAGTGTAGACCCTGAATTCTGTCGAGCTTATGTAGGTTTAGCGGATACTTACCTAGAATATATTTATTGGGGTCGTGGCGCACCCAGGGAGATTTTACAGCAAGCACTTACACCAGCCTTAAAGGCTCTAGAGATTAATCCCTCTGATGGAGGTAGTTATGGTGCTTTAGGTGCTATTAGTTATTATAGATTCGAAAAGGACATGGCCTTGAGTTATCTCAACAGAGCTGTTGAAATCAACCCTAATTATGTAGGAGCCTATGACAAATTGGCTTGGATACGCCTTTTTGAAGGTAATTTAGACGAAGCCATTACCTTGTTCACTAAAGCCCTTGAGTTGGATCCATTATCCACTAAAAATATTGCCAATAAGGCGTTTGCGCACTATTATTTTGACGAGTATGACAAAGGAATTAAAATACTAGATAATGCATTGGAAAAGTTTCCCGATGATAATATGCTTATGTTCATGAAAGGGAATTTATTAACAGGTGCAAAGCGCTATAAGGAGGCTATTGAAGTATTCAACTCCAGAACTGTAGGAATCAATACCAATTGGATGTTAGGCTATGCTTATGCTATGTCTGGCCAAATTCAAAAAGCAAATGATATTCTTGACTATCAGCTTAACAAGAGTAAAGTGACCTTTGTACCTCCTTATATGATTGCAACAATTTACATGGGATTGGGTGATAAGGAAAAGGCATTGCATTACTTGGAAAAGGATTACGAGACTGGTGGGCTAGGTCTGTTTTTTTGGGGCCTTAAACGCGATGTTAAGTTTGAAGCTTTAAGAGCAGAACCTCGTTTTATAGCCTTATTAAATGAAATCAATTAAAAGTTTTGCTTATAATCGCTATGAGTTCCTGTTTTAATTGTAGGATTCATCAGGAATTAATTCAACAAAAAAAGGGTTTATAGTTATCTTCAAAAGATTGAACCTTCTTTAATCCGACTTATTAATTGCCGTATGGGGCAAAGTAAATATTAATATCTACTTCCAATTTATCCAAACTAAAAGCTGAAAATATAAAAAACATTTTTTTAGAATCATGTAACTTTTTTAAACATATTACGTCCTATTAATATCAATCAAAACCATTACCATCATGAGAACCGACAATCAATTACTAGTCATCACCCATTTGAGTCAGTTGCTGACCTTCATAACCGGATTTGGTGGGCTTATTGTTCCACTCGTTTTATGGGTAACTCAAAAAGAGAAAGTTTATACTATGGATGAACAAGGAAAGAGCATCATCAACTTTCAATTAAGTATCATCATTTATGCGATTCTTTGTATTCCAGCCATTCTTTTGTTAGGATTAGGGATTTTAGGACTCATCCTAATAGGTATTATTTCTTTTGTATTCCCTATTATAAATGCTATAAAAGCCAGTAATGGCGAATCACCAAGATACCCATTATCTCTTAAGTTTATTAGTTAGTTATTTTTAAAGAGGTAATTTAAAAGCGCCCACTTAATCGTGGGCGTTTTTTTATGATTGCTGTTTCAGTTTATCAACAGCACCCTTGCTTTTTACGGTATCGTAAATGATATGAAGTGATACAATTTTATTTTCAGCATCAAAAGTCATGACGTCTACCACATCAAATTTCACTTTGTCTTGATTGGCTAACGTCCATTCATAATTAAAATAGAGAACAATACGGGTAGCGTTGGGGTCGACGAAAATTCCTAATAACTTCAGTTTTGAGTTTGAGGTGTCTGTACTTAAGGTGTTGAAGAATTCACTAGCAGGCATTATGCCGTAAATTGGAGAATTGACTATACCATCCTCCGTAAACAGGTCGATGATTTTTTGGGTTTCATTTAGTTCTAGATAGCTTAAATAAGCTTTTCCTAGGTCTTGTAAGTTTGTTTTCATGGTCTAAATGTTCTTATAATATACAATATAAAAAAGGCCAATAGTTTGCTATTGGCCATATATATACCAGTATGGAGGTTTGTTTAGTTATTCAACATCACTGGCATCACCAGCATAGTCACGTGCTCTCCTTCGTCTAAACCGTCACCAGGCGTTAAAATACCTGCTCTGTTAGGCAAACTCATTTCAAGTTTTACTTCGTCGGCATTTAAATTGTTCAACATTTCTGTTAAGAAACGAGAGTTGAAACCTATCTGCATATCATCACCTTGGTAATCACAGGTTAAACGCTCTTCGGCTTTGTTACTGTAATCAATATCTTCTGCTGAGATATTTAATTCGGCACCTGCAATTTTCAATCGGATTTGATGCGTTGTTTTATTAGAAAATATACTTACACGTCGAACCGAATTTAAAAACTGGGTTCTGTCAATGGTCAATTTATTTGGATTTTCCTTTGGAATTACCGCTTCATAATTTGGATATTTCCCATCGATCAATCGGCATACCAATTCTGAATTGTCAAAGGTGAATCTGGCGTTGGAGTCATTATACTCAATCGTGACTTCATCTTCACTGGCTGCCAAAATTCCTTTTAAAAGATTTAATGGTTTTTTAGGCATGATAAATTCAGCAACCTGATTGGCTGAAACATCTTCTCGGGTATATTTTACAAGTTTATGGGCATCTGTTGCTACAAAAGTTAAGCTTTCTGTTGAAAACTGAAAAAACACACCACTCATCACTGGGCGCAAATCATCATTTCCCGCTGCAAATATGGTTTTGCTTATGGCTGTAGCTAAAATATCCCCAGTAATTTTTGTAGTACTTGGATCTTCTAACGCTACGGCTTTTGGAAATTCATTGCCATCAGCATAGGCCAAAGCATATTTTCCGTGATTGGAACTGATCTCTACCGTATTATTATCCTCAACCACAAAGGTTAAAGGTTGCTCGGGGAAGGTTTTTAGGGTATCCAACAATAAACGTGCAGGCAACGCAATACTGCCATTACTATCGCTTTCAACGTCTATTACTGAAGACATTGTGGTCTCTAAATCGCTAGCTGAAACGGTAAGTTTAGAATCGTTTAATTCAAAAAGGAAATTATCTAAAATAGGTAAGGTGTTTGAACTGTTGATAACACCACCCAAAACCTGTAATTGTTTTAGTAAATACGTGCTTGATACTATAAACTTCATGTATGTTTTTTTATAATCTTAATGGTCTTTAATCGTCTTACAAATATATCTTAAACCTATTGGTTTATAAAACAAACTTATTAACAACTTTTAAGTGTATTTGCGCTTTCTTATGTAATTGAACACAAAACCAAATAAGGCCAATAAGGCTAGGGGTAATGCGATATTTATGAGTTGCCAGCGGGCTTTCTCGGTTTCTGTTTTTTGACTGTCCAAAAACGCAATTGCTATTTCTTTGGTTCTAATGTTTATAAGTCCGTCATCATTTAAAAGGTAATTTACGGCATTTTCCAAAAATTCCTTGTTGCCAAAACGTTGGCCTGTCCAACGGTCGAAGCCCAGTTCTTGAGGCTGTCCTCTAACAACATCATTTTTGATGATATCACCGTCGGCAATTACAATTATCTTGGTCGGTATACTTGTGTTTTTTTCTTCGAAAACTTCAAAGGGTTTGATCCGGTTGTTATATACCGATGTAAATTTACCTTCTAATAAAACTGCTAGGGTTTGTGATCCTTTGTTGAATAATTCTGGGTTGGGGTCTTGTGTCACGATATCCAAGCTAATATCTTTTGGCACACCTTCTAGTTTGGATAGTTGCGAACTGCGTAATAATACCGTTTTTTCAACCTCATTTTTAAGGGTGTCGATTTGACTGCTAAAATCGAATTTTATGAGATTGAGATTATTGGTAATTGGGTGGTTGGGATTACTAGCTGCCAATGGCGAATACGGCCATTGAATGGGTTGGAACTGTGCATTACTGCCTTCGCCAATAGCTAGAGTAATTGGCGCAGAATACAGGTCGGCAACAATAACAGGATTGATCCTTAAACCGTATTTAAAGAAAAAGTCATTCAAGTTTAAATCGCGCATAATGGCAACCGCACGTCCCGAATCATTCATTAAACTGTCCTTATCCATGATAACCGACTCGGTAAGCCATAAACTTTTCCCACCGTTCATGGTAAATTGATCCAGTACCAATTTTTCTTCTTCGGTGAATGGAACACTTGGTTTTGCTGAAATGATCAAGTCATAGTTCTTGAGCTGCTCCAATACCCGCTGCGGATTATTGGTAACACTATCCAAGGTAAACGGCGCAATATTATAGTGTTCACGAATAGTCTTTAAAAAATCGGCAATATAACTATCGTTTAGTTGTCCATTTCCCTTTAAAATAGCAATGGACTTGTTTTTAGTGCTGACCAATTTTTTAAAGCCTTCAGCAAAGGCATATTCCAGATGTTGAATGGAATTGGACACTAGTTCTTGTTCTGTGGCTCCAATTTTATTTTTAAGCAATGGTATGGTTACCGTTTGCTCATTGTAACTGGCCAAAGCCCAAGGAAACACTAGTTCTTGAGTTGATTTTCCACTTTCTTTGACGGTTACTTGAAACGGCTGCAGACCACGTTGGGATAGTTGTTGAATATTACGATCTCTGTTAGCTTCATCAGCTAAAGGATCAATATAATTGATAATGATGTTAGGGTTGTAGAGTGAAAACTCTTCCAAAAGCTGCTGGGTTTCAGTTTTTAGTCGTCTAAATTCGGAAGGGAAATCACCTTCCAAAAACACATCGACAATTAAGGGTGAGGCTACGCTATCTATGGTCTGTAAGGCTGCTTGGGACAGGGTATAACGATGATCTTGAGTGAGGTCAAAACGCTTATAGATTTTACTGCCAATCACATTAATTATGACCAATGTCACTACAAGAACGAAAACCTTAATGCTCCTTGATCTAGTTTTCATCGTCAAATTTTATGTCTTCATTATAGGTTTTAATTCTTGCCACTTTGTTGTCTTCAAAAATGAGTGTTATACATTCTTTTTTGGTGTTGAAGGCTCCAGGGAGGATTCCTAAACCGTAGTTCCAATAATCTGGATCATGATCTTTTTTCTCCTCATTCCAGCTTAACCATTCATAGTTGCCAAGTTGCTGTTGTATTTCAGATTTTGTCAATCCAATCAGCGTATCCGATGTAATGATGTTTTTGGTCATTTCATAACGCAAGGCTGGTTTTTCCTTCCATGCATCAGCATTATAATATTTTTGGTGATGGTAACTACTGAACACATTTAACAAAGGAAAAAATAGGTAAAAATAGACTACTGGTGTAAGCACAAGTCCTACCAAAATACTTAACCACTTACGTTTGTCAATAGTTCTCACAAACAAGAACAAGAGCACAAAAATGGCAATGTTAAAAATGACAAGTGCAGGTGTAATGACCATATTAGTGTTTTTTAATCTTTAATTGGGTTAATACTACAAATAGAATGGTTACACTTAAAAAATAAAGCAAATCCCTAGTGTCTAAAACACCGCGACTCATACTCTTATAATGCCATTCCATTCCCAATTTTTCAATAGATAAGGCATTTCCAAAAATGTTATAATTGGATAGACCTTCAAATCCAAAATAAAATAGAAAACATAACAGCACTGCAATAATGAAGGCCACAATTTGATTATCAGTCAATATAGACGCAAAAATACCAATAGCGGTATAGGCCGATGCTAAAAACACCAAACCGAGGTAGGAACCCAGAATACTGCCAGTATCCAAATTTCCTTCAGGATTACCTAGCTTGTAAATGGTAAAGACATAGAGCAGGGTAGGTAACAAGGCCATCAAAACCAAGATCAGCGCACCTAAATATTTTCCGAGAACAATTTGTAAATGACTAATGGGCTTGGTCAGTAACAATTCTAAAGTCCCTTGTTTGGTCTCATCAGAAAAGCTACGCATAGTCACCGCTGGAATTAAAAATATAAAAATCCAAGGTGCCAACATGAAAAATGCAGAAAGATCAGCGAAGCCATTGTCAAGGATGTTAAAATCGCCCTTAAACACCCACAAAAATAAACCGTTGAGCACTAAAAATACAGCAATCACCAAGTAGCCCATGGTAGAGGCGAAAAAACTATTGATCTCTTTTTTAAGAATTGAAAACATTAATTTTATTTATACGTTAAATTGCTTTTCATTAATAAAACCTCATACCAATGTGGCAATTTTATCAACGCTCCATGCTTCAGCTGACGCACTAAACAAAGGTTTTGTCTTGGACCAAACACTTTTAAAAAGTTCAGATTGTCTGTAATTCTCCAAATCTGTTTCAGAATTCCAAAAACTATAAGTGAAAAATACAGTGGCATCACTTTTATCTCGATATAATTCCAAAAATTCACAGCCTTTAAAATTTCTGATCTGCGTCTTATATGATTCAAAATTTGAAAGGAATTCTTCAACTTTTGAAGGCTTAAAACTCATTTTCACTAGACGTACAAACATAAAGAAATTTTTACTTTCATTATTCACTTGATAGATTCACTATATTTTATCAAAATTTACGGTTACCGTATCTCTCATTTTAAGACCCAATAGCGTAGATGCGCTTCCTACAGTGGCATTATCACTTTTGTAAATGGCGATCTCTAAATAATCAGATGAATTAAACACGACCATCCGTTTTCCTTCATCATAGCGCTTTTCTTCAGGAATATCAAAGTTAATAGCGTCACTGTATTTATTAAAGATTTCACTAAACTTATAATTGCGAGCCGAAATCTCAAAGCCTCTTGTTTTTTGAATGGATTCAAAAAATTTGCGTTTAATATTAGTGATAACGTTTCCATAATTATCAATATAAATCACGCTACCAATAATTTGTGTTTGTTCGTCATTAACAAAAGGAATGAGATTTTTAATTGGCTTAATCGTGTCAATCACTTTTCCTATAACTTCCAGTGTTCCCCCTCGCGCAATGTGGCAAGCTACTTTTACAAAAATATCCAAAACCGGAAAGCTCGTCGCAATTTTATCATGGATGTTGATCTCAACAATCTTTTCGGGTGCAATTTCAGCGCAGATCATGCTCATAATCCCGTTATTGGCACAAATAAAGTAGTGATCATCCAATTTTACCGCAATATGTTTGTTTTCGGGGTTGAGTTCAGAATCAATACCAATAACATGAATGGTTCCTTTAGGAAAACTCCGGTAAGCGTTTTGGATGATATAAGCTGCTTCTGGGACATTGAAGGGGGAAACAGAGTGCGAGATATCAACAATTTTTACTTCAGGGAGTTCGGTATAAATAGCGCCTTTTGTAGCACCAACAAAATGATCTTTCTCCCCAAAATCAGTAGTTAAAGTAATTATGGCCATGAACTAATTGTTGATAATTTTTTATCTATGTATGATTAAATTTATGTAGATTTCCTCTGTTAAAAACTATTGAAATTAAAACCTGAACTTGATGGGTTCGAATAAACTTTTTCAATTAGATTTGTAATATCAAGTTGAAAATGTTTCGTTTTAAATCATCACAAAACTAATAAAACAAAACAGATTAATGTATTAAATCCTTACAGCTTTTGAATGAACTTATTATTGAATTAGAAGAAATTGCACCAAAAGAGTTTTTTGGAGCACAAAACGTCAATATTGAACTTCTTAAAACCCATTTCCCGAAATTAAAAATCGTTGCAAGAGGGACTAAAATAAAGGCCTATGGCGATGAAGATCAACTCGAGGAATTCGATCGCCGGATGACCATGCTCATGGGACATTTTGGTAAATACAACAAGATTGATGAAAATGCCATTGAACGCGTACTTACTAGTGAAAGTAGCGCCGATTATACGACCTCTGATAGAGGCGATGAAGTTATTGTCCATGGCGTTGGGGGTAAACTAATCAAAGCGCAAACCGTAAACCAGCGCCGTTTGGTGGAAAGTATCCGTTTAAATGACATGGTGTTTGCGATTGGTCCAGCTGGAACGGGTAAGACTTATACTGGTGTCGCTTTAGCTGTTAGAGCATTGAAAAATAAAGAGGTTAAACGCATCATATTAACGCGTCCAGCAGTTGAAGCTGGCGAAAATTTAGGATTTCTTCCAGGTGATTTAAAAGAAAAGCTAGATCCTTACATGCAACCTTTATATGATGCGCTTCGGGATATGATTCCTGCTGAAAAATTAGCTGTGCTTATAGAAAATGGTACCATACAAATTGCTCCATTAGCTTTTATGCGCGGTCGTACGTTGGATCATGCGTTTGTTATTTTAGATGAAGGTCAGAATACAACCCATAACCAAATGAAAATGTTCTTGACCCGTATGGGCAAAAACGCCAAATTCCTTCTTACAGGTGATCCTGGGCAGATCGATTTACCAAGGCGTACCATATCAGGCCTAAAAGAAGCTTTGTTGATTTTGAAAAATGTCGAGGGCGTTGGTATGATCTTTTTGGATGATAAGGATGTAATTCGTCATAAGTTGGTTAAAAAGGTTATTGAGGCTTATAAAAGTATAGAGAATAGAGAGTAGTTGGTTTGCCGTCTTCAGTGGCAGCAAGCAGCACATCAAAATGTTGAGAATTCGTGATAAAGACTAAAAATACCATAATAGATACCAATTTCAATTTCCCTAAACAACAGAGTGTCTATAAAGGAAAAGTAAGGGAAGTCTACAATATCAATAACGACCTACTGGTCATGATTGCCACCGATCGGCTTTCGGCCTTTGATGTAGTCATGCCCAAAGGAATTCCATACAAGGGGCAAATCCTTAACCAAATAGCAACCCAATTTATGGCACAAACCGAATATTTGGTACCCAATTGGTTGTTGGCAACACCCGACCCCAATGTGGCCGTAGGTCATTTGTGTGAGCCATTTAAGGTAGAAATGGTAATTAGAGGTTATCTATCTGGACATGCAGCGCGAGAATATAAAGCTGGTAAGCGCAGCTTATGTGGTGTAGCGATGCCAGAAGGTATGAAGGAGAATGATAAGTTTCCACAACCTATTATCACGCCTGCAACCAAAGCCGAAATGGGAGCACATGATGAAGACATCTCACGGGAGAACATTTTAAAACGTGGCATTGTTTCAGAAGCTGATTATCTAGTACTTGAAGACTATACTCGAAAACTGTTCCAGCGCGGAACAGAAATTGCTCAATCTAGAGGATTGATTCTGGTCGATACCAAATATGAATTTGGAAAAACCAAGGAGGGTAAGATTGTCTTGATTGATGAGATTCACACGCCAGATTCCTCTCGTTATTTCTACGCAGATGGGTATGAGGAACGCCAAGATAAAGGTGAAGCCCAAAAGCAATTGTCTAAAGAGTTTGTGCGTCAATGGTTAATAAGTAATAATTTTCAAGGACTTGAAGGGCAAACTGTTCCAGAGATGAGTGATACCTATATTGAAACCGTTAGCGAACGTTACATTGAACTTTATGAGAATATTATGGGTGAGCCTTTTGTCAAGGCTGATGTGAGTGCAATTCAAACTAGAATTGAAAACAATGTCCTTGAATTTTTAAACAAACATTATTAAATAATAAGAACGAATTTCAAGACTTACCCTCCAACAATCATCCTTGAATATTTTCCAAATATCCACTGAAATAACTTAACAACAATTCGACTGATTACAACGGCAGCAATAAGCAGTGTTAGTGATCCTAAAACTACCATGAATGGTTTTGCTTCGTCCCAACTCAAAAAGGGACTTAATAAGGGCAAGAGTGCATAGACCAAAAATCCATGCATAAAATAGATGGAAAATGAATCGTTGGCAATATTATAAAACCATTTCGGTTGTCTCTGGTCTAATTGCTTAAAACCGAATATGACCAAAGCTGCCAATCCTAATTTTTGTATATAAAATAAGGATTCCCTTAACGAAATAAACCCTAGCAGGTCTATTTGTGCCTTATAGAAATAATAAAGTAAGCCAGAAGTTATAACAATGCAAATCCACAGAAATAAACGATGTCGTTTCACCCAATCCATCGTTTCATCCAAATAGCTTCCTGTAAACATTCCAAGGGCGTAAGCTCCTGTAAAATATATCATAGTTTCCAGTTTAAGGATATAATCCTGCGCCATTTGGATTCGTGAGACTACTAACGGAAGAAATACGATTAAAAAGAAAATGATTCTGGTTGTTGTATTGGTTTTTAATACGTAGTCTAAAACAGGTGTTACGACATAAAGAAAAAGTAATACAGGAATATACCATAACACGAAACTTGCCTTGCCAAATATGAAATTAATAATTACCTCATTAACATAACCATAAAGTAAAAGTCCTTCCTCATGTTCAAATTTAAAAGCAGTGAATACCAATGTAAAAAAAACGTAAGGCAAAAGGATAAATTTCAGCTTGCTTTTATAAAAGTTAAGTAATCCTCGAGGCGCTAATATCTTGGCGTATAATAGCCCTGAAATCAAAGCAAAGTAAAGTGTGCTATCATGAAAAAGTACTTCATTTATGATGATGATATGATGACTTTCATCATAGGTACCATAAGCACCATAAAACGCAGCACCAACGGCATGGATCAATACAATCATGACTATGGCAAAGCCTCTAAAACTATGCAAATAGCCTAAAAACTCGGGTTTATGTAGAGGTTTGTTTAACAATGGGTATCAATAGTAAGGTGCTAAAATAGCGCGATTTTGAATCATCAATCTAATTTTTAAGTGTCGGCTGGCGTTCGTTTTACCAGATGCAATAAACGACTTAAGTGTTTATAAATAAAGGCATTGGTTCTTCCGCCATAAAACACAATAAGGCAGACGCATATCATAAAGGTTAAAGCTCCAAAAATAGCTTCCCATGGGTCTAAAGCTTTAGTAAAAAAACTGTTAAGGCCAACTCCTGTAAAACTTCCATAAATCACAATAAAGTGAACCACATATATGGATAAGGTTTTTTCTCCAACTTTGGTAATGAGGGATCTGCGAAGATAATTTTCAAACGTATAAAACACCGCAAATAAAACCAACACATTACCTAATCGGGTAAACAAATAATTGTAATTGGCACTACGATCAAAAAGCTCAATATCAAATATCACACGGAGTTTGTGCAAAGCAAATGAGGAATAATAAATAAGCAGGTAGCCAATCACAAAGAAGCCTGCAATAATAAGTTCCCTGAAGCGGTACTTCTTAAAATATCTAAAAAATATAGTGGCTATAAACCCACCATAAGCCATATAGCCAAACCACGGCAAAATGGTAAATACAGAACCATTGGATTTGTTCATATAGTTAGCTATGAATCTAGGTACATGTTCAAGTGTTAGGTTTCGGTATAATGGTTCGGTTAAAAAACACATAAACCCAGCAACAAAGAGCACAATGGCTAATAAGCCGCTGCGCTTATTTGTTAGAAGATAAAATCCGATAAGCATAATTAACGATAGACCAATACATTGTAGCACATCTACCACTAAAATATAGGGATCAAAATACCCATCAAACCAACTTATTACATTGATACGTAATAAATACCCGATACCAATAAGCATAGCTCCGCGAATCAAGCCTTTTTTGATGCGTGGTTTATCATCACCTTTTTCATGGGCCTTGAGCAATAAATACAGAAACACCAATCCTGAAATTGTAAAAAATGTTGGTGCGGTAATTCCTCTAAAATAGTACCAAATGCTATAGGCAAGGTATTCATGACTTTTGTATATGGGCTTCAACATGGTGTCAATGAAATGACCCTGAAGCATCATTAAGATGGCAAATGCCCTGACGGCATCTATAAAATATAAACGATTTGACTTCAATCCAATTGGTTTCTTGTGCTCAAATATAGCTTTAAAATTTTAATGCTGTATCTCCTTTTAAATTATGTTAAAGTGATATATTAGTGCCTCGTATATGGAAACACTAGACCTTTTTTTCAAAACCTTTTCTGATCTTGCCTGGGGTTTGCCCTTACTAATCCTTCTTATTGGTGGTGGATTGTATCTATTGCTGCTCTCAAAATTTTTACCATTTCGCTTTTTTGGTCACGCCTTAAATGTATTACGAGGGAAGTATGATGACCCTAATGATCCTGGCGAAATCAGTCATTTTAAGGCCTTGACCACAGCTTTGTCATCAACCATAGGCATGGGAAATATTGCCGGGGTGGCCCTTGCGATTGCCGTTGGCGGACCTGGCGCTATGTTTTGGATGTGGGTGAGTGCTGTTGTAGGTATGTCGACCAAATTCTTCACCTGTACGTTGGCGATCATGTATCGAGGGAAAGATTCCAATGGCGAACTCCAAGGCGGCCCCATGTATTTTATAAGGGAAGGTTTAGGAAAACGCTGGAAACCATTGGCTGTAGGATTTAGCCTATTTGGAATGTTAGGCGCCTTACCCGTAGTAAATGTCAATCAGCTCAAACAAGCCATTAATGATATTATTCTAATTCCTAATGGGGTAGAAGTCAGTTTCAATACAAATTTAGTCATAGCAGCAGTTCTCGTTATTTTAACTACAATTGTAATTTTAGGAGGGTTAAAGCGTATCAGTAACATTGCGTCAAAGTTGGTGCCTTCTATGGTTCTACTTTATTTTATTTTGGTTCTTGTTATATTGATAATGCATATAGATGTGGTTCCAAAGTACTTCATGCTCATTTTTACTGATGCCTTCGCTGCCAATAATTATCACGGTGATCCTTTTTTTGGTGGTGTATTGGGCGCATTGGTGTTATTAGGCATTAGAAGAGGTGCCTTTTCTAATGAAGCCGGTATTGGTACGGCTCCTATGGCACATGGTGCGGCCAAAACTGATGAGCCTGTTCGTGAAGGATTGGTCGCTATGCTTGGTCCAGCTATAGATACCTTGGTCGTATGCACGCTTACTGCTTTGGCAATTTTGGTGACAGGTGTATGGCAAACTACTTCAGACAATGGGGTGACCTTAACGGCTTCGGCCTTTGCCGATGCCATGCCTGGATTTGGTCAATACCTTTTAATGATCTGTGTGTTCATCTTTAGTATTTCGTCTTTGTTTTCCTATTCGTATTATGGTACAAAATGCTTGTCATTTCTTATTGGGGCTAAACATAAACACTACTATAATTATTTTTATATCTTGAGTATTATTCTGGCAGCCACTACACCTTTTAGTATGATGATCAATTTTATTGATGGGGTATTCGCACTTATGGCAATTCCAACGATGTTAGCTACTATTGTTATGGCACCTCGAGTTGTTAAAGAAATTAAAGCCTATCAACAACGCTTAAAACAACCTTAAAATGACCAAAGAAGAAAAGGCTACTGCCTATTGGAAAACGAATATCAAGTATGTACTTATACTCTTGAGTGTATGGTTTCTTGTATCCTATGGTGCGGGTATTCTATTTAAAGATGCCTTGAATACCATAAAATTTGGAGGTTTCAAACTCGGATTTTGGTTTGCACAGCAAGGCTCTATGTATGTGTTTGTCATCCTAATTTTTATTTATGTGCGTTTAATGAATCGTTTGGATAAAAAATACGGCTATGATGAATAGTTTACTAGTAGTTGAAGGTCTGGGCGTTCAGAATTGGACCTACATAATCGTAGGACTAACTTTTGCATTGTATATAGGTATTGCCATTTGGTCACGTGCCAGTTCTACCAATGACTTTTATGTGGCAGGAGGAGGCGTATCTCCTTTAGCCAACGGTATGGCCACAGCAGCCGACTGGATGAGTGCGGCTTCTTTCATTTCCATGGCAGGGATTATTTCATTTGCTGGTTATGACGGTGCAGTCTATTTAATGGGCTGGACAGGTGGTTATGTGCTTTTAGCATTACTATTAGCACCCTATTTACGTAAGTTTGGCAAGTTCACCGTTCCTGATTTTATTGGTGATCGCTATTATTCTAAAACGGCCCGTATTGTAGCTGTATTTTGTGCCTTATTGGTATCCTTTACCTATGTGGCTGGTCAGATGCGTGGTGTGGGTATTGTGTTTTCAAGGTTTTTAGAAGTAGAAATCAACACGGGTGTGATCATTGGGATGCTCATTGTTCTATTTTATGCTGTGCTTGGAGGGATGAAGGGCATTACCTATACACAGGTCGCACAATATTGTGTGTTGATTTTTGCGTTTATGGTTCCTGCCATATTTATTTCTATTCAAATGACAGGAAACCCTATTCCACAGTTGGGCTTTGGAAGCGAATTGGCAAATGGTTCAGGAACTTATGTGCTAGATAAGCTGGATGGTTTAAGTACCGAGTTGGGTTTTGCAGAATATACTGAAGGCTCAAAATCACTCATTGATGTCTTTGCTATTACTTTAGCACTCATGGTCGGTACTGCAGGATTACCACATGTAATTGTACGTTTTTTTACGGTAAAGCGGGTAAGGGATGCGCGAAAATCGGCAGGTATTGCTCTATTACTCATTGTACTATTATATTCCACCGCGCCAGCAGTAGCTGTTTTTGCTAGAACCAACATGATCGAAACCGTTTCCAATCAACCTTATGCTTCAGTGCCTCAATGGTTCAAAACGTGGGAAGGAACAGGTCTCATTACTTTTACAGATAAAAATAAAGATGGAATTATTCAGTATGTCGCCGATCCAAATCAAAATGAATTGGTTGTTGATAATGACATTATGGTTTTGGCCAACCCTGAAATAGCTAACCTGCCAGATTGGGTAATTGCTTTGGTGGCAGCCGGTGGATTGGCAGCGGCATTATCTACAGCAGCAGGATTGTTATTGGTCATTTCCTCTTCAGTTTCTCATGACCTGATTAAAAAAATTATAAAACCAAGTATTTCTGAAAAGGGCGAATTGATAGCAGCTCGACTATCGGCTGTAGCCGCGGTCTGTGTTGCTGGGTATTTTGGAATTCATCCACCAGGTTTTGTAGCAGCAGTTGTGGCGCTAGCATTTGGTTTGGCTGCAGCATCTTTTTTTCCAGCTATTATTTTAGGCGTGTTTTATAAACGCATGAATAAGGAAGGTGCTATCGCAGGTATGATCGTTGGGATTACGGCCATGTTGCTCTACATGATGAAATATAAATTGGGCTGGTTTGACGAAGTCCTTCCTGATAAGAGCGAATGGTGGTTTGGGATTTCACCTGAAGGCTTTGGAACCCTTGCTATGATCCTTAATTTTATAGTGTCCATTACTATAATGAGGTTTACCAAAGCTCCGCCAAAAGAAGTTCAGGATATGGTTGAGGAAATCCGAATTCCGAGTGGCGCGGGTGAAGCTTCAAAACATTAGGACTTTAATTAATACATTGCTAAAGCTTAACAAAACTGGTCGAAAACTTTTAGAAGCAAGCTTAAATTTTTAATTTAGATGTTAAAGAAATAGCATGAGCAATTACCATATCAAACATCTCGAAGAATATTACCAAGTCTATCGCAAATCGGTTCGTGAGCCTGAAAATTTTTGGGAAGAAATAGCCGAGGAGCATTTTCTTTGGCGAAAAAAATGGGACAAGGTATTATCATGGGACTTTAGCAAACCTGAAGTTAAATGGTTTGAAGGTGCACAACTCAATATTACAGAAAACTGTTTGGATAGGCATTTAACAACACGCGGCGATAAAACTGCTATTCTATTTGAACCCAATAATCCAGATGAACCTTCGGAAGCTATTAGTTACAAACAGTTGTTTGAACGGGTCAACAAAATGGCTAATGTGCTTAAATCCGAAGGCATTAAAAAAGGCGATAGGGTATGTATTTATTTACCCATGATACCCGAGTTGGCTATTTCACTTTTGGCCTGTGCGCGTATAGGAGCAATCCATTCGGTTGTTTTTGCAGGGTTTTCGTCTACTGCGCTGTCCACTCGGATCAACGATAGCGACTGTAAAATGGTGTTGACAAGCGATGGCTCATATCGTGGTGATAAAACGATTGATCTAAAGGGAATTGTGGATGAAGCTTTGCAAAGCTGTCCTAATGTTAAGACCGTACTGGTTACCAAACGTATTGGATCTGATATTCAAATGAATGAAGGTCGTGACTTTTGGCTCCAACCTTTATTAGATCTTGCATCGTCTAGTTGTGAGGCCGAATCGATGGCTGCCGAAGACCCACTATTCATTTTATATACTTCAGGTTCAACAGGAATGCCCAAAGGTATGGTACACACAACGGCGGGGTATATGGTGTATACAGCCTACACTTTTAAGAATGCCTTTCAATATCGAGAAAATGACGTGTATTGGTGTACAGCTGATATTGGTTGGATTACGGGGCATAGTTATATTGTTTATGGGCCTTTGGCCAATGGTGCAACGACACTTATGTTTGAAGGCGTCCCACATTATCCTGATTTTGGTCGATTTTGGAACATTATCCAGAAGCACAAGGTCAATCAGTTTTATACAGCACCGACAGCCATAAGGGCTTTGGCAAAACAAGGCACGGAACTAGTTGAGCAATATGACCTATCCTCTTTAAAAGTGCTAGGTTCGGTTGGTGAACCCATTAATGAAGAAGCTTGGCACTGGTATAATGATAATGTTGGTAAGGGAAAAAGTCCGATAATAGATTCGTGGTGGCAAACCGAAACCGGTGGCATCATGATTACTCCCATTCCCTACGTAACGCCAACAAAACCAACCTATGCGACCTTGCCGTTTCCAGGTATTCAACCTGTATTGATGGATGAAGCTGGGCAAGAATTAAAAGGCAATCAAGTTGAAGGGCGCCTATGTATTAAGTTTCCATGGCCAAGTATTGCACGAACGATTTGGGGAAATCACCAACGGTATAAGGATACTTATTTTTCAACCTTTGAGAATACATATTTCACTGGCGATGGGGCACTGCGTGATGAGGTAGGCTATTATCGAATTACTGGACGGGTAGATGATGTTATTATTGTATCTGGACATAATTTAGGAACAGCGCCTATTGAAGACGCCATCAATGAACATCCAGCGGTGGCCGAATCGGCCATTGTGGGCTATCCTCATGATATTAAAGGCAATGCACTTTATGGGTTTGTGATTTTAAAAGATTTTGGTGCAACTAGGGATCGCGATAATTTGAGAAAAGAGATCAATCAAATTATTACAGAACAAATAGGGCCTATTGCCAAATTAGATAAAATCCAATTTACACAAGGTTTGCCAAAAACCAGAAGTGGCAAGATCATGCGCCGTATTTTACGAAAAATAGCCAGTAAAGACACTTCTAATTTGGGAGATATAAGTACATTACTTAATCCTGAAGTCGTTCAGGAGATAATGGATCAATCGTTTTAGGTTTCTGATTATTTCTATACATCTATATATAAAAAAAAGCTGTTCTTAGAACAGCTTTTTAATTCTTAAATAAACACTTTTATACTTTATCAGTCACAATGATTCTCATCTACAAAGGTTCCAATGGCACTTCCGGCTGCAATCACTTGTGCAACGGTATAACCACCGCCATTAGTAGGAAGATTAAAATACGTTTTACCATTAACTGTTACAAGATAGCCAAATACATTACCAACTGCCGTAAAATAGTCATCAATGATGTCAGCCTGTGTTTGAACTTCAGAATCAACCCCGCTTAAACGTACTGCGCCTAACTGGAAAAACGCGTTGAGTACTTGATTTCCTCCTGGACCACGATCAATACTCCAGATGGTCATACCTTGTGCTTGGTTATAAGTCACTCCACCAATTGTTAGGCCATTTACCCATGAAGCACTAGCTCCATTTTGTAATGCCCCATTGGCAAAGAAGAATCCTTGAGAGAATGAACAATAGTCTTCTATCGGGCAGCCGGGTGCTGTAGATTTTGCAGAGTTGCAAGACGTTCCAGCTTTAATCCATGAATCAGCTTCAGCACTGGCATAACCGCGATCAAATTTAATCACAATAACCCAAGAAGTCGCTGCTTCGGTATTCACTTTTACAAAATTAGTAGTAGTGGCTTGTGGGTCACATCCCGTTCCTGATCCTTCGGTAGGCACCAAATTGGCAGGAGCGCCGTTAACGGTAGCGTAGATGATGTTGGCAAAAGAAGCACTTTCATCCCCACAATTACCTAGATCAATAATAAAGTGGCTTAAGTTTTTAGCGTTAGGTTTGGAGCGGGTAATGGTGTAGGTCCATAGTGTACCGTCAGCGCTAACACCAACGTGTACATTATAGTCTGTGTAAGAACTATTGGAATTTGGGTTTCCCTTTTTCAAGGAATACTGAGCATTTGCTGATATTTCGGCAGAATGGTCATTTAGACCTAGCTCTTCATTACTACAACTTATTAATCCCAAGGATATCAAAGTAACTAAAAAAATGTTTTTCATTGTTTTTTAAAGAATTAAAGTGTTTGATTATTTATATGTCGAAGGTAGATTTTCGGCAAATACCAAACTAGAAATATCACATATTAACGATATAAACAGGTATATTAACGACCAAAAACGTGTATTTCCTTGTAGGAAAATTACTTTAACAAAATTTTATGAATCTTGGATATGAAATCGATACGCGGCCTAATTAGTTTTGATAATTAGGGTCGAAAAAAAGCCAATCCTAATAGACTTACCTGATAGTGCTTGCTCATTTCTTTTAGTTCTGATCCTAATACAAAGTGACTTGCGAATATTGCAAAATTAATTCTATATAGCTTGCCCAAAGGTTAGCAGATTGTTATCTGGGTCGAGTAGCGAAAACTCCTTTTGACCCCAAGGTTTTAGTTCTAATGGGGCATTAGGATGAATTTTGACATTTTTATCTATTAAGTTTTGATAAATGGAATCAATACTATTTGTTCTTATATAAACTTGACCATAATTGGTTTTAGGGTTAAGTCCTTTAAATTTGAAAAAGTGAATTTGAATTTGATCCTTTTCCAACATCAAATAATCGTCATAGTCTGCACTACCAAATACTTTAAAGCCTAAATTTTGGATGTAATAAGCCTTAGTAACCATTTTGTCACGCATGGGTAATTTTGGATTAATAGAGGTCAACATGCTATGTTTTGTGTTTTTCGAGAATAGGTTTTGGGTACAACTCTTTATGATATGTAATACAGTTGCACCAGGATGTTGAAAGATAATAATTTTAATCAAGTGCTCCTTAAAAAATCCTTTTGTATCATTAATGCTTTTAATTACAAACAGTTACGTATAAATTTATGCTAAAAATATTTACTAAACATTCAAATTTAATTTATATCTTTCATATACGCTTTTAGAGTTGATTTATAAGTATTTAAATCGATTCGTTTTATTAAAATAGTTAAAATGTTTATGCTTTGATCGAAGTTATATGGCATTCAAAAAAGTAAATTGGGTTAGAATCTTTAGTAAGGTTGGCCTACACGTATTATTTTGGGTTTTAATTCTCACCTATTTTGCATGGGGCTTTGGGCTCGACGTAAATCCAAAACAGTCTTTTCTTAACGCACTATTTTTTATACCTGGCCATCTCATTATGGTCTATACTTTATTATATTTTCTAGTTCCTAAATTTCTACTTAAACGAAGATTTTTGCCTTTTTTTATTGGGTTCGTAATTTTGGTTATGATTTGTGCTTTGTATACCGTAATTGCTCAATTATCTGTGAGCAGTAACCCCTCTTTGAGTGGAGCCAATATAACTGTGGGAAGAAATATTTTACCATTTATTCATGTTGGTGCCATTGCAGCATCCATAAAACTGTTGAAACATTGGTATTTTCAGAGGCAATTAACTATTGAAGCAGAGCAGCAAAAAACAATTGCCGAATTAAAATTGCTAAAGGCACAATTACACCCTCATTTTTTATTCAAT
Source organism: Flavobacteriaceae bacterium MAR_2010_72 (assembly GCA_003550275.1). GTDB lineage: Bacteria > Bacteroidota > Bacteroidia > Flavobacteriales > Flavobacteriaceae > Geojedonia. Next base: position 1,530,410 of record QXCW01000002.1, read on the forward strand.
ACGCTTAACAATTTATATTCACATACTTTGGATGCCTCTCCTAAATCTCCTGAAATTGTGATGAAGTTATCAGGACTACTTCGCTTTATGATTTATGAAAGTAATAGTGCACGAATTCCATTGAGTGCAGAGTTAGAACTATTGCAAAGTTATATTTCATTAGAACAATTGCGCTATGGCGATCGATTGGAGGTTTCAATAACCATTTCCGGTGCAATTGAAAAGTTTCAAATAGCACCGCTTTTGATGTTGCCTTTTCTTGAGAATGCCTTTAAACATGGGACAAGTAGGCAAATTGACCAGTGTTGGATTAGTTTTGATTTGGCTATAGAAGAACATACCATGCGTTTTAAGTTGGTCAATAGCATAGATCCAATTGCTGATCACGATTATGGTAATTTGGGGGGATTGGGTTTACAAAACGTAAAAAGAAGACTTCAATTACTTTACAAAGACCAACATAATCTTCAGCTTGTTAAGCTCGACGAGGTTTTTGTAGTAACACTTGATGTGACGCTTGAAGCACTTGAAGATAAATATAAAGATATTTTAGTTTTAAATACCGAAAATAAAACCTATGCTGTGTAAATGTATAATTGTAGATGATGAGCCACCAGCCATCCATGTGCTAGAAACCTACATTGAATCCTTGCCTCAACTTGAAATTGTTGGGGTTTGTAAAAACGCATTTGAAGCCATTAACCTTATGAATACAGAGAAAGTTGATCTCATGTTTTTGGATATTAATATGCCCAAATTAATGGGTACGCAATTAATGAAAACCCTTCAACATCCCCCAAAGGTTATATTTACCACGGCACACAAGGACTACGCTATCGAGGCTTTTGATTTAGATGCCATTGATTATTTGTTAAAACCAATTTCATTTGAGCGTTTTTTAAAAGCGGTTAATAAATTCTGCAATATTCCACAGGCAGAACTTGAATCGGTTGCCCAAAATCCTGGATTTGTGTATTTCAGGGCAGATCGAAAAATGGTAAAAGTGTTTTTGGATGATGTCCTCTATATTGAAAGTTTTAAGGATTATGTGGTCATCCATCGCTCTAATGAATCTCCGTTGCGAATCAAGCAAACTCTTAACAGTGTAGAGAGCGTTTTGCCTAAACATCAATTTTTACGCATTCACAGATCGTATATTGTTTCTTTTAATAAGATAACAGCATTTACTAAAACCGATGTTGAAATTGGTAAAATGGAATTGCCGATAGGAAGAAGCTATTCAGATGTGTTTAAGCAGCTTACTCCAAATAGCCAAAGCCTTCCAGAAGGGGTGGACGAACGATAGAATTAGTATGGACTACTCTCTTTTAACAACTGAAATAAAGCAACATTAAAGCAAAATAATCCCCAATCAATCTCTTATAAGAAATTTATTGTGGGGATTCATATACGCTGTTAAAGCACTTTTTTAAGCTCTCTTAAGTTGTTTTTGAACACATAGTTTCCAAGTTGTTTTCCTTGGCGTTCGCCAACCTCAATGGCATGTCTAAAATGATAACCTATATAAATTCTAGATTCCGCATTTTCACGTGCTAATTGAGAAAAACTTGTGATATTGCGCTCCACTCCTGCTAAATAATAGGGACTTGTAGCTGTGAATGGTTTAGTATCCGTTCCAAAAAAGAGTTTTAATACCTCGGCACCAGCACCTCCGCAATAGGAATGTGTTGAAGGATATTCGGGAGTAGGAGGTGTCGTATGTGTTGGAGTCCAAGTAGGGTCACCTATGGTTTCTGGATTACCGTCATTATCTCCGGCTCTGACGGCGGTAATTGGTCTCCAAAAATTAAAATACCTCTTCCCTTCAAAAGAAGCTATAAATCCATCTATTTGTGACATTTCAACTAGCGCAATTAATCGTGCTGCTTCCCAACCATTAAGGTTGTCCTGTTGTATTAAAGTTCTTGCTATTCTGTTCATCATGCTAGCCGTGTTTTCTATCCAGAATGTACCTATTTCTGTCTGCTCTGGAGTCCTTTCAGGGCAGTTAGTACAACCCAAAGCCTTAACTTCGTTGTAATCATCAATATAGGCTTGAGAGCTTATAGGATAAGAGCCTTCATCTCTAAATTGATTCCCAGTGTTGATTCCAAAAGGCGTAAGGTCTCCAAGATTTGGAGCATACACGGCATTTGCAGGCCATATAGGAGGGTTAGGAAGCATCCATGGCATAAAATTGGCTTGGTAATCGCCAGGAGCGATTCCAGTCCCTGTAAAAGTTGAAAAAACTAATGGAAAATCACCTTGTCGCTTTTCCAACATTGCAGCAGCAGCAGCTTTACCGATGTCAATTCCTTTTGATTTTGATTCTGAATCCTCAATTTGGGATAAAATGGTATTCAATAAGCTATTCGCTCCAGAAGTTCCAGGAGGGAATAGTGCAGCAAAAATATCCCTTGTGGCTTGAGATACTGCAGCATCGGCTATGGCATGAATATTTTTTTTAGAAATAGCACTGGCATCAACCAGAGTGTTGTCCAAGGCATAGGTTTCATATTTGGGTACCACATTGTTTAGGGCGTCATGCATGGTCAAAGTTACCATGGCATAAATTTTTGCTTCTAATGGTTGGGGTATTTTTTCATCAATATACGTACCCACTAATTCATTCCATTTAAGGACGGTTTCATTACTGTATGACTTAATTATACCGTTGTTGTAACTTTTCAACGAATAACCATCTGATGTTCCTAATGGATTGCCATCTTCAAGGCCTTCATTGGCACAGGACCACACTACTATAAGGAGTGCATAGGCCCAACTAATTTTAAATACTGTTTTCATGACATTAAATTTTATGATTTTAATTAAAATTAAGTCTTATACAGCTTGAGAATTTTAAGGCTTGACAAACACGGGGTTTAAGATGATGAATGTCGTAAATAGGTAGATGAACGGAAATTTGTACTTCACGATAATATATTAGTTTGAGAAATGAATTAAAAGGACTTTTATCTTTTAATTTTTTCCTTTTCTATGATGGCGTCGACAAATACATTAATGTTCTGTTCCTTTAGCAATGCATAGTCTTTTTTATTTTGGTTGGCCATTTAAGCTATTTTATATTTGAGATCTTGATATTCTAACCTTGCCCAGTCATTTTTCCTCAAAAAATCTCGAAATAAGATATGTCGTTCTAAAGCGATACTGGTTTTGGGGCAAACGTAAAGATGGTGCGTAATGGTATCTAATATTGGGTTTATGGAAGTCCCATTACGTTTAAAAACATCGCGTTCTTCAATACCTTGATTACCATTATGGTAATATCCAATCTTTTCAAGTTTTGATTTGATAGGTTCAAAATCTGAAGCAACGTTATAGATAATATCAATGTCAATTATTGGCTTTGAGTCCAGGTTAGGTATTGAAGTGCTTCCAACGTGTTCAATACAAATGGTTATGCCACTTAAACCGTTCTCTAATTCACGTTTTAGCTGCTCAAAATTAGCTTTCCAGTCTGATGTATAGGGTTGAATGAGCATTTTTTTTGACGATTTTTAAAATGATTTGGATATTATGATGCTCAAGAACTTTTAGCTTACTGTTTAGGGCTATTGAGTTGACCCAATGTGTTTTGTGGTTAACTGCTTCACAACTTATCAGTATCAATATTAAACAATTTAGCAGCATTTTCCCATAGAATGAGTTCCTTTTTGTCTTGGTTTAAATCTAACTGATCCATAAACTTTAAATAGGATTTCATATTGGATATTGGCCAATCGGTGCCATAAAGTAAATAATTTGGGTTACCTGCAAAGGTGATCATTTCTTCAATTTCGTTTTTAATATAGCGTTCAAACTTTTCGGAAAAATCGCCAAGGACTAAACCCGAAATATCGGCATAGACGTTTTTGTTTTTATACACGACTTCCATACAGTCTTTTATCCATGGATTACCAACGTGACAGATGACAATTTTTAAATCGGGAAAATCAACGGCTAAATCATCAATATGAAGCGGATGTGAATATTTTACGCGTCCGGTAGGGGCATAAGTGTCACCAGAATGAAACATGACCGGGACATCATATTCCACAGCCATTTCATGCCATACTATAAGTCTGCTGTCATTAGGGTAAAAGGGCTCATAGCCAGGATAAAATTTCAAACCTTTAATTAAGCCCTGTTCAAGATATTCTCCAATTTCCCTAATATCTCTATGGTTATAATTTAAATAACTGATACCAGCAACCACACCTAGGTTTTTTTTACCCGCAATAGATTCGACAACTTGTTTGGTACTGGGTCTATGCTGGTTAACTTTATATGATGATAGCACAAGAGAATAATCAACCTTGTTCTCATTCATGGTTTCCATGAGAAGGTTAAGGCTGCTTTCGAGCGAAGTGACTTTGTCTTCGTGATAATTATTGATATGTGTATGGACATCTATGATCATTGCTAATGGTTTAAGTTATATTCAACAAGTATTTTTTTAAGTTTGAACGCAGTCATTAAAGGCTTAATTTACCAAATATAAACCGAATAGACACGTGTAAAGCGAGATGCGTCGGCAATTTTTAGAAGTAGTCTAGAACTACTAATGGATAATATATGTTGTTACCAGCAGTTATTTTTTTATAAATTATCTAAAAACGCAAAAATATGCTCATAAGCGTTTTTAAATTCATTTTCGTTTGGACTGTGAAGACCATCTGGTTTAAAATCAATAAAATCTTTTTTTGTATTTAGTTTTAAGATAAATTTTTCGAATGTTTGGGGTGGAATTTGATTGTCCTTCCCGCCATACCATAAAAAAATAGGTGGATCGTTTTTGTCAAGATAGGTTATTGGTTCATAAATCGCTATGTGTTCTTTTGGTTCATATCCTTCTGAAGGAAAAAGGGCTTTGCCCGCTTTACTCCATAATTCATTATCGTGGTCTACAAAAATCTTTTCTACAACGTCCAGTCCATCTACTGGACCTGAAAAGTTGATTATACCGGTTATCTTAATTCCTTCATTTAATTTGTTGGGATATTCAGGGTTGTTTTGAGATACCCCTACAATCGTTGCAATATGAGCTCCTGCAGAAAATCCAGTTACGATTATATTGTTCAAGTTCAAATCGTAGTCGTTGCTATTGGCTTTTAGAAAATTTAGAGCGTTAGTTAAATCCGCTGTTGCAGTTGGAATTCCTTTTTTTAAGCGGTAATTCATATTGACAACATTTAATCCTTTTTTTAAGTAAGGCTCGATGTATTTTTCCTCTGCACTTTTGTCACTTAAATAGTAAGCCCCTCCGTGTAGGAATACAATCGTGTAAATATTCTTTCGGTAAGACTTCGCTTCTTTGGAAAGATAGATGTCCATATTCTGTTCGGTATCTGTTCCGTATGGAACATCATACTTTATTTGATATGTATCCGAGATTTGTTCAGATGTTTTATCAGGAACCGAAGTCAATTTTTTTGAGCAAGTGGTCAAAGCTAATAAACAGATGATCATTAAAAAAAGGATTGTAGTTTGTTTCATATTTTGGATTTTAGACTGGATGATGGATTGCGTTTATTAATCTATAGTAAGCGGTCTGAATTTTTATTAATGAAGATTTTGTCAATTCTATTTATGATTATATTCTTGAAATATCGTTTTTATAAAATTAAGTATTTAGTTTCTTTTTTTGAGTTATGATAATTGCTACAGTATTGTTAAACTTACAACAATCACAATTCAAATTACTACAAGTATAATTTCACCAAGAGCATACTTGAAATACTATCCAATATTTCTAAAGAATTTTATCATTGGTTAGTAGTTTCTGATAATGAAGCACAACAATTGGATAAACGTAATGGTATTTATCCACATTATATTTATCACTAAAAGGTGGATTTATCTACGCTTTTTTTGTGGGATATAAACACCTTTTGGCAATTAATAGCAAGTAAATCAAAAAAAGTTATTTTTCCTATACGTAACCCTACGTATTTTTATCATCTTTTGGTGTGGTTCGAGAAAAGTCCCAAAAACTCAAATTTTTAAAAAATACAGCAAAACGTTTCTCGAACAATCCTCGAACAAGTCTCGAACAACCCCCCCCTTAAAATCACTTAAAGTGTGTCAATAGGGGTCAACATACGTCAACTAAGGTCAAATGCAGTCAAAAGTGGTCAGCATAGGTCAACTACGGTCAGTATAGGTCAACTAACGTCAACTAGGGCCAAATTTTTAGCTTAAAGTCCTAGTATTTTGTTTTTTACGGAATTAAGCTGTTGCTGTGGGGACAGTACAGATTAAAAAAAAAGCGCATCAACTTTAGGTCAATGCGCTTTAGGTATATTTTAGTGTTTTCAATGTTAAGGTGCAGAGGCAACAACACCTAAAGTGTATAATTGCTCCATAGTTGGACTTCCACTACCACCTTCCGGTTCTAGAGTGATTCCGAGCCTGTGAGGAATTGTATCGAGAAGAATTGTCAGCGTTCTATTGCAATAACCCTTAGGGTTTTTTACGAAATAGTTGAAGTCTCATAGGTAAAAGGAATTTTTTAATTTCATTTTAATTCGTTAAAATGTTGTATTCATTAGGTAATACGCCAAAAGTCCAGAGAAGAAGCCTAAAAGAGCCAGCCACGTGATTTTTTTTACATACCATAAAAAGTCTATTTTCAATATTCCCATAATGGCAACACCCGCAGCAGAACCAATAATTAAACTGCTTCCCCCGGTACCAGCACAATAAGCCAACAATTCCCAAAATTGTGAATCCTGTGGGTATAAAGACATAGGGTACATACCTATTGCGCCTGCAACCATTGGTACATTGTCCACGATTGCTGAAACAAGACCAATGACCATATTAATACTATAGGAACTATTAAATATAGAATTTAAGCTATTACCAAATTGTGTCAGATGACCTGCAGTTTGTAAACTCGCGACAGCCAAAAGAATTCCTAGAAAGAAAAGGATAGTAGGTGTATCCACTCTTCTAATAATAGTTGCGACCATTAAGGATTGTCGTTGTTGGTCAGGTTTCCTTTTGTGTAGTAATTCAGTGACTATCCACAATACGCCCAAACTAAATAACATCCCCATAAAAGGAGGAAGGTGTGTTAGGTTTTTAAATATTGGCACAAACAATAACCCGATGATTCCCAACCAAAGAATCAATGATGACTCGAAGGAGCTTGTTAATTTTTGATGCTGACTATCTTCCTCCACTATTTTAGGAATTGTAACATTTCCCTTCTTCAAAAACGACATAATTATTAATGGAACCAATAAACAGACGATACTTGGTAAAAGAAGACTCGTAATGATGTTAACGGCGGTGACCTGGCCTCCAATCCAAAGCATAATTGTGGTAACGTCGCCAATTGGTGACCAAGCTCCGCCAGCATTTGCTGCAATGACAACTACGCCACCAAACACCCATATATCTTCTTTGTCTTGGAGTATTTTTTTCAATAAGGTAGCCATTACTATAGCCGTGGTCAGATTATCGAGAACCGCTGACAGTATGAAGGTAACAACCCCTATAACCCACAACAACTTTATCCTGTTTGTGGTTTTTATTTTTGATGTAATCATATGAAACCCATTATGCGTGTCAATTAATTCCACAATGGTCATGGCAGCTAATAGAAAAAATAGGATTCCAGCAATTTCTCCTAAATGAAGGAACAGTGTTTCGTGGATGAAATTAGGTTCTATGTCTTTTTGGAAAATTGATTCTGATCCGAATACCAATAGAGACCAACACAGCACCCCAGTTATTATTGCCGAAGCGGCCTTATCAATTTTTAATGGATGCTCTAGAGCGATACATACGTATCCTATTAAAAAGATTACTGCTATAAGGATATACATCATTGTGTTATAGTTTTTATTTAATTTTAATTATATCGATTACTCGTTGTCAATTTTCTAATGATTGAAACCAATAAAGGAAGTAGTGAAATTATTATAAGAAATAAAAAGATTAGGCCATAGTTGTTTTTAACCCATACTATCTCACCAACAAAAAAGCCAACCAAAAGGAATAATGATATCCAAGAAATTGCTCCAATGATGGTATACCTTATGAATAATGTCTTTTCCATTTTGACAATTCCAGCAAAAAATGGAATAAATGTTCTAATAATGGGGAAAAAACGACCTAAAATTATAGCCTTTCCGCCATTCTTATCATAGAATTTCTGTGTTTCTGGTAAGTGTTTTATTAGAAATTTCTTTGCAAAATAAGTATTGCTTTCTATAATTTTTTGACCAATGAGATTGCCGACCGCATAATTTATAATATTTCCAAGAATTGCTGCGATAATAAGGATAACAAGTAATATCCAAACATTTAAATTAGTGGAAGCCGCTACTACACCAGCAGAAAATAATAGGCCATCACCAGGCAAAAACGGAAATACAATTAATCCCGTTTCAAGTAAGATTATAATGAATAGCAAGAGGTAAGCAATTAGAATGTTGTTGGAAACAATAGCCAATAAGGCATCATCGGTGTGCAAAATGATTTCAATTAAGTTATCCATGTTTATCTAAGATTATATTTAAATTATCGCTCATGATATACGGTTTTAGTATAATAATCGATCAGTCTATTGATTTTTGTCTTATTGATTTGTAAATTTTCGTAAATCCTTATTGGCACCATAAATAACTAAAATATCATGTTCGTTCAGAATTGTATTTGCAGAAGCCACACCTTGTACCCTTTCTTCTTGACGGGTTTTTCCAACTGCAGTTTTTACTTCTTTCTTTTGTATAGTTGTTAAGAAACTTAATATAAATACTTGTGCTAGATTAAAGTAAGTTCTGTTAAGGTTTAATTTTTGTTTCGAAAATTCTCTGTTAAATGCTAGCATTCCAGCCAAAACAACCCAATGGGGATTTTCTAAAATCAAATCGTTTTTAAATGCTACACCTAAAATTAAGTACATAAAGAAAATGAGCGGTGTATAAAAAACCAAAATGATATCAAAGATGGCTACCTTACGATCAAAAAGAATTGGACTTTCAATAAACCTTTTAAATGTTGAAATTAACCCCAAGGCAATGACAACAAAGTAAAATGCATCAATAATTTGTTGGGCCAAAATTGTTTGAGAAAAACCAAAGTCAAAAATAAAGGCAAGTAGTCCTAGGACACTTGCCCAAAATGCAATTCTATACACTTTTTTTCAAATCATTATTATGTAAATAATAGAGTTTGTTTTTCAATTCATCATCATTGTATTGATCTCGACCATTTAAGATCAACGTCTTCCATTTTTCAGCACGTTTCATTTCAAATTCTTCTTGAAACTCTTCATTAATATCATAGAAATTGAGAATTACGGGCTCAATTTGCGATGCAATCGCCAGTTCTAGACTTAAGGATTGCAATTTAGTTTCCACACCCTTCTCCTTCTTATAATCCCTTGTCTTTCTGTTGATTTCACAGTTTTTTATGTTGCGGATGTCTATTTTGTGAAAGGAAGTTTCTTGACCAACTATTTTTATGAAGACTAGGATGTTTTTAGATGGGTCAAATCCTATGAAATTGTTATTCCATTGTTCTTTAGAATTGACTGACACATTTTCTGCTTTAGTGACATCTGTGAATAGTTTCTCTTTTTTTTTGGTATTGTTTTTTCCAATTTGTATAAACCATAGATATGGTAATACACACAATAAGGTAATGATAATAATCATCACTAACATTGATATTTTCATTGTTAAATGTTTTAAATTTTAGATTAAATTAATGATTTGGTGTCTTAATCCCCACAACATGGGAACAGACCTAAAAAACAATGAAAAATTACTTTAGGTAAAAAAATGAAAGGGAAAGATGAGGATCCTAGAAGTAAGATGTATTGGAAGACCATCACCAATCTTAATATAAAGAAGTTTATAATCGTAAGTTGTAGCTGTGGGTTGGGGAGTGCTATGGTTGCAATAAAATAAAGGTATCTTGTATGTTTTAAAAGAACAATTACCTTGATTGCTTTCTAAAAGAGGATCTACAACAAATGCTTGATGATTGATCTCATCGCTGAAGGAAGTGATTTCTGCTTCGCTTTCAAAAAGGGATGTGTTGTTATTAATGTACTGTGAAGAGTCAATAGACAGCAGTAAAAACAGACTAAAAGCAAAACACTTCAAACCAAGCATTTTCAGAAAATTTATTAAACAAATGTATAACTAATCTTTGTTAAAAAATTCATAAATATATTCTTTAAAAAATTTAATTCAATCACATTTTTACAGAACAAATATCTACTACATTTGCTGTATATTTTTCACTTGTTATGGAACTGATTATTGGTTATTTTGGCTTTATCCTTGCAGCTTATTCAGTAATAGCCAACGATGTTATTCAAACGCTTGGCACATTTATTTCTTCAAATTCCAAAGTAAAGTGGTGGTGGCTTTGGCTTTTTGCTGTAAGTATTCTATCTATAACCTTAATTTATGGATGGTATGTCAATAGTGGGGATGTATCATACGGCAGATTGGACAATATACCGTTACCCGAACAGTTAAAATGGTGGTATCTTATAGCGCCAATAGCTCTTTTGGCCATCACTCGTTTGGGAGTTCCTGTGAGTACGACTTTTATGATTTTAAGCGTATTTTCATCTGGGTTGATTATAGAAAAAATGATTTTGAAATCGGTTTATGGCTATGCACTGGCCTTTGTTTTTGCCATTGTAGTATATGTCGTTATTTCTAAAAAATTAGAATCTAATTTTTCATTAGATAAATTAGATAAACAAACAAAGAAACATTATTGGCTAGTGGCTCAATGGTTTTCTACAGGGTTTTTATGGTCGCAATGGCTTATTCAGGATTTTGCTAATATTTTTGTTTTTCTTCCAAGAAACCTATCTATTGAGGAACTCTTGATATCATTAACCTGCATTATTTCGATTATGGGCTACATTTTCAGAAAAAGAGGTGGTAAAATTCAAGAAATAGTCAATCAAAAATCAAACACCAAAAATATTCGTTCTGCCACAATTATTGATTTAATATATGGGTTTTTTTTATTTGTGTTTGGAAATCTCAATTCAATTCCTATGAGCACTACTTGGGTGTTTATAGGTATTCTAGCAGGTAGGGAGTTGGCTATAACTTATCTATTGAATAAAACAAAGATTAAATATACTTACATCATTATTGCTAAAGATTTCGGTAGAGTAAATATTGGTCTTGCCGTAAGTGTAGCAATTGCATTTATAATACAGTATTTAAAATAATTAAACACTATTAAATTAATTTTAACCTAAATCCTTTATTCAGGATGGGTCATTTATTAATATCCGTGTTGATAGTTTCAAAAACCTTATTGAACTAAATAAGATTTTATAGGATCTAAATTTAATGCGGATAGCCTGAATGCCTAACTACCAGCAAGGGGTGATCCAAATATACCAACAGCCATCTCTGCCCATACCAGCAGAAACAGAAGCAGTATCCCTAAACATATTAAAATACGGTGATTGGTTTTGGTAACCTTGCGCAATACCAGTTCACACAATAGACCAGTAACAAGTAATAGAATGCCCATTACTACGAAATCAAAGCCAGACCAAGCAACTTCATCACTAAACTGCATGGCAATAAAAGGGATAAGTAAAAGGGCTGGCACAGCTAACAAAATAATTGATAAACGTTTTTTTTTCATAAGGATATATTTTTAAACTAAAAACTGTTGTTCGTTTTGCTTCTATGTTATAACTGCTTCATAATAATTAAAAGGACTTTGAAATACAAAGTAAAATCAAATTCCTTTAATCTGCAATCTTTTTGTTGAAAAAATAGGAATGGCTCTTATGGCTTTAGCTTCCGCAATTCAAAAAGGTCCTTACGTCGGTCACGTAAATTCTTTACACTTCCAAACTGGTTAAGTTCTCGTAACAGATCCACATCTACATCAGCAATTAAGATCATCTCTGTATTGGTGGTTGTTTCAGCCTTGACTCCGTTAGCAGGGAAGGAGAAATCGCAGGGCGTCAGCACCATGGATTGTGCGAACTGGATATCCATATTATTCACTTTGGGCAAATTACCTACACTTCCTGCAATAGCAACATAGCATTCGTTCTCAATTGCTCTGGCTTGGGCGCAATGGCGTACACGCGAAAATCCATTTTGAGTGTCAGTCAAAAAGGGTATAAACAAAATATCCATACCTTCATCGGCTAAAATGCGACTTAATTCTGGAAATTCGGAGTCGTAGCAGATCAACACACCTATCTTGCCACAATCAGTATCATAGGTTTTAAGTTCATTTCCACCTTGCATACCCCATACTTTAGCTTCATCGGGTGTTACATGTAATTTCTCATAACGTTCGGTCGAGCCATCACGTCTGCACAAATACCCCACATTATAGAGGAGGTCACCGCGCATTTCGGGCATACTCCCTGTGATGATATTGATATTATAGCTAATGGCCAATTTAGAAAAGCGCTGAACAATATCAGCTGTATGTTTAGCCAACTCACGAATGGCTTGAGATTCTGGTAAGTGGTTGTTCTCGGCCATAAGAGGCGCATTAAAAAATTCTGGAAAAAGCGCAAAATCACTTCGGTATGCTGCCACCGAATCCAGAAAATATTCTGCTTGCTGCATAAGGTCATCAAGGTCTTTATAGAGTCGCATTTGCCATTGGATCAAGCCCAAACGAACGATTCTTTTCTTGCTGGCTGCTTTTTTTCTTGGTTTTTCATAATAGATATTGTCCCATTCTAATAGTACGGCATATTCATTAGATTCAGCATCGCCTTCCAAGTAGCCTCTTAACACTTTTGAAGGGTGAAAGTCATTGGAGATCTGGAAATTCAACACTGGATCATGAATTTCTTTACGCCTTACCTTTTCAATATATTCTTTAGGGGTTAAGGTATCGGCATACTTACTGTAATTTGGGATGCGCCCGCCAAAGGCAATACCTCTTAGATTAAGACGTTCACAAAGTTCTTTGCGGTAATCGTACAAGCGTCTGCCTAGACGCAAGCCTCTAAATTGGGATTTAATAAAAATATCAATTCCATAAAGCACATCGCCTTCAGGATTGTGTGTGCTAAAGGTATAGTTACCAGTAATATTCTTGTAATCGTGATTGCCATCAAAGGTGTCATAGTCTACAATTATCGAAAGGGCACAGCCTGCTAATTCGCCGTTTATTTTTATGACGACCTGACCTTCAGGGAATTTGTCTATCAAGGTTTTGATATGGTCTTCTCTCCAGTAGGAATTTGGCATATTGGAATACACCTCGATCATGGCACTTTTAAATTCCTGATAGTCTGAAAGGGTTAAATATTTGAGTTCTATATTATCAATGTCTTTGATCATGTTTTATATGTTTTCTAGTGTTTAGTGTAACGATTTTGGATGCTGAAAGGAATTACCTTGTCAATAATGTTGCTCCAATTGTTTGGTATGATGCTCTACATGATGGGCCGTCCACATGAGCAATTCACGAACTGGCATTTTACCCATCAATGGATGTGGTAAGATTACCGAGTCCAGATTAACATCTGACAGTCTTCGGGTTTTATATTGCAATTTTTTACTTTCTACTTGTAAGCGGTTTAAAAGGTATTTTTTGTCATTCAATTTAGGAATACGCATCCCTTTGGAATAGGGCGAAACCATTCCTTCTTGGACATCCTTTAGGCGTTCTTGATATCTTGTTACCACGGTTTGATAATCCCTAACTGGTCTGTTAGCTTTTCCAAACTTATAGCGCAAGATAAATTTTGGAAGACTCAAAGCATCATTCAAAGGTTTAATACTTTGAAGCAAATGAAGGGCTTGCTGGCCTGTGGTCCATTTGCCTTCTGGTCCTTGTTCCCATTTTTCATCATCTTGTGATGCAAGCCAGTCAATAAGCATTTGATGTTTTTCGTCGAGCAATTCGGCTATAGCTTCCTTCTCCATGAGGCACTAAATTTTAGTGCAAAAGATAAGCATAAATAGTCAGAAAAACGAGCAGAATCATCACACTAGTTTTGGATGACTTCCTTTTTATCCTTTTTGTAAATGGGAATCAGATAGGACAGGTTATAACCAAAGCCAACACCAAAGCGTCCACTATCATATACCTTATTGAAACCAGGAATATAAAGGTTGCCAAAATTTTCAGGTTCGTCCTGCGAAATATAGCTTTTAAGCTGCATGTTAAAGCTAAGGTACAGATTGTTGAATACTTCGGCCTTGATGCCAATAACCAATTCTACCCACAATGCCGACAAGCCTTTAAATTCTTGTCCTTCAGTAACTGAAAATTGTTCTTCCCAATATTGATCGGTATTATAAACTGTATAGCTATTTAGGGTTTGACTAAAGGTGCCGAAACTAGCTCTAAAGCCTCCATAGATCATATTTTCCATGTCCAACCAATTGGTGTATAAATTATAATCGACACCAGCTTTTAAATAGCTTCCTTTTGCCGTGGTATTTAAATAGTTGGTAGATGTTGTTTTTTCTTCTGTTCCTATCTCTCCAGCCACGTATAAACGTTTGGTTAGTCGATAGTCCCCATTAATTTCAAAACCTTTGTAATCATCATCAATGAACGATCGTGCCAGTTTACCAATATCGCCTCCAATGCGCAATCCATAACTTTGTTTAAAGATAAGCGTATCTGCAGGCTTGGTATTATTTTGTGAAAATGATGCTACAGACCATAACATCACCATACAAAAACTAGTGATATAATATAATGTGTGCTTCATTTTCATTGTCTATAGAAGTGGTTAATATCTCTGAACCAAATATCCAATTGTCAAAATCAATCTCGATTGTAGTTTGAGGATCGTTAAAAATGCTCTTGTAGCCACAAGCCCTGGAAACATATACAAATTGAGGGGTATAACGTATTTCCAAAACATCGGTATTGGAAAACGTGGTGGCATTGGAATCGGTATCAAAATCGGTATCCCTTTTCAATTCAAAACGTGTGGTGGTGATAAGGCCTTCCTCTTGAAATCGTAAAGGAAGTACTATGGAATCCGTATTTGTGCTAAAAACAATCTCGTTACCTTCAGGCATGCCTTCGCCAATAACCGAAAGTAGACGTACTTGTTTGGTTTGATCTTGGGTGTTGATATCGTAAAATCGTATAATGAGATGTGGTGTAGTTGGTGTGCTTGCTGCGCAAATATCGTCGCGCTCACAGCTTATGCCCGTTAGGATGATAAGTAGGACTAAAACACTAAATTTCTTCATTCAAAAGTTGTTTTTCTTTTCAATTTACAATTGACGGTTGTAAATATAGCCAGTCATTTATTTATCGACGCTCTAAAAGTACAACATTTTCAACATGAAATGTTTGAGGAAACATATCAACTGGTTGTACTTTGGTTATTTTATAATTGTCTTTCATTAAGGCCAAATCCCTGGCTTGTGTTGCACTATTACAGCTGACATAGACAATTTTTTCAGGTGCTATGGTCAGGATTTGTTGTACCACATCCTTATGCATGCCATCTCTTGGTGGATCTGTAATAATCACATCTGGATGCCCATGAGTCTTCAAAAAATCATCATTAAAAACAACCTTCATATCACCCACGTAAAAGTCAACGTTATCAATGCCGTTAAATTGTGCATTCTGTTTAGCGGCAGAAATGGCATCTGGCACGGCTTCAACGCCGACCACCTTTTTTGCTTGCTTGGCAACAAATTGAGCAATAGTTCCTGTTCCGGTATAAAGATCATAAACCAATTCGTTACCGGTTAATCCAGCAAAATCTCGTGTTACTTTATATAATTCATAGGCTTGTTGCGAATTGGTCTGGTAAAAAGATTTGGCATTAATTTTAAATTTAAGACCTTCCATATCCTCATAAATATGGTCGTTTCCTTTATAACAAATAACCTCTTGATCGTAAATGGTGTCGTTTGCTTTTCCATTAATGACATATTGTAATGAAGTGATTTGCGGGAAGGTTTCCGAAAGAAAATCCAATAGCAATGTTCTATGCGCTTTGTGCTCCTTAAAAAACTGGATCAATACCATTAAATCACCAGTTGAAGCAGTCCGAATCATCAAAGTTCTTAAAAACCCGGTTTGATTTCTAGTATTGAAAAATTCCATTTGGTGCTTAAGGGCAAAAGTTTTGACTGCATTTCTAATGGCGTTTGATGGATCCTTTTGTAGCCAACACTTTTTAACATCCAATATCTTGTCCCACATCCCGGGGATATGAAATCCCAGAGCATTTTTATCACCCAGATCACCTTCAGAATTGATTTCATCATAGCTTAACCATCGGCTATCACTAAATGAGAATTCCATTTTGTTCCTATAAAAAAACTGTTGTTCAGAACCTAAAATGGGTTGTACATCAGGGAGTTCAAGATGTCCGATACGTTTAAGATTATTGATCACTTCATTTTGTTTATAAGCCAATTGAAACTTATAATCCATGTCCTGCCATTTACAGCCACCGCATGTTCCAAAATGTTCGCATTTAGGCGTGGTGCGCTTTTCAGAATACTTATGAAACTTGATTGCCTTGCCTTCGTAATAAGCTTTTCGTTTTTTAAATGTTTGCACGTCAACCACATCACCGGGGACTGTATTTGATAAAAAAATCACCCTGCCATCTGGAGCTTTTCCAACAGATTTTCCTTTGGCCGCCGTATCAATAACTTCAACCTCTTCAAATATGAGCCTATTCGTTTTTCTTCCCATAGTGCAAAAATACTAATAGCCTTAAATAAATGTCATTTTATTTCGATTAACTTTAAAGGTTTTGAAGAAATAATTTACAACCTTAAACTTTGTGACTTTCTTTTGAACCTTTTTTCGATTTAAACGTCTTGTATATAGAAACCCGTTAAATAATGACCAAAACCAAAACCAGTACCGAGACGCAATTGGTGTTAGATTTTAAGGAAGGCGACCTAAACGCGTTGCCGTATTTGGTTGAACGTTGGCACAAACGGTTTTGCGATAAAGCCTATTGGATTACCAAAGACGCTGAAGTTTCAAAAGATATTGCACAAGAAACTTGGAAAGTGATTATGGCTAAAATTGGGCAATTGCAGGATGCCAATAAATTTGGAGTTTGGTCCTTGCGAATTGTGTGTTCTAAATCATTTGATTGGTTACGAAAAAAGCAACGTCATCAAAGTCAGTTGAAAGATTACCAAAAGGACCAGACCACAATTGGAATAGAATCGGTAGATGATTATGAAATCAAAAGAAATGAACTCATGAAGGCCATTACATCATTGTCATTAGATAAACAACATGTGATTCGCTTGTTTTATTTGGAAGAGTATTCGCTAAAAGAAATGAGTAAAATTTTACAAGTTTCTACAGGAACGGTCAAATCAAGATTGTTTCATGCAAGAGAAAAATTAAAAACACTTATAAACATTAAAAAAGATCATTAACAGATTTCTCACGTTTAGAAATCACAATACAACTAGTATGAAAACACATATGGAAGACATTGACCAATTAATTAAAGACACCTTGACCAAGGAAGAAGCCAAATTTTATGATGAGTTAGAGGAGCAAAATGTATTTCAGATGCTTGTCGGTTTATTTCGAGGCAAAAATAAATGGATCATTATTTTAATGAACGTTGTAACGCTTATCTTTTTTGGATTATTTGTGTATTGCACCGTGCGTTTTTTTGACACAGAAGTTACCAACGAACTCATTAGATGGGGCATTGGTGGTTTTGTTTGCCTCATTACGGTAAGTATGCTTAAGTTATTTGCTTGGATGCAAATGGACAAAAATGCATTGATACGGGAGTTGAAACGTTTGGAATTACAGGTATCATCCTTGTCCGCAAAATTGTCTGAATAACATTTTATTTCACGGCAGATATTTAGTAATTTGCGGGCCTTTAGGGATGATTTCTCTCCCACGCTGAATTTTCGGGACTCTTCGAAAGGATAAAGGTACAGAAGGAATAGTTATTTTATTCATTTTTAATTCTTTTAAAATGGCTGTTTTAGACCAATTAAATTCGCAAAAAGCGATAGATTTAGAGAACAAGTATGGTGCCCATAATTACCATCCGCTCCCAGTAGTGTTGAGTAGGGGTGAAGGGGTGTATGTTTGGGATGTTGAAGGCAAACAATATTATGATTTTTTATCGGCGTATTCGGCCGTAAACCAAGGTCATTGCCACCCAAAAATAGTGGGAGCAATGACGGAGCAAGCACAAAACCTCACACTTACGTCGAGAGCATTTTACAATGATATGCTTGGTAAATTTGAAAAATTTGCCTGTGATTATTTTGGCTTTGAAAAGCTTTTGCCCATGAATACGGGTGCCGAAGCTGTTGAAACGGCGTTAAAACTGTGCCGTAAATGGGCTTACGAAATTAAGGGCATTGATGAAAACGAAGCAGAGATTGTGGTTTGTGAAAATAATTTTCACGGTCGTACAACAACCATTATTTCCTTTTCAAATGATCCTGTAGCCCGTAAACACTTTGGGCCTTTTACCAAAGGCTTTATAAAAATAGAATACGATAATTTACAAGCTCTAGAAGATACTTTTAAGAGCAATCCAAATGTTGCAGGATTTTTGGTAGAGCCCATTCAAGGTGAGGCAGGAGTTTATGTACCTAGTGAAGGCTACTTATCAAAAGCCAAAGACCTTTGTGAGCAATATGGAGTGCTTTTCATTGCGGATGAAGTACAAACGGGTATTGCAAGAACCGGAAAGTTATTGGCAGTTGATCATGAAAACGTAAAGCCTGATGTGTTAATTCTTGGCAAAGCTTTAAGTGGTGGTGTTTATCCTGTAAGTGCTGTTTTGGCCAATGATAACATTATGAAGGTGATTACACCTGGAAATCACGGTAGTACTTTTGGAGGAAATCCGGTGGCTGCAGCCGTCGCTATTGCGGCATTGACAGTGGTTAAGGACGAAAACTTGGCCGAAAATGCCAATCGTTTAGGTAAATTATTTAGAAACGAACTTAGAACGTATATAGAAACAAGTAAAATTGCAAGGTTGGTACGTGGTAAAGGGTTGTTGAATGCCATTGTGATCAATGACGATGAAAATAGTGAGACCGCCTGGAATATTTGCTTGAAATTAAGAGATAACGGCCTTTTGGCTAAACCAACACATGGTAATATTATTAGGTTTGCTCCACCTTTGGTAATGACCGAAGCGCAACTGATGGATTGTGTTGCCATCATCACAAAAACACTTAAGCAATTTGAAATTTAGATTTTTTTATGGAAGAAAACACCTCTGCATTTGACGCTTTTGAACTCAATATGTCGAATAACGTTCTCGGGTTATTAAAAGAAACCTCTACTTGGACCTACTTTTTATCAATTCTTGGTTTTATAGGAATCGGACTCATGGTTGTTTTTGGTCTCTTGTTTTCAACTATTTTTGGAAGTATGACTCCTTATGACCAAGTTGGATTCAATACAGGTTATTTAGGCCTTGCGTATGTAGCGCTAGCGTTGCTTTACTTTTTCCCGGTGTATTACCTTTTTAATTTTTCAAGAAAGATGAAAAACGCGTTGCGTATGAAAAATAATGAAGACTTTGCTGCTGCATTTTCTAACTTGAAATCACACTATAAGTTTGTCGGGATATTAACCATTGTGATTATCAGTCTATACGTGTTGTTATTTTTCTTCGCGCTTATTGGAGCTTCAGCATTTTAAGACATTATATAACTAAAAAACGGCTTATCTAGATTAGTAGATAAGCCGTTTTTATTGAATTTATTATTGATTTTGTTCCCATTGTCCCATCATTTCTCTGGATTGCTCCATGATATTGTCCCAGCCTATAGTATAAATTCTATAAATGGTAAATAGTAAGTACAGGATGTTTATGATTAAAATGACCATCGCCACTATTTTAGCCGTATTCATTGACTTTACGGTGCTTAAGTCGTAATCTTCTGGATTGGCCTGTACAGCTTTAAGCTTATTTTGAGCTATAAAAAAGGCGATACCGGCAAGAATAAATCCAAAGCCGCCAAAGCAACAGCAAAACAAGCCAAGAATGGCAAGCACATATACTAAAGTGGGATTAAGTCGTTGTTGTTCCATGATTTTAATAATTTTTAAGTGGTTAATTTATAAATGTAGCTAACAATTATAATTACAACAGACAGGATGGCCAGTGTATTTATAAGTTTTGAAGCATGTTTAAATTTGAAAAAAAAGTTAATTCCTATTAAAACGAATAGGGGAATCAATGTGTAAATAGCTGGATACATATGAAACGCGGCTACAAATTCACCATGAATTAAAAGCGAAACAGAACGTTGGCTACCACAACCCAAACATTCAAAACCGAACAGTTGTTTGTTTAGGCAAGGCAGCATAAAGTTTTCTAGTGACAGCATTGTAGCATTGTATTGCAACCAAAAATATAAAAAATCGAATAGGTTTTTTAATTCCTCTAATTTAAAATTGATTTATTAAATGTAATTTTGATGGATAAAAACGTTTCAAGCCTATGAATCTTTCAAAAATTATTAGCTATATCTTAATTGCCATAGGCGGAGTTGTTGCCGTATATGCCCAAGCGCAAGAAGATCAAAATCAAATGATTTTGATTGGAGGAATTGTTGTTTTAATGATTGGGGTGTATAGTGTTTCTAGAGGAATACCTGGTAAATCAAATGAAGAAGACACTAAAGATGACAATCAATAATCATGAATTTTAAGGTTGGCGACATAGTAGCCGTTTTGGATGACAACATATTTGGTACCGTTATAAAAGTTACTGGTAATACTGTCACCGTTGAGTCTTCAGATGGTTTTGAGTTTGAATTTGAAGCTCATGAGCTGATACTTTCTAAAGATCAGAATTTTTCTTCAGCAATTTTCAACGACTATTCCATAAATGAAATTTTAAAGGAAAAAGAAGCTTCTAAAAAGCGTAAAGTCCCTAAATTAAGGCCGAAAGAACGCACACTGCCTGCCATGGAGGTGGATCTTCATATACATCATTTAACCGATTCTACAAGGCAAATGAATAATTTTGAGATGTTGAATTTACAATTGGATACGGCCAAACGTCAATTAGAATTCGCCATCAAAAAACGTATTCAAAAAGTAGTGTTTATACATGGGGTTGGTGAAGGTGTTTTAAGGGCAGAATTGGAAACACTTTTTGGACGCTACGACAATGTAAAATACTACGAAGCTGACTATAAAAAATACGGATTAGGTGCTACGGAGGTTTACATCTACCAAAATACTAATCCCTAATTGAAAATAGGTGACGCTGTTCTAGTTTTACTTGTTATTGAGCTATCATTTAAAGTGCCAAAATCAAGTGTTGTAATTGAGATATTTGGAAAGGCCACATTTTGAACCAAAATCGCAACTTGATAGGTTTGAAAAACAGTATGAGTCCTAAACGCAGTAGCAGTTTTAGTGGTGCTTATGGCAGGATTTAAATAATCAGGACCAACGTTCGGGTCTGAAATGTCATTAACCGGATTTAGATCTTGAGAAATGTTTTCTTCATCACGTGTTTTAACACCATCATTGTCATCGTCAGCATCCAAATAATCTGGAATACCATCGCCATCAGAATCCTGGGCGTTACTTAACCCGTTTGCAACGCTGTAGTTAGCTTTTTCGGCAGAAGTTGGAACATTATCGCCATCGTCGTCCTGATCTAAATAATTAGGAATACCATCGCCATCTGTATCATCATCAGTTAAATCACCGTTGCCATTAATATCTTCTGAAGCCGCCGGAATCCCATCATTGTCATCTTCAATTAAAAGTGTCGTAATGGTTATGGTTCCAGACGTACTTTCTGAACTACTTTTAATATCAATATTCGCCGGAGGTATATCGTTACAAAAGAGATCACTCGCATTGGGTTGGGTTCCATAGGTTCGGTAGGTAATTCGATTTGTAGTGCCATTGACGCTTCTTGTGAGCGTTAGGGTGTTATCTGAAGATACTGCCAAAATATCCTCAACTGTTAAACCCTGAACTTGGATGGATAGTGATTCAGAAGGATCTGTTTTTGTTTTGTAAAACACCAATTCTCCACAAGCCTTAAACGTATCGTCAAAATCCAATTCAACTACAATAATGTCACCATCATCGCAGGTTAAACACGTTAGACTTAAGCAGAGGAGAAATAGGAATTTTCGCATGGTTCAATTTTGACACAAAAATAAGGGATTTGTGAATTTATAACGTCGCATCTTGAAAATAATTTTATTTACTCTATTTTTGAATTTTGAAATCAACCCATGTTGACAAAGTTCTAGAATGAAACAAATTTATTTTGATAGTGCGGCAACTACCCAATTACGCGACGAAGTCATCAATAGAATGACTAATGTGCTTCGTTCAAATTTTGGAAATGCTTCATCTACACATAATTATGGAAGATCATCTAAATCTTTAATTGAAAATTCTAGAAAGGTGATTGCATCGTATCTTAATGCATCACCGTCTGAAATCATCTTTACTTCGGGAGGCACGGAAGCCGATAATTTGGTATTACGAAGTGCTGTTAGAGATTTGGGGGTTACCGAAATTATTACCTCAAAAATTGAACATCATGCCATTTTACATACCGTTGATGAATTGGTAAAAGAATACGGTATAACCGTACAGTATGTTAAATTAGATTCAAATGGACAGGTTGATTTTTCACATTTGGAAGCGTTACTTAAGTCATCTAAAAAACAGCTGGTAAGTTTGATGCATATCAATAACGAAATCGGTAATAAATTAGACCTTGAAAAGGCTGCCAAATTATGTAAAGCCAACCAAGCCCTGTTTCATAGCGACACTGTGCAATCTGTAGGACATTATAAGTTAGACCTTCAACAAATACCCATAGATTTTTTGGCGGCAAGCGCCCATAAATTCCATGGTCCAAAAGGCGTTGGGTTTGCATTCATAAGAAAAAATTCAGGCTTACGACCATTGATTTTTGGCGGTGAGCAGGAGCGTGGTTATAGAGCAGGGACAGAATCCACCCACAATATCATAGGGCTTGAGGAAGCACTTAAGCTGGCCTATGATAATTTGGAAACCGAATCAACATATTTAAAGGATTTGAAGGCGTATTTTATTCAGCAATTAAAGGTGAATGTACCTGGTGTCATGTTCAATGGAGCATGTGATAATTTAGATGAAAGCACCTATACGCTTTTAAATGTTTGTTTGCCTATTGCACCTGAAAAAGCACCAATGCTTCAATTTCAGTTGGATCTAAAAGGAATAGCCTGTTCTAAAGGCAGTGCTTGCCAAAGTGGAAGTAATCAAGGATCTCACGTGTTAACTGAAATTCTCAATAAGGAACAGCTAAATCGTCCATCAGTTAGATTTTCGTTCTGTAAAAACAATACAAAAGAAGAGGTTGACTATGTAATTGAGGTGTTAAAGGAGTTTTCTGCTTAAGACACTTAAGCTAAAAACGTGTTGATACTCTAACATTAAACACTCTCGGAGATAAATAATTGGGTATGGCATATTGTCGTTTGCTGTACACATCCCGTACCCACGTATTGGTAATAGTGTTTTGCACATCAAACATGTTGAAGATTTCAAAGCCCAAAGACAATTCTTTGAATTTGCTTTTCCATCCTTGGCTATAGATTTTATTCTGATCTACCAAAACGTAGCTAATCCCCAAATCGGCGCGCTTGTAATCACGCAATCTATTTTGGTACTCATAAGGATTAGCATAGCTTGGCGATCCACCGGGAACGCCTGTGTTATAAACCAAGTTTAAATACATTTTTAGATCTGGGATTTTCGGTACATAATCTTGAAATAAGATACCAAACTTTAAACGTTGGTCCGTTGGTCGAGCAATATAGCCTTGGTTTTCAATATTTTCTTCCGTTTTTAAATAGCCAAAACTAAACCAGGATTCAGTGCCAGGAACAAACTCACCATTTAATCGTAAATCCAGACCATAAGCATAAGCTTTGGCATTGTTTTTAGCACGGTAGCGTATTCTAACGTTTTCTAATGTATACGGATTAACATCGGTTAAATTCTTAAAATAAGCCTCTGAAACGAGTTTAAATGGTCTGTCCCACATTTTAAAACTGTATTCATTACCTAACACAATATGAAAGGATTGCTGGGCTTTCACATTAGGGCGAACCACACCTGAATAATCCCTCAATTCTCTATAAAAAGGTGGCTGGTAATACAAGCCGCCAGCTATTCTAAACAGCATATCTTTTTCCCAATCTGGCTTTATGGCGAATTGTGCTCTAGGACTAAAGACCGTTTGCGAACTGCCTTTGATGCCATCACCATTCACCGTCCAATTATGAACTCTGACACCCGCATTATAAAACACCTCACTATTACCCAAAGTAGATCGTTTGCTCCACTGGGCATAGGCTTGTAGTCGGTCAATAGTTACTTTGTTTGTTGCCCTTACATTTTGAAAGGCTACCAAAGGCCCATCAAAGGCTTCATAGGGCTGATTGTTGAAGGCATCGATATGTGGTGGTCGTATTGAAAATCCTGCACTATCGATGACTTCCCATTCAACTAAACGATCCCTGATATCTTCATGTGAATATTTTATAGACCATTCGATCGTACTATTTTCAATTTTATAATCACCTTTGTGTTCAACGGTTGCAATAAGTGCATCTAAATCATTTCTGGCGTGATTAAGTTGTGTACCAATACCTTCGGTAAATTCAACTTCTCCCAAATTTTCATCCCCAATATTACTATTAACTTCTCCTAGACGATATTGGGCCAATATATCAAAATATTCTTCTTCAGTAGTGTGATATGTTGATGCGATAAGCTTTAAGGTTAAATCGTCATTTACGAAATAATTGGCTTTAAAAGCGCCGAATTCGGTTTGGTACTGATCTTTTTCCTGACCCTCGTAAAACACAACTAGGGCAAGCGGATTTTCCAAAGTGCCAAAATTGGTCTGTCGGCTTTGCGGCTGAAATCTGTAACGATTAAGAGAAAGATTTCCTAAAAAATTTAAATGGAACTTATCTGAAAACTTATAAGTCAAATACGTTTGTGCATCAGCAAAAACAGGTCTCACATTAGTTTCAGTTTCCAACGAATTTATTAGCAAACTATTATCACGGTACCGCGAGCCTATGATTCCAGAGAATTTAGAATCCTTACTTATAACTTCAGAAGCAATACTACCACCCAACAAACTTAAATCGGCTCGAATACCAAACTTTATAGGGTTTTTGTAGGTAATATCAAGTACTGAAGATAATTTATCTCCGTATTTGGACTGAAAACCTCCAGCCGAAAATTCAACATTTTGAACCAAATCGGTATTGACAAAACTTAAGCCTTCTTGCTGTCCAGAACGGATAAGAAACGGACGATACACTTCAATTTCATTGACATAAACTAAATTTTCGTCAAAATTCCCACCACGTACTGAATATTGTGTGCTCAATTCATTAGAAATATTGACACCAGGGAGAGTTTTTAAAATATTTTCAACACCAGGTTGTGCACCTTTAATGGTTCGTAACACTTCTGGGGCTATAGAGGTTATACCATCAACCGATTGCCTTGTGTTGGTATTAATGATCACCGTAGCAATTTGTTCTATTTCGGTTTTCATCACTGGATTAAACTCCAGTTCCTGGCCATTTTTAAGGTTAAAGGTGGCAACAACTCTTTGGTACGACAGATGGGTAAATTCTACTATAACATTAGTATTGGCCTCAATTTTTAATTCAAAAAAACCGTTTGAGTTGCTTATGGTGCCTTGATTGCCGGCCTTGATATTAACTTCAGAAACAGGGACTTGGTTTTGATCTAATATGACGCCTTTTATAGTCGCCATTTGTGCAAAACCCAGAGTGGATAGACATAAAAAAAGAAAAAGTAAGGAAAAATTAATTTTCAAACGATTTGTTATTTTCGGTAAAACGTTGCTTCAAATGTAGAACTATTTCCAACATTATCGGTAACAATTAGCTTCAAATTATGCTCTGCATCTTTTATAACGTTGTCGTCAAAATAATAAGTTAGACTGTTGTTCTTATATTCATATTCCATTAAAATCCACTTCCCATTAATAGTTGCGCGATAATTACTAATACCAGACAAGTCGTCGGTAATCTTAATTCTTAAGCGATCAAGTTTGCTCACCCATTTGCCGTTTTGAAAATTTATAGGGCTTATGGCTGGTCCTTTATCATCACGTGCCAATGCAAAAGTGCCAAGGTTATTTGGGCGTGCGATAAGCGAATCTCCTTTTCTGGTGGTAAAAAGATAGCTAGGTCTTTGATAATAACCCTGTAACTCGGCAATAAATAATTTAGCCTTGTCAGGTTCACTATATTGACTTACATCGTAATATAAGCTTATATTTTTTTGAAGCGGAATGACATCCTTATGAAGTTTTAAAGTGTCACTTCTCACATTGATATCCAAATAGGTGTCATCATAAAAGGTATTAGCTGGGAAATAAACCAAAACTTTTTCCTTTTTAAAATTCATCGGTTGGTCGGCATAGACAAAATAAGCGGGCTTTATATCATTAGTACTTGGTACTTGATTTATTTTTTTACCAACAATTGGAATGGTTACCCAAGCTTCATTGCCTTTAAAATCTTGAATACGAATTTTATAAACTGACGACGTGCTGTCTTCAATAGTCACATAACCTTCATTTTCAACATCTTTAAACAAGCTTAAAGAGTTGCCTTTTTCAAGAAACAATTTTTGAATTCTTGCCTTTTCGGTTTTAAAGATTTCGTAATCCACAAACCTGTTGATGTGCTTACTCTCATCGAAGCTAAAACGCTTAAAATCTATTTCCAGGCTCTTATTACCATTAAAAAAGGTTTGAATGTTGCTTAATCCGTTATTGTTTGGTGCAAGATCCTGTTTGTCATTACTTTCAATACCAAATCCAACAGTGCCGTAAGCCACAACATTTTCGGTGGTATAGTTACCATTTTTGTCGGGTATCAAGCGCAATTCCGATCTTTTGTTTTTGTTGTTAACGAAGGAGGTTTCATCCTTCACAAAGGCATATACTTTAGTTACATAGGGCGCACGGCTATCTTGTATGTCTATTCCAAATAACATTGGGTTTATGGGGCGCTCCTGATTATCACGGATTTCAAAATGCAAATGAGGACCGGCAGAACTACCAGTATTGCCAGATAGCGCAACTATCTCATCTGTAACAATAGGAAGTTCGTTTGGAGTAGGGAAGACCTCAACTTCATAAGTTTCTTTTTGATATTGACATTCCTTAATGTAGGCCTCAATTCTTGGTGAAAATTTTTGTAAATGGCCGTAAACGGACGTATAACCATTGGGATGGGTAATATATAAGGCTTTACCATAACCATAATGTGAAATCTTTATTCTACTCACATAACCTTCGGCTATACTGTACACATTCAAACCTTGACGCTGTTGAGTTTTAATATCCAGTCCCGAATGAAAATGATTAGAACGCAATTCGCCAAACGTGCCGGCAAGTACAAGCTCAATATCCAATGGTGACCTAAAATAATCTTTTGGGTACTCTATTTGTGAAAAACAAAGGTTTGAGGCTAGTAGGATTAACAAGTAATATTTCATAGGCAAATCAATAACACGAAAGTATAAATTTGTAAATCATCTTCAAAGTTTAATTATACATTGCTTTAAAAACAAAGCTTTGACAACTATAATTAATAATTTTAAAATTTATTGCAAAACAATTGTGATTTTTCATTAGGTATGTTAACTTTGTTACATCAGTATTGAAATTTGTACATGAGTAAAATTGAAGATGTTGTAGATTCTTTAGAGAATAAAATAAGTAAGGTATTACACAAGTTAGAGGTTTTGAAACAGACCAACACCAAACTTTCGGAAGAATTAACAATACAACAGCAAAAATATATTCAACAACAAGAAGAAATGACTTCTTGGATTGAAAAATATGAATCGCTCAAGATTGCAAATTCATTACTTGGCAGTGATGAAAACAATAAAGAAACCAAGCTCAAAATAAACGCCTTAATCAGAGACATTGATCATTGTATAGCTCAATTATCTGAATAGCGTAACATACAGGTTTATGGCAGAACAGCTTAAAATAAAGCTTTCAATAGCTAACAGAGTGTACCCTTTAACTATTGCGCCTAGTCAGGAAGAAGGGTTGCGAAAAGCAGCAAAAAAAATTGAAGCCATGATCTCTCAATTTGAGCAAAATTATTCTGTAAGGGATAAGCAAGATGTTTTAGCCATGTGTGCTTTGCAATTTGCTTCTCAAGTAGAACAAAGGTCAATAGATAAAGAGTATGTAAATGAAGACGTTCAAAACAGGCTTATAGCTTTAGACGAACTTTTACATTCACAGTTAAGCTCTTAACGTTCTTTTAAATTAAATAAGGTTACTGCCTACATTAGTTATTTTTTTTGATAAACTCAACGTTAATTCTTTAAAAAGGGTGAGTTTAAGTTGTAAAACCGTGCTGCCTTTGAGCAGATTTTTGATCAGCTTGTTAGCCCTAAACTTGTTTTTAAGGAGTTTATACAAAATTTGAAACTGGTGTAGGCTTTTTTTATATATAAAACTAACTAAACATGGAAATGAATACAATTTTATTAATTGTTGGAGGGCTAATATTAGGCATAATATTAGGTTATATAATTGCTAAAGCGTTGGAAAAAAACAATGCATCAAAATTAATCAAGGATGCTAAAAGTGAGGCCGCTACCATTCTAAAAGAAGCAAAGATTGATGGAGAAAACTTACGGAAGGAAAAAGAATTAAAAGCAAAAGAAAAATTTATAGAGCTTAAAGCAGAACACGAAAAAGTCATTCTTGCTCGTGATAAAAAAATGGCTGAAGCCGAAAAACGAACTCGAGATAAAGAGTCGCAAGTGTCAAGTGAATTGGCCAAAAACAAAAAAGCAACCGAAGAGCTAGAAGTAAAAATCAATGATTATAATTTCAGGCTTGATTTACTAGAAAAGAAAAAAGAGGAAGTTGAAAAGGCGCATAAAAGTCAAATCAAGCAACTTGAAGTGATTTCAGGCTTGTCAGCCGAGGATGCCAAAGCACAATTGGTAGAATCTCTTAAAAATGAAGCGAAAGCAGATGCTATGGCCTTTATTCAGGATCACATGGAAGAGGCTAAACTAACCGCACAGCAAGAAGCTAAAAAGGTTATCATAAATACCATTCAGCGTATTGGTACCGAAGAGGCTATTGATAACTGTGTCTCTGTATTCAATATAGAATCTGATGACGTTAAAGGACGTATTATAGGTCGAGAAGGACGTAATATTAGAGCGATTGAAGCTGCTACTGGTGTTGAGATCATCGTTGACGATACACCAGAAGCCATCATCTTATCGTGTTTCGATTCTGTACGAAGAGAAGTCGCTAGATTGTCATTACATAAGTTAGTAACCGACGGACGTATACATCCAGCCCGTATTGAAGAGATTGTCACAAAGACCCAAAAACAAATTGAACAAGAAATCATAGAAGTTGGTAAACGTACTGTTATCGATTTAGGAATTCATGGTTTACATCCAGAACTGATCAAGTTGGTTGGACGAATGAAATACCGTTCATCTTATGGACAAAACTTATTACAGCATTCACGTGAGGTCGCAAAGCTTTGTGGTGTCATGGCTGCTGAATTAGGTTTGAATCCAAAACTCGCCAAACGTGCCGGATTGTTACATGATATCGGAAAAGTTCCAGATTCTGAAGCCGATATGGAAACCCCACATGCGATTTTAGGAATGCAATGGGCTGAAAAGCATGGTGAAAAGCCAGAAGTGTGTAACGCTATTGGTGCCCATCATGACGAAATTGAAATGACCTCCTTATTATCACCAATTGTACAAGTATGTGATGCTATTTCAGGTGCGAGACCAGGAGCACGACGTCAAGTTTTAGATTCTTATATTCAACGTTTAAAAGATCTAGAGGACGTTGCATTTGGATTCAACGGTGTTAATAAAGCTTATGCCATTCAGGCCGGAAGGGAACTTCGTGTGATTGTTGAAAGTGAGAAGGTGAGTGATGATCAGGCCGCTAATTTATCGTTTGAAATATCCCAAAAAATCCAAACCGATATGACGTATCCAGGTCAAGTGAAAGTTACTGTAATTAGGGAAACGAGAGCGGTTAATATTGCCAAATAGAAAACTTATCTATAGTGCATATAATAAAAAGCATTCAATCATTGGATGCTTTTTTACTTTCTTGGGTGAAATTGCTCTAGAACATCTTTTAAGTGTGTTCTATCTACGTGCATATAAATTTCTGTAGTTGTGATACTTTCATGGCCTAGCATGAGCTGTATGGCTCTTAAATCGGCGCCATTCTCCAACAAGTGTGTAGCGAATGAATGTCTAAACGTGTGAGGTGAAATGGTCTTTTGTAGATTTATTGTTTGGGCTAACTGTTTAATTATCGTAAAAATCATGGCCCTAGTAAGTTGTTTTCCTCGTCTGTTTAAAAATAAAGTATCCTTAAATTCAGGCACAATTAGCAGGTGGGATCTGATTTCTTTTCGATAGATATTTATATACTTTTGCGTGTTTGGCCCAATAGGCACAAAGCGTTGTTTATCTCCTTTACCCGTGACTTTAATAAAACCTTCATCAAAAAATAAATCTGAAATTTTTAGATTAGTCAATTCGCTTACCCTTAAACCACAGCTATAAAGTGTTTCTAAAATGGCGCGATTGCGTTCGCCTTCAGGTTTACTCAAATCTATGGCAGCAATAAGCCTGTCTATATCTTCTATACTTAAGGTGTCGGGTAATTTTCTTCCGATTTTTGGAGATTCAATATGATCAAGGGGATTAGTTTTACGGTAATCCTCAAAAATGAGATAACTAAAAAAACTTCTTAAACCAGATATTAATCGCGACTGTGATCTTGGGTTGATACTTTTGGATAGTTCGTAAATAAACGACTGGACAACTTCATTTGATATATTAATTGGTGAACTAGCAATTTGGTATTCTTCCAAATAACCAATTAACTTTTTAATATCATATTCATAATTGACAATGGAGTTCTTCGAGAGTCCGCGTTCAATTTTTAAATAGTGTTTGTAATCGTTAAGTGCGTCTTGCCATTTCATTACTCTAAAAATAAAAAAAGCCGCTTAATATGCGGCTTTTTAATACTATTAAATATTATCCATTACCAGAATTCTCCTTTAAACCCTCCTTTCGCAGGGTAATTACCTGTAAGGATGTCAATTAAATCAATAATGGCCCATACTAACAAGCCACCAGCAGTTAAAATAAATAGAACATTCCAATACCAAGGGCTACCTAAATACCAACGGTGTCCCGCTAGACCACCCAGAAAAATCCAAAGTATTAATGCTACACCTTGACTTTTTTGTCCTGCTGCAGCGGCAGGTGAAATTAATGTTGTGGTTTCACCGACATCAGCGGCTTCAACTACCCTTTGAACTGGGAACGAAGCGAAACTAGTTGAATAAACTCCAAAACACAATAAAAACGTAAGTAAAAGTTTAAATTTCATAGTTAATTGGTTTAAGTTTGTTAACCAATATTAGTGAAAAAAAATGAAATATTTATCCTTAATAATAATTAATATTTTATTGGTCAACGGGACTTTATTTTCTCAAAACTTGGAGGAATATGCAGGTGCAATTAAGTTAAGTGATAGTGCCATAATTACGTATAAAGTTTTTTTTGAGATCAATCAGTCTAAAGTCACTGGTTATACCCTAACAGATTTGGGAGGTGAACATGAAACAAAATCTAATCTTGTAGGTTTTTATGACACGAATAACAACAAATTATCTTTTAAGGAAACAGGGATTGTTTATACAAAATCAATAATTACACAAAACGACTTTTGTTACATTCATTTTAGTCCAGTCAACTATAAAGCAGGAAAGACCACCTACTTTAAAGGAACGTTTAAAGGCATGTTTAATGATGGCCAGCAATGTATTGACGGGGAGATTTTTTTGAATTCTGTTGAAAAAATCAATTCTCGCATGGAAAAAATCACCAAAAAAGTTAATAGGTCCAATCGAATAAATGATAGCATAAAAGATAAGTTTAACAATTTAAAATTAATGGAAAACTTAAATTTAAATATGTTAAAAGCCGATCGTATTTTGAGTGTGTTTTCTGAAGACAAAACTATTAATCTTGAGCTTTATGATGGAGGCCAAGAAGATGGCGATGTAATATCGATTAAGGTGAACGGTATCCTTGTTTTAGACAACTTTAAAATCACTACCAAAAGAAAGATGATTCCTATTACACTTTCAAATAATAAAACCTCAATAGAAATTATTGCCAAAACAGTTGGGACTATTTCTACAAATACGGCCGTAATTGAGATCAATGATTCTAAAAACAATATTAGGGCACTAACAAATTTAAAGGCTGGAGAAACTACAAAGATTGACATTTTAAAGCGATGATTTATTAACTTATGTTAATAACTTAGTTTATTAATGATGTGTATTTCAGCTATTTAATACTTTATTGTTGATAAAGTTGTTAATAAGTGCAATTCCTTCTTCGGAAATTGTGAAGAAAATGTGAATAGCTTCACGTTGACAAACTTAAAAACTTTAAAATATGAGAAAATTATTATTAGTTATTGTTGTTGTAGCTATTGGACTTACTGCAAGTGCACAAACTTCGTCTGCGTCTGATAGAGGAGGATTTAATGCTGGCATAAGTCTAGGATTACCTATTGGGGATGCTGGCGACGGCTGGACATTTAATGTTACCTTAGATTTAAATCATCTCTGGAACGTTTCAGATGCATTTGATGCTGGTATAGCAACTGGCTATGCTCATTCATTTGGGGATACTATTGATTTAGGCGAATTTGGTGAAATTGATTTAGATGATGCATCATTTATACCAGTTGCAGCTGCTGCTCGATATAGAGTTTCAGACACTTTTACCTTGGGAGCTGATTTAGGTTACGCTATTGGTATTAGTCCTGATGGAAACGATGGAGGTTTTTATTATGCTCCAAAAGTTCAATTTGGGGTAAGTGATTCAATTGATATTGTTGGTGCTTATAGAGGTGTTAGCGTTGAAGGCGGTTCTTTTGATGTTATCACTTTAGGTGTGGAGTTCAAACTTTAATAATTTAGAATAGGAATAAAAAAAGGAAGCACTAGTGCTTCCTTTTTTTATGGTAATTTTTAAATATATTTACGCTATGAAAAAACTTATCATCATTAACGGTCCAAACTTGAATCTGTTGGGTAAGCGTGAACCTAATGTTTATGGCAGTTTAACCTTTACGGAGTTCTTTGATACTATTAAGGAAAAGTATCCGGAAATTCAGTTGGAACATTACCAGTCTAACGTAGAGGGAGAACTTATTGATAAACTTCAAGAAGTTGGGTTTAGTTATGATGGTATTATTTTAAACGCTGCTGCTTATACACATACTTCGGTAGGAATTGGTGATGCCGTTAAAGCCATTGAGACACCTGTTGTTGAAGTTCATATTTCGAATACGTTTAGCAGGGAAAAGTTCAGACATAAGTCTTTTATTTCACCTAATGCTAGAGGAGTGGTATTAGGATTTGGTTTGCAGAGTTATGAGTTGGCACTTCAAAGTTTTATTTAATTTTTCACAAAATATAAACGCCCAAGAAATAAAAAAGGGTTCGAAAACTTCGAACCCTTTTTTATGATTAATATTCTTTTACTGTAATTTAAAGATGTATCACTTCATCATAAGCATCGGCAACAGCTTCCATTACCGCTTCACTCATAGTTGGGTGCGGATGTACAGCTTTTAAAACCTCATGTCCAGTGGTCTCTAGTTTTCTTCCTAAAACGGCTTCAGCAATCATATCGGTTACTCCGGCACCAATCATATGGCAGCCCAACCATTCACCACCATATTTGGCATCAAAAATCACTTTAACAAAACCGTCCTTATTTCCACCAGCACTTGCTTTACCTGAGGCAGAAAAGGGGAATTTTCCAATTTTTATTTCGTAACCTTTTTCTTTGGCTTGCTTTTCGGTAAGACCAACACTGGCAATTTCTGGAGAACAATAGGTACAACCCGGAATGTTTCCATAGTCTAAAGCTTCAACATGATGGCCTGCTATTTTTTCGACACAAAGAATGCCTTCAGCTGAAGCCACGTGAGCCAAGGCTTGGCCTGGTGTTACATCACCAATGGCATAATAGCCAGGAATATTTGTTTGGTAATAATTATTGACCAAAATTTTATCGCGGTCAACAGCTATTCCAACATCTTCCAACCCAATGTTTTCGATGTTTGATTTTATACCCACAGCTGATAAAATAATATCTGCTTCTAAAACTTCTTCGCCTTTTTGTGTCTTTACAGTTGCTTTTACGCCATCTCCAGAAGTGTCAACTTTGGTGACTTCAGAAGATGTCATAATATTAATGCCACTTTTCTTGAAGGAACGCTCCAATTGTTTGGAAACTTCTTCATCTTCAACGGGCACAACATTTGGTAGAAATTCAACTATAGTAACTTCTGTCCCCATCGATTTATAAAAATAGGCGAACTCAACACCAATGGCTCCTGAACCAACTACAATCATTTTTTTAGGCTGTGATGGCAAGGTCATGGCTTCTCTATACCCAATCACCTTTTTACCATCTTGTGGCAAACTTGGTAATTCTCTTGAGCGCGCCCCAGTAGCTATGATAATATGATCGGCACTGTAATCTTTACCATTGACTTCTATCTTTTTGCCCGGTTTTAATTTCCCAAAACCTTCTATAACGTCTATTTTGTTTTTCTTCATAAGAAATTGGACACCTTTGCTCATACCGTCAGCAACTCCTCGGCTACGTTTAACTACAGCATCAAAATCTTTATCAACATCTTTTACAGTCAACCCATAATCTTCAGCGTGCTTTAAATATTCAAATACTTGGGCCGATTTTAACAAGGCTTTTGTAGGGATACAACCCCAATTTAAACAAACACCTCCTAGGCTTTCCTTTTCAACAATAGCTGTTTTAAAGCCTAATTGTGATGCTCTAATTGCTGTAACGTAACCTCCAGGTCCACTTCCTAAAACAATAATATCGTATTTACTCATTCGTATAGTTTTTAGTCGATTTTTGAAGCTACGAATTTACGAAATTCCAAACTTAAAATCCCAAATTACAAAGCAATTTATATTTTGCTTAATCAAGAATTGACTTTGATTATTTCTGATCCGTAAAATGTCTTCGCCCTTTTTCTTTGCTGAATTTGTCCTGATTATAGTTTTCAGACTGTCCTTTTGGTATGGAAAGCGATTGCCATTCAGTGCCTTTGATCAGTTTTCCAAGAAATACGATTTGACCGATGTGGTAAGCATAGTGAGCTAATTGCCTATTAATGGCTTCTGTTACTGTATGCCCCTGATTTCTGATATAAACAATACGTTCTAAATCGTTATATTCCAAGGTTTCTATGGCATTGAATACACAATCCCACCCTTTTTCCCAAGCAGAGATCAACTCATCTTTTGAGGTAAAGGTGTCTTCAAATTCGGTATCACGATGTCGCCAAGGTTTTTCGCCATCTTCTGTTAAAAAGTTGGTCCAACGGCTTGACATATTTCCCGACATATGTTTGACAATGATAGAAATGCTGTTGCTGTCTGGCGCAAATTCCTTTTGAAGGTCTGCAAAATTAAGATTGGCCATAGTTTGATCACCTAGTGAGTTGTAGTATTGAAATTGTTTTACAATGCTTTGAAGATAAGAGTGTTCCATAACATAAAAGTATGAAATCAGAAGGATTCAATGGTTATAGAATCTCAATTTAGTTTTTAGCTGGAACAAATATAAGCGCATCTCCATTGATGCAATGGCGTTTGCCTGTAGTGTTTCTAGGCCCATCATCAAAAACATGTCCCAAATGCCCGCCACAGGTAGCGCAATGTTCTTCGTTTCTTGAATACCCTAGCTTGTTATCGGTACCATAAGCGACATTGCCTTCAATTGGACGGTCGAAACTTGGCCAACCCGTTCCAGAGTCAAATTTGTGTTCACTTTTAAATAAGGGTGTATTGCATCCAGCACAATGATAAACCCCTTTTTTGTAGTTTTTATTTAAAGGGCTAGAGAATGGGCGTTCAGTGCCTTCTTGTCGTAAAATGTAATATTGTTCAGGGGTTAATTCGGCTTTCCATTCTGCATCCGTTTTTACTGCAGTTAATTCTTTTTTAGAGCCTTGTTCTTTTTTTTGGGCAGTACCATTGCAACTCAAACACAATGCAATTAGGGTTAGCGAGAATATCTTTTTCATAGATTAAATATAATGATTTATAAGGTTTTTGTAGTCGCTGTTAACGTATTGACCTTACGAAATCGATGTAAAAGTATTATTATGAGTTTATTGATTCATCTTTATTCTAATTTTACTATTTTCACAATCTAATGCCAACTATTCAATAAAATGCTAAATCAAAAACGAGTTGTAATCGATTATGTTTCTCCTCAAGTTAATTGTGGTGAATTTTTTATTAAAAGAATTGTCAATGAAGTGGTGAATATCAACGCCTATGTTTTGGTCGATGGTCATGATGTTATTGCAGCTTCAGTTTTATACAAACATGAAAAGGAAAAATCATGGAGTGAAGCCAGGATGATTTTAACCACTAATGATGAATGGTTTGGTTCGTTTACAGTTTTAAAGCAAGGGTTTTATACCTATAAAGTGGAAGGTTGGGTAGATCACGCTCTAAATTGGCAACATGGTATTGAGCGCAAAATTGAAGATGGTCAACACGTTAAATCTGAATTACTTGAAGGAGCAAACTATTTAAAGCTTTTACTCAAAAAAGTGGCAAAAACAGAACAAGATTATCTGAACTCTTGCATTGAAGCTTTTGAAAGCGAGGCACATTATGATAAAGCGGTTAAGGAAGCACAAAGCAAGGTCTTACATGACATTTTTGTGAAATATCCTGAAAAAGATTTGGCTAACGCCTCTATTGATTTAAAAGTTTATGTAGATAGAAAAAAAGCACGTTTTAGCACTTGGTATGAGTTTTTCCCAAGATCAGCTGCTGAAAAAAAGGGAGTTCATGGGACTTTTAAAGATTGCGAGCGACTTTTGCCAAGGGTAGCAAAAATGGGATTTGATACCTTGTATTTCCCGCCAGTTCATCCAATTGGCGAAGTAAACAGAAAGGGTAAAAACAATACCACCAATGCACAACCTGGAGACGTTGGGTCAGCTTGGGGGATTGGTTCCAAGCATGGTGGACATAAAGACTTGCATCCAGAGTTGGGAACCATTGAAGATTTTAAAAATCTCATTAAAAAAGCAAAGGAGCTAAATATTGAAATTGCTATGGATTATGCCTTACAGGCTGCTCCTGACCATCCTTGGGTAACCGAACATCCAGACTGGTTTAAATGGCGTCCTGACGGCACGGTTCAATATGCCGAAAATCCACCCAAAAAGTATCAAGATATTCTTCCTATTTATTGGGAATCAAAAGATTATAAAAATTTGTGGCAGGAATGTCTCGACACGATGTTGTATTGGATCGATTGCGGCGTTTATGTTTTTAGAATAGATAACCCACATACCAAACCCTACTATTTTTGGAATTGGTTAATTTCCGAAGTAAAGAAAAAGCATCCAGATGTCATCTTTTTAGCTGAAGCTTTTACGCGTCCTAAAGTCATGAAACAATTGGCCAAACAAGGCTATACCCAATCGTACAGTTATTTTACATGGCGAGACAGTAAACAAGAATTTATTGAGTACATGAACGAGTTGACCCAAACCGATCAACGTGAGTTTATGCAACCCAATTTCTGGCCAAACACACCAGATATTAATCCCTATCACCTTCAAGGTGCCAATGAAGCAAAATATTTACAGCGCTATACGCTAGCAGCAACCTTAAGTTCTAGTATTGGTATTTACGGGCCTGTTTTTGAACAGATGATTGATGAAGCTATTCCTGGAAAGGAAGAATATTACATGTCTGAAAAATTCCAGCTATGCCATTACGATTGGTTCAAAGAGAACAAATTGACCATATTGATTTCAAAGATTAATCAAATTCGTCATGAAAACGAAGCCTTACAGCAAACCAATAATATTAAATTCTGTACCATAGAAAATGATAATTTATTGGCCTTTTATAAATGGAACCATTATAGAACCAATGAGTTACTTATCATTATTAGTTTAGATCCCTATTATTCACAACGTGGAACAGTTAAGCTGCCTTTAGTAGATTTGCAAATAAGAGCAGGTCATCATTTACGAGTCAGCGATTTGGTAACAGGGAGCAGTTACAATTGGTATGGCGAATGGAATTATGTAGAATTGCATCCTAGCTTACCTTTTCATATCTTTAAGATAAATAAGTAGCGATGCCAAAAAAAGAGACCAACCTAACCACAATGAAAGCACCATTTAATTTTGACGATAAATGGGAAGATTTGTTGGACAATAAAGCCTTTGTCAAGGTCTTTTTATCAGATGTATTAGAAAATTATATTACCAAGCAAAGGTGGTATGGTGGCAAATCCAGTAAGTTAAAATATGTTGAGCTTGCCGAGTATTTCAGAATACAACAACACGACGAGGTTTATTATGGTTTAATTTTGGAGGTTAATTTTATTGAAGCCTTTTATCAACACTATTTTTTGCCAATCGCTTTTGTATCTGATGAAAGTTTCGCTAAAGATGATCGTATTCTTCCTATAAGCATTCAAAATCAGGAAGGTTTTATTATTGATGCCATTAATCTCGAATCCTTTAGAAAAGTAGTTTTTGAGCGTATTTTAACAGCTGTTCCTAAAGATAAAACACGGGTGCGTTATCATAAAAGCTTGTTGTTTGATAACTGTCAGTACGAGTCCTCACGCTTTATGGGTATGGAGCAAAGTAATACCTCAATAATTTACAATGATAAATATGTTCTGAAATTTTTCAGGAGAATCTATGCCGATAGGAATCCTGATTATGAAATGAGCCGATTTTTGTCGGAGCGAAAAGATTTTAAAAACACACCTGCATATCTAGGAAGTATCCAAATAAAGGATCAAGATGGAACCAATATCACTATTGGTCTCATGCAAGAAATGGTACCAAATGAAGGTGATGCTTGGCAATACATGCTTACCGAACTTCATAAGGTGTTTTCAAATTTAGAGTATAAGCATATTAATATTAGTCACCTTCCAAAAACAAAAGACTTTGAACGTTTGGATATTAGAGACGTTCCACCACAAATTATTGATTGGGCTGGCCTTAATTTATTTTTGAAAATTCAAACCCTAGCAAAACGAACTGCTGAAATGCACATCGCATTGGGAAGCGAATTTGAAGATACGGCTTTTACACCAGCGCATTTTAACGGTGATTATACGGTTTGGCTTAAAAATAGGCTGTTATATCAATTTCAAAATAGATTGAATATCATTGAAAATAGCCTGCATAAACTTGATGGCTTGGCTTTAGAATTGGCCAATGAGTTTTTGGATAAGAAAAATGAAATCAGAAAACGTTTTGTAAACTTTGATTGGACCAAATTAAAAGGTGAACGTATTAGAGTTCATGGTGATTATCATTTGGGTCAGGTATTGGTCAAGGATAATGATTTTTATATTTTGGATTTTGAAGGTGAGCCAGAAAGTACCATTCGAGATCGTAAAGTGAAACAACCGCCACTTAAGGATGTTGCAGGTATGTTCCGTTCATTTCATTATGCTATTTATGCTACCATTTTCAACAACTTAGATAAATATAAACAATCTCAAGAAGAGCTATTTGAGGCTGGAGAAATTTTATATCAGTACTTAATAGGCGTATTTTTAGGGACTTATGTGGTCGAAATTCAAAATGCAAATCTTAACATTGGTTATAGTCAAGAGCGCATTTTCCTATTGAAATATTCATTGTTGGAAAAAGCAGTATACGAATTAGGTTATGAACTCAATTCACGTCCGCGTTGGGCAGTAATTCCTTTAAAAGGAATTTCAAATATTATTAACAATTAATTTATGGCAGACGTTATACCCTACAGTCGGTTTACCGATTTCGATATATCACTTTTTAAAGGAGGAAAACATTATCGCTTATTCGAAAAATTTGGATCGCATATCACTACAGTCGATGGAGTAGAAGGTACTTATTTTGCCGTTTGGGCGCCAAGTGCTAAAATAGTTTCGGTCATCGGAGACTTTAATTACTGGATTGAAGGCGAACATAAACTTAATGTGCGTTGGGACCAAAGTGGTATCTGGGAAGGATTTATACCCTATGTTGGTAAAGGGGCAACCTATAAATATAAAATCCAAAGTCATCATAACGATATTAAAACTGAAAAAGCAGATCCTTATGCGCGCCGCTGTGAACATCCGCCTAAAACAGCTTCTATTGTTTGGGACGAGCCTTACACTTGGCAGGATGATAAATGGATGAAAAAGCGTAAAAAGCATAATGCCTTGGATGCGCCATTTTCGGTGTATGAAGTACATTTAGGTTCTTGGAAAAAACAGATTGAAGAAAATCGATTTTTATCTTACATCGAATTGGCTGATGAGCTGGTGAGCTATGTAAAGGAGATGAATTTCACTCATGTTGAGTTGATGCCGGTTATGGAGTTTCCATACGATCCAAGTTGGGGTTATCAATTAACTGGATATTTTGCGCCAACGTCACGGTTTGGTTACCCAGAAGAATTTAAGCTTTTAGTAGATAAACTACATCAAAACGATATAGGAATTATTCTCGACTGGGTACCATCTCATTTTCCTGAAGATGCCCATGGATTAGGGTTTTTTGATGGTTCTGCTTTGTATGAACATCCAGATAAACGTAGAGGATACCATCCAGATTGGAAAAGTTTAATTTTCAATTATGGACGTAATGAGGTGAAATCATTTCTAATCAGTAACGCGATTTTTTGGTTAGAACACTATCATGCTGATGGTTTGCGCGTTGATGCTGTCGCATCAATGCTGTTTTTAGATTATTCAAGAGATGATGGTGAATGGGAACCCAACATGTACGGAGGTCGAGAAAATTTAGAAGCCATTGCCTTTATGCGTGAAATGAATGAGGCTGTTTATAGTAATTTTCCTGATGTTCAAACTATCGCAGAAGAATCGACAGCTTTTCCAATGGTATCTAAACCCACATTTTTAGGAGGTTTAGGTTTTGGAATGAAATGGATGATGGGTTGGATGCATGATACGCTTCAGTATTTTGCCAAAGAACCTGTTTACAGAAGATTTCATCAAAACGATTTAACCTTCTCAATGACTTATGCCTTCACCGAAAACTTTATGCTTCCTTTAAGTCATGATGAAGTTGTTTATGGTAAACATTCCATTTTAGGTCGTATGCCAGGTGATGAGTGGCAACGATTTGCCAATTTGCGTTTGCTTTATAGCTATATGTTTACTCATCCAGGAACTAATTTATTGTTTCAGGGTGCAGAAATAGCCCAAAGCAGCGAATGGAACTTTGAAGGGAGTTTAGATTGGTACTTGCTTCAATATGATCCTCATAAAGGAGTTCAGGCTTTGATTAAGGATCTGAATAAATTATATAAAAAAGAACCAGCGCTCCATCAAAAGCAATTTTCAGCTAAAGGCTTTGA
Organism: Flavobacteriaceae bacterium MAR_2010_72; assembly: GCA_003550275.1. Lineage (GTDB taxonomy): Bacteria > Bacteroidota > Bacteroidia > Flavobacteriales > Flavobacteriaceae > Geojedonia. The sequence continues at coordinate 1,571,971 of QXCW01000002.1, forward strand.
ATGGATTGATTATAACGACGCCAAAAATTCTGTTTTAGTATATATGAGGCATGGTAATGAAACCAAAGACGATGTCATCATTGCCTGCAATATGACACCAATACCAAAAGAAACCTACCGTATAGGTTTACCCAGGCAAGGAACACTTAAAGAAATTTTCAATAGTGACCTCAAAAAATATTTTGGTAGTGGGGTTTACAAAAATAAAGCAAAGACTTCTGAAGCTAAAGCACATCATTTTAGAGACCATTCTATAGAAATTAGCATCCCGCCTTTAGGAATGGTGGCTTTCAAGTATTCAAAATAAAATACCGAAAACGTTATAGTTAATAAGTACTATAAACTATTGTTTTATATGTCTTAACTTATGCCTTTTTTTGCTATTACATAAACAAATTGTATGATTACCAATACAGAATTAGAACAAAAAGGAAATTTATTTCCATCCAAAATAGTCAACTTCAAGAAAGATGTTGATCGCCTATATTTCACCACAGACAATGATGTTGTGCTACAACTTACCGTTGTTAGGGATAGTGTTTTACGATTTAGATATACGACGACAGGAAATTTCGAAAAGGACTTTTCATATGCCATTACTAAATACGCTAGTTCAGGCTATAACAAATTGCTCATTGAAGAGGATGACGAGAAGTACACTATTACTACTTCAAAACTTATTTGTAAGATTTCTAAAGAGAATTTAGAAGTGTCTCTTTATGATGCATTAGATAATACCTTAATCAACCAGGAAGAAGCCGGTTTTCATTGGGAAGAGAGCTATCAATACGGTGGTAACGTCGTTAAAATGAGTAAAGTGTCTCAAGATGGTGAGAGCTATTATGGTTTGGGTGATAAGCCTGTTCATTTGAACTTAAAGGGTAAACGCTACGAGAATTGGGTTACCGATTCGTATGCCTATGGAAAGGATACAGACCCAATTTATAAGGCAATTCCATTTTATACAGCGTTGTGCAACAAAAAGGCATATGGTATCTTTTTTGACAATTCATTTAGAACCTTTTTTGATTTTGCACATGAACGTAGAAACGTAACCAGTTTTTGGGCGCTCGGCGGTGAAATGAACTATTATTTCATTTATGGCCCTCAATTGAGTGATGTTGTAGAAAGTTACACAGATTTAACAGGAAAGCCTCACCAATTACCACCACTTTGGGCTTTGGGGTTTCATCAATGTAAATGGAGTTACTATCCTGAATCTAAAGTAAAAGAAATCACTTCAACATTTAGAAAGCTTCAGATACCTTGTGATGCCATCTATTTGGATATTGATTATATGGATGGGTTTAGGTGTTTTACATGGAATAAGGAGTATTTCCCAGACCCAAAACGTATGGTTAAGGAACTGGCTGACGACGGCTTTAAAACCGTAGCCATTATTGATCCGGGAATTAAAGTCGATAAAGACTATTCAGTTTTTCAAGAAGCTTTGGAAAATGATTATTTCTGCAAAAGAGCTGATGGTCCTTACATGAAAGGTAAAGTTTGGCCAGGAGAATGTTATTTTCCAGATTTCACAAACCCTGAAGTAAGAGATTGGTGGTCTGGACTGTATAGGGAACTAATCGAAGAAATAGGAGTAAGAGGCGTTTGGAATGATATGAATGAGCCGGCAATAATGGAAGTTCCAAATAAAACCTTTCCAGATGATGTTAGACATGATTATGACGGAAATCCATGCAGTCATAGAAAAGCCCATAATATTTATGGGATGCAAATGGCGAGAGCGACGTATCAAGGCTTAAAGAAATTTATTTACCCTAAACGTCCGTTTGTAATTACACGTTCGGCTTACTCTGGTACACAAAGATATACCTCAACTTGGACTGGCGATAATGTGGCTACTTGGGAGCACCTATGGATCGCAAATATTCAAACCCAACGTTTAGCTATGTCTGGATATTCATTTTCAGGTAGTGATATTGGTGGATTTGCTGAACAACCACAGGGCGAACTGTTTACGCGCTGGATTCAGTTGGGTGTTTTCCACCCATTTTGTAGAGTGCATTCGTCTGGTGACCACGGCAATCAAGAACCTTGGGCTTTTGATGAAGATGTAACCGATATCGTTAGAAAATTCATAGAATTACGTTATCAATTACTCCCATATTTGTATACCGCATTTTGGCATCATGTAGATGAAGGTAGACCAATTTTGAAATCGCTTGTGCTCTTTGACCAAGACGATGTGCATACGCACTATAGAACAGACGAGTTTATTTATGGTGACCAAATTTTGGTTTGCCCAGTATTGGAGCCTAATGCAAAAGGTAGACGTATGTATGTGCCTAGAGGAAATTGGTATAATTTCTGGACCAACGAGGTTATAAAAGGAGGAAAAGAAATGTGGGTAGATGCAGATATCGATAGTATGCCGATTTTTGTAAAAGAAGGTGCTATAATTCCTAAATATCCTGTGCAACAATATGTTGATGAAAAACATATTGATCAAGTCACCTTGGATGTTTATTATAAACAAGGAAAAGAGGATTCCACATTATTTGATGATGCCCACGATGGTTACGATTATACTAAAGGGCGTTACAGTTTACGAACGTTTAAGTTTTCTGGAAAAGCCAATGAAGTCATTATTCAGCAACATAAGGAAGGTAAATATTCTACAGATTATGAAGATTTCAATTTTGTTTTTCACGGACTTCCATTTAAGATCAATAAAATTCAAATAGATAATGTTAATATTCCGTTGAAGAATTTAAAGGTAAACGGAGTGAATTCAATTAGTATAGATAAAAATTTCACCCATCTTCATTTAATAGGTTAATAGAATTAATTCCTTGTTTATTTTGGTGTGAATTATGTAAATCTTAGAATGAATTTTGTAAATTACTTTTGGAATGAATTTTGTAAATTTATAACCATAATCCTTAAATTTAGAACACATGAACTTCAAGAATATTATCATTACTTTTAGTATTATGGTTTTGTTTCTTTCCTGTAAAACAAATCCGTTTACAGGTAATAAAACGCTGGCATTAATATCTAACGATCAGCTTTTTCCAACGGCCTTTGCGCAATATGACGCATTTTTAAAAGAGCACAAAGTTGTGAAAAGTGGTGCTAATGCCGAAATGATTACCAGGGTTGGTCAGCGTATTGCAACCGCAGCCGAACGTTGGTTAAACGCCAATGGTTATCAAGGTTATTTAAAAGATTATAAGTGGGAGTACAATTTAGTTGAGGATGAGACGGTTAATGCCTGGTGTATGCCAGGAGGTAAAATTGTATTTTATACAGGAATATTGCCTATTGCAGAAAATGAAACCGCTATTGCCGCTATTATGGGACACGAAGTAGCTCACGCGCTCGCTAATCATGGACAGCAACGTATGAGTACGGGTATGTTACAACAACTAGGTGCCGTTGGTGTAGGTGTTGCAACAAGCGGAAAGAATTCTGAAGCCCAAGAGGCCTGGATGCAAGCCTATGGAGTAGGTTCAACAGTATTAGGAACCTTACCGTTTAGCAGAAGTCATGAAACCCAAGCAGATGAAATAGGACTGACCTTAATGGCTGTAGCCGGGTATAATCCAGAAGAAGCTCCAGAACTTTGGAAACGTATGAAGGCTCATGGCGGCGGACAAGCGCCACCTGAATTTTTGAGCACGCATCCATCTAGTGATACAAGAATAAGTAATCTCCAAAAATGGACACCACAAGCTAAAGCTGAAGCAGCCAAATTTGGTGTAAAATCATTCAGGCCACTTGGAAAATACTAGTATTTAAAATTATTTGTTTACTTTAGAAGCTGCTCATAAAAGGGCAGCTTTTTTTATGGTGCAATTACAAAAAGGGAGTAAAAAACTGCTAAATGCTTGGGCGTTTTATGATTGGGCAAACTCCGTTTATACCCTAACCATCGCCTCCACAATTTTTCCAATTTTTTATGGAACTCTAAATTTTTTAGACGGTAACCAAGTCCATGCTTTCGGTTTTGAAATTAAGAATACGGCATTAATTTCGTTCGTAACAGCCGTTACATTTTTAGTGGTCGCTTTTATATCTCCTCTATTATCAGGAATTGCCGATTATGTGGGAAACAAAAAGGTGTTCATGAAGTTTTTTTGTTATATAGGTGGTTTGGGCTGTATAGGGCTGTATTGGTTTAGTTTAGAATATATTTATTGGAGTTTGTTGTTTTATTTCTTTGGTTTAATAGGCTATTGGGGAAGCCTAGTATTTTATAATTCATATTTACCAGACATTGCATATGAAGAGCAACAGGACAAAATTAGTGCCAAAGGCTTTAGTATGGGGTATATAGGGAGTGTAACGCTACTACTTATAAACTTGGCTATGGTGATGTATCCTCAATGGTTTGGCTTCGATATTGGAACCACCGAGGCCGAAAAGGATGCCGCTTCAATTTTGGCAATGCGTTCTTCTTTTATTACTGTGGGATTATGGTGGATCGTGTTTAGTCAGTATACCTTTATGGTTTTACCAAAAGGTGTTTCAAACGGACATAAAGTAACTAGAGCGGTTATTTTTAATGGATTTAAAGAATTAAAGATAGTTTGGAAGGGCTTAACCCATAATTTAAGGTTGAAGCGCTATTTGCGTGCTTTTTTCGTCTATAGCATGGCAGTACAAACTATTATGTTGGTTGCTACTTATTTTGGAGAACAAGAGATTAGCTGGGGGGGCGAAAGCGAAAAAACCATGGGTTTAATAGTGAGTATTTTAGTGATTCAAATTGTGGCTGTATTTGGCGCTGTTTTAACCTCAAGAGCATCAGCAAAATTTGGTAATATCCAAACCTTAATAGTTATTAACTTTATATGGATGAGCTTGTGTTTTTATGGATATTTTGTTGAAACACCTATTCAGTTTTATATCACCGCAGCTTTTGTAGGTTTGGTCATGGGCGGTATACAAGCATTATCAAGATCAACATATTCTAAATTTTTACCTGAAACCAAAGACACAACCTCATATTTTAGCTTTTTTGATGTTGCTGAAAAAATTGGAATTGTAATTGGTATGGCCATTTATGGTGCTATTGACCAAATTACGGGAAGTATGCGCAATGCCATATTGTTTCTTTTTATTTTCTTTTTGATAGGAATCATCTTATTATTTAAGGTTCCAAGAGAAAAACCTTCTAAAATAAAAAAGCCACTTTAATATGAAAGCGGCTTTTTTAACGACTTAGCTTACGTTAATTACTTATCCTTCCAGATCCTGCGACTTTGGTGTCTTCAGTTTTAGGATTTCCTTTATATTTTACATCTCCAGAACCAGCAACACGAGCTTTTAAACTAACATTGCTGACCACCTCAGCATCACCAGAACCAGCAACTGATACATCGGTATTATTGGCCTGTAAATTAAATCCGTGAAAATCTCCCGAACCGGCCACATTGGCATCAAGGTCGTTAGCACGTCCTTTTAGTGTTAAATCGCCTGAACCTGCTATACTCGCTTTAACCGAGGTTACTTCAATATCTAGAACAATGTCTCCAGAACCTGCTAGAGACACTTTGAAATCGTTAGCAACAATTTTGTCTTTATTAGTCAATTTGCCATCGCCCGCTAGACCAACACTACTAATATCCTTAAAAGGGATCGTAATTTTTATAGTGCGATCACCGCTAGGTTTTAAGTTGTAATTCTTTTCAGTTTTTACATGAAGTTTGTTGTTTTTTACTTCGGTTACTACATGCTTCAATAGGTTTTCTTCGCCTTCAATGGTAATGTTGCCTTCATTGCCAGCTACTAGAATATAGTCGAATGACCCGGCACAACTAATGCCTTCATAATCTCCTGTTGTTCGAGTAATAGTGGTCACTTTTCCGTTACCTTTTACTGTTTCTCCGTTTTCCCAAAATTGGGCATAACCAGTAGTGATAAATAATAATGCTGCGATTGATAAAATGCTTGTTTTCATAATAATGATTTTTGATTGATGAATTAATTAACTTTTTTTAGTGAAACATTTCCATAGCTTGAATTGATTTGTATTAAATTCGAACTATTTGAACTTCCGTATGAACCTGAATAATGTTTTTTAGAGGATTGTACATTTTTTTTACTAATATCTAAAGATTCATGGTCCCTTAACGATGCATGTTCTAAATCAACGTTGAATTTGAAACTATAACCAGAATTGAAACCTACTGTGATTCCTGCATAGTCAGCATCGATTTTTAAGTTACCAGCATTAGCAGTCATTTGCTTGATTTCAATTGAACCATAATCTGCCTTTAAACTAACGTCTTTATAAATATCACCAATTCGTGTGGTTAAATAATCGCCATTTCCGGTAACGGAATTGGCTTTTTCTATATGTATTGAACCATAGTCACAGTTGTAGCTGACATCTTCTGCCACTTCGATTACAGATTTGCTGTAATCGGCACTTATTTGAAGATTTTTTGTTTTACCAACTGTATATCCACTGTAATCGGCATTGATCTTTCCACTTTTAATATATTCAAAATAGCTGTTGTTGGTGTAATCAAAATTGATGACATTGCCGTCGGCCATTAAGGATTTGGTAGTTATTTTACCGTAATCACAATTGATTGTGGCTTTTCCTTCCAATTTATCGAGATCGATACTACCATAATCATTGTTTAAATCGACATTGTTGGTTATTGGCATTTTAATAATGTAATTGATTTCCATATTAACATTATTGTTTTTGCTCCAATTCCACCATGAATTATTGCTTTTTGAAAACACGGTTTCAGCTGAAACTAATTGTCCTGATGCAGAAAATTTTACATCGATGTCGTTTAATTTCTTTTGCACTTTCTCTTCATCATTGCCATTAGTTTTTATTTTAACTTCAATAACAATTCTGTTCTCATTCCAAGTGGTGACGTTAATGTTGCCATAACTATTGTCAACTTTAAGGGTAGCATTGGCACTAACATTATACTCCTTTTTAATCGTTTTTTCTTTGGTATGCTTACCTTTCCAGTTGCTTGCCAACGAAATGGTGGGAATCATAAGCAATATTACAACTGCTTTATATAGTAATTTTGTGTTCATCGTTGTTTTGGTTTAATTGTTTAACTTCTTCAATTTGTATTAATACGTTTTTTAATAGATCTATTCTGCTTTGAAAATTGGAAATCATGGCATAAATCACACGTTTGTCGTCTCCGCTTTTAATGAGGTCGATTTTTAGTGTTTCATAGGCTTTTTCCAAATGTTTAATTTGTTTTAGAGCATCATCTATTATGGCGTTAGTTTCTGCTGAGCGCTCATTGTTTAGTGCTGCCAACTCTGTTGCTATAGTAGTGTTAAAAAAATCTTGAGTATTTGATAACTCTGGTGAAATACTTGCTAAATCTTTGGCTTCTGGTTGTTGTTGCAATACCGTAATTAAACTGAAACACAGTACTAAAGATGCTGCTACCGCCAAAAGTGGCTTCCAATAATTTTTATTTGATGCTTTTAAATCAATAATATTACTTTGTTGCCCTTTTAATTTATTTAAGAAACGCTCTTGATGCCCATCGTTCGGGTTTTCAACATCAAACTCATTTCTTAAGTTTTCAAAAATGGTACCTATATCTTTGTTCATCATTTTATAATTGTGCCGATGGCATTAACTTTTGTCTTAAACTATCTTTGGCTCTTGAAATCATGGTTCTGCAATTGGCATAAGAAATATTCATTATATCACAGATTTCTTCATAATCATAGCCTTCAATTAAATGTAATGTGAGACCAATTTGATAATTTTCCTTGAGCGATTTCATTGTCTCCATAATTTGGGCTGCTTTTACATAAGTAAACTCATAATTAGTTTCGTTATCAGATTCATCTTCAACCTTATATATGACTTTATCTAAAGGCACTTCACTGTATTTACTGTTTTTTTTGTAATGATAAATACTGTTGTTGATCACAATTCGTTTTAACCAAGAACCAAAGGTTGAAACCTCATTTAAACTATCAAGCTTTGTAAAAGCGGTCAAGAATGAATCTTGCATGATGTCTTCTGCTTCAAAACTGTCTTTTACAATTCTGAATGCTGCATTGTACATGGCATGATAATACCTATTGTAAACCTCAAGTTGTGCCTGTTGGTTTCCAAGTTTACATAGCGCGATTAACTGCTCGATATTTTGATTGGCTAGTGTCAAAAAACAAATGCTTTAGTATAAAGATGAATCACTTTATGAATTGTTACACTTTGACTAAAAAAAGTTTTTAGTTGTAGATTTATTAATGGCATAACTATTGAATTTATATAAAAGTAAACAACTTTGTTGATTCTATAAACAACTGGTAATCAATTAAAAAAAGTTTAAGTATAATTTATAAATGATAAATAATTCTGTAGTTTTAATGACAGAATGACCTAAATAATTTTATGGCAAAATCTAATTTTATAAGTTTTGACAGTTTGTCATTGCAGGAGTTTGATGAAAATTCTGAACTCATACCTTTAATGACACCTGAAGACGAAGCAGAAATAAATAATGAATTACTTCCCGAATCGTTACCTATTTTACCGCTACGTAATACCGTTTTATTTCCTGGTGTTGTAATTCCTATTACTGCGGGACGTGATAAATCTATTCGCCTTATTAACGACGCTAATAAGGGAAGCAAGGTTATTGGTGTAGTGTCTCAAATAGATGAAAACATTGAAGACCCTAGTGGCAAAGACATTTTCACAACTGGTACCGTGGCTCGTATTCTTAAAGTTTTAAAAATGCCAGACGGGAATACAACCATTATTATTCAAGGTAAAAAACGCTTTGAAATTAATAAAGTACTTGCAGAGGCACCTTATATCATGGCGTCTGTAAGGGATATAGGTGAAGTTAAACCTGCAGTGGATAACCAAGAGTTTTCGGCGATTATTGATTCTATAAAGGATCTAGCCTTGCAGATTATAAAAGACAGTCCGAATATACCAACAGAAGCTTCGTTTGCTATTAAAAATATTGAAAGCAGTTCGTTTTTGGTAAATTTTGTGTCCTCCAACATGAATCTATCTGTTGAAGAAAAACAAAAATTACTCGAGATAAACGATCTCAAGGAACGCGCACTTGCTACACTTAAGTATATGAATGTTGAGTTTCAAAAGTTAGAACTCAAAAATGATATTCAATCAAAGGTGCAAAGCGATATGAGTCAGCAGCAGCGCGAATATTTCTTACATCAACAAATGAAAACCATTCAGGAAGAACTTGGAGGGGTTTCTTATGATGAGGAAATTGAAGAAATGAAAGTTCGTGCCGAAGAAAAACTGTGGGATGATAAGGTTGAGGATCATTTCAACAAAGAAATTGCAAAACTTCAACGTATGAACCCTCAAGTTGCCGAGTATTCCATACAACGAAACTATCTCGACTTGTTTTTAGACTTACCTTGGAATGAATTCAGCAAGGATAAGTTTGATCTCAAGCGAGCGATGCGTATTTTGGATCGGGATCATTATGGTCTAGAAGATGTAAAGCGTCGAATAATTGAATATTTAGCGGTGTTGAAGCTTCGTAACGACATGAAGTCGCCAATACTTTGTTTTTATGGGCCTCCTGGAGTTGGTAAAACTTCTTTGGGGAAGTCAATTGCTGAAGCCTTGGGACGTGAATATGTTAGAATGTCTTTAGGTGGTTTACGTGACGAAGCCGAAATTCGTGGTCATCGCAAAACATACATTGGTGCCATGCCTGGTAGGATTCTTCAAAGCTTGAAAAAAGCTGGAACATCCAATCCCGTATTTGTTTTGGATGAGATTGATAAATTATCTAATTCGCATCAAGGAGATCCATCATCGGCAATGTTAGAAGTTTTAGACCCCGAGCAAAACAATGAGTTTTATGATAACTTCCTTGAAATGGGATTTGATCTCTCAAAAGTAATGTTTATAGCAACTTCTAATAGCTTAAACACCATACAACCAGCGTTAAGGGACCGTATGGAGATCATTAATGTTACTGGTTATACTATTGAAGAAAAGGTTGAAATAGCGAAACGCCATTTATTGCCAAAGCAACTAAAGGAACATGGACTTGAAACTAAACATTTAAAGATTGCAAAGCCACAACTCGAAAAAATTGTTGAAGGTTATACACGCGAATCTGGTGTACGTGGTTTGGAAAAACAGATTGCTAAAATGGTTCGTCATGCGGCCAAAAATATAGCAATGGAGGAAACTTATAATCTAAAAGTAACTAACGACGATGTTATTGAAGTATTAGGTTCACCAAAGTTGGAACGTGATAAATATGAAAATAACAATGTTGCAGGCGTAGTAACTGGATTGGCTTGGACAAAAGTTGGAGGTGATATTCTATTTATAGAGTCTATTTTATCTAAAGGCAAAGGAAACCTTACTGTTACCGGTAATTTAGGTAAGGTAATGAAGGAATCCGCAACAATTGCAATGGAATACATTAAGGCCAATGCTGATGAATTTGGAATTGCTTCTGAAGTATTTGAAAACTATAATGTGCATATTCATGTGCCCGAAGGAGCCACGCCAAAGGATGGGCCTAGTGCTGGTGTAACCATGTTGACATCGTTGGTGTCTTTATTCACCCAAAGAAAAGTTAAGAACAGTTTGGCAATGACGGGAGAAATAACACTTCGAGGAAAAGTATTGCCAGTAGGAGGGATAAAAGAGAAAATATTGGCTGCTAAACGCGCTAGAATAAAGGAGATATTGCTTTGTGAAGAAAACAAACGTGATATTGAGGAAATTAAACCCGAGTATTTAAAAGGCTTGAAGTTTCATTATGTCACTGATATGAGTGACGTTTTGAAATTGGCGCTAACAAATCAAAAGGTTAAAAATGCCAAGAAGTTATAAAATAAACCCCAACACGTAGTTGGGGTTTTTTGATGCGTTAAAAATAAAACAGCGATGCCCTCGTTTTAAGATAGATTTATTTACTTTGCAGACTTATGCTAAAGAGGGTTGCCACTATATTTTGTTTAACATGGACTACATTGACTTTTGCGCAATTAGGTGGTGAGTCTACTTATCAGTTTTTGAATTTAATATCTTCACCTAGACAGGCTGCATTAGGAGGGAAAGTAATCACAAACTATGATTATGACGTCACAGCAGGACTATACAACCCAGCTTCAATTAATGTAGAAATGGATAACCAATTGGCTTTGAATTATTCCAGTTATCTAGGCGGGATTAGTTATGGTACAGCAGCGTATGCTTACACTTGGGACCGAAGAGTTCAGACCTTTCATATTGGAATGACCTATATCAATTATGGAAGTTTTGACGGCTATGATCTTGATGGGAATTCTACCGGGTCGTTTACAGGAAATGAAGCAGCTTTATCTGTTGGATATGCTGCACAATTGGGTAGGTCAGATTTTTATGGAGGCGTCAATGTTAAACTTATTACATCAAAACTAGAGCAATATAATTCTATAGGAGCTGCGTTGGATTTGGGATTGATTTATATTGATGACCGACTGGGGTTTCATGCAGCCTTAACCGTTAGAAATTTAGGAGCCCAAATTGTAACTTATGCAGGAACCAATGAAAAATTACCATTAGAAGTTAATGTAGGGTTGTCACAAACTTTGGAAAACGTTCCAATTCGATGGCATTTAACCTTCGAGAATTTGCAAAAATGGCCTATTGGTGTTTCAAACCCTGCAAGAGCGACAACAGATTTAAATGGAAATCAAACACAGGAAAAAGTAGGTTTTGTAAACGAAGTATTCCGACACACTATAATTGGTGCAGAATTGTTTCCAGAAAAAGGCTTTAATGTAAGATTAGGTTTTAACTTTAGACGATCAGAAGAATTAAAAATTTTGGAGCAACGAAATTTTTCAGGATTATCTGTTGGAATTGGATTAAAATTGAATAAAATGCGCTTTAGTTATACCCATGCAAGGTATTCAAGTGCTTCAAATACCAGTTTTTTTGGTCTACAACTAGATTTACAATAGCATGAAAAAAATTACCATAGCCATAGACGGATTTTCTTCCACCGGAAAAAGTACCGTTGCAAAACAATTGGCTGCTGCATTAGGGTATGTGTACGTTGATACGGGTGCTATGTACAGAGCTATGACTTTGTTTGCTATGCAAAAAAAATTAATAGGCGAAGACTACTTCAATAAAGACCAGTTGATTTCCATGCTCGATAAAGTGCACATTTCATTTGAATTTAATGAGGCATTAGGATTCGCTGAAGTTTACCTAAATGGTGAGAATGTTGAAAACGCTATCAGAACCTTAGAAGTATCGCAATATGTAAGCCAGATTTCGGCTATTTCAGAAATACGACAACAACTAGTTCAACAGCAGCAACAATTAGGTAAGGGTAAAGGTGTAGTAATGGATGGTCGTGATATTGGAACCGTAGTGTTTCCAGATGCAGAATTGAAGATTTTTATGACAGCCTCACCAGACACTAGGGCAGAGCGCCGCTATAAAGAACTTTTAGACAAGGGTGAAGATATTAGCTATAAGGATGTTCTGGAAAATGTAAAATCTAGAGATTATTTAGATTCAAATAGAAAAGATTCGCCGCTAATAAAGGCAAACGATGCTATAGAAATTGATAATTCAAAATTAACTTTAGAACAACAATTCAAAACAGTTTTAAAATTAGCAAAGTCAGCAATTGAGATGGAAAATAAAAAGGCGAATTAATGCCGCCTTTTTGTTGGAATATGTATTACAAATTTGGAATTATAAGTTCTTGATCAGGGTAAATTAAATCTGGATTTTTTAGAATATCACTATTGGCCTGAAAAATTTTATGGTATTTCATTGGGTCGCCATAATAATGTTTAGCAATTCTTCCTAAAGTTTCACCAGATTTCACAGTGTGCCTGTGGTAAACAGATTCATCAGCAACTCTGATATCTGCTTTGATATCATTGGGATTGTCTCCACCTATTGCCTTGATTTTATCCCAAAGGGCATTTTTTTCGTATTGTGTTTTCGCAGTTCCTTTTATTTTTAAAATGCCATTTTCTTCTTCAACAGCGCCATTTTGAATGTTTAATTCTTGTCCTAAATCTAGCACGCTTTGATATTTAGCCTTAACCATGGTTTTTTGTTTTTTGGTTTATATGGTAAATATATCTAATTACTTTAAAAATTTAAAGACTTTAAAAAGAGACTTTTCAACAATTAATTTTACTCATTGTCAAAGGGTTAGGATATTCAACTTTTTTTTGATTTATATGAATAAAATTGTATTTTTGCACTCCTTTTAGCGACGCATAGGAAAGATAAAAGGATTAAAAGAGAACTAAAAATAACACTTCTGTCTGTTATTCGCATAAAATTTTCCTAGACAAACAGAATACAAATTAATAATCAGCATATGGCTGAAAAAGCAAAACAAGCTGAAGTTGAAGCAACTGAAGCAGTAGAAACAGTAGAAACTGTTGAAGCTCCAGAAGTATCTGCAGCTCAAGCAAACCCTGACAAATTCTTGAAAGAATTCAACTGGCACAATTACGAAGAAGGAATTGACCAAGTAGATGACAAACAATTAAAAGAATTTGAAAAATTAGTATCTGAAAATTTTGTGGACACTTTAGATGACGAAGTTGTTGAAGGTGAAGTTATACACATCACTGATCGTGATGCTATTATCGACATCAACGCAAAATCTGAAGGTGTAGTATCTCTTAATGAGTTTCGTTACAACCCAAATTTAAAAGTTGGTGACAAAGTAGAAGTATTGATTGATGTGCGTGAAGATGCTACAGGGCAATTGGTGTTATCTCACCGTAAAGCTCGTGTAATCAAAGCATGGGATCGTGTTAACAATGCACATGATACAGGCGAAATCGTAAACGGATTCGTAAAATGTAGAACTAAAGGAGGTATGATCGTTGACGTATTTGGTATTGAAGCGTTCTTGCCAGGTTCTCAAATTGATGTAAAACCAATTAGGGATTACGATCAATACGTTAATAAAACAATGGAATTTAAAGTGGTGAAAATCAACCATGAATTCAAAAACATTGTTGTGTCTCATAAAGCACTTATCGAGGCTGATATCGAAGAACAGAAAAAAGAAATCATTGGTCAATTAGAAAAAGGACAAGTATTAGAAGGTGTTGTTAAAAACATCACGTCTTATGGTGTCTTTATTGATTTAGGTGGTGTAGATGGATTGATTCATATCACAGATTTGTCTTGGTCTCGTATCAATCATCCAAATGAAATCGTTGAATTAGACCAAAAATTAAACGTTGTAATCCTTGATTTTGATGAAGATAAATCTAGAATTCAACTAGGTCTTAAACAATTGAGCAAACATCCTTGGGAAGCATTAGCTGACGACGTGAAAATTGGAGACAAAGTAAAAGGTAAAGTAGTTGTTATTGCAGACTACGGTGCATTTATTGAAGTTGTTGATGGTGTTGAAGGATTAGTACACGTTAGTGAAATGTCTTGGTCAACGCATTTACGTTCGGCTCAAGATTTTGTGTCTGTTGGTGATGAAATCGAAGCGGTTATATTGACTTTAGATAGAGAAGACCGTAAAATGTCTCTTGGTATTAAGCAATTAACTCCAGATCCATGGACAGACATTACAACTAAATACCCAGTTGGTTCAAGCCACACGGGTATTGTGCGTAACTTTACAAACTTTGGTGTGTTTGTTGAATTGGAAGAAGGTATCGACGGATTGATTTATATTTCCGATTTATCTTGGACCAAGAAAATCAAACATCCAAGTGAGTTCTGTAATGTTGGAGACAATTTAGATGTAGTTGTTTTAGAATTAGATGTAGAAGGACGTAAATTAAGTTTAGGTCACAAACAAACTACAGACAATCCTTGGGACAAATACGAAACTGAATTTGCTTTAGGAACAGTTCACACAGCTGAAATTTCTGAATTGGTAGATAAAGGCGCAACTATTGAGTTTAACGAAGATATCGTTGCTTTTGTTCCTTCACGTCATTTAGAAAAAGAAGATGGTAAGAAACTTAAAAAAGGAGAATCTGCAGAGTTTAAAATTATTGAGTTCAATAAAGAATTTAAGCGTGTTGTAGCTTCTCATACTGCTATCTTTAAAGAAGAAGAAATTGCTAATGTAAAAGCTGCTGCTGCAAAAGCAGAAGCACAAGCTGCAGAAGCAAAACCAACTTTAGGTGATGCTAACGATCAGTTACAAGCACTTAAAGATAAAATGGAAAAGAAAGCTAAAAAGTAATCTATTTTATAACTATAGAAAAGCCTTCAAATTTTTGAAGGCTTTTTTTTGCTTTAAATTTAAAAGCATTTACTTTTCTAAAATTTTACCGTAACTTTGTCAACCAAATGTGTTTGGAAACCCTATGAGTCAAAAAGTGTTGCTTAATTCTAAAGAGGTAAACATCATTCTTCATCGATTGGCTTGTCAACTTATTGAAAACCACAACAATTTTGAAAATACTGTGCTCATTGGAATCCAACCAAGAGGTACATTTTTGGCTAATCGTTTAGCACAAATGCTTCGTGAAGACTACAAGATTAAAAATGTAAAGCTTGGACATTTAGACATTACATTTTTCAGAGATGATTTCAGAAGAGGAGAAAAGCCTCTAGAAGCCAACACTACAGATATTGACTTTCTTGTTGAAGACAAAAACATTGTGTTTATTGATGATGTACTTTATACTGGAAGAAGCATTCGAGCGGCACTCACGGCGATTCAGTCCTTTGGACGACCAAACGAAATAGAACTTCTCACTTTAATAGACAGACGTTTTAGCAGGCATTTACCTATACAGCCTAACTATAGAGGTAGGCAAGTAGATGCCATAAATGAAGAAAAAGTGAAGGTAAATTGGAAAGAACATGGAGGAGAAGATGTTGTATATTTAATTAACAAGTAAATCTATGAGCGAATTAAGTGTCAATCACTTACTGGGAATCAAATATCTTAATCAAAAAGATATTCAACTTATTTTTGAAACAGCTGACCATTTTAAGGAAGTCATCAATCGCCCGATCAAAAAAGTACCTTCGCTTAGAGATATTACCATAGCAAATCTGTTTTTTGAGAATTCTACACGAACAAAATTATCATTTGAACTTGCCGAAAAACGATTATCGGCCGATGTTATAAACTTTTCGGCATCACAATCTTCCGTTAAAAAGGGAGAAACACTTATAGATACAGTGAATAATATACTTTCAATGAAAGTAGATATGGTGGTTATGCGGCATCCCAATGCTGGTGCGGGAATGTTCCTTTCCCAACATGTTAATGCCAGTATCATTAATGCAGGAGATGGAGCCCATGAGCATCCTACACAAGCCCTTTTGGACACCTACTCCATACGAGAGCGATTGGGCAGTGTTAAAGGTAAAAATGTCGTAATTGTTGGTGATATTCTTCATAGTAGAGTCGCGCTGTCTAACATTTTCGCTTTACAATTACAAGGCGCAAATGTTATGGTTTGTGGCCCTAAAACTTTGATTCCAAAGTATATCGATAAACTTGGAGTAAAAGTTGAGACTGATTTGCGCAAAGCGTTGAACTGGTGCGATGTAGCAAATATGTTACGCGTTCAAAATGAACGTATGGAAATTAGTTATTTCCCATCAACACGAGAATACACACAGCAGTATGGAGTTTCTAAAGCTTTGCTAGATTCTTTGAATAAAGAGATTACCATCATGCACCCTGGACCAATAAATCGTGGTGTAGAAATCACGAGTGATGTAGCCGATTCTAAACAAGCCATTATTTTGGATCAAGTTCAAAATGGGGTGGCTATTAGGATGGCAGTTATATATTTATTAGCTTCTAAAATTAAACATTAAGTATTATGATTTTTGATACAGACGGAACAACAACCATTATTACCCAAGAGAAAGCTTCTATTGTAGAACTAGTAAAGAAACTCGAAGTACTATATGAGCGTTTTAAAAACGATAACGTTATTGTTTGTTTAACGAGTTTGAACAAAATTCCTTTAGAAGAAATTGTTGAATTTTTACAAATTTCAAATACCCATAGAAAAAGTAAGCATTCCTTTGTTATTGTGACTGACCAGGTAAACCTTGATGAAATGCCAGATGAAATCGTTGTGGTTCCTACCATGCAGGAAGCCTATGATATTATTGAAATGGAAGAAATGGAGCGCGATTTAGGGTTCTAATGTATTATTTAGCACAATTAAATATCGCAAAAACCTTGGCTTCTTTGGAAGATCCCATAATGGCCGACTTTGTAAACAATTTAGACCGTATCAATGCATTGGCAGAATCTAGCCCTGGCTTTGTTTGGCGTTTAAAAGATGATGATGATACAATGGCTGAAAGCGTATTTGGTGACCATTCTCTTGTGATTAATATGTCGGTTTGGAAAAGCATAGACGATTTGTTCAATTTCACGTATAAATCTGATCACATCGAGATTTTTGCAAGACGTAAAGAATGGTTTTCAAAAATTGACAGTTTTCACATGGTATTTTGGTATGTAAAACAAGATCATTTTCCAACGCTTGAAGAAGCGAAAGCGCGATTAGACCATATTAACACACATGGTGAAACTCCTTTTGCCTTTACTTTTAAACGAAAATATTCAGTTGATGATTATTTAAATCACAACTTAACTATATGAAATTAAGTATTTTAGGCTGTCACAGTGCTACACCACGCACAAATACAAATCCTACCGCCCAGGTATTGGAGATTAGAAACCATATGTTTTTGATTGATTGCGGAGAAGGTACCCAAGTAGAGCTGCGACGACATAAAATCAAGTTTGTTCGCATTAAACATATCTTTATCTCGCATTTACATGGCGACCATTATTTTGGACTTGTTGGGCTTATATCAACCTTTAGATTATTAACAAGAGAAGCAGATTTACATATTTATTGCCCTAAAGGGCTTAAAGAAGTTATTACACTTCAAATGAAATTGGCAGATTCCTGGACCAATTACCAATTGATTTTTCACGAATTGACATCTAATTCATCAGAGTTGATTTTTGAAGACGATAAAGTTGAAGTTTATACCATTCCTTTAGACCATCGTGTTTACACCAATGGCTTTCTATTCAAAGAAAAGGATAGAGAACGTAAACTGGATATGAATGCCATATTGAATAGGGATATTGATGTGGCCTATTACAGAAAACTTAAGCAAGGGTTTGATATTGTTGACAATAATGGTGAGCTAGTTGAAAACCATTCCGTAACTAAACCTGGACGAAAGCCAAAAAGCTATGCGTTTTGCAGTGACACGGCTTATAATGAATCTATTGTGCCCATCATAAAAGGTGTAGATGTTTTGTATCATGAATCTACTTTTTTAGAGCAGCACAAACAATTGGCAGCACCTACAAAGCATAGTACAGCTAAACAGGCCGCAGAGATAGCAAAAATGGCAGAAGTAGGCACATTAGTGCTTGGGCACTATTCAACCCGCTATAATGAATTAGATAGCTTCAAAAAAGAAGCCCAAACGATTTTTGATCATGTAGAATTAGCTGAAGATGGTAAGCTATTCGAATTTTAATTAAATTCTTTCAAATTGTTAATCCAATCTATCGCTTCTGTCAAGGAGTTGCAACGTTTTATACTTTTCTTTGAAAAGTTTTTTTCGATAGTTGTGTTCATAAAATTAAAGTCGGAGTAGGAAACAATTGCACTGGCCACAATAAATCCAAATTCATTATTAAAATTAATCCATAATTGTGGTTCTATTGAGTAAAAATTCACCCTATTTGAGATATAACCAATATTAATGCTATCCCCGTAATAATCTTGAGCAAACCCTATAACTTCCAGTATTTTATCACAATCAAAATGTATGCCTTCGTTCAATTCAGAGATAATAAATCTATCAAATAGGTAAAAAGTGCCAAAGGAAAACTCTACTTTTGAATGTTTTAATAATTTAAAATATTTACTATTTTCAAACTTCATTAAATCAAATAATGGTTAAATTTATAAGAAATTGATCGGTATAAAAAATATGAATAGCTAAATCCCTTTAATATTTTATAATGGATACAGACTTAAGCAATTATAGAAAATCGTATGAGAAGGGCGAATTATTAAAAAAAAACGTTCCAGAAAACCCTATGGAACTGTTTCAAAAATGGTTTCATGAAATAGATCATTTTTTTCCAGAGATTGAATCGAATGCCATGACCATTGCAACAGTAGGCACTGATGGATATCCAAGAAATAGGGTAGTACTACTTAAGAAATTTACCTACGAGGGGTTTATATTTTATACTAATTATAATAGTGAAAAGGGGAGAGCCATAGATAAAAACCCTAAAGTTTGCCTCTCTTTTTTCTGGCATGTAGCCGAACGCCAGATTATTATTAAAGGCAAGGCCGAAAAGATTGCAGAAAATTTAAGTGATGGCTATTTTGAATCGAGACCTAGAGGTAGTCAATTGGGAGCTCTCGCTTCCAATCAAAGTGAGCCAATAGCTAATAGAGAACTTATAGAGAATAAATTAAAAGTTTTAGAAGCTTCATTTGAAGGGAAAGAAATTCCTAGACCAGATAATTGGGGCGGCTATATTGTTAAACCCGTTGAATTTGAATTCTGGCAGGGGAGAGCCAATCGGTTGCATGATAGAATTCAGTATAAATTAGATCAAAATTTCTACTGGAATATCAGTAGACTTTCTCCTTAGAACATTTCCATTTTTTTTAGATTTAAAATTTGATTATATCGATTAAATGCATTTTATCATCGATGTGCAACCAATTTGTTGTTCATAAATATGTATTTCATCGATGATTTACATTAAAAAGCGATAAAGTGTATGTATTTTGTCGATTTTAACATTTCCTTAACAGTTTAGCTGCGGTAGTCTTCTAATTTTATAACACCAAATCTAAATTAACCTCTTATGAAAGCAACTACTGTACTGCCATTTATGGCATTATTGTGTCTGATGACGTTTTCTTCATGTTCTACTGAAGACTTTCCAGAAGACAATATCAATAACATTGCGTTAATTGAAGCTCCGGCTCCAAAGGACATTGAGATTGAAATTTTAGAGCGTATTAATCAGCATAGAATTTCAAAAGGGCTTACAGCTTTAAATAATCTTAATGTAGTAAAATCGGTTGCTTTTACGCATACAGATTATATGGTTGAGATCAACAGTGTTAACCATGATAATTTCTTTCGAAGAAAATTAAGTTTAGAACAAAATGCCAAGGCAACACGAGTTTCAGAAAATGTTGCTTATGCCTATAGCAACGCTCAATCTGTTGTGAATGCATGGATTAATAGTGATGCTCATAGAGCCAACATAGAAGGTGATTTCACAGATTTTGAAGTTTCAGCAGAGCAGAATGCTGAAGGCAAATGGTATTACACCAATATATTTATAAAACGATAAAACATTAAGTCTTTTATATAAGTTAATTGAATAGTTAGTTATTAAGCGCCACAGAGAATTCTGTGGCGTTTTTTATTTCCATAACATAAAGTCTTTTTACTAATAAGTAGCTATATCTTCATTCTTGATACTTTCTAAATTGTTTAATAACCAAAATTGAAGTATAAATCAAAATTGATATTAATAGCTTATTAGCTCTTTAAATTGATAAAGCCTAGAAGACTTAACCTTGATATGCAAAAGCGTTATAAAGCCTCTGATTTAAAGTATACAGGTTTTCTATCACTAAACTTAGTGAAGTAAGGAGTCTCAACATACAAATGAAACCTAGCGTCTGTAAATAATTACAACTAGAAACTGATTTTATTTTATCGCTATTCTATTAGATAAAATAGAAGTAATGGAGTTGATTTAACAGGCGTGAATACATATTTCCTCCGTATTACAAATAAAAAAGCAGGCTGTTTAAGCCTGCTTTTTTTTTGTCTTTTTGAAGTATGGTCTAATCCTTCAATATATAAAAATAGGAACGTCTATTTAATTGGTGTTGTTCTTCAGTACATTTCACCCCATTTGAACAGTCATTCAATAATTGAGATTCACCGTAACCTATAGCACTTTCAATGCGTTCTGGTTCTATTCCGCGTGACAATAAATACTCTTGAGTAGATTTTGCTCTACGGTCAGATAATTTCATGTTATAGCGGTCGCTACCTCTACTATCAGTATGAGATTCAATCTTGATCACCATATTTGGGTGAGCACGCATCACATCAACAATGTTTTCCAACTCATATTGGGCATCGGTTCTAATATTCCATTTATCAAAATCAAAGAAAATAGGATTGATTACAATTTGATTGTCCCTGATTAAGGGTACTAGCTCTAAATCAAGCGTATTATTGTCGCCATTTACGTCACCTGAAACAAATTCTTTGTAATCACTCTTATAATCAGTCTTTTCAGCTAAAATAGTATAGGTTGTGGCACATTTAATTTTAAATGAATATTCACCTTTAGTATTCGTGCTTAAGGTATCTATAACCTTACCGCTTTTATTAATTAATTTAACGGTAGCCATAGAAATAGGTTCTTTTGTTAAACTATCCCTTACTACACCTCTAACCATTTGGGAACATCCAATAAATTGATACAAATCGTCACTACCAGCACCTTCAGGGCGGTTTGATGAGAAGTAGCCAATTTCAGTATCGGAATTCACAAAGAAACCAAAATCGTCATAACCAGAGTTATAAGGAGCACCCAAATTTTCAGATTGAGCTTCGGCATCTTTTAATATATTGGATTTGAAAATATCCAGAAATCCTAAATTAATATTACTATCTGATGAAAAGTAGAAGACACTATCTTTTGCTACAAACGGAAACATTTCTCTTCCAGTAGTATTGATAGTTGGCCCTAAATTAATTGGTATTCCATATTCATTTTTGGAAGCATCGATTATTTCAACACTGTAGATGTCAGTATTTCCAAATCCGCCTTCACGATCCGAAACAAAATATAACGTTTTGTTATCTGGACTTAAGGCTGGATGTCCTGTTGAGAACAGTTTACCATTAAAAGGCAATTCAACAATGTCTTTCCATGTACTGTCAACTAAAGTTGCTTTATATATTTTTAAGTGCGCCGTACCTTGGCGATCAGTTTTTAACTGATTTCGTTTGCTAACGTTATCTCTAGTGAAATAAATTGTTTTACCGTCGTTGGTGATGGCGATATTAGCTTCATGATAATCTGAATTAATACCAGAGGCATCAATGGTTT
Source organism: Flavobacteriaceae bacterium MAR_2010_72 (assembly GCA_003550275.1). Taxonomy (GTDB): domain Bacteria; phylum Bacteroidota; class Bacteroidia; order Flavobacteriales; family Flavobacteriaceae; genus Geojedonia. The sequence goes on from QXCW01000002.1 coordinate 1,594,092, forward strand.
TTACGTTTCCAAAGGTGTTTTTACCATCTTTTTCAGTAATGGCTGTTTCATAAAGATCTAAAAATGGTTCACCATTCCAGTCATAAACTTTGCTCTTAGTATTTCTGGAAGATGAAAAGTACAGTTTCCCATCTTTCTCATATGCTCCAAAATCTGAATATTTTGAATTGATTTCCAGTCCTTCAACAGTTACATATACCTTATCATCATTGGCTAATTTTTCATATAAAGCCAAGTTATCATAATCCAATCCTGCAATTCTGTTATCGTCAGGATTCAAGGCTCGATATTTTTCTAACCAAACTATTGCTTCTTCATAATTCCCTTGGCTTCTTAAGGCTTGCGAATATTTGTAGATATACTCTGGTTCTAAATCTGATTCATGGTGCTTTATTGCTTCACCATACCAGGTAGCCGACTTATCTGCATTCGAATTATTATAATAGCAGTCGCCTAGTCTTGTTAGGACGTGCTTACTACTATCACCTAATTTTACAGCATTTGTATAAAATTCTGAAGCTTTTAAATAAGCGAAATCTTTATAAAACTTATCCGCTAATTTTACTTCCTGCTTTTGCGCAAACATAAAAGTAGTACCAAGAGCAATTATTAATAGTGTTATTTTTGCTTTCATAATGTAATTTTTTTAGAAGTATCTTGGCGATTTAACACGTTTAACATTAAACAACTCGAACATTAAGAGTACTTCATGAGTACCACTAGTATAGGGTCTTAAATCAGAAAATGGATATTCATAAGCATAACCTATACGTAATTGTTTAGAGATCTGGAAATCTGCTATACCTCCTAAAGCTCCAGCTCTTTCATCAATTCTATATCCAGCTCCAATCCAGAACACTTCATTGAAAAGGAAGTTTGCCGTAACATCAAATGATAATGGCGCACCGTTGGTAGCTTTAAGTAAAGCAGCTGGCTTAAATTTAACGTTTTCGCCTAAATCAAATACATATCCTCCCGTAAGGTAATAACTTTGACGCTCTAGAGCTTCAAAATCATCGTCTCCTACATAATCGGTATTTAAGATTCTAGGAGAAGACAATCCAAGGTACCATCTTTCACTATGCCAGTAAACTCCAGCTCCAATATTTGGCTTCCATCGATCTTGATACCCATAAATTACAGGGTCGTTAGATTGAGACTGTTGAAACTCCGGGTCAAGACTGTAACTCGTAAAGCCTGCCTTAAGTCCGAATGCCAATTTTGTATTAGCTCCCGTTTGAATGGTATAAGAGAAATCACCATAGAGATATGAAAAATTTTGATATCCAAGCTCATCATTTATGAATGTTAGCCCTAAACCAATATTTTCATTTCGCAATGGGGTATGCATAGAAAGCGTTTGTGTAGTAGGAGCTCCTTCAAGACCAACCCACTGACTTCTGTGCAAACCAACAATACTTAAGGTTTCTCTACTTCCCGCATATGCAGGGTTAATAGAAACTGTATTAAACATATACTGGGTGAACTGCGGAAGCTGCTGTGCAACTCCTGTCCAGCAACTGAACAGTATAAAAGCGATTATGTTAAACTTTATTAACTTCATAGGTTAAAATTTATTTGGTTCCTACGTAGATTGGCCCTGCAAAAGGTTTTAATCCACTATTTTTTAAATTTATAATGTAATAATATGTTCCTGTTGGTACGGTGTTAGAACTTCCAAAAGAAGATTTAGACGATGTACCATACCAGTCATTTTGGTAATTAAAGTTCTCATAGATTTTAGCACCCCAACGGTTGAATATTTGTAATTCTATAACGAATCCACATGGCTCAACACCAGTTACACTAAAGAAATCATTTATATTGTCTCCATTAGGTGTTACAGCTTTAGATATAACTACATCTTCGGCACCGCAAGGGAACACCACGCATTCATCATTGATGGTAATTGAAACTTCTACTTCAGTTGGACAAGCCGTATTTTGAAGACTTTCATATCTAAAGGTGTATATACCTAAATCACTTTCTTCAAATCTACCTTCGCTGTCTAAAAGTGATGATGGATTAAAAATACTTCCATTAATAGTAGCATTCCCAGAGACAACGGTCCAAGTTCCGTCAAAATCATCAACTCCATTTAATAAACTAAACAAGTCTAAATCAAAATCTTCAGTAATACATACAGTAGTATCAAGAGATGAAACATTTGACACGTTCACATTAATAGCTTGTGTAATAACAGATTGGTTGCCACACTCATCGGTTACAGTCCAGTTTCTAGTTATCACATAATCTTGAGCATTACCAGAGTAGGTAGAAGACTCATTAAATTGAACAGTTATAGCTTCATCTGAAGAACATGCATCCGTAAATGTTAATTGAGGCACACTAGGTATACTATCACAATCTACAGTTATATTTCTGTTCAAGTCCGTCACCAATTCTGGTGCAGTGGTATCAACAATAGTAATGGTCTGTACTTGAGTTGTAGTGTTACCACAATCATCAACCAATGACCAGGTTCTAGTGATCACACGTTCGTTGGCACATTGACCAGCAGCTTCAGCATCTACATAAGTAGCATCCAAGTTGGTAGAACAGTTATCCGCTTCATCAGAAACGTCACCAGTTATATTAAGATCAAGTTCATCCTGATCACATTCAATAGTTAAACTCGCTGGCACAGTAAATGTTGGCGCAGTGGTATCAACAATGGTAATGGTCTGTACTTGGGTCGTTGTGTTTCCACAATCATCAACCAATGACCAGGTTCTAGTGATTACACGTTCGTTGGCACATTGACCAGCAGCTTCAGCATCTACATAAGTAGCATTCAAGTTTGTAGAACAGTTATCCGCTTCATCAGAAACGTCACCAGTTATATTAAGATCCAATTCATCCTGATCACATTCAATAGTTAAACTCGCTGGCACAGTAAATGTTGGCGCAGTGGTATCAACAATGGTAATAGTCTGTACTTGGGTCGTTGTGTTTCCACAATCATCAACCAATGACCATGTTCTAGTGATCACACGCTCGTTGGCACATTGACCAGCAGCTTCAGAATCTACATAAGTAGCATCCAAGTTTGTAGAACAATTATCGGCTTCATCAGAAACGTCACCGGTTATATTAAGATCCAATTCATCCTGATCACATTCAATAGTTAAACTCGCTGGCACTGTAAATGTTGGCGCAGTGGTATCAACAATGGTAATGGTCTGCACTTGAGTTGTTGTATTACCACAATCATCAACCAATGACCAGGTTCTGGTGATTACACGTTCGTTGGCACATTGTCCAGCAGCTTCAGCATCTACAAAAGTAGCATCCAAGTTTGTAGAACAATTATCGGCTTCATCAGAAACGTCACCAGTTATATTAAGATCAAGTTCATCCTGATCACATTCAATAGTTAAACTCGCAGGCACTGTAAATGTTGGCGCAGAGGTATCAACAATGGTAATGGTCTGTACTTGAGTTGTAGTGTTACCACAATCATCAACAAGTGTCCAGGTTCTAGTAATCACACGTTCGTTGGCACATTGACCAGCAACTTCAGAATCTACATAAGTAGCATCCAAGTTTGTAGAACAATTATCGGCTTCATCAGAAACGTCACCAGTTATATTAAGATCCAATTCATCCTGATCACATTCAATAGTTAAACTCGCTGGCACAGTAAATGTTGGCGCAGTGGTATCAACAATGGTAATGGTCTGTACTTGAGTTGTAGTGTTACCACAATCATCAACCAATGACCAGGTTCTAGTGATCACACGTTCGTTGGCACATTGACCAGCAGCTTCAGCATCTACATAAGTAGCATCCAAGTTGGTAGAACAGTTATCCGCTTCATCAGAAACGTCACCAGTTATTGTAAGATCAAGTTCATCCTGATCGCATTCAATAGTTAAACTCGCTGGCACAGTAAATGTTGGCGCAGTGGTATCAACAATGGTAATGGTCTGTACTTGGGTCGTTGTGTTTCCACAATCATCTACAAGTGTCCAAGTTCTGGTGATTACGCGCTCGTTGGCACATTGACCAGCAGCTTCAGCGTCAACATAAGTAGCGTCAATATTTGGAGAACATGAATCTCCTTCATTTGTAACATCACCAGTTAAGGCAAGATCCAAAGAATCTTGATCACATTCAATTGTAATATCAGCAGGTACCGTAAATGTCGGAGCTACATTATCTTCTATTTCAAATTTAGCACTAGTTGAACTTGAATTACCACATTCATCGGTAGCAGTAAAAGTCACAATAGCACTTCCTGTTTCACTACATCCATCACTTAAACTTGTAAAATTGTGCGTCCATGTAATAGTTGAACAGGATTCGGTCGCCATAGCACCGGCATTGGTATCTAACCATGCCTGTAACTGTGCTAAATTACCCGCTCCATCACACTCAACAGTTTGATCTGAAGCAACAACAGTTATTAAAGGATTTGTAGTATCCTGAACGGTTATAATTTGATTCTCTGAAATTGAATTACCACAAGCGTCAGTAGCCGTCCACGTTCTTGTAATAGTATAGTTACTAGGACAATTACCATTAGTAATAACATCATTAAATGTTACATTAGCAGGACTACAATTATCTGTAGCTGTAGCTGTACCTGTATTACTAGGACTGCTATCATCTGGACATTCAATTGTTATATCCGCAGGAATTGTTAATTCAGGATCAATAGTATCTTTTATTAAATAAGTTGCTGTAGTTGATGTAGAATTTCCACAATCATCAGTAGCTGTAAAAGTTACAGTAATTGCTCCATCATCACACTTAACATTGGTATCTGAACCATAATCATTTGACCAAGTCACATTTCCACAAGTATCACTTGCAGTTGCACCTGCATTGGTATCTAACCAATTTTGTAATGCATTTGGATCAGTTACACCACATTCAATTTCAATATTTTGAGTATTTGAATTGTCTATTGACGGTGGTGTTGTGTCTACTACGGTAATAGTTTGTACGGCCGTAGAGGCGTTACCACATTCGTCAGTAGCAGTCCAAGTTCTTGTAATTGTTTTTGTATTTCCACAAGCGACAGTTTCCACATCACTTTCGGTGATGGTCACCGTACCACAGGTATCAGAACCTGTAGCCACGCCTGTATTTGCAGAGGACTCATCGTCAGTACACTCTATAGTGACATCGGCAGGAGCCGTGATCGACGGTGGTGTTGTGTCTACTACGGTAATGGTTTGTACGGCCGTAGAGGCGTTACCACACTCGTCAGTAGCAGTCCAAGTTCTTGTAATAGTTTTTGTATTTCCACAAGCGGCAGTTTCCACATCACTTTCGGTGATGGTCACAGTACCACAGGTATCAGAACCTGTAGCCACGCCTGTATTTGCAGAGGACTCATCGTCAGTACACTCTATGGTGATATCGGCAGGTGCCGTGATCGACGGTGGTGTTGTGTCTACTACGGTAATAGTTTGTACGGCCGTAGAGGCGTTACCACATTCGTCAGTAGCAGTCCAAGTTCTTGTAATTGTTTTTGTATTTCCACAAGCGGCAGTTTCCACATCACTTTCGGTGATGGTCACCGTACCACAGGTATCAGAACCTGTAGCCACGCCTGTATTTGCAGAGGACTCATCGTCAGTACACTCTATAGTGACATCGGCAGGAGCCGTGATCGACGGTGGTGTTGTGTCTACTACGGTAATGGTTTGTACGGCCGTAGAGGCGTTACCACACTCGTCAGTAGCAGTCCAAGTTCTTGTAATAGTTTTTGTATTTCCACAAGCGGCAGTTTCCACATCACTTTCGGTGATGGTCACAGTACCACAGGTATCAGAACCTGTAGCCACGCCTGTATTTGCAGAGGACTCATCGTCAGTACACTCTATGGTGATATCGGCAGGTGCCGTGATCGACGGTGGTGTTGTGTCTACTACGGTAATAGTTTGTACGGCAGTAGAGGCGTTACCACATTCGTCAGTAGCAGTCCAAGTTCTTGTAATTGTTTTTGTATTTCCACAAGCGGCAGTTTCCACATCACTTTCGGTGATGGTCACCGTACCACAGGTATCAGAACCTGTAGCCACGCCCGTATTTGCAGAGGACTCATCGTCAGTACACTCTATAGTGACATCGGCAGGAGCCGTGATCGACGGTGGTGTTGTGTCTACTACGGTAATGGTTTGTACAGCCGTAGAGGCGTTACCACATTCATCAGTAGCAGTCCAAGTTCTTGTAATAGTTTTTGTATTTCCACAAGCGGCAGTTTCCACATCACTTTCGGTGATGGTCACCGTACCACAGGTATCAGAACCTGTAGCTACACCCGTATTTGCAGAGGACTCATCGTCAGTACACTCTATGGTGATATCGGCAGGTGCCGTGATCGACGGTGGTGTTGTATCTACTACGGTAATAGTTTGTACAGCCGTAGAGGCGTTACCACATTCGTCAGTAGCAGTCCAAGTTCTTGTAATAGTTTTTGTATTTCCACAAGCGGCAGTTTCCACATCACTTTCGGTGATGGTCACAGTACCACAGGTATCTGAACCTGTAGCCACGCCTGTATTTGCAGAGGACTCATCGTCAGTACACTCTATGGTGATATCGGCAGGTGCCGTGATCGATGGTGGTGTTGTATCTACTACGGTAATAGTTTGTACAGCCGTAGAGGCGTTACCACATTCGTCAGTAGCAGTCCAAGTTCTTGTAATGGTTTTTGTATTTCCACAAGCGGCAGTTTCCACATCACTTTCGGTGATGGTCACCGTACCACAGGTATCAGAACCTGTAGCCACGCCTGTATTTGCAGAGGACTCATCGTCAGTACACTCTATAGTGACATCGGCAGGTGCCGTGATCGACGGTGGTGTTGTGTCTACTACGGTAATAGTTTGTACGGCAGTAGAGGCGTTACCACATTCGTCAGTAGCAGTCCAAGTTCTTGTAATAGTTTTTGTGTTTCCACAAGCGGCAGTTTCCACATCACTTTCGGTGATGGTCACCGTACCACAGGTATCTGAACCTGTAGCCACGCCTGTATTTGCAGAGGACTCATCGTCGGTACACTCTATGGTGATATCGGCAGGAGCCGTGATCGACGGTGGTGTTGTGTCTACTACGGTAATAGTTTGTACGGCCGTAGAGGCGTTACCACACTCGTCAGTAGCAGTCCAAGTTCTTGTAATGGTTTTTGTATTTCCACAAGCGGCAGTTTCCACATCACTTTCGGTAATGGTCACCGTACCACAGGTATCAGAACCTGTAGCCACGCCTGTATTTGCAGAGGACTCATCGTCAGTACACTCTATAGTGACATCGGCAGGTGCCGTGATCGATGGTGGTGTTGTATCTACTACGGTAATAGTTTGTACAGCCGTAGAGGCGTTACCACATTCGTCAGTAGCAGTCCAAGTTCTTGTAATGGTTTTTGTATTTCCACAAGCGGCAGTTTCCACATCACTTTCGGTGATGGTCACCGTACCACAGGTATCAGAACCTGTAGCCACGCCTGTATTTGCAGAGGACTCATCGTCAGTACACTCTATAGTGACATCGGCAGGAGCCGTGATCGACGGTGGTGTTGTGTCTACTACGGTAATAGTTTGTACGGCAGTAGAGGCGTTACCACATTCGTCAGTAGCAGTCCAAGTTCTTGTAATAGTTTTTGTGTTTCCACAAGCGGCAGTTTCCACATCACTTTCGGTGATGGTCACCGTACCACAGGTATCTGAACCTGTAGCCACGCCTGTATTTGCAGAGGACTCATCGTCGGTACACTCTATGGTGATATCGGCAGGAGCCGTGATCGACGGTGGTGTTGTGTCTACTACGGTAATAGTTTGTACGGCAGTAGAGGCGTTACCACACTCGTCAGTAGCAGTCCAAGTTCTTGTAATGGTTTTTGTATTTCCACAAGCGGCAGTTTCCACATCACTTTCGGTAATGGTCACCGTACCACAGGTATCAGAACCTGTAGCCACGCCTGTATTTGCAGAGGACTCATCGTCAGTACACTCTATAGTGACATCGGCAGGTGCCGTGATCGATGGTGGTGTTGTATCTACTACGGTAATAGTTTGTACAGCCGTAGAGGCGTTACCACATTCATCGGTAGCAGTCCATGTTCTTGTAATGGTCTTTGTATTTCCACAAGCGGCAGTTTCCACATCACTTTCGGTGATGGTCACCGTACCACAGGTATCAGAACCTGTAGCCACGCCCGTATTTGCAGAGGACTCATCGTCAGTACACTCTATAGTGACATCGGCAGGAGCCGTGATCGACGGTGGTGTTGTGTCTACAATAGTAAAGGTAGCAGATGTTGTAGAGATATTATTGCAATCATCAGCAGCGGAAAAGGTATAATTCAAAACTTGAGTTCCACCACAGTTATTAACGGTTGAATCTAAATTATAACTCCAAGTAACAGTGCTACAAGTATCGGAAGCGTTGGCGCCACCATGTGAAGCTAACCAGTTGTTTAGAGCAGTAGTATTGCCGCTTCCATCACATTCAACTTGCAGATTGGATGCAGGCGTATTTATAGATGGAGGGGTTGAATCATCAATATTGATAATATGTGTAAAACTAACACTAGTATTACCGCATTCATCGGTAACAGTATACGTTCTAGTAATTACTATTGGGCATGTACCAGAAACACTATCAGAACTGTTAACAGTAATATTGGCATCAGCCGATACATTATCAGTAATTGTTAAATTACCAGGTAGCGCTTCTAGACCTGCTACCGTTGTTTGAGCGGCAGGAGCAGCACTTGCATTACAGCCTTCAATTGTTGTAGGGGTTATTGAACCAGCAACCACAGGTGCTTGAGTGTCACCAGCAGTGACTGTTATGCTTTCAGTTGCAGTACAACCAGCGTCATCTGTTATTCTTACCGTAATAGTACCAGGGCCAGCTCCAGAATAACTTAAAACCGTTGTTGGAGGTCCATTCATCGAGGTAGATGCTCCTGTTGTGTTGGCTGTAACCGTAAATGTATATGGTGGTGTTCCACCACTAGCGGTAAAACTTCCTGAACCATTATTTGCAGTACATGATGGGTTAGTACTCGACGGTGTATTGGTTAATTGAGACGGGAATGCCAAAGTCTCTGAATAAGGATTGAGATTTGTATTTCCATTTGAATCAGTTACTTTTAGTGTTGGGTTATAAGTTCCTGGTATATTATAAAGTACAATTGGAGACGATGCCGATCCACCTTGATAGGTTCCGCCATCATAATTCCATACATAAGTATATGGAGGCGTACCACCTATAGTTGTAGAAGTAAATGTTACTAAAGACGTCGAGCCCGTTGTACAGGCAGTATAATCATATTGAACAGCTAAAGGAGTTGAAACAATTAAGTCTGCTGGAAATTGACATTGCGATTGACTATAACTACTACAAGTATATGGGCCATTTTTTGGGGGTTCACTATTTTTTGATGTAACCCATACTACCAATAGATTTTCTAAAGTCAATAACTCACCACATACCCAATTAAAAGGGCCATATACCAAATATTCTGTTATACCTTGATTTGAGCTGGGCAATTCTCCTAAATATTCATTAATAGGGACAGGAGTGTCTCCAACCATTAAATCAGCAAAAACCCTAGCACCATAAACAGGAGCATTTCTATTACTAGAAACCCCTGCAATCATATATACAGGTAAGATAGTGCCTGGATTACAACTCGTGTTAGTTAAAGGAGTTCCAGGAACATTTGTTGAACTTAAATAGACACTTTCAATAGAAAAACTATTAGCATTACAATTGTAGCCACAGTTTCTTAAATCAGGGGTTTGCGCATTTAGAGCAGATATTCCAAAGCATAAAAATAGTACAAGTACTATATAGCTTCGTAAGTTAGTGTTAAGCGTATTTGTTTTCATAAGCCCTTATTTAGGTTTGGGATTAATTAAGTCTTTATTTATTAACTATTGTTTTGTATTTTTAATACTACAATTAAATCATTTACCAAAACGCTGAATTTTCGAAGCTAGATCGTAATTAAGATCGACGCAAACAAAATTTAACGGCCTGATAATTAATACTCTATTAAATGAGGGAAGTGCATTGCTAAACAATGCTGGAATGGATGTATTAATATTTTTAAGATTTGGGATCATAATATTAATTTATTAAACAAAGCAACTCATAACTCGCCTCATTAGCAAAAATAAATGTTAAAGGGACGAAAATAATCGTTAAAACGGAATTATGCAACATTTTATCGAAAAAAATTGCATTTAATCGATGCATTATGAAAAATATTACTTTTATACGTCATGCAAAATCATCTTGGGAATACGATGTTCGAGATCAAGACAGACCGCTCTCTAACCGCGGTTTTACTGATGCCGAGCTTGTTTCTAAACAATTTGAGTCTGTTTCTTTTCAACCTGACGCTGTTTTTTCAAGTCCTGCAAATCGCGCGTTAACAACTTGTAAAATATTCTTAAAAAATCTTGAAATACCCAATAACTTACTGACTATTAGTAGTGATTTGTATGATTTTGGAGGTGAAAGTGTGGTCAGGTTTATCAAATCTATCGATGAAAAACATCAAAATGTAATAATATTCGGACACAACCATGCCTTCACATCTTTGGTAAATCGTTTTGGCGATAATTATATAGATAATTTACCTACCTGTGGTTTAGTTTGGATTGCCTTTGACATACCAACATGGAATGCCATTGATAAGGGAAAAACCAAGCTCATTATTACCCCTAAAGAATTAAAGTGATAAAAGCATAAGGATAAAAACTTAAATATTCTTAAATACCCTTATGGTCATAATTAAAAGTATAAATAGAATATATTTGTAGGAAATAAATGTATTGACTTAAATGACCAAGGATCAAAATATCTATATTAATAGAGAATTAAGCTGGCTGCAATTTAATGCCAGAGTGTTGCAAGAAGCTAATGACGAAAACATTCCACTTATTGAACGCATTCGTTTTTTGGGAATTTTCTCAAATAATCTAGATGAGTTTTTTAAGGTGCGATATGCCACAGTAAAACGAATCGATGAAGCCGGAAAAGGAGGTAGAAGCGAATTGGGAGGTATTGTGGCTAGTGAACTGCTCGAAAAAATCACAGAAGTCGTTATCAAACAACAAAGTGAAAGTTTGGTTGTTCTTGAAGATATTCAACTTAAATTAAGAGAAGAAAACATTCATATTATTAATGAAAGTGAAATCAATGCACAGCAACATGATTTTTTGATTGATTATTTTATTGAGCACGTTAGTCCAGCGCTAGTAACAATTATACTTAATGATGACATTAAGCTTCCAACCTTAAAAGATAGTGCTGCTTATTTGGCCGTAAAGATGGTGCTTCCAAATAGCGAAAAACAATATGCACTTATAGAAATACCAAAAACGGTAGATCGCTTTGTAGTTTTACCTAAAGTGGGTGACACTAATTACATCATAATGCTTGACGATTTGCTTCGTCACTGTTTAAAGGATATTTTCAATATTTTTGATTATACAGATATTTCAGCACATATGATTAAGATCACTAGGGATGCTGAACTTGATTTTGAAAGCGATTTTAGTAAAAGTTTTATAGATAAAATTTCCGATAGTGTTAAACACCGTCAAATTGGTGAGCCTGTGCGTTTTGTTTATGACAAAACCATCGATGAAGAAACCCTTAAATATTTGATGGATAAAATGGGAATCGATTCTAATGATAGTGTGATTCCTGGAGGGCGTTATCACAACAGGCGTGATTATATGGATTTTCCTAGTTTGGGCCGAACAGATTTACTCTATCAAAAAATAGTTCCCTTACCAGTTAAGGGATTGAGTCTTCAGGAGAGTATTTTTAAAACTATAGAGCATAAAGACTATTTGCTATATACACCTTTTCATACGTTTTCGTATATCGTTAAATTTTTAAGAGAAGCTGCTTTAGATCCACAAGTAAAGGTCATAAAAATTACAATTTATAGGTTAGCCCAAATTTCACACGTTGCAAGTTCACTAATAAATGCAGCTAAAAACGGAAAAAAAGTTACTGTATCCATTGAACTTCAGGCTAGATTTGATGAACAAGCCAATATTGATTATGCAGAACAACTAGAAGCTGATGGCGTTAACCTTTTATTTGGTGTGAAAGGATTAAAAGTTCACAGTAAAATGTGTGTGATTGAACGAGAAGAACAAGGCAAGATTATGCGTTATGGATTTATAAGTACGGGTAACTTTAATGAGTCTACTGCGAAAATATACACGGACTTCACAATATTCACTGCCAATCAAAAAATTCTGAAGGATATTAATAAAGTTTTTAACTTTTTTGAAACCAACTATAAAATTTATCGGTACAAACATATTATTACATCGCCACACTATACCAAATCAAAATTATTTAAGCTTATTGATAATGAAATCGAGAATGTAAGGCAAGGTAAGCCTGCTTATATGAAACTGAAGTTAAATAGTATTTCAAGCTATGCAATGGTCGATAAATTATATGAAGCCAGTAGAGCAGGGGTTAAGATACAGATGGTAATTAGGGGTATCTGCTGTTTGGTTCCTGGTATTAAAGGCATGAGCGAGAATATTGAAGTCATTAGCATTGTTGGTAAATTTTTAGAGCATACCCGACTCTTCGTTTTTTGTAATAATGACGATCCAAAAGTGTATATTTCTTCCGCAGATTGGATGACAAGGAATATTGAGAATAGGGTGGAAGTGACCTGTCCTATTTATGACGAAGATATTAAACAGGAATTGTTGGATATTTTTGATATCTGTTGGAGTGACAATGTAAAGGCACGAATTATAAATGCGACCCAAGATAACACCTATAAACGAAACGATTTACCTAAAGTAAGAGCGCAATTTGCTACTTACGATTACTATTTAAAAAAATTACAAGATTAATGCTAACCATTAAGAAGTACGCCGCCATAGATATTGGCTCCAATGCTGTAAGATTACTAATTTCAAATATTATTGAACAAAAAGGAAAGCCAACCTTATTTAAAAAAAGCTCTTTGGTTAGGGTGCCTATTCGTTTAGGATCTGATGTTTTTGTAAACCATGAAATTTCAGAAGAAAATCAGCAACGCATGATTGACACAATGGTGGCCTTTAAGCTTTTAATGAAATCGCACAAAGTTTCAGTATATAAAGCTTGTGCGACTTCAGCGATGCGTGAGGCCGAAAACGGTGCAAAGGTGTCTAAATTAATTGAAAAGCATTCTAAAATTAAAATTGATATCATTGGTGGAGAAGAGGAAGCAGCTATTATTGCTGCAACAGACTTACATTCTTATATCGATGATAGCAAAACCTATCTTTATGTTGACGTTGGTGGTGGTAGTACCGAGTTTTCTATAATCAGGCATGGTGAAACCATTGCTTCAAAGTCCTTTAAAATAGGGACTGTACGATTATTAAATGACATGGTTAAAAATGAAACTTGGCTAGAATTAGAATCCTGGATTAAATTGCACAGCAAAAACTTTGATAAAATTGATTTAATTGGTTCTGGTGGGAACATTAATAAAATATTTAAAATATCTGGTAAAGCCATGGGTAAACCATTGACTTACTTTTATTTAACTTCCTATTATAATAAACTACAGACCTATTCATATGAAGAACGTATTACCGAATTGGACCTTAATCAGGATAGGGCAGATGTAATTATTCCAGCAACTCGAATTTATCTCTCGGCAATGAAATGGAGTGGAGCAAAAGACATCTATGTTCCCAAAATTGGCCTTTCAGATGGCATAATTAAAAGTGTCTATTTCAATACAGTTTCGGGTGTAACAATGTCTTAATTAAGCATTTCATCTTTGTTTTATGGCTACATATCTAATTTTTATGATTTGTTAAAACATTTCAGTTTATATTCGAAATCTCAAATCATTTAAATTATGAAATCAATACTTACTACTTTAGTTTTTATCCTTTTTACTTATACTGGCTTTTCTCAAGACGATAAAAAGGAAGACAACAATTCAAAAGATGAAATAGAATTAAAAACCAAATTTGGTGTAAGATTGGCTTACAATATTTCTAACTTGGATTTTGAACCAGACCCCAACTTTGAAAATAAACATCGTAATAACATGGCCTTTGGTGGCTTTGTTGACTTTGCAGTTTCAAATTCATTTTCAATTTTGACCGAATTGCAGTATTCTGCTGAAGGCGGTGGAAAAGATGAAACTTTAAGAGTTTCTTATATTCAGTTACCAGTATTGTTTAAATTGTATTTTGGTGAAAACTTTTCTGCTGGTGCAGGACCAATGGTTGGAATTAAAACCTGGAGCTATGAAGATGGTTATAAAAACGTTGCGTTTTCTGGTGTAGCTGGAATAGAATATCTGCTTACTGATATTCTGTTTTTAGATGCCAGATTTCACTACGGATTCAGTAATATCCTAGACAACGATTCTAGCTTTGAAGCTAAAAACACCAACATTCAAATTGGTATTGGATTGAAAATGTAAAATCATAACTTATATAAAAAAGAGAAACTCCAGCGTTACGTTGGAGTTTTTTATTTTTATTAACCATGTATGGTTTGCGATTTGCTCAAATCTTTCATGATATTGGCTTCAAAATCCAACAATTGTTGCCATTTGTCATCAACTTCTTTTCGGTCACTATATTGGCGTGCAAACCCTAAAAACATAGTATAATGATTGGCTTCACTGACCATTAATTTTCGATAGAACTCGGCAAGTTCTTTGTCTTTAAGTTCTTCAGACAATAATCTAAAACGTTCACAACTTCTAGCTTCAATCAACGCTGCATAAAGCAAACGATGCACTAATTGTGTAGTTCGACTTCCTCCTTTAGGGAAAAATGTAACTAATTTTATAACGTAATCATCTTTGCGATCTCTGCCAAGCGTCCAGCCACGTTCTAAAATTTTATCATGCACCATTTTAAAATGACTTATTTCTTCTTTTACCAAAGCGATCATTTCTTGTACCAGCTCGGTATATTCAGGAAAACTTACTATAAGTGAAATCGCTGTACTCGCTGCCTTTTGTTCACAATAGGCATGATCTATAAGAATGTCTTCAATATTCTTTTCAACGATATTTACCCATCTTGGGTCTGTTGGTAGTTTTAAACCTAGCATAATTTATTGCTTTTCTTCTATTTCTTTTATGTTGAAAACTCCGTACTCGTCTATATTCATTTCAAAATAAAAACAAGTATCAGTTTCGGGTTTACAAAACAAAAAGTCTATTACAAAAGTACCGTTGTTTATTGATTTAGATTGATTCAGCCAAACACCATGTAGCGTAGAAGCTTTCAAATAGGATTCTAATGACGGATCATGTTCAATAAAAACAGTTTTATCCATTGTTTTATTAAATACGGTATTGCCTTCTTTAGAAATAAGAATTTCAGCAAGATAATTTCTGTAGTAATGCTTTGTAAGTGTCGATTGGTCTTTAAATTCATTCAAAACATTATGGTTCATATCGGTATAGGCCTTGATACGAACTCGATTGCCATTATGTAATAAGGTATCGGTCACCTGTTCTGAATAGTCACTTGGAAAGTAGTTAATGATTTCTATGACACCTGTAGAATCCTTGAATTTTTCAACAGAGGCTTTGAGCGATTCGTGCTTTGAAATTCGGCCATCACAACTTGAAAACACCAAAATCAATAGGATAATAATGAAAATAGAATATTTCATTGGTGACTAATTTATATCAAGCCCGAAGGTTTTTTTCAACAACTCAATATTTGGGTTTTTCTCTTTCATTTTTTCATACTTCTCCCGAGTCGTAAACACATATTGTTTAGAAGCTTCTTCATTTACGGTAATGTCAAGCTTCAAATCAAAGTTCTTTAAAGTTTTTCGCAGGAATTCCATAAGGGGGAATTGGGATTTCTCCAGTTCTAGCTTTAAAGTTTCATTAGGAAACTCTAAACCAATTGAGGTTCCATTGAGTACAGGTTGATTCATTTCTAACATGGAAGCCATAATTTTCTTGCCACTTCGGTGCAGACTTTTTATATAGTCATTCCAAGCCTCCAAAAACATGTCTTCAGTAAAGTCTTCTTTAGGTAAATTCTCTTCGTCAATGACCACCTCCATTTGTTTGATCTGATGTTCTTTTTTAGCCTTGATGCTCTTAAGAGATAGCCCCGAGGTTCTTGGAGAAGGTTTGTTTAAATTGAGTTGTGGCAATGACTCCTCAAACTTTACGGTTTCTGCTTCATTAATTTCAACTTTATCAGCTGGTTTTTCTTTTACAATGGGCTTATCAACTACAGTCTCCGGTTTTACAACAGGTACAGGTTTTACACCTACAGCTTTGAAGTAGGATGGTGGAATTATGTAGTGCTTGCTATTTTTTTTTTCTCCATCAAAAGTGATAGAGGCTAATTGCATAAGGCATAACTCAACAAGTAAGCGTTGATTTTTGCTGCTTTTGTATTTGAGATCGCAATCGTTACTTAATTCTATTCCTTTTAAGAGAAACTCCATTGAAGCCTTTTTTGATTGCTCTAAATACTTAAGCGAAGTATCTTCTCCAACTTCTAAAAGTTCAACAGTTTTTGGGTTTTTACAAACAAGTAAATCCCTAAAATGGGAGGCTAATCCTGCAATATAATGATGCCCATCAAAACCTTTGGATAAGGTTGTGTTGAACTGCACTAATAATTCTGGAATTTTATGCTCTAAAATTAAATCGGTACTTGTAAAATACGTTTCATAATCTAGAACGTTCAAATTTTCTGTTACCGCTTGCCTTGTTAGGTTTTTACCCGAAAAACTCACCACCCTATCAAAAATGGAAAGCGCATCACGCATAGCGCCATCTGCTTTTTGAGCTATAATGTGCAGGGCATCGTCTTCAGCAGTTACACCTTGTTCGGTAGCGATATATTTTAAATAGTCTTTAGCATCTTTAACAGTAATTCGCTTAAAATCAAAAATTTGACAACGCGATAAAATGGTTGGTATGATCTTGTGCTTTTCAGTAGTTGCTAAAATGAAAATACAGTGTTTTGGAGGCTCTTCTAAGGTTTTTAGAAAGGCATTAAAAGCCGATTGCGATAACATGTGCACCTCATCAATGATATACACTTTATATTTCCCGACTTGAGGAGGAATTCGAACCTGGTCGGTTAAATTCCTAATATCATCAACCGAGTTATTTGAAGCGGCGTCTAATTCAAAAATATTAAATGCAAAATCTTCATCTTCCTTTTCGCTACCATCACTATTGATCATTTTGGCTAAAATACGCGCACAGGTTGTTTTACCTACACCACGAGGCCCTGTAAACAGTAAGGCTTGAGCTAAATGATGATGTTCAATGGCATTTAATAAGGTATTGGTAATAGCTTGCTGACCAACAACGTCTTTAAACGTTTGGGGCCTATATTTTCTTGCCGATACGATGAAATGTTCCATTGAACTTAATTAGAAACACAAAGTTAAAAATTCAATTCAGAATTAGGAATTCTCATTTCTGAAATTGGATGGAGTTATTAACAAAATAATTATAAGTTAAACCTACCTAGTGTACTTAAAGTTACATAGTTTTGAAATACTGGGCCATCAAAGCAGCTTTAGGCACTTTAAACTTTAGGCACTTTAAACTTTAGGCACTTCAAACTTTTGCCGTACTTTTGTGAACAAGTAAATCGCCTTATCGCTCTGCATGAAAGTGTAGGGAGGAAAGTCCGAACACCAAAGTGCAACATAGTGGTTAATGGCCACCGGTCGTGAGATTAGGAAAAGTGCAACAGAAAGCAAGTACAGGTTAAGCTGTAGTGAAATCAGGTAAACTCTATGTGGTGCAATGTCATGTATACCAACGTTTGAGGGCTGCACGTTCGATTGTTGGAGGGTAGACAGCTAAAGTGTATTGGTAACAATGCATTCAGATAAATGATAAGGGTCACGCCTTGGCGCGATACAGAATTCGGCTTATAGATTTACTTGTAAAACAAAAGTGCGGCAATTTAGCCGCACTTTCTGTTTTTTAATTGTTTTACTAGTTTCCTGAATAACCTAAATCAGGTCTGATACTACCTGAATATTCTTCAAATTTTTCAACATATTTCATCATGTTTCCAAAAACTTTGCCGGCATCTTCACCCAGTAACTCATCATTGGCTTTTGACATTTGGGCATGATCAACATCATCTTTTGATGATATAGCCACTAAAAAGAACGCATCTTTACTACCAAAGCCACTATGGTAAACACGGTAATACATTTTGGAATTTTTACTAGCGAATAAGTCTTTCACGCCTTTAATAGCTTCGTAGAGGTTTCTACCATTTTCTGGTGTGTGATGTATAAAATAATACCTTCTATTATTTTTGCCTTCTTGCGTTTGGGAAATCCCATCCGGCATATAAGTAAGGCTTTCAGATAAATTTAATACTTAACTATAATGCGAATCATAGCATTTATCAAAGCGTTCAAATAATTTACCAAAATCATCACCCATAGCTTTTGCCATGGCTTCAAAAGGATTTTTATCCAATTCTGCAAAATTCTCCATCGGGGTAACTGACATGTATTTTAGATCGCTAGTGACCGCCGTGATCCAACTAGTCGCTGGTTTATGTTTTTTACAGGCTTCAACAAATTCTTTTGAGACTTTCTCATATTCCTGAACCATTGAGGGCTTTACTTCATCAACATGTACTTGATAGCGTTGTTGGGCAATTGAAAAGTTGAAGCTAAAACATAGTAGTATGGCAATTAAAAAGGTTGGTTTAAAAGTTTTCATAATTTTATAAATGATTGGTTAATAGTTATTGTAAAGTATATCCTAATTGGGTCATGAGATCTAACTGATTATAGAATACATTTTCTTCGTCTAGTTTGCCGTTTCCTGTAAAATGAAGTCGGGACAGGCCATTGACTTTTACCGATTTGCCAGTTGCAGCAGCACCATTAAACTCACCAGTATTAGTACCTGTCATTTGCCAGTGTACAAATAAGGTGTTATTGAAGATTGGTGATTTATGAAGTAACTTGATTTTAAAATCAGGAAACCCAGTAAAAAATACATTTAGATTTTTGGCTAGTTCTTCCTTGCTTCCAGAATCTTTAACATCATTCATATACCGCACAAATTTGTCATTAATTAAATCGTCTAATACAGCGGTATTCTTTTTATTTAAAAACTCGTTTATAAAGGTGTCCACATTTCCGTAGATCACTTTGTCTTCAACAGGTAGGCTGTTAGCTTTTTCTATTTCGGCCATAAGAGTTGTTAAAGGTGCTGAATCATAATACACATATTCTTCAACAATTTTACCATCCTCAAAGCGGTAGGTAGCGTGACCTGGGATGGTTAGTTCCTTATCATGACCCTTTACTTTTCCAACCCATGTTGGCCAAGTATTTACCCAAGTATGTCCATTTTTTGAAACTACCATTTCGGGATAAATAGAATCCTTAAATGTATACATAGAAAAGAGTTCCCTGCTTTCTTTTTCATAGCCAAGTGATTCGTCAATTGAAATAGCTTTTGTAGAATTTACATAGATTTTAGCCGTATCCTTGTAAATTGACCTAACGCCATCAAAATTTGCATCTTGAAGATTGTTAAATAGTTGGTGTATGGTTTCAATTTCGGTGGATTCGTCAAAATAACGTTGTTCTTGGTTTTGACATGAGTTGAATAGAGCTAGAGCAAGCCCTATAAATAAGATTTTTTTCATTGTTAATGTTTTAATTGGTTAATAGCGTTTTCACCATAACATAAACAATCAAAATCGATCGAGAAGATATAGATTTAGTCTACAATAGAAATAGGGACAAGCGTGAAGACTTCTAAATTACTAAAAATTAACGAGATATGTAGGAAAAAACGAAAGTTTTATCGTTCAATGGCATGTTCAAAAAAACTAAATACATTTCCGCCATAATGTTTTGAGTACGAATATTGAGGTAAAGACGATAAGTCCGTAAGTTTTGAATGCTCAACAATTAATAGACCTTCAGGTTCTAACAATTCATTTTTAAAAATGAGTTCAGGGATTTTGGAAAACTGCTTCAATGTAAATGCATAAGGTGGATCTGCAAAAATAAGGGTAGAGGATGTCTTCGCTTTTTCCAAATACGAGAATACATCACTTTTTATAGGTTGAATTGGCATTTCAAAACTCTTGGCAGTTTCTGTGATGAATTTGACACAACTATAGTTCTCATCAACTGCTGTAATTTCTGTTGTGCCTCTAGAAGCAAACTCATAGCTAATACTTCCGGTGCCAGAAAACAAGTCCAGAACAGAAACTTCGTCAAAATAATAGTGGTTATTAAGAATATTAAATAGAGCTTCTTTGGCCATGTCTGTAGTAGGCCTCACAGGAAGCTTTTTTGGAGCCGTTATGCGTCTACCTTTATATTGACCTGAAATAATACGCATTAATTGAAGCTATTTAAAATGATGAAGCTATTTTGTAGTTCTTCAGGTTGTGGTTTGTTTTCAAATTCGAAATCATAAAGATTTCCTACGATATCAACATGCCTTACATATTTATAGACTATTTCATAAAGTTCATCACCTTTTTTAATATTTCCAAGCAATTTAATTTGGACCGTTTCAGGGTCGAGTTGCAATTGTTCTAGTGTGAACAGTATAAAATAAATAAAATCTTCCTTGGACAGATATTCAAAAGTGTTGTAAAACACTAAATGCCCTTTTTTTATAACTATAATCTCAAAGTGGTCATTTCCAATGTGTACATAAAACTTGGTATCGTTGGAGCCCACTTCTTTATCCAGAATAGTTTTGACCAAAATGGATGAAGCATGTTTATATATAAATTCACCAAATCGGTCAAAAATGTAATTATTGATGTTAACATAAGGTACAAAAACAACAACACTGTTATGATCTGTAATTTCATCAAAGGCCACAAAATCGGTATTCAATATTTTGGCATTGAATTTTAAATAATCTGCGACATTGTTTTCATCGAAAAGTGGTTTTGGGACAATACTAGAGAGTTCATTTTCATGAATTAATTGCACCTCGTCAAACGGCTGTTCAAAAATAGTATTGGTGTTTAAGACTGTTTTAAGTTGTTCTAAAACAGTATAAGGTGTTTCCTTTTTTGGAAAAGTAACTGATTTCAGAAACCCAACCGAATTGTTTTTTTTGTTAAGGATACAAAAAGAAAGTCCACTCAAACTGATTTGAATGGACAATGCTTTACTACTTTTTTTATTCAAACTACTGTTCTTTTGAATAGTTTTTAGGCCAGTTACCATTAGTATTAATTTCATCCATAGACCCTACTTTTAATGCTGGGCCATTAACACCATCTACTGATACAACTTGCTCTTCCTTTTTTACCAAGTTTCTATCCTGATCATAAAGAATCACTGATTTTTTTACAGAAGCTTCAAAAACAGGAATACCATCTAACATACCAGCTTTTAACTCAAATTTAGCACCTGGCTCTCCAGCACCTTCAGGAACATTCATCATGGTTTTGTATCGAGGATCAGCCCCAAAAAGAGAATCTTTTACAGGGACAAATCCTAAAGTGTCAATAACAACAATATCCTTATACATGTCAACTGTGAAACGTCTTGTAGCTTCAACGTCTAAAATTGTGGAGTCTCGACGTTGGGTAATAGTGTATTTGGCAGTATCAACAAATCTTACAAGGTTGTCAAAATTGTCGGTAAACTTACCTGTAACTTGTTTATGAGCCAATTCGGCATCTCTTATATCTTTTAATTTTTCAATTATTACAGCGTAACGTTTGTCTTTTAATTGGTTGAATTGGATTTCTTCATAAACCGACATGAAGGTGGCATACGATAGTATAGCAATAACCACCCACAATACAAGATGGATTACTGGTTTTAATTTTTTAGGGATGAATCTGTCAATCAACCAAACAATACCAATAGTAAGTAGGATAATAACGACAATAGCTATAATAATTGTTAACATAGTTAGTTTATTTATTTTTATTAAAGGTCTTTCGCAAATCTACAATTTTTTTTTATTCACAAAAATCATTGCAAACAAAAATCAAATAAAAAAAGAAAGATATAAAAATTGTTTCAAATAAAATAAGGTTTTATTTCTTATATAGTGTATTCAAGCAATTCTATAAATAGTATCTTGCGCTTCAATTACAGTTTTTGATAAATACCACATGACTTCTTCAGAATTTTATAAACTTTTAAAGAAAAAATTTCCGTTTGAGCCTACCTTAAAACAGAACTTAGTTTTAGATCAGTTATCTGAATTTGTATATGATACGACTCCTAACGCTCTGTATTTATTGCGTGGATTTGCAGGTACGGGAAAAACAAGTATTGTAGGAACTTTAGTGTCAAATTTATGGGAAACTAAAAAAAGTGCTGTTTTGATGGCACCAACTGGAAGAGCCGCAAAAGTTATTTCAAATTATTCTGGTAAGGAAGCCTTCACCATTCATAAAAAAATATACTTTCCCAAAAAGGATAAAGGCGGAGGCGTCAAATTCGTGATGCAACCTAATAAACATCGCAATACTATTTTTATAGTTGATGAAGCGTCAATGATACCAGACATTCCGGCAGATTCCAAACTGTTTGAAAATGGGTCTTTACTTGATGATTTAATTCAGTACGTTTATTCAGGCCATAAATGTAAATTGTTATTGATAGGAGATAAAGCCCAATTACCTCCGGTTAAGTCAGACATCAGCCCAGCATTAGATGCCCAACAATTAGACTTAAATTATAATAAGAAGGTCATTTCAATGGAACTTGATGAAGTGGTGCGACAAGAGCAAGATTCGGGTATTTTAATGAATGCAACTCGCTTACGTGAAGTTTTGCATGATCAATTTTATGACTCTTTTACCTTTAATGTGAATGGGTATGCAGATATTGTAAGGTTAATTGATGGCCATGAAATTATGGACGCCATCAATGATGCATACACTACAAACGGTCACGAGGAAACAGCTATCATTGTACGTAGTAATAAACGAGCCAACTTATATAATCAACAAATTCGAAATCGGATTCTATTTAGAGATAGCGAATTAACAGTTGGAGACTATTTAATGGTTGTTAAGAACAATTATTTTTGGATCAAGCCAACAACCGAAGCTGGTTTTATAGCCAATGGCGATATCATTGAAGTTTTGGAAATATTTAGTATTCAGGAGATTTATGGGTTTCAATTTGCTGAAGTAAAGGTGAAAATGGTCGATTATCCTCGAATGCGTCCGTTTGAAACGGTACTTCTTTTAGATACCATTCACGCTGAAGCACCTTCGTTGAGTTATGACGAATCCAACAGATTATATCAAGAGGTGCAAAAAGATTATGAGGATGAAACATCAAACTACCGAAAATTCTTAAAAATAAAAGGTAATAAGCATTTCAATGCTTTACAAGTCAAGTTCTCATATGCGATAACATGCCACAAATCACAAGGTGGCCAATGGAACACCATTTTTGTAGAGCAGCCTTACTTACCAAATGGTATGGATCGGGAATATATAAGATGGCTTTATACTGCAGTGACAAGAGCCAAAGAAAAGTTATATCTTATTGGTTTTAAAGATGAATTATTTGAATCCTAAAACAGTTCAAAAAGATTAGCCATCTTAAGCTCTAGTTTCCTTAAAAGTTTTTATTTTTGATTAGAAGTTTAAATCTCACTATGAAAATCATTTCAATGATTCCTGCGCGCTATGCTGCGTCTCGATTTCCAGGTAAATTAATGCAAAACCTTGCGGGTAAAACTGTAATTCTTCGTACTTATGAAGCCACTGTTGCTACTAGTTTATTTGATGATGTTTACGTGGTGACTGACAGTGATGTTATTTTTAATGAGATTGTAAATAATGGTGGCAAAGCAATTATGAGCAAATCTGAACATCAATCGGGGAGCGATCGCATTGCTGAAGCCGTTGAAAATTTAGATGTAGATATTGTTGTAAATGTTCAGGGAGATGAGCCCTTTACAGAGCGAGATAGCCTCTCTAAAGTTTTGAATGTGTTTAATGATGACCCAAATAAAAATATAGATTTAGCTTCGCTAATGGTCCAGATACATGATTGGGATGAAATAACAAACCCAAATACCGTAAAGGTTATTGTCGATCAAAATGACTTTGCATTGTATTTTTCCAGAAGTCCAATTCCCTACCCAAGAGATAAAGTTTCCGGTACTCGTTATTTTAAGCACAAAGGAATTTATGCCTTTAGAAAAGAAGCACTTTTGGATTTTTTTAAACTCCCCATGCAATCTCTAGAAGCTACCGAAAAAATTGAATGTATTAGATATCTAGAATACGGTAAGAAAATTAAAATGGTTGAAACCCAAGTTGAAGGTGTCGAAATTGACACGCCTGAAGATTTAGAACGTGCTATCAAATTATGGAAGTAGACTACAGCAATATCAAAGTAATTGGCTTTGATGCCGACGATACACTGTGGGTAAACGAAACGTATTTCAGGGAGGCCGAATTGGAATTCGCGAAATTACTTTCACCTTATGAAACTGCAAATAAAATTGATCAGGAACTTTTTAAAATGGAAATGAAAAATCTTCCACTTTATGGCTACGGAATTAAAGGTTTTGTACTTTCAATGGTTGAGATGGCTTTAGAACTGTCAAATCACACAGTTTCTAATGCAACCATTCAGGCCATTTTGGATATTGGTAAATCTATGCTAAATAAACCTGTTGAACTGCTTGAAGGTGTTGAAGAGGCTTTAAAAGATCTTTCAAAAACCTATCGATTAATCCTAGTAACAAAAGGGGATTTATTGGATCAAGAACGAAAGTTGGAAAAATCTGGGCTCACAAGCTATTTTCATCATATTGAAGTGTTAAGTGATAAGCAGGAAGCTAATTATTCTAGTTTATTAAACCATCTAGATATTAAACCATCAGAGTTTTTAATGGTTGGTAATTCATTAAAATCAGATATTTTACCACTGATCAATATAAAAGCCAAAGCTATTCATGTCCCATTTCATACGACTTGGATTCATGAACAGGTTAGTACTGAAGTCATGACAGATAAAGCCTATAAAACCATCACCAATGTTTTGGAGATTAAAAACCTATTGCAATAATGGAAATTATCGATATTGATACTTGGAATCGAAAACAGCATTACGAGCATTTTAAGTCGTTGAAAGATCCCTTCTTTGGAGTAGTTATTCCGTTTGATGTTACAAATGCTTATAAGTTTTCAAAAAAGGCTAACATAAGCTTTTTTGGTAGATATTTACATGATTGCATGAAAGCCATTAATACCAATGATGCACTTAAATCTAGAGAGAAAGATGGAAAGGTGGTGCGATACAAAGTAATTCATGCGTCACCAACGATTTTAAGACCAGATTATACCTTTGGATTTTCTTTTGTAAAGTTTGACGATGATCTAAATATGTTTTTATCACATCTTAAAAAAGAAAAAGAGAGGGTTTTAAATTCAACCGATTTATTTCCTCCAGTAAACGGGATCGATTGTATTCATTGTTCTACACTACCTTGGTTCAATTTTTCAGGACATAAAGAACCGGTTTCAGGTGAGAATGATTCGGTACCAAAAATAGCATTTAGTCAAATCAAGAATATAAATAATAAAGCAATTATGAACGTGTCTGTCAATGTGAACCACGCCTTTGCTGATGGATATGATATAGGATTATTTGCAGAAAAGTTTCAACACTATTTGAATACATAAATGCCTTACAGATGTTTTTAATTTTGTCAAAGAATAATAAAGAATGAGTTATAGAAATTATCCAATGGTGTCTCGCGTTGTATTTGGACGTGGAAGTTTCGATCAGTTGAGTGATATCATTGAACCCCAGCGTCTAAACACAAAAGCCCCTTTTATATATTTGGTTGATGATGTATTTAAAGGAAATGTATGGTTAACAGGGAGAGTGCCTTTAGCCTATAACGATAAAATACTTTACATTTCTGCTGATGAAGAGCCCAAAACATCTCAAGTCGATGAGCTTGTTGAAAGTATCATTTTAAATCACAGTGAGCGTCCTTCTGGAATCATAGGAATTGGAGGTGGAACTATTTTGGACCTTGCAAAGGCGGTTGCTATTATGTTGACCAATCCAGGTGAAGCTCAAGACTATCAAGGCTGGGATCTTGTTAAAACCCCTGCCATATATCATGTTGGTGTCCCAACCATTTCAGGAACTGGAGCCGAAGTATCCCGAACAACCGTTTTAACAGGCCCAGATAAAAAACTTGGCATTAATTCGGATTTTACGCCTTTTGATCAGGTGATTTTAGATCCAGAACTTACTAAAGATGTCCCAAAAGACCAATGGTTTTATACTGGTATGGACTGTTTCATTCATTGTGTGGAGTCTCTCAGTGGGACTTATTTAAATGCCTTTAGTCAAAGCTATGGTGAAAAAGCGTTTCAATTATGTGAAGATATCTTTTTAGGTGATGATCTCTCAATCGAAGAGGCGCAGGATAAACTTATGATGGCTTCATGGCATGGAGGCATGAGTATTGCGTATTCTCAAGTTGGTATTGCTCATGCGATGAGTTATGGACTTTCATATGTATTAGGTACAAAGCACGGTATAGGTAATTGTATTGTGTTTGATCATTTGAAAGAATTTTATCCAGATGGTGTTGCTTTGTTCAAAAAGATGATGAAAAAGCATCACATTAAATTACCTCAAGGCCTTTGCGCAGAGTTAGAAGACTCTGAACTCGACCTTATGATAGATATTGCCTTAAGTCTTGAACCGCTCTGGGAAAACGCTTTAGGTAAACGTTGGAAAAACAACATCACACGAGATAAATTAAAAACCCTATATCAAAAAATGTAATGGGACGTTGGCTGGCTAAATTCATATACTTTAAGGTTTTGGGATGGAACGTGGTCGGCAATACAAATTTTTCTAGAGACACGGTGAAAAAAGCAGTAATAATTGCAGCTCCTCATACAAGTTGGCACGATTTCTATATTGGCGTTCTATTGCGAAAAGTGCTAGGCATTAAAACTAATTTCATTGGTAAAAAAGAATTGTTTATTGGTCCACTGGGCTGGTATTTAAAAGCCATAGGAGGTGCACCTATCGACAGACAAACAAAAGAAAACAAAGTGCAAGCCATTGCTAAATTATTTGAAGATAGAGACGAATTTAGAATGACTCTAGCCCCAGAAGGTACACGTAAAAGAGTGGACGAATGGCGCACGGGCTTTTACTATATTGCTAAAGCTGCGAAAGTGCCAATACTTATGTTTACGCTCGATTTTGAAAACAAACAGAACAACATATCTGAACCGTTCTATCCTACGGATGATATTGAGGCCGACTTTAAATTTATGCGAAACTTTTATAAAGGAGTGAAAGGTAAAATACCTGAATATTCCTGAAGTTTTTGGTACCTAATTTCTCGTGAAGAATTAAGGTCAAAACCATTTAAATCAGGTTCATGGCATGGTTTTTGAATATTTAATGATGGCTATTGATTGAAACATAAAGTAAACTTACAAGTCCCTAAAAAGAAACAATCATTTGCTATGAACATAAAAGCTACTTTAATTTAGAGTAGCTTTTTTGCTTGTAACTGTTCTTCAAATTTACTCAACATTCTATTTACCCGATGTTTCAATTTATTTCTGAAAAACTTGGTTCGGCCTAAAATCGCACCCCTAACACCAAATGCTTGGCTAGACCATTTGTTGAAATCAAAATCATCGGTATGCTTAATGATTTTTCCATCTTTAAATTCAAAACTCGCCTGTATTTTATTGTGCACTTTACGTCCGGTTTTTGAAAAAACATAAAAAGCCTCCCAACTGGCATTTCCCTGTTGGTCATTCGCTTCGATTTGTGAATAGGTAATTTTAAATTCCTTTCCTTTTTGACTTTCGCAAAGCATGCGCCACATATTCATTGCGCGTTCACCTTTTAAAACCCCAAAGGCAGGATCTTGAAATACAATTTCAGGATGATAACAGGATGCCATGGTTTCGGCATCAAGTTCATTAAAAGCACTGTAAAAGGACTCTAAAAGCTGTTTCATTCAAGGAATTTTTCATGTATAAATATACTATTTAATTTTTTTTAAAACCCTAATTCAAAAAATTTCGTAAGTATGGTAAATGAGGAAATAATATATTATCTATCATCCCTTTCATTAACTTACTGAAGTTATAATTGCTATGAAAGAGAGATTGGAAAGGTCACCATGAAAATGGTGGCCTTTTGCTTTTGGTAACATTTAATTTTGTGCTACACTATTGATCTCTATCCAATAGCCATCAGGATCTTGAACATAGACCTGTTTAACACCATCTGGTCTAATGGTCACCGTATTGACTTCGCCAGACCAACTCGTGTAATTCATATCCTTTTCTTCTAAATTATTAACAAAGACATCAAAGGTTGAAGTCGTTAGAGCAAAATGAACAGCTTTATTAAGTAGGATGTCCCCAGGAACAACCGAAATAAGGTGTAATTCTTTACCTTCACTCAATGAAAACCATCTAATACCATCAACTTTGGTGCGATTCACGATTTCTTCAAGTTGAAACATCGTCTTATAAAAATCGAATGAAACATCAACATCACTTACCGAGAGTGAAACATGATTAAAAATCATAGAGATTTCAGTTGTGCTTTGAGCCATTACAGATTTTGAACTTAATATAAGGCAAAGGATGATGATTAATTTTTTCATTATAAATGGGTTTAGAGCAAACAAGATACTATATTTAGAGGTTATCAGTATAATGTTGTGAAAGTGCTTTTAAAACGTTAATAGCCTTTATGGCATCTTTTTGATCAACAAAAATATGGTCATGATAATATCCAGCAACCACATTACTGCTAATTTTGTGCTTAGCTAATTCATTTGAAAATGCGGCCGTCAGGCCAACAGCTTCTAATGCTGAATGTACTTTTAAGGTAATCCACGAGGCTATATAGTGATATTCAAGCCCTAATTGAGTGGCTTTGGTGTGTTCAAGAATGGTTGTAACACCTTCATCTTCTTTAAACTCAAAAAGGGTGTCTTTTCTGTCTATCGAATCTATATCCTTAACCGAACAAAACACATATTCTCCCTCATTAAGTTTTGGGTTCATATGTTTTATGAGCATTGATAAATTGGTTTCTCCTGTATGCATTTTGTTTGAGTTTAAGTTTTACTAAAATGTGAGTAAGAATATAAGGATTGTTCAAGTAGGTTATTGCATTTATAAATGTAAAGCATTTTTTAAGCTTAATAGTACTCAAATAATCATTATCAAAACATTGCTAATAAAAAAAGAGGCCAAATAAGCCTCTTTGTAATCTGTCTTTAAATTTTAATTAGTCTTCATCAGTAGTTTCTTCCATAGTGTGGTAGACGTTTTGTACATCGTCGTCTTCCTCAATTTTTTCAAGAAGTTTTTCAACATCTGCAGCTTGTTCAGGTGTTAGTTTTTTAGTGACTTGTGGGATACGTTCAAATCCGGAAGATAAAATTTCTATACCACGACTTTCTAGTTCAGATTGTATGGCTCCAAAACTTTCAAAAGGTGCATAGATCAATATGCCATCGTCATCAACAAAAACTTCTTCAGCACCAAAATCTATGAGTTCCAGTTCCAGTTCTTCCGGATCTAACCCTTCCGCATTGATACGAAAGTTACAGGTATGATCAAACATGAATACTACCGAGCCTGAAGTTCCTAAATTGCCATCACACTTGTTAAAATAACTGCGAATATTGGCCACAGTTCGGGTATTGTTATCGGTTGCTGTTTCTACCAAAATAGCAATACCGTGAGGGGCATAACCTTCAAATAGTACTTCCTTAAAATCACCTAAACTTTTGTCGCTTGCCCTTTTAATAGCACGTTCAACATTGTCTTTAGGCATATTAACCGCCTTGGCGTTTTGAATCACAGCACGTAAGCGAGCATTGCTATCAGGATCAGGACCACCTTCTTTAACGGCCATCACAATATCTTTACCAATGCGTGTAAAGGCCTTGCTCATTGCAGACCAACGCTTCATTTTTCGTGCTTTACGAAATTCAAAAGCTCTTCCCATATAAAATTATAAGTTAAACGTTAAACGTATTTTTTTGAGAGGTCAAATTTAATAAAATCTATGAACTGAAGAAAAAAGACCCAAATACTTTGACTATTTTATGGATACTGAATTCTGTGACTCTATACTGAACTACTCATCTTCCGGAACCACTATGGCATCAATAGCTTCGGCCAATTTAAAGTCTTTTTCAGTAACACCGTTGGCACTATGCGTAGACAATGAAATGGACAATACGTTGTAAACGTTGGACCAGTTGGGGTGATGGTTCATAGCTTCACATTCAAAGGCGATACGGCTCATAGCACTAAAGCAATCTTTGAAATTTTCAAATTCAAATTCGGCATGAATGGCATTGTCAAAATAATCCCAGTCGGGCAAGCCTAACAATTTTTGTTCTATTTGATCTTTATTTAATAAGGACATAATGTATTTTGTTTTCCTATAAAATTAAAGAATTATTAAGGAATAGCAGTACTATTTTTTAAGTTCTTCCAAAACTTCTGCACTGGTAATTTGTAAGTGCTTGGGGAGCTTATTGAATTTTGGGAGCACTGCAAGATATCGATCTTCATTTGTGGTGTATACGTGTTTGTAAACCACGTGGTTAGTAGAAACTGTATTGACAATATCCTTGAAAAATTCGTCATGATGCACCAAATCGGTACTGCCCAAATGAAAAATTCCTGTTTTGTCTCGGTTAATGATATAGTGAATTTGTTGCGTTACTTTTGTGTCTGTTGTGACATTCATAATGATATTTGGGAAAATCTCAACCGCAGTTTTATCCATAACATGTTGTTTGATTTCTTTTACCCTTGGCGATTGTGCTCCCAAAACCATAGGTAATCGTACTACAACCACTTTTTTTCTTGGTAATCTTAATAGAAGGTTTTCAATTTTAATTTTAAAATGCCCGTAAATGCTTTCGCTTAAGGTTTTATCAAGCTCGTAACTTGGATATTTACTATAACCATCAAAGGCGTTGGCTGAGGATAAAAAGACAATCTTGCAGTCGTTTTGTAAGAGGTATTCGGCTATATGTTGGTGTGCCACGATTTGTGCATGAAAGTCGCCACGAAGTGCCGAAATAATAATACTGGGTCTTGTGGCCTTAAGTATTTCGAAAACATCATCTTCTTCAACGGTATATTGAAAAAAATGCTTATTGCCTTCAAATTCCTTTCTAGGGGTATGATACGTACCAAAAGTTTTAAAGTAGGAGCATAGTTCTTTGTAAATGGCGTTGCCTAAAAAACCGCTACCTCCCAAAATAAGCACTCTATGTTTAGTATAGTTCTCCTTCATTATATCCCTCAATAGTAATTCTTTAGCTCTTGTAAAATGGAAGTTTTACCACGGTTGCGGGTATTGCATTTTTACGAATTTGGATATTGATTTTACTTCCAACTTCTGAAAAAATTGTTGGTACATAACCTAAACCAATTCCCTTATTCAACGATGGACTCATAGTGCCCGAAGTAACCTCTCCAATTTTAGAGCCTTGACCATCTACAATATCGTAGCCATGACGCGGAATCCCACGCTCGTCAAGTTCAAAAGCAATTAGTTTGCGTTTTGGACCTCGCTGCTTTTCGTCTGCCAAGGCTTCAGAATTGGTGAATTCCTTGGTGAATTTTGTAATCCAGCCCAAACCTGCTTCAATTGGTGACGTTGTATCATCAATATCGTTACCATAAAGACAGTAACCCATTTCCAAACGCAGTGTGTCACGTGCGGCAAGACCAATTGGTTTGATATTGTAGGCTGCACCTGCTTCAAATACACGATCCCAAATTTGTTTCACTTCAGAATTTTTACAATAGATTTCAAAACCACCACTACCCGTATAGCCAGTAGCCGAAATAATTACATGCTCAATTCCTGCAAAATCACCTACAATAAAATTATAAAAGTTGATTGCAGATAAATCATGACTTGAGAGTGATTGCATGGCTTCAACCGCCTTTGGCCCTTGAATTGCCAAAAGAGAATAATCGTCACTTAAATCGCGCATAGTGGCACCGACATCATTTTTTGAGCTAATCCAATTCCAATCTTTTTCAATATTACTGGCATTCACCACCAATAAATAAGTTTCCTCCTTAATTCTGTAAACAATTAAATCATCAACAATACCACCGTCTTCATTAGGCAAGCAACTGTATTGGGCTTTACCAATAGTGAGCTTTGAAGCGTCATTGCTTGTCACTTTTTGGATGAGTTCCAGCGCATGTGGGCCCTCAATTAAAAATTCACCCATGTGTGATACATCAAAAACGCCAACACCTGTTCTCACGGTTTCATGTTCAGCATTGACACCTTCGTATTGTACGGGCATATTATAGCCAGCAAATGTTACCATTTTGGCTCCTAAAGCGATATGGGTTTCTGTTAATGCAGTGTTTCTCATGGTTTAAACAAGTATTATGATGTGCGTATTTACGATTCCTTTTTGTTCTTTAATTTGTTCAATTGCTAACGACTTAAAGCGCCACAAAAGTATAGAAATTTATCTGTTTCTTTTAAGGAAAGCATTAAATAATCCCGGTTTAAAAATTTGTTAAATGTATTTATGGAATTTCTTCAAATTAATTTAATGTGTAAATTCGAAACTTCTAAAAAACAGCATATGAAACCTCATTTTTTAAGCCTCTTATTTTTAATTTTCACTAGTATTGTTACAGCACAAAAAGATTTGCCTCAAGATTATCTAACTTCAGATTTTCATAAAAGCAGAAGGGATGCTCTGCGTAAGGACATGCCTCAAAATTCGGTGGCTGTTTTTTTTGCAAACGCAGTTCGCAATAGGTCTAACGATGTAGATTATGTGTATCATCAAGATCCAGACTTTTATTATTTAACTGGCTATAAGGAACCTAATGCAGTACTTGTTATTTTTTCTGAAAATCAACAATCTCCAGAGGGAAAAACGTACAATGAATTGATTTATGTACAGGAACGAAATGCCCTGGCAGAACAATGGAATGGTTACAGGCTTGGGATTGAAGGCGCCAAGGAGCAATTGGGTTTTGACATGGCTTTTAATGGTGAAGAATTTTTAGAATCCGGTATTGATTATACAAAATTTGATAGTGTGTTGTTTGATAGTTTTAAAGACGATTATAGAGACTCTAAACGTGATAAGGCTGATTTATATGATTTAATTCAAGCATTTAAATCGCAAATTAGTTATACTGAAACCAGTGTGGTTACTGAAACTAACATGGGTGTAGAACTCAATCAAAGCACCAATGTTGTGCAAGAAAAGAAAGTAACGGTTGATAACTCCACACTTAATAGATTAATGGCTGGTTTACGCCAAGTTAAAACACCCGAAGAGTTGGTTTTACTTAAAAAAGCTGTGCGTATTTCCGCGATGGGGCAACGGGAGATCATGAAGGCGATGCATCCAGATATGTCGGAGACAGAAATTCAAGGTATCCACGAATATGTGTACAAAAAATATGGGAGTGAATATGAAGGTTACCCAAGTATTGTGGGTGCAGGAAGTAATGGTTGCGTGCTCCATTATATCGAAAATACTAAAACCAAGGTGGATAATGATTTAGTGCTCATGGATTTAGGTGCCGAATATCATGGTTATACGGC
This sequence comes from Flavobacteriaceae bacterium MAR_2010_72, assembly GCA_003550275.1. Classification (GTDB taxonomy): domain Bacteria; phylum Bacteroidota; class Bacteroidia; order Flavobacteriales; family Flavobacteriaceae; genus Geojedonia. The sequence continues at coordinate 1,627,716 of QXCW01000002.1, forward strand.
CGATGTAACTCGAACGATTCCTGCCAACGGTAAGTTTTCCACGGAACAAAAACTGATTTATGATATCGTTTACGAATCGCAAGAGGCTGGTATTGCCGCATCTGTAATTGGCAACACCTTAAGATCTCCAGATGAAGCAGCTCGTAAAGTAATTAATGCAGGATTGATTAAACTTGGGATTGCGAAAGATGATGCCGATGCGCGACAATATTTTCCTCATGGCACTTCACATCATATTGGTTTAGATGTTCACGATCCAAGTTTGAGAGGACCGTTTGAAGCCAATATGGTTATAACTGTTGAACCCGGAATTTACATCCCAGAAGGTAGCCCATGTGATGAAAAATGGTGGGGCATCGCAGTTCGCATTGAAGACGATATTTTAATTACTGAAAATGGCCCAATAAATTTATCAGCAGAAGCGCCTCGTAAATCTGATGAGATCGAGCTTTTGATGAAAGAGTCCAGTGTTTTTGGCACCTTTGAATTACCAAAATTGGATTAGTTGTAACAGTTGTATGACTAGCAACCCATTGTGCCAAAGGAAAATACCAATTTCTGATTTACTTTTTCGCCATCAGCATTTTCAGCTGGTTTCCAGGTTCCGGGTGCATTGGTGATGATTTCAATCATTTTGGCATCAATGGAGGGATAACCGGATGACGATTCAAGATGAACATTTTTTATGTGTCCTTCTTTGGTAATTGTAAATACTATTTTGCCAGCCTTTAGCTGATCTTCGTTTAAATGGGTTATTAATTGCTTGCTTTTCTCCTTAAGGTAGGCCATGAATATGGAATGTCCATCATTATAAATCGCTTCTTTTTCAGGGACAATAGTTATATAATACGCATAATCTTCAAGTCTTGAATTTTTAGAATCATTGTTTTTTGCCCGAGTCTTAATATAAATATTAGAAGAGTAATCAACAGATTTCAAAAGTTCTAATTGGTTAGTGTTGAGTTCTTTTTGACTACCTATTTCGAGCAGTTCTTCGTTGCCCTTAAGAACAGCAACCATTACGGTTTCAACTGATAATTTATCCCATCCTGCTTTTTTAGGAACAATGTCAAGTATAGATGTTGCCCAAAGCAGTTGCTCTTTGGTTATTGTTGTAGCAAATCTGGAATTAACATCATAGACAAAGTCTACAAAATGTAAATCATAGGAGTAGTCTGTAGCTGGTTCGTTTTTAGGAGGAACAAGGTTAGTGGATACCGTTTCTTTAATAGGAGTTGTAGCGTTATTTTGGTAAATTACACTAACAGCAGTTAACGTCAAAACTAAAAGTGCTAGGCTAATAATTATCAATCGTGATTTCATAAGTGCGGGTTTTATGATTAAACATTCATCTAAAGTATGGTGATAACAGTTTCATCATCCATAAGAAATGTAAAATGATGTAAATTTTATGTAAATCATCTTAAAATGTCGGAGATTTAAATAGTTTTGTGTCATGCGATATACTTCTTTAAAACTAATTTTCTGTTTGTTAACAAGCAATTTGTTTGTCTTTTCACAAAGCAATGCTCAAAATGCATTCGATGAAAAACACATAGAAGTGTCATTGCGAATGATTGGGCATGAAGTATTACTCAATTCTGGTGATAGTATTTCACGCGTATTACCGATACTCAAGGAAAATGACCATTACAGATTACAATTTGAATCTGAATTTGAATTTAGCCCAGATAATTTAGTCGCCATTGTTGATCGAGTTGTGAAAGAAACAAATTTGGCTCTTCGATATATTGTTGAAGTGGAACAGTGCGAAACGAATGAAACGGTCTATAGTTTTGAAATGGGAAATTTTGGAAAATCAGACATTATACCCTGCGCAAATAGAAGGCAACCAAAATCTTGCTATAGCCTTTTATTCACTTTATTATCACAAACAGAAACGGATTCAGCAATTGCAACACCAATTAATAATTCATTAAATAAATCAAATACAGGTTTGAAGTACAGTTTAATTGCAGTTTTGGCATTACTAATTGTAATTGGACTTTTTTTTATTTGGAAACGGAAAAACAAATCGACCAGAAATGTTCATTTAATTTCTTTGGGCGCCTATTATTTTGATAAAAGAAATTCTGAACTTATCATCGAACAACAGCGTATTGAGCTCACCAGCAAGGAGGCCGATTTACTATTATTGCTTTATGATGCCGCTAATACTGCGGTTGAACGTGGAGTCATACTTAATAGGGTTTGGGGCGACGAAGGTGATTATATTGGTAGAACTTTAGATGTTTTTATTTCAAAATTGAGGAAGAAACTGGAGTTTGACTCAAAAGTAAAAATTGTAAACATTAGAGGAATAGGCTATAAACTTGTTTTGGATGTTTAGTTTTGTGAATGTACTTACGCTATTCACTTTAATAGGTTTTGCCGATTTTTTAAAAGGTTTTAATCATTGTTTATCACTTTTATCAACAAAGGCTACAATGCGCAAAGGAGCGCCACTTCCATCCTTAATTTTCATTGGAAGAGCAATCACAACAAACCCTTCAGCTGGCAATTGGTCGAGATTCGTTAAATTTTCAAAAGCTGGTATGTTTTCTGAAAGTAAAATCACATGGCTTTCAAATGTTGTGGATTGTCCGTAATCAATACTTGGTGTATCCAATCCAATTGCGTTGATATTTCGCTCTTCAACAAGCCATTTGGCTGCTTCTGGAGAAAGCCCGGGAAAATGGAGAAGCTTCATAGCTTCGGAACCACGTTCATCGGTTCCTAAATAATTAATCTTATCAGGATAAAATTTAGAATAGCCTGTTTGTAACAATACAATGCTACCATCAGGTATTTGCTTTTGTTGGGTAGCTTCCCATTGTTTTAAATCATTGACGCTAATAAGATAATTCCTATCTTTTAATGCACTTTCTGAAACGTCAATTTTTATGGCATTTCCTATTAGATTATGTAACGGAATTTCATTAACGGATTGCTTATTTTCAGCAAAATGAATTGGAGCGTCAATATGTGTACCACCATGTTCGGCCCCAGAGAAATTGTTAGCAGAATAATAAAAACCAAAATCCGTTTGACCTTTGGCAACGGTTTCCAATTCAAATTCTTTAGCGTTCACCCAATACACCGTTTCGTCCGAAAAGTCATGTGTAAGATCGATAATTGTACTGTTTACTAATGAAAACTTATCACTTTCAGGTTTTGGATTATTAGTTGATTCGCTTTCCTTGCAGGTGCAAAGCACAATTAAGATTAGTGAACTAATGACTATTTTTTTCATACCTTAAATGGTTTGTATTCATTTTGAAAACTTTAAACCTTTAGCTTTAATTAGAAGGTTGTGAGGTAATTGTGAAGGTAGCACTATTTCAATTCACAGGCAAGTGTTAGGCTATTCTAGCCTAAATTGATTTTTTATGGTTTAAAAGCGCATATAGTGAAACCAAAGCCCAAATCCCTTCCAAAATTATAAAAGGCCAATAATCGAGTAGGATAGAGGCGATACAAGCCATGGTAGCACCAATAAGATTGAGCAAAATAAATACTATACTCTTGTTTGGAATACTGCCAATAACGTTTAAAACATAGGCCAAAAGAATTTGAAATACTCCTAAAAAACCAATCCAATCCACTAAAGTCATAATCGCTGTTTCAATAACACGTCTTTTAATTCGTTGTAAGTGCCAATTTTAATGGATTTCTTTTTCTTGTCCATTACTTTTAAAATTTGTTCTGGAAGGTCAATGTTCTCTCTTATAGTATCTTCAACTACATCTAAAAACTTGGTGGGATGTGCAGTTTCTAAAAACACACAATGTGCATCAGGATGCTCATTTAGGTAGGCTTTACAACCTAGATAACCAACAGCGCCATGCGGATCGGCAACATAACTGTAATCATTATAAATTTCTTTTAAGGCCTCTTTAGTCTGCGCATCTGTAAAACTATAAGACGATAAATTAGTTTTAAGAGATTTAAAGTCATTGTTGTAAATTTCCTGAATCCTTATAAAATTACTTGGATTTCCAACATCCATAGCGTTACTGATAGTTTGTACCGATGGCTTTGGATCGTAGTGTTCGGTTTTTAGGTATTTGGTAACAACATTGTTATCATTATTAGCCGCAACAAAATGCTTTATAGGTAATCCCAATTGTTGTGCCATCATACCTGAACAGATATTCCCAAAATTTCCACTAGGAACGGAAAACACAATTTCTTTATACTTGTTATGCAATTGCTTATATGCAAACACGAAATAGAATAATTGGGGTAACCAACGGGCAACATTGATAGAATTTGCCGAAGTTAGTTGCATAAAAGCCGTCAACTCTTCGTCTAAAAATGCTCGCTTCACCATGTCTTGACAATCATCAAATACGCCGTCAACTTCCAAAGCAGTGATGTTCTTTTTGAGTGTGGTCAATTGTTTTTCTTGGATATCACTTACCTTACCGCTGGGGTATAAAATCACAACCTTAACGCCTTCTACTCCCAAAAATCCATTAGCAACGGCGCCACCAGTATCACCCGAAGTTGCTACTAAAACCGTAACTTCCTTGTTATTATTTTGATTAAAGTAGCCTAAACATCTGGCCATAAAACGTGCGCCAACATCTTTAAACGCCATGGTTGGACCATGAAATAGCTCTAAAGTTGAAATGTTCTCATTCAATTCAACAACTGGGAAATCAAATGAAAGCGTTTCTTCAATAATAGTTTTTAAAACAGATTCCGGAATATCGGGTGTTACAAACTGCTTGATGGTTTCAAAAGCAATTTCGTTATGTGATAGGTTGTCTATGTTTTCAAAAAAAGAACTTGGCAGGGGTTTCATTTCTTTCGGAAAATAAAGTCCTTTGTCAGGTGCCAATCCTTTGATTACTGCATCTTTAAATGATGTGTTTGGCGCTTTTCTGTTTAGTGAATAATAATTCATTGTTTGTAACGATTGTTGTTAACGTTTCAGTAAAATTTTAGTTTAAACATTGGTAGATAGGATCCTAATTCCGGCAGTATTTATTTTGCAGGAATAGGTGTTAAAGGCAATTTCAGTCTTTGAATACACCTCTCGCATTGCGAGCTCAACCTGTTGCGCCTGTGATTGTCCTTGACAAAGTGTAAAGATGGACGGGCCTGATCCCGAAATGCCACAGCCTAAAGCTCCATTATTAAAAGCAGATAATTTCACTTCGTCATAATATGGGATCAATTGGCTTCTATAGGGTTCTACAACGACGTCAATCAAGGAACGCTTTATCATTTGGTAATCATTGGTATGTAAGCCATGAACCAAACTTCCCAAATTTGCCCATTGTGTAATGGCATTTTTTAACGGAATGTCTTTAGGCAGAATTGCTCGGGCTTCAGAGGTTTTGATTTCAATTTGAGGATGAATGATAACCGCAAACATGTCGTCTGGCGTAGGAAGTTGCACTACTTCTAGAGGAGCCGTGCTTTTTACTAAAGTAAATCCTCCAAAAATTCCAGGGGCAATATTATCGGCATGTTCGCTTCCACTTGCCAGTGCTTCTCCTTTCATGGCAAAATAGGTAAGCTGCGTTTTAGAATAAGGTCTACCAAGTAACTCATTAATTGCAAAAACGCTACCTGATGCACTGGCCGAGCTACTACCGACACCACTACCTGGTTTGATATGCTTATAGATTTCAATTTCAAAGCCAAAATCAGGTTGAGCGTCTTCCAATAACGCTAAAGCGGCTACTCCAGCAACATTTTTAGTGGCTTCGGTTGGAAGATCATAACCTTCAATCTTTGAGATTTTGACTCCCTTATCTTTAGTTTTTCGAACAATCATTTCGTCGCCAACACCGTCTAAACAAAATCCGAGAACATCAAATCCACAGGACACATTGGCTACAGTTGCTGGAGAAAAGATCTTAATTTCAGTCATGTATTATTTATTTCCAATTTTTATAATATCGGCAAATAATCCTGAAGCTGTGACGTCAGCACCTGCACCTGCACCTTTAATGATCAAAGGTTGTTCGGGATAACGAGCTGTATAGAACATAACGATATTATCTTTTCCTTCGAGGCTATAAAATGGATGCCCTTCAGGGATTTCTTTAAGACCTACTTTAGCTTTGCCTTTATTGAATTCGGCTACATATTTTAAACGACAGTTTTTAGCCTTTGCTGAAGCATATAAGTTTTGAAAATGCGCTTCATCTTCAATAAGTGTTTCATAGAAATCATCAATAGATTTACTATTTCTATTGGCCTCTGTTAAAAAGGACTCATTTTCAATATCCTTTAAGTTAAGGTTTGTTTTGTTTTCTCGGGCCAGTATCAATACTTTTCGTGCCACATCTATACCACTTAAATCAATTCGTGGGTCAGGTTCAGTATAGCCTTCATATTGTGCCTGTTTAACCGTATCATGAAAGTTTTTACGATCACTAAAATTGTTAAAGATAAAATTTAAACTTCCAGATAGAACCGCTTGGATACTGGTTACTTTATCTCCTGAAGCCACAAGATTTTTTAAGGTGTTGATAATAGGTAATCCAGCACCAACATTGGTTTCATACAAAAACGGTGTATTATATTTTAGTGATAGGTCCTGCAATTTTTTATAACGCTCAAAAGTATCGGCGCAGGCAATTTTATTGCAGGCTACAACAGCAATACTATTCCTTAAGTAATCAGCATACATATCGGCTACCTCCTCACTGGCCGTTATATCAACAAAAATGCTGTTACGCAAATTGAAATCGACCGCCCTTTTCAAAAAGCCTTTCAAGTCTGATTTTTCTGCATAATGAAATTGTGACGCCCAGTTTGAAAGATCGATACCTTTTTCATTAAAGACCATTTTTCTAGAATTGGCCATACCAATAATTCGAAGATCAATTTGAAGATTCTTCTTTAAGAAACTATGTTGTTGTTCTATTTGTTCGATTAATTTTTCACCAACATTTCCAATCCCAGTAATATAAACATTGAGCTGTTTGGTTTTAACTTCAAAAAATTGCTCATGAAGCGCGTTAAGGGCTTTTTTAACATCCCTATTATTTATAACAGCTGAAATGTTTTTTTCTGAAGCACCTTGAGCAATGGCTCTAACATTGATATTATTTTTACCCAATGCACTGAACATTTTACCGCTAATGCCTTGATGGCTTTTCATTTGATCTCCAACCAATGCTACAATAGATAAGTCGATTTCAACAATTATCGGATCAATTTTGTGTAATGAAATTTCATTCTCAAAAGCCTGGTCAATGGCTTGTTGTGCTCTTATAGCATCTTTTTGGTCGATGCCTATACATATAGAATGCTCGGATGAGGCTTGAGTAATTAAAATTACATTGATCTTTTCTTGTGCCAAGGTTTCAAACAATCGTTTTGAAAACCCTGGAATACCAACCATCCCGTTTCCTTGAAGCGTTAACAAAGCGATTTGATCAATATTACTGATCCCTTTTACAGGACTCACTTTAATTACGGCATCAGCAGAAATTTTGGTTCCTGCTGCATTAGGGTCAAGCGTGTTTTTGATATGAATAGGAATGTTTAAATCCAATACAGGCTGCACCGTTGGAGGGTAAAGTACTTTAGCCCCAAAATGAGATAATTCCATAGCCTCCTGATAGGATAAGCTTTCAATAGGGTAGGCCTGTTTTACCAGTTTCGGATTGGCCGTAAACATACCACTTACATCGGTCCAGATTTCAAGTCGTTCAACATTTAAAGCGGCGGCTACAATGGCAGCTGTAAAATCTGATCCGCCACGACCTAAAGTAGTGATTTCACCAGAATGTGACTTTGATATAAATCCGGGTAAAATGGTAATTTGCTGACTAGCATCTGTAAAATAGGAAACTATATTGCTGTTGGTAATCTCGTAATTGACTTCGGCCTTTGTAAAATTAGAATTGGTAATTATGAGTTCCTGACTGTTCTTTCTTATCGCATCCAATCCTCTTGCCTTCATAGTTTCTGCAATAATATAAGAGGATAATAGCTCGCCAAAACTTACCAATTTATCTGATGTTTTTGGAGAAAGTTCATTGATCAAGAATATACCATCTAAAAGACTTTTTAAAATAGACAACCGATCTTCTAGATTACTTTTGATTTTTGAGTCTAGTTTAGGGTTTAAATCAGAAAGGAGTTTAACATGAATGTTTTTAATTTCCTCAAAAGCATTTAAATAGGCTTCATCTTTGCTTTGAGCCAATTCACCAGCCTTTAATAGTTTATCAGTCACGCCACCCACTGCAGAAACTACAGCGATAACTTTTTGTTTTTTAGAATAGGCTTCTAAAATGGTAATTACATTATTTATATGTTTAGTAGAACCAACCGAAGTTCCTCCAAATTTTAATACGTTCATTGTTAATCGTTTAATAGATTAATATATTATAGAATAAGATTATAGGTGTTCTGAAATAATAGCGCTTACCCCAAAGGGGTGATCGTAGAGGTAAAAGTAATAACTATAGCTGTATTTTCGCTAAATGAAGACATAATATTGTTCATATTATTAAATGTGGTACAAGTCATTATAGTAGTATTACCCTCCAAAAGTATTATTTTTGAATCAATAAAAAAATTAAATGAATTTTTTTACAGAATCATCTAAATAATCATCTTTAATTTAATAAAAAGCCAGTTTAATTATAGGTTTTTTGAGATTTAACATTTCAATATGAAGATCCTTTCAAAAGAACAGATTTACAAAGCCGACGAGCTCACCGTAAAAAAACAACAAATTTCTTCAACCGATTTGATGGAGCGGGCAGGAATGCAAGTTTTTAGTTGGTTGCATATGCGGATGCAAGGGGCACAAGTTCCGGTGCATGTGTTTTGCGGTATTGGTAATAATGGAGGAGACGGTTTGGTGATTGCGAGGCATTTAATTACCCATGGTTACAATGTAAAAACCTATGTTGTTAATTGTAGTGATAAACGGTCTAAAGATTTTTTGATCAATTATGATCTCATAAAACAAACTTCTAAAGAATGGCCCTTATTGTTAAGTTGCGAAGAAGACTTTCCGTCAATTTCTGAAAAAGATATTATTATAGATGCGGTTTTTGGTATTGGATTTAATAGACCAGCAGATGATTGGGTAAAAGGTTTGTTTCAACAATTTAGAACCTCAAAAGCTTTTACACTTGCGGTCGATATTCCATCAGGACTTTATATGGATAAAGTTCCTGAAGATGAAAATGGGGTAGTATGGGCAAATTTCACCTTGAGCTTTCAGTCTGCCAAATTGGTGTTCTTTCTTCCACAAACAGCAAAATACACCCAACAATGGGATGTTTTGGATATTGGATTAGATCAAGAGTACATATCAACAATTGAAACTGACCTAGAACTTATAGGAAAATATGAGGTGCTACCATTATATATACCAAGAGAAAAATTTTCCAACAAAGGCGATTATGGACATGCCTTAATTATAGGAGGAAGCTACGGAAAAATTGGTGCGGTAACATTGGCTAGTCGCGGTGCTTTATCTTCTGGAGCTGGTTTAATAACGGCTTTTATTCCAAGATGTGGTTATGATGCAGTTCAGGCTTCATTTCCAGAAGCTATGGTTATTACAGATAGCAATACAGATTGTATTACAGGAATTAAATTCGAAATTAATGCAACCGCCATTGGTATTGGTGTTGGATTGGGAACTGAAAATGTAACCCTTTCTGCATTTGAAAAGTTTTTAAAAGAAAACAAAACGCCTCTAGTTTTAGATGCTGATGTTTTAAATCTTCTTTCAAAAAAGAAATCACTTTTAAAACTATTGCCTCAAAAAACAGTATTAACGCCACACCAAAAGGAATTGGAGCGATTAATCGGATCTTGGACAGATGATTTTGACAAGCTTAAAAAAGTGAAGGCTTTGTCTAAAAAACATAAGCTCATCATTGTCATAAAGGGAGCAAATACCATAACTGTGTTTTTTGATAAATGTTATATTAATACTACTGGCAACCCAGGTCTGGCAACAGCTGGTTCAGGAGACGTGTTAACGGGAATTATTACAGGACTGATTGCTCAAAGTTATGACCCTTTGGTTGCAACTGTATTTGGCGTTTATTTACATGGAAGAGCTGCAGATATTGCCGTTGAAAGTGTCGGATACCAAAGTTTGATTGCAAGCCATGTTATTGAATCGCTTGGCAGTGCTTATTTAGATTTATTCTCCCAGCCTGAACAAACAGAACAGCATCAGGCTGAAGAACAAAACAATTAACAGTTTATATCAAACAAAAAAGCCGCCTAGATTAGGACGGCTTCTTAACAATTTAGAGTTCTAAATTATATTTTAAGCGAGTTGAATAGTTCTACTAGTTTTGGATTTGATGGTCTTGGCGCATCAGCACTTACAATATTACCATCTGGATCTACTAAAATAAATCGCGGAATACCATCAATAGCATAATCAGTAACGAATTTAGATTTCCAATCATTATCGGCAAATAATTGAATGCCTCCCAATTCCATTTCCTCAACCATAGTTGTCCATTTGTCATGGTCTTTGGCAACATCAATAGATGTTCTTACAAACTCAATATTTTTTCCATGGAATTGGGTTTCAACCTCCTTTAAAAAAGGGATTTCGCGCTTACAAGGTCCGCACCAAGTTGCCCAAACATCTATGTAAACATACTTACCTTTTAAGTCAGCAAGTGAGAGTGTACCGCCTTTATGGTTTTCATAATTGTTAAATTGTGGTGATGGTTTTCCTCTAACCAAATCTTTAGCTTTAGCATAGGTCAAATCAAGATTTTCTTTGATTTTGGAATCAGTAGCATTATTGACAAAAAAAGTATAAAGCGATTCCATATTGGGATTACCAGGAGAAACTAAAAAGCGTCCTAAATACGAAATAACATCATTTTTTAGGGCAGGGATTTTAACTTCCGTGATGGCTTTCAAATTCTCTGTCGACGTATTTTGGTAGTCGTCTCCAATAGATTCAAAAATTTCATCCAAAACATTTCTTAACGCCATATTTTTATAAGACGATGAGTTTTTATAGGCTTTTGCATCATCAAAAGTTAGTTGTTTTAAACCTTCTGGTAGGAAATCACTAGTAACTTTAAAGTCTTCATTTTTAGTATAATACTTGTGACTTCCTTCATAACTGTTTAACATTGAATAACTGTCGTATTCAAGGTTTTTGGTTTCATCCGCTATGAAACTAGCGTCGGCATCAATAAGCGCTGTCAACAGCATTTCATTACTTTGTTTTAATGCTTCAACCTTTTCTTTGAAAGCACTTTCTTCTAACATATAAAGCTCTTGCGAGTTATCCGTGTGTTTTTCAACATTTAATTGCTTTGCAGCTAAATAATTGTTTTCAACAGAACCGACACCAGTATATTTAATAGTCTCATCAAATAAATTTTGGTCAACCGAGATATTCAAATTATCTCCGTTTTTTAGGTAAACTTTTGTGGCCTCTCTGCCTATACTGAAATCATAAAAACCAGGCTCTGAGAGTTTTAAAGTATCAGCAAATGTACCATCAGGTTTTATACTGATGTCTTGGTTGAAATCAACACCGTTTAAAGTTATTTTATCGGCGGTTGGATTAATCACCTGCCCAGAAAGGAGCGCATAATCAATTTTAGGTTCGGTTGTGCATGCCACCATAGTCATGGCGCAATACAGAAAAAGTAAATGCTTCATTAATAAGGATTTTGATATTCATAAAAATAAGGAGATTATTTAATTAAGTTGAATCATTTTATGAATTATTAACATTTAGTTTTAGGATTTTAAGGATCAATTACCCTTGAGGTGTTCATAAATGTGAATTTCATCGAATTTTATGAATGCTTTAACATTTAATCGAATAAAACAACTGATAATCGCATAGAATTAGACTAAAAATTTAAAAAGGTGTTACTTGTCTTTTAAAACAATCCGTTGGTCTAAAAATTGAATTTATGATTTTTACAATTGATTTATTATTCTAAATTTGATTTATAAGTTTGAAAGAATTTTCTCTTTCATTTAAGGTTTGATTAATAGCAGAATTAAGCCGCTTTCTACAGTATTTAACTCACCTATGTTAAATCAATCTTGAAGTGTTTCAAGGTTGGTTAGTCTATTTTACACCCTACATATTTGTTATGTTAACAGATTATTAATTAATCCAAAATGTTATGTTAATGTACAAATTTACTCAAATCAACAAGAACTGGTATGACTTCTGTTGTCCTACGGTTTTTAAGAATTTAACGAAAAGTATAACAGGCCTTGGCTTGCTTATGCTTTTTTTATTTAGTGCTAATACGCTGAATGCTCAAGTTGTGCCCTGTATAGATGGTAATTCTACCGAATGGGGAACAGCACAATTACAGGCAGAGCCTACTTTTGAACATCAAACAGATGTTTTTACAGGTAATCAGGATGATATTTACACGAGTTCCAAAGATTTTAAATTATTTGGAAATGGTGGTCAGCCAGACTATAATGGTTGGACCCTAAGTCCTATGCAGGCCAAGAGTGATATCATGAATGCGGCTGCAGTAGTATTAACAGGAATAAGTTCACCTCCGGGGTGTTCGGGCACATTTGGGGCTTACGATCCTACACACACTTATCTCTTCTTTGCAGGTGACAGGGAAAGTAACAATGGGTCCGGCTACATTGGCTTTTGGTTCTTATTAAATGGATCTTCGCCAACAACTAATGCCAATGGTGATAAAATATTCGATCCGCCACATGCCGTTGGAGATTTATTAATTCTTGCCAATTTTGAAAGTGGTGGTCGAGATGCCATTGTAACCGTACTAAAATGGGTAGGCCCAGGTAATGGAACCCACGGTAATAATCTTTCATTGGTTTTACAAGGTACTAATGCTCAAGTGGGGCAAAATAATGCAACACAAACTCCAGTTCCAAATGGATTTGTGGTTCCTGCGGGACAAACAGTATACGATTATAATGAATTCTATGAGGGAGTTATAGATTTAACCGAGGTCTTTGATTTACAAGATCCAGCTAACTCTCAATTAATTTGCTCTGCAACATGGATGCTCGAAACTAGATCATCTAAAGAAATAACTGCTGACTTAAAGGATTATGTAGCAGGAAGTTTTCAATTGGCACCAACCGTAAAGGTAACTGATGATGTTGCTTGCGTTGGTGATTCAGTAAGCTTAACAGCTTCTCTTCATGACGGTAATGATAACACAATTTCTAATACAGGCTATACATTTACATGGTCTGGACCAGGGTCTTTTACTGGTCAAGGCACAGCTACAATTACTTTTGATCCGGTAGCTTCGACAGATGCTGGAGATTATTCTGTAACGGTAACGAGTACAACAAAATGTAATCCTGATCCTAATTCTGGAACTGGTACACTGACCGTTTATGATTTGCCTGTGGTAATGGCTGATGATGCTTCAGTAGAATGTACCAACTTAACAGTTCAACTAACCGCTTCACCAACAGGTGGTACTTGGAGTGATGTAGATGGGAATGTAAGTGCCAACGGGTTATTTGATGCTACAGGATTAGATAATGGTATATATAACGTAACATATACATACACAGATGGAAATGGATGCACCAATAGTGCAGGTGCTGAAGTAACAGTTAATCCTGCTCCAGCTTTAGAAATAAATTGTCCAACTGCAGTTTCGGTAAGTTGTACAGACGATATTAATACTGTCTTTTCAAATTGGTTAGCAGGTTTTACAACCAGTGGTGGAGGTGGTACAGTTACTGAAAATTATGTAGTAACTGTAGACGGTAATCCAATCGCTTTTGAGAATTTAACAGCGCCAACAAATTATTGTGATGGTTCCGTTATTTCAATTACATATAGTGTTAGTGATGAATGTGATCAAAGTAAGGAATGTAGTTCTACGTTTACTTTAAATGTAATAACCACGGGTCCAGATGCAGGAGCAGATGACGGAAGCACGGTAGAGTGCGAGGCGGATGCTACAGAGCCAACACCACCTTCGGTAAATGATCATTGTGGTAATGCCATTACACCATCAGCCGCTGTAAGAGGAGGCACTTATGATGGATGTGAAGGAACGATCACATACACATTTACATATACTGATTGTGCAGGGAACAGTGATGATTGGGTTTACACTTATACTGTAGACTTAACCACGGGTCCAGATGCAGGAGCAGATGACGGAAGCACGGTAGAGTGCGAGGCGGATGCTACAGAGCCAACACCACCTTCGGTAAATGATCATTGTGGTAATGCCATTACACCATCAGCCGCTGTAAGAGGAGGCACTTATGATGGATGTGAAGGAACGATCACATACACATTTACATATACTGATTGTGCAGGGAACAGTGATGATTGGGTTTACACTTATACTGTAGACTTAACCACGGGTCCAGATGCAGGAGCAGATGACGGAAGCACGGTAGAGTGCGAGGCGGATGCTACAGAGCCAACACCACCTTCGGTAAATGATCATTGTGGTAATGCCATTACACCATCAGCCGCTGTAAGAGGAGGCACTTATGATGGATGTGAAGGAACGATCACATACACATTTACATATACTGATTGTGCAGGGAACAGTGATGATTGGGTTTACACTTATACTGTAGACTTAACCACGGGTCCAGATGCAGGAGCAGATGATGGAAGCACGGTAGAGTGCGAGGCGGATGCTACAGAGCCAACACCACCTTCGGTAAATGATCATTGTGGTAATGCCATTACACCATCAGCCGCTGTAAGAGGAGGCACTTATGATGGATGTGAAGGAACGATCACATACACATTTACATATACTGATTGTGCAGGGAACAGTGATGATTGGGTTTACACTTATACTGTAGACTTAACCACGGGTCCAGATGCAGGAGCAGATGACGGAAGCACGGTAGAGTGCGAGGCGGATGCTACAGAGCCAACACCACCTTCGGTAAATGATCATTGTGGTAATGCCATTACACCATCAGCCGCTGTAAGAGGAGGCACTTATGATGGATGTGAAGGAACGATCACATACACATTTACATATACTGATTGTGCAGGGAACAGTGATGATTGGGTTTACACTTATACTGTAGACTTAACCACGGGTCCAGATGCAGGAGCAGATGACGGAAGCACGGTAGAGTGCGAGGCGGATGCTACAGAGCCAACACCACCTTCGGTAAATGATCATTGTGGTAATGCCATTACACCATCAGCCGCTGTAAGAGGAGGCACTTATGATGGATGTGAAGGAACGATCACATACACATTTACATATACTGATTGTGCAGGGAACAGTGATGATTGGGTTTACACTTATACTGTAGACTTAACCACGGGTCCAGATGCAGGAGCGGATGACGGAAGCACGGTAGAGTGCGAGGCGGATGCTACAGAGCCAACACCACCTTCGGTAAATGATCATTGTGGTAATGCCATTACACCATCAGCCGCTGTAAGAGGAGGCACTTATGATGGATGTGAAGGAACGATCACATACACATTTACATATACTGATTGTGCAGGGAACAGTGATGATTGGGT
The DNA here is from genome assembly GCA_003550275.1 of Flavobacteriaceae bacterium MAR_2010_72. Classification (GTDB taxonomy): domain Bacteria; phylum Bacteroidota; class Bacteroidia; order Flavobacteriales; family Flavobacteriaceae; genus Geojedonia. Next base: position 1,643,191 of record QXCW01000002.1, read on the forward strand.
TTACACTTATACTGTAGACTTAACCACGGGTCCAGATGCAGGAGCAGATGATGGAAGCACGGTAGAGTGCGAGGCGGATGCTACAGAGCCAACACCACCTTCGGTAAATGATCATTGTGGTAATGCCATTACACCATCAGCCGCTGTAAGAGGAGGCACTTATGATGGATGTGAAGGAACGATCACATACACATTTACATATACTGATTGTGCAGGGAACAGTGATGATTGGGTTTACACTTATACTGTAGACTTAACCACGGGTCCAGATGCAGGAGCGGATGACGGAAGCACGGTAGAGTGCGAGGCGGATGCTACAGAGCCAACACCACCTTCGGTAAATGATCATTGTGGTAATGCCATTACACCATCAGCCGCTGTAAGAGGAGGCACTTATGATGGATGTGAAGGAACGATCACATACACATTTACATATACTGATTGTGCAGGGAACAGTGATGATTGGGTTTACACTTATACTGTAGACTTAACCACGGGTCCAGATGCAGGAGCAGATGACGGAAGCACGGTAGAGTGCGAGGCGGATGCTACAGAGCCAACACCACCTTCGGTAAATGATCATTGTGGTAATGCCATTACACCATCAGCCGCTGTAAGAGGAGGCACTTATGATGGATGTGAAGGAACGATCACATACACATTTACATATACTGATTGTGCAGGGAACAGTGATGATTGGGTTTACACTTATACTGTAGACTTAACCACGGGTCCAGATGCAGGAGCAGATGACGGAAGCACGGTAGAGTGCGAGGCGGATGCTACAGAGCCAACACCACCTTCGGTAAATGATCATTGTGGTAATGCCATTACACCATCAGCCGCTATAAGAGGAGGCACTTATGATGGATGTGAAGGAACGATCACATACACATTTACATATACTGATTGTGCAGGGAACAGTGATGATTGGGTTTACACTTATACTGTAGACTTAACCACGGGTCCAGATGCAGGAGCAGATGACGGAAGCACGGTAGAGTGCGAGGCGGATGCTACAGAGCCAACACCACCTTCGGTAAATGATCATTGTGGTAATGCCATTACACCATCAGCCGCTGTAAGAGGAGGCACTTATGATGGATGTGAAGGAACGATCACATACACATTTACATATACTGATTGTGCAGGGAACAGTGATGATTGGGTTTACACTTATACTGTAGACTTAACCACGGGTCCAGATGCAGGAGCAGATGATGGAAGCACGGTAGAGTGCGAGGCGGATGCTACAGAGCCAACACCACCTTCGGTAAATGATCATTGTGGTAATGCCATTACACCATCAGCCGCTGTAAGAGGAGGCACTTATGATGGATGTGAAGGAACGATCACATACACATTTACATATACTGATTGTGCAGGGAACAGTGATGATTGGGTTTACACTTATACTGTAGACTTAACCACGGGTCCAGATGCAGGAGCAGATGACGGAAGCACGGTAGAGTGCGAGGCGGATGCTACAGAGCCAACACCACCTTCGGTAAATGATCATTGTGGTAATGCCATTACACCATCAGCCGCTGTAAGAGGAGGCACTTATGATGGATGTGAAGGAACGATCACATACACATTTACATATACTGATTGTGCAGGGAACAGTGATGATTGGGTTTACACTTATACTGTAGACTTAACCACGGGTCCAGATGCAGGAGCAGATGATGGAAGCACGGTAGAGTGCGAGGCGGATGCTACAGAGCCAACACCACCTTCGGTAAATGATCATTGTGGTAATGCCATTACACCATCAGCCGCTGTAAGAGGAGGCACTTATGATGGATGTGAAGGAACGATCACATACACATTTACATATACTGATTGTGCAGGGAACAGTGATGATTGGGTTTACACTTATACTGTAGACTTAACCACGGGTCCAGATGCAGGAGCAGATGACGGAAGCACGGTAGAGTGCGAGGCGGATGCTACAGAGCCAACACCACCTTCGGTAAATGATCATTGTGGTAATGCCATTACACCATCAGCCGCTGTAAGAGGAGGCACTTATGATGGATGTGAAGGAACGATCACATACACATTTACATATACTGATTGTGCAGGGAACAGTGATGATTGGGTTTACACTTATACTGTAGACTTAACCACGGGTCCAGATGCAGGAGCAGATGATGGAAGCACGGTAGAGTGCGAGGCGGATGCTACAGAGCCAACACCACCTTCGGTAAATGATCATTGTGGTAATGCCATTACACCATCAGCCGCTGTAAGAGGAGGCACTTATGATGGATGTGAAGGAACGATCACATACACATTTACATATACTGATTGTGCAGGGAACAGTGATGATTGGGTTTACACTTATACTGTAGACTTAACCACGGGTCCAGATGCAGGAGCAGATGACGGAAGCACGGTAGAGTGCGAGGCGGATGCTACAGAGCCAACACCACCTTCGGTAAATGATCATTGTGGTAATGCCATTACACCATCAGCCGCTGTAAGAGGAGGCACTTATGATGGATGTGAAGGAACGATCACATACACATTTACATATACTGATTGTGCAGGGAACAGTGATGATTGGGTTTACACTTATACTGTAGACTTAACCACGGGTCCAGATGCAGGAGCAGATGACGGAAGCACGGTAGAGTGCGAGGCGGATGCTACAGAGCCAACACCACCTTCGGTAAATGATCATTGTGGTAATGCCATTACACCATCAGCCGCTGTAAGAGGAGGCACTTATGATGGATGTGAAGGAACGATCACATACACATTTACATATACTGATTGTGCAGGGAACAGTGATGATTGGGTTTACACTTATACTGTAGACTTAACCACGGGTCCAGATGCAGGAGCAGATGATGGAAGCACGGTAGAGTGCGAGGCGGATGCTACAGAGCCAACACCACCTTCGGTAAATGATCATTGTGGTAATGCCATTACACCATCAGCCGCTGTAAGAGGAGGCACTTATGATGGATGTGAAGGAACGATCACATACACATTTACATATACTGATTGTGCAGGGAACAGTGATGATTGGGTTTACACTTATACTGTAGACTTAACCACGGGTCCAGATGCAGGAGCAGATGACGGAAGCACGGTAGAGTGCGAGGCGGATGCTACAGAGCCAACACCACCTTCGGTAAATGATCATTGTGGTAATGCCATTACACCATCAGCCGCTGTAAGAGGAGGCACTTATGATGGATGTGAAGGAACGATCACATACACATTTACATATACTGATTGTGCAGGGAACAGTGATGATTGGGTTTACACTTATACTGTAGACTTAACCACGGGTCCAGATGCAGGAGCAGATGACGGAAGCACGGTAGAGTGCGAGGCGGATGCTACAGAGCCAACACCACCTTCGGTAAATGATCATTGTGGTAATGCCATTACACCATCAGCCGCTGTAAGAGGAGGCACTTATGATGGATGTGAAGGAACGATCACATACACATTTACATATACTGATTGTGCAGGGAACAGTGATGATTGGGTTTACACTTATACTGTAGACTTAACCACGGGTCCAGATGCAGGAGCGGATGACGGAAGCACGGTAGAGTGCGAGGCGGATGCTACAGAGCCAACACCACCTTCGGTAAATGATCATTGTGGTAATGCCATTACACCATCAGCCGCTGTAAGAGGAGGCACTTATGATGGATGTGAAGGAACGATCACATACACATTTACATATACTGATTGTGCAGGGAACAGTGATGATTGGGTTTACACTTATACTGTAGACTTAACCACGGGTCCAGATGCAGGAGCAGATGATGGAAGCACGGTAGAGTGCGAGGCGGATGCTACAGAGCCAACACCACCTTCGGTAAATGATCATTGTGGTAATGCCATTACACCATCAGCCGCTGTAAGAGGAGGCACTTATGATGGATGTGAAGGAACGATCACATACACATTTACATATACTGATTGTGCAGGGAACAGTGATGATTGGGTTTACACTTATACTGTAGACTTAACCACGGGTCCAGATGCAGGAGCGGATGACGGAAGCACGGTAGAGTGCGAGGCGGATGCTACAGAGCCAACACCACCTTCGGTAAATGATCATTGTGGTAATGCCATTACACCATCAGCCGCTGTAAGAGGAGGCACTTATGATGGATGTGAAGGAACGATCACATACACATTTACATATACTGATTGTGCAGGGAACAGTGATGATTGGGTTTACACTTATACTGTAGACTTAACCACGGGTCCAGATGCAGGAGCGGATGACGGAAGCACGGTAGAGTGCGAGGCGGATGCTACAGAGCCAACACCACCTTCGGTAAATGATCATTGTGGTAATGCCATTACACCATCAGCCGCTGTAAGAGGAGGCACTTATGATGGATGTGAAGGAACGATCACATACACATTTACATATACTGATTGTGCAGGGAACAGTGATGATTGGGTTTACACTTATACTGTAGACTTAACCACGGGTCCAGATGCAGGAGCAGATGACGGAAGCACGGTAGAGTGCGAGGCGGATGCTACAGAGCCAACACCACCTTCGGTAAATGATCATTGTGGTAATGCCATTACACCATCAGCCGCTGTAAGAGGAGGCACTTATGATGGATGTGAAGGAACGATCACATACACATTTACATATACTGATTGTGCAGGGAACAGTGATGATTGGGTTTACACTTATACTGTAGACTTAACCACGGGTCCAGATGCAGGAGCAGATGACGGAAGCACGGTAGAGTGCGAGGCGGATGCTACAGAGCCAACACCACCTTCGGTAAATGATCATTGTGGTAATGCCATTACACCATCAGCCGCTGTAAGAGGAGGCACTTATGATGGATGTGAAGGAACGATCACATACACATTTACATATACTGATTGTGCAGGGAACAGTGATGATTGGGTTTACACTTATACTGTAGACTTAACCACGGGTCCAGATGCAGGAGCAGATGACGGAAGCACGGTAGAGTGCGAGGCGGATGCTACAGAGCCAACACCACCTTCGGTAAATGATCATTGTGGTAATGCCATTACACCATCAGCCGCTGTAAGAGGAGGCACTTATGATGGATGTGAAGGAACGATCACATACACATTTACATATACTGATTGTGCAGGGAACAGTGATGATTGGGTTTACACTTATACTGTAGACTTAACCACGGGTCCAGATGCAGGAGCAGATGACGGAAGCACGGTAGAGTGCGAGGCGGATGCTACAGAGCCAACACCACCTTCGGTAAATGATCATTGTGGTAATGCCATTACACCATCAGCCGCTGTAAGAGGAGGCACTTATGATGGATGTGAAGGAACGATCACATACACATTTACATATACTGATTGTGCAGGGAACAGTGATGATTGGGTTTACACTTATACTGTAGACGATACAACGGATCCAATAATCCATAATGTACCAGTCGATGGCGAAGTATGTAATGGTCCAGTTCCAGAGTATTTAGATGCTACTTGGACAGACAATTGTGGCGAAGGTGGAGATTTGAGAGCTTATCCAGTACTAGTAGGTGAGGATGAGTGTATCAAAACCTATGAGTATACATTTACAGCAACAGATTGCGCAGGTAATTCTACGACAGAAAAAGTAACTTACATCAGAGAAGATGATAAGTTTGTAAACTGTGAAACTGCCTTTGGAGTATTTACTTCAAACGGAGTAGATGTAGATGCTGATAGCAGATGTTTCAGAGAAGATGGTTTCTCTCGTTGGGGATGGACTAATAGTATTTCACCAAATGCTCCTGGTAGCCCGTATACGCTGCAACTTTATGCTGGAGCTGGAAAATGCGAGTTGTCAAAAGGAACTAATGTTGGAACTGCAACTGTAGACTATTCTGGAGGATACATAACTGTTAATTATAACATTACAACTCCAGGTTATGCTATGAATGAAGCACATGTGTATATAGGATGTGAACCATATCCTACTCACAATGGAGTGAATACGGTTGCTCCTGGGCAATTTAACTTTAATCCAGGTGGATTAGATTATGTGTATAACTATCAAGTAGGTCCTATAGAGGCTTCAGGAGATATATATATTATTGTTCATGCAGTAGTTTGTGAAGAAGTTTGTAGATGTTCTATTTCAGAAGACAACAACGGATCAGCGTTTAATAACACTGGTGAGTCTGTTGAATGTAAAGTAGCGCCTTCAGATTTCGGAAGCAGAACAGTTGATTTCACAGCATATCCTGTACCGTTTGAAAATGAAGTTAATGTGAAGTATCTGTTTGAATACGATACAGATGTAAAAATCGAAGTATTCGACGTGAAAGGTACTTTAGTGAAACAATCTATAGATGCAAACTATGTAAGAGGATCTGTAGGTAGAGCAACCATTGATCTATCAAAACAAGACAATCAAATGTATTTTGTAAGATTGACTACTAATGAAGGAACAGTCGTTAAGAAAATTGTGTCTTCAAGTAGACTTGACTAAAATATAAAAGTCAAGATGAGATAAAAAAAGAGCAGCTTAAAAGCTGCTCTTTTTGCTTTACTATAATCCTTAATATGAATTAATTATATAATTTTAAGTATTTAATTTATCTATAATCTTTTATTTGTAGGGAATTCTTAATGAGTTATGTATTTCAACTGATATAAAAATAAGTTGAACTAAATTTTTAGAATTGTAGTGTTTATTCAAATTTAATTTACTAATTTAGTGGAGGTTATGAAGATATAACTTTACTTATCCGAGTTTTAATTAATAGCAAATTAAAGCCACCTATTCTACAAGTTTTTAATTCTTATATGTTAAATTGATTTATGATTTAGTCATTGTCAATTAATCTATTAATGTCCTTTCTCATTTTGTTATGTTAACACATTTTTTATTAATTAAAAAAGAATCTTATGTTAATGTACAAAATTACTCAAGTTAAATTAGTTGATACCCTGTTGGGTTGTTGGCTTAATTTTTTTAAAAATTCTAAAAGTATAACTGGCTTTGCCCTGCTTATGCTTTTATTGTGGGGTGTTAACATCTCAAATGCTCAAGTCGTACCATGTATTGATGGTAATTCTACTGAATGGGGATCTCCTCAATTACAAGCCGAACCTACTTTTGAACATAAAACAGATGTTTTCGAAGGTAATATGGATGACATTTTTACTAGCTCAAAAGATTTTAAGTTATTTGGGGGTAATGGTCAAGCATATAATAATTGGACATTGAGTCCAATGCAAGCCAAAAGTGATATCATGAATGCCGCTGCCGTTATTTTAACGGGTATATCTGGTACTCCTCAAGGTTGTAATAGTGCTTTTGGTGCTTATGATCCTACCCATACTTATCTATTTTTTGCTGGAGACAGGGAAAGTAACAATGGAACAGGTTATATCGGGTTTTGGTTCTTAAAAAACGGAACCAGTCCTACTACAGATAGTAACGGAAATAAAATTTTTAGTCCTTCACGTGCTATAGGAGATTTGTTGATTTTGGCCAATTTTGAAAGTGGTGGAATTAACGCAGTAGTTACTGTACTTAAATGGGTAGGTCCCGGAAATGGAAACCAAGGCAACAATAATTCTATGGTATTGGTTAATACCAATGCGCAAGTGGGTAAAAATAATTCAACCACAACTCCTGTGCCTTCAGGATTTGTTGTAAAACCTGGCCAAACTGTTTACGATTATAATGAATTTTATGAAGGAGTTATCGATTTAACCGAAGTATTTGATTTACAAAACAATCCACAATTACTTTGTCAAACAACTTGGCTGTTAGAAACAAGGGCTTCTGCGGAAATAACTGCGGATTTAAAAGATTATGTTGCAGGTAGTTTTAAATTAGAACCAAAGGTTGAAGTCACTGACGATGCAGTTTGTGTTGGAGATGCTGCAAGTTTAACAGCAACACTGAAAGATGGTGCAGGAAACACTATATCAAATACGGGTTATACATTTACTTGGTCTGGGCCTGGTTCCTTTACAGGACAAGGAACCCCAACCATTTCATTTGCTTCAGCTACATTGGCGGATGCAGGTGACTATACAGTTTCTGTAACCAGTACAACACGATGTGTACCTGATGGAGATGGCGAAGGTTCTTTATCTGTAGAATCCGGAGGTTCTGTTTCCTGTCCTGGAGATTCTAATCAAGCAGCATGTCAAACACAAGGAGCAATAAATACGGCCTTTTCAACTTTCAGAAGTAATTTTACCTTCACACCTGGTGATGATGATACTTATGTTGTAAAATATTATGTGGATGATGTTGAAGTAACAAAAGCTGTATTTGATGCTACAAGTGCGCCTTCTTCTTGTGGAGGAAGTAAAAAATTAGGTATTAGTATTAATGATGAGTGTCTTGATGTTCCAGATACCTGTAGTGCAACGTTTACAGTAACACCTGATAATACCGATCCAGAGATCGCCGATGTTCCAGATTACAAGTTGACAGGCTGTAACACGCCATGGCCAACAAACCTGGCCACGACATGGACAGATAACTGTTCTGCAGGAGGCAACATCAATTCCGATGCCGGTGTCCCTGACGGACAGAGTGCGGACGGTTGCGTTCAGTACAGATTGTACACCTTCACCGTTACCGATGACTGTGGCAACAGCGATACTGAAACCACAAGAGTGGCTAGAGACTACGACGAGACTGATCCAGAGATCGCCGATGTTCCAGATTACAAGTTGACAGGCTGTAACACGCCATGGCCAACAAACCTGGCCACGACATGGACAGATAACTGTTCTGCAGGAGGCAACATCAATTCCGATGCCGGTGTCCCTGACGGACAGAGTGCGGACGGTTGCGTTCAGTACAGATTGTACACCTTCACCGTTACCGATGACTGTGGCAACAGCGATACTGAAACCACAAGAGTGGCTAGAGACTACGACGAGACTGATCCAGAGATCGCCGATGTTCCAGATTACAAATTGACAGGCTGTAACACGCCATGGCCAACAAACCTGGCCACGACATGGACAGATAACTGTTCTGCAGGAGGCAACATCAATTCCGATGCCGGTGTCCCTGACGGACAGAGTGCGGACGGTTGCGTTCAGTACAGATTGTACACCTTCACCGTTACCGATGACTGTGGCAACAGCGATACTGAAACCACAAGAGTGGCTAGAGACTACGACGAGACTGATCCAGAGATTGTAGATGTACCAGATTATAAATTGAATGGCTGTAACACGCCATGGCCAGTTAACTTAACAACAGATTGGACAGACAATTGTGCAGCAGGTGGAGTAGGCATCCAATCCGATGGAGGTGTAGACCAACCTGACAGTGCAGACGGATGTACCCAGTACAGATTGTATACGTTTACGATTACTGATGATTGTGGCAACAGTGATACAGAGACCACTTTGGTATCTAGAGATTACGACATGACCGATCCAGAGATTGTAGATGTACCAGATTATAAATTGAATGGCTGTAACACACCATGGCCAGTTAACTTAACAACAGATTGGACAGACAATTGTGCGGCTGGTGGAGTAGGCATCCAATCCGATGGAGGTGTAGACCAACCTGACAGTGCAGACGGATGTACCCAGTACAGATTGTACACGTTTACGATTACTGATGATTGTGGCAACAGTGATACAGAGACCACCTTGGTATCTAGAGATTACGACATGACCGATCCAGAGATTGTAGATGTACCAGATTATAAATTGAATGGCTGTAACACGCCATGGCCAGTTAACTTAACAACAGATTGGACAGACAATTGTGCAGCAGGTGGAGTAGGCATCCAATCCGATGGAGGTGTAGACCAACCTGACAGTGCAGACGGATGTACCCAGTACAGATTGTACACGTTTACGATTACTGATGATTGTGGCAACAGTGATACAGAGACCACTTTGGTATCTAGAGATTACGACATGACCGATCCAGAGATTGTAGATGTGCCAGATTATAAATTGAATGGCTGTAACACGCCATGGCCAGTTAACTTGACAACAGATTGGACAGACAATTGTGCAGCAGGTGGAGTAGGCATCCAATCCGATGGAGGTGTAGACCAACCTGACAGTGCAGACGGATGTACCCAGTACAGATTGTACACGTTTACGATTACTGATGATTGTGGCAACAGTGATACAGAGACCACTTTGGTATCTAGAGATTACGACATGACCGATCCAGAGATTGTAGATGTACCAGATTATAAATTGAATGGCTGTAACACGCCATGGCCAGTTAACTTGACAACAGATTGGACAGACAATTGTGCGGCAGGTGGAGTAGGCATCCAATCCGATGGAGGTGTAGACCAACCTGACAGTGCAGACGGATGTACCCAGTACAGATTGTACACGTTTACGATTACTGATGATTGTGGCAACAGTGATACAGAGACCACTTTGGTATCTAGAGATTACGACATGACCGATCCAGAGATTGTAGATGTACCAGATTATCACCTAGATGGATGTGAGCCAGCTTGGCCTTCAAATTTAACAACAAGTTGGTCAGATAACTGTGCTGCAGGAGGTAACATCAATTCAGATGCTGGTGTTCCAGACGGTACCAGTACTGATGGCTGTACCGAGTACAGATTATACACCTTTACTATTACCGATAGCTGTGGTAATACAGATACTGAAACCACACGGGTAGGTCGTAATATTACACCTCCATCATGTATTGCTTCTGTAGTAAACGATATGCAATGTTTTGGTGTTCCAATCAACCTTCATGTTGAAGGTACAGGATGTAGACCTGCATTATCATATTTGTGGGTAGGAAATGGATTTGATGCGTCTACCGTTTTGGATGACGTTACGTCACAAGACCCAATTATGAATGCAGATATTGGAAGCTACACATTTACTGTAACAGTAACTGATCAAGGTGGATGTTCTAGTACATGCGAAGTAACTGCTACTGTTTATAACTGTATCCCAGATTGTGGTACTGCGTTTGGCGTATTTATTGATGACGCAGGTACTGTAGATTCTGATGCGAGTAGATGTTTCCGTCAAGATGGCTTTAGCCGATGGGGATGGACTAACTTTATCTCTGGATTTGGAAATTATACTTTAGAATTATACCAAGGTGCTGGAAAATGTGATCTAGGAAAGGGAACATTTGTTGGAATAGTTACAGTTTCGTACACACAAATTGGTGCAACCGATCAAGGTTATGTTAATGTAGAGTATGATATGGAGCCTGGCTATGGTATTGATGAAGCCCATTTATATATTGGATGTGAACTCTATCCTGAACATAATGAAAGAGAAACCGTAGCACCGGGTCAATATACCTTTGTTGCTGGTGGATTAGGCCATATCGACAAATGGAGTACTGAGACCGATGCAATTACGGCGACAGGAGGATTCTATATTATTGCACATGCAGTGGCCTGTGGAGAGGATATTCCTGAAGGAAGTTATATTCCAGGATCTCCACATGAAGAAGGAAACTTCAACGGTGGCGTAGACCCACAATGTAAAGTTGAAGTGTCAGACTTTGGTAGAGTAGCAGACTTTACTGCCTATCCAAATCCGTTTGAAAATGAGGTTAATGTGAAATACTTGTTTGAGTATGAAACAGATGTGAAAATAGAGGTCTTTGACATAAAAGGAACTCTAATAAGATCGGCTCTTGATAACAACTATGTTCAAGGATCTGTTGGTAGAACCACTATAGATCTTTCAAAAGCAGACAACCAAATGTATTTTGTAAGGTTGACTACAAATGAAGGTACTGTTGTTAAGAAAATTGTTTCGTCTTCAAGTCTAGATAGACAACGGTAAATTTTAGAATAATTAATTAAAAAAAAGAGCGGCCCTAAAGCTGCTCTTTTTCATTTGTCAAATTCATTTTATGAAATGCTATTGTTTTAAAAACTTAATAGATTTGGTGCTATTATTTATTTCTATTTGAGCAATATAAATACCGTCTACCATTTGAGACATATCTATGTCTTCGTTAGTTGTGGAGGATCTTTTATTAATAACGCTTTGACCCAATATATTGTAAATTTTAACAGAATCGATCGGTAAATTTGAAGATCTTAATGTTAAGGTCTCATTACTTGAATTATAGAAGTATTTAAAATTATCTTTATTAAAATCTTCAACACCAAGAGTAGAAGTGCTTACGGTTACATCATCAATGTTTATATTATATTGATTAGTCGAGTTGTGGTGTCTAAAGGCGATATATACAATATTACCAGCTAACGAAGATATATCCATCGTTCTTGTGACGAAAGTTCCGGCACCGCCAACTTCGTCAACATACTCACTTCGTTTTACTGGACTAGATTGAAAACTGGAGATTGAATTGTTAGTTGCAGCATAAATTGAATAATATTCATGTGAAAAACCAGCCAATTCACCTCTTACTTTCCATGATAGCTCAATAGTATTACCAGTAGTAAAGGTAGTTAGATCAATTGCGTGAGACATAATCCAGTTGTCAGGGTTTAAAGCTCCTGTTGATGTGTAAAAGGAATTGGACGAAATCACTTTATGACCTCCATAATATGAAGAATATTCCCACCAATACCAATTGTTTGAGTCACCATCTCCATCATTGACAATCCAACAAACTCCAATATTATTGGTGTCAAAAGTTTCTGTAACTGGCAAGTTACTATTACATTGTGCATTTGAATTATAAGACCAGCCTATAATGCAAATTAAGAGTAATATTTTTTTCATAACTAAATAGGTTAAATTCGGTGTAAACATAGTACATATAAATCTTAAAAACAACGATTAAACTGATTTTTAGGTATTTAATCGATGAAATACAAGGTTTTTGTAAGAATTGTAAGAATTAACTTTATTTTATTTGTAATAGATTTAGAATTAATCAAGGATTTAAAAAAACACGCGAAAATAAACGAGTTGTTTATAAATTATTAGTACTTAACTGAAAACTTATTAACAATTATGTAGTTGAATATCAATAATATAATGCAGATTTAATAAGTGTAAGTAAAGGACTATTCTTTGTATAAAACGTCTTATAAATTCGGCTTCAATTAAAACCAATTTATTTAGGCTTCGAAATTTTGAAAATCATTTAAACTTCATCTAAATAATGTAAAATAAAAACTGGTCAAATGAAGTTACATATGACCAGCCTTTATTAATAATAAGACTAAAAAGGGGTTATTTAATCACTATCCGTTCAGTCTTTAAAATTTCTCCATTGTTGTTAACAATGCGCATTAAATATAACCCTGTAGGCAGTTTTTGAATATCAATCTTTTGACCCTGATTGTATGAGTTGTCTATTTTTGCACCAAGTACTAAAGAACCATTAATATTATAAAGTAAAATATTAGAGCTTCCTTCATCAGATATACCTTTTACATATAATGCGTCTGAAGCTGGATTTGGATATACCTTTATTGAAGACTCTATCGATTCTTCTTCACCACCAATGCTAGTTTTTTCAGTGTTCAATTCACCTGATGTTCTGGCAGTACTAGTAGAGCAATAGGTCACAGCACTTAAATCAACACTCATATTAGAAGTAGTATTACCATTAAAGCCGTCAGTTAAGCTCACAGTTACAGACTGAACCTTTCCTTTAATATCTACTATTTGAGAACTTAAGTTAGATCCACTAAATGTTCCGTATGTCTTTGTAATACCAAGTCCATCTTTGTAGATAACGGTTACATTTTCAATGTATTTATTACTTTCTTTTCCTTTTAGCCTATCGTCTAATCCACTTACAGTAAATAATATATCTTGACTGTTTGTTGGTAAATTCAAGGTTGTTGAATTGGATCCAGAACCAGAATGTGTCAGTGGGTTTTTACTAAAGTTACTAGTGCTTTCAGTGCATCCACTACTTTCACAACCATCAGGAATACCATTGTTATTAGCATCTATTCTATCGTCTTGTCCAGGGCATTGATCTACACTATCGCAAATAGTATCTCCATCGCTATCTGTACATGGAGGAGGATTTGAGCCATTTCCGCAATAAGTAACTGAACTAAAATTGATGTTCAAAGTAGAATCAGAATTCCCATCATAACTATCTTTTAAACTTACAGTAACAGATTGCACTTCACCTTGAATATTTACATTTGCAGAGCTCACATTAAGTCCGCTGTAGGACCTATAAGTTTTCAAGGCACCGAGTCCATCTCTATAGGTTACAGTAACGTTTTCAATATATTTATTACTCTCTTTTCCTTTGGTTTTTTCATCAATATTGTTAATTGTAAAGGAAACGTCTTTACTACCGCTAGGTAATGCTAATGAAATAGTCGATTCACCAGACCCTGAATGATTTAATTGGTCTTGATTAAAATTAGTTGTTTGTTGCGTGCATGTATTTAAATCCTCGCAACCATCTGGGATTCCATTATTATTAGTGTCAATTGAATCGTCTTGACCAGGACATTGATCATAAGCATCACACACACCATCGTTATCTGTATCTGCATAAGTACCAGAACACCCACAATCTGTGTCATAAACATCATTAACCGTACAAGGATTTCCGTCATCACAAGCTGTACCGATTAAGGCATCATTTAATCCGGGACATTGATCGTCTGAATCACAAACTCCATCATTATCAGCATCTGAAGTACAGTTTTGTGGCGCTCCTCCTGAAGAAATTGATACTTCGTCGATGTTAATATTATATTGATTATAAGAATTATGATGTCTGAAAGCTATATAAACCACATTACCAGCCAAAGCAGATATATTTAATGTTCTTGTAACAAAAGTTCCAGCACCTCCAACTTCGTCAATGTATTCACCTCGTTTTACAGAGCTGGATTCAAAAGCCGATGTTTGGTTACTTGTAGCAGCATAAACCGTATAAAATTCATGCGCGAAAGCTGCTAATTCCGCTCTAATTTTATATGACACCACAATATTATCATTTGGTGAAAATGAAGTTAAGTTTATAGCGTGCGAGACAATCCAATTGTCTGGTGTTAATGCTCCAGAAGATGTGTAAAATGAATTTGAAGCGATTACCTTGTGCCCACCGTAGTAAGAAGAGTACTGCCACCAATACCAATTATTTCCATCTTTGTCTTTATCAACAACATTCCAACACACATTAATAACATTGGTGTCAAAACGTTCAATAATAGGTAAGGTTTCATCGCATTGGGCTTTCGCCGTGAAAATGGCACAAGAAAGCGCCATAAAACATAAAATTTTATTCATAACATAATAGGTTTAGTTGGGATAAACGTATTAAAAAGAAGTAAACAAACCAACAGATAAACCTTATTATATGTATTTAATCGATGAAATACGCGGGTTTTTACAGAAATGTAAGGTAAAACTTGCTTAAACTTTGAAATAATTGCTATTAATTTAATCCCCAAATTATTATAGATACGCTCAAAACAACGTTTTAGACGTTTAAACGTAAAAATTTTGGCAAAAATAAATTTTTTATGACAGGTATAAAACTCTGAAGCGAATAGTTATTAACAATTATAGTGTTGATTATCAAAACAATAAAATCGAATTTTTAGATTTATGGTTATAAGGAGTTATAGTATGGTTTTAAGTTAATAAAGAGTTGGCCCAAACAACCGCTTCATCAAGCTGTTTAAAAATTCCAAAAGGTTTGTTTAAAAAGAGTTTTTCAACTTCAGCATTTCCTTTGGCTCTGTAGTCTTTATAAACCACTGCAAACCCTTTTAAATTATCAATCTTTCCTGTTTTAAAATAAATAGAGGGATCAACTGCATAGGAATTCAAACGATTTGTTATGTATACAAAGTTTTTGTCTTTATAATAGGTTTCAACAATATCCAATAATATGTCGTTGTGTTTTGGTAAAATGGTTATACCTTCATTCATTGTTACAATTAGGGAATTGTCATGGATTTCTAGATCACAAAAATCTAACCGTATAAATTTGTTCATAATATAATTCCGAGCTTAAGTAAAAGAAGCTGTCTAAAAAGGTTGTTATCTGTCAGTTCGAGAGCAGTCGAGAACTAACCAACTACTGAAAATCAATAGGTTTCGACTGCGTTCAACCTGACAAAATCCAGTTTTTATTACTTTTTAGACAATCTCTTTGAAATATACTTATAAGATTAAGATTCCGTCTGCTTTTCAGACTTTTCAATTTTAATGGTTAGTTCGTTTGTTTTAGAGTCTAAATCCATTATAATTTTATCACCTTCTTGTATTTTTGAATTAATGATCTCTTCGGCAAGCGCATCTTCAATATACTTTTGTATAGCTCTTTTTAAAGGTCTGGCACCGTATTGCTTATCAAAACCTTTTTCAGCTATATAAGCTTTGGCCGATTTACTTAATTTAAGTTCATAACCAAGATCCTTAATTCTAGTTATTAAAAAAGCGAGTTCAATATCAATGATTTTATTGATGTCTTCCTGCTCTAAAGCATTGAATACCATAACATCATCAATTCTATTTAAAAACTCTGGAGCAAATGCCTTTTTAAGCGCATTTTCAATTATACTTCTTGAGTTATCATCTGCTTGAGCTACTTTTGCGGCTGTACCGAATCCAACGCCTTGGCCAAAATCTTTTAACTTTCTGGCTCCAATATTAGAAGTCATTATTAATATGGTGTTTCTAAAATCAATCTTGCGTCCTAAACTATCGGTTAAATAACCGTCATCTAAAACTTGTAACAACATATTAAATACATCTGGATGGGCTTTTTCGATCTCATCGAGTAAAACCACGGCGTAGGGTTTACGACGAATTTTTTCAGTCAATTGACCTCCTTCTTCATACCCCACATATCCCGGAGGTGCACCTACAAGACGAGATATGGAAAATTTCTCCATATATTCACTCATATCGATACGCACCAATGCATCATCACTATCAAAAAGTTCTCGAGCCAAAACCTTGGCTAACTGTGTTTTACCAACACCTGTTTGACCTAAAAATATAAATGACCCAATGGGTTTATTAGGATCTTTCAGTCCTGCACGATTTCTCTGAATGGCTTTAACAACTTTAGATACGGCTTCATCTTGACCAATTACTTTACCTTTTATAAGTTCTGGAAGTTTGGCGAGTTTGTTGCTTTCGGTTTGAGCAATTCTATTTACTGGAATTCCAGTCATCATGGAAACCACATCTGCGACATTATCTTCAGTTACGATTTCTTTATGGAGTTTTGTTTCTTCTTCCCATTTTTCTTGGGCGAGCACTAAATCCTTTTCAAGTCGTTTTTCATCATCACGTAATTTTGCGGCTTCTTCATATTTTTGTTTTTTCACCACAGAATTTTTGGTAGTTTTAACTTCTTCAAGCTTCTTTTCTAATTCAAGAATCTGCTTTGGGACAGCAATATTAGTGATATGAACACGTGAACCTGCTTCATCTAATGCATCGATGGCCTTGTCTGGTAAAAAACGTTCGGTCATATAGCGATTGGTCAATTTCACACAGGCTAGAATAGCTTCATCGGTATATTCTACGTTATGATGCTCTTCATATTTTTCTTTAATGTTATTTAAAATTTGAATGGTCTCCTCAACAGTAGTTGGTTCAACAATCACTTTTTGAAAACGTCGCTCCAATGCGCCATCCTTTTCAATATATTGTCTGTATTCATCTAGCGTAGTAGCACCAACACATTGAATTTCTCCACGAGCCAAAGCGGGCTTAAACATATTTGAAGCATCTAAACTTCCTGTGGCGCCTCCAGCTCCAACAATGGTGTGAATTTCATCAATAAACAATATAATGTCATCATTCTTTTCAAGCTCGTTCATGACGGCTTTCATCCGTTCTTCAAACTGACCTCTATATTTTGTACCGGCTACTAAACTTGCTAAATCTAAAGTCACAACACGTTTATTGAACAAAATACGAGACACTTTTCGCTTTACGATTCGCAAGGCAAGACCTTCGGCAATGGCCGATTTACCTACGCCAGGCTCACCAATTAGCAACGGGTTGTTTTTCTTGCGACGACTTAAAATTTGGGAAACACGTTGGATTTCCTTTTCTCTACCTACCACGGGGTCTAATTTATCTTCTTCGGCTAAAGCCGTTAAATCCCTTCCAAAATTATCCAGAACTGGTGTTTTGGATTTTTTAGTAGATTTTGTGCTTGATTGGCTGAAAGGATTTTGCTTTGCATCGTCGTCCTCATGTGCATCATCATCTTCTGAAAAAGATTCAGATTTTGGCGCATCTAAATAATCGTCGTCACTTGTTATCATAAATTTGAATTGTTCTTTAACATTATCATAATCTACTTTTAGCTTATTTAAAAGTTTGGTAGTAGGGTCGTTTTCATTTCTTAAAATACAAAGCAATAAATGTGCAGTATTTATTGAAGTACTTTGAAAAAGTTTGGCTTCTAAAAAAGTGGTTTTTAGGGCGCGCTCGGCTTGTCTAGTAAGGTGTAGGTTCTTTTTTTCGTTGGAAGAAATTCCGCTGTTTGGATTTGCCGGGCTTAATATTTCAACTTTTCGCCTTAAATGATTGAGATCGATTTGTAGGGCGCTTAAAATATCAATTGCTTTTCCACTGCCATCACGAAGTAGCCCCAACATTAAATGTTCGGTACCTATAAAATCGTGGCCTAAACGCAATGCCTCTTCTTTACTGTAGGCTATAACGTCTTTGACTCTTGGTGAAAAATTGTCATCCATAATAAAATCCTTTCTGCATTAAAAATAATAAAAACATGTGTATAAAGTCAAAAACTATACCTTAAATGTTTTCAATATGGCTAATAGAGTGAAAAATCTTTAAAAACTCAAAATATTTAACAAGATACTTATCAAATAAATGCAGAGAATTATTGTTAATAAAAAACACTAAAAAAGCCCTGATAAAGTTGAGCAACAACTATCAAAATACTTATATTAGCACGATTTGAAAACCTACAAAAAATCTAATTAAAATATATATGATAGAAGGAGAAAAACTGATTCCAATTAACATTGAGGATGAAATGAAATCGGCTTACATTGATTATTCAATGTCCGTCATTGTGTCACGTGCCTTGCCAGATGTGAGAGATGGTTTAAAACCAGTTCACAGACGTGTTTTGTATGGTATGCATGAATTGGGAGTAAGATCTAATACCGCACACAAAAAGTCAGCAAGAATTGTTGGTGAAGTTTTAGGTAAATACCATCCACATGGTGATACGTCGGTATATGATACCATGGTGCGTATGGCACAAGAATGGAGTTTACGCTACATGTTGGTAGATGGTCAAGGTAACTTTGGCTCTGTAGATGGTGATAGTCCTGCGGCTATGCGTTATACTGAAGCAAGGATGCGAAAGATATCTGAAGACATGTTGGCAGATATTGATAAAGAAACCGTAGACCACAAGTTAAATTTTGATGATACATTAGAAGAACCAACCGTTCTTCCAACTAGAATCCCAGGACTATTAGTTAATGGTGCTTCTGGTATTGCTGTGGGAATGGCGACAAATATGCCTCCTCACAACTTGACTGAAGTTGTTGATGGTACAATAGCCTATATTGATAATCCCGATATTGAAATTGATGAGCTTATTACTCATGTAAAAGCTCCTGATTTTCCTACTGGTGGTACGATTTATGGATACGATGGTGTTCGTGAAGCCTTTAAAACGGGTAGAGGACGAATTGTTATTAGAGGAAAAGCCAATATAGAAGAAGTACAGGGTCGTGAATCAATCGTTGTTACAGAGATTCCATATCAAGTCAATAAGGCCGATATGATCAAGAAAACTGCCGATTTAGTTAATGATAAAAAAATTGATGGGATTTCTACAATTCGTGATGAATCTGATAGAAATGGGATGCGTATTGTATACGTCTTGAAGCGTGATGCTATACCAAATATTGTATTGAATACTTTATATAAGTACACAGCATTACAATCGTCATTTAGTGTTAACAATATTGCTCTCGTAAATGGCAGACCTCAATTATTAAATTTAAAAGAACTTATTCATCATTTTGTTGAGCATCGACACGAAGTTGTTGTAAGACGAACTAGATATGAGTTGCGAAAAGCTGAAGAACGTGCTCATATATTAGAAGGATTAATTATTGCATCTGATAATATTGATGAAGTTATCGCCTTAATTCGTGCGTCTTCAAATGCAGATGAAGCTCGTGAGAAATTGATTGAGCGCTTTGAGCTTTCCGAAATTCAGGCGAAAGCTATTGTAGAGATGCGTTTGCGTCAATTAACTGGACTGGAGCAAGACAAATTACGTTCTGAATACGAAGAATTGATGAAAACCATTGAAGATTTAAAAGACATTCTTGATAAAAAAGAACGTCGTATGGAAATCATCAAAGATGAACTTTTGACGGTTAAGGATAAATATGGTGACGAGCGTCGTTCTATTATTGAGTATGCTGGTGGTGATTTAAGTATTGAAGATATGATTGCTGATGAGCAAGTAGTAATCACTATTTCTCATGCAGGTTATATTAAGCGTACCTCATTGACCGAATATAAAACACAAAATAGAGGAGGAGTTGGCCAAAAAGCATCTACAACTCGTAATGAAGATTTTCTAGAACACCTTTTTGTTGGTACCAATCACCAATATATGTTGTTCTTTACCCAAAAGGGAAAATGTTTCTGGATGCGCGTTTATGAAATTCCTGAAGGAAGTAAAACGTCCAAAGGTAGAGCAATCCAAAACCTTATCAATATAGAACAAGATGACAAGGTCAAGGCTTTCATTTGTACACAAGACCTGAAAGACGAGGAGTACATCAACGGCCATTATGTAATCATGGCTACAAAACAAGGTCAGGTAAAGAAAACTTCTTTAGAGCAATATTCTCGCCCAAGAACTAACGGTATTAACGCCATTACTATTAAGGAAGACGATGAGTTACTTGAAGCTAAATTAACCACTGGTAACAGTCAAGTGATGTTAGCATTGCGTTCTGGAAAAGCCATTAGATTTGAAGAAAGCAAAACAAGACCTATGGGTCGAAATGCTTCTGGTGTTAGAGGAATCACTTTAGCTAATGATAAAGATGAGGTTATAGGAATGGTTGCCGTAGAAAATCCGCAAGAAGAAACAGTTTTAGTGGTTTCAGAAAATGGTTACGGTAAACGAACCTTCATTGATGATCCAGAAGATGGCGAGCCTGTATATCGAATTACAAATCGAGGTGGAAAAGGTGTAAAAACTATTTCAATTACTGAAAAAACAGGTAATCTGGTGGCCATCAAAACAGTAACTGATGATGATGATTTAATGATTATCAATAAATCGGGCATTGCTATTAGGCTAGAAGTTGCTAACTTGCGAACCATGGGAAGAGCCACTCAAGGTGTTAAGTTAATCAACTTGAAAGGAAACGACTCTATTGCGGCGGTTGCTAAGGTAATGCGAGATGAAGACGACGAAGTCATTTCAGAAGCATTGGAGAACCCTAATTTAGAAGGTGATTCTGAAAATGGCACAACTCTTGATAATTTACAAGACGAAAATAATAATTAACTCAAAAACTAAAATTTAAGTAAAATGAAAAAAAGATTAATCATTGCTTTAGCCCTTATGGTTAGTGGTTTTTCTTTCGCACAGAAAGATGAAATAAAAACTGCGGAACGAGCAATAAAAGATAACAATTTTGCAGAAGCTAAATCTGCTTTAAATGCAGCTCAAGCTTTAGTCGGTTCTACTGATGAGAAAACACAAGCCAAATATTACTTCTTAAAAGGTCAAGCCTTATATGCTAATGGTGCCGGCTCTAATGCTGATATTGATGCTGCAATAGAAAGCTTTAATAAAGTAAAGAAAATTGAAGCTGATTCAGGGAAAGAAAAGTATACACCTGAAGTTGAAGAAATTAAAGTGCAAATGTTGAGTAATTTCCTTACTAAAGGACAAGCGGCTTTAGAACAAAAGCAATACATCAAGTCATCAGATCATTTTGAAAAGGCTTACAGAATGTCTCCAAAAGACACCATCTATTTGTATTATGCGGCTTCTACTGCGGTTTCAGCTCAAGATTATGACAAATCATTAGGACTTTATGAAGAACTCAAAGATTTAGGTTTCACTGGAGAAGAAATGGAGTATACAGCTGTAAATAAAGCGACGAATGAAGAAGAAGGTTTTGCTAACAAAAGTATGAGAGATATCGCTATGAAATCTGGAGATTATATTAAACCTGAAGACAAAAAAAGTGAGTCTAAAGCTTCAGAGATCATGAAGAATATTGCCCTTATATATGTAAGTAAAGGTGATAATGAAAAAGCTATTTCTGCCATAAAAGATGCTCGCGAAGAAAGTCCAGATGATTTGAATTTATTAATTACCGAAGCTAACGTACAGTTAAAATTAGGTAATAGGGATGCATTTAAGGTATTAATGGAGGAAGCAACCACTAAAGATCCTGATAATGCAGAGCTACAATACAATTTAGGGGTTATTGCTGCCGAAGGTGGCGACAATGAGGCTGCTAAAAAATATTATGCAAGAGCAATAGAATTGAACCCAGAATATGCAGATGCGCAAAATAATATGGCAGTTTTGATTCTTGCAAAAGATGAAGAAATTATTGAAAAAATGAATGCTCTTGGAAATTCAACTGCTGACAATAAAAAATACGATGAGTATAAAGAAGCTAGATTGGATATCTATAAAGAGGCTATACCGTATTTAGAAAAAGCGTTTAATATTAAGCCTAATGTCTCAACTGCTAAAACACTAATGAATATTTATAGTGCCATAGGAGATACTGTTAAATTCAAAGAAATGAAAGCTAAAGTTGAAGCTCTAGAGAGTGGAAATTAAGGTTTAAGCATTTACATATAAAAAAAGCTGCAAAATAATTGCAGCTTTTTTTATATAATCTTTTTAATCACTCGAAGTTTATGCGTATGCCTACTTCGATCTACATTATAAATTCCTGAATGATCTAATCTGTCTATCCTAACTTTACCATGGGCATGAATGATGTAATTGTCTTCCATTATGATCCCTACATGAATAATTTGACCTTCACTATTATCAAAAAAAGCAAGATCACCCGGCTCACTTTCTTCTATAAAACTTAAGGCATCTCCTTGTGTGGCTTGCTGCGAAGCATCACGTAATAATTTGTAACCATTTAACTTATAAACCATTTGCGTAAATCCAGAACAATCAATACCAAAAGGTGTTTTACCACCCCAAAGGTAGGGTGTATTAAGGTATGTAAAGGCAGTTTCAATGAGGTGTGATTTTGGCAATTGCTTATCAATAACATTTCCGTCATGTGTATGACTCAATAATTTTAATCCATTTAAGGATGAACCCATTGGAATTGTAAAAAGCTGCTGGTTTTCATTTTCAACAAACTCCACAAGATCTGTAGAAAGCTTTAAGGGCTGGCTATGTATAGATTTGTAGTCATCTTCAACAATTTCTTTATATTGCTTATTATCAATCCATCCTTCATACTTATCAAATGCAATACGAATTCGACTCCAAGATTTACGTCGTTCCAGAATTTTAAAATAATCACCATAAAGAACCTGTGAGACTAACTCACTTTTATCTGAAGGGTCTTGCCTTAATGGCACAATGCTTAAATTACAAATTCCGTATTGCATCAAAAAACTTTAGTTACGCTCTATAACAATTGCAGATGCACCACCACCGCCGTTACATATAGCAGCAGCACCAATTTTAGCATTATGTTGTTCCAAAATATTCATTAATGTAATTATAATTCTTACTCCCGAACATCCTAGTGGATGACCAAGAGAAACGGCACCTCCATTAACGTTGACATTGCTATCATTTAAACCAAGTAATTTCATATTGGCTAAACCAACTACAGAAAAAGCTTCGTTAAATTCGAAAAAATCTACATCGCTTAAAGAAATACCAGCTTTGTGCAATGCTTTAGGAAGTGCTTTTGCTGGCGCTGTTGTAAACCATTTGGGTTCATGTGCAGCATCAGCATAACTTTTAATGGTGGCTAAAGGTTTTATTCCAAGTTCAAGAGCTTTTTCTTTACTCATTAAAACCACTGCACCAGCACCATCATTTATTGTTGATGCGTTGGCTGCTGTAACAGTACCATCTTTTGTAAATGCAGGACGCAAAGAAGGAATTTTTTCCAATTTCACGTTAGAATATTCTTCATCCTTGGAAACTATAATAGCATCTCCTCGTCGTTGCGGTACTTCAACAGGAACTACTTCATTATCAAACTTGCCAGTCCCCCAAGCTTTCGCTGATCGATTATACGATTGGATGGCGTAAGCATCTTGATCCTCTCTTGAAAAATTATATTCTGTAGCACATGCATCTGCACAAACACCCATGGCATTTTGGTCATAAGCATCTACTAATCCGTCTTTTTGCATACCATCCTCAAGGGTGGAAGGTCCAAATTTAGTCCCTGTTCTTGCATGAAAATAATGTGGAATCAAACTCATGTTTTCCATTCCACCTGCAACCACAATATTCGCATCACCAAGCGCAATCGCTTGTGCACCTTGCATCACTGCTTTCATGCCTGAAGCACAAACCTTATTTACGGTGGTGCAGGGTACAGTATTTGGTATTCCAGCGTATATAGCCGCCTGCCTGGCTGGCGCTTGACCAGTTCCTGCCTGAACCACATTTCCCATTAAAACTTCTTCAACAAGTTCTGGCTTTAAATTGATTTTTTCCAAAGCGCCTTTAATTGCGATAGCACCCAATTTGGGAGCTGGAACAGTTGATAGGCTTCCTAAAAAACTTCCTATGGGAGTTCTTGCTGCTGACACTATGACGACCTCTCTACTCATTTTCAATGCATTTGATTTTTACAGCCGTAAAATTAATCAAATTTTAGGAGACTTTAGAACGAAATAAGATTAACATCGGGATTAATTGATGTTGAAATAGAACCTTATATTGTCATTTCTAAAAATGAATGAATTACTCTAATTAATCTTAAAATACTTTATTAATTTATTACTTTTGATTTTAAACCTAATATCTGGATGAAAGATTTTATTAATGCGCTTTATAGAAATCATTCTTTAGCTTATAAAGTGCTTTTATTTTTCAGCACCACGTTTTTAATAGTTTACCTATTTCCTAAAAGTGGAAAATTTAAATACAATTTTGATAAAGGTAAACCATGGCAATCTGAAAATTTATTAGCCCCTTTTGATTTTGCCATAAAAAAATCTTCAGAAGAATTGGAAAAAGAGCGTTTGGCTCTTATGCAAAATAGTCCAGTTTATTTTGATATAAACAACGGTATTGAACAAGATGTATTTGAGGCTTATAAAAACCAATTTGGCAAGGCTATTATTGACTCAACAAAGAGTTTTGATCAACGTCTTTATAATACTGGAATAGAGATTTTGGTTGATCTCTATGAACCGGGCATTCTAGACGAAGATTATAGTTATGATGCTGATAAAAAAGTTATTTTGCTTGAAAATCAGGTTCAAAAGGATGAGGTGCTTTTTTCTGAATTGACTAATTTAAATACATTTAGAAGTATTACTGAGCGTCAGTTAGATCAAAAAGGATATTCACAATATGCTCCAAGCCTTATTTCCTTATTTTTTGATATCATTAAACCTAATGTAAAGCTCAATGTGTCATTAACCGAAAAAGCCTTACAGGAAGAAATAAATAAAATCTCTCCAACAAGAGGTAGTATAGAAAAAGGAACTCTTATTGTTTCAAAAGGTGAAATTGTAGATGCAAACACTTACGATGTTCTTAAATCATTGCAGTCTGAATACGAATCCCAAGTATGGACGCAATCGGGCTATAACTGGGTGATATTCGCATATACCTTATTGGTTGCATTGACTTTATTGATGTTGCTATTGTTTTTGAGGAAATACAGAATGGAAGTGTTTTTGGACAACACCAAAGTCACCTTTATATTTTTCAATATTTTATTAATGATCTTTCTTACTACTTTGATTATTAACTATAACTCAAAGTATGTGTATGTTATCCCATTATGTGTTCTTCCATTAGTTTTTAAAGCCTTTTTTGATGCGAGATTAGGACTGTTTGCCCATGTGCTTATGGTCTTGTTGTTGGGGTTTATTGTGCCCAATAGTTATGAATATATGTTTTTACAAATCATTGCAGGAATCGTGACTATTTTAACGGTTTCAGAACTGTATAAACGTGCTAATTTATTCATTTCGGTAGGACAAATTACGTTAATTTATATTATAGCATATTTCGCTTTTTTTGTGATCCATGAAGGGTCGATTACAAATTTAAATTTTGAAACCTTTGGTCTGTTTATTTTATGTGGCTTGGCTACCTTGTTCGTTCAACCCTTAATTTATATTTATGAGAAGGTTTTTGGATTGGTTTCAGATGTGTCTTTACTGGAGCTTTCAGATACCAACACAAAATTACTGAAGGAATTATCAAACAAAGCACCAGGCACATTTCATCATTCACTTAATGTAGCCAATTTAGCAGAAGCTTCAGCAAATGAAATTGGTGCCAATGCTATGCTAGTTCGAGTAGGAGCACTTTATCACGATATTGGTAAAATGAAGACCCCAACCTATTTTACCGAAAATCAATCTACAGGCATCAATCCACATGACGAATTATCAGCAAAAGAAAGTGCCAAGATTATTATCGACCATGTAATTGACGGAATTGAAATAGCAAAGAAAAACAATTTGCCAGACCGTGTTATTGATTTTATTAGAACGCATCATGGTACCAGTATTGTTTATTATTTTTATACTAAAGAAAAGGAATTTGATGACGATTTGGATAAGGAAGATTTTAGATATCCAGGGCCCAAACCCTTCAGCAAAGAAACGGCTATTTTAATGATGTGTGATAGTGTAGAAGCAGCATCAAAAAGTTTAAAGGAACCCACAACACCAAAAATTGATAAGTTTGTGGAGTCCATCATAGGAAAACAAATGGAAAGTGGTCAGTTTTTAAACGCCAATATTACATTTAAAGAGATACAATCCATTAAGAAAGTACTGAAAATTAAGCTGGCTAATATATTTCATTTGCGAATCGAGTATCCTGAATAATTAATTGGGAAAAATTTCGAAAAATAGTTGCGTTCTTTGTAATGAAAAGTTACATTTGCATCCGCTTTTACAGAAAAGTTCTTTTTAATATTAGGAGAGGTGCCAGAGTGGTAATGGAGCAGATTGCTAATCTGTCGACGGGAAACTGTCGCCGGGGTTCGAGTCCCCGTCTCTCCGCATTTTTTTTAACACCCAATCGGGGTGTAGCGTAGCCCGGTCATCGCGCCTGCTTTGGGAGCAGGAGGTCGCAGGTTCGAATCCTGCCACCCCGACTTCAGAATTTAAATTCTTGAAGGGTCGCGTAGCTCAGTTGGATAGAGCATCTGCCTTCTAAGCAGACGGTCACAGGTTCGAATCCTGTCGCGATCACTATTAAAAGTCTAAACAACTGGTTTAAAGTTGTTTGGACTTTTTTTGTTTATGACTTATCCCATATAAAATCAATATTTAATCACAATTAACAATAAAGAATTTTATTTAATTTGAATAAGAAAAGACCGATCCTTATCTTTAAAAAAAAATATAAACAAATGAAAAATCTAATCATTACATTATTTATAATTTCACCTCTTTATTTCTATGCCCAAGATTCTAATTACGTCGTGACTTCTTATTTGGATGAAGGCATGAAAGCACCGAACACCCATTATATTGGTGAAGCTTGGTTAAACTCCCTATTACAGGCCGATGACCAAATAAATTATAACATTACAAAGGCAACCTTTAGAGCTAATTCTACTTTAGATTGGCATAAACACACATCATCACAAGTATTAATTGTTGTAGAAGGCATTGGATATTATCAAGAACGAGGAAAGGAGCCTATCCTTATTAAAGTAGGGGACGTGATTAAATGTGATAAAGACATAGAGCATTGGCACTCATCAAGCAAAGAACATGATGTGACTTATTTAGCTTTGTATGGTGGTGAACAACCTACAATTTGGACCGAAGTCTTAACCCAAGATTATTATGATAGTGTAGATGAAAAGCTGAAAATTAAATAGTATAATTCTAAAATACAATCATAAAAAAAACCACTAAAATTTGAGGCTTTTTATTTACAACTGTTGGCTTTATAGTTTTAATCTTGCTGAAGCTGAAATGCTCTGGTCAGCATAATTGCCTTCTAAATATTTCAAATAGCCAACAATGGCTATCATCGCAGCATTATCTGTAGTATATTCAAACTTTGGAATATAGGTGGTCCAGCCAAATTTAGACTCACCATCCTTGAGTGTTTTTCTAATTCCAGAGTTTGCTGAAACACCACCACCAATAGCGATATGTTTAATACCTGTTTCCTTACTTGCCTTTTTTAATTTGTCAATCAAAATACCAATAATTGTGTATTGAATGGAAGCACAGATGTCATTTATATGTTCTTCTATAAAATTAGAATTGGATTTAACTTCATTCTGAATAAAATATAAAATAGCGGTTTTTAGTCCTGAAAAACTAAAGTTAAGCCCGTCAACTTTTGGCTTGGTAAATTTAAATACTTTAGGGTTTCCTAATTGTGCGCGTTTGTCAATTTCAGGTCCAGCAGGATATCCCAAACCCAAAACTTTTCCGCTTTTATCATATGCTTCACCAACGGCATCATCTATAGTTTCACCAATAACTTCCATGTCAAAATAGTTGTTCACTTTAACTATTTGGGTATGTCCGCCAGAAATCGTCATGGCCAAAAACGGAAATGGTGGTTTTTCAAATCCAGTTTCATCAATAAAATGAGCTAAAATATGGGCCTGCATATGGTTAACATCAATTAATGGAATATTTAAACCATAAGCCAATGATTTTGCGAATGAAGTACCTACAAGCAAAGAACCCATTAACCCCGGCCCCCTAGTAAAGGCAATCGCATTGAGTTGTTTCTTATCAACATTAGCTTTTTTTAGGGCTTGATGTACTACTGGAACAATATTTTGTTGGTGCGCACGAGAAGCCAGTTCTGGCACAACACCACCGTATTCAGCGTGTATATTTTGACCAGCTACAACATTACTTAAAATCTTTCCGTTAAGCATTACAGATGCAGCTGTATCGTCACACGAGGATTCAATACCAAGAATATAAATATTTTGTGAAGCCATTATCGTAAATTAGGCACAATAATTGTTAATTTTGGCATCAAAGTTATAACTTTAATACGTATCAAAAAATTATTAAAAATAGTATCCAAGATTCTAGCAATACTTTTGCTATTATTTGTCATTTTGGTACTTGTTCTTTCTATTCCAGCAGTTCAAACCCATTTAGGAAAAAAAGCAACCAAACGCTTAAATGAAGAGTTTGGCACTAGTATAAATATTGGTAAAGTTGGATTGCAATTAAACGGTGATGTTGAACTCAAAGACATTTTTATTGAAGACTATAAAAAGGATACCTTAATTAGTATCAAAGAACTTAATACGTCAATATTAAGCTTTAGAAATGTGTATTACGGTAAATTAGCGTTTGGTGATATTGATGTAACGGAATTACTTTTTAAGGTAAAAACCTATAAAGGTGAAGACCAAACCAATTTAGATGTATTTGTGGCAAAATTTGATGAAGATAATCCCAATAAAGAGAAAAGTGGTTTTTTGCTATCATCAGGTGATGTGTCTATCTACGATAGTAGGTTTAGGTTAATCGATGATAATAAGGAAAATCAGGGCATTTTGGAGTTTGACAACTTAAACATTAATGCAACCAATTTTTTGATCGACGGACCAGATGTAAGTGCCCGGATAAATACTTTAGCGTTTAGAGATGTTCGAGGTATTTCAGTTAAAAATATGATTACAGATTTTGAATATACTCTGGATCATATGAGCTTTAATAATCTCAATATTCAAACACCAAATTCAACTTTAAATGGTGCTGTCAGGTTTGATTTTAATAGAGAAGATTTAAAAGATTTTGAAGATAAAGTAAAAGTTACCGCCAGTTTCAATCAGGCCAGTGTGCTTTTAGATGACCTTAATGTGTTTTATAATGAATTTGGCATTGGTCAGGTTGCCAAAATGAGCGTTGATTTAACGGGAACGCTAAATGATTTAAAGACAAGCAATTTAGCTTTGACAACTAGCTCAGCAACTCGAGTCTATGGGGATATCAATTTTAAAAATCTGTTTAGTCCTGAACCAGGTAATTTTTCAATGGAGGGCAAGTTTAATAGTTTGTCATCAAATTATTATGATTTAAAGGCACTCCTGCCAAATATTTTAGGAGAATCAATTCCTACGGTATTTTCAAAATTTGGAAATTTTATCATTGATGGCACTTCCTATATTACCGCTACCACAATTGATGCCGATTTAAATATAATGTCAGATTTGGGAAAGATTAATTCAAACCTAAAAATGACTCATGTTGATGATGTTGATAATGCAGACTATATAGGAAATGTGGTTTTTACCAATTTTGATCTTGGTCGATTAATTGATAACCCAGATATTAAAGGCACTTCATTCAATTTAGATGTTAATGGTCGAGGATTTACATTGAAAAATCTCAAGACAAAAGTAACAGGTGATGTCTTTCTGATTAATTACAATAATTACGATTATAAAAATCTGGAAGTTTCAGGAACTTTAGGGAACAATATTTTTAATGGGTTACTGGTGTCCAATGACGAAAACTTTAAGTTTAAGTTTGATGGATTGGCAGATTTATCTAAAGATGTAAAAGCACTTGATTTTACGGCCAACGTTGAATACGCCAATTTACGAGCCCTCAATTTTGTGAAAAATGACAGTATTTCCATTTTTAAGGGAATAGTGACCACCTCATTAAAAGGTTCTGGAGTTGATGATGCCTATGGGAGTTTAAATTTTAAAAATACCACATACATCAATGAGAATGATGAATATTACTTCGAAGATTTCGCTATCAGTTCAAAGTTTTTAGACGATAAGCGTGTGATGGAAATCAACTCTCCGGATATTGTTCAAGGAACAGTAAGTGGTAATTTTAAGTTTGAGGATATTGGTAAGCTTATAGAAAATTCAGTTGGTAGTATTTACACTAACTATGTTCCCAACAAAATTGATAGTGACCAATACATGGACTTTAACTTTAAGATTTACAACAAAATCGTAGAAGTTTTCTATCCAGATATTGAACTTGGTGCAAATACCTCTATTAAAGGGCGTGTAGAAAGCGATGAAAAGGGATTCAAACTCACTTTTAATTCACCACAAATTAAGCTCTTTGATTATTTTGCAGACGACATTAAAGTCAGTATTGATAATTCTAACCCTTTATTCAACACCTACATTCAAATTGATAGTTTAACAACCAAATACTACAATGTTTCAAAGTTTAATCTTATCAATGTTACTTTGAGAGATACCTTATTTATAAAATCTGAATTTAAAGCTGGAAACAATAATAAGGATGATTTTAATTTAAGCATGTATTATACAATCGATGAGAATAACAAATCGGTGGTTGGCTTTAGAAAATCAGACATCACATTTAAAGAAAATAAATGGTTTATTAATGAAGAACGTAATAAATCCAATAAAGTGGTTTTCGACAGGTCATTTAAAGAATTTGACATCAGCAACATAGTAATGAATCATTATGAAGAAGAGATTGAACTTTCTGGAATTATTAGGGACTCAACCTATAAAAAAGTAGAACTTAATTTTAAGGATGTTGATATGGAAAAAATCACCCCTAGAATAGACAGCCTTTCATTGGCAGGAAAAGTTAATGGTAAATTAGATATACTTCAACAAAATGGGGTGTATTTGCCAGCATCCAACGTCAATATTAGTGACTTCAAGGTAAACGACTATGAGTTGGGCCAATTGCAAGCTAACGTTACAGGAAATCAATCCTTAACAAATTATAAGGTAGATATATTACTAGAAAATAATAGTTTAAAATCCTTAATAGCTAAAGGAAATGTTGATGTGGGCTCAAATAATCCTAGTATTGATGTTGATATCACATTTGAAGAGTTTTTGCTAAACCCGCTTAATCCCTTTGGAGAAGGAGTGATTACCAATATAAGAGGTCTAGTAACGGGTAATGCAACTGTTACCGGCAGTTTGAAAAACCCACAATTTAATGGAGACTTGCTGTTGGATAATGCGGGATTGACCATACCATACCTTAACGTGGACTATAGTTTTGATTTTGATTCGGAAGTAATTTTAGAACAACAACGGTTCATATTTAATAGAGCGCAAATAACAGATTCAGAATATTTTTCAAAAGCAGAACTCAACGGATTTATTGAGCACAGAAACTTTTCCGATTGGAAGCTTAATTTAGATGTGGAAACTAATCGATTGCTGGTCTTAAATACAGATGACAATGAGGAAGCCCTGTATTACGGCACGGCGTTTATGAACGGAACTGCTTCATTAAAAGGACCAACGGATGAGTTGGTCATATCGGTTGATGGTAGTACGGCACAAGGTACAGTCTTTAAAATTCCATTAAATGATTTCGAATCTTATGGTGATAACTCTTACATTCATTTTTTAAGCCCTGAAGAAAAGCAAGCAAGATTGAGAGGTGAAAAGATTATTGAAACCGATGTTAAAGGTTTAGAACTCAATTTTGATTTAATTGTTAATCCATATGCTGATATAGAGATTGTTATTGATCGCAATTCTGGAAGTACAATTCAGGGTTCTGGAAATGGTAACTTATTATTTGAAATTAACACCAATGGAAAATTCAGAATGTTTGGCGATTTTGCAGTTACTAAAGGGACCTATAACTTCAAGTACGGTGGTCTTGTTGAAAAAGAATTAACTGTTGAACCTGGAGGAAGTATACGTTGGGAAGGTGACCCGTTAAGAGCTCAAATTGATTTGAAGGCGGTATATGAGACTCAAGCCAATCCATCGGTACTTTTAGACAATCCAATAAACAGGAGCATACCTGTTAGTGTTGAAATTAATCTTACAGGTCAATTAGAACAGCCTGAACCCGATTTTACGTTTAAATTTCCTAATGTAAGTTCGACCATAAAATCAGAGTTAGATTATCGTTTAGAAACCAAAGAGAGTAGGGAGAATCAAGCTTTATATTTATTAGCAACGGGTTCATTTGCCAGTGAAATAAGTTTGGGTCAACAAGCTTATGGTACTATTGCCGATAGGGTAAATAGCCTATTTAATAGCATACTTTCCAGCGGAAATGATAA
This sequence comes from Flavobacteriaceae bacterium MAR_2010_72, assembly GCA_003550275.1. Classification (GTDB taxonomy): domain Bacteria; phylum Bacteroidota; class Bacteroidia; order Flavobacteriales; family Flavobacteriaceae; genus Geojedonia. The sequence goes on from QXCW01000002.1 coordinate 1,676,333, forward strand.
AGTTCAATATAGTTTGAATCTTGAAGCAGGTGAAAGAACACCTGAATATCAAACAGACGATCGATTGGGATTAACCCTAAGTACAAAAATCAGTGATAGGGTTTTATTCAATGGTAAGGTAGGTGTCCCTATTGGAGGAGTTAATGAAACGGTGATTGCTGGGGATGCTGAAATCGCTATTCTGTTAAATGAAGACGGTACATTAACAGCTAAATTTTTTAATAGAGAAAACAACATTAGAAATTTCGGGGAAGAAATTGGATACACACAAGGCGTCGGACTTTCATATAATGTAGAATTCGATTCCTTCAAAGAATTTCTGAAAATCATTTTCTCTGGTAAAAACCGAAAGAAAAAGAACCAACAAAATGTAGACGGTAATGCCGAAAATTCTACCGATGAAAACTTGCCAGATTACATCAAATGGAAAGCAAAAAACAAAAATAAAGAGCAATAATCATTGAATATTCATCTTAATTTTAAGGTTTTTATTAACGAAAACGTTTGAAGTTTTGTTAGCATCTAAATTATTCACAAATACTGCTCAAAATCTAGTTTTAGTTTATTAGTTTTACTTTTTCAAACTGAAAAATAATGTCAAAAAGCATAAAAAAAATAGGTGTAATGACCTCTGGAGGTGACTCTCCAGGAATGAATGCCGCCATCCGATCTGTTGTAAGAACATGCGCCTATTATCATGTAGACTGTGTTGGAATTTATCGAGGATACGAAGGGATGATCGAGGGTGATTTCAAAGAAATGAACGCTCGTAGTGTAAAAGGCATTATCAATAAAGGAGGCACCATTTTAAAATCGGCAAGATCTAAAGAGTTTAGAACTGCTGAAGGCCGTAAGATTGCCTATGAAAAGTTGCGTGAACAAGATATTGATGCTTTGGTAGTCATTGGTGGAGACGGTTCGTTCACTGGTGCAATGATATTCAATCAGGAGTTTGGCTTTCCAGTAATGGGGATCCCTGGAACTATAGATAATGACATTTTTGGAACAACCCATACGTTAGGTTATGATACAGCACTAAATACGGTTGTTGAAGTTATAGATAAAATTAGAGATACCGCGAGTTCACATAACCGATTGTTTTTTGTTGAGGTTATGGGGCGCGATGTTGGCCATATTGCATTGAATGTTGGAGTTGGGGCAGGAGCTGAAGAAATCCTAATACCTGAAGAGAATCTAGGATTAGAACGTTTACTCGAGTCTTTAAGACGTAGTAAGCGTTCTGGAAAGTCCTCTAGTATTGTTGTTGTTGCCGAGGGTGATAAAATTGGTAAAAATGTTTTTGAACTTAAGGACTACGTTGAAGAAAACATGACAGAGTATGAGGTTCGAGTTTCTGTTCTCGGCCATATGCAACGAGGCGGATCGCCATCTTGTTTCGATCGTGTACTTGCGAGTAGAATGGGAGTAAAGGCGGTAGAGAGTTTGCTAGAAGGTCAAACCAATTTCATGGTAGGGCTATTAAATGATAAAATGGCATTAACACCATTAGATCAGGCCATTAAAGGCCAATCAAAAATAGATAAAGAATTACTTCGTGTGTCTGATATCATGACCACATAACATTAAATAAAAAGATTATGACAAAATTAAAGTTAGGAATTAATGGATTTGGAAGAATAGGTAGAATAGTTTTTAGAGCTACTGTAGATAGACCAGATGTAGATGTTGTTGCTATAAATGACTTATTAGATGTTGAGCATTTAGCATACTTATTAGAATATGATTCAGTACATGGAAGGTTCAACGGAACGATTGAAGTTCAGGATGGACACCTTATTGTAAACGGAAAAAAAGTAAGAATCACCGCTGAAAGAGATCCTAAAAATTTGAAATGGGATGAAGCTGGTGTAGATATCGTTGCAGAGTGTACAGGGATTTTCACAACATTAGAAACGGCCGATTATCATATTCAGGCCGGGGCGAAAAAAGTTGTTATTTCGGCCCCAAGTGCCAACGCTCCTATGTTTGTAATGGGCGTTAATGATGACAAACTAAAATCAACTGATACTATTGTATCAAATGCTTCATGTACAACTAACTGTCTGGCACCTTTAGCCAAAGTGTTGGAAGACAACTTTGGAATTGAAGAAGGGTTAATGACAACCGTTCATGCCACGACAGCAACTCAATTAACAGTTGATGGTCCATCTAAAAAAGATTGGAGAGGTGGACGTAGTGCCTTGTTGAACATCATACCAGCCTCTACTGGTGCAGCTAAAGCTGTTGGTAAAGTTATTCCTGAATTGAACGGAAAACTTACAGGTATGGCTTTCAGAGTTCCAACAGCAGATGTATCTGTTGTAGATTTAACGTTTAGAACAAAAAAAGACACATCTTTAGAGGAAATCAAAAAAGCATTTAAAAGTGCTTCAGAAGGAAAAATGAAAGGTGTATTAGGATATACTGAAGAACTTGTTGTATCACAAGACTTTGTGAGCGATGCGCGTACAAGTATATTTGATGCCGAGGCAGCAATTGAATTGAATTCTAGATTCTTTAAGGTAGTTTCTTGGTACGATAATGAGTTTGGCTATTCCAACAAATTGGTAGATTTAGCTCAAAAAGTACATTCTTTATAACAAACAATTAAATGTTCATTGGTTATTGAATATAACCAATGAACATTATCTCAAGGATTTATGATTTTAATTGTAGATAGCGGCTCCACCAAATGTGATTGGATTGCTGTAGATAGTAATGGTAAACAGCTTCTCGAAAAAATAAGAACCCACGGGCTCAATCCTGCAATTCTAAAAGAGAAAAAGCTAAAAAAAATAATCAACAAGAGTGATGAATTAATGCAAATTAAATCAGAAGTCACACACTTGTTTTTTTATGGCGCTGGATGTGGTACAGAAAAGCCACGAACCATGTTAACCCACGTGCTTCAATTCATATTCTTAAATGCGTACGTTGAAGTAAAGGAAGACACTATGGCCGCCGTACGAGCGACACTTAATCAGGATAATGAAGCTGCAGTGGTATGTATTTTGGGAACCGGATCCAATTGTAGCTATTATGATGGAGAAATTCTGCACCAAAGGGTAAAGTCGTTAGGTTATACCTTAATGGATGAGGCCAGTGGAAACTATTACGGTAAAGAACTTATTCGCGATTATTATTTTAACCATATGCCCGAAGAAATAAGAGTTTCTTTTGCTAATCGTTATAATTTAGAACCCGATTTCATAAAATATAATCTTTATAAACAACCTAATCCTAATGCCTACTTAGCAACCTTTGCAGAGTTTATGTTTCTAAACAAGGATTCAGATTATATGAAGGCGCTCATAAAAAAAGGGATTAGACTTTTTGTGAAAAATATGATTCTTCAATATGCTGAAGAAATAAAAACTGTTCCTGTTCATTTTGCAGGTTCGATAGCCTTCTTTGCTCAAAATGAAATCAAGGAAATTGCTCAAGAATACAAGTTTACAACAGGTAATTTCGAGCGACGACCAATTCAAGGTCTTGTATCTTACCACACTAAAGATTTATAACACAAAAAAAGCATTAGAATCGATTCTAATGCTTTTTTTATTCTTTGAATTGACTATTAGGAAATCCATCCTTTGGAAATAGCTTTTTTTGAAAACCATAACAGTAGCAATGCAAATAAAATAATCATTGCTGTCATAGCTGCCGCTCCAGGACCGTAGATAGTTATTGAATCAATTACAAATAAATTGTAAATCATTTGTGCAATTACCGCTAAAAGTGATATTAAAAATAAATGGTATGCCCATTTTTTTCTTAAAAGTAACGCAATAGCACCAACAATACCGCCAAAAACAGCCAAAGCAAAAGCCGCTGTAACCCAAGATGGTGTGTTGGCCATAAGTTCTAGTTGTTCTGAAGTGTATTGCTCCCTAAAAGCATCTGTGTTGTAAGCCTGCCCCAAATATTGCATAACACCCATGCCATTCCAAATAAGGGCAATCACGCTAACGATCCAATACCAAATAGGTGGTTTTGATGAAGAAATTGAAGTCATAAATTGAAAGTTAGTTAGTAAAAACGCTAACAATTTATGAAAATAAATACTAATGATTCAAAAAAATAATGAAAACAGTAAGCTAAAAGAAGTAGTTAATCCTCAACAACATGCATAACAGGAGTCTTATTGACCCATTTACCATTCTTTGATTCGCCTAGGATAATGACATCCTTTGTTAGCTCATACTCTTTAATGGTTCTTAACATTTGATCTTTAGTGTCTCTATGTATCTTTATACCTGTAGCCTTACCTTTATTACGAATTTCTATGTAAAATCCGTCTCTAAATTTTATCGGTCTTGTTGGAGGTCTTCCCATGGATAATTGTATTGAAATATTAAACTCGCATATTACTGAAAATATATTCAAAATGCAAGTATTAAATAAATTTGGGCAAATATAGCTAATCATTATGCAAAAAGCGAAAACAGAATTATTGTTAAATCTTATGCCACAATTGAGCTTTACTATATAAAAAGTTTCTATTTTTATAAAAACACACAAAAATCTAGACCTTTCTTTAAAAGTGGATGTAAATGAAAACAAAAAAGAAAAAAAAGTTATATAAAACTAGGAATCTTTCTCCTGGTACAATGGCTTATCGAGGTAAAAAACAGTCTGATATTACTTTTGTCGAAGTTATTTCATACAACAAAGAGGATTATAAAAAATTTGATTCTAAAAGTGTTACTGACGCTTTCAATTTAGACATTCCTAGCCACATTACTTGGATCAACATTAACGGGCTTAACAACTTACAAGAAATTGAAAAGTTAGGCACGCATTATAATTTGCATCCTTTAACTTTAGAAGATATTGTAAACACCAACCAAAGACCAAAGATAGAAGAGTTTGAAAACTACTTGTTTATTGTTTTTAAAATGGTCTATTATAAACAAGATGAAATTTTAAACTATGAACATGTTAGCATGGTGGTTGGAAAAAATTATGTCTTGACTTTTCAAGAGGCCGATGGCGATGTTTTTGATGATTTAAGAGAACGCATTTCTCATGGAAAAGGCAGAATTAGATCGTTGGCTTCAGACTATTTAATGTATACGATACTTGATGCCGTTGTCGACCAATATTTTTCGGTCATTGAAGCAAGTGGAGACCGTATTGAAGATTTAGAATCTGGTATTTTTAATGGCAGTGCTGAAAACAATGATACTCCAATTCGCATTCAAGAATTAAAATCAGAAATATTAAAAATTAGACGTTCAATACTTCCATTTCGTGAAGTGGTTAATAGGTTAGAAAAAATCGAGAGCGCCATTATTGACCCGAAAACAAATAGTTTTATAAGGGACTTGTATGACCACATTGTACAGGTAAGTGAATCTGTTGACCTATACCGTGAAATGGTTTGGAGTTTAATGGATATGCACATGACCATAATTAGCAATAAAATGAATGAGGTTATGAAAGTCCTTACTATTATTGCAACGATCTTTATTCCGCTAACATTTATAGCTGGTATTTATGGGATGAATTTTGATAACATCCCAGAACTCCATTATGAATACAGTTATTACATCCTTTGGGGTATAATGATCATTCTCTTCATTTTTATGTTAATTTATTTTAGAAGAAAGAAATGGCTTTAACATAATTTATGTTAATAAAACTTTAAAATCGTTAAAGCCTGTTAAACCACTTGACATTTGTTCTGTAGTCCATAAGTTATATAGTGTAAAAACATAATAAAAACCTATATAATGAGCTATTTGAACATGCAAGATGAAAAATTATTACCCGTAGTGGTCGAACTTAATAAGTTACTGGCCAACTATCATATTTACTACCAAAAATTAAGAAACTTCCACTGGAATATTTTAGGCGAAAATTTCTTTGATCTTCATATAAAGTTTGAAGAATTATATACTGATGCCCGAACCAAAATCGATGAAATTGCAGAGCGTATTCTTACCTTAAGATACCACCCCATGAGTAATTTAAGCGATTATCTTAAAATTTCATCAATCAACGAAGTTTCACCATTGCAGTCAGATAAAGAAATGGTCAACGAAATTATAAATGACCATAAATTGCTTTTGGAACAGATGAAACTTGTTATCGATAAATCCGAACCAGCTTCAGATGAAGGTACAATGGATTTAATTGGCGCTTACATTAGAGAATTGGAAAAAGCCAGTTGGATGCTTAATGCCTGGACTAAAGATTCAAAAGATAAATTAAAGAGTAGTGTTATGTAAGTTCGTTTTTAATTTTCAATTCAAAATAACAAACACAAACATTAACCTTTAATAAAATAAAATGAAAGAACAATTAAATACCGCATTTGGAAACCTAATAGAAAAACTGCAAGGCTGGTTGAACGCAATCGTTGAAAGCTTACCAAATTTTGTTTTAGCATTAATCGTACTCGTAAGTGCGTTCTTTGTTGCACGATATGTTAACCGACTTGTAAATACGCTGGTTGATAAAAAAGTAGAACAAAAAAGTATAAGTAATATCATTGCAAAAATTTCAGCAGTTTTAGTTGTCCTTTTTGGTCTGTTTTTAGCTTTGGGAATTCTAAATTTGAATCAAGCACTAACATCCTTATTAACAGGTGCTGGAGTTGCCGGTTTAGTTGTTGGTTTGGCCTTACAGGGTACATTGTCTAACACGGTGTCTGGAATTGTTCTATCCTTCAGAGATAAGATTAGAATTGGCAATTGGGTAGAAACCAATGGCTATGAAGGTGAGGTCCTGGATATTAATCTCAAAAATTTCATTCTTAAGGAAGCCGATAACAATATTGTGATTATTCCAAATAAAACAATTTTGGAAAACCCTCTCAAAAACTATTCTTTAACTACAAAAATGCGTGTCAAGGTTGAATGTGGCGTAGGCTATGAATCTGATCTTGAATTTGTAGAACGATTGACCAAGGAAACGCTTGCAAAATCATTTAAGGAATTAGAAAGTAAAGATAGTGTAGAATTCTTCTTTACTGAATTTGGAGGAAGCTCCATAAACTTTATGGCAAGATTTTGGATTGAAGGCGAAAGTTCAATCGAAATATTAAGAGCCAGAAATAAAGCTATCATTGAAATCAAAAAAGCCTTTGATAAAGAAAATATCAACATTCCTTTCCCTATCAGAACACTACAGTTCGATAATAAACTAGCTTTAGATACGCCTGCTGAACTAGAACAGCAAATCTCTAAAAACTAGAGTGGTTTTATTCCCATTAAAACTTTTCACAAATTTTAAAACACATACACATGTTACGTTGGACTATCATTTTTATAGTTATTGCAATCATTGCCGGGATATTGGGCTTTGGAGGAATAGCTGGAGCAGCAACTGGAATTGCTAAAATCTTCTTTTTCATTTTCATAGTATTATTCATACTATCATTGATAAGAGGAGGATTAAAAAAATAAAAATTAAATCATTAACAATTAAAAATTTAAAATCATGAAAAAATTAATAATAGCATTCGTTTTAGTATTCACGGTTTCAACTGCCTTTACAAGTTGTAGAGACCAAAAGTCTTCAGAAGAAAAAATTGAAGAAGCAATGGATGACGTGAGCGATGAAATAGAAAATGCTGCTGATGACGTTAAAGACGCAGCAGAAGATTTAAAAGATGAGATTGAAGAAGCTGCTGAAGAGGCAGTAGACACCATCAATAATCACTAATAAATACAAAATAGAAGTTTAACCTTAAAATACAAATAATGAAATATTTAATATATATCTGTTCTTTCCTAATGTTTACAGGACTTTATGCACAAGAAAAGCCTGTTGACAAAATGAAAGAAACCAAAGTAAAAACAACAAAAACAAAAAAAGATGGCAAAGTAGTTGAAAACAAAGTCAAAGTGATTACAACTACCGAGCAAAAGGTGACAACAGATCCAAAATTGAAGGATCAAAGAGACTCACCTAGAATTAAATCACCTATTAAGGTTACAGAGCAAGTAGTAATTGACAATGACAAAGACCCTTTTTATGATAAAATGAATAAAACGGTTTATTATAAAAATGAAGACAATCCGTTTGCTTTTAAAACAAGTACACAAGGATTCATCATTTCGTCATCCGATAATCCAAACTATGCTACGGCACGACGTTTGATTACTAAAAATTACTATCTGTTAACTACCGATACCAATTATGGTGTAGGGTATTTTGATGGGGAAGGAAATTTTGTTTATGAATATTTTGACGAAGAAGAAGGCAAAATTGTTGTCAGAACCTTCTCATCATCTGATTCTGAATAGTAAATCATAAAGTTTATGTAAAAGCCCTAACTCTTTAGGGCTTTTTTGTATTTTAGAGTCAACCAAAAGAGGAAAAATGAGCACAAAAATTTCAAAAAATGTTTTAGATTTTTTTAATCGATTAGAAAAAAATAATGAACGTGATTGGTTTAATGAACACAAAAAAGAATTCAAAACCATTGAAGCAGAAGCAAAAAAGGCCTATAAGCATTTGTTTGAAATGCTAAAAGCTCACGATGACGTCGATCAATTTAAAATGTTCAGGATTTATAGAGATGTAAGATTTTCAAAAAATAAGCTACCCTATAAAACTCATTTTGGTGGGTCGTACCATAGAAAGAAACCAGAATTAAGAGGAGGCTATTATTTACATATCGCTCCTAACAATGAGTCCTTTATAGCTACTGGTTTTTGGGAGCCCAACAAGGATGATTTATATAGAATCAGGAAAGAATTTGAATTTGATGACACCGAAATTAGAGCTATTGTCAATGCTAAATCGTTTAAGTCAGTTTGGGGTGATTTTGTAGGGGACGAACTTAAAACAGCACCAAGAGACTTTGATAAAGATCACCCTGCAATTGATCTCATTAGAAAGAAGCAATACATTTTCACCAAAAAATATACAGACGCCGAGGTACTTTCCGATACATTTTTAGAAGAGGTTAATAATTCATTTAAAGCCGTAAGGCCTTTCTTTGATTATATGAGCATTGTGCTCACAACAAATTTAAATGGTGAATCAACTATATAATAGTAGTAATGGTATAGTTAGTTCCATTAAAATTGATGTGTTCGCCAACTTCTTTGTTTTTTAATAAAGCGCCGATTGGAGATTGTAATGAAATTGCAAAATAGCTTCCATGTTCTAACTCAATTTTACCAACGCTTACTGATAAAAAAAATGAAGCCCTTGGGGTAGAAACCAAGCTGCCAAGTATTGCCTTGTCATTCTTTAGTTTTGGATTAATGAGATTAAGCATGTCCAACATCTTGTTGGCATCGGCTAAATGAACCATATTTTTTTCCAAGTCATTTAGAAGCTTTCCATGACCAGAATCATCCTCCTCATTAGAGCTCTTGTCATTGCTTTCAATAGACTCTTTTATGGTATCAATTTCTTGATTATAATTGTAAATGCGTTTGTTTACATGATTTAAACAAACCTGTAGAAGTTCTTGCTTTATACTCATAAAGTTATGCCACTTTAGGCACGATAAGTTGAATGTGATCAATTAATCGATCTTTTACAAGGCTCATCATGCGCTTATTAAGTGCAGAAGAGTTTTTTATATAGATCTCATATTCTTCAATTGTAAATTGACCTATTACCATTCCTTTTAATGAATTTCTAAACTTCATGTCTTTATGAATGGCATTTTCAATGTAGTCCAATTGCTTGGGCAAAGATAGTTCATAAAACACATTTTTATGCTTTGCAATATAATTTTTGAAAACAGAAATCAATAATTCATTTTGAAGCTTGATTACAGGACGTAAAGTAGCGTTTTGAAAACGCTCGTCATCACTCATAGTGTCGTAAATTAAAGCGGAAGTGATAACGGGACGAATGTGGTTGAGGTTTGTAGTTCGATCGGTCATGGCTTTAAATTTTAATAAAAATAAAAATTATGTATTCCTTATAAAGCCAAGCTTTCATATGTTGTTAACCGGGTTATTAACATATGTGCTTTTAAACCTCTTGTTATTGCTGTTTTATAAAAAAATGAACGATACTTTAAATACCGAATTAACGATTCCCAAAATGGCAAAAGGTAGTATAATTTTTTAGAGTCTAATAACCAGGAATGTGCAATCCTAAAATAATATCCCTTTGAGCCTGTTTAATTGGTCCGTTACCAGCGAGCGTAATAACACCTTTGCCGCCTCTTGGCTTTGAACGGTTTTTTATATTGGTTGGCAGTAAAGGGTCGTCTGAAAAGAAGAAATCTTCAATATAATATTCGTTCTTATCGGGTTCTTTAACTGTAATATGTATATGTTGCGGAATTGTAGAATTAGGATAGGAAGCTGGTCGGCTCGTATAAAATGTATACTTTCCTTTTGCGTCTGTCTTCAACCATGTGCGCATATAACCATGTCGTCTTTCCCAACCTTTTGAATCGGCTTTTGAAGGGTATCTTCCTTTTTCGTTTGTTTGGTAGATATATAAAATCACATCTTTAGCTGGGGTTTTTCCATCAGATTTATAAACGGTACCACTAATTTTAATTTTGTTCGAACTTTCTTTGAATCCAGGAATGGTGTCAATAGCTTTTAAAGCTTTATTGCCATATTCGTAAACAGCCTCACAACCTTCACACGGCCCGCCAATTGGTTTATTTTGACTTTCAGCACACGACCAAAACAACAGTATTATAAAACTTATTTGTAGAGATTTAATCATAACGGTAATTAATTTAGCTTTAAGATATTACAAATGTGCTAGAGACTATTAGTGTTTAAGAAAAGTTTAGAAAAAGATTAACAAGATTTTTATAGTAACACATAAATGATAATCTTTGAAAAAAATAGACTTATGAGATTTCATACACGGAAATGGGTTAAACCAGAAGATCTAAATCCTAACCAAACACTTTTTGGTGGACGTTTATTAGCTTGGATTGATGAAGAAGCCGCTTTGTACACCATTATCCAATTAGAAAACACAAGAATTGTTACCAAATATATTTCTGAAATCAACTTCATGAGTTCGGCAAAGCAAGGCGATATTATTGAAATAGGAATAGAAGTCATTAAATTTGGTAAATCCTCTTTGACCTTAAAATGTGAAGCGAGAAATAAAATGACCCGAGAAACGATTCTAACGGTTGACAACATCATCATGGTTAATCTAGGTGATGATGGGAAACCAAAACCTCATGGCAAAACAACTGTAGAATACGTAAAAAATAGGGTAGAAGATAAACAGGTATAAAAAAAGCACCTAAAAAGGTGCTTTTCTAATTATATTTTAATAGGCTTAAAATTGGTAACGTATACCTAGAGCAATGTCAAAATCAACATCATCTCTATAATTTCCGAAACCTAATTCTGGTCTAAAATCTAAAGATATTAATAATGGAATATCAAAGTCATACTCAATCCCTATATCTCCAGCAGCAAACACAAATGTCTCATCATCGAAATCACGATTATCGAAGTCATAAGATCCAACACCTCCACCAACGCCAGCATACCAATTAAATCCGCCATCAATATTCCAAACCCATTGGTATAATCCAGCTAGTTTAAAACCATCATAGTGGTTTCCGCTTCTCCAACCTAAATCAAACTCTAAACGATTGTTGTCTCCTAAACCTCTTTGGTAAGAAACTTCGGCACCAAAACCATCACTATCACCAAGTCTTAAACCTAGTGCATTAGGTGAAATGTCTTGCGCATGAGATAAAGCCGTAAAACCGATAAACGCAATAGCCAATAGAAATAAATTTTTCATAAATTTTAAAGTTTTTAGAATTTTAACAAAAATACAATTAACACTATTTTTACTACAGAATATAACGTCAATGTTATGTTAAAATTGGATTAATAGTTTAAATTTAAACAATTTTGTTTGTTTACAGTGTTATTTACGAATGATATGCATAAGTTGGATGTTATTGAAAATCTAAAGGAATTACAGAACCATTTTGAAGGCACCTTACATTTTGATAAATTAATGACTTCAATTTATGCTACTGATGCCTCGGTTTACAGGAGGCTTCCGTTGGCAGTCGCTTATCCCAAAACGAAAGAAGACATCAAAAAACTTATTCATTTAGCTACTACAACCAAGACTTCGCTTATTCCTCGGGCTGCCGGGACATCCCTTGCAGGGCAATGTGTAGGTGAAGGTATTATTGTGGATATGTCAAGGCATTTTACCAAAATATTGGATATAAATGAAAAGGGGAAAACGGTAACTGTACAACCCGGTGTTGTACGGGATGAACTCAATAATTACCTAAAACCATTCGGACTCTTTTTTGGTCCCAACACCTCTACCTCAAATCGTTGTATGATAGGAGGGATGGTGGGAAACAATTCTTCGGGAACAACATCCATAAAATATGGCGTAACACGAGATAAAGTATTAGAGTTGAAAACCATCTTAAGTGATGGTAGCGAAGCTGTTTTTTATGAATTAAATTCCGAAGAATTTCATTCTAAAACAGGTTTAGCCTCACTTGAAGGTCAAATTTATAAAACTATCTATTCAGAACTTGCTTCAGAAACTGTTCAAAATAGAATCCATAAAGAATTTCCAAAACCTGAAATCCACCGTCGAAATACAGGTTACGCCATTGATGAACTCATAAAAACAGAAGTGTTTTCTTCTTCAAATGAAAAATTCAACCTCTGTAAGTTGCTTGCTGGCAGCGAGGGTACTTTAGCATTTGTTACCGAAATCAAATTGAAATTAGACAGTTTGCCACCTACCCATAGTGCCATGGTGGCTCTACATTTTAATAGTATTGAAGACTGTTTAAATAGCGTCCAATCTGCTATGGAACACAACCTTTACTCTTGTGAGATGATGGACAAAACCATACTTGATTGTACAAAACGAAATAAGACTCAACAGGAGAATAGGCAATTTATAGTTGGAGATCCCAATGCCATTTTAATGTGCGAAATCAGATCAAATGATGCTACAGATATCAACCAACAAATGCAGGAATTAATAAGCACAATAGAAAAATCTGCTTTAAGTTATGCGCATCCAATATTGATTGGAGAGGATATCGACAAAGCGGTGGAATTGCGTAAAGCAGGACTGGGACTGTTAGGAAATATTATTGGAGATAATAAATCTGCAGCCTGTATTGAAGATACAGCCGTAGCTTTACCAGATTTAGCGAATTATATCAGTGAGTTTACCGAACTCATGACATCATACCATCAAGAAGCTATATATTATGCTCATGCTGGTGCTGGAGAGTTACATTTACGTCCTATTTTGAACCTCAAGAAACAGGAAGATGTTGTGTTATTCAGGAAGATAACTACCGATGTAGCACATTTAGTTAAAAAGTATCAAGGCTCGTTGAGTGGTGAGCACGGCGATGGTATTGTTAGGGGAGAACTTGTTCCGTTTATGATTGGGGAAGATAATTACAACATTCTGAAGAAAATTAAATCAGTCTTTGATCCCGAAAACATATTCAATCCAGGAAAAATTGTAGAACCGTTACCAATGGATGAGGGCCTACGTTATGAACCTGACCGTGAAGAGCCAGAAGTTGAAACCCTTTTGGATTTTTCAGATTCAATGGGGATTTTACGAGAAGCTGAAAAATGTAATGGCTCTGGAGATTGCAGAAAATTATCTGATTTTGGAGGAACTATGTGCCCCAGCTATCGTGCGACGCGAAATGAAAAGGACACCACACGAGCAAGAGCAAATGCTTTAAGGGAGTTTTTAACACATTCAAATCAACCCAATAAATTCAATCACTCTGAACTAAAAGACGTATTTGATCTTTGCTTGAGCTGTAAAGCCTGCGCCAGCGAATGTCCCAGCAGCGTGGATGTTGCAAGCTTAAAGGCGGAATTCCTATACCAATACCAAAAATCTAACGGATTCAAATTCAAGGATCGATTTTTTGCAAATTCAACCAAATACAATAAAATAGCTTCAAAAGCACCCAAATTAAGTAACCTCCTTTTTCAAAATGGATTAACGTCAAGTTTACTAAAAGGCTTTTTAGGAATTCATGAAAAAAGAACCTTGCCCATTATATCCAAATCCTTTTCAAAATTGGATAATGTAAAAATAGATATCAGTCCTTCAGACCCAATTAAAACAGTCTACTTATTTGTAGATGAGTTTACCAATTATCTAGAATCAGAGATTGCAATAGACACTAAAGTTTTACTTAATTCATTAGGATATAAAGTGTTAATAATAAAAGATATAGAAAGCGGAAGAAGTTTTATTTCAAAAGGGTTTTTAGATGAAGCTAAAGATATTTCTAATCAAAATATTTCCTTCTTAAAGGATCTAGTTTCGGAAGAGACTCCATTAATTGGAATTGAACCATCAGCTATTTTAAGTTTTAGGGATGATTATTTGAAGTTGGCTGACGATAAAATTTCGGCTAAAAAAATTGCAGGGCAAACATTTCTTATTGAAGAATTCCTTCAACAGGAAGTAAAATTGGGTAATATAAAGTCAGATCAATTTAAACAAGACTATAAAGTTGTTAAGTTTCATGGGCATTGTTATCAAAAAGCATTGTCAAACCAATCGTCTAGTTTTGATCTCCTTAGTTTGCCCGAAAACTATGAGGTTAGTATCATTCCAAGTGGTTGTTGTGGCATGGCAGGCAGCTTTGGTTATGAAAAGGATCACTATGAAGTTAGTATGCAAATTGGTGAACAAACGCTTTTTCCAGCTATTAGAAGAGCCAATCAAGATGTTATCATTGCTGCAAACGGAACAAGTTGTAGGCACCAAATTAGAGATGGAACACAACGAAAAGCCTTGCATCCAGTTACCATTTTAAAAGAAGCACTTCTCTAATGCGTTTTGTGTTGTTCGACTATGGTAATGGCAGCGATCAAATCATGTAATTCCATTTCTTTAATGTCCTCATCCGCATAAAATGCTGATAATTTATCTCCACTATAGTTGTACAGTTTCCATCGTTTAAATTGATATTCTAACGCAGTAAAGTTCTCAACCCAATCCCCAGAATTCAAATACGTGGTTTTTCCTTTACGGTTTTCTTTTGTAAACATTTTGGGTTGATGAATATGCCCACAAATTACATAGTCGTAGCCGTTTTCAATAGCGAGATCGGTCACTACAGTTTCAAAATCGCTGATATATTTCATAGCGCATTTAACACTGTTCTTTATTCTCATTGAAAACGAATACTTCTCTTTCCCAATACGCTCAAGATACCAGTTGACCAATCTATTGATGAGTATTAACAAATCGTAACCATAACCTCCTAATTTTGCCAACCATTTGGCATTTTGAATAGATATATCAAAGACATCACCATGAAAGAACCATGCTTTTTTTCCGTCTAGTTCCATTACTTTTTTATCAACAATGGCTATGTTTCCAATCGTAGTTCCGCTAAACTTACGGAGCAATTCATCATGATTTCCAGTAATATAGGTGATTTTGACACCGTTGCTGGCCATATCTATGATTTTTTTGATAACCTTTAAATGTGACTTTGGGAAATACCGCTTACTAAATTGCCAAACATCTATGATATCGCCATTGAGAATAAGGTTTCTAGGTTCAATACTATTTAAATAGGTTACCAACTGTTTGGCGTGACAACCATAAGTTCCCAAATGCACATCAGATATAACAACAACTTCTACTTTACGCTTTATTTTCAAGAATTTATCTTAATTAATTATACACAAAGTAAGGTCAACAAGGTTATTTAAACTTTAAGGGCTAATTAATTAACCATGAGCATATTGTTAATTTAATGATAGCAGTTTTTCATAAAAAATGAATGGCTTTATTAATTTCAATTTTTGTTTCTGTAATAATAAATTTACATTAGCACAAAATATTCAAGTATGGCAGGAAATTCCTTTGGAAAATTGTTTAAACTCACCACATTTGGTGAGTCACATGGTGTAGCTATAGGAGGTATCATTGATGGTTGCCCAGCAGGTTTAGATTTGGATTTGGAAGCTATTCAAAATGAATTGAATAGAAGAAAACCGGGACAGTCTGAAATCGTTACCCAACGCAAAGAACCTGATACTGTTGAATTTTTATCTGGTATATTCGAAGGAAAGACTACAGGAACACCAATAGGTTTCACCATTCATAATACCAATCAAAAGTCAAAGGATTATTCACACATTAAAGACGTTTACCGTCCCAGCCATGCCGATTATACCTATCAAAAAAAATATGGTCTTCGCGATTATCGCGGTGGTGGGCGTAGTTCTGCCCGTGAAACGGCTAGTAGAGTAGTGGCTGGAGCAGTAGCTAAACAACTTATAAACTCCATTAAAATCAATGCGTTTACATCGTCGGTTGGTGATATTTTCCTAGACAAACCCTATCAGGAGTTGGATTTTTCTAAAACTGAAGCCAATGCCGTACGTTGTCCAGACGATGATCTTGCCAACAAAATGATAGATAGAATAAAAGAGATCAGGAAGCAAGGCGAGACTATTGGAGGTACAGTAACCTGTGTGATCCAAAATGTGCCTATCGGACTTGGCGAACCTGTTTTCGATAAATTACATGCCGAGCTCGGCAAAGCCATGCTGTCGATTAATGCCGTAAAAGGTTTTGAATACGGTAGCGGTTTCTGTGGTGCCATGATGAAAGGTAGTGAGCATAACGACCTATTCAACGAAGATGGCACAACCAAAACCAATCTTTCAGGAGGTATTCAAGGAGGAATTTCAAACGGGATGGATATCTATTTTAGAGTAGCCTTTAAACCCGTTGCAACCATTATTCAAAAACAAGACGCTCTGGATGCTTCAGGCGCCATCGTAGAAATGCAGGGCAAAGGACGTCATGATCCATGTGTTGTGCCAAGAGCCGTGCCCATTGTTGAGGCTATGGCAGCCTTGGTAATTGCAGATTACTATTTGCAGAATAAAATATATCAGTAGCTATTTCCCGCTTTTCGCTGTATCTTTTTACCTTGTAAAAAGGATGCCGCTACAATCGGGGCTATAAAACAATAAAAACTCCTCTTTTAGGAAGGGATTTAGATTAAACATATGAAAAAACTAGCATTACACTGGAAAATTATCATTGGAATGGTACTCGGTATCATTTGGGCTTTACTTTCTAGCTTTATGGGATGGAGCTCATTTACCATCAACTGGATAGACCCGTTCGGCACCATTTTCATTAACCTTTTAAAACTTATTGCCGTACCATTGGTATTGTTCTCCATAATTAGTGGCGTAGCTAATATTGGTGACCCCAAAAGTTTGGGGAGAATGGGAGGTAAAACCTTAATGATTTACCTACTTACAACGGTTATGGCAATCTCATTAGGACTGCTTTTGGTGAATACCGTTAAACCAGGAAAACTTATTGACGAGCAAAGCCGTATTGATAATCGTATCAACTACGAAATTTGGGCCTCCAATCAAGGCTATGAAATAAAAGATGGTGTCAATTACCTTAAAGATCCTGCTTATATGAAACGTGCACAGGAAATTACAGAATTGACCAAAAATGACCTAAAGGAGGTTTCCGTCGCTGATAAACTCGAAAAGGCTAACAAACAAAAAGAAACTACGCCATTACAGCCTTTAATCGATATTGTTCCAGATAATTTCTTTTACTCTTTGTCAAATAATGGCTTGATGCTTCAGATCATATTTTTTGCAATATTTTTTGGGGTGTGTTTGCTCTTTATCCCAAATAACAAATCACAACCAGTAGTAACTCTAGTAGATAGCATCAACGAAGTATTTCTTAAAATGGTTGATTTGGTGATGCAAGCTGCACCATTTTTTGTCTTTGCGCTTTTAGCTGGTGTTGTAAGTAAAATGGCTGGTAATGATATTGGTAAAGTAGTCGAAATATTTAAAGGATTGAGCTGGTACTCCTTAACGGTTTTAGCAGGATTACTCTTAATGATATTTTTAGCATACCCAGCGATCTTAAAAACCTTTGTAAAGAAAATTCCATATGTAGGCTTTTTTAAAGCTATGAGTCCTGCACAAACCTTGGCATTTTCAACATCAAGTAGTGCCGCAACTTTACCTGTAACTATGGAATGTGTTGAACACAATCTAGGTGTCGATAAAAAGATTAGCAGTTTTGTATTACCAATAGGTGCTACGGTTAATATGGATGGTACAAGTTTATATCAAGCCATAGCAGTTGTTTTTTTAGCACAATTGCACATGATAGATTTAACGATAGGGCAACAGTTGACAGTAGTTTTAACCACAACGCTAGCATCTATAGGTTCTGCGGCAGTTCCAAGTGCCGGATTGGTCATGTTAATAATTGTATTGGATTCGGTGGGATTAAACCCTGCTTGGATTGCAATCATATTTCCGGTTGATCGTATTTTAGATATGTTTAGAACGGTAGTAAATGTAACTGGTGACGCAACAGTATGTACGATCATAGCCGATGGCGAAAACATGCTTGATTATCAGGAATCAAAAAGTCCTACAGAAACGTTTGAATTGGATTCATAACTAATGACTATTACAATTAAAAAACCGCTGGTATCGGTTAAATGGCTGGAGCAACATTTAAATGCTGCTAATTTGGTCATTTTAGATGCATCGATACCTAAAGTTACGGGTGACGATAGTAATGATCAGAACAAAATTCAAATACCAAATGCGCGCTCTTTTGATCTAAAAAACAAATTTAGTGATAGCAGCGCGCCTTTTCCAACAACCTTTCCTTCATTAGAACAGTTTCAACGTGAAGCTCAAAAACTTGGGATTAATAAGGATAGCGCCATTGTTATTTATGATGATAAGGGCATCTATTCTAGCCCAAGAGCTTGGTGGTTATTTAGAGCATTTGGCCATAGTAATGTAGCTGTTCTTGATGGTGGTCTACCTGCTTGGAATGCTGCTCAATATAAAGTTGAACTTAAACAGGAAATTCCTACTAAAACAGGAGATTTCATAGGAAAGTTACAACCCCATTTGATGAAATTCTTCGACGATGTTAAAAAGGAATCGGTTGATGCTAAACACCTTATAATTGATGCCCGATCCAGAGGTCGTTTTATTGGTGTAGAGGCAGAACCGAGAAAAGGATTACGTAGTGGAACGATTCCAAATTCAAAAAATCTTCCCTTTGAGGATTTGTTAAATGACGGAAAGTTTAAAACAGAAAAAGAGTTACTCCATAGTTTCAAAACTGTAGCAAATACTACAGATAACATTACTTTTTCATGCGGCTCTGGAATAACAGCTTGTGTTTTAGCTTTGGGTGCCGAACTTGCTGGGTATAAAAATCTGTCTGTATATGACGGCTCATGGACCGAATGGGGAACTTTAGTGGAGGAATAATCATGGCACAAGTTAATTGGACAAAAGATGAATTAGTAGCGTACGTTCTGTTGTTTGCAGCGCATTCAAATCTTACGGAATCTAACAACGAAAAGAATGTCATTATTTCTAAAGTTGATATGAAGACCTTTCAAAAAATCCATGGAGAATTTGAACAGGACAATGACTATCAAAGTATCCAAAAAATCATTAAAGCTCTTGATGCCTATAACTATTCAAAGGATGATTTAAGTATGCTTTTCGCTGACATCAAAATATTGTTCTTTTCAGATGGAGAGTTCGACAGCCTAGAGCAAAACATGTATAGAAGTTTAGAAAGATTACTAAAATCCTAAAAACCACTTTACTACATCATTTTAGCTTCTTATTAAAAAAGCAAACACAACTAACTATTTGTCAGCAAGTTAATCAATGTATTACATAGAAGTTTTTGACAATTCGTTTTAATTCATCAATTATTTATGACGATACATCGATAAATTTAAATAGCGCTGAAGGGTTTATCTATCTTTAACCAATAAAATAATTTGCTATTAATTATATACCAACACTTATAGTCATAAGTGATTTTTTTAGAGTTAAATTAGTTTTTAATTAGTTGTTAATTGATAAAGCCCTTTTTTAAGGGCTTTTCTCATTTAAAAATTTTGATTTTAACGCTTGGGTAGGTACCATACAGTCATCTCGTTTGCCATACCATTTATATCTGTTTTTGGCAATATAATCATACACCCAATTTCTGATGAAGGGTGGAACAATTAAGAAACACACCAATAAATTCCTTGGAAACCCCAGTTTTGCTGCTATTTTTAATGCCGCGGTTGATTTATAGGAAACTCCATTTTCATCAGAATAGAGTAAAATAGAATCTATATTTCCGGTGTCGACATTAAATTCCTTGATGATGTTATGGCCAGTGTCACTTTGCAGCGCGGCAAACAAAAACACATCGTTCTTATCGTGTTTGATTATGTACTGCACAGAAGCGTTGCAAAGATTGCATACGCCATCGAAAAGTATAAGTTGTTTATGTTTTGGAAGGGTTATCATTTTTTTGCTTCAACCAATTCTAATTGATCAACACTTACATTAGTCGTAAACATGCCATAATTAACAACGGCCTTATTTTTTTCAATTTTATCGATATTGCCTACAGCGCGACCATCTTCCAATCGAACGCGATCTCCAACTTTTAAAATGGGTTTGGGATTTATAGGCTCTATTGCTTTAATTTTAGCGTCTTTTTTCTTTTTTCGAATAACTTCTACTTTTTTATCTGCTTCACGTTTTATTCGATTCTCTTGGGCTTTAACCTCCTTTTTTTGTTTAGCCGATACTTTTTTTCGTTTTGAGTTTTCTATTTGAACTATTTTAAAGAATTCATTCAGCAATTCACGCTTTTGTTTGTTTTCAAAATAGGTTTCTGCTAAATCATTAATCTTTTGTCCTAGGTAAATCAAGCGTTGATTACTATCATACAACTCTTGGTAACTTTCAAGTTTCTTTTGAATTTTAGCATTGATTTCTTCTAGTTTATCAGCTTCCGATTGCTTTTTACGCTCGTTTATTTTTAGGGATTGCTCTGTTTTTTCAAGTTTTGAACGTTCTTTTTGAAGTTTGGCAATTGTAGCATCAAATCTCACTTTACCACGCTCTATTTTCTTTTTTGCGCGATTGATTAAACTATAAGGAATTCCATTTTTTTGAGCGACTTCAAAAGTGAACGAACTACCGGCTTGCCCTAACACCAATCTATAAATCGGCTCGAGGCTTTTTTCATCGAACATCATATTGGCATTTTGCATATACGGAAGCTCATTTGCCAATATTTTTAAATTAGAATAATGTGTGGTAATTATGCCATAGGCTTCACGATGGTAAAATTCTTCCAAAAACGTTTCAGCTAATGCACCGCCAAGTTCTGGGTCGCTCCCGGTACCAAATTCATCTATTAAAAACAACGTGTGTTTATTGCACTTTTTCAGAAAGTAGTTCATTTGTTTTAACCTATAACTATAGGTGCTTAAATGATTTTCAATAGATTGATTATCACCAATATCACTAATAATACGATCAAACAAACAAAGGGTACTGCGTTCATGAACAGGAATCAAAATGCCGCTTTGCAGCATGACTTGAAGCAGGCCGATAGTTTTTAAAGTAATACTTTTTCCACCTGCATTAGGTCCGGAAATCACAATAATGCGTTGTTCTGGATGCAAACTGATGGATTGCGGATAGGTTTTTAATTTTTGTTTTTGGTTTGAAGCAAACAGTAGTGGATGATATGCGTCTTTTACTTCGTAGTGCTTATTTTCATTGATATTGGGTAAAAGCCCGTTGATAGCTTGAGCATATTTAGATTTAGCATAGATGACATCTAACTGTGTTAAAAAGGCTTGATACTGTTTAAGCAATTCTAAATATGGTCGAGTAAACTCGGTTAAATATTTAAGAATTTTTGTGACTTCTTCCTGTTCTTCAAACTCCAAATTGTTTAGCTCCCTAGAGTGCTTAAATGTTGCTTCGGGTTGAATGTAAACAATGCTTCCCGTTTTACTACTTCCTAGGATGTTTCCCTTAACTTTACGACGATACATGGCTTTTACGGCAAGTACGCGTTTGTTTTCCAAAACTGATTCTCTGATGTCATCCAGATAATCTAATCCTACATAGCTATGCAATGCAGTTGCAAAACTCTGATTGATTTTTCCTTTTACTACATTAATAGATTGACGAAGACTCATCAATTCGGGTGAAGCACTATCTTTAACATCTCCAAATCTATCAACGATCAAATTAATTTCGTTAATTAATACTGTGGTTACTTCAATATCACTTGTAAACCGCAACAGATTTGGGTAATACTCTTCAAAAGTTTTTAAACTTTTCAAAATATCATTAACTGTATACGAAATAGAAACTATCTTTTTAAAACTATGAGTTTCTAAACTCGAATTTTCAATTTTTAAAAGTTTCAACTCTTTTGTTATGGGCTCAAAACCGTGGTTTGGGATTCTGTTATCATTGTCAAAAGAGGATAAATATTCGTTAGTGAGCTGTAAATAATTAAATAGTTGCTCATTGGTTTTGATTGGTCGGATGTTTTGAACTTCAATTTTTCCCAGATCTGTTATGCAAAACTCTGCTATTTGATCCAGAACGTCATAAAACTCTATATCCTGTAATGTTTTCTCGTGAATATTTATCATTTAGAAATTTCCTAAAACCTGAAACACAAAGGTAAATAATGATTTTTACTTTTATGGTTGGCAATAGATAAATTAGAATGTATTATTTTGCAATTGAAACATTAGTTTCTAAACATCAAATGGAAGTAAACTTAAACGAAAATTGGAAAACAAAACTGGGGGAAGAGTTTGAAAAACCCTACTTTATAGAATTAGTAAAGTTTGTAAAAGGCGAATATGGAAAGCATAAGTGTTACCCTAAAGGAAAGCAAATTTTTGCAGCATTTGATTGGTGTACATTTGACGATTTAAAAGTTGTGATTATTGGCCAAGATCCTTATCATGGAGAAGGTCAGGCTAATGGGTTGTGCTTTTCGGTGAATGATGGTGTTTCGCATCCTCCTTCATTGATCAATATTTTCAAGGAAATCGAAAATGATTTAGGTTTGCTATATCCAAAATTGGGTAATCTAGAGCGATGGGCCAAACAAGGGGTTTTATTACTAAATGCAACCTTAACCGTAAGAGCTAATTTGGCGGGAAGTCATCAAAATAAAGGTTGGGAACGTTTTACAGATCACACGATAAAAACAATAAGTGATCAAAAAAACAATGTTATATTCTTATTGTGGGGCGGCTATGCTAAACAAAAAGCAAAGTTAATCAATAGCCAAAAACATCATGTGCTCACTTCAGGGCATCCGTCACCATTAAGCGCTAATAGAGGCTATTGGTTCAGAAATAAACACTTTAGCAAAACTAACTTCCTGTTGCAGCAAGCTGGGTTGGAGGTAATTGATTGGTCATAGCGATGCCTACATTTTTCTTAATAACATGTGGGCGTTGTACAACTTTCTTTTTAGAGGTTTTATTACAGCTCGTGAACAGCAAAATAAAGTTAAGTGCAATTAAAGCGGTAAGAGTCAGGGTAATGGTCAAAATCATAAAACTATGTTTATGCCAACAGTTTTGGCGATTGGGTTAAGCCAAAAATAATAATTTTATTTAAAATTCCTTAAAAAAATCTTAAAAATATTCATTTCATCGATAAAATAGTACAGTTAAACACAGTGGGTTACAGATTTTGAATTAAGCCATTATAGTTCATTTTTTGCGAAATAATGTCTAGGTCAAGGAGTTTTTGTTGAACGTTTTCCAAGGTTTTTGGGTTCATGTTAGATTGTGACCATTCAGTAATTGAGAGCCATTCTTGTACATCCTCAAGTTTTTGATTGTACCTATTTGAAATCGTCTTATCAATATTTGGAATGTCTTTAAATTCTGAAGTTGAATTGTTGATAATATTTAAAATTGTTCTAACATCTTCGGTATGTTCTGTCAAGAAATCGTTTCTTACAGCAATGACAAAACACGGCCAAGGGGTAGGGCAGTTGCCTATTCTTCTAAAAGTTCCTGAATCGACCAAAGGTTTAGTGGTAAATTTTTCCCACATAAAATAATCGGCATTGGCATTTGTAAGGCCTTTAACAGCACCATCGAGATTATTAATAACTTCAAACTTTAAGTCTTGGTCTAAATTCCAGTCATGATTTTGTGCATTAATATAGGCCATGAGATGAGATCCTGAACCATAACGACTTATGGCGGCTCTTGTGCCTCTTAACTCCTTAATAGTTTTGTATTTTGAATCCTTTGCTACATGGATTCCCCATATTAATGGAGACTTTACAAAAGTTTGTACTATGGAACTTGGGTTTCCATCGATAATGTCCTTTACAATACCTTCAGTAAGAATTACAGCCATATCTATACTTTGATCTCTCAAAGCCTGACACATATCGCCAGTACCTCCATGATAATCCTGCCATCTCAAATTAATTCCTTCCCTTTTATAGGCACCATCCTTTAAAGTAAGATACCAAGCTAAATTAAAATGTTCTGGAACGCCTCCAATATTCACTATTTTCATTATTCTACTATCTTGTCCAATGTATATTTTATAAGTTCACTTACAACCTTTTGCGGATATGAACTAAATTCACCCGTTGCCCTGTTCGCAATTATAGCATTCATTGATATGGCTTTGTGTCCTAAAAGTTGAGATAGCCCATAAATACCAGCAGTTTCCATTTCGAGATTGGTAATTTTAGAGCCCTTAAAATCAAAACTTGCCAGCTTATCATTAAGTTGATTATCTTGGACTGAAAGCCGTAAAACCCGACCTTGAGGACCGTAAAACCCGACATTAGTCGCTGTAAATCCCTTTAAGGTTTGGGATGAATCAAATTTTTCTTTAAGCTCTGAATTACAAGAAACCACATAAGGGATAGACTTGAATTCAGCCCAATTGGTGTGTTTTATTAGAGCTTTTGAAATATCTTTCAGCTGAATAGATTCACTATCATAAAAATGTAATAAGCTATCAAAACCGACTGCCAATTCACTAATTAAAAACGAATCCACAGGAACATCACTTTGAATGGATCCCGAAGTACCAATTCTAATAATATTTAAGCAAGTAAGGCTACTTTTTAGTTCGCGTTTTTTAAAATCAATATTGACCAAAGCATCCAATTCATTAAGTACGATATCGATATTATCAGTGCCAATTCCAGTTGAGATCACTGTAATACGATGGCCTTTATAAGTCCCTGTCTGTGTATGGAATTCACGTTTTTGGATTTTAAATTCTATCTCGTCAAAATGCTGGGTTACGTGGTCAATCCTATCTTGGTCCCCAACGGTAATTACGGTATTCGCAATGTGATCTGGACGTAAATTAAGGTGATAGATACTTCCGTCTGGATTTAATATTAACTCTGAAGATTTAATGGGCATTAATTACTGTTTTTACAAGTCTATTTTTTTCTTTACTAAACTGAAAGTCAAGTCGGTTAACACCACCATAAGGCATATTGTCTCCAATTTCAATAGCGAAATTATGTTGTGCTATCAAAGCTTCGTGACCTGCTCTATTAAGGGTGATTTTTTCCTTTTCCTCGTTGTAAAAAATAGACAGTTTATCAATGATTCGGGATAATTGAACATCACCAAAGCCGTAGTAGCCTTGATAGTTAAGCGCATATCCCAATAAATGATGTTTTGATTTAATATGATTATCCTTTATAATCTTTAAAATATTTCCTTCTAAAATATTAAGTCCACTTTTTTGATCTGGAAATCGCTCTAAATGTGCTTTCAAACAATTGGATAAATATTTAAAGGATGATTTTTTTGTGATGTAGTGTTTAAATAGATTATGATCCTTTCCGCAATAGGTTTTCCATATAGTTTCGGCTAGATCAATATCTTCGGCTTTAAGTTTTACTTTTTTACGGTAATGATGAAACAGCTCACTAGAACTTAATTCAGACAAACCCTTTAAGTTCTTCTTACCAGTCAAACGACCGCTACATACCAAATATAAAGGAAGATCAACTTTTTTCTGTTGAAGTAAGCTAATCACGGCTACAAGGTTAATATGGCAAAACAAATCATACTCAAACCACAAAACCACTTCGGTATAATCGCTTAAGTCGTTTAGTTCCCTTATTTCCGTAACATATTCAGACTCGTTAATTTCGATGTCGTAATAGTCATTAAGGAATTCTTTGCGTTTGTTTATAAACGAATCACTATCAATGATGACTTCAGTTGGTCCTTCACACAGCATTTCTTGCCAAGTTAAAAAACCGCCTTCAATATTCAATTCCTTAAGGTAATTGGTTAAGCTGGTCCCATTGGTGATATGAAGAATCTTCTCTGCCATAATTTCAGCCTCCTACACGCTTAACATTAAATCCTTTGGCTTTTAACAGTTGCATGATCTTGTCTCTGTAATCTCCTTGAATAATGATCTTATCATCTTTAAAACTTCCACCAACACTTAAGGTTTGTTTGAGTTCTTTTGCTAATAATTTAAAGTCTTCTGTTGCTCCAGTATAACCTTCCAAAATAGTAATTGGCTTTCCTTTTCGTTTTTCGTATTTACAAATAATGGGGTCATCCTGCATCCAAATGGAATCCTTTTCTTCACCTTCTTCATTTATATCTTCAGAAACATGGTCGGGAAACATTTTTTTAAGCTGATCCTGCAAATCCATGGTATTATTTTTTAATTAAGCCTAAATCGACTAATCGCTCATGCAAAAATTCACCAGCAGTTATGTCGTTATACTGTTTAGGGTTTTCTTCATCTATACAGCTTTCTAAAACATCCAATTTCATTTCGCTAATGGGATGCATAAAAAACGGTATTGAATAACGAGATGTTCCCCAAAGTTCTCTAGGAGGATTAATAACTCTATGAATAGTGGATTTTAATTTATTATTGGTATGTCGTGATAACATGTCCCCAACATTTATCATGAGTTCATCTGGATCGGCAATAGCATCTATCCATTCGCCTTTGTGATTTTGAACTTGCAAACCCCGACCTTGAGCACCCATTAAAAGTGTGATAAGATTAATATCACCATGGGCAGCGGCTCTAACAGCTTCTTTGGGTTCTTCCAAAATAGGTGGATAATGTATTGGTCTTAAAATTGAATTCCCATTGTGTATATAATGATCAAAATAGGTCTCTTCAAGATTCAAGTGCAAAGCTAGCGCACGAAGCACATATTTAGCTGTTTTTTCCAACATGCGGTAAGCTTCTTTTCCAACTTCATTGAATTCTGGAAGTTCTTCAACAATAACATTGGCAGGATACTCGGCTTCTAATTTTGGATTGGCTTCAACATACTGTCCAAAATGCCAAAACTCTTTGAGATCGCCTTCTTTTTTGCCTTTAGCACTTTCTTTTCCAAAGGACACATAACCACGTTGACCACCTATATCTGGAATTTCATATTTTTGTTTAATCTCAACAGGCAAATTAAAAAACTTTTTAACTTCGCTGTAAAGATCATCCACAAGTTGATCATCTAAAAAATGGCCCTTTAAGGCCACAAAACCAATTTCCTCATAGGCTTTGCCAATCTCATCTATAAATTTTTGCTTCTTAATTGGATCTCCAGAAATAAAATCATGGAGATTCACGCTTGGTATTATATTCATTTGTCTAACTTTTAAATCAAGGTTGAATATACAAATGTAGCGAAAAACATTGTTAAAATCTGAAAGTTCATTTGGTCTAAAAAAAGTAATGCGTACGTATTAGTCTATCATTTTTATTTACATTTGACTTACCATCTTAAATTAGTTGTCATGTTGACCTCAATCAAAAAACATATCCTATTCGACAAAAAAGGGTTAGATAATGAAACGCTTTTAAACCTCTATTCAAACATGTTAAAACCACGGTTGATCGAGGAAAAAATGTTGATTTTATTGCGTCAAGGAAAAATATCAAAATGGTTTTCAGGCATTGGCCAAGAGGCAATTGCTGTAGGGGTTACTATGGCGCTTAAAAACGACGAGTATATTTTACCTATGCATCGTAATCTGGGCGTATTCACAACAAGAGAAATTCCTTTCCAAAGATTATTTGCCCAGTGGCAAGGAAAAGCAAGTGGGTTTACCAAAGGCCGTGATCGCTCATTCCATTTTGGAACTCAAGACTACAACATTGTTGGTATGATTTCGCATTTAGGACCACAATTAGGCGTTGCAGACGGCATAGCTTTAGCCAATGTTTTAAATAATAAGAATCATGTCACAGCAGTTTTTACAGGTGAAGGAGGTACAAGTGAGGGCGATTTTCACGAAGCATTAAATGTAGCTTCGGTTTGGCAATTACCGGTTATCTTTTGCATTGAAAATAACGGTTATGGTCTGTCAACACCAACAAGTGAGCAATATCATTGTAAAGATTTAGCCGATCGTGGTAAGGGCTACGGTATGGAGGCATTTGTCCTTGATGGCAATAATATTATTGAAGTATATACCAAAGTCAAAAAGCTTGCTGAAAGTATTAGAAAACGGCCTAGACCTATCCTAATTGAGTTTAAAACCTTCAGGATGCGAGGTCATGAGGAAGCCAGCGGGACAAAGTATGTACCTGAACAACTTATGGCAGAGTGGGAACTTAAAGATCCTATAAAAAGTTTCAAGAACTACTTGTTAAAAGAAAAAGTGCTGACTCCAGAAAAGGATGAAGCACTCGCTTTAAAAATTAAGGAAGACATCGAAACTGCTTTGGAGCAAGCCTATGCTGAACAACCTATCACACCAAATGAAAGTGTAGAATTAAATGATGTATATAAATCATTTGAATATCAACACATTGAAGGTGATTCAGAAGTTCAAGAGATAAGGTTTATTGATGCTATTTCACAAGGATTACGACAATCCATGCAGCAGCATAATAACCTTGTGATTATGGGGCAGGATATTGCAGAATATGGAGGTGTTTTTAAAATCACAGAAGGTTTTGTAAATGAATTTAGTAAGGAACGTGTTCGTAATACTCCCATTTGCGAATCTGCCATCGTTGAAGCTGCTATGGGCTTATCTATAGCTGGAATGAAAGCCGTTGTTGAAATGCAATTTGCTGATTTTGTTAGTTCTGGCTTTAATCCTATTGTTAACTATTTAGCTAAATCTCATTACCGTTGGAACCAGAATGCCGATGTTGTAATTCGAATGCCCTGTGGTGGTGGAGTAGCAGCAGGACCTTTTCATTCACAAACCAATGAGGCTTGGTTTACTAAAACACCAGGACTAAAAGTAGTATACCCTGCGTTTCCGTATGATGCCAAAGGCTTATTGGCTACGGCTATTAATGACCC
Source organism: Flavobacteriaceae bacterium MAR_2010_72 (assembly GCA_003550275.1). GTDB lineage: Bacteria > Bacteroidota > Bacteroidia > Flavobacteriales > Flavobacteriaceae > Geojedonia. The sequence continues at coordinate 1,705,481 of QXCW01000002.1, forward strand.
AAATCCTGTGTTGTATTTTGAACATAAAGCCCTTTATAGAAATATTCGACAAGAAGTGCCTAAAGATTATTTTACGATTCCATTTGGCAAGGCTTCAGTTTTAAAAGAAGGTATTGACGTTACCATTATTACCTATGGGGCTGGCGTGCATTGGGCATTAGAAACTCTCGGGAATAATTTGGAGATCAAAGCCGATCTCATTGATTTAAGAACGCTTCAACCTCTGGATACCGAAGCCATTTATGAGTCTGTTAAAAAAACTGGGCGAGCTATTATTCTACAAGAAGATTCTTTATTTGGTGGTATTGCTAGTGATATTTCAGCCCTTATTATGGAGGAATGTTTTGAATATTTGGATGCTCCCGTAAAGCGCGTGGCGAGTATGGAAACACCTATTCCGTTCATCAACCAATTGGAAAATCAATATTTGGCAAAAAGTAGATTTGAAGTCGAATTAAAAAAGCTCTTATCGTATTAGTTCAAATAATTTATTACCCATTTACAATTCCCGAAAAAATACTTTAACTTGCTAGACCTAACCATTTCTTTTTAGAAAGTTAATTTAAATTTCCAATGAAACAGTTTAAAATTACATGCCTCTCTCTCATCATTTCACTTTCTGCTTTTTTGATGTCTGCTCAAAAAATTGATGACAATACCTTTAGTGGTTTAAAATTCAGAAATATCGGACCTGCTTTCACTTCTGGTCGGATAGCCGATATTGCCATTCACCCAACTAATGAAAACGTTTGGTATGTTGCAGTAGGTTCTGGCGGTGTATGGAAAACTGAAAATTCCGGAACTACCTGGACACCGGTTTTTGATAAGGAAAAAAGTTATTCAACGGGCAGCATTGCCATCGATCCCAATAACCCACACACGATTTGGGTGGGATCAGGAGAAAATGTTGGCGGTCGCCATGTTGCTTTTGGTGATGGTATTTATGTAAGCCATGATGATGGTGCCACTTGGAAAAACATGGGACTAAAAACCTCTGAACATTTGTCCACAATTATTGTACATCCCGAAGATTCGAATATAGTTTGGGTCGCCTCTCAAGGTCCGTTGTGGACTTCTGGTGGTGAACGAGGTGTTTATAAAACTTCTGATGGCGGTAAAACATGGAATCGAACCCTTGGCGATGCTGAATGGGTAGGTGCCACTGATATAGTAATTGATCCTAACCATCCGGATATTTTATATGCAGCAACTTGGCAACGTCAAAGAACAGTCGCCGCGTATTTAGGCGGTGGACCTGGAACTGGAATTTTCAAGAGCACTGATGGTGGTGACACTTGGATTGAATTAAAAAATGGTATTCCAAAATCTAATTTGGGGAAAATAGGTTTGGCCATCTCACCTTTCAATTCCGATGTGATTTATGCAGCAATTGAATTGGATCGAACAACGGGAGGGATTTACATCTCTACAAACAGAGGTGAATCTTGGAATAAACAATCGGATACTGTTTCTGGAGGTACTGGACCTCATTATTATCAAGAGTTATATGCGTCTCCACATCATGAAGGGCAATTGTTTCTTATGAATAATACAGTTTTGATTTCTGATGATCACGGAAAGACCTTTAGAAGAATGAATGAGCGAAATAAGCATGGTGATAGTCATGCTATGGCATTTAAAGCTTCTGACCCCAATTATGTGCTATTTGGAACTGATGGAGGGCTTTATGAAAGTTTCGATTTGACAAAATCGTGGAAGTTTATAAGTAATTTACCTATTACACAATATTATAAATTAGCCGTTGATGACTCAAAACCATTTTACAATATCTATGGTGGAACTCAAGATAATGGTTCTCATGGTGGGCCTTCGCAAACAATGAGCCGAATTGGCATCGTCAGTGCCGATTGGTGGAAAACTTTAGGAGCAGATGGTCATCAATCTGCCATAGAACCTGGAAATCCTAATATTACTTATGGAGAATTTCAACAAGGTGCTTTGTGGCGAATTGACCAAACCACGAAGGAAACTGTTTTTATTCAACCACAACCAAGAGAAGGTGAACCCTACGAGCGTTTCAATTGGGACGCGCCAATTTTAATCAGTCCACACAAACCCTCAAGGCTCTATTTTGCATCACAAAGAGTTTGGAAATCTGAAAACAGAGGAGACGATTGGACACCAATTTCAAAGGATTTAACCCTTAATCAAGACCGAATTACACTGCCAATGTTTGGCAAGCAACAAAGCTGGGATAATGCTTGGGATGTCGGGGCAATGTCCAATTACAATACGATTACTTCATTAGCAGAATCACCAAAACAAGAAGGTTTAATTTATGCAGGAACTGATGATGGTATTATTCAAGTAACTGAAGATGGTGGTGCCACTTGGAAAAAAATGAGTTTAGGTTCTATAAAAGGGCTTCCCCAAACACCTTTTGTCAATGATGTTAGAGCCGATTTATTTGATGCGAACGTAGTTTACGCCGCTTTAGACAATCATAAATATGGCGATTATAAACCCTATCTTCTTAAAAGTACTGATAAAGGTAAATCATGGTCTTTAATCAATGGCGATTTACCAAATACGCTTTTAACCTGGCGTCTGGTGCAAGATCATGTTAAGAAAGATCTCTTGTTTGCCGCAACCGAATATGGTATTTATTTTACATCAAACGGCGGAAAAAATTGGATTCAATTAAAAGGTGGCATTCCAACAATTGCATTCAGGGATATAACGATACAACGCCGCGAAAATGATCTCGTAGGGGCTTCCTTTGGTCGTGGGTTCTTCATTTTAGATGATATTTCTCCGCTACGAAATTTTGATGCTTCTATGTTGAATTCTGAAGCTACTTTATTCGATATTAAAGATGCGTATTGGTACGTGCCATCCAACGACAAAGCAGGTGGGCAAGGTGATGACCGTTATGTAGCTGATAATCCTCCTTATGGAGCGAACTTCACATACTTTATGGCCGATAAAATCAATAGCTTAAAAGATGAACGTAAGAATAAAGAGAAAACAAACACCGATTTCCCAGGCTGGGATGCACTTGAAGCGGAAAAGAACGAAGATGGTCCTTTAGTACTATTAATTATAAATGATGCCGATGGTAACATTGTAAATACTATTAAAGGCTCAAACAAAAAAGGCTTTAATCGGGTGAATTGGGAACTTAATTATCCTAATAAAAGCGGAGAGGAATTAAGTGATAATAGAGATGGTTTTAGTGACGGCTTTTTAAAAGCTACTCCAGGTAGCTATACCGTCACTTTAGTTAAACGTGTCAATGGAGTGACTACCGCCTTGCAAGAACCAAAATCATTTAACGTAGTGCCTTTATATGATGGCGCTTTGCCTAGAAAATCGTATAATGACATCAATGCATTTAGAGAAGCTATTGTAGATTTTCAACAAGACCTTAAGTCAACAGATATACTGATCTCAAAAAACCTAGACCAAATTGATGCCATGAAACGAGCCGCGAACAAAACTACCCAATCAAACACCGAAGTATTAAAAAGTATTAATGACGCTCGTGTCAAACTATTGGAAATCAAAAAAGCGTTTTCTGGACATCCAATCAAAGATGAAATAGGAGAACGCTCAGACCCAACTCCAAACGATGCAAGAGGTATAGCACGTGTCATTGTCAATAGCACCTATGGTCCAACGGGAACACATAAAGCAACTTTAAATAGGGCTAGCAAACAATTATTAGAGATTAAGGCAAAACTAAAACCCATAACCAATACTGTATTACCAGCTATAGAAAAAGCTTTAAAAGCTGCAGGCGCACCTTGGATTGAAGGGCAAGGCCTAATTGATAATTAAAACAACCCAAACTCAAATAAAAAACCCGATACCTAAAGGCTATCGGGTTTTTCGTTTATTATATAGAATCTATTCTGCTTGAATTCGTTTAGCCACTGCCTCAACTTCATCCAACACCCGCAATAAATTACTGCTCCAAAGCATGGCAATTTGCTCTTCGGTGTAACCACGTTTAACAAGCTCTAATGTGACATTAAAGGTTTCAGAAGCATCGCTCCAACCTTCAACACCGCCGCCGCCATCAAAATCACTGCTAATACCGACATGCTCCAATCCTATTTTTTCAACCAAATAATCAATATGATCCACAAAATCCTGAACATTCACTGCAGGTGGAAGACCAGGCATTGATTTGGCCTTTTCTTTTACAATGCTTCTCATAGCGATATAAGTATCCAAATAGGCACTTCGTTCATTCGTTGGTAAAGCCATAATTTCTTTTCTCGCCATCCAAGGTTTTCCAAGTGAATCCATAACTTCTTTTTCAAGAACCTTTAAAGCTTCGCTTCTAGCGTCATCTTTTTCTTTATTGACATAAGCTTGAAACGCAACAGTTTGTACAACACCGCCATTTTTCTTCAACCAGCCTAATTGTTCATCATCAAGGTTTCTACTATGGTCACAAAGTGCTCGCGCAGAAGAATGCGAAGCAATAATTGGAGCCTGACTCAATTCAAACATTTGTTTTATAGCTTCTTTTGATGGATGGGAAATATCGATCATCATACCAAGGCGGTTCATTTCTTTTACCACTTCTTTACCTAAATCACTTAATCCGTCATGCAACCAAATGCTATCAGCTTCACCCGTGTTACTATCACTCAATTGGCTATGACCGTTGTGTGCCAAGGACATATAGCGCCCACCAAGATTGTAGAATTTTTCAACATTTTTAATATCCTTTCCAACTGGATAGCCATTTTCAATACCTATCATGGCAACTTTCTTTCCAGATTTTACAATACGTCTTACATCATCAGATGTAGTTGCTAATTCAATTTGATCGGGAGCAATTTCTTTAACTAATTTATGAATGGCATCAAACTTGGATATTGCATTTTCATACGCTTTTTTATAGCCTTCATCTGTTAAAGTATCTTGACCCGTGTAAACAATAAACCATGCAACATCCAAGCCACCTGCTTTCATTTTTGGTAAATTCACTTGAGAATCTAAATCTTGAGTATAGTTAATTGAATCTGTGAAATTCTTGACATTGATATCACAATGCGTGTCAAGCGTAATTACGCGTTCATGAATAGCTTTTGCTTTTTCGATAAGCGCTATGGAATCTTTAGCGCGTTCAGCGGTTTCAGAGGCTTTTGAATCGTTTTTACAGGACATAAGTGTGGTTGCTAAACAAATAGTAATAATGGATAATTTCATAAGTTAAAAGTTAATTTTTTTAAACCGTGAATTTACAAAAAGCTAATTCAACTTAAACAATAAAACTGTATATTTAAAAATGGTTTTCAGGTATCTCATTCCCATATTATTGATATTATTCTATAGTTGTGAACAAAAAACAGTTCCTAAATACGAATGGAAATCACTTCGTGTAATAGCGACGGCTTACAATTCAGTTGAGTATCAAACCGATGGGGATCCTCATATTACTGCCTTTGGAGATAGTTTGAAATCAGGTTTAAAATATATTGCTGTTTCCAATGATTTATATAGGTTGGGATTCAAACATAACACGTTTGTAACCATTGAAGGGCTAAAAGGAATTTATCTTGTAAAAGACAGAATGCATGAACGCTGGAAGAACAAAATTGATATTTACATGGGTACGGATATAAACGCTGCAAAAGAATGGGGACGCAAAAAAGTGACCGTTCATTTTAGAGTTCCTCTAAAAAAATAAATCTGTTCATAATTTTAAATTTCACTAGCTTTATATGCTAAATTTTAATCCATTATTTATGAAAACACAATTGTATACGCTTCTGTTAGTTGGTTTGCTTTTTATTTCCTGTAAATCTGAACAGAAATCCAAACCACATTATGCCGATATTCCAACCCCTGAAGCTAAAATTGTTCCAGAGGAATTAACCATTCATGGCGATACGAGAATCGATAATTACTTTTGGATGCGCTTGAGTGATGAACAAAAAAATGCTGACACTCCTGATGCACAAACCCAAGATGTTTTAGATTATTTAAATGCGGAAAATGCCTATTTAGATAAAGTCATGAAACCTACTGAAGCGCTTCAGGACACTTTATTTAACGAAATTGTTGGTCGTATTAAAAAAGATGATCAATCTGTTCCTGTAAAGGATAATGGCTATGAATATTATACCAGATATGAAGAAGGAAATGACTATGCGTTGTATTGCCGAAAGAAAGTTGGAACGGATAACGAAGAGATTATTTTAAATGGCCCACAATTAGCCAAAGGGTATACTTATTACGGAATAGGTGGTCAATCTGTTAGTCCAGACAACAAACTTCTAGTTTATGGTATTGACACCATCTCTAGACGTAAATACACCTTGTATTTCAAGAACTTGGAGACAGGTGAATTATTAAATGACCAATTGAGCAATGCAGGTGGAAGTGCGGTTTGGGCTAATGACAATAAAACGGTTTTTTACACGACAAAAGATCCACAAACCTTAAGACAGAATAAAATTTATAAGCATACGTTAGGGACTGATCAATCCAATGACGTATTGGTATACGAAGAGAAAGATGAAACTTTTAATTCATTTGTTTTCAAATCAAAATCAAAAGCTTATATCATGATAGGGAGCCATCAAACCTTATCTCAAGAGTACAGGTTTTTAGATGCCAACACGCCCAATGGAACGTTTAAGATCATTCAACCAAGAGAAACAAATTTGGAATACAGTGTTGATCATTTTGGGGATCATTTTTATATACGAACCAACAGAGACGCTAAAAACTTCAAGCTAATAAAAACCCCTGTAAAGAAAACAACCAAAGAAAACTGGGAAGATGTGATTCCGCATAGAGAAGATGTATTCTTTCAAGATTTTGATTTATTCCAAAACCATTTGGTGTTGACCGAGCGTAAAAACGGTTTACGTGAAGTTAGAATTATGACTTGGGATAATACAGTAGATTATTATCTTGAATTAAATGACCCAAGCTATTTGGTCTATACAACTTCTAACATTGATTTTGACACCAATATATTGCGCTATGGTTATACGTCTTTAACTACACCAAACAGTACGTATGAAATCAATATGGAAACCAAAGCAAAGACCTTGTTAAAGCAGGAAGAAGTTGTAGGTGGGTTTTCAGCCGACGATTATAAATCAGAACGTTTATTTGCCACAGCTAAAGATGGCACCAAAATCTCGATTTCGTTAGTTTATAAAAACGGTACCGATAAAAGTGAAACAACACCTTTACTGTTGTATTCCTATGGATCTTATGGAAGTAGTTCTGAAGCCACTTTTGATGCTTCTCGATTAAGTTTGTTAGATAGAGGATTTATTTATGCCATTGCGCACATTAGAGGTGGACAAGAAATGGGACGTGATTGGTACGAAGATGGGAAATTGCTAAACAAGAAAAATACGTTTACAGACTTTATTGATTGCGGTGAATATTTGGTGTCCAAAGGCTACACAAGTCCAGGACATTTGTATGCTTATGGAGGTTCAGCAGGAGGATTATTAATGGGAGCAGTATTGAATATGAAACCCGATTTATGGAATGGAGTAGTGGCAGCAGTTCCGTTTGTTGATGTGGTGTCAACCATGTTAGATGAAACGATTCCGCTTACTACTTTTGAATTTGACGAATGGGGTAACCCAAAAAACAAAGAATATTATGATTATATGAAATCGTATTCACCTTATGACAATGTTGAAGCGAAAGATTATCCGAATATTTTGGTAACTACTGGCTATTGGGACAGTCAAGTTCAATATTGGGAGCCTGCAAAATGGGTCGCTAAACTTCGAGAACTCAAAACGGATGATAACCTGCTTTTAATGGATTGTAACATGGAAACCGGTCATGGTGGAGCTTCTGGACGTTTTGAACGTTACAAGCGAACTGCATTGATTTATGCCTTCTTATTGGATTTAGAAGAAAGGAGTTAATTTCGTTCATTATACTTCAAAAGGGAATCATATTACTGATTCCCTTTTTTATTCAAACTATTATTTGGTTTCAGCTTCAGAAAGAATAAATGGATAAGCAGCTCTAACCTTTTCTAGCTCTTCCCTTGTAAGTGTTTCAGCTTTTTTTTCATAAATTTTAAGTGCATAGCCTTCACGTAATTCAAGATAGGCTCTGGTCAGTTCAACCTGAACCTTAATATAAAAATCATAGGTGGTTCGTTTGTCGGTTTGCAATGAAACTACAGCTTTTTTTGGATGATCAGACAAGGTTGAAAGTTCTTCTCCACTACAATAATTACATGTACCATCACCATTATTATCTATAAACGACTTGATCAATTCTTTTAGCTCTTCTAATTCTACCAGACGGTCACCAAAAAAATATTTGATCGTTTTGGCCTAATAGAATTCTAAAAATATTGCGATCATTAATAGTTTCAGAGCAATCCATGTTGGGCGGACATAGTCGTGGTAGCTTACGGTTAATACCTGCATCAACTGAAATCGTAGTGGTTACGAGGAAAAAGATAAGTAGCAAAAATGCAATATCGGCCATTGAGCCAGCATTAACTTTCGGGGAAGAATGACGCTGTGATCTCATAATTTATAGTGTTAGAGGTTTTATAAAGTGTCACAAAAACAGTACCACAACAAAAAACCAGCATAAATTTTATATGCTGGTTTCCTGATTGATTTGATTGATGATTGTTTTAGCCATTACATTACTTATCTGATAGTTTCTAAATCGTCATTGATTGAATGCGATGTATCTGTGATTTTTGATAGTGTTTTCATGGTTTATCATTTTTTGATTGATAATGTTTTTCTAATGACGTTATCTAAAACGTCTTTTGCTGTTCCAAGAATAACTTTTTGATTGTTCAAAAGTTCCTGTGATTTGATTGTTGTTTAAAGTTCTCATGATTTTATGTTTTTTGATTTGATTTATTATATAGACGACGATAATAAGCAATTGTTACGGTACTATGCATAACAAAGTAATAAATTAACAAATTTTAACAATAAAAGGTTAATCATTAATAGGTTATGAATAATAAAAACTGTCATTTTTTCGAAATGACTCGTCAAAATGTCAGCGATTTGCCATAAAATTGGTTTGGTATTTTTTTTGTTCTATTCAATGTGAAAATAAAGTTTAACCTAAAAATTTAAAACCATGAGTACATTAGTAACCATGCCTAAAACCGGCAGAGACGTTTCAAAAAGAAATAACATTTCATCGTTACCAAGTTTTTCATCTTGGTTTGATAATTTTTTTGAAAATAGTTTAGGCACCGAGTTTCTTTCTAATTTTAATACAGGAATTACCCTTCCTGCTGTTAATATTAAAGAAACCAATGAAGATTATGTGCTAGAGCTAGCCATTCCTGGTATGAAAAAATCAGATTTTTCAATTGATGTGGACAACAAGATCCTTTCAATTTCCTCCGAAGTAAAGCTTGAAAACGAGCAAAAGGAGGATAATTACACAAGAAGGGAGTTTGGTTATTCGTCATTTAAACGTACGTTCACTTTACCCGATTCGGTTGAGTCTGATAAAGTAAAAGCGACTTATAAAGATGGAATTTTAATGGTAACCATACCAAAGCGTGAAGAGGCAAAACAGAAACCTCCAAAGCGCATTGAAATTTCTTAATTAAACGAAGATTAGTAGAAGGGAAACTAAATGGTTTCCCTTTTTTTTCAAATGTTTTTAACAATTCAACCAAACAACCTTATAAAATAGTAATTTTGTAAGAATTTTTTTTTGAGGACCTTATATTATTTATGTCAACATCCGCCCAGCTACAAGATACACCTGAAACCAAGAAAAGTCTGTATGATTACCAGATCGCAGACTTAAAACGCATTTTTGATGTCTTGGAAAACGCACCGAGTAATTATAACTTACTCTACCAACTACCAACTGGTGGCGGTAAAACTGTGATCTTTTCTGAAATAGTTAGGCGTTATATTAAAAAGTATAAAAAAAAGGTGGTGATACTTACGCATCGTGTTGAACTTTGCAAGCAAACTTCCAAAATGTTGTCTGGCTTTGAAGTAAACAATAAAGTCATCAACAGCAAGGTGAAGGAATTACCAGATCAAGACCAATATAAGTGTTTTGTGGCCATGGTTGAAACCTTAAACAATCGGCTTAATGATGACAAACTAAAACTTGAAGATATTGGATTGGTTATAATCGATGAGGCACATTATAACTCCTTCAGAAAACTTTTCAAATTTTTTAAGGATTGCTTTATTCTTGGCGTAACGGCTACACCGTTAAGTTCTAACATCAAATTACCGATGAAGGATAATTATGAAGAACTAATTGTTGGTGATGATATTGCTACCTTAATTAAAAATGGCTTTTTATCAAATGCTGAAATCTATAATTTTGATGTATCCCTTAACACCCTTAAAATTGGCATCAACGGGGATTACACGGTAAAATCTTCAGAAGCTTTATATACAAATTCTCAAATGCAGGGCAAATTGATGCATGCATATGAAGAAATGTCAAAGGGGAAGAAAACCTTGATTTTTAATAATGGTATCAACACCTCCAAAGAAGTGTATTATACATTTAAAAAAGCAGGTTACAATATTAGGCACCTTGATAATACCTGTTCTAAACAAGAGCGTAAAGAAATCCTAAAATGGTTCAAGCATACGCCCGACGGGATATTGACTTCGGTAAGTATTTTGACTACTGGCTTTGATGAACCTACTGTAGAAACGGTTATTCTGAATAGAGCAACACGATCGCTTACTTTATATTTCCAAATGATTGGGAGAGGTTCACGAGTTTTGGACAGTAAAAATTCATTTCTTGTTCTTGACTTGGGAAATAATGTGGTGCGATTTGGTCCTTGGGATCAATCTGTAGATTGGCAGCATATTTTTAAATACCCAGATCTTTATCTCGACAATTTAAGAAATGACGAAGAGATTGAGCGTGACTTCGTTTATGTTATGCCAGATTCTTTGAAAAAACGTTTTAAAGCTTCTAAATGTACAGAGTTTGATGTAAAGGCCGTTTATCAAGAAGTGTTGAGTGAAGGTCATAAATCAATTGTAGCCATCGAACGCTCAATTGAGCATCACTCAAAAATATGTATAGAAAATAGTGAAGACGTTTTTGAAGCAAGGGCACTTGCACAATTATTACAGGATGATATTTCCTATCGCATCAAACAGTATTCGTATTGTATCATGAATAGCACACAAAACTACAAGGATTGGCTCTTTGAAGAGTACAACAGAAAACTGCGTTTAAGTTTCAACGGAAAGTTTTAACGAATATTTAAAAATTTATTTTAGGAAAAGACGTTATTTTCGACAAATGAGGTATGATTTTTGAACAAAATCACCCAGAAAACAACCTATGAAAACCAAGATTGCTATTTTGCTTTTACTTTTGTGTGGCTTAATTGGCTTTGCGCAGCAGCCTGACACACAAAAAAAATCTATTAAGATTCCTGCTCAAGAAAGTAAGGATACAGATTCTATAGCCGCAAAATTCCCAATTAAACCTGAAGAAAAAAAAAACATACCCAATACACAAGGACTTTTAATTACAAAACCATTGCCTTTAATTAAAAAGGAAGAAGAATTTTCAATGTTTGACAATAGCACTTTAAGAGACCCCGGAGAACTGTTTGAAAAACGATGGGAGAAAAAGGCTGTAGAGCAAGGGTTGAAACTTGAAGCGATGCCAGATCAATTCTTGGGCGATTACAAGAGCAATGGCAAATCGGTTAATATTAGATGTCGTGACCACGAGTTTCCTGATGGTGATTTAGTTAGGGTTTTTGTTAATGATGAAGTTTATATACCAAGTTTATTATTGACAGGTGGCTATAAATCATTTGATGTTCCTTTGTCAATAGGGTTTAACAAAATTGTGTTCCTTGCGTTAAATCAGGGAGAATCTGGCCCTAATACGGCTGAATTTCAAGTATACGATGATAATGGAGTTTTGGTGTCTTCAAAAAAATGGAATCTCCTAACAGGTGTAAAAGCCACTATTATTGTCACAAAGGAAGAATAGTTTATACAAGCTTCTGTAATAAAAAATTCCTCAATCAGAGTTTAATTAAAAACTATAGCTTAACTTTGTCACTCACAATAATCAAAGATTAACACACTTCTAGGTAGTTCAATTAAAACATTGCGGTTCCAAGTAAAAGGTTGTCTTTTAAAAAACAAAATAATTACAGCACAGGAATGGCAAGATCTCAACAGACCTTCAACAAAATTGAAAAAGAAAAAGCACGTTTAAAAAAACGAGAAGAAAAACAGAAAAAAAAGGAAGCCCGTAAAGCAGAGCAAAAATCAAGTTCAAAAGGTATACAATTCGCCTATGTTGATGCTTATGGTAATTTAACTGATACTCCTCCAAACCCAGAAGATAAAATTAAGGTCGATGCCAGCAGTATTGAAATTGGTATTCCTAAAAAAGAAGACAGCGACATTGAAGAAGTTGATCCAGTAAGAAAAGGCAAAGTTTCCTTTTTTGATAATTCAAAAGGATTTGGTTTCATTATCGATTCTGAAAATCAGGAAAAATACTTCTGCCATGTAAGTGGTTTGCTAGACGAAATAGCTGAAAACGATAAAGTATCTTTCGAACTGGAACGCGGTATGAAAGGTATGAATGCCGTTAAAGTAACCCGTATTTAAATCCCTTCACTTTTATTTAGATTATAAATGAACTCATGCTATAATTTTGTGAGGGCATTATCTATTTTTGATATATAATTTATAACTTACGAGATAATTCGTAACCCTTATTTAATTCACTTCATGAAACAAGTACATGTTATTTATGTTGTAGCTACTTTGTTTATGCTACAATTTTCGTATGCCCAAAAATCAAAAAAAGAAGACAAACAAGCATTAGATACTATAAAAATTGATGGCCTCAAATGGCGGAATATTGGTCCCGCATTAACGTCAGGTCGTATTTCTGATATTGCTGTCAATCCTAACAACCCTTATGAATATTATGTAGCAACTTCCTCTGGTGGGGTCTGGAAAACTATTAATGCCGGAAATGAGTATACACCAATTTTTGATAAGGAAGGTTCATACTCTATTGGGTGTGTGACTATGGATCCAAATAATTCCAATGTGATTTGGATAGGTTCTGGGGAGAATAACAATCAACGTTCTGTTGCCTATGGTGATGGTGTCTACAAGTCTATTGATGGTGGAAAAAGCTGGAAAAACATGGGCTTAAAAACTTCAGAGCATATTGGAAAAATCATTGTACATCCCGATAATTCTAATATAGTTTATGTAGCAGCTATTGGTCCATTATGGAGTAAAGGCGGAGAACGTGGGCTCTATAAAACTAATGACGGTGGAGAAACATGGGAAGCCGTATTAACAGTTGATGAGCACACAGGAGTGAATGATATCGTAATGGATCCTAGAAATCCAGACATTTTATATGCTTCAACTTTGCAGCGCAGGCGCCACGTCTACACCTACGTTGGTGGTGGACCTGGGTCTGGATTACACAAAAGTACCGACGGAGGAGCTACTTGGTCAGCCATCAATAATGGCCTGCCTAGTGTTGAATTGGGTAGAATTGGCTTGGCCATTTCACCTGCTGATCCTGAATATATTTATGCCATTGTTGAAGCTGCAGATGATAAAGGCGGGTTTTATCGTTCAACCGATCGAGGTGCTAGTTGGGAAAAAAGAAGTAGTCATGTAACGAGTGGAAATTATTATCAAGAAATCATTGCAGATCCTGTAGATGTCAATACCATTTATTCCATGGATACTTGGATGACTGTTAGCAAGGATGGCGGCAAAACCTTTAATATTGTTGGTGAAGACTATAAACATATTGATAATCACTCCATGTGGATTGACCCCAATAATACCCAACATTGGTTGGTAGGGTCAGATGGGGGTATTTATGAAACCTTTGATGCTGCCAAAACTTGGGATTTTAAAGAAAATCTACCTGTAACACAGTTTTATAAAGTGGCAGTAGATAATGACTTTCCTTTTTATAATGTTTATGGGGGAACCCAAGATAATTTTAGTTTGGGAGGACCTTCACGAGTAATTACAAACCACGGCATTACTAATTTTGATTGGTTTATAACTCATGGTGGTGACGGCTTCGAATCTCAAGTAGATCCTAATAACCCTGATATTGTTTATGCACAATCACAGCATGGCTATTTAGTTAGATATGATCGTAAGAGTGGGGAAGAAGTAGGCATTCAACCTAAAGAACGAAAAGGAGAAGATGAATATATATGGAATTGGGACTCGCCATTGGCGGTAAGCCATCATACTTCAGGTCGCATCTATTTTGCAGCGAATAAATTGTTTAGATCTGATGATTATGGAAATAGCTGGGAAGTTATAAGCGATGACCTAACGCGACAACTAGATCGCAACAAATTAAAAGTTTATGATCGTGTTGTAAGCATCGATGCAGTTGCTAAAAATGGTTCTACTTCTAAATACGGTGCTATTGTGGCATTGTCAGAGTCGCCCATTGACGAAAACCTAATCGCGGTTGGAACTGATGATGGATTGATTCAAATTACTGAAAATGGCGGTGAAACATGGCGAAAAGTTGACAATATCCCTGGAGCACCAAAACAATCCTATGTAAATAGTGTCTATTTATCCCAACACAATGCCAATGTTTTATATGTAGCTTTCAACCATCATAAATATGGTGATTTTAAACCTTACATTTTTAAATCAAATGATAAAGGCAATACTTGGAGTAATATCAGTAATAATTTACCAGAACGTGGAAGTGTTTATGCTTTAGAGGAAGATCATTTGGATATGAATTTAATTTTCTGCGGAACCGAGTTTGCTGCTTTCTTTTCGCCAGATGGCGGCAAACGCTGGAAACAATTATCTAATGGTCTGCCTACAATTGCAGTGAGGGATATGGCGATCCAAAAACGTGAAAATGATTTAGTATTAGGGACCTTTGGAAGAGGCTTTTATGTGTTGGATGATTATTCCGCATTACGATCTATTGAAAATACAGTGCCGTCCAAAACTGCCGAAATTTATCCTATTCGAGATGCTTTAATGTGGGAACAAAGTCAGCCATTGGGTCTTCCCGGTAAGGCTTTTCAGGGCGATAATTTTTTTACGGCACCCAATCTTGGCCCGGAGGTCATGATTACGTATTATTATGACGAAAGCTATCAATCCTTAAAAGATAAACGTTCAAAAGCTGAAAAAGCATTAGTGAAAGATCAAAAAGATACACCATATCCAAGTTACGCAGAATTGAAGGCTGAAAACAATGAAAACGAACCACAACTCGTCTTCACCATAAAAAATGCTAATGGTGAAATCATGAAAAAAGAAATGAGAGCACCTAAAAAAGGCTTGCAACGCTTTCACTGGGATTTACGTTTTTCGTCTAAAGCAGCTATTAATTTCAGAACACCTTCCTTTTATAATCCATTCTCTAGTCGAGATGAAGGCACTTTAGTAGAACCAGGGACATATACTGTAGAAATGTCATTTTTTCAGGACGGCAACACAACAACTTTAGTGAATCCAGTTTCATTTCAGGTAAAAGCTCTCAATAATACCGTGATGCCTGCTGAAGATAGAGCAGCTAAAGTGGCTTTTCAGCAAGATTTGGAAACACTTCAAGCAAAAGCAGGTATTTGTCAAAACCTGTTGAGTGACATGAACAATAAACTCAAATACATAAAAGAAGCCATTAAACTTTCAAACTTGCCTTTAGGACAACTTTCGAATGAAGTATTGGACATCGAAAATAAATTAAAAGCAGCTAGAGAAGTGATGTTTGGTGATCCTGTAAAGTCGAGATTAGACATCGATCAACCACAGAGCCCGATGGGAAGAATAGGAGGTATTGTTTACGAACAAAAATACTCTACTTCTGCACCCACAAAAACGCACATGGATAGTTATGTCATTGCCAAAGCTGAAATAGATGTGATCAAACAACAATTGGAAGTACTTTATAACCAAGATGTAAAACAACTGGAAGAAAAATTGGTAAAAGCTGGTGCGCCTTATACACCAGGACGAGGGATGGAGCCGAAAAATTAAATGCATGAATACTATATATATATTAAAGAAACGTCCATTTGGCATTCCTGAAGCTGATATATGGAAACGCCAAACGGAAGCTGTTCCTCAAATTTCAGATGGTGAAGTATTGGTCAAACACCACTATATTTCATTAGATCCTGCTATACGAGGCTGGATGAATGAGGGAAAATCATATATAGAACCCGTTAACCTTGGTGACGTCATGCGAGCTGGAACTATCGGAATTGTGGAAGCCTCAAAACACGCTCATTTTAAAGTAGGGGACTATATCACAGGCTGGGGAGGCGTTCAAAATTATGCAGTGACCAACGGAAAAGGCTGGCATAAAATAGATCCCTCATTAGCACCATTACCAATGTATTTAGGTGTTTTAGGTATGACGGGAATGACTGCGTATTTTGGTATACTCGAGGTAGGTAAAATTTCAGCTGGTGATGTGGTTTTAATTTCCGGTGCCGCTGGCGCTGTAGGTAGTGTTGCAGGCCAAATTGCAAAACTGAAAGGTTGTACTGTTATAGGAATAGCTGGAGGACCAGACAAATGTCGGCATTTAATTGAAAATCTAGGATTTGACGCCGCTTTAGATTATAAATCCGATACTATCGTTAATGACCTAAAGCAAGCATGTCCAAAAGGTATAGATGTGTTTTTTGATAACGTTGGTGGCGAAATTTTAGATTTGGCCTTAACCAAATTAAGACGACATGCACGAGTGATCATTTGTGGAGCAATTTCTCAATACAATTCCAAAACAAGAATTAAAGGCCCTAGCAATTATTTGTCACTTCTAGTAAACAGAGCAACAATGCAAGGAATGGTGGTTTTTGATTACGCCGATCGTTACCAAGAAGCCGCTATAACTATGGCGGGGTGGATTCAATCAGGCCAGCTCAAAAGCGAAGAAACAATAGTAGATGGTATTGATAATTTTCATGACACATTTTTGAGATTGTTTACTGGAGATAAGCAAGGAAAATTGTTGTTAAAAGTTATTTAGGAAGTTGATAAAACCTAAATATTAATCCTTAATTTTACCTTCTTTAATCAACCTCAATGGCAATATCGCGAAGTAGACTCCTTATCATATTATCATTTTTCGCAATTTATGTAATCTGGGGATCTACCTATCTACTCAACAAGATTGTGGTTAAAGAAGTCGCTCCGCTCATGCTCGCCTCGATAAGGTTTATCTCTGCAGGCATCATGATGGTTTTGATTGCAGCGTTTCTCAAACTTAATTTAAAAATATCCCGACGACAATTAACAAATTGTATAATTGCGGGCTTTCTATTTTTAGCATTTGGTAATGGAATTTTTGTCTGGGCATTGAAGTATGTCGATAGCGGATTTGCAGCCTTGGAAGCTGCAACACAGCCTTTATTCGTGATTTTTTTAATGCGTATATTGCATGGCACAAAAATTAAGGCAAAGTCCTTGTTTGGTGTGGTCTTGGGCATTATTGGTATGTATCTATTGGTAAGTCAGGACGGTTTGATCGTAAGTGAGCACAGTGTGATAGGAATGGTCATGATTTTGTTTTGTGTATTGAGCTGGAGCTACGCTAGCATTTTTGTGTCTAAAGCTGATTTGCCTTCCAGCTTTTTTGTAAGCACAGCTTATCAAATGTTGAGTGCAGGTGCCATATTACTTGGTGCTAGTTGGATTATAGGTGAAACATGGAAATCTCCGCTTGAGTGGAGTACTTCAGCGCAATGGTCAATGCTTTTGTTGATTATTTTTGGAAGTATTGTAGCTTTCACAGCATTTAATTATTTACTAAAAGTAGTCTCGACCGAAAAAGTATCAACGTCGGCCTATGTTAATCCCGTTATCGCGTTAGTATTGGGTATGTATGTACTAGACGAATTTATAAGCATTCAATCCTTGATTGCAGCGGCCTTTTTATTAACAGGAGTTTACTTTATTAATTCTAAAAAGAAGTTTGTCATGTTTTCAAGATTTTCTAAAAAGTAGTGTAGAATGGTAAGATAATTTTTGCTGTTTAGTTTCAAAATCTAATGTTTAAAATAAATCAATAATACCTATATTTATCGTTTAAATTTTTCAACAATGAAATATACCTTTTCACTAGTCTTCCTATTCGTTTCAATTTCAATTTCAGCACAGAAAAAAGTTCTTGACCATGCCGATGTCGAACTTTGGAAAACCATTAGTTCTCGAGCGATTTCACCAGATGGAAATTATGTTACGTATGATCTAGAGCGCGATAATTCAGATAGTCATTTGTATTTAAAAAGTGCAGATGGTAAACTCATCCTTGATTATGAGCGTGCTACAAAAGGTCAGTTTTCCTATGACTCAAAATTCTTGAGTTTCATGATCAAACCTTTTAAAGATAGTATAGATGGTATGCAACGTCGTAAGGTGAAAAAGGATAAACTACCTAAAGACACCTTGGCGATTTACAATCTAGCTACAAAGGAGCTCATTAAAATACCTAATGTGAAATCTTACAACCTGCCAGAAAAATGGTCTGGTTATTTAGTGTATTATTTAGAAGACAGTAAAGAAGAAAAGAAAGCTTCAAAAGATGATGATTCAACTACCACAAAAAAAGAGCCTAAAAAGAAAACTAAAAAGGTGAGCAAAAAAAATGGGTATCATTTAGTGCTTCATCAATTAACTACAAAAGCCCAGGACACATTCAAATATGTTACTCATCACACTTTTGCTGAACGTGGTGAAAAATTAGCCTTTGTGACTACTGGTGATGTCTCTGATGAGAATTCGGGCGTATTTATTAAGGATTTAAAATCATCACAATTATCACATATCCACAAATCTGAAAAAGCCAGTTATGACCAACTTAAGTTTAGTGAAACAGGAAAACGTCTTGGATTTGTAGTGGATCAGGATACAACCAAAGTACAGATCCGACCAAATGAACTATTTACTTGGGCAGAAGGTAATACAACCGCTCAAAAGGGTTTGGACAATAGTACTGCTCCAAAAGGATATTTAGTGTCTTCTGATGGAACTATCCGTTTTTCAAAAGATGAATCCAAACTCTATTTTGGACTGCGTTTACCTCCTGTTATTAAAGATACCACCTTGCTAAAAGATGAAATTTCTAACGTGGAAGTATGGACTTACAATGAACCGCGTTTATATACCGTTCAAGAACTTCAGATAAAAAATGATACGATCAAATCGTTTCAAACGGTTTTCAATTTTAAAACAAATACGGTTGTTCAATTAGGAAATGCAACGTTTGAAGACACTGATATTACAGACGAAGGCAATGCCAATGTCGCTTTAATTAGAAATGGCACACCTTATGAATTAGAAAGCCAATGGACAGGACAACGCTTTGAAGATTATGCTCTTGTAAATACCAATACAGGTGCAACCAAACAAATATTAACAAAAGTGTCATCGGCAAATTTAAGCCCTCAAGGAAAGTATGTTTATGGCTATCGAATTGTGGATAGTACGTGGTTTTCATATAATGTGGCCTCTGGAAAATATAATGCTCTCACAAAAGGAAAAATATTTTATGACGAATTGAATGATTCTCCAAACTATCCTTATGCTTATGGTCTTGCTGGTTGGACCGAAGATGACAAACATATGCTTATTTATGACCGTTACGATATTTGGAAGGTGAATCCAGAAACAGGTCAATCGACCAACCTAACCAACGGAAGATCGAGCAAAACGGTGTATCGTTATCTGAAATTAGATCGTGAAGAACAATTCATCGATTCAAACTCTAATTGGTTGTTATCAATTTTTAATGAAACAACTAAAGATGCTGGTTACGTTTCTTTTAATCCAAAAAACAATACCATAAATGTTTTGGAGCAAGGCCCATATCAATATTCAAGACCTATAAAAGCTGAATTAAGTGATGCGCTTTTATTCACTCGAGAATCTTTTACAGAATTTCCTGATTTACGCCTCACCGATTTAAACTTTAAGCAGCAAACTGTTTTGAGCAACGCCAATCCTAAACAGAGTGAATACAATTGGGGTACCATTGAATTGGTCAATTGGACCTCTTTAGATGGCAAGGAACTTACAGGGATGTTGGTAAAACCAGAAAACTTTGACCCTAAAAAGAAATACCCAATGATTGTGAATTTTTACGAACGTAGCTCTGATGGCATTCACAATCACCGTGAACCTTCATACGGCCGTTCAACTATTAATTATAGTTTTTACGCCAGCAGGGGTTACCTCATTTTTAATCCAGATGTAGAATATCGGGTTGGCTATCCAGGTGAAAGTGCACTTAACTGTGTGGTTTCTGGGGTTACCGCTTTGATCGAAAAAGGTTTTGTAGATAAAGACAATATAGGTGTTCAAGGCCACAGTTGGGGCGGATATCAAATTGCGTATTTGGTTACTAAAACAGATATTTTTAAAGCTGCCGAATCTGGTGCGCCTGTACCCAATATGATTAGTGCTTACGGCGGTATTCGCTGGTGGACTGGCTTAAGTCGTCAGTTTCAGTATGAACACACCCAAAGTAGAATAGGAGGTACGCCGTGGGAATATCCACAACGCTATATAGAGAATTCACCTATTTTCAACATTGATAAGATCAACACGCCCTTATTAATTATGCACAATGATGCTGACGGCCATGTGCCGTGGTATCAAGGCATTGAATTCTTTACAAGTTTACGACGTTTAGGCAAGCCTTCTTGGTTTTTAAACTATAACGGTGAGCCGCATTGGCCCTTGAAATATCCAAACAGAAAGGATTTCAATATTAGAATGGCGCAATTTTTTGATCATTATTTAAAAGGTGAACCTATGCCTGTTTGGATGGATCGTGGCGTTCCTGCACTAGAAAAAGGGATTAATCAAGGCTACGAACTTTTAGATACATCAAAAAACTAACACAAATAACATTTTTTAGCAAAAGTGCAGGGATACATAAATTATACTGCACCATAAGTCTTTGCTGAAGATTATGAGCACATCACACACCATAAAGTTCATGATCTTCAGCACACTTGCTTTTGCGTGTATGAATGTTACCGTAAAGTACTTATCAGAGATTAGTGCCTTTCAAATAGTGTTTTTTAGATCAATAAGTTCGTTGGTGTTTACTTTTGGCTTTTTGTTGAAAAACAACATTCCAATATTAGGAAATAAAAGAAAATTACTGGTATTTCGAGGTATTGCCGGGGTCACATCCATGACTTTCTTTTTTATGTCCATAAAATACTTACCTGTGGCTACTGCTGTGTCCTTGCGATATATAGCGCCCATTTTTGCCGCAGTCTTTGCTGTTTTATTTCTAAAGGAAAGAATAAAACCCTTACAATGGTTGTTTTTTATAATGGCATTTTCTGGTGTTGTTGTTTTGAAGGGGTTTGATACACAAATAGATTCCTATGGTCTATTACTTGTACTCATAGCTGCCGTATTTAGCGGATTGGTTTATACCTTAATCAATAAAATTGGAACTGCTGATCATCCAGTGGTTGTAGTTAATTACTTTATGGTCATAGCAACTATGGTCGGCGGAACCCTATCAATATTCAACTGGAAAACGCCTGAAGGAGCTGAATGGCTGTTTCTAATAAGTTTGGGAGTATTTGGCTATTTTGGACAATTGTATATGACCAAGGCTTTTCAAAATGCAGCGACAAATCAGGTTGCGCCCTTAAAATATATTGAGGTTATTTTTACCTTAATGTTTGGTCTATTATGGTTTGATGAGATCTACACCATTTGGAGCCTAATTGGGATAACACTAATTATTACAGGACTTGTTCTCAATGTTATTTATAAAGGAAAACAGTCCAAAACGGTTTAATCTCTTACTCAAATAAATTGGTGTAACCCATTAAAAATCACTATATTTATTGTTCTTTATATGAAAGGAGTAGATTAATAGCAAGTCTTCCCCAAAATTTACCTTTTTATCACTCTTATGGTATTGGCATAAAACACGGCATTTATAACTATATGCATATCGTTTATTTATTAACCAACTAAAAATTTAAAATTATGCCAACAGTAACTATTACAGGAGGAAACACCTCTACAGGACAACTAACAATATCTCCTTCAGCAACATTACAAGCCAGCAGAGGCTCAATTGTAAATTGGATTGTGACCGCATCAGGTATAACTATTACCAATATTCATAAATATGATAGCTCAATTGACATTTTTAGTACTGATCCTCATGCTGTAGGCGGTGGAAACTCAAATAACTGGCAGGGAACCATTAGTTCGAGTGCAACGGTAGGCTCTGAAGAAACCTATTATATTGATTGGACAGATGCTTCAGGAGGGACTCATAGATTTGATCCAACCATTAGAGTTAATCAATAATGAACAACAAAGGTCTTAAATGGAAAAGCCTATTATTTATAATAGGCTTCTTTTATATTTTAACTAGTCAAGTATATGCGCAAGATCAGGCTGTTGCAGACAGTCTTGCTAAAACTTATCATGAGGATAAACTAAATGGTATTCAAAAACTTGAACTTTTAAAAAATTTGGCCTTTAACGAAATCAATGATTCAGAGCTTGCAATTAGGTATGCGAATGAATTAATTGAACTCTCACTGTTAGAAAATAATATGGCCTATTTATATAGCGGTCATTTACAAAAAGGCAATAAGTATTTAAATCTTGGTGAAATTGAGGAAGCGCTAATTAATTTTTTTAAATGTGTTGAAATTTCCAATATTTCTAATGATATACCTGATTTAGGTACTGCTTATATGGCAGTTGCTGATGCCTATGCCGCTATGCGTACCTATTCAAATGCAGAAAGTTATTATGATAAAGCTATAAAACTTTTAAGACAAACTCAAGATACTATAGCATTAGCTAGTGCTTTATTAAATGCAGGGGATACGTATTTGAATAATGAAAAGCCTTTAGAAGCATTAAAATATTTTGATGAATCCGGGTTATTATTCAAAAAATTAAATTATCAAACAGGTTTAGCATATAATTTGGGTAATGTAGGAATTGCAAATGCTATACTAGGTAGTGATATTGAGGCTGAAAATAATATAAATGAAGCCGTTAAAATTTTAGAAACTCAAAAGAATTATGCTCCAATTTCAATATATCTAACCTATATTTCAGACATTTATGTAAGTAAAGGGAATCTGCCTAAAGCCTTTGAATATGCCCAAACAAGTTTAGATCTTGCTCAAAAATACAGACTCAAACAACAAATTAGCGATGCCAATCTTAAACTCTCGCAATTACATGAACTCGTTGGTAATCAAGAAGCTGCCTATAAGCACTATAAAGACTATATTACATTCCGCGACAGTGTAAAAAATATAGAAACTGTACAAAAAATTGCAGATCTTCGAACAGAACGGGAAGTTTCACAAAAACAAGCCGAAGTCGATTTGTTGACCCAAAAACGAAAAACCCAACGCATCCTAGTATATGCCACATTACTAGCCTTATTTTTAATAGGTTTATTGGCTCTAGGACTTTTTAAACGCAATAGATACGTTAGAGCAACTAACAAGATCATTGCAGCAGAAAAAGAACGATCAGACAACTTACTACTAAATATTCTACCAGAAGAAACTGCTCAAGAATTGAAAGACAATGGAAGAGTAGAGGCGAAGCGTTTTGATTCTGTTACTGTATTATTTACAGATTTTAAAGGGTTTACACACTATGCAGAACACTTGTCACCAGAAGAATTGGTTTCTACAGTAGATTTCTATTTTTCAAAATTTGATGACATCATCGAAAAATACGGACTTGAAAAAATTAAAACGGTTGGTGATGCTTATATGTGTGCAGGCGGATTACCTTTCCCTACTGAAGACCATGCCGCCAAAATGGTCATGGCAGCGAAGGACATAGTTGAATTTGTTCACAACGAAAAAAATAATGCCCAAGATTCCGAAACCCGGTTTGATATTCGAGTCGGCATCAATACTGGCCCTGTAGTTGCAGGTGTCGTAGGCTCCAAAAAGTTTGCATATGACATTTGGGGTGATACAGTAAATATAGCTTCGCGTATGGAATCCTGCTCTGAACCTGGAAAAATAAATATTTCGGAGCATACCTACTTACTGGTAAAAGACAAATTTAATTGTAACTTTAGGGGTAATATTGAGGTTAAAAATCGAGGACAGTTAAAAATGTACTTTGTTGATGGCCTCATCAAAACTATCTAAAACCAAAATCATATGCATAATCAAGATCCGAATAATTATTGGGAACAGTTAGAGCGCTTGGAAAAATTAATACGTGCATCTGAGCTAAAAGCTGGAGTTTTATTCTCTTTCCATAGTTTAATTCTAGGATTATTAGCTGATAGAATACATAACTTTAAATCCTACTTTGCAGAAAGTCAGCTTTTGATGATACTCGCAGGGATTTGGTTGGCATTTGTACTGACCTCTATTTTTTATTGCTTTAAGTGTTTTAGACCGCAAATGGAGTTTAAATACACCAAAAACGTTTTCTTCTTTGGCGACGCGGTTAATAAGTTTGGAGGCATAGAAGACTACACCAAACAATTAATGAAGGTATGCGGGAGTAAGGAGGAACTATTTCAACAATTAAGCGAGCAAATACACGCTGAAAGCAAGATCATTACTGGCAAGTTTAAGAGTGTTCACAATTCCATAAAATTCTTCGGATTGAGCTTTTTGATGCTAATCGTTATGCTTTTCATCATTTTGGCAAAAGTATAGTTAGGCACTTGTGCGTTGACGCTGCACGATAGTTTCTTTTATATGTAGAAGACTATTCACAACAGCAATGAGTTCAAACTGTAAAAAACGCTTATTTTTTTTGCTAAAATCGTTTATATGGTAAGTGTATAAATGTTGCTTCCCTTTTTTTATTTTAACAAAATAACTGTCCTTTTCTGCATCAAGTACTACAGAACTTTTATAATTACTCTCGTATATAAACCAATAAGACAGGCTATTGATTTGATTGAAAAGCGATAAATTGGCATCCATAATTACATAGATTAAGGGGTTTACAAATAAGAAGATAATTCGAGAATAATTTTGAAACAAACTTGTTTGTTAAAAACTACAAAACTGTCGTTAAGCTGCTTTTAAACATTCTTTTAACTTAAAAAACAAACCGATAATCCAATACAATTGATAGTGAATAGATTAACGAATGTAAAAAATTAGCACTAAATCCTACAAATGATAAACTATTTGTAAACTAATTCTTATAAATACTATATCTTTAAGCTTGATTTTCAATGAACCAACCCTTATTTTGAAAAGTTTTTTTACATTTTCATGTATCCTTTTTCTTCTTGTTACACCAAATGCAAGATCACAAAATCAGTCACTAACTAGCGACAACGCCTTAAAGCAATATATAGCCATTAGTGAGAACATGTCTCAATCGTTCCCAGAAGATGATATAAAAACCTTTAGACGTAGTTCATTTTCTGAAGAACAACTTCAAGTATACTTGTCTCAACATTTTAAACGTATGGATTTGTTGTCTCATATAGATGGCAACCACCGTTTAAAATTAAATAGTCATTTCCATTCGGGAAATTGGTTTCGTGAAATCGGATTTCCAAAAGAATCCATAAAGTCATGCGAAGATTTCTTTAAATATTATAGTTCTCAAGAAGAAAAGCTAACGGAATCTGAAAAGAAATCGTTATTTGAAATGAAAACTTTCACCCATAGTATTTTAGCGGAAGGCTACTCAAAATTAGGGAGGTTTGATTTGGCAAATGAAGAGCATTTAAAAAATATTCAGTACACAAAATATTTAGATACGATCTCATATGCTTCAGCACTTAATAATTATGGACTCTATTTTTATTGGCATAAAAAGGAATTAGACTCCTCATTAATTTACTTTAATTTAGCCCATCAGATAACAAAAAAACATTTCCCTAATCACACATTAATTGGAAGTATTCGGGATAATATTGCTGATGTGTATCTGGATCAGGGAAAATCTAACGCCGCCTTACCATATTATCAAACTAATTTTGAATTTTATAAAGTGGCAACCGATGAAAGGTTGTTTACAAAAGACATTCCAAGATTAATAAGTGCGGGAAGCCAATTAGTAGACACCTATATTCAAATAGAAGAATTCGAAAATGCTAAAAAAGCTTTTAAAGAACTTGAGACAATCATGGTTGATAGTTCTTATTTAGAAAGGATAACCTCTGAATCCACCCTAGCATTTCTAAACTCAAAAGCCCGATTGTATGAAAAGCAAAATAATTTTAAAGAGGCATATAAAACTGCTAGAACAATTCAAAACTACTCCGATAGTTTAAATACACTTTCAGAGTTGGCTGATCAGAAATGGCGTGATGAATTGAATAATATTACGCTCGATCGAATCGCGCTTAATTTTAAAATAGAACAAATCCAAAAAGAAAACCAAATCAAAAGCCAGCGTTCTAAATTGTGGTTCATAACCTTATTGTCTTCTTTTGGGTTGATTATTTTACTGTCATTGCTTTTACGTCGAAGACAGTATTTTATAATAGCGAA
Source organism: Flavobacteriaceae bacterium MAR_2010_72 (assembly GCA_003550275.1). Classification (GTDB taxonomy): domain Bacteria; phylum Bacteroidota; class Bacteroidia; order Flavobacteriales; family Flavobacteriaceae; genus Geojedonia. Next base: position 1,731,960 of record QXCW01000002.1, read on the forward strand.
AAACAAACAACTTCTGGCGGAACAGAAACTTGAAAACACAGCATTAAAGGTAAAGCAATTGAATAGTGATATCAAATCAAAAGAACGAGACCTATCCGATTTTGCCATAAACCTTACCCAAAACCAAGAATGGACACAAGAAGTAGCTGAAAAAATTATAGCCATTAAGCAAGCCAATACTTCAGAAGGTGAGATATTGTTGTCCGAATTGGAGCAAGACATCCAAAACAAAATAACCTTTGATACCGATACCCAAACGTTTTTTGATCGCTTGGATAAATTAAGTGATTCTTTTTATAGGGAACTAACCACAAACTTTCCCAATTTAAGTAAAAATGAAATCAGGTTATGCTCACTAATCCGTCTTAAAATAGGCAGTAGGAGCATCGCTACCTTACAAAACATCACACTGGCTTCTCTAAACACAAGCCGTTACCGCCTTCGGAAAAAGCTACACCTTTCTGAAGATGTTGAGTTGGATACATTTATTCAAAACATGTAAATACGTATACTTTTTACCATATCACCTACTAAAATCCCACCAAATCAACGGTTTGTCTATTGTAAGTCTATCGGTTGTCCATTGTATGTCTATATCTATTTCATGGTTTAATACGATAATTTAAATAGTTTAGTTTCAGCTAAATACACATAAACAGTGTATCTAGTTTTAATAAACTCTGGAAGAAATAATTAATAGCAATAATGTTCAACCAAAAACCACAATTATTATGAAAATCTTTGTATTAAGTTTAATTTTTTCAGGACTAACCACCCTAATGTTTGCTCAAAACAACATTGCTGTTTTGACCCCAACAAACAAATCTCTCAGTAAAAAAACCAAGTCTATCAATAATGTAGACTATTTGAACGCAGTTAGTGCTGATAATGTCCATGCTTTGAAAGTTCAAAAATTACAAAAAGTAGTAGCCAATTATGATGTTAAAATCGACAAAGTGTATAATCCTAAAATAAATACCACTTATACTGTTGAGTTTAAAGAAGGCAAAAATCATATTACAGCTATATATAACCAGGAAGGGTATCTAATAAGCTGTCAAGAAAATTATAATGCCGTCCGATTACCAACAGACATAAGTATTAAACTTGCCAAAGATTATCCGGGGTGGGAGTTTTATAACGTCAAATGCAATATTAATTATCAGCAGAACGAAGCGTCAAAAATCGCTTACCAAGTAGTGCTTAAAAATGGGAATAAATTAAAAACAGTTAATATTAAAGCTTAACTAACCAATACCAGTGAATTGTTCAAAAAGGCAGACTTTTACAAGTCTGCCTTTTTTATTTTTCCTTATTTTTATAACAACCATTACACGACAATATGACAAGCCGAAGGGATTTTCTAAAAAACTCTAGCTTGGCCGCAATGGCCTTGCCTTTTATTCAGTTTGATAAGTCTAAAGACTGGTCCTTAAGGCCACTTCAACATACTATGGTAGAGGGTGAAGCGTATTGGGAACAGGTACGAAAACAATTTCCGTTGAAAGAAGGGCAAACTTATTTTAACAATGGTACAATGGGACCAACACCTGGTTATGTTTTGGATAAAATGATCCACCACATGATGCATTACAATACGGAGGCGGCAACCATAGACTACAAAGATGGTTCTGGCCCTGAATTATTGAGTGGTTATTTCCCTTATATAGAACTCCGTGAAAAATTAGGCCGTATAATTAACTGTGATTATAAAGAACTCTCTATTACCCAAAACGCCACGATTGGCATGAATCTAGTAGGTCAAGGACTAGATCTTAAGTCTGGCGACGAACTCATCAATACCAATCAAGAACATGGCGGAGGTTTTGGAGTTTGGCAATTATTGGCCAAACGTAAAGGGTGTATTTATAAACAGGCTATTATGCCAGAACCTGCTAATGATCCGCAAGAGATAATTGATGCCATTTTTAAGGAAGTTACTCCAAAAACCAAGGTCATAGCAGTCCCTCATATCATTTCAGGACTTGGAACTGTAATGCCAGTAAAGGCTATATGTGCTGAGGCTAGAAAGCGAGGCATTTTTACAGTTTTAGATGGTGCGCAATGTGTTGGTCATGTTAAAGTAGATGTCAAGGATATAGGTTGTGATGCCTATTACTCTAGCCTACATAAATGGTTGTTGGCGCCACCGGGCAGTGGTTTGCTTTATATCAATAAAAGTGTGGTTGGGAACATTTGGTCAACTCTGGCCAGTTATAACTGGGATAATCAGGATGATCACGGCTTTCGTTTAATGCAAAACGGAACAGGAAGTCCATATCAAATTACAGGCTATGAAGCTGCAGTTGATTTTTTTAATGCCATAAGTGAGGAGCGATGGCTAGCACGTATACATGAATTAGGAAGTTATTTAAGAAATGGTCTTAAAACAATGTCCCATGTCACCATCCATTCATCAACCAATGAGTCTATGGCAGCAGGTATCACAACTTACTCTGTGAAAGGTATTTCTGGACCCGATCTTCAAAAAACCATGTGGGAGCGTGAACGATTACAACCAAGATCGATAGGCGAGAACCTATTGCGACATTCGGTACACATTTACAATTCTAAAACTGAAATTGATTTGGCATTAAAAGTTATTACAGATTTAGCATAACTAAAAACAAATGGAATGAATGGTTTTGTTAAAATAGCATAGTAATCCGATAAAACTGATGTTTAAAAATTCTCCTTAATTAGGTAACTTTGAAAAGTTAATATTGAATGAAACATAAAGTAATTGGTTTTTAAATCATTAAAAAGAAACATTCAATACCCATTATAGTTTAAAAGCTCCCTTAATAGGGAGCTTTTTAATGACATAAATATGTCCAACAAATCATAATCTTAGGTCTTAATAAAAAAAACTATTAGCTTTGACGCAACTATTTTAGTATTCACCCATCTAATACTAAAATTCTAAAAAAACTTAAAATATGAAAAGATCATTTATTCAAACAAGTAGTATTCTATTAGTAACCTTATTGTTATCGAGTTGTGATATTGGTGATGATGTACAATGTCCAAGTCCTTTTACTGGTGCGCTTTCGGCATCAGAAACCGATTTAGTTGGTGAATGGGTACTATCCGCCATGGTTGCCGAAGACGCGGTTGATTTAACCAATGACCAAGTTAATAACCCTAGCACCGATATCTATGCCCAATATTCTGCCTGTCAGAGAGATTTGGTGTACACATTTAATACTGACAGAAAATATAAAGTCGAGCAAGGACTTGCTGCAACCAACTGCCAGAATAAACAAGTGTTAGAAGGCACTTGGCGTTTGTCGAATGATAATTTAAATTTGGTAACGGGATGTGCAACACAAAGTACCGAAATTGAATTTGGAGAGAATGAAACTTCTTTCAGTCAGGAAGCAACGGTTCGCTTTACAAATGTCAATGGTTTTACAGTTAGTACCGTAGTTGTATTCACTTATCAAAAAAGTGAATAATAATGAGTGAATGAATTGGTTTTAATTCATTCCAAATCCAATAATTAAATTATAAACGAGAAGAACCTGTGTAAAACAGGTTCTTTTTTTATGATAGTATGAAACTTAATGCCTAGGTATTCAAAGTAATAAATATAAAAATGAACCTACTAGAATGTTAATATGATTCTTAAGCATTAAAAATAGTTGGTATTTCTCCTGCCATACCATTGTTTTGAATAAAAGCAACGGCTTTTAGGTGTTTAGCTATATATTCAAGTGTTTGAACACGTTGCTCAATGTGTTCGGTACCTCGAGCCAATCCAGAAAACACTAGATCAGCTTTACTACTTTTCTGTAACAACAGTTCTAAAATTTCATGATCTTCTTTTAACAATACATGTATTTCGGCATCAATACGTGCTTCAATAATTGAGGTTTTAATATGCACTTGCATAGCACGTCTTTCTTCTTCCGTCTCCACAACCGAAAAAATATTCACCACTGCTTTATTCCACTTTCTGTTTAACCGGATCATATAGGACAATAATAACATTAAATCGGCATTCTTATCCTTACCGCGCCACCAAATATCAATCCGTTTTTTCATACGGTTGTTAAATGCTTTAGTGATATGAGCCATAACAATATTTTTTCCAGTCTTTGAAAGGTCATTAATGATCTGTAATTCCTGAACCTTTCCTTCATGGGTCCCAGACCAACCAAAAACCACCGTATTGGTTTTGATACCGGCAACACCATGAGAAGCGGCTACTTGATACATGCCAAGTTTTAGATCACTAACTACATTTACTTCAGTCAAAGCTTGTAAACCCTCGGTAGCTAAATCTTTCTGCATTTCAAAAGCAATCTCATTGCGACGCACCAATTCTGGAGTGTCTTCTAAAGTAACAAGTTTTGAAATGGTCAATAACCCACTATTTTGCCCCAACATTTCTGTGAATTTAACAAGATGCATATGTTCTTTTAGGTTGCGAATGAAAAGGATGATAATGGGACGCCAATTTCGAACATGCACTTTTTTTGTGTTTAACCGCAATAAGGCATATCGGCTCAAGTGCATCCAGATACCTGTCGAAGCATCGCCCCATTGCTGTTCAAGCTTTTTACTAATTAAATACATGAATATTACTGCTTCTAATCCTAGAGCAAATAAAAAAGCCCAAGGATTAATAAGCCACATCACTACCATGGCAGCAATGGCTCCTAATAAAGAAATATACCAAGGCACATGTATTGTAGGACGATATGAAGGCTCTTTAATAAGTTGTTCAACGGCGGCACTAACATTTACGGCAACGTAAAGTGTTAAAAACAATACGGATACATATTGGGCAATGGTATTTAATCCTCCTAGAAAAACAGCAGCAATAGCAATAGTACCACTTATCCATGTGGCAATAGTGGGTTGTCCTGATATTGAAAGCTTGGATAAGAATTTTGGTGCCAAACCATCCATAGATAGTGCCTGAAGTATTCTTGGTCCTCCTAAAATGCTTCCAAAAGCTGATGATAGTACAGCACCCCAAACCGCTGGGTATACTATCCATGGACCAAATACAGCAAGACGTGTCCAAATGGTAACGCCTGCTTCTGGGTCTGCCATTTGTTCCAAAGTAAGCGCTCCAGTAATTGCTAAAAGTAAAGGAATGATTAGATAAATAATTGCACCTGTAAGTACGGCTCCTAGGGTACCTCTTGGAATTGATTTTTGAGGATTCTTTAAATCACCACTTAAACCGATACCTGCTGTAAATCCTGTAACGGCAGGAAAAAATACCGCAAACACATACCAAAAGCCCTCGGGTGCCGATTGATACGAGGCTTCGATAACTGGTGCATGAAGCTCTTGACTTAATATCCCGATTATCAAAGCTAAAATTGAAGCGCCTACTACGATCATAATAGGTATTTGCGCTTTTAATACGAGTTTTGCACTCTTACCAGAAAGGGCTGTCACTAATACGATAAAAAAGATGGTTAACCCTTGTAAGGCGTTTGGTGGCAATATGCCTCGACTTTCTGGCCAAAGCACCAAAATAGCTTCAGAAAGCCCATAACAATAAAACGTCACACTTAAAGTACGGCATAAATATAAGGGGATGCCAATAGCACCTCCTGGTTCTAAACCAAGGCTCCGTGAAATCATATAATACTCACCACCAACACCAACCTTTATATTTGTAGCGATGGCAGAAGCACTTAATCCTGTAATAAAGGTGATAGAACTAGCCATGAGCACAATTAGAGTCGTCTTTAAAAATCCAACGTTACCAACAACCCATCCAAACCTCAAATACATGATAAGCCCAAGTATGGTCAATATACTCGGTGTATATACACCTAAAAAGGTTCCAAATTTGTGTGGCTTTCTACTGGATCGTGCCATGAAGTAAGGTCTTTTGTTTTTATCTCATAACCTCAATTAAAGAGCTTAAATAAATATAAAATATATTTATTGAAAACCTCTTTATGATCATAAAGTACAATTTAAGCATCACTAATGCAAAGTATTACAAGGATTAAAAAGTGATTGTGAGAGGTTGTATTCCAAAAACTACTACACGTGAGACAATTCCTAGTATTATTACTTTTAGACTAGTAAAAGCTCTTGTATATTTTGTATATTTAAATCCCTTCTTCCGCAACCAACTGACCTCTTTTTTTAAATTTTCAAAAATGAGAATACCAATTTTTTATTGCGCACTTTTAATGGGCATTGTATGCCATTTTCAATCGTATGGGCAAATCGATGCTCGGTTAATGACCCATATCGATATCTCCAAAAACCATATAGCCTTTGTCTATGGTGGTGATATTTGGATCTCTCCAAGAGCTGGCGGACAAGCAATCCAGCTAACCCATTCTCAAGGAGAAGAATCCTATCCACGGTTTTCACCTGATGGCACCCAAATAGCCTTTTCAGCGAGTTATAATGGCAATGTAGATGTCTACACGATGCCCGTTCAAGGAGGTGTACCTATTAGGGTTACTTATGCCTCGTTTTACGACCGCATGCTCGATTGGCATCCCGATGGCAAACGCCTCTTATTTGCTTCGCGCAGAGAAGCCCATACACCAAACGTCAATGAGCTATTTATGGTTTCGGCTAAAGGCGGGCTTCCACAAAAATTAGAACTTCCATATGGTGAACTCGCCAAATTTAGCCCAGATGGCAAACAATTGGTCTACATTACAAAAATTACAGAAAACTACCCTTTTAAACGCTATCGTGGCGGTTTAACGTCAGATATCCTTATCTATGATCTGGAGAGCAAGCGCGTAGAACGCATTACTACCGATGAAGCCAATGATGGAAGACCAACTTGGTCGGGTACAAAAATCTATTTCTTATCAGACAACGATGCCAATTTAAGACGAAACATTTGGGAATACGACACCCAAACAAAAACAAGCAAGGTACTTACCCGCATTTCCGATTTTGATATTGGTTTTTTTAGTGCTTATCAAGGTGATTTGGTTTTTGAATCTGGTGGGACACTATACCAATTAGTAGGTGGCCAAGGTGAACCACAAAAACTAAACATACATGTAGTCTCTGATTTGTCATTAGAAATGCCTCAAATCAAAAATGTATCTGAACAAATTGGAAGTGTTTCGCCATCCCCAGACGGCAATCGGGTTGTCATTGAAGCTCGTGGTGAACTCTTTAATGCACCTGTAAAAGAAGGTGTCACTATCAACCTTACCCATTCCAGTGGCGCCTATGATCGCGAACCTGCATGGTCGCCAGATGGGGCCTCTATTGCATATTGGAGTGATAAGGATGGTGAATACCAACTTTATATTCAGCCTACAGATAAAACGGCAGCAGCAAAACAGCTCACCCAGTTCAAATCAGGGTTTGGCTATACGCTCTATTGGTCGCCTGATAGCAAGCACATTGCCTATATCGATGAAAAAAACAACATCAACATTATTGAGGTCGCCTCTAAAAAGTTGACCAAGGCTGATAATAGTAAATACCATATGGGCCATAACGGTCGATTTAATTATAGCATCAACTGGTCACCAGATTCTAAATGGATTACCTATCGTAAACAGGTTGACAACACCAATTCAGCACTATTTGTCTATAATCTGGCTCAAAATAAAGTTAGTCAAATTACCAGTGGGTATTATTCTGATTATAATCCCGTATTCGATGTAAAAGGTGAATTCATTTATTATTTAACCGATAGAGCCTTTAATTCGGCTTACAGTGGTTTAGGTGATGGTACGTGGATCTATCCCAACAATACCCAAATAGCGGCTATGGCACTTAACAGTACGGTGACTTATCCACTATTTGCTAAAAATGACACGCTTACCATTGGGTCAGCAAAAAAACCTAAAGAAGACGCTAAAGATAAACCTAAAGACGATAAAAAGGATACTTCAAAAGAAGCAACCACTACCATCAACCTTCAAGATACCGAATCACGCATAACTCTACTCCCCATACCCGCAGGTAACTACCGTCAGCTTATAAGTTTTGATGGTAAATTGGTTCTTCATCAATATCCAATCACTGGTGACAATGACGGCAATCCAAGCCTTAAGTATTATGATTTTGACAAGCGTGAAGTTAAAACCATTATGGAAGGTGTAAATGCCGCTGAAAAAACTGGAGATGGTAAGTCCCTTTTGGTTGTCTCTAGAGGAAAATGGGGCATCATTGCACCCAACGAAAACCAAAAGCTCGAAAAGCCAATTCCCACCTCGCAACTACACATGCAATGGGTAGCTAAAGAGGAATGGCAGCAAATCTTCAACGATACTTGGCGCAGATATCGCGATTTCTTTTATGATAAAAACATGCAACAGGTTGATTGGGATGCTATGAAAAAACGTTACGGCACACTTATCAAAGATGCACGGACCCGTTGGGATGTTTCAACTTTACAGTCTGAAATGCAGGCCGAACTCAGTGCTGGTCACACCTATACTAGAGGAGGAGATACAGAGTCCGTAAAGCGCGTAGAAACTGGTTATTTAGGTATTAATTGGGGGCAAGATAGCAAGGGCTACTTTATCTCTAAACTTGTTACTCCAGCAGTTTGGGATACCGAAGTCCGATCTCCTTTAGATCGCCCCGGTTCAAACATCCGCGCAGGAAATTACATTCACGCAGTCAATGGTATTGCTTTAAACCCTAATCAGGATCCCTATGCCGCCTTTGATGGTTTAGCAGGACAAACCGTAGCCTTAAGTATCAGTTCAACTGGTAATCCTAATGACGCCAAAGACCATATTGTTGAACTCTTAAGGCAAGGTGAAGAAGCACAGTTGCGTTATTTGGCCTGGATAGAGGCTAATAGAAAAAATGTAGAAACCCTGTCTAATGGTAAGCTAGGATATGTTTATATGAGCAATACGGGTGGGCAAGGTCAGTTAGAATTGGTTAAAATGTTCTACGGACAATTGGATAAACAAGGCTTTATTATTGATGAACGTTTTAATGGAGGTGGGCAATTGGCCGATCGTTTTTTAGAACTCATGACACGACCTTCCATTTACAATCTGTATTGGCGTCATGGCGAAGCCATACGAGCTCCACAAAAAACGAATACTGGCCCTATGGGTATGCTTATCAATGGCTGGGCAGGTTCTGGTGGTGATGCCTTACCTTGGGCCTTTAGAGAATTAAATGTTGGCCCCATCGTAGGGGAGCGGACCCTTGGTATTTTGGTTGGTCCAGCTACGGGTCATGGTCTTATTGACGGGGGTGGTATTACGGTGCCGGGAGCACGTCTGTACCTTAACAATGGCCAATGGTTTGATGAAGGCGTTGGTGTTAGGCCAGATATTGCAGTCTGGGATGATCCTAACCTTTTAATGTCAGGACGCGATCCACAGCTCGAGCGCGTGGTAAGTGAAGTACTTAAACAAGTTACCCCTGCAACCAACAGCATTACACCCCCGCCCGCTATGGAAGATCGTACTGCCAAGGGCTTACGAAAAAATTAAATATAAAAGCTAATCTATCAAAACGAGGCTGTAGGTAACTATAACCTCGTTTTTGATATTGAGCAATATAGTAACCATAATACTATTGAACCTAACCCTAAAATTGACCAATTTTGGAATATTTACTTAAATGACTAGTCATGCTAAAACAAACGAATACTTTTATTTTTGAATGGTATTTTGCTTTTTCAAGAGCCTGTTGAATCCACTATTTGTAAAAATTGGTTTAAATAGTGCTTACCTATAGGTAATTCCTTTTTGTTAATTTCAACCAATTCATGTGTATATGATTTGATCTTGTTGATTGGAACAATGAACGATCTATGAATACGGACAAATTTATTTTTATCGATCATCGTTTCAATGGCAGATATGGTTTGTCTGCAAAAATGCATTTTATCGTTAGTGAATATTTTTATATAATCTTTATCACTCTCGATGTAAAGAATCTCATCTAAAACAATTCTTACCTGTTTTCTATCAATACGGAGATAAATTGAATCAATTCCAGATTTCTTTTCTAACTCAAATGGTTCATTAGTAAGTAGAGCATTTTCATAGCCAGGCAAGGCTTTATTTACTGCCTTTAGAAAGCGGTCAAACCGTATTGGTTTCAGCAGATAATCTACAGCGTCTAACTCAAAGCCATCCAAGGCATATTCTTTAAAAGCAGTTGTAAAAATTACTTTTGGTGGGTTTTTAAGAGATTGTATCAATTCGGTCCCTAGGAGTTCAGGCATTCTAATGTCCAAAAAAATAATATCAACCTCATTGGATTGAAGAAATACAAACGCCTCAATGGCATTACTACATTCCCCAACCAATTGCAAAACCGGTAATTTTGTAAAATAACGCCGCAACACATCTCTAGCTAACGGTTCGTCATCTACAATGAGACATTTTGATTTTATATTATCATATGGTTTCATATTCTTGAAAGGATTCATTTTCCATATTGGTTTCCACAGAATCTTTACTGTCTAATTCAATATTGAGGTTAACAATAAAAACATCAACGTCGTCCTTAACTTCTAAAGCATGCTTGTTAGGGTATAACAAGGCTAAACGCCGTCGTACATTTTCAATTCCTGTTCCTTTTCGGTATTTGTCAGAAGCTATCATGTTTTTTTTACCATTCATCAATTTTATTGAAAATGTAGTTCCCTGAAGTTCAGATTTTATATTAATCCAAGGATTGTCGATCATTTTGCTTGCACCATGTTTAAAACAGTTTTCAACCAAAGGGAGCAAAAGTAGAGGAGCAATTAGTTGGTCTCCTGTACTGTTTGGAAACGAATAATGTAAATCAAGTTTATTATCATACCTTATTTTTTCCAGATTAAGATAATCTACTACCATTTGCAGTTCATTTTCTAGCGGAACCCAATCTTTCTTGCCTTCATCCAAAATGTAACGAAGAATATGTGAAAGTTCCAAGATCATTTTTGCACTTTTTGGAGATTCCTCCTGTGCCTGTGAGTAAATGTTGTTTAAAGTATTAAACATAAAATGGGGTTGCACTTGGGCCATTAGAAGCCGAAGCTGTGCCTCGGAGTTTTCTTTTTGTAGTTGTTGGTTACGCAAGGATTTTAAATAGTAATGCTTGAACATCTTAAAACTGGAGGCCAAAGCGACAGCTGTAATGGAACCTTGTATACTGCCAAGATAAGCCATGAAGAATTTTTGATATAAGGTTGTGGTAGTTAAGAATAGTTGAGCGGTAGAAATCCAAGGGACTTTATCCCAGGGAATATTGATAAGCACAATGGCATGAACCAATAAGGCAACAAAATAGAAAAAGATAAACCATAATGCACCTTGAACATACTTCTGCCTAAAAACATAATATGGCAATATAAAATAAAGGGTAGGGTAGACAAGAAATGTTTGAGGGAAAAGGAAAAAGAAAGTTTCGATAATAGATTTCCAAAACTCCGGAAATTTCCCGGTGGTCATATAGATAACGGGATTAAGTTGACGTGTTATGGCAAAATAACCGCCCCAAAAAAACCAAAAAAGCAAATGTCGGCCAAAACGATACCAGTTCTTATCCGATAGTATAAATTCCCTAACTGACATACATACCTTTATTTTATTATAAATGTATATAAATAAATGCCACGCTAGAATTTTAACTACAAAAATAAATCATCTTACGACAGACAACCAATAAACTACGACGAATGAGTTTAATCCGCTCATATTTAGTCTCTATCGCTTTTGGTTACTGTTCTGCCGCTATGCAACTTTTAGCATCATAGTTACCACTACATTTAATCATATTTTTTGACTGTAAACGAAAAAAATCAAAACACCATGAAAAGAAATCTGCTTACTATAAACTACCTCATAAGATTAGTGACTCTTTTAGTTGTATTGTTAATGACTGTTAGCCTACAAGCGCAAATTATATATACTGATATTGAACCGGATTTTACTGGTGAAAATCTTGGAGATAGTTACGACTTGAACTTAAACAATGATCAAATTGTTGATTATAATTTGTGGTCCTCTACGAATGAAAAATGGACCTTCTTTATAATATGGAATCCAAATGGCGCCAATAGCGTTCTGTCAATTTCTCCCTTTTATACTTACGCCGTCCCTTTAGATAAAAATTGGGAGATTTTTAATCTCTCGGGGTATAAAAATGGTGAATACTATGAAGCTCATGGGATTATTAGCTTAGAAGAATGCTATGGGATAGTTTGTTATTATGATTACAATTATGATTGGAAAGATAAAAACGACAAGTATCTCGGACTAAGGTTTCTTATAAACGGGCAAACACATTACGGATGGGCTAGATTAAATGTTTCAAGCACAAGTCAATGGACTATTATGGATTATGCATATAATGCAACACCTAATCAGCCAATATATTCTGGCCAAAGGGTTTTAGATTTGGAAGCTTCAGATTTTAAAACTGTTCGGGTTATCTCGGCTAAAGGACATATCTCCATACTCAATCTTTCTGACCGTACTAACTACACTTTGTATAATATTCATGGACAACAGCTCTTAAAAGGTCATTTGGAACCCAGTAATTATAACATAGACGTACATCATCTTGCATCTGGACTTTATGTTATCGAGCTAATTGACCAAGGTTCTAGCGCAATTGTAAAAAAGAAAATATTCATTCCTCTATAGGCTATTGACACTAATTATCAATGTATAATTTTTGAAACTATTAACTATGAAAACACTACCTCTCTTATTAGTCCTTATGCTTTCAATAATTCTGATAAACTGCTCAAGTGATGACGAAAACCTTCAACCTGTAGTAATAGAAAACCCTAATCCACAGGATAACACACTAATTGATTATGACATACCAATGGAATCCTTAACCGATATCGGTGCTATAGCTATAACAGGGTATCCTAAAATACTTAAAAGATTCGAAAATGGTATTCTTAATTATTGGGCCCACTATTACTTTAGACCTGATGGAAATATGCTTAAAGTAAACTTTGGATTCTCAAATTCTATATCAGAAATAAGTGACTATATCTACCAATACGATGATGAAGGGAAAATGGTGAAATTTATTGGTGATGGTTCATTAAACCAATACTGGGATAATGGTAGAATCATTAAGGCCGAATATTATAATCATTGGTATGGAAGTTTCGATATCATATACGATTACAACGACAAGGAGCAATTGACTCAAAAATCTGTAAAATATACTAGCTATAATCCCATCTATGTTGAAAAATCCAATTATTCCTACTATGATGATGGTAATTTAGAATCCATTGTTTACGAGGAGGGTTATGATGGAAGTGGTATTATCGATTATTCTTACAAATTTAATTTTGTCAATTACATTGAGTCTCGAAATCTGTTTTTAGACTTACAAATCATTCCAGGACAAAGAGAACTACAGCAGTTTCCTAGTTCTAAAGGTTTTAGAGATACTACATACCCAAATTACAATTACATAACTTATAATTATAAATACGATGGCAATGGAAGAGTCATCGAAAGAACATACGGTGACACCAAAATTGTGTATGAATATTATTAACAATTAAATTTAAACTTATGAAAACAAAATGGGTGGCAACCCAAAATGCAGGAAAATTTAGAGCTGTATCCCGATATCTGATACATCGGAGTTCGCTACTTTTAACCAGTATGGTTTTATTGTTAATCCTTTCATGTGCTAAAAGTGATGATCTGGAACCTGTTGACAATGAATTACTTGTTGCTTCACAAAAGGCATCAAAACAAGAGTTAGCACATATGGTTTTGGTTTGGAATAAGGCCATGCAAGATCTATATACGTTTCCAAAAGGAGTAGGTACGCCACCAATCTCTACAGCTTATACCTGGTCTCTTGTACATTTAGCCATGCATGATGCACTCAATAGCATTACTCCAAGATATGAAACCTATGCTACTGTTTCCAGAGACAAAGATGCAGATCCTGATGCGGCAGTGGCACAGGCGGCATACGATGTAATTATGGCGGTAAATCAATTGCCTTTTGCATTTGCATTTGTTCCTCAAAATTTAACTAGTATCAATACATTATTGGAAACTACCCTTGACGCCATACCTGATGGTGATACAAAGACCAGAGGAATCGCTCAAGGTCACGCCGTTGCACAAGCCGTTATGGCTAAAAGAGCCAGCGATTTGCCACATTTGGGTTTGTTCTCGCCCAATCAGCCAGCAGACGGAACCCAGCCAGGAGAATATCGCCATCTTCAGTTTAATGGAACAGCAACCAGTCCAAAAGGATTTGCGTTTCCAAATTTTCATAATCTTCAACCATTTTTCATGACAGAAAATGATATGTTAAGACCAGATCCACCTTATCCTGTAGATTCACCGGAATATGCATTAGATTTTAATGAAGTTAAAGCTATTGGTGCCGATAACAGCCTTGTACGTACTGCAGACCAAACAGAAATAGGAATTTTCTGGGCCGAAAATTCGAATCGTGCTTGGAATGATGTGGCTAGGAAGGTTTTGGAATCCTACAATCCACAATCTCAAAACGCTTGGAAAACGGCAAGGTATTTTGCTTTAATTCATGGTGCTATAGTCGATTCATATATATCTACAACTGAAAGTAAACGGTACTATTACAGTTGGCGACCAATAAGTGCTATTCAACTTGCAGACACCGATGGTAATGACAATACGGTTGCAGACCCTAACTGGGCACCATTATTCTTAACAGCTCCCGTACCGGAATATCCTTCTGTACACGCCTTTACTGGAGGGGCGACAGCTCAAATCATTTATCGAATTTTTGATAATAAAGACAACTATAATTTTGAGCGAACTAGTGGTTACTTGCCTGGAGTAGTTCGCACATTTTCATCAATTTCTGATGCCGTAAGAGAAAATTCCTTATCTCACCTCTATATTGGGTATCATTTTAGACAAGCCATTGATGTTGGAGAAGATCTAGGTAAAGCATTGGGTGATTATGTTTATGAGAATGCCCTTAAAGAGAAATATTAATATAAGTAAAATGGAGGCAGCCTTAAATGCACAATAATTTAGGGCTGTTATCCTTTCATGAAACAAATTGAATTGGTTTGACACAGGTCATTCCTTGGATTATAAGTGATAATTAAATGCCATTAAAAACATTTGTCGCCCATTTTCATGTCTTTATCTACTTTCATTAGCCCTTTGTCGCTAATGTCACATTAGCACAGAGCTAATGATTAAATTTAAATAGGTGATACCAATATCATTCTTTTACAAAGACCTCTTTAAAAGTTATTAAAATGAAAACAACACATACATTCTTGACAGTTTTGACAGCTTGTTTAATTCTTATGAATTGCTCAAGTGATAATGATGAAAGCATTTCTCAACCCGAAAATGAGAATCCACCTGAAATAATTAATCCATTGGATATAGACATCCCCATGGAACCACTTGCTACTATCGGGGCTGTAGAAATAGCAGGGTTGCCTAAAATGTTAAAAAAAATCTCTGATGGGAACCTCATATTCTGGGCTCAATATTACTATAGACCCGATGGTCAATTACTTAAGATGAAATATCGTTATATAAACCCTGAATCCACAACCATATATGCCGATACCTACCATTACGATTCAGATGGAAGACTAATTAAATTGGATGGTCACGATAGTTATGACTTTTATTGGGATCAAGGACGTATTGTTAAGGCACATAGATATAATGGCATGTGGTATGGCAAATCTGACATCTTTTACGAATACAACAACGAAGGACAACCTATTGAAAAACTAGAAATTAATACTGATTTTAATTTTAAGGAAAAGTTACACTATACCTATTTCGAAAATGGTGATTTAAAGTCAATAGTACAGTATGGTGACTATGACGGAAGTGGTGTTTTTATAAACTATATGGAGACAAACTATACAAGATATAATGGGGATATAAATTTGTTTCCAGAGCTGCAAATCATCCCTGGGCAAAATGGGCAAAAACACTTTCCTTCGACTATGGAATTAATATACACTGTAGCAACAGGTTATGATTTGCACGAAACTTATACTTATAAACACGACACCTTTGGAAGAGTGATCCAGAAACAAAGTGGTAGCAATAAGATTCTCTATGAGTACTATTAACAAAAAATATTATTGGTTATGAACACAAAATGGGTGGCAACCCAAAATGCCGGAATAATTGTAGTCGTTTCCCAGTCTATGAAAAACTGGGGACTGTTACTTTCAATTTGTGCGTTATCATTAGTCATTTCTTGTACTAAAAGTGATGATTTGGAAACGATTGCTAATGATTTACCTTTTGAAGATGAATTACCTATTGAAGATGACCCACCCAATAACAGTGAATCCATTATTGTTTATACTGATATTGAGCCCGATTACGTGAGTGTTAATTTCAACGATTTTTATAATCTGGATTTAAACAATGATTTAGTCATTGATTATACGCTGAAGTCGCTTAAAGATTCGAATGATGAATGGTTTGAAATACGTTCAAATAACAATGTTAACGCGTGTGTTTCAGTCACCCCATGGTATTCACACCCTGTCCCTCTAAACATGGATACTGTAATTTTTAACCCTTCCGGCTTTTTAAATGGGGAAAGCTATGTGTCTTGGGGATTTTTTATTGTTGGAGATTGTTTTGGAGGAGAAGGAGGTTGCAGTGCAGATTGGAAAGATAAGACTGATAGGTACCTTGGTTTAAAATTTATTATAGACGGTAAGTTGCATTATGGATGGGCGCGATTGGATGTCATTAGCACATCAAAATGGGCTATTAAGGACTACGCCTATAATGCAACACCTAATAAGCTAATTCTTGCGGGTCAAAAGGAATAACGGTTTTAATCTATAAATACCAGAACTATAAAAACTAAATGGGTTTCAACGCAACCAAGACTGAACCAAAGTTCTGTTCTTTTAATTAGTGAGTTAATATGAGGTATTCCTTTTGCTACTATAAGCAATTGTTTAGAAGAAATCACCTTTTGGGAAAGACGTATTTCGTATCAAAAAAATGCATACATTTAGTCTATCCTTGATAACAGATGGGCATAGTTCAAGAGTTGACCGAAAGGCAAGGAATAACCCCCAAATTGGATATTGATTTGAATCCCATTCATTGAACTATTCAGTTTGGGGTTTGTTATGCCCAATTGGTAAATTAAAATTATTGAATCAGTACTAAGTCAACTGGTTGCAATAAATAGTAAAATCCATAAAGGCTAGCTTTAAATTACGTTTTATTAAAATTATGTGTTATGAAATTATCAGCCATTGTATCGCTTTCCGCTTTCTTTTTAATACAGGCTATTTCGGCGCAAACTGAAAGTGAAGAAAAAACCATCCAAACCGATACCCTTTCAGAAGTGATCATCACAAGTCTTTTACGCCCCGAAAAAATAACGCGTGCTCCGGCTTCGGTACAAGTATTAACGGCTAATGATCTTAATCGTTTTGCAGGATCTAACATTGGTGAATTGATTTCAACCTTGCAAGGAGTGGAATTTACACGCTACGGTGTTGATGGTACAACCTTTAATGCTAGAGGTTTGAACAGTGCCTTCAACAACAAAATACTACAGATTGTTGACGGACGTATCAGCACTGCTGCCTTAAGTGGCGGCATACCTGTATTTAATAATGGGACAACGATAAAGGATGATGTTCATCAAATGGAAATTGTGGTAGGACCACAAACCGCACTGCACGGACCCAATGCGCATAATGGGGTATTTAATACCATTACCAAAGATGCACGCCTGTACCCAGGAACATCAGTAGCCTTGAGCGCAGGTAGTCAGTACCAATTTAGTGGCAGGTTTCGGCATGCCCAAAAAATCAATACTAACTGGGCTTGGAAAGTTACAGGAGAATATGCTACTGGACAAGAATTTGATTTTGTGGATAGTGTGTATGTAGGTATGCCTCCTAGAGGCATACCAGAACGGAATGTCGATTATGATTTTCGTCACATGCGTGGTGAAGCCCATGTGTATTACAACATCAGCCCAAAAACCGAAATTGTGGTCTCAAGCGGTGCAAGCAACAACAATTTTTTACAGGTCACTACAAGTGGGCGCAATCAAATGAGAGGCGTAACTTATACTTTTCTACAGGCCAAATTTAGAAGTCCTCATTTCTATGCTAATGTGTACAACACTTGGGGAAGTCTTGGTAAAAGCTATAGCATTTCTGCTTACACGCAAACCTATTGGATGCGGTCACAACCTGGCCCTTTATTTTTACCTTCTGATGAGGCGGAACAATTTGCTTTAAATAGTACACGTTTTAAAGAGAAAAGTAGGCGATTCAATGCAGATGTACAATATCATACCAACTTTTCTGAAGCTGGATTATTTCTCGTAGCAGGATTGGACTTTGAACAAGCACGGCCTAACACAACCGACGGAACAACCTTGGTAGGAGAAGCTAATGAGATTTCCGTATCACAAGTAGGAGCCGTTTTACAGCTAGAAAAAACGCTTCCAATGGAGATGCGTCTTATTGGCGCCCTTCGGTTTGACAGCAATGATAATTTCAACGATCTAGTGGCACCAAAACTTACCTTGGTCAAAGACTTTGAAGTAGGCAATATTAGATTAGGTTGGGCCAAAGCCTATGCACTACCATCTATACAAAATCAATACGCCAGTATTCGTGATTTCTTTTTTGGTAATGGTGGAACAGGTATAAGGTATATTCCTAACAATTCGCAGGTGAATGACCCAGCATCTGTACGCACAACCCAACCATTAAAACCCGAAGAAGTGAACACTTGGGAATTTGGAATTAAAGCGAAGCCTGCCGAAAACCTTTGGATAGATGCCAGTGCCTATTATGGTGCGAGCAAAAACTTTATCACACCTGCATTGCCCGTTGGTGGAAGAGCCCTTTCCGTAAATGGTATTGAAGTTACACACAACCCCATGTTCGCGGGTACCGAAAATAATGGTACCTTACAGGGCGCTACTTTTTTCACCTTTTTTAATTACGGCAAAGCAAAGGTGTATGGTTTAGACCTTGGCATGAATTATACAATTGCTCCTTCGGTTCAATTGGCACTTAAATATTCGTGGCTTAATGCTGAATTTGATGAAAATGATGCTAATAATGATGGGGTAATTAGCCCAAGTGAAAAAAGCATCAATGTACCAAATCATAGGGGAGTGGCCATGCTGACGATTCAAAACCTATGCAAGGATCGCCTGGAGTTGTCATTTGGTGCACGAGTGGTACAGAAATACGATTTTTATAGTGGCAGTCAGGTAGGTAGTGCTGAAGGTAAAGGAACCAGAACACCTCCAACAAACTTTAATTATGGGCCACTAGGCGGGTTTAGCACTTTTGAAATTAGTTCAGACTATCGCTGGAGCAAAACTGTAGCATTTAATTTTAATATGACCAACATTTTTAATACCAAACAGATCGAGTTTGTAGGCGCTCCGTCCATAGGCCGTTTGGCTATGGCCGGTATCAAGGTAATCGATTGAAGTGGTTGCTAGCTACTCTAATTTAGGACATATATAAATAAAAAAGGCAAACGAGAATGTTTGCCTTTTTTGCCCCAAATCTACCATAAACTTAACCTACTTATGTTATGGTGAGCCGAATATAAAAGTCTTTTATAAATAATTTTAATGTCATCGCTATAAAACCTAGTTATCCGTTTAACGGTAATAAAATTGAAAACTCATATGAATAGCTGATGTCCTTCCTTAAATAATACAAGGATGAATATGTAAAAAGGCAGGTGAAAGGTTTCTGATAGGCTAGTCATAACCCATCCTGAAAGTTATTCTATCACTTCCCCCTTTTCATTGGCTACAATTTCCCCCCAATCGGCAATCGAGGTGAGCACAGGAGCCAAACTTTCACCAAAAGGAGTTAAAGCATATTCCACTTTTAATGGCGGTTTTTTAGTAAAGACTTTACGCGTAATTAATCCATCCTCCTCCAATTGTTTTAATTGTAAACTTAAGGTCCGTTCAGTAATGGTTGAAATTAATTTATAGAGTTCGTTATAGCGCTTTTTACCATCGACAAGATAAATTAAGATCACACTTTTCCATTTGCCACCAATTAATTCCATTGCAACACTCGTGGAGCATGAAAACAATTTGTCGTTATACTTTATCAGTCGTTTTTTCTGATCTATTGCCATATCATTCGTAAAAGTTGTTCGGCAAAAATAAATGACTATACTTAATTATACAACTATATTTTTTATAGTATGTTTTATGCTTTATAAACATTTGGTTTTAAGCTATATAAAACTTTATTCATAAAAATTAATGATACTATCATTATTGACCGTTATTGTATGAAATAAAAACTAGTATTACTTTTGTCACTATACTTTTTATAGTTTAATTTATTACATAAAAAAAGAATCAGATGAAAGCCATAATTTTAGAAAACGCTGGAGGAGTTGAAAATTTAATTATCAAAGATATTGCACAGCCAACCCCAAATGACCATGAGGTTTTAGTTAAAGTCAAAGCCATTAGTGTCAACCCAGTTGATTATAAGGTACGAAGAAACAATGACGTTATTGATAAGTTTATGGGCAAGGAACGTCCTGTAATTTTGGGATGGGACATTGCCGGTACTGTAACAGCAGTTGGTAATAAGGTAAGTCAATTTAAAACGGGAGATCAGGTGTTTGGAATGGTGAATTTCCCTGGCAAGGGTAATGCCTATGCCGAATATGTTGCGGCTCCCGAACATCATTTAGCCATAATACCTTCAAGTATTTCATTTGAGGTAGCGGCTGCTAGTACCTTGGCGGCATTAACGGCATTACAAGTTTTACAACCTCGGGTAAAAAAGGGTGATCGTGTGCTTATTCATGCCGGTTCTGGTGGTGTAGGGCATTTTGCCATTCAAATAGCAAAAGCTTTAGGGGCCTATGTGGTTACAACAAGTTCTGCAAAGAATAAGGATTTTGTCATGGCCTTGGGAGCCGATGAGCATATCGATTATAAGGCCCAAGCTTTTGAAGACGTTTTGAGTGATATGGACTTTGTTCTAGATATGTTTAGAGGATCAATTTTATTCAACTCCCTAAAGGTAACCAAAGAGGGTGGTACGGTGATTTCCTTGCCCACTGGTGATTTTGATGAACAAACTATTGCGCTTGCAAAAGCTCGCAAAATCAATTTATCATGGGTACTGGTACAGTCTAGTGCAAAAGATATGAATACCTTGGCCCAAATGTTACAGGAGGGAAGCCTAAAACCCCATGTGTCAAAACTAATTCCGTTTGCTAAAATGGATCAAGCCCATCTTGAACTCGAAAGCGGTAGGACCGTAGGCAAGATCGTGGTTAGCGTATAATATTATCCTTTTAATTATAGCTCGTATTAATTACAGTAAAATATGCCCCAATGGTCTCAACTGTTGGGGCAATTAAGTTGTTTCACCGTAATTCAGCATGATATCCTAGTTTAAATAAATAGAACTTGACCAAAGCGCTATTGACATTACAAACAAAATTTTCATCAGACAAAAGAAGTTAGGGGCAATAGTTACCTGAACATCTTTAGCAAAATGTATCACTCAATCTCATTTAATTATTTTACTTTTCAGAAAGGCAGATTTAAAAGTGTTCATCAATAAGGGTCTCGCTTTCAGAAAGGTTGGTTAAGCGTATTTGTTCCACCTCACCGGCTCCTAAAAATCGATAACGCAAGCCTACAATATTACCAATAGAGGCATTATATGTACTGGAAAAGAGTTTTTTATTATCAGCAAAAACACTAATACGCTTATTAATGACCTCAATTTTAAGTTTCGTAAGTTTTGATAAATCTACTGAAAGTGCTGATAAATCATGTTCTTTGCCGCTTAAGTAAACGTCACTCATCATCATACCCAAATTTGAGGCACAACCAGAAATAGCGAAGGGAATCATATGTGCGCTTTTGGTACCTACAATAATTATGGTAGCGTTTTGGCATACGGCCCAGGTATCGTTATAAACATTTTTAATAGTGGTTTGCAACCTGAAGTCATCACCCGATAGCGCTTTAAAATCGTCTATATAATGATAAGTTGATGTTATTGGCCGTTCACTGGAGCGAATCTCATTAATAGTGTTTAAAGGCAACTGTAGCGTTTTAATTTGCTTGATGTATTTTGGTATTGGTTCATAATCTACGGTAGCCACCCAACCTTGAGATTTAATAAACAAATCCCGTTCTTTAATAATGACACCATCGATCACTAATTTAGCTCTAAAATACCCTGGATAGTAATAAATACCTGTGGCCTGTTGTTGTTCAGATTTTATTTTAATGGTTTTTGAAGGGTCCCAGAATTGTTGAATATAAATACTATCAGAGGCTGTATGATTCAAGTCAAAATCAAAAACAACAGAATTAGGTAAATCGTCAGTAACTGGATGGCAACGAAACTCAATCTTTGACAAGTCAATTGGTGTGACTTTAGTTTTGATACCAACCATTGAAAACAGAGATATAAAGATAACGGCGAGTATAGCTGCAGAAGGGATAATAATACCGAGATTGGGATGTACTTTCCGTTCAAACCAACTAGGCTTTTTTACATTGGCCTTATTAGTAAATTCACGCCAATTGGCATACCCTGCAAATTGCGATAAGGTATTAAGCGTACTAATGCTTGGTGCATGCGGGTATTGTATTTTTCCCCAAACACGTTTCAACGTTGTAGTACTCAATAAAGTTTTGGTGTCTTTTTGTATAAGATCACTCAATTCAACAAACACATCATGATGCCATTGCGATGAATCACCCCAACCCAATTTCTGCTCTATGATGTTGAGGCAGGCCTTAATCATGATATCGTCTTCGCTCTGATTCATACAATAAAGTTCTCTAAAATTTACGACTTGCACAAGTTTGAATCAATTTGAACGAATTTGTATGTAAAACTTAACGAATAATTAACTGACAAATAGTAGCGCTTACAAGAAATTTGAAAAAAGCAACAGAATGAAAGCAATACAATTAACCTATCTACTCCTATGCACCGTAAGTTTGGCAACGGCACAAAACAGCATTCCATTAGATACTACGCATTTGCAAATAACGGCCCAATCCTATGTCCTAGAACACTATAAAGGGAAAGATGCCATTTATCTACAGGCTGGTTCCATGGCTTTAAAAGATGTGACATTTTTAAATGGCACCATTGAGTTTGATGTATACCTAAAAGAAACACAGGCATTTCCTGGCCTATTTTTTAGAACCAATGCGTCTGATGGTGAACAGTGGTTTATGAGACCCCATTTATCAGGAAAACCGGATGCCAACCAAGCTGCACCAGCTACCAAAGGCATCACACCTTGGCAATTATATTTCGGCCCAAAATATTCCTTTGCATATACTTATAAATATGATGATTGGACACATGTAAAAGTCGTGGTCAATAATGATAAAGCACAGGTATTTTTAGATTATTCTGAAAAACCAAATTTATCTTGGCACCTGTTTCATGCGCCAAAAGAAGGCGGAATAAGTATCAGAGGAGGTAATAGTTTGGCATTGCATATTGCAAATATTAAAGTGAATACAGCTGAATACGAATTAATTGATTTCAACCCCATTGAAAGGCAACCTATTGAAGGACTCATACAAGAATGGGCAATATCTGATAAGTTTGAAGAAAAATTATTAGAGGATCCAACTGCATTATCAGATGTAATTAATAAAAGAACCTGGGGAAGAACAATTCAAGTAGAAGAAGGAACAGCAGCCAATATATCGCGAGTACAACTATTGCGTGATGGCAGAGCAGGAGAAACCGTTTTTGCAAAGATTAAAATCAATTCAGATAAAGACCAAATCAAATTATTTCATTTTGGTTACAGCGATAGAGTCGTTGCCATTTTAAATGGGCAAGCCATTTATAAAGGCGATAATGGCTGGCGTACAAGGGATTATCGCTATTTGGGTACCATAGGTTTGTTTGATGGGATTTACCTAAATCTAAAAAAAGGAGAAAACACCTTATTAATGGCGGTTTCCGAAAGTTTTGGAGGCTGGCTCATTACAGGGAAATTTGAAGATAACAAGGGTATTAAACTATTACATTAAAGTAAATTATGCAATGTATTGAAGAAATGAATCTTATGAAAAAAATGATTAACATCCTCCAAGTGGTAATGCTTACTTTTTTAGTTGATGCGTCAGCAGTGGCTCAAGATGTTCAAAACTCAAGAAGAATGAGTCATCGTATGGAGATTACGAGAACTGTGGGAACAACAGAAATCACTATTATTTACCATAGTCCAACTGCACAAGGACGAAAAATATTTGGAGGTATTGTACCCACTAATTTTGTTGTTGATGGTAAAGAATACCCTTGGCGTGCGGGTTCTAATGAAAGAACTACTATCGCATTCACGCATGATGTAACTATTAATGGCCATAAGCTATCGGCTGGTAAATATGGTCTTGTTGTTTTGGTAAATGATACCCACTGGACCTTTGTTTTTTCTAATAACTATAGCTGGGGCGCCTTTCAGTATTCACCTGAAAATGATGTTTTGCGTTTACAAGTAGAGGTGGAAGAAAAGCCGCATCAAGATTGGTTGAGTTACAATTTTGTGAATCCAAAACCGGAAGCCATAGGGGTTGAATTACGATGGGAAACCTTAAGCGCCCAATTTAAGGTTGAAACTGATGTTTCTCAAAATATTCTTTCCGATTTAACTAAAAAAGAAAATAAAACAGCCCGAGACTATAGGATTATGGCCATAGAAACAATGGCTAAACATCCCGAAAATAGTGACCTCGCTCTAGACTATTTAGAACTAGCATTAGCCAACATGAATGATTTAGAAGATAATAGGAAACGGGCAGAGGAATTTGCTATTAATATGCTAAAAGCTGATTATTTAATCGGTAAAGGCGAAATAAAAAAAGGCAAAATATTAAAAGAACAAACCATTCCTATTTCAAGTGGGTTTGATATGTATTATTATGCGCTTAATCTATTAATTGTGAAAGGCGATAAGGATGAAGCCTATCGATTATTATCTCAAAATATAATAAATAATCCCAATCAATGGCAGGCCTATCTTGCTATGGGGGAATATTATCTAAAAGATAATTATCAAAAAGAAGTTGTAAAAAACTTTAAAAGAGCTTTTGAGTTAGCTCCTGAAAACTCAAAAAATTATGCTAGGTATTTGTACTTACAAAACAAATTAATCTATGAGAGAAATTAAGATAAAAAAGCGACTATTCTTTAACCAAATAGAATTGCTAGTACGCTTGAAAATGATACTGGTCTAAAAATTAGACTTTAGAAACGGGCCGTAATATGACGCAACCAATTCAAAATTATTGCATCCCTATCCTATAATGTAAATATAAAAGCCATGAAAATTAGAAAGTTAAGTTTAGTAGTAGTTTCAGTAATTGTTCTTATTACAAGTTGTAATACTGATGATAGGACCAATCAAGAAACACTAACCGGAATTTGGAATGTTAGACAAATCAGTGGTGGAGTTGCAGGAATAAACGACGAATATGAGCCTGGAACTATAACTTGGTCATTTAACAATCAAATTCTGATAGTTGACAATAATGAAAATCAAGGAAATACATATAGCGGTTTGGAAAGTGGAACCTATAATTTTTCTACTATTGAAATAGATGGCGTTAATTATATTATTATAAATAACGCTGAATATGGGAGTTATACGCTTTCAATTGACAGCTTAACAATTAATCAAAACCAAACGTCATCTGGGCCTGGAGCTGATGGATTTATTCTACAGTTTGAAAAATAATAACTTTAGTACAAAGTCCCTAATCTATCACTTTAAGATGTTAAGACTAATAAACATAGTAACCTTAAGTTAGTTTAAGCGTCAAAATAAGTACATCAATCAAAATTCAAAGGACCAATGAAAAAATTAATCAAATCAAAATGGCTTTGGAGTCCGCTTATCATCATCATAATGTTAATAGGGTTGTATTTTTATAAAGCCCAATTTCAAGGTATTAAACAACACATTAGTTTTAGTTCAGATATTAAGCTCGAAGGGTTACTTTTAAAGCCCGAAACACCTGGTCCACATCCAGCAATTATTTTACTTCATGGAGCAGGAGGAAACCATCAACATCATAACAAGCCCTTTTATAGGTTTCATGCCAATGCCTTTTTAGAAAAGGGTTTTGCTGTTCTCGTGTACACCAAAAGAGGTTCTGGAAATCATGATGTCAATTATGACATTTTTACCTATAAACAATTGGTAAATGATGCCCTTGCTGCTATTAAATTTTTAAGAGAACAAAAGGACATTGACCAAAACAATATTGGACTCATGGGTATAAGTGAATCGGGATGGTTCACACCTGAACTGGCCTATTTAGATGGGCATCTTAAATTCATAATTAATAGGGTGAGTTCACCTTTCACATTTTCAAAAACGGTGATTCATGAGGTCAAAATGGATGCACTCAATGAGGGTTTTACCGAAACCGAAGTAACCCAAGACATCGTACCGCTTACACAACAAATATGGCAGTATTATATTGATACTTCAAAAGATCCATCACTAGCGATGGGACCAGAGCGTGACGCCATTAATGCAAAACTAAAAGCGGCACATGACCATGAACGCCTTGGTAAATGGTTTCAGTTTGAACAGCTTGAACCATACGATTCCATAACCTATGCAGCACGTGGTCAAAATTTTGCCTATGATCCATTACCGTATTTAAAGGAAATTAACCTTCCACTATTTTATGTTATGGCTGGAGAAGATGTAAATATTCCAACCCATGATGTTGTAAATTTTCTTGAAAAATTTAAGAAAACAAACCATAAAAATATCAGCATCAAAGTGTACCCCAATGCCAGTCATTATCTCTATAAATGGGGATTAGGTGACGGGCCTTACGATGGTTGGCTCTATCAAACAGGTTATCTGGATACGATAACTACTTGGGCGGCGAACCAAATAACAACAGCTTCAAACAACTAATATGAACAAACTAAAAATAGTAGTAACTTCTTGGATATTCAACCTGATATCATTATATCTTTGCGTCGTGCTTCAATATAATTATGTTGTAATACCTGAAGAAAACATTGAAAACTAAACTATATTTTGCAGGACCTCTTTTTAGCCAAGCTGAAAGAGATTATAACCAAAAACTTTGTTTACAAATAGAGAATATTGGTTTTAAAGTTTTTTTACCTCAAAGAGATGGAGCTGAATTAGACAAGCCTCCATATCAAGAAATGACGCAATTAGAAAGAAATAAAGTTATTTTTGAATTAGATATTAAGCACGTATCTGATTCGGATATTTTTTTGTTTGTTTTGGATGGAAGAGTGCCTGACGAGGGCGCTTGTTTTGAATTAGGAATGGCATATAATCAAAAGATTCAAAGTAATTCTGAAAAACTAATAATTGGAATTCATACTGACATGAGAGCTTCCTTTATAAATTCAAAATTGAATGCTATGATAGAAGGTGCATTTGACAACATATTCCACTCTGAACAAAACCTGTTGGACTTTTTGACTGAAATTCAAAAAACCTATTACAACAAAAGCTATAGTTAAAATGAATAAACTCTTTATCCTATGTTTTTTGATGTCATGCCCTTCGATGCTTGCACAAATGGAGCAAAGCATTGTGTCGGGAGATGATAATATCCATTGATACAAAGTGTTCTTTTTAAGTTGACACAGTCACCAATCCTGACGATTTGCAGACATAACGAGCGGTAAATCATGATCAGGGCATTTAATTAAAAAAGAAAAGACAAACTAAAAAAGAAATTGAATCATTAATGCAATCACGCGAGAGGTACGAAGTAATGTCCTCAAATCGTCTTGAAATCAAAGATTCACGAATCCATATTAATAAAATAGAATAATGAGTATGTTTTGGTTCATTTTGCATCAAGGTAAAATGAACAATTATAAAAATAAAAACACAACTTCTCGATACATCACGCTACGCGAGCCACTCGAAGTGACAAACTATTTCTTCTAGATTTAAGGCATTCTTTCTTTTAGCTTGTCACCCTGAGCCTGTCGAAGGGTAGACGAGCAAAGAAAATGAACAATTATAAAAAGCAACAACTCAACTTCTCGATACATCACGCTATGCGTGCCACTCGAAGTGACGAACAACTATTTAAATATGAAATCTAGGTTACAAGACGTCCTTTCTTTTAGCTTGTCACCCTGAGCCTGTCGAAGGGTAGACGAGCAGAGAAAATGAACAATAATAAAAATAATAACACAACTTCTCGATACATCACGCTACGCGTGACACTCGAAGAGACAAACTATTAATTAAACATGAAATCTAGAATACAAGGCGTCTTTTCTTTTAGCTTGTCACCCAGAGCTTGTCGAAGGGTAGACGAGCAAAGAAAATGAATAATTATAAAAACAACAACACAACTTCTCGATACATCACGCTACGCGTGCCACTCGAAGTGACGAACAACTATTTAAATATGAAATCTAGAATACAAGATGTCCTTTCTTTTAGCTTGTCACCCAGAGCCTGTCGAAGGGTAGACGAGCAGAGAAATTGAACAATTATAAAAACAGCAATTCAACTTCTCGATACATCACGCTATGCGTGCCACTCGAAGTGACATTATTACCTTTTACAGTTTACATCATAACACATCCCAAATACCTACTCGTAGCTGCTATACGCTTTGACCCATTATAAAACGTAGCCCAAAACTCAATCTCCAAACCCTCAAACGCCACAGGCATGATCATCTCGCAGCGCTCGTCGGAACGCTGTGCCTCATGAAGTACCAACTCAAAATGTTTATACAGTGGCGAATAGGCCACAACCATAAGCTCGTCAGTAGCATAGGCGAGACCCTGATCGCTATTGTCTCTCCAGGTCAGGCTTAAGGTTTCAGGAGCGATACGCTGTAACACAGGTTGCTCAATAGGGCACAACTCACCTTTGGCAATCAGCACCTTGGGGTAATGAATGGCCAAGCCATTAGAGCTTGTGACCAGCGCTTCCTTCATATGGTAAGACATGGCATTGTTATAAGGCGGATGTTTAGCCACCGTAGACCCGAAGGTCATACTTAACAGCTGTTTGATATCGCCAAGAAATTCCTGAACCAGTTTTAAACGTTGCTGTTGTTGTAATTGCGCCGCACTAAAGTGTGGTGTACCACTTTGGGGTAGGGTGCGTAACACGTTTTGTCCGCGCCAGCTGCTTCCAACTACAGGACCTAATTTACCCGAAAAGCCGCCTAGCGGACCGTTGTTAAATGTAGCCATATTAAAAAGTTTTATACCGTTTGCCCTAAAGCAGACCGAATGTAGTAAAAAAACATTAAAAACATCTATGAAATGCATATTTATTCGATGTAATGCATTATTAGATCTAATTTGATGTACGGTTAATTCGGGTTTCCTTCGGGATTTCTTCGTGTTTTGCCCATAAAACCTGGGGTTTAGCGAACAAAACCCGAAGAAAGTGCGAACCAAGGCCGAAAATAGGGGATAGGTGAGGGCATAAATTTGGGAGCGATTGCATATTTGTACCAATCACTCTTATGTTGGTTAGTAACTACTTTTAGCATGAGGTGTAAAGGATTATTGGTGTGTTGAAGTTTGAAACGTTTATTCGTTGATTTGTTAAATTGGCTGTTCATGCAATCATTAAACTGAAAATTTTTGGGCAGATTCACAAACCAACTCAAAAGCAGATAAAAATACCTAGGGTTAGGTATAGGAAAATTCGCTTTTTTTGAGTTACTTGTGAATATGTTTTACGGTATAAAAAAACCTTTTAAATTAAGTTTAAAAAGTGTTGATATCCGGCAATATTAAGAGTTAAAAGTGTATTTTAGTGAACATATAACCAGTTGTGCGTCATATAACAAACGACTCTAAAAAAGAAAAACGGGATAGCTGAAAACCGAATAGAGTAAGCATTAAAAACTAAAAATGCCCAATTATGAAATCAACTTTTAAATTTCTAATTACTCTGATTTGCCTTACGGTATTTTCAACTACTTCAGTTCTCGGACAAATAAATGAAGAACAAAAACTTTTATACAAAACAGGAAATCCCGCGGATTGGCCTAAAGAACAAGATGCTGTAGTTTCTGCACCAAAAAATCATAAAATTTTGTTGGAAAATGACAAAGTAAGAGTTCTGGAAGTAACAATTGAGCCAAATGAATTAGAAGCTGTTCATCATCATCAATGGCCGAGTGTACTTTATATTATGGAAGCTGGAGATTTTATTGATCGTGATGGAGAAGGAAATGTAATTATGGATTCTCGCAAAATACCAGAACCACTTACTTTCCCTTTGACAATGTATAAAAAACCAGAAGCACCTCATTCTGTAGAAAATTTGAGTGACACTGTAACAATTCGACTAATAAGAGTGGAAATGAAACAATAAAAGTTCTACGATGGAAAAAATACGAACGCACAACAATGGCTATAAGTAATTGCTTGTTCTCGCCTACTTTTGAAAATCCTTTCGGATTTTCAGTTTTGTGTGTACTTGCATAGTTAAGTGCTAACCCACGCAACTACTCATAGCCGAGACCGTTGTGCTTCATTATGACAAACCGCTAACCAATGATAAAATTCTTTAGAAAAATTAGACAAAACTTACTTTCAGAAGGAAAAACCGGAAAATATTTAAAATATGCTATTGGAGAAATTATTCTTGTGGTTATTGGAATTTTAATTGCGCTTCAAATCAATAATTGGAATGAATCTAACAAACTGAAAAAAGAAGAAACACTCTATTTAAAAAGGTTGAAAACAGATTTAGAAAAAGATACTCTTTATTATAATAATAACATTGACAGAGCTAATTTATTGATAGATAGGAATTATACCTTTCTCAAAAAACTCTATGACGAACAAAAATCTATTGATGAAGGTAGAACGTTGATGAATCTACCATTATGGGATTCTGAATACCTCACTATTCAAGACAATACTTATAGCGAACTCGTTAGTTCTGGAAAACTCAATATTATTTCTAATCCAACTTTAAAAGTAGCAGTAGTTGATTTTTATCGATTAATAGATTCAAAAGAAAACTCTATTAAAGAAGCGAATGAATATTCTAGAGAGCTTATGGGTTATTATGTTAGCACTTATCCTGGAACTATAAAACATTCAAGAAATCCACAAGAAATGGTGAAAATTGTTAATGATAAAATGTTTAGAGTGGAAGACTTCCAATTTCTCAACAATCCATCTAGTTCTCAATTTCAAAGTTTAGAAGATGTTATTTTGGTATACATATCTAAACATAAAGATTTTATTAATCTATTTCAAGAATTAAAAAGTAAATCAAAAGATTTATTATACCAAATTGAACAAGAATTTAATGAAAGTAAATAACGAAAGCACAACACCGGCTATAGTTCATTGCTTCTGACTTTCCTATCGGAAAGTCCTCGCAAATTTGCTATCTTCGGTTTACGGCGGAAATGTCCTGCGGACTTTTCCGCAACGAAACCATAGCCAAACACGTTATGCCCAATTAAAAACAACCTACACACAAATAAAAATGAAGACAAATTTTATTTTCATAGCTCTCATTTTTTTCTGGACTTCATATGGACAGCCCATAAAAAGTGCTGAAACTTATGCTGACTTGCTAATTGTGAATGCTGAAATTTATACTGTTGATGCTGCAAAAAGCTGGGCAGAAGCCATGGCAATAAAAGATGGGAAAATTATCTATGTAGGCTCACTTCTGGAAGCAAAAAAACATCAAACAGAGCTTACTAAAATAATAGATTGTGAAGGTAAGTTTATAATGCCTGCCCTTTATGATTTGCATTGCCACATACTACAGGCAGCGTTGGATGAAGAGCGGTACTTCAAAATACAATCAAGTTCTATTGAAGGAACAATAATTAAGATCAAGGAAGGTGTAATCAAACAAGAAAAGAATACATGGATAACAGGCGCTGGTTATCTTCCAGAATTATTCGGGGAGATAGGACCAAATAAAAGCTTGCTAGATTCACTCATTCCTGACAAACCGGCTTACTTCTTTGACATTGGTTATCACAATATCTGGGTTAATTCAAAAGCATTGCACCTGGCTAATATTACTAAAGAAACTATTTACAAAGACCATGCTGACTGGATAGTAAAAGATAAAATTACCGGTGATCCTACCGGATGGCTAAAAGAAGAGGCAAGGGAGTTAGTTACGCACATAGCCCCGAGGCCAAATTATCTCGAAGCAGACATGAAATTTACATTTTCACGGGTGGCAGAAATGTTGGCTGAAAACGGTATTGTCAGTGTACAGGATCCTTCATCTTTTGACGTTAATCTGTTGAAGCTATATCATGCTGCGGATTCAATGGGGTTGATAAACTCTTTCAATGTCTCCTTTGGATTACCTTTTCCGATAAAGAATAACACTATTTCATTGGATGAAAGCCTATCCGACTTATTATCATTAAGCAAGAGATATCAGTCGAAAAATATAAAGACTAAAACCGTGAAATTATTCATTGATGGCACGTTAGAATCTCAAACTGCAGCCGTGGTAGAGCCGTATTTAAATTCAGTGGAAAGGGGTACGTTATTGTATGATCCTCTTCAATTAAAGATAATCATACAAAAACTTGATTCAGCGGCTTTTCAGCTGCATTTTCATTCTACCGGGGACAGGGCTATAAGAGCATCGTTAGACGGAATTGAATATGCGATACATGTGAATGGAAATAACTTTGGAAGACATCAAATAGCACATGCCAACCTGCCTCACCCAGACGATATTCCAAGATTCCGAAAACTAGGCGTTATTGCTAATATGCAACTCTGGTGGATGGATAATTCAACTTATTACACAGATTTATTACCTTCTATAATTGGTAAAAACAGAGTTCAACAAATGCATCCATTTAAATCATTTTCGAACCAAGGTGTCCTACTTTCAGTTGGAAGTGATTATCCTATAACTACATTAAATCCATTCGAAGCAATACAAAAAGCCATAACACGTAAAGAGATTGATTCAAATAATGAGCAAATCATCTCTGAAAATGAATGCTTGGATTTATCCGAAACAATAGCAGCATATACAATTGGGGGTGCTTATGCCCAGTTTATGGAAAAAGAGGCAGGATCATTAGAAATAGGGAAATGTGCTGATTTTATTTTGTTGGACAAAAACCTGTTTTCAATTGACCCTACGGAAATACATAAAACAAAATTGTTAAAAACATTTTATAGAGGTAACCAGGTTTTCGAAAATAAATAACTAGGCATAACACCGTATATAAAAAATAGGCGAAACAATAATAAATTCAAGGCTTTTGGCTCGTATCAAAGTTCGTGCTTAACCGAAAGTTTAGTGCTTCGAAATCGCCTACTTTTCATATACAAACACGTTGTAACACATTAAAAAAAATGTTTTCAATATTCAAAAAATCCATCGAAGAAAATATTGACAAATCTGAATTTGAGCCAGTTCTAAACAGACTAATTGATTTGCTCAATGAAAGTTCTAATATCGCTCAAGCCAAATGGGTAGAGAAAACAAAATCAGCACTTCTGTGTAATAACATAGCTGATTTTAAAAGGAAAATAAATAGTGTGGATATGTGGGGCGGATCTGGAGCTGTTTGGGAAGTCGGCGGATTTAAAACTAAATTGAATGAACGAGAGTTTATTTTGGAAATTATAAAACTGACTGAATTAATGAAAAGTAGCGGACTAAAAAGTAACGCAGCTCAATCCAGAAGTAAGTTATTAAAACGAGTAATAAAAGAATAAAAACGTGTTACAACACCGGCTATAATTCAGCGTGGCTTATGAACTATTTTGGAAAATCCGTAAATTTAACCAAGCTGATTTCTCTGCGGAATAGTCCTGCGGACGATTCCACGCCGAAATCATAGCCCAACCGTTGTGTTTAATTTTGAAAAATTGCGAAAAATAAAAATATATAGAGGAATATTTATCTTTTTGCTCACTTTGAGCATTTTGATTTCTTGTAATTCCTACAAGAATCTGAACAAAGGACAATCAGCAATTTCTTTTCACTCTGCATTTGAAAATGACACTCTGAATGTAAAAATTAATGACTCAATCCGAATTCAGAATCATAAAATCGATATGATTTTTGAGTGGGGAATTTCAAAAAACTCAACCATTTATGTAAACGGAAAGGAATTTAGAGTTACTGGAACTTTTAAAACAACCGAAGTAATTGACAAAGAACTCGGATTAAAATTTAATCGGACTTTAAAATTCGACACAATTCTAAAAGCAAAAAACGGACGATATATTGACATCGGTGCGAACAATGAAGATATACTAATCGAACAGCGAAAGAAAATAAAAATAGTGGAATAAAAAAAACTAAACACAACACCGGCTATAGTTCATTGCTTCTGACTTTCCTTGCGGAAAGTCCTCGCAAATTTGCTATCTTCGGTTTACGGCGGAAAATCCTCGCGGCTTTTCACGCAACGAAACCATAGCCAAACACGTTAGGCACAAGCTGAAATCACTCAAACGGAATCGAATGAATAGAAAAGTTTTAATACTCATACTCGGAATTTTAATTCTGTCGAACTGTAAACAGAATGACGGAATTGAATACTCATTTGAGGATGTTCAAGTAAATAAATCTGACTATTATTTGACTTTGCCAATTGGAATTGAAAAAAATCAAATCGACTCTTACGAAGAAGGATTTTATCAATATTTCATTTATTCTGACAAAAGTTATGTTGCAATATTGAGAGGTGGAAATGCAACGCTGGAGTTACCTAAAAACGAAAATTCTGAAACTCACTCACGAGAGCAAAGTGTTGACCGAATCCGAATGATTTATGGAAATGTGAAAACAGAACGGAAAGCGGAATTTGACAAAGCTTTTGACTTGATGAATGAAAACGGATTAAAGAAAAAATAAAAAGCCAGTGCCTAACAACGGCTATAGTTCATTGCGGCGGAATTTCATAACTGAAATTCCTTGCATTTTTACTATCTTCGGGTTACGGCGGAAAATCCTCGCGGATTTATCCGCAACGAAACCATAGCCAAACCGTTGGGCGCCATTGAACCAAAATTCCGCTGAAATTTAAAAATACGTCGGATTTACTACTGAAACGGATTTGCCAATTAAGCGGAAAATCCAAAATGCCGAAAACAGAATATAACGGATTTGCCATGGGTAAATTAACTCGGGCGGAACTTTGCAATATTAAAAACCGTCTGGAAAATGGTTGCGGAGAATTCAGTGCGGAAAACCGTTTCGGAATTTAATCGAAATTGACTAAATTGAAACCTGAAACAAAAACGCCGGACTTTACTCTGGCGCGAAAAAAATTAACGGCGGATAAAAACGCCGCCCAACACCGTGCATAAGCCATGGCTGGGTCTGTGCCTACTCGGAAAATCCAAGGGGATTTTCCTGCTGCGTTTCCCTTTTGGATTCGTCCGTGACGAGACACGCCACGGCTCATGCACAAAAACGTTAGCCTTCATTATGACCAACCAATAAACCAATGATAAAATTATTTCGAAAAATTAGGCAACGTCTTTTAACTGAAAATAAGTTTAGTAAATATCTGTTGTATGCTATTGGAGAGATAGTATTAGTTGTTATAGGTATACTTATTGCGCTTCAAATCAATAACTGGAATCAAAATAAACTTGAACAAGATGCATTAACAGGATATCTCAATAGCATCTCTAAAAATATTAAAGAAGATATTAAAAAAACTGAATTTCTAAAAACGAATAGAATTAATGAGATTTCAAGAATACCACATCTAACTTCGACTCTTTTTATTTCAGAATATTTAGAAAGAACTGATATCAAATTTGCATCTGAAACTTTATCTGCCATTTCGAATCTTGACTATTTTACATCAGATTTGAGCGGATTTGAGTCTATTAAAAATTCAGGGTACCTACGGAAGTTACAGGGTCTGGATTTAGAAAATCTATTATATAAATATTATAATCTTGTGCAAGAAATTGGATTAAAAGAAAAAGATTATAATGAGATTCTACGCAATGCCTATAGCAATTTTTCAAGTCAAGGTTTTGAAAAAAACATTTACATATCCTATCCTGATTATATTGGCGATACCCAAGAATTAACAAACTTACAACCATACTTAAAAGAAATACTAAATCATCCTACTGCTTATGTAATGTATGACCAAACATATTTTAAAGGGCCTGCATTAATAGTACAATTGGAAAATCTTATTATTATTGGAAACGAAATTGTTCGAATGATTGATAATAACATCAAAACATTTGATGACGCTTCCACTAAAAATTTAGAGAACTATTTTGAGATTAGTGGCACAGAAGGTTATTCTAAAGTGCTGACAAAGGGTGTTGAAAATACTATGTTTTTTAATGGTGGATATGCATCTGCGGGCAATAAACCTTTTGAAATAATTTATGGAATATATGAATACACTATGAATGTTCCAAAAAATGATTGGACTGTTGTATATTTTAGAAACCCATCCAACGCAATGGTTGAAAGACCTACAAAAGATTTTTCAAGTTATAAGACTCTCAAATTAGAATTAAAAGGTGATAAAGGTGGAGAAACTGTTTCAGTCGCATTAAAAGACGCTGATGCTCCAGATGATGGTTCAGAAACTAAAGTTCCTTTAATCTTATCAAACAAATGGGAAACTTATGAAATTCCACTTTCAGAATTTAAACCCACAAATCTAAAAGAATTATATATTGTTGCAAGTTTTATATTTAGTGACGACGCAAATAGAATTAATGTTAGAAACATTGAATATGTAAAATAAAAACTAAGGCTAACACCATGTATAAAACATAGCTAATAAGTTATAAAATCAAAGATTAGTGCTTATATACAAAGACCGCCAAATTTTTAAATTTGACTTTTAGAATAGAAAAATTAAAAATAAAACATAAAAATTTGGCTCTGTGCTAATACGAAAAGTTAGTGTGTTTTTGCACGCTACGTTTCATACACAAGTCCGTTAGCCTTCATTAACAGAAACCGGATCAACAAATGAAAAAAACTATAACAATAATAATCTTCAGCTTTCTATTAATAGCATGTAAAAAAGACAAGAAAATATGGAAGACTGTTATTAATCCGTATGAATCGACTGAATTAGAAACTAAACAATATGAGCCATTATTTTTAGGATTAAATCCAGAAATGAAAAACCATATTAAGGATTCTATAGCAAATGATTTACTAAAAAAAGGAGTGATTAAAGAAACCACAAATGGATATACTTTCGTTCTACCTATTAATGAAGAAAACACTGAATTTCAATTTATAATTGGAGCGAAGGTTTTATCATTATTAAATCACAATTCACAAGATTTTGCACCAAGTGATTGGGAAGTAGATAGAACATTATATCAGGCAGAAACAACTTTAAAATGGAAGTTCGAATCTTTGTATAATATTTTCGAATCAAAATATCAAAAAGGAAAATATTCTGATTTGATTAATGATGAAATGGGGAATTTTATAACAAGTGTTTTTGAAGATGAAAATAAAATCATTGTTATATCTGCAAGCTTAGTTGAAAATCAAGGCTATATTTATGATTATAAGAGGTTCAAAGGCCAAATTAGATTTGTTGGCGCTTATAAAACTGAACATGAAAAAAGTTTAGATGAGGATTATATAAAAGGACATACTATTCATTCTTTCTTAAACATTAAATACTACAATAAGGACTTTTTTGATTGGGAGGTTCAAACATTGAAAAAAAACAAATCTGAAAAATTAGAACAACAGAAAAAGAAAAAAGATTCAATTTCAAATATTAAAAACAACAAAGACCTTTTGTAATTGATTAAAAAAATAACGAAAGGCTAACATAGTATATAAAAAATTGCTATTTTGTGCTTAACCAATGTGAGTTGCTTTGTTTGCTAGCTGCTGATTTTCCTTCGGAAAATCCTCGCACACAAACGCGCAACTTTCCATATACGTAACCGTTGGGCAACATTTGAATGAAAAACATCATATACATTTTAAACTTTCTAATTTTTGTTAGTTGTAACGAATCGTCTCAAATTAAAAATGACTTAACAGAACTTGATTTAAAAGGGAATGTTAAATCATTAGTTGAGTTTTCTTATCCAAAATTATCCACGAATTGGGAATACAAAGACATTGAATATCATTTTGATAATTCAGGTTATTTAATAAAGAAAATAGATTTTGATTATGACACTTATACGGAATTCAATTTCGATGATAAAAATAGAATTAGTCAAGGAAAACAGTACAGCTTGAATGACTCGTTAATGTTTAACGGAATCTACAAATACGAAAATCAGAAATTAAAAAAACGCGAAGTTTTAAATTTAGAAAATGAAATTGTTTATTCAGCGGAATATACATATTCAAACCCTAGTAATGGAACAACATTGATTGAAGAAAAGGAATATGACCAAAAAAACAATTTACAACGTCATTCTACTATCCTACAAAATTCCAAAAAACAAGATATAGCATGGAATGAATTTAACCTTGAAGGAAAATTGATGTCCAGACATGACTACAAATACAACGATAAAGGAAATAGAATTGAATACGTAAAAAAAGATTCTACAAACGAACTCAAATGGCGAGTGGAAACAAAATATAATACTGATAATCTCGAAATAGAAAGAATTCTATACAACCCAAAGTTAGATAAAAAAACTATTCGAATTTCAACATATGAATTTGACAATATGGAAAACTGGATAGTTAAATATCAAATCCAGAATAACGACACTCTAAAGACATTTAAAAGAAAAATAAAATATTATTAATTAAAAAAACGTTGCCCAACACCGTATAAAAATAATTGCTATTTTTATTCTTGACTAAAGTTAGTTGCTCGTTTTGTTACATCTGATTTTCCTTCGGAAAATCCTCGCACACAAAACCGCAACTATTCTTATACAAATACGTTGTGCAACATTAAACCCAAGACAATGAAAAGATATATAGGACTGCTTCTACTTACACTGATTGCTACTTCTTGTAAAGGACAAGTTAATACTGAAAGTGAAAGAAACGTTGGTGGACCTTGCGAAGATTGCGAAGCAACTTTGGACTATAAATTGCTTGATATAACACCAAAATCAACTGTCACTCTACCAGGGTTCAGTAAGAACGAACCAAAAATTAAAATAACAGGAACAGTTTTAAAAAAAGACGGAAAAACACCGGCAGAAAACGTTTTGTTATATGTGTATCACGTTGACAGAAATGGAATTTATCAACCTGGCGAAAAACCAATAGGGTGGGAAAAAAGACATGGACAGTATCGAGGATGGCTAAAGACAGGTAAAGATGGCAAATTCACTTTTCATACCTTCAGACCAGCGCCATATCCTGAAGCACAAGAACCTGAACATATCCATATCTATGTCAAGGAACCAAATACAATACCTTATTACATTGATAGCTATCTCTTTGAAAGCGACCCAACTCTAACAGAAGAAGTAAAACAATCTGAAAAAAATCGAGGAGGTTCAGGAATTGTAAGACTTGAAAAAGATAACGGAATTTGGACAGCAAATCGAGATATAATTCTGGGATTGAATATTCCTGACTATGAATAAAAAACGTTGCACAACAATGGCTATAAGTAATTGCCTGTTCTCGCCTACTACTGAAAATCCTAGCGGATTTTCAGTTCGGTGTGTATTTGTAAGGTTAAGTGATAAAACACGCCACTACTCATAGCCGTCGACGTTGTGAGTAATCCAAAAAAAATACTATTATGAAAAATTTACTGATTATTTTATTAATTATTCCATTTGCAATATTTGGACAGGACTCGGATGAAAATCAAAAATTGGAATTGAAAGAACTGAATGAATATCTCTTCTCGGAATATGCTCTAAAAAAGAATACTAAACCTTTAAATGAAACCGCAACTGACGATTTTATATTGATTGCTGCTCCAGGAATGATAGAAAACAAAAAACAAGCGATAGACGGCGTAGTCAATTTAAATATTTCATCAGTGAATGTAACTATGGACAAAATTATTATAACTGGAGACGTCGGAATAGTTGTTGGAATTCTTGAAATGAAAGGGACAATTATGAAGAGACCTGTTCCTGAAAAAATTAGATATTCGAGTACTTTCATTAAAGAGGACGGAAAATGGAGGCTTAAAATGCGGACAATGACCCCGATGAGAATGTAAATTCATTAAAAACTACTCACAACACCGGCTATAATCCATTGCTAACTAAATGCTAAACCAAAAAACATTACTTTTAACTTGGCTTGATTCCTACTCCGAAAATCCTACGGATTTTCTCGCAACGGAATCATAGCCAAACACGTTGTGCTTCATTACTCCTACGCTAAAGCTACGGAGCAGAAGCTATAACCAACCAATAAGATTCGCGCTTTGCGCCACCGCTAAAGCTTTAGCGCACGCGGTCTCGGGAAATAGAATATGATTAAATTCTTTAGATTATCGAAACTAAATTTTGTGAAACAAAATCAAAGGTCTGGTAGACCTTTGGTTGAGATAGCCGCTTGCGGAAAAAATAGAAACCGAAAATATGATTAAGTTTTTTAGACACATAAGGCAGCAATTAGTTTTGGAAAACAAAACTGGAAAGTATTTTAAATATGCTATAGGAGAAATTTTACTTGTTGTAATTGGAATATTGATTGCCTTATCCATAAATAATTGGAATGAAAAAAGAAAAGACAATGTTCTAAAACAAACCTTTCTTTTGAAATTAAAATCTAATCTTCAAGATGATATATCAAAATTTAAAGAAGTAGGTGAAACTAATAAAAGGTATTTAATGCATATTGATAGTGCTTTGACTATCGTAAATAATCACGAAGGCTATAATACGGCGGATTTACAAAGGCACTTAAAATACCTTAACCGTTCTTCTCGATTCAATACCAATCGAATAGCATTTGATAATATATTGTCAATTGGTAAAGTTAATATTATAGGAAATGATGCCATAACAGAAAAACTATTTTCTTACTACATAAAAGTCGAGGATGAAAAAGAAGCTGTTACGGAAGGAATGGATGCATACAATCGAAATACATTTGGCCCAGCACTATTAGAATTTGATTATACAAGTTCATCTAAATTTAAAACTAAAGCACTATCTGAATACATCGAATCACCTTTTATTATTAATAGTTTGATGTTAAAGAAACAAATGATAACGTATTTTGACAAACAAACTGATAATCTTTTACTAAATGCCTCGGAGATAAAAGAATTAGTAAGTGAAGAATTAAAAAAATAACGAAAGCACAACAACGGCTATAGTTCATTGCTAACTAAATGCTAAACCAAAAATCATTACTTTTAACTTGGCTTGATTCCTACTCCGAAAATCCTACGGATTTTCTCGCAACGGAATCATAGCCAAACACGTTAGCCTTCATTATGACCAACCATTAACACAATGATAAAATTCTTTAGATTATCGAAACTTGATTTTGCTTTGCAAAATCAAAGGTCTAGTAGACCTTTGGTTGAGATAGCCGCTTGCGGAAAAAATAGAAACCGAAAATATGATTAAGTTTTTTAGACACATAAGGCAGCAATTAGTTATGGAAAATAAAACTGGAAAGTATTTTAAATATGCTCTCGGAGAAATATTACTTGTTGTTATTGGAATTTTGATTGCACTGCAAATCAATAACTGGAATGAAAATAGAAAATCAAATGCGCTTATAAACTTATATCAAGAAAATATAATTTTTGAGTTAAGTGAGAATCTAGTTCATTTAAAAGAATTGGACAGTATTAACAAAACTAGGAAAAGAAGTATCGAAACTTATATAAATTATTACAATTCGGAAATTTTAAACCCAAAAATTTTAAAGGAAAAAGCAGAGAGTGCTCAATTACAAATCGCTCTGTTCAATTCTAACACATATTCACTAGAGGATTTAATGACTACAGGAAATATTAAATTATTCCCATTAGATAAAAAAAATGCCCTTTTAAAATATAAAAAGTATGAGGACCAATTTATTTTTCTACAATCAAAGACTGTTGATTTCTTAACTACAAAGTTTGATGATTTTGAAAGAGATATCGATATAATATTTACAAATGGTTATTCTAAAAAAGAACATATTGAAGTTAAGAATTGGGCATATGACTTAAATTCTTCACAGTTTAGAAAACGAAATAATTATATCATTTCATTTTTAGAATTGTATGAATATCAAATAAATGCATTAACCAATCTAAGTAAAGAAACAATAGAGCTCAAAAATACTTTAGAGAATAAATAACGAAAGCACAACAAAGAACTGAACGAAATAAAAGTAGAAAAGAGAGGGGATTATCAATGTTGCCGAAGTCTTGAGCTTCACCGTGTAAACTAACCTTAATCCTCTCTTTTGTTCTTTCTGGTTATCTAATAAATTTAATGAATTGTAAACTTAAGCCGTGTAACACGCATTGCTTCTGATTTTGCCTTCGGCCAGTTCGCACTTCGTGCTCGTGATCTTTCGGAAAGTCCATACAAATTTGCTATCTTCGATTTAAGGTGGAAAATCCTCGCAGATGGCCACGCAACGACCCGAGCGCAGCGAATTGGCGAAGCAAATCATAGGCAAACGCATTAGGCACTAGTGAACATGGAAATAGAATCACTTCTAAAATATATTAGTAGGCACATTGATTTATCTGAACAAGAAGTTTCAATAGTATCTGAACATGTAAAAATTCGAGAATATCTTAAAGGACAATTTATTGTTCAACAGGGAGACGTTTGTAAATATGAATCCTACGTTATCTCAGGTTGTGCTAAAACTTTCTTTGTTGACCAAGAAGGTAATGAACACCTTGTAATGTTTGCCATTGAAAATTGGTGGACAGCAGATTTGGGGAGTTTTATTACGCAACAACCCGCTGACTATAATGTTCAATGTTTGGAAAAAACTAAAG
Organism: Flavobacteriaceae bacterium MAR_2010_72; assembly: GCA_003550275.1. GTDB lineage: Bacteria > Bacteroidota > Bacteroidia > Flavobacteriales > Flavobacteriaceae > Geojedonia. The sequence continues at coordinate 1,774,818 of QXCW01000002.1, forward strand.
TAGCTCAATTTTCTCATGAAAGCCTGGAACAATTGTATGTTAAAATCCCAAAACTTGAACGTTTTTTCCGTATTATAATTCAAAACGCCTTTGTTGCCTCGCAAAAAAGAATTGTAAGGAACTTAAGCCTAACGGCCAAAGAACGGTATCGCATTTTTCGTGAGCAGTACCCAGACATTGAGCAACGTGTTCCACAGTATTTAATAGCATCTTACCTAGGCATTACGAAACAATTTTTGAGTAAGGTAAGAGCCGAACTCCTCACGGGTAACTAGATGTTGTTAATCTAGTTTAACCTCCTTTTTACTTCTAGCTGAATTTTTTTGACAATAGCATTTCAGAGCTTTGTGTTATGAAATTTTAAATATAAAGCATATGTCAAAATTATTAGAAAAAATCACTGATTTGAACGATTTAGTTCTACAAGGCAAGGCTATGGAAGCCTTTGAAAAATATTATGACCATGACGTCATAATGCAAGAAAAAGAGGAGCAACCCACAATTGGAAAAGAGGCCAATAGAAAAAGGGAAGAAGAGTTTTTTAGCAACCTCATAGAATTTAGAAGTGCACAGCCTCTAAAAGTCACTGTAGGAGAAAACACCACTATGGTAGAGTGGCAGTACGATTACACTCATAGAGAATGGGGAATTCGAAACTACAGCCAAGTATCCGTTCAAGAATGGAAAAACGGACAAATCATCAAAGAAAAATTTTATTATAACAACTAAAAATCATGTTATGAAAAGTAAAATATTCAATACTTCAGAATCTTTAGCACCACTTGTCACAAGACTTGTTCTAGGTTTAGTAATTTTTCCACATGGAGCACAAAAATTACTTGGCTGGTTTGGAGGATATGGATTTTCAGGAACAATGGGGTTTTTTACAGACACCAAAGGATTACCTTGGATTATAGGGTTTCTTGTAATCATTCTTGAATCCTTTGGCGCATTAGCCCTAATATCAGGATTTGCAACACGAATAGTAGCTGTTCTTTATGTAATTCTAGCTTTAGGGATAGTGTTTACGTCTCATATTCAACATGGTTTTTTCATGAATTGGTATGGTAACCAACAAGGTGAGGGTTATGAATTTTTCATACTATGGATTGGTATGGCTATCAGTCTTATAATAACTGGATCAGGCAAGTATGCAATTGACCGAAAATTTATATGGAAACATGCCAGTGCCTAACATGTGTTAGCCCTGCAGTTAACTAGTGATGCTTTAGTCCAACTTTACGGTAACATCTTCGGGCACTCTCGCTTTGGTGTTTAAAAGTTGGGCTTCGTCACCCTCGTAGCGATTCCAAGTATATGAAAAGTTGTTGATATGGGTGATTTTACGACCGCTTTTCTCACAGGCCGCAATGAACTTAGGCTTAAGTTCTTCTAGGATGGCTCTGGCTTCATCCATAAGTCCTGGTCGTGCGAATCCTTTATCGCCCCAACCCGTTGGTGCGGTACGATCCATAAGGTTAGAATAGCAGTTGGAGTTGCTTTTATCTCCTGGTAAGTTGGTCATTCCTATATGCATTACAAAGCGCAGGGGTTTGGCATTTGCAGTTTCGGTAGGTTTTTGTGAAGTGGCTTGTGCGTGGCCGTTTTGGGTTAGTAAAACAACAGATAGACATAGGGTTAAAGTAATCCGTTTCATAGGGTATAAAAAGGTATTAGGTTAATGAATTTGTTAAACCTAATTTATAACAAAAATTTCGAATACAATATCATGCCTAGGCGCTATTTATTAAGATAATTTACTTTTTTATGCAGTAATTTGTACATCGCTTTTGTAGATGTGGTTAACAAGTTGCATATCAATACTCTAGGTCTTTATCAATAGTGTATTAGGAGGGAAGCTGGTATGCAGTTGTAGGAACGGGTCATTAAAATCCTACAGATTTTATCATTTTTTAAAAAAACTTGGTAGTTCATCGTGTTTTATAAGTATTTCATCCTATATTAGTAGCGTGTTTTCCTAAACTAAACATGAATTTACCTATGAAACGCTTGAATAGCAGCGGCTTACAAATATTCGTATTAGCTACACTTTTTGTATTGACCTCAAGTGTGCTTCCGGTAGCGGTTACCAAATCGGTTAAGACCAAGTCTATCGATACCGCGCCTTTAAGGGTGATTAGTGCGCAAGCGATTGCCGTATATAAATCCCAGCAACAGGCACTACAAGACGCCCTTACAGATTATTTTGAGAAGGCCATCGCCTCTGGAGTTTTGGTAGGAGCGGGGGTAAGCATCGTAAAAGGAGATTCGGTGATTATCTCTAATGGTTTTGGAAAACGCCATGTGAAGCATAAAGATGCCGTAGATGGACAGACCGTATTTAGACTCGGGTCGCTTTCTAAAGGATTTGCAGGCGTATTGGCTGCCAATTTAAAGTGTGATGACCAATTGGATTGGACGGACAAAGTAAGTGATTATCTTCCAGAATTTCAGTTTGGAAACCACCATACAACCCATCAAATTACATTGGCACATCTCTTATCACAAACTTCGGGAGCGCCTTACCATAGTTATACCAATCTAATCGAAGCCGGCTTATCATTAAATGACATCGCCAGTCGCTTTAAAAATGTAACACCTATTAGTAAACCCGGAGCCTTATATAGTTATCAAAATGCCATGTTTGCACTTTCTGGTGAAGTTATGCAGCAAGTGGCAGGACGGGACATTAACACCTTATTACGAGAAACCTTCTTTAAACCCTTAAAGATGGACCATATCTCTATGGATTATGAAGCTTTGGCACAGGAAACGAATGTTGCTTTGCCTCATAGCAAACGCCGTTATGGTTGGAATCCTTTAACACTTAACGATCATTATTACAACGCGGTTGCCGCAGGTGGTATTAACGCCAGTGCCGACGATATGGGCAAATGGATGCGATTATTGTTAGGCCGTCACCCCGAGATCATGGATAAAACCGCCTTACAAGAGGCTTTTAATCCGTTTATACAAATTAAGGGGCATGGCAAGTATTACCAGCGTTGGCCTGGGCATGTGAGCTCGTATTATGGTTTTGGATGGCGTATCCATAAATTTAAGGAGCAGCAAACCGAGAAAACCATGTTGCATCATGGCGGCAGTGTTAACGATTACCGAAATGAGATTGCTGTGTTTCCAGAATCCGATTTGGGTATTTGTGTGCTTATGAACAGTAATACCAAATTAGCAAGCACCGTTATTCCTGATCTATACAAGATCGTCAGTACCATTTTAAACGATTCCTATAAGGGCTAATTTACAACTAGCGCTATACACCTTTCTATTTTTCCACAATCTTTGATTTCTTCTTTTTAGTAGGAAGTACTTCTTCAGGAAACGGGAAGAGAATAGTTGAGTTTTTTTCAGCCGCAATATTCGATAAGGTTTGGTACAACCGTAACTTAATCGCCGAGGGGGACTGATCGATAAGTTTACCAGCCTCCAAAAGTTTGTTAGCCGCTTGTTCTTCAGCCACAGCAAGGATAATTCTAGCTCTTCTGGACCGTTCAGCTTCTGCTTGGTTGGCCATCATACGCCGCATGTTTTCTGGTAACTGGATGTCTTTTATTTTAACATCGCTAATTTCAATTCCCCATTCTTTAGTTTCTTTCTCAACAATTTCTTTTATGTTTTTGCCCATTTCTTCTCGTTTAGAAAGAATCGTGTCCAGTTCTACTTTACCACACACATCCCTAAGTGCTGCTTGCGCGAGTTGGGTGATGGCAAACTTATATTCTTCAACTTCCAATACGGCCATTTCGGGGTCGATAATCTTGAAAAAAACCACACCATCGATACTACAAGGCACGTTATCTTCGGTCATTACTTCCTGTGAGTCGATGTTAAAGGTGATCACACGAATATCAACAATTTGAATGGTATCAACAATGGGAATAATCCATCTAAATCCAGGGTTTAGGGTTTTAACAAATTTCCCGAACCTGAATTTAATAGCGCGTTTGTATTCAAAAATAATTCGGATACCGGATAAAGCGAATACCCCAATTATAATTAGTAATATGCCTATTTTAGTCATGACAATGATTTTATGAGTTATATAGTAACTTTTAGACAAGCAAGAAAGTCAAATTTAGATTCTTGCTTTACAAGCTTAAATTGGCTATAAATGCAACATAAAAAGCCAATAGTGTAGTTCATCTTAAATTTACGATTTTTTTTGTAAAATGGCTAATAATCGCTTGATAACAAATGGCTTGTACCTCACTATATCCTAAAACTAAAATTCACTAAAAAAATCATATCTTTAAGATTCATTTTAAGCTAAAATTTCATGCCATCCATAAAGTCTCATCTATTCATATCCTGTCTGCTCTTTGTACTCTGTTTTGGTTGTAATGAGGTTAATCCTAAAGGCGAAAAAGAAGTGCGTGAGTTTGTAAAACAATGGAACGATGACCATACGCCAATAAAATCCCCTTACCTAGAACGTGACTATATGGATGTGGTAACCTATTACGGAAAGGAGCGCACCAAATCCCAAGTGCAGGCCGATAAGAATTTGCTGTTTCAACAATTTCCAGATTATACACAGTCTATTTTAAATGACCAAATAGTCGTCACGAAAGAGAATGGAAGCTTTTTAGTCACATTTACCAAACACGTCACCTACAACGGTATAGAAGCTGATTACCCTTCGTATCTTACGGTCATCATTAAAAATGGGGCTGTTAAAATACTTCGAGAAGGTGTTTCTAAAACTGCTAATACAGATGCACCTATTTTTCCGAGTGCTCGCGAAGGCACTACTAACATCTCTGGTAACAGGCAAATATTTGGAGATTTTAATGGTGACGGTCTATCGGACTATGCATCGGTGATCTCTCCAGTTATAAGCTCTACTAAACAAACGGATGTACAAAACAGTGATGCTGTACAATGTGAAGGCGGATGCAACAGTGTCATCCTATTTAGTAATAATGCTCTGGAAGCCATTACCATTAATGGTGCCTACCAATCACAGTTAGAAAACCTTAAAGACCTCAATAGCGATGGCGCAGACGAGGTTGGTTTTTGGGATATAAAACCCACCACCAAAAGCCTCTATGTTTTTGACGCATTACATAATAAGTTGCTTTGTGAACCTATTGTGATTAATACAGCCGCCCATAAAAACCTAAACCTCATTGATGTTTTTAAAAAAACAGGGCCCAATAAAATTACTGTAACACGCAGTGCTCAAGTGAATGGGAAATGGATCTTACAAAGTGAGGTGATTGTGTTAGACTAATGTGTTTACTGAAATGTTAATGAAACCGCTAGTAGTGGAGCGAGCAAACACTTTTTTTGCGACTCACCTATGATGAGCGGAGTCGAACCATAGGAGGGAAGCATAATGTATGTAGAATGGTTAACTATGGTAAATTATCTATGGCGTTTCGTTATTTATAGTCGTTAAGTCTGTTCCGCAAATTCGACAATAATTAGAGTCATTCAATATGTCTTCCGACTTGCATTTCGGACAATATACGCCATCTTTTTTCTTTTCCTTTGCCGCTTTAGCAACACCTGCAGCCACCAAACCCGTGGGAACCGCAATTACTCCATAACCCAAAATCATGATCATCATGGCTATAAACTGACCGATGGGAGTGCCTGGTGAAATATCGCCATAGCCCACCGTCGTTAAAGTAACCACCGCCCAGTAAATACCACGTGGAATACTGTTATATCCGTGTTCGGGACCTTCAATTACAAACATCACTGATCCCATAATGGTACACACGATCATAACGAAAAAAAGAAATACAAATATTTTGTTGGCATTGGCTTTAATTCCTTTTGCTAGGACATCTGCTTCAAGAAGGAAGCGCACCAATTTTAAAACCCTGAAAATCCGAAGTAATCGTAATAAACGAATAACACCCAGAGAAAAGGTATTTACAAAAATTAATTCCAAAAACAACGGTAAAATGGCCAACAAATCAATAATACCAAAGGTACTAAACACATACTTTTTTGGTTTAATTGAAGTCCATATACGAAGTATATATTCAACGGAAAAAATTACGGTTATAATTAATTCAAAAGTAAAAAGTACGCCATTCCAGAATGGAGAAACGCCTACGCTTTGAATGATTACCATGGCAACCGACAATATGATGAGCGTAAAAATAATGACGTCGAACAATATCCCTTCAAGATTATTGGTTTCAAAGATGACATTACGCACATAATTCTTTAGATCAATGTAGTCTTTGTTTTCTTTCAACTTGACCCCTTCAGGGTTACGGATAATTCGTATTACGCTGCGCAACCTACTTCCAAATCGCCTACTGTCGCGACCAATGATAGGTTTAACATCAAGCGCTTTCGTGGCTTTCAAAAAGAACCTCTTTATTCCTTTTTTTAATTCCAAATAATACGGATGATGCGTAATAGGGTAAAGTATTTTGTATTTATAGAATACTGTTAGCCTGATTATCATTCGATTTACAAAATTGGGGGAAACATCAGAAGACTCAACTAAAAGTTTTTCGGGTGTTTCAGGTAGCACGTCTAAATTACGATCATAGGCCTTTGAAATACTATTAAGTATTAGTCCAACCGTCATAAAAAGGCCCGTGGCAATAATTATGAATAGAAGGATTCCCGAATCAAAACGATCGGTTTGAAAGCTTATAGGAATAGCGTAAAACAATAAAACAGTGATTAGTCCTCTTGGTGCAATCCACACTTGTGGTGAAATATCTTTGCCAATAAAAATACGAAGCAGGAGAAAGCGAATTATAAATATGGAAGCTATCAGCGCAAGGCTTACTTTTAAAACTTCAAAGCTAAACAGACTTGAGATCATGATGCTGGCTCCAAAAATCACAAAGAAAAACGTTCGCACAATGAATGCTGTTTCTGCCGTGAGGTTATGTAAACCATGTTCCATCTGTTTAAATTTCTCCGGATTCAACATTCGTTTAAAGGGACCCCTAAACAAAAGCGACGAGTTACTTACCGCCAGACCAAAAATCAATATGATGATCAAGGGCGAGAGATGGAATTTTTTAGCAATGGAATAGAGTAGAAAAAGAACAGAAATCAGCACAAAAAGTTTGGCTCCTGAATTGATTTTTTGAAATACAATAAGTATCACATAACTTGATATTAACGCTATGACTAGGGTTACAAAAAGGTTGATTATAAAAGTTCCCGTTGGATTACCCGTTGAAAGACCGGCCGAAGCAGCCGCTTCATTTTCGAAATAACCAATAAGAAAATAAAATAGCATAATACCAATAATGTCAGAAAAGGTACTCTCATAAATATGAAATTCACGTTTCTCATCCTTAAGGTTGCTAACACTGGGAATGATAATAGCACTGGAAAGAATAGATAAGGGTGTAGCATAAAGCAATGCCTGAGCCCAACTCATACCAGGAACCATATAAAAAAGGATGATTCCAGCGACTAAAAAAGAAGCAAATAGGCCTACTGTTGCAATAAAAAAGGAGCTAATGATGGTACCAATCTTATCTCTTCTTAACTTCAAGTCCAATGCCGCTTCCAATACGATCATAATCAATCCGAGTATACCCAACACTTCAAGCACGGAAAAGAAATTAGGGGTCGCAATACCAAAGTACTGCAGCAAATACTGAAGTCCAACACCCAGACCAATAAGCAGTAATACCGAAGGTACATTAGTGCGTTTTGAAAAGGCAACAAAAAAGAAGGAGATGAGTACTATTACCGAAGCGGCAATAATTAAGGTATAAGCGTCAAACTGTTCCATAGACTTGTGTTCTTAGACGATTGCTTTAATTCAATTTACCTTAAAAATAAAAAGAAATTGTAATTCACCGTTCATGGTAATAAAGGTAGTTTAAATTTGGATACTTGGTAATAGTTAGAACTTTTAGTTATTTATACTATAGACTTCATTATATTTTATCGAATACGCGATTTTTAAAACAGCGCAAAAGGTTAAGCTTTTATTTAGGCGTTGGCAAGCGATCAAAAGTTTCTGGGGAATATTTTACACAGTGTAGACTTATAGCAACGCTTCTAAATTATTATAATGAATCCACAATTAACTGCAACTATGTAAAATAGCACTAATATGGTACTATTCGCTAATTGCTGTAAAATGCTCTATAATGTTCTGCGTTATGTAACTTGAGCTTTGGTTAAAAGCGAAAGTTTAATACATTATTTTCTTTATTTTTTTCTTCTATAAATTTTCTCTAGGATGTTAATGGAACACTCTTTTTACGAAGCGACGATAGGAGCGTAGTGGAATGTGTGTGAAATGGTTTTAATAGCTAAATTCTAATTCTTTTTCTTGCCTGCAAACGGATCTATTGAAATACCAACTTTAAAATAGCCAGTTGCATCTTGGTTGTTCTCATAGATAAAATCGCTTGTAGGTTTTGCTTTTTCTGTTAGTCGATTACTGATGAAGTTTTGAATTCCACCTTGGAATGTTCCTATAAGGTAATCACTAAAACGGTGTTCGTATATGATTCCAGATTTTATCTCCAACTGACTGTATTCAAATGTTTCTGCAAAGCTTGGATTATCAACATTCACATAAAAACCAGTACTTCCAAAGCTAGAACCAATAGAAAAACGGCCGTTTTCGCCGACTGGTCGTCTAACTAGCAAACGTTGTGGCAGAATAAAATCTACTTCCCATTTTGAGTTTTTAAACCTATGGTTGTATGAGAATGTTGGAAAAAATGGTATTTGTGCAGTTGGATCTACAAATATTATTGCACCTAATGTCATTGTTGTACGTTCTGTTCTCTTCATTATAAAAGATAAACCAACCAATCCTTTTACACGCTCAAAACCTTTGTCATTCCCATCTATAATTAATGAAGCATTATAAATAACTGGCTTTTTAAATAATGAAGAAAAATAGGTTGAGCTGATTGCTGACGAAAAGTTATGGAAGTTTACAATTCCATTTTGTTCAAATACGGTAACTTCTGTAGTTTCAATATTATCAAATTCTAACTCATTGAATTGATAATTAAGTGAACCTGTTAAACTCCATTTTCTTGTTCTGTATAAGGGAATATTTGCAGAAGCGTTAAAAGTTCGTTGTGCTTTTATTTCTCCTTCTTGAAAATCTTGCCCAAATAGTTCTGATTCAAAATTACGAGATAGACTTTGTCCATATTCAAAATTTAATGAGCGTGCGCTAGGATACTTTTCTTTAATACCAATGGTTGCTTTCTGTTGTAATGAGTCTGATGATTGTTGCGCTGTCGCAAATGCAAAAGAAAAAACAACTATTACTGTAATTAAATATTTATTCATTAGGATTGTTTTCTATAGTTGGTTGGAGTTTGCTTTTTAAAAAGTCTAATTGTTTTTCTTTAAAAACCATTGTTCTGTGTGGAAATGGAATAGAAATACCTTCTTTGTCAAAACGTTTTTTGATACTTTCAAGGAGGTCACATTTCATTACAAAAGAATCTGCAAAATTACTTGCCCAAGCCCATGCTCTTAAGGTTACCGAAGAATCATCTAAACTAATAACACGTACAATTACCTTTTTTACATTGTTATATTTATCTACTTCAGAACGATTATCTATAAGATTAGGATGGTTTTCGCATTCTTCTCGCATAATATGTTTAGCAAGATCGATATCACTATCATAAGAAATCCCAATTTCAATCCATTGGCAACACATGCGTTCGCCTAAATCATAATTGATTAATTTCTCTTTATTGATGATAGCATTAGGTATTACAATCATCTTATTTTCATAGTTTCTAATAATGGTATGTCGAAGTGTTATATCGGTAACAGTACCTATCATGGATTCATCAACTTTTATAATATCTCCTAATTTGAAAGGCTTAAATGCAATGATGAAGAGTCCACCAACAAGATTTGAAAGCGCTTCTTGTGAAGCTACACCAGCAACAACAGCCAGAACTCCTGCGCCACCTAAAGCAGTAGCAGCAAAACTTCGCATAGATTCAAAAGCAATGAGTATTAGCAATCCTCCTATAAAGTACACACCAAAAATGGCGATATACCTTAAGAATTTATAGCTTGTTGTATCTTCATTATTTGCTGCTTTTTCTTTGATATTGCGTTTGAACCAAGTCTGAACTAACGATACTGCAACCAAAGTTACCACAGCAACAATACCCAAGTAAAATACTAAGTAGAAATTTTCTGTAAATACTTTATACTGTTCTTCATCTATAAAAATAAAAGCAAGTGCCATAATGCCTAAAACAATCCAAAGTGCATTTAGAATTTTCTGTGTTAAGTGTATTGTTGAAGGTTCTTCGTTTGGGTGTTTCTTCCGTGAGCGTTTTTCTAGCCAATTATGAAATAGTTTGGTAAGAAAACGGAATAATAGTACAACACCAATTACGATGATTGCAAATATGATGGCCTGTTTATGTTTAATAAAAAAATCTGTCATTTTAATGTTTTGAAATAATGGATTCACAAACCTTCCACTGAAGTAAGCTATTAATCCATGTGTGAAAGGCTTGGAATCGCTGCTATTAATGTGATGAATGCACTACTAATTTTGAAATTTCTTTTGCTTGTTGTTTGGCTACTTTTCTTTTGATGTCACCTTTCCAAATATCAATAACGATATACATAACTGGAACGATGATAACTGTAAAGATTAATGAACTTGATAAGCCACCTATTAATACCATAGCCAATCCGTTTTTCCATTCTGCTCCAGCTCCAGCTGCAAACGCAATAGGAATCATTGCAATTACCATTGCTAGTGTAGTCATAAGGATTGGACGTAGTCTTGAAAGGCCTGCATTTACAACTGCTTCCACACTTTCCATTCCTTCTTTTTTGAATTGGTTTGCTGCGTCTACAATTAAAATGGCATTCTTTATAACCAACCCAACCAACATTATCAATCCTAAAAATGTAAATACACCTAAACTTTCTTGAAATAATGCCAATATTAAAAAGGCACCAATCATTGCAGTAGGAACTGAAAACATAACTACTAGTGGATACGCATAACTTTCATACAATGCTACCATAATTAAATACACTAATACAATAGACATTAATAAAGCCAATCCTAAACTAGCAAATGCTTCTGTCTGACTTTCTAAATCACCACCCATTTCAAAGGTTACACCTTCTGGTAAGGTCATAGCTTCAATGGCAACCTGTACTTCAGCAGACACAGTTCCAACAGGACGACCAACTACTTGTGCACCAACACTCACACTACTACGTTTGTTATCTCGTTGTAATCTTGAAGGTCCTGTAGATTGATCTACTGCTGCAAATTGTTGTAGTTCGATTAATTCGCCTGTTGTATTCAGAAAAGTTACTTTCTTAATATCATCTATATTTTGGCGGTCAAATTGATCTAGTTTCACATTAATATCATACTCATTTTCACCATCTCTAAATTTATACTGTGTATTTCCAGCAAAAGCATTTTGCATCGTATTACCAACTGTACTCATGGTTAAATTTAAAGCAGCCATTTTATCTCTGTCAACTGTAATAGCAACTTCTGGATTTCCACCTTTAGCAGACAATTCAACTTCACGTGTACTATTAACACTTTCGATGGTACGTTTAACTTCATCTGCAGTTTCCATTAACACATCTATATCACTTCCAGTCAACAAAACTTGAATAGGACCAGCAGTACTTCCACCAACCATACCTACAGCTGCTGTTTTAAATTTTACACCAGTAATGTTTTTTGTTAACTTGTTTTTAATATCTCTTGCAAATTGTTCTGAAGAAACGGTACGCTTATCAGGACTAATCATTTTTGCGTTTATTTGCGCCAAATTTGATGAGTTTCCACCACCACCAGTACCTGTACCAACGGTTGAGAAAACAGAAGACACAATGTTGTCTTTCAATAATATAGACTCTACAGAAAGTGCTGCTAAGTTGGTTTCTTCAATAGTAGATTCTTTCGGAAGTTCTAATTCTACTATAAATTCACCATTATCTCCATTTTTCACAAATTCACTTCCTATAAAACCAAAACCTAATAGTGATAATGAAGCAAATACTAAAAATAGTAAAGAAAAAGCTGTGATTCGTTTTCTTACTAAAGTCCATTCAAGTATGTTTTTATACACATTATTTACACCAGTTAAAAAGCTTTCAAAAGCAATTAATGGTTTGTGCATAATTTTCTTTTTATCCAATGTAATCACTTCAGAAAAACGAGAAGATAGGAGAGGTGTTAAGGTAAATGAAACCACTAATGATATTGCTGTAGCAAAAGCCACTACAACAGCAAATTGCTTTAATAAATCAGCAATTAACCCTGTTACAAAAGTAATTGGCAAGAATACTGCAATTAACACTAATGTAATGGACATAACTGACAATCCGATTTTCTTCCAACTTTCCATGGCTGCTTCCATTCTAGATTTTCCTTTTTCCATTTCAGCGTGAATTTGTTCTAAAACCACAATACTATCATCAACTAAAATCCCAACAACTAATGACAACCCTAATAAGGTCATTAAATTCAAAGTATAACCTAATTGATTCATGGCAATAAAAGTGGCAACAATAGACACAGGAATCGATACCATGACGATAATAGAATCTTTCCAACTACGTAAAAAGAATAGCATAATAATAGCAACTAATCCTACAGCAAGCATCAAGTCAAAAATTACAGCATCTGCAGCTTCCAACGTAAATACAGAGCTATCTTGAGCAACAGCTATTTTTAAATTTTTATCTGCATATTCTGCTTCAATTTTTTTGATTTCTTTTTTAATATCATCTGCAACTTGTACTGTGTTTCCATCACTTTGTTTAGAAATTGTTAAGCCAATAGAACTTATCCCATCAATACGAGAAATAGTCGTTACTTCTTTGGTAGTGTCATAAACTTCTGCAATATCTTCAATTCTAACACTAGAACCATTTCCTGTCGTAATTTCAAGACCTTTAATATCGTTTACATCTTTAAATTTACCAGATAATCTAACGGTTACTTGTTGCTTATCATTCTTAATATTTCCCGTTGGAAAATCAAGATTTGCAGCCGAAATAGCTTGTGTAACCTGCAAAATACTTAATCCGTAAGCTTTCAATTTATCTCTGTCAACATTCACGCGAATTTCACGTTCATTTCCACCAATAACGGTTACTCTAGCAACACCTTCAATACGTGAAAGAGTTTCTTTAATATCGTTATCTACTAGATTATTAAACGCATTCGCATCCATTTCCGAAGAAACTCCTAAACGCATAATTGGCATATCGTCAAATGAAAATTGATCAACACTTGGTTGGCTTACTTGATCTGGTAATTGTCCAACAATGTTATTCACTTTTCGCTGCGCATCTTGTAAGGCTTTATCAACATCTGCGTTATAGGTTAACTCTACATTTACAATTGAAATTCCTTCTTGTGATGTAGAAGTAATACTTTTTACACCTTCAATGGCGCTTACAGCATCTTCAATATTCGTAGTTACTGAATTTTCAACTTCACTTGGTGAAGCACCTGGATACATCGTGCTAATTGATAATTGAGGCGATGTTATTTTAGGCAATAATTCATACCCTAATCCTGAATAACTAATTATTCCTAATAAGGCAATAATTGTAAAGACAACAACGGCAAGCGTCGGTCTTTTTACTGATAATTCTGTTATAGTCATCGTTTAGTTATTTGTGATTTTTACTTTAGTACCATTGGTTAGATTGATAATACCTTTGGTAACTACGTTTTCTCCATTTTGTAAACCTTCTAAAATGATGACATCACCATTAATGACAGCACCAACTTTTATTTTTTGAAGTGTCACTGTGCTATCTTTTACGATGTAAACTGCTGGGTTTTGAAGACTTCCTACAATCGCTTCACGCGGAATAACCATGGCTTCAGATTCATTAGTTTTTAATGCATCAAAATTTACTTCAGCAAACAAACCAGCTCTTAATTGGTTTTCCTTTGTGTTTTCAACTTCAATAGTGACTTGAAACTTTCTAGACGCATCTGCTTTTACACTTATATTACTCACTTTTCCAGTAAAAGTTTCTAATGGATACACATCCGTTTTTATAGATACTGCCTGATTTTCTTTAATTTTTGAAAGGTTATCTTCGGCCACATTTACAATAATTTTTAATCGATCTACTTGAACAATTTCAGCAATTTGATTTCCTGGCATGACGAAACTCGTTTCCTCCACCAATAGTTTATTTACTACGCCATTAATAGGTGACTTAATCACTGTAAAGCTTAATTGTTGAGTTATTTGAGCAATGTTTGCCTTTGCATTTTCACGTTGAATTCGTACGTCTTCTAATGCACTTTGTGAAACTGCACCAACTTCTAATAAACGTTGGTAACGTTCTACATCTTTTTCCGCTTTCGAGTAAGCAGACTGAGCACCACTTAATTGTGAACTTAATGACACCGCATCTACTTTTGCAATCACTTGACCTTTACGTATTTTTTGTCCTTCTTCAACTTTTAAATATTGAATACTACCTTGAGATTCAGCAACCAATGTTACTTCTTCCCATCCTGCAAATTCGCCTGTAGCAGTCAATCCGTTTGAGATTGTTTTATTTCCTACTATTGTAGTTTGTACGGGAATTGCAAATTCTTCATGTACAGTTGAAGCCAGTTCAGCCATTTCTTTTTTGTTATTAAATAAGGTATAAGCTGTAAGTCCAACTAAGGCTATTACTACTATGAAGATGATATTTTTTGTTTTCATTATAATTAATTTATGCTGTTGATAATTAGTTGTTTGTTGTTGGATTAGCAATCAATTGCGATAAGGTTCCGCTTGATTTTAATAAGGTTACTTCGGCTACTTTAGATTGCAGTAAAGCGTTTAAGTAATTTGATTGTGCTTGACGTAAGGCAAATTCTGAATCTAACAATTCGGTTAAATTAGCAACACCTTCATTGTATGAGGTTTTTATACCATCATAATTTTCTTGTGCCAATTCCATGTTTGTCTTTTGGCTTTCTATTTGAGAATTACTTAGCAATAGTTGTTCTTTTGCATCACCAAAATCTCTCTGAATATTCAACTTTAAAGTCTCCTTATCAAGTTCTAATTGGGCAGTAGCAAATTCTTTTTGCTTTAATCGGTTACGACGTTGAAAACCATCAAATATTGGAATGCTAGCCGAAAGCCCCCAAGTACCGCTCCATTGACCTTGATATACATTAGGATTAAAATCAACAAACTCATTTGCTTGTCCTAAATAATTGTATCCAAAGCTTGCGTTCAAGGTTGGCAAGTATTCGGCTTTAATTAATTTTTGGTCAATAATAGAAAGCTCTAAAGACTTATCTAATTGTTGATATTCTATGTTAGCATCTAATAATAATTCGGTTCCTAAAGTATAGGCTGCGCGATCTTCTAATTTTTCAACTAAAACGACATCCGTTGTCATTGGGATTTGAAGCAATACTTTAAAAAGTCTCATTTGTTGGTTTCTACCAAATTGAGCATCTTCTATCTGGGTTTTTAAATTAGAACGGTTTACCATTAATTGATTTAAGTCTAATTTTTTGATGATCCCTTCTTTTAGTTTTGCTTCTGAAATTTTAACGAGGTTATCTGTACGGTCAAAATTCTGTTGTAATAAATCAACCTGCTTTTCAAAAACCTGCACTTGTACGTAGGTTTGAATAATGTTTACAATCAAATCTTGTGTCGTTACTAAGGTTTGTAAGGCTCTTAATTCAGATAATGCAGCAGTAGATTTAATAGAACTGAACAGTTGAAAATTTAATAATTGTTGTTGCACACTTACGCCAGCAGTATATTGATAGCGATTTCCAAACGCAACACCAATGGTTGTTCCCGGTTCACCGCCAAATACTTCGGCTGGTAATTGTTGTTCTTGTAATGAGAAATTATCAGTAAACCCTGCCTTACCACTAATTTGAGGTAATGCACGCCCTTTTACTTCGGCAATTTGTGCTTGTATAATTTCTTGATCAATCCTTACGCTTTCAAGATTGTTATTATTTTCAACAGCATATGTAATTGTTTCTTCAAGGGTATTGAAGGTGATAGTTTCTTGTGAAGAAACCTTGACGGATACTAACATAATTGTAAGTGCTAATGTCCATTTAACCAATGTATTCATTTCTTTTAGTTTATTTAATATTAGTTAGCTCAGAATTAAAAGAACCAATTAATTTAAAAAAATAGTCAATGCTATTTTTTCCAGTTTTTAATTATTTTGATACTTTCTTTTTGGTAATAATCAATAAAATCAGTTAATTCTTTTAATTGTGCATTAAACTCTATACTGTCTTTCGTTCTATTTTTTAAAATGTTTTTAAGAAGTTCATTGTAGCCAGTAAGACCATTCATACTATCCATAAAGGCATCTTGCCATTGTCCCATTTTAGAGTAAAAATAACGCTTACGATCTCCAGGTTTAGTTTTATAACCAATACGTTTCAACATTAATAAATTGTTGATGGCGTTACTTGTAGCACTTTTACTTAACTCTAAAGCTTCACGAATATCATCAAAAGTTAATTCAACCGTATCTGCAATTGTTAGCAATGCATTTACTCTAGCTGAAGCAGGAGAGAGTCCCATGCTTTCTTGAACAACACCAAAACTCTCAATGAGATCTCTTTGTTTATCTGTTAATTTTTTTTCCATATCGAGTACAAATGTAAATAGTTTTTTTAGTTCTGCAATAAGAGAACTAAAAAATTAAGATAATTTTAACATTTAAAAATTATTGAAACAGGAGTTGATTATATCTTAATTGAAGCTTAAAGTAGAATCGACCTCATAAAATTTTGGTAAAACAATAGGAGAGTGGAGTGTCCATATTTTAGGGATCTAGTAATACAGTTTCTTAATAGTTTAAATTATGCAAGGGATTTCAAAACAATCTTAATGAGTTCCAATGTTTCCTAAAATATAGCATAACGAGCCGTAATTGTTTCCAAAAGTTTATGCAGTCTAGATTTTTTTGTTTCTTTTTTTATCAAGAAAAAAAGATAAGAAAGAAAACTTAAGAAGTTCAAAGGTTTAATTTCTATTTTACATAATATTAGTAGTTACAATTAAAAAAGATTAAATAATAACGAGAATAGAATAAGTGCTTAGAATTTTATTTTTACTCACATATTTAATTATTTGCAGAAACTTCAAATGTGTTCGTGAATCTCCTAAAAAGTCGATTTCATAAAATTTAAGCTCTTATGGCAATCCATGAGAATCGCGTAGAAAAAAATATTACCTACAAATACTCAATTAAGAGAATTTTGATAAGAATCTAAAAGCTAGCTTTTTTTTGGCGCTGGCAAAGCGGTTGGAAATTGTGTTTAAAAATAAATGCCATATAAGGCATTTAAATTTTTAAAAAGCAATCGAGCGCATTGGCATGCGGCTATTTTACATAACGGCTAATTATAGATACAAATGTTTTAAAAAACGCTGCGAAGCAAACCGCTTATTAGTTTAATAACCCAAGTTCAAATTATTCTAATGGAATACAATGCTTCTGGGATATTTTACATAATACTACATTATAGCTATCAAATGGAAACAATGGCTTAAACAACATAATGAACATTTGTACTATAATTTATATTATGTAAAATAGAAATAATAAAGAACCCTTCTATTCTATTGTAATTTCACTCTCGGATACCGTGCCATTTTAATCTTACTATAGTTGGACGCATCCAAACCAAAATGATTAGCCATATACTTTTGAGGTACCTTCTGCTTATACAACTTCTGATTCTGAATGATAGAATTATATTTGGCAACAGACGAAAAACTTTTAACGATAATTAAATGCTCTATATAAGTCTCAATGGTTTTGGTAAGTCGGTTTCTAATAAACAGCTCAATCCCCGCGTGCTTTTCCATTAACCTATTTAAATCAGCATACGAACAGCGCAATAATTTAGAGTTGGTTAATGCTTGAAAGCTGTTGCGCGCAGGTATACGAAGTAAAAACGAGGTGAGATTACCACCAAAGCAGCCTTCATAAGTTAGTTCTATCGTAGTTTCTTTGCCCGCTTCATCAATATGTACGAGTCGCTGTAGTCCCTGTATATTAAAATAGTAATAGTTTTCTATAGTATCGGGTTTGGAAATCATTTCTTTATTTCTAACACCAATTATATACCATATCGACGCGAAATCCTCCCACGCTTCAGGGGACATTTTGTATAAGGCATCAACCGCTAATTTTAATTGAAGGAGCACGTTTTTCAATGCAAAAGAGATTAGTTAGACCACTTTTAGAAACCTTTAATTAAAAGTAATTATATTTTTTAATATTTCTTGGTAAATACCAAGAAAAAAAATTGCCGTACAATTTAATTTTGTTGAAGAAATTAAACATACATCAATGAAAAAACTAATTCCAACACTTATGCTTGTAGGTATTGTGCTACTAGCATGTAATTCAAAAAAAGAAAAAACAGTTGCTTCCACATCAGAATCTATTGAGGTTATGAATGCAGAAGCTATGATTAAGCGAGGAGAATACCTTGTTAATAGTATTGGCTGTGCAGACTGTCATTCGCCAAAAATTATGGGGCCTAATGGACCTATGGACGATCCTGACAGATTTCTATCAGGCGCACCTCACGATCTAAAATTGCCTGCCTATGACCCAAAAATAATAAACGACTTTGTGTTGTTTGATTATTCACTTAATGCTGCGGTTGGCCCTTGGGGCACCTCTTTTTCGGCCAACTTAACGCCAGACGATACTGGCATTGGTACATGGACTGAAAAGCAGTTTATTACCGCTATTAAAAAAGGGAAATATAAAGGTTTAGAGGGCAGTCGAGATTTATTGCCTCCTATGCCCTGGCATTATTATTCTAACTTAACAGGTGAAGATTTAAAATCTATTTTCGCCTATTTAAAAACCATTAGGCCTATTGAGAATATTGTACCGTCGCCAATACCGCCAGCGGCACCATAATTAGTAAACAAGTGTTCAAAAAAAAAGACGCCATATGAATCATGGCGTCTTTTTAGGTTTAATACAAATTTTGTTAAGTATCTTGCTTACGATGATCTATTCAGCTTTCAAAGTTTCAACGGTGCCAATATAGGCCATCCCACTTCGTGTCGTACTCAATACCCTAACATCACTCTTTAAGCCCGCGAACAAATTAATATACACATTGTAGCTTTCATGGTTGCGATATTGGTCCTTAATACTAAATGAGATCTGTGCCTTTAGCTTTTCGTCGTCAAAAATAACCATATAATTGTTGGGTATTCCTTTAAATTCAATTCCTAAACGCGTGTCATTTGCGTAATTACTTCCAGTGCGCTGTTCGCCGTAGAATGGTAAAAATGCGAATACGCTATCGCCTTCTACTCGCAGATAATTATAATTTCCAGTAATATCAATATTGCCCGCACTATTACCAGCACCTAAAAAATTAGCGTTTTGTAAGCGGGTCAAACCCAGTGTTGCTGCAGGTAAGGCGCGTCTAGAGTCGATAGTAAAGCGTTGAGAGTTCACCAATTGCTGAAGGTCTTGATAAGCTTTTAGGTTTTCGGGATATTTATGGGTATTACTACTGGCACAACCCACAATTAGCACCAGCACTACTAAACTCATAAAGGGTTTTAATGTTTTCATATCCATTAAATTTACAACATTTGTCGCAATTGTAATGCCAACTTACACTTAAAAATGTCTTAAATGCTCTGACTTTCAAAAGACTTTTGGCCTATCGCCCAATGTTAAATAAAAATCGACAAACGGTAATCCATATCCAGATTTCATCCGTAAATACAGTAAACAACTATTTAATTAAACGTAATTATGAAAAAAATTTCAATTGTACTATTATCCGCCGTCTTTCTAACTGCCTGTGTTTCAAAAAAGAAGTATGTTGCATTAGAGCAGGAAAACGGACAAATTAAAAGCGAACTCACCAAAACCCGAGTTGAAAAAGAAGAATTAGAAGCGAAGTTCGATAGAATTCAGGCCCGTGTGGATGAATATAACACTAAAATCAACTCCCTATCCCAAGATAATGTTGCCTTACAAATGGAAAACGATGTAAAATTCGAAACCGTTGGTGATGCCGCCGTAATTTCTAATGCTACAAAGAAAAAAATGCGTGAGACGTTAAAGAACGTCGATCAAAATAAATTGGCTCAAGCCACTACCCTTAAGGATTCCATGAATCTTGCGGTATCGTATAACCTACAAAAATCTTTGGACAACAGTACCCTAAACGAAGATGAGGACATTGCTATTGACATTGATGAAACGGTGGTGATGATCTCCATTTCAGATAAAATGTTATTTAACACGGCGAGTTATAGAATTAGTAATAAAGCCAATGATATTCTTCAAAAGTTGGCTGATGTGATCAATTCAGAACCAAGTATCGAAGTGATGGTTGAAGGTCATACCGATCCTAGAACCATTAACACCGAGAAAATTGCCGATAACTGGGATTTGAGTGTACTACGTGCCACTTCTGTAGTTAGAAAATTACAAAAGGATTATGGCGTAGCTCCTGAAAAATTGATTGCTTCAGGACGCAGTAGCTTTCAGCCCATTGCAGAGAATGACTCTAAAGAAGGGCGCTCGAAAAACAGAAGAACTCGAATCGTGATTCTTCCTAATATCAATAAGTTTTTTGCCCTAATGGCCTCAAATGAATAAGTAATTAACGTAAATACCATGTTAGTTAGTCCGAAGAGGGCTGCTCCTAGAGCAGCCTTTTTTAATGCCCTATATTGGCATATGTCCTAAAAATTGCATAAAATGTTTAGTCAATTGGGTTTGATACGGTATTTTTGCAGCAAATTATAAGCTATGTTTTCATTATTGAATGTATTTAGATTAGTCGCCTTTTTAGAGGGTTTATCCTATATATTACTATTGGGTCTGGCTGTACCTATTAAATATATGGCTAACGATCCCCAATATGTCAAATTATTAGGGATGCCTCACGGGGTATTGTTCATTGCCTATATTGCCTTGGCATTCACCCTTAAACCTGAACAATCCTGGTCTAAACCCACTTTTTATAAAATTCTTATCGCCTCACTTATTCCCTTTGGGACGGTTTATATAGATAGACAGTATTTAAAACAAGCCTAACATTATGAATGAAGAGATTCACTATTTTTTCTACGATAAGTTACTAGCGTCTGGCCTTACGGAAGTCAGCTCAAAATACCTGAATATGTTGATATTATTGGTGATATTGACCCTTATTATCTTTATCAGTGATTTTATCACACGCAAAATACTAGTGAAGGCTTTTAATAGTTTTTCTGAAAAATCCAAAACCACCTTTGACGATTTTTTGGTAAGTCATAAAGCGCCTAGGAATATTGCGCATTTGGTACCCCTATTCATCACCATACAGTTGTTCCCTATTGTGTTTAAGGATTTCCCGGAGTTCGAAGGCTATATTGTCATGGCCTTGAAGCTTTATGGTATTGTGTTGACCATATGGATCATTAGAAGTATTTTAAAAACCTTTGAGTCCTATTTTAAGACTTTACCCAGTTTAAGGGATAAACCTATTGATAGTTATATCCAGGTTGTAATGCTCTTTGTTTGGATTGTTGGGGTTGCCTCCTGTTTGGCAGTAGTCATAAACCTTTCTTTTTTAAAGTTCTTTACCACATTAGGTGCAGCTTCGGCTATTTTACTATTGATATTCAAGGATACTATTTTAGGCTTTGTAGCCAGTATCCAAGTAGCGATTAACGATACCGTACGTATAGGTGACTGGATCACGATGGATAAATACGGTGCCGATGGTGATGTAGTCGAGATTAATCTCTCCACCGTACAGGTTCAGAATTTTGACATGACCATTACCAATATTCCAACCTATGCCCTTATATCGGATTCGTTCAAAAACTGGCGTGGCATGCAGGCGTCTGGTGGTCGTCGTATCAAGCGTGCTATTAATTTAAAACCGTCGAGTATTCGGTATTTAACTGATGAACGTGTTGAAGAATTGAAAAAGATCCAGCTGATTACCAAATACCTTACTACAAAACAGGAAGAACTTAAAAAGATCAATACCCGTAATAAGGCTGATAAATCGCTGTTGATTAATGGTATCAATCTTACAAACATAGGCGTCTTTAGAAAGTATATGCAAACCTATATTGAAAACCATTCGGCCATCAATAAGGACATGTTTATCATGGTGCGACAGTTAGAGCCCACACCACAAGGTTTACCTTTGGAGATTTATGCGTTTAGTAGTGATAAACGCTGGGAAAATTACGAGTATATCATGTCTGACATCTTTGACCATGCTATGGCTGCGGTTTCCTATTTTGATTTAGAAGTCTTTGAATTTGCGGGTGCACCTGTTGTTTCGAAAGGGAAATAAACGCTTTGTTCTGTTCTTTATCTCACATTTCGACAAGCTCAATGTGACCTAATTCGATAAGCTCAATCTAGTAGTATAGACTTCTTATTTACAGGTTTTTTGCAAGCCAGTCCCCTACTTCACTGGTTTTATAGGCTTTTTGGGTACCAGCTAAATCTTCAGTCACAACACCTTCGCTCAACGAACGATCCACAACAGTTCTAATCGCTTTGGCTTCTTCTGTTAATCCAAAGGCATCTTCAAACATCATAGCGGCCGATAATACCGTTGCCAAAGGATTGGCAATGTCCAAGCCAGTAGCTTGCGGATATGAGCCGTGAATAGGCTCATACAATGAGGTATGCTCCCCTACAGAGGCTGAAGGCATTAATCCCATAGATCCAGAGATCACGGAAGCTTCATCGGTAAGGATATCCCCAAAAAGATTTTCAGTAATTAACACATCATACGAATTTGGCCATTGTACCAAACGCATGGCAACCGCATCGACGAACTCGTAGCTCACCTCTACTTCGGGATAGTCCTTGGCCATAGCCTGAACTGTTTCGCGCCAAAGCCTTGAAGTTTCGAGCACATTAGCTTTATCAACACAACAGAGCTTTTTCGAACGGGTCATTGCCAGTTCAAAGCCCTTTTTAGCCAAACGTTGTACTTCAGCTCTAGTATACACACAATTATCATAGGCGGTTTCACCGTCATCCAAACGTCCTTTTTCACCGAAATAAATACCACCAGTAAGTTCTCTTAAAAACACGAGATCCGTACCTTCAATGCGTTCACGCTTTAAAGGCGAATTATCTATCAATGATGGGAATGTAAACGTAGGTCTCACATTGGCAAAAAGACCCAACTTTTTACGCATTTTCAATAAGCCCTGTTCTGGCCGTACTTTGGCGCTTGGGTCGTTGTCATATTTGGGATGACCAATAGCTCCGAATAACACAGCATCAGCCTTCATACAAATCTCATGGGTTTCATCTGGGTAAGGTTCACCAACGGCATCAATGGCAGCAGCTCCTGTTAATGCAGGATTCCAGCTTATGTCATGCCCGAATTTGGTAGCTACGGCATCACATACTTTTACAGCTTGTGCAATAACTTCGGGTCCTATACCATCTCCTGCCAATAGTGCTATGTTTAATTTCATGAGTGTTGTTTTTGTTGAATCTAATTAGTTTGTTATAATATTGAGCATTTTTTCTGTGGCCTTGATAGCCGACACCGTTTGATCGGAATCCAATCCACGGGTTTTAAATTCTTTAAGTTCTTGCTTCCAGGTAATGATGGTTTCGCAAAGCGCATCTGAATGGCTTCCAGGCGGAATACGAACGGCATAATCGATAAGTTCAGGTAGAATGGATTTCTGTTTTCTGTATATCGCTCTAAGGGCGTTCATGAACGCATCAAATTGGCCATCACCTTGTGCATTCTCCTCAAAAGTTTTATCCTCAATAGTTATTGAAACCGTGGTTGAAGGTCGTAGTCCTTTAGAATGAGTCAACACATAGGAATTCACTTTTACTTTTTCTTCATAAGCATAGCTATCCAAAACATCGGATATGATATAAGGCAGGTCCTCTTTAGTGACCACTTGCTTTTTATCTCCCAACTCAATGATGCGTTGGGTTACTTTTTTAATATCTTCGTCGTTTAAATGCAAGCCTAATTCCTGTAAGTTCTTTTGAATATTGGCTTTGCCTGATGATTTTCCAAGCGCATATTTACGGGTACGACCAAAGCGTTCTGGCAACAAATCACTGAAATACAGATTCTTTTTATTATCACCATCGGCATGGATTCCAGCTGTTTGGGTAAACACATTGGCACCGATTACCGGTTTATTGGCAGGGATCATCACACCAGAGAAGTTTTCCACCAATTTACTTACGGTGTAAAGCATCTTTTCATTTACATCGACCTGAATTTCAGGAAGAAAGTCATTAATGACGGCAATAGTGCTGGCCATTGGCGCATTGCCTGCCCGCTCCCCCATTCCGTTTACGGTGAGATGAAGTCCATCAGCTCCAGCTTTTAAGGCTTCCATAGCGTTAGAAACCCCTAGATCATAATCGTTATGGGCATGAAAATCGAAATGAATGTTTGGATATTTAGTTTTGATTTCCTTAACGAACAGATACGATTCCGTAGGCGTTAATATACCTAAGGTATCTGGAAGCATTATACGTTCAATAGGTTGTGTTGCTAAAAAGGCTAGAAACTCAAAAACGTAGTCTTTGGAATTGCGCATGCCATTGCTCCAATCCTCCAAATAGACATTGGTTAAAATGCCTTTACTTTGAGCAATATCAATAACTTCTTTTATTTCTTTAAAATGCTGTTCTGGAGTACGTTTAAGCTGATGGGTTAAATGATTCATTGAACCTTTTGTTAATAGGTTTTGAACCTTGGAACCAGATTCTAACATCCAATCAATAGAAATGCCTTTATCTACAAAGGTCAACACTTCTACCTTATCTAAATAGTCATGTTCTCCTGCCCATTGCGTAACCGCTTTAACAGCTTCCAATTCGCCTTCAGATACGCGTGCAGAAGCAATTTCGATGCGGTCTACTTTAAGTTCTTCCAACAAGAGTTTGGCAATCGTAAGTTTTTCTGAAGCAGAAAAGGACACGCTCGAGGTTTGTTCACCATCGCGCAAGGTTGTGTCCATTATTTCAATTCGTTTCATAGTCATTTAAAGCAAAAGACCATCAGCAAAAGATTCTATTTCACCCTTAATGTTTTGGAGATAATCAATATCGTCAAACCCGTTCAGCATGTTGTCTTTCTTATAACTATTAATTTCAAAAGTTTCTTGGCCACCAGTAGCCAAAATAGTAATGGTTTGATTTGGAAGATCAACCTCCAATTGCGTATTTGGATCGGCATAAACCGCCTCGAAGATCTGTTCCAAAAACGTTGGACTCACCTGCACTGGCAAAACACCCACATTCAAGCAATTGTTTCTAAAGATATCGGCGAAGAAGCTCGATACGACACATCTAAATCCGTAATCATAAACGGCCCAAGCCGCATGCTCTCTAGAAGAACCTGAACCGAAGTTTTTTCCACCTACAAGAATCTTACCTGTGTATATAGGATTATTCAATACAAAGTTTTCTTTTGGTGTATGATCGGCATTATACCGCCAATCCCTGAACAAATTGTCACCAAATCCTTCCCTGGCTGTTGCTTTTAAAAATCGTGCAGGAATAATCTGATCCGTATCCACATTCTCTAACGGCAGTGGTACTGCTGTGCTGGTTAATGTCGTAAATTTATCGTAAGCCATTTTTTTGCTTTTTGCCTATAGCTTTGGGCTATTGGCTAATTTTATGATTTATTTTCTCTATTTCTTTCTGTTTCACTTTGAACCAAAAGCTAATTGCTATTTGCTATTATAGTAATTCTCTTGGGTCTGTGACCACTCCGGTTACTGCTGCAGCGGCAGCGACTAAAGGACTGGCCAATAGCGTTCTTGAACCAGGGCCTTGTCGGCCTTCAAAGTTTCTGTTTGAAGTACTTACCGCATACTTTCCAGCAGGTACTTTATCATCGTTCATAGCCAGGCATGCCGAACATCCTGGTTGTCTTAATACAAATCCGGACTCTGTAAGAATATCTAAAAGGCCTTCTTCTTTAATTTTATCTTCAACGATATGTGAGCCAGGCACTAACCAAGCGGTCACATGATCTGCTTTTTTTCTTCCTTTTACAATAGACGCAAAAGCTCTAAAGTCTTCTATTCTACCATTGGTACAGCTGCCCAAAAACACATAGTCAATCTTTTTACCGATCATGACATCATTTTCATCATAACCCATGTATTCCAAAGATTTTTTGTAGGTAGCGATACCGCCTTCAACCTTATTTGCATCTGGAATATTTTTAGAAATACCAATACCCATTCCTGGATTGGTTCCGTAAGTGATCATCGGCTCAATTTCGCTAGCGCTAAAGGTCAATTCCTTATCAAAGGTAGCATCTGCATCCGTCTTTAAGGTTTTCCAATGTGCCACAGCTTTGTCCCAATCTGCTCCTTTAAGAGATAAAGGTTTGTCTTTTAGGTATGCAAAGGTTGTTTCGTCAGGTGCGATCATTCCTCCACGCGCACCCATTTCGATAGAAAGGTTACAAACGGTCATACGGCCTTCCATAGTCATGTTTTCAAACACATCCCCAGCATATTCTACAAAATAGCCTGTGGCACCAGAAGTTGTTAGTTTTGAAATAATAAACAAGGCAACATCTTTAGGCGTTACACCTTTCCCTAATTGCCCATTAACATTGATGCGCATTTTTTTAGGCTTCGGTTGCATGATACATTGTGTAGAAAGGACCATTTCTACTTCGGATGTTCCAATACCAAAGGCAATTGCTCCAAAAGCACCATGTGTAGAGGTGTGTGAATCCCCACAAACAATTGTTGCTCCAGGGAATGTAATTCCGTTTTCAGGGCCAACAACGTGAACAATACCATTTTTGTGATGACCAAGTCCCCAATGGCTGATCCCATATTCTTTAGAATTGTCTTCCAAAGCTTTTAACTGGTTAGCCGATAAGGGATCCTCAACCGGTAAATGTTGGTTAATAGTTGGTGTATTATGATCTGCAGTTGCAAAGGTACGTTCAGGGTATAACACTTTTAGCCCTCTACTTTTCAGACCTAAAAAAGCTACAGGACTAGTAACTTCGTGAATAAAATGACGATCTATAAAGAACACATCAGGGCCTCCTTCAATTTTTCTTACCACATGTGAGTCCCATACTTTGTCGAACAATGTTTTTCCCATAGAATTCTTACTTTATAATTGTAATTGGTTTATCTCAACAAAAGTAGCCGATTAGGCTTGTTTTGAGGATGCAAAGTTAAGAAATCTACTTTTTTCAACAGTAGCTTTTAACCTCTAACCTATTTGATTACTAGTTTTTTACGCCATTAGGAATTGTGATGCTCAAAAAAAATAATAATGCAAAAGAATGGACGTATTTCTAAATATTATATGTTGAATAATCTTTCAGAACCACTGAAGCATTTGTGTTTATAGAAAAAACTACTGAAAATTGCCTTGAAGGAATTATAAAAATCTAGGGCTATTTCAATAGCATACACTTTTGTAGCGTACGTTCATAAATGGCCTCATATTGAGGAACAATGTTATGGATATCGAATTTTTTGGATTCCTGTATAGCATTGGCTTTAAATCGTGATAAGCGCTTGGCATCTTGAAGAACATGAATGGCATTCTTTGACATATCGTCGACATCATTCACATTGCTTAAAAATCCTGAAACTCCGTGAATATTGACTTCTGGTATACCTCCAGTATTGCTTGAAATCACTGGAACTCCAGAAGCCATGGCTTCAAGGGCAGCCAAACCAAAACTTTCGGTGACTGATGGCAACAAAAACAGATCGCTAAAGCAAAGTATTTTATCAATCTCGTTACTATTTCCAAAAAATACTACTTTGTCTTGAATTCCCAATTTTTCACATAAACGTTCAGCGGGTTCGCGTTCTGGACCTTCTCCAACCATCATAAGCTTTGCAGGCATGTGTTTTTGGATATTATGGAACACCTTAACCACATCTGAAATGTTCTTTACTTTTCTGAAATTACTAATATGGGTAATAATTTTTTCGTCTTCTTTGGCCATCATTTCCCGTTGACAATCGGTAAACTGGTGTTGGTACTTATTAAGATCAATAAAGTTAGGAATGACTTCAATATCATTTTTAATATCGAAAAGTCGAAGCGTGTCTTCCTTCAAACTTTTTGAAACCGAGGTTACAGCATCCGATTTATTAATGCTGAACGTTACTGCGGTTTTGTAAAACGGATGGCTACCAACCAGCGTAATGTCTGTGCCGTGCAGTGTTGTCACGATTGGCACATAAATCCCTTCTTCTAACAACATTTTTTTTGCCATATAAGCCGCATATGCATGCGGAATGGCGTAATGCACATGCAATAGCTCAATGCCATGCAACTTTACCATATCAACCAATTTACTGGACAGGGCTAGTTCATAAGGCTGGTACAAAAACAATGGATATTCAGGAACGTTGACTTCGTGGTAATGCACATTATTGCTCAACAGTTCGAGTCGAACAGGCTGACTATAGGTGATGAAATGGATTTCATGTCCGAGTTTAGACAATTCTAAACCTAATTCTGTAGCGACGACGCCACTTCCTCCAAAAGTAGGATAGCATACAATTCCTATTTTCATGATTTCAATACTTTAATGACTTTAACTTATTCAACAATGGCTTCATAAATAGCCCGTTGAATTTTGGTTCTAATATCTTCCTTCAGCAATAAATTTGAATCTGCTTTTGGATAGGTTCTGTTGGCTAAAAATATATACACAATTTCCTCTTCTGGGTCTGCCCACGCATAAGTGCCCGTAAATCCAGAATGTCCAAAACTGGTCATCGACACACATCCGCAGGTTGGGCCTTCATCGCCCAATTGCGGTTTATCAAATCCGATTCCACGTCTAACATCATTTTGACAATAATAACAGGTATTAAATTTATCAATTGTTTCTGGTTTAAAATAGCGTTTCCCTCCATAAAATCCTTTTTGCAAATACATTTGCATTATTTTGGCTACATCATTGGCATTGCTAAATACACCCGCATGCCCACCAACACCATTTTGCATGGCAGCACCCATATCGTGAACATAGCCATGTACTTTTTGAAACCTGAAATAATCATCAATTTCGGTTGGAACAATTTGTGTATCACTAAATAAGGCTGCCGGATTATAGGTGGTAAAATTTGCGCCCAATGACTCATAAAAATGTTCTTGCACCAATTCGTCTAAAGGTTTGTCGTAATAAGTTTCAATATATTGCTTCAATATGTAGTATGGTAAATCGCTGTATCGGTAACGCAATCTGGAGAGCAGCTTACTGTCCTTAATAATACTTTGCATGGTATCTGGATAGTCATGCCTTAAATACATTTCGTCTGCGACTTTAATGTTGAACATCGGGCTTGATTTTCGTCTGTAGTATTTGGGGTCTGGTTTTTTAGACGCATCCAAAGTTTCTACATAAAAAGGAATCCACGGATTTAAACGCGCATAGTGCGACAGCATTTGCTTTAAGGTAATGTTTGCCTTGTTGGATTCCTTGTAGTCAGGCAATATCTTTGATAACTTGGTATCTAAAGTCACCACGCCTTTTTCTTCCAATTCCATTAATAACGGAAGTGTTGCCAGGATTTTAGTGAGTGATGCAACGTCATAGATGTCATTAAACTTTACCTTTTCTTCATCTTCATACGTATGCTTGCCAAAGTTTTTGTTATAAACAACCTTTCCTTTTCTAGCAACCAAAAGTTGAATCCCAGGAGTCATTTTACCTTTTACAGCCACATTAGCAATAGAGTCTAACTTCAATAGTTTTTTAGAACTCATACCAACGCTTTCAGGTAATCCGTAACTTAAGGATTGAAGGGCATTATAGGTAATTCCAGTACCTGCTTTAAAAGAGTTTCCAGCAGTTACCGGCAAGTTACCTTTTGCCGGAATGGCTCCGAACAAGATTTGAGCAGATTTTTGTTGGGCAACTGCACTGTTTTGGTAACTAACGATAATGCCTTTAATATTCTCAACCGTTTTTAAATCGTTTAAGGCATAAGGTCGTGCAAAGATGTCTAATATAACACTGTTGGTTCTAGCAATTTCATAGAGCCAAACCAATTCTTGGTCAGTAAATTTATAATCCTTCCACGGATTTGCATTTGATTTATGAAGGCCAACAATAACCGTATTATAATTTTGAAGCATTGTAAGAAGTGAGTCTAACTTCTCGGCCTTGACCTGATGCACCTTGGTATATTTTTTCAATTCTTCAAAAAACACTGATCCATTTTCGTCACCTAACGCTACATAAGCGATCTTTTTGGTTTCCAAATGCCGTATTGGCAATATGTCTTTGGCATTCTTTACAACGGTTATGGCATTTTCGAATAACGTTTCATTTAATAGATCATCTTCAATACGATTCAAATCGTTTACAAGATTGACCAAGCCAACAGGCTTGTGCCGATTTAAGCCTACTTTATATTTTGCCATCAGTATTTTCTTGACAGAATGCGCCAGGCGTTCTTCAGATATCTCACCATTAGTATAGGCTTCCTCCAATTTTGCGATACCTACTGGAACATCAACAGACATGAGCATCACATCATTCCCAGCCTTAAAAGCCGCCAAATCAATATCACCAGATTCACTAAAATTAGAAGCGCCTTTCATGGTTAAAGCATCTGTAAATATCAAGCCTTTAAATTGAAGCCGTTCTTTTAAAATATCAGTAATAATATGCTTTGATAAGGACGAAGGATAGCCATCCTTTGGTTCTAAACTAGGCACATTTAAATGTGCTACCATGACACTAGACAAACCTTCCTTTATCAACTTTTTATAAGGGTATAATTCAACAGAATCAATTCGTTGTGCATTAAAACTTATGGTTGGTAAGGTTTTGTGTGAATCGCTATCTGTATCGCCATGCCCAGGAAAATGCTTGGCATTAGCCAAAACCCCTGCTGCCTGCATTCCTTTCATAAAAGCAGAAGCCTTTTTAGTGACATTGTCACGATCTTCTCCAAATGAGCGATTGCCTATTATGGGATTATTTGGATTGGTATTAATATCCACAACAGGCGCAAAATTAAAATGAACCCCTATCCTTTTACTGTGCTGGCCAATATGGTATCCTGCTTTTTCGACAAGCGCGTTATCCCGTATAGCCCCTAAAGTCATATTCCAAGGAAACGCATAAGTAGAATCCAATCGCATGCTTAAACCCCATTCGGCATCCATCCCAATAAGCAAGGGTGTTTTCGAAATGGCCTGTAAGTTATTATTTAGCTTTGCCTGGAGCATCGGTCCTCCAAGCGAATAAATGAGTCCACCAATATGATGTTCAGTAATAAGGTTTCTAATGATTTCTTTATGCTTACTATCTCCATTAGAAAGCACCTGAACCATATATAGTTGGCCAATTCTTTCCTTCAATGTCATCGCATTATACACACTATCTACCCATTTTTGTTGCATTACCAAATCTTGGGTTTGAAGCGGGTTAACCGATTCTTGCGAAAATAAAAAGTTAAAAACAAGTAAAGTAGAAATGAGGGAAACAAGTTGACGCATACAACAATAAGCTTGGGTTATGTGTTTATAGATACTAAATACCGTGCCAAATTACTGTTTTTAATAGGAAGTAAAAAAGACTTTAAGATAGATTTATAAAGAAGGTAATTAACAATTTTAGTTTAAATAAACTAAAAAAGTAAGGGCTTTAATAATCTGTATAAATTAGACTATTAGATTAAATCTATATGTCTATCGTGATAGCCTAACAAATATAATATTCCGTCGAGACCGATGCTCGATATTGAGTTTTGTGCATTATCCTTGACGGTTGGTTTGGCATGAAATGCTATTCCCAGACCAGCCACATTAAGCATTTGCAGATCGTTGGCTCCATCTCCAACAGCAATGGTTTGACTAATATTAATGCCTTCTTTTTTGGCAATTTCTTTTAAGTATTCTGCTTTTTTGTCGCCATTTACAATATCGCCAAGATAATTTCCGGTTAAAACACCATCTATAATCTCCAATCGATTGGCATATACATAGTCTATCCCCAATTCCTTTTGCAAGTGATGCCCAAAGTAATCAAATCCTCCAGATAAAATGGCCGTTTTAAAACCATAGCTTTTTAACGTATCTATCAATCGTCTTGCCCCTTTGGTAATGGGTAAATTTAGAGCGACCTCATGAAGCACTTCTTCACTCAAGCCTTTCAATAATTTCATACGTTTAATAAAACTCTCATTAAAGTCAATCTCGCCTTGCATCGCCGACTCTGTAATTGCTTTGACTTCTTCACCAACTCCTGCCAATTCTGCCAATTCATCAATAACCTCCGTTTGAATTAGCGTAGAGTCCATATCGAAACAAACCAAACGTCTGTTTCGTCTGTAAATATTATCCTCTTGAAATGCGATATCAACATCCAAATCTCTAGAAATCTGCATGAATTTTTCGTTAAATTCTGCCTTATCCTCTATTTTTCCTCGTATTGAAAGTTGAATAGAGGCTCTTGGATACTCTTCTTTTCGCACTAAAGACAAACGCCCTGTAAGCCGTTTAATCGCATCAATATTTAAGTTTTTTTCAGAAATAACTTTGGCAACTTTAGATATTTGTTGAGCTGAAAGCTTTTCGCCTAAAATGGTAACAATATATCTGTCTTTTCCCTGAAGATTCACCCAATGCTCATAGTCTTCAAGTGAAATTGGTGTGAATTTAGCCGTGATACCTAATTCAAATGCCGTAAAGACTAATTCTTTTTGGACTGCAGCTGACTTTTCACCAGACTGTATTTCGTACAGCATCCCTAACGATAAGGTGTCATGAATATTAGCCTGACCAATGTCAAGTATCTTGGCATCATAGTGCGCTAAAACACTTGTTAAACTTGAAGTCAATCCTGGTTTGTCGGGCCCTGAAATGTTTAATAAGAAAATATCGTTCGCCATAATTTCATCCTTGCGCTTAAAAAGCGGTAAAATTCACTATTCTATTTGATATATGAAAATTTTTCTGGGACAAATGGAAGTTATTTCAAAAATCGACTATGCCAGCTTTCACTTGCGGGCACTTCCCAGTTTTCGTTAAACTCAGCTATATTGGTAACTAGATTATTAAATACAATTGTGTTTTTAGAGACGGCTTTATCTTTAGCCATTTTAATAAATTCCTGCAAGGATTTATAGGCGACAAACTCGCCTTGCTTATAAGAGACGTTCATTTTATCCATTAAATCCACGTTATACGCTTGTTCCAATTGTTGAATGAAATGAACAGAAGCATCTATAGAGCAACCTGTAGCTTTATTTAAGCTTTGATTTAATGCTATAACTATAAATCGCTTATAAACAATAGTATAGCCCGACTGAAGGTCGCTACCGTGAGCCGTCCAGTTTTCTATAAAAATCTCTAGCTTTTTAGATATTTCAGCAATTTCAATATCTGTGAACGAACGGTTAGCTTGGTAAATCCAAACTCTTGATTCTTCGGGTAATGTATTAAAATCGACTAACATTATAAATCTTGTGCATTAGCAATAAGCTCGGCTATATCCATAACCTGAACACTGGCTTCTTTTTCTTTGGCCTTTATGCCATCGGTCATCATGGTGTTGCAAAATGGACAACCAGCAGCAATGATTTCAGGCTGGATTTGTAAGGCCTGTTCGGTACGCTCTACGTTTACATCTTTGTCTCCCTTTTCAGGTTCCTTAAACATTTGTGCTCCACCAGCTCCACAACAAAGACCATTACGGCGGCAATTTTTCATTTCTACCAATTCTGCTTCCAGTTTTTGGATCAATTCACGTGGTGCTTCATAAACGTTATTGGCCCTTCCTAAATAGCAAGGATCATGAAAGGTAATACGCTTACCCTTATACATACCACCTTCAATAGTAAGCCTGCCTTCAGCCAATAATGTTTTTAAAAACTGGGTGTGGTGCATAACTTCGTAATTACCACCTAGCGAAGGATATTCATTTTTAATCGTGTTAAAGCAGTGCGGACACGCCGTTACTATCTTTTTCACCTCATAAGCATTGAGCACTTCAATATTGGTTACTGCTTGCATTTGAAACAAAAACTCGTTTCCTGCACGTTTTGCTGGATCACCTGTACAACTTTCTTCAGTTCCTAAAACAGCAAACTCCACATTGGCTTTATTCAATAATTTCACAAACGCTTTAGTGATTTTTTTTGCACGATCATCAAAACTTCCTGCACAACCGACCCAAAACAAAACTTCGGGTTGTTTACCTTGTGCCATATATTCGGCCATTGTTGGGACTTTTACTATATCACTCATTACAAATTTTTATTAATCACATTGACCTATTGTTCGTTCTTCCAATTTAATCGGTCCATTTGGTTATAGGGCCAAGGTGCTCCATTGTTCTCAATATTGGTCATCATGTTATTAAGCTCCATCGGTGCCGCACTTTGCTCCATGACCAAATACCGGCGCATTTCCAAAATTATAGCTAAAGGATCGATACTTACCGGACAAGCCTCAACGCAGGCATTACAGGTTGTACAAGCCCACAACTCTTCACGTGTAATATAATCATCCAAGAGTTGTTTACCATCTTCTATAAATTCGCCATTATTGGCATCTATATTTTTCCCTACTTCCTCCAAGCGATCTCGAGTATCCATCATGATCTTTCGAGGTGATAATTTTTTACCCGTTTGGTTAGCAGGACATTCACTTGTGCAGCGTCCACATTCAGTACATGTGTAGGCATTCAACAAATTTACCCAGGTTAAATCCTGAACATCACTAGCACCAAATTTAGCTGGAACTTCTCCATTATCGGCTGGAGCAGCAAAAGGATCTACATTTGTATCCATCATCATCTTTACTTCTTTAGTAACCGCTTTAAGATTATTGAATTGTCCCTGTGGCGTTAATTTGCCATAAAAGGTATTTGGAAAAGCCAAAAGGATGTGCAAATGCTTTGAGAAATAGAGATAGTTCAAAAAGATCAAAATACCCACAATATGTAACCACCAAGCCGAACGTTCTATGATATGAAGTGTTCCATCTGAAAATCCACTAAACCAAGTAGCAATATGCTGACTTATGATATTTCCAGATTGCATATCTTGAAATTGAACATCAGTTGCATTCATGATCAGAAACAAGGCCATCAAGACCATTTCGAAATAAAGAATAAAATTACCGTCATTTTTAGGCCATGAGGTCATTTCAGCTTTCCAAAAGCGCTGAAGTTTAATGATGTTTCGACGTATCCAAAATACAACAACTGCAACAAAAACCAGTACCGCTAATATTTCAAAGGATCCGATAAGAGCACCATAAAATGAACCCATGAACGAAAAAATACGATGCGTACCCAAAAGACCATCGACAATAATTTCAAGAACTTCAATGTTGATGATTATAAATCCAAGATATACAATAACATGTAAAATACCGGCGATAGGTCGACGCACCATTTTGCTTTGGCCCAAAGCGATCATAGCCATGTTTTTCAAACGTTGTGATTTGTTATCACTAACATCTACATCTCTACCAAGTTTAATGTTTCGGATAAGCTTTTTTACGTTTCTTGAAAAATAAGCAATCCCAAGAATGAGCACAATCGCAAATATGATGTTCGGTAGAAATGCCATGCGCGTTTAGTCTTTAGGTTCTTGGTAAGGAATTTCTTTTTTGGATAATATTCTAAAATAGCGTTTAGGATGCAATTTAATATCACGAAGTAAAGCTTCCATTTCTTTTGTAGCACCTTCCAAATTGTTGTAAAGCGCATCGTCCTTTAACAATTTACCCATACTTCCTTCACCTTGTTCCAAACCGGCCATTAAAGTATTCACGCTTGCTAATGTCGCATCCAATTTCACTACGCTCTCACCCAAATTGGCGTCTTTAAGTTCTGCAGATAATTGTGTTAAATCTTGACTTACGGTTTTAAAATTTTCAAGTATACCACTAATGTTCTCGTCATTTTTAGTCACTAAACTATTGATGGAATAACTTAAGGCTTTGAAACCTTTCAAAGTAGCATTCAATTCTTTCAATATCGCTTTTAACCCGTTTTCGGAATCATCAACCACTATCTTATTCAGGTTGGTCAATAAGGAATCTGCCGATTTTAAAGTACCGTCCAAATTATCACTTAAACCTGAAAAGTTTTTGCTTAAACTTTTTACTAATCCAGGTTCTATTTCTGAAGGAAGAAAATCGCCTTTTTGTGCCATATCGCCATCCTCGGAAGGTATAATGGAAAGAGCATTTCCTCCCATTAAACTCACTTCATACAACCGAATCACACTGTTTTTTGAAAACTTTAGCCTTTTATCGACCGAAACACCTACTATCGTTTTTCCTGATTCATAATCATACTCGATACTCGAAATTTTACCAACCGTATTTCCCTTAATGGTTACTGGTGATGACGTATCGAGCGCATTATAATCGAATTTGGTATAGTAGGTAATGTTAGAATCAAATAAGTTTTCACCCTTAAGATAGTTGAATAAATAAATGAAAAGTACTATGCCTGAAATGACCAGTACTGCAGTTTTAACTTCTCTAGATATTTTCAATGGTCTAAAATTTAGCGTCGAACAAAATTAGGAATAAATTTATAAAGAATGTTTCTAATTTGAAGTTGATTTAAAGGCTTCGGATAGTTCTATTCGTTTTCCACCTTTAAAGGCAACGATAAAACAGCTTCTATAATTTTTTTTGGCCTCTTGTTCTAAACGTTTCGCTATTTTGTAATCTGATGTGCTTCCATAAAAATACCGATAGAGATTACCAGAATGTTCGATGGAAATATCATCCAATCCTTTAAAATTATACGATTTAGGCTCTAATTTTTTGGATCCAGCCGCAATTTGAACTTTAAAAGTGATGTCAGGAAAAATAGAATCAGAGACACTGGAATTAGCACTTTCATTAGTGTTGACGTTTACCAAATCTTCACCGATATACAAATCAACAGCCTTTTTATAATCCAAAATAGCTTGATAAATAGATTCGGACATGTCACTTTGCCCTTTTCTAGAATTTAGATAACTACCTTCGGGCTTATAGGTTAAAAAACCTACTTCAACCAACACACTTGGCATTACGGTTTGATGTAGAACAATAAATCCTGCCTGCTTTACACCTCGGTTAACGCGTTTTAAATTTTCAGTAAAGTTATGTTGGATTTTACTCGCCAGCAATATGCTTTGATCCAGGTACTCTTCTTGACCTAATAAAATGCCGATTATTGCTTCAGGTGAATTGGGATCGAATCCCCCATAGTTTTTTTCGTAGTCATCCTCAAGAAAAATCACGGCGTTTTCCTTTTTGGCTACCTCAAAATTGGTTTGATTTCTATGGACCCCTAAAACAAAGGTTTCGGTGCCATGGGCTTGGGAGTGGTGAGAATTACAATGAACGGAAACAAAAAGATCGGCATCAGCTTCATTGGCAATTTTACCTCTCACGAATAAATCTACAAATACATCCGTTTTACGGGTATACACTACTTTTATGTTTGGATTTTTCTCAAGTTTTTTCCCAATTTCCAAAACAATTTCCAGAGCGATATCCTTTTCTTTATAACCATTGCCCACATTGCCAGGGTCACTTCCTCCATGACCGGCATCCAAGACCACTACAAACTTATCTTTTCTGCCAGATAAGGGTGATGCAAAAGTTAAAGAAATTGAAAAAAATACTATAAGTATTGTGATATGCGTTCTCATAATTGTTTTAACGACTGATAAGCTTGATTATTACACCTTAGATTCAGGCCTTGTCTTATTTACAAATTTTAAATGAATAATAAATTATTCCCGAAAAAATATATGTAATTTTGGCTTTTCAAAAACCGAGCCATACTTTTACAAAAATACATTTAAAAGCATTGCGTACAAACATCTTTCAAATACTTTTTAGCTTAAGTTTTACAGTGCTTATTAACACTTTCGGCTTTGCACAAGAACTGCCTAAAACCGAAGGCCCCATTGCACCTAGAACGGAAAGGGATTCGGTATCCATTAAAATAGATAGTCTCATTGCGCCTCCTTTAAATTTGAAAGAAACCGATACTATTGTTAAGGATTCAATTACCAGAGCACCTGAATTTTTAACTGATGTTGTAAAATATAAGGCTACCGATTACGTGTCCTTTAATCGAAAAGAACAGCGCATCTACCTTTATAATGAAGCCGAAGTGTACTATGGCGACATGGAAATCAAGGCTGGAATTATTGTCATTGATAACGGTAAAGATTTGGTCTATGCTGGCCGTATCAAAGATTCGTCAGGCGTTTACTCTCAAAACCCAGTGTTTAAACAAGGAGGCAATGTTGTTGAACCAGATTCTATTATTTTCAATACGAAGTCTCAAAAGGCCTTAATCTTCAATTCAAGAACAGAGCAAAGTGGCGGTTATATTGATGCAGACCTTACCAAGAAGGAAAATGACTCGGTGTACTTTATAAGACGTGGAAAGTTTACAACTTCAGAAAACAAGGAAGACCCAGAATACTATTTTTTGATGCGGAAAGCGAAGATTGTTCCAGGGAAGAAAGTGGTTACAGGCTTGACAAATATGTTCATTTATGATGTACCTACTCCTATTGGGCTTCCGTTTGCTTATTTTCCGTTGACCCAAACCCGAACTTCCGGAATCATCATGCCATCACCCGGTGAAGATAATACGCGCGGTTACTCACTACAAAATGGAGGCTATTATTTTGCTATTAGTGATTATGTAGATTTGGCAACCATTGGAGATATTTACACCAATGGAAGCTATGGCTTGCGTTTAGAATCTAACTATGCGTTACGTTATAAATTTAGGGGTAATTTAAGTTTTCGGTATGAAAATCTGATTCAAAGCGAACGCGGTTTTCCTGATTATTCAAAATCCTCTATTTATAATATTCGTTGGTCACATAGTCAAGATGGTAAATCCAATCCTAGCTCACGATTTTCGGCATCGGTTAACCTTGGTAGTAGCCGGTATTATCAGCAATCCAGAAATCAGTTAAACATTCCTAACACACAAAATAACACCTTATCATCATCTATTTCCTACTCTAAAACTTTTGAAGGCGAACCTCAAGTGAATATGAGCATGACTGCTACGCATTCTCAAAATACCAATACGCAACAAATTGACATGACTTTGCCTACGTTTCAAGGTAGTATGAGTCGTATATTTCCATTTGCTCCAAAAGTTGGAAGTAAAAAAGGAGCCATTCAGAACATTAATTTTCAATATAATTTAAGGGCAGAAAACCGTATTCAAACTACAGATTCTTTGTTCTTTAAAAAAGAAATGTTTGATGATGCTAGGGCCGGCGCACAGCATTCCATACCAATCAGTACAAACTTTAAGGTATTTAGGTACTTTAGCATCAGTGCGAGCGCCAATTTTGAAGAAAACTGGACTCTAAAGACCATAAACAGGTATTTTGACACTGCCACTAATAAAGTAGTTACTGAAGATGTTAATGGTTTTGATAGTTATCGCACTTATAATTTTAGCACAAGTATTGGAACTACAGTTTACGGTATGTTCGATTTTGAAAAGCCTGGCAAGGATCCGAAAATCCAGAAAATACGTCATGTAATGCGTCCATCAATTAGCTATAACATCAATCCTGCATTTGACCAATATTACGACACTTACGAGGTGATTGATGCCGATGGCACTACTCGTGAAGATTACAGCCGCTTTGAGCAATCTATTTTTGGAGCACCTTCGCAACGTTTTTCCAGCTCCATGGGAATTAATTTAGGTAACAATTTTGAGGCGAAAATCCGTCCAAAAGATTCTACAGAAACGGAACCTAAAAAGATTATTTTGTTGAATAACCTTAACTTTTCAACCTCATATAATTTCGCTGCCGATTCGTTGCAATGGAGTCCAGTAAGGATGACTGGAGGAACTCAAATCTTTAATAATAAGATGAGTATTAACTTTGGGGCAACATTAGACCCCTATGCCCTGGATAACAACAACAGACGGATTGCAACTTATAACATTAATAATGGAGGCAGCTTATTTAGGTTAACTTCAGCTAACTTGACATTAAATTATAGCTTGTCAAGTGACAGCTTTAAGAAAAAGGATGATGGCAAAGATGACGCTGCCATTCAGGAGAATATACGTAGTGGTGGACGGGCCGATGATCTTTTTGGTAGGCCAGAAGATTTTGCCGACCGAAGGCTGGGTGATGAAGATGGTGAAGAGGAAGAAAAACCTTCCGAACTGTACAATAATGCAATTCCGTGGAGTTTGCGATTAGCGTATGCTGTTAACTATAATAATACTGCAAGACAAAATGAGATTTCGTCACATTCCTTAATGTTTTCAGGGGATATTGAACTTTCTCCAAAATGGTCGGTTGGTGCGTCTTCAAGTTATGATTTCAAAAATCGTGGATTTGGATTGACACAATTACGATTTGAACGCGATCTATTAAGTTGGAGTATGAATTTTAGCTGGGTTCCTTTTGGCACTTATGGGTCATGGAACTTTTTCATAGGAATAAAATCCAGTTTGCTTAAAGACCTTAAATACGACAAACGTAAACAACGCGATCAACAACTTTAAAAGCATCTATAATAGTTATTATGAAAACAATTATCAACACGCCAAATGCTCCTGCTCCAATAGGTCCATACAGTCAAGCTGTTTTAAGTGGAAACACATTATATACTTCAGGTCAAATTGCTTTTGATGTTGCAACTGGTGAACTTGTATTGAAAGATATACAAACTGAAACTAGGCAAGTCATGGAAAACCTAAAAGCTGTACTTGAAGCTGCAGGAATGACTTTTGAACATGTCGTGAAAACCTCCATTTTCATCAGCAACATGAATGACTTTGCACTTATCAATGAGGTTTATGGACAATACTTTAATCCTGAAACCGCTCCTGCGCGTGAGACTGTTCAAGTGGCGCGCTTGCCAAAAGATGTTAATGTGGAAATAAGTATGATTGCTGTCAAACAATAGTTATTATTCCACCTTGCCGTTATATTTCTCTATGATGGGCAAGTGATTTTTCTTCATAAATGCAATATAACGGGGTTCCTTACGATACGGATCAAATTCCCGGCGGCTATTCACATTAGAAGCTGCAATATCATCTTTGCTTAAATAAAAATACAAGGAGTCTCTATTTTTTAAATTGGCAAAAGCATACGCTTTTTGTGTGTTATTAATTTTATTAGCCTTCATAATTTCATATACTTTATTTTTATTGTCTATTTGAGAATAAACTAATAATCTATAATAATAGTTATCATTGAATACAGAGTCTTTTAAAATTTCTAAAGCTTCCTTGTTTTGATTTTGATGATAATGATAATGAAACTGATTTGTCAATCTCCTAGACCGTGATGCAAAGTTCTGATACATTGATGAGTTTCCAAACTTTTTAGCCGCTTGAAATTTTTTGTTTTCTAAAAGTGCATTGTAATACCCTATCAAAAGATTTTCTCTAGTAGAATCAATTTCAATGGCTCTTTTAAAGTAGAGCGCATAATTCTCATCGTCATTTAAAAAAGTATCATAAAAAACAGCAAGTCTTTCATTTAATGAGGCGTTATTAGGATTCCTATTAATTGCATTCTTGAAAAAAGTAATAGATTTAGACACGTCTTCCCCTTTTTTTAAATAGAACGTAGCCTCCGCTTCAATCATAAATGTCACCATGTTTTCACTCATCTCTCCTGTAAAAATTGACTTCTTATTTTCATAAAGGGTTTTAGCTTCTTCAACCAAATCCATTTTGATGAGTATATTCAATAGATTTGTGGTGCAATCAATAGAAAAGGGATTAATTTCTGAAGCGCGTCTTGCATGATGTAGGGCCTTTTGGTCGTCCTTTTTTATTAATGAGTAAAAAATTGAAATTTCAAGGTGTGATACGGCGTCATTTGGGTTTAATTTTAATGCTTTCTTAAAATATTGTTCAGACTTCAATCGCATTTTTTCATCTTCGGACTCTGTTAATATTAGCCCTTTGGTTGAATTAGCACGAACTGAATTAGGATTCAGATCCAAAGCAATCTCAATATTTTTTTTAGCCTCACTCATAAATCCCTCCTCAAGGTTTATATCTCGATGTATATATTTACTCAACACGTTAGCATAAGCCAATTCAGCATAGGCATCGGCATAATTGGGATCTAAAGCAATAGCTTGTTTAAAAAGATTGATAGCGATAGCGTAATCTTCTTTAGTGAGTTTATCCACAAAACTTCGGCCTTTTAGTACTAGATTATAGGCTTCCAAATTATTAGTCGGCAATTTAGTTAGTTCGTTTTGCTCTTCAGGGCTAATAGCAATTTTTAATTGGTCAACAATTTTTCGAGATACATCCTGTTGAATTTTGAAGACTTCTTTAAACTCATCATCATAGTTTTGTGCCCAAATATGTTTGTCGTTGGCATCAATTAATTGTGCTGTAATTATAATTTTACCTTCATGTCGCCTAACACTGCCTTCAACTATATAGGAAACACCTAATTCTTTGGCGATTTCAGGAATGGATTTATTCGATTTTTTGTAACGTTTGGTAGACGTTTTAGATGTAACCGTTAAATTTTTGAATTTTGAAAGATTGGTTAAAATGTCTTCAGTAACTCCATCACAAAACCATTCGGTATCCCCGCCAGAACTTAAATCGTCAAAATATAAAACAGCGATAGAATTATCTAATTCAATAAGGTCTTTTGAATTTGATGCGCCAATGTTAGGTGAATTCAAAAAACTAACCGCAATCGCCAGCACTAAACCAACCAAGATTAAAATGTTTAATCGTTTATTTGTGGTTTCTGTAATGGATTCATCCTGATTAACTTTTTCGGTTTTTTTTAGGCCATCTGGAGTAACCTCATAAACCCAAGAAAAAAAGACCCAAATTGGAAACCCGATTATAGCTAGAATAGTAATTGTTTTCATTACCCATTCTGGAGCTCCAACATTAGGTAGAATTAAAGAAAGTACTTGTAATAATACCCATGCAACCACAGCATACGCTATTGCTGCCTTAATGACATTTCTACGCTTTAACTCTTCAAAAAACGAACTCATGGTTGGTTGCTTTATTCAAATATACCTTAATTTTTATTGTCATACTATTTTATTACTTGATCTTCAATACACTACAATTTTAAAGCACCACTCTCAACATTGGCATCCAAAAGCTTGACCACATCTGACAGTGTCAACGTGCCATAATACCAGTTTCCAGCGGCTAAAACAGCTTTATAAATATCATAATAACTACGTTTACCATCCACAAAATTAAAGACTTCCATTCGCATAGTGGTATGGATATTTATTCCAGAAACATTTGATTTGCGATTACCAAAATAGTCATCCAATACAGGGTTGTTTTTTGGAACTTTCTTGTTTGCCACTTGCTCTTCATCAGTTAACCTAGTATTAGGAACACGTCTCACCTGATATTTGGATTTATAGACGGTTTCCAGTTCTTCCATCAACGCATTTTCCTTGATTAGCATTTGATCTGAATAGTCTTCGATTAAATCCATTGAAGACTCTCCATAACCTACAACATCCTTAACAGAATTTAATGCCCTTAACTCTCTCATAATAGCTTGTTCAATTATGATGTCGGCGGTTTTCCAATCCAATTCAGGATGATTTCCTTTCTGAATTTGTTGATAGGCAACGTGTAAATCATTTGCCAGCCGTTTACTGCCTTGTGCATAAGTTTCGGCCAATAATAATTGCGTTTGGTCTGCTTCGGCCTTTCCTAAATAATAGGCCATAGCAGTTATGATAAAGGCATTGCGCTGTAATTGTGTAGCATCAATCTGCCATAAATCATCATCAGAAGAATGGATGTAAAAATCATCCCAATTAATAAGTCCAACTGCTGGAACACCAATGACCCCTTCAATAAAATTCATATTATCCGAAGCATTGAAAAAAGGAACGAATCTAGCACCAAAGCTTTCGCGAGTGCCTCGTGTTGCGTAAATTGGTCTGGAATGCGGTCTGGGATACCCGCCCATTCTACCTGCTGTGATAAATGGGTTATTGGTTTGAATTACAAAGGTTCCCACACTTTCAAAAATAGCATCTAGATAAGAGGTTATAGAATGTGGCGCATAAATTAAATGTTGGATTCGGCTGCCAACAGATTGTTTGGCACCAACCATATCCTGATGCAAATTAGCCAGCATTTTATTAGGCTCTTCAGGGAAATCCCTGAAATAGCGATATTCAGAATAGATCTCATCGGTCCACCAAAATCTGATATCGCGCAGTGGACGCTCTATTTTGCCTTCATCGATTAATTTATTAAGCGTTCTAGCAATTTCCAAAAGGTTTCCACAACCGCTACCATCGTCATTAGCCGATCCTTGTTCTTCTTGCAAATGTGCCGTAATCACGATTTGCTGATCGTGAAACTTTGAACCTTTAATCCATCCTTCTACAAATCCGGTTCTTCCTGGCGCTTTACCAATTTCAGTATCTACTTTGGCTTTTACAACAACCTTCCCTCCTTTTGTTTGCTTCCCTGTAGCAAAAATATCCTGAAGTTCATTTGTTTGTAATACTTGTTTTAATTGTTCTCCTTTTCGTGGTGACAAATTAAAAGCAAATGTTCCTTTTTTACCTGCAGGGGGCGTTACAGGAATTCGAGTCCAGGCCAACTGATCTGGAAAGTCCATCGGATTTTTACTTTCTGACGTTC
This sequence comes from Flavobacteriaceae bacterium MAR_2010_72, assembly GCA_003550275.1. Taxonomy (GTDB): domain Bacteria; phylum Bacteroidota; class Bacteroidia; order Flavobacteriales; family Flavobacteriaceae; genus Geojedonia. Next base: position 1,819,483 of record QXCW01000002.1, read on the forward strand.
CAAAACAAACCACACCTAATGCTCCTTTACCATAAACTGCATTTCTAACGGCATCTCCCGGATAACCGCTTACCAATACAATTTTTCCGGCAACATCAAGGCCTTCAAGGTCTTCTACTGAACCTGTTCCTGCCCAAACCAATTCGGCAGTGACATTGGTATCATGACTTCCGTCAGATAAATTTAAAGCATGATCGCCAATATCGGCAAGTTTGATTTCAACGGGTTCTGTCATCCATAATTCAGCTGAAATCGCCGTATAATTTGGCCCTCCTAAAGGTTGTTCAATAAATTTAACATCTTCTAGTCCCGCTTTTTTAGCTTCTTCAACTACATAGTCTGCAGCCTTAAAATACCCTTCCATACCTGAATCTCGATGCCATTGGGTCAGGACTCTAATATGTTCAAAAGAGCGGTCACCAGAGAGCTCATTGATAAGCATCCGGATTTCGGCATCATTTAAAAAAGGGGTTTCTTGTGAAATCCCAATTGAGGTTATAAAAAGGAGCATGGAAGAACAAAGGATTTTTTTCATTTTGACAAGTTTTAAGGTGTAATATGTTTAAAGATATTTCATTTCATAAGAACAATCAAAGGATGTTAATAAATCCTTCTTATAAATTGAAAAATAAGATTTAAAAGTTGTGAAGAACTTGTATTTTTGAAAGTAACCAAATTACTTCTCAACATGCGCATAGAATATGATTTAAAGCTAGGCTTTAAGGATGTTATGATTAGACCAAAACGATCTACTTTGAAAAGCAGATCACAAGTCAATTTAGAGCGTGAATTTAAGTTTTTAAACAGTCAAATTGAATGGAGCGGCATTCCCATTATGGCGGCTAATATGGATACTGTTGGGACTTTTGAAATGGCAATGGCGCTTTTCAGGTATAAATTGTTCACGGCGATACACAAACACTATTCTCTACAGGAATGGAATAGTTTTATAATGAATGCGCCTGAAGGCCTTGAGAATTTTATTGCTATCAGTACTGGAACAGGAAAGCAAGATTCTGAAAAATTAGCGGCGATATTCAATGCGCATCCACAACTAAAATTTATCTGTATAGATGTTGCCAATGGCTATTCTGAACATTTCGTGAATTTCGTAAAACATACGAGAGATTTATATCCTAGTAAAGTAATCATAGCTGGTAATGTGGTCACTGGTGAAATGGTTGAAGAGCTTTTACTTTCTGGAGCTGATCTCATCAAGGTGGGTATTGGACCTGGAAGTGTGTGTACAACTCGAGTAAAAACTGGTGTAGGCTACCCACAACTATCTGCCATAATTGAATGTGCAGATGCGGCTCACGGACTAGGCGGCCAAATTATAAGTGACGGTGGTTGCGCTATTCCTGGAGATATTGCAAAGGCTTTTGGCGCTGGAGCAGATTTTGTGATGCTCGGTGGTATGTTTGCAGGGCATGACGAAAGTGGTGGAGAGCTGGTTGATCATAATGGCGTTAGTTACAAAAAGTTTTATGGAATGAGCTCACAAACAGCCATGGATAAGCATGTTGGAGGCGTTGCAGACTATAGAGCCAGCGAGGGAAAAACTGTAGAAGTTCGTTATAAAGGCAAAGTAAATGATACGCTTCAAGATATACTTGGGGGCTTAAGAAGTACATGTACCTATGTTGGTGCTCAACGATTAAAGGAACTTACAAAGCGCACCACATTTATTCGCGTTGCAGAGCAAGAAAATAGAGTTTATGACGAATAGTTAAGTTATAAACAGCCTATTCTTAAAAACTTTTCTCTACAAATGTCATGATCCAAAGATTACAATTATTTTTGATTCAAACTTTAAATTCATTTTTACATGCTTAAATTTTTACTGTGCTTTTATGCCATTTTATTCTTCTCATTTGGGTATTCACAAGAGTTATTTGAAACGGAATTGGATTCTATTAGTAGCGAACATGATGCTTCAGAGTTCATTCAACGTCACAAATCTCTCGACGGAAAACTCATAACCTTCAATAAAGAAAAACACAATACAAATTTGGCTAGAGACCTGTTCTCTCTTGGTAATGGCGCTAAAAAAGTTTATAAAACTGATATTGATAAAACCCACTATAAGCTTATTGACCGAAGTAATATTCCTTATCATAGAGTAAGTTATATTTTCCTTGATGGCACTAAAAAATCAGTTGAAGATATTTCAATATTACAACAATCTATTATTTCGAAACATAAACGAGGTGTGCCATTTAAAGTTTTGGCCAAACAATACTCCATGGATCATAATGCTAACAGAGGAGGCGATTTAGGCTGGTTTACAAAAGGTGATATGGTGCCTGAATTTGAGGAACAGGTTTTAAACCCTAGTCATCACGTTGATGATATTTTCACTGTTGATTTACCTTCGAGGCAGTGGTACTATGTCATTTTAAAAACACATGACACCAAAATGATTGAAGAAATTAAAGTATTAAAGGTTACTGAACCCATATCTAAATAATGCAACTATTCTACAACCCTGAAATTAAGGAAGATACTTCACTGTTTACGTTTTCAAAGGAAGAAAGCCGACATATAGTTAAAGTGCTTCGAAAGTCTATTGGTGATGAGCTTGACATTACCAACGGTTGTGGTTGGCGCTTCAAAGCAGAACTAGAATATGCAGATTTAAAAAATTGTTCTGCCAAAATCATCTCTAAACATAAGCAAGTCAAACACAACTATAATCTGCACTTGGCAGTAGCTCCAACTAAAATGAACGATCGCTATGAATGGTTTTTGGAAAAAGCCACGGAAATTGGTATCGATAGCCTCACTCCTATTTTTTGCGACAATAGTGAACGAAAAGTGGTAAAAACAGAGCGTTTTGAAAAAATAGTACAATCGGCTATGAAACAATCACTAAATTGTTATTTACCAAAATTAAATGAACCCGTTGATTTCAAGGATTTTATTACTCAAAAATTTACTGGACAAACATTTATTGCCCACTGTGAAGAGTTGGATAGAAAATCTTTAAAGGAAGCGTTAAAAGCTCAAACAGCAGTGACGATTTTAATCGGCCCCGAAGGTGATTTTAGTGTTAAAGAAATTCAAATGGCAATTGACAATAAATTTATTCCCGTAACTTTGGGTAACACGAGATTGCGTACAGAAACTGCTGCCATTGTGGCTTGCCATTCCGTAGCCTTTGTAAATGAATAAAATGAAAAAGTTCAGCATCTATTTCCTATTAATAATCCCTTTCATTGTGCTTGGACAAGATTTGGCGGTTTTAAAGTATAAAGGCGGTGGCGATTGGTACGGCAATCCTACATCTTTACCCAATTTAATTGCCTATTGCAATGCCAATATCAACACCAAAATGAACGTGAAACCTGAATTTGTTGAAGCCAATAGTGCTGACATTTTTCAGTATCCGCTAATACACATGACAGGGCATGGCAATGTATTTTTTAGTGATGAAGATGTCGATAATTTGCGCAATTATTTAATGTCAGGTGGGTTTTTGCATATTGACGACAACTATGGCATGGAGCCATACATTACCAAGGAATTAAAAAAACTATTTCCTGATCAGGATTTGATTGAACTTTATGCCTCACATGCTATTTTTAATAAGGCTTTTAAATTTCCTGACGGACTTCCAAAAATTCATGAACATGATGGGAAACGACCACAAGCCATGGGGTTGTTTTATAAGGGTCGACTAGTGGTTTTACTAACTATTGAGAGTGATTTGGGAGATGGCTGGGAAGACCCTGAAGTGCACAACGATCCAGAATCTGTCCGAGAAAAGGCATTAAAAATGGGTGCAAACATTGTTAAGTATGCGTTTGAGAACTAATAGCTTCCTTTTTAATGCAACTGAACTACTATACTTCAAAATTTAAAAAACGTCAGTTTCCAATCACATTAATTTGTGATCATGTTACCAATGCCCCAAACATTGGTAGCCTGTTTAGAGTTGCTGACGCTTTTGGGATAGAACAGGTTATTTTTTGTGGAGAACATATTCCGTTAGGTAGAAGGATGACCAAAACTTCAAGAGCGACTGAAAACTATGTAAATTTTGAAGTGTCACCATCGGCTTTAGAAGTTGTTCAATCATTAAAGGAAAAGAAATATCAAATTATTGCATTAGAAATAACGACCAAAAGTCAATCGATACATGACTTTCAATTATCATCAAAACAACCTTTGGCCTTAATAATTGGTGATGAAAATTATGGCGTTTCAAATGAATTACTTGAACTCTGCAATTCAATTGTTCATATCAATATGTATGGAAATAATAGCAGCATGAATGTTGTGCAAGCCACCTCTATCGCTTTGTATGAATTCACCAAACAACTTCTATAACAGTTTTTATATATTTACGAGATGAATTCAAAACTAATTGCAAAGGGCATATTACGGGCTTTAGGGATTATTCTTGGCATATTGCTCATACTTTACTTTTTGTATAAAATACAAGCTGTTATTGTTTATGTAGCCATTGCAGCTGTCATATCCCTTGTTGGAAGACCAATTGTCCTTTTTCTCCGTAACAAATTAAAGTTTAATAATACACTAGCGGTTATAATTACAATGGTGCTTTTTTTAGGCTTATTGGTAGGATTAATTGGCATGTTTATTCCTTTAGTAATTGAACAAGGGCATAATTTGGCACTATTGAATATTGAACAATTACAAAGTAATTTAGAGGATTTATACGTTCAGGTGATCAACTATTTTAATTACAACCAAATTGATATTGAGCAGTCCTTGAAGGATTCCAACTTGTGGTCTAAAATTGATTTTAGCATTATTCCAAACTTTTTGAATTCTATCATCAACGGACTTGGAAGTTTTAGCATTGGGCTGTTTTCAGTGTTATTTATTTCTTTTTTCTTTTTAAAGGATAGTCAGTTATTTGAAGATAGTATTATGACTTTTGTGCCTGATGATAAGGAATCCCGTTCAAAAAAATCATTCACAAAAATCAAAGACCTTTTATCACGATATTTTGTTGGACTTATTTTTCAAATTCTTATCCTGTTTGTCATTTACACTATTGTTTTACTCATTTTTGGTATTAAAAACGCCATAGTAATTGCCTTTTTATGTGCACTATTAAACCTGATCCCCTACGTTGGTCCGTTGGTTAGCGGTGCGTTAATACTAATTTTAACAATGTCTAGTAATCTTGGAGCCAATTTTAGCGAGGTCATTTTGCCAAAAACTATTTATGTAATGATAGGTTTTGTAATTGCCCAATTAGTGGATAATTTTTTCAGCCAACCTTTTATATTTTCAAAAAGTGTGAAATCACATCCGTTGGAAATATTTTTGGTGATTATTATTGCTGGAATTTTATTTGGTATCATAGGTATGATTGTAGCCATCCCAACCTACACTGCTATTAAGGTGATTTTAAAGGAATTTTTATCAGAATACAAAGTTGTTCAAAAGCTCACTAAAGACCTATAGCAATTAGTTGAATAATGATATATTACATATTGAAGTACAGGATTTTATAAATTCAAATTTAAATTCTGAAATCAGCACACTTTTACTTAAAGGAACGTCGTTTGTAGCTGTTGAAACTCGTGAAATCATAGAACAAATTGAGGCCAAAAACAAGTGTGAAATCAAGTTACCTACTTGGTTCAAAACACCAAATATCTACTACCCAAATAAGCTGAATATTGAGCAAACCTCTTCAGAACTTACAGCAGCATACAAATCACAATTCATAAAAGGCAATTCGCTAATAGACATTACCGGTGGTTTTGGTGTAGATTGTTTTTATTTTTCAAAAACAATTCAACACATCACACACTGCGAAATTGACAAGCAGCTTTCGGAAATTGTTACTTACAATTTCAAGCAATTAAATGCCTGTCCTATTTCAACTCAAGCTATTGATGGCCTTGCCTATTTAAGGGATCATGATACTATTTTTGACTGGATTTATATTGACCCATCTAGACGTCACGAAACTAAAGGAAAAGTCTTTTTTTTAAGTGATTGTTTACCAAATATCCCTGAACACCTAGACCTTTTATTCAAACGTTCAAAAAACGTCCTTATCAAAACCTCACCATTACTAGATATTAGCGCTGGTTTAAATGAACTCATGCATGTGAAGTGTATCCATGTGGTTGCCGTTAACAACGACGTAAAAGAACTGCTTTGGGTTTTAGAGAAAAATTATGATGATGCCATTGAGGTCAAAGCAATTAATCTTACCAAACAAAACAATGACACCTTCAATTTTATATTAGATAATGAGGCTCATGCTGAAGTACTATTCAATAAGCCACTCACCTATTTGTATGAGCCAAATGCAGCTATTTTAAAGTCTGGGGCGTTTAAATCGATATCCAAACATCTTGGCGTATCAAAACTACATGTCCATACGCATCTTTACACCAGTGATGAACTTATTGAATTCCCGGGTCGCCGATTTAAAATTGAGCACGTATTGCACTATAACAAAAAGTCAATGAAAGCATTGGGTTTTGATAAAGCCAATATCACAACGCGTAACTTCCCTGAAACCGTTTCTCAATTGCGAAAGAAGTTTAAAATTGGTGATGGCGGTAACGATTACCTCTTTTTCACAACAACTGGCAATAATGAGAAAATTATTGTAGCTTGTAAAAAGGTTTAACTGAAACAATTATGGCTTACAATGAAAGACTTGCTAGCAGAATTAGGCAACAAATTCAGCAGTTTTCAGAAAAATTTACTGAAAAGAACATGTTTGGAGGCTTATCCTTTTTGTACCAAGGAAAAATGACTATTGGAGTTGTAAAAGACGATTTAGCGGTTAGGGTTATTGATGCTAAAATGGAAGCTGAATTAGCCAAACCCTATGTACGACCAATGGATTTCACCAAACGGCCCATGAAAGAATTTATTTATGTTTCTGAAGAAGGTTGTAAAACTGAAGCTCAACTATTGCATTATATCGAACTGGGCCTGGAACATGCTAAAAGTAAATTATAAATCGAAAGTTATCGAGTCCAAAATCAAACCAGAAGCTGAAGCAATATCATCCAAAACGACTTGACTATCATTTTTTAAACTATCTTTAATAAAATCCAGAGTGATTTCTCCTTTTCCTAATTTAGCCAAAATACCCATTATCAAACGTACTTGATTTTGACCAAAACCTTTTGCTTTAATTTTATATAGATACGATTTCCTTGGAAAAAAACTCGCATCATATAGAGTATTTTCAACAATTTCAGAGCTCAATATCGTTCTGTGATATAAACCCTCGTCCTTAACATTTGAACAATAACTTTTAAAATAATGTTCGCCTTCAAATAGTTTAGCGCCCAATTTCATGCGTTCAATATCTAATTCGTCTCTAAAGGTGGTCATAATAGAAGCGCAAAACGGATGCGTTTTTTCTCCATGAGCGAACAAATAATGATATTCCTTGATTTTAGAACTTTGAATTATATTAAACTCTTTTGAGATTTCAACGACCGAAAGGGCCTTGATATCTTGAGGTAAGTAATAATTGAATTTATTCAAAAATGCTTCAAAATCAAGAATGGGGTAATCTATAAACAATTCAAAAGCAGATGCATTTGCAGAAACCATAGCATCTGTTCTGCTAGCCCCTAATGTTTTAAATGTAGAATCACTTTCAAAGATATAACTCAGGGTTTTATCAATCATTAAATGCACGGTTTTTAGCTTAGTTTGCTTTTGCCATCCGTGATAACGAAACCCTAAATATTGAATGGTTATAAGATAGTAATATCTCTTTTTCAATTAGTGTCTGTTTTTGAGAATCTTGATCACATCATCCATAGTATAACCCTTCGCCTGAAGTAACATCAAATAATGGAATAACAAATCGGCGCTTTCATTTAAAAACAGCTCGTCATTGCTGTCCTTCGCCTCAATGATGACTTCAACAGCTTCCTCTCCTACTTTTTGCGCCACTTTGTTTATTCCTTTTGAAAATAACGATGACACATACGATTCTTCAGGGCTAAAGTTGTCCCTTCGATCTTTGATAATGTGTTCTAAATAAGAAATAAAACCGAAGGTTTCAGTATTAGATTCATTCCAACAGGTATCGGTACCCTTATGACACGTTGGACCTTTTGGGTTCACTTGAATCAGCAAAGTATCATTGTCACAATCTAATTTCAAGCTTACAAGATTCAAAACATTACCACTTTCTTCTCCCTTGGTCCATAAGCGGTTTTTAGTTCGGCTATAGAATGTCACCAGTTTAGTTTCTTGGGTTTTTTCAAGCGCTTCCTGGTTCATATAACCCAACATCAAAACGTTTTTTGTTGTGGCATCTTGAATGATTACTGGCACCAATCCATCGTTATTTTTGTTAAAATATATTTTCATTACAATCGAACTTCAATATTGTTTTTTCTTAATTCTTCCTTTAAATCCTTTATTTCGATTTCTCCGAAATGAAAAACACTTGCTGCCAAGGCGGCATCAGATTTTCCAACTTTAAACGTATCTACAAAATGCTGAACACTTCCTGCGCCACCTGAAGCAATTAAAGGAATGTTCAATGTTGTAGATAATTGCGCCAAAGCTTCATTTGCAAAACCATCCTTTGTACCATCATTATTCATGGAAGTGAAAAGTATTTCTCCAGCACCACGTTGTTCCACCTCTTTTGCCCAATCAAATAAATCCAGATCTGTTGGAATACTTCCGCCAGCTAAATGGACTTTCCATTGCTTGTTAATTTGTTTTGCATCAATTGCGACTACTATACACTGGCTACCAAACTTATTAGACAATTCATTTATCAATCCGGGGCGTTTTATAGCTGATGAATTGATTGAAACCTTGTCAGCCCCGCATTTAAGCAAAGCATCAACGTCTTCAATAGAGGAAATACCGCCACCAACGGTGAACGGGATATTGACCTGTTCTGCCACACGAAGTACCATGTCTAATGTGGTTTTTCGGGCTTCAAGAGTTGCTGAAATATCTAAAAACACGAGCTCATCTGCACCTTTTTCTGCATATTGCTTGGCTAAAGCTACAGGGTCACCAGCATCTATTAAATTCACAAAATTAACCCCTTTAACGGTACGGCCATTTTTAATATCCAAACAAGGTATAATTCGTTTTGTAAGCATATTTAATTATATCACACGTTCTAAATCACGTAAATCTATATGGCCTTCATATAAAGCTTTCCCAATTATAGCCCCTTCACAGCCCAATGTTCGCAGTTGTTTTATATCGTCTATTGAAGTTACTCCTCCAGAAGCTATTAGTTTTATAGACTGTCCATCACTATTACTGGAACATTCATCAATTATTTTTTTGTATAATTCAAAAGAAGGCCCTTCGAGCATTCCATCTTTAGAAATATCGGTACATATCACATATTGAATCCGTTTCTTTTGATACGCTTTTATGAAAGGAATAAGATCTTCCGAACTATTTTGCTGCCAGCCATTTATAGCTATTTTACCTTGATTGCTATCGGCACCTAAAATGATTTTTTGTCCGCCATATTTTGCTATCCAACCTTCAAAAGTATTTGGGTCTTTGACCGCTATACTCCCGCCTGTAATTTGTTTGGCTCCAGAATTGAATGCTATATATAAATCTTCATTAGATTTTAAACCCCCTCCAAAATCAATTTTTAAACTTGTTTTGGATGCAATTTGCTCCAATACTTTAAAATTAACGATGTGTTGTGCTTTTGCACCATCGAGGTCAACCAAATGTAAATATTCAATTCCTGAAGCTTCAAATTGCTTAGCAACCTCTAAAGGGTTTTCATTATAAACCTTTTTGGTATTATAATCGCCCTTAGTCAATCGTACACATTTACCGTCTATAATATCTATTGCTGGGATAATTCTCATGTTATAATTCTAAAAAATTTTTCAATAACAGTTCACCTGCACTTGCACTTTTTTCTGGGTGAAATTGAACACCGTAAAAATTATCATGCTCCAATGCCGAAGCATATTCAAAACCATAAGATGTGGTGGCGATAGCTTGTTCACAATTTTCGGCATAATAACTATGCACAAGGTACATAAAGGCATTGTCATTTATGCCCTTAAATAAATTAGATTTTAAACCCGTAATTGTGTTCCATCCCATTTGAGGCACCTTTAGATCTTTGGAAAAACGCTTAACTGATGTGTCAAAAATCCCAAGACCCTTTGTTTGTCCTTCTTCAGTGTCATTGCACAGCAATTGCATTCCCAAACAAATACCAAGAACAGGCTGTTTAAGTTTCGGAATTAATCCATCCAATCCACTTTCTTTTAACATTGATATCGCACTACTCGCTTCTCCAACACCAGGAAAAATAACTCTATCTGCCGCAATAATTTCTTCCGGTTGATTTGATAAAATGGCATCAACTCCCAATCGCTTAAAAGCAAACTGAATACTTTTAATATTGCCCGCACCATAATCTATTATTACTACCTTCACTTTTAATCAATTTTTAATGTATTAAAGCATTCCTTTTGTTGATGGCAAAATCATTTTTTCTACATCCCTTTTAACCGCCATTTTTATGGATTTTGCAAATGCTTTGAAAATAGCTTCGATTTTGTGGTGCTCGTTAGTACCTTCGGCTTTAATGTTTAAATTACATTTAACACCGTCACTGAAGGATTTAAAGAAATGATAAAACATTTCCGTAGGCATTTTACCAATCATTTCACGGTTGAATTCAGCATCCCAAACGAGCCAATTTCGACCACCAAAATCTATAGCTACTTGAGAAAGGCAATCGTCCATAGGCAAACAGAAGCCGTAGCGTTCAATTCCTAACTTGTTACCCAGAGTTTGGGCAAAAACTTCACCAAGTGCAATAGCCGTATCTTCAATAGTATGATGCTCATCAACTTCCAAATCCCCTTTTACCTTAATAGTCAAATCCAATTGGCCATGTCGTGCAATTTGATCTAACATATGATCAAAGAACGCAAGTCCTGTATCAATAGAACTTTGTCCAGTTCCGTCCAAATTCAATTTTATGGCAATTTGGGTTTCATTTGTGTTTCTAACGATAGATCCTGTTCGATCTTGAACTTTTAGAAATTTGTAAATATCTTCCCAGTTGTTGGTTTCAAGGGCGATAAAGGAATTCAACTCCTCTCGTTTTACGGTTATTTCATTTGTTCCTAAATGGGTTTCATCATTGATAAAAATTCCTTTGGCATCTAAATTTTTGGCAAGCTCTATATCCGTTAGCCGATCACCAATTACAAATGAATTTGCTAAATCATAGTCATCAGTAAAATACTTGGTCAACAACCCTGTTTTTGGCTTTCGTGTCGGCGCATTATCCTTTGGAAACGTCCTATCGATAATTTCTTCCTTAAATACAATACCTTCTGCCTTAAAAGTTTCAATAATAAAATTATGCACTGGCCAGAACGTGTCTTCAGGGTAAGCATCTGTTCCTAATCCATCTTGATTAGTCACCATAACAAGCTCAAAATCTAACTCTTTTGCTATTCGTCCTAAATATTGAAACACCTTTGGATAGAATACAAGTTTCTCGAAACTATCTATTTGTTCATCTTCAGGCTCTTTTATGATGGTACCATCTCTATCAATAAACAATACTTTTTGACTCATGATATGTGTTTTAAAATCTGGATTAACTTTTTATTTTCTTTTGGTGTGCCGACAGTGAATCGAAGACAATTTTCACAAAGTTTTTCTTTTGTTCTATTTCTAATCACAATGCCGTTATCTATTAATTGGTTATAACGTTTTGGGGCATCATCAACTTTAACCAACACAAAATTCGCATCAGTCGGATAGATTTCAAAAATAAATGGAAGGTTTTTGAGTTCTGAAATTAACAGCTCACGTTCGAATATAATGGATTCTATTTCTTTAGCTACAGCATCAGTATTGACTAACCTTTCCATTGCCTTTTGCTGGGTCAATTCATTCACGTTATAAGGCGGCTTTATTTTATTCAATACCGAAATGATTTCAGGTGATGAATAACAAATACCTAATCGTATTCCGGCCATACCATAAGCTTTTGAAAGGGTTTGCGTCACTATAAGATTAGGAAACTCGTTCAATCGGGTCAACCAACTTTTCTGTTCTGAAAAATCGATATAAGCTTCATCAATAACCACCAAACCCTCAAATAAGTTTAAAAGTTTTTCTATATTTTCGTTTGAAAAACTATTCCCTGTTGGATTGTTAGGCGAACAAATAAATATGATTTTGGATTTGAAGTCAGCGCTACTAAAAATAGCTTCCAAATTTGGTTGAAATTGATTGGTTAATGGGATTTTACGATTTTCAATCGTATTGATTTTTGCCAATACCTCATACATCCCATAGGTTGGAGGCATGGTGATAATATTGTCTTCTTTAGGTTCACAAAATGCCCTGAAGATCAAATCCAACACTTCATCACTTCCATTTCCCAATAAAATTTGATCTGTACTAAGTCCCTTTTTTTCGGAAAGTAATTGCTTAACTTTATGTTGTTGAGGATCTGGGTAGCGATTCACTCCATTCTCAAACGGATTTTCGTTGGCATCCAGAAAAACCATATCGCTTGTAAATTCTTTAAACTCATCACGAGCAGAGGAATAGGGTTTCAAAGCCTTTACGTTAGGACGTATAAGCGTATTTATGTTAAAGTCCTTTTTCATTTTAAATCATTTAGTCGTAAAGTCACAGCATTCTTATGGGCTTGAAGACCTTCAGCCTCTGCCATTAACTCAATGGTTTTACCAATATTCAATAGCCCTTCTTTAGAAATCTTTTGAAATGTGATACTCTTCAAGAAGCTATCTAAATTAACACCTGAATAGGCTTTGCTAAATCCGTTCGTTGGCAAAGTATGGTTCGTACCCGAGGCATAATCCCCAGCACTTTCAGGGGTATAATTTCCAATAAACACGGAGCCTGCATTACAAATTCCATTTATATAAAGTGATTCGTTTTTTGAACAAATTATAAAATGTTCTGGACCATAGGTATTAATCAATTCTAAAGCTAACTCGTCAGACTCTACAAGAATCAATTTAGAGTTCTCGATGGCTTTTTCGGCAATAGCCTTTCTTGGGAGCACGTCTAATTGCTTATCAACTTCTTGAGACACTTTAGAAATGAGTTTTTTTGAAGTCGACACCAAAATCACTTGACTATCAATCCCATGTTCTGCTTGACTCAACAAATCTGAAGCCACATAGCTTGCATTGGCAATTTCGTCAGCCATTACCAAAAGCTCACTTGGCCCTGCTGGCATATCAATAGCGACTCCATATTTGGTTGCCAATTGCTTTGCAACGGTTACAAATTGATTTCCAGGTCCGAAAATTTTATTCACTTTTGGGATAGTCTCTGTACCAAAGGTTAATCCCGCAATGGCCTGAATACCACCAACTTTTACAATTTTTGAAACACCGCATAAGTGTGCTGCATATAAAATTTCATTGGCTATTTTTCCTTTAGTATTTGGCGGCGAACATAAAATAATTTCTTTGCAGCCAGCTATTTGTGCAGGAATTGCCAACATTAAAACTGTTGAAAACAGGGGTGCTGTCCCTCCTGGAATATAAAGCCCTACATTTTCAATCGGTCGTTTTTCCTGCCAGCATTGAACGCCTTTTGTGGTTTCTACTTCAACTTTAGCTGTTTTTTGAGCGCTGTGAAATTTTTCTATATTCGACTTGGCAACTTGAATTGCAGCCTTTAGTTCTGGATTTACCTCATTAACAGCCTGTTCAACTTCGTCAGTGCTGACCAATTGTGATTTTAAGCTAACTTTATCAAACTTAATGGTATAGTCTGCAATAGCTGAATCACCATTTTGTTTAACATCATTAAAAACCTTTATTACAACTTGTTCGATATCGTCAACCGTTTGTGTGGGTCGTTTTAAAAGCTCTGGCCACGTCTCGCGTGATGGATTTTCTATAATCTTCATAAGCTTAAATAACCATATTGTCAATTGGACACACTAAAATACCTTGAGCTCCTTTTGCCTTAAGCTCATCAATAATTTCCCAGAATTCATTTTTATTAATTACGGAATGTACTGAACTCCACCCAGCTTCAGCTAAAGGTAGAACTGTTGGGCTTTTCATACCAGGCAGCACATTAATGATATCCTGAAGCTTGTCATTTGGTGCATTTAGAAGAATATATTTAGATTGTCTTCCTTTTAAAACTGATTGGAATCTAAATTGTAATCGATTTAAAATGTTTTGTTTTTCTTCAGAAATTACTGGAGAGGCTGCCAAAACGGCTTCAGATTTTAAAATAACTTCTACTTCTTTTAAATTATTTTTAAAGAGTGTACTCCCACTAGAAACGATATCTACAATAGCATCAGCAAGACCAATGTTTGGGGCAATTTCAACCGAGCCATTAATAATATGAAGATTAGCATTAATGTTGTTATTCTGCAAAAACTCATTCACAGTATTTGGATACGATGTAGCGATACGTTTGCCTTCTAAATCCTGAACACCTTTATACTTGAAGGTTTTTGGAACTGCGACAGATACTTTACAGGTTGAAAAGCCAAGTTTTTCAACAACCGTGATACCTTTCCCTTTTTCGAACAATACATTTTCACCAATAATAGCCGCATCAACAACTCCGTCTTTAAGGTATTGTGGAATATCGCCATTACGCAAATAAAATACTTCCAACGGAAAATTTCTAGCTGAAGCTTTTAGTTGGTCCTTTCCGTTATCTATGGAAATCCCAACTTCTTTAAGGATTTGCATGGAATCATCATGTAGACGACCCGATTTTTGAACTGCAAGTTTTAGTTTACTCATTTTTTGTTTTTTTATTTGAGTAAATCACCAAGGCATAATTAAAAAACCCGTTTGATTTACTCAAACGGGTTTAAAAATATATTTTGAATTTATTCAATACATTTTCAGCTCGCTTGAGTGCAAGTATGAAAATGATGGTGATGTGATTGAATAAATGTCATTGTTTTATTTATTTTGACAAAGATTTGTAATAAAAGTTTACAAATCCAAATCTTTGGTGCAAATTTTAAAATTTTTAAATAATTTTTAGTTTTTACACATCAAATTATTGATTTCCTAAAATTATAGGCAATCCGCTATCTCCTGCACCAATCACAATCACTTTCGTATTTGGTGACTCGGCCAATTTAATAGTAGCATCTATCCCTTTATCCTGTAAAATTTTATCGGTTAATGACGCGCTCAAAATTCTATTAGATTCTGCTTTACCTTGGGCTTCAATAATCACTTTCTCAGCTTCTTTTGCAGCAGTTACTAATCTAAATTCATATTCTAACGATTCTTGCTCCTGCTTTAATTTTCTTTCAATAGCATCTTTAATAGTATTTGGAAGCGTAACATCACGAACTAAAATTTCGTTAAGTTGGACATATTGCTTTTCCAAGATTTTTTTCGTTTCAATAAATATCTCATCTTGTATGGCATCTCGCTTACTTGAATACAGTTGCTCTGGCGTATAACGTCCAACAACACTTCTTGCCGCACTACGAATTGCAGGTTGGATAACGCGTTGCAAATACCCCTCTCCTAGTGTTTGATGTAGTTTCCCAAGATCACTATAAACTGGTTGATACCAAGCCGAAGCATCAATTTGAATTTCTAATCCGTTTGATGATAACACTTTCATTTTTTCAAAAAGCTCTTGTTGACGAACCTCGTAGACAATAACCTTGTTCCAAGGTGCGACTACATGAAAGCCTTCACCTAATGGCGGCTCATCAATTACAACCCCATTGTCAAATGTTTTGTATAGTACTCCAGCTTCTCCAGAACCTATTGTTACTGCCGATTTTGCGAGTAAAATTATTAATGCCACAATTGTAATAATAGCGGGTAATGCAATTTTAGGTAATCTTTCCATAGTTTTTAGTTTAAATTAATCCGTTATATTTTCTTATAAACCATTCGCAGCTTAAGCAAATAGCAATTAAAATGAGTAGAAATTTCCAATCGATCAAAGGTACAATATTTTTGGTGCTTTTTTGAACTGTTACGTATCGATTATCTGATACTAAATCTTTAACCAATTGAGATGTACTAATTATAAAGTATGCACTTCCGTTAGAACGATTTGCAAGGGCCTCAAGTTTGGCTACATCGGCGTTTAAAAATTGTTGTTCTACGTTATAATCTAAAATTTTAAGTTTTCCTGATCTACTGATATTTTCGTTTGTAACTGAAACTGTGAACTCATAATCACCGGGTTCCAGACTGCTTAAATCAACTTGGTAGTTATTGTTTTTCAAGACAAAAGGAAATTCTTTTGAATTCTTCGTGTCATCGTTAGTAATCCTAATAATTAAACTTGCATTGTTATCAAACTCAAAATTCTTATTAAAATATTGAGCTTTCAATGTCACATCATCGTTTCCGTTGTAAAAGGATTCGTAATTTAGACTCAATCTGCTTCTCGTTTGGTTCGAACTCAAGTACTGAACAAGCTTTCCAATTACATTATCAAAGGCATCGAATGATTGCGTATTTAAAAAATGTTGAGCCCTCCAGCGCCAAATACCTTCTCCATTTAGCAAAGCCTCTCTTTTATTATCTGTTTCAATTATAGTTAAAAGAGGTTCATTTATTTGTATACCATTAACTGTTTTGAAGAGTATGGTTTGGACCGGAACATTAATTTGGGTTTCTCCAAACTCGGTTTGTAAAGGTGGAAATTCATCAAAATCCAGATCATCGATAATAAATCCTGAAAAATTTAAATTGAGTTCAGGTTGAAATTCTTCGGTCTGACCAGTTTCCTCCTGCTGATAAAAACTTTGTGCTGCATTGAGAAATTGCCAGTCTGTTTTTGTTCCAACTATCAAAAACCTATTCATATTTAAGCGGTCGAGTTCTTCAAAAACCAAATTAAAACTACTATTGGGTTGGTAAAGAATAGCCATCTGAAACGCAGTTGGGTTATTCATAAATTCCTCTGGGGTAACCAGCGCAACACTGCGTTGTTCGTTGCTCTCGATTGATTTTTTCAAAGCTCCTAAATCTGGATGCAACAGATCAGACACAATAGCAACATTTGTTTTTTGATCGATAACTTCAACGGCGAAATTTTTGATATTATTGGTGGTATTCCGCTCATTGTCAAGTGCCGTCAACTCTGCCTTATAACTGTTAACTCCGACGGTGTTAGCTGGCAATGTTATGGTAACAACTCTAGATGTATTTACGTTATCAAATCTCAACTGTTCGGAGTGAATTACCGCAGTGCCTTGTGTAATCTTAAGTTCAGTACTTACAGTTTCATTTCCACCATAAACCGCAATTATTTCTACAGGAAATCTGTTTTTTAAATAGGCGTACCGATTAACATTTAATTGCTCAATTTTAAGATCTGAATAGGTTATTGTATCTCCTAAAATAATAGGATAAATAGGTTGTTTATAATTTGAAGATGTTAATTGATAATCGTTACCATAGGTTTGGTTACCATCTGTTATTAAAACCGTCGGTGAAATAGAATTATTATAAACTTCTGAAAGTTGCTTAAAAACATTAGACAAATTGGATTGTTTTTCGGAAAAACTTAAAGAGTCCAATGCTTTTAAATCTTTACCAAAAGTGTAAAATTCAACATTAAAACGCTCCTTTAATGAATCATTTGTTTTTAGAGCCTCCAAGATATTGGAAGTATTCTCATTTTGATTTAAATAGCTGATCGATTCAGAATTATCAACTGCGATCACAAGATTGGGCTTTTCGTTATAAAATGAAACAGAGTCAAACTTGGGGTTTATAAGTAATAGCAAAACCAGAAACAAGGTCATAAATCTTAAAAAAGCCAAGCCCTTATAGAGATTCCCATTTTGTTTGGATTTATATATATACTGAAATAGCGCCAGTGATAGCGCTATTATTCCAGCTAGTATAATATATAAAATCGTTTCTGTTTGCATTATTGGATTTGCGCTTAAGTCAGCATTCCACCATCTACATGAAGCGTTTGTCCAGTGATGTAAGCACTCATGTCACTTCCTAAAAACACACATGCATTGGCAATGTCCTCTGGTGTGCCACCACGTTTCAACGGAATAGCATCTCTCCATCCTTTAACCGTATTTTCATCAAGCTTAGCGGTCATTTCGGTTTCAATAAATCCTGGAGCAATAACGTTGCTTCTAATGTTTCGCGAACCTAATTCTAATGCAACAGATTTTGAAAAGCCAATAATCCCTGCTTTTGAAGCTGCATAATTAGTTTGACCTGCATTTCCTTTTACACCAACTACAGAACTCATATTAATAATTGATCCTTTACGTTGTTTTAGCATTGTGCGTTGCACGGCCTTGGTCATATTAAATACCGATTTAAGATTCACTGCGATAACTTGATCAAAATCTTCTTCCGAAATACGCATTAATAAGTTGTCTTTTGTAATTCCTGCGTTGTTCACTAGAATATCGATGCTTCCAAATTCCTCAACAACTTGATCAGCTAATATTTGTGACTCATTGAAATCAGCAGCGTTACTTTTATAACCTCTTGCCTTTATTCCATGAGTTTTTAATTCGTTTTCCAATTCGTTGGCAGCTTCAACAGAAGAGCTGTAGGTAAATGCTACATTTGCCCCTTGTTCAGCAAAAACCAGAGCTATTCCTCTACCTATACCCCTACTGGCTCCAGTGATAATGGCTGTTTTTCCTTCTAATAATTTCATTTTGACTTATACTTTTAGTTGATTTTCAAAGATAACAAATACAAGTTGCAAGAAATAAAAAAACCTCACAAGATTTTGTAAGGTTTTTAACACTATTATAGGTTTGTTTAGCGCAGAACTTCAGCAACTTTTTTACCAATCTCGGCTGGAGAATCCACTACATGTATTCCACAACTTCTCATAATTTTCTTTTTAGCTTGAGCCGTATCGTCACTACCGCCAACTATTGCACCTGCATGTCCCATGGTGCGCCCAGCCGGAGCAGTTTCACCAGCAATAAAACCAACAACGGGTTTTTTGCTTCCACTTTCTTTATACCAATGAGCGGCATCGGCTTCCAATTGTCCACCAATTTCCCCTATCATTACGACAGCTTCAGTTTCTGGATCGTTGATTAATAATTCTACAGCCTCTTTTGTTGTCGTCCCAATAATTGGGTCGCCACCAATACCAATGGCTGTAGTAATTCCTAATCCTTGCTTCACCACTTGATCTGCTGCTTCGTAGGTTAATGTACCTGATTTAGATACAATACCAACTTTACCTTTTTTAAAGACAAAACCTGGCATGATGCCTACCTTTGCTTCTTCGGGAGTTATTACTCCAGGACAGTTAGGACCAATCAGTCTACAATTTTTGTCTTTTATGTAATTTGAAGCCACAATCATATCGGCCACAGGAATTCCTTCTGTAATGGTGATAATCACTTTTATACCGGCATCGGCAGCTTCCATAATAGCGTCTGCAGCAAATGCAGGTGGAACAAAAATAATTGTAGTATCGGCTCCAACTTTGTCAACAGCTTCTTTAACTGTGTCAAAAACAGGTTTATCCAAATGGGTTTGTCCACCTTTACCAGGAGTTACACCACCAACTACATTAGTTCCATATTCAATCATTTGACCTGCGTGAAATGTACCTTCACTACCGGTAAACCCCTGAACTATAATTTTTGAATTCTTGTTTACTAAAACGCTCATTTATTTTTTGGTTTTTATTTTAAAAATCTTTACAAAAGTAAAGTTTTCGAGTGTAATTTATAGTGTTATTTCTACTTTTATTTAAGTGTTTAATACCTTCTACTTTTTATATAAATCCTTTAATATTCTTGGAATTTGCTTGACATGAGCCATTTCCTTTAAATACGATTTGGCATCTTGAGCAGGTGTTCCCCAATAGGTTTTGTGACCTCTTAAAGACTTTGTAGCTCCTGATTGCGCAAGAATGACTGCTTTTTCTCCAATGGTAATACCACTAGTGCACCCTACTTGACCCCAGATTGTCACTTCGTCCTCAATTATTACACATCCGGCAATACCTACTTGAGATGCAATTAGACATTTTTTTCCAATGCGGGTATCATGACCTATTTGAATTAGATTGTCCAATTTAGATCCTTCACCAATGGTAGTATCACCTGTTACACCTCTATCGATAGTACAATTCGATCCGATATCAACATTATCTTCAATAACGACTCTTCCTCCTGAAATCAAGGGATCAAATCCTTCTGGCCGTTTTTTATAGTAAAACGCACTAGCTCCCAAAACTGTTCCGGAATGAATAGTTACATTGTTACCAATAACTGCATCATCATAAATGCTAACATTGGAATGAATAATGCAATTATTGCCAATGGTCACATTATTTCCAATAAAGGTGTTGGGTTGTATAATACTATTCTCTCCTATTTTAGCCGAAGGAGAAATTGAATTCTGCGATGGTTTAAAAGGTTTAAAATGACGTGTTAATTTATTAAAGTCCCTGAAAGGGTCATCACTTAACAGCAATGCCTTGCCTTCTGGGCAATCTACCTCCTTGTTTATTAAAACAATAGTAGCGTCAGACTTTAAGGCTTTGTCATAATATTTGGGATGATCGACAAACACAATATCTCCAGGTTCAACGACATGAATTTCATTCAACCCTAGAACAGGAAATTCATCTTCACCAACAAACTGGCAATCAATAATTTCTGCTATTTGCTTTAAAGTGTATGGTTTAGGGAATTTCACTTACAGCTATTCTTTAATGCGTTCTTTGTAAGTTCCCTTTTCGGTTTCTACCCTAATCTTGTCGCCTTCATTAATAAAAAGCGGCACGTTAACCTCTGCTCCGGTTTCAACTGTAGCTGGTTTTGTGGCATTGGTTGCTGTGTTTCCTTTAACACCAGGTTCAGTAGCCGTAACTTCTAAAATAACGCTTGCTGGCATCTCTATAGACAAAGGCAAATTATCTTCAGTATTGATTAAAACAGTAACAACTTCACCTTCCTTCATTAAATCTGGGCGATCTAAAGCTGCCTCAAGTAGTCTAATTTGCGTATAATCTTCGGTATTCATAAAATGATAGAATTCGCCGTCATGATACAAAAATTGAAATTTATGAGTTTCAACACGCACATCTTCCAATTTATGTCCTGCAGAAAATGTATTGTCTAATACTTTTCCGTTGGTAACACTTTTCATTTTAGTTCTTACAAATGCTGGTCCTTTACCAGGCTTGACGTGTAAGAATTCAATAATTTTATATATATCATAATTATACCTAATACATAATCCGTTTCTAATATCTGATGTGGTTGCCATAAATTTAATTTGATTTAAAATATCCTTTCATTATTCCTCGATGCGAATTCCTTATAAATTGAAGAATTTCATCGCGTTCAGGAGTTGCCTCCATTTCGGCTTCTATAAGGTCTGAAGCCTGTGAGTTGTTGTAATTTTTTTGATATAGAATTCTATAAATATCTTGAATCTCCCTGATCTTATCTGATGAAAATCCTCTACGTCTTAATCCAACGGAGTTAATTCCAACATACGACAAGGGCTCTCTAGCAGCCTTAACAAAAGGCGGAACATCCTTTCTAACCAAAGATCCTCCAGTTACAAAAGCGTGATTACCAATAGAGCAGAACTGATGAACTGCTGTCATTCCAGCTAACACAACATAATCTCCTACCGAAATATGACCTGCAAGTGTACTGTTATTTGAGAAAATACAATTATTTCCAACGATACAATCGTGCGCAATGTGGCAATACGCCATGATTAAACAGTTGTTGCCTATAACGGTTTTCATCCTGTCGGTTGTCCCTCTATTTATGGTCACACATTCTCTAATGGTGACATTGTCACCAATTTCAACGGTTGTATCCTCATCATTATATTTAAGATCTTGAGGCACCGCTGAAATTACAGAGCCTGGAAATATACTACAATTCTTACCGATACGAGCGCCTTCCATGATAGTGACGTTACTGCCAATCCAAGTACCTTCTCCAATGGTTACATTGTTGTAAATGGTTGTAAAAGGTTCAATTACTACATTCTTGGCAATTTTTGCACCAGGATGTACGTATGCTAAAGGTTGATTCATACTAATTTTATTATTTTACTTTAGAAATTTGAGCCATAAGCTCTGCTTCGGCACAAAGTTTACCATTAGCGTAGGCATAGCCTTGCATGTGGCAAATACCTCTGCGAATTGGCGTTATAAGATCACATTTAAATATTAAAGTATCCCCTGGAACTACTTTCTGCTTAAACTTAACATTATCAATTTTCATAAAAAATGTAAGATAGTTTTCAGGATCTGGTACGGTACTTAAAACCAAAATACCTCCAGTTTGCGCCATTGCCTCAACAATTAAAACCCCTGGCATTACTGGAGCTCCCGGAAAATGCCCTGCAAAAAATGGCTCATTCATAGTGACATTTTTCAATCCAATCACGCCTGAATCAGTCAACTCAAATATCTTATCAATCAATAAAAACGGTTGTCGATGTGGTAACATTTCCATGATTTTATTGACATCCATCAACGGCTCCTGATTAATATCTATATTAGGAACATTGTTTCTACGCTCGTTCTTTATGATTTTTGATAATTTTTTTGCAAACTGTGTATTAACGAAGTGACCTGGTTTATTTGCAATAACTTTTCCCTTGATACGCGTACCTACTAATGCAAGATCTCCAAGTACATCCAATAATTTATGCCTAGCGGCCTCATTGGGATGATGAAGGGTAAGGTTATCTAAAATTCCGTTAGATTTAACCGCAATTTTTTCTTTTTTAAAAGCAACTTTTAGTTTTTCCATTGTTTTTGGAGATAACTCTTTATCTACATAAACAATGGCGTTATTTAAATCTCCACCCTTGATTAAACCATGCTCTAATAAAGTTTCTAACTCATGCAAAAAACTAAATGTTCGAGAGTCGGCTATTTCATCTTTAAAATCACCAATACGGTTTAAGGTGGCATTTTGGGTGCCTAGAACTTTTGTGCCGAAATCGACCATGGTTGTTACCTGATATTCTTTTGCAGGCATAACAATGATTTCACTGCCTGATTCTTCATCATTATATGAAATAACATCTGAAACCACATATTCTTCCCTGAAATCATCCTGTTCTTCTAAACCTATTTTTTCAATTGCTTCTACAAAGAATTTTGACGACCCATCCATTATTGGTGGTTCTGAGGCATCGAGCTGAATAATAGCATTGTCAATATCCATTCCCACTAAAGCCGCCAAAACATGCTCTGAAGTTTGAATCGTTACGCCATTTTTTTCAAGACAAGTTCCGCGTTGGGTATTGGTCACATAATTTACATCTGCCTCAATAACTGGAGCTCCTTCTAAATCAATACGTTGAAAAGCAAAACCGCTATTTACAGGAGCAGGCAAGAATGTCAAGGTTACTTCTTTTCCAGTGTGCAACCCTACACCTGTCAAAGAGACTTTACCTTTGATAGTCTTTTGTTTAACATCTGTTTTAATTATCGCCATCGCTTCTTTTTTCTATTTCATTTAAATTTTTTATGATCTTAGGTAGATTCCTGAAATGCACATATGATTTACTAAAATCACCATATCCAAATGCAGGTGATCCCTGTAAGACTTCGTTGTCCTTTATATTTCTATTAATTCCTGATTGCGCTTGAATTTTAACATTGTTACCAATAGTAATGTGCCCAACAATCCCTACTTGTCCACCAATTTGACAGTTTTCACCAATTTTTGTCGATCCAGCTATACCTGTTTGGGCTGCTATCACCGTGTTTTTACCAATTTCTACATTATGGGCTATCTGAATTTGATTATCCAATTTAACTCCTTTTCTAATAATTGTAGAACCTAAAGTTGCTCTATCAATAGTGGTAGCGGCTCCAATATCAACAAAATCTTCAATAATAACGTTACCTGTTTGTGGCACCTTGCTATATTCTCCATTTTCATTTGGAGCAAATCCAAATCCGTCGGCACCTATAATGGCTCCAGAATTTATGACACAATTACTTCCTATTCTACATTCTGAATAAATTTTAGCGCCCGCAAACACAATTGTATTTTCATCAATAGTCACATTATCACCTATATATGTGTTTGGAAAAATCTTAACATTGTCACCTATCTTCACATGCTCACCTATATAAGTAAATGCACCTATATAAACATTTTCACCGCAATTAGATGACTCTGCAATAAATGAAGGCTGCTCAATTCCTGACTTATTCAATTTAACTTGATTGTAATATTCCAACAACTTTGAAAAAGACTTATATGCATCTTCAACTTTAATTAGGGTTGTTGTAATGGCGTTTTCAGCTTCAAATGTTTTATTTACAATGGTAATAGATGCCCTTGTACTATAGATGTATGGCTTGTATTTAGGATTAGCCAGAAAGGTTAATGAGCCTTCAGTGCCTTCTTCAATTTTAGAAAGTTTGGATACCTCTACATCAGGATTTCCAATAACATCACCCTCTAATATTCCGGCTATTTGTGCTGCTGTGAATTTCATCTATGTAAGATCTGTTTCATTATACGGTTAGATGTTATTCGCATCTAGAATATAGTATTGGCTTAAAGTTCTTCGCAAAAATAGAAAAAATGTATCACATTTTGTCTTTAGGGAAGCATATATAATATTTTGTAACCGATTTGGAAAGGGCTTTTAGATTGAGTTGGTCTGAAGCCTTTACAATATCCCCAACCTTGCCCGACTTATATAAAACACTGATTTTTTGAGCATTTTGTTGATAGGCCTGATTAGCAATTTCACCTGTAAACACAAAATATTGAGCTTCCTCTTCTGTTATTTGATAGCGCCCCATCAACTTACTTATATGTACGTGTAACAGTTCTGGTTTAATTACTTTACTCTTAATTTTGATTTTTAGTAAGTCTCTGTTAATAATCATATCGCATAAATTATGCAACACAAAATCACTATGAAACTGCCAAATTTTCAAGGCTGATATCACATCATAATCGTCAAGTTTAGTGAATGTCTCGAGTGTTTGTTTATCAAAATCACTCATGGTGATTTCATTGTTTAAAAAATAAAGTAACGGCTCACTTGCATTGAGTTGATGACCATTACTAATGAGTTCTTTAGCACGCTTTAGAACCCTGATAAGCAATTGCTCTGCAACCAGGCCAGTTTTATGCAAATAAACCTGCCAATACATGAAACGTCGGGCAACCAAAAACTTCTCGACACTATAAATTCCTTTTTCCTCGATCACTAAATTGTCATTTACAACATTAAGCATTGTAATCAATCGTTCACTATTTACATTTCCTTCGGCAACACCTGTATAGAAGCTATCCCGTTTTAAATAATCGGCTCGATCCATGTCTAATTGCCCCGAAATTAATTGACAAAGAAAATTTCGATGATAGTTTCCTTTGAAAATTTCAATGGCAAGCGTTAAACTTCCGTTAAATTCTTCATTTAACTGCTCCATCAAAAGCAATGAAATAGCTTCATGGGATACACCATTTACAATACTATGTTCCATGGCGTGGGAAAATGGTCCATGACCAATATCATGTAATAAAATTGCGGCAAACAAAGCGTTTTCTTCTTCTTCAGAAATGGTAACTCCCTTAAAACGAAGCACATTAACCGCCTTTTGCATTAAGTGCATACAACCTATGGCATGATGAAATCGCGTGTGGTGGGCACCTGGATAAACCAAATAAGACATTCCCATTTGGGTGATGCGGCGTAAGCGTTGAAAATATTTATGCTCGATTAAATCAAAAATTAACGTATTTGGAATGGTAATAAATCCGTAAATTGGGTCGTTAAATATTTTGAGTTTGTTTTTCGTAGGCAAACTTTAAAATTTAATAATTATAAACAAATATACATGAACAATATAAATATTCTCTGGGTTGATGACGAAATTGATTTACTTAAACCACATATCCTATTCCTTGAGCAAAAACAATACAAAGTAACTACTTGTCAAAGTGGTACTGAAGCCATTGAAATTATCGATGACACTAATTTTGATATTGTTTTTTTAGATGAAAACATGCCAGGTTTGACTGGGCTGGAAACACTTAATGAAATTAAGGAACGTCGTGCTAATCTTCCCGTAGTAATGATTACCAAAAGTGAGGAAGAATATATTATGGAGGAGGCTATTGGCAACAAAATTGCCGATTACCTCATTAAGCCAGTCAATCCAAATCAAATATTGTTAAGTCTTAAAAAGAATTTAGATCACTCACGTTTAATTTCAGAAAAAACCACCTCAAATTATCAGCAGGAATTCAGAAAAATAGCCATGGATATGGCTATGGTAAATAGTTATGAAGAATGGGCAGAATTCTATCAAAGGTTAATTTACTGGGAACTACAGCTCGAAGATATTGAAGATGTTGGCATGACCGAAATATTAGAATCCCAAAAAACGGAAGCCAACTTACAATTTGGAAAATTTATTGACAAGGTGTACCCTTCTTGGTTTGAACATAAGGCTGATGCGCCTACAATGTCCCATACCTTATTTAAAGACAAAGTTGTACCACAATTAAGTGACAAACAGCCAACACTATTAATAGTTATAGATAATTTAAGATATGACCAATGGAAGGCTTTTGAACCTATAGTGAGTAATTATTATAAAAAAACTTCTGAATCACCTTTTTACAGCATTTTACCAACAGCTACCCAATATGCAAGAAATGCGATATTTTCAGGGTTGATGCCACTTGAAATGGAAAAGCTTCATCCAAAATTATGGAAGAATGATATAGATGATGGGGGGAAAAATTTACATGAAGCCGAATTTTTAGAGGCACAATTGCGACGTTTAGGACTAACTCATTTGAAACATGAATATCATAAAATTACCAATTTACGATCTGGCAAAAAATTAGTTGAGAACTTCAAAACCCTTAAGGAAAATGACCTATCTGTAATCGTTTATAATTTTGTGGACATGTTGTCCCACTCCAAAACAGAAATGGAAGTTGTGAAAGAATTAGCCTCCAATGATAAAGCCTATCGTTCTTTGACCTTAAGTTGGTTTAAAAATTCACCATTACTGGAAATGATTCAGCAAGCACAGCAACTTGGCTTCAAACTAATTTTAACAACTGATCACGGCACTATTAATGTTAAAAACCCATCGAAAGTTATTGGTGACAGGGATACAAGTTTAAATTTAAGATACAAAACCGGGAGAAGCCTTACCTATGAAGATAAGGACGTTTTTGCTGCAAAAGACCCGAAAGCACTTCATTTACCTGCCCTTACAATGAGCAGTTCGTTTATTTTTGCCAAAAATGATGTGTTTTTAGCATATCCTAATAACTACAATCACTATGTGAGTTATTATAGAAACACCTACCAACACGGCGGCGTTTCGTTAGAAGAAATGATCATTCCTTTCGTGGTCATGAACCCTAAATAATTCCATGTAATGCATAAAAATCCGATGAAATGCATTTTTTTCTAGTTTTTTTGAATAATTATGCTTATACTTGTGCCATAGTTTAATAAGTTAACAGTGAAAAGAACGTTTGCCATATCTGAAATAGATAGTGTTGCTCAAGAACTTATAGAGCAATTCGAAACCAAGACGATTGCTTTTAAAGCAGGAATGGGTGTAGGCAAAACTACGCTTATAAAAGCTTTAGTTAAAGCATTGGGCAGTGAAGATGTTGTGACCAGCCCTACTTTTTCAATTGTCAATGAATATCACTTAAGCAGTGGTAAGATATTTCACTTTGATTTTTATCGAATTAAAAATGAAGAAGAGGCCTTAAATTTTGGCATTGAAGACTATTTCCAATCTAACCATTGGATTTTTATGGAATGGTATGAAAACATCCCCAATTTATTGCCCGAAAATTATGACCAAGTAACTATAAATCTTGATAAAAACGAGTTTAGAACCCTCAAATTGAATAACAACTTAACAACAACGCAAAAAAATGCTATGGAACAGCAAAATTTTTAGTTAAATTTTGGCAACTTGCCATTAGAGTATCTCTGCATAGTACGGAAAAACCGTAATGATTAAGAGGATTATACGATTAATTTTAACATTTGGTTAACTGCGTTTAAAGCAACCCGACTTTAAATTTGTAGTAATTAATTAATTAAATCCCTTAAATTATGAAAGCTAAAAAATTAGTACTAGCGATTGCAATCTTTGGTGGTATGTTGTTTACAGTTCAAGCAACTAACATTATAGATTTAAATGGACAATCAACAACACAAATGGACAAAACTAGGATCAAAGTTCCTAGCGGAGAACAGTAATCGATCTTTGATCATTGGGGCTGTTATAGCTACTTTAATAGCTTTAACACCCTATTATTTTACGTTATACGAAAGTGTTCCTGACACCAAAGTCTGGGACACTTTTTTATTTACCTATAAAAGTAATTATTATGAAAGCGCATTTATCCTTGCATGGACATTAACCAACAAAGTAGTACCACTTTTTTTAATCTTTATTTGGTTCTTTACCTGCCGTCACTGGTGGTTTCATGCCCTGTTGGTTCCAATAGCATTGTACATTTATCAAATAATCGGCGTTTTAAATGATGATTTAAAGTTTTTTGACACCAATCAGTTTTTATACTTATTACCTGTAATGGCCATTGTAATCCCTTCGATTTATTTATTAAGAGCTAAAATGTTTAATAAAATTAATGATGCGGATAAAACTATGCAAGAACTTGAAGATGAGTTTAGGATTGGTCCAAAAGGACTATTTGGCAGGTTAAAGGATTACTTTTAATGGAGTTTTATAAAAATTGAAAAAATAGTTGTAATTTGAAATTTATATTTACAACTTAAATGAGCAAATCGTTATCTCCGTTTAGTAAGGCACAATTACTTCCCCAGGAAGAAACTCTTGAAATTTTAAGAAAAAAAGGTGAGCTTTTTATAGGCATCCCTAAAGAAACTTTTTTTCAGGAAAAACGAGTCTGCTTAACCCCAGATGCCGTATCGGCTTTATCCTCAAACGGACACAGAGTTTTGATTGAAGCTGGAGCTGGAGAAGGTGCCAACTTTAAAGACAAGGCTTACAGCGAAGCTGGTGCAGAAATCACAAAGGACACAGCTAAAGTTTACTCCTGCCCTATTATCCTTAAGGTAGAGCCGCCTTCAATAGAAGAAATTAAACTTATCAATCCGCAAACCTTATTAATTTCAGCATTACAAATAAAAACACAAAGTAAATCCTATTTTGAAGCTTTAGCATCAAAGCGTATCACAGCGCTCGCATTTGAGTTTATAAAGGATGAGGATGGAGCATATCCCGCCGTGAGATCATTAAGTGAAATTGCTGGAACAGCATCCGTACTTATAGCGTCCGAATTATTATCAAATGTCAATGGTGGCAATGGTTTGCTGTTTGGAAATATAAACGGCGTACCGCCTACCGAAATAGTCATTATAGGTGCCGGAACCGTAGGCGAGTTTGCTGCACGATCGGCTTTAGGCCTAGGGGCTAATGTGAAGGTTTTTGACAGTTCAATTACTCGATTGCGTTGCCTCCAAACTAATTTAGGAAGAACAATTTATACCTCTACGATACAGCCTAAAAACCTCATAAAAGCCCTAAAAAGATGTGATGTGGCTATTGGCGCTGTTAGAGGAACGAACCGTGCTCCCGTTGTTGTTACCGAAAACATGGTCAAGTGCATGAAAAATGGCGCTGTAATTATTGACGTAAGCATAGATATGGGCGGTTGTTTCGAAACCAGTGAGATCACCAACCATGATCATCCAACTTTTGAAGTAAATGGCGTCACCCATTATTGTGTACCAAACATTCCTGCACGCTATTCGCGTTCGGCTTCAGTATCTATTAGTAATATCTTCACGCCTTATCTGTTAAAGATAGCCGAAGACGGTGGAATTGAAAATGCCATCCGTTTTGACCGTGGTTTAAAAAATGGATTGTATTTTTACCACGGCGTTTTAACTAACAAATCTGTGGCAGATTGGTTCGAATTAAAACACACCGAGATAAATTTACTTGTTTTTTAATACCAAAACATCAAACTTTACATACCGATGAAATTAATTCAACGTGTAGGCTATTATTTGGGAGGTTTTTCCATAGGACTTATTATTCTTGCTTTTTTTTTAAGCGGAAAAAAAACATCTTGCGATTATGGTCCTAATGCCCGAACTATTAAAAATATTTCTATTAAAAAGAAGCATTATTCCGATGAAGCTTTAGCATTCATGGCACTGCATTCTTTGGACACCACAACGGTTTCTAGATTAATTAAGACCGGAGATGTCAATTTTTCAGAGAGTGACACAAAAACCAAGCCCTGCAATATCTATAGCATTGATAATTATTTAGACGAAAAAGCTATTACGCTCAAAGTAAAGAATTGTGATTCCGTTGCAATTATTTCGGAATTAAAAATCAATCCATAAGTTTTTCATAAGCTTTATGCAAAACAAAGAGAACAAGCGAATTTGGTTATCGCCGCCACATATGAGCGGGAATGAACAAGCGTTTGTAAATCAAGCTTTTGAGTCGAATTGGATTGCACCCAACGGCGAACACATTAATGGTTTTGAACAGGAATTAACAAACTATTTAAACCCAAATTATTTTGTAACTGTGCTTAACTCTGGGACTTCGGCGATTCATTTATCCTTGTTGCTTTTGGGAGTTACTGATGGGGATGAAGTGTTGTGCCAATCCAATACATTTATAGCTTCGGTAAACCCTGTTTGTTATTGTGGTGCTACACCCATATTTATAGATAGTGAAGCAGATAGTTGGAATATTTGCCCAGAACAATTGGAACTCGCTATTAAAGATCGCATAAAACTTGGCAAAAAGCCCAAAGCCATAATTGCTGTTCATTTATATGGTATGCCTTATAATGTTAATGCAATTCAGAGCATTGCTGAATCTTATGATATTCCTGTGATTGAAGACAGCGCTGAAGCATTAGGCAGCCGCTACAAAACTGAAAAATGTGGCACATTGGGAACACTTTCGGCTATTTCATTCAACGGTAATAAAATCATTACCACTTCTGCAGGCGGCGCTCTAATTACAAAAGATAAAGAACTAAAACAAAAAGCCGTTTTGCTAGCTAATCAAGCTAAAGAATATACCACCGAATACCTCCATAACCATATTGGTTATAATTACCGCATGTCGAACGTTTTGGCTGGAATAGGTCGTGGACAACTACAAGTTATTGAAAAGCGTGTTGAAGCACGCCGAGCTATCTATAGCCTTTACAAAGAACAATTAAGTTCAATCGAAGAGGTTGGATTTCAAAGTGAAGCTGATAACTCGTATTCAAACAGATGGCTCACTTGTATCTTACTTCCAAAATCATCAGACAAGGAACCGTTAAGAGTTTTATTAGAGCAGCACAATATCGAATCAAAACCTCTGTGGAAACCCATGCACCAACAACCAGTTTTTAAAAATTCAATGAGCTACATTAATGGAATTTCAGATATGTTATTCAATAAAGGGCTTTGCCTTCCAAGTGGATCAGATTTAACTGAAGAAGATCAATTTCGCGTGATCTCAATCATAAAAGACTATTTTAGCAGTTAATGAAATGACCAGCAACAAGAAAAATTTATGAGTCCGAATAAATCAAATGCACTTTTTTTTGGATTAGGAGCTTTAACTCATGAAGCTTATGATGTTCTGGATCAAAGTTTCAATATTATTGGAGTTATAAATGATGGGGATGAATCAAATCTGATTGATAAAGACCTTTTATGCTTTGAATATCAAAGCATAACTTCCAAAGCTTTGGAAGCTCATAAAATTACTCAAGTCATAATAGCATTGCAACATGTTGACCATTCTAATCTATTAGAACGGATCATTTATTTATCAAGTTTAGGGCTTGAAATTAAAACACTAAACCTTAAATCAACACCTGAATATAATACGTCTAAAAAATTTACAATTAATAACTTAAGCTTTTCCGATTTAATACAAATTCCTGTACCTAAATTCAACCAAAACCTTTTAAACCAGTTTACAAACCAGACGATTTTAATTACTGGAGCCGCAGGTTCTATTGGGAGTGAATTAGCAAAAATGCTTTTAAATTTTAAACTCAAGTCCCTTGTGCTTTTGGATAATGCAGAATCTGCACTTTACGAACTACAACAAGAGCTTATTGAAAACGGAGTGCCAAATATCATTTATACTATCGGAGACATTAGAAATTATGAGAGAATGGAATCTGTTTTCAAAACACATAGACCAAACCTCATTTTTCATGCTGCTGCCTACAAACACGTCCCGTTAATGGAGGAGCACCCTATTGAGGCTATTCTGACTAATATTTTAGGCACAAAACATATCGCTGATCTCGCTCAAAAGCATGGTGCTAATCAATTTATACTGATTTCATCAGATAAAGCTGTAAATCCTACAAATGTCATGGGTGCAACAAAGCGAGTTGGAGAACTCTATATTGAACATTTGAACGTGCTAGGTAACACAAGGTATAAAACTGCAAGATTTGGAAATGTACTAGCCTCTAACGGATCAGTAATTCCTCTTTTTCAGAAACAAATTGAGAATGGTGGACCAGTTACCCTAACAGATAAAGAGATTGAGCGCTATTTTATAACCTTACAAGGCGCATGTGAGTTGGTACTTGAATGTACCGTATTAAAGGAAAATGGATCAATTTATGTGTTTGAAATGGGAAAACCCATTCGCATTTATGATTTGGCAAAACTGCTGATTCGGCTTAACAAAGCACAACATAAAGAAGAAATAAAAATTAAAATGATCGGCTCGAGACCTGGTGAAAAAATTAAAGAAGAACTAGCATCAGTAGAAGAAAAATTAAGACAAACAGAGCACAAACTTATTAAGGTTTCTCAAGCGAGAACTCAAAATATCGACAGCCTAGATCAGAAAATATCTGAACTCTGTTTAAAAAGTCATGAATTATCAAACCAAGAATTAGTTGCTCGCATTAAAGCTATAGTTCCAGAATACATTCCTAACAATCCTAATTATAAAATGATTGCGCCAAAACCAAAATTATCTTAAAGTTGCCGGCGTTTTCTCTCTTCTTTTAAAAGATTGAGCTCCCGACTGGTTTGACCTGCAACCGACGTGTTTTCTTCAGCTCTACGAATGAGATAGGGCATCACGTCCTTAACAGGCCCAAAAGGAACATATTTAGCTACATTATAGCCTGAATTAGCTAAATTAAAGCTAATATGATCACTCATACCATAGAGCTGTCCAAACCAAACCCTATTATCTTCCTTGGCAACACCATACTTATCCATCAGATCCATAGCCAAATAGCAACTATATTCATTGTGTGTTCCTACAAACAATGAAATGTCATCTAAATTGTTCAGAACATAAGCAAGTGTTTCATTAAAATTGGCATCAGTGGCTTCTTTGGATTCACAAATTGGCGACGGATAGCCTTTTTCCAAAGCTCGTTCCCTTTCTTTTTCCATATAGGCACCACGCACAATTTTTACACCGATAGTAAATCCTTCTGCTTTTGCACGTTGATGCAATGTCTTTAAATAATCCAAACGATCCCAACGATATAGCTGCAAAGTGTTATAAACAACGGGAACTCCCGTATTATAGTCTCGCATCATTTCTTCAACCAAGTCATCAGCTGCATCTTGCATCCAACTTTCTTCACCATCTATCAGCACTTCAACATCTTTTTCTTTGGCCAATTTACACACTTTATGATAACGTGCCACTACTCTATCCCATTCTTGCTGCTCTTGTGGAGTAAATAGTTTTCCCTCACCTTTCTTTTGGTATAAATAAAACCTTCCAAAACCTGTTGGCTTAAACACGGCAATAGGCATAGCATCTTTTTCATGGGCGAAATTGATGATCTTCAAGGTTTTTTCCATGGCAGCATCAAAATGTGATTCAATTTCCTTGCCTTCTACAGAAAAATCCAATACAGAACTCACTCCTTTTTCAAACATTCTGTCAATGACCGATACACAATCATCTTCATTTACACCTCCACAAAAATGATCAAATACAGTAGATCGAATCAATCCCTCAACTGGTAAATGCGCTTTTAAGGCAAAGTTTGTCGCGGCAGTCCCTATTCGCACTAATGGCTCATGGGAAATCATTTTAAACAGAAAATACGCACGCTCAAGCTCTGAATCACTCTTTAACTGAAATGCAATTTCGGTATTATCAAAAAGATGTTCTCTAGTCATGTTTTAAAAATATTCACAAAAATATAGATTCAAAATCTAATATTTTATTAAAAACTACTTATTTTCACGCTCTCAATTAAGATTGACTTTCATGACCTCTATCACGTCAAATACTTACGCGGTACATTTTAATGACACCTGTTATAAAGAGCTAAATGCATACTTAAAAACGTATCGTTTTTCTTTAATTTTTATCATTGTTGATGTTAATACACATGAGCACTGCTTGCCAAAATTCATGTCACAACTTGAAACTGATGTATCCATTGAAATCATTGAAATTGAAGCTGGCGAACAGCATAAAACTATCGATACCTGCGTAGGTGTCTGGAATGCATTATCCGATTTGGGAGCCGATCGAAAAAGTTTGGTCATTAATCTGGGTGGTGGCGTTGTGACCGATCTTGGGGGTTTCGTGGCTTGCACTTTTAAGCGTGGTCTTAATTACATCAATGTGCCCACCTCACTTTTAGCGATGGTTGATGCTTCTGTTGGAGGAAAAACTGGAGTTGATTTGGGCAGTCTGAAAAATCAAATAGGCGTTATTGATTCTGGTGAAATGGTTTTGGTTGATACTTCTTTTTTAGAAACATTACCACAAAATCAATTACGATCTGGACTTGCCGAAATGCTAAAACATGGCCTTATTAGCGATAGAACA
Source organism: Flavobacteriaceae bacterium MAR_2010_72 (assembly GCA_003550275.1). Lineage (GTDB taxonomy): Bacteria > Bacteroidota > Bacteroidia > Flavobacteriales > Flavobacteriaceae > Geojedonia. The sequence goes on from QXCW01000002.1 coordinate 1,854,310, forward strand.
TATTGGAACAAAACCAAAAACCTTTCCCAAAATACTTTAAATGATTTACCACAACTCATTTACGAATCAGTACTTATAAAGCATGCTATTGTTGAAAAAGATCCGCTTGAAAAGAATTTACGAAAGCACCTTAATTTTGGACATACACTTGGCCATGCCATTGAGTCATACTTTTTAAGTCATCCAGAAAAAAAGGAATTACTCCATGGCGAAGCCATCGCTATTGGAATGATTATGGAAAGTTTTATTTCAGCTGAAATTTTAGGGTTTTCTAAAGAAGACTTAAACGACATCAGCAACGTTTTTAAAACCGTTTATGGACTTGAGTCCATTGAAACTGAAGACTACCAAGCTATTATAGAGTTACTTAAATATGATAAAAAGAACGAGCACGGCAACATCAACTTTGTTTTGCTAGAAGCTATTGGGCAACCAAAAATTGATTGCCTGGTGGATAACACTTTACTATTAAAAGCTTTTGAGTACTATAAAAACCTGAATTAATTATCCAAATACCGCTCTTTAATCACCCCACAATGATGAATTTCGTGCCCCATAATAATAAATCCTATCGCACGCACCGATACAGGGCTGTTACTAGCAGTCCCGAGATGGGTTAGCATCCTGTCTGAAAAACTTTCAAATAAAGCTACATTAGATTGCCGAACTGAAGCATACTCATTCAATAATTGGTCTAGCGAACGTGTATTCGCCTTGCTTGGCGAAACATAATCATCTTGTTCAAAACCTGGTAACGCCGTTTGATCTTCTCTGGCTATCCTCAAAGCGCGGTATGCGAATACACGTTCTGAATCGATAAGATGCTGTATGATTTCTTTTACAGTCCATTTACCTGTTGCATAACGGTATTCTAACTTTTCAGACGGAACGGTTCTTAAAAAATTAATAGTGTGCTCTCCACTGACCTTTAGGCCATTTTTTAAATCGAGTCCTGCAGTTGCATTAATATAAGTACCATAATACGGATTAAATTCGTCCGGTTTAAGATTATCTTTAGTCATATCTGTTCAAATTAGACCTCAAATCTAATAAAAAAACCCATGCTTAAGGTTGTAAAGCATGGGTTATATTTGGTTATAACTTTTACTAAAGTTCGTTAAAAATAGTGTGCATTAAGCGCTTTTTATCATTGATGCTTTCTTCAAGAGAAATCATACTCTCTGTTCGGTAAACCCCTTCAATATCATCCAATAAAAAGATAATGTCTTTAGCATGGGAAGTATTTTTAGCTCTAATCTTACAGAAAATATTAAACTTTCCTGTTGTAATATGAGCTACGGTTACGTAAGGTATTTCATTAATTCGCTCCAAGACGAACTTGGTTTGCGACGTGTTATGCAAAAAAACGCCCACATAAGCTATAAACGAATAGCCTAATTTTTTGTAGTCTAAAGTTAAAGACGAGCCTTGAATTATTCCAGCCTCTTCCATTTTTTTTACTCTGACATGAACTGTACCTGCCGAAATGATCAGTTTTTTTGCAATATCGGTAAACGGAACCCGAGTATTATCAATTAACATGTCTAAAATTTGATGATCGACCTCATCCAATTTGAACTTACCCATTATTTAGTTTATTAAATTAAATACAAAAATAATAGAATTTTATTGAAGATAATGCATGTATTTTTAGATATTTTTCAATATCAATGAGAATTTCTTACTATTTATCAAAACGAAATCGATTTCGTCACCCACTTTTAGAGGCTCCAAATTCGCTTTTAAGACCGCATTATTATTGGCATTAATCTCTTTATGACCATAAAAACCGTTTAAATCTTCAATTTTTTCAACAATGGGCACAAACTCTATAGTTTTTTCAATTAATTTCTCCTGAAACATTACCGCTATATCAAAATTTCCACCAGCAGTATAGGAATTCCTAATAATAATATCATAAAAAAGTTTTTCATTTTGAGGGATTTCAAAATAATCGTTGTAATAATTTCCAGTAATTTCAGTAGTTGCTATATAATTCATTGCAGTCAATAAAGATTGAAATATATAGCGTCGTGTCACCTCACGAGGATAGTCATGCGCATAGTGTCCGGCTTCAAAAAGCACAGTAGGAACGTTATCACGCTGAAATGTATCACCAACACAATTAATATTAAAGGAATCATCATACACGCCAACCTGATGAGGGATTTGCTTTTGAAGTACTTTGTTCATTTGAACAATAATTTCCATAGCCCTCCTACGATTATTCGTAACCGCACAGCTTTCATCCTGCGCAGGTGCTAAAAACGAGACTGTAGCCGGTTTATTGGCCTTACCAGCACTAAAAATAGTTCGTTGACCGTGAAGATTAAAACAAAAATCTGGCTTAAATGACTTATAAAACTTCATCAACACCTTACTTTCAGGCTGTGAAAGCTCTTGAGCATCTCTATTTAAATCTATTTCATTAGCATTGCTACGCGTATAAGCCTTCGCCCCATCAGGATTCAGCATAGGTATAATTGCAATAGTACATGAGCTTAAAATTTGTTTGATTTGATGGTCTTCACAGTTTTCAAAAGCATTTAATATATCAAAAACAGCTTTCGTGGTTGTGCTTTCGTTTCCATGCATTTGCGACCACATGAAAATCTTTTTGTTACCAGTTCCTACCAAAATCACATCTATAGATACTCCCAAAACGGATTGGCCTATGCTTTCTATTTTAAACGAAGTCTTTAGATTTTTAAGAAGCGGAGCAACATGACCTTGTGCTATGTAACGATGAAAAAGCGAACGTTCTTTATAGATTTCAAACCACTGATTGAGTACTGTAATTACCATTGATATTTTGATTGGATACAAATGTAAACATTTACAAATTTACATTTGTAAACAACAAAATAATCAAATTTGTATACATCAATAAACAAAAATATCGCTACTAAAGTGGGCAGCACAGGCTCAATTTGTTTAGTGCATTAATTTCATATTATATAGTTATTTATCAATGCATTATAAATATTTATATAAAGTAATTATTTAATTTAATATTAAGTATTATGTTAAAAAACAAGTTGAATTTACCCAAATTAGTTACATTTGTAACAGGCAATTACCAATGCTCGGGTTTACAATGATAAACAGTAAAGATTTTACAAAACGACTACAAAAAGTAATGGATTTTTACGGCGAATCCGCGTCTTCATTTGCAGAAAAAATTGGAGTACAACGCTCGAGCATCTCTCACATTTTATCAGGCAGAAATAAACCAAGTTTAGATTTTGTTCTCAAGATCCTCTCCTCTTTTCCTGAAGTTGAATTATACTGGCTTCTAAATGGCAAAGGTGTTTTTCCATCTGAAGCAGATAATGAGCCAATGAAGGTTAATACTTCTAATTCTGAATCTACTTCAATAAACCAAGAAATAACTGAAAAATCTGACAAGGACATAGAGCGCATCGTTATTTTTTTTAAAGACGGTAGTTTCAAAAACTTTGATAATTTATAAGCTGTTGTACTTTTTTTTAAATACTAAATTCTCGTATAGGGTGTTTATGCAATTATTCTTTATTAATTTTACAGAAAATTAGCTGAATGAAGTTTACTGTAGTATTGATTCTAGTTTTGACCTTATGTTCGTGTTTTCAGAATTCAAGAAATTGTCAGGACTACAAGACCGGAACGTTTAAATTCGATTATACCATAAATGGTGTTGAAAAAACCGGCACATTTATACGAACAGATTCTTATAGCATTGATTATTTTGATAATAAAATAGACTCATCCTCTGTGAGATGGATCAATGACTGTGAATTTGTGTTGAAGAAAATCAACCCAAAAAGTAGAGCTGATGAAGATGCAATTCATATGAAAATTTTATCAACTACAGATAGTAGTTATACATTTGAATATAAGTTAGCTTTAAAGAAACCAAATCAGAACCAAATTGTAAAAAAAGGCCTAGCCATTAAAATAAAATAGAATCCATGTTAGATTTTTTACTTTCTAGTGATGCCATCATGGCATTGATTACCTTAACATTTTTAGAAATTATTTTAGGAATAGATAATATTGTTTTTATCTCGATTGCAGCGAACAAATTACCCGAACACGAAAGAGCTAAAATAACTAATATTGGGCTTATATTAGCTATGGCACAACGCATAATACTTCTGTTTTTTGTGTCTTTTTTAATCGGTTTGAATAAACCTTTTTTAGAGATTGATTTGTCTTGGCTAACGACTTCTGTGAGCTGGCAAGGTATAATTTTATTAGGTGGAGGGTTGTTTTTGATTTTTAAAAGCACGTCTGAAATTAAGCACAAAGTAGAAAGTCCAAAAGAAGATGATTTGAAAAGAAAAAAGATAAATACATTTTCACAAGCCATTGTCCAAATTCTTTTAATTGATTTTATTTTTTCAATTGACTCTATTTTAACCGCTGTTGGTATGACGAACAACTTACATCAAAACCATAATTACAATCTAGTCTTGATGATTATAGCGGTAGTTATTTCTATTATAGTTATGATTGCTTTTGCTAACCCTATCCGAAAGTTCATTGACAAACACCCAAGTATGCAACTTTTAGGACTGGCGTTTTTAATACTAATAGGGTTTATGTTGATTACAGAAGCTGCGCACTTGACTCACACCAAGTTTTTAGGTAATACAGTTGGCGCAATCCCTAAAGGCTATTTGTATTTTGCAATTGCGTTCTCTCTATTTGTAGAGTTTTTGAGCTTAAGAATTGACAAGAAAAAACCTAAAATTGAAAGCTAATACTTAAAAAATTAAAACAGAGTAATCTGGCCTTTACCGTCTCGACTTCCAGCATCATCATCGTCGGACGCTTTTGATTCTTGTTTGTCGCTACTTGTTTCATTTTCAGAATCATTAGAGACTTCTGTTTCATCAACAACTTCAATCTCCTCTGCAGGTGTTTCCTCTGGAGCTTCATAAGGCAAAGGATCTAAAAGATTGATCTGATTTACCTTCTCTTTTGTAAGCTGATTTCCTATTGCTGTTATTCCTTTTATGGCTATGAATTCTTCAAGGTTTACAATGAGATTGTCTTTTCTCTCTTTGCCTCGTTCCTTGGTAAATTCAACTTCGGCGACAGGCTTCCAATCTGTGGAAACAATTTCTAAATTTGATTTGGAATGTTCAGAAATAAAGACTTCTTCCTTATTTTCATTTTCAATAAGAAACCGTTTTACAAAATAACGTTCTTTTTCTCCATCAAAATAGATTACCGAAATAGGTTTTTTAGGAATCCATTTTTCGAGTACAATCATGTCGTCGTCAAAATGCGTGGTCAGTTCTGGTAAAATGGTTTTTACCGTGCCTGATTGTGTAATAACTAGCAATCTATCTTCGCCTCTAAATTCACCAATCAATTCACCGCGCTCATCAACATTTAAGCGTTGTACGGCATCGTCAAACCATATTTTGCGCGGCTTTAAGGTAGAAACTCCTTTTTCCTTGAGTTCTATTTTCTTAACTGAATATTTGGTCACTAAATTTCCTTTTGAAGCACGACCTTTTATGAGAACCTCGGCAAAATCTAAATCCCACTTCAGTTTTTTAATACTACCTACCTGACGCAGGAATACTGTAACGACTTCGGCTTCACCATTTGGATTGGCAGAAAAATACCAAACAACAGAATTAGAGTTGCCATTGGTCAAATCATATTCCTTATCGCGAGTAGTGCCTGTAACATAAAAACGCTTCACATAAGTTGGTCCGCCTTTTCCATCACGATAAATCATGTTGTAAATAGTACGCTTATCTTTTTTCTTGAATACGGCAACATGAATGATATCCTTACCAACAAAGGTTTTGGAATCAACCTTGGTAATCATCATTTTCCCGTCCTTGGTGAAGACGATTATATCATCAATATCACTACAATCACACACATATTCATCACGTTTTAAGGATGTTCCAATAAAGCCTTCTTCTCTATTGACATAGAGTTTTGTGTTTCGGATTACCACTTTTGTAGCATCAACATCATCAAATGTGCGTATTTCGGTTTTACGTTCTCTGCCAGCGCCATAATCCTTTTTCAAACGAGAAAAATAAGCAATAGCGTAGTCTATTAAATTGGCTAAATGATCCTTCATTTGTGCAATTTGATCTTCTAACGCATCAATTTTTTGTTGTGCCTTATCAATATCAAATTTTGAAATACGCTTAATACGGATTTCAGTCAAGCGAACAATATCGTCTTCTGTAATGGCTCGCTTCAAATGCTTGATATGTGGCTGAAGTCCTTTATCAATGGCTTGAATTACGCCTTCCCAGGTTTCTTCTTCCTCAATATCGCGATAAATACGTTTTTCTATAAAAATACGCTCCAATGAAGCGAAATGCCATTGTTCTTCCAACTCATTAAGCTTAACTTCTAAATCGCTTTTTAAAAGCTGAACAGTATTGTCTGTTGAGCGTCTCAACATTTCTGAAACACCAACAAACAGAGGCTTATTATCTTCGATTACACAGCCTAAAGGAGATATAGAAACTTCACAATTTGTAAATGCGTAAAGCGCATCTATAGTTTTGTCAGGTGAAATCCCAGAAGGCAAATGTACCAAGATCTCAACATCGGCTGCTGTATTATCCTCTATTTTCTTAATTTTGATTTTGCCTTTATCATTTGCCTTTAAGATAGAATCAATTAAAGTTGAGGTGTTAGTGCTAAAAGGAATTTCAGTAATAACAAGTGTGTATTTATCTAATTGAGAAATTTTTGCACGCACTCTAACTCGGCCACCACGCATTCCATCATTATAATTGCTGAAATCGGCAATTCCAGCTGTTGGAAAATCTGGATATAGCGTAAAGCGCTTACCATTTAAATGTTTTATAGAAGCTTCAATAAGTTCAATGAAATTGTGGGGTAATATTTTTGTGGACAAACCAACCGCAATTCCTTCTCCACCTTGTGCTAACAATAAAGGAAACATGACGGGCAGATTTACAGGCTCTTTACGACGACCATCATAACTGGCCTGCCAACCTGTAATTTTCGGGTTATAAACAACGTCTAAAGCAAATTTTGATAGTCTTGCTTCAATATATCGAGATGCGGCTGCACTATCTCCTGTTAATATATTCCCCCAGTTTCCTTGGGTGTCAATCAATAAATCTTTTTGTCCGATTTGAACCATAGCATCGGCTATGCTGGCATCACCGTGAGGGTGATACTGCATGGTATGACCTACAATGTTCGCCACTTTATTGTAGCGACCATCATCAAGATCCTTCATGGAGTGCATGATACGGCGTTGTACTGGCTTGAAGCCATCTTCAATAGCCGGAACTGCCCGCTCTAAAATTACATAAGATGCATAATCTAAAAACCAATCTTTGTACATTCCGGTAACCCTTGTAATGGTTTCCTGGTTGTCCTCATGTTCAGTGTTCAAGTCGTCGTTCTCTTCTATCATTAACTATTTGATTTTTTATTTAATTTGATCATTTTGCTCAATGACTGCCTAATATATCTTCTTTTCTTTCTAGTTACAAGAGTGACATTGAAGACCTCTTTACGTTGATTGCCTTTTCGGTCTTTGACATAAATAACAAGCGTTTTATAAAATAGGTAGTTGTAAAATTTATAGGCTACTAAATTTTCCTTGTTAAATTCTATTTTGTGTTCCCTATAATTGAAATGATCAGACAGTAATAATCCTTTATTTATAATTACCACTTTAACCCCGTCACTATCATATTCAAAGTATTTAGAAATATAATGAACCAAAAAAAACAGAACTATAAAAGCCGCGAAAATTATAAAAAAAGTTAAGGTTGGATTACTGGTTAAGTCACTAAAAGCGCTAAAAACAGTAGCTAAAAAAATGGCAAAGACGATCAGTACAAAATATACCGATATAATGACGTTTTTAACCTTAGAATTGTTAGTCCGCATTTGCCTCTTCTACTAAATCAAGTTCAACTTTAAGGTTATTTATTATAAATTCTTGACGATCAGGCGTGTTTTTGCCCATGTAAAATTCCAATAATTCTTCAATAGACATGTCCTTATCAAGCATGACAGGATCTAATCGAATATCTTCACCAATAAAATGAACAAACTCATCTGGTGAAATCTCACCAAGCCCTTTAAATCGTGTAATCTCTGGTTTTGGTTTTAACTCTTCAATAGCGTTACGACGTTCTTCTTGAGAATAGCAATAAATAGTTTTCTTTTTGTTTCTAACCCTGAACAACGGTGTTTGCAAAATATACAAATGCCCTTCTTTAATCACTTCTGGGAAAAATTGTAAGAAAAAAGTAATTAGTAATAAGCGAATATGCATACCATCAACATCGGCATCGGTGGCAATAACCACATTATTATAACGCAAATCTTCTAATGATTCTTCAATGTTTAATGCAGCCTGAAGTAAATTGAATTCTTCATTTTCATACACCACCTTTTTGCTTAAACCGTAACAGTTTAAAGGTTTTCCTTTTAAACTAAAAACCGCCTGCGTATTAACATCTCTAGACTTGGTAATACTTCCAGAAGCTGAATCACCCTCTGTGATAAACAAAGTTGTTTCAAGGTTTCGTTCATTTTTTGTGTCCCCAAAATGAATACGGCAATCTCTCAATTTTTTATTATGAAGACTCGCCTTTTTTGCGCGGTCTTTGGCTAATTTACGAATTCCTGAAAGCTCTTTACGTTCACGCTCGGCTTGAAGTATTTTACGTTGAATTTTTTCAGCCGTTTCAGGGTTTTTATGTAAATAATTGTCAAGTTGGGTTTTTAGGAAATCATTGACATACGTCCGAACTGTTGGGAGTTTTCCACCCATATCGGTCGACCCCAACTTGGTTTTGGTCTGACTTTCAAAAATTGGCTCCATTACCTTTATAGAGACTGCCGTCACTACCGATTTTCTAATATCTGAAGCTTCGTAATTTTTACCATAAAATTCACGAATTGTTTTTACCAAAGCTTCACGATAAGCTGACAAATGTGTGCCTCCTTGAGTAGTGTTTTGACCGTTTACAAATGAATGGTACTCTTCACTGTATTGAGTTTTACTATGTGTTAGAGCAACTTCAATATCATCTCCTCTTAAATGAATAATTGGATATAGCATATCTGAAGTATTGATGTTTTCAGACAGTAAATCTTTAAGCCCGTGCTCGCTAAAATACTTTTCTCCATTATAAACTATAGTTAATCCAGGATTAAGGTAAACATAGTTTTTGAGCATTTTAACAATGTACTCACTTCGGTATTTATAGTTTTTAAATATGGTATCATCAGGAACAAAGGACACTTTTGTGCCTTTTCTTCTTGATGTATCGTCCAATAAATCTTGGCTAGTTAAATTACCTTGTTCAAATTCAGCAGAAGCCGACTTATTGTCACGTGTAGATTCAACCCTAAAAAACGAGGACAATGCATTTACCGCTTTGGTACCAACTCCGTTAAGTCCAACCGATTTTTTAAACGCTTTGGAATCGTATTTTCCTCCAGTGTTCATTTTGGAAACCACATCTACAACCTTCCCTAATGGAATACCACGACCATAATCCCGAACAATCACTTTATTACCTTGAATTGAAACTTCAATGGTTTTACCCGCACCCATGACGTACTCATCTATAGAGTTGTCCAGTACTTCTTTTAAAAGAATATAAATACCATCATCTGGAGATGACCCATCACCAAGCTTACCAATATACATTCCAGGACGCATACGAATATGCTCTTTCCAATCAAGGGAACGTATATTATCTTCGGTATAGTGGGTTTCTTGAGACATAAAAGTGTAAAAATTTAAGATAGGTTGCTAATATAGTATTTCAGTTATAAAAATGAAACCACTATAAAGTAAAGTAATTAACAATAAAAAGCCAATATTGTTGAGAACATTGGCTTTTTATTTAAAATATTTTATATGTTTAGACATTGAACAAGAAATGCATTACATCACCATCTTTTACAATGTAATTTTTTCCTTCAACACGCATTTTCCCTGCTTCTTTCACCTTGGCTTCACTACCATAGCTTACATAATCGTCGTAAGCAATGACTTCGGCCCTAATAAATCCTTTTTCGAAGTCGGTATGAATTACACCTGCGGCCTGTGGTGCTGTAGCACCAATATCAACGGTCCAAGCTCTTACCTCTTTTACGCCTGCAGTAAAATAGGTTTGTTGTTTCAAAAGCTTGTATGCCGATCGAATTAACTTTGAAGACCCGGGTTCATCTAACCCAATATCCTGAAGGAATAATTGGCGCTCTTCATAATCATCCAACTCGTTAATATCTGCTTCAGTACCAACAGCTAAAACCAAAACTTCAGCACTTTCACCTTTTACTGCTTCCTTCACCTGTTCTACATAAGCGTTGCCAGATACTGCACTGCCTTCATCAACGTTGCAAACGTACATCACTGGTTTATCGGTTATAAATTGAGAAGGCTTCACGTAATCTTCATAGTCGTCTTCGGCAAATTCTAAAGCCCGTATTGAAATACCTGCTTCAAGATTTTGCTTTATTTTTAACAAAACCGCTTCTTCTTTTTGAGCTTCTTTATTGCCTGTTTTAGCGGCCCTTTTGACCTTTTCTAGTTTTTTATCTACAGTTTCAAGGTCTTTTAACTGCAGTTCCATATCGATGGTCTCTTTGTCCCTGATTGGGTTCACTTTACCATCAACATGAACAATATTGTCATTATCAAAACAGCGAAGCACGTGTAAAATCGCATCGGTTTCACGAATATTTGCCAAAAACTGATTACCTAAACCTTCCCCTTTACTTGCCCCTTTTACCAATCCTGCAATATCCACAATCTCAACAGTTGCAGGCATAACACGCTCTGGTTTTACCAAAGTTTCTAATTTTTGAAGTCTTGGATCTGGAACATTTACTACACCAATATTTGGTTCAATAGTACAAAACGGAAAATTGGCACTTTGCGCCTTTGCATTGGACAAACAATTAAATAAGGTTGATTTTCCAACATTTGGTAATCCTACAATTCCTGCTTTCATGATTATTTTTTTGCGAGTGCAAATATAAATATAGTTATCGTTTATTTTACGTTTTTTTAAACTATGTCAATGGAATTTGTGGCGCTTTTGATCAAAGTGAGTTTAAATTTGGATTATATTTACAATTAACTAATCAAAACATTTAATCTAATGAAACACATTTTACTTGTGATGCTTTGTGTGTTTGGCATCAATTTAACTCAAGCACAAACAGTCAATGGTACTGTCACCGATACGGAAGGAAATCCATTAATTGGCGTTAATATTTCAGAAAAAGGAACAAGCAATGGCGTAGTAACTGATTTTGATGGAAAATATGCCATATCCGTAGGCAGTGATGCTGTACTTATTTTTAGCTATGTTGGTTATAACTCTCAAGAAGTTTCTGTTAGCGGGCAATCAACCATTAATATCATTTTGGAAGAAGGTGTAAATCTGGACGAAATTGTTTTGGTTGGATCAAGAAGTCCTAGACGAACAGCTGTTGACACACCTGTACCTGTTGATGTACTTGACGTTGCAGAAATTGCAAACACCACAGGTAAAGTTGAAGTGAATGATATTCTTCAATATGCAGCACCTTCATTTAATGCTAGTAAACAATCAGGATCAGATGGTGCAGATCATATCGTTCCTGCTTCCTTAAGAGGTTTAGGACCGGATCAAACTTTAGTTCTTATTAATGGAAAAAGAAGACATCAATCTTCATTGGTGAATATCTTTGGCACTAGAGGTCGTGGAAACTCTGGAACTGATTTAAATGCTATACCTGCTTCATCAATTAAAAGAATCGAAGTGTTGCGAGATGGGGCATCAGCGCAATATGGCTCAGATGCCATCGCTGGAGTTATTAATATTGTACTAAAAGACAACACTGGCGGATTTACTGGAGGCGTTACTTATGGAGCTTATAGTACAGCCATTGGAAGTGGTTGGGAAGAAGCTACTGGCGAAACCCTTTATAATGTAGAAGGCAAAAACAGATTAGATGGGAAGAGTAAAAGTTTTGACGGTGAAACGATAAAAATTGATGCAAATTATGGTGCAGCTCTAGGAAATAAAGGAGGATTTATCAATTTCACAACAGAGTTTCTTTCAAAAGACAATACATTGCGACCTGGATTCTCTTGGAGAAAAGGCTATGGAAGTGCTGGAATAGATGGTTTTAATTTCATGGTCAATGCAGCTGTCCCTGTCGATGAAAACACAGAATTTTACGCCTTTGGTGGTCGAAATTTTAGAGATACTGACGCAAATGCATTTTCACGTGATAGTTTTGATGATGGCGACAACAGGTCCGTTCCTAGTTTATATCCAAATGGATTTACCCCAAGAATTACTTCAAATATTACTGATGTTTCAGTTTCAACTGGTTTGAGACATAAAATGGCTAATGGTTGGAATGTAGATTTCAATAATACCTATGGAAAGAATAACTTCCATTATTATATAAAAAATTCAAACAATGCCTCAATGAAGGATGCCTCGCCTACAGATTTTGATGCTGGCGGTCATTACCTTTCACAAAATACTACTGGAATAGACTTTAATAAATACCTTGAAGATGTAGCTGCTGGTATGAGTATTGCTTTTGGTATGGAATACCGAACTGAAAACTTTGGAATTTTTGCCGGTGAAGAAGCTTCCTATGCCCTTTATGACGAAAACGGCGTGCCAGTTACAAACCCTGCCATTCAAACAGTAGCGACCGATTCTAATGGTGACGATTTACCAGGTGGCTCGCAAGGTTTTCCAGGCTACAGCCCAGACAATGAAGTAGATAGAAGCAGAACTAATTATGGTTTATATGTAGATACTGAATTAAATATAACTGACGACTTCTTACTTAGTGGTGCTGTACGTTTTGAAAATTATAGTGATTTTGGGAACACCATTAACGTGAAACTGGCTAGTAGATATAAATTCAGTGATGCATTTTCAATGCGGGGTTCAATATCAACCGGATTTAGAGCCCCATCGCTTGCACAATTATACTACAACCTTATTTTTAATAATATTGTTGCCGGAGCTTCAGTGCCATCCTTACTTTCAGCAAATAATAGTACCGTTACTAAAGCTTTTGGAATAGGACAATTAAAGGAAGAAAAAGCAGTAAATGCGAGCATTGGATTTACATTTAGAAAAGATGGTTTTACAGCAACTGTTGATGCCTATTCTATCTCTGTTGATGATAGAATTATTTTAACTGACAACTTTACTGACCAAGCTATTTTAGGCCCATTAAATGTGGATGCTGCACAGTTTTTTGCTAATGGTGTAGATACGAGAACTACAGGTCTTGATATAGTTTTAGGTTATGAAACCAATGTAAGCGATGATGGTAAAATAAAAGTTGGGTTAATAGGAAATGTGAACAAATTAAAAATTGATAACATCCACAATGGAAACCTTAACCAATTTACTTTCTTTGGCCCATTCTCTCAAGCGTATTTAGAAGCTGCAGCTCCTGACTATAAGTTTGGATTGAATTTAGGATATTCATGCTCTAAATTTGATGCCATGGTATCTTTAACTCAATTTAGTGAAGTAACATTGCAAGATTTCCAATGGGTTGATACTCCTGCAACAACGCAAGCAGAAGCGGATGCGCTTTACCCTATAGCTACAGATATTTATGAAGCTGCATTAACTGTTGATTTAAGTTTGAGCTATGAGTTTTCTAAAAGCTTAAAACTTACTTTAGGTGCCAATAATCTATTTAACACCTACCCAACACCACAGTTTGATGGTTGGACCGATCAAGGTGGTTTAGCAGATTCAGTTCAAATGGGGTCAGACGGAACCTATATATTTTCAAGACTTGGTTTTAGATTCTAAAGTCTTGATTTAATCATAAAAAAACCGAGCAGTTTGCTCGGTTTTTTTATGATTGTAGTTTTATTAATCTTCAGGATGCATAAAACGTTGCTTTCCTAAAAGCACGTCTTCAGTTTCCACATGGTCCTCATCAGGAACACAACAATCCACAGGGCATACCGCCGCACATTGAGGTTCTTCATGGAATCCTTTACATTCAGTACACTTATCCGGAACTATATAGTATATTTCATCACTTACTGGTTCTTGAGCAGCATCTGCATCTACAGTCTTACCATTTGGCAAAACCACCTGGCCAGTTAAGCTAGTTCCGTCTTTATATCTCCAATCGTCAGCACCTTCATAAATGGCCGTATTTGGGCATTCTGGTTCGCAAGCGCCACAATTTATACATTCATCAGTTATAATTATTGCCATAGCGTTTTTTCTTTTCTAACTTTGCGAGCAAAAATAACGCCAAAACAATTCATAACCAAACCTTGCATGGATTTACAACAAAGAATTAACGCTTTTGTAAAATTAGGAGAGTTTTTAAGTCAATTCTCTAATGAAGGTATAAAAAAGAAAGAAGGAATTGCCAATAATGATTTGTTTTATAAAGGTTTTTTACATCAAATCAAATTGGCCCAAGAATACAATGGCTGGTTTACAAAAGAAAATGTTTTATTTTCATTAACTAGCTGGTCTAAAGCACTGAATAAAAGCAATATTACGGCTTGGTTAGACAAGTACAACTTTAATACTATTCAATCAAAAAAAGTAGCCATAATTATGGCTGGAAATATTCCTTTGGTAGGTTTTCATGATTTTATAAGTGTTCTTCTCAGTGGGCACAAGGTGATTGTTAAACAATCATCTAACGACAAACATTTACTTCCCTATTTAACCAAATACTTGGAGGTTTTAGAACCTGATTTTAAAGGAACAATTGAATTTACAAGTGATAGATTGAATGGTTTTGATGCTGTAATTGCTACCGGAAGTGATAATACCGCTCGTTATTTCGAATACTATTTTAAAAACAAGCCTTCAATCATAAGAAAAAACAGGAATTCTGTGGCGGTTTTAACAGGTAATGAGACATCTGAAGAATTAAAAATGCTTTCGGAAGATATTTTCAGATATTATGGGCTTGGCTGTAGAAATGTGTCCAAACTATTCGTTCCAAAAGATTATAATTTTCAACCATTTTTTGAAGCCATGTACCATTGGAACTCAATTATAAATCAAGCAAAATACGCTAATAATTACGATTACAACAAGGCTGTTTATCTCATGAGTGAATTTGATATGTTGGAAAATGGATTCTTGATGATCAAAGAAGATGAAAGTTACTCATCACCTATTGCGACTGTTTTTTATGAGTTTTATGAAGATATAAATCAACTCCACCAAAAGCTGGAAACTGATAAGGACCGAATACAATGTGTGGTTGCAAATGGCATCTTGAATTCTGAAGTTCAATTTGGCTCAACCCAACAACCACAACTTTGGGATTATGCAGACGATGTAGATACCATTGCATTTTTGTTAAAAATATAGTTGATAAATTATCATTTTCTTATAATGAAATAAACAATTAATTAGCAACTTTGCATCGGTTTAAAAAATCATAAATTATTTGGATTTAAGGCTTCTTATTATTTAAACAACATGTCTTATCCAGATGAAACAAATTTAAAACAACACAACTATGAAACGACATAATTTTAGTGCAGGACCATCAATTTTAAACCGCGAAGTCATCGAGAAGGCATCTCAGGCCGTTTTGGATTTTGATAATGGCCTGTCACTTTTGGAAATCTCACACCGTAGCAAACCCTTTGTTGATGTGATGGAAAAAGCTCGTGCTTTGGCATTAGAGCTTCTGGGACTTGAAGGCAAAGGTTACAAAGCACTTTTTTTACAAGGAGGTGCTAGCACTCAATTTATGATGGTTGCTCTTAACTTATTGGAAAAACGTGCTGGTTATTTAAATACGGGTACTTGGAGCGATAAAGCCATTAAGGAAGCCAGAATCTTTGACGATATCTATGAAGTAGCTTCATCAAAAGATGCTAATTACACTTACATCCCAAAAGGTTATGATATCCCAAATGACTATGATTATTTCCATTGCACGTCAAATAACACCATATTCGGAACACAAATAAAACAGTTTCCAGATTCACCGATCCCAATGGTTTGTGATATGAGCAGTGATATTTTTTCAAGAACATTAGATTTTTCAAAATTTGATCTTATCTACGCTGGTGCACAAAAAAATATGGGACCTGCAGGAACAACATTAGTGGTTGTAAAAGAATCTATTTTAGGCAAAGTTTCGCGTAAAATTCCTTCAATTATGGATTACAAAGTTCATATTGATAAAAGTAGCATGTTCAATACACCTCCAGTTTTTGCCGTTTACGTATCGATGTTGACTATGGAATGGCTAAAAAGTCTTGGTGGAATAGCTGCGATTGAAAAAGAGAATGAGAAAAAAGCTCAACTTATCTATTCTGAAATCGATCTAAACCCATTATTTAAAGGGTTTGCGACCAAAGAAGACCGCTCAATCATGAATGCAACCTTCACTTTGGCAAATGAAGATTTAAAAGAAACATTTGACACGATGGTAAAAGAAGCGGGTATTAGTGGCATCAATGGGCACCGAAGTGTTGGGGGCTATAGAGCATCTATGTACAATGCTATGCCATTGGAAAGTGTAGGCACCTTGGTGGATGTAATGAGTGAATTAGAAAGAAAAGCCTAACGAGTTTATGCAAATAAATGCTTGCACGAACATCTTAAAATAATTTTTAATTTATAGTTACAATTTAGAGGTTCTTGAAACTTTTGAATTTTAACTTTTAACTTTTAACTTAAATATGAAAGTATTAGCGAATGACGGAATTTCTAAAAGTGGGATTAATGCACTTGAAGAAGCAGGATTTGAAGTAATAACTACAACTGTAGCACAAGAACAGTTGGCTAACTATATTAACACTAACAATGTAGTTGTTCTTTTAGTAAGAAGCGCTACCACAGTTAGAAAGGATTTAATCGATGCGTGCCCTTCTTTAAAAATCATTGGTCGAGGTGGCGTAGGGATGGATAATATAGATGTGGAGTATGCAAAAAGCAAAGGCTTGAGTGTTATTAATACACCAGCGGCTTCTTCACATTCGGTAGCCGAACTTGTATTCGCACATTTATATGGCTTGGCACGTTTTTTACACAATTCTAACCGCGATATGCCTTTAGAGGGTGACACCAAATTTGGCTCTCTTAAAAAGGCCTATGCAAAAGGAACCGAATTAAAAGGCAAAACATTAGGTGTTCTTGGTTTTGGAAGAATTGGTCAAGCTACCGCTAAAGTGGCCATAGGTGCAGGAATGAAGGTTATTGCTTTCGATCCCTTTATTGAAAAAGCAGATTTGGAATTAGACTTTTTTGATGGTCAAAAATTAAATTTCAATATCACTACTGTTTCTAAAGAAGAAGTTATTAAGGATTCAGATTTTATCACTTTACACGTTCCTGCTCAAAAGGATTATGTTATTGGTGCTGAAGAGTTTAAAGCGATGAAGGATGGAGTGATTTTAGTTAATGCCGCTCGTGGTGGTGTAATTGATGAGGTAGCTCTTGTACAGGCAATAAAAGACGGAAAAGTTGCCCGTGCTGCTTTGGATGTGTTTGAAAAAGAGCCTCAACCAGAAATTCAGTTATTAATGAATCCAGCTTTGTCATTGACGCCTCACACTGGTGCGGCCACTAATGAAGCTCAAGACCGAATCGGAACCGAATTGGCTTCACAAATAATAACAATTTTGAAGTCTTAATCAAGGATTACCTAATTATACTCTAAAAGCTCTTAATTTTTAAGGGCTTTTTTTTGTTTGTTAAAGTCCTTAGAAACAGTGCGCATTTTGGCGCAATTTTTGTATTTTTAAGAGAGTAATCGCTTATGCAATTGCGAAAAAAAAATATACGCTATGAAAGTTTTATTATACATTTTAATTATTTCTGTTGGAATGTTAAGTTGTGGCCCCACAAACAAAATCGTTCCACAAAATGATATTGCTAATACGACCGAACAAGATACGGTTAAGATCACAAATGATGATCTTGAGTATGAAATCATTATAATTGAACCTGGATTTAACGCTTGGTTACAATCAATAGCGCGCCCTGAAGGCTACTATTCTCAATCTTTTTTGGAGAGCAGAAATAGAATCTATGTACAGGCATGGAATCAACGGGTGCAACAACCGTTCAACTACAACCCTAATCTTTATGAAATGCAAATTGACTATCAACCGTTTATAGATTATGGTTATGACGTGAACTATAAGCTATATAACTATTTCATCTACTTTCAGTTAACCTACAAACAGCGCCTTTCTAGTTTTATTCCTAGAATTTAAATTATATTTGCAGCGCAAAATTTCGCAATGCAACGATTTAAAGCTTATTGGCAAATTCAACATAATTGGCAACTCCTTTTTCCTTTCCTAGGATTACTTGGGCTAATATATTGCTCCTATAAAATTACTATACTTTTTACAAAAAACTTTAATCTAATTTTAACTAGCACCATCACCGTAATAGTCACCTATTTACTTTTAGTTTTGGTTTTATACATTTTCAAAAAGCTTGAAAAAAAATGGATTCTCAATTATAAATGGGAAATGATTCGGGTGTTTATAGTATTCGCAGTCACTGGGTCTTCTTCTGTAATTATTGGCAAACCCATAATACAACTTATGGGAATTACTAAAGAAAACTTAAACCCTATTCTTTATTGGATTTTATTTATTAGTATTGGACTCATTTTTTACCAAATACTTCTAGTGAGTTTTGGATGGTTATTTGGACAGTTTAAATTCTTTTGGGAATTTGAAAAGAAAATGCTCCGTAAAATGGGGTTGAAAAAATTTATCGATTAATGCACTCAATTAAGCAACAGTTTGTATTTAAACTATCCGCACTTTTACTTGTGTTGGTTTTAACTGCGCCTTCTGTTGTGAAATTTGGTCATATTTTCAATCATCACAAGCATGAAGTTTGTCACGGAGAGCTTCAATCGCATATTCACACATTTGATGTTGATTGTAATTTCTATAAATTCAAGCTTAATAACGCTTTCACTTTTGTAAATGTTAATTTTAATGTTCCCAAATTTCCAAAAGTCAATCAAACAATTTATTCCAAATATTCTTTTTTAGGTCAGTTTCAACGACTTCATTTTTCCCTTCGTGGTCCCCCATTAAATGATTTAGCTTAAACATTAATTTTTTTTACAAAATCATTTAATCTAAAAACACATGAGAATTGTCTTATATGCAACACTTTTTTGCATAAGTTATATAACGGCAAATGCGCAAAACTTTATTGAAGGCTACATCATCGACGATGACAATAATGAAGCCATTGTTTTTGCCAACATTTATATGCCACAATTAGAAAAAGGAACAACTACCGACGACAACGGTTACTTTAAAGTTGAAAATATTACTTCAGGAACTTATAAAATTGTTGTTTCCTATATTGGCTATGAAACCAAATCCTTGCAATTAAAAATTCCTTCAGAAACTCCAGTACGTATTGGCTTAAAAACTTCGGCTATAGAAATGGAAGAGATTATCGTATCTACGCCTTTCCATAAGCTTCAAAGCGAAAATGTAATGAAGGTGGAGCGTGAAAACATTGCTGACCTAAAATCTAAAGGCGCTATGAACTTAAGCGATGGTCTATCTAATATTGCTGGCGTAGAAACTATTACGACGGGCGTAAGTATTGGTAAACCGGTTATTAGAGGATTAAGCTCAAATCGTGTTTTGGTTTATGCCCAAGGTGTGCGATTAGAAAATCAACAATTTGGTGATGAACACGGTTTAGGACTCAACGATGCTGGTATTGAAAGTGTTGAGGTTATAAAAGGACCTGCCTCATTACTTTACGGCAGTGATGCGCTGGGTGGTGTGCTCTACTTAAATCCAGAGCGATTTGCAAAAGAGAACACATCTACCGCTGATGGTAATTTTAACTATTTTACTAACACCAACGGATTTAACACAAACGCAGGTTATAAAGCATCAAAAGGCGCTTTTAAATATATTTTCAGAGCTGGCATGTCAGAACATGCAGATTACGAAACGAAATCGTATCGTGTTACAAACACAAGGTTTAAGGAAAAAGATTTTAAAGCAGCTCTAGGCTACCAGTCTTTAAAATTCAAAACAGAATTGCGTTACAACATCAATGCTTCAAAATTAGGAATACCTGAAGAAGTTGGAACTCAATCAACAAATGTCACTCCTTTATTGCCCTTTCAGGATATTACAAATCATATTTTTAGCTCTAAATCTGTTCTTTTCTTTGAAGATTCAAATTTGGAAGTTAATTTAGGTTACCTCTACAATGACAGGAAAGAATTTGAAGAGCATCATGAAGAAGATGAACATGAAGAAGAAGAAGAAGAAGTTCTTGACCCTGCACTTCAAATGAAGCTTAAAACCTTTAATTATGATGTAAAGTACCATTTGCCAGAAATTGGAAAATTTGAAACCATACTCGGCGTTCAAGGTATGAACCAGACAAATACTAACTATGGCGAAGAACAATTGATTCCTAATGCAACTACTAATGATGTTGGCCTTTTAGCAACTTCGCACATTCACTTTGAAAAATTGGACATTCAACTTGGTGCTCGATTTGACAATCGAAATATAAATGTTGAATCAGGTTTAAACAAAACTTTCAATAGTTTCAATGGTGCTTTGGGCTTTAAGACTGACATTGCCAACAAAGTAACAGCACGTTTAAATTTTGCTACAGGCTTTAGAGCACCAAACCTTGCTGAATTAACATCAGACGGAGCACATGAAGGCACCAACCGTTATGAAGTTGGAAATCCCGATTTAAAAAATGAACAAAATTTTCAAACTGATTTAGCGCTTGAATTTAAAAACGAGCATATCGAACTGTTTGTCAATGGGTTTTACAATAAGGTGAATAATTATATTTTTATTGCTCCCAACGGACAATTTATTGACGGTGATAATGTATTTGTTTATGAGCAAAGTGATGCCAAATTATATGGAGGCGAAGTTGGTTTGCACTTCCATCCTCACCCACTCGACTGGCTTCATATTGAAAGCAGTTTCGAATCCGTAACTGGAAAACAAAGTGATGATAGTTATTTACCTCTAATTCCTGCAAATTCGTTTAATAATAAAATACGGATAGAACTGGTTAATGATTGGTTGACCGAAGGCTATGCCTTTTTAAAACTTACTACTACGTTAAAGCAAGATAAGATAAGTGACTTCGAAACAAACACCCCAGGCTATAATTTGTTAAGTGCTGGGATAGGTGGAAAACTAAAAGTTTTGAATAATGACTTATCCATAGCTATTTCAGGTAATAATTTAACTAACAAAACTTACATTCATCATCTTTCGCGATTAAAATCTGAAGGGATTTACAACATTGGACGAAATTTTAGTGTAGGCCTAACCTATACTTTATAAATCAAAAAAAGCGGCCGTTAGGTCGCTTTTTTCTTTATGTCTTTCCTGGCTTCATTATTGGAAAATACGTAAACATACAACCAAGTCAAGGTAAATGTTGGAATAACGTCAACGCCTGGCAATGCTTCCTCTACAAATGAAATTCCAGCGGCAATCTTTCCTGTTCTACCTTTATAAAGTTTAGTCATTATCCAAGCAGATACTGGTGCCCATATAACATCCGAAAACTCTCCAATACCAGGAATAATAAACGACACATAGCCTAAGGCGTCTAAAATTAGGCTTAGTATCAATTTTTTGTATTTACTCATAATTTAAATTAGAATTCAATTTGCTCTAAAGGAACAAGAAACGTACCAATAAAAATCAAGACAATTTTTCACTAATCAACTTTAAAAACTCGTTTCTCGTTTCCATATTTTGAAAAGCACCTCTAAAACCAGAGGTGGTTGTAACCGAATTTTGTTTCTGCACACCTCGCATCATCATACACATATGTGAAGCTTCAATAACCACTGCAACGCCTTGGGGTTTTAAGGTATTATTGATACAAGTCAAAATTTGCTCGGTAAGTCGTTCTTGCACTTGTAGTCTGCGAGCAAACACATCTACTACCCTTGGTATTTTACTTAAACCAACAATATAGCCATTGGGGATATAGGCAATATGGGCTTTGCCAAAAAAAGGTAACATATGATGTTCACATAAGGAGTATAATTCAATATCCTTGACAATAACCATTTCGTCATATGACTCCTTAAACATAGCACTCTTCAAAATTTCAGCTGCATCTTGATGATAACCTTGGGTTAAAAACTGCATGGCTTTAGAAGCACGCTCTGGTGTTTTGGTTAAACCATCGCGATTTACATCTTCTCCAAGATCTTCTATAATACTTTTATACCGGGCTTTAACATCATCAGTTACCTGAATGTTATACTCTTCAAAGTGTTTGTAGGGCATAGTCTTTTTTTATTTCTATAAAAATACATAAAATAACGTTTTGTTTGGCATTCATAGTTCATATCAAAACATTAACAATCGTTTAATCTTTTTAACGTTTACTTATGAAAAAAGATTAGTATACAACTGTAGATTTGTAAATAATCGTAACAATCCCTAACTGTTTCGGTCTTTATAAATACCATAAAAATTTACCATCAATCAAATCTAAATGAAAGCCCGCTTAATTTTCTTTTTAATACTCCTCATTACGTTTCATACCAATTTAGCACAAGAAAAAAAGACCCTAACGATAAAAAAGACTACAGAGGCACCCAAAATTGATGGGGTTTTAGATGATAACGCATGGCAAAATGCTGAAGAAGCTACAGGTTTCATACAATTTAGGCCTGAAATGGGAATAAAAGAAACCGAAGACAATAAAACTATAGTTACCATGGCCTATGATGATAGTGCCATTTATGTTGCTGCTTACCTGTATGATGATCCTGAACTCATTATGAAGCAGGTCAATCAGCGTGACAACTTTGGGCAGCAGGATTTTTTTACTGTAGTTTTAAATCCTAACAACGACGCTCAAAATGATACAGAGTTTTTTGCTTTCCCGTCTGGAAATCAAGCAGATGCTATCGTGTCTCCTGGAAATGGAAATGATTTTGGTTGGAACGGAGTTTGGGATAGTGCTGTTAAAATAGTTGATGATGGTTGGATCGTTGAAATGAAAATACCCTATTCAAATTTGAGATTTGCCAATCAAGAAATCCAAATTTGGGGCATTCAATTTCACCGAAGGTTTAGAAGAAACAACACCCAATATTCATGGAGCCCTATTGACAGAACAAAAGGGAATTCTGGATTATATCATGGTGAATTAAGGGGTATAGAAAACATAGAGCCTCCTATACGATTAAGTCTTTATCCATTTGCTTCATCAATTTATACAACCGTAGACGGAGAAAGTGAAAATAAGCAAAGCCTAGGTTTAGACCTTAAGTATGGCGTGACTGAAAACTTTACGATAGATGCAACATTGATTCCTGATTTTAGTCAAGCTGGTTTTGATGACATTAGACTCAATCTTGGACCGTTTGAACAAACTTTTTCTGAACAGCGCCAATTTTTTACTGAAGGAGTTGATTTGTTCAATAAAGGAAATCTATTTTATTCTAGACGTGTAGGTAGTGGTCCAGCAGAAGCGCCAGAGCTTAACGATAATGAAGAGTTTGTAAGTTTTCCAAGCACTATAAAAGTGCTTAATGCCGTTAAGCTTTCTGGGCGTACCAAAAAGGGACTGGGTATTGGAGTTTTTAATTCCATCACAGAGAAAACTGAAGTGACCGTAAGAAACACGGAAACAGATGAGTCGAGAAAAGTAATTGCCGAACCTTTTACAAATTATAGTATTATAGTTTTAGACCAACAATTCAATAAAAATTCTTCAGTAAGTCTTATAAACACTAATGTAACCCGTAATGGCCATTTTAGAGATGCAAATGTAACGGGTTTACTTGCTGATATTACTAATAAAAAGAATACTTTCAATCTAGAAGCTGAAGTTAAAATGAGTTCGCTCAATTTGGCAGAAGGTAATCAAAACGGATTTAGTACCGAATTTGAGATCAGTAAAGTCGGCGGAAACTTTCGTTATGGTATTGGTCATGATTTTGCCAATAAAACCTATAACATCAATGATCTAGGCGTTCAATTTAGAAACAATTACAACAATTTTTCAGCCGATTTCTCCTATCGAATTTTTGAACCTACTGAAAAATTCAACAGTATGTCCATTGGCATCAGAACACGTTACAGTCAACTATTCAAACCTAATACTTTCACAGGCTTTAATATTGGGGTCAATTTTGATGCACAAAACAAAAAATTGCACAATTTTGGAATTAATCTCAATGTTGAACCCGGAAAGCAATACGACTATTTTGGCCCAAGAACAGAAGGACGCTATTTTATTTATGAGAATGGAGCAAGCATAAATGGGTTCTTTTCATCAAATTCTAACAAAGTGGTTTCTTTCTTTTCCCGAGTAAGTTTATATACTCAATTTGAAGATGACCGCGATTTGTTTAGTTACTCTATTGACTTTGGACCCAGAATTCGTTTTAATGATCATTTTAGTTTGAGATATTCTATAGATGTTAATAAAACAGGCGGAAGTCGTGGCTATGTGACAGACTTTAATAGTGATATTATTTATGGAGAACGAGATCAATTTACTTTAGTTAATAGCATTCAAGGGAGTTACAATTTCAATTCGTTTCATGGTTTATCATTGTCATTCAGAAATTATTGGGCTACTGTAGATTATGATAATGAACTTTTTCACCTCATGGAAAATGGAATATTATCTAGAGAAAAAGGATATACTGTTAATGACATTGAAGACCCGAATATTAACTTCAACACCTGGAATTTAGACTTTGCCTATACATGGCAATTTGCACCAGGGAGCCAGCTTTCAGCACTATACCGTAATCAATTATTTAATTTTTCAAATGCAGCTTCTGATGATTATTTTGATAGTTTAGAAACCTTATTTGAGCAACCTATTCAACACACTCTATCCCTTCGATTAGTGTATTTCATAGATTATAACAATGCAAAACAGTTCTTCACGAATAAAGAAGGTTGAGTATTGTACAAAAGCACTTAAAGTAGTACATTGTGCTCATGATTGAAGCTAAAAACATTCATAAGTATTATAAAGATTTACATGTTTTAAAAGGTGTAAATTTAACTATTTTAAAAGGTGAAATAGTATCTATAGTAGGACCTTCAGGTGCAGGAAAAACCACGCTTTTACAGATTTTAGGCACTTTAGATCATATCTCAACTAAAACAAACAACCAATTACTTATCAACGATACCAATGTGGTTGATTTAAAAGATAGAGCATTAGCAAAATTTAGAAATGAGCATATCGGCTTTATTTTTCAGTTTCATCAACTCTTGCCCGAATTTAGTGCCTTGGAAAATGTGTGCATCCCAGCTTTTATCAAGAACACCTCAAAAGCCAATGCTGAAAAACGGGCTAAAGAACTTTTAGATTTTTTAGGCCTCAAAGAGCGCTATCACCACAAACCCAATGAACTTTCTGGTGGTGAACAGCAGCGTGTGGCCGTGGCAAGAGCATTAATAAATAACCCTGACATCATTTTTGCCGATGAGCCTTCAGGTAATTTAGATACAGAATCCGCCGAAAATCTTCACAACCTATTTTTTAAACTTCGAGATGAATTTGGACAAACCTTTGTCATCGTTACACACAATGAAGAACTTGCCAATATGGCTGATAGAAAACTCACTATGGTAGACGGAAAAATTATGGATTGATTTTTGAAAGATTGCTGCAACTACTTATCTTTTTAAATGAAGTAAGCGACCTGTAATTCACTATATTTGTATCACTTACATAGGGATATGAACAAACTACTCTTAATAGGTATTCTTTCAATTTATAGTTTTTCAACCTATAGTATTGAAGGGCAAGATGTAGACAGCATAAAAAGCAACTATATTGCAACCCAATTATTTTCAGACCAAAAGCCTTTACAAATTCAGCTTAAATTTTCACTAAAAGATCTCAAAAAAAACACTAATGACAGCACCTATATGGAGTCAATGCTCTATTATAAAAATGAGGCCACTTATTGGGATTCCTTAAAGGTTAAATTAAAAGCAAGAGGTAATTTCAGACGTACCAATTGTTATTACGCACCACTAACGCTAAAGCTAAAAAAATCCGTTTCAAAAAACACCTATTTTGATGGGCATAATAAATTAAAAGTAGTTTTGCCTTGCTTAATTGAATCTGATAATGATGATTTCGTACTCAAAGAGTATATGGCTTATAAACTTTACGAAGTGATTTCGCCAGTACATTTTAAAACACGATTATTAGATTTAGAATACATTGAAGACAAGGGTAAGCGTTCAAAATCAAATATCCTAAAAGCAATTTTTATTGAAGATATTGACGATGTTGCCGAACGTCTTGGCGGGAATGAATTAAAAAGACGAATACATCCTTTAGAGCAAGATGATTTAGCCTCAATTCGTAACGCTTTTTTTCAATACTTAATTGGTAATACCGATTTTTCCACGAGATATCTTCACAACGGGAAATTAGTGGTTATCGATAAAAGAATAATTCCAGTACCGTATGATTTTGATATGTCTGGTCTTGTTAATGCCAGTTACGCCGTCGTTTCTAATGTTCAGAATATAACGCTAAATATTTCTGATGTGACAGAACGTGTCTATAAAGGTTATAAAAGAGATGAAGTTTTGTTTGAAAAAGTAAGAAAGGAATTTATCGTCAACAAACCCAGAATGATTACAATCATAGATAATTTAGAATATCATTTTGAAGATCGAAATCATTGGGTTCGAGCTAAACGTTATATTTCAGATTTTTTTGAAATCATAGAAAATGAGAAAAGCTTTAAAAAACATATCCTTGACCGTGCTCGAACTGAATAAATTTTAATACTTTCATGACCATTCCTGACCTAAAAGACTTCCTTGATGCAAAAGTGATTCAGTACAATAATTCAAAATTTATTGAAACAGACCCAATTCAAGTTCCGCATACATTCAGCTTAAAAGAGGATATAGAAATTTCAGGCTTTTTAACGGCAACTATTGCATGGGGCAACAGAAAAAGTATTATCAACAATGCAAAACGCATGATGACCCTCCTAGAAAATGCTCCTCATGATTTTGTCATAAACCACCAAGATTCCGATTTAGAGAAGCTCCTGCCTTTTGTACATAGAACTTTTAATGGTGAAGATTTTATACAATTTATAGCGAGTTTAAAGCACATCTATGAAACTCACCACGGCCTTGAACAGGTTTTTGCTAGCTATTCAGAAAAAGATTCGCTTCAAAAAAGCATTCATAAGCTTAAATCACATTTTTTTGAAGTCGAGCATTTACCTCGAACGCAAAAGCACATTAGCGATCCATTGAAAAATTCAGCGGCCAAACGAATTAATATGTTTTTGCGTTGGATGGTACGACAAGACACTGCGGGTGTAGATTTTGGAATTTGGAAAAGCCTCTCTCCTAGTCAATTATCTTGTCCGTTGGATGTGCATTCTGGTAATGTAGCACGAAAACTAGGATTGCTTAACCGAAAACAAAACGATGCTAAAGCCTTAAATGAACTAGATAATTCTTTGAGAAAACTAGATCCTAATGATCCCGTAAAATATGATTTCGCCTTATTTGGCCTAGGTGTTTTTGAAGCATTTTAACAAGATGTTTTTATCACTTTGATTATATTTAGCCTCATTTAATAACCAATTCAATCCAAATGAAAAATTCTATCCTTACCCTCATTGCTTTAGCTTATTTTTCCGTTTCTGCACAAGAGCGAACACTTCCTGTTGACACAACAGTAATCACCAAACATAATATTACAGTAAAAGGTGTTAATTTCTCTTATACTGCAGCTACTGGAACACAGCCTGTTTGGAATGAAAGCGGAGAGCCTGTTGCCAGTCTGTTTTATACCTATTACACAAGAGACAATGTTAAGGATAGAGCTAGCAGGCCACTGATTATTTCATTTAACGGTGGGCCTGGATCTGCATCGGTTTGGATGCACATTGCCTATACCGGACCTCGAATTTTAAATATTGACGATGAGGGCTATCCTGTGCAACCTTACGGATTTAAGAGCAACCCGAATTCAATTATAGATGTGGCAGATATTGTTTTTGTAAATCCTGTAAACACTGGGTATTCTAGAATGATCCCGAATAAAGAAGGGAAAATGCCCGATAAAAGTTTGTTTTTTGGCATTAATGAGGATATAAAATATTTGGCCGAATGGATTAACACCTTTGTATCCCGCAATAATCGCTGGGAATCTCCCAAATATATTATTGGAGAGAGTTATGGTGGAACCCGCGTTATGGGCTTATCGTTAGAGCTTCAAAATAGCCAATGGATGTACCTTAATGGGGTCATTTTGGTTTCTCCGGCCGATTATAAAGTATTACGTGTTGGTGGACCTGTTTCTTCTGCTCTAAACCTGCCCTATTTTACGGCTGCAGCATGGCATCACAATATGTTACCACAAGACTTACAAAGTAAGGATTTGTTAGACATATTGCCAGAAGCAGAAGATTACACTATTAATAAGTTGATTCCTGCGTTGGCAAAAGGAGGTTTCATTAATGATAATGAAAGAAAAGAAGTTGCCCAAAAAATGTCTAGGTATTCTGGATTAAGCGAAAAAGTTATCCTTCAACATAATTTAGATGTTCCAACTCAATTTTTCTGGAAAGAATTATTACGAGATAAAACAGGGCAAACCATTGGGCGTTTGGACTCGAGGTATCTGGGTTATGACAAAATTGAAGCTGGAACATCGCCTGATTACAGTGCTGAACTTACGTCGTGGTTACACTCATTTACTCCAGCCATAAATCACTATATCAAAAACGAATTAAAGTTTGATACAGATCTTAAATATAATATGTTTGGCCCTGTTCGGCCTTGGAATAATGACAATGACAATGTGAGGGATAATTTAAGACAAGCTATGGCACAAAACCCTTATTTACAAGTCCTTACCCAATCAGGTTATTATGATGGTGCTACCACCTATTTTAATGCGAAATACACCATGTGGCAAATAGATCCTAGTGGCAAAATGAAAGATCGATTTACATTTAAAGGCTATAGAAGTGGGCATATGATGTACTTGCGTTATGAAGACTTGATTTCTGCAAATGAAGATTTAAGGGAGTTTATAAAAAAATCATCTGCTAATGGTAAAGCCGCTAAATATTAAAAAAAGAAAATGAAGCACTTAAAAAAATATCTTGTCCCATTTTATTTGATATTGTTAGTATTGCAGTCCTGTGATAATGATACAAAACAATTAATTACAGCTATTGCATCACCTGCATCAGAAAAAAGCTCTGAACCCAATTTACACCTTTCTAAAGATGGCCAAATTTATTTAACTTGGATTGAAGTTTTACCTGACACATCGAGTATTTTGAAATTTTCAACGTTAAATAAGAATAACTCGTGGTCAGAACCAAAATCTGTTGCACAAGGAAAAAACTGGTTTGTGAATTGGGCTGATTTTCCTGGGCTAACCTCATTTGGAAACACTAATTTGGCGACTCATTACCTTAAAAAAAGCGCCAATGGAACTTACACTTATGATGTAAAATTGAAGTTTTCTAAAGATGGAGGAAATACTTGGGGTAAGGCCATAACTCCGCATACAGACAACACCCAAACTGAACATGGTTTTGTTAGTAAACTGGCTTTAGATGATCAATCCTTGTTGTCTGTTTGGCTTGACGGTAGACAGTATGCCTATGCAGAAGAAAATGATTCTATTGCAAAAGAAATGACTTTAAGGGCTGCTTCGTTTGATCCTGAAGGTAAACTGATACATGAATATTTAATTGACGAGCGCGTTTGTGATTGCTGCCAAACCGATATGGCAATGACCAATCAAGGTCCAATAGTCGTGTATAGAGATCGTACTGAAGACGAAATAAGAGACATCTACTATTCACGTTTAATTAATAATATCTGGACACATCCACAACCCGTGCATGACGATAATTGGAACATCGCAGGTTGCCCCGTGAATGGGCCTTCTATTTCAGGATATGAAAACACCGTAGCAGTAGCATGGTACACCATGCAAGACGATAATCCTAGCGTTAAACTTGCTTTTTCAAATACCAATGGTGATGGTTTTGAAAAACCTATAACCTTAAGTAATGTCTTTCCTATTGGTCGTGTGGATGTTGAGTTAATTGATGAAAATTCTGCACTTGTAACTTGGGTCGATACCATTGAATACGAAACCATTATTCAAATGCAACGCATCGATAAAAATGGTAGTAAAAGTGAAATTTTAACACTTGCAAAAACCTCTGAAAGTAGATCGAGTGGGTTTCCTAGAATGGTTGTTAAAGATCATACCGCCTATCTTGCCTATACCTTAAGTGGTAACGAGAATTTGAGTATTAAAACCTTGGCCGTAGATCTCGACTTAATGACCACATCAAATAATTAGACTCTTTAATTTTTTTCTTTTGAATTCAACCACATCTTACGCAATTCCAATTGGGATTGCGTGGGATTTTCAACAGGAGTCAACTTTCCTCTGTCATCAATATTTAAACCCACTTTTTCAAAAAAATCACTGTAGTTTATTGATGTATCTCCTTCAACATAAGTTTTAAAAAAGGAACCAATTGCAGGATAGGTCATTTTAGTAATTTCTTCTATAATAAAATCATCTTCAAATGGTTTTTCCTTTCCGTATTTTAATGACAATTCCTTCATTAAAGAAAGCAGGTTACGAGCGCCTTGACTTTCTTCAAGCATAATAAGATCAAGACACATTCCTATCAAGGCGCCTTTTTCATAAACATTTACATAATTTGAAGCAAATTGAGGCTCAATAATGTGTTCACTCATAGTAGTAAAACTCATGGAGTCATTAAACCGTTTTGAACTAATTATTTTTTGCATGATGGTATTGTAAAATTCCTCTTCAGAAACAAGCCCTTCATAAACCTGAAAATGTTGTGCAAAATACTCGGTCACACCTTCGTACATCCATAAATGTTTTGAAAATGTTGGCGTATGGTAATCAAAATAATGCACGTCTTCGGAGTGCACTCCAAGCGGCGTAACAATGTGAAAGAATTCATGGGCAACTATATCAATGATTGCTTTTTCCAAATATGATTTTGGAAAGAACTCCCCCAATACCACAACCGTAGATGTATGGTGTTCTAAAGCCCCAAAACCCTTTGGCGAGGTAGCACTCCCGTCAGATAAAAACAAATAGATATCATACCGCTTTGTGGTGTCAATTGGACCCAAATAAGCTTTTTGTGCCTCCATCATTTTATAAACGGTCTCCTTCAGATTTTTTGCAGTATGTACTTTATTTGGAGAATATAGACTCAAAACTATTTTAATATCACCCACCATAAACTCTTCAACATTAAGTTCACCCATCATCATTGGGTTATCAGTGATATCAAAATACCGTGGCGCGAAATAACTGGTTATTATTTTGTTGTCATTAGTAAGCACCGTTTTGGTTTCTTGCAAAGCAGATGTCCGTACAAAATGAGCCGGTGATGTAACATCTAAAGTATACGAATTACGCTTTAAAGAATCAAAATAGCCAATCAATCCATGTAAATTAAGCACAAAATTGTCGTCAGAAAAATTTGTTCCTTCTGGCGAAAAAATCGCTTTAAATTCACCGCTGCGTTCAATGTCATAGGTGTCGTTAACCAAATATGTAATTTTATCTAATTTAACTGCATTGGAGATTAACCAAGAATTGTCATCAATTCTTTCAGTTTTTAAAGGGTTTCCGTCATAATCCAGAGCTGTAAATTCATCAGTGTATTTTCCAAAATTGCTGTATTCATAAGTGCCTTGAACCACTCTTGGCAAACGATAGATAACTTCGTTTTGTGTAAATCGCCCCGGGTTTATAGTTACGGGAGCTTTATCATCAACAATAGCAGTTAGATCAATTGACGTTTCTATTAGGTTATTTTCAGCTAAATCACTTACAATATTTTTAGATGACGTCCCACAGGAGACCAAGGTAATACCTGCTAGTAACAGGCCAAAAATTCTATTCATAAATAAAATATTTCGAAATCGTTTTCGGTGTAAAACTACAATCATTTTAAATTTATTGAATTAAAGATTTTGTTAAAATGTTGAATTAGTATATTAGCTGCATGTCAGATCCACTAGTTAGCATATTAACCCCTTTTAAGAATACAAAGCACTTTTTGCCCGAATGCCTGGATTCAATTATCGAACAAAGTTACACTAATTGGGAGCTCATTATAGTGGATGACCATTCAACAGACCAAAGCTTTAAAATTGTTGAAGCATATGCAAAAAAAGATCAAAGAATTCAGTTGCTTAAAAATTCGGGACATGGTATTATTGAAGCCTTAAGATTAGCATTTGAAACCTCAAAAGGCGACTACATAACCCGAATGGACAGTGACGATATTATGCATCCTGACAAGTTGTATTCACTGGTTAATAATCTTATCAGTGCAGGAAAAGGACATGTGTCATTGGGCCTAGTCAACTATTTTAGTGATACAGGCATTAGTGATGGGTATGCCCGATATGAAGCCTGGCTAAATGGATTAACAAAACAAGGTAGCAATTATTCAGAAATCTATAAAGAATGCTCAATCGCTTCGCCTTGCTGGATGGTACATCGAGATGATCTGATTGCCTGCAATGCCTTCAATCCAAATCGTTATCCTGAAGACTACGATCTCACATTTAGGTTTTACAAGCAGCAATTAAAATGTATTCCAAGTGATAAACTGTTACATTATTGGCGCGATTATGCAACAAGAACTTCACGAACCCATGAGCATTATGCCCAAAACTATTTTTTGGATATTAAGCTGAAGTATTTTTTGGAACTGGATTACGATACTCATCGGCCATTAACCGTTTGGGGAGCTGGATTTAAGGGTAAAACGATTGCGAAACGATTGAAATCAAAAAAAATTCCTTTTGTATGGATATGTAACAACCCTAAAAAGATTGGGAAGAAAATTTACGGAATAGAACTTCATAGTTTCCACGAACTCTCCAAACTTAACAATCCACAAAGTATTGTTACAGTTGCAAATGAAAATGCGCAGCGCGTTATTCGAAACTATTTTAATTCACAACATATGGCTTCAATGACCGATTATTTTTTCTTTTGCTAACTAATTAAACGTCGCAATAAATAGTATATTTAGAATTATTTGTTCAAAATGTTACACCTCAAAAGAACCGATTCAAACGATCAAGATTTTAGACTCTTGGTAAAAGCTTTGGATGCCGATTTAGCATTACGTGATGGAGATGATCATGACTTTTATAAGCAATTCAATACTATTGATGTCATAAAGTATGCGGTGGTTGCTTATGAAGATGGAGTTCCTGTTGGTTGCGGAGCCATAAAAATGTTCGATTCAAACACCATGGAAATTAAGCGCATGTTTGTGATTCCAGAATTTAGGGGAAAAGGAATTGCTGGAAAGATTCTTAACGCTCTTGAACACTGGGCAAGTGAATTGGGCTGTAATCAAGTGGTTTTAGAAACCGGAATCAATCAACAGGAAGCTTTGGCACTTTATAAAAAATCAGGTTTTGAGCGCATTAGCAACTATGGTCAGTACATTAGGGTTGAAAATAGTTTCTGTTTCAGAAAAACGTTAAATTTCTCAAAAGCTTAAGAGGCTAATCAGCTAGCATTTTCTATATTTGAGCAATACACTTTTAAAAATAACCATTTAGGAATGCAGTTTAAACACCCAGAACTTCTTTATGCTTTACTCCTGCTCATCATTCCTATTATTATTCATCTTTTTCAGTTAAGAAAATTTCAAAAGGAAGCGTTTACCAATGTTCAGTTTTTAAAGGATATTACTTTACAAACACGAAAAAGTTCCCAATTAAAAAAATGGCTCACTTTGCTCACACGTTTGTTATTGTTGGCATGTATTATTTTGGCTTTTGCACAGCCCTATACGTCAAATAAAGACAGTTTTAACACCAAGATCGAAACTGTCATTTATCTGGATAATTCCTATAGCATGCAGGCTAAAGGTGCAAATGGAACACTTTTGAATAGCGCCGTGAAAGATCTCATTGAAACACTGGATGAAAATGAAACTTTCACTTTGTTTACAAATGACATAAGCTTTAAAAACACAAGTTTAAAAGCCATTAAAAATGAACTCATACAGTTATCTTTTTCTCCAAATCAAATGAGTTATGAGGCTGTAATGCTTCAAGGCAAAAAAGAATTCTCAAAAGATAATAGCACGTTTAAAAGTTTGGTTCTCATCTCCGATTTTCAACAAAATAATAGCTCCTTAAATTTTGACAATGCTAATCAGATACGTAAAAATTTGGTTCAATTAAAGCCTACAAACACCAACAATGTGGCTGTTGACTCTGTTTACATTTCAAATATGAATGTTGACATCCTTGAACTTACTGTAGTTTTAAAAAATCACGGCACACCAATTGAAACACTTTCTATTTCCCTTTTTAATAATGACGATCTAGTTGCTAAAAATGCTATTTCTATTGAAAATAAAGCTAATGCAGTGTTCAATATTCCAAGTAACCAACAATTCAAAGGTAAAATTAGCATTGAAGATTCAAACCTTCAATATGATAATACACTTTTTTTTAATTTAAGTGAAAATGAAAAGATCAATGTATTATCCATTAATGAAGCTGATGATACATTTCTGAAAAAAATATATACTCGCGATGAGTTTACCTATTCGTCTTATAATTTCAAAGACTTAAATTATAATAGTATTGAAAGTCAAGATTTGATTATCATTAACGAACTTAAAGAACTACCCTTTTCATTGATAAATGCTTTAAAATCGTTTACAGATAATGGCGGATATGTATTAATTATTCCTTCAAATGAAATTGCATTAAATTCTTATAATCAATTATTTAACAATTATAGTCTTCCTAATTATCGCACTTTAAATCCTAACGAAAAGCGTATCACGGATATTAATTTCTCACATCCAATTCTAACTAATGTGTTCGATAAAAAGGTGAGTAACTTTCAATACCCAAAGGTGAATTCCTTTTATAATTTAGCATCCTTAGCTGGTGCATCCGTTTTAAGTTTTGAGGACAAAGTTCCATTTTTAGCGCAATCAGGTCAAGCATATAGTTTTACTGCTGCTCTCAACGATTCCAATTCAAATTTTAAAAACTCTCCACTTATAGTGCCTGTGCTTTACAACATTGGCAAGCAAAGCTTAAAATTGCCACAATTCTTTTATACTATTGGTGTTGAGAATAAGGTAGATATTAAGACGACTTTAGGCCAAGATGAAATTCTTACTTTAAAATCAGGAACCAACTCGATTATTCCGTTACAACAGACATACACTGATAAAGTTACACTTGTTACCAATGACGATATTAATACTGCTGGCACTTTTGAGGTCGCAAATAAAGATGTTATTTTAAAGCAAATCAGCTTTAACTATGGTCGGGACGAAAGCAACTTATCTTATTTTAATTTAGATGCAATTGACAATGCCTCAGTCAACAATTCGGTCAGCGAAGCCTTGTTGGATTTAAAAAGTACAACAAATGTTAA
This sequence comes from Flavobacteriaceae bacterium MAR_2010_72, assembly GCA_003550275.1. Lineage (GTDB taxonomy): Bacteria > Bacteroidota > Bacteroidia > Flavobacteriales > Flavobacteriaceae > Geojedonia. Next base: position 1,889,826 of record QXCW01000002.1, read on the forward strand.
TGAGCTATGGAAATGGTTTGTTATTTTTGCACTAGCTTTTTTAAGTATTGAAATGCTCATCTTAAAATTCCTTAAATGAACGTACTCATAAAATCTGCCACAATTGTTGATTCAAAAAGCGATTTTCATAATCAAACCCTTGATATTTTAATAGAAAAAGGAGTCATCACACAGATTTCAAAGCACATTGCGAATCCAAAAAAATATCAGGAAATTAAATTAGATAATCTACATGTGTCCCAAGGTTGGTTCGATAGTAGTGTAAGTTTTGGCGAACCTGGTTACGAAGAGCGCGAAACCATAGTCAATGGGCTTAAAACTGCTGCTCTATCAGGTTTCACAAGCGTTGCAACAAATGCCAATACGTATCCAGTTATTGACTCAAGTGCTGATATAACCTTTATTAAAAGCAAGTCAAAAGGCCATGCCGTTAGCCTATTCCCTATAGGTGCATTAACCAAATCGGGTGAAGGAACCGATTTAGCCGAACTTTTTGATATGAAAAATGCTGGTGCAGTCGCGTTTTATGATTATCAAAAGGCAGTTTCAAATCCAAACCTAATGAAACTAGCCTTACAATATGCCAGTAATTTTGGAGGTTTGGTCATGTCTTTTCCTCAAGATTCAAAAATTTCCGGTTCCGGAGTTATGAATGAAAACAAAACAAGCACTTCGCTTGGTTTGAAAGGAAACCCGTCATTAGCTGAAGAGCTTCAGGTGTCAAGAGATCTGTTTTTATTAGAATATACAAACGGTAAATTACACATTCCTACCATTTCAACGGCAAAATCTGTTGATCTTATAAGAAAAGCCAAGCAACAAAAACTTGATGTGACCTGCAGTGTGGCAATTCATAATTTGTTATTTACTGATGAAAAATTAACAACATTCAATACTAATTTTAAGGTAAAGCCGCCTTTAAGAACGCAAGAAGATATTGATGCACTTATTGAAGGCCTAAAAGATGGCACAATAGATATGGTAACTTCAGACCATAACCCAATGGACATCGAAAACAAAAAAATAGAGTTTGATTATGCCAATTACGGCACTATTGGACTGGAAAGCGCTTTTGGGGCACTTCAATCCGTAGTTACTTTAAAAAAGAGCATTGAGTTATTAACTAGAGGAAAAGAACGATTTGGTATTAAATTGAGTACAATAGCAGTAGGAAGCAAAGCAGATTTGTCTCTTTTTAATCCTAAAAATTCATATGTTTTTTCCAAAAACCATATAATTTCAACTTCAAAAAACAGTTTATTTGAAAACATTGAATTAAAAGGAAAGTCATATGGCATCATAGCCAACAACCAAATTGTACTAAACTAATTAAAATCATGCAAGACACTATAAAAGAAGGCAGAACATTAGCTATTGTATGTTATTTTACGTTTGTAGGGCTAATTATTGCCATTATCATGAACCTTGAAAAACGAAACCCTTTTACCTTTTTTCATGCGCGGCAAATGCTTGGTCTAATAATCATGTTATTGGTATCTAATGTATCAGAAAAATACATTAACAGTTGGCTCGGAACTGTATTTTGGACCATCACTTTTGTTGCATGGCTTTACGGACTTTACACAGCTTACAAAGGTGAGCAAAAACCAATTCCAGTAGTTGGTGATTATTTTCAGGATTGGTTTAGAACTATTAGTTAAGGGCTATGCAAGATTTAAGTTTATTTCATGTGACACGGCCTTCTTCCATAAAAGAAAATGCGCCTTTACTCATCATGTTTCATGGCTATGGTAGTGATGAAAATGATTTATTTTCATTTTCAAGCGAACTCCCCGAAGAATTATTCATTGTTTCAGCCCGAGCACCGTATGCAATGCAGCCCTTTGGAAATGCGTGGTACGCCATACATTTTGATGCTTCACAAAACAAATGGAACGACACTGAACAGGCCATACAATCAAGAGACCTTATTTCTAAATTTATTGATGAAGTTTGTGATACATACCCTGTTAATCCAGATAATGTTACACTTTTAGGGTTTAGCCAAGGCACAATTTTAAGTTACGCCGTAGCATTGACCTATCCTAAAAAAGTTAATAATGTTATTGCATTAAGCGGTTATATAAGTGAAGATATGTTGCCCGAATCGTTATCTAAAGCAGATTATGCCCATTTAAATTTTTACTGTTCGCATGGTAGTGTAGATCAGGTAATTCCTGTTGAATGGGCACGAAAAACTCCAGAATTTTTGTCAAGTCTAGGCATTAAACACAGCTATTCTGAATTTCCAGTAGGCCATGGTGTAGCACCTCAAAATTTTTATGCTTTTAAGAATTGGCTGGAGCCGTTGATTCGTTAATGATACAATAAATAGTCTAAAAGCTTGAATTTAAGCTCTTGTTTATCAACAATTTCATAAGTAAGAAGCATTTCTCCCCAATATTTTCCATCAGAAAAATCGGCAATAATCCATTTATGGTTTAATAGTCGAACAGAATTGATCAACATCTTATTTCCGGTCATTGAAGCATAAGGTACAATCGGATGATCTTCACCTTCATAGACATTAAGTTTGTAAAGCTCATCCTTTATAAACGGTACCAACTCTGAAATTCTATAGCCTTGATCTTCAAAATAACTCATGGCATCGTCATTAAACTCAATACTAAATCGCATGAGTTCAAAATTGTCATCCTTCAAGGTTAGAATTGAATCCTTAAAACTTTGTTCTTTAGTAATTGAAGTTGTAAGCTTTTGGTCATAATCTTCAATAATATGTTTGGAGTTCATAAATTGAAATAGCACTAGCAATAAGGTGAAAATAAACAAGTACATAAAAATATTTCGCTTCATATTCTAAAGAGTTATTTGAAGGTTATCGTAAGCTAAAAAAACGTTTTTTGGTAATTTTTGTTGTACCTCGTCATGAAAACCTAAGAGTGCACTAATGTGGGTTAAGTAGGCTTTTTCAGGTTTCACCTCATCGATGAACTCGAGTGCTTCAACTAGGTTAAAATGAGAAGGATGTGGTTCATCTCTTAAAGCATTTACCACCAAAACTTTTACGCCCTTAAGTTTTTGAGTTTCTTTGGCTTCAACACTTTTCATATCAGTTAAATAGGCGAAATCACCAAATCTAAATCCGAACACCTGTAGTTGATCATGCATACCATCAATGGGTATGACTTCCAGATTGCCCAGCATGAATGGTTTATTCTCGATTTCAATAGGTTCGACACTTGGTGCTCCAGGATATTTATTGTGGTTTTCAAAAATATAATCGAATCTTCTGGTTAACGCTTTTAGTACACGTTTATGGCCATAAACCGGGATTTCACCTTGTCTAAAGAAAAAAGGGCGAATATCATCCAGCCCAGCCGTATGATCTGCATGTTCGTGAGTAAATACAATGCCATCAATTCGTTTGCATTTTGCCATGAGCATCTGCTGTCTAAAATCGGGACCACAGTCCACAACATAGGCATAATCATCCCACTCTACCAATACAGAAACTCGAAGTCGCTTATCTTTAGGATTTGTACTTAAACATACAGGATGACTACTTCCAATAACTGGAATTCCTTGAGATGTACCCGTACCTAAAAATGTAATTTTCAATCCAAAATACTTTGAAACAAAAATAAGGTTATTTTTTTGTTTACCATGCTATTTTAATACCTTTGTCCTAACGTTATAACCCCGATTTAAAGATGGAAATCACCCTTAAAGGCGACAAGGAATTTGATGAAGTTCCTTCATTAAGAACCAAAGCGCTTCGCATTAACCTTAATGAAAATATTTATGGGACTTTTGCTGAAATTGGGGCAGGTCAAGAAACAGTTCGTCAGTTTTTTAGGGCTGGCGGCGGATCTGGCACCATAGCTAAAGCCATGTCAGCTTATGATAAGGATTTTAGTGATGCTATTTATGGAATTGAAGATGATGGCCGCTACGTAACAGAAGCGCGTTTGCGTAAAATGCTTACCCATGAAATCGCACTTATTGAAGAGCGTATCACTAGAGATAAACATCCTAACAAAATGTTTTTCTCTTATGCCAATACGGTTGCCACGATAGATTTCGCAAAAAAATACAAAGGACACGGTTGGGTTGGTGTAAAATATCAAGTGGAACCTGACCAAGAGTATAACGAAATTATCCTGCATTTACGATTTAAGGAAAACGATGCTCGATTACAACAAGAAACTTTAGGAATATTAGGAACCAATTTAATTTACGGTGCTTTTTACAAGTATAATGTGCCTAAAAAGCTTCTGCGCTATTTGTATGATCATCTAGACAAAGATCAACTTGAGATTGATACTATAAATTTTTCAGGACCCGTATTTAAAGATGTCGATAACCGTTTAATGAGTTTACAACTTGTTAAAAATGGTATGACCGATGCCGTAATGTTTGCTCCAGATGGAAACAATGTGTTGCCTGCTCGAGTATTATACAAAAAGAATATCCTTGCGCTTAGAGGTAGTTTTAGGCCAGTGACCATGGTAAACATGGATATGTACCAGAAATCCTATGAAATGTTTTTAAAGGAAAACAGAGTAGTCGAAAAAAATACGCAAGTTGTTTTTGAAATCACCCTTTCTAACCTTCGTGCCGAAGGTGAAATTGATGAACAAGACTTTATGGATCGAGCGAAATTACTATGCTCGTTGGGTCAAACCGTACTGATTTCAAATTTCCAGGAATATTACAAATTGGTTGAATACTTTTCGCAATATTCTAAAAATAGAATGGGTCTTTCAATGGGTGTTAATAATCTTATTGACATTTTTGACGAAAAATATTATCGCCATTTAAGTGGTGGTATTCTTGAAGCCTTTGGAAAATTGTTCTTTAAAGATCTTCGTGTTTATTTATACCCTATGGAAAATGAAGATGGTACGATAACAACAAGTGAAAATCTTAAGGTCCATCCTCGTATGAAAGAGCTATATAAGTTCTTTAAATACAACGGAAAAGTGGTTGATATTACAGACTACAATACTTCAACCCTTTCAATTTTCTCCCGTACTGTACTCAAAATGATTGCTGATGGTGAAGATGGTTGGGAAGCAATGTTGCCTGAAGGTGTAGCCAATTTAATCAAAGAAAAAAGCCTATTCGGCTGTGAGACAGAACAGGCGTTTCTTGATGAGTAATGAAAATTGAATTCAGTTGAAACTCTCAATCAAATAATTCGCTTTTTTTTATTCTAATATTTGTTCAGCGTGAATCTTTGATTTCACCTTATCTATTACTTTTTCAATAATTCCATTTTCATTAATTACGAAAGTAACACGATGAATGCCGTCAAACTCGCGACCCATAAACTTTTTAGGGCCCCAAACGCCAAAAGCATTGATTACCTCCTTATCAACATCAGCAAGTAGTGGATATTGGAATTTGAACTTCTTTTTAAAGTTCGACTGCTTTTTTGCCGTATCAGCACTAACACCCAAAATTTCATAGCCTTTTTCAGCTAACATTTTGTAGTGATCTCTTAAATTACAGGCTTCAACGGTACAGGTAGGTGTATTTGCAGCTGGGTAAAAGAATACTACTAGTTTTTTTCCTTTATAATCTTCCAATGATATGGTATTGCCTTGTTCATCTTTTGCTGAAAAATTAGGAGCCTTATCTCCCGGTTGTAATGTCGTCATATTTGTTACCTTTGATTTTTCGTAAAAATACAACTTTATGACCAAGCAAGAAAAGGTAGATTTTGTAATAAAAACCCTAAATGAACTTTATCCTACAATCCCAATTCCTTTAGAACATAAGGACCCTTATACATTACTTATTGCGGTATTAATGTCGGCTCAAAGTACAGATGTACGTGTTAACCAAATTACGCCTATACTTTTTGAAAAGGCCGATAATCCGTATGATATGGTAAAACTTACAGTTGAAGAAATACGAGAAGTTATTAAACCTGTAGGCTTATCACCTATGAAAAGCAAGGGGATTTATGGCCTTTCTAAAATACTTATTGAAAAATATAACGGCGAAGTGCCTAAAACATATGAAGCTTTAGAAGCTCTACCTGCTGTTGGTCATAAAACGGCTGCGGTGGTTTTATCTCAAGCGTTTGGTATTCCTGCATTTCCAGTGGACACCCATATTCATCGTCTCATGTACCGCTGGGGTTTAAGCAATGGTAAAAATGTGGTTCAAACAGAAAAAGACGCAAAACGTTTATTTCCAAAGGAACTGTGGAACGATTTACATCTTCAAATTATTTGGTATGGTAGGGAATATTCACCTGCAAGAGGCTGGGATTTAAACAAAGACATTATTACCAAATCCATTGGTCGATCGACGGTAATTAAAGAGTACATGAAAACAAAAAAGTCCTGACGACTAACAAATCAGGACTTTTTCAGATTAATTAAGAAGTGCTTCAAACTTCATTTTATTACAATTAATAACACTTAAAGCCTTAGAATAATTTAAAAGAAAATCTATTGTTTCTTTCTTTGGGTTCAGGGTTTCTTTAATTTGAGGGTTTTTTGAGTAAAGTTTTGCCATTATCGCTTTTTTAGGGTTTAATATCTTATTAACGAGGCAAAACTTTATTTATTGTATTAATTTGTTAAAATGATATTATTTTTATCGATAACCTTCCTTAAATTGATTAAAGCATAGCGCATTCTGCCGAGTGCCGTATTGATACTTACCCCTGTTCTATCGGATATTTCCTTAAAACTCATATCATTATACATACGCATGATTAGAACTTCTTTTTGGTCCTCTGGTAATTCTTCAATAAGACGCCGTACATCTGATTCTACCTGATCTTTAATGAGTTGTTTTTCTGCATTTAAGCTCGAATCTCCTAATACCGAAAAAATACTGAATTCACCAGAGTTGTCGAATTTGGGCATACGACTGTTTTTTCTGAAGTGATCAATGACCAAATTATGCGCAATTCGCATAACCCAAGGTAAAAATTTACCTTCTTCGTTATATTTCCCTAATTTAAGAGTTTTAATAACCTTAATAAAGGTGTCCTGAAAAATGTCTTCAGTTATGTCTTTATCAAAGACCTTTGAATAAATAAAACTGTAGATTTTTTGTTTGTGCCTATAAATTAAAATAGAAAGTGAATTTTCATCACCTTCAATATAATTCTTCACTAAAGCGGCATCAGCGATAAGTTCGTGTCTCATAATCATTACTTTAAAAGACTAAAAGTTAATGTAGTACACTTTTAGCTCGGGGTTAATTTTTTAAAGTAATATTATATTATAGGCGAATGATTTTTAATGATTTATCAACCAAATATAACAACAATCATTCCTAAAAAGCAAAAAAACCTTTAAAAATTTAACATTTTATTCGGCAACAAACTTTTTTTACTGATTAAATACTTATGGTATCTTTGCGAATCTTTAAGTTTCAAATCCATTATGAACATCACTATATCTGAAGTCAATCCAAAACAAAACATCATTATAAAAGGGGCAAAACTTCATAATTTAAAAAATATTGATGTTGTTATTCCTAGAAATAAATTAGTAGTTATCACAGGTTTGTCAGGCTCTGGAAAATCCAGCTTGGCATTTGACACCTTATACGCTGAAGGTCAACGCCGTTATGTTGAAAGCCTTTCAAGTTATGCACGTCAATTTTTAGGACGTTTGAATAAACCAAAAGTAGATTACATAAAGGGCATAGCTCCCGCCATTGCTATTGAGCAAAAAGTAAATTCTACTAATCCTCGTTCCACGGTGGGGACGACTACAGAAATTTATGATTACCTAAAACTCCTTTTTGCAAGGATTGGAAAAACATATTCGCCAATTTCAAGCAAATTGGTTAAAAAGCATACAACAACAGACATCATAACATTAATAAAACAGTTTAAAGAAGGTGAGAAGTTGTTGCTTCTTGCCCCTATAGTTTTGGAAGAAGGACGTAGCATGAATGATAAACTCAATGTGCTCCAGCAACAAGGCTACGCGCGAATTAAACTTAATGAGGAGGTTTTAAGAATTGATGAAGTCTCTGATAAAGCAATAAAAGGTCCTGTTCATTTGGTGGTTGATAGAATTATCATCAAGCATGAAGAAGATTTTTACAATCGTTTGGCTGATGCCATTGAAACCACATTTTTTGAGGGTAAGGGCAGTTGTATTGTCGAATCGCTTTCAACACAAAAGCAGCATGAGTTCAATAATAAATTTGAATTGGATGGCATGACCTTTTTGGAGCCTAATGTGCATTTATTCAGCTTTAATAATCCCTATGGAGCCTGTCCAAAATGTGAAGGTTATGGTGATGTAATAGGAATAGATGAAGATTTGGTAATCCCAAACACTGGTCTGTCGGTTTATGAAAATGCCATTTTTCCATGGCGAGGTGAAAGTATGAGATGGTACAGAGATCAATTGGTAAATAACTCGCATAAATTTGATTTTCCGGTTCATAAACCCTACTTCCAATTAACAGATGAACAAAAACAACTAATTTGGAAAGGCAATCAGTATTTTGAAGGATTGGATTCCTTCTTTGAAGAATTAGAATCTAAAGCCTATAAAATTCAAAATAGAGTGATGTTGTCTCGCTACAGAGGGAAAACTAGGTGCAATACCTGCAAAGGCAAACGTTTAAGACCAGAAGCTAATTTTGTTAAAATTGGCGGTGCCACGATTACCGATTTGGTAGAAATGCCTTTAGATCATCTTGCGCAATTTTTTAGCAATCTTAAGCTAAATGATTATGACATAAAAATTGCCGAACGTTTATTAAAGGAAATCACAAATCGTCTTACTTTTTTATCAAACGTTGGTCTAGATTATTTAAACTTAAATAGGAAGTCAAACACCTTGTCTGGCGGAGAAAGTCAGCGTATCAATTTGGCAACCTCATTAGGCAGTAGTCTTGTTGGCTCTATGTATATATTAGACGAGCCTAGCATTGGACTCCATCCAAAAGACACCCAAAAACTAATAAAAGTACTTGAAGCATTGCGTGATTTAGGCAATACCGTTATTGTAGTCGAGCATGATGAGGATATTATGAAGGCAGCAGATGAGATTATCGATATTGGTCCAGAAGCTGGTACATTTGGAGGCGAAGTTGTTGCTCATGGTGAATTTAAGGATATTTTGGTTTCTAACTCGTTAACTGCAAAGTACCTCAATGGCGCTTTAGAAATTGAAGTGCCTAAAAAGCGTCGTACTTCAAAATATCATGTAGATATTATTGGTGCTCGTGAAAATAATCTTAAAAATATAGACGTGAGTTTTCCTTTAGAAATGTTAACTGTAATAACAGGCGTTTCGGGAAGTGGAAAAAGCACATTGATTAAAAAAATACTTTTTCCTGCACTTCAGAAAAAATTAACTGATTTTGGAGATAAACCAGGACAATTCAGTGAAATCTCTGGAAATTTCAGTAATGTTAAGCATATTGAATTTGTAGATCAAAATCCTATTGGACGTTCGTCCAGATCCAATCCTGTAACTTATATAAAGGCTTATGATGACATTAGGGCTTTATATGCCAATCAAAAATTAAGTAAAATCAGGAATTATCAGGCTAAACATTTTAGTTTTAATGTCGATGGAGGTCGCTGTGAGACCTGTAAAGGTGAAGGTGAGGTCACCATCGAGATGCAATTTATGGCCGATGTACACTTAGAATGTGAAACCTGTAATGGAAAGCGTTTTAAAAAGGAAGTATTGGAAGTTACATTTAATGATAAATCGATCGATGATATTTTAAATCTCACCATTGATGATGCCATTGCTTTCTTTTCCTTACATCAACAAACTAAAATTGAAAATAAACTGCAACCCTTACAGGATGTAGGTTTGGGCTATGTAACGCTTGGACAGAGCTCTTCTACCCTTTCAGGTGGTGAAGCGCAACGTATTAAGTTAGCTTCCTTTTTAGGAAAAGGTTCTAGAAGCGATAATGCACTCTTCATTTTTGATGAGCCAACTACCGGACTTCATTTTCACGATATCAAAAAACTCTTAAAATCATTTGATGCCTTAATTGAACAAGGACATTCCATTTTAGTCATAGAGCACAATTTAGATCTTATTAAATGTGCAGATTATATTATCGATTTGGGGCCTGAAGGTGGTGAGCGCGGTGGCCAACTCATATCCAAAGGTACCCCAGAGGAATTAGTAAAAAACCCTAATTCGGTAACTGGCGTGTTTTTAAAAGAAAAACTTTAAAGTTTAATAAAACAAAAACGAAAACATTAATAGAAATATAATAGCAGTTGGTATCACCATCATTAAAAATGTAAATGTTATGGTACTGCTTTTAAAAAGTGTCCAAAACCAATGTTGACCGTAAAAATTCTTTAAGGCCATAAACAGGTAAATAAAGGTTGAAAGCGCAATTAACCAATCAATCCAATCTGGAATCTCCCAAATCCTGTTCAGTCCAAAAATAATACTGAAAACCATAAACAAAAAGGAGAAATAATAAAAACTGAACACCAAGTGATGGGCATATCTTCCTTTGTTAAAATAGAATATTTTCAAAAGCAGCGCAAAGAGTGGTAACAGAAAGAACATTGCAATTGGTATACTATTGAAAAAGGTCATAATAATAGAACCCGCTCCCCTATTTCTATGAAATTTTAATAGCTGACCATAAAATTTTCTAGTAAAATAACCTGCATCATCATCCATGCCCATAGCTTTGTAAATCTCTTTGTCTTCTGCATTTATGGCGATTAAAGAATCAACACTTTTTTCGTCATAATTAAAGGTGGTATTATACGTTTTATCTCTAGAACCACTGGTTTTCATAATTGAATCGGCCATTTTGATATCCTCGTCTTTTAAACCAAATATTTTTTGGTTTTCTTTTAAAGGCTTAAGCATCTTTTCAATTTCAATTGAGTCTAATTCAGGTTTTACCTCTTCAATACTATCCCTCTGTTTTACTAAAGATTCCAGTTTTTCTTTTTTCATTGCAGTATCTGCTTTTTCTGCAATATCATTCACTGTGAACGACAGTATAAAAAAGCATATAACCGAAATGAAAAGGTACATCTGAGCAGGATGCAAAAACAACAACCGTTTTCCTTCCAGAAATTTTTTGGCCAAGTATCCCGGACGGACCATCAGCGGAATAAAACTCTTGAAAAATCGAGCATCAAAAGAGAAATAGTTACTTATGGTGTTGTAAAATAAGACACCAATGGTAAGATCATCATTTGACTTTTGACCACAATGAGGGCAAAAATCAAAGCCTTCTTCAAATTCTCTCTCACAATTGGCACAGGTAACAGTTGGTTTATCCATATTAGTTGATTAGCACTATAAAAATAGTAAAATTCATCTTAAGCTAATATACTGATAATCAATATTCAGTGATTTTTGGCACGCAAATTGGTTCTTTTAGAACAAATAGCGTAAGCCGAAAAGCTATAAGAGTAGGCATCACTTTAAAATCTAATATTATGAAACGATTATTACTATTAGTTACAGGTTTGTTGATTGGAATAACAACTGTTAACGCACAACATGCAAGAAAAGGAAAAGATTTTAAATCGGGGCATTATCGTTTTGCAGAGCCAATTTCATTTGTTGAACGCGGTGTAGAATTTTTAATTTTTCCGGATGGAAGTTTTGACTTTAATACCAACATAGATGATTCTTATTACAATGCTAATACCTTTTACAGAACCAAAGGCAACAGAGAAACTTCAGTAAACGTCACTTTTGGTTCGCCAGGTAGCATTAGCCGAGTCCATTATTCTTCTCGAAGAGATCGTGGGGTTTTAATTACACATGACCGAGATGGAAAAGTAAGACGTATTGGTAACGTGTTCATTAACTACGATAGAATTGGAAGAATAACGAGAGCTGGTTCGGTTTATATGAACTACCAAAGAGGTAATGGTAATTTAAGACAAGTTGGAGGTCTGCGAGTGAACTATAACCATTGGGGAGAAATTGTTCATGTTTCTGGTATTGTGAACCATAGCAATGCCCACATGAATTATATTGATGATAATAGACAATGGGATGATCATCATTATTTTGATGACAGAGACCACGATGATAGTGATATGTACTATTATTACAGAAAAGGAAATGATGTTAAAAAGCAAAAAAGAATAAAGAGAAAATAACTTTTTTGATTGGTTGATGAAAATCCCGTTAGGTATCCCCAATGCCTTTCGGGATTTTTAGCTTTAATACATATCCCTTTATTAAGAAGCAATTAGTTAGTCCCTAATTTTTGTTGAATAATTTTGATGGCTTTTCATTTTAATGACTTTACCATTTTCATCCCTTACAAATTGCAAGGTCTCCCCTAACTCACCATTATCTCTAATGCGTTTAAAGGTATCGCCTTCAATGTGTTTATAAAATGTCATAGCATCTGCTGGGTCTTCTGTTGGCAATCCTAAACTTACCAATTTACCATTCCATACCGCTATATAGTTTTCACTCCACCAAGGTTGACTGTTGTAATAACCTGTAAAATCGTTTAAATTGATTTTCGAGTTTGCACCTTGCTTTATAGTTTCAACTTTATTCAAAATTTTATGAATTCCAGACGCATATCTATTTGGGTTTGTGCCACTAGCATTAATCATCACCGCGTAGGCCATTTTTGTTTTTGGATTTAGTTGTAAGGAACTTCTATATCCAGGGCAGCTACCGCCATGACTTACCCATTTTGATCCATCAGATCCTTTGTATACTGAAAATCCTAATCCCCAAGTTTGACCAAAATCTTCATCAGTCCAATGTACATTGTGCATGTTTTTTAAGGTTGATGGTTTTAAAATTTCAGTTTCTTGAGCCTCCAACAATCTAAACTGCCATGATGCGAATCTTCCTAAATCTAAAACATTTGAAGAAAACCCTGCTGCAGCAGTCACATTATTGGCTTCATAAATATTGACTTTAGAGCGCTGATTGGTTCTATCTACAGCTGAATACCCGTAGGCTAATTGTTTGCCATATAAATCTTTTGGTAAATAGGTTCTTGTGTCCTTTAGTCTTAAAGGCGTTAAAATATATTCATTAACATATGCATCATATGAAACACCTGAAATCTCTTCAATAATATTTCCCAAAAGAGACAATGCCAAATTACTATATTGCCAATAGGTTGAAGCAGGATACAAAGTCTCTTGAGTAGCTAATTTAGCTTTTACTTCTTCTAAAGTTGGAAACGGAAAATCAGGACCTGTCCAGTAGGGAACATCGGCTTGTCTAGGCAATCCAGAAGAATGCGTGAGCAAGGACCGTATGGTTATTGGTCCACTAGTTGCATATTGTTGTTTGAGATTGTACCAAGGTAATACATCTTCAATTTTATCATCCAATCTCAATTTACCCTCATCATATAATTTCATAATAGCAACCGAGGTAAATAGTTTTGAAATCGAACAAATGCTACAAATGGTTTCAGGAGTTGAAGCTACTTGATCCTCAACATTTGAGTAACCAAAAGCTCCTGTCCAAAGCACCTCTTGATCCTTAACCACAATAGCAGAAATTCCTGGCAAATTTTCGAAATCTTTTTGAGCATCGAGCCACACTTCAATTAATTTGTAAGCTTCGTTGTAATTTTTGGTTTCTGTTTGGGCTCCAATATATTGAAATGTAATAATGGAAATGAATAGATAAAATAGAATTGTTTTCATTTTAAATAAATTGATTATAGTCCTTCTAAAATACGATTTTATAACTCAATACAAAACATCTTTTTTGGTCAGGGAAATTAAATAATCAGCATTTTATTTAATTGATTTAAATTCAACAGGTTATATTGTTGTTTCATTTTTTGGCACGTTGTTTGTAAACTATAAAGTGAAAATTATTTTAAACTTTAAATTATGAAAAATTTAGCCCTATTCGTTACGACCCTATTCTTGTCAGTAACGTCGTTACAAGCAACCACCACCTCTATTTCAGCAAACACTTTAGCAAGCACTTATGTGAGTGGTTATAGTAACTCATTCATATTTGTAGAGGGCGGTATTGAGTTTTCGGTTTTTCCGGATGGTCAATTTGATTTTTATATGCCAAATTATGGTCCAAACGTTAATGTTGGCTTTAATTCACCTAATTTCTCGTTAAGTTTTAATTCGGGATATGATTATGGTCCTTATGTTCAGTATGACGATTTTGGTGCTATTATCCAGATTGAAAATGTACCCATATATTATGATTATTATGGACGAATTACCAGAGCCGGAAATGTAAATATCCATTATAACAATTTTGGTCGAGTATCTAGAGTTGGTGGATTATATGTGCATTATAACAGACACAATGTATTTACCCATTATAGCGGCTATATTAACATCTATAACAGACATTATGTTTACAGACCATGGCATAGATATTATACTATTCCATCATATAACTATTGTATCGTAAATTCTAGACCCTATAGAAAATACTACAAACCTGTTAGATACACTTATCACAGTCCTTATGTTAATAACTACAGAACTGTAAATGTTAAATCTAGAAGAGGAACAGCACACACTTCGGGTAGACGCACGCAGTACAATAGTATTAGTGAGCGGTACAGACCGGATGCAACAAACAGACGTGGTGATAGTAGAATTGCAAATTCTCAAGTACGAAACGAGAGAAATAATGGCTCTTCTAGAAATGTCAGAACTGAAAGATCGGTTACTCCTAACCAAAGGAATTCCCAATCACGAAGAGAAAGTACTATTTCTAATCAGAGACATCAATCTCGACAAAACGGAGCTTCTGTTAAAAATCAAAGGCAAATTCGTTCTGATAGAGGAACTAATGCACGTTCTCAACAGCGTAATTCGCAAAGTAGAAGTGTTCAATCTAGAAGTTCTGACAGAAGACCAAGTGTTAATAAAAGCACAAATTATTCAAACAGAAAACCAAAAGCGACTAATAATCGTATATCTAGTAAAGAGCGTAGCAAAAGCACACAACGTGCAGCTCAAAATAAAAGTAGAAAACAATCGGTTTCTAAACCATCACGTTCTAAAGCTCCAACCAAAAGCAATAGAACGTCTAGAAAACGACAAAATATTTAAAATAAATAATTTTTTGGTTGGTTAGTTGGAAAATCCCACTTGTAGTATGCCTCAAAGCACCTTGTGGGGTTTTCCCATTTTAGGGGTTAGGCTTTTCAGTTATAGTCTTAAGTATTTCTTGATGAGTTCTGAAAGATCGGCTGAAACCTTCATTCTATAAATAGCTACGACATAAATTAGTGTCACTATTGCTGACTTTAAAACAATATTTAGGATGGGATGAAATTCAAAATCCCAAAAATAAAACACCAATATAAAAAGTACTATTAACGCACTTAATTTAAATGTGGATTCAGTAAAAGGAAGCATATGAAGCTTTTGCTTGACAAAAACAATCTTGATCGTGTTGTAAATAATCACCGCCAAAAACGTTGCAAAGGCTGAACCATTGATTCCGTATAGTGGAATGAAAATCATATTAAGTACAACTGTGAGTACAGTTAAAACAATTCCAAAGAGTAAAACCATTCTGTAATAATCACTATTGAATAAAATAGCATTATTGTTTCCCAATACATTATCAGAAAGTTTTGCTGCACTTATTAAAAACACTACAATAACACCATTTCTAAACTCTTCGGGGATAATGGCATATAGTTGATTGATATTAATTAAGATAAGAATAAATATAAACCCACTAATTACATAAAGATTCAAAGATGAACGCTTGTAAAGATCTTCTAACGCAGGTTTGTTTTTATCGTTTAAATATTGGGCAGTCATTGGCAACATAATTTGATGCATTGCCCGCTGTGGCACTGCGATCACCGTGGCAATATATACCGCAACACTATAATAAGCTACTTCTTCAATAGCGATATACTGACCCAGCATAAATTTATCAACATCCAAAATAACGGTAGCAATTGATCCTGCAATAATAATTAGGAAGGAATATTTTAAAATTGAACTTAAGTTATCTATTCGTCTTAAAGTAAAAACCGGCAATCTAATACTGAAAGCTGAAAGCATCATCAACACCATTCTTATTACATATACCCAAATAATACCATTTATAAACTGATCAACAGTAATCAACTCAAAAAACACAGCAAACAATAGAGCCATTATCCCCAATCGATGAAAAACTTCTTTTAAAAAATTACCGAAAACGGTTTGCAACTGCGTTTTTGACCAGGCAAAAAAGACTTCAAAATAAGCCATAGAACATGCAGCCAAAAAGATATGCACAACATAATCCTTTACTATAGCATTTTCTTGAGATAATAAATCTCCTATTGTACCATAACAGAAATAGCCTATCAATCCCAAAGGAATAGTCACCAACAAAGGCAAAAATAACATAAGGGTTAAAAAACTATTAAGGGAGTTTTTTGTTTTAAAGGTTGAATAAAACTTTATCAAGGTATTATGGACACCAAAAGCCATTAAGGGCATCATGATATTTGCTGTAGATAATACAAAAGCCACTAAACCATAATAAGTGTCGGTTATGAAATTGGTATAGAGAAACAATGTATTCACAGCACCAACACCAAAACCAAGGTAGGTAGTAATGGTGTTTTTAAAAGATTGGTTGATTACTATACCCATGTACGTATTTCAAAGTTTTAAGATTCCAAATTACGATTTTTGGCAGTCATTAAAAATCTTTTTTAAAACTCAATTCTTCTGAATCCAATTAGCTAGGATTATCTTTGATAATTTTGCGGTGAGCTCTCTTCGGCTAAATGGCTTCAATCCAATAGGATAAACCTGTAATGTGTCAGTCTGATATGCTTCAAAATACAAAGCAATTTGCGTTTTGATAGCTTCCTTTTGGTTATAGTAAAAATAGTAGCCTGTATTTGTTTGCTTTAAAATATCCTCTACATCTGAATCTTTTGGCCCCACTGCCAGGATTGGAGTTTCAGCGGCCATATACTCAAACAGCTTACCAGGAATAATGGCTTTAGTATCCTCTGAATCAATTTCAATAAGCAATAACACGCGAGAACTCATTTGTGCTTTTATAGCATCTTCATAGCTCACATAACCTTGAACGTTTACAAAATCATCTAAATCATTGGCTTTAATGCTTATCAAAACGTCATTACTAACTACACCTATTAAATTAAGTTGAAATGCATTTTTAAATGCTTCATTTTCATCAATTAGTTCTTTTAAAGCTAGCCAGAGGTGATTTGGATTTCTATCAGAAAGTAGAGACCCAATATGTGAAAGTGTGAATTTTTGATCCTTTTCTGGTCTTGAAACTTTATGATTATCATAACCGTTGGTAATAACAGTTATTGGTTTTTTAGTTTTTAATTGAAACTCTCGTTTAGTCACCTGACTCGTCACCATAATTTGATCGGCACTATTTAAAACCTCCAATTCCATTTTGAAGTGCTTTTCTTGAGATCGTCTTGTGAGTTTCAATGCTTTATGATAGCCAATAGTTGTCCATGGGTCTCTAAAATCAGCTATCCATTTTATAGTTGATTTTTGCTTTAACTGAAGCCCAATAAGATGCAAACTATGTGGCGGGCCCGTGGTAATAATGGTTTGTATATTATGTTGCACAATGTAATTTTCAAGAAAAGACACCGAAGGTTTTACCCAGTTTATTCGTGCATCGGGAATAAAAAAATTTCCTCTTATGTAAAGCATTAGGCGTTCGAGCCAAGTTTGTTTTTTCTGTTTAGGAATAACACCTGAACTGATCTGTTTTGAACTTTTTCCAGAAATTAAATTCGCCCAACGATAGGGTTCTCTTATAGGCTGCTTTAATACCTTGACGATTGTTGATACCTCATTTTCAAGATGTTCATCTACTATTGGATAACTTGGATTTTCAGGGCAGTACACTATAGGTTCGATACCAAAATCGGGTAAGTATTTTACAAACTTCAGCCAACGCTGTACGCCAGGGCCTCCGGCTGGTGGCCAATAGTACGTTATTATAAGGACTTTAACTGACAATTATTTCTTTTTAAACTCGTAATATAACCCGATCATGATAAGCAAACCCAAAACAACGGAACTTGCCAACGAGATTCTACTTCCGGTTTTAATAACTTGAGGGTCAAATTTAAATTCGATAGTATGCTCACCCGCAGGGATTTTCATTCCTCGCAAGGCGTAATCAACTCTATAATGAGGAGCTGCTTCCCCGTCAATTAATGACACCCAACCATTACCATAATACATTTCAGAAAATACTGCAAAACCATCATTCGCATTAGTTGATTGGTACTTTAAATAATTGGGTAGAAATTCTAAAAGTTCAATAGCTGCTAGAGAGTCCACTTCAAATTTCGAGGATTTCAATTCTTCAAAAGTTGTAACAGCTTTTTGTTTTGTATTTAAACTATCAAGCGCAAGCATTTCCTCATTAGCGCTATTCAACTTTTCTAATTCATTTACAAACCAGGCGTTACCATTAGCATCTTCATTTACATAAGGAAAAACACTGCTGTCCTCGCCATCTGCAATAATATATTTTGCATTGAGCATGTTAAGAACATTTAAATTGGTTTGAGAAATATAAAAATCATATAATTCATTATATCGCTTTAATTTGGCGGCATGGTAACCGTTAAGCGAATTATGAAAATAGGCTGCTTTGGCTGGCGCTCTAGAGCCTTCGGTAGAAATATCAAAAACCCTAAAATAGCCTTTGTCGTTTAAAATTTGCTTATCAGCTTCGTTGGGTTGATAAGGCTTGTTAACTCTTACAGACGAGACAAAATTATCATTATTAACATAGCGTCTGTCCACTCCTACTAAATCAAAAAGTATAAGAACAGCAAACACAACAACAACTAAAGATTCGGATAGTTTCTTTTTCAAAAACAACCAAACTGTTCCTGCAGAAAGTAATACCAAAATAAGCGTTCTAATGGTATCTTTATTAAATATTGCCTGTCTGTCTTCAATTACTGCATCTATAAATCCTTGACCATAATTTTGGCGGTAATAACCATCGTTCACACCAACAAAATCAAACAAACTACCTTTAAAGAGCAAAAACAAGAGTGCAAGACCTCCTGTGATGAAAAGCGTATATTTTAATGCTTTTTGCTTGACTTCTATGTTTTCAACATTATTAAATAAACGTACCAATCCAAATATGCCCAAAATAGGAATACAAAGCTCTAAAATCACTTGAATAGAACTTACGGCTCTAAATTTATCGTAAAGGGGGATGTTATTAATGAAGAAGTCTGTAATAAAGGCAAAAGGTTCGCTGTCGCCATAAGATAATAGCAAGGATACTATTGCGCCTCCAAGTAGCCACCATTTTAGGCGTCCTTTTACTAAAAATAAAGCTAACACGAATAGGAACAAAACTACCGCCCCAATATATGCTGGAGCTTCTACGATGGGTTGACCTCCCCAATAAGTTGGAATCTGTTTGGTTTGTTCTAAAGCTTGAACTGGTGAAGCTCCAAGCCCTAAAAAATAATCATACGATGCCGATTCCTTACCAACATCTTCATAACTTCCACCTCCTAAAAACCTGGGAATAAAAAGGTTAAATGTTTCTAATAAACCGTAGCTATATTCGGTTATGTAGTCTTTGTCCAAGCCAGCAGTAGCAACTTTTTCAGATCCATCAGGATTAATAGTCAATTCACTTTTACCTCTGGTACTTTCTTTTACATACTCTTGAGTTGCAAATAAATTAGTGGCATTCAATCCAAGAGATAAAACGACAGCAATAATCAATATCCCAACCGACTTAAAATAATGTGGTAAGCATTTTTTTCTATAGGCATCTACCAAATAAGCACTTCCTAAAACAATCACTAATAGCATCAAATAATAGGTCATCTGAAAGTGATTGGCTCCAATTTCTAATGCCATGGCAATTGCGGTAAGTAAAAAACCGATTACATATTTTTTCCGGAACGTTAAAATAATTCCACTTAAAACCAAAGGCATATAGGCAATCGCGTGTGCCTTACTGTTGTGTCCAACGCCAAGAATAATGATCAAATAGGTTGAAAACCCAAACGCCAAAGCGCCTAATCCTGCTAGCTTAAAATCAACTTTAAGAGCCAATAAGAGCACATAAAACCCCATGAAATAAAGAAAGAGATAATCGGCCGGTCTGGGCAAGAATCGCAAGGCTAAATCTAATTTTTTGACATAGTTATGCGGATATTTGGCTCCTAGCTGGTAAGTTGGCATACCTCCAAATGCACTATTGGTCCAATAGGTTTCTTCACCAGTATTTGCTCTAAAATCGTTTTGTTGTTTAGACATGCCAATATAGTGCATGATATCACTCTGAAAAATCGCCTTTCCACTTAAAACCGGATTAAAATATGCTAATGAAATAATGACAAATCCTACAAGTACTAAAACATGAGGAAGAATTTTTTTAAATGTGGATTGCATGGGAATAATTTCAACTGTAAGTTCGAAAATTAATCAATTTCTTCGTAATCTATATATTCCCCAACATTTTTATTTGAAGCATTGTCTTGTTTAGGAACTTTGTCAATCACCGTTTCACCTTCTTTATGCTTGGGTTGAGACTGATTTTGGTGCTCCTGAAACGATCCGCCAAAACGCTCTTGCATTTTTTTAGACATATATCGAATGAGATACGGCGCAAAAAGTCTGGTTAAAATCTTTATGCCGTAATACACCAAAAGTATGATTAAGATGGTCCTTAAAAAACCTGTAAAGGATGCAGCCTGTAACATTAAAAAATAATTTTTTTCAAAAATACAATTATCAAGGCGTAAAAACAGTTATAAATACTTAAAAAAAGTATAAAATCTCTATATTTGAATCAAACAAATTTCTCATGAAATCTATCAAATACTATCTACTTTTGTTATGCTTGGGTTTTTCGATCCAAGCATTTTCACAATATACAGAAGTCATAAATTCTAATCGCCCTGGTGTTTCCAGAAGTGCTTTTTCCGTAGGTACTAACGTAGCTCAATTAGAGGTTGGCCCCTATATTTTAAAAGAAGAACATACGCCTTTGCGTTACGAAGTTTCCGGTTTTGGAATTGATTTTGCAGCTCGATACGGATTGCTATTTGAAGAGTTGGAAATTAATTTAGAAGGTACTTACCAAAAAGATACCTTTAAAGACAATCGCTCGTCAATTACTATTGAAGATTCACGTTCAAACTTTAAAAACTTCACAATTGGTGCCAAATATTTACTTTATGATCCATTAAAAAATGCAGGTGAAGATAAGCCCAACCTATATAGTTATCACGCTAATCGAGCATTTAAATGGAACTCCTTAATTCCAGCAGTAGCGGTATACGCTGGTGCCAATTTTGACTCTAAAAACAATCCTTATACCGCTCCAGATGTTGAAGGGTTTAGTCCAAAAGTAGCTATAATGACACAGAATAATTTTGCGGGCGGATGGGTTTTCGTCATTAACCTTATAAAAGATAGAATTGGCAGTGATTTTTCAGAGTTTCAATATATTTTGACATTAACACATTCTTTCAGTCCAAAATGGGTAGTTTTCGGTGAAACACAAGGTATAAAAAGTGATTTTTATGCCGATAACCTATTTCGCTTTGGAGGTGCTTATTTATTGGGTAAAGATCTGCAATTAGATACGGCCCTGACATTAAATACCAAAGATACGCCATCTGTTTTTAGTGTCAATTTTGGAGCATCGTACCGTCTAGATTTTCATAAGGATAGAGAAATGGAAATCACCAATTAAAACCTTGTAAAAAATCAAATTAAACGAATTTTGACTCACTTTTTGATTACCTCATATGATTATAGTAAAAGAAATTAATTCGCAAAAAGATTTAAAGTCGTTTGTAAAATTTCCATTTGGTCTTTACAAAGGTTCCAAATATTGGGTTCCTCCTATCATCAAAGAAGAACTTGCCACATTAGACAAAACTAAAAACCCGGTTTTTAATGATGCTGAAGCGCGCTTTTTTCTTGCATATAAAAATGAACAAATAGTTGGTCGTATTGCTGCTATAATCAATTGGATAGAAGTTAATAACCAAAAGCATCGTAAAATGCGCTTTGGATGGTTTGATGTAATTGATGACGTAGAGGTTACTAAAGCACTATTAGAAAAAGTGCATCAAATTGGCAAGCAACATAATCTGGATTACGTTGAAGGCCCAGTTGGTTTTTCAAATCTTGATAAAGTTGGTGTTTTAACCGAGGGTTTTGATGAGATTGGAAATATGATCACTTGGCATAATCATCCGTACTATGCCGAGCATTTTAAAATGCTAGATTATAAAGTTGGAAAAACCTATTCCGAAAATAAAATGAATTTTAAGCATATCACACCCGATTCGTTTTCAAAAATTCAGGAATTAATAAAAAGACGCTATCAATTAAAAGCGTTGAATTTTACAAAGAATAAAGAAATACTACCCTATACTGATCAAATGTTTGAAGTGTTTTCAAAATCACATTCAGTGCTTTCTTCTTTTGTTGAGATCAATCAAAAACAGCGAGATTATTTCAAGAAAAAATTTATCGGATTTTTAAATCCTGAATATGTCAAATTTGTACTGGATAAGGATGATAAACTTATTGCTTTCGGCATTGTGACGCCTTCATATGCTAAAGCGCTTCAAAAAATGAATGGAAAATTATTCCCTTTTGGAATATTTCATCTATTACACGCTAAAAAGCACGCTAAAACAGTAACTTTTTATTTAATAGGCGTATTACCAGAGTATCAAAACAAAGGGGTTACAGCTATTATTTTTAAAGAGTTTTATGATACCTTTAATGAAAAGGATGTTGAATGGTGTATTAGAGGTCCAGAGCTAGACGACAATGTAGCCATTCATCAAATATGGAAACATTTTAATCCTGTAACTCATAAAAGACGCTGCACGTTTATTAAAGCAATTCAATAAAAAAAATCCGATGAAAAACATCGGATTTTTTAATTACAATTATTTGAATTAGTCTATTGCCCCATCGCCGCAGCAACCGCAGCTGATAAACGCTTATAAGTTCCGTTCATCAAGCGCTCCCTGATAGCATCAAAGGCATTCAATGTAATTTCAACATCTTCTAAAGTGTGTGTAGCCGTAGGAATTAATCGCAATAAGATCAATCCTTTAGGGATTACTGGATACACAACAATAGAGCAGAAGATTCCATAATTTTCACGTAAATCCTTTACTAAAGCCATGGCTTCAGGAATACTTCCTTTTAAATATACGGGAGTTACGCAACTTTGGGTGGTTCCAATATCAAATCCTCTTGATTTTAAACCAGATTGAAGTGCATTGGTGTTTTCCCAAAGCTTTTCTTTTAATTCTGGCATTGTTTTTAACATTTCCAAACGTTTTAAAGCGCCAACTACCAATTGCATTTGCAATGACTTGGCAAACATTTGAGAACGCAAATTATATTTTAAATAATCAATAATTTCTTGATCAGCAGCTATAAAAGCACCTGTGCTGGCCAAAGATTTGGCAAACGTTGCAAAATAAACGTCAATACCGTCTTGAATGCCTTGCTCCTCGCCTGCTCCAGCACCAGTTTTACCTAATGTTCCAAAACCATGAGCATCATCAACTAAAAATCTGAAATTAAACTTCTTCTTTAATTCAACAATTTCCTTTAAACGTCCTTGTTCTCCTCTCATGCCAAAAACACCTTCAGAAATTACAAGAATTCCTCCACCTGTCTGTTCTGCCATTTTAGTAGCACGCTCCAAGTTTTTTTCTAGACTTTCAACATCATTGTGCTTATAGGTAAATCGTTTACCCATATGTAAACGAACGCCATCAATAATACAAGCATGTGCATCGACGTCGTAAACAATAATATCGTCCTTAGATACTAAGGCGTCAATAGTAGATACCATACCTTGATAGCCAAAATTTAAAAGATATGCCGCTTCTTTATCGACAAATTCTGCCAATTCGTTTTGTAAAGTTTCATGTAGTTCTGTGTGCCCGGACATCATTCGCGCTCCCATGGGATAGGCTGATCCATAAACGATACCCGCATCTGCATCCGTTTTTCTAATCTCTGGATGATTAGCTAATCCTAAATAATCGTTTATACTCCAGGTAATTACGTCTTTTCCTTGAAATTTCATCCTATTGGAAATCTGACCTTCCAATTTAGGGAATACAAAATATCCTTCAGCTTGAGAAGCCCATTTGCCTAAAGGGCCTTTGTCTCTGTATATCTTTTCAAATAAATCCTTCATGTAAGCTATTTTAGTCTAATTAGTTCGGGCAAAATTAAATAATTATAATAGGATTGCATAATTAATTTATGAACTTATGCTTAAAACCCTTTTTAACAGAAAAAACCCCATAGCAGTTTTGGGTGCTACGGGATTTAGTATTGAATTAGTTAGTTATTTTATATATTGAATGGTTTCGACAGTAGTTGTATGCTTACTATCAAAAAAGCCTTGTTCTTCCATCCATTTATCACTGTAAATTTTACTCATATATCGTGATCCATGATCAGGAAAAATGACAACTACTTGATCTCCTTTTTTAAATTCACCTTCTGCCTGAAGCTGTTTTAATGCCTGCATCGCTGCCCCACTGGTATAACCCACAAACAATCCTTCAGTTCTAGAAATTTCTCTAGCTGTATGAGCACTATCCTCGTCTGTTACTTTTACAAACTTATCAATAAGATCAAAATCTGTAACGGTAGGAATTAAATTTTTTCCTAATCCTTCAATTCGGTACGGATAAATTTCAGATTCATCAAACTCCCTCGTCTCGTGATATTTTTTCAAAACTGACCCAAAGGCATCAACACCAATGATTTTTATGTCTTTATTCTTTTCTTTTAGAAATTTACCAACGCCAGAAATTGTTCCGCCTGTACCACTACACGCCACTAAATGTGTAATCTTTCCTTCGGTTTGGTTCCAAATCTCTGGACCTGAAGAGTTGTAATGTGCATCAACATTTAATTGATTGAAGTACTGATTGATATAAATAGAACCTTTCATTTCCTCATGCAAACGCTTTGCTACCTGGTAATATGAACGGGGATCATCTGCATTTACATGAGCTGGGCAGACATAAACCTTAGCTCCCATTGATTTAAGCATATCTATTTTGTCTGCTGAAGACTTAGAACTCACCGCTAAAACACACTCATAACCCTTTATAATACTAACCATTGCAATACTAAATCCTGTATTACCTGATGTGGTCTCAATAATTGTATCTCCTGGAGTTAAGATGCCTTGTCGTTCGGCTTCCTCAATAATGTGAAGTGCAATTCGATCTTTTGAAGAATGGCCTGGATTAAATGCTTCAACTTTTGCATAAAAATCACCATCAAAGCCAGAGGTCATTCTATTTAACTTAATAAGTGGCGTATTCCCTATAAGGTCCAACACATTATTAAATACCTTTTTGTTTTGATCCATAAATGCTATTTATCAGTTCCAATTTAAAAAAATGTAACCTAAAACCTCGCAAAAATAAGAGATTTTTTTTAATTAGTCATTAATATTCTCCAAGTCAAGCAAAAATGCATACTCTTCGGCATCTTCTTTTAAAGCTTCAAAACGCCCTGAAGCTCCACCATGACCCGCTTTCATGTTAGTTTTTAATAACAGCTTATTACTATCAATTTTTTTGTCGCGTAATTTGGCCACCCATTTGGCTGGTTCCCAATATTGTACTTGTGAATCGTGCAAACCAGTTGTTACTAAAATATGTGGGTACTCTTGTTCTAATACATTATCGTATGGTGAATAAGACTTTATATACTCATAGAAGTCTTTATCATTTGGATTACCCCACTCATCATATTCACCTGTGGTTAAGGGAATTGTATCATCTAACATGGTAGTAAGCACATCTACAAAAGGAACTGCAGCAATCACACCATTATACAGTTTAGGCGCCATGTTAATGACCGCGCCTATGAGCAATCCACCAGCACTTCCTCCTAAAGCGTAGAGATGTTCTGAAGATGTATAGTTATTTTCAATTAAATATTGAGAACAGGAAATAAAATCTGAAAAGGTATTTTTCTTTTTTAGTAGTTTTCCATCTTCATACCATTTTCTTCCCAAATACTCTCCACCTCTAACGTGTGCAATTGCATAAATAAACCCTCTATCTAACAAGCTTAATCGTATACTTGAAAAATAAGGATCAATTGTATGCCCATAAGCACCATATGCATATTGTAACAACGGTGTCGAACCGTCAAGGTTAATATCTTTTCGATACACCAATGAGATTGGGATTTTTACTCCATCATCAGCAACTGCCCATAAGCGCTCCGACTTATAATTATTCTTGTCAAACTTCCCTCCTAAAACCTCCTGTTCTTTTAAAATGTTCTTCGTTTTAGAAGCCATGTTAAAATCTATTATTGATGAAGGTGTTGTAAGTGAGTTGTAGGTATAACGTAAAACTTCGGTGTCAAATTCGACATTTGTACTCGTGTAAGCTGTATAGGTTTCATTATCAAATGGAAGATAATAGTCCTCACTTCCATCCCATTTTTTTATCCTAATTTGGTTAAGCCCATTGGCACGTTCACTTAACACTAAATAGTCCTTAAAAATATCTATATCCTCAAGAAGAACATCGTCACGGTGAGGGATAAGGTCCTCCCAAGCTTCTACTTTCGTTTTGGATTCAGGAGTTTTCATCAACTTAAAATTCGTGGCATCATCTTTATTGGTTACAATGTAAAAGTGGTTGCCATAGTGTGAAATACTATATTCCAATCCCCGAATGCGTTCTTGAAAACACTTGAAATCATCATTTGGCCTATTAGCATCTAAAATATGATACTCATTGGTTAAGGTGCTGTAACATGCAATGATTACATACTTTTTTGATTTGGATTTGTATACAGTAACTCCAAACGTGTCATCCTGTTCATGGAATACAATCACGTCTTCGCTAAATTTAGAGCCTAAAGTATGTTTATAAATAGTGTGTGAACGCAAAGTTTCTTCATCTTTTTTAGTGTAAAAAAGTGTTTTATTATCATTGGCCCATGTTGCAGAACCAGTTGTATTTTCTATCGCGTCAGGAAAAATAGTATCATCCAAAAGATTTTTAATTTGGATAGTATATTGACGTCGTCCAATAGTATCAACTCCAAATGACACTTTGGTGTTGTCTGGGCTAATGCTTATACCAACAAGTCGAAAATAATCATGGCCTTTGGCCATTTCATTACAGTCAAACAGCAGCTGTTCATCGCCTTCTAAAGTGTCTTTTCTTCTGGAATAGATTGGGTAATCTTTTCCTTTTTCATATTTAACGATGTACCAGTAGCCATTATACTTATACGGAACAGATTCGTCATCTTCCTTAATTCTCGACTTCATTTCTTTAAACAACGTTTTCTCAAAATCCTTGGTATGAGCAGTCATTTGATCGAAATAGTCATTTTCGGCATTGAGATAATCCAACACCTCTTGATCTTCACGCTGATTAAGCCAGAAATAATCATCCATTCGAATATCACCATGTGTGGTAAGTTCTTTTGGAACTTTTTTAGCTATCGGTGGTTCAAGGTTTAGTTTAATCATTGAATTAAATATTGTTAAAACGAGTGCAAAAATAGAACTTTAATTACAATTGAACGATTTCAAAGAAATGTTTGCTGATGAATATTTGAACACAAAACTTAAGCCTAAAAATTAATCGATTTTGTAATTTTGCAATATAAACTAAAATTGACGTACTATGTTTGGAGATATGATGGGTATGATGAATAAGCTAAAAGACACCCAGAAAAAAGTAGAAGAAACAAAACAAAGGTTGAACACCTTTTTGATAGATGAAGTAAGTTCTGATCAAAAATTGAAAGTGACCATCACAGCTAATAGAACCATCAAATCAATAAGTATTGATGATGAGTTGCTTGAAGATAAAGAAATGCTTGAAGATTATTTAGTATTGACTTTAAACAAAGCCATTGAACGCGCTACAAATGTTCATGAAGCTGAAATCGCTGCAGTTGCTAAAGAAGGTATGCCAAATATTCCTGGACTGGACATGTTTAAATAATTAAAAGTGTTGGGTAAAAATACCTAAACTTTTAATTTTCTTAATAGCGACAAAAAATAATCGTGCATAACATTGGTATAGTCTAAATGGGTTACAATCCTTAATTTTCCTCCTCCCATACCAATAATATGAATGTCTTTTTCATTCAATGATTGAACAAATAAGGCTTCATCAACAGTTTTTTGCAATTCAAAAATTACGATATTGGTCTCTACTGGCTCTACTGTTTTGATAAAAGGTAAACCTTTTAATACTGCTTCTATTTCTTTGGCTCTTTTATGATCTTCCTTTAAACGTTCGATATTATGGTCAAGGGCATATAGTCCGGCAGCAGCAAGATAGCCTACTTGCCTCATATTGCCTCCAAACACTTTTCTCAATCGGATTGATTTTTCCATTATGGCTTCATCGCCTATAAGAACTGAGCCTACGGGACATCCCAAGCCCTTGCTCAAACATACCGATATGGTATCAAAAAGTTGTCCATACTGTTGAGTAGTTTCATTTTTAGCGACCAGAGCGTTCCACAAACGAGCACCATCTAAATGATATCCCAAATGAAAGTCATCACAAATGTTTTTAATACGCTTTAGCTCCTCAAAATCCCAACATGCACCTCCACCTTTATTGGTTGTATTTTCAACCTCAACCAACCTAGTTTCACTATAATAATAGGCCTTGGGATTAATTGCTTCTTTTACTTGTTGAGCAGTGAACATGCCTAAATGACCATCAATTAATTTACAGGACACACCACTATTAAACGAAGCGCCTCCAGCTTCATAATTATAGATATGTGCGTATTTATCACAAATAACCTGATCTCCAGGATTAGTATGGAGTTTAATTGCTGTTTGATTCGCCATACTCCCGGAAGGGAAAAATAAGGCTTTGGGCTTGCCAAACATTTTTGCCAAGCGCTCTTCCAATGCGTTTACGGTTGGATCTTCTTTAAAAACATCATCGCCAACTTTGGCGCTCATCATCGTCTCCAACATGCCCTGTGTTGGTTTAGTAACTGTGTCGCTTCTTAAATCTATAACCATAAAGCCTAGTTGGAAATGTAACTACAAATATCCATGCCAATTGGAGAGCCATCAGGAATCTGTGGAGCTTCAGGCGCCTTATAACCGCTTGGGTTTCCTAAAAATTTATCGATTTCCTTTACCAACAACATAGCCATTGGATCAACTCGTCGCTCTTGTAGGATAACTTTAAGTTTCATGACTTCAAAATTAACCAGCGCCTGCACTTGCGGCAATAATTTATTATGGCCAGAAATAGCCATAATATGTTTTAAAACCGAAATATTAATGGTCTGCTGCACTTCGCCTAAATAACCTGATTCTGGTTTCTTTTTAATGGTAGCCTCTGCTATGGTTTCAATTAATTCTTTTATGCTTAATTGTGAAGGATCGAGAACATGCTGTTGATACACACGATTCATACGTTCTCCATTAAGAAGAAGGCCAAGTGTCATATCACATGAGGTTTCGACCGCTGCGAATGGATCAAAAGCAACACCCATATTTCCTTTAAATGATTCCCTTGTTTTACCATAGCCATAAGCCCTAGGTGGGAATAAACTTAATTTATCTTCTGGAATCATCAAGTTTTTTGCTGAAAGTGTCTTTAACATCGCTTTTAAAGTTTCGCGCTGCATTTTGGCATCAACAACTTTTGTAGTTATTTGACCATCATCTTTCACCGCGTAATTATAATCCAAACCACCAATTACTTTTGAAGCGGCTTCGGTTTGATAACGATGGAAGAAATAAAGTGGTACAAAAACATCCTCTAAAACCGAATAAGGCTCATTGGTTCTAAAATTATCTTTTGAGAAATTTGAAATTGCTTTTGATCTAACTTCCAAAACATTTTCTAATTCTTCTGAAGGAGTTTTACCATTGTCCCATAAATGAGCAAAAGCATGTGCCCCACTTTGAATACGAGCATCGTAGTCAGCTATAAAACGAAGTCCATCATCTTGAGCCTTCTTTAAAATTTCGTTTAAAGCAATTCTCTCGTTGGTGTTCTCATCAAATTGTGAATAACTATAGGCCACAGTCACTTTATCCCAAGCACCGATTTTATCGTCATAGGCATCGCTTAAATCAATGTTTCCATCTGTAAGCTTAACCTTTGGGTGTGGATAATCCATTACGGAAGCCCTATCATTGGTACTCGCTGCAAAGTTATGGGTAAAACCTAATGTATGACCTACTTCATGGGCTCCCAACTGTTTAATCCTAGCTATTGCCAGATCCAACATGGGTTGATAATTATTGTCACGTTCTGCAAAGGGCTTGTTCATCAAGGCTTGAGCAATCATAAAGTCCTGACGGATACGTAAACTTCCCAAACTTACGTGACCTTTTATGATTTCACCCGTTCTAGGGTCAATGACACTGCCACCATAGCTCCAGCCACGGGTTGAACGGTGAACCCATTGTATCATATTGTACCTACAATCCATTGGGTCGGCATCTTCGGGCAACATTTTTACCTGAAATGCATCTTTAAAACCAATAGCTTCATAAGCTTGATTCCACCAGCTAGCACCTTCCAATAACGCTGACCGTACTGGCTCTGGAGTCCCAGGGTCTAAATAATATATAATTGGCTCAACGGCTTCACTCATAGCAAGCTCTGGATTCTTCTTTTCCAGCCTGTGACGCGTTACATAGCGTTTTGTAATTGGCTCCTGTACAGGTGTTGCATAATCCATATATGAAATGTAAATTGCGCCACTTCTCGGATCAAAAACACGCGGTTTATAATTATTGTCTGGTAATTCTACAAATGAATGATGCTGAATAACACTAACAAGTGATGGCGTTGGAGTCACACTTCTAATATTTCTACCTTTTGGTTCGCCTTTAAAGGTCAAAAGCGCTTCAAACTCTACATTTTTAGGAAAGGCTTTAGTTCGTTCAAGGGACAATGCACTTTTACTTAAATCAATGGAATAGTTTCCTTCATCTTGGTAACGTAAGGTATTTGAAACACCGTGCATGTCTTGCATTAAAAAGGAGGTTATATCGATGATATAGCTGTTTTTAAAACTTTCTTCAATAGGAAATCCAAATAACACCGATTTTGCAAACGCCTGCTCAACACTTTTCTTTTCTAATTGATTGTCAGTAATTGCTCGATAATCTAGGTTGGGCTGAATGAGTAAAAGTTTATTTCCTGCTTTTACAAATTTCACAATACGCTCACTGCCAAGTTGTCCACGATCTAAACCAATATCATTAGATCCAACTCCGGAGGCTAAAGAGCTTACATATAAAAACTCTTCATCGAGTTTATCAACTTCTAGATAAATTTTATCTTCAGAAACCTCATAATAAAAGTTGAAATAACCTTTATAGGTATCAAGACGTTTATTTTTTAAAATTTGAGAGAATGAAAGATTGGAAATTAAAACCAGAATAAAAATAATACTTCGTGTTTTCATAGTAAATGATTAGGCAATAAAACTACATAATTTTGATTAAAAAAATAGAAGCTTAAAAGTTTTAAATTGGAGGTTTAAGTTATAAATTTGCTCAAAATTAAACTTTATGACTACATCTGATCAAATTAAGGATCTTGTAGAACGCCTTGGAGCGTTGAGGAGGTATCTTTGACATTGATGCCAAAACTATAGAAATCTCTAACGAGGAAGAAAAA
This sequence comes from Flavobacteriaceae bacterium MAR_2010_72, assembly GCA_003550275.1. GTDB lineage: Bacteria > Bacteroidota > Bacteroidia > Flavobacteriales > Flavobacteriaceae > Geojedonia. Next base: position 1,921,452 of record QXCW01000002.1, read on the forward strand.
ACTTTCGATCCCAATTTTTGGAACGACTCGAAATCGGCCGAAATTATAATGAAATCGCTTCGCGAAAAGAAGAAATGGGTTCAGGATTACCATGCCGCCAAAACTTTGATTGAAGACCTAGAAGTATTCTACGAATTTTATAAAGCCGAAGAAATCTCTTCAGACGAATTAGAATCGCATTTCAAAAAAACTTTAGAATTAATCGAGCGTCTCGAGTTTAAAAATATGCTTTCAGACGAAGGCGATAGTTTAAGCGCTGTACTTCAAATCACCGCTGGAGCCGGGGGAACTGAATCCTGTGATTGGGCAAGTATGCTCATGCGCATGTATTTAATGTATGCCGAAAAAAGTGGATTTAAAGTTAAAGAGCTCAACTTTCAGGAAGGTGATGTCGCAGGTATTAAAACTGTTACTCTTGAAATTGAAGGTGATTATGCCTTTGGCTGGTTAAAAGGCGAAAATGGAGTTCACCGATTGGTACGGATTTCCCCATTTGACAGTAATGCCAAACGACATACTAGTTTCGCTTCTGTTTACGTATATCCTTTGGTTGATGATACAATAGAAATTGACATTAACCCAGCAGATATTGAGATTACCACAGCGCGGTCAAGTGGAGCTGGCGGACAAAATGTCAACAAGGTTGAAACAAAAGTTCAACTGACCCATAAACCCACAGGGATTCAAATATCCTGTTCAGAAACACGTTCACAACATGATAACCGAGCGCGTGCTTTGCAGATGCTTAAATCACAGCTATATGAAATTGAGCTTCAAAAACAATTATCTCAACGTGATGATATTGAAGCCGAGAAAATGAAAATTGAATGGGGAAGTCAAATTCGTAATTACGTTTTACATCCCTATAAATTAATCAAGGATGTTAGATCTGGTCATGAGACTGGTAACGTTGATGCGGTTTTAGATGGCGACATTGAAGCCTTTTTAAAAGCCTACTTAATGATGATGGGGCAAAAAGAAGAAGATACCAATACCTTATGAAATAAGCCTTAATGAATTAAAGTTTGACCCAACTCAAAATGTTCATTGGCGAATTTCATCTGACCGATTTAAAACAATATGAAACATCAAGTGAAACAGATAGACACCATTATATTTGACCTTGGAGGCGTTTTAATTGATTGGAATCCCGAGTACGTTTATCTCGATGTATTTAATGGTGACCGAAAAAAAATGCAATGGTTTTTTGATAACATCTGTACACATAATTGGAATGAAAATCAGGATGCTGGGTACCCATTGACTAAAGCAACTGAAGAGCGCGTAGCCTTATTTCCTGAACATGAAGATCATATACGCATGTTTTATGGTCGCTGGGTTGAGATGTTAGGTGATGCTATTGAAGACACGGTCAAAATTCTAGAAAAATTAATAAAAAACAAGAATTATAAAGTTGTGGCACTTACCAATTGGAGTCATGAAACCTTTCCAATTGCTTTGGAACGTTTTGATTTTTTACATTGGTTTGAAGGTATTGTAGTTTCAGGTACCGAACAAACCAGAAAACCGTTTAGGGAAATTTATGAACTTACATTGAACAGGTTTAATATTACCGCAGAGCGAGCAATTTTCATTGATGATAATTTAAGGAATATCAATGCAGCCAACGAAATAGGTATCAATGGTATACATTTTAAAAATCCAGAACAGCTTATTGATGAATTAAAAGCTTACAATATAAATTTATAAAATGATCAAAATTTATCATAACCCAAGATGCAGTAAGTCGAGAGAAGGCCTTCAAATTTTAGAAGAATCAAACAACGATTTCAAAGTTGTAAAGTATTTGGAGAATCCATTTTCTGTCGAAGAATTAAAGCACATCATTTCCTTATTAGGAATAAAACCTATTGAGTTGGTTAGAACCAACGAAGCGCTTTGGAAAACCCATTACAAAACAAAAAAACTTTCAGATGCTCAAGTCCTAAAAGCTCTTGTTAAATACCCTAAATTAATAGAACGACCAATTGTTGTAAAAGGTAACAAAGCGGTTATAGGGCGTCCACCAGAAAAAATTCTAGACATTATTTAAGTGTTAAACTTGCTAACTTCTTTTAACACAATTTTAACCCTTACCCACTAAACCTAGGTTTACTTTCGCAGTCCAACTGAAAAAAGTAAACCATCAATAATGAGAAAAATCACATTAGCCGTAATTTGTCTATCAACTTTAACTACAGTTTTTGCACAAAATCAACCAAAAGCACCGCAAACACCGGGTGAAAACACTACCAAAACCATCATAAATGAAGTCAGAGATGTTACTATTACTGGTAAGGTCATTGATAAAGATGTAAATCTGCCCTTAGAATATGCAACCGTAGCATTCTTCAGTAAAAAGGAAAACAGAATTGTGACGGGAGGTATAACAGATGCCGAAGGTAATTTTTCAATTCCTGTACCGACTGGGACTTATGACATTACCGTTGAATATATTTCCTATCAGAAAAAAACAATACCAAACCGCAGTCTAACTTCAGATACTGATTTAGGAGTTCTAGGAATCGCAATAAATGTGGAATCGCTTAACGCAGTGGAAGTTATTGCAGAACGAACTACCGTTGAAATTAAATTAGACAAAAAGATTTATAACGTTGGAAAAGATTTGACCGTTAGAGGTGGCACTGTAAGTGATGTACTTGATAACGTACCTTCAGTTTCAGTTGATGTTGAAGGCAATGTATCTTTAAGAGGAAATGACAACGTTAGAATTCTAATCAACGGGAAACCTTCAGGTTTAGTTGGGTTGAATTCAACAGATGCTTTACGTCAATTACCAGCTGAATCTATTGAACGTGTAGAGGTAATAACCTCACCTTCTGCTAGATATGATGCCGAAGGAACAGCAGGTATTTTAAATATCATTTTAAGAAGAAGCAAACTACAGGGTCTTAATGGTGCAATAACAGCAAATGCAGGTCATCCTACATCAGCAGGAATTTCTGGAAACATAAACTACAGAACTGGTGATTTCAACTTTTTTAATACCTCTGGCTACAGTTATAATGAATCTCCTGGTTTGTCATTAACTCGAACAGAGTATTTTAATGGCACTGATCCAAGTACCTTTTTAAATGAAACACGAAATTATAATCGTGAACGACTAGGGTTTAATACCAATCTTGGAGTTGAATGGTACATTACTGATTCGGCTTCTTTAACTACGTCATTTTTATATAGAGACAGCGATCAAAATAATGAAAGCACTAACAGGATCAATGAGTTAGATAGCAGTGGAAACTTGATCAATCAATCCATTCGTTTTGATCCAGAAGACGAAACTGATAAAACCATTCAATATTCTGTCAATTTTGATAAACAATTTGGCGGAAACAGTGAGCACAAACTAACTATGGATTTTCAATTTGAAAAAAGTGATGAAATTGAAAAATCTATTATTGCCCAAGATGGCGACGATGCAGAGCGCGTGCAAACTATCGAAAACCAAAGAGAAGTACTATTGCAGAGTGATTATGTTAAGCCTATAGGTGAGAAAAGTCAGTTTGAATTTGGGTATCGCGGTAACTTTAATGAGTTAGATACTGACTATACATTAGAATTTAATGAAAACGGAGACTATGTTCTGGACACTGATGTAAGCAACAATTTAATCTACCGCGAATATATTAACGCGCTTTATACGCAGTTTGGAAGTAAAATAAAGGATAAGTTTTCATATCTTTTAGGATTACGTATGGAATCAACTCGAATTTCCATAAATCAAATTACAAGTGGTGATTATGAAAGAAAAAACTATGTTGGTCTTTTCCCAACTGTAAATCTTGGTTATGAGATTTCTGATAAACAAAGTTTAACTCTTGGCTACAATAGAAGAATTAGACGTCCGCGTTCGAGATTTATTAACCCATTCCCTTCTCGTACAAGTGCGACAAATTTATTTCAAGGAAATCCAGATGTTGACCCAAGTTATTCTAATTCATTCGATCTTGGTTATTTAAACAGGTTAGGTAAGTTAACATTAAACTCATCTATCTATTTTCAGCATGCTACAGATGTGTTTACGTTTATTACCGAAGACACTGGTGATACTGCAATCGTTGGCGGAACTGAAGTTCCTGTAATCAGACGTTTTCCTATAAACCTTGCAACCAATGACCGTTACGGTTTTGAATTTACCTTAACTTACCGTCCTACCAAAAAATGGAATATAAACGGTAACTTCAACCTATTTCAGTCTATAACCAAGGGAGATTATAACGGTACGAGTTTTGATGCCGAAAACTTAAGTTGGTTTGTGAGATTGAACAACAAATATACGTTGCCAGGTAATATTGATTGGCAAACACGTGTATTTTACATGGGGCCAAGTGAGGATGCTCAAAACAAATCCAAAGGCATGTTCTCAACAGATTTAGCATTTAGCAAAGATTTATTCAAAGACCAGGCTTCAATCACTTTTAATGTGAGTGATTTATTTAATACTAGAAAACGTCAAACTACCTCTACTACGCCAACTTTCGTTGGATATAGCGAGTTTCAATGGAGACAACGTAGTTTTAACTTGTCGTTTACTTACAGATTTAATCAGCAAAAGAAACAACAGCGTGAGCGTGGTCAAGGACCTCAAGACGGCGGTGATGATTTTGAATTTGAAGGGTAAATTTATGTGAAAATCTAAAATAGAGTTAAATAAAAAGGGAACCAAATTGGTTCCCTTTTTTATGTTGTTAAAACTAATTATTAACTATTTGCTGCTTCACGTTTTGCTTTTTTCTCTTCTCTCATTTCCTTTAAACGTTCAATTAATGAACCACCAATCCAATAAGGAATAACAAACGTGATTAAAAAAATCATTAACCAAAAACCAATGGTTAAAATGGTTAAAAATGCTAAAAATCCTAAATATTGATCAAATTCAAACATAATAGTGGTCATTTTTTAAACTATGGCAAAGATATAATAAAGCATTTTGTTTTACAATACAAAGTTTAAGATTTATTAACAGGGTTTTTAAACGTAAACATAAAAATCTTAATTTAAATTTGGTTGAGGCGTCATTCGCAAATAAGGCTTAATTTCTTTGTGCCCCTTTGGAAACAAACTAGGAATATCTTCATTCGCAACAGCAGGTACAATTACACAATCTTCACCATTGTTCCAATTAGCAGGAGTAGCCACTTTATGATAAGCTGTTAGCTGCAACGAATCAATAACACGTAACAACTCATCAAAATTACGCCCTGTTGAAGCAGGATAGGTAATCATTAATTTTACCTTTTTATCAGGATCAATTACAAATACAGAGCGAACAGTTGCCTTTTCATCAGCATTGGGATGTATCATATCGTACAATACTGCCACTTTTCGATCTTCATCAGCTATAATAGGAAAATTGACTGTTGTATGTTGTGTTTCGTTAATATCACTTATCCAACCTCTATGGGATTCCAAACCATCTACACTTAATGCTACAACTTTTACATTCCGTTTTTCAAATTCCGGTTTATATTTAGCTACTGTTCCCAGTTCGGTTGTGCACACTGGCGTATAATCCGCTGGATGTGAAAATAATACACCCCAACTATTTCCTAACCAGTCGTGAAAATTAATGTTGCCTTCTGAAGATTGGGCAGTAAAGTTTGGGGCTTCGTCTCCTAATCTAATTGATGCCATTTTTATATTTTTTTAAATTAAACAATAATCATTCATTAAAGATAATCATAAATCTACTGAAAATGAATCCATTGAAAGATTTAAGTTTTTTTTAAACCTCATTTAAAAACATCAAACAAAATATAAACTGGTTTAAATTCACTGTAAAAAACTGTAACTTTGTTCTGTATAAAATAAAGACCTTAAGTTTATGAATTTTAGAATAGAAAAAGATACTATGGGTAAGGTAGAAGTACCTGCTGATAAGTTATGGGGCGCACAAACCGAACGCTCTAGAAACAATTTTAAAATCGGGGCTCCAGCTTCAATGCCGTTAGAGATTATTTATGGCTTTGCTTATCTTAAAAAAGCTGCGGCATTCACCAATTGTGAGCTTGGCGTACTTCCTGAAGAAAAACGGGATCTTATAGCAAACGTTTGTGATGAAATTTTAGAAGGTAAACATGATGATCAATTTCCTTTGGTGATTTGGCAAACAGGCTCTGGTACACAAAGTAATATGAATGTAAATGAGGTCATTGCCAATAGAGGGCAACAATTGGCTGGACGAGTGATAGGTGAAGGCGATAAAGTGATACAACCTAATGATGACGTGAATAAATCACAGTCTTCAAATGACACATTTCCTACAGGAATGCATATAGCTGCTTATAAAAAAATAGCTGATGTTACGATTCCTGGAGTTATCAAATTGAGAAATACATTGCATGAAAAATCAATCGCGTTTAAAGATTGTGTCAAAATTGGACGAACGCATTTAATGGATGCTACACCACTTACTTTGGGCCAGGAATTTTCAGGTTACGTTTCACAATTAGATCATGGACTTAAAGCTTTGGAAAATACTATGCCCCATTTAGCCGAATTGGCCCTAGGAGGAACGGCAGTTGGAACTGGATTAAATACCCCAAAAGGTTATGATGTTTTAGTGGCTAAATATATTGCTCAATTTACAGGATTACCCTTTATCACTGCCGAAAATAAATTTGAAGCACTTGCAGCCCATGATGCTTTAGTCGAAACCCATGGCGCTTTGAAACAACTAGCTGTATCACTCAATAAAATTGCTAACGATATTAGAATGATGGCTTCAGGCCCACGAAGCGGAATTGGGGAAATTATCATACCTGCCAATGAGCCTGGAAGCTCTATTATGCCTGGGAAAGTCAATCCTACACAATGTGAGGCCTTAACTATGGTATGTGCACAAGTTATGGGGAATGATGTTGCGGTAACCGTTGGTGGAACGCAAGGACATTACGAATTGAATGTATTTAAGCCAATGATGGCGGCCAATGTTTTGGAATCTGCTCAATTATTAGGTGATGCCTGCGCAAGTTTTGATGAGCACTGTGCTATTGGGATCGAACCCAACCATCAAGTAATTAAACAACTCTTGAACAACTCTTTAATGCTAGTCACGGCACTCAATACCAAAATTGGCTATTACAAAGCTGCCGAAATTGCGAATACAGCCCATAAAAATGGAACTACCTTAAAAGAGGAAGCCATTAATTTAGGCTATGTCACTGCAGATGAGTATGATGAATGGGTAAAGCCTGAAGATATGGTAGGAGGTCTAAAATAAAATACTATATTAGTAAAAATTAATTAATCCTCTCAAACCTCACTATGAAACAAACTTTACTTATTCTCATATTGTCATTTTTTTTGAATAGTACACTTACTGCTCAAATTGCATTTACTAAACATACCATTAATGCTTCAACAGGTACTGGTCCTTATACCATAGATTCAGGATTATTGGATGCTGATCCTTTTAACGATATTGTTATTGGAACCGAAACTGGAAGTACACTAGAATGGTACAAAAATAATGGAGACGGCACCTTTACTATTCAAACTGCTATTACTCACTCGTTGACTACTATTTACCATGTTGCTATAGAAGATTTAGATGGGATTAATGGAAATGATATTATAGCCGCTGGTTATAGCAATGATAAATTGGTATGGTTTCCTAATAACGGCGATGGTACTTTTGGGGCAGAACAATTGATTTCTAATTCCATAGATGGAGCAATTTATATCGTAACTGGTACAATAGATGCTGGAGCAACAATTGATGTGGCTGTTGCTGCATACGATTCTGGAAACACAGTTTGGTTTTCAAATGATGGAACAGGATCATTTACTGGACCAAATACGATAGCCGCTGATGGAGCAACATCACCAGGATCATTAGATTTAGCAGATTTTGACGGAGATGGAGATCTTGATGCTGTTATTGCGAATTCAGTTGGTGGGACGGTTACAGTTTATGATAATCGACTTATTCCTGACGGTTCAGTTTCCTTTAACGAATATACCAATACTGTTGAAACTAATAATGGATTTCTTTTTAGTGTTTCTTTCGTTGATGTTAATGATGATGGAGTTTTAGATATTTTAAAATCAAATACTTCAGGCCCTAATACAGGAGTCGCTTTTTATACAAAAGACAGTAATGGAGCAAGCACAACTTTTACAGAGCATCCATTGACTTCAACAATTTCAAGGCCGTCAATTGCAACAATGGCAGATATAGATAATAATTTAGTAGATGACCTAATAGTTGTTAATGCTGGAACATTAGAAAATGCTATTTTGTGGCATGAAATAGCCGCTAATGCAACTTCAAGTGAATTTAATGTAGATGTTGATAATCGTATAGTTTATGGAATAACAGTTAACGATTTTGATAATGATGGAGATTTAGATATTGCTTCAGTTGAATATCAATCTAACGATCTCAATTGGTTTGAAAATAATTGGGATACATTAGATATTAATGAAAATAATTTAAATAGCATTTCAATCTATCCAAACCCAACCAAAAGTAAACTTAATTTCAAAGGTCTTAATAAAACTGTTGACGTGATAGTTTATGACATTTTAGGAAAAAATGTTCTGAATGAATCTTTGGACATTAATACATCATTAGACGTTTCTAAACTTCATAGTGGTATATATATCTTAAAATTCAAAGGAATAGAATCTACATACAAATTTGTAAAACAATAATTTATACAAAAAAGAATTTTAAAACGCCAACTTGATCAGTTGGCGTTTTTTTATTGTTAAAAAAATAATCAACTTTGAAAAAAATTTGAATTTTGAGCATTCTTATAAAAAATATAAAGGAATTACTTCAAGTTAGAGAATCTAATATCACTATCGTAAAGGGTTATGATATGAAGCATCTACCAACCCTTAAAAACGCTTATCTGTTGATTGAACATGATACCATAGTACAATACGGGCCGATGGAAGAATGCCTCAATATTGAAGCCAATACTGTTATAGATGCAACAGGAAAAACAGTACTTCCAGCCTGGTGTGACTCCCATTCCCATTTGGTGTATTCAGGTGATCGCACCCAAGAATTTGTCGATCGCATTAATGGATTAACCTATGAAGAAATCGCAAAACGTGGTGGAGGAATTTTAAATTCGGCAGAAAAACTACAACATACAAGTGAGGACGATTTATTTGAACAATCATTAAAGCGTCTTAAACTGGTTGCCAGCCAAGGTACAGGAGCCATTGAAATCAAATCCGGCTATGGTCTCACAGTAGAAGCTGAACTCAAAATGTTACGTGTTATTAATCGACTAAAAAAGATATCTCCTGTAAAAATTATTCCTACACTTTTAGCGGCCCATGCTGTTCCTAAAGCTTATCAAAACGATAAGCAGGGTTTTTTGGATTTGGTCATTAATGAACTGATTCCAAAGGTAAAAAAAGAAGAGCTTTCTAATTATATTGATGTGTTTTGTGAACAAGGATATTTTGATCTTGAGGATACAGAACAGGTTTTGAAAGCTGGAAAAGCACATGGCATGATTCCAAAAATACATGTCAATCAGTTTAATGCCTTTGGAGGAGTTGCTTTAGCAGTAAAATATAATGCCTTATCGGTTGATCATCTTGAAGAATTGAACACTAAAGATATACTTGCTCTGAAAGAAAGTAATACCATGCCAGTTGCATTGCCAAGTTGTTCCTACTTTTTGAGTATTCCCTACACCCCTGCCCGAAAACTTATTGATGCTGGATTACCCTTGGCTCTTGCAACGGATTATAACCCGGGTTCTACACCAAGCGGTAACATGAATTTTGTGATAAGTACTGCATGTATTAAAATGAAAATGACCCCAGAAGAAGCGATTAATGCAGCCACCATTAATGGGGCTTATGCTATGGGAATTAGTAATTTATATGGAAGCGTTACCAAAGGTAAAAAGGCCAATTTGATTATTACAAAGAAAATACCAAGTTATGCTTATTTACCCTATGCATTTGGCGATAACCATATAGATAGTGTAATCATTAATGGTACTGTTATTAAATAAAAAACCCGAAAGGAAATCCTCTCGGGTTTTTATTACAAAATCAATTGTTATTATTTTAGAGTAAACTCTGTAGTTGACACTATTTCTTTCTTATTGAATACGTTCACAGTATATTTTCCTTTGATGAATTCATCATTAGGTGCAACAAACTCACAAATATTCAAGTTTCTGTTTTCGTAGTTAAATTTACTTATCAAGCTGTAATTTAATACTTTCTCTCCAAATTGGATTTGCTCATTTGCTCCTAGAACATTGTCGTTAGGATCTAACACCTGAACATATAATTCTTTATCTCCAGCTCCAACCAAAGTGTTTTTAGCTACGGTATAGCACACTCTAATTTTATCACTTCTACTTGCACGTTCAGTTGGTATTAGTTTTCCAGAGCTTCTTTCAATAACTCCAAATCCTTTAAGTCCTACCGTTTGCAATACCGCTGCATTTTCTACAACTGTTGCCAATTCAGTATTTTGAACTAATAGTGAGTCAGTAAACATAGTACGCTCTGCCAATTGCACTTGTGTGCTATCCAAAGAGGTTGCCAACAATGAGTTTTCAACCTTAAGCTTTTCATTTTCAGTTAATAAAACATCCATTTCTTCTTGAAGTGCCAAGAATTTCTTTTTGTAACTCCAAAGGCTCGCTACACTATTTTGTGAAATCTTTAAAGAGTCCATTAAACCTTGAATACGACCTCTAGCTTCTACCAAATCTTGATTTGCTGCTTCATTCTCACCAATTACAATGTCGTATTGTTTTGCCATTGTACTCAAATCGGCCATAACCTGCTCTTTTTCTTTAATTAAGGTTGCTTCAGTTTCTTTTTTATCCTTGTACAATTTAGAAGTATAAATACCTGTACCGATAAACAAGGCTAATAAAATACCAATGGCTACTTTTAACCCTGTGCTTTTGTTGTTGTTTGTATTCTCCATGAGATTTTGTTTAAATTTTGTAATTAAATTAATCAATAACATTCGATGCCAAAAATAAAATATATGTATTTTTAAATAAATTTTAAATCCGTAATGGACAACCTTGTTTTATTTAATAAAAACGACTTAAAAAGCCTTTTAAAAAATCGTTCTGGTGAATCCAAGTTTGGAAAACATATTCATTTACTTTCTAACTTCACTTCTATATACGATGAGATTTTAAGTTTGGACGTTACCTACGTAATTTTTGGCATAAAAGAAGATATTGGTGTATTTGCAAATTATGGAACAGTTGGTACTTCAGGAGCTTGGGATGCCACGTTGAAGTCTTTATTAAATATTCAGAGCAATGATTTTACCCATCCTAAAAAGGTGCTTCTTCTAGGTCATTTGGATTATTCAAAATCACTGGAAAAGCTCAAAGAATTAAATCAAAATCAAAAGAAGCATATTCAAAAAGCCCGAAAAAAAGTCGCAAAAATAGATAAGGATGTTTCCGAATTGGTTTTTCAAATTGTTAAAGCTGGTAAAATTCCAATTATAATTGGAGGTGGTCACAATAACGCCTATGGGAATATAAAGGGAACTTCTCTAGCCTTAAAAGAGCCTATTAATGTGGTCAATTTTGATGCGCATTCCGATTTTAGAGTTGAGGAAGGAAGACATAGCGGCAATGGATTCACTTATGCACTACATGAAGGATTTTTAAATGATTATTACATTTTTGGCCTGCACGAAAATTATACCTCACAGGAGATTTTTATAAGCTTGGATAAAAATAAGCAAATTCATTATAACACGTTTGAATCCGTTGAAGTTAGAAAGGAAAGGAAATTTAAAAAAGAACTCGAAAATGCTTTAGAGGTTGTCTCTGACCTTCCCTTTGGAGTAGAATTTGATTGCGATGCAGTTGAAAACATTAAAAGCAGTGCAATGACTCCAAGTGGTTTCAGTGCTACCAAAGCACGCCGATTTATACATTATTTTGCTCAAAATAAAAATGCCAAGTACCTTCATATTTGTGAGGCTTCACCGACGCCAGAAACAGAAGTCCAAATCGGTAAATTCATTACTTATTTAATAACAGATTTTATTAGAGCCAATGCCAATTAATATCATATCATTTGATCAAAACTATGCCAGTAACTTTTATGATCTCAATATAGAGTGGCTAAAAACTTTCTTTTACGTAGAGCCTTTTGATGAAGAAGTTTTAAGCAAACCTCAAGACTACATTATAAATAAGGGTGGACATATTTTCTTTGCACAGCTAAACAATGAAATTGTAGGGACTGTTGCCTTAATGCCAACTAACAAACTAAAGGTATTCGAACTGACAAAAATGGCTGTTTCACCAAATCATAGAGGTTATAAAATTGGTCAACTGCTCATGCAACATTGTATTGATTTTTCAAAAGAGTCTGAAATTGAAGCGCTTATGCTTTATTCAAACAGAATTTTGGAGAATGCTATCTACATCTACAAAAAATTTGGTTTTGTAGAAATCCCTATAGAAAAAAACTCACCCTACAAACGAAGTAATATAAAAATGATCTTAAGTCTTAAGACTGAATGATTAATTCTGTTGATAACAATGGTAACATTTTTATTATGAAATAGTTACCAAATTAAATAAAATTGTATATTTGAGCATGTTAACCCTACTATCAACCTAGTCATGAACCTTATGTTGAGTTTTATCTACGCATTGGTAAGCACTTCGCAATTGACCATTATACTTATAATTACAGCTACGGTTTTTTTGTTTTTTATAATTATAGCTGTGGTGAAAATGTATAAACTTAAAGCTGAAAATAAAAAATTGACTGAAATGAACTCCTCAATTGATGAAAGTTATAAGGATTTCACGGATGGTCATCTTTATGAAAACAAATAACCCATTATATAAAAAAAGCCCTGTGATACAGGGTTTTTTTTATCTTACTAACTTCTTGTATTTTATGCGTTTAGGCATTAAATCACCACCCAATCGTTTTTTCTTGTTTTCTTCATATTCACTGAAACTACCTTCAAAGAAATAGACTTGAGAATTGCCTTCAAATGCAAGAATGTGAGTACAAATTCTATCCAAAAACCATCTATCGTGACTAATTACAACCGCACAACCAGCAAAATTTTCTAAACCTTCTTCAAGTGCTCTTAAGGTATTAACATCTAAATCGTTGGTAGGCTCATCTAAAAGCAAGACATTGCCCTCTTCCTTAAGTGTCATAGCTAAATGTAAGCGGTTACGCTCACCACCTGAAAGTAATTTTACTTTTTTGTTCTGCTCACTTCCAGAAAAATTAAATCGGCTTAAGTAAGCTCTCGAATTTACTTGTCGGCCACCCATTAAGATCAACTCTTGTTCATCACTGAAATTTTGCCAAATGGATTTTTCAGGATCAATGTTGGAATGTTTTTGGTCTACATAAGCTAATTTAGCAGTATCACCAACCTTAAATTCCCCTTTATCTGGAGTTTCTTCACCCATAATCATTCTGAAAATAGTTGTTTTACCCGCTCCATTAGGTCCAATAACACCAACTATACCGGCTTGCGGAAGTTTGAAATTTAGATCCTCATATAATAATTTATCATCGTATCCTTTACTTACCCCAATAGATTCTATAACATTTGTTCCTAAACGAGGGCCATTTGGGATATAAATTTCTAGTTTTTCATCTAACTGCTTTTGATCTTGACTCAACAATTTATCATAGTTGTTCAAACGGGCCTTTTGTTTGGTTTGGCGTCCTTTGGCCCCTTGTCTCACCCATTCTAATTCGCGTTCAAGCGTTTTTTGACGCTTTGAAGCTACTTTACTTTCTTGTGCTAATCGTTTAGATTTTTGATCTAACCAAGAGGAATAATTCCCTTTCCATGGGATTCCTTCTCCTCGATCAAGTTCTAAAATCCATCCAGCAACATTATCAAGAAAATACCTATCGTGAGTTACTGCAATGACTGTTCCTTTATATTGAGCTAAATGATGCTCCAACCAATGTACCGATTCAGCATCTAAATGGTTGGTAGGCTCGTCTAACAACAACACATCAGGTTCTTGCAATAATAAGCGACAAAGTGCCACGCGTCGGCGTTCACCTCCAGAAAGCACACCAATTTTCTTGTCGCCATCAGGAGTACGGAGTGCATCCATGGCTATTTCAAGCTTTGTATCCAATTCCCAGGCATTTGCAGCATCAATTTGGTCTTGAAGTTCAGCTTGACGGTTCATCAATTTTTCCATTTTGTCCGGATTAGAATAAACTTCTTCCAATCCAAACATGTCATTGATTTTATTATACTCATCAAGAATAGCGACAGTTTCGGCAGCACCTTCGCGCACTATCTCCATAACTGTTTTATTGTCATCTAATTGAGGTTCCTGCTCTAAATACCCAACTGTATATCCAGGGGAAAACACAACATCACCTTGATAATTTTTATCAACTCCAGCAATAATCTTTAAAAGAGTTGACTTTCCTGATCCATTAAGTCCTAAAATTCCAATTTTAGCACCATAGAAAAAACTTAAATAAATATTTTTTAGAACAGGTGTATTTGCACTTTGAAATGTCTTGGTCACACCAGACATTGAAAAAATCACCTTTTTATCGTCGCTCATTGCTTATCAATAGATTAGAGTCAAAACTGACTCAAGTTAAATTTTAAAAGATTACATCTGAAGTTGTTACACTCTCCCCTTGAGCGCATTAAAAACCCAAGCATTGGCAAAAAAACCAATGCCAACGGCAGCAAAACCCCAACCTGCTACATCATCATATCTAAATGCGCCAAGCGCAATTAAAGCTAATCCTACAATTATCATTATGGTTGTAGCCCAAGCTAAAACCGTGTTTTTGTTCATCGCCATAATAGTTAGTTATTTTTATTCGAATCACAAATATCGGTTTTTTTCATAAAAAAAGCATTCAAAACTGAATGCTTCTTCACTTGAAATAATTTAAACTCTAAAAATTCATAGGAACCTCTATGAACAGAATACTCGAATCTTCTTCAGATGAAATTTCAAATGAGGGAGTTTCCCAGACACCAATAGCATCCCTAGTTTCCAAGGATTTATTTTCAATTGCTATTTTGCCATGAATATTCATAACATATACGCCGTGATCACTAGTCATCACATTATATTGAAAACTTTTACCTTGTTCTAAATCAATTCTAGAGATTTTTGCATCCTGATGGATTTTCAAACTCCCTTCATTATCATTATCGATTGAAGTCACCAAAGTTTGCAGCTTATTCGTTCTATCATTGGCATCAAATGCCTTTTGGCCATATCGCGGAATTACATTTTGCTTATTTGGCATAATCCATATTTGAAACAGACTTAAATGCTCTTCTATTGATCCATTTATTTCAGAATGCTGAACTCCAGTACCGGCCGACATTACCTGAACCTCACCTGGCAATACAGGTTGCCATTCATCATGCATATTATCGCGATGTTTCAACACTCCTTTTAATGGAATGGTTATGATTTCCATGTTGTTATGTGGATGTGTTCCAAAACCCATTTTTGGTGCAATAATATCATCATTAAGCACCCTTAAAGCACCAAAGTTCATATTATCTGGATTGTAATAATTCGCAAAACTGAATGAGTGGTTAGCTTGTAACCATCCGTGGTTAGCAAATCCTCTTGATTCTGCTTTATGAAACGTTGTTTTCATTATATTCCTTTCTTCTATTTTGGTTTTATCGTAATTTATCGAGTAGGTCGCTTAACATGTCGGCTTCCTCTTCTGTTATTTTTTTTAAGATGTCATCATTAAAATCGTCGGCAATTTCATTTAATAAGTTCAACCCTTTATCGGTAATTTCAATATGCACTACCCTTCTATCTCCTGGACAAGGTATGCGCTCAATGAGTTGTTTTGCACATAATTTATCCATTAATCGTGTCGCATTTGGAGATCGATCAATCATTCGCTCTTTAATGGTCTGCACTTTTAAAGGTTGATCGGCACCCCGCAAGATCCTTAAAATATTGTACTGTTGCGGTGAAATTCCAAAGGGTTTAAAAAAGCTGTTTTGATAATTTGTTATCCAATTAGCGGTATACAAAATATTAATCATAGCCTTCACTTTGGCATTATCAAATTTAGAATTTACATCTTTTGAAATATCTCCCATAGGTTTTATTTTTGATTGAACATCTTCTGAAAACATCAAGCCAATACATCGGAATAGATTTCCTTTTTCTTTTTAAAGACCACATTTGCAAATGGACAAAGCGGAATTGCTTTAATGCCTTTTTCTCTCATAAATTGAACAGCAAATTCCACTAGCTTATAACCAACACCTTGACCTTGAATATTTTCGTTAACTTCAGTATGGTCTATAATAATTTTATGAGGTCCAGCATAAGTGTATGTCATTTGAGCTTCTTCTATACCTTCCAGTTCTATATAGAATTTTCCTTTTTTACCGTTGTCTGTTTGTTTAAAATCCATTTTAAATTGTGTTTTGAAAAAGTTCTACTTTTGAATTTAATTCTTTATTAAGTTCTTCATTTACAATTTTACCTTCTGAAAAGTTTGAGCCAAACGAAGGCAATGAAAAATCTGCAACAATGTTGGCATTATGCCTTGGAAATCGATCTTTTGCCATCGCTAATACTGATTTTCCTCCTCTACCACCTGGGGATGTTGCCATCAACAGCATAGGCTTGCCATAAAAGTTTTTAGATTCAATACGCGACATCCAATCCAACATATTTTTGAATACGGCTGTATAGGCCCCATTATGTTCTGCTAAAGACAGTAAAACCCCATCTGCGTCTTTAATTTTTTCTAATAATAACTTGGCATTTTCAGGATGACCCATTTCGGCCTCTAAATCCACCCCGAACAAGGGTACATCAAAATCGTTTAGGTCTATTAGTTCTACTTTGGCCTTATTCAATAAACTAGAAGCATAAGTAACTAATTGTTTATTTATTGATGTTTTACTATTGCTTCCTGCAAATGCTAATACGTTCTTCATTATAAATTTATTTTCCATGGCAAATATATGTAATATTATTTTATTTTCCAAGGAATATATTGCCATGGTATATTTTTTAACAAATTATTCACTTTTTATACAAGGACTTCTTTTGTAAATTCGTTGCAAATAAATTTAAGCTATATGGACATCAACTTCAATAAAAATGAAGATCATAATAAACTCTTGTTATCCGATTTACGTCGACGTCTTTCCAAAGTAAAACTTGGAGGTGGACAAAAAAGCATCGATAAACACCGCGCAAAAGGTAAAATGACTGCTCGAGAACGTATTGATTACCTTTTAGATTCAAAGTCAAAATCTATTGAGATCGGAGCTTTTGCTGGAGAAGACTTATATAAAGAACATGGTGGTTGTCCATCGGGTGGTGTAGTTGTTAAAATTGGATATATCAAAGGAAAACAATGCATGGTTGTTGCCAACGATGCCACGGTGAAAGCAGGCGCTTGGTTTCCTATTACCGCCAAAAAGAATTTACGTGCTCAAGAAATTGCTATAGAAAACAAATTACCTATCATCTATTTGGTAGATTCTGCGGGAGTTTATTTGCCTATGCAAGATGAAATTTTCCCAGACAAAGAACACTTTGGGCGAATTTTTAGAAATAATGCCATTATGAGCAGCATGGGTATTACCCAGATTGCGGCAGTTATGGGAAGTTGTGTTGCAGGAGGTGCTTATTTACCTATTATGAGTGACGAAGCTCTTATAGTAGATAAAACAGGTAGTATCTTTTTGGCAGGAAGCTATTTAGTGAAAGCTGCCATAGGAGAAACCATTGATAATGAAACTTTGGGAGGGGCAACAACACACTGCGAAATTTCGGGCGTAACAGATTATAAGGCGAAGGATGATCAAGATGCATTAGACACTATTAAAAATATTATTGATAAAATTGGTGATTATGACAAAGCAGGCTTCAACAGAATCAAACCAATAAAGCCTGTTGAAAACCAAGATGATATTTATGGAATTATCCCCAAATCACGCGCCGATCAATATGACATGTATGAAATCATCAAACGGTTAGTGGATAATTCTGAATTTGATGAGTACAAGGCTGGTTATGGCAAAACCATTATCACTGCTTATGCCAGAATTGATGGTTGGGCGGTAGGTATTGTTGCTAATCAACGTCAATTAGTAAAGACCAAAAAAAGGGAAATGCAGTTTGGAGGTGTTATTTACAACGATAGCGCAGATAAGGCTACGCGCTTTATTGCCAATTGTAATCAGAAAAAAATTCCTTTGGTGTTTTTGCAAGATGTCACCGGATTTATGGTGGGTAGTAAAAGTGAACATGGTGGTATTATAAAGGATGGCGCAAAAATGGTGAATGCTGTAAGCAATAGTATAGTACCTAAATTTACAGTTGTCATAGGAAATAGTTACGGCGCTGGAAATTATGCTATGTGTGGTAAGGCTTATGATCCAAGGCTAATCATTGCTTGGCCAAGTGCAGAACTAGCTGTAATGAGTGGAAATTCTGCAGCAAAAGTGTTATTACAAATTGAAACGGCTTCTTTAAAGAAAAAAGGAGAAACTATAACCAAAGAAAAAGAGGAAGAGCTTTTCAATAAAATTAAAGATAGATATGATGCTCAAGTATCTCCTTATTATGCAGCAGCTAGATTATGGACTGACGCTATTATTGACCCTTTAGATACCAGAACTTGGATAAGTATGGGTATTGAAGCTGCTAATCACGCTCCTATTGAGAAAAAATTTAACATGGGTGTTTTACAGGTTTAACGAATAGCTATTTATTGAGTAGTTCTTTTCAGTATTATTTGACAACTGACTTCATTTTTGTTAGGAATTATTAACTAATTGCCTTGGTGAGATTTTATTCGAGGTACTGTTAATAATTGGGTTTGACGACCATTGACATATCTAAACCCATCCTCACCGAAAAAGCCAGCTTCTTCCAGCATTATTCGTATGTCACGATTCCATTCTGGGATATTGACGGTTGTATTTAATTCAATTGCATAAACAGTATTTTGGAACAATTGATAGTCCCCGTTACCTTCTACTCCATTCTGCGAGTCCCACATGCCAATAGTTGGGCCTGACGAGTGCCCGTAACTCCCTAAAGGGTGCGTGTAAATCGAAGGTCTTAACCCTAACTTTTTAGCCTCATTTAATGATTTAAGCAAAATTTCATTGCCTGTTTTTCCTTCAATAAAATTACGGGTTAAAACATCTTGAAGCTTATTCCCTTCCTTTAAGGCATTTACTAAAAATTTTGGAGGTTCAATTTCATTAGGTTTTAGAACATAAGCCAATTCTTGACAATCTGTATTCAAACGCAAATACGTAATACCAAAATCACAATGCAACAAATCACCTGGCAATATAATTGTTTGATCTGGGCGATCTGAAAACGAATATAAATGCCCTTTCAAGTCTTCACTAGAACGCTGCACATCTACAGTTGGATGAAACCAAGTATTTAGTCCCAAATCGGTTACTTTTTGCCGCATCCACCATTCAACATCAGATGTAGTTGTAACTCCAGGGGTTATAACTTTTTCAGAAAAAGCTTCAGAAATGATGTCATGGGTCAAATCAACCAACTGCCTATAAATTATCATTTCACGTTCTGTTCTTGTTTCTATCCAACCTATTGCCAGTTTTTCGGCTGAAACGACTCTATCCTTATAATTCGCTGGTAAAAACTGCATGAATTCGTCATAATCTGTTTTATCCAGTCCGTCTGCAATATTAAAATTCTTAGAATAGTTTAACGCAATTGTATTAGGATTGCGCTCTTCTATCAGCTTCATCAATGCTTTCCATTGATTGGGTTCTTCATCATTATTCCAAGCTGATATTATATTCTCACCTAAATTATAACGTGCAACAGCTAATTTTTCAATTGTATTTTTCTCTTTATTCCTGTAAAAAACGATAATTGTTCTTCGTCTAGCATTTAGCCATGTAGCTGGCAAGATGGTTTTTAAAACGGGGTCTTCATTATATTCCCTAGAAATTAACACCCACATATCAATATTGGTTTTGTCCATTAACTTTGGCAACAAATGGTTTAATCTATCAGCCAAAATATCATCAATTAGTTCTGCTCTTTCCTTTTCTGAAAGAATTTGTTGCGAAGTCCCCGTAAATGAAAGGAATAAAATAAGAATCCAAATGTGTTTCATAGCATGCTGATTAGAATATTAAAATTGAAATATACCTATTTTCAATCACAATCTAAATTAGTCATGGCAATTAATTCATGTTTAGTTATATGACTAATATTTTGTATCTTAACTACTGTAAATCATTACATCATTTTATTATGGGAAAAATAAAGTCACTTAACAAATGGGCCAATGCCCATACCTATCTACCATTAGATATTTTGCGGATGGCCTTGGGCGTCTTTTTATTTATGAAAGGAATTAATTTTATGGGTAACAGTCAAATGCTTGTTGAACTTTTTGCGCCGTTTAAAAATATGGCAGGTGGTATGATTATGATACATTATGTTGCGCCAGCTCACTTTATAGGAGGCATTTTAATTGTTTTTGGGTTACTTACGCGCTGGGCAATTATAGGTCAATTACCTATTTTAATTGGTGCAATAGCAATAAATTTTGCTGGGGAAATGGACACAACCAACTTATTGCTCGCGAGTATCACATTTTTGGTTTGTGTGTTCTTTTTGTTTTATGGTTCAGGAAAACGTTCGGCCGATTATTACTTCAAAATGCAGCAATAAGGTTTAAATGTCCTGCTATTTATTAGCTAAAGCTAGTTTTAAAGTCTCATTGCGTTTAATTTTTCCAGTAGGTGTCATTTTGAACTTTTGAACTGCATATATTGCTTTTGGAGTTTCAAACTTTTCCAAGCCTCCAAAGACATCAGGGCTTAAAGTATTGTTATCGCTTTCTATTATCAGAACTAATTGTTCTCCCAGCTTTTCGTCTGGTTCCGAAGCTATAAAAAACTGTTGATTAATCTTTCCTCTTAACTTTTCCTCAATCTGTTCAGGAAACATCTTGATACCACCAGAATTTATCACATTATCGAAGCGACCTAGCCATTGAAATTCTGTTTCAGAATGTAGTTTAACAATATCATTAGTTACAACTTTCACTTCTGAAATTGCTGGCGCATCTATAACCAAACAACCACGATCGTCTTGAGATAAACTAACTCCTGGTAGTGCTTTAAAGTAAGTAGAAATTTTAGTTTGATTGATTGGTTTTAAGGCAATGTGCGTAGCCGTTTCAGTCATACCATAAGTCGCAAACACTTTGGTTTGAATGTTTTTTGTCATTTCAATAAGTTGGGGAGACACCAAAGATCCACCTACAATCATAACTTTTACGTTCTGCAAATAATTAAGCGTAGATTTAAGCTGCATGGGGAGCATTGCCGCAAAATGATATGTCTTGTCATAATCAAAAATAGGTTGTGAAGTGGGTTCAACCATATCGATTTCAAGACCCAAAATCATGGCCCTGACCAGCATCATTTTTCCTGCTATAAAATTAGTAGGCAAACAGTGTAATGCCGTTTGTCCGGGCTCTAGTTGTAAATAATTGCCCGTCGCTATCGCAGAGTTTACCATAACTTGTTTACTCAAATGCATCACCTTGGGCTGACCCGTAGACCCTGAAGTATTGACTACAATATAATCTTTATCATCCAACCAATCCAACAGAAAATTACCAATGGTTCTTTCATAATACACACCTTCTTTCACGAGACTATAAGCGACTTCTTTTAACTCTTCATGTGAGTAATTTGTATTGTTAAGTTTAAATTTTAAATGAATTTTATCAAAGCTCGGTATCATTTTTGGCACACTATTAGATGAAATAAAATTATACTATTTTTAACGATTCGAAGTTAAAAATTAATATTAAAATATAGTTATATTTGGAAATTAAGTTAGAATCTATGAAGAGAGCCCTTTTTGTTCTATTGAGTTTGCCCTTAATTGCATTCTCACAAGACTTTTCAAACGAAGATTATATCTATCTCAAACGTCACGAAAACATAAAAATTGAATTATCTAATCACAAGTTTGATATTGCCAAACACGTTTCAGAACAGGCGCAATATTTAACTTCAAAAAAACTCTATTTTGCAAATGAAGTGATGCATTTTGATAGTTTTACTTCTATTGAAAACGTTGAAGCCTATACTTATTTACCGAAATTTGACAAAAAAATCAATGTCGATTATATCGAAACTAAACGTGAATTTGACAACGGTGTTTTTTATAGTGACCAAGAAGCCAAACATTTCACGTTTCCAGCTGTAACCGAAGGCGCAATTACAAATCTAAATTATACCGAAGTCATTAAGGATCCTCATTTTTTGGGAATGTTCAGGTTTGGTACCTATGTACCCACAAAACATGCACAACTCTCGATTGAGTTTCCTAAAAATGTCACCATTGGTTATATTGATTTCAATACAGAAGGTATCAATTTAGACTTTAAAAAAGAGTCCCTAACCGATAGCAATAAATATACATGGACCGTAGATAATCTTAAAGGTTTCGAAGGTGAAGAAGGTTCAGAATCGGTATTGTATTACTTACCACATATCATTGTTTATATTAAAAGCTATGAGGAAAATGGCAAAGTACACAACGTACTCAACGATACTAAAGATTTGTATAAATGGTACGCTTCTTTGGTAAAACAAATCGACACCAATGCCCTCGAAAAGGTCTATGCTATTGCGGATAATGTGACCAAAAATATTTCAACCAAACGTGAAAAAGCCGAAGCCATTTTTAATTGGGTACAAAATAACATTACTTATGTAGCCTTTGAAGATGGATTGGGCGGATTCATACCTCGAGGAGCTGCAAGTGTTTGTGACAAACGCTATGGTGACTGTAAAGACATGGCTAATTTGCTCTACGAGATGCTCAATCATGTTGGAATTACCTCGTATAGAACTTGGATCGGCACGAGAGATCGTCACTATTCTTATCGAGAAGTACCAACACCTATTGTTGACAACCACATGATAAATACAGTAATAATAGACAATGACACTATTTTTTTAGATGCTACTGATAGTTATGTGCCTTTTGGAATGCCAAGTGCCTTTACTCAAACTAAAGAAGCCCTTTTAGGTATTGATGATCAAACTTTTAAAATTATTACTGTTCCAACTCAAAAGCCAGAACAAAGCCTTTCCAAGATTACAAGTTTAATGACCTTAAATGATGAAACCCTTAATGTGTCTGAAGAACGACAACTCACAGGGTATGATAAAGTAGATTTCATTTCAGATTACACGTTTAAAAAAGCTGATAAAACAGAAGAAGAATTCTTAAATACTACTCTAGCTTTAGGAAACAATAAAACCAAGTATAACAACATAAAGAAAACCAATTTCGACAATAAAAACTCTGCTTTGGTAATTAGCTACGACTTAAATATCGAAAATTACGCAAAGTCTATTGGTGGTAAATACTATGTTAATTTAAACATCGATCGTACCTTATCACAAAGTAATATTGATACTAAAGACAGAAAGTATAGTAAAAAAATTGACCACAAATTTAAGAAGGAGTTTACGACCACTTTTACAATTCCTGACAGATTTAAAGCTAGTTATATTCCAGAAACACTTTCATTTGAGCATCAGGACTATGGCTTTAAAATATCGTATTCAACTGAAGGCTCTAAAGTAATTCAGCATAAAGCTATTTATGTCAACACTTTAAGTGTAAAAAATAAAGATTTCGAGTCATGGAATGACTTCATAAAAAGCCTTATAAAAGCCTACAAAAAAAGTATAATCATAGAACAACTATAATGATAAAGAACCTAATTTTCGCTCTATTCCTAGCGACAACAACTTGCTTTTCCCAAAACTATACATCGTACGATTGGAGTGCAATACCAGAGCATCATAAATTAACTAAAGAAGATTTAAAGGAATCCTCTGTAGGCATTTTAAAAAAACACATTGTTGAATTTAAAACTAGCGTTTTGTCACCAGAACCTAGGTGTTTTGAGACAGAACATACGATTACGCGAGTGAATGACGATAAAGGGATTGCACGACATAATACGGTTTATATTCCAATGTATGGTGTGAAATCACTTATTGATGTTAAAGCACGAACTATAAACGCTAAAGGACAGGTAACACTTCTAAACAAAGACAATATAAAAGAAGTTAAAAATGTCGAGGAGTATGGTGATTTTAAAATCTTCGCCATTGAAGGTGTCGAAAAAAACTCCGAAATTGAAGTACTTTACACCGTTGAAAAAGAGTTCGATATTTTTGGTTCTGAAACGCTTCAATCTAATTATCTTATAAAAGACGCTCAATTTCTGATCATTCCTGGCAGTCTTGAGTACGACATCAAAGCTTATCGAACCAATGCAGAATTTAAAGATGTCACTGTGGATGGAAACACAGCTAAACTTTTGCAATTAAAAGATATTCCAGCAATAGTTGAAGAAGAATATGCTACACCTAATGCCAACAAAATAGAGGTCGCTTACCAATGTTATCCAACAGGTCAATCCTTTACACAAGACATGTTTTGGGCCAACGTCTCCAATAATGTAGGCTCTAAATTCTTTCCAGAAACGGTGGCTAGCCAAATTGAAAGTGATTTAGTGTTGATTACTGAAGGAAAACAAGAATTGTCTAATTTTGAAAAGGCTTCGAGAGTAGATAATTTTATCAAAACAAATTTTACAATTGTTAAAAATAATAATGCAGAGCTGACCAACATTGACTACATTTTAAAAAACAGATCTGCGAGTGATTATGGCATCCTTAAAGCATATGGTCATTATTTAAAAGCGCTTAATGTACCTTACGAAATTGTCATCACAGCCAATCGATTTCAGTTTAAATTTGATCCAGAGTTCTTTATTCCCAATATGTTGCGGGATTTTCTAATTTATCTTCCGACCGAAAAAAAATATATTGCACCTGATCGCATTGAAAATCGTGTAGCTGAAGCTCCTTTTAATATTCTTGGTAATTACGGCATGTTCATTAACAGTGATTATAACTACTATTTTCATAAAATTGATCAAGAAGATCCTAATTACAGTAGAATCTACCGACAAATGGATATCGATTTTGAAAATGAATTCGAGCATGTTTCGGTTAAAGAATACCAAGAATATTATGGTCATTGGTCTGAAACCAACAGAGCTGTATTAACACTTTCATCAGAACAAGGCATAAAAGAGTTTCAGGATTACCTAACAGGTTCAGGAATTGAGGATAAGGAAATTGTGGAATATGAACTAGAAAATACTGATATTAATCAAATAGAATATAACAAACCTTTTATTGTCAAGTCAAAAATCACTTCAGAATCCTTGCTTGAAGATGCTGGAGATCGTTATATTTTTGAAGTTGGAAAGGTGATTGGTATACAAAGCGAACTGTATCAGGAAACCAAGCGCGTTAACCCTATTGAGATGCAGTATCCAAATCAATACGATTATACGATTACTGTTAACATTCCTGAAGGCTATGAGGTTGAAGGTTTGAGTTCGTTGGTTATTGATAAAAGCTACTCATCTGAAAGTGGCGATAAAATCTGCAAGTTTGAATCAAACTACAAAATGGATGGAAACAAACTTGTTATCACCATTCAAGAGTTTTACAAATCCCATGAATATGATTTGGCGCGTTATGAAGAATTTAGAAATGTCATCAACGCGGCTTCAGATTTTAATAAAGCGGCCGTCCTCATCAAGGCTAAAGAGTAAAAATAAAAAAGGCTATCTAAAAAGGTTGTTATCTGTCAGTTCGAGCGCAGTCGAGAACTAACCAACTACTGATAATCAATAGGTTTCGACTGCGCTCAACCTGACAAAATCCAGTTTTTATTACTTTTTAGATAGCCTCTTTTTTATAGGTTTCCTATTTCGTTGATTTCTTCGTGAACTGTTTGTACTTCAACCCTTCCAAATAATTTATCTTTCCAATTATTCCATTTATACACTTTTGAAAAAATAAATAACAGTATCGGAAACACCACAAATACTGGCATAAAAATATCTATAAAACTTGCCTCCACAGGGTCTGACATGTCTTTAAGAATTGAGTGGGTTTGAAATGCCGTCCAGTCTGCAGTTACCAATAATGCTGTAAATAAGTTATTGGCAGCATGAAACCCTAAAGCCAGTTCCAAACCTTCATCCATAAGGGTCATAATCCCTAAAAACAAGCCTGTACCAATATAATACACCATAATAATATAGCCCAGTTTTTCAACTTCAGGATTAGAAATATGCAGCAAGCCAAAAACCAAGGAGGTTGTAATAAGTGGTACCCAGCGTCTTTTGGTAATTACGCCAAGCCCCTGCATTAAATAGCCCCTAAACAAATATTCTTCAAAGCTAGTCTGCAAAGGCACTAAAATAATAGCGATTACACATAGAATTAAAAAGGGCTTTAAATTAAAGTTAAGCACGTAATCGTCTGGCGACATAAAATAATCGGCAATTACCAATCCCGATGAAATAATTCCCCAGAAGAAAAACACAAACCAAAAACGTTTCCAATCGATACGCTTTCTGGTAGTGGTTAGTTGCAATATTGATTGTTTGTGTAAATATTTTACCGCCAATAACAAGCAAATCAATCCGCCTACAAAAGGTAACAAAATCAAAATGAGATTGAAATTGGACTCGAATAGAGACATAATATAGTTGATGTCGTTAAGTCTTGACATATCAACCTCACCTTTTAATTGCTTGTAAGCTATTGCGGCGGCATGTGGCACCGAAAATATGAATACACCAGCAATGGCAATGATTACTCCAACAATATATCTCCACCAGTCATGAAGACTTTTATAAGCTTGTTCTATATACATAATTATAAATTAAAATTCCAGTTTAGTTTTTTATTATAGTTCAGTTTACCAGCTTTAACCTCAAGTGGACCATCAAAATTATTGGTAAACAAACTACCCGTACCAAGTCCTTGTGGTAAATCATTTTGTAAGTTATAAGTCCATTGTGCAATAGCATTTAAACCAATGTTACTTTCAAGTGCCGAGGTGTTCCACCAACTTATACCTGATTGCTTACAAATGGCTATCCATTCTTCACTTCCCTTGTATCCTCCAATAAAACTTGGCTTCAAAATAACATACTGGGGTTGTATGGTTTGTAGCAATTGTTTCTTTTTTGTTACTGAAAAGGTTCCTATTAATTCTTCATCCAAAGCAATTGGCAATGGTGTTTCGTCACATAATCTAGCCATTTCTTGCCACTGATTCACTTGTATCGGCTGTTCAATGGAATGCAAATCATGATCTGACAAACGTTTTAATTTCTCTAAAGCTTCATGAGCACCGAAAGCACCGTTAGCATCAACACGAAGTTCGATATCATCTGATGAAAATTCTTTTCTAATGGATTTTAGAAGTTGGATTTCAGTTTCAAAATCTATTGCTCCAATTTTCATTTTTATACAACGAAATCCGGATTCGATTTTATCCTTGATTTGTTGTTTCATAAAGGCTTCTGAACCCATCCAAATCAATCCGTTAATTGGAATTGAATCCTTACTTTCTGTAAATGCCGATGGGAACAATTCAAAAGGGGTTTCACTTTCAAATGACCTAAACGCCATTTCAAGACCAAACTGAATACTAGGAAACTCAATATTTGATTCGTATAACGTTTCAAGCCCTAACAAGATGTTTTCACAGATCCATTTTAATTGATCTTCATAATCTGGTCGATCATCAACACTTAAGCCTCTTAAAATACCACATTCACCTATGCCCTGCTTTCCTTCAAAATCCAGAATAATAAACCATGTTTCCTTGGTTTTCAAAATCCCTCTGGACGTACCACTCGGCTGTTTAAAATTGAGAATGTATTTTCGGTAATGTGCCTTCATATTGTGAGGCCAAAAATAGTTAATTAATTTTGTAATTTAGGTCTCGACTACGCTCGACCTGACAACACCAAAATTTATTTGGTATTTTCGTGATTTAGAGCATTAAACTTTTACCATGCCAGAATTTCCAAATATCATTCTTTTTGCTATTCCCTTTTTTATTTTAGCCATGCTGATTGAGTTGTTTTTTACTATTAAGCTCAATCTAAAAACTTACGAACCTAAAGATGCATTTTCATCAATTAGCATGGGAATTGGTAATGTATTGTTGGGATTTTTAAGCAAGGCTATTGTTCTAACGTCGTTCTTTTTCATCTACGAACATTTTAGATTGGCAACGATTCCGTTAGCTTGGTGGAGTTTTGTGCTGCTTTTCTTTGCAGATGACATTTCATATTATTGGTTTCATCGCATTTCGCATGAATGCCGCTTATTTTGGGCTTCTCACGTTGTTCACCATTCCTCACAACACTATAATTTAAGTACGGCCTTGAGGCAAACCTGGTCTGGTGGATTTTATTCCTTTATTTTTTGGTTATGGCTGCCATTAATTGGGTTTCATCCAGGTATGATTATGCTACAAATGTCGATAAGTTTACTTTATCAATTTTGGATACACACCGAAGCGATCCATAAAATGCCGAAATGGTTTGAAGCTGTTATGAATACACCGTCTCACCACAGGGTACACCATGGTAGTAACCCTTTGTATTTGGATAGAAACCATGCTGGAATTTTGATTATTTGGGACAAACTTTTTGGCACGTTCCAACCCGAACTTGAAAATGAAAAAGTGGTATATGGTTTGGTAAAAAACATTCAGACCTACAATCCTATTAAGATTGCTTTTATTGAATGGATTAATATGTTTAAAGATGCCTTTACTGGGAAGAAATCTTTAAAAAACCGGTGGCATTATCTTATAAAACCACCTGGATGGAAACACGATGGTACTGGAAAAATTAGTGTGGAGTTACGAGCAGAATGGTTGAATTCAAAAAATAATGAATAATGAATAGGTTTATCGTTACGATCTCAATCAATTAAGATGTTCGATAAAAAACTGAATCATTTTGGGTTTCCATTCTGGGTTCCGCATAATAATATGATCCATCCCTTGATATTCAATAAATTCATAGTTCTTGTAACCCAGATCATTCAGTTTTTGAACCAAGAAATAGGCATCATCAATTGGAACATCATCATCTGCAGTACCATGAGCAATAATCAGCGGTGCTTTTAAACGATTCAATTGATTCGAAATGTTTGATTTTTGGTACTGTTCCGGACAGTCTTGTGGTAGACAGCCCATAAAAGGCTCAATAGCCACCCTAAAATTTTGAGGATCGATAGCCGCTGCATTAATATGGCCAGCTTTATAAAATTCGGGAGCTTCAAGAAGAGCTCGCAATGCAAAATGTCCGCCCCAACTATGACCCAAAACACCTACTTTATCCATATTCATATACGGCCGGTCCTTGGCTAATTGCTTAAGTCCATAGATATGATCCTGTAATTCGATCTGCCCAAATTTGCCGTAACTAAAATCCTTAAAATCTTTACCTCTTCCAGATGTGCCCCTACCATCTATAAACACTACAATAAAGCCTTTCTGTGCTAGGTCATTCATATCCCATAACCAGGGCGAAAATAAGTCGCGGTCTACAACATTGGTAAAAGATGCCCCATAAATATACTCTACTACTGGATACGATTTATTGGCATCAAAATTAGAGGGTTTTAGAATAAAAGCCTCTAAATTGGTTTTGTGGTCGGCTGCCAGAATTTTTGCATACTCGAAATTAAAGTGATTTTCTGCTATTTGAGAAAAATTGCCTTTCCACAAGGTCTTAATATACTTTCCTTCAGGAGTCATTCTATCAATCTGTAACATTCTGGGAAGGCTCGATCTCATTACCCAAAGTGTATCTTTGTTGTCTGAAGGCAATAAATCCAAAAACCCAGAAGTATCGGTTATTATTTCTATCTTATTTGATGATAAACCTACCTTAAATAACTGCTTGCTGTATGGATTTTCAGAATCGGAATGAGCCGTAAAATATACCCAATCATTTTTTAAATCTATGTCTTCTATATCTACCACGATTCCATTTTGGGAATAGTTGGTTAAAGGACTTATCAAATTCCCTTCCAAATCATACAAATACAATTGATTGAATCCACTGCGTTCACTCATCCAAATGAATTGGTTTCTACCTTCAAGAAAGCTTACGAGTTTCATGTCCCTCAACCGATTGCTATAGCCTTGCAAAAGATTTAGGCCCACCAAATAGGTGTTTGATTGTTCTGATAAAAGAATTGAAGATTTTCCTGATGAAGTTTCGACCACACGCAGATTAAGCTCTTTCATTAAGCGATCAGATTCCAACATATAAACCGACGTATTATCCGAACTCCAATCCATTACATGAGCATATGGAAAATTAGGGTTTTGCTCGACTTTAATGTGACCACCCGTGGTAGCATTAATAATATAAAATTGATGTTTGGGAAGGGCTTGACCTGCTCGAGAATAGGTTTTATAAACTACACTATCAGGACTTGCCATGGTTAATTTAATTTTAGGCACGTCTCGATTATCTATTTGTTTTGCTACTAAATAATTCCCGTCATGAGACCAAAGTGCATTATCCATATTCCAATACCACCCTTCAGAAGGAGATATAACTATCTCAAGCTCTTCGGAGTCTTCTGCTCTAAAGTAGAGGTTTCCGTTTTCGGTTCCAGCAAATTTCTTTACGCTAGGCGAATAAATTTCAAATTGCGGTCTTGTGTGTCCAAATAATCCAGGACCTAACATTTTTGCATTTGGATGCCAACCCTCACTGTTTTGTTGCATTAAAATTTCAGGGGGATTGTCCATGATTTGATTCATGATCCGTTGAGCATGGATTTCTGAAGTCAATGATAGGAAACACAACAGCACGAATAGAACTTTAGCTTTGACCATGATATAATTGATTTTCAATGGATAACAAGGTAATCAATTAAGGCATTAATTGAGTTTAATTTGAAGTCTATTCTTTAAATGACTTAAATATTCTAAACCATTTCAAACTACAACTCAATACTTTCCCCAATATCCAATAACATTAAATCTTTGTCTTTATCAAAAAACTTGCGTTTAGCTTCTTCATGGTCAATCTCAATATAACCGAAGGTGTCAAAATGGTAGCCCAAGATTTTATCACATTGCACAAAATCACTTGCTAAAATGGCATCATCAATTCCCATAGTAAAGTTGTCACCGATTGGGAAAATCGCTAAATCCAATTGGGTTTGTAAAGGAATTAACTTCATATCCATCGTCAATGCAGTGTCTCCAGCGATATAAATATTCTTTCGTTCGCCTTCAATTACAAAACCTCCAGGCTGACCACCATAGCTTCCGTCAGGGAACGAGGAGGTATGGATAGCATTCACATATTTAAGGTTTCCAAACTCAAAATCCCATTGACCTCCATGGTTCATTGGATGCACTTCAAATCCCAGTTTTTCATAATGTGTTGCAACTTCATAGTTGGAAACGATGACCGCATTTGTGTTTTTCGCTATGGTTTCAGCATCTAAAATATGATCCTGATGTGCATGGGTCAACAATATATAATCTGCTTTTAGAGCAGTGATATCGATGTCTGAAGCTTTAGGGTTTCCAGAAATGAATGGATCTACTAGAATGTGAACTTCACTAACTTCAATTCCTAAACAAGCGTGGCCGTAAAATGTAATTTTCATGGTTCTAAAATTTAACCTGAAAATACAAAAAAGTGTTTAATAAACCTGATTATAAAATATAACCCAATCCTAAAAGGAGTGAAAACAAAAACGTAGATAGTGCCAAAACCTTTAATTGCGAATCAAAATCATTTGGTTGTTCTGCCTTCGCTATTTGTTTCAGATGAATAATTAATGGGATATAAGCTAAAAAGCATAGAAAATTTAGCGCTGAAGAATAATACAGTAATGCAAAAACAAAAGAAATAAGAATTGCTCCACCAACAAGAATAAAATGATAAACTTTAGAAGCTTTCTTTCCAAATTTAACCGCCAAAGTAATTTTATTTGATTGCTTATCAGTATCTGAATCTCGCATATTATTAAGGTTTAAAACCCCAACGCTCAATAAACCAACTGAAATTGCAGGTAATAACACATGATGATCTAACTCCTTTGTATACAGAAAATAACTGCCAACTACACTCACAAACCCAAAAAAAATAAACACAAAAATATCGCCCAAACCTCTATACCCATATGCCGATTTGCCCATGGTATAATTCATAGCAGCGTAAACAGAAAGTGCTCCTAAACCTATAAACAGTAAAAAATATAAAAAATGTCCTTGACCAAATGCCTTATAAAGAAGTAAAAACACCAACAAAATAATAATCAGAATATTAATTTTTATAGCTTCTAACATCTGCTCTGGAGTTATTGCACCACTTTGAATAGCTCGCGTCGGCCCAACCCTAGACTCATTATCTGTTCCTTTTACACCATCACCATAATCATTGGCCAAATTAGATAGAATTTGGAGGCTAACGGTTGTTAAAATCGCAAATATGAAAATGAAAATGTTGAAAAATCCGTTATAGTAAGCAAAACAGGTGCCAATAATGATACCTGAAATTGAAAGTGGAAGCGTTCTTAGCCGAATAGCAGACAACCAAGGTTTTAATTTACTCATTTAAATTGGTTTACGAGATTAAGGTATCCACTTTTTGTCAAAGTTTGGCTTTCGTTTTTCGAGAAATGCATCACGCCCTTCCTTGGCTTCGTCGGTCATATACGCCAATCGCGTTGCTTCTCCAGCAAAAACTTGTTGTCCGACCATACCATCATCTGTTAAATTCATGGCGAATTTAAGCATTTTTATAGATGTAGGCGATTTGGCCAAAATTTCCTGTGCCCATTGATACGCAGTTGTTTCAAGTGCTTCATGAGGTATTACAGCATTGACCATTCCCATATCAAAGGCTTCAGTTGCTGAATAATTTCTTCCCAAAAAGAAAATTTCCCTTGCCTTTTTCTGTCCTACCATTTTTGCCAAATATGCAGAACCATAGCCTCCATCAAAACTGGTTACATCGGCATCGGTTTGCTTAAAAATAGCATGTTCTTTACTTGCCAAAGTTAAATCGCAAACAACGTGCAGGCTATGTCCGCCACCAACTGCCCAACCCGGAACTACTGCAATGACAGCTTTGGGCATAAACCGAATCAAACGTTGTACCTCCAGTATATTTAAACGGTGGTAACCATCTTCACCTACATAACCTTGATGTCCCCTTGCTTTTTGATCACCTCCGCTACAAAAACTCCAAACCCCATCTTTAGTTGATGGTCCTTCCGCTGATAAGAGAACAACTCCAATGTTCACATCTTCATTTGCATCATAAAATGCATCGTAAAGCTCACTTGTGGTTTTAGGTCTGAACGCATTTCGTACATCAGGTCTGTTAAAGGCTATTCTGGCAACACCATTACATTTTTTATAGGTGATGTCTGTATACTCTTTAGCTGTTACCCATTTAATTTCACTCATATTTATCAATTTAAAATTGTGCAATTAAAATTACACCAGGTAAATCCCATCTTCTCTAATTTCTATTAACCGCTGTTTATACAAGGTTCCAATAGCTTTTTTAAAACTCTTTTTACTCATTTCTAAAGTTCGTTTAATGGATTCTGGGTCAGATTTATCGGTCAACGCTAAAAACCCATCATTATCTTCGAGTTCTTGCAGTATGGTCTCGGCGTTAGGTTCGATATTTCGATAACCTATTTTTCCCAAAACAATGTCTAATTTATTGTCGGGGCGTATATTTTTCACGTAGCCCTTCAGACGGTCGCCAATACTTAAATCTTTATAAATATCATCCTTAAATATTAATCCAGAATGCTTTTTATTCACAATCACATTCATTCCAATATCTGAAGGATGAGAAACAATCAAATCTACTTCATCAAATTTTTCAACCGTCAATACTTTATTGTCTAAAAACCGATTGGTTTTACTAGAAGCTACTAATCGACCTGTTTCTTCATCCAAATAACAATAGACCAAATACCACCCTCCGGCTTTCATCTTAAAAGCTTGTTCCTTGAATGGGCAAAATAATTCCTTTAAAAGCCCCCAGTCTAAAAAAGCGCCATGTTGTGTGACTTGATTGCAACGAAGCATCGCAAATTCATTGACTTTGATATAAGGTTTATCGGTAACAGCAACTGGACGTTCCTCATTATCTAAATAAACAAACACCTCTAACTTTTCCCAAATCTTAAAATTTTCTGGAACGTAACGATTAGGTAATAGCACTTCGTTACCTTCATCATCTGCAATATATAAGCCTTGTTCTGTTTCTCGAAGAATTTCAAGTGTATTGTAATCACCAATTTGTATCATGTGGCAAAGGTAATAATATATGAGTTTACTATAATAAAAATGAACGCTTCTTTGAAAACTCTCAATTAACTTATTTTAAGAATTTGAAATAGTCCAATAAAACTTTGTCGTTTAGTGCTCTTGGAGTAAAGATCTCTAGTAGTTTTGGCCG
This sequence comes from Flavobacteriaceae bacterium MAR_2010_72, assembly GCA_003550275.1. Classification (GTDB taxonomy): domain Bacteria; phylum Bacteroidota; class Bacteroidia; order Flavobacteriales; family Flavobacteriaceae; genus Geojedonia. The sequence goes on from QXCW01000002.1 coordinate 1,955,886, forward strand.
ATCAGATTCTGAATAAAATCCTTTTAACTTTAGTTTTAACTGCTTTTCATCTACCACTGAAGTATATTCAAAATGATACATTTTACACAGTTGTTTCGCACTTAATTCATGTTTAGTCTCGAAAAAAGTGTCAAAATTTTCAGTGTCTTTATGACCCGGTAATATCCTAAAAATACCACCGCCTTGATTGTTAATGACTATAATCCTGAAGGTGTTTGGAATATAGTTATTCCAAAGTGCATTACTGTCATAAAAAAAGCTCAAATCACCTGAAAGCAAAACAGTTGGCTGCTCGTTTACAGTAGCACATCCAATAGCCGTTGAGGTACTGCCATCTATCCCACTTGTACCACGATTACAATACACCTGTAAGGTTTTGTTCAAATCAAAAAGTTGAGCATAACGAATGGTAGAACTATTACTTAATTGCAATGTAGAATTATTTGGTAAGGATTTTAAAACCACATCAAAAACCTTAAGATCAGAAAACGGAATCTCCTTAAGGTAGTCATGATGCCGTTGTAAACGATGTTTCTTTACGTCATCCCAAACTCTTCTGTAGTCACTTTTGACATAATGGGTGATTTTAGGCAAAAACATTGAAAAAAAAGTGTTTGGATGAATTGTAATCTGTTTTTCTAAACAGAAAAATGTATCATTCGCCTCTTTTTCTCCAATATGCCAATGTTGTTTAGGTTGATATTTGCGTAAAAATGCCTTTACTTTTTTTGAAACAATTAATCCTCCAAAAGTTAAAAGAATTTCAGGTTGCAATTGTTTGAATTCTTTATCCTCTAATGGTGCAATGATCTTATCAATACTAGGGAAAAATTCGTCGTGATTAAGATTAGAGGTCGTTTCAGTAAATACCAAAACACTGTCATCGGCTGCTAATTCGTCAAGCCATTTTTGTTCAATGCTATTAGGGTGATTAACACCAACCAAGATCATTTTTTTAGAAGCTTCATTCCAATCTTCCAAACTTTGCTTGATTTCAAAATCGTCAATTTTGTTTGGCTTTGTTTCTAACTTTACTGGCTTTAATTTGATGCTCAAACCATCCACCATTTCATATAAAGGTTCATCAAATGGGATGTTGATATGCACTGGCCCCGATTTTAATATGGCCTTTTGTATGGTCGAACTGATTTCAATTTCATTGGAAGTTTGAATATCCTGCTGAAGTCCTAAAAAACGCTCCAACTTATCTTCAATACTCTTAAAAATGGGTAAATCTTCATCATCAGAAAGCCGGTTTTCATCTTTAAGATCCAACTTCAAATTAACCGATTCCAAAATATGATTGGCAAATACATCTTGCTGATTAATGGTTTGCCCATCTCCTATTCCAATTAAATGTTTAGGTCTGTCGGCTGACAAAACTATGAGCGGAATATTGCTATAAAATGCTTCAGCTATCGCAGGATAGTAATTCAATAATGCGCTTCCTGATGTACACAACAAGGCAACCGGATGTTTCAGACGCTGTGCCATACCTAAAGCAAAAAAAGCAGCACAACGCTCATCTACAATACTATAGCAATTAAAATAGTCATTATTTGTGAAGCCAATGGTCAACGGAGCATTTCTGCTCCCCGGAGAAATTACAATATGTTTTATTTTATGAGATTTGCAGAGCTCTATAACCGTCTGTGCAAGTGGAATTTTCGGGTACTTCATTTAATTCTTTAATCTACCTGCAAAATTAAGTAATAGTAAGCACAAACAAATCTTTAAAGCACACTTTTCATGGTTTGTGTTTTATTTTTTGTCTCTTCCCATTCAGCTTCGGGGTCAGAATCTGAAGTAATACCGCCTCCAACATAAAGTATGGCATCGTTATTTTTAATCTGCATACATCGAAGATTGACAAATAAATTAGATTCTTTTTTTACTACTGAATAAGCAGAGTTTTCGATATTTCGTCTGTTCGGAATTCTTTGGCTTTTTACCATAATATTAAGCTCTCCTAGAAAACCTGTGTAATATTCTCGACTGTAATTTTCATTTTTCAAAATGAATTGCTTTGCTTCTTTTTTTGGTAAGCCGCAAACTGCCGGTGTTGGATGCAAAACTTTTAATATTTGCTTTAAGTCGACTTGACTTACATCAATAGTAGCAGAAATATCCGTTTTTAGATGTAAAATGCTACCCGCCCTAACCGTTTGTGGCCCATTAATTTGTATTCGATTGACCAAAGTCTTCAAATTATCCTGAATAAAATCAGTTACCAATTGCTGTTCATGGCGCTCTTTGTCTTTCCAAACAACATCAATTTTCCCATCAAATTTTTGGGTTCCTGCCAAAGCCGTCGTAAAAAATCGAGAACCTTCCATTTTTAAAAGGGTTTCTGGAGTCGCACCTAACCAAATTCCCACAGTAGGATGGCAAAAGCAATACACAAAAGCCGTTGGATAATTGGATAATAAACTTTTGAAGATTTCTAACGGATTAGAGTCTGTAAGTGAGACCGCTTCTGTTCGCGATAACACCACTTTTTGTATTGTGCTCGTTTCAATGGCATTAATTCCATTTTGAACAAGGTTTATATGAAACTCCTTATCTGTATGTTGTTCAACAATGGATGATTTCGGTTTATTGGCTTGAAATTCTGTGACTTCATAAATAACTGAACATTCTTTGGAATGCTCCAAGGGTATTAAAATCGCATCTTCCTCGTCATCAAAAGGAGCAAATACAAATCCAGATTCGGTATAATTTGAAGTTTTATGAAGTGATTTGTCATTTTGAAATAAAGCAATCACTTCATCAGCGTCAGGCTTTCGATAAGCTACAAAGGGTAATCCCTGCTGGTACTGTGTATTAATCTGTTTAAAAAATTCTTCCAAAAACATTATTTCTTTTTTGGAAGGGAAATGGTAGTAAGCTTACACAATGACACCAAATTATCGCTTTCATCTGTAATCCGTATTTCCAGCAATTGTGTGGTCCTACCCTTATGTATAAAAGAAGCCTTGGCATACACAAAACCTTCCGTCACACTTTTAATATGGTTAGCATTAATTTCTATCCCTCTAACAAAAACTTCTTGGAGATTCGAAAAAACATGCGCTGCAAAACTGCCCACGCTTTCTGCCAAAGCCACTGTGGCACCACCATGCAAGACACCGTCAGGCTGAAAAACCCTTGAATTTACAGGCATTCGGGCAACGACAGAGTTATCACCAAAATCGATGAACTCGATACGCAAGGTTTCCATTAAGGTGTTTTTACACACTTGGTTAGCTTGAGCTAAAATATCTTCTTTAGATAATTCCATATAAAAACTTATTTTCGTAAAAGTACAAAACCAAACCAAAAAATGAATTCAGAAGAAAAAGAAATATCCTATACCTCAGCAAATTCATATAGCACTTTAAATGCCTTAACTGAAACGACAAAATATGTTTGGTTAGTTTGCCATGGCATGGGTTATTTAAGTCGGTATTTTTTGAAATACTTTGAAGGTTTGAAATCAAGCGATCATTATGTCATTGCTCCTCAAGCCCAAAGCAAATATTACATTGCTCCAAAATTTCAGCATGTTGGTGCAAGTTGGCTTACTAAAGAAAACACGTTGAAAGAAACCGAAAATGTAATGCGCTACTTTGACGCTGTTCTTGAAGCCGAAAAACTACCAAAACAGGTGCAATTGATTGTGTTTGGATATTCCCAAGGCGTAAGTGTGGCATTAAGGTTTATTGCTAAAAGGCGGCTTCACTGTTCTCAATTAATCATACACTCTGGAGGAATTCCAAAAGAATTAAAACCGCAGGATTTAGACTTCCTAAAGGCAAAAGTGCATTTAGTTTATGGCACTGAAGATGAATTTTTAAATGAAGAACGAATGATACAAGAAAAGAACAGAGCTCTAGAATTATTTGGAAGCCAACTTCAAATTCATCCATTTGTAGGCCCTCATGAAGTTAATGTTGATTTTATAAACAATCTCTTATTATGAACATTCCACCCCTTGAAAATGATCGTGTAAAACTTACACTACTAGATTTAAGTAATTGCAAACACCTCCTTACAATAGCACAAGAAAAAGATCTTATTTATTATTCGCCTTCAGATATTTCTACACCAGAGAAGTTAAAGTCTTATGTAGAAACGGCAGTAGATGGTTACAATAACAAAACAGCGATCCCTTATATCATTTTTGATAAACTAACCCAAACTTATGCCGGAAGCACAAGATTTGGACTGATACACTGGGAAACCAAAGTGCTTCATATTGGCTGGACTTGGATTGGCAGAAATTTTCAAGGAACAGGTCTCAACCAACATGTGAAATTTTTAATGCTTGAATATGCTTTTGAAACGTTGAAATTTGAAAAAGTAGAATTTAGGATTGATGAACGCAACATGCGCTCGCGCAAGGCTGTTGAAAAGCTAGGTGCATCCTTAGAAGGTGTTTTACGTAAAGACACCTTAATGTCTGATGGTTTTAGACGAAGTACAAGTTGCTATGGCATATTAAAAGAAGAATGGCCGTCAATTAAAGCACATCTAATCGAAAAATTATAAGGTTTATTATTTGAAAGCAGTGCTATTTTGAAATTCTGGTTTTGTTTTGTCGTTTTCTAAAACGGATTTTAAAGTCAATGCAATTTCAAAGGCCATTAATGGCGGGACTGCATTGCCAATTTGTTGATATTGGCTTAAACCTTTTTCCCAGCTCATTTTGGTACGCATCCCTTCAAAAATAAAATCATCTGGAAACGATTGCAATCGCGCACCTTCCCTAGCGGTAAAATTTCGGTCCAAATACGGGTGAATAAAGTTGCTTTGAAATGAAGCCGCAATAGTTGGCGCCGGTTTATTCTTAAAAAGGCGCTGATTATTCTGACTGAACTTGATTTTTGATTTTTCATTTGGACTACCACGCTTAACCGCTCCGTGGGTTTCCCAGACATCCAACAAATTTTGACCTGGCTTTATGGCTTTAAAACGCTCAATTAACCGCTGGGTATGTTTCATTGCAACATGATTAAACACTTGCGTTGAATGTTTCCTCATTAATTTTTGATAAACGTTTTTTGGGGACGATAAATACGGCATTGAAGCTTCTCCTTCACCAGCATTAATACTCGGTAAATCTGAAATAGCGTCTCCAACGGTTATTTCTTGGATTTCTTTTTTGGGAGGAAATACAGGGATCGTATATAAATCTTTTCTAATACCTATGACAATTACACGCTCTCTTGATTGCGGGACACCATAATCTGAAGCTTTTAAGACTTCATAACCTACTTCGTAACCAAATTGCCCGGCGGATTGAAATTCTTCCAAAATCTGTTTCATGACTTGTCCAGATTGCATCGAGAGCAAGCCTTTTACATTTTCCATGACAAAAGCCTTTGGATTGTACCAATCAATGGTTTTTACAAACTCATAGAAGAGTTTATTTCTAGGGTCTTCAGATACTTTGTTTCTTCGCTTATTAGCCAAACTAAAGCCTTGACACGGTGGTCCACCCAAGATAACATCGACCTGTTTGGAACTAATGACACTGTCAAAATCTTCTTTTGTAAATTCTGACAAATCGCCGCATAAAAAAGGCGTTTCCGGAAAATTTTTGGTAAAGGTCTTTTCGCAGTTTTCGTCAATATCAGAAGCTAATACCGAATTAAACCCAGCCCAATGAAAGCCTAGGGTCATACCACCACAACCAGAAAACAGATCGATAGAGTTCAAAGAATAAGATTATTCAAAATTCAACAACGAAAATAAATTTTTTAAGGCTTAAATCAGAATCACAATTGAAGGAGTTTTATCGAGTTATCAACAAAGGCATTAACTCAAATAATTGGCAAGTCGCTCTTTTATAAAGTAATTCCACCCATTTTGACAACTCTCTGGTTGAAACTCTGGAATTGAATCGTCAAAATCGTCAATGATTTTAGTAGTTAAAATAAGTTTCGTTTTATTCTGAATCTCAACTAACTCAAAAATCACCAAGGAATCTCCTGCTAAACCCTCATAGCTCCATTTATAAACAATCTTATGGTTTGGAATGACCTCAATGATTTCCCAACAGTGCATAAAATCCCTACTTGGCGCCTGAACATTAAACCTTGTTTTGAAGCCAACCTTTGCTTTAAAATCTGGTATGTTTTCAAAAAACCAGATCTTCATTTGGTTAGGTTTTGTAATGGCTTCCCAAACCTCATCAATTGGTCTGTTAAAAACTTGCTCAACAAAGATTGGTGGGTCTGATGTTTTCATTTTGAGATTAAATTCTTGATAATTTCCTTAGTTGGTAATATGGCTTCGGTATGCTCTATACTCGGCCCAGCGACCCAAACCGTTTTATAGGTAACACCCTTTGCTGCCTTCTCTGTGGCACGCATACCAATTGAAAAACGGATCATCTTCACCCATTTTTTTAGTTTTTTATTCTTATTCAAAATAGATTCCAACCAAGTCGCTTTTGTACCCACTTTTTGAACATAAGGTGTATTTATTACGGTACACGGTGTCCCCGAAATTCGTTCGGTAACGACAATATCCTTTGCACCATAATCTACACAGGCCTGTTTATACTCTTCAGTTACATTGGCTTCTGTAGATGCAATAAAAGGACTTCCGACAGAAACTCCAGCAGCTCCATAACTTAACATTTTATCAACGTCGGCCCTACACCCTACGCCTCCCGCTGAAATCACAGGAATTGAAATGTTTTGTGTTAAGGTTTTTATTAGATCCTCGGGTGACAAACCACCTCTATGCCCTCCTGCTTCATTGTTAACAGCAATGGCAGCATCGGCTCCTAAAGCTTCAACCTTTTGCGCAAATTTTAAATCAACCACATCACAAAATACTTTTATCCCTACTTTGTGGGCTTGCTTTATGGTTTCTTCTGGACTTCCCAAAGAAGTGATAATAAAATCACAACCTTCTTCACATAATACTTCTAGCTGGCTTTTATATTTAATATTGGATTTATTAACTATTAAATTAAACCCGAACGCTCCGCCTTCCACTTTATTAGCTTTTAATTCACTTATTGCTGATCGTAGCTCCTCAAGTGTGCGGTAGTTTAAGGCAGGAATACAGCCTGCAATTCCACTTTTCATGGCTTCAATGACCATAGCAGTATTGGAAACCAAAAACATTGGAGCTTGAATTATTGGGTAATTGATTTTAAGTAGTTCGTTGAGTTGCGCAGTCATTACAATATTTTTATTCTGACAAATATACTAAAATAGTATGCGTGCATAACATTTGATTGCTATTTCATTCGTTCGATCGTTACAAATCCTAATATTATATTAAAATTCTCATAAAACATTCTTAACAAGCACCTTAAACCAAATAATGATTTCTATATTTAAGTAATAATTTTAAATGGCATACTAATTTAAATTCATCAATCAAAATCATCACAATCATCACCATCACCTTTTTATGAGTTTTTAATAGTTAGTCCTTAACCATCTTTAAGATTAGAATTTTAATTACGTAAAAATTTAAAACTCTAATATTATGAAAACTCAATTGTTTGGTTTATTATTTTTAGGACTAACCACCCTAGCCTATTCCCAATCTGAATCTGATACAGATCCTGAAGCTGAAAATGTCGGCTTAAGAAATGTAGTAATTTCTGCCAACAGCAAGTATTTAAGTGAAGCTTTTGACGATAGCACGCCCAACTCGGTAAAAGATGTTGAATACAAAGTGGCTACTTATGACATAACCGAATCTGACGTTTATGATCCTGAATATGAAGGATATCTTGTTGACTTCAATGGAGAAAATTTTGACATTAAAACTTCATATGATGCTGAAGGTTTAATAATTTCTTCCAGAGAAAAGTTTGAAGACATTCTCCTACCTCACTACTTACGTCAGTCGGTTTATAAGGAGTATCCTGGATGGACAGCGCACAGTAATTCCTATTTAGTTTCCTATAATCACAAAACAGGAGCCAAAAAAAGATATAAAGTACAGTTAAGAAAAGACGGCAAACGAAAAAACTTAAAAATTGATGTACAAAGTGACATGTCACTGGTGTACAATTAAACTAGACTAATCTATATAAAAAAACGCAACCATATGGTTGCGTTTTTTACATTTATATTGAGTCGCTGAACTATTATCAGCATAATGAAGTTTACTTAACTTCTTCGAAGTCTACCCTTCGACCTTGCTCAGGACAGGCTACTTGACTTCTTCGAAGTCTACGTCTTCAACATCACTACCTTCTCCTTGTCCATTTTGGCTTGCATCAGGACCTGGTTGAGCTTCTCCTTGTTGTGCTTCGGCTTGTGCTTTGTACATTTCTTCACTAGCAACTTTCCAAGCTTCGTTGATTTTCTCTAAAGCTGGATCGATAACCTCTAGATCTTTTGTTTCAAAGGCTTTTTTCAACTCTTCTAAAGCTTCTTCAATTGGTTTCTTCTTATCATCAGATAGTTTGTCACCAAATTCTTTAAGCTGACTTTCAGTTTGGAAAATCATCGCATCAGCTGCATTTAACTTATCCGCTTTTTCTTTAGCTTTTTTATCTGCCTCGGCATTGGCTTCAGCATCAGCTTTCATCTTTTGGATTTCTTCTTCAGTTAATCCTGAAGATGCTTCGATGCGAATATCTTGTGTTTTATTGGTAGCCTTATCTGTTGCTGTTACATGGATGATACCATTAGCATCAATATCAAAAGTCACTTCAATTTGAGGTGTTCCGCGTCTTGCTGGCGGTATACCATCTAAATGAAATCGTCCAATCGTTTTATTATCGGCAGCCATAGCTCTTTCTCCTTGCAACACATGGATTTCAACCGATGGTTGATTATCTGCTGCTGTTGAGAATACCTGCGACTTTTTAGTTGGGATTGTGGTGTTGGCTTCAATTAATTTAGTCATCACATTACCCATAGTTTCAATACCAAGTGATAATGGTGTTACATCTAAAAGTAATACATCTTTCACATCTCCAGTTAAAACACCACCTTGGATTCCTGCTCCAACTGCAACTACCTCATCTGGATTAACACCTTTACTTGGTGATTTACCAAAGAATTTTTCTACTGCCGATTGTACCGCTGGGATACGTGTTGATCCACCAACTAAAATGATTTCATCAATATCACTTTTAGACAATCCAGCTGCTTTCAATGCTTTTTCGCATGGTTCGATGGTACGTTTTACCAAATCATCAATTAATTGCTCAAATTTAGCTCTGGTTAAAGTTCTTACTAAATGCTTTGGTCCACTAGCAGTGGCTGTAACATAAGGTAGGTTGATTTCTGTCTGTGCAGAGGATGATAATTCAATTTTAGCTTTTTCAGCAGCTTCTTTTAAACGTTGTAAGGCCATTGGGTCTTTACGTAAATCGATACCTTCTTCCTTGTTAAATTCATCAGCTAACCAATCAATTACTTTTTGATCAACGTCATCACCTCCTAAATGGGTGTCTCCATCGGTTGATAACACTTCAAAAACGCCATCGCCTAACTCAAGTATAGACACATCATGTGTTCCTCCACCGAAGTCAAACACAACTATTTTTTGGTCTTTTCCTTTTTTATCTAAACCATAAGCCAATGCCGCAGCAGTAGGCTCGTTTATAATTCTTCTAACTTTTAAACCAGCAATCTCACCCGCTTCTTTGGTAGCCTGACGTTGAGAGTCATTAAAATAAGCAGGAACTGTAATTACCGCTTCAGTAACCGTTGTGCCTAAATAGTCTTCAGCCGTTTTTTTCATTTTCTGAAGAATCATCGCTGATAACTCTTGTGGCGTATACAAACGACCATCAATATCTACTCGAGGTGTATCGTTATCCCCTTTTACCACTTTATAAGGTACGCGTTCTGCTTCTTTTTTAGATTCAGAATATTTGTTACCCATAAAACGTTTAATAGAATAAACCGTTTTTGTTGGGTTCGTTACCGCCTGACGTTTTGCAGGGTCACCAACTTTAATTTCACCTCCTTCAACAAAGGCAATTACAGATGGCGTTGTACGCTTACCTTCTGCATTAGGAATAACAACTGGCTCGCTTCCTTCCATAACCGAAACACAAGAGTTTGTTGTTCCTAAATCGATTCCAATAATCTTACTCATAATTGTTTTCTTTTGTATTAATTTCGTTTCTATTAAACAAGAAACTTATATTGATTGTTCATTTTTAAATTCGTAAGGTATATGACAATGATTATGCCATGACAAAAAATATGACAAGGTGTCATTTTAACCTTTTAAAGTTTTATTCTTCTTTATCTATTTATTCTTTTAAAGACTTTATATTTGCCCAAAATCTATAACGTTTTCGTGCATGGAATGTATTTCGGTTTTCGATATGTTAAAAATTGGTGTTGGGCCTTCAAGCTCACACACTTTAGGGCCTTGGAGAGCTGCACAGCGTTGGATAAAAGAGCTAAAAGACAGTAATAAGTTTGATCTGGTAGAACGTGTTCAAGTTGACCTGTATGGCTCTTTGTCATTAACTGGAAAAGGTCATGCCACAGATTATGCCGTCATGTTAGGATTAAGTGGTGCCGATCCTGAAACTATTCCAACAGAAACCATTGATATTATTATTGCTTCCATTAATAATTCCAAGCAGTTGCCTTTAAATAACGAAAGCACCATTGGGTTTGATCCTAAATTAGATATCATCTTCAATAAACAGTTTTTACCTTTTCATGCGAATGGATTGAAATTTACTGCAACGGTAAATGGAAAAAAAACGAGTTCTACATTTTACTCTATTGGGGGTGGATTCGTGGTCAAGGAAGAACGTAAGAATTCAAAAAAAAATAAGGAGATATTTTTTAATACTTTTCCGTATCCCATCCAATTGGGAACAGAGCTATTAGACTATTGTACCCAACTGAACATGCCCATTTCGAGTGTTGTTTTAGAAAACGAAAAATCCATTCGAACTCCAGAACAAATAGATGCTGAACTTAAACGCATTTGGGATACCATGTTGGAATGTATGTACATTGGCTGCCACACCGAAGGTAATCTTCCCGGTGGTTTAAATGTTAGACGTAGAGCTTTTGATAGTCACCAAAAACTTATTGGAGATTTACCATATACTACTCCACAAGAGTGGTTAGAAACCATACGTCAAACCGAAGTTAAATTTAGGCAAATACTTAAATGGGTGAGTTGTTTTGCTTTGGCCGTAAATGAAGTGAATGCCTCTTTAGGTCGTGTGGTTACTGCGCCAACCAATGGAAGTGCTGGCGTAATACCTGCTGTACTCATGTATTATATGGTTATTGAAAACCATGAGGCCGATTTTGAACATTTAAAAAAATTCCTCTTAGTTGCTGGTGAAATTGGAAGTATCTTTAAGAAAGGGGCTACCATATCTGCAGCCATGGGTGGTTGTCAGGCCGAAATTGGTGTTTCTGCGGCGATGGCTGCTGGAGCTTTGTGCGAATTACTTGGCGGTACCCCCGAACAGGTTTTAATAGCGGCTGAAATTGCCATGGAACATCACTTAGGATTGACCTGCGATCCTATTGGCGGATTGGTTCAAATACCTTGTATTGAACGTAATTCAATGGGAGCCATAAAAGCGATTAATGCCGCTGAATTAGCAATGGACACCGATCCTAATAATGTAAAAGTTCCATTTGACAAGGTAGTTTCAACCATGTGGGAAACTGCCAAAGACATGAATACGAAATACAAAGAAACCTCTGAAGGTGGCCTAGCCATTGGTGTTAATATGTCTGACTGCTAATTGATTGGATTACAGTTCGTTTTTCTTCTAGTGTCAATTAAATATATAATTTTCCAGTTGCCGTTTTCATTAAATAACTGAAATGAATTCACACCACAGTGACTAAACTTTCCATCGAACCAAAATTCATAAGGCGTCCACGCATGAGCCATCGGGCCATCAACCTGAATGGTAAAACCTAGAAGTTTTTCTTCAAATTTTTGATTCTTTGGAATTGAAGCTATGGATTTCAAAAAATTGCTAAAGTCAACTACTTTTACACTTTGCGAACCATCAGCATTATTGCCTATAGTCCGTAAAATTACCGATTCACTAACCTGTTCCTTAATCGCAAGGCTATCTTGTTTGTGGAATCCTTCAAAAAATGAAAGAATGGTATGTTTTACTTCCATTTCTGATTTGGATTGAGAAAATCCATTTAAACCAAGAAGAAAAATTAGAGTGACAATAGTTTTTTTCATAGTCAATTCTTTGTTTGAAAGACTTAAAGATACTAGGATTTAGTATTGAATTACCTAAAAGTTGCTCAAAACTCATTATTTTTACCACATCAAACTCTAAATTATGTCTGCAGCTAAAAACGATTACAAAAGAATTACGGTAAAAACCCTGGTAGATATGAAGGCAAAGGGCGAGAAAATCTCAATGCTTACTGCCTACGACTACACCATGGCTAAAATAGTTGACGGTTCTGGAATTGATGTGATTCTCGTAGGTGATTCAGCAAGTAATGTGATGGCCGGACACGAAACAACGCTTCCTATTACTTTAGACCAAATGATTTACCATGCCTCTGCAGTAATCAGAGCAATCGATCGAGCACTAGTTGTAGTTGATCTCCCTTTTGGAAGCTACCAAAGTGACCCAAAAGAAGCCTTACGATCAGCCATTAGAATCATGAAAGAAAGTGGCGGACACGCCGTTAAAATGGAAGGCGGACAAGAGGTTAAAGAGTCTATAAAGCGTATTTTAAATGCCGGTATTCCGGTTATGGGACACCTCGGGCTAACGCCACAATCCATCTACAAGTTTGGAACTTATACGGTAAGAGCCAAGGAAGAGCAGGAAGCACAAAAACTTAAACAAGATGCACTTATGCTCGAAAAAGCTGGATGTTTTGGAATTGTTTTGGAAAAAATACCAGCAAAATTAGCCCAAGAAGTTGCCGAAAGCGTGAGTATTCCCGTTATTGGCATTGGGGCTGGTAACGGTGTTGATGGTCAGGTATTAGTACTTCACGATATGCTAGGTATGACGCACGAATTTCATCCTCGTTTTTTAAGGCGTTATATGAATTTATACGACGATATGACCAAAGCTATTTCACAGTATGTTACAGATGTGAAGTCGGTTGATTTCCCAAACGAGAACGAGCAATATTAGTAAAGCACTCCTGATTAGTGGCAGATAAAATCCTTTCCAATAAAAACAATCTTATTGTTTTATATGAAGACAATCACATCATCATTGTCAATAAACGAGCAGGTGATATTGTGCAAGGCGATAAAACTGGAGATCCACCTTTAAGCGACGTTGTTAAAGATTACATCAAGGAAAAATACAACAAGCCCGGAAATGTGTATTTAGGCGTTGTTCATCGTTTGGATAGACCAACAACAGGCATCGTCATGTTCTCAAAAACGAGTAAAGCACTACCTAGGCTTAATAAATTATTTTCAGAAAAGAGTGCAAAAAAAACCTATTGGGCGATTGTAAAAAATGCACCTGAACAACCTCAAGACACACTAGTGCATTGGTTAAGCAAAAATCCGAAAAATAATAAGTCTACAGCATTTACAAAAGAAAAGGGCCAGAGCAAAAAAGCAATACTTCATTATAAGATTCTAAAACAATTAAATAATTATTATTTACTTGAAATTGAATTAGAAACAGGACGACATCATCAAATACGTGTGCAATTGGCCAGTATAGGCTGCCCCATTAAAGGAGATCTTAAATACGGGTTTGATAGAAGCAATAAAGATGCTAGTATAAGTTTACATGCCAGAGAACTACGCTTTGTACACCCTGTTTCTAAAGATGATATTCATGTGGTTGCACCTTTACCTGATGATCCTATTTGGAATGCTTGCTTGGATTAGGAGTTTAGCGGATAAACTAACGACATGGTTACACCTTGTTCAGGCATTGATTTTAATTCAAACCGCGCCTGGATTAATTCTGCCCTGCTCTTCATGTTTATCAATCCCGAACCTTTTTGCTGGGTTTCAATATCAAACCCTACGCCATCATCTGAAGCCTTGATATGTAGTTCAGTTTGCTGATAATCAAGTTCCACCTTTAAATTTTTAGCTTCAGAATATTTTACCGAATTAGAGAAAAACTCTTGAAGGATTCTGAAAATAATGATTTCATGCTTTTTATTGGTTAAGCTCACTTTGTTGCCCTTAATGTGCAATTCAGCACTTGCAAACTTCATCTTCTTTAAACGATTCAATTCGTTGGTAATAGACTCTTCAAAACCAATATTTAGTATAACTTCATTGTTTAAAGACTTCGAGAGCAATCTCACTTCCTTGAGACTTTCCTTTATAACATCTTTAGTTTCATTGACTTTAATTTTAAGGTCATCTGAAGCTTTTGAAGCAATCAAATTAAGCTGCATACTGGCATATGATAACAATTGCCCTACATTATCATGGAGTTCCCAACCGATGTGCTTTAAGGTTTGTTCCTGAATTTCATTCTGCGTTTTTCTGATTTCATCGTCAAAAGCCTGTTGCTGTTTAATTTTATCGAGAAGGAGTTTGTTTTTACGTTTTTGAAAAACAATAAAAAATAGGATGACCAAGCCAGTAATGACAAAAAGCACCACAACCATATATATTAATAAATAGCGTTGGGCTTCGGTACTGACTAAATGTTCTTTGGTTTGCAGCATAAAAAAGCAAAAATAAAGGTTAAATACATAAATAAATTGGTGAATAGTGTAATATGTCTCCTTAAGAAGACAAAATTCCAATCAGACGTTGAATAATAGATTTGATAAAATGAAATGGGTGTTTTTATAAGAAACCATATTAAAAAAACTGAAGCCACATAAAAATTAAATGACTTATAAAATGACATGATTTTATCACTTTGCAGGATTTCCAAAAAGTATAAAACCGTACATAAAAGAATAATAAATGCTCCAAAAAATAGTATTGCTTTTAGTTCTCCGTTATAATAGACTTCATAATTGAAAATAAAATAAACTATTGAAAAAATCACATATAAAATGGTTATATATTTTACCGATTTTTTATATAATTGGTTTTCATATAGCAATCGAAAATAGAATGAAATAAATAAGGCGCTGCCAACTACCCAAAAAATGGAATACCATAAAAAATTTTTTTCAAACAGTGTCCCTTCTGTAAGTGATTGTATCCAATTAAAGGGTTTATAGTACAAGGAAAAAGTTGGATAATATCCCAAAAGCTCAACGAAGACAACATATATCAAAAAATAGATGAAATATTTCACACTAGTATTTTTGAATTTATTAAAACACAAAATGCCCGTTAGAGCTGCTAAAATGATAACACCTTCGTTTAATAACAAAAAGTACTCCTGTATAAAATTATTTTGCACAGTTACTGTTGTTGTGGATAATTTGAACTTGGAGGTTGTCCAGGGTCACCACCATTAAATCCATCAGCTCCTGGAATATCACTTTTTCCATTTTGTACAACAGAGTTTAGGAAATTAAAGTTTGCCTCGGCATGCGATTTTTTTCCAGTAGGCACTATAAACATGGTAGTATAATCGGCCCTACCATTTGGGGCATTACCACTATAAACCCCTAAATAAACCCTAATGCCATCCATTTTATAACCCAAACTTCCTGCTTGGTTCTCCGCATAAACTAGATAGTTATTAATATCGTCAAGTGACCACCAAGCGGAGCGATTATCTGGACGGCCAGCAGCGCCATCAACGGCGTTCTTTCTGGTTCTTGTCCAATTGGCATCCAGTACCTTTGCTTGAGCCGGAGTTATAACTCCGCTTGGTTTTATAATTTTATCATCTGATATAGCCAAATCGCCACAGCAATAAAAGTAAGTGGCTATGGTGCCAAGCAAAACACCAAGTACAAATAGAATACTTTTTTTCATGATAAGTTAGATTAATAGGTGTGACACAAATTTAGATTGACCTCTAAAATACATAAATATTCGTACGCAAAGGTCAATGTTTTACAAATTTCAATATATCAATTTATTAGCTCAAATTGCAGTAATTTACCCTTGTAGGCTTGCGCCAAACTATTAATTGCTGTTTCCTTTAATTGAAGTACTCTTGGGTAACCTCCAGTAGTTTGACCATCTCGCATTAAAACTATTAAGTTACCTGAAGGTGTTAGTTGCACAGTTCCGGGCATCACTGGGGAGGTAAGGATTGATGGCAGTTCATTTTTTACTTGCTCTTCCAACTGGTACCCCATGCGATTGTTTGATCCCGAAACCGTAAAAGGCTCAAATAATCTTTCTTGTTGAATCGGATTTAGCAAGTTGTATTCTGGCCCTTTAAAAACCTGTAACCGATTTGTATTGAAAATTTCAGTTTTAAACTTTAAAGTTGAATTGGTTTGGGTAAATTCAATCTTTGACGAATGTATTGGCAACATCTGATTAGCTTCAATTTTAACTGAATCTGTAATAGATTTGAACATACTTCGGCTATTTAAGCGTATATCTGTTTGAAACCCTCCCGAAACCCCCAAATAAGTTCTAAATCCAGTTTTTGAACGTCCAAATACAAGTAAATCATTAGGCTTGACACCAAAAACCGTATTCATTCTAATTGAAGCTTCATTTAGTTTAGGCGACATATCAGCACCTGTAATACAAATATATGTTGCAGTAAAAAATTCCAAAGTTGGTCCCGTCATGGTAATTTCCAATACAGCATCCTCTGGTTTGTTGTTCAACAAAGCATTAGCAAAGCGTGATGAGTACCGATCCATTGCTCCAGAAATAGGCACACCATAATCTTGATGGCCTAATCTACCTAAATCTTGAATTGTAGAATAAAACCCTGGTTTAATCACCCTAACCATTTAGCACCTCACTTTCTACCTTATAATCACCAGCTTTTACTTCGACTTCAATACGATGGAACGTTTCTAAATCAATTGGTACAAACTGAATATTATCCCCTGCCTTCGCAAAACAAGGTATTTCTTTCGAAGCATCGAAAAAAGATATAGGCGAATTCCCAATAACATGCCAACCTCCAGGACTTTGATTTGGATAAATACCAGTTTGGCTACCACCAATTCCAACATCTCCCTTACGCACTTGCAATCTTGGTGTCGATTTTCTTGGCGTAATAAGTCTCTCGTCTAAACCACCCAAATACAAAAACCCTGGTAAAAATCCAATAAAATAAACAGTGTAAATGGGTTTGGAATGCAACTTAATTATTTCTGTTTTTGAAAGCCCTTTTTGCATTGAAATCTCTTCTAAATCCAATGCAAATGCATTATCATAACATACCGGAATTTTCCATAGTTGTCTTTCTGGTAAAGTGTTTTGAATTTTTGTTGAATATAGGTATTTAAGGGTTGAAATTTCAGTATTGACATTCTCTATACTAAAATCATAAGTTATTAATATCGAGTTATATGCAGACTTTATTTGAACTTTTTGTTTATCATAATTCTTATCAACAGTATTTTTGAATTTAAGAATATCGGTGAGAATATTTTCATCAATTTTTGAAGGCCATTCTACCAAAATTGAACGCTCCCCATAAGGCTTATATGTAAGGTTAAAATCTGTCAAAATCTCAACGAATTAAAACATGATGATCTTTCAGTTTTTTAGTCAATCCTTCAACCAATTTTACCGCTTCAGGATGATCACCATGAATGCAAAATGTATCTGCCTTTATCCCTACCTCTACCCCATCAATGGTTTTTACTTTCTTTTTAAAAATCATTCTATGAACATGCTCAAAAACTAAATCTGCACGCTCAATAATAGGACTATTTTTAGTTCTTGAAACCAACGTAAGGTCATCATTATAATTGCGATCAGCAAAAGCTTCATAAGTTACAGCAATATGTTCTTTTTTAGCTATATCAGCTAGAACTGACTTATATGGTGCATACAGATACACTGGAAAAGCAATGCTTTTAACCACTTCTATCACAACGTTAGCGGTCTTTTCGTCTATTGCAGCGAGATTATATAAAGCACCATGAAGTTTGATGTGATGGAGCGTGAGATGTTCTTCGCGCAAAACCACCATTAAATCCCTGATTTGCTGCCTTAAGGATGTATAGAGATCGGCACACGACATATCAATAATTTGTCTCCCAAAATTCTCCTTATCCGGAAATGAAGGATGCGCTCCAATCTTAACCTGATACTCTTTAGCCAACTTCACAACTGTCCTCATAGTGTCAAGGTCTCCCGCATGGCCACCGCAGGCAATATTACACGAAGATATATAAGGCATCAATTTAGATTCATTATTGATTCCTTCGCCAACATCACAATTAATATCAACAATCCATTCGTTTATCATAGCACACCAAAAACTTTCAAAATACTTTTCAAGCCTAAAAATACAGCTATTCCCAGAACAATAAAAGCCACAACATTTTGAACCCAAGTATTTTTATAGGTTCCTAAAATAGAAGATTTGTTCATGATCCAAATCAAAAAACCTGCTATAAGCGGAAGCAACAAGCCATTGGTCACTTGTGCGAACTTTATAATTTCAATGGATTTAAATCCTATAGAAGAAAACAGGATACCTAAACCCAAAACCAGCATCCACACCGCTTTGAACTTTTTTGAACCCAAGTGAGACGACCATCCCAAACATCCTGTAGCCACATAAGCCGCAGCTAAAGGGGCAGTTATAGCACTGGTAATGCCGGCAGCGAAAAGCCCAACTGCCAAAACATATTTAGACAGACTTCCAAAAAGTGGCTCTAACCCTAAAGCCAAATCAGCAGCACTATTAACCTCTTGAGATTGAATCGCGGCAGCAGCAATAATTATACACATAGAAACCAAACCACCTAAAACGACCGCTATTAACGTATCTTTTCTGGCATGTTTCAAGTCTGGAACGCTGTTCCACTTCTCCTTTACTAATGAAGAATGTAAAAAAAGATTGTATGGAACAACTGTAGTCCCAATCAAACCAACAACGAGCAAAAGACTTCCTCTTGGCAGACTAAAACTAAAAACACCTTTAAAAACTGAAAGTAGATTTGGCTTGGTTAACATAGCAGCAATTAAAAAGGAAACACTCATCAAAATTACCATTCCTACCAATGCCTTTTCAAGTATTTTGTAATTTCCAATATTTAGTACCACAAATGCTACGAGCCCTATAATCAAACTAAAAGAGTTTATCGTGATTCCGGCAATGGCTATACTCGGGTTTCTAAAAATAGTTTCTAAACCTAAAACACCACCACTAATATTTCCAGCTTCGTAAGCAGCATTTCCAATGACAATGGCTGATAAAATCAAAATAATCGCAAACACCCTAACCAGTGGATGTTTCACTTCGGATCGTATGACTTCAGAAAGGCCTTTTTGGGTAATAATACCTAAACGTGCTGACATTTCCTGCAAAACCACTGTTGCGACTATAGAGAACATCATAGCCCAGAGCAATGCAAATCCAAACCCTACTCCTGCTAGCGTACAAATAGTTACGGTTCCTGGCCCGATAAAGGCCGCGGCGACCAAAGGCCCTGGGCCAATATTTCTAAAATAATTTTTTAACATTGAAATACAATTTCTCTTGTTCTAATTCAATTCTTGTCGAAATTAAAGTAATACTCGATTTTTGAAGGTGGCTAAAGCCTTACAAGCCTTCATTTCAATTTATAAGTTTAAGGCTTTTTATCGATTTTTTTAAGCAATCAACAAACTAAATAACCAAATAATGACTTATTGCACTCTTACCATTTCCTTATATCGATATTTATGGCTCTTTGTCTAAACAACCGCTTTTTTTGACCTTTATCTATTAAACCAAAAAAAAAAGTTTATGAACCATTAAATTTTTATAGCCGAGGCAAAAATTTTAATTTGAAAATCTATTAATCAATTATATATAATTATGAAAAGAATTAAATTATTAGGAGCTTTCGCCCTATGTAGCTTAATTAGCATTTCGTGTGAAACAGAACCCGTTTCAACAGACAGTTTTATTACTGCGGATGTAAAAAGCCAAACTGGCAATGGCGCCCCCAGTGGTGCACATTACAATTTGAACATTATAGGAGTTTCCAAAGACAAGACTTCTGATATGGATGGCTCCAACGGCCATGTGATTTTTGTTCCTTTAGAACGAAAAACCAAGATTGAGTTGCAAGAAGGCGACTTTGCTGTACTAGATGCCAACGGTACTGATGGGGTGGCCCAATTTCAACTTCCTGCCCCAGGACTTGACCCCTACAACGTATCAGATCCGGGGGATGCAGATGTAATATCTGATTATTCTGTTTTTGTACGACCACTGGGTAAACCAGGTGGCTATGCAAATATTACCACTTGTGCTGATCTTATTGACAGTGATTTTGGTGGACTTTTATCTGGTAAATTCTTGAGCGCCCTTAACAAATCATGTGATTTTGGTGGTCTTGCTTCAGTTGAGCAAGTTGGACAAGATATTACCATGCGTACCAAAGGCAAGTCTACTTTTACAAATGTAACTGCTGAATTAACAACTATCGTTTTCAAGGTAGAGGTCGATGAGGATGGCGATTTAACCACAACTGATGATGTTATTATTGAGTACATACGTGTACCTATCTTTGACGACATCATCGATAATGAATACTGGCAATATGACAATCATGGCCTTAAAATACTTCAAGTTCGTTTTTATCCTGGAGTAGGAACTGATGTTACTGAAGGAGACATGGATTGGAACAATGAATAATTCAATTTTATTTAAACCATTTTGGTTTGCTTAATAAAAAAGAAAAAAGGATCTAGCGATCCTTTTCTCTTTTTAGTGTAAATTACATTTTAGACTTTTCCTTCTAAACTATACAAATTTCCAATTCTTAAAATATTTTTCTGGTTAGGATTGTTTTAATTTATGATTACTTTTCTCTCACGCTCCAAATTTCATGTAACGGCTCTCCTTTACTAGAAAAACCTTTGTGATGCCATTTCCCATCAACTAAATCGTAGTCAAATTGTAAACTTAAACCCGCTTTGGAATCATCTCTTGAAAAGAATGCAATGGTTTCGGTGTATTTTCCATCAATTGTAGTATAGGTTCCGCCTCCAGTTCCCATAAACTGTTTGGTCTCGATATTATAAGCAATCCATTGAAAACGTGTTCCTGATAATATTTTCATGGTTTTTCTTGGCCCGCTGGTATCCCGTAATTGTTCATTGCCATCTCTCACCCTTCCAGACATTAACCATGCGCCTTGTAGTTCTCCCGAAGTGCCATCATCAATTTTATTAAATTTAAGGGAACTATCAACAATTTCCAAGGTAGTTTCGGTGATTACTATTTGAAAACTTGCTTCAGTCCCTATAAGATCAGCATCATCTGTATGAAACTCAACTTTTTCTGTCATAATATCGCCCTTCAATTTCCAAGTGCCTCCATTCGTGCTTAAAAACTTACCAGTATCAGCATTATAGGTGGATAACACTTGATAACCATCAGCAAATAGAACCACACTTTTAAGATTCTCTCCTTGCTCATTGGTAAAGTATCTTTCCCATGCGCCAATACAGCTTTGAGTTGCTGCATTTATAGACAAGAGTACGCAAACCAGCAATAATATCGTGTTTTTCATATTTAATAGTTTAAAATTATATATAGCGTTCCACTAACATAGTGTTAATTTTTAATTTATCCCAACCACCCTTCTCTATCCAAACTTCGATATTGTATCGCTTCACTGATATGCGCACCATTAATATCCTCTGCGCCTTCCAAATCTGCAATGGTACGAGCTACTTTTAAAATTCTATCGTAGGCTCTTGCCGAAAGGTTTAACCGTTCCATTGCCGCTTTAAGTAATTGCTTTGACGCTTCATCTAAAACACAATATTTTCTAATCTGTTTTGTGTTCATCTGGGCGTTATAATGCACTGTGTCAGAATATGCAAAACGTTGGGTTTGAATCTCTCTTGCAGCAGTCACACGCTTTCTAATTTCAACAGAAGTCTCCCCTTTGCGCTCCTCGGATAATTTTTCAAAAGGCACCGGAGTTACTTCAATATGGATATCGATACGATCCAAAAGTGGGCCTGAAATTTTACCTAGATAGCGTTGCATTTCGGCAGGTGAAGAAGTCTTGGGCGCACTAGGATCATTAAAATAGCCACTCGGACTCGGATTCATACTCGCAACTAACATGAAGGACGACGGATAGGTTACCGTGAATTTTGCTCTAGAAATGGTGACTTCCCTATCTTCCAAGGGTTGCCGCATCACTTCCAGAACCTCACGTTTAAACTCTGGCAATTCATCCAAAAACAACACACCATTATGCGACAACGAAATTTCACCTGGTTGCGGATAACTACCTCCACCAACTAAAGCAACATTAGAAATGGTATGATGTGGACTTCTAAACGGACGCTGGGACATTAGTCCAGTATCTTTTAATCTACCCACAACCGAATGGATTTTAGTCGTTTCCAACGCCTCATTTAAAGTCATAGGTGGTAAAATACTAGGCAAGCGCTTCGCCAACATGGTTTTTCCTGCCCCAGGAGGACCAATTAAAATAATATTGTGTCCTCCTGCCGCAGCAATTTCCATACAACGCTTAATACCTTCCTGTCCCTTTACATCGGCAAAATCGTGTTCAGGGAAATTCAAATTTTTATAGAATTCTTCTCTTGTATTAATGATGGTCTGTTCCAAAGCTATGCCTTTGTCAAAAAAATCAATAACCTCTTTTATGCTTTCTACCCCAAAAACCTTTAAGTCATTGACGATAGCAGCTTCCTTCGCATTTTGCTTTGGTAGAATAAACCCCTTAAAGCCTTCCTGACGTGCTTTTACCGCAATTGGCAACGCTCCTTTTATAGGCTGCAAAGTCCCATCCAAGGACAACTCACCCATAATTAAATAGTCTTCAAGATAGTCAGCCGTGATTTGACCAGAAGCTGCGAGAATACCAACAGCCAAGGTTAAGTCGTATGCCGAGCCTTCTTTGCGTAAATCGGCAGGGCTCATATTGATAATGATTTTTTTTCCCGGGATTTTATAGCCATTATTTTGAAGTGCCGCAGCAATGCGAAAATTACTTTCCTTTATAGCATTATCTGGAAGTCCAACTAAATGATAACCAATACCATTATCGACATTTACCTCAACTGTTACTGTAGTGGCTTCTACTCCAAAAATAGCACTTCCAAAAACCTTTTTTAGCATAAATTATTTGCTTTTATTAAATGTAATAAAAGTATTTTTATAAACTAATATTCCTTTACAATTATAAGTTATTTTAATAAGCAGTTTTAAAAAATATGCGTTATATTTGTTAGGATATAGCGGGGGATTATGATCACAGTTGAACAAGCCATTACTATAATTCAAGCCAACACGGAGGCTACTCAAACTTTTGAGATAAAAAAGGTTAGGGAAGCTCTTGACTCCGTTCTATTTGAAGATGTTAAATCGCCTATTGATATGCCACCTTTTCGGCAATCGGCTATGGATGGCTACGCCATTAATTTGAGTGAGACGGATACCTACACTATTATTGGAGAGGTCAAGGCTGGTGACGGACACCATCCTACACTAAAAAAAGGAGAGGCAGTTCGGATCTTTACTGGAGCACCAGTGCCTGATACTGCAAATGCAGTGGTGATGCAAGAAAAAACCCTTGTTGAACACAACCATCTTAAAATTAATGCTTTGGTAGCCGATAATGAGAATATAAGACCTCTTGGCGAACAAGTTTTAAAAGGAGAAATCGCATTAAAAAAAGGTACGCGATTAACACCTGCAGCCATAGCCTTTTTAACCTCTCTAGGCATTTTAGAAATAAGTACGTTTAAAAAACCATCAATAGCTCTAGTCGCAACAGGAAACGAATTGATAGATGCAGGACAAACGCTTGGTTACGGACAGATTTATGAAAGCAATACTTCTATGCTAAATGCGGCCCTAAAACCATTAGGGTTTACAGAAGTTAACTCCTATAAGGTGGAAGATCAATACGAGCATACGGTAAACCTATTAGATAACATTATTTCGAACCATGACGTGGTTTTAATTTCCGGAGGGATATCGGTTGGAGATTATGATTTTGTAGGACAGGCATTAGAAGAGCTTGGTGTAAATGAATTATTCTACAAAGTGAACCAAAAACCCGGAAAGCCTTTATTCTTTGGAAAGAAAGGTCATAAAATGGTGTTTGCTCTTCCTGGAAATCCTGCCGCAGCATTGAGCTGTTTCTATGTATATGTGTATCCAGCCCTGCAAAAGATGTCTGGAAACAAATCTATGTATTTAAACAGAACAAATGCTATTTCAACCTCTAACTTCGCAATCAAAGGGGACAGGGCGCAGTTTCTAAAAGCTATTTATAACCAGGGAAAAGTTGAAATTTTAGATGGGCAAAACTCATCCATGCTGCACACGTTTGCATTGGCTAATGCTTTGGTTTATGTGCCAGAAACTTCTGGTTCCATTAAAATAAGTGATACGGTTGAAGTTATGCTTCTTCCAATAAATTAAATCATCATGGATTATAAAATTAAAAGCCGCATATGGATCGAAGCTGATGGAAAAATTCTACTTGGTGAAGGGCGTGTGAATTTAATAAAAGCCATTGAATCAACGGGCTCACTTTCAAAAGCTGCCAAATCTATGGGCATGTCCTACAAAAAGGCTTGGTCATTGATCGATGCCGTAAACAGAAGAGCAGAACAACCTGTTATTATTTTAAGCGCTGGTGGCAAAGGTGGCGGCGGTGCCACATTAACACCTTATGGAAAGTCTTTGATTAATACTTTTGAAACCATCAATCAAAATTGCTGGGGATTTTTAGACGAACAAATAACAAACGTTGAACAATTTTAAATAAAATGCCTAAAGTTATATGTGCCTTAAGTGCCTAAAATTATTATATGGAAAATAAGGAATTTGCTAAAAACCTAGAATTGAGGACTCTTCAATTTGCTGTTTCTGTTATCAAAACATCGGCTTCCTTGCCTAAATCGGTAGAAGCGACCGTAATCAGAAATCAAATAACAAAATCCGGAACGAGCATAGAAGCTAACTATAGAGAGGCAAATCGTTCTAGAAGTAAAAAGGATTTTAAAAATAAAATTAATATTTCAGTAAGTGAGGCCAGCGAAACAGTTTATTGGCTAGACATTATTTTCGAGTTGAATTGGTTGGAAGCAAATGCTTTGAATGGAATAATGAAAGAATCAAAAGAGCTATTGGCCATTTTCACTTCCATTTCAAATAAACTTAAAAAACTCTAAGCACTCATAACTTTATATACTTTAGACACTTAAAAATGCTACAAACCGAAAACATATACTTGTTTCTATTTATCCTACCAATCGTAGCCTTTCTTTACGCCAGTGTAGGACATGGTGGTGCCAGTGGCTATTTAGCATTAATGGCCCTATTCTCTTTTGCACCCGAAACCATGAAACCCACGGCATTGTTGCTCAATTTATTTGTTGCCGGAATTGCCTTTTATCATTATTACAAAGCAGGGCATTTCAGTATGAAATTATTTTTGCCATTTGCCATCACTTCAATACCTCTAGCTTTTTTAGGAGGTATGATAGCCATAGATGCTTCCATTTATAAAAAGATTTTGGCTGTTCTATTAATTTTCGCTATTCTAAAAATGCTAAACGTATTTGGAAAAGAAAGTGAACAGCTAAAAAATCTTAAACTTTGGCAAGGCCTAACTGTAGGTGGAATTATAGGCTTTTTTTCAGGGCTAATTGGTATAGGCGGTGGTATTATCCTAACACCAGTAATATTACTCTTACATTGGGGAAACATGAAGGAAGCAGCTGCCGTATCGGCTTTGTTTATTTGGGTAAATTCAGCATCTGGATTGATCGGACAGTTTACCAGCGGTGTAACCTTGTCATTACAGGTTTTTGTTCTGGTTGCCATTGCTATTATTGGAGGTTTTTTTGGAAGCTATTACGGAAGTCGCAAGTTCAACAATCAGGGATTACGACATCTATTGGCCATCGTTTTGATTATTGCATGTGCTAAACTAATTTTTGCTTAAATGATAGACCGAAATGACATAACAGGAATTGTCTTGGCAGGCGGAAAGAGCTCCCGAATGGGTACAGACAAAGGATTTTTAAAGTTGGACAATGTCACTTTTATGGAACGCCTTATTGAAACCCTAAAGCCTTTTGTGAACGAGATAATGATAGTGAGCAATAATGATAAATATGAACAGTTTGGCTATAAACGGCTAGATGATTGCATAAAAGATGCCGGTCCGTTAGCTGGGTTATATACCGGATTATACCATTCTAAAACCGAATACAATCTGGTTTTGAGTTGTGATGTGCCTTTCGTTAATAGTAAGATTTTATCTGTATTATTTGAAGGTGTTGATCCAGCATCAGAGGTTATTCAACTGGAAAGTGAAGGTAAAACCATGCCGTTGATTGCTATTTATAAGAAACAGTGTTTGCAACGCTGTTTAGACCTCCTGCATGATGGGGAGCGACGGTTACAGGTAGCTGTTGAGCAGTTTAAAACGAAAACCATTAGCATCGATTCAGAACTGAATCAATATGTACAAAACATAAACACATTAGAACAATTTAAAGCTTTAGAACATGCTATTGAACATTAAATATTTTGGATTACTTTCTGAAATCACCGGATGCCATGAAGAAGCCATAGACTTTAATGGTTCAACACTTTATGAGTTGATGGATCTGGTTTTTGAAAAATATCCAGAATTAGAACGAAAGGATTTTCAACTGGCCCATAACAATGAAATTGTGAGCGGCGATATGAAACTTATTAATAACGAAATTGCATTTTTACCGCCATTTTCAGGAGGATAATTTATGAACAGATACAGCAGACATATTCAATTATCAGAAGTCGGATCAAAAGGTCAGGACCAAATCTCTAATGCTAAAGTATTGGTCGTTGGTGCTGGTGGATTGGGCTGTCCTGTGCTTCAATATCTCGTGGCCGCAGGTGTAGGTACTCTTGGCATTATAGATTTTGATGTGGTTGAGGAATCCAACCTTCAAAGGCAGGTATTATTTGGCACATCCTCTTTAGGTGCAAACAAAGCCATAGCCGCTAAAAAGCGATTGGAAGATTTGAACCCAACCATTACTATTATTGCCTATCAAGCCCGATTGACCTCAACAAATGCTTTAGAACTTTTTAAGGATTATGATCTAATCGTTGATGGCACTGATAATTTTGCAACACGATATTTAATCAATGATGCCTCCATACTGTGTGATAAACCTTTTGTTTATGGCGCTATCTATAAATTTGAAGGTCAGGTTTCTGTTTTCAACTATAATAATGGTCCGAGCTACCGCTGTCTGTTCCCTACTCTGCCAAATGTTACATCAGCTATCAACTGTTCCGAAATTGGTGTTTTAGGTGTATTACCCGGAATCATTGGTACCATGATGGCCAATGAAGTCCTTAAAATGATATTAGGATTCGAACAGGTGCTTTCGGGAAAATTACTTTGTTATTCCTCAAGAACCGCTGAAACCACTATTCTGAAAATTAACAAAGTCCAAAGTAATTTTGACACGACTCTTATTCAAAAGGAGCTGGCCCTAGATCAGTATGAAGATGATTTTTGTGGAGATCCAAATATGGAGATTTCATCAGAAGATTTAGTGCAACTTGGCGATGTTCAATTTATAGATGTCAGGGAGCATCATGAATTGCCTAAATTTGAGTTGGAAAATTGCGTTCAAATTCCTTTAGCAACACTGAATAAAAACATTGATAAACTAGATTTAACAAAACCCTTGGTTGTTTTTTGCCAAACCGGAATAAGAAGTCTTAAAGCGGTTGAACAGCTTCGCCAAAGAAACACTAACACTAGTTTTAGCCTTAAAGGTGGCGTACAAACCTTAATTGAAGAACTAAACATAAAAACATAATGGAAAAGAAACCAAAAAACGTATTTATCGAAGGTGCCATATCTTCCGAATTCATAGGCACATCCATCGCCAAGCACCAATCCAAAACGAGCATTGGAGCCCATAATATTTTTCTGGGTCAGGTACGTGCCGATAAGAGCAATGGAAAAAGCATTTCAGCTATAGAATATACAGCCTATGAAGATATGGCGATTGCCAAATTTCATGAGATTCGTGAAGCTACTTTTGAGAAGTTCAATTTAACCTGCATGCACATTTACCATAGTTTGGGACTGGTAAAATCGGGAGAAATTTGTCTTTTTGTATTTGTATCCTCGCCTCGGCGTAAAGAAGTGTTCAAGGCTTTGGAATATGTGGTTGAAGAGATAAAAGCAAAAGTACCTGTATTTGGAAAGGAACTATTTGAAGACAACTCTCATCAATGGAAAGTTAACACCTAATCTATGTTGAATTGTGGATTCGTTAAATCGTTGATTCGATTACACACCTAAACGACTAAACAATTCTACACTTAAATAATTAAACGTTTAAACGCATTAACAAATAAACATTTTCATGGTTGACATCACCAACAAATCCACCACCCTTCGCATTGCTACTGCACAAGCCATCGTAAAAGTAAGCAAGCAGGACACCATTGTAGCTATTGAACAGAACACCGTTCCAAAAGGTCATGTATTTGCCATGAGCAAGGCCGCCGGGTTATTGGGAATTAAAAAAACCCCCGATATTCTTCCCGATTGCCATCCCCTTCCTATTGAATATGCAGGTATTGACTACGACATCAACGGATTGGAAATAACCATTACCTGTACCATTAAAACCATCTATAAAACAGGTGTAGAGGTCGAAGCCATGCATGGCGCCAGCATAGTAGCTTTGAATATGTATGACATGTTAAAGCCCATCGATAAAGGTGTGGAGATCCATCACATCAAATTATTGAACAAGAAAGGAGGCAAATCCGATTTTAAAAATCGTTTTAGAGAAGAATTAAAAGCCGTAGTTATTGTTTGTTCTGATACCATTTCGGCAGGACAAAAAGAAGACCAGGCTGGTAAGGCTATTATTGAGAAACTGGAAGCCTCGCAAATTTCTGTTTCAGATTATATCATTATTCCTGATGAGAAAGACGTGATTCAGGACAAAGTAAAACATTTTGAACGTGAAGGCGTCGATCTTATTATATTTACTGGCGGAACAGGCTTATCCAAACGTGATGTTACACCTGAAGCTTTAAATGAGCTTATTGAACGTAATATCCCCGGTATCGAAGAAGCCATTAGAAGTTACGGGCAACAACGAACCCCTTATGCCATGCTATCTCGAAGCGTAGCAGGAACTATCAATAACACGCTGGTCTTGGCTTTGCCCGGATCCACAAATGGTGCGAAAGAATCTATGGATGCTATATTCCCATCCGTTTTACATGTATTTGGAATACTTAAAGGCGCAAGACACAACTCATGAGCACAACAACACCTATATTAAAAGACACTTTTGGACGGCAGCACAGTTATTTACGCATTTCGCTTACCGAGCTGTGTAACTTACGCTGCACCTATTGTATGCCGGCTGAAGGTATTCAACTCTCGCCCAAAGCTCATATCATGACCTTTGAAGAAGTCTATACCCTTGCCAAAATCTTTGTCAAACATGGGGTCACGAAAATAAGGCTTACTGGAGGCGAACCATTGGTTAGAAAAGATGTAGACGTAATTCTGAAAAAACTCGCCACGCTTCCTGTAGAGCTCGCTATTTCTACAAATGCAGTTACGGTGGATCGATTCATCGATACGCTTAAATCTTGCGGTATTAAAAACATCAATGTGAGTTTGGACTCCCTAAATCCTGAAAAATTCAACCAAATCACCCGTCGGAATGATTTTGAACAGGTTTATAACAATATTCACCTATTGATTCGCGAAGGTTTTAATGTGAAGTTAAATGCGGTTTTAATGAAAGGCTTTAACGATAATGAAGTCATCGACTTCATAAATTTGACCAAAGATCTTCCCATTTCAGTTCGATTTATTGAATTTATGCCTTTTGATGGCAACAAATGGAATAAGGAAAAAATGGTATCCTATGCCGAAATTATGGAACTCGTGAATGCTTCATTTGATACCAACGAGGTTATTCGCATTGAGGATGCGCCCAACGACACATCCAAGAACTATACAATTGAAGGCTATCAAGGTTCCTTTGCCATTATCAGTTCAGTGACTAACCCGTTTTGTGATTCCTGTAACCGCTTGCGATTGACTGCCAATGGGCGTATTAAAAACTGTCTGTTCTCCTCTACCGAGTCTGATCTGTTGACCCCACTTCGTGAAGGCAAGGCTGTTGAACCTATCATCCAAAAAGCAGTTCAGGCGAAATTTAAAGTCCGTGGCGGTATGGATACCCTGGAAAAATTGGAAGAGCCCAAATTACATACGCAAAACAGGAGCATGATAACTATTGGTGGGTAATACCTGGGGTTTTATGATTGCACCTTTGAAGCATGGGATTGTTATTCTCTACCCTTCGACAAGCTCAGGGTGACAAACCAAAAAATACTAATTGAAAGGTTTTGATATGGGATAGTAAAAAGGGTGATAAAGGATGGGATTGGTTTTATTTGTTCGTTTTCGTTAATCGTTCCCCCTTCGACAAGCTCAGGGTGACAAACCTAAAAACTAATTGTAGGTTTTATTTAAAAGTCATTTCGAAAATTCAAGTACAATGCGCTATGCAAGGTGCTGGCTTCTACTTTTTAGTTTACAACGTTTCTACAATTTGAATGTTATTTCCGCAGGTGTCATTGAATACCGCAAATTTAACGGTTCCCATTATAGTTGGCTTTACACTAAACTCGACACCAAGTTTTGTTAATCGTTCATGTTCTGCATCTACATCATTAACATCAAATTGTGTATAGGGATATCCAGCCTCCATCAAGGCATCTTGATAGACTTTACAAGGCTCGAAATGATTTGGCCCTGGTTCCAATAATAATTCTGGGCCATCTTGCCATTCGGCAGAAACTACTGTCAACCATCTATTCCCTCCACCTAATGGTTGGTCTTTCTTCTTTATAAAGCCTAATTTTTCTGTATAAAATTTCAAAGCTTTTTCTTGGTCTCGAACGGGAATGCTAATTAGTGTTACTTTCATCTTTGTTTTATTTATATGCCTAAGTTCTGAATTTCAAATCTATTTTGCTTCTTGAAAGTTGCTCTTTTTGAAATTCACTTGGTGATTTACCTATTTTTGTTTTAAATAAAGTGCTGAACGACCCTAAACTTTCAAATCCAACAGCTAAACAAGTTTCAGTAACCGACATCCCATCTATAAGATGTTTTTTAGATTTCTCAATTCGTGTGTCAATTAGATATTGCCTTGGCGTTAGTCCATAATATTTTTTGAACAAGCGCAACAAGTGATACTTGGAAACCAACTGAATATGGGACAAGGCATCCAAATTTAAGTTGACCTCATAATTAGTTTCGATATAGTTTCGAATTCCAATTACCGTGTTAACTTGTTCTTGGTTTGAATAAACAATGTTACGGAGTTTATTAAGTTCTTTTTCGTAAAATGTCATTATTTTGTTTTTTTACGTTATTGCCAAGGCTTCGAGGATGTTATTGTAACACCTCCAGAGTGTACTGGATTTGCTGTACGTTTTTGCATACCGTTTAATTCACTTTTTGGAAAAATAGGTTTCGAACCCGACCATTAGTTACTTTAAAACCCAAAATCATATTACTTTCATCCCTTACAAACTCAACTTGACCAAAAAACCAAGCCTCGCCTCTAAACATGTCTTTTTTTACTGGAGTCAAATTAAAGTCACTTAATCGGCTATGTTTTGCAACAAGATTATCGCCGTCAATAGTAAAGTTGTAGGTTGTCGCCAATTCTTCACTATAAAATTCTCCTGAAAAGTCAGCAAGATTTACAGAAGACTTGTCGAACTCTTTTACACGAGGAGCTTCCATTATTTGACCACCTTGATGAAGTTTTAGAAGGTTTATATTTTCCCCGTTATTAGGAATAAACTCAATTTTTGCGTCAACGCCTTCGACCTTATATTCTGTACTGGATATCGGAGTTAAGGCAACTTTTGATTGTCCTGTTGCTTCAGCTGATAATTGATTTTCGCTGGTGCTTATTGTAATATTGAATCCGGGTTGCAGTTCAAAAACACCAACATAAGTCTTAAGCATATTTTGATTAACAGCTACTTCATCTGATTCCCTTTCTTCTTTATCTTCTTTTTTAAGGTCTTCTGTTTTAAGTTTATCTTTTAAATAAATATCCACCACCTTATGTGCTATGCTACCCGAGTTGAATTCTGCAGAATTACTAAATACAATAACCGCAAAATTCTCATCTGGAAACCTCGTTAAATACGTGCGATAACCCGCATCTGCTCCGCCATGTTGTATTTCCTTTAATCCTTTATAATCACCCACAAATTGACCCAAAGCCCCTCCAAAAGTTTCTCCGTTGTTTAATATTGCTTTAGTATTCATTTTGTTGATAATCGTTGAATCACCAATTTTTATATCTGCGAAGTTCATTGCCCAAATACTTAAATCTTCAACAGTTGTAAATAAACTAGTAGCTCCAACATTGGCATAGTTCAAAACACTTTTTTTGTGTCCCCCAAAAACAGATCTATATGAATAGGCTCGGTTCTTTACAATTTTTTCATGGTCATCATAAAAAAGAGTGCTGTTCATTTTTAATGGTTCAAAAATGTTTGCCTTGGTAAATTCGGCAAACGACTTATCTGAAATTCTAGAAACGACTTCAGCCAAAAGCGTAAATCCGGTATTACAATATGCATATTCCTCACCAGGATTAAAGTTTAGCTCCTTTTGCTTACTCACAAGTTTTAAAATCTGTTCCTTGGTAATTACATCATCCATTCGCCAACCAGCCATTGATAATAAATTCCATTGATCTCTTAAACCGCTGGTGTGAGACGCTAAATGTCGTAATGTGATTGTCTTGCCAAAGTCAGGCACTTCAGGGATATATTTTCGGATATCATCATCTAAACTTAACTTACCTTGCTTTTCTAATAATAAAATTGAGAAAACCGTAAACTGTTTTGAAACGGAGGCTATATGGAATATTGACGAAGGCGTTATAGGAATATCGTATTCTAAATTAGCAATACCATAACCCTTTTTATATATAACTGCCCCGTCTTTTACGATTGCAACTGCTGCACCTGGCGTATTACTAGTATCCCAAACCGTAAAAAGTTCGTCAACCTGATCATTTTTTGTAACCGCTTTTGGTTTTATATTTTGTACAACTATATGGTATTTCCCTGTATGCTCTTTTTTATCAATAGATTCAACTTCAATTAAATACTCGCCTTTTTTGTCTGACACCAAAGTGACTAATTCATAGCCATTTCTATAATTTGGGCTATCAAACGCTTCCAATTTCTCATTTAGGGAATTATAAGTTGTCACCTTTAAATCAATTCCATCTTGCATTACCTTACAGAACACAAATTGGTCGTTCATTAATTTTATTTTATATTGATGCTTTTCACCTGTAGTTAATTCAGAAGCAATTGATTTTCCTTTTACCAGTTCGCCTTTCTCAATTTGGGCTTCGATAGTACTTATTGGAATGACTAGGACTAGTAGTAACGCTAGTTTAATTAGTGTTTGATTCATGTTATTGTTTTTAATTGCTGTCAACCTAGGAATAAACATCTTGTGAAAATATCCCCTTATATTTATTTGCCTAACCTAAAGTGATTCATATAGGAATTAAATTTACAAAAAAGGCAATCATCTAATCTCTATTTTATGTAATTAAAGTCTCAATACCATTTTATCATCAGAGCGAATTTAAATATACTAAAGTATTATTTAGTCCCAGCGTATTTTAATTAACAATTTTAAGGGAGGTGTAATTGGGTGTTGTGATGTGTATAAAATGAAATTAAAAAAGAATCCCATTTTCATGGGATTCTGAAGTGTATTCTATTTATAATATTATTAATTGGTTGTGCCATTTAAAAATTTGGGTTTGATGGTTAACATGGCCCAGGCCCAGTTTTGCATGCTATCGGCCTCGGCTTTGGCAATGCCTTTTAATTCATACATCCCGTCACTAGCAAATAGTTGCGAATAGCCTAAACTCAAGCTATAGCCTTTAAAGCCTTGGGAGAAGGCCAAATCAATTTCGGTACCCAGAGCCTTGTCGCCACTTGGCAACTCCTGCTCCCCACTAAAGTTAAGCACCTTGACCAAAAGACTAGCTTTATCACCCAGCTTTAGCTTGGCACTCACATGAACATCTAACAATCCTATTGAATTGGCATGGTTACCTACATAAAAGTAATCCATCAACCCATTGAACTTATGATTGGTGCCATAAAGCGGAAAGAAGGCACCTGTTTCACCAACATCGGCATCGTTACCGCTAATG
Organism: Flavobacteriaceae bacterium MAR_2010_72; assembly: GCA_003550275.1. Classification (GTDB taxonomy): domain Bacteria; phylum Bacteroidota; class Bacteroidia; order Flavobacteriales; family Flavobacteriaceae; genus Geojedonia. The sequence goes on from QXCW01000002.1 coordinate 1,990,164, forward strand.
ATCTCCATACCGGCACCAAGACCTAACTTCTCTGAAGCTTTATAATTGAAATCCAAACCCAAAAGATAGGCCCCTTTAACATCAATTATGCCTTGTCGTTCGCCAGTTTGAAGGAATGCATTGGCCGCTATATTGAAGCGATCCTTTTTATAGTTCATATGTGAGCCGATGGTTTGTAGGTTGCTGGTGCCATTGGGTGTGGTGCCATCGGTTTCAAAATTTTGGAATCCATTATTCAAAATTAAAAGGCTTGCTGAAACATCTTTCCAAGTGTTCTTAAGGTAAACATATTGCATGGTTTTATAAGAAAAGAAGCCTGTAGTGGCATAGGCCGTTCCTACCGAGGAAAAGCCAGAAAGGTCTGCTTTATCCTGATTAAAAGCCAATGCGACATCCATCATAAAATTGTCTTTATTGTACTTTATCAAGGCCGCATCGTGGTTACGTGCTTGTTGTGCCCAGCCAACGGAGCCCAAAATACGTTGGTCGTCATAGTCGATGGTTTGTCTTCCTATTTTTGTTGACCATCCACTGCCTAGCTTTATATCGGCCCAGGCTTCAAACACAGAAAAAGAGTTATTAGTATCGGCGGGCAACAATTGTCTGTTTTCACCCCAAGTCAGGACGTCTTGAAAGCTTAGATAAAAATTATAGGATTCGGTTTTGTAACCCGCATTTAAACGGATTCTTGTTGATAGACCATAACCTACATCGGCATCTTCAGGAATGAGATTGCCATAACCATGACGGTATTCGGTTCGTGGACGGAATTCACCGTCTAAAGTAACTTGTGCATAAGTGAATTGAACAATAAGTAATGAGAGGCCTAACCATAGGTAGTTTTTTTTCATAATGTACTGCTTTAAACTGATTTTTATTTAATTACTATTTTCTTCTCAAAATTACTTTTAGGTGCCTCGCAAAGTGAACACACATAGCCTTCAGAAAGCTGATCAAACGGGGTGCTAGGGGCAATATTTTGTGTGACATCCCCATAGGATTCGTCATAGACAGTTAGACAGTTTTTACATTGATATACACCTATTTGCGATTTTTCCTTGATCTGTTCTTGTTTCGCTTCATCCTCTCTATCTGTGCCTAACTGATCGAAATACAATTGGCTTAATTCCATTAATAAACCTGGCAATTCAGCCTTGTCGATATCCTGAACATGCCTTATGTATTCTCTAGTATTAGGGTCGAAATTTTTTGCATAGAGCAAATTATAAGTGTCCCCCATTGGCATATCAGGTATTAGGTTGGGTTGTTTGTTTTTCTCAATGACTATAGATGTGAAATAGTATGGACTTCGGGCATAATCTGTAATCCCGAACGTTAAACCATAGGTACTTATGTCATTTTTATCAAAGGTGTTGACAAGGTATTTTTTTAAACTAATAGCGGCTTTATTACCAACGGGCAAGTGCCAATTTAGTTCGAGCATGGAGTGACGCACATTAATCCCAAATTTGCCTAAAAATTTCTCCCACTGCAATTTTTCAGATAGTGGAATTCCTTTAACTATAAATGATTTCCATGGGGTTATGGAAATTTTTCCAATCTTATTTTCGGCACATCTATCACACATTGCTTTTAGGAAGGTGAGGTCGTACTTGTTGTTTCTCCAATACAGTCCCAGCCAGTATTTATCAAGCCCAATCCTGTTCATGCCTTCATAATAAGGAAATGGGTAAAAAGGAACTTCCAAAGGCTTATCTACCGTTCGGTTATTGGTATCTACAGCATCTGAAACCAATTCAAAAATGGTTTCAATGGTTTCGGGCTCTTCAATGAGAATATTTTCTATGGCCCATACAATCTTATCCAAATCCCAGCTATAGATCAGTGCTGGGTACATCTCTGGTTTGTTCCATTCAGGAAGTCGTACATAGAGGTACCAATAATCTTCATGCTCTGAAGCGATGAAATTGATATGCCCAGTAAATAATGGTACGAGGCGTTGTTTAGGATCGGTAATGTTTACTTTTAATTTGGGTTGGCGCCTAAATTGTTCGAGGACGTATAAATAGCGATCACTGGTTAGCCAAGAGGTGCTAGGAAAAATATCTGCCGAAACATAAGAAGAAACAATATTCTCGAAAATCGGGCCATCGGGTTCAATGATTTGAAGATTATCGTAAGCTTTTAATTTTTCTTGGTCGACACTTTTATGGAATAAAATATCCTGTCTAGACCCAAATGAAATGGTTTTAAGACCTAGACTTTCGGCAACTTCGCAAATGTACTTGAGCTCTCCAGGAGAAAGCACACCACCATTGACTATGATTCTGTTTAGATTTTTCATACCAAAACTGATGACTTGTTAAGAATGTCCCTGACTTCGGTTTTGCAACTGCCACAACCGATACCGGCGCCAGTTTTGTTACAGAGCGCTGTAAAATCGGTACATCCTCTTTCAATGGCTTCTTTTATATTGCCCTCACCTACTTGACTACATGAACACACTAACTTTCCAAGTACCGGAGCATCATTTGAACTTCCACGCAGCAGGGTATTACGCTTATCGGACATTTCGATCTTGCTTTCGATGAGCGTTTTAAACTCGGCAAACTCATTTTTGTCACCCATTAAAACTGCACCAACCAATAAGTCATCCTTAACAATGCATTTTTTATAATATCGCTTTGAAATATCAGTGAAAACCACTTCCTGATAGCTATCATCATTTTCAGGAACATTGATCTCACCAATACTGCATAGGTTCAAATCATTAAACTTTAAGATATTCATCAAAACCGATCCTTGATAAGCGCAGCTAATATCACCAGCAATAAAATTTGCCAAAATAGTTGCTTGTTCCTCGGCGGCGGAGGTTATCCCAAATAACTGGTTGTTATATTCAGCTATTTCCCCAATAGCAAAAATGTCTGGATGGGAAGACTGTAAATGGTGATTTACCTTAACACCTCGGCCACAATGAATCCCATTTGACTTGGCTATTTCAATATTAGGTTGGGTTCCTATAGCATAAACGATTGCATTTGCGGTAATAAGCTTTCCACTTTTTAAATTGATGATCAGCTCGTTTGTGTCTTCATCGTCAAAGACCGTACTTACCTCATTATCAAAATATATTTGTATACCTCGCTCTTGTACATCAAGTGCCAATAATTTACTGGAAACCAAATCCAACTGGCGCTCCATGAGTCGAGAAGCACGTTGAATGATGGTAATCTTAATATGTTTATGATTTAATGCTGCAGCGAGTTCGAGACCCAACAAACCACCACCAACAATAACTACGTGTTGCCCTTCTGGAGGCAAATTGGTATTGTCTAGGTAGGTTTTAAAGCGGTCGGCATCACTTTTATTACGCATGGTAAATCGCCCAGGCAAATCTATTTGAACATCTTTTGGAATGAATGCCCGACTTCCAGTTGCCAGAATTAGCTTATCAAAGGTGTGCTGCTCATTTTTGCTATCCAATACAACTTTCTTTTCTAAATCAATGTTATCAATCAGTGTTTCTGGATAGACCTGAATATTCAGTTTACTAATTTCGGCCTTCTTTATTTTTAGCAGTTGCTCCCAAGTCAGCTCTTCAGTGATATATTCAGGAAGCAACACTCTATTGTAGAACAGATTAGGTTCTTTAGAAAAGACACGAATGTCGTCAATTTCATTGTTTTCACGATAATTTTGAATGAATCTGAAGGCAGCCGCCCCAGCTCCAACAATAATGATTTTTTCTACTGGCTTTTTATATTTTGAAACCGATACCGTGGTGAACTTAAAATCTGGTTCTTTTGATTGCGGATCGATTGCTGTATTGGTGAGGTTGTTTGCCCGGTTGAGATCGTTTTGCAATTGTTTCCCCCAATGCATAGGTAGAAAAACAACGCCTTTTTTTATATCCTCTGTAATTTTTGCGCGTACTCTCACCACGCCGTTACTGCTTTTAATTTCGGTAATATCGTCATCTTTTATTTTATTCAAGTAGGCATCAACAGGATTGATCTCTAGAAGCGGGCTTGGATAATGTGTTTTTAACCTTGCCACTTTTCCAGTACGCGTCATAGTGTGCCATTGGTCACGAACACGGCCAGTGGTTAAAATTAATGGATACTCTGAATTGGGTTTTATGGATGTATTTTCTATATGCTGTGGAATATTAAATACCGCCTTTTTTGAAGGCGTATAAAACTGTTTATCCTGAAACAGTCGTTTAGTTCCGGGATGTCTATATTCAGAAACTGGCCATTGAAAGGTGCCTTCATTTTTTAATCTGTCATAGTTTAAATAGGAAATATCAATAGTGGTTCCTTTGGTCATTTGACAATACTCATCATAAATTTCTTGTGTATTGTTATAATTAAACCCTCTAAATCCCATTTTTTGAGCAAATTCACAAAGAATCTTTACATCTGGTTTGGCTTCGCCAGGAGGATCCAAGACTTTTGGCAAGTATGAAATACGGCGCTCCGAATTGCTCATGGTGCCTTCCTTTTCTAGCCAACCTGCAGCTGGAAGTAGTAAATCGGCAAAAGCAACAGTATCGGATGCATTTGAAATATCTTGAACTACTACAAACTTGGCATTACGCATTGCCTTTTCAATTTTGTGGGTATTGGGTAAACTCACCAAGGGATTTGTGCATACAATCCAAACTGCCTTTAACTTACCTGTTTCGAGGGCATCAAACATTTCGGTTGCCGTATAACCAGGTCTTTCAGAAATTTTTTCAACGCCCCAAAATTGAGCTACTTCCCGGCGATGCTCTTCATTAGAAAGCTCTTTATGAACGGCCAATAAATTAGCCATACCGCCTACTTCCCTGCCTCCCATGGCGTTTGGCTGACCTGTCAGAGAAAAGGGACCTGAACCTGGCTTTCCAATTTGCCCTGTAATCAATGACAGATTTAGAAGCGACACATTTTTATCTGTACCAACCACACTTTGGTTAAGTCCCATCGCCCACATGCTTATAAATCCTTTTGAAAGGCCAATTATATCAGCAGCTTTTCTAATGTCTTTCTCTGGAACACCACATAATTTTGAGGCATTTTTAATGCTGACAGAAAAGATATGGTCCTTGTACTTATCAAATCCTTCAGTATGGTTATTTATAAATTCTTCATCGATCAAACCACGTTCATACAAGCGTCTTCCAATGGCATTATAAAGGATGACATCCGTTCCGGGCACTAACTGAAGGTGCAGATCGGCAAAATTTGCCGTATCGGTTTTACGGGGATCGACAACAATTATTTGAACTTCTGGATGCTGTTCTTTATGCTTTTCTAATCGTCTAAAAAGAATAGGGTGACACCAAGCCGGATTGGCACCTGTTATTAAAAAGCAGTCTGCCAATTCTATATCCTCATAAGAAATAGGCACACTATCTTCACCAAATGTTTTTTTATACCCTACCACGGCAGAACTCATACACAAACGAGAATTCGTGTCGATATTATTAGTTCCCAAAAATCCTTTGGTAAGCTTATTGGCAATGTAATATTCTTCAGTTAAACTTTGGCCTGAAACATAGAACCCCACACTATCTGGACCATACTTTTGAATCATTGCTTTAAATACGCCACTAGCCCTATCTAAAGCAGTATCCCAACTTACGCGTTCCATAGGATGTGAACGACTCCAGCGCATTTGAGGATAGAGAATTCGATCTGAAGTATCATTGACTACATAATGCAAATTCATTCCTTTAGAACACAACATTCCCTTATTGACGGGATGGTCCTTATCTCCTTCTACATAGACTTTATTATTGGCATCTTTTTTTACAATGATCCCACAGCCTACACCACAATATGAACAAGTTGTTTTTGCTTCGTTTTCAATCATTTATCATTGCATTTAAATACGAATAAATTGATTATAACAACACCAAACAAGAGGCAGTATTAATAATTGGCAATACCATAAAAAAGGTCGTTTTAATTAGTGAATTAGTAAAAAAGTGACGTCTTTATTAGCTTTTTACAGGAATGAGTTCCCCAACCGATTCCTTTAATTCGCGATGTGCTATTTTTTCGTCTTCGGTAGAAAAACGAATGGCCAAGGCTACAATTCCGGTTACCATTACCGCCAAACCAATCATAAAATATCCTTGTGACACCGCACTAGAAGAGGCGGCAGCTTGAGCAGAAGTAACAAGCTCTTCACTCATTCCTTGATTAGCTGCAATAGCCGCTTTTTCAGCAACTGCAGATTTGGATTTTAGCAGTAATGCGGCCAAAAAAGCGCCTACATTACCACCAGCCCCAACAATACCTGAAACCGAACCAATTGCCTTTTTATTGATAAATGGTACTACCGAAAAGGTTGCTCCTTCTGCCATTTGTACTGAAAGACTGAACAAAATCAAAAAGATGAAACCAAAAATTATATTTGTTGTTGTAGAAAAAGTTAAAAGCATAATGCCTTGAAGGGTTAATATAAAGCATAAGAATAGCACACGACCTCGTAGCCCTTTTAATTTACCAAATCTATCTCCAAAATAACCACCAAGGGTTCTCGCAAAAATGTTCATCAAAGCAAAAGACAATACAATATTACCGGCCGTCACCCTTTCAAGAGAAAATGTGTTTTGAAGATAATCATCCATAGTTCCATAAACGGTAAGTTCAATTCCAAAACAAGCGGCATATACCAGAAATAGAATCCAGATTCTATAGTCTTTTATGACTTCCATAAAACCAACACTATCTTTTTTGAGAAGTAACTTATCTTCAGCCTTTAATTCCTTAAAATTACCTTGAGGGGTATCTTGAGTAAACAAGTAATATATAAGTCCCATGGTAAAACAAATAATCCCTGCAATGATCATAGCATATCGCCATGCTTCGGTTTCTGCAACGCCAAATCCAATCACCATAGCAGCAATTAGAGGCATTCCTAATCGGTTAGCCCCACCACCAAGGTTTCCCCAACCAGCTGAGGTTGCATTAGCCGTACCAACGACATTAGGTGCAAACATTAATGAGGTGTGCACTTGTGTTATCACAAATGAAGCACCAATAAAACCTATAAAGAGTCTGCATACTAAAAACTGAAGTGGTGTTTGAACCAAACCGCATACTATTACTGGTATGGCTCCAGCCATTAAAAGCACTGTATAACAAAGACGCGGTCCATATCTATCACAAAGTTTTCCAATAAGCAACCGTGCAAATACGGTACCAGACACTGCCAAGATAATGGAGTTCCATTTTTGATCGGGGGTTAAACCTAACTCCCTTACCACATCTGGCATAAACGGAACAATACCGAACCATGCAAAGAAACACATGAAAAATGATATGGAGGTTATCCAAAATGTACGAATTGAAACATTCTTAAAATCGAACAAGTTTAATTTTGTGGCCTTAACTGCATTATAATTTATCATAATTACGTATTTTTTATTGAGATAAAATTACGTATATATACTTAATTTTAAATATAAAATTTAAGTATTTGATAATTTATATGATATTGATAATTTAGGAAATGTGATTTTAAGGATCCTTTAAAATCTCTTCATCAAGTCTAATGTAAATTTAAGGATTATGAAAATCATTAAATGACCTGATACTGTTTAACTTTGTTTGTTAGCTCATTAAGACTCTTCACATCGAGCTTTTTCATCAAATTAAAGCGATGCACCTCGGCCGTTCGCTTACTTATTTCTAATTCTTCAGCGATTTCCTTGTTGTTCTTTAACTCAAGAACTAGGTTTAAAATTTGTTTTTCACGCTTGGTGAGATTAAATGGGTTGTCATTTTGGGTACTTCCTGTTTTGGTTGTATTAATCTGGGTATTTCCATTCACGAAGTTATTCATGATGATCGTTGAGATATCCCCAGAAAAATACTTATCTCCTGAAGCTGTTTTATAAAGCGCATTTAAAAATTCCTTTTTGCTAGCCCCTTTTAATAAATAACCATCGGCGCCAGCTTGAATGGCCTGAACCACATACTCTTCAGAATCATGCATGGATAACACTAAAGTACGTACATCAGTATATGTTTTATTGATTTCCCTCACCACTTCTATACCATTGAGTTCTGGCATACGTATATCAACAATTATTAAATTGGGTTTGTTGCGTTTCACCACTTCAAGAGCTTCGACTCCATTTGAGGCTTCATCAATAACCCTAATTTGCTGTTGATCTTCTAATAGTGCCTTTATTCCATCCCTTACCAACACATGATCATCAGCCAAAACGACCTTAATTATATCCATAACAACAACTAATTTAAGTACAAAAATAAAGGTTTTAAGTAAAACTACGTAATTTAAGTCAGTGGAATGTTTAAAGTGACTCGGGTCCCGCGCCCTTCTTCAGAATTTAAAAAGAGGCGCCCGTCGATAAATTTAATGCGCTCTCTCATGAAGGTTAACCCCATACCTCCATCACCATTTTTTGTTTTTTCTACCTTATTCGGGTTGAAGCCTTTTCCGTTATCATCAATTACAATACTTAAAATATTTTCACTGTGTGATATTGAGACCAGAATATGAGATGAATCGGCATATTTTATGGCATTATTAACTGCCTCTTGTACAATTCTATAAATATTTATTTCGATAAGTGAATCCAAGCGCTGATTAAAGTCGGTTTTATTAAAAAGCACAATATGTTTACCTGTAAGTTTGTCAAGTTCCTGTACCAACTTGGTTAAGGCGGGGACAATTCCATGATCGGACAGTTCAGGAGGTGTTAAATTAAAGGTCGCTGTCCTTACCCCTTTGATAATATTTGCGGTGAGCTCTTTAAGGTGTTCAATTTTAGAGGCCGTTTTTTCCATATCACTGGTATCGATGCTTTCCAAATTGTATTTCAGGCCGGTCAACATTTGCCCTATACCATCATGAACATCTTTTGCAATACGATTTTGTTCTTTTTCTTGGCTTTCGATGATTTGACTTGATATGACCTTTTGTTGGTTCATTTTCTCCTCAAAACTTTCTTTAGTTAAGCGCTCAATTTCAATTTGAGCTGCTTTTCGTTTGGTAATTTCAGAAGCAATAATCAACAATTCAGATTTGTCTTCAGCAGCGTTAAAAGGAATAATTGACATTTCCAACCAAACCTCTTCATTGCCTTTAGTCGTTGGTCTGATTTCACCTTGCCAGCCTGTTTTTCGGTGTTTATCAATTAAATTCTCGATGTACAGCTGTTCATTTTCATTGATAGATAAGATTTTTGAAAAATTTGTTGATCTGCCAAAACCAGAAAATTTAAAAAGTTGCGAAAATTTCTTCCCGAGATGAACAATTGTTCCATTTGATCTAATACGTGCAAACAATAAGGTTTCATCCATTGCATGGCTTAACGCTCTTAATTCTTTTATGGACTTTTCTTTAGAAACACTTAACTTATCAGCTTCTATAGCCATTTGTTTAGCCTTCTTTTCAGCAACCAATAATTCGGTAAGGGTCGTTCGCACCGATTTTGCTGTTGGCCAAAAAATAAACAGAAATTCAGCCAAAAGAATCAGAAGAGTTAGAATCATCAGCAGCATTTCCAATGATTGTAGTTTACTTACTTTTTTGTTAGCCTCTAAATCATAGAGGTTTACAATCTGGTCCATTTTAATAAGAAAGTCGCCTTCATAGGTTCTTACGGTTTCGATGGGCAACTCCAAATTAGTGATTGAGGGGTTTTGTTCAAGTTCATCCACAATTACCTTTGAAGCTGAATGAATGGTATCGAATGTTGGATTTAACTCATTAAATTTTTTTGAAATAATCTCACTGTTATTACCAGGCAGGCCTAAACTATCATTTCCACGTTGAAGTGCAAGATGTGATACTTCCCATAATTTTAGAGTTTGTTTAATTTTTTCCTTTATGTTTATTCTTTCTTCTACACTTTCAACCCTTGTTAGAGATACAATTTCCTTGGTTAATTTTTGGCTCAACATACGCTGTCTACCCGCCACATTAATTACCGTAGAATCACTTTGTTGGTTGTTAAGGTGTTTACGAATGAGGATTTGACTTACAATTACGGATACTGCAATTGTACTTAAGGCAATGATGTATAAACGGCTTAATCTATCAAAGGTGCGTTGATCTAATGAATTACCGTTTTTTGTCATTTACACATACTTTTAGGTCAATGCCTTTTTTATTAATTCTAGATTTTCATCTGAATAGTGGAGTGCCAATGCCGCATCATGACCTTGTTGAGACATCTTTTTCCATGTTTTTTGAAGAATATCAATGATTTTATCAGATTCATGTTTTGCTGCAAATTCCTCAAAATAATAATCCAAAAACACCAAGCATACAACATCTTCCAGCGTTTGGCTTTCTTCATCCTTTTTAATCAACTTCTTGTTAATTAAAAATGCTACTCTATCGATAAATGCAGAATCATAACCAACTTGCTTTAAAATATCTGAAGTTAATTCGGCATGCATTTTTTTTAGGGTTTCTCGCCATTTTAAATAACCAACTCGATCCATTGGGTATTGGTCTCGAGCAATTTTCCAACGACAAATGTGTTGTGCCCTTGCTGCAATTTGGAGCGCTTCGGAAGCATTTGGGGCAAACTGTAATAACCTTTGGGACATGCGTTGTGAATACAAAACTTCTTTAGGAAAATCTAAACCACAATTATGGTACATATTAATGTCCTCTGAATTTTTTTTATCAATTAGGGCAATGGCTGTTTCAAATTTAGTCGGTTGCATAAACTTAATTTTTATCTGTAAAGCCAATATACACAATTCCGTTTTCAATTTTAACAGGATATGTGGCTATTTTTAGGTCATCACCATTCAAATTGGAACCGTCTTCCAATGAAAAATTCTTTTTGTGGAGCGGGCAAGCTACTTTTGGAATTCCGTCCTTATCACCTATCATTCCAAGGGACAACACCATTTCCATTTTATGTGGGCAGAGGTTTTGACATGCATACCATTTGGCCTTTCGTTTAAAATTGTAAACCGCTATTTGCTTGGTTTTATATTTAATACAGGCTCCACTATTCTCTGGAAAATCAGATTCAAGCCCAACTTTAAACCAGACTTTAACCTGTGTTTCCTTTACTGTTTCGTATTGACTTAATAACTCTTGCATTGTTTAAATAATTACTTGATTAGGACCAGGCTTTAGGCATTTTTTGGTCACGCATTGGCACAAACACTAAATTGTCATCGGTATCATCAACATTTACAAAATGCTTAAAGCGTTTGGACATATTAGGATCTTCAATGGCTTGTTTCCATTCGCATTCATACTTATTAACAAGGCCTTGCATTTCTAATTCTAATTCTTCAGCAATACCTAAAGTATCCTCAATGACGATTTTCTTTAAATAGTCAATCCCGCCATCTAACTTTTCTAACCATGGTGCTGTTCTAACTAATGGCCCAGCTGTGCGGATATAGTACATTAAAAAGCGATCAAGATATTTTATTACCGTTGCCTCATCCAATTGCTCTGCCAAGAGCTGTGCATGTTTTGGAGTGGCACCACCATTGCCGCATACGTAAAGATTCCAACCACCTTCAACAGCTATCAATCCAAAATCTTTACCTCTGGCTTCAGCACATTCACGTATACACCCAGAAACACCTCCTTTTAATTTGTGAGGTGAACGCAAGCCTTTATATCTGTTTTCGATGTCAATAGCAAAAGTGACACTTTCATGCATACCATATCGGCACCATGTAGAGCCGACGCAACTTTTTACAGTTCGAAGTGATTTCCCATACGCATGACCACTTTCAAAGCCAGCATCGATTAATTCTTTCCAAATAAGTGGTAATTGGTTTAGTTGAGCACCAAATAAATCAATACGTTGCCCGCCAGTAATTTTAGTATATAGATCGTATTTTTTAGCAACTTCACCAATAACAATGAGTTTGTCAGGGGTAATCTCTCCACCTGCAATTCTTGGTACTACCGAATAGGTTCCGTTTCGCTGTATATTCGCTAAAAAGCGATCATTTGTATCCTGTATGCCCACCTGGCGATTGGGGGTTTCCATTGTAATGGTAGCAAAAATAGAAGCCAATGCTGGTTTACAAACTTCGCATCCATCACCTTCACCAAACAGATTTATAGCTTCATCATAATCCTTTACTTTATTGATTTTTATTAAATCATAGAGTTCTTGCCTATTAAAACTAAAATGTTCGCATAGTGTTTCTTTTACTTCCTTGCCTAATGATTTCAACGTTTCATTGATCAAATCCACAACCATTGGTTTGCAACCACCACATCCCGTAGTTGCCTTGGTTTTTGAAATGACATCTCCTAAATTAGTACAGCCTCCATCTGTGATGGAGCAACAAATATCTCCCTTGGTTACACTTTCACAAGAGCACACTTGAGCAGCATCTGGGATGTCAGCAACGCTTCCAAATGACGAGCCCCCTTCACCTCTACTTCCAAGGATCAATTCTTCTGCATCCTCTGGGATTGGCAACCCATTCAAATAAATTTGATGAAACATATTATAGTCAGACGCATCGCCAACTAAAATCCCACCTAAAAGGGTTTTACCGTCATGACTTACATTTATACGCTTATATAGGTTTTTTGTTTTATTCTCATAAATAATGGAATATCCTTTTTCCACAGGCATAAACGGCTCTCCATAACTTGCTACATCAACACCAATCAATTTTAATTTGGTTGACATATCAATGTCATCTTTCATAACGATCTCGCGATTGCCTAAAATTTGATTTATAGCGACTTCGGCCATATCATATCCTGGAGCTACAAGTCCATAAATCATATTATTATACAAAGCAACCTCTCCAATAGCATAAATTTCAGGATCCTTGGTTTGCATTTTGTTATTAACTATAATGCCACCACGAGTACCCATCTCTAAACTACAGGTTCTTGCCAGTTCATCGCGAGGACGAATTCCAGCTGAAACCACCAACATATCGACATCTATTTTATCATACTCACCAAACTCCATTCCTGTAATAGCATCTTCTCCCATAATTCTGTTGGTGGCTTTTGAAAGATGAACATGTATCCCAAGGGACTCAATTTTTTCTTGAAGCACTTTACTTGCCCGAGTATCTAATTGCCTTGGCATTAACTTTGAAGCAAACTCAACTACATGAGGCTCAAAACCCATATCTAAAACTGCTTTTGCAGCTTCTAAACCCAATAAGCCGCCACCAAGTACTGCCGCTTTTATTTCACCTTTTTGTTCTGATCTTAAATCCTTGGCGAAAGCCAATATAGCTTCTAAATCCTCAATAGTTCTATAAACAAAAACACCCCTTTTTTCAATGCCAGGTATGTTTGGAACAAAGGGGGCCGATCCCGTTGCAAGAACTAAGTAATCGTATTTATAATGTAAATCTTTTGTCGTTGTGATTTTTTTTGACGACCTGTGAATTGCAGTAATTCGCTCATCAGTAATGAGTTCTATATTGTGCTCTTCATACCATTCTCTAGGTGCCATCTCTAAAGCTTTGGCATCTTGATCTTCAAAAAAAGCACTTAAATGAACCCTGTCATACGCTGGTCTCGGCTCTTCACCAAACACCATTATTTTAAACCCTTTATTATCTTGATGTTCAACAAATTTTTCACAAAACTTAAAACCAACCATCCCATTACCGACCACAAGAATTTTTTTCATATCTACGTATTTAAAAAACAATATTAAGTATATTTACTTAATTTTAAATGCGCAATTGCAATAATTTATACGTAAATCATGGATAATTATTGATTTCTTAATTTGAAATATGAATACTTTAATTTTTGTAATTATAAACCCTTTGAATTGATGATTTCCTAAACAGATTCAACGGTAATCTTTACACTTTTGGAAGCTGGGGTTTTGGCTGTATGGGCAAAACTGTCTAAAGGAACTAACACGTTGGCTTCAGGGAAATAGGTTGCACAGCAGTTTTTTGGAATATCATAACCTACCACTTTAAAATTGTTTGCTATTCGAATCACACCTTTAAAGCTAGATTTTAAATTTACTACCTGTTGCTCATGCAAACCGCGCTCTTTCATATCTTCTCGATTCATAAAGATGATACGACGTTCGTTGTATATCCCTCTATACCTGTCATTTAATCCATAAATAGTGGTGTTGAATTGGTCATGACTACGTATGGTCATCATGATCAGTTCATCATCCTTTAATTGCCAATCGGGTAATTTATTAATACTGAAATGCGCCTTGCCCGTTGCTGTTTTAAATTCCCTAACCCTAGCTCCATTGGGTAAATAAAACCCTGATGGCTGCATAAGCCTTGTATTATAATCCTGAAACCCTTCCACAACCTCCTGAATGTCATCACGCACCAAGTTATAATCTTCTACATAGCGCAACCAATCTATCTTCGTACGGTCTTTTAAAGTGGCATAGGCAACATTACAGACCACTGCAACTTCACTCATTAGTAATGCAGAACACGGTTCTAAAACGCCTTTTGTGGATGAGACAATACCCATTGAATTTTCAACACTTTGTAGCTGCAATCCGCTTTTTTGATAATCCTTTTCAGTACGTCCTAAACACGGTAGAATAAGCGCCTCCTTTCCTGTTACCAAATGCGAACGATTAAGCTTGGTGCTTACATGGACTGTGAGCTCACAATTTGCTATAGCTTCAGCTGAATAGTTTGTGTCTGGAACAGCCGAAATGAAATTACCGCCTAAACCAAAAAACACTTTAGCTTTTTTCTCGTGCATCGCTTTTATGGCATCAATGACGGAATAGCCATGTTTGGAGGTAGGTTTAAATCCGTATTTTTTTTCTATTCTATCCAAAAACGATTGTGGGGCTGATTCCCAAATGCCAACGGTTCTATCGCCTTGCACATTAGAATGGCCCCGAACCGGACAGGTTCCTGCCCCTTCTTTACCAATACTTCCCTTTAATAGCAGTAAATTGACAAGTTCACGAATATTGTCAACAGCATTTTGATGCTGTGTGAGACCCATCGCCCAACATATAATCAACTTGTTGTTATTGAGGATAAGCTCGAAGGCCTCATCAAACACCTGTTTGGAAACGCCAGATAACCTTAAACAATCTTCAAAACTATAGTGTTTTAAGTCTGAAATGAAGGCTTCATAACCCTCCGTATAGGTTTCAATAAATTCCTTATCAAAAATTGCGGCTGTTTCTTCTTCCTTTTCTAATAATTTTAGAAGTACTGCCTTTAAAAAAGCAACATCACCATTAATGCATATCGGTACATGTACATCGGCGATGGTTGTACCGCCAGCAATTAACTTCAATGGGTTTTGTGGATTGGTAAACTTAATCAATCCAACTTCGGGCAAGGGATTAATTGCTATAATCTTACCACCGTTGTTTTTACATTTTTCCAATGCCGTCAACATTCTTGGGTGATTTGTTCCAGGGTTCTGCCCAATCACAATAACCAATTCAGCCTTATATAAATCATCAAGGGTGACCGAACCTTTACCAATGCCTAAAGTTTCGGACAAGGCACTGCCACTTGCCTCATGACACATATTCGAACAATCTGGTAAATTGGAGGTGCCAAACTCACGCACGAATAATTGATATAAAAAAGCGGCTTCGTTGGTGGTTCTACCTGATGTATAGAAAATAGCTTCATCAGGATGATCTAACGCATTCAAATGTTTAGCTACTTTTTGAAATGCGTCATCCCAAGAAATAGGCTGGTAATGTGTAGCCCTAACTGGTAAGTACATAGGTTGTGCAAGCCGACCAGATTTACCAATCTCGAAATCGCTCCAACTCGACAACTCATTTAGGCTATATTGTTCAAAGAAATCACTGTCAATAGTACTTTTTTGAGCTTCTTCGGCAATAGCTTTTATTCCGTTTTCGCAATACTCACCCAATGAAGAACGTTCATCATCTGGATCTGGCCAGGCACAACCAGGGCAGTCAAAACCACCTTTTTGATTAATTTTAAATGCTAGCTTAACCGCATCTAGAGGCTTCATATATTTAGAAACCTGCCCAATTGACGATTTTATGGCATTAAAACCAGCACTCGTTTTTGGTGGTAATGATACCTTCAAACTTGTGAAGTTTTCTGGGGTTTTTGCCTTATTTTTTGAGGACGCACTCATTTTAGTTTTTGAATTTTAAGCGATATTCCTTTTCATAATCTTCCAAAGTATCTAAATCTACATTTTTTACAGGAGGCACTAAAGTTTTAACAAACAATTGATGCCTTTTTATGCATTGCTTTGCGCCAACATCACCCGTTAATTTTGAAAGTTCTTCAAAATAAGAAGCATCAAATAGCACAGGAACTCCTTGTATATCATCGTCATAAGCCGTAGCCAAAATTTGTTTGCGACTTGAACTAAAACTAGTCATCATCTTTTCCAAATAGTCTCTATCAACAAAGGGTTGGTCAGCCAAAACTATCAGAACGCCATCTGCGCTAGATGATGATTCCAATAGATAGTGTACACCATAAGCAATTGATGTTCCTAAGCCTTGCGACCAATCTTTATTATTCAAAATTGTCACCGGGTAGTTTTTGATCTCTTGTTTAACCGAATTAAAATTTGCTCCCAAAACCACTATAATCTCATGGGTATTGGTCTTTAAAACGTTTTCAATAGTGTGTCCCAACAAAGAATTTTTGCCCCATTTGAGTAGCTGTTTGGGTTGTCCCATTCGAGAGGAGCCTCCAGCTGCTAAAATGAGTATGGCAATTTTAGACACGACGTAAGATTTAAAAGCTTATGTATGAATACGACCTAATTTTTCTTTAAGTGGCATGGGTGTTTGTTCCCTAATGACCGATAAAATTTCTGAAAGAATGGAAATTGCTATCTCTTGAGGTGTCTCTGCTCCAATATTAAGCCCGGCTGGGCCGTAAAGACCATCTAAAAAAGACTCCTCAACATCGGGACAATACTCTATAAACTGTGACAATAATTTTTCACGACGCTTACTTGGCCCTAAAAGTCCGATATAGGCAGGTTTTGTATCCTTTAATTCCAGCAAGTACTTTAAATCATTGGCAAAATTATGTGACATTAACACAATAGCTGTTTCATTATCAATAGAATTTAATTCCAAGGTATCGGGAGATACAGAAAAGAAAGCCGTAGCTCCTGGAAAATCTTCAATCGTTTTTGACTCTAAAGGTCCCGAAACCACCGTCACTTCCCAACCATTAAAATGCGCTAATTTACAGAGTTGCACTGCATCATGCTCTGCCCCAAAAATCATGAGTTTAAAACATGGCTGGAGCGATTCTGTAAATACCGAAAGTGAGGTTCTATTTTTGGTTTGGGATGATAGGTTATAGACTTCTTTGTTGATTTGAATTGTAGAACCCAATCCTTCATGTTCCCCAATAGTTTTAGAATAAAAGCACTTCATGTTAAATACGCTTCGGTTAATTAAGGCTTTTTCAAAAGCATCAAAGAACCTATTTTCTGGAGAAAATTCTTCTATCAAAATATACAAAATGCCTTCACAACCCAACCGATAGCGGCCGTCATAGGTCATCATTTTAGGCTGACCTGTTTTAAAAACAGATTCTGCTTGTCGCAACACATCTTTTTCAACACAACCACCGCTCACTGCACCTATCATAGTACCATTTTCCAGGATCAGCATACGTACACCAGGTTTACGGTAAGAAGAACCGTCTAAATCAACAACTGTTGCCAAAACCGTCTTTAAACCTTCAGTTTTGGCAATGAAATGGTGCTCAACTATGGTCTTGAATTCGTGCGTCATAAAGGAAATTGATTAACCAATTATTTTTTCGGGCTTCAAATACTTTGCAAAAGGCTGTTGTGTTAAACGCTGACCGGTAGCCGCATAAATGGCATTTGCCAAAGCGCCTACAGCTGGTGGCAAACCTGGCTCACCTAAACCTGTTGGATCAATCTCATTTTTAACAAAAAAGACCTCTATCTCTTCTGGTGCTTGAGAATGACGAATTAATTGGTATCTGTCAAAATTTGATTCGTTTGGTGCACCATTATTAAATGTCAACTCGCTATACATGGCGTGACCTATACCATCAATAACACCTCCTTCAATCATATTTACAGCGGCATCCGGATTTACCACAATACCGCAATCAACCGCACACCACACTTTTTTAACTTTAGGATTTCCGTTTTCCAAAACAAGATCTACAACCTCTGCCACATAGGTAGAATGGCAAAAATAGGCCGCAACCCCACGATGAACACCTGGAGTTTTTTCTCCCCAATTGGATTTTTCCTTGACAAGTTTTAATACACCTGCATAGCGTTCAGCCTCGTATTCATTCTTTTCTCCTACGGGATTAGTTATGGCACGGTCAAATAATTCCAACCGAAAATCTATAGGATCTTTTCCTGCCAATTCAGCAACTTCATCCAAAAACGATTGCTCTGCACCAGCAGTAAAGTGCGATCTAGGTGCCCGCCATGCCCCTGTTGTCACATTGGTTTCTGTATCAATTTTTTCTGCTGAATAATTCTCAACGGTTCCTGCCGGAAAACGATTTGGGAATATGGGGCCTTCAGGTAATCCTGCTCCTTTAACCGAAAAGGCTATTAAATTATTGTTTTCGTCAAGACCTGCCTTGTACGTAGCTTGGTACGCCGGACGATAGGTTCCTTGGGTCATATCATCTTCTCTAGTATAAATTAGCTTAACCGGTGTACCTGTTTTTTTAGATATAATGGCTGCTTCCAATCCATAATGAACATAAAGTCGTCTACCAAAACCACCTCCCATGCGTGTCATATTTACCGTAATATTCTCGATTGGCATATTTAATAATTTCGACACAGATTTTTCTAGAGGTTCAGGCATTTGAGTAGGCCCTATAAGCTCTGCCGAATTTTCGGTGACATTGGCAAAGAAATTCATCGGTTCCATAGTATTGTGTGCCATAAACGGAGATGTATAGGTGCGTTCAATTACTTTAGCCGCCTTTTTAAAAGCCGCTTCTGGATTACCATCTTTTCTAGCCTGTTCAATAGTTCCTGATCCCGAAGCAAGTGCTTGTTCAAGTTTTATAGTATGCATTTCTGAACTTTCGAGCTCACTGACTGTTTCCCAATTCGCTTTTATGGCTTTTTTAGCTTTCATTAATTGCCACGTTGAATCACCAACTATGGCTATTTGTTGAAGAAAACCCTTTTCATCATTCCAATCTGGCTCATCAATTGCTGTATCTATTATAAAAGCATCTGTAATACCTGGCATTGCTTTAATTTCCGCTTCATTAAAATCCTTTACTTTCATACCAAAGGCAGGTGGATGCTGGATCATTGCCAATTGCATACCTTCCCTTGTAAAGTCTAGCCCGAATAGAGGTTCACCAGTAATTATTTTCTTTCCGTCTACATTCTTTTTACTCGTGCCTATTAATTCAAAGTTTTTAATCTCCTTTAGTTCAACTTCTTCTGGGATTTCCATACCAACCGCATTTGAGGCAATTTTGCCATAAGAAACAGTTCGTTCTCCATTTGTTTCTTTTATAATTCCTTTAGTTACGGTTAAATCTGCAACAGATACACTCCACTCTTTTGCAGCGGCTTCCATCAGCATTCGCCTTGCTGTAGCACCTGCCATTCTTAGTGCATTCCAACTTAACCTAATCGACAAACTTCCTCCTGCAAACTGGTTTTGATAAAACCCAGTATTTAAAGGTGCTTGTTCAACAACAACATTGTTCCAATCTACATCTAACTCTTCTGCAACGATCATTGGCATAGAAGTTCTAACATTTTGGCCAATTTCTGGGTTTGGTGAATAAATGGTTACTAAACCTGTATCCCCTATTTTTATATAGCCGTTGATTTCAAACCATTCATTTGGAATGGCAATTTTTTCTATCTTTTTATCTGAAGTACATCCAGTTAACCAGCTAAATCCGATAAGCATCCCTCCGCCAGCGGCAACTGATACTTTCAAAAATGAACGACGATTATATTGTGTTTTTACTAGTGTCATGACTTTTGATTTTTAGAGTTTTGATGCTGTTTTAACTGCTTGTTTGATTCTTAAATACGTACCGCATCTACAAATATTTCCGCTCATAGTTGCGTCTATTTCCTTGTCGGAAGGATTGGGATTGCTCTTCAAAAGCGCTGCAGCGGTCATAATCTGTCCTGCTTGGCAATACCCGCATTGCGGTACATCATGTTCCAACCATGCTTTCTGAACAGGATGATCGCCGTCTTTAGAAAGGCCTTCAATGGTGGTTATATTCACACCTTCAGCTTGAGATACTTGGAGTAAACAACTACGTGTTGCACTACCGTCTACATGTACTGTACATGAGCCACACTGACCAATACCACAACCATACTTGGTACCAACAAGGCCTATTTCATCCCTTAAAACCCATAATAACGGTGTATCGGAATCTACTTCAACAGATCGTTTTTCACCGTTGATTTTTAAACTGTACTTTGGCATTTTTCGAAGTTTTTAATTAATATGCGTTATCTGAAAAAAAGAAGATTTTTCAGGGTATTCTATAAAAATACTAAAATAAACTCTAATTTTTTTAGTTTAACAAAGAATTAAGGACAGAGTGATAGAAATTTCACGACGTGGACTTCACAATCCGTATACTTTTAAGCTAAATACCGCTAAAGCAATTGCACAAATTCCAAAGCGCGTTTTTCATTGTAGTAACAACCGTTATAGGTGACAAAGCCAACATGGCCACCATGTTGAGGCATTTCTAGAAACACATTTGGATTATTTTTAGCGCCTTTCACCGGATAGCACTCTGGAGATAAAAATGAATCGTTTATGGCATTGATAATGAGTGTAGGAGTCTTAATATTATGAATAAATTGTAAGCTACTTGACCTATAATAATAATCTAACGCATTATTAAAACCATGCGCTCTAGACGTGTATACCTCATCAAAATCATTTAAGGTTCTAATAGACTTGATTTGTTCTATCCCTAACTTATTTGGATGTTTTAGTTGCTTTTGTTTCAATCTACGAACGAGATATTGCTTAAAATTTTCATGAAACAGCACATTTTTTAGTTTATGCAGTTCTTTGGCTGAACCATTTAAATCACAGGGCACGGAAATCGCAATTATAGCTTTTATTTGTTCAGGGAGATCATCACGTTCTCCTACATACTTTAAGGCCATATTAGCTCCGAGACTAATGCCTTTTATGTAGATATCCGTGTAGTGCTTTGTATTTAAAATATGCTTAATGACTTCGTCAAGGTCTTCAGTAGCTCCAGAATGGTAGGAACGGTACATCCGGTTCAATTCGCCACTGCAACCCCTAAAATTTATAGCCACCGCATCTATACCATTAGTGTTGAATAATTTTGCTGTCCCTGTGATATAAGGTCGTTGACCATTCCCCTCAAGTCCGTGAAGTAAAATAATAACTTTATCGCTTTTTTCTTTTGAATAACTCCAATCCAAATCCATAAAGTCGCCATCACTCAAAACTATTCGTTCGCGTTGTTGCTTAACGCCTCTCACTTTTCGAAATAATCCGGAATAGACTGTAGATACAAATCCATTTCTGAAAAAATAAGGTGCTTTGTAGGTCGCTTGTAGTACTGGCATGCTTTGTAATTAGTTAAGAGCTTATAGTTCGAGAGACACAAAATTAAAACTATCGGCGTTAAAAAGGCCTTTATCACTCAATTTTAAACTTGGTATTACCAATAAAGCCATAAAGGATAAGGTCATAAATGGCGCATGTAAGGTGGAACCCAATTGTTTAGCCATAGCATCAAGTTTAGCATAAGCAAAACCCACTTTATCACCACTCTTTTCACTCATTATCCCAGCAACTGGCAGTGGTACTATATACGCTTCAGCATCAGAAACCGCACATATACCGCCCTTGTGTTCTATAATTAGGTTAACCGCTTTACAAATGGCTTCATCACTTGTGCCCACAGCAATAATATTATGAGAGTCATGCCCAACTGATGAGGCAATAGCGCCTTCTTTTAAATAAAAATTTTTAATGAATGCTATTGTAGGTTTTTCGTTCTGATACCGATTTACCACAGCCATTTTTAATATATCCGTATCTATATTAGAGACTAAATTTCCGTCTTGAATTAACGCAGCTGCTCTAATTTCATTGGTAACCAATTGGCCTTCCAAAGCTTCTATGACTCGAATATTTTTTGCATGGGATTCTAACCTGAAATCACTTACCTCTTTTTTTGAACAATTGAAATTGTTTAAAATTTCAAAAGGAACCGTCTCTATTTTTGATTTACCAGTATCATAAACTAATTGACCATCTATATAGGTTTGTAAGGTTTTAAAATGGATTAAATCTTCAACGACTATACAATCAGCGGCATCGCCAACATTTAATAAACCGACATTTAATTTATAGTGTTTCACAGGATTTACACAAGCCACTTGCAACACTTTAAAAACATCCATTCCCTTATTTACAGATCGCGAACAAAGCTGATTTATGTGATGCAGCATTAAATCGTCAGGATGCTTATCATCGCTGCAAAACATCATACTTTCAAAATGCTCGGGCAATAAATCGATTAAGGCTTCAAAGTTTTTGGCAGCACTCCCTTCTCGAATAAGCACTTTCATGCCTTTTTGCAATTTTTCTAGACCTTCTTCATAGGTAAAACATTCGTGATCGGTTGAAATTCCTGCATCAATGTACTTGGTTAATTTTTCTCCTCTTAAACCTGGTGCATGACCGTCTATAGGTTTGTTATGGTGTTTGGCCCAAGCTATTTTTTTAAGAACTTCATCATCATCAAATAAAACCCCAGGATAATTCATCATTTCAGCTAAATATTTAATATCGGGATTGGCCATTAGGTTATTAATCGCTTCAGAATCGATTAAAACACCTGCGGATTCAAAACGTGTTGCAGGAACACAAGATGGCGCCCCAAAATTGAACTTAAAAGGAGTTTGTTTACCATTTTCAATCATAAACTCGACACCTTTTACACCAAGAACATTGGCAATTTCGTGCGGATCGGAAACTGTTGCCACCGTACCGTGAGTCACTGCCAATCGTGCAAACTCACTTGGCACCAACATAGAACTTTCAATATGAATATGGGCATCCACAAAACCAGGTAGAATATAATGATTAACCTTATGATCTTTCGCTTCAATTGAAACAATTTTGCCATGTTCAATAGTGATTTCTCCCTTGTAAATGCGCTTGTTTTGTATATCGACAATTTGTCCCTGTAGCTTCATTTATTGCAATTGAATCTTTAAAATGTGTTGGGTGTTATCCGTTACTTTAAAACGGTTATCGGCACGTCTGCCAACAATCCAGACAATTTTATTGCTCGAACACAATAATTGACTGTTTTCCTTCTCAATCAAGCTAAACTTCTCATCTTTAAAGTATTTACTAACTTTCTTTTTGCCTTCCATGCCAATTGGAAAAAACACATCGCCATTTTGCCAAGACCTTAAGGTTAAAGGAAAATCCAACTTATCCTTGTCAACAAAAATCACCGATTTAGAAGCATCTCCAATGGCATCAACCGCTTCAAAAGTTAAAACGCCCAATGCGCATTGAACTTTTTGATCATTACTGTTTATAAGTTGGCTTAAATTCTCATTAGAAGTGATTTCACTCAATAACAAAAACTCACGATCTTTTATCAATCGATGTGTTGGGGAAACTACATGTTTGCCGGATTGTGCATCAATAAGATCATAAACATCATTAAATTCTGGAAAGTCAAAGGACTTCACAAGTTGATACAAATAGGCTTTAGGATGTGACAATTGAAGCAGCTTTTTAATATTGAATTTGATAATTTCACCTTCAATAGTCACCACTTTTTTTTGCACTTCAGCAAGTGAATCTTCAACAATTTCAGAAATATCTTGTAAATGCTCTTGTGTTTGGTTAAAGTTTTGAAGTAGTCGTGGATTGATTGCCTTCAACACAGGAATGACCTCATGCCTTAATTTATTTCGTAAGTATTTTGTTGAAGCATTACTACTATCGTCTCGCCACTTAATATGGTTTTGAGTAGCGTATGCTTCTATTTGTTCCCTTGAAAATTTCAATAAAGGCCTTACAATATTGCCGTTGATTTCTGGAATTCCTGTTAAACCATCCAAACCGGTGCCTCGTGATAAATTAATTAAAAAGGTTTCCAAATTGTCATCGGTGTGATGCGCGGTTAGTATATAATCAAAATGAAGTTGATTGGCTAAATCTTCAAACCAATGATAACGCAGTTCACGAGCGGCCATTTGGGTAGATAGCTTATACTGATTTGCATAATCTTCCGTATCAAAACTTTCAATAAAAACTTCTAGCTCTAAATCTTCAGCCAACTGTAAAACAAAGGCTTCATCGGCATCGCTTTCATCTGCCCGCAAATTAAAATTGCAATGCGCCAAACTGAAATTTAATTTCAATTTATGGCATAAATGGGTCAAAACCACACTATCCAATCCTCCAGAAATAGCAAGAAGCAGTTTGCTTTTGGTGAGAAAAGATAAGTTATGATCTAAATGATTTTGAAAAGTTGCTAGCATTCTACTAATTTAAAACTTTCAACCAGCTTAAGACTGATTCCATAAATTCATTTTTACAAATATCGTTATGTAATTCATGAAAACCATCGTCTAACAAAACTAATTGCGCTTGTTTCGTCTGATTACAAAAATCTACTGAAGCCTTATAATCAGTTATACGATCGCCTGTGCCGTGTAGTAGCAACATTGGCAGTTGAACCGTACTTGCATTTCTAATCGCCCAAGCACCTGCATCAATTACAGGAAATGTAAACATCGGACTTACCTTATCATGAACTAATGCATCTTCCACATAGCGTTTAACTTCTTTGTCATCTCTTGAAATCGCACTAACATCCAATTCACTGGGCATTGTTAGGGAAGGGATTATTTTTAATAGTATTTTGCCTAGAATCATTTTCCATTTTGGTGGTTGAAACGCTAACCGTAAAAATGGACTCGATGCAATAACCCCTTTCAAATTGTGCTGGTTTCTTAATGCATAATTAATTACAAGGTTACCTCCTAAACTATGACCATATAAAACAATCGGCTTGTTTGGAAATAAAATTTCAGCTTTTTTGATCATCAAATCAATGGCCTGCATTAACAATTCATAACTTGGGACATGCCCTTTCTTTCCCTTTGACCTCCCATGACCAAACAAATCGAAAGCAACAACAGCGATTCGATGTTTATTTAATTCGGGAATAACAAATCGTTCATATCTAGACGAATGTTCACCCAAACCATGAACCAGCACCACAACTTTATCGACTACTTGGGGTTGCCAATACTGTCCGAACAATTCGATATTTTGAACATTAAACGTAAAAAGTTGTTTCATAAATTAGTTTTCTAAAACCTCCCTCATGGCTTTGGCTTTCACCAAACATTCCTCATACTCTTTGAGTGGGTCGCTTTTGGCCGTAATTGCGCTCCCAACCGAATAGGACACATATTGCTTGCTCTCATTATAGAGAATACTTCTAATAACCACGTTAAAATCAAAATCACCTTTGGGTGATATATAACCAACAGCACCTGAATACAATCCGCGTTTGGTTTCTTCAAGTTCTTCGATTATTTTCATAGCTGAAATTTTTGGAGCACCGGTCATGCTTCCCATTGGAAATGTAGAGGCCATAATATCGACTGGATGTGTACTTGCATTTACTTTTGAGCTAATAGTAGAAATCATTTGATGCACTTGCTCAAAACTATAGACTTTACATAATTCGTCAATAGTCACACTACCTTTTACTGCGGTATGAGCCAAATCGTTTCGTACCAAATCGACAATCATGATATTTTCGCTTCGCTCCTTCTGATCGTGTTCCAAATCATATTTTAACTTTGCATCTTCAACAGGATCTGAAGATCGCTTTGCCGTCCCTTTAATAGGCTGTGAAGTTACCACTAAACCTTCCTTTTTTAAATAACGCTCAGGGGAAGCCGATAGCAGGTACTTATCATCACACCTCAAAAACGTCGCAAATGGCGGTTTTGAAATGGCATTTAATTTTTGATAAGTCTCTAAAGGGTTTATCGGCGTATTTTCAGCGTAGAATTCCTGGCAAAAATTAGCTTCATAAATATCGCCGCGATGAATATGCTCTAACATTGAGGACACTTTTTCAACATAAGCATCTTTATGAATTTGAAGCTTGATTTTTATCTGGGTGGCGTCATTTGAATTGGTTGCTTTTGAAAGAGGATAGTCTTCAATCCGTTTTAAATCCAGCTCAATCCCTTGTTCATACTGTTTCAAATATTGAATTTCTACAGTTGTCCCTTTAATCAAAAAGACTTTTTTAGGCTGAAAAAACCATAATTCAGGAAACTCCAATTCGTCTTTATTTTCTGATTTGAGCTCTTCCAAATCATTTTTTAAGTCGTAGGTGAGAAATCCGAAAATCCAATCCTTGGTTTGATTATGAAAGCCTTTTAACTGACTAAACGCTTGGCAAGTATCTGTTTGAAGAATTGAAAAAGCATCAACAGCCAATATTGCATCATACGTATTTTTATTTGGTCCATAAGTATTAGAATCTAACCAAACGACTTCATTGAACTGCTGTGCCCAATGAAGTAGTCGATACTTAAAGTCATCAATGTTGTTGATTCTATGTGTTTGGTGAGTGCGCAAGACTAAATAAATCTCCTGCAAATTACAGCAAATATGTACGTAATCGCAACAAGCTATATGAAAATTAAAACTATTACCTTTGCATACTAAATTAACAGCTGTGAACCAGACTACTTTTCAGGATTTAAATTTAAACACACCTCTATATAATGCTATAGATGACTTGGGTTTCACAAGCCCAACGCCAATCCAAGAACAAGCGTTTAGTGTTGTAGCATCGGGTAAAGATGTGGTTGGTATTGCACAAACAGGTACGGGAAAAACCTTTGCCTATATGTTACCCATACTTAAAAACCTTAAATTCTCTACTCAAGATAACCCACGGGTTCTAGTTTTGGTCCCGACTCGGGAGTTAGTTGTACAAGTGGTTGAAGAAATCGAAAAACTGGCAAAATATATTAACGTAAGAGTGCTTGGCGTTTATGGAGGCACGAATATCAATACCCAAAAACAAGACGTCGCTCAAGGTCAGGATATTATTGTGGCAACACCAGGACGCCTATACGATTTGGCGGTAAGCCACGTATTGAAACTTAAATCCATTCAAAAAGTGGTGATTGATGAAGTTGACGTGATGCTCGATCTGGGTTTTAGACATCAATTGTTGAATATTTTTGATATTCTCCCAGAACGTCGACAAAATATTATGTTTTCGGCAACCATGACCGAGGATGTTGATGCTTTAATTAACGATTTCTTTATTTCACCACAAAAAATAACCATTGCGGTTTCTGGTACGCCATTAGAAAATATTAGCCAAATTCGTTATGAAGCCCCTAATTTCTATACTAAAGTTAATTTGCTCCATCATTTATTAAACGATGCTGAACAGTTTAGCAAAGTGCTCATTTTTGTAGCCTATAAAAAAATGGCTGATCGACTTTTTGATCAATTGGAAGAACAGTTTTATGGTGAATGTTGTGTTATACATTCCAATAAAACACAGAATTACAGGTTACGAAGTATTGAAAATTTTGAAAGCGGACAACACCGTATTTTAATTGCGACTGATGTCATGGCACGAGGATTGGATATTGACAATGTAAGCCATGTGATTAACTTTGACACGCCTAACTATCCTGAAAACTATATGCACCGCATAGGTAGAACAGGTCGTGCCGAAAAAAAAGGCCAAACCATTACGTTTTCAACGGCATCTGAAATAGAAGCCTTCGAGACTATCGAAGCTTATATGGGGCTAAACGTTACTTTGCAATCCTTCCCTGAAGATGTTGCTATTTCAACTGAATTGATCGAGGAAGAACGTCCGCAAATACAGGAACCTAACAATCCTCACAAACGGATAAAAAGTGTCATCGGTCCAGCTTTCCATGAGAAAAAGGAAAAGAATAAGAAAGAAAACCTAGGTGGTTCTTACAAAAGAGAGATTGCGAAAAAATATAAAAAGCCGAAAACCAGAGGTGATAAAAATTATAATAAACGTAATAAAAGGAAATAGCCTAAACTTCTTTTCTATTTTTTTAATTCATTACTTATTCTTTAATTAGCTTTTTAGTTACTTTTCCATCGCTTGTTTCTAGATGTAATACATACAAGCCGTTAGACAATGATCCTATATCTAAAGTATTGCTACCAGTTACGAAGTTTCCTTTTATAATTTCCTTACCGAGAAGATTTGTTAAAGAATAAAATGCTTCAGTTTTAATATCCACATTAAACCTATCACTGGCTGGATTTGGATATATAACCACAGCATCTTTATTAAATTCATCAATACCTAATGAACAGTTTGAGGAAAAATTGGCACCAGCATCTTTAAGCCAATTAGAATAGGATTCAGCTAATGCCGGATTATCAACTTGAATACAATTTAGCAATGGATTATCGTTGGCCCACATATATGGCATATTGTGATTGTTCCCATTTTGTACATTCAAACTGGTTAATAGATCACTTTCATTACAATAGAAATTTTGTAAATTATTTAGCATACTAACATCTATATTAGACAAATTGCCATTAGCAATATCCAAATTAACAAGACCTGTATTATTTGAAAGGTCTAAATTAGAAACTGCATGAGTATACATCCACAAGGTTTGCAAAGTGGTAGTATTTGGAAGAATTAGATTCGTCAGAGACAAACTTTGATTAAGCCTAAGGTATTCCAAACCATTTAGTCCACTTGCATCTAATGAAGTAAGACCTGTTGTAAAAGCATCTATATCTGTGAGTGTACTTGTTGTTGGCAACAACATACTAGACATGGATGTATTATTATAACAAAAAACACGTTCCAAAAGTTGATTATTAGTTAAATCCAAGGACAGTAAACTAGGATTATTGTAACATTGAAAGTCTGTTAAAACAGAATTATTTGAGACATCTAGGTTGGATAAATTATTATTATCACACAAAATTCGCCATAATGTATTAGAATCATTTGGCATATTGATGCTTAAAATCTGATTGAATCCACAATCGAAATTTTCCAAAATAGTACAATTTGAGGCATCTAAAGTGTTTTGAATATTATTATTATAACACCATAAGACTTGTAAACCAGTATTATTAGACACATCAAGAGATGTTAGGCTATTCTGATAACATTGTAAATCGTATAAAGTATTTGTAGGAGGTAGCGTTAAACTGGTCATACTATTAAAATGACAAAATAAGGCTTCCAAATTCATATTTGATGATAAATCTAATGTGGCAATATTATTATTATTACATACCAATCTTCTTAAAGCATTAAAATCTTGGATACCTGTAAGATTACTAATACTTTGGTTTGCAACACCAAGTATCTCTACAGTATTTATATCTGAAGTTAGGACTTGCCCGTCAGTAGGTCCTCCTTCTGAATCTATTCCTAAATTTATTAAGGCTTGCTCAAAATTAGAATCTGGAATCGCAGTGTATTGAGCGTTGGATATTAAAAATGATAGGGCAAAAAATAAAGCAAGTAAATTTCTTTCCATACTAACTAATTTGATTAATTAAAAAACAAGAATAGGTAAAGCCTTCTTAAAGAATTAAAGAAGTAGATTTAAGACAATAAACTTAAAGTTTGAATTTCAAGATAATGAAAGTCAACAACTTATACAACTCAAACAATTAATAAAAATTTAAAAATCACTCTTATTCCAAAAAATTCATACATATCAAATATATTTGGCTAATATTTATCTATCAGAAATACCAGCACCATGAACTTAAAAGGAATCTTCACACTTATTTTAATCCTATCCTTTTTACACCCACTAAATGCAGGAGCAAAATGGGGTAAAACCGGCCATCGAACAGTAGGTGCCATTGCTGATCAGTACCTTAACACCAAAGCAAAACGAGAGATCAAAAGATTGCTTGACCATGAATCACTAGCCTTTGTTTCTACCTATGCGGATGAAATAAAATCTGATAAGCGCTATAGTAAATTTTACACATGGCACTATATCAATATGCCATTAGATGCCGATTATGAGGTTTCTAAACAACATCCTGAAGGTGATTTGGTTTCTGGTATTGCCTATTGCAAATCGGTTATTACAGACAAGAATGCTACGGATGAAGACAAAGCCTTTTATTTACGAATGCTAATTCATTTGATAGGTGATTTGCATCAACCTATGCATATAGGACTTGAGGAGGACCGAGGTGGCAATGATTTTAAAGTGCAATGGCAGTTTAGGGATACCAATCTTCATTCGGTTTGGGATAGCAAAATGATTGATGACTATGGGATGAGCTATATGGAGCTTGCTCATAATGCCGACCATCTTTCAAAAGCCCAAATAAAAGCCATTCAAGAAGGTTCAGTCATTGATTGGGTAAACGAAACACATATCTTGACTAGAGAGGTCTATAGTTCTGTAACAGCTGGCGATAATTTGCGAAATGATTATATGTATCGTTATTTTAATGTGGCTCGAAAGCAAATTCAAATTGCTGGCATTAGACTTGCCAAGACTTTAAATGAGCTATTTTAAAAAGCTCTAGTCAGCTATTGCTTGAAATACTAATTGTCTAAATTTCCAACTAGTATTATCAACTGGTAAATTTTGCGTTTGCTTATAAATTATACCAATAATTCCTTCTTTTGGATCTGCAAAATATGAAGTGTTAAAATAGCCTCCAAAATCAAAGGTGCCTTGGCTTCCTTGTCCACCTCTATCCTGACCTATTTTATCAATTACTCTAAAAGCCAAACCATAATACCCCCCTGCATTTTCACCCCAAATATCACCAATTTGATTTGCCATAATGGTTTGTACAGTCGTGCGACTTAATAAGCGTTTCCCTCCCAATTCTCCTTGGTTGAGATACATTTGTAAAAATAGAGCATAATCTTTCACGGTACTCGAGAGTCCTGCACCACCAGAAAACAATGTTTTAGCTCCTTTAATAGGGTAATTGACATCGTAGCCAACAGCTTGATAGTGTTTCCAATTTTCACCGTCTTTAATTAGCACTGGAACCAAGCGCTCATATTTAGATTCTGGCAAATAAAAATAGGTGTCCTTCATCCCTAATGGTTTAAATATCTTGCTCTCTAAATAGTCATCAAATGGCATCCCAGACATTATTTCAACAAAGTAGCCTAGTACATCAAGACCTTCGCTATAGGTAAACCGTTCTCCCGGATTATGATGTAATGGCATCCTTGCTAAAGCTTTAATATTATCTTCGGTAGTAATTGAATCTGTTGTAAATGCATCAATGATGCCTGCTTTCTGAAAAACTTTTTTAAAACGCAAATCGGAATCAATAAAGCCATAACCTATACCAGAAGTGTGAGTCAATAAATGCCGAATAGTAATGGGCTTATCCAATGGTTTTCCAGTAAATGAAGAATCCATCTCATTAAATGACTCAATGATTTGAGCACTCTCAAATTCTGGGATATATTTTGAGATGGGGTCATCCAATCTAAACTTCCCTTCTTCCCAGAGCATCATTACAGCTGTTGAAGTTATTGCTTTGGTTTGCGAAGCTATCCTAAAAATATCTTCAGTTCTATAAGGCATCCCTATTTCACTGTCGGCTATTCCAAATGCTTTATGATAAACTAGTTTGCCATTTCTAGCTACTAAAACAACGGCTCCAGGAATTTCGGAATCATTAATTGCTTTATTTAGCATAGTATCAATTCTAGAAAGTCGCTCTGTAGACATGCCAACAGATTCTGGCGAAGCCTCTTGTAATGGCATCGTATCCTTCTGCGTAACTGTCTCCCTACAAGAAAAAATTACAAAAAAGGAAATGGCGAAAAAGATTATATTTTTCATTGCGTTAGGTATTGATTATCAAATGTTAAATGCATAAAAAAAGAAGGCAATTACTATTTTCAAAAGTAGCATTTACCAAAATTATTAAAAGCTAAAAGTCTTTTACTTAATAAAACCAACTCAACACGTCTCGTGCGTTGTTATATTGAATTGTGTTATTCACATCTTTAAATAGCGTTGTCAAAGCCAGATTATTACCCAAATTTAAAGATGAAAGGTTGTTGTTTCTACAATCTAAATAGTTAAGTGATGTAAATGCCTCAATACCTTTTAAACTTTGAATTTCTTTATTATTTACATCTAAAAACGCGACAAGTTCGGCATCGGAACGCAACATTAAACCATTAATGGTTTTATCACTATCTATTCCCTTTTGAATCAAGGCAAGTTCAAAATTTTTGTCAGGGATATCAATAGTTTGTGCGTAACTGGCAGCTCCTATTATAGTACACACCACGAGTAAGAAAGATTTCATAATGATTGGTTATTAGTTAGATGCCAATAATTTAATTAAAAATATTAACATATCGTTAACAAAACCAAATTTTTACTCCTGGGTATAAAAAAAAGTGGTCGGTTGACCACTTTTTTTATTATTGGATACTTTTAATACAACCTATCAATCTATGCTGAATTAAGTATTTTATATATGCAACGGACGATCTTCAGTTGCAGCTAAAGCGGCTTCCTTGATGGCTTCAGTAAATGTTGGATGCGCGTGAGACATTCTTGAAATGTCTTCAGCTGAAGCTCTATACTCCATTGCCACTACCGCTTCGGCTATCATATCTGCCGCACGAGCACCTATCATGTGGACGCCCAAAATTTCATCCGTAGTCTTATCTGCAAGAATTTTCACAAAACCGTCCAAATCCATACTGGCGCGACTTCTTCCTAAAGCTCGCATTGGGAACTGACCAACTTTAAAGTCGACTCCTGCGTCTTTCAATTCTTCTTCGGTTTTACCAACACTCGCCACTTCTGGCCAAGTGTAAACCACGCCAGGAATTAAATTGTAATCAATATGTGGTTTTTGTCCTGCCAAGGTTTCTGCAACAAAAACACCTTCTTCTTCTGCCTTATGAGCTAACATTGCACCTTTAACAACATCTCCAATAGCGTAAATATTTTTAGCACTTGTTTGTAAATGATCGTTAACTTCAACTTGACCTCTCTCGTTTAATTTTACACCAGCAGCTTCCGCATTTAAACCATCGGTATATGGGCGGCGACCAACTGAAACCAAGCAATAATCACCTTTAAATTCAACTTCATTTCCTTTTTTATCGTCTGCTTTAACAATGACCTCATCGCCGTTACGCTCAACAGATTTTACTTTGTGCGAAACATTAATATTGTATTTGGCCTTTTTGAATACTTTATTCAACTCTTTAGACAATCCGCCATCCATAGTGGGAATAATGCGATCCATATATTCTACTACTGTTACTTCTGCTCCCAAACGTCCATACACCTGACCTAACTCTAAACCAATAACACCACCGCCAATAACAATTAAATGCTTGGGAATTTCCTTTAATTTTAAAGCTTCAGTAGAAGTGATAATACGTTCTTTATCTAAATTTATGAACGGTAAGTTAGAGGGCTTTGAGCCTGTAGCAATAATGGTGTGTTTTGCTTCAATTTCTTCTTCCTTTTCACCTTTTATTACAATATGGGTTGCATCATTAAAGGCACCCAATCCTTGATACACATCAATCTTATTTTTCTTCATTAAAAAATCGATTCCACCTGTGGTTTGATCGACAACCGCTTGCTTACGTTCGATCATTTTTTCGAGATTCACCTTGATATCGCCTGGAATTTCGATTCCATGTTCTTCAAAATGCTTCACGGCATCTTCATAATGGTGTGACGAATCTAAAAGCGCCTTACTTGGAATGCAACCTACATTTAAGCAAGTCCCTCCAAGTGTTGCATATTTTTCAATGATTGCGGTTTTCATGCCCAGCTGTGCACAACGGATTGCGGCTACATATCCTCCAGGTCCAGAGCCAATAACGGCTACATCGTATGAATTCATAAGAAAATGTTTATTCGGTTTTGTTAAAACGAGTACAAAAATACAAATTTTGATTCACTCAAACCTATTGGTATTCCGCATATTTTTTAGTATTTTATAGGGTGTTAACAACTAAAATCATTTAACCATGGAAGATCACGTATACAAAAAAATTGAAATTGTTGGAACCTCTGAAAAATCCAGCGACGACGCTGTAAGAAATGCCCTTGCAAAAGCCTCTCAATCGGTTCAAAATTTACGCTGGTTTGAGGTGTTAGATTCGAGAGGAAGTATAAAAAACGGAAAAGTTGAACATTGGCAAGTGACCATTAAACTGGGTTTTACCATGAAATAACTTAAGAGAAATTATTCAAGTGAAATTACCTTTAACGTTTTATTCTTAAAAAAAGATAATAACCCACCCATACCGAGCCTATTAACAATAGGGCTGAAATGATATCACCATAAGGGGCCACTGACCTTGTTCGACAGTATTAAATAGGTTGTTTCTACAACAATTAAAATGGAAATTATCGCATGAGGAATTTTTACCGATCGACCGGCTATAAAGGCCGCAGCAAAACCTGAAACAGCTCCAGCCAACAAGGTGGCTCCTCCACCTATGATTATATCAGCAAGTGAAGAGTTATATAAATGTACCCCGTCTACTAAAACTTCCTGTGCTAAAGTAGTTAACAATACTAAAAGTAGTTCTCCAACAACTATGGCTATGAAGATTTTAAAAACAAATTTTGTCGACATGGATTAGTATATGACAAATTTAGTTTCTGTTAAGCCTTTTGACATTAAATAGTCATGGGTCTCTAAAGCAGCATCACCTCCTTTTTTAGCGTGATGCAATAATGTAAATCCATGAGGGCCTCTTGCATTCAATATGCTTGGTGAAAACTCTAACATTGGTTTAATAATATCTAAACGTCCAAAAAGCGCTGCGGTAAAAATATTAGCCTGTGCGCCATGATCTAAAAAATATTGAACAAGTGCTTTATTTCCCACGTGACTAGCTGCTCCTAATCCTGTTTCAAAATCACCAAACTTCCAGTCATGTGCGGCATTTATTAAATTTGGATGTTCTGCTAATAATTCTTTAACCCTATCTGGATCGTTGTGCGATTTGCCAACAAATTCCTGAACTAAAGCTTTATCTAGTTGAGGGTCGTTTTCTGCTTTAAATGAAAGTAGGGTTGCTGCTGGAATTAGCAAGGAAGCTGCTCCTGCAGATTTAAGAAATTGACTTCGTTTCATAATGAATTAATTTTTAGAAAGTTAACTATTAAATCTGAAAGCATTTTAGAGTTTAACATGCATTTAAGTTAATCTTTAGTTTGGAAAGCCGAGTAAACTTCCCATTCCAATCGTAAACAACCAACAGCCGTAAATAGCATGTTCTATGCTCACTAATAAGGTAGATCGTGTTTTGTTGAATGTCATGGCAAACAGCAATCCGCCAATAAATGTAAGAATGATAACTAATGAATTTCTAAAAAATAAATGTGCTAAAGAAAATACAATCGCATTAATAAAGATGAAAAGCTTGGGATTAGAAAACCACATTTCGTAGCGTTGGAAAAAGAATGTTCTATAGATAAGTTCTTGTGGGTACACCGAAAGTAAACTGTAGATAAATAGCAACACTAGCCACATTAAGGGTTTATTGAGAACAACAACGAACAAATTCTCTCTATCCATTAGCCACATGTATAAAGTTGTAATACAAATAATTACGAGTAACTTTAGTAGCGTGTGCATGAAAAACTGTTTCCAATTTAAATGTGGTGCAATTTTGAATTTATTGTGCTCCACTTTTAGTAATACGAAAATCACATAGAGAAAACCAAACAGACCAATTAACATTTTAATCCAAATTGGATAACTGATTGTAAAACTGACAGGTATCACAATGAAAATGATAAAAAATTCAATGACTTTATATTGTTTGGATTGCATCATTTTAAACACTAATAGCGGTTGTGTGTTTAACTTCATTGATCATAAACGAACTATGGGTACTCCCAATATGATTAATAGTAGTCAATTTTTTAACCATAAACTCCCTGAAATCTTCCATATCTGAAACAACGACCTTTAGCAAATAATCGTAGTCGCCACTAATATGATAACATTCTAAAACTTCCTCTAATTTTGCCACTTCCTTCTCAAATTTAACCACATAGTCTTGAGAATGTTGTGTGAGCTTAATACTACAAAAAGCAACAAATGATTTTCCGATATGGCTTTTATTCACCAATGCCACATATCTTGAAATTAATTGCTCTCGTTCCAACTTTTTAATGCGTTCGTAAACCGCAGTAACAGATAAATTTAACTTGTTGGATAATTCTTTATTGGTCTGTTTACAATCATGCTGAAGTAACAACAACAATTTTCGATCTATTTCATCTAGTACCATCAGGTTTAAAATTTTCTTTTACAACAGGGTTAATTTAGCCTACACAATAAATACATCTAAATAATTAATATTTATTAGACATATTTTCTAAATATAATCAATTGTATTGATATATCATCTAAATATACTGACATTTGCAATATAAAGCAATTAATTCTACACTTATGGCATTTAAACCGGCAAACAACATTCAAGATTTACAATATTTTGGAGAATTTGGAGGTGTTAACCCTTCTATATCTGATTCGTCAACTTACACGTTCTTATCCGCTAAAAAAATGTTCGACACTTTTGAAGGTAATGCTGATGGCTGCTATTTGTATTCACGGCATTCGTCTCCTTCAAATTTATATTTAGGTGAGGCATTAGCTGCTATGGAAGGTACCGAAACCGCTAATGTGACGGCTTCAGGTATGGGAGCTATTACTCCAGTATTGATGCAGTTGTGCGACGCAGGCGATCATATTGTTTCAAGTAGAACCATTTATGGAGGTTCGTATGCATTTCTTAAAAATTTCGCGCCAAGATTCAATATAAAGACTTCATTTGTTGACATTACAAAATTGGATGTTGTTGAGGCGGCCATTACTAAAAACACTAAAGTTCTATATTGTGAATCGGTTAGCAATCCACTTTTAGAGGTTGCAGACATTAAAGGTTTATCAGCCATAGCAAAACGACATAATCTAAAATTAGTAGTTGACAACACCTTCTCTCCACTTTCTATTTCTCCAGTTAAACTAGGAGCTGATGTTGTTATTCATAGTTTGACTAAATTCATAAATGGCACAAGTGATACCGTTGCTGGTGTCATTTGCGGAACACAAGACTTTATAAATGACTTAAGGAATGTAAATGATGGCGCTTGTATGCTTTTAGGGTCTACAATGGATAGCTTTAGATCTGCTTCGGTATTGAAAAATTTAAGAACCTTGCATATCAGAATGCAACAACATAGTAACAATGCTAGCTATTTGGCCCAGAAGTTTGAGGCTGACGGACTAAAAACCGTTTACCCTGGATTACCCTCACATCCCTCACACGATTTGTTTAAATCGATGATGAATGAAAAATACGGCTTTGGAGGCATGTTAACTATCGATGTTGGAGATCAGAAAAAGGCAAATGACCTTATGGAGCTGATGCAAGAGAAAAATTTAGGCTATTTGGCTGTAAGTTTAGGGTTTTATAAAACATTATTCTCTTCACCAGGCAGTTCAACGTCTTCAGAAATTCCTGAAGATGAACAACTAGAAATGGGATTGAGTGACGGGTTAATACGCTTCTCAATTGGATTGGATGCTGATATTGAGCGTACCTACCAAATTATGAGAAAATGTATGGAACAACTCGGCATATTAAAGCCAGAATTGATTTAGCTTACCGGCCTTTTATACGTTTCAGTAAATAATTAAAATCTTCCCGTGTGGGAGGTTTACCATCAGAAGGCAAGATGTTCCACCGGTTGCCTTCTTTTTGTATTATAAAGCTGAATATCGCATTATTAGGGTCATTTTTATCAAATGAAGGATAACGCAAATCATTGTAACGATACAATCCATCACCTAAAGAAGTAAAATTATAATAGCCGTTACTGAACCAAGTTAATGTTTCAATTTCAGCGGATTGTTCTTTTATAAGATCATGGTTCTTTACAAGACGATGCCAATCTTCCACTTTTGAAGAAGTATCAAATAAAGAGTAAAACCCCACGTAGTAGGCATCATTCGTTTCAGCAATACCAAACCATAGTACATTATTTAATATGGTTGGCTGTGTTTGAAATCGTTTGTAAACAATTCCTTCATTTTGCAGGGATTTCTTAAATACCGTATTGATATAGATTTTATTTCCTAAAGTGAATACTAAATACACAGAACTAATACCTAATCCCAATTTTAACCATAGTCTCCTTTTAGCTGATTGCCTCTTAAAAAACATGAGTACAATCAGTGCCAATAAAAACGGAATGGTATAAGCAGGGTCAGCTACGGATATCGTATTAAATGCCACGCGATAATCACTAAAGGGCGCAAATAACTGTGTTCCGTAGGGTGTGAAACTATCTAAAATGGGATGGGTGAAAATGGACAGAAAAAAGAGCCAAATCCAATTTTTTAGGGTTGTGGTGCCTTTCCTTTTACCCGTATTATAGAGCGAATATACCAGCCATCCTATTAAAAATGCTCCAATAATTGAAAATATAATGGAATGCATAAATCCTCTATGGAAAGCCATGATGTCTATTTCGTTTGTATATAACCAACGCCCTATAAACACATCCAAGTCAGGAATGGTTCCACCAATAGCTCCAAAAAGGACAGCCTTATTGCCGATTTTTTTCCCTAAAGCAGCCTCACCACAAGCCGCCCCTAAAACTATTTGAGTAAGTGAATCCATATATAATCTGGCAAAAGTACAGAAGTAATTTCATTTGCAAATGGTTTTTCAAAATCGTAACATTACAATCCAATAACAAACTATTCTAAATGGAAAGCCAAAACATCACACCACGTGAACCACAGGACGAACATATTGTTGAAAATAAAGAGTTAAATATTTGGGAAGCCTTAATTCCCGTTATAGCCCTTGTGGTTATGTTGTTCTATAATGTGTTTTTTGTTTACGGGGATGATGCTTTAAGTGGAAGTAACCAGTTCATTCTATTATTGGGAGCTGCCGTGGCAGCAATTGTTGGTTTTTTCAATAAAGTTTCGTATGCTCAAATGTTAGATGAAGTAGCTGAAAATGTAAAGTCTACAACTGGAGCTCTGTTGATTCTTTTAATGGTTGGGGCTTTAGCAGGAACTTGGCTTATTAGCGGGATTATTCCAACGATGATCTATTATGGTTTACAAATCTTAAATCCTACTATATTTTTGGCTGCCTGCGTCATCATTTGCGCCATCATTTCTGTAGCAACAGGAAGTTCATGGACCACTTCGGCTACTGTTGGTATAGCATTGATTGGTATTGGTGAAACTTTGGGAATTTCTTTGGGCATGACGGCCGGAGCAGTGCTTTCAGGTGCTTATTTTGGTGATAAAATGTCGCCTTTAAGCGATACAACAAACCTTGCCCCGGCCATGGCTGGAGCTGAACTTTTTGATCATATTAAATACATGGCAATTACCACAGTTCCAACAATAGTGGTGACCTTAATTGTTTTTATTATCATCGGGTTAAACATTGATACCGTAGGAACTCCAGATATTTCAGATAAATTAATCGCCATAGACTCTGCATTCAATATCTCGCCTTGGCTTTTTATTGTCCCGCTAATTGTGATTTTAATGATTGTAAAGAAAACACCTCCGCTAATTGCACTACTTGTAGGTACGCTTCTGGGTGCTGTTGCTGCAATTATCGCACAACCAGATATTGTTGCGACAATTGCAGGTACTGATAGTCTTACCTTTGATTCCGCTTACAAAGGGGTAATGAATGCCATGACGGTTGATGTGGCTGTTGAAACGTCGAGTGCAGAACTCAATGACCTGTTTTCTGCAGGTGGTATGTCGGGTATGCTTGGTACTATTTGGTTAATTATTTGTGCCATGGTTTTTGGAGGCGTCATGGATGCAATAGGCGCTTTAGCTAGAATAAGTCAAGCCCTATTGAGTTTGGCTTCAACCACTTTCGGATTGTTTGCGAGCACGGTTGCTAGCTGTTTGGCTCTGAATGTAACAGCATCAGACCAATATTTAGCGATAGTGGTTCCTGGGAAAATGTTTAAAAAAGCTTATGAAGATAAGGGACTAGCTCCTGTAAATTTAAGTAGAACTTTAGAAGACTCTGGAACTGTTACTTCCGTTTTAGTCCCTTGGAATACCTGCGGTG
Source organism: Flavobacteriaceae bacterium MAR_2010_72 (assembly GCA_003550275.1). Taxonomy (GTDB): domain Bacteria; phylum Bacteroidota; class Bacteroidia; order Flavobacteriales; family Flavobacteriaceae; genus Geojedonia. The sequence continues at coordinate 2,030,294 of QXCW01000002.1, forward strand.
CTTACCAAAGCGGCGTTTTAGGGGTGCCTGTAGTAGATTACTTTTTCTTCGCCATTTTTAACTGGTTAAGTCCATTTATGACGCTCCTTTTTGCAGCATTATCAATTAAAATCAAACAACTTTCAACATCCAAATAAATTATATTTAAAACATTTCAAGCTTGTTTCATAATTCAATAATTTAAACTTCAATTCATTGTTGAATTATTAGAAACTAGGCTGTTTTATAAAAGCATTTCCTACAACTATTTTACAATAGAATTTTATAATTAAACCTTATGGAAAAGGCCTAATGCTATCCCTATTTTTGCTTCAGAATTAATAATCATTAAAAACATAATCTATGGCATTTGTAGGAAAAAAATTTCCAAATTTAAGTGTTAACGCAATGAACGAAATGGGCGATACCTTTAAGCTTAACGTTCTTGAAGAAGCAAAAAACAACAATAAAAAAGTACTTCTATTTTGGTATCCAAAAGATTTCACTTTTGTGTGTCCAACAGAGTTACACGCATTTCAAGCCGCTCTTGGCGAATTTGAAAAAAGAAATACTATTGTCATCGGTGCCTCTTGTGACACGGCAGAAGTTCATTTTGCTTGGTTAAATACAGCCAAAGATAATGGCGGTATTGAAGGTGTAACCTACCCCATATTGGCCGATAGCAACAGAAACCTTGCTTCTACTCTAGATATTTTAGATATTACTAATGAGCAGTATGATGAAGAAACAGGCATTGTAACTGTTGAAGGTGACAATGTGACCTACAGAGCTACCTATATTATTGATGAAGAAGGTACAGTAGTTCATGAAAGCATTAACCATATGCCACTTGGTAGAAACGTCAACGAATTTTTACGTTTGATCGACGCCTACACACATGTACAACAGAAAGGTGAAGTTTGTCCTGCTAATTGGGAAGAAGGCAAAAATGCTATGAACGCCAATCGTGATGGTGTTGCCCAATACCTTACAGCACAATTAAACTAAAATCATGGTTGAAGAATTAAATACAGATAATCTTAACGAGTTCGTAGCCAATCACGATACCGTTGTTGTTCAATACTCGGCAGGTTGGTGTGGTAACTGCAGAATTATGAAGCCAAAATTCAAAAAATTAGCTTCAGAGCATAGCTCTATTAAATTTGTAATTGCAGACGCTGAAAAATTCCCAGAGTCCAGAAAACTAGCAACTGTTGACAATCTACCAACCTTTGCAGCTTTCAAAAAAGGTGGTTTTGTCAATCAGGTACAAACCAACAAGTTTGATGTGCTTCTTGACCTAGTGAATCAATTACATTAACATGAAGTTACCAGTCATAAAACATCTCACTCAATTTATTGAGGATAATGATGAAGATTTCGTCATAGAAACGATTGAAACCTTAGAGGCTTTAACTGAAGTACCTTCACTAAAAGATGAAGAACTTGATGTTATAGGGGAATTGATTTCCAATATGTATGGTGCTGTTGAAGTTAACAAGATGATCAAATCGGGTACACCTAAAAAAGAAGCACTTAACAGTTTTATGCAACGTGTTTTGGGTGCAATTGATAACTAGTTTTTAAAGCTAAGTATTGAAATACTAAAACCTCTTCATTTGAAGGGGTTTTATTTTAACGTAGATTTAAATGTTTTTCTGAAATGGAAAGCATAATTTTTGTATCTTAATGACTAATAATCGTTATATAAAAATGGATAACTACATCAAAATATTTTCAGGAAGTTTTATAGTGGTTCAATTAGTTGTAGATAGGTTGAAAACCGTTGGTATAAGTCCAATTATTAAAGATGAATCTGAATCTGGCCGTTTAGCTGGTTTTGGGTCTTCAATCCAAGGGTTTCAAGAACTTTATGTACATAAAGATGAAGTACCTCATGCACGACCAATTGTTGATGCTGTGAATTCTGAATTACAAGAATAAAAAAAAGCTCCTAATGGAGCTTTTTTTTATTTATACCGTAACGGCATACATTTTCTCTCGTTGTTCTTTAATTTTCTTATCAATCATATATTCATCAAAGGTCATATAGCGATCAATTGCGCCGTTAGGTGTTAATTCAATAACACGGTTTGCAACGGTTTGAGCGAATTCGTGGTCATGGGTAGTAAACATTACCGTTCCTTTAAAATTCTTCAATGAATTATTAAACGCAGTAATACTCTCCAAATCTAAATGATTAGTAGGTTCATCCAACATTAAGACATTGGCTCTCATCATCATCATTCGACTTAACATACAACGTACTTTTTCTCCTCCAGATAATACATCAGCGGTTTTAAGTGCTTCTTCACCACTAAAAATCATCTTGCCCAGAAAGCCACGAATATAAACTTCCTCGCGTTCCTCTTCAGTAGTTGCCCATTGGCGTAGCCAATCGACCAAAGTCAATTTATTCTTAAAGAAATCACTATTATCTAATGGTAAATACGATTGGGTAGTTGTTACACCCCAATTATAAGAACCTGTATCGGCCTTTTCATTTCCATTTATAATTTGATAAAACGCGGTTGTTGCTCTTGAATCTTTTGAATACACAACTACTTTATCCCCTTTCGCCAAATTAATATGAACATTTTGGAACAAAGTTTCCCCTTCAATTGAAGCACTTAAATTTTCAATATTCAAAATTTGGTCACCAGCTTCGCGATCCCTCTCAAAAATAATGGCGGGATAACGTCTGCTAGAAGGTTTTATATCAGAAATATTCAATTTTTCGATCATTTTCTTTCTACTCGTAGCTTGTTTTGATTTAGCTACGTTTGCAGAGAAGCGTCTAATAAACTCTTCAAGTTCTTTCTTCTTTTCTTCAGCCTTTTTATTTTGTTGTGCTCGTTGTCTAGCGGCTAATTGTGATGATTCATACCAAAAGGTATAATTTCCTGAATAATGGTTAATTTTTCCAAAATCGATATCCGAAATATGTGTACAAACGGCGTCTAAAAAGTGACGGTCGTGCGATACTACAATCACACAATTATCATAATTGGCAAGAAAGTTTTCAAGCCATGAAATAGTTTCATAATCCAAGTCGTTGGTAGGCTCATCCATAATTAACACATCTGGATTACCAAATAAGGCCTGTGCCAACAACACTCTCACCTTTTGTTTTCCATCTAAATCCTGCATAAGCGTGTAGTGGAATTCTTCTTTAATGCCCAAATTTGAAAGCATTGCCGCTGCATCACTATCGGCGTTCCAACCGTTCATCTCTTCAAATTCAACTTGCAACTCCCCTATTTTTTCAGCATTCTCATCAGTATAATCAGCATAAAGTGCATCCAATTCTGTTTTTAGCTTGAATAGTGGTTTATTTCCCATAATTACGGTTTCTAAAACCGTATGTGCATCGTATAAATTATGGTTTTGTTCCAAGACGGACATACGTTTACCTGGCTCTAAATGCACATGGCCAGATGTTGGGTCTTGTTTACCAGCCAAAATCTTTAAAAATGTAGATTTTCCTGCACCATTGGCTCCTATGATACCATAGCAGTTTCCTTGATTAAATGTGGTATTGACCTCATCGAAAAGGATGCGCTTTCCAAATTGAACTGAAAGATTAGAAACTGATAACATAGCCTTGTTTTAAATTTTGCTGCAAAAGTAGAAAAAACTCATCATAAGATAAAACAAATGTATCCTTATATAACATTTAACACGCTATTAACAAGAGGTTTTATGCTCAAACTCTATTTTTGTTGATTAAGACGGACTAGACACTTTGCTATTTATGAGATTTCACATCACTTTTCTATTTGTAATAACTTCACTTTTAAGCTGTAAGAAAGATATTAAAGTGGGTGAAGATTATGCATTTATTGGTGGTGAAGTTATAAATCCTAATAACGATTATGTGACGGTTAGTAGTAGTACTAGATCTGACACCATAGCTTTAGACGCTAAAAACAGGTTTTTATTCAAGATCAACAATTTAAAGCCTGGTCTATATGCTTTTGCTCATGGTGGAGAATACCAGATGGTATTGCTTGAACCTCAAGACAGTATTATCTTTAGATTAAACACTAACGATTTTGATGAGTCTTTGGTTTACACTGGACGTGGTGCTAAAAAGAATAATTATTTGATTAAAATGTTCTTGGATAACGAGCAGGAGAATCAAAATTTCATGAATTTATGCCAATACGAGCCTTCAAGGTTTGAACAGATTTTAGATTCCACACGTCATAGCAAATTAGAGGAATTGGATGAATTTTTAAGTTCTAAAAGCTATTCGGATCTTTTTAAAACGATTGCCACGACGGGAATCAATTATAACTATTATGCCAACAAAGAAATTTATCCCTTTGGATATTATGGCTATCGCAATTTGATTCATTATAACGACTTGCCTGAAAACTTTTACAGTTATAGAAAAGATATAGATTACAATAACGAGGATCTTATTGAATTTTACACCTACAACAAGTTTTTATACTCTCACTTTAACAATCTTGCTCTTCAAAGATATTATCAAACTGCCACACATAATGATTTGTTTGATCGCACTTCCGTAATTTATAATCTTGAAAAATTGCATCTTATAGATAGTTTGGTTAGTAACTCTTCCATAAAAAACAATCTGCTAAAATACACTACAAGGGATTTTATGTCGGTGAGTGAAGACAGCCTTGAGACTCATAAAGTATTAAATTCATTTTTGGAGAAAAGCAGTAGTGAGCGCGACAAAAACTATATATACAGTTTAGCATTTTCACTAAAAGGCCTTAAGAAAGGAAAAAAGCTGCCTAAACTTGTTTTGGTTGATTACAATGATAATGAAGTGGTTTTCGATTCAATCATTACTAAGCCAACGGTGATTTATTTCTGGTCTTCTAGCTTACCACTTTTATTGAAGAATAGCCATTATAAGGTAAAACAGTTGAAATCGAAATTTCCAAATATTGATTTTATAGGAATAAATATCAATGATGATGACAATACCCATTGGAAAAAAATACTTAACCAGTATAATTTTCCAGTAACCCATGAATTCCAATTTAAATATCCAAATGAATCTTTAAAGGCATTGGCTATCAGCAGTGTCAAAAAATCAATTTTGGTTACTAAAGATTGTAAAATCATCAATCCAAATGTTCTACTGTACACTTCTGAATTTGAAGAGGAGCTAGCACAGGTTAGCAAGAACAAATGGTAATAAAAAAGGCAAACTAATTGGTTTGCCTTTTTTTTATTTTAGAACTTCTAGTTTCCTTTTTTATAATCTGCTAAAAACTTTGCCAAACCAATATCGGTTAATGGATGGTTTAGCAAACCTGTAATCGAACTTAAAGGTCCTGTCATTACATCGGCTCCTAATTTTGCACAATCTATAACATGCATGGTGTGACGCACTGAAGCCGCTAAAATTTCAGTATCAAAACCGTAGTTGTCGTAAATTAAACGTATCTCTGAAATAAGATTCAAACCATCAGTTGAAATATCATCTAAACGTCCAATAAATGGTGATACGTAAGTTGCTCCAGCTTTGGCAGCCAAAAGTGCTTGACCAGGTGAAAACACCAAAGTCACATTGGTTTTAATTCCTTTATCGCTAAAATATTTACAGGCTTTTACACCATCTTTTATCATTGGCAATTTTATGACAATTTGTTCATGCAAATCAGCTAAAGCCTCTCCTTCCCTTACCATGCCCTCAAAATCGGTCGAAATCACCTCCGCACTCACATCGCCATCTACAATATTGCAGATATTAACATAATGCTTCATGATGTTATCATGCCCTGTAATACCTTCTTTGGCCATTAATGACGGGTTTGTTGTAACGCCATCTAAAACACCAAGGTCTTGTGCTTCCTTAATTTGATCTAAATTGGCTGTGTCAATAAAAAATTTCATTGCAATAAGTGTTTAGGTTTTTCTTAAAAATATTTGCAAAATTACAATAATTAGGAGCTTAATTAGGCAATTTCAATTAAAAATATATTAACAAATAATATCCGAACTGGTTAATTGACCACTATAGTATAAACTTTACTAGTGGTTTCGGCGCATAATCCATCACAATCATTGAACCTGTTTTCACATTCATCATAATAATTGTTAATTTGGTCAACACTTAAATTAATGGTAAACGTAAAACTACCGGAAGCTGAAGGAATACCCTCTAAAATAATATTCCTGTAATCTATATAATACTCAATTCCTGGGGGCAACTCACCTTTTAAATAAAAGTAGTAATAATAGCCATCATCAAAAGTTTCATTTTTAATTTCAGAAGTAATTGTTTCAGAATAGAAATTGTTAACATAAGCTATTTCCAATGATTTATCAGATAGCTCTGGTCGTCTATTAATAATGCATTCCAAAAGGTCTTGACAACCTATAAATGATAAAAGGCATAAGAGTAGTATTACAAAAGATACTTTTTTCATAATTGTCAATCAGAACAATGCTCTCAAATTATTAATGAATTATATTATAACTTGTAATGATTCATTAAAAGTCTTTCATACCATGTATCTGGAAGTATTCGTTTTAAAACTATAGAAAACTTTTGCATAAATTCCCCAACTTTGTAATGGATTCGTGGATTATCGGTATTTATTATTTTGAAAATCTTTTTTGCCATTACTTCTGGGTCCTTACCACTATCAACATGTGCATCCATAAGCTTTAGTGTATTCGAATAGGGCTTTTTATATGGAGAATCGTTATTAACTGGTGCATGATAACGTCCTGCAGCAATATTCGTAGCAAAATCACCCGGTGCTACATTGGTCATTTTAATGTTGAAATCTTTAAGTTCCATTCTAAAGGACTCTGTAACTAATTCCAAAGCACCTTTGCTCGCACTATAAATACCACGATAGGGCAATCCCATATATCCAGCAATTGAGGTAATGTTAATTATGAGACCAGAGTTCTGAATTCGCATTTGTGGTAAAACCGCTTTTATGACGTTAATGGGGCCAAAGAGATTGGTTTCAAAATTGCGTTTGATTTCGGCTTCGGGAATTTCTTCGATCGGACCCGTAATTCCAGCACCAGCATTATTAATGAGTACATCCAAGCGTCCAGCTTGTTCAATCACCAAATCAATAGCTAGGTTTATGGAGTCAATTTTGGTTACGTCGAGCGCTATTAATGGGAATTTACTATTGTTGTAATTGGCTGGATTTCGGCTAGTTCCGAATACCTTAAACCCCTTAAGGATTAAATAGTCCCCTATAGATTTTCCAATTCCTGAAGAACCACCAGTAATCAAAACAACTTTAGACATAGATTTTAAGAGATTTTGAGTTCCAAAAATACAATATATAAAGGAAACTATTAGGCACAAAAAAAGGCAAGCTACCTACATCACACCGCTACGACCACTTACCTTTGCTGCGTTCCCGCCCTGGAGGATTCAGCAGGAGCTGGTTGTGTAGGACTTGCCGACTGCAAAGATACAACCTTTTAATACTTTTACAATGATTTTTTAAACTGATTTTTATTAAATACCTTGCCTTAAATTTATCAAAGAATGAAGACATCGTTTAATTTTTTAACTGTCATAGGGTTAACACTTCTTTTATTGGCCTGCGGAAATAACAATGACAAGAAAAAAAACAATTTTTCAATTGAGACCAGCGTAAAAAACAATACAATAACTTTAGGTGAAAGTTTGAATCTGTCTATAAAAAACAATAAGAACCTTGATGTAAAGGGTGTAAATTACTTTCTGGACGGAAAACCCGTTTCTCCTACTTTAATTGTTGAAAACCTAACGCTAGGTGAACATACCCTTACTGCAACTGTGGATTATAACGACACTAAGGAAACTGTGTCCACTTCAATGTATATTTTAAATAACGAACAACCAAAAATTTATACGTATACCATTGTAAACACCTACCCTCATGATATTACATCCTACACACAAGGCTTGGAGTTTCATAATGGCGATTTGTACGAAAGCACTGGTCAATATGGTGAGTCTAAATTGAGAAAAGTTAATTATAAGACTGGTGAAGTACTAAAAAACATCAATCTGTCCAATCAATATTTCGGAGAAGGTTTAACTGTATTAATTAACAACATCTATCTGCTAACCTGGAAGGAAAACACAGGATTTGTATACGATATTGAAACTTTTGAAAAAACAGGAACTTTTAAATATGGGCAAAGTAAAGAAGGTTGGGGACTTTGTAATGATGACACAACACTGTTTAAAAGTGATGGCACCGAAAACATCTGGTTTCTTGACCCCAAAACATTGACGGAAACTGGTCGTGTTCAAGCTTATCACAACCGCGGAAAGGTAGTTGGACTTAATGAATTGGAATGGGTTAATGGAAAAATATATGCCAATCGTTACCAACTCAATGGTGTTGCCATTATCAATCCTAATACTGGTGCAGTTGAAGGTGTGATCGATTTTTCGCCTTTACACAAGCTCGTCACCCAACATCAAGGTTTGGATGTCCTCAACGGAATTGCTTATAATCCTGAAACCAATACGCTTTTTGTGACCGGAAAACGATGGGATAAATTATTCGAGGTAAGAATTACTGAACAGTAACATGCAAGTTTTAGAGACCACATTAAAAGTTACTAAAGATCATTTAGACGCCATTCATCATGTCAATAATGTGCAATATGTACAATGGGTGCAGGATGTAGCTGAAAAACATTGGAATTCTAAAGCTACCTCTGAAATTTTGAACAATTATTTTTGGGTATTGTTGAGCCATCATATTCAATATAAAGGTCAGGCGGTTTTAGATGATGTGTTAACGCTAAAAACCTTTGTAACAAAATCTGAAGGTGTCACTTCAACACGAATGGTTGAAATCCATAACAACGCTTCTGGCAAACTATTAACTACTTCCGAAACCAACTGGTGTCTCATGTCACGCGCAACACTCAAACCAGCTAGAATTACTCAAGAAATTATTGATTTATTCAATTAAATTATTTGTATTCATACTATTTCATAAATTCAAAAGTTATATTTTTGGGCTAATAGTTATGTAACTACCTTAGATGATATGAAGCTTCAATTTGCTATGAAAAAAATCGCCTATTTCATTTTAACACTTATGGTTTTGGTGTTTTGGAGTTCCTGTAGAACCGATTTTGAGTTTACCCCAAGTTCTGGAAATTTAAGTTTTTCAAAAGACACGATATATCTAGATACGGTGTTTTCTAATATAGGTTCAAGCACTTACAATCTTAAAGTTTATAATAAAAGTAATACTGATATTGTTATTCCTACCTTACGTTTGGCGCAAGGACAAGCATCAAATTATCGCCTTAATGTCGACGGTATCCCTGGAAAAGAATTTGAAAATGTAGAACTCCTCGCCAAAGACAGCATGTATATTTTTATTGAAACTACGATCGATATTCAAGCTTTGGCAACTTCTGCCACACAATTTTTATATACGGATGCCATAGAGTTTGACAGCGGAGCAAATCTGCAGAAAGTTGAGTTGGTAACGCTTGTCAAAGATGCCGTTTTTATTTATCCTAATAAAGATTCTGAAGGCATTATTGAAACCCTAACATTTGATATTGATAATGACGGACAAGCAGAAGAAACTAATATTCAGGGACGATTTTTATCTGATAGCGAATTGACCTTTACCAATGAAAAGCCTTATGTCATTTATGGCTATGCTGCCGTTGATGAAGGCAAAACACTTACAGTCGAGGCTGGTGCTAGAATTCATTTTCATGCCAATTCAGGGCTATTGATAACCAACACGGCTTCTCTCATTGTAAATGGAGCTTTTAGTAATAATCAAGAGGAATTAGAAAACGAAGTCATATTTGAAGGTAACCGACTAGAGCCCATTTTCGAAGATGTTCCAGGTCAATGGGGTACTATTTGGTTATTTAATGGCAGTGAAAACAATCAGATTAATTACACGACCATCAAAAATGCTACCGTTGGGATTTTAAGTGACGGAAATCAAGATGCTCCAAGCAATAAATTAACGATTTCATACTCTAAAATTTACAATTCCAGTAATTTTGGCATTTTGGGGCGCAGCACTTCAATTTCAGGAGAAAACGTGGTCATAAATAAGGCAGGTCAATCAGCATTTGCTGGAACTTACGGTGGTAAATACAATTTCACCCATTGCACAATTGCTAATTATTGGAATAGTAGTTTTAGGCAATTTCCGGCGCTTTTCTTGAACAATTATGTAACTGATGAAGACAATACCGTGTTTACAAACGATTTGGCTGAAGCTAATTTTAATAACTGTATTATTTACGGAAACGACAACCCAGAATTACTTTTAGATGAAGAAAACGGAAGTGCATTTAATTTCAAGTTTACGAATTGCTTGATTCGATTTGAAGATAATAGCAACCATTTTACTGGTGCTAATTATAATTTCAATGATCCAAATTTATACGAAAATGTGATCTTCAATCAAAATCCAGATTTTAAGGCTCCGTTTGAAAACGAACTCATTATTGGCGCAAATTCGGCAGCTAACAACAAAGGAAACAACCTATTTGCTAACCAAGTTCCCTTTGATATTTTAAATGTAAGCCGAACAACAAGTCCAGATTTAGGCGCTTATCAGCACATTACTTTTGAAGATTAAAAACACGAACGGCTCTGAAATTCAGAGCCGTTCGTGTTTTTAGGAACATGTTTATTTAAGAGAATAAAGGCAAGCCTTTCATCATAGCATTCACTTTATCAGCAACCGATTCAAGAATCTTTTCGTTCTCATAGTTATTGATAACGTCATCAATTAGATCTACAATAGTTTGCATATCAGATTCTTTCAAGCCTCTTGTCGTCACAGCGGCAGTACCAACTCTAATCCCAGAGGTTACAAACGGTGACTTGTCATCAAAAGGCACCATGTTTTTATTAACCGTAATATCGGCCTTTACTAAAGCTTCTTCCGCATCTTTACCAGTAATATTTTTATTACGTAAATCGATAAGCATCATATGATTATCGGTTCCTCCAGAGATGATATGGTAATTTTTTGCAACAAATGCTTTGGCCATCGCTGCCGCATTTTTCTTCACTTGCAACATATAATGCATAAAATCTTCAGAAAGGGCTTCTCCAAAAGCAATAGCTTTAGCAGCAATGATATGCTCCAATGGGCCACCTTGATTTCCAGGGAAAACAGCCGAATCAAATAAAGAGGACATCATACGTAAATTACCATTCTTCAATTTCAATCCAAATGGATTTTCAAAATCTTTACCCATAAGAATCATTCCTCCTCTTGGTCCGCGTAAAGTTTTGTGGGTAGTTGTAGTTACAACATGACAATGAGGAATAGGATCATTTAAGATGCCTTTTGCGATTAAACCTGCTGGGTGGGAAATATCGGCCATTAAAATAGAACCAACGCTGTCAGCAATCTCACGGAAACGTTTAAAATCCATATCACGAGAATATGCAGAAGCCCCAGCAATAATTAATTGAGGTTTTTCTGCTTTGGCAATTGCCGCCATTTTATCGTAATTAATACGACCTGTTTCCTGGTCAACCCCATAAAACACTGGATTGTATAATTTTCCTGAAAAATTTACTGGCGATCCATGTGTTAAATGTCCACCATGCGACAGATCAAAGCCTAATATTTTGTCGCCAGGCTTTAAACAAGCTGCAAAAACTGCTGTATTTGCTTGACTACCCGAATGTGGCTGTACATTGGCATAGGCTGCTCCAAAAAGAGTTTTTGCACGGTCAATAGCAATCTGCTCCACTTCATCAACGACTTCGCAACCACCATAATAACGCTTACCTGGATAACCTTCAGCATATTTATTGGTTAAAACCGAACCTGCGGCTTCCATAACCTGATTACTCACAAAGTTTTCAGAAGCTATAAGTTCTAGTCCGTGTAATTGTCGTTCTTTTTCAGCCTCAATAAGCTCGAAAATCTGTTGGTCGCGTTGCATATTATCCTATTTTATTAAAAATTTGTCAAAAATAATAAATACATTAGTTAAATACATCAAAAAACATATATTTGATCTGTAAACTAATAAACAATTAATTAACAAAAAAACTATGCCATTATCTGCTAATAATCCTGATAGAACATCGTGGTTACACGTTGGTAAAAATTCAGATTTTCCAATACAAAATATCCCTTTTGGTGTATTTCTAACAAGAGACGACATTATTACCATTGGCACCAGAATAGGAGATACGGCGATAGATTTAGGCGCATTACATCAATTAGGATATTTTGATGGGATCCCTTTAACTGATGATATTTTTTTACAAGATACGCTGAACGATTTTATTGCTGATGGCAGAAAAACCTGGCGTGCAGTTAGAAATAGGATTGCTCAAATTTTTGATAGCAACAATACAATTCTAAAGAATAATACCAAGCATAAAGAAATTGTACTCTTTCGTTTAGATGAAATTGAAATGCAATTACCAGTTCAAATTGGTGATTATACCGATTTTTATTCAAGCATAGAACATGCTACCAATGTCGGCTCTATGTTTAGAGATCCTGAAAATGCATTGATGCCGAATTGGTTACACATTCCGGTTGGATATCATGGTAGGAGCAGTTCAATTATTCCTTCTGGCATTCCTGTACATAGACCACAAGGTCAAACTTTACCTGAAGATAGTGACACTCCCGTTTTCGGGCCGTCTAAAGCAGTTGATTTTGAACTTGAAATGGCTTTTATTACAACAGATGCTAATGATTTAGGTGAACCAATTCCTATCGCAGAAGCTGAAGAATATATTTTTGGACTGGTTTTGTTTAACGATTGGTCGGCACGTGATATCCAAAAATGGGAATATGTGCCATTAGGTCCATTTTTAGCTAAAAATTTTGCTTCCTCTATTTCGCCATGGATCGTCACTTTAGATGCTCTAGAACCATTTAGAGTAGAGAGTCCAAAACCTCTAAAACCCCAGTTGCCTTACCTTCAATATAAAGGAAAAAAGAGCTTCGATATTAATTTAGAGGTTTCTATTAGACCAAAAACGGCAAAAGAAACCATTGTAAGCAAGTCCAATTTTAAATATATGTATTGGAATATGGCTCAGCAATTGGCACATCACACGGTCAATGGTTGTCCAGTAAATTCAGGAGATATGATGGGTAGTGGAACGATTTCTGGCTCCACACCAGACTCTTACGGATCTATGCTGGAACTGACTTGGCGTGGTGAAAAACCTTTGACCATGAAGGATGGTACGGAACGTAAATTCATTAATGATTACGATACAGTGATCATGCGTGGCCATTGCGAAAAAGAGGGTACCCGCATTGGTTTTGGCGAAGTGTCTACCCAGTTATTACCCATTTATAACCCTAAAAAAAAGAAATAAATTAATTTCAATATATTTATCCACCCTCAACAAAAAAAATTGAGGGTGTTTTTTTGTTTGGCATCAAAATTGAAACCAGCAAAGAACAACCCCTAAATTAAACGCTTATGAAACGATTATTACTTATTACCGTAGGTCTTTTAGTGATCTCTTGTAGTGGGAGAAAACAAGTTGCTAAAGCTATTAATACTGGCAACTATGACCAAGCCATTCAAGAGGCTTTAAAACGTCTTTCAAACAATAAGGAAAAGCAACGCAATCAGGACTATATTTTGATGCTTGGTGATGCTTATACTAAAGTTGTAGAACGCGATTTAAATGATATTCAGCATTTAAAGAAGGGAAATAATCCAGAACTATATAGAGAGATTTACGAAACCTATATGGGCTTGCATATGCGTCAAGAACGGATTAAACCTATTTTGCCCCTAGAAGCTAATGGCAGAAGGGTACAATTCAAATTCAATAATTATGACAGTGCTATTATTGAATATCGTGATAAGACTTCAGATTATTTATATGAAGAAGGTATAAAACTATTGGATTCTGAGGACAAGCGACTTATCAGACAAGCTTTTGACACCTTCAGTTACATCGAACGTATAAATCCCAATTACGAAAATACTCGGGAACTCATTGCTGAAGCACACGAACGAGGGACCAACTATGTCATGGTTTCTATTCAAAACAACACCTATCAGATAATTCCAAGGCGTCTAGAAGAAGATTTACTGAATTTTGACACTTATGGGCTTAATCAGTTCTGGACGGTTTACCATGCCAATCCGTTACAGGAATTTAATTATGATTATGAAATGCAACTTCAGCTAAGGCAAATCAATATTTCACCCGAACAAATCAAGGAGCGCGAGTTTTTGCGTGAACGTGAAATTAAAGACGGTTGGGAATACCAAAAAGATGCCAATGGTAATGTTATAAAAGACAGTCTGGGTAATGATATTAAAATAGATAAGCTCATAAAGGTAAGAGCGCGCTATTTTGAGTTTGAACAAACTAAATCATCACAAATCAAAGGGGATGTGATTTATGTAAATTTAAATAACCAACAAGTGGTCAACTCCTTCCCTATTGAAAGTGGCTTTGTGTTTCAAAACATATTTGCTAGTTATAGAGGTGATGAACGTGCCCTATTTCCTGAAGATCGCAATCTCATTAGAAATAGAAGAGTACCGTTCCCTTCAAACGAGCAAATGGTGTACGACACTGGTGAAGATTTAAAACTCAAACTAAAGGATATAATTAGTAGATTTAGGGTTAGAGATTAACTAAAAACTCCCAAGGTGACTTGGGAGTTTTTTATGACTTTTAATGTTGCCTTAAGTTATTAAACGCTTTGCTTGTGATTAATAAAACTACAAAACATTTTTTTATTCATTAAAAGATTAAATAAAATTCATAACTGTAATAAGTAGTACAAAGATTAATTAGATTTACCAAAATCAATTTTTCCTCTAAAAAGCATGTCTAAAGAAAAGTTACGAGTAGATAAAACGTGTTTAAACTGTCAACATGTGGTTGAGCATCGCTTTTGTCCAAACTGTGGTCAGGAAAATACTGAAGTAACCAAATCATTCCACCATCTGTTTTTTCATTTTTTTCAAGACTTAACGCACTATGACAGTAAGTTTTGGAGGACTATATTCTACTTATTTTTAAAACCTGCCGCCTTAACTAAAGAATATTTATCTGGTAAACGCATGTCTTTTTTAGCACCAATACGTTTGTACATTTTTATAAGTTTTATTACATTTTTTTTAATTACACTATTACCTAACAAAACGATAGAAGTTGAAAAAGCACCCAATGAAACTTCTAATAATAAAATAACAATACCTTCTATTGATTCATTACATATTGAAGATAAAAGTATAGATGGCTTAACAAAAGTTGGCATACTATCGCAACAAAATAATGACACCATAAAAAAAATACTAAATCAAACAAAAGGTATTGATAAAAAAGAAGCAGCCGATTTTGGTTATAAATCTATCAGTGAATTAGACTCGATTCAAAAACTAGCCAGCGAAGAAAAAAAAATAAGCACAACCGAATATTGGTTTATTAAAAAATGGCTTAAGGTAAAACAAGAAAATACCAACGAGCAAATAATAGATAAGTTCATGCTCTCATTTACTAATAATTTGCCAAAAGTGTTGTTTTTGTATATGCCCGTTTTTGCTTTTATTTTATGGCTTTTTCATGATAAAAAAAAATGGTATTATTTTGATCATAGCATTTTTACGCTTCATTATTTTTCCTTTATTCTGTTGTTGATTTTAATATTATTTTTTCTGAATAAACTCATTCCGCTATTAGGAAATTCTCTATTAGTTGATTGGGTTAATTTTAGTGTAAAATCTGCAGGAATTTTTTGGATGATTTATTATTACTTTCCCGCTCACCGTCGTTTATATGAACAGCCTTTTATTAAGTCCTTTTTTAAAAGTTGTGCCATAATTATTATTAATCTTATTTTAATAACACTTTTGACTGTAGTTTTTGCATTATTTACCTATATAAATATTCAATAATATCTACAACATATTTATTTTTAAAATTGAATTAGGAATGGATTGATTAAATAAATCGACTGAAATCCAAGTCATTGATCGCTCCATGGCTGGCATGTGCAACTACTGCTCCATTTTTAATCACCAAAACTTGCGGTGATTCATGTAACACCTGAAATTTAGAAGCTACAGTTCTAGAAAGTTCTCTATAATCCAAAACATCCAAATAATAAAGATCAATGTTAGCATCTACCTCAAAAGCATCGACGAATTGATTCATTACCATTCGGCTAATGCCGCAACGTGTTGAGTGTTTAAAAATTAATTGGGTTTTAGTTACCGAATCGGCTTCAAGACTTAATAATTGGTTTCCTTCTATTAAACCTATCCATGGTAAGGTTTTTTCTGCTGCAGTTTCTTTAGTTCCGCCAAATAGTTTTTGTATAAATCCCATTAAAATTATAATTTATTTAGTTTCACAATAGTGAAATTCGTTAGCATCAGACCCATAAGTCGTATTCAATATTAAACCTTACAAGCTGACTAAAAGTCACGCTATTGTTGGTTTTACAGGACATTTTGTCCGCAAGTTTGCCTTGGTAAGATTGTTGAAATACAATTTGCAAAGAACGAAAAATTAAACATATGAACTTAAATAATTATACCATAAAATCACAAGAAGCGATACAGCAAGCACAACAACTTGCGCAAGCTTTTGGTCATCAACATATCGAGAATGAACATATTTTTAAAGGGATTTTTGAAGTTGACGAAAGCGTTCTGCCCTTCATCTTAAAAAAGCTGAACGTCAACGTTACGCTTTTACAACAGACTTTAGATAAACAATTAGAAAGTTACTCAAAAGTATCTGGCGGCGAACTTATGCTCTCTAGAGAAGCTGTAAAAACACTAAATGAAGCTTCAATTATTGCCAAGAAAATGAACGATGATTACGTTTCAATTGAGCATTTAATTTTAGCCGTATTTAAATCGAACAGCAAGATCTCTCAAATGCTCAAAGATCAAGGCATTAATGAGAAAGACCTAAAAGCAGCCATCGAGGAATTAAGAAAAGGTGACCGTGTCACCTCCCAAAGCCAGGAAGATACTTATAACTCACTCAATAAATACGCCAAGAACCTTAATCAATTAACAAAGGACAACAAATTGGATCCAGTAATTGGACGAGATGAGGAAATTCGTAGAATTTTACAAATTTTATCACGTCGTACCAAAAACAACCCCATATTGGTAGGTGAACCTGGTACCGGAAAAACAGCCATCGCCGAAGGTTTGGCGCATCGTATTGTTGATGGTGATATCCCAGAAAACTTAAGGGAAAAACAAATTTTCGCACTCGATATGGGTGCACTAATTGCAGGAGCCAAATACAAAGGTGAATTTGAGGAGCGCTTAAAATCCGTCATCAAAGAGGTCACTACAAGTGAAGGTGACATTGTTCTTTTTATAGATGAAATCCACACTTTAGTTGGTGCCGGCGGTGGTCAAGGCGCTATGGATGCAGCTAATATCTTGAAACCAGCTCTGGCCAGAGGTGAGTTACGGGCTATTGGTGCAACTACTTTAGATGAATATCAAAAATATTTTGAAAAAGACAAGGCTTTAGAGCGTCGATTCCAAAAAGTTATGGTCGATGAACCCGATACCGAAAGCGCGATTTCAATTTTACGTGGTATAAAGGAAAAATATGAAACCCATCACAAAGTCCGGATTAAGGATGAAGCCATTATTGGTGCAGTGGAATTATCCGAACGCTACATCACCGACCGTTTCCTTCCAGATAAAGCTATTGACCTTATGGACGAAGCAGCTTCAAAATTGCGTATGGAAATCAATTCCAAACCAGAAGAATTAGATGTTTTGGACAGAAAAATTATGCAATTGGAAATTGAAATCGAGGCCATAAAGCGTGAGAAGGATGAAGCAAAACTAAAATCACTACGTTCAGAATTGGCTAATTTGAAAGAAGAGCGCAATGAGATCAACGCCAAATGGAAAAGTGAAAAAGAAGTTGTTGATCAAATTCAGGCTACTAAATTGGCTATTGAGGAATTTAAACTTGAAGCGGAACGTGCCGAACGTGAAGGTGACTACGGAAAAGTAGCCGAATTGCGTTATGGTAAAATCAAGGAAGCCCAAGAACGATTGGAGATTTATCAAAAAGAATTATGCGAAAATCAATCTGGGAATTCGTTAATAAAAGAAGAAGTCACTTATGACGACATTGCCGAAGTTGTTGCAAAATGGACTGGAATTCCTGTAACAAAAATGCTTCAAAGTGAGCGCGAAAAATTATTGAAACTCGAAGATCAATTGCATAAACGCGTTGTGGGTCAAGAAGAAGCAATTGCAGCCGTGAGTGATGCTGTTCGACGAAGTCGTGCCGGTTTGCAAAACCCACAAAAACCAATCGGCACCTTTTTATTCCTTGGTACTACAGGTGTGGGAAAAACAGAGCTTTCAAAAGCACTTGCAGAGTATTTGTTTGATGATGACAATGCCATGACAAGAATCGATATGAGCGAATACCAAGAACGTCATGCGGTTAGCCGTTTGGTTGGTGCACCTCCAGGATATGTGGGTTATGACGAAGGTGGTCAATTAACCGAAGCTGTGCGACGAAAGCCGTATTCAGTTGTTTTGCTCGACGAAATTGAAAAAGCACATCCAGATACCTTCAACATTTTATTACAAGTATTGGATGAAGGTCGCTTAACCGACAACAAAGGACGCACGGCAGACTTTAAAAACACGATTATCATTATGACTTCCAATATAGGGAGCCAAATTATACAGGAACGTTTTGAAGCCACAAAAGATATCGATTCGGCAATAGAATTGGCAAAAATTGATGTTATAGCACTACTAAAACAAAGTGTAAGACCAGAATTCCTAAACCGAATAGACGACACCATTATGTTTACACCATTAAGCAAAGCCAACATTGTTGACATAGTTGGCTTACAATTAAAAGGAGTTACAAAAATGTTAGCACAACAAAACATCACATTTGATGCTACAAATGAGGCTATAAAATACCTAGCAACAAAAGGCTTTAACCCTGAATATGGTGCACGACCAGTAAAGCGTGTCATTCAAAAAGAAGTTTTAAACGGGTTGAGTAAAGAAATACTTTCTGGTAAAATAACAACTGACAGTATTATTTTATTAGATGCTTTTGATGATAAGTTAGTTTTTAGAAATCAAAGTCATTTGGTTAACGACAAGGTCTAAAAAACTGTAACAGAAATAAATAAACATAGTCTTTATTATGATTGGTTAGATGAAAGCAACACATAACCTTATTTTAAGGCGTGTTGCTTTTTTGTTAAAGTTTGTATAAATCGACTTTTCTTCACAATAAAAGCTTAAAAATAACATTCTAATTCTAGAATTAATTCTTAAATTTGGAATGCTATTAATTCCCGTATTTACTTTAAAGATTAAATTTTATCTCCCTTGAATCAGCAAAGGAGATGTAATTGTTTAATTTATAATAACCTACAATAAAAATGGATGTTAATTCATATATAGACCATACCTTATTA
The DNA here is from genome assembly GCA_003550275.1 of Flavobacteriaceae bacterium MAR_2010_72. Lineage (GTDB taxonomy): Bacteria > Bacteroidota > Bacteroidia > Flavobacteriales > Flavobacteriaceae > Geojedonia. The sequence continues at coordinate 2,049,697 of QXCW01000002.1, forward strand.
AAATCAGGTACCACAGAGCGCGAAATCATTGATCTTTGTAATGAAGCAAAACAACATGGCTTTTATGCCGTTTGTGTTAATAGTTGCTACGTGCCTTTAGCGAAACAATTATTAGACAAATCTTCTGTAAAAATATGTTCAGTCGTTGGGTTTCCATTAGGCGCCATGTCAACAGAAGCAAAAGTATTCGAGGCTAAAAACGCTATTGATTATGGAGCGAATGAAATTGATATGGTTATTAATATTGGTTTACTTAAAAGCAAGAATTACTTTGGTGTACTAAAAGATATAAGTGATGTTAAAATTGCCATTGGAAAAACGCCTTTAAAAGTGATTTTAGAAATCAGTGAACTCTCTAAAAATGAAATCATAAAGGTCTGCGAAATATGCTTGGACGCTAAAGTTGATTTTGTAAAAACTTCAACTGGATTTTCTAAAAGTGGAGCCACATTAACGGCTGTTAAAATTATGAGAAAAACCTTGCGTGACCGAGCTAAAATAAAAGCTTCAGGTGGTATTGGTGATTATGAAGCTGCTTTAAAATATATTGACGCAGGTGCCGACAGAATTGGCACTTCTTCTGGCGTTGCAATTGTAACCAATCAAATTGCTACCACTTCATATTAATGTTTATCTTTAAAGTGAAAAATTCATTCTAGTAGTGTAGATTGAGGCAATAAAGGGTGAGTTAAAACTAATGGTCGTGATATCTATTGCTCATAAAAGTTTTGATGTCATAACCATCAAAAGATTATAATTATGAAACAAATCAGCATCTTATTTCTTGTTATATTATCCATTTTTAGCAGCTGTAAAACCAAAGAAGAACAAAAACTGCCTGTTGAAACTACAACATCAACGTATTACTTCATTCGACATGCCGAAAAGGACAGAACTGATAGCACCAATGCAGATCCACACCTTACCGAAGCTGGTATTATTCGCGCCAACAATTGGAGTAGAATTTTAGGCGAAGTAACATTTGATGCAGTTTATTCTACTAATTACAATAGAACTAGGCAAACGGCACAGCCAACAGCAACTAAAAATGGATTGGATATAACAATTTATGACCCGAGAGCAATTCATGCACCTTCATTTTTAGAAGCAACTAAAGGTAAAACCGTATTGGTGGTAGGTCATAGCAATACCACACCAGCTTTTGTAAATAGTGTTATAGGCGAAAGGAAATATGCTGATATTGATGATGCCAATAATAGCAACATCTATATCGTGACTATTTCAAATAATCAGATTATTGATCAACTTTTGGTAATAAACTAACCTGAATATTTTCTAATTCAATTTTAGAAAGTAGTTGTAAACTATCAACTTGAAATTTACGATCTAAAGAAAGGAGTTTGTCTAGTTCAAATTCTGAAGTAATTGAAGCCTTTGGTTTGTAGTTATTATAGTCCACAAATACCAATCCGTTCACTTCACGTCGATTATAGGCTTCCCTAAAACGAAGCCCAATATCATTGTTATCTTCTATATAAGAATATGCTAAATAGTCTACTCGAAAATTGGCGGTGTTTATCCAATACACAAAAACATCTTCAAAATCCTCTCCGCCTCCCTCTTCATTAAAGGTGATTTTTACTTTATGATAGGTTTTATCCTTTATTACCGTTTCACCTAAATAGGTTTTATTTACCGCTTTATCATTTAAGCCAAATGGCAAAATCGAAAAATAGTGGACTGCATTTACTGAACTTGTATATTTAACTACCATTGTATCAGCCACCACAACTAATGAATCATTTATAAATCTTTGAAAACCAGAGTTTGATAACACATCCCGAATTATACCTAAAGAATCTTGAGTAAAGCGTTCATACTGAAATTTCCAGCGATCTCTTGTAGCCTTATAGAGACGATCCCTAAAATCGAATTCAATCACTGAGTGTTTAAATTTTTCTCCACCTATAACTTTAATAGCCTCATCCACAACCAGTTGTTCGAGGTCGGCATCCGTTTTACGTTCATCTTTGCAACCAAGCAATATTACAAAGCACAAAAAAAAACTAATTTGAAAAAATTTCATGATTTTGTTTTACGATCTGTCACAAAACTAAAGAATACTTTTCTCACCTTTCAAAAATTTATCTTAAATTATATACCTTTGGCAACCATGCAAAAACAGATTAACATACAAAATAAAAAGGCGCGATTTGAATATGAAATACTAGACACCTATACCGCTGGTATTGTATTGACTGGTACCGAAATCAAATCCATTAGAGATAGCAAAGCCTCAATATCCGAGAGTTTTTGTGAGTTTAATGAGCATGGTGAGCTTTTTGTCATCAACATGACCATACAGGAGTATGTTTACGGCAATTATTACAATCATAAACCTAAGGCCGAGCGTAAATTATTACTAAATAAAAGAGAACTCAAAAAACTAGAAAAGGAAGTTAATACTAAAGGCGTTACCATTATCCCTTTACGATTGTTCATTAACGAAAAAGGCTATGCCAAACTGGATATAGCATTGGCCAAAGGAAAAAAACTATACGATAAGCGTGACACAATCAAAGATCGTGACAATAAACGCAATTTAGACCGGATTAAGAAAATCTATAAATGAGACAGCAACTAATTCTTCTGTTTTGCTTGTTCATAGGTTCATCTGCAAGTTCCCAAATCAAAGGAAAGGTAACCAATACCAACAATGAACCCCTACCATTCGTAAACATTTATATTGAAAATACATTTACAGGAACCACAAGTAATGAAGATGGTAATTACGAACTCAATGTTACGGAAACTAAATCCTACACCTTAATATTTCAAAGTCTAGGTTTTAAAACGGTTAAAAGAACTGTAGCTGTGGAAACTTTTCCATTTATCCTGAATGTCACTTTAGAGGATGAAGAAATTACGCTAAACGAAGTCGTAATCAATACAGCAGATAATCCAGCCAATGCTATTATCAGGCAAACCATTGCCAAACGAAAAGCAAATTTAGAACGCATTCAATCTTACAAAGCCAACTTCTATTCTCGAGGACTTATTCGTATTAAGGAAGCCCCAGAAAAACTATTGGGTCAGGATATTGGAGACCTTGGCGGTGGACTTGACTCCACCAGAAGTGGTATTATTTATCTATCTGAAACCATTTCAAAAATTGAATTTTTAAGACCTAACAAACTAAAAGAAACCATTACAGCCTCAAAAGTGAGTGGCAACGATAATGGCTTCAGTTTCAATAATGCTATTGATGTTGATTATAATTTCTACAGCAATACCATTGAACTTGGCAACCAGATTATTTCGCCCATTGCCGATTACGCATTTAATTACTACCGCTATACGCTTGACGGTATTTTTTATGATGATCGCGGCAACCTTATCAATAAAGTAAAAGTCATTCCTAAACGGCAAAATGATCGCATTTTTTCAGGATATATCTATATTGTTGAAAATCAATGGACGATTTATGCGCTAGAATTATCTATTACTGGTGAGCAAGCACAAATTCCTGCTGCAGATAATATTACCATTAAACAAAATTTTTCATATTCTGAAGCTGATGCGATTTGGGCATTAATGTCACAAAGTATTGACTTTAAATATGGGATTTTCGGCATCAAAGGAGATGGTCGATTTACAGCTGTTTATAGTAATTACGAATTTAATGCTGAATTACGGAAGAACGATTTTGGGCCCGAAATCGTGTCTTTTATTGACGAGGCCAATAAGAAGGATTCCTCATTTTGGAAATCCATACGACCCGTACCCTTAACTGATGAAGAGATCACTGATTATATTAAAAAGGATAGTATTCAAATCGTTAGAAAGTCAAAACCTTATTTAGATTCCATCGATGCCAAAAACAACCGTTTTAAACTTGGAAACATCATTTCAGGTTATAGTTATAGTAATTCGTTCGAGAACTGGAATATGGGCTTCTCCTCTCCTATTACAGCCATAAGTTTTAATACCGTTCAAGGGTGGAACATTAACTTGGATAGTTATTACAGAAAAAATTACGACGAATTTAGACGATATTTCACTTTAAACGGAACAATAAACTACGGCTTCAGTGACGAGCGACTCCGCGGGACCATGTCGGCAACCTACAAGTTCAATAATGTAAGTCGGCCTTTTTTAACTGTTTCAGGAGGTGTTGTCGCACAACAATTTAATGCAAATGACCCGATTTCAAAAACCATTAATACAGCCTATTCTCTATTAGCTGAAAAGAATTATTTAAAACTCTATGACAAATCCTTTTTACAGATTGCATTTTCAAATGAATTGTTTAATGGCTTTCGATTAAGTTCGTCATTGGCTTTAGAACGTAGAAAAGCACTTTTCAATACCACCGATCAAGTTTGGTATCCTAAATCCAATAGAAATTATACGAGCAATAATCCTCTAGACCCAACCAATTTTGGAAGTATTCCTTTTGAAACACACACCATTGCGAAATTGAACATAAATGCCCGAATTAATTTTGGCCAAACCTATTTAAGGTACCCCGGAAGCAAAATCAACATTCCTAATAACGACGTCCCAAGTTTAACGATTGGCTATGAAAAAGGCTTTGCGGCTACCAAATCTGAATATAACTATGATCAAATAAAAGCCCAGTTGTCACAAGACTTCAATATCGGTAATAAAGGAAACTTTCAATATAACATCAAAGCAGGAACTTTTTTTAACGCAGAAGATATGTCCTTTATTGATTATCAACATTTCAACGGAAACCAAACCCATATAGGTTCAGGTTCTTATTTAAACGTGTCTAACAATCTACCCTACTATGATTTAAGCACAAACACATCGTATTTGGAATTTCATGCAGAGCATGATTTTAGTGGTTATATTTTAGGTAAATTGCCTTTATTAAATATGCTTAATTTCAATCTCATCCTTGGAGCACATGCACTCGCAATTCCTAATACTAATCCATACCAAGAGTACTCTATAGGTATAGATAATATTGGCTGGGGTAAGTTTAGATTTTTAAGATTGGATTATGTACGCTCTTACCAAAGCGGCTTTCAAAGTGATGCTATCCTGTTTGGCTTAAAGTTCTTCTAAAAAAGCCATTAAAGTTTTTCCATTAATATCGCAGATATGGTTTTAATACCATCGATATAATTTCCCAAACGGATATTTTCATTTGGACTATGCTGGTTGTTGTCAGGGTTTACAGTTGGTACTGCTACTGCTGGTATACCTAAAGTTATCACAAAAGGTGAAATGGGAATGGAACCTCCGCCAGTTCGTATTTGAATAGGCTCATGACCAAAAGCTGATTTCATTCCACGTCGCAACCAAGCTCCAATTTCAGTATTAAAATCGGTTCGAAAAGCTCCGTAGGATACTTTGGCATTAAATCGCACTATTTTACTTTGCGACATTCGTTCTTCTTCAGTGGGCTCATCATCAACCAAATAATAACCCTGATCTAAAATGTAATCCTTTACAAGTTTTACCATATGTTCACCATCGGTTTCCTTTACCAACCTTATGTTTAGTTCAGCTATGGCAGTGGCAGGAATAATAGTTCGCCGTTCATTGCCAACCCAAGCCGCTTTCATCCCTAAAATTCCAAGCGCTGGATATTGTATGGCCTCCTGAAAATTAGAGCCAATGTTATCAGTGTTTGCAATTCCAAAATCTTTTTGAATTTGTGGTTCATCATCAGGTACTTGTTCCAAAACAGATTTAACGTCATCTGAAATTGTAATCCCATCATACCAACCCGAGATAGCAACTCTACCATCATCATGCCACATCCCAGCTAATAATTGTGATAATTTCATTGCTGGATTTGGCGCATAATTACCATAATTACCGCTATGCAATGGCACCCTAGGACCAAAAACCTCCAAAGAAATAGTCGCAATACCTCGAGCGCCATAGACTAAAGTTGGCGCGTTTGATAAATGCCTTGGGCCATCAAAAATAACCAGCATGTCGGCTTTGAGTTCTTCTTTATAATCACTCACGGCTTTTGGCAATTGAGGTGAACCTAGCTCTTCCTCAAAATCCATAATCACCTTAATGTTGAAATTAGGCTGAATGTTTAAATCATTTAAAATGTCCATAGCTTTCAGGAACATCATGTCAGGACCCCGAGCATCAGAAGCTGACCTTGAAAAAATTCGCCAATTGGGATTTAAGTCTCCCTTCAAATTAGTCCATGGGATTATATCCCAATTCCCTTTAGCATTTTGTGCTTTCAACACCGGTATGTATGGGTTAGGTTGAAACCATTTAGTTGAATCGACTGGCTGACCATCAACCTGCAAATAAATTAGCACAGTTTTATCCGTATTTGGAAACGATCTTGAAGCCAATAACAAGGGAACTGTTTCAGTTTCTAAACGTTGTGTTTTAAATCCGCGTTGTTTAAAAGCCTGTTGACACCATTTTACATTGGGTTCAATTTCAATAGGATTGTTGGCATCGTTAGGCAGGCTAAAAAACTCATAAAGTTCTATAAAGGAGGCTTTGGCATAATTGAGAGCCAGTGAATCTAAATTTTGAGCATTAGTCACCAGAGATATTGTAAAAAGACCTATGAATAACCAACTTTTTTTAATCATTCCCTCTGTTTTCATAATAGCTATCAATTTTTGTCTTCTAACAATGGTACAAACCTAAATTCACCAAACTCGTGCTGTTCAAATTCTTTTTCGCCTTTCCGAAGATATAAAGTCATGGTTTGTACTTGATCTCCAACCGGAATCACCAATCGTCCTCCAATTTTAAGTTGACCCAATAATGCTTTTGGAACAAAAGGTGCCCCTGCTGTAACTATAATGCCATCAAAAGGAGCTTCGGACTTTAATCCTTTATATCCATCTCCGAAAATCAATTTTTTAGGTCGATACCCCAAACTTGGAAGAAATTTACTCGTTTTTTTGAAAAGCTCTTGTTGGCGCTCTATGCTAAACACTTGGGCGCCCAATAAACATAATAAAGCCGTTTGATAACCACTTCCAGTACCTATTTCTAGAATTTTATCTCCTTTTTTGACTTGTAATAATTCGGTTTGAAATGCAACCGTATAAGGTTGTGAAATAGTTTGATCGGCAGCGATTGGAAACGCCTTATCTTGGTAAGCATGATCCAAAAATCCAGAATCCATAAACAAATGTCTAGGGATTTTACTTAAACCATCCAATACTTTTTCATCTGTAATTCCTTTGTTTTTAACAACTTCAACCAGCTTTTGCCTTAATCCTTTATGTTTAAATGTATCTTTCAATGTTTGGGTGGGTTTAGTTGCTAAATTAAAACAATATGTGTGAAGTTGAAACTAAAATCTATTAATTTAAGCTTCAATATTTCTTATTCCAAAATTTGAATTAGGTGTCTTTTAATATTAGTTTTATAAGATGTTTTTACTTCAAAACAACTATTTTTGTTAAAAACCTAAACATATGCTAAAAGCAGGAGTACTTGGTGCGGGGCATCTTGGAAAAATTCATTTAAGACTTCTTAACCAATCTGATAAATACCACCTTGTTGGATTTTATGACGCTGATGAAAATAACGCAAAAAAGGTGGAGGCCGAATTTGGTTACAAATATTTTAATTCAATTGATGCACTAATTGATGCCGTTGATATGATTGATATCGTCACGCCAACTTTATCACATTATAACTGCGCCAAAAAAGCCATAGCCAAAGGAAAACACATTTTTATAGAAAAGCCCATTTCCAATACTGTTGAAGAAGCCGAACATATTAGGGAATTATTAGCTCAACATAACATACGCGGACAAGTTGGGCACGTAGAGCGCTTTAACCCTGCGTTTATTGCTGTAAAAGAAAACATCGTTAACCCAATGTTTATTGAGACCCATCGTTTGGCAGAATTCAATCCTAGAGGTACTGATGTTCCTGTAGTTTTGGATTTAATGATACACGATATTGATATTATTTTAAGTGTGGTGAAATCAAAAGTCAAGCACATATCAGCAAGTGGTGTTTCGGTTATTAGTGATACTCCAGATATTGCCAATGCACGGATTGAGTTCGAAAATGGTTGTGTCGCTAATTTAACGGCTAGCCGAATTTCACTAAAAAACATGCGTAAAACACGCTTTTTTCAAAAGGATGCCTATATTTCGGTTGACTTTTTGGAAAAAAAATGTGAAGTTGTAAAAATGAAAGATGCTCCAGAGCATCCTGGCGATTTTGATATGATTCTTCAAAATGCTGAAGGAGTCAAGAAGCAAATTTATTTTGATAATCCAGACATTTCAAGTAATAATGCCATTTTGGACGAGCTCGAAACTTTTGCAGATGCCATAAATAACAATACAACACCTATTGTTACCCTGCATGACGGAACTGAAGCCCTGCGAGTAGCTACCATGATCATCAATCAATTTTAGAAAATAATTTAATAAATAGCACGCTCAATCTTTTGAGTGAAAACAAACAGTTTATGAAAAATATTGCAGTTATAGGAGCCGGAACCATGGGAAACGGGATTGCCCACACCTGTGCTCAAGCCGGTTTCAAAGTTCAATTAATTGATATCAGTGAAACGTCCTTAAAAAAAGGGATGCAAACTATTGCTAATAATTTAGATCGCATGGTTTCCAAGGAAAAAATCACTGAAGCCGACAAGCAAACCGTATTAAATAACATAACAACATTTACCGACATCACTGAAGGCGTGGAATATGCAAGCTTGGTAATTGAAGCCGCCACAGAAAACCTGGACCTTAAACTCAAAATCTTCAAACAATTAGATAGGGATTGCCCAGAAGACACTATTCTAGCAACTAATACATCTTCAATTTCCATAACCCAAATAGCTTCTGTTACTTCAAGACCAGAAATGGTCATTGGTATGCATTTTATGAATCCAGTACCCATTATGAAACTCGTGGAGATCATTAGAGGTTACAACACAAGTGATGCTATTACCAAAACTATTATGGATTTATCTACTACCCTTGGTAAAATTCCTGTAGAGGTAAATGATTACCCTGGCTTTGTAGCCAACCGAATTTTAATGCCAATGCTCAATGAATCTATCGAAACGTTGTACACTGGTGTAGCTGGTGTTGAAGAAATTGATACCGTCATGAAGTTGGGAATGGCTCATCCAATGGGACCTTTGCAATTAGCCGATTTTATTGGTCTGGATGTTTGCTTATCAATTCTTAACGTTATGTACGATGGCTTCAAAAACCCTAAGTATGCGCCTTGCCCACTTTTGGTAAACATGGTTAGAGCTGGAAAGTTAGGAGTGAAATCTGGTGAAGGTTTTTATGATTATTCACAAAGCAAAAAAGCTGAAAAAGTAGCAAAACAATTCCAGTAGTCTGTAATTACCTAGTTACAGTTGGCAATCTTTCTTTTCAATAACTCAAGACTACTAATTAATGACTGAAGGCTGAATATTCAATGACATGGCAAAAATAGTTCCGTTTAAAGCAATTCGCCCTACAAGGGATAAGGTAAGTTTGGTCGCATCGCGCTCCTACCAAACGTATACTAAAGCCGAACGTGAAGCCCGTTTAGACTATAATCCGTTTTCGTTTTTGCATATTGTTAATCCTGGTTATAAGTACGCTAAAGAAATAACAGGAATAGAGCGATACCAACTTGTTAAAAATCGGTACCAAGAATTTAAAGAAGACAATGTATTTGTACAGGATGAGAACACTTGCTTTTATATATACAAAATTATCGATCGGGATGGACAGGTTTTTAATGGTATTGTTGCTGCTGCTAGTGCACAAGACTATGAAAAAAATAGTATTAAAAAGCACGAGGACACTATAGCCTATCGTGAACATATTTTTAAGAATTATTTAAAAACTGTTGGCTTTAACGCAGAACCTGTGCTGCTTACCTACCCTGATAATGACCAGATTTTTAAAATTGTAGAGAAAGCACAAAGTAAGCGAGCCGAATTTGAATTTACAACCACATATAAGGACACGCATTATTTATGGTTACTTGATGATAATAAAGACCTAGAATCTTTAACCAAGATTTTCAATGCGATTCCCTCATTGTACATTGCAGATGGTCACCATCGTTCGGCATCTTCATATTTATTATATCAAGATCTGAAGGAAAACAATCCAACCCACAATGGGACCGAACCTTATAATTATTTTATGTCGTTCTTGATTCCTGAATCGGAGTTAAAAATATATTCTTTCAACCGACACGTGAAAGATTTAAACGGTTTGAGTAAGGAAGAGTTTCTTATCCAATTAGACACACTGTATAGAATAGAAAACAGAGGCACATTGGCATATCGACCTACTGCGAAGCATCACTTTACAATGTATTTGGATGGCGAATTTTATTCCTTGTATTTACGAAAATCGAATTATAACTTTAATACCTCATTGGATGCTTTAGATGCTCAAATACTTTATAAAACAGTTTTGGAACCTATTTTGGGAATCAAAGACCTTCGCAATGATTTAAGAATACATTACAGTAATGGTAAAGGTGATATTGTAAATATAAAAAATGCTGTCGACAAAGGCGAATATGCCGTAGGTTTTGGAATGGTTGCCATCACCATTGACGAGCTTAAGCAAATTGCTGACGACGGATTCAAAATGCCACCAAAGAGCACCTTTATTGAGCCTAAATTACGTAGTGGCGTAACAATTTACGAATTTTGAAAATGAATATTCAACAAAATATACAACATCTAAAATCACAATTACCTGATCATGTTACTTTGGTAGCAGTTTCAAAAACAAAACCTATTAGCGATATTTTGGAAGCCTATAATACCGGTCATAGGCATTTTGGGGAAAACAAAATCCAGGAAATGGTTGAGAAGCATGAACAATTACCTAATGACATTCAGTGGCATATGATTGGCCACGTTCAGCGCAACAAGGTCAAGTATATGGCTCATTTTGTGAGTTTAATTCATGGTGTTGACAGTTTTAAACTGCTTAAGGAAATTGATAAGCAAGCAAAAAATTGTAATCGAACGATTAATTGCTTACTTCAAATTAAAATTGCTGAAGAAGACAGTAAATTTGGGATGTCAGCCAAAACAGCATCAGAAATCATTCAATCCAAAGAATTTTTAGAATTAAAAAACGTTTGCATTACTGGTGTTATGGGTATGGCTACTTTTACTGATGACAGCAATCAAATAAAAGAAGAATTTAACCGACTTAAAACAATATTTGATTCCTTGAAACACTATTCTAATTCCAATTTTAAACCAGAAACCATAAGCATGGGCATGAGTGGAGATTACCAACTAGCAATTGCATGTGGAAGCACTATGATTAGGGTTGGAAGCCATATTTTTGGAGAAAGAAATTATAATTAGTCGATTTAATACTATAAACAAAGCACAAATAAACATATAGTTGTACGCCATATTAGACATAGAAACAACCGGAGGAAAGTATAATGAAGAAGGTATCACCGAAATTGCCATTTATAAATTTGATGGCCATAAAGTGATAGATAAATTTATCAGTTTAGTTAATCCAGAACGAGAAATACAGCCTTTTGTAGTTAACTTAACAGGGATCAACACCAATATGTTGAGAAATGCCCCTAAATTTTATGAAGTAGCAAAACGAATCGTAGAAATAACCGATGATTGTATTATTGTTGCACATAATGCCCAATTTGACAACCGTATTTTAAAAACCGAATTTAAAAGATTGGGGTTTGGGTTTAAACGTGAAACGCTTTGCACTGTAGAGCTTTCCAAACGTTTAATTCCGGGGCAAGATTCTTATAGTTTAGGAAAACTTACCCGCTCACTTGGCATCCCTGTTAGTGATAGACATCGTGCCAATGGTGATGCCATGGCGACTTTAAAGCTGTTTAAAATTCTTCTCAATAAAGATCTGAATAAATATATCATTCAAGATAGTATTAGGTTGGAACCAAAACGTCAAATGGAGCCTAGTCATAAACGCATTATAGAGGAACTTCCATCAGTGACTGGTGTATATTATATACATGATGAAAACGGTAAAATCGTCTATATAGGTAAAAGCAAGAACATTAAACATCGTATCAATCAACACCTGACCGATACCAGTCCTAAATCTAAAAAAATTCAACTTTTAGTTGCCGCCGTGACCTATGAAAGCACTGGAAGTGAGCTTGTAGCCCTTCTTAAAGAAAGTGAAGAAATCAAGCAAAACAAACCACTGTATAATAGAGCATTACGTCGCAATTTATTTACACATGCGCTTTATAGCTTTAAAGATGAAAAGGGTTATATCAATTTAAAAATTGATAAAGCCGATGGTCGCAAAAATCCCATAACAACCTTTAGTACAAAGCAGAGTGCCAAAAGCTTCTTATTTAAAGCAATTGAAGAATTTGACCTTTGTCAAAAATTAACAGGGCTCTATCCATCTAAAAGTAGCTGTTTCAATTTCACTATAAAAAGTTGTCATGGCGCTTGTATTCAAAAAGAGTCGCCTGAAAGTTACAATGAGCGTGTCAATCAGCTCATCAAAAAAAATAGCTATACCGATCAAAACATGGTTATTATTGATAGAGGTAGGGATATAGACGAGCGAAGTGCTATTTTAATTGAAAATGGGGTATTCATGGGGCTTGGTTTTTTTGATCTTAACTATCAAATAAATACTATAGCTGTATTAAAATCGATTATTACTCCAATGGAAAATAATAGGGATACGCAACATATTATTCAAAACTATTTACGGAAGAATAAAAAACTGAAAATAGTTAGGTTTGATTAATATTGTCGATATACAAAAAAATACACTCATCGTTTTAAAGAAAAAATAGCTATCTTTTGCTCAATTTATTAATATGGGTAAATTAACAAGAAATAATTGGAGATCTAAACTGCACGAACTTATCTATGAAGCGGATACTCGTGCTGGTAAGGTTTTTGATCTTGTGTTGATGTCCACAATTATAGCCAGTATCATATTGGTTATGCTTGAAAGCGTGAAAGCCATAGACGAGCGTTTTCATCAATTTCTTAACATATCAGAATGGGTAATAACCATCTTATTTACATTAGAATATATAGCACGAATTGTAAGTGTTAATAAACCCATGAAGTATATTTTAAGCTTTTATGGAATTATAGATTTTCTCTCAACAATACCAAAATACTTATCGATCATTTTTGCAGGAACTCACGCTCTAGTAGCTTTAAGAGCTTTGCGATTGCTTAGAATCTTTAGGATTTTAAAATTAGCGCGTTATTTAGGTGCTTCCAATAATTTAGTAAAGGCCTTAAAAGCCAGTCGAGCAAAAATCTCGGTGTTTCTTTTTGCTGTTGTCATTGTAGCTATAATCCTTGGAACTATAATGTATTTGGTAGAAGGTGAAAAAAACGGATTCTCAAATATTCCCAAAAGTGTTTATTGGTGCATTGTCACTCTAACTACGGTTGGGTTTGGAGATATTGCACCACAAACACCTCTTGGTCAGTTTATTGCCTCATTAGTTATGATATTAGGTTATGGGATTATTGCAGTTCCAACAGGAATTGTTTCTGCCGAATACACCACCCAAATAAAACAAACAGACCAACCTCAAAAAAATCCTAAACTTCCTACCAACACACAAAGTTGCGCCAATTGCTTAACAGAAGGCCACCTTGACCGTGCAGAATATTGTCATATTTGCGGCTATAGTTTACATCATGAATAAATACCTGATTTCCATTATTGGACCTACGGCTATTGGAAAAACAAGCTTAAGCATACAATTAGCTCGGCATTTTAATACAGATATTATATCAGCAGACTCTAGGCAGTTTTATAAAGAAATGCGTATTGGTACCGCAGCCCCTACACAAGAAGAATTGTCAATGGCCAAGCATCATTTCATTCACCATAAATCTATTGAAGACGATTATAATGTTGGGGCTTTTGAGCAAGATGCACTTGCTAAACTTGATGAGCTTTTTAAGGTTCAAGATATTGTGATCATGGTTGGTGGCTCTGGTCTATATGTCGATGCCATTACAAAAGGCTTGGACGAATTTCCAGATATAGATCCTCAAATTAGAATAGAGCTTAATTCTAAAATTGAAAAAGAAGGATTAGAAGCATTACAAAAACAGCTTAAAGCATTAGATCCTTCATCATATAAAACGATAGCTTTAGATAATCCGCATCGCATCATTAGAGCGTTAGAGGTTTCTATAGGAACAGGTAAACCCTATTCCTCTTTTCTGAATAGAAAGTCTACTAAAAGACCTTTTAAAACAATAACAATAGGTTTAACCGCAGAACGTTCCATTATCTATAGCAGAATTAATGAACGTGTTGATAAAATGATGAACGATGGTTTACTAGAAGAAGTTAAATCACTTCAATGTAAGCAACACCTGAATGCTCTAAATACAGTTGGGTATAAAGAGTTATTTAACTACCTAAATGGTGAATGGCCTTTAGATTTTTCTGTTTCTGAAATAAAAAAGAATTCCAGACGCTTTGCAAAACGCCAACTCACTTGGTTTAAAAAAACTGAAAATTGCCATTGGTTTGACTATAAATCGTCTTTAAATTCGATAATTGAGATCATTGAAAATGAAGTAATAAATTGATTTTTAAAATAAAACAGCAAAAAAAACCTAAAGTTATTTTATTAACACTACCTTTGTCGCTTAATTAATTTAAATTTTATTATGAGTAAAGGTACCGTAAAATTCTTCAACGATTCAAAAGGTTTTGGATTCATCACTGAAGAAGGAAACAACAAAGAACATTTTGTACACATTTCTGGTTTAATCGACGAAGTTAGAGAAGGAGATGAAGTAGAATTCGATTTAACCGAAGGAAAAAAAGGATTAAACGCAGTAAACGTAAAAGTTATCTAATAATCGCTTGATTTTTTTAAAAGACAAAGCCTATCAAATGATAGGCTTTTTTTATTTAAAATATTAGAATTTAAGCATTTTGGTTAACCACTAATCTAAAGCCTTCACCATGTATGTTCAAGATCTCTACATTTGGATCTAACTTTAAGTACTTACGTAGTTTAGCTATATAAACGTCCATACTCCTTGAGGTAAAGTAATTATCATCTCGCCAAATTTTGGTAAGGGCCAACTCTCTTGGCATCAAGTCATTTTCATGCAACGCTAACATACGTAGCAATTCATTTTCTTTTGGAGACAATTTAATTGGGTCTCCTCCATCAAACTTTAAAAAACGTAGTTTGGAATTAAGATCAAACCTGCCAATCTTAAATTCAAACTGTTTGCTATCGGCAATGGTATCTGTAGCTTTTCGTTGGATAATAGCTTTAATTTTCATTAAAAGTACTTCACTATCAAAAGGTTTATTTAAATAATCGTCAGCCCCAACCTTATAGCCTTTAAGCACATCTTCCTTCATGGCTTTGGCGGTCAAAAATATAATTGGAACCTCCGCGTTTTTTTCCTTTATTTCTTTAGCAAGGGTAAATCCATCTTTGTAAGGCATCATGACATCCAGAATACATAGATCAAAATCGTCTTTCTTAAACTTCTCAAAGCCTTCCATACCGTTTTTTGCGTGAACAACCTCGTAGTCGTTCATCATTAAATAATCTTTAAGTACGGTACCAAAGTTTGGATCATCTTCTACTAAAAGTATTTTCTTGTTTTGTGCTTCCATAATTTATGATATTAATGGTAATTTTATTGTAAATACACTACCTTTTCCTTTTTCACTTTCTACTGATATGTGACCTTGATGGTCCTCAACAATTCGTTTTACATAAGCCAGTCCTAATCCGTGGCCCTTAACATTATGAACATTTCCGGTGTGTTCTCTATAAAACTTCTCGAACACCCGTTTTTGTACTTGTTTTGACATGCCATTGCCTTGATCGGCAACATGCATTAATATATTGTTTCCAACATTTTCAGTTGAGACATCTATTTTAGGTGGCTCATCACTATACTTGATAGCATTGTCTAAAATATTGACAATCACATTAGTAAAGTGGGTTTCATTGGCCAAAACCGAAGACTTATCGGCATTTAAATGCGTGTTCACATAACCCTGTCTATCTTCAACAATAAGCTCCACATGTGTAATTGCATCTTCAATTAGGTCGTGCAACTTCACTCTATCCTTACTAATGTTTAATTCATTCTTTTCGAGTTTAGATATTCTCAAGACATTTTCTACTTGAGCATGCATACGTTTGTTTTCGTCTTTTATCATATTCAAATACCGCATGACCTTCTCCTGATCGTTAATGATCTTTGGATTTTTTATAGAATCTAGAGCCAAATTTATGGTTGCAATTGGCGTCTTGAATTCATGGGTCATGTTATTGATAAAATCTGTTTTGATTTGTGATATTTTCCGTTGCTTGATTAACTGATAAATGGCACTTGAATAGGCAACAACAATTACCGTTGTGAAAATAATTGAAAGTATCAACATTCGTAAAATGCTGGATAACAAAAACTTGTTGCGATCTGGAAAATTGACATAAAGCCTGTAATCGCTTTCGTTATTATTATCTAAAAACACAGGAACTCCATAAGTTACTGGTTTTATGAGTTCAAAGTTTTTTGATTGTACTTTTGTTGATAAATCTTCATCATAAATAGCAAATTCAAAATCTATTTCAATACCGTCACTCTTTAATTGATAATCTAAAAAATCATGGACTTCTTCTGTTGAAATTCGCTTGTAAACTGGGTAATCTCTGTAAAAATCTCTATATGAAGTTTCAAAAATCTTCCGTCCGATATCATCTAAAGTTGTATAGCTTTGTATAGTTTTTATAGGGCTTACTTGGGTGTTACCATCAAGTGTATTTCTATCATAAACCACCGTTTCCCTTTGATTGGTAAAGCGACTAACGCTCACACTATCTAAACCGATGTCAAAGAACATTGATGGGACCTTGAAGCTTTCTTCGGAAATGGCATTTTGATAAATGGTGATTTCATTTGTATCTTCATTTAAACTGTTTAGGATTAATGAAGCCCTGATTTTGGTTGAGTCAGGATTGGCACCACTTTCAACAATATTCTGATATATTTTATTATAACTAATTAACTCTTTATTCTCAATTGTTTTTGAAACAAAACTCAAGGAACGTTTTACGTTTAAAGTAAAATTTTTCTCTTCGTTTTCTAGAGTATTATTAATAAAATATGCCTGAACAAAAATGATTCCAATGAGTGATAAACTCATTAGCACTACCATTAAAATGAAAAGCTTTTTGCCCATCGTTCAAATTTAACATTTTAACATTTAGCAGTTGTCCCCTTTAACCTTACCTTAACAAATATGTTAAAATTTAGAATTATTAACTTCCTTAAGCAATACATTATGCACCTTTAAAACTTGCTCTTTAGTGTCTTCTAATCGATCATTAACTATAACAAAATCAGATAGTTTGATTTTAACTTCGTCAGACCATTGATGCTTCATAATAGTTAACACCTTATCTTTTGTGGTTTTATCTCGACTTAAAATTCGGCGTATGCGCTCTTCATGATTTGCAGTGACCGTAATGATATAATCATATTGAGATTGCATATTGTGCTCAAAAATAATAGCTGCTTCTTTAATTATGTAAGCTGTAGTTTGTTTTTTTAACCAGCTTTTAAAATGTTGTGCAACCTTTGGATGAACAATAGCATTCATTCTATCTAAATACGATTGATCACTAAATATTTTTGACGAAATGTGCGGTTTGTTTAGGTCTCCATTGATATATGCTTTGTCTCCAAATAATGTAATTAATTTTCTCTTGACAACTTTAGAGGAGTGCATCAAATTTTTAGCTTCAACATCGGCTATATAAATTGGAACACCTAATTCTCGAAACATATTTGCCACGGTTGTTTTACCGCTACCAATCCCTCCGGTAAGCCCGACAATTTTCATTTGCATTCTCTTATTGCATTAAGATAAATTCCACTTTATTTTGCTTCAATTTCACATTTTTAACCAAAGGTGAAGACTTAACTAGTTTAGGTGTGAAATAGGTTTTATTTGATTGCTCAATTTCCGAATAA
The DNA here is from genome assembly GCA_003550275.1 of Flavobacteriaceae bacterium MAR_2010_72. Lineage (GTDB taxonomy): Bacteria > Bacteroidota > Bacteroidia > Flavobacteriales > Flavobacteriaceae > Geojedonia. Next base: position 2,067,665 of record QXCW01000002.1, read on the forward strand.
TCACATTCCACTTTAAAGTCTAACGGCTTTACATTTTTATAATTGTCCAGACTAACGTTATACGATAAGGTAATGACTTTCGGGAAATAGTTAACCTCAACATCCAATGGCTTGTTTACTATAGTTACAGGAATTTCAATAGTTCCTTCGGTAAACTTCTCAACTTTGGCATTAATTCTTGTTTCACTAATAGAATACTTTAATTTCGGACTAGGTTTCTTCAATGATAACATGACATCAATATCTGTAGAAACATCTTTCAAGCTTAACGGGGACGTTTCTACACTTTTTATTTTAGACACCTCTTCTTCGGACCCAATAACCTTAACCGAGTCTGGTTTTACTTCAAATCCGTTCAAAATATTATATCCTGATTTAAAAACTACATTTTCATTTAAAACAATAGGTACTTTTTTTGTTGATAAGGTTTCAAAAGGAAAATATATAGTATCGGGCTCAATTAATACTATTTCTGTGAATTGATCTAATTGATCATTAATCTTATGTTTATACTTATTGGTTACCCAAACGTAGTTGTTTTGTTGCCTGAATACATCCTTACTGATATCAACAGCGATGGTATGCGTTTTAAACTGATAAAAAAACAAGCTAAAACCGTATGCAGATACGGTAGCATTTATTTTAGGAAAACTATCTGTGATAATGACCTTATTCTGTGGGACGTTTCTAAAAACAATCGCCACCGTAATATCTTCAGTATATGTTTTTGACAATTTAGTCAATGCCAAAAAAAGAAAAGCACACAAAAAGAAGAGTCCAAAAACATGAAGTTTTTTACTTTGTATGGACTTTATGAATTTCGATTTTACCTTACTCGACATGCTTAAAAAATAAATTTGGGAACTGTTGTTCTGGCTGTTTTCCTAACAATTTAATAGCCAATGTTGATTTTAAGAACCCATAGCCATAACCAAAAAATTGAATGAGAACAGCAATAATTGACAAAATTCCAACTACTAAATCTCTTGATACTATCCAAGCTACCACAAATGTCAATAACAAATACATGCCAAAGATCTGCAATAACCATACGTAGCCAAATGCACTTAAAAATAGTGCGAAAATAAGACCCAAACTAAACAGGGCTGGAAACCAATAGGTTAAACGCTTGGTTTTTGGATGCCAAGAATTTAAAATCGGTCGAACCATTCCAAACTTATAAACTTGAGCATGAAATTTAGACCAAGATATTCGACGTTTATGGTAAACAAATGCGTTTTCAATGAGTTGTGATTTATACCCTAGATCATTTAGTCTTATAGATAAATCTGGATCCTCTCCAGGATGAATTCTTCCAAATCCACCAGATTTTTCAAATGCCTCTTTTGATAATCCCATGTTGAAACTCCTTGGCTGAAATTTATCCACACTATTTTTACCACCTCTAATTCCGCCCGTGGTCATGAACGAGGTCATAGCAAAATTAATAGCTTTTTGAAGTCTGGTAAACGATTCATGCGCTGCATCTGGCCCACCATAACAATCCGTGTATTTATCCTTAAGGTGATTTTTAACAACTTTCAAATAGGATTTAGGCAATAAACAATCTGAATCTAGGATAATAAAATAATTGCCTTTTGCCTTCCGCATTCCATAATTTCTAGAATCTCCTGGTCCAGAATTTTCCTTAAAGTAATATGAAATACGCAATTGATCCTTAAATTGTTCCACTAAATGCTCTGAAGTTTGTGTAGAACCATCTTCGACGATTACAACTTCAAAATCAAAATCACCTTCAAGTTCAATAAAGCTCCCTAAAAGTTCTTTTACTTCTTCTGGCCTATTAAAAACGGGTATAATAAAGGAAAAATGCAAGTTTTTCATATCACACAAAGGTAATTAAAGAAAATTCAAAAGCCACCGATTTGGTGGCTTTTGAATCTAACTATAATTGCTTCTTAATGTTTAAGCAATTGCTTGACAGTAGTTTCTCCGGTTACAACATGTTTAATCCTCAAGAAATAGGCACCTTCGCCCAAATTATGCAAGTTTTCAATATGGATTCGCCTATTCACACTTGTTGAAATATGATTTAAAATAACCCTCCCATTTAGGTCAAAAAGTGCAATTTCAAAATCACTGTTTTCAAATTTAGAAGGTAAATGAATTGTCATTTTTCCGTTAAACGGATTTGGATAAACATTAATTTTTTCAAGCTTCAAATCCTCCTCTCCTAGCGTTTCGTCTGGAGTAGATGGATTACAATCATCGTCTAGTCCATTATCTGGAACTTCAGTCATACCTGGATTAACAGAAGAATTCGTGTCATCACAATCGCTTGAAACGTTTGATTCACCAGCTCCCGGACTACTGTTTGAAGATTGAACTACTACGGTTGTTCCATAGCCATCTCCATCGTTATCCTGATACCATTGGAACATCCCATCACAGTTCTCATCAATTCCATTGGCAACAATATCAGTCGCTCCTGGGTTTATGGAAGCATCTCCATCGTTACAATCGGTTGAAACGTTTGATTCACCAGCTCCCGGACTACTGTTTGAAGATTGAACAACTACTGATGATCCATAGCCATCTCCATCGTTATCCTGATACCATTGGAACATCCCATCACAGTTCTCATCAATTCCATTGGCAACAATATCAGTCGCTCCTGGGTTTATGGAAGCATCTCCATCGTTACAATCGGTTGAAACATTTGATTCCCCAGCTCCCGGACTACTATTTGAAGATTGAACAACTACGGTTGTTCCATAGCCATCTCCATCATTATCCTGATACCATTGGAACATCCCATCACAGTTCTCATCAATTCCATTGGCAACAATATCTGTGGCCCCTGGATGTATGGAAGCATCTCCGTCATTGCAATCGGTTGAAACGTTCGATTCCCCTGCTCCCGGACTACTGTTTGATGACTGGACAACTACTGCTGACCCATAGCCATCTCCATCGTTATCCTGATACCATTGGAACATTCCATCACAGTCTTCATCAATTCCATTGGCAACAATATCCGTCGCTCCAGGGTTTATGGAAGCATTGCCATCATCGCAATCTGTTAATGGTAATACTGTAGTGGTATAACCCGCTCCTGGACTTGTGCATTGTGTCGTGGTTGACACCGCATAGTTATCACTATCTGCATCTAGATACCAAACCGTATCCGGATTTATATTTGGATCGCCATCATCACAATCTGTTAATGGCAATACTGTCGTAGTATAACCCGCTCCCGGACTCGTGCATTGTGTTGTAGTTGACACCGCATAGTTATCCCCATCTGCATCCAAATACCAGACTGTATCCGGATTTATATTTGGATCTCCGTCGTCACAATCTGTTAATGGCAATACTGTCGTAGTATAACCCGCTCCCGGACTCGTGCATTGTGTTGTAGTTGACACCGCATAGTTATCCCCATCTGCATCCAAATACCAGACTGTATCCGGATTTATATTTGGATCTCCGTCGTCACAATCTGTTAATGGCAATACTGTAGTGGTATAACCCGCTCCCGGACTTGTGCATTGTGTCGTAGTAGACACCGCATAATTATCACTATCTGCATCCAAATACCAAACTGTATCCGGATTTATATTTGGATTGCCATCGTCACAATCTGTTAATGGTAATACTGTAGTGGTATAACCCGCTCCCGGACTTGTACATTGTGTCGTGGTAGACACCGCATAATTATCCCCATCCGCATCAAGATACCAAACTGTATCTGGATTAATATTTGGATCCCCGTCATCACAATCCAATGAATTACTGGATTCACCTACACCCGGAGTACTGTTTGAAGATTGAACAACTATGGTTGATCCATAGCTATCCCCATCATTATCTTGGTACCATTCATACATCCCATCACAGTTCTCATCTATACTGTTTCCAGGAATTTCTGCTGCCTCTGGATTAATTAATGGATCATTATCATCACAATCAACGACATTACTGTAACCATCACCATCCGCATCGGTTGCAGTACCTGGAGTCCATATTTTAATATTGAACGTTGGTGAGGCTGGTGTGTTATTTCCAAAGTAATAGGTCCTCACATAATAGGTATTACCTATTGTTAGCCCTGAATAATTAATTTCCTCAAATGCTGGTGTATTAATATTACTATCGCTACAATCTAGATAGGACAATGAGTTGCAATCACCTGAATATAGCGTTAAAACAAAATCATGACTGTTATTAGGTTCAATAGTTATATTGGCGTTTGTGGTTTGGGCCACAAATTTAAACCATACATCGTCTCTAGCATTTCCAGATGACCCACCGCATGACTCCGCATCGACATCAGTGCCTGCGCCTCCTAACAATGTTCCTGCTGTTGGTGTTGCAGAAGCAGCATCAGGGATACTTGTTTCTTCAATAAGAGTTATTGCACCACTACAAAAATCATTTGAAGGTGGTGAGCTAGCATTTGTTGTAAACCCAGGTATATTTCCACTACCCGTTAAATAATATTCTCCCATACCATAACCTTCAGCAACACAATTTGACCTCAAATAAATATCGTAAGCTGTGTTTGCGATTAAAACGTTACCTGTACTAAAACTAGTATTCGGAGCACTAACAAATCCTGAAGCAACAGTACCAACCCCTGGAGCATTTCCGTCAAAAACAATTTCCCAATCATAGCCAGATGGAGGGCTTCCTAAACCTGGTGCGTTCCAATACAAATCAATTCTTGTATCTGACTTATAGCTAATTCCTAAACTATTAAGTTCAGGCTTTTGACATGTTGTTGGTTCAACTGTTAAATCCAAAAGATTCACTTCGTGAAAAAACGCATCAGTATTACATGCAGCATTCATTTTTATATGAATTCTTATGGAGTTGGATTGAATATTATTAATTGTAAGAGGAGAAACACCATGACTTATCACAGTATTTGATGTGTTAGTTACCGTGATATAATCATTGTTTCCTGTTCGAGTACTCGTAAATCGATAGTTATGGCCAATCACTAAACTATTGACTGTAATATATTCTGAAGTTTCAACATTATCTGCAAGCTCTTGTTGAAAACCATCGTTTGCCGAGCTTACTATAGAATTTTGAGTGTTATTTATGCATTGAGAAAACGATAAATAAGATGAAAAGACCAAAAAAATTGAAAGGGTAATCTTTTTCATAAGGGATAGTATTTGGATTTATACCAAATTACTATATCCATCTCAATTGTTAAGGAAAATTAGTTGAAACAAAAAAAAACCTCGCTAACATGCTGTAAGCGAGGTTTTTTTTGTCAGAATGACACTTTTATTTCATAAATGCTTCCATAACTTCATTACTTACACCAACATTGCTAAAGCCTCCATCATTAAATAAATTCTGAAGTGTTACACGCTTGGTCAAGTCACTAAATAAAGTTACCGTGTAATTTGCACAATCTAAGGCAGTTGCATTACCCAATGGTGACATTTTATCAGCATAGGCGATAAAGCCATCAAAGCCCTTCACCCCTTGACCTGCAGTAGTTGGTGTTGGTGATTGCGAAATGGTATTTACTCTAACCTTTTTATCTTTTCCAAAAAAGTAACCAAAGCTTCGCGCAATACTTTCTAAATAAGCTTTATTATCTGCCATATCATTATAGTCAGGAAAAACACGCTGTGCAGCCATATAAGTCAATGCCACAATACTACCCCACTCGTTCATTGCATCAGCTTTGTACAAGGTTTGCATTACTTTATGAAAAGACATGGCAGAAACATCAGTACCTTTTTGGGTCCAGTCATAATTTTGATCTGTATAAGCCCTTCCTTTTCTAACATTAACAGACATACCGATTGAATGCAAAACAAAGTCTAATTTACCACCCAAAATCTCCATAGATTGTGACACCAAGTTTTCTAAATCTTCAATAGATGTAGCGTCAGCTGGAATAATTTGAGATCCTGTTTTTTCCGCAAGTTCGTTAATTTGCCCCATACGCATTGCTATTGGCGCATTGGTTAAAACAAATGTTCCGCCTTCTTCATGAACCCGTTCTGCAGTTTTCCATGCTATGGAGTTAGCATCCAATGCTCCAAAAATAATCCCTCTTTTTCCTTTTAGTAAATTATATGACATGTTATTATGTTTTTGTTTGATTAGTTGATGTTATTAAGTTTTAGTCCTATTTAAATCAAAAATAAGAAAACTTTAAAGTTTAAACTTTCAAACTCAAAAGTTTTTCAGTTCAATAATTGCTTTGCATGAGCTATTGCCGAGTTTGAAATATTAACGCCACCCAACATTTGTGCAATTTCTACAATGCGCTCATCTGGGTTAAGTCGTTTTAGTTGTGTTCTAGTAAAACCTTCAACCTCTTCTTTATATACCTTAAAATGCGAATCACCTTTAGCGGCAATTTGAGGCAAATGCGTTATAGTAACGACTTGCATGCTTTTACTCATTTGCTGCATAATACTCGCCATTTTATTTGAAATTTCACCTGAAACTCCAGTGTCTATTTCATCAAAAATAATAGTTGGCAATTGAATGTATTTTGAAAGAATTGCTTTAATAGCCAACATAATACGAGATAATTCGCCTCCTGAAGCGGCCTTTTTTAGTTCAAGAAACTGACTTCCTTTGTTGGCCGTAAACAAAAATTGCAACTGATCCTTACCGTTATTTAAATACGTGTTCACCTCATTTAACTGAATATCAAATTTTGCATTAGGCATTCCTAAAGTTTTCAATAACGCTTCTAGTTGTTGAATTAAACTAGGTAAAATATTTAATCGGTTATTTCGAATAAGGAGCGCGTTTTCATCTAACTTTTTTATAAGGGATTCAATTTCATTCTTCTTATCTAAAATAGTGGCATCCAAACTTTCGCTAACCGAAACTCTATCGGTCAAAGCTTCTCGAATTTCTATTAAATCTTGAATATTCAAAACTGAATGCTTCTGCATTAAATTATGCAATACTTTAAGTTTGTTGTTGATAATTTCCAATCTATTGGGATCAGCTTCAATTTGCTCCTGTGCGCTCTCGAGTTCAGCAAAAATATCGTCCAATTCAATCAAACTACTATTAATTCGATCAAAAAGGGATTTGTAAGAAGGACCATAATTAGCCAATTTGGACAACTGGTTTTTCAATTCGGTTAAATTAGTCAAAATTCCAAGCTCATCATTATTCAACAAGCTATTTGAGAGCATCAAGGTCTCTTTAATTTCTTCAATATTATTGAGCATTTCGTACTCTTCTTCAAGGGCTTCAAGTTCTCCAATACTCAATTTAGCGTCTTCCAGTTCCTTTAATAAGAACAAGTTATAATCGTGCTCCTTGATAGCTTCAGTTTTTCGTTCTTCAAGTTCTTTTAATTCATTCTTTAATTGCTTAAATGTAGCAAGGTCTTCAGAATAGGTTTTGAGGTTAAAGGTGTTTTCTGCTAAAGCGTCAATAACCAAAAACTGAAAGTCATCATTGGTCAACTCAAGTGTTTGATGTTGGGAATGAATGTCTAACAAACGCTCTCCCAATACTTGCAAACTATCCAAATTAACAGGGGTGTCATTTATAAAAGCCCTTGATTTACCTGAAGGCAAAATTTCTCGTCGAATAATAGTTTGGGATTCGTAATCTAAATCTTCATCTTTAAAAAGTTGCTTTAGATTATAATTGGCAATATCGAACGTGGCTTCAATTACACATTTTTTTGAAGGATCATTGACGCTGCTCATATCGGCACGCTTTCCTAAAATAAGTGACAAACCTCCTAGTAAAATAGACTTCCCTGCTCCGGTTTCACCAGTAATAATGGTAAGTCCGTTATTGAAGTTGACCTGAAGCTCATCAATAAGCGCATAATTTTTTATGGAAAGTGTGGTTAGCATAGTTTATTATCAATCTTTAACTTTTATGGAATTAAAAAGATTGTTATTTAGAAATCAATATTTCGCCATTTTGCTGCATGTGTAGGCGCTATTTTAGTTAAGGCATCTACTAAATCAGTGATGTTCACACTTGGCCCACCACTAAAGATATCTTCAATTTCTTGGGCTTTGGCATCAAAAAACACACGCATTAAAAACGAGTTCGGTCGTCTTCTGTTCATAACCACCAATTCTTCAATGGCTTCAGCGATTTGAGTTTTACCTTTTTTGGCGTTGTCGCTCATAATATCCAAACCATTGATATGGTAATTGTACATTACTGTTCTAAACTCCTTAAATGTAGGCGATAACACATTGTCTATCAATGTAAATCTAGATTGATTACCGTCTTCCAATTTCCAGCCTTTAAAATTTTCTTGTTGCGAATAATTAAGAATGGTTTGCGCTTGAGCAAAATAAGAATCCCCTCCATTTAATTGAAAACTATCAGCATCCATACCCAAAATCATGTAAATATGATAGGTAATTACTGAAACTAGATTAGATTCGAATTGATTCGGATTGTAAACTAGATTCTGAAATTCTAAATATTGGAATGTAAAATCCCGATCGTTAAAACTATAAATTGGTGTGCTATATGACGAGTTGAATACGGGCCTTGAAGCTTGAATTTGTATAGTTCCTTGGAAAATATCGCTGTTATAATCCTGAATATTAATAACCATACTGCAATTAATACGCTCTTGGGGTTTAAACGATTTGTTGGTCCAGGTGGTATTATTTACAAATTCATTAAGTTGCTTTTCCAAGGTTTTAAACACCTGAACATTTTCATTACCAGTTTGCTGGGCATTAACCACAAGGTTACAGTTAAGTTCTTGTGAAAATGCTATTGAAGCGCTTAAATAGAATAAAAATAAAAGGTTACGCATTTAGTTGTTCTATAATCTGATGCATTAAATCTTGAGCTACTTTAGATTTAGATTTTAGCTCTTGTTCAATAACAGTGTCTGATTTTGTTATAAATGTAACTTTATTTGTTGATACTCCAAAACCTGCACCTTCATCATTCAAGGAATTTAATACAATTAAGTCTAAATTTTTTGATTTCAATTTACCTTTGGCATGTTGTAACTCATTATTGGTTTCTAAAGCGAAGCCTACTAAAAACTGATTTTGTTTTATTTCGCCTAATGAAGCCAGAATATCTTTGGTTTTTTCCAACTCTATTGTAAACGAACTATCAGCCTTTTTTATTTTTTGATCAGCAACAAATTTTGGCTTATAATCGGCCACAGCAGCCGAAAGAATAGCGATATCAACATTTTCAAAATGCTGATGCACTTCATTATACATCTCTAAAGCACTTGTGACCCTAAATGTTGTGATACGATTTGAGTCTACAATTTCATGAGACGGGCCAGAAACCAACACAACTTCTGCGCCTAAATTTGCAGCAGCTTTTGCTATTTCAAAACCCATTTTCCCACTAGAATGATTCCCAATAAACCGCACAGGATCAATGGCTTCGTAAGTTGGTCCTGCTGTTACTAAAACCTTTTTTCCTTTTAAGGGTAATTTCTCTAAAATATCATTCTCTATAAAATCAACAATATCTTCAGGTTCTGCCATTCGCCCTTCACCTACCAAACCACTTGCCAATTCACCCGAAGTGGCAGGAATCATGGTATTTCCAAAACTATGTAAAATTTTAAAGGAGCGCACTGTAGTTGGATGCTTGTACATATCAAGATCCATTGCTGGAGCAAAATACACAGGACATTTGGCGGATAAGTACGTTGCCATAAGCAAATTATCACAAACGCCATTGGCCATTTTTGATAAGGTGTTTGCTGTGGCTGGAGCTATTATAAAAAAGTCGGCCCAAAGCCCTAACTCAACGTGATTAGTCCAAACAGCATTATCATCATCTTCAGTTGTAAACGACGAATGTACTGGATGTTTTGATAATGTTGATAAGGTTAAAGGTGTAATGAAGTCTTTTGAAGCAGGCGTCATAACGACCTTTACGTTAGCGCCTGCTTTTATGAATAGCCTTACAAGGCTAGCTGTTTTATAAGCAGCTATACCAGCAGTGATGCCTAAAAGTATATTTTTGCCGCTTAATACTGACATCTTAGTTATGCGTCCTTAATGTCGTCGTCTGTGTTTCTATAATAGATTTTGTCGTCTAACCACTCTTGAACAGCCAAAGCATGTGGCTTTGGTAACTTTTCATAAAATTTAGAGACCTCTATTTGCTCTTTGTTTTCAAAGATTTCTTCCAAACTATCGTTGTACGTTGCAAATTCTTCCAATTTGTCAACCAATTCTCTACGAATGTCGGTGTTGATTTGCTCTGCTCTTTTAGCGATAACAGAAATGGCTTCATAGATGTTTTCTGTTGTAGCGTCAATTTCGTTTCTGTCGTACGTTAACGTACTTACTGGAGCATGTGTCTTTTTTAAATCCATTAGTAATAAGATTAACTTTTTGTATTAAATTTTTCCAATTCGGTTTGCATTTCTTGGCCCATACGTTCTGCTTCCGTATAAAATTCAGAATTTGAATAATATCTCTTAAACGTATTGTAATATCCCATTGCAACTCCTAATCGCTCTTCTTTTTTATATTCCACACTATTTACAGCTAATTTATGTGCTGATTCTAGTCGATAAAACATAGCTTTTTCACGGAAAGAAGATCCAGGATGTTCCAACAGAAAATTATCAAAAGCTTTTATAGCTGCTTCATAATCTGAAGATTCGTAATAAGCCGTTGTATTATATTGTTTGGCAATTTCATATGCCTTTCTTTCCAATTTAAAATCCAATTCTTTAATTAGGCTGTTCGCTTCTGCCAAATACTGCGATTGCGGATATTTATTAATGAACAACTGAAGCTTCTCAATAGCTTCATTGGTTTCCTTTTGTTCTTTACTATAAACTGGAGACAACATATAGTAGCTTTTTGCAGATAAAAACAGTGCCTCTTCTGCCTTTTCACTTTTAGGGTAACTCGTTTGAAAACGTTCTAACTGGTAGCCTGACAAATGAAAATCCCTCATGTTGTAATACGACATGGCATACATATACATTAGTTTTTCTGCCTGTGGTTTACCTCTATAGCTTGGTACTATTTGTGCAAATAAACGATTAGCCTTGCTATATTTTCCTGCTTCAAAAAGTTCCGTTCCTAAATTAAATTTAGTAGCGATATCTTCTGATTTTAAAGCTTTTTGAAATTCACTGCAAGACGAAACGGCTAAAGCAACTAATAGTATGTAAAATAAATTCTTCATAAATAAAAAACAGATTGCAAAAGTACGTATTTCAAACGTATTAAAAAAACAAATATTTCATGCTAAAATAACGGTTGAATTAAGGTTAAAATCATGTTTAAGACAGATTTAACTTTTATGTACGCTACCCTATTTCTTTCAGGGTTTTTCTGATTTTGCTCTTCAAACCATCGGTAGCAGGAACTAACGGAAGCCTCACGGTGTCACGAGCCATTCCTAAAGCTTCGAAAACAGCTTTAATACCAGCTGGATTGTTCTCTTCAAAAATATACCCAATTATGTCCATGAGTTTGTAATGAATAGCATAGGCTTCCTTTGCTTTGCCTTGTAAGCCCAACTGAATCATGTGGCAAAACTGTTTTGGTAAAGCTTGGCCGATTACCGAAATCACACCTGCGCCTCCAGCCAGTACAACACCCAAGGCTAAATCATCATCTCCCGAAATTATTAGAAAATCTTCAGGTTTATCTTTTAATAATTGTAAATATTGGGCCACATTGTTACCAGCTTCTTTTACGGCTATGACGTTTTTAAAATCATTAGCTAAACGTAATGTGGTTTCTGGCAACATATTTTTTGAAGTTCGACCAGGAACGTTATAAAGAATAATTGGAACCGGACAGGCTTCAGCAATTGCTTTAAAATGTTGATATAAACCTTCTTGTGTTGGCTTGCTATAATAAGGTGAAACAGAAAGAATAGCGTCAATCCCAGAAAAATCTGTCGACTTAATTTCATCAATAACGGCCATGGTATTATTGCCGCCTATACCAAGTACGATTGGCAAACGCCCTTTATTAGTTTCTAGGACTACTTTTGTGATTTTTTTCTTCTCTTCCTTTGTAACTGTTACACTCTCTCCAGTAGTTCCGCTAACTACCAAATAGTTTGTTCCATTATCTATGTTGTAATTTACAATTGCGGCGAGTGCATCGTAATCTACACTTAAATCTGATTTAAAAGGTGTAACCAACGCTACGCCAGTACCTAAAAATTTGGTCATTATAATTTATTTAAAACGGTTAAATATTTTTTTAATTCATTTTTAAAAAGGTCGAACTCATCTGGGCTTACATTTATAATGAGATCATATAACCTTTGGTCCTTATTTGATAATCCAACTTTAAAATTAGCTTTAGATTGAGCTGTTATTAAATTAAGCTCCAGGCTACTCTGCTGATAGAAACTTATAAGTGCATCAAATTCGGTATCAATAAAAGTTTGCAATTCTACATTATTAATTTTTCCTTTCCAACCAAAATCTTTTGAACTTACATAGGTCTCCCATTGATAGCCTAAATCTTTTTCCTCTTCAGCAAAACCAACAATTTTAATTCTATTCGCCTTTAGACCCAAAGATTTGAAATATGTTCTAATAGCTTCAAAATCACTAAATTCATTCAAATGCAAAATTACACCAACAGAATTAACTGGTCTGTTATGAACCATTGCAGTTCGTTCACTTAACAGTTTGTTGATATATTTTTGATTTGATTTTTCTTTAAAAGCCTTTAAAATCATATATCTTTATACTTTGTACAAAAGTAATAAAAGTGCATACATGAAAGCACTAAGTTTTTTATAATTATACCTATGACTTTTAAACCTCTTTTATGCTGTTTTATAGTACTCGCTTTAGTTGCTTGCAAACAGGAATCCCATCTTTACAAAATTGAAGGACAACAACTATTAATCTCTGATAGTTTAGGCTCTAACCAAGAAATTGAAGCCTTCATAAAACCATATAGAGAACACGTTTTTAAAGATCTAGATAGTGTTTTAAGCTATGCCGTTGACACTTACACTAAAACAAACGGGGAATTCAACACAGCCATTGGCAATTTAATGGCCGATGCGGTATATGAGGAATCCAATCCCATATTTAATAAAAGAACAGGGAAAAACATCGATATGGTTTTACTTAACCATGGCGGCATTCGTTCTATAATTTCAAAAGGAAATGTGACTACAAAAACAGCGTTTGAAATTATGCCTTTTGAAAATTCTGTTGTAGTGGTGGCACTTAAAGGAACACAGGTGAATGCACTTGTGAATTATTTAGCCAAAGCAAAACGAGCCCATCCAATTGTGGGGCTTCAACTTGTTTTGGATAAAACTTATAATGTAAAATCGGCTTTAGTAAGAGGTAAACCCATAGAATCAGAAACTGTATATTATGTGGCAACCAATGACTATTTATACAACGGCGGCGATCATATGGATTTTTTCAAAACGAATGATTCATTATATGTTCTGGATTATAAGATAAGAAAGGTGCTTATTGACTATTTCATTAAAAAAGACACTTTAAACCCTGTAATAGACGATAGATTCATCCAACTGAAATAATAGATTTATGAAAAGAAGAGAATTCATACAACAAACAGCGGTAGCAAGTACTTTAATTGGGCTCGGCGGATTAGGGTTTCAATCTTTTTCAAGGAACGACAAAAAAATAACCATCCTACATACTAATGACGTACATAGCCATATTGATCCTTTTGGCCCAGAAGACGGACTTAATGCAAATAAAGGCGGCGTTGCTAGACGTGCTTCTTTGGTCGAATCTATTCGAAATGAAAACCCAAACACACTTTTGTTAGATGCTGGTGATATGTTTCAAGGCACACCTTATTTCAACTATTTTGGAGGTGAATTGGAATTTAAACTGATGAGTATGCTAAAATATGATGCTGCCACCATTGGCAACCATGATTTTGATAATGGTATAGATGGCCTATTTGCCCAGCTACCTCATGCCAATTTCGATTTTATATCAGCAAATTATGATTTTTCCAACACCATTATGGATAATCACGTTAAACCTTATCGTGTTTTTGAACGTGACGGCATTAAAATTGGGGTTTTTGGACTTGGTATTAAATTGGATGGTTTAGTTGACAAACGTATGTACAAGGAAACCGTTTATTTAGATCCAATCGAAGTTGCTCAAGACATGAGCAGAATTTTAAAGGAAGAAGAGCGCTGCGACCTCATCATATGCCTGTCGCACATTGGTTATCACTATAAAAATGCAGCTGATAAGCCCAGTGATTTGAATCTAGCAAAAGCTACGAAGAATATCGATTTGATTATTGGAGGCCATACTCATACCTTTCTTAAAAAACCAACTGTTGTGAAAAATATAGAAGATAAAAATGTATTGGTAAATCAAGTAGGGTGTTATGGCATTAATTTAGGCCGTATCGATTTTTATTTCGACAGTGATAAAAATAAAGCAGCAAACGGAACTACAATTTTGGTTTAGAACTAGCTGAAGCCTTGTTTTTCACTTTAGATTGATAAGTTTTCAAATAGTATTCGACAAATGGAATATTAATTTGAAATATTATGAAAAAATACATTCCTTTTGCCCTTCGTATTGTAGTTGCCATTATTTTAATTCAAACTTTACGCTTTAAATTCAGTGGTCATCCCGACAGTGTTTATATCTTCACAAAAGTAGGCCTTGAACCTTATGGCAGAATTGGCATTGGTGTTTTAGAACTTGTTTCTGGTATTTTACTTTTAGTACCGAAGACAGCTTGGGCAGGTGCATTGTTAACTTTGGGAATTATTGGAGGTGCTATAGTTATGCATCTTTCTATATTGGGAATTGAAATACATAATGACGGTGGAATTCTTTTTATTACCGCAGTAATAACCTTCATCCTTTCTGCCACCACTCTTTATCTATACAGACAGGATATCCCTTTCTTGAAGAAGAAAAATTAGGCTTCTACTGGTTCTGGATCTTCTAAAATCTCTTCTGGTTTTAAATCTGGTAATCTTGCATGTAGATAGAGGAATAAAAACGCAACCACTAAAAATAATGAGCACAATACATTCAACACATTGATATCGATAACATAAAAATAGGCAAGTTGGATGATTTCAGAAAACACAATAAAAATAGAACCTACCAATAGGTTCATGGCCTTCTTGTCATCTTTATAAATGTAGTTGATAACAGCAATAGTTAAAAGTGACATTATAACTGCATTATAAATAAATTCCAATGAATATTCAGAAATTGACAATGTGTTTTTGGTTGTGCCAGTTACAACAGTCACACAAAACACATCTAAAATAATGAGTATAATAATGTGAACGGGGAATTTAGAAATTACATCTCTAACATCTATACTTTTTAAAACATGAATGATCAAGAATATATAAGATAGGATATATAATCCATTTCCTATATAATAGAAATAATCTATGCTTTCCCTAACTTCAGGCGTTACAAACCATGCAACAAAATTCAATACCTCGGCAAGGGAAAAGGCTACTAAAAACAAAAAGAAATAGCCTTTCTTGACTTTTCCTTCATAACAACAGAATACCGTTAACAATAGAAGTATTAAGGCTCTAGCACCTGAAGCATACACTTCTTGCTTGAGCACCTGTAGTCCAATAAAAACTAAACTTAGTATGACTAGACTGGTTACTAAAATAGACTTTGTTTTCATTGCGTCATTTTATAATCATGAAACAAATATAAAAAAATTATGTAATTAAACGAATAAAAATGCATTTAATCGGTATATTTTAACTTTTAGTAGGAATTTACTTTATTAATTGTACGAATTCTTGTTCAGAAATTATAGGAATTCCAAGTGCATTTGCTTTGTCCTTCTTACTAGGCCCCATATTGTCTCCAGCCACAACATAACTGGTTTTGGAAGAGATTGATGAGGACACTTTGCCTCCGTTATTTTCGATAAGGTTCTTCAACTCATCTCTCGAAACGGTTTCGAAGACCCCTGAAACAACAAAAGCCTGACCTTGAAGTTTATTGGTTTGATTAGCTAATTTTTCAGCAGAAATTTCCAATTGCAGTCCAAACTCCCTTAACCTATTTATGATATATCTGTTTTCAGCTGAAGCAAAAAAATCAATAACACTTTCTGCTATTCTATTACCAATTTCATCAACAGCTATTAAATCTATCAGGGTTGCATTGGCAATGGCATCAATAGATTTATAATGCCTTGCCAATTTTTTTGCTACGGTTTCACCAACATAACGTATCCCTAAAGCAAATAAGACCCGTTCAAAGGGCACTTGTTTGGATGCTTCAATACCTTTTATGAGATTGTCTGCACTCTTTTCGGCCATTCGTTCCAACGGAATAACCTGCTCTTTAGTTAGCGTGTAAAGGTCGGAGTAGTTATTGATCAGACCTTCATTAACTAATAAAGCTACTGTTTCACCCCCTAAACCTTCAATATCCATGGCCTTTCGTGAAATAAAATGTTGAATACGGCCAATGATTTGCGGTTTGCAGCCGTTATAATTAGGACAATAATGTTGGGCTTCACCTTCGGTTCTGACCAAAGTGGTTTCACATTCAGGACAATAACTAATATATGTTGTAGGTTCTGAATTTTCTGGTCGTTTAGTCAAATCAACCGCTATGATTTTTGGAATGATCTCCCCACCTTTCTCAACAAATACTTCATCTCCAACCCTAATATCCAATTTCTCAATCTGATCGGCATTGTGCAGAGAGGCCCGCTTCACCGTAGTTCCTGCCAGCTCTACAGGTTCTAAATTAGCGACAGGAGTTATGGCTCCCGTGCGTCCCACCTGATAAGTAATACTATTCAATCGTGTTGAAACCTGCTCTGCCTTAAACTTATAGGCCATCGCCCAACGCGGTGCTTTTGCTGTATAACCCAATTCGTCCTGCTGATGCAAATCATTGACCTTTATAACAACGCCGTCGGTTTCATAAGGTAAATCATGACGATTTATATTCCAATAATCGATAAAATCCAAAACTTCATCTATTGAATTGGCTAATTTTGCAACTTCCGGCACTTTAAAACCCCATTGTCGAGCTTTTTCGAGGCTTTCAAATTGTGTAGAAATATTAAGATTGTTTCCTGTTATATTATAGAGTAAGCATTCCAGTGGACGCTTGGCAACTTCGGCACTGTCCTGAAGTTTTAAGCTCCCAGAAGCTGTGTTTCTAGGATTTCGGTAAGGCTCTTCCCCTATTTCAATGCGCTCCTCATTCATTTTATTAAACCCTTCAAAAGGCAAAACAATCTCTCCCCTAATATCAAATTTGGGTGGATAGTCACCTTTAAGCTGTAACGGCACCGACTTGATCGTTCTCACATTAGCCGTCACATTATCACCTTGTGTACCATCACCACGCGTCACTGCCTTGGTCAAATTTCCATCTTCATAAGTTAAACTAATGGAAGCGCCATCATATTTGAGTTCACAGGTATATTGCACAGAACCATCAACTAATTTTTTTATTCGTGTTTCCCAATCTAGCAAATCCTCCTTTGAATAGGAATTATCCAACGAGTACATACGGTGTTCGTGTACAACGGTCTCAAAATTCTTGGTAATTTCACCTCCAACACGCTGCGTAGGCGAATTGGCTTCAGCAAATTCAGGATGCTGGATTTCCAACTCTTGTAACTGTTTTAACTTTAGGTCAAACTCATAGTCGCTAATAGTTGGACGATCTAATACATAATAGTTATAATTATACTCTCGAAGCTCTTCAGTGAGTGCTTTTATTTGCTGCTGAATATCCATGAAACAAGTACGGAAAAGTTAGATTTTTGATTTATATTTAAGGCATCTAATATACTAAAATGACCTTCAAGAAAATAATTGCACTTGCTGTTTTTATTAGTTTTTTATTCAGTTGTAAAGAAGCTGAAACAACCCAAACCGATATAAAAATCATCCCAGCTCCAGCGAAATTCAACCTAAACGACGGACAATTTGAAATCAATAGTACAACTGGTTTAATTTACGATCCCGTATTCAAGGTTTCAGCAGGGTTTTTAAAAGCATTTGTAGAAAATGGGAGCACCTTCAAACTACAAAACAATAATCAAATTGAATTCATTAAAGACCAATCCATTAAAAACTATGAAGGTTATATACTCAATGTTAGTACAGAACGAATTGAAATAAGGGCTAATTCAGATCATGGTGCTTTTTATGCCGTACAAAGTCTGCGCCAATTACTACCACCAGAATTTGAAAACGGCTCATATAAGAAAGATTCGGCTCAAATTCCATATGTAACGATAAGCGATGAGCCACAATTTGCATATCGCGGGATGCATTTAGATGTTGCCCGCCATATGTTTTCGGTCGCATTTATAAAAAAATATATTGATGCTTTGGCAATGCTTAAAATGAACACGTTTCATTGGCATCTTACCGATGATCAAGGCTGGCGCATAGAAATTAAGAAATACCCCAAACTACAAACCGTTGCTGCATTTAGAGATGAAACTTTGATTGGACATTATAGCAACACACCTCAACAATTTGATGGTAAAACCTATGGTGGCTACTACACCCAAGACCAAATAAAAGCGATTGTTGCTTATGCTCAAAAAAAGCATGTAACGATTATTCCTGAAATTGAAATGCCTGGGCACTCACAAGCAGCCATCGCTGCCTATCCTGAACTGGGCTGTACTGGAGAACGACCAAAAGTGGCTAGCAAATGGGGTGTTTTTGAACATATTTATTGTACAAAAGATGCCACGTTTGATTTTCTTGAAGATGTTTTGGACGAAGTGTTGGAACTGTTCCCAAGCACTTATATTCACATTGGTGGGGACGAAGCCCCTAAAAAGCTTTGGAAAAGCTGCCCAAATTGCCAAAAACGAATTAAAGAAGAAGCCTTAAAAGATGAACATGAATTGCAAAGTTATTTTGTATCCCGAATAGAGAAATACCTGAATAGCAAAGGCAGACAAATTATTGGCTGGGATGAAATCCTTGAAGGCGGGTTGGCACCCAATGCCACCGTAATGTCTTGGCGAGGAACAAACGGTGCTATTGAGGCAGCCAAGCAAGGTCATAATGTTGTGATGACTCCAACATCGCATTGTTATTTCGACTATTATCAGTCTGAAAATTCCACTGAACCCTTGGCTATAGGCGGCTATTTACCACTCGATAAAGTGTATCATTTTAATCCGATTCCAGAAGAATTGAGCAGAAAAGAATCTAAATACATTTTGGGAGCGCAGGGTAATTTATGGACAGAATATATTCTAAATGAAAAGCAAGCAGAATATATGGTGTTTCCACGTATTTTAGCTATGAGTGAAGTGGTTTGGAGCAAACCAGAACGCAAAAACTATAAAAGCTTTGTTAATCGTGTGGAGCAATTTCACAAGCGCTTGGAAGCATTGGATATTAACTATGCCAATCACTTATATGAAATTGAAGGTAATTTATCTTCAGAAGGTTACGAACTTAAAACCCTCACCTCAAACAATTCCATACATTACACGCTAGATGGCACGGAGCCTAGCTTAAAATCTGAAGTTTATACAGTACCAATTCCTATAACTCAACATACAGTTTTAAAAGCGGCGATCTTCAACAAAGAGCAACAATTAGGTTCAGTATTTAAACAACATATCCAATATCATAAAGCGGTTGGAAAACAAATCAAGTTAAATGTTGAACCCAACTCATCCTATCCCGGCAGTGGCGCAGCAGGTTTAATTAATGGAATTTCGGGAAGTGACAGCCGTTATGGTGATAAGGAATGGCTTGGATTTTGGGGCGAGGATTTGGAAATCACCATCGATCTAGGTGAAAAAATGGAAGTCAACTCTTTGGAAACACGTTTCTACAATTCACCGGGACAATGGATTTATGCTCCTAAACAAATTCAAATTGGTTTAAACAAACGAAAAATTGATTCTACTATCAAAATTCAGTCAACAGTTAAACATACATCACTCATTAACATAGCGTATGGTAAAAAGACAAGATATATCTATTTGAAAATTCCAAATTACGGCGTCATCCCAGAAGGCAAACAAGGCGCAGGACACAAGGCTTGGACGTTTATTGATGAGATTATCATCAGATAAAATCAGTCACAAAAAAATCAACAATGAAACTAGAAATCTGCGCATCCAATTACCAATCGGCCATCAATGCCCAAGTGGCCGGAGCGCATCGTATAGAATTATGCACAGAATTAGCCGTGGGAGGTTTAACGCCAAGCTTTGGTCTTTTAAAACAAGTTGTTGATGTTTTAACTATTCCTGTTTTTGTTCTAATCCGCCCAAGATCGGGCAATTTCACTTACACTAAAGACGAATTCGACATCATGAAACATGACATTCAACTTTGCAAAGATTTAGGCTGTGACGGCATTGTTTCTGGAGTTTTAAAAGAAAACAACACTATTGATGTTGAAAGGACAAAACAATTAATTGAATGGTCCAGCCCACTAAACTTTACATTTCATCGTGCTTTTGATTGGACACCAAACCCTTTTGAAGCTTTACAACAACTCATAGATTTGAAGGTAGAGCGCATATTAACTTCTGGTCAAAAACCTTCAGCAGAACAAGGGTTTTCAAACTTAAAGCAATTGCAAAATATGGCTAAAGAAAACATTATCGTGCTTCCAGGTGGCGGCATTACCATTCAAAATGCCAAATTATTTAAAAATGCTAGTTTCAAGGAAATCCATGCTTCTGCTACTACCCTTCATAAAACCAATCGATCACCTAAAATTTCTATGAATAGTATAAAGTTTTTTGACGAAACAATTGAAGTAGTCTCTGAAGTTGAGAAGATTAAGAGCCTATTGAAGTCCTGCCTTTAGTAGTTAAAAACAAATTTAAAAAGAAAGAAAAGCTATTTTAAGTCCGTTCAACTTTTAGCCATTTTGGAGTGCGTTTCGGTTTAAACGCTTTCATTTTTTCCAATAAAGTATCTATCTGGTCAGCTACAATTAAAAGCTCTAGATTTTCCATTTTTAAAAATCCCTTCACAGCCATAGTCTCCAGCATTTTTATTAAATCGTCATAAAACCCATTAACATTCAGTAATCCTATAGGTTTTTGATGCAGCCCAAGTTGTGACCAAGTAATGATTTCAAAGAGTTCTTCCAATGTGCCGAAACCTCCAGGAAGTGTGATAAATCCATCCGAAAGTTCATGCATTTTCAATTTGCGTTGATGCATGTTCTTTGTCGTTATTAATTTGTGCAACCCTAAATGAACAACCTCTTTCTTTTTTAAAAATTCGGGGATGACACCAATCACTTTACCATGGTGCTCTAAGCAGGCTTGTGCCACTTTGCCCATAATACCAATTTTTGCCGCACCATAAACTAAAGTAATGTTTTCTTCAGCTAATTTTTTTCCCAATGCTTTAGCTTGAGAGATAATAGCGGTGTCATTTCCTTCACTACTCCCGCAAAAAACGGCTACAGATGTTAAATTGATCATGATTTTATAGCTTTTAGCATTCGATCTTTACCAAACATATCTTTTCTCAATTCAATATTTTCAAATTCAAATTGACTCAAAAGTTGTTTGGTATCTACCCTAAGATATTGATTTATTTCAAAATAAAGGCTGCCTTGAGGCTTCAAGTTATGAACAGCGAAGTTGCAAATGGCTTTATAAAACACTAAAGGATCATCATTTTTTACAAATAAAGCAAGATGCGGCTCATGATTTAAAACATTACTTTTTATCTCTGAAGATTCCTGCTTTCTAACATACGGCGGGTTAGACACAATAACATCAAACGCCGTATTACAAATACCCAATTTTGAAAGTTTTGCATTTAAAATGCTAGCTTCTATAAATTCAATCTCAACCTTGTTTAGCTCGGCATTTAGTCTTGCAATTTCCAGAGCTTCTTTAGATACATCTAAGGCGTAAACCTTTGCATTAGGCAAATAGTTGGCTAATGTTACAGCGATACAACCACTTCCTGTACCTATATCTAAAATTGAAATGTTTTCTTGGTTTTTATAATTATATATAATCCAATCTGCCAATTCTTCGGTTTCTGGTCTAGGAATTAATGTACTAGGATTGACCTTTAATTTTAATCCATAAAACTCGGTCTCTCCTATTATATATTGAATGGGCTCTTCGTGCTTTAAGCGTTCAAGTATGTTTGTGAATTTTATTTCTTCAGATTTGAAAATTGAAGTCTCACTCTTTAAAACTAAATCTATAGGTTTCAAACCCAAATAGTGCTCTAATAAAAGACTCAAAAAACTTCGCACTTCCTGTTTGCCATAAATGGCATCCAAATCTTTATGAAATTGATTTTGTAATTCTTTTAAGGTCATAAATCCTTTATCATCCAAAGATTACATGAGTAATGGCCAGTATCACCCATTGGGCCATCTAAAGATCTAAAACCAACCTTGGCATATAATTTTCTAGCATCTTCCATGTAAGGCAAGGTCTCTAAATAACATTGTTCAAAGCCAAATGTTTTAGCTTGGTCTAAACAGACCTGCATCATTTTACTACCAAGTCCAACGCCTCTAGCTTCTGGTAAAAAATACATTTTTTGCAATTCACATACATTTCCTTCATAATTATCCAATTGGGCAATCCCTGCACCTCCTATTATGCTTCCACCTTTATCTATTACAAAATAAGTTGATGTAGGTTTATCATAGGTTTCGGTCATGCAATCTAGAGCTTTGTCAGCATAAGCTGTGCCTACTTTTGGCACTCCAAATTCTATAAGTACGGCTCTGATAACTTTAGCTATTTGCTTATCATCTTCCTTAGTTATTTTCCTAATAACAATATTGTTGTTGCTCACTTTTTAATCTTAAAATTATACCGATATTTGTCGGGGTGAAGATACATGAAAAATACATAAAACGCTGTATTGAAATTGCCAAAAACGGATTGGGATCAACCCGGCCCAACCCAATGGTTGGCTGTGTTATTATCCATAATGACTCTGTTATTGGAGAAGGATTTACAAGTCCGTATGGAAGCCATCATGCCGAAGTCAATGCTATTGCATCTGTAAAAAATCAAACTTTATTAAAAGGTTCAACACTTTATGTGACTTTAGAGCCCTGTTCACATTTTGGTAAAACACCCCCGTGCAGTGATTTAATAATTAAGCATAAAATCCCCAATGTTGTAATTGGATGCACAGATGATAATCCTGAAGTGGCTGGAAAAGGTGTTGAAAAATTAAAGGCAAATGGATGTAACGTAATATTAGGTGTTTTGGAAAATGAATGTAGAACACATCACAAACGGTTTTTTACATTCCACAATAAGAAAAGACCATATATCATTTTAAAATGGGCTGAAAGTGCCGACGGATTCATTGCTCCCAGCTTAAGGAACGAACAAAAACCGGTATGGATTACCAATGAAGCCTCCAGGCAGCTAGTACACAAATGGCGAGCTGAAGAGCATGCTATTTTAGTTGGTACTACAACTGTGCTCGAAGACAATCCTAGCTTAACTGTTAGAAGTTGGACTGGTCAAAATCCTATACGCATTGTTTTGGATAGAACTCAAAAACTCCCAAGTACACTCCAAGTTTTTAATGATGAAGCACAAACCATTTCCATCTCCTCAAACGACATCAATTTTGATGCGAATGTGGCGCATCAAATTGGTGAGTTTTTGTTCAACAACAATATACAATCGGTTATTATTGAAGGAGGAACGACTACGTTACAAACATTTATTGACGAAAATATTTGGGATGAAGCACGCCTATTTAAAGGACCAATACAATTTAAAGACGGTGTAAAAGCGCCTCAATTTAAAGGCAATTTAATTTCTGAAGAAGCTTTAGATACTGATATATTAAAGTTTTACAAAAATGATTTATAAACACAACTTTAGATTAGTAAGAACTCTTTATGTGATGAACAGCTTATGATCAAAAATTTGATATTTGATTTTGGTGATGTATTCATAAATCTGGATAAGGAAGGTGCTATGAACAATGCGCTTCAATTATTTAAGTTGAACGAATTTCCGAATGCGCTATTTGAAACAAATCATTTATATGAACAAGGTTTGATATCCACCGATGAGTTTTTGGCTTTTTATCAGAAAAGGTTTCCTTGGTTATCCAAAACCGAAATCATTGACGCTTGGAATTATATTTTAAAGGATTTCCCATTACATCGACTGGAGTTTATACAACGTTTAGCTTCAAATAAAACCTATAAACTTATTTTATTAAGCAACACCAATCACTTACATATTGATTGGATAAAGAACAATGTACCGTTCTATAACACCTTTAAAAATTGTTTTGATGACTTTTATTTATCGCAAGACATTCAAATGCGTAAGCCAAATAAGGACATTTATGAATTTGTCTTGACCAATTCAACTATCAATCCTAACGAAACCTTGTTTATTGATGACACCCCAGAAAACACATTAGCAGCTTCGAGATTAGGAATTCATGTTTGGAATATTGATCCATTCAAAGAAGATGTAACAACTCTATTTACAACCAAAAATCAATTATTTTGATCTATCTACTTTTAAGTATTCTCGCTTCTACCTTAATCTTTATTCACTTCAAACTCTTTGAACGATTTAAAGTCAACACCCTGCAGGCCATTGTGATAAACTATATTGTAGCTTCCGCATTCGGTTTACTGGTCTATGATGAACCTATAAAAGTCGCTGACGTTATTTCATCACAATGGTTTTATGGGGCATTCCTTTTAGGGTTTTTATTTATATCTATTTTTAATGTCATGGCACTTACTGCACAGCGAAATGGCCTTTCGGTTGCCTCGGTTGCATCCAAAATGAGCGTTATTATTCCTGTGATTTTCGGGTTTTATGTCTATCACGAAAGTGCTGGGTTACAAAAAATTATTGGGATTATTTTAGCACTGTTCGCAGTGTATTTAGCCTCGGTAAAATCGAAAACCGCTATTAACTTTAAAAAAAATCTTTTACTTCCTATACTTCTGTTTTTTGGATCAGGAATAATTGATACGTCTATTAAATATTTAGAAACCACCTATGTGTCAGAAAATGGGATACCTATTTTTTCGGCAACCATATTTGGTTCTGCGGCAATTATTGGCATACTCATTTTGGGCTATAAATTTATTACTGGGCAGTTCAAATTTGATTACAAAAGTATTATTGGCGGAACTCTTTTAGGCATAGTAAATTACGGCTCTATCTTTTACTTGCTAAAAGCACTTCATTTCGAGGGTTTGGAGAGCTCAACTATTTTCACAGTCAACAATGTAGCCATTGTTATGGTTTCAACCCTATTAGGATTGCTTCTGTTTAAAGAACACATTTCAATGAAAAATTGGATTGGTATTTTATTAGCAATTGTTTCTATAGGACTTGTAACTTTGGCATAGTGGAGATAGAAGACACTTATAAAACAATCACAAAACCTTCTGAAGAAGTTTTATTCAAGGACAAAAACAGTAAGTTTTATGGCTATGCATTTCCTATTAGAAATGAGGATGAAGTTAAAGAACACATAGAAGCTTTAAAAAAACAACACCATACTGCGCGACATTGGTGCTATGCCTATCAATTAGGAACTCAAGAAGAACACATCCATTATAGGGCTAATGATGATGGCGAACCCAATAACAGTGCAGGCATGCCCATTTATGGGCAAATACAATCGTTTGAAGTCACTAATGTACTTATTGTGGTTGTTCGCTATTTTGGTGGTGTCAAACTTGGCGTTGGTGGATTGATTAATGCCTATCGAACCACTGCCCAGTTAGCTTTGGAGGCATCAAAGATTATTACAAAAACCATAGATAAGTTTATTATTATAAATTTTGATTATGCCAACATTAATAAAGTGATGCGCATCATTAAAGAGAAGAACTTAAATGTCATCCATCAAAAATTGGAATTGGATTGTGAGATTACAATTTCGGTGCGATTAAGTGACGTCACTCTAACACTTGAAATTTTTGAAAGTCTGTATGGAGCAACAGCAAAGGTATTAAACGATTAAATTTGCAGTTTATCTAAAATATATTTCGGACATCGCGTAGGCCTTTTCTTATTAATATCGATGAACGCCAAAATGGTATTTCCTGTGGTAACAATTTCTCCGGACGCATCTAAAATTTCATAATCAAATTCTATCGATGCTGTTGGCATTTTTTTGAGTGATGTTTTTACTTTAATAAGGTCATCATAACGAACTGACTTTTTGTAATTTACCGACAATGAAATCACAGGTAACATAATTCCATCGCTCTCCATTTGCTTATAGGTTGCACCCAAAGATCGCAACCATTCTGTACGTCCAATCTCAAAATATTGAGCGTAATTGCCGTGATATACAACGCCCATTTGATCCGTTTCACCGTAACGAATACGCAATTCAACTTGATTATAATATAAATGATTTGGCATGCCGTTTAATTTATTTTTTGTAATTTGAACAAGATTTAAGTATGAGGAAAAATTTCCGAAAATTCAACACCTTTTGATTTTTTTTTTAAGAAATTTGTTCACATATTTGTCGGACTGAAAGTTATTCAAGAGAAACTCAATTTTCTCTTTTTTTTGCTAACTAACTAACAACAAATTAAATTTAAAGAATGGATGTAACTGCGCAATCGGTTTGGAATAATTGTCTGTCATTTATAAAGGACAATATTCAACCCCAAGCATATAAAACCTGGTTTGAACCCATACTTGCAGTTAAACTTTCAGATAACGCTTTGAGTATTCAAGTCCCAAGTAAATTTTTCTACGAATGGCTTGAAGAACATTATGTTAAAATCCTAAAAGTAGCCCTCACAAAAGAGCTAGGAGAACATGCCAAATTGGTTTACATTATTAAAATGGAAAACACCTATGGCAATAAGCAACCGTTCACTGAAAAAATCCCAAGCACTAATCGAGGTGCTGTTAAATCTCAAGATGTCGATATTCCTTTAAAAAATAAAAACCCAGAATTAAAAAATCCTTTTGTAATTCCTGGTATTCGAAATGTAAAAATTGAATCTCAGCTCAATCCTAACTACAATTTTGAGAATTTTTTAGAAGGTGACTCTAACCGTTTGGCAAGAAATGCAGGAATTGCGGTGGCAAACAAACCAGGAGGCACATCATTTAATCCCTTATTGATTTTTGGTGGTGTTGGACTTGGTAAAACGCATTTGGCTCATGCCATTGGTATTGATATTAAGGAGAAATATCCTGAAAAGACTGTATTATATATTTCTGCAGAAAAATTTACACAACAATATATTGATTCGGTAAAGAAAAACAATCGTAACGATTTTATTCATTTTTACCAAATTATTGACGTGCTCATTATTGATGATGTACAATTTTTATCTGGTAAATCTGGAACGCAAGATGTATTCTTCCACATATTCAACCATTTACATCAAAATGGGAAGCAGGTCATTTTAACTAGTGACAAAGCTCCAGTTGATATGCAGGATATTGAGCAACGCTTGCTATCTCGTTTTAAATGGGGTCTGTCAGCCGAACTACAAAGCCCTGATTTTGAAACACGTGTATCTATTTTGAAAAATAAATTGTATCGAGACGGTGTTGAAATGCATGATGACATTATTGAATATGTAGCCAAACACATCAAAACCAATGTGCGAGAACTAGAGGGTGCTATAATTTCATTGATTGCGCAATCATCGTTCAATAAAAAGGAAATTACGGTCAATCTAGCAAAAGATGTAGTTGAAAAGTTTGTCAAGAATACTAAACGTGAAGTTTCTATAGATTATATCCAAAAGGTGGTTTCTGACTATTTTCAAATGGATGTTAATACCTTACAATCTAAAACAAGAAAACGTCATATCGTTCAAGCCAGACAGTTGGCCATGTTCTTTGCGAAAAAATTCACTAAAGCTTCTTTGGCTAGTATTGGTTCTCAAATAGGTAAGCGCGATCATGCTACCGTATTACATGCCTGCAAAACGGTAGACAACTTATCTTCTACTGATAAACAATTTAGAAAATACGTTGAAGATCTTTCAAAAAAATTATCGATTTAAATTAAATCCTTTCCGATGTCTCGGAAAAAAGAAATGACAAAAATTTTAATGGTATGTTTGGGCAATATTTGTCGTTCGCCTTTAGCACACGGCATTTTAGCTTCAAAATTACCTGCAGACCAATTTTATGTCGATTCGGCTGGCACCGCTAATTATCATATAGGAGATCCTCCTGACCATAGATCTATTGCTGTTGCTAGACAATATGGTTTAGACATTTCAAAGCAGCGTGGTCAACAATTTAGGTCTTCTTTTTTTGATGAATATGATATAATTTACGCAATGGACGAATCTAACTTTAACAACATCATCAAGTTAGCACGAGACAAGGCCGACATAACTAAAGTAAAGCTGTTTCTTGATGAAGACGATTCTGTCAAAGTGCAAAATGTACCAGATCCTTACTACGGAGATCAAAGTGGTTTTGAATATGTTTACCATTTGCTCGATCAAGCATGTGAAACCCTTGCTAAAAAACTTCAAACACGATAGGCAGTGGCTATATCTGCTTTTTTCGTAATTTGTAAAGCATAATAAAAAGTTAACTGTGAATACCAACTTTGGCATTTTATATTTGATACCAACACGACTTGGTGACAATCCTCCGTTAGAAGTCTTACCTCTATCTATAAAACGTGTTATTGAACAGGTAGATGACTACATTGTGGAAAACGAAAAAACGGCAAGACGTTTTATAAAAAAGGTGAGTTCTGGTAAGTCACAAGCTTCTCTAAACCTGAAATTACTAAACAAGTACACTCAAGATCATGAACTGGACAATTTTCTGGATGCTTGTAAAGAAGGTAAACCTATGGGTTTGCTGTCCGAAGCTGGTTGTCCGGCTATAGCCGACCCTGGATCTGACATTGTACGATTGGCACATGCCAACAGCATACGCGTAGTGCCCTTGGTTGGTCCATCTTCAATTATATTAGCCTTAATGGGCTCTGGTATGAACGGACAAAGCTTCGCATTTAATGGGTATTTGCCTATTGATAAGAATGAACGCAAATCTGCCTTGAAACGACTGGAAAAATTATCTCAAGAGCAAAATCAATCACAGCTTTTTATAGAAACTCCCTACAGAAATAATAAAATGTTGGAAGATATTTGTGCTACGCTGAATTCAAACACTAGGCTTTGTGTGGCTTGTGATCTCACTTTGCCAACCGAGTACATTAAAACCACAACGATTAATGATTGGAGCCACATTAAGGTTGATTTACATAAACGCCCAGCATTATTTATAATTCATAAGGATTAATTTTAACTGACCCTATTCTTTTATGGAATAAATTGGTTTTGCAAAAAATTATGTGCAACCATTTACAAATAAAAAAACCCGCAAAATTGCGGGTCATTTTTTATAATCAAAGGTAGTGTAGTGTCTTATAATACAGCTTTTGCTCGTTTATCGGGTTTAATTGATGATGTATCATAACCAGAAAAACGTTTCATATATGAGGTAATTGAAGTTCCAAAGGCATCAGAAAAATTATAATTGCCATAACTTCTTAAAAATTTCTTTACACTTCCAGGGCCAGCTAAATGTGCTGCAGCTAAAATACCAGACTCTGTAATTGTAATACCTGCAACCTTTTTACCTACGAAACGATCAATATCTTTTCTTAAAATCCATTTATTACGCTCTGCATTTGCTAAAAAGGCCTTTTCCTGCAACTCTGGGTTGTACAAGAAAGTATTTGGATTGTAAATTCCTATAAGTTTTAAAGTTTCAGCACCAAACTGATATTTTCCTAAATATCCAAATGTATTCACTGTAAAATAATTACCTCTGGATTCTTTAAAGCCTAAAGCTTCTTTAAAACCGTTATACGATTTTCCCAAATAGGGCACATATGTTTGGTGTACATTAATATGAGAAGATATTTTTGATGCCTGACCATTAAAAGCAATATCTTCAGATACGGTAAAGTCAAGCTCAAGGCCATCTGTAGAATAGATTTCTGGATCTACAGTAGAGTTCGATTGCAATGCTATAACCAGTATTGCAATAATGGCTAGAGGGATAGCAAAATAGTTAATTACTTTTTTCATCATAATACCTAATTTTGTTAAGCCTAAAATTCCCCAAATGTGGGCTTAAAATTTCAGCTTGCAAAGGTATGACTTTTTCTTAAAACCTCGAAATTACTCGTTCAAGTACCTCAAAACCAGACACCGTGTAGCTTTATGCCATTTTTTTCGGTGAACTCCATAGCCGGAAATGGCACTTTTATGGCATTAAAAACGTCAAATATTGTCCTTAAAATGTGAGAATTTGTCTGGATTTTAGTAAGGTCAACATCTAAACTTAAGTACCATTGACGGCGCCTGTTTTGCTCAAAATTTTGATCAACATCCTCTGTTTTGCCTGTCAATAGACCATCAACGCCATAACCAACGGCTACATTTAACCATTTTGGCAGTTTGCTTTCTTTAAAAAAAGAATGCAAATTGAAGCTTAACCAATACGTTTGCCCATTATAATCTTTTAATAACTCTTCTAAGAAGCCATCACCTAACTTATCCGGGCGTTGTGCCGCATATGAAGTTGGACTAAAAGAAAACTTTAATGCAATTCGCTGTTCGTTCCAAAGTAATTCTTGTCCAACATACAAACCTGTTCCAGTTGTATTGGCGATTATATCACCCCAAGAAAATCCCCATTCTACAGAAAAACCATCAAAAACTTCAACTGCCGTTAAAAATGTATAGCCCAAGGTTGCTCCATAAACCAACTGATCCTTTTTACTAACGCCACTCCAATTCAATACGTTTGCACCTACTCTACTTAATTGATATGCAGAAAACACATGGCCCATTTTATCCATCTGGAACCATTCATCATTATCATTGAGCGTATGGAATTTTGACTGTGGGTAATCTTTATACCATAATTGGTTAAGACCTACAAGTGTAGCACCTCCCAAAACTGTTTCAGAAATTACTACTGCATTTCGTCGAGACCTATTTAAAGTGTCGCTGGGTTTTAAAAATGTATCTAATTGGGTTTGCGAAAATGATAACAGTCCAACAAAACATATATTCAGATGTATGAAGAACCGCTTCACCTCTATTTATTTATACCTTGAGATGATAGAAACTTATGGTATTCTCGAGCATTAACATTATGCTGACTCAAGGTTTTAGCAAACTTATGAAACCCTAAACGCTGAGCATCGGCCGCAAAATATAGAAAATCATGCTTTTCATAATTCAAAACTGCATCGATGGCAGATATATCAGGCATAGAAATCAAACCGGGTGGCAATCCTGCATACATATAGGTATTATAAGGCGAATCAATAGTTTTGTGAACATTAAGCACTCTTTTTATGATTGTGTTTTCATATTGAGGCAATTGATACGCAGCAAATTTAAGGGTTGGATCGGCTTGTAATGGCATTACCAACTTTAGTCTGTTTATATAAACGCCAGCAATTCTTGGCTGTTCACTTGCTTGCTTTGATTCTTCGTGAACAATGGATGCCAAGGTCATTACTTGGTCTTTCCGTAAGTTTAAATCTGAAGCTTTTTTTGTTCTGTTTTCGTTCCAAAACCGATTATATTCCTTTAACATACGGTCTTTGAACTCTTCTGCAGATGTATTCCAAAAAAACTGATAACTATTTGGAATGTACATTCCAAGTGCTGTTTGTTTTGAGAACCCATTTGCCTTTAAAAACGTTTCGTCTTCCAAAGTTTGTAAAAGATTAAGACTATCGGCTTCAATCTGCATAGCAATACGCCCAACAAGTTTTTCTATAGTTTCTTGATTGTTGAATGCAACATTTACTGGAATATTATTGCTTCGTATGGAATTGATAATATCATTATTATTCATTCCTTTTTTGATCACATACTTCCCAGCTTTAATATTTGATGTATATTTTTTCTGTTTTGCCAATGCGTCAAAAGAATCAATATCCTTTAAAAGTGGTTCCAATTGTAATCGCACGTCGTTATAATTCGCGTTGGTTGGAATATAAATATAGGCTTGGTCATTATTGAAAGCCGTATTCTCCTTAAACATGGCAGAGTACACGTAGTATGCAAAAAATGCGGCAATAACAAGGCCTAAAAGTGCAATGGCCCAAAGGATCTTTTTTAAATACATTTAATTAAAAATATGTTGTAATAAATATTCGTTTTTGAAAGCGCCCTTAACATGGTTCCAATCTTTCTTTAATCCAACTACTTTAAAACCTAGCTTTTGAAATAATTTTAAACTTACTTGATTGTCTTCAGACACATTACAATATAACTGATGCAAGTTCAAATGTGTTTTGCAGTAAGCTATTAACAGATGTAAAGCTTCACTTCCGTAACCTTTTTGTCTGTTTTTGGAATCTTTGATTAAAATCCCAACACCAGCTCTTCTGTTTAAGAAATCGAAATCAAAAATATCAATAAGTCCCAAAGCTTTGTTTGATTTGGCAGCAATGACCAATCGTAATTGCTTTACTTCAAAAATATCTTTATGTGAGTTTTCCAAATACTGTTTGATGGTAAATCGCGAAAACGGCGCTATGGTATTGCTAATCTCCCAAATGGTTTCGTCGTTTTCAATCTCATACACGAATTCTAAATCCTCTGGTTCTAAAGCACGCAAATTTATATGTTCGCCTTTAAGTGTTAGCATGATATTGTTCCCTTAAACACCTGTTGCGCTGGACCTATAAGCCAAATATTTCGATAACCATCATTAAATTTTTCAAACGAGACTTTTAAATCTCCTCCCAAAGTTTTTAAAGTTACTTTGTCTTTAGTGGTTTCGCCTGTATAGTTCATTGCCAAAGCCACTGCGGTTACGCCAGTACCACATGATAAGGTTTCATCTTCAACACCCCTTTCATAGGTTCTAACTGCAAAAATGTCATCAGAAATTTTATTGACGAAATTAACATTACTTCCTGACGAATTGTAGGGATGACCATATCGTATTTTAGCACCTTGGCTTTTCACATCTAAAGTATTAAGTTGATGCTCCATTTGAACATGATGGGGCGAACCTGTGTTGAGAAAGAGATGATCAGAGTACCGTTCAACATGAGGTACGTCCTGCATTTGAAGATGTATCAAATCCCCTTCAATTTTAGCATGATGTAGCCCATCGATGGCTTCAAACACAGCAATATCTTGAATAATCCCTACATGCTTGGCAAATGCGGTTATGCATCTACCTCCATTTCCGCACATCGAACTTTCATTTCCGTCAGCATTATAATACACCATCTTAAAATCATAAGCATCATGGTCTTCCAACAGTATAAGTCCGTCAGCTCCAATGCCAAAACGTCGGTCACAAAGGTGTGCTACGAGTTTGGTATTTTTTTTGTTGAAAATAGATTGACGATTATCTATCATCACAAAGTCGTTTCCTGTTCCTTGATATTTATAAAAGGTATGTGTCATTATCTGGCAAATATAGGAATAATACCTTGGTTTTTGTACTGTTAAATAGTCGTTAAAAGTGACGTTAAAAATCGTTAAACCAAAAACGCGAATTCAATAATTAATTAATTTTAGACGTTAGTTAAAGTAAATTCAAACCCAAAACTTAAGTATCAATGAAAAAGATTTTAACATTAGTTTTTGTTTCGGTATTAGGAGGAATTATAGCACTTTCTGCTTACAAATTTTTTGTGCAACCTGAAACTGTTATAGCTACTAACACCCAAAACACCTCACCATTTTTTATTCCAACGTCAAATTATGACGCTAAAACCACTAATTTACTTAATACTGAAAGCCCGAATTTTATTAAGGCTGCAGATAAAACTATTCATTCAGTAGTTCATGTTAAGAATACTGCAGTGATATCAGGCCCCGTTACTTTTGAAGATTTATTCTTTGGAAGAAAATCGCAACGCGCACAAATTGGTACTGGAAGTGGTGTAATTATTTCACCAGACGGGTATATAATCACGAACAACCATGTTATCAATGGCGCAAAAGAAATCGCAATTACACTTAATGATAATAGAATTTATGATGCTGAGCTTATCGGTTCTGACGAAAAAACCGACATAGCGCTTCTAAAAATAAAAGCTGATGACGATTTACCATATATAGCATTTGGAGACTCTGACCAAGCTCAAATTGGTGAATGGGTATTAGCAGTAGGTAATCCATTTAATCTAACATCGACGGTAACTGCAGGGATTATAAGTGCTAAATCAAGGGATTTGTCTGGACGAAATTCGCAATCCTTCATACAAACTGATGCGGCTGTTAACCCTGGAAACTCTGGCGGAGCCTTGGTAAATGTCAATGGTGACCTAATTGGTATTAACACTGCCATAACTTCACAAACAGGCTCCTATATTGGGTATTCTTTTGCGGTACCAAGTAATATTGCCAGAAAAGTGGTTGAAGACATCATGGAATACGGTGATGTACAAACTGGAATTTTGGGTGTTACAGGAGGTACACTTAATAGTAAAGCTGCTGAAGAGGTAGGTGTGAAAGACACTGAAGGTTTTTATATCAGTTCAGTTGAAGAAGATTCAGGAGCTGAAAAAGCTGGTATACAAAGTGGTGATGTGATAAAACGAATTGACAATGTAGAAATTTCAAAGTTTTCAGACTTAAGTGGTTATTTAAGTACGAAACGACCTAATGATGTAGTTAATGTAACCATTGTAAGAGATCATAAAACAAAAACTCTACCTGTAACACTAGTTAAAAATCTTACGGTTGATCTGCCTATTCTAGGTCGTGTGAAAGATGCTAAAACTGCCGATTTAAGAAAATTCAAAGTGAAAAATGGTGTAAAAATTGCACAGCTTGACGGTCGTTACGCCAGCAATTGGAAGGCCAATGGTATTGAAGAGGGTTGTATTTTAACTGCGATTAATGGTGTGCCCATAAATTCAATTGAAGAAGCCAAACGAGTCATTGAAAATAAAACAGCTGATGAGCCTTTAAAATTTGAAATCATTAATAAAAATGGTGAAAAAGAAAACTTCTACTGGAGATAGAAAGTGATTCCATAATTTCTATTAAACCCTTTTTGCATATCTTAAGCTAAAAGGGTTTTTTTATTGTTAAAATACTTTACGAAAACGTTTGAAATATATTACTTTTGCAAAAATTTTCAATACACACAACACCTTAAAACCTTAAAAAGCAATGCCTTTAAACGGAACTTACGAAAAAGAATTAGCATTTCAAGCAGATCGAAGACGTGCCACAGTTGAATTCATTAAAATTGTGAATGATCTTTGGTATGACAAATCAATTGAATTGGTCATTTTCAGAAACCAATTAATTGACAAAAATGTCAGCGAAATTTTAAACCTTCATGAATATGCTGGCGCTTTTGTGCAAAAACCCATTTCAATTTTCGATTCGGTTGAACTGGCTCAAGCTATAAAAACTTTAGATATTCCTCCAGCCAAATTGGATATTGGTAAACTTACTTATGAATATCATTTGGCCGACCAAAGACACAATAATGCGTTAGCATTTGTTTCAGATAAATTAAAAGATGCAAGTAAAAATGATGCCATCAAGCCTAAAGATGTCATTCTTTATGGTTTTGGTAGAATAGGTAGATTAGTCGCACGAGAATTAATGGCTAGAACTGGTAAAGGAAGCCAACTACGCTTAAGAGCAATTGTAACTAGAGGTGACATTAATGAAACTATATTAGAAAAAAGAGCTTCTCTTTTGCGTAACGACTCTGTACATGGTGACTTTTCAGGAACTGTAAGTATCGATGTAAAAAATGAAGCGCTTATTATAAATGGTACAACGGTTAATATAATATCGGCCAATGCCCCTGAAGATATTGATTATACATCCTACGGTATAAAAAATGCGTTGGTGATTGATAATACGGGAGTATTTAGAGATAAAGAAGCTCTCAACCGACACCTAAAATCAAAAGGTGTTGAAAAAGTATTGCTTACAGCACCTGGAAAAGGTGTTCCCAATATTGTTCATGGTGTAAATCATAACGAACATAATCCAGATCAAGTAGATATATTTTCGGCTGCTTCATGTACAACAAATGCCATAACTCCAGTTTTAAAGGCTGTTGAAGATTCTTTTGGTATTGTTAGTGGGCATTTAGAAACTATTCACGCTTATACAAATGACCAAAACTTGGTTGATAATTTTCATAGTAAATATAGACGTGGCCGGGCTGCAGGGTTAAATATGGTTATTACCGAAACTGGTGCAGGAAGTGCGGTTGCCAAAGCATTACCCGCTTTAGAAGGGAAATTGACTTCAAACGCCATACGCGTTCCAGTACCAAATGGTTCATTGGCCATATTAAATTTAGAATTGAAAACTCCTACTTCAGTTGAAAGCATGAACACCATTATAAAAAAATATGCTTTAGAAGGACACCTTGTTGAGCAAATAAAATATGAAATGAGCGATGAATTAGTTTCGACTGATATCATAGGGAGTTCGGCGCCATCAATTTATGACAGTAAAGCAACGATAGTAAGAGCCGACGGTAAAAATGTAGTGTTATATGTTTGGTACGATAATGAATATGGCTACAGTCATCAGGTTATCCGTTTAGCCAAATACATCTCAAAAGTGAGACGGTTTACATATTATTAATAAATCGACGTCCAAATTGGATTTTGAAACGTATATAGCATAGCCTCGCAATAGTGGGGCTATCTTTTTTAAATTCTGCCCAAACATGGCCAAGAATTTATTATATTGTTCAACATAAAACCAATTAGAAAATCCTACCAAGAAATGAAACTCATTAAAACTGTATTTTTTACATCCTTAACCCTATTACTTTCAGCGAACATAAACGCTCAAGCTAACACAGATCAAGATGATGAAAAACTGTCGCTTAATGAAGGTACTATTGATAATCAGTTTGAATATGTAATCCAAAAATCAAACAATTACCAAGATTATAAAGTTGTTAAGAAAAATTGGCTCTACGCCTTAAAGGCACACACTATTGATTCTTTAAACGCCGTACATAAAGAGTTGGCTGAAACACAAAACACTGTAACTACCCAAGCTAATGAAATTGCAGAACTTAAAACCAATCTGTCTAACACAAAAACCAGTTTAGACAATACCATTAAAGAAAAGGACAGCATGGCCTTGTTTGGAATGCAAATGAGTAAAGGTGGTTATAATGGCTTAATGTGGGCTATCATTGCTGCCCTTTTGGCTTTACTTTTATTCTTTATTTATAAATTTAAAAACAGTAACGCCATTACTTCTCAAGCTAAAAAAGCTTTGGCAGAAACCGAAGAAGAATATGAAGAGCACCGACGTACAGCCCTTGAGCGTGAGCAAAAAGTTAGACGGCAGTTGCAGGATGAAATAAATAAACAAAAAAAATCATAAGATAGTTTTTATCCACTAGCAAAAAATCTGTAATTTCCCTTACAGATTTTTTTATGTCCATAATTGAAGCACATATTAGCCACATACAAGATTTGGCTCCATTATTTAATGCTTATAGACTATTTTATAAGCAACCTTCAGATTTAGAGGGCGCTAAACAATTTTTGAAGGAGCGTCTTCAAAATAAAGAATCTGTTATCTATTTAGCTTATATGGATAAAAAGACCGTGGGTTTTACACAACTTTACCCTTTGTTTTCATCGGTTTCGATGAAACCCATGTACCTACTCAATGATCTTTATGTTACAGCCGAGTATCGTGGTCATGGTATTGGAGAAGCATTAATAAATAAGGCAAAGTCACTTTGCAGTGAAAAAAATTATAAAGGATTAGCCCTCCAAACAGCTAACGATAATCCAGCTCAAAAACTGTATGAACGACTTGGGTTTATAAAGGATAGTGATCTATATTATAATTGGACTCTTTAGATTATTCAAAAAGCACTTTTACACAAGGTATCCAATAGCATATTTTTCGCATCTTTGCATAGCAAAATCTTTATAAATGCGTATAGATATTATTACAGTATTGCCCGAATTGCTAAAAAGCCCATTTGAAGCCTCTATTTTAAAACGCGCCATTGAATCAAATTTGGTTGAGGTACACTTTCACAATTTGAGGGATTATACTACCGATAATTACAAATCTGTGGATGATTACCAATTTGGAGGCGGTGCAGGAATGGTCATGATGATTGAACCTATTGATAAGTGCATTTCAAAACTGCAATCTGAACGTTCATACGACGAAATCATTTATATGACCCCTGATGGCGAACGCCTTAATCAAAGTATAGCGAATCAAGTGTCGCTCAAAGAGAATATCATCATACTTTGTGGGCATTATAAAGGTGTAGACCAAAGAGTAAGAGATAAATTTATCACAAGAGAAATTTCAATAGGAGATTATGTATTATCTGGGGGTGAATTGGGTGCTGCCGTGCTTTGTGATGCCGTTATACGATTAATACCAGGTGTTTTAGGGAATGAAACTTCAGCACTTACAGATTCATTCCAAGATAATTTATTAGCGCCACCAATATATACGAGACCGCGAGATTATAAAGGTATGCAAGTCCCCGAAATTTTGTTTAGCGGTAATTTCCCAAAAATAGAACAATGGCGAGAAGAACAGGCCTATTTACGAACCAAGGAACGAAGACCTGATCTTCTAAACGATTAAACACAACTTTCTTCTTTAATAATGCATAAATTGTAGACTAAAAATTTATTAATTATTAATTGTGCGTTATTGATTATTAACTATCTTTGCATCCAATTTCAGATTAACCTCTGGCGAGATACGTGAATGTTAGTTTGAATCAACCATTTTAAATTATTAAGAAATGAATTCTTTAGTAAAATTTGTTCAAGACGAATTCGTAGCAAAAAAAGATATTCCAGAATTTGGAGCCGGTGACACGATTACCGTTTATTACGAAATTAGAGAAGGTGACAAAAAACGTACACAGTTTTTCAAAGGTGTGGTTTTACAACGTAAAGGTTCTGGAGCTTCAGAAACATTTACAATTAGAAAAATGTCTGGAACTGTTGGTGTAGAGCGTATCTTCCCAATCAATCTTCCTGCGCTTCAAAAAATTGAAGTCAACAAAAGAGGAAAAGTTAGACGTGCAAGAATCTATTATTTTAGAGGTCTTACAGGTAAAAAAGCAAGAATCAAAGAAGTTAGGAATTAAAACCTCACTATATAATTTTAAAAAAGCCCTGAACTGTTCAGGGCTTTTTTATTAACTATTGTTAATAACTTCGGTTCATAAAGCGTTGATATCTAATTGGGTGAAAAATTTGGAGATTTCAATTCTTGTCATATATTAGCAGAACGATTAAACAACAACATTCGTGTTGTTCACAATGTAAAAGTTGGGTTAATGTTGAAGTCGTATAAAGTAACGTTCTTTATATAATTGTTTTTTGAGGTTTTGAAACGCCATGTGTATGCATGGGCAGCAGATAAGCCATGATACTTTAAAAAGTGTGACATGCGCAAGTAGGTCAAAACTAGTAAAGTTGAAAGTTTCTGAAAGTAACTCTAGTGAAAGCAAAAGTTAATATAGGAAACAATGCCTTTGAAAGTGCATAACGCGCAAGCGGAGTGTAAAATAAAAAGCATCAAGAAAAACAATTAACTGAAACTATCGAGTAACACGTCAATACATTTTGAAAGTTATGAGATGTTTCATTGAAATGGTGAACCTTGAATTGAAAAGGACGATTTTGGATGAAAATTCTAATCGGCTGATTTAGCAGAAATGCTAATTAGATCACGAAGTAACTGTTTCAAAGAAAGCCATGTCAAAGTAGTTTTGCTACCATGATATGGCTTTTGTATTTTTATTACATTCTTCACTTTTAGTATTCGTTAAAATGTATCAAAAATCATTAAATACGAATACCATCAAGCTTATGTAAACTATATGTTTTTTGTATATTTGCAAGGCTTAAAAAATAAGCGCCTTATGTTCTATCAATTAAATCGCATCAATGGCTAATATTTCTACAATTGTATATACAAAAACTGACGAAGCACCAGCGTTAGCAACACAATCATTTTTACCAATAGTGCAGGCATTTACGGCCTCTTCAAATATCAATTTCAAAACCAAGGATATTTCACTTGCAGGACGTATTATTTCAAGTTTTCCTGAATTTTTAAATGAAGATCAACGCATTCCAAATGCATTGGCTGAATTAGGCGAGCTAGCAAAACAGCCTGATGCGAACATTATTAAGTTGCCAAATATCAGTGCATCGGTACCTCAATTAAAAGCTGCTATTTCAGAACTGCAGCGTAAGGGCTATAATTTACCTAATTATCCTGATGAGGCACAAAATGAAACCGAAAAAGACATAAAACAACGCTACGATAAAATTAAAGGAAGTGCCGTAAATCCCGTTTTACGTGAAGGAAATTCAGATAGAAGAGCTCCAAAAGCCGTAAAGAATTACGCAAAAAAGAATCCGCATTCTATGGGAGCTTGGTCTAGCACATCTAAAACCCATGTCGCAACCATGGATCATGGTGATTTTGCACATAATGAAAAGTCTTTGACTTTAAATGAAGCCACCACCATAAAAATTGTTCATGTGAGCAGTAATGGACAACAAACCGTATTAAAAGACAGTTTTTCTATTCAAAAAGGCGAAATTATTGATGCAACAGTAATGAGTAAAGCTGCATTGCTCGAATTTCTTAAAACTGAAATAGCAGATGCCAAATCAAACGATGTGTTACTTTCTTTGCATATGAAAGCCACGATGATGAAAGTATCAGATCCCATTATTTTTGGCTATGCAGTAAAGGTGTTTTTTGCAGATGTATTCAATAAGCATAATGAAACCTTTGATAGTTTAGGTATTAATCCAAATAACGGACTTGGAAATCTCCTCGAGAAATTAGAAGAGTTACCACAAGATAAAAGAGACGAAATTAAAAAAGACATTGCATACGCGCTTGAAAACGGACCTGATCTAGCTATGGTGAATTCTGATCGCGGGATTACAAACCTTCATGTGCCTAGTGATGTTATTATTGATGCTTCTATGCCAGCAATGATCAGAACTTCTGGTCAAATGTGGAATGCCGATGGTAAGCTTCAAGACACTAAAGCTATAATTCCTGATAGTAGTTACGCAGGCGTTTATACAGCAACCATTGAATTTTGCAAAAAACACGGGGCTTTTGATCCTACCACCATGGGAACAGTTCCAAATGTTGGATTAATGGCTCAAAAAGCAGAAGAATATGGTTCTCATGATAAAACTTTTGAAATTGAAACAGATGGTAAAGTTCAAGTCTTGGACCAAAACAATACTGTTGTATTAGAACAT
This sequence comes from Flavobacteriaceae bacterium MAR_2010_72, assembly GCA_003550275.1. Taxonomy (GTDB): domain Bacteria; phylum Bacteroidota; class Bacteroidia; order Flavobacteriales; family Flavobacteriaceae; genus Geojedonia. Next base: position 2,108,861 of record QXCW01000002.1, read on the forward strand.
AATGTTGAATCTGGAGATATCTGGAGAATGTGCCAGACCAAAGATGCGCCAATACAAGATTGGATTAAATTGGCCGTGTCAAGAGCACGAGCTACACATACCCCTACTATTTTTTGGTTAGATAAAAACAGAGCACATGACGCTGAATTGATTAAAAAAGTCAACACCTATTTACCTAATCATGACACTTCGGGGCTAGACATTAGAATTCTTTCTCCAATTGATGCTACACATTTTACTCTAGAACGTATTAAAGAAGGTAAAGACACCATTTCGGTTACTGGAAATGTGTTACGTGACTACCTAACCGATTTATTTCCTATTTTAGAAGTTGGTACTAGCGCCAAAATGCTTTCGATTGTTCCGTTAATGAATGGCGGAGGTTTATTTGAAACTGGTGCTGGAGGTTCTGCTCCAAAACATGTTGAACAACTGCTAGAAGAAAATCATTTACGTTGGGATTCTTTAGGCGAATTTTTAGCATTAGCGGTGTCACTTGAACATCTTGGAGAGAAAATGAATAATCCTAAAGCTCTAGTTTTATCTGAAACTTTAGATGAAGCAACTGAAACCTTGTTAGAAACTGATAAGGGTCCACAAAGAACCGTTGGTCAACTAGACAATAGAGGAAGTCATTTCTACCTGGCAATGTACTGGGCTCAAGCTTTGGCCAATCAAAATAAAGATGAAAGACTAAAGCAGGAGTTTACTTCAATTGCCAATAAATTATCCCAAAATGAAAATGAAATTTTGAACGAGCTAAACAAAGTTCAAGGTCATTCTGTGACTATTGGCGGATACTATAAACCTGATACAGTTTTAGTTGAAGAAATCATGAGGCCGAGTAAAGTATTCAATTCTATTATTGCCGAACTAATTTAAAATCATAAAGTTAATACAAAAAGCTCCTATTCATTGGGAGCTTTTTTATTTTTATAAAAATTGCTAAATGGATATAACATCAAAGCATATCTTCATTTTATTATTTAGTTTAACAACATCTCTTTTAGCTCAAGAGAAATACACCTTAAGTGGCACAGTTACTGATATTCAAAGTAATGAAACTTTAATTTCTGCCAACATTATTGTCCAAGATCTCCTAACTGGAACAACAACTAATGAATATGGCTTTTACTCTATTACATTACCAAAGGGCATTTATGAGATTCAGGTTAGCTATATAGGTTTTCAGACAATTATTAAGACTATTGATTTGAATTCAAATATTAGCCTAGATTTTAAATTGGCTGAATCAAGTATGAATTTAGATGAAGTAGTGATAGAAACGGATGTTGAAACTCTAAATTTGCGCAGCCCTCAAATGAGTATTAATAAGTTATCAATCAAAACTGTAAAACAAATACCTGTAGTTCTTGGCGAAGCAGATATTATTAAATCAATCATATTGCTGCCAGGTGTAACAAGCGCTGGAGAAGGGGCTTCTGGTTTTAATGTCCGCGGTGGAGCTGTAGATCAAAATTTAATCCTACTAGACGAGGCAACCATTTTTAATTCTTCTCACTTATTTGGCTTATTCTCTGTTTTTAATCCAGACGCTATAAAAGACCTCAAGTTATACAAAGGAGGCATCCCTGCTAAATATGGAGGCAGAATTTCATCGGTTTTGGACATTTATCAAAAAGAAGGGAATAGTAATGAATTTCACTTAAACGGAGGTATTGGTCTCGTGTCAAGTCGTTTGCTTGCAGAAGGTCCAATTAAAAAACAAAAGGGATCTTTTCTTTTTGGAGGCCGGAGTAGTTATATCCATTTGCTTTTACCCATGTTCGACATTGACAACAAGGCCTATTTTTATGATCTCAACACCAAATTGAGTTATAAAATAAACAAAAACAACAATATTTATCTGTCAGGATATTTTGGACGGGATGTATTTGAAATTGCTGATAGTTTTGAGAATACCTATGGAAATTCAGTATTAAACTTTAGATGGAATCATTTATTTTCAGACAAGTTATTTTCAAATTTATCTCTAATTTATTCAGATTATGATTATAATTTAAAACTTAATTTTGTAGATTTTTATTGGAATTCTGGTATTAAAAATTTTAATATAAAATACGACTTTAAGCATTACATAAGCACTAAATTTAATTTGTTTTACGGCTTGAATAGTATTTATTATAAATTTAATCCTGGACAAATTGAACCAACATCTTCTTCTTCTGGTATAAATCCGTTTAAGCTTACAGACAAGTATGCGTTAGAAAATGCGGTTTATATTGATGTTGAACATCAATTAAGTAACAAAGTGGCCATTAACTACGGATTAAGATTAAGTTCTTTTTTAAGATTAGGGCAGAATGAACTAAATATCTATGAGAATGACAATCCGGTTGTTTTTAATGAAGATCTTCAAATCTATGAGAAAGCAGAACCTTTAGGTACCAATTCATTTAAAAGAAATGACGTCATTAAATCCTTTTTTAATTTCGAACCTCGATTCTCCATTGCCTATCAATTAAATAATTACTCTTCTATAAAAGCAAGCTATAATCGAATGAGTCAATACCTTCATTTGCTATCAAATACGAGCTCACCAACTCCGTTAGATGTATGGACGCCAAGTGGAAAATATGTAAAACCACAACTCCTCGACCAGTTTGCTATAGGTTATTTTAAATCTATAGACGATGATGCCTATTCTTTAGAAATCGAAAGCTTCTATAAAACCATTAAAAATCGAATTGATTATATCGACGGTGCAGATTTAATTGCCAATAATGCAATTGAGCAGGTTATTTTAAATGGTGAAGCCAGAGCCTATGGTATAGAGTTGTTATTCAAAAAAAATGAAGGCAAACTAAAAGGATGGTTAGCCTATACCCTTTCCAAATCTGAACAGCAAACGAAAGGAAGGACACCAATTGAAAATGGAATAAACAATGGTCAATGGTATAAAACGCCTTATGATAAAACTCATGACATTTCATTAACAGGAAGTTATGCCCTAAATGAAAAGTGGACATTTAATGCTAATTTACTTTTTCAAACAGGACAGCCATCTACATTTCCAAACGGACAATACCAATATAATGGGATATCTATCCCTACATACGAATCTAGAAACTCAAGCAGATTGCCAAATTATCACAGGTTAGATATTTCAGGAATTTATACCCCAAAAAAGTTGCAATCGAAACTTGGGAAAACAGAATGGGTATTTAGTATATATAATATTTACAACCGAAAAAACGCAGCCTCAATTTCATTTAGGGAAAATAGAAATTCGGGTAATAATGAAGCCATCAGATTGGCAATATTCGGTATTATTCCGTCAGTCTCATATAATTTTAAGTTCTAATATGAAGCATTATTTCAAAATACTATTTTTAAGCTTAATTCTTATTTCATGTGAAGATGTGATAGATTTAAATCTTAACAACTCACCTCCAAGATTAGTGATTGATGCTTCAATTAACTGGCTTAAAGGAACCAATGGGATGGATCAAGACATAAAACTATCACTTACGGCACCCTATTTTAACAATGACGTTTCACCCGCCAATGGAGCAATTGTTTATATAACTGATAGCGCAAACAATCAATTTGATTTTGTTGAAGATGGAAATACAGGAATTTATAGAAATAATGATTTCATTCCAACTTTAAATGAAAC
>QXCW01000002.1:2120000-2725000 GCA_003550275.1 Flavobacteriaceae bacterium MAR_2010_72
TTATCGTACTATCTTTGTCAACTGAAATTTAGTACACAATATAAATGATCAATATTACATTACCAGATGGAGCTGTTAAACCCTTTGACAAAGGCGTAACTCCAATGGATGTTGCAAAACAAATTAGTGAAGGGTTTGCCAGAAACGTTATCTCTGCAAATTTCAACAATGTTACGATTGAAACTTCAACACCATTATATAATGATGGTTCTTTAATATTATATACCTGGAATGATGATGAAGGCAAAAAAGCGTTTTGGCATTCATCGGCCCATATTTTGGCGCAAGCTTTAGAAGAATTATATCCTGGAATAAAACTTTGGGTAGGTCCTGCCATTGAAAATGGTTTTTATTATGATGTTGATATGGGTGAGCATACCATATCTGAAAAGGATTTTAAATCCATAGAAGATAAAATGCTGGAAATTGCAAGAGGAAAGCACGATTTTAATATGAGATCAGTTTCTAAAGCTGAAGCACTGTCCTATTATAATGGTAAAAATAATTATAAAGTTGATCTCATTGAAAATTTAGAAGATGGCACCATTACGTTTTGTGACCATTCTTCATTCACCGATTTATGTAGAGGCGGCCATATCCCCAATACAAGTTTGGTCAAAGCCGTGAAAATAATGAGTGTGGCTGGTGCCTATTGGAAAGGTGATGAGAAAAACAAACAACTAACAAGAGTTTACGGCATTTCTTTTCCAAAGCAAAAAGAGTTAACAGAATACCTAGAATTATTAGAAGAAGCAAAAAAACGTGATCACCGGAAATTAGGGAAAGAGTTAGAATTGTTTACCTTTTCAACAAAAGTTGGTCAAGGATTGCCATTATGGTTACCAAAAGGTGCGGCTTTAAGGGAACGTTTAGAAAATTTCCTAAAGCAAGCCCAAAAAAAAGCCGGTTACGAAATGGTAGTGACACCTCATATTGGCCAAAAGGAATTATATGTAACTTCTGGACATTATGCCAAATATGGAGCGGATAGTTTTCAGCCTATTTCTACTCCAGCAGAAGGTGAAGAGTTTCTTCTAAAACCTATGAACTGCCCTCACCACTGTGAAATTTATAATACCCGTCCATTTTCTTATAAAGAATTGCCTAAACGTTACGCCGAATTTGGTACTGTTTATCGGTATGAGCAAAGTGGTGAGCTTCATGGTTTAACCCGTGTGAGAGGATTTACGCAAGACGATGCCCATATTTTCTGTACACCTGATCAATTAGATGCAGAATTTAAAAATGTAATTGATTTAGTGCTGTATGTGTTTGGTTCATTAGGTTTTGAAAACTTTAAAACCCAAGTATCTGTAAGGGATCCTGAAAATCCTGACAAATATATAGGTAGTCTCGAAAATTGGGAAAAAGCTGAACAGGCAATTCTTAATGCCGCTATTGACAAGGGCTTAGATTATGAAGTTGTTGAAGGTGAAGCTGCTTTTTATGGACCAAAACTTGACTTCATGGTTAAAGATGCATTGGGAAGAAACTGGCAACTTGGTACTATTCAAGTTGATTATAACTTACCTGAACGTTTTGAATTGACCTATAAAGGCAGTGACAACGAATTGCATCGACCAGTAATGATTCACAGAGCACCATTTGGAAGTATGGAGCGATTTGTGGCCATTTTATTGGAGCATACTGGAGGTAATTTCCCATTATGGTTAATGCCTGAGCAAGTTATTATACTGTCAATTAGTGAGAAATATGAAAAATACGCCGAAAAAGTTTTAAATTTGTTAGAAAATAACGAAATTCGCGCCCTCGTTGACAACCGTAATGAAACTATTGGGAAGAAAATCCGTGAAGCGGAGATGAATAAAATCCCGTATATGATCATTGTTGGAGAGAACGAGGAGAACGATCAAAAAATAACTGTACGCCAACACGGCGGTGAAGATTTAGGACTTTTAAGTGTTGAAGAATTTACCGAAATTGTTGACCAACAGATAAAAAAAACATTGAAAACGTTTAAAAATTAAGTTTAACTAAAATATATAAGCCATAGCAATACGTAGAAACAGAAACTATTCAAAGCGAGTAGAAAAAGAGGATCAACACAAAATTAATTCAAAAATTAGAGCCGAAAAGGTACGCCTCGTTGGTGATAATGTTGAAATGGGTGTATACCCAACAAAACAAGCTTTAGCCATTGCAGACGAGCAAGGACTAGATCTTGTTGAAATTTCACCAAACGCAGAACCTCCTGTTTGTAAGGTAATGGATTATAAAAAGTTTCTTTACGAACAAAAGAAACGCGACAAAGCTTTAAAGGCAAAAGCTACAAAAGTAATTGTTAAAGAGATTCGATTTGGACCTCAAACCGATGATCACGATTACGAATTTAAAAAGAAGCACGCCGAAAAGTTTTTAAAAGATGGAGCCAAGCTTAAAGCTTTTGTGTTTTTTAAAGGTCGCTCCATTGTATTTAAAGAGCAAGGGCAAATTTTGTTACTAAAATTAGCTCAAGATCTTGAAGAATTTGGCAAAGTTGAACAAATGCCAAGATTGGAAGGTAAACGTATGACTATGTTTATTGCTCCAAAAAAAGGAAAATAATATAGGCTGAATTGAATTCAGCATAAGATAATAAGCGAAACGTAAATTAAATCTAGGAGAAAATGCCTAAAATGAAAACTAAATCAAGTGCTAAAAAACGTTTTAAACTAACGGGCACTGGTAAGATTAAGAGAAAGCACGCTTTTAAGAGTCATATTTTGACTAAAAAATCTAAAAAGCGTAAGCTTGCTTTGACTCATGATACATTAGTACATAAGTCAGACGAAGATAACGTTAAATTGATGTTACGTTTAAAGTAATTGAAATTTAACCGGTTAAAACAAATTATAAACCCTGGAGTTAGGCAAAATAATTTAGCAAGTATCAAATAATTTGATCGCCTACTACAAAAAAACAATTTAAGAAATGCCAAGATCAGTAAATTCAGTTGCAAAAAGAGCTAGAAGAAAAAAAGTTCTTAAGCAAGCCAAAGGTTACTTCGGAAGACGTAAAAACGTCTGGACAGTAGCAAAAAATGCGGTTGAAAAAGCGATGCAATATTCGTACAGAGACCGTAGAAACAAAAAAAGAACATTCCGTGCATTATGGATTATGCGTATTAATGCAGGAGCCAGACAACATGGAATGAGCTATTCAAGATTTATGGGTAAATTAAAAGCTAACAATATCGAATTGAACCGTAAAGTTCTTGCCGATTTAGCAATGAACAACCCAGAAGCTTTTGAAGCTATTATAAACAAAGTAAAATAAGGCGTTGGCCTAAATAATAACAACAATTCGCTTATAAAAATCCGATTCAATTGAATCGGATTTTTTTTATACGAATCTTTCAATTAATATATTTATCTTTCTTCTCAAATTTAAAAACCAGCTATAATGAATCGTATTTCTATTCTTTTGCCCCTATTCATTTTAATTACTTTTAATTCTTTTAGTCAAGACAAAGAAGCTAAATGGGATGTATCAAACCCAAGTGGCGATTGGGATTTTAAAACTTTAGACCTTTCAACTAACGAAGGTACTTGGATGAATTTAGATGTTAGCCCAGATGGAAAAACCATTGTATTTGATATGCTTGGAGATATTTACAAAATAGACATTTCAGGTGGAAAAGCTCAAATACTGCGTGAAGGTTTACCTTTTGAAATACAACCGCGTTTCAGTCCAGATGGCAAGCAAATATCATTCACGAGTGATGCAGGCGGAGGCGATAATATTTGGATTATGAATGCCGATGGCAGTGACGCCAAACAAGTTACTAAAGAAGATTTTAGATTGCTCAATAACGCCATTTGGACGCCTGACGGTAATTACCTTATTGCCCGTAAACACTTTACTTCAGGACGATCACTTGGTGCTGGTGAATTATGGATGTATCATAAAACAGGTGGTTCGGGTATTCAACTCACTAAAAAGAAAAACGATCAGCAAGACGTGAACGAACCAAGTCTTTCTCCTGATGGAAAGTATCTATATTACAGTGAAGATGTGTATCCAGGTGGACATTTTCAATACAACAAAGATCCTAATAACCAAATTTATGTCATTAACAGATATGATATGGCAACGGGCGACATCGAGCGTTTAACTGGAGGGCCTGGAGGAGCAGCTAGACCACAAATTTCGCGAGATGGTAAAAAATTGGCCTTTGTAAAACGAGTTAGGACAAAATCGGTTTTATATCTGCATGATCTCGAAACTGGCGAAGAATGGCCAATTTATGACGAGTTAAATAAAGATCAGCAAGAAGCATGGGCTATATTTGGAGTGTACACCAATTTTAACTGGATGCCAAATAATGAAGATATTGTTATTTGGTCTGGCGGAAAAATCAACAAAATAAATATCAATTCTTTGCAAGTTACCAATATTCCATTTCAAGTGAATGCTAAAATAAAAGTTGCTAAAGCTGTGGAATTTGATACTCCTGTTGCACCTGACACTTTTGAAGCAAAAGTTATTAGGCATGCGGTAACTTCTCCCGATGAAAAAACTTTGGTATTCAATGCCCTTGGCTATTTATACACTCAAAAACTACCTAACGGAACGCCAAAACGATTGACAAACGGCACCGATTTTGAATTTGAACCCGCATTCTCTCCTAATGGAAATGAAATTGTGTATGTCACATGGAGCGATGAAAACCTGGGCGCTATTTATAAAATTTTAGTCAATGGTGGTACACCCACAAAGATTTCATCAAAAAAAGGAATTTATAGAAACCCTTCCTATTCCAATGATGGTCAACAAATCGCCTATGTTAAAGAAAACGGGAATAACGAACAAGGTAGAACTTTCGACAAAAATCCAGGAATTTACACCATGAATGCTAACGGTTCTAATGTGAAGTTTGTTTCAAAAGAAGGAGACTATCCTATCTATAACGCCAATAACACACGAATTTTATTTCAAACTGGAGGAACATTTTTTGGAGATTTGACCAAGGAATTGGTGAGTGTTGACCTCAATGGCTTTGATAAACGAACTCTAGTTAGTTCTAAATATGGAAACAGATTAGTGCCAAGTCCAGACGGAACTTGGTTAGCTTTTGTGCATTTACATAAAGTATATATCGCACCTATGCCTAAATCAGGGCAAACATTGGACATGACCGATAAAACCAAATTTGTTCCGGTTTCTCAATTATCAAAGGATGCAGGTATTAATTTACATTGGTCAAAGGACATCAAAACTTTACACTGGACTTTGGGTAATACTTATTTTTCAGCTGAAGCAAAAGAAGATGCTAAAATTGTAGAAGAAGGAATCAAAATTAAACTGGAAGCTAAAACTGATAAACCTGATGGTGTGATTGCCTTTAAAGGTGCTCGACTAATAACTATGGAAGGTGATGAAGTTATACAACAGGGAACAATTATCGTCAAAAATAATAGAATCGAAGCCATCGGAGCGACAGCAGATGTTTCTATTCCTTCCAATGCAAAAGTTTATGATGTAACTGGTAAAACCATTATGCCCGGTATCATTGATGCACACGCACATATTGGAGGTTTTCGTTATGGACTAACCACTCAAAAACATTGGCAATTTTACGCGAATTTGGCCTACGGTGTTACGACTGCCCATGATCCTTCTGCCCATACCGAAACTGTTTTTGCCTTGTCCGAATTACTTAAAAGTGGTGGTTTAGTTGGTCCTCGACTCTACTCTACCGGGTTTATTTTATATGGTGCTGATGGCGATTTTAAAGCCGTAATCAATAATTTGGAAGATGCACGTTCATCCATTCGACGTACAAAAGCATTTGGGGCCCTTTCAGTTAAAAGTTATAATCAGCCAAGACGTGAACAGCGTCAACAAGTTTTACAAGCTGCACGCGAAGAAGGTATTTTTGTTGTTCCCGAAGGTGGTTCAACATTTTACCATAACTTGACCATGGTCATTGACGGTCACACAGGAGTTGAACACAATATTCCTGTTGCACCAGTTTATAAAGACGTGTTGGAACTTTGGGGAAGTAGCAATACTGGATATACGCCCACGCTCATCGTTAATTACGGAGGCCTAAATGGTGAATATTATTTTTATCAAAACACCAATGTATGGGAAAATAAAAAGTTATTAAAATATACGCCAAGAGGACTTATTTATTCCCGTTCAAGACATCGTACCATGGTGCCTGATGAAGAATATAAAAATGGACATATTCTTGTTTCTGAAACTACAAAAGCATTAAGTGATGCGGGAGTAAAAGTCAATTTAGGTGCACATGGCCAATTACAAGGTCTTGGCGCACACTGGGAGCTATGGATGTTTCAACAAGGTGGAATGACCAATCTAGAAGCCTTAAAAACAGCTACTATTAATCCTGCTAATTACATTGGAGCTGGAAACGATATTGGCTCATTGAAAGTTGGAAAGTTGGCAGATTTAATTGTAATGGATAAAAATCCTTTGGAGGATATTAGAAATACCGAAAGTATCGTTTATACCATGGTGAATGGGCGTTTATACGACACCGAAACCATGAATGAAATTGGTAATCGTCCTAAAGAACGTAGTAAGTTCTATTGGGAAAACGACAAATATAATGAAGCTTTCCCATGGCATGAAGAAAGCCAAAGCTTTACACGAGAGGCTTGCGGTTGCCATGTTGGTTCTCATTAAATAATTCAGAAACTCACCGCCCAAAGTAGTCATTTTGGGTGGTGAAAATTATCGCTTAATTTATGGAGTATGTCATCATTTGTGTGGTAGCGTTTTTAGCTTCCATTCTAACATTTTTTTCAGGCTTTGGGCTTGGGACTATATTATTGCCCGTTTTTGCGCTCTTTTTTCCAGTTGAGTTAGCCATTGCCTTAACAGGTGTAGTACACTTTTTTAATAATATTTTCAAACTAATTTTAGTTGGAAAAAATGCAAGTAAAGCTGTCTTGATTCGTTTTGGTATTCCCGCCGTTCTTGCGGCATTTGTTGGAGCCTATCTCCTCATTAATATAACAGAATTACAACCTTTATACACCTACAGCTTTGGTTCAAAAACCTTTGAAATTACGCCAGTTAAATTAGTTATTGGAATACTCCTGATCATTTTCGCCCTGATGGAACTAATGCCCTTCTTTAATTCCTTGAAATTCGGCAAAAAACAATTGCCAATTGGCGGGTTTTTAAGTGGTTTTTTTGGCGGATTATCTGGTCACCAAGGCGCCTTAAGAAGCGCATTTTTAATAAATGCTGGTTTAACAAAGGAAACCTTTATTGGTTCCGCTGTAGTAATTTCCTGTTTTGTAGATTTTTCACGATTGTCAGTGTATTCGACTCGCATCTTTGATACAGGTTTAGACCAAAATATAGGCTTAATACTAGCTGCCACACTAGCCGCCATCTCTGGTGCTTTTATAGGTAATAAACTACTTAAAAAAGTAACGCTTAAATTTATTCAGAAGTTAATTGCGGTATTGCTTATTGGAATTGCACTCACATTGAGTTTAGGCATTATTTAAATGCTAAATCAGGTTTTTTGTTTTTTCTTTTTAGCAGCTGGAAACAGCACGTTATTAAGAATAAGTCGATACCCCGGAGACGTAGGATGCAAATCCAATTCGGTTTTTGGATCACCAACTTTGTGCGTGTAATCTTCGGGATCATGTCCTCCATAAAAGGTGAAAAAGCCTTTTCCATTTATTCCATGAATATATTTAGCTTCACCGTTGGTCTTATTTTCGCCCATCACCAAAACATTGGCTTTAATTTCATCTCGAGCAAATGACGTGGTTTGCCCCATAAATCCTTTAACCAAGGCTGTATGATTTTGAGTCAACATTGTTGGAATTGGATCCCATTTTGCTGAATATTCCATCAGAGTGAAATAGTCCGTAGTTTTAGGAATACGACGCATTTGTGTCATATCGATTGACGAAAATTCATAAACATTAGGATTGCGCTCTAAAATAAAATCTTTAAAAGCAAAGGTTTTACTGTAATCAATTTTGTTCTGATATCCTGGATCACTACCATCGCCATCAAACATAGGCTCGCAAATATCTACCCCTTCAGCCGATAAAGCAATATCAAAACTATCTGTAGCACTACACATGGCAAACATGAATCCGCCACCAACAACATATTCCTTTATTTTTTTGGCTACGGCTAATTTCTCTTGCGACACCTTACTATAACCTAATTTTTCAGCCAAAGCTTCAGCTGACTTCTTTTCTTCAATATACCAAGATGCGGCTCTGTACGATCTATAAAATTTACCATATTGTCCCGTAAAATCTTCGTGATGCAAATGCAGCCAATCATAAAGAAGCAGTGCATCATTCAATACTTCTTCATCATAGATGGTTTCATAAGGAATTTCGGCATAAGTGAGCACCATGGTCACGGCATCATCCCAAGGTTGTAGACCATAAGGCGTATAGACTGCAATTTTAGGAGCTTTTTCTAAAACTACGGCTTCCATATTTTGCGATGGACTACTAATAAGTTCTAATATTTCTTCGGCTTTAGAATTAGAAAGCACCTCGAATGAAACGCCTCTAATCTGACATTCACGACGAATTTCATCTGCATCTGGCAACAAAAACGAGCCGCCACGATAATTAAGTAACCATTTTACCTTGAGTTGTTTTTCCAAGGTCCAATACGTCACTCCATAGGCTTTTAAATGGTTTTGCTGGCCTTCGGCATCCATAGGAATTAAGATGTAAGACGCAAAGGAATGAATCGAAATAAATAGGAAACCAATAAGTATTAGGATCTTCTTCATGATTGAAAGATACTCAAAAATTGTTCCCATTGAAATTGTTTTAAGGGAATTTTAAGGAATGTGTTGTTCACAATTCTATATTATCCTTTTCCTGAAAGCAACCTTGCAATATTCCTAGTACTAGGAAACTGCTCTAGTATAATTTTGAGGAAAACAGTAATTGGAATCGCCATAATTAGACCGGGAATACCCCATAAAAAGCCCCAGAACATGAGCATTACCAAAACGGTTATGATGTTTATAGAAAAGGATTTTCCCATGAATATAGGTTCCAAAATAGCTCCAAACAACACTTGTACTCCAGTTATGGATAACATAAATACCAAAAGGGTACTGGTGGTTTCCATTTCAACAAAAGCGAAGATAGATAGTAAAATTACTGCAATAAACGACCCAACCATTTGAACGAAATTAATCACAAATGCAAAGAGCCCCCAAAAAATTGGAAAACTGACATCAAAAAACAAACAGGCAAGGCCAGTTCCAATTCCTGTTAGCAAACTCACAAAAAACTTGACTTTGATAAAGGTGATCAAGTCCTTTTCAATTTTCATAAACGTTTTTATGGATGCATGCTTTTGTTTTAAAATAGTCGTGTTTAGCACTTTTTGAACATTAATAGATTCTGCCAGCCAAAGCACTACAAAAAAAGCGGTCATTAAAATGGTAGTCAAAAACTTTCTTAAAAAATCTAAAACAGACCCTATATTCTCTTTTCCTACTAATTCGGAAAGCAGTTTACTGTCTTTCTTGATTTCCATTCCGAAATTATCCTGTAAATACAGTTTCAGGGCATTAAGTTTCACCTGCGCTTCATCAAAAAACACCGTATCAGAATTTACAATTTGCCTACTTGCCAATTGTATCAATTCAATACCCAAAAACAAACCCAAAGCTATCAAAAGAATAACAATTACAATGCTGAATGCTCTCGGAACATTCCGCTTGCCTAACCAACGCATCAATGGCAAAAACAACAAAGCAATGAACATTGAAAATATTAAGGGGATAAAAATAAAGGATAATATTTTCAATAGATAGAATACCAAAGGTATCACTAGTATGAGTAGTAAAATGTTGGTGGTTCGCCTTTGATCTAGCATAAAGAGTTCTTTTTAATAGCGATCAAAGTTAATGTAAAATGACTGACTATTTTGTTAAAAGCGACTTAAGATTTCTGTTAGAACGGAACATCGTTGTCATCATCCTCTGGCACATCAAACGCATCAGAAGCTGATGGGAAATTGTCTGGCTTAAACGTGTCGTCATTGGCAGCTGCGTTCATTTTAGAATGGAACTCATTTCCAAATGGGGTATCGAAATCATCAAGATTGTCAAATTTACCAAGATGCCCAATAAATTTCAACCTAATATTGTCCAATCCACCGTTTCTGTGCTTGGCCACGATAAATTCTGCCTGACCTTCAGTTGGTGAACGGTCTTCGTCATCCCATTCTTCAATTTTGTAATATTCTGGTCTGTAAATAAAGCTTACAATGTCGGCATCCTGCTCAATAGCTCCAGATTCACGTAAGTCGGATAATAATGGACGCTTACTTCCTCCACGAGTTTCAACGGCACGGGATAACTGGGATAAGGCAATTACAGGAACACTAAGTTCTTTAGCCAAGGCTTTTAGGTTACGTGAAATTGTTGAAATCTCCTGTTCACGGTTACCTCCTTTTTGGCTTCCACCTGCGGTCATTAACTGTAAATAATCAATAACTATTAGCTTTATACCATATTGAGATGCCAAACGTCTCGCTTTTGCACGTAAATCAAAAATGGAAAGTGATGGGGTGTCATCAATAAATAATGGTGCTTTTTCAAGGGTTTTCACCTTCACGTTCAATTGTTCCCATTCGTGTTTTTCTAACTTGCCTGTTCTCAATTTTTCAGAAGACAATCCCGTTTCACTTGATATTAAACGTGTGATTAATTGAACAGAAGACATCTCTAAAGAAAAGAATGCTACTGGAATATCCTGATTCACAGCAATATTTCTTGCCATAGATAAGGTTAAAGCTGTTTTACCCATACCTGGACGTGCTGCTACAATAATCAGGTCACTCTCTTGCCAACCAGAAGTCAATCGATCTAATTTTGTAAACCCAGATGGAATACCACTTAACCCTTCTTTATTAGAAATATCTTCAATTTTCTTTTTTGCTTGTATAACTAAACTTTGAGCGGTTTCTGTTGATTTTTTAATATTCCCTTGGGTGACTTCGTATAATTTAGCCTCGGCATTATCTAATAAATCAAAAACGTCTTTAGTTTCATCATAAGAATCTTCAATAATCTCGTTTGAAATTTTGATCAAGCTTCGTTGAATATATTTTTGTAAAATGATACGCGCATGAAACTCAATATGAGCAGAAGAGGATACTCTTTGTGTCAATGATATGAGGTAAAAATCACCTCCAACTAACTCTAGCTTGCTATCTTTCTTAAGTTGGCTCGAAACCGTTAATAAGTCGACAGGTTCACTATTTTCAAACAATTTGAAAATGGCTTCGAAAATGTGTTTATGGGCATCTTTGTAAAATGCATCGGGACTCAATATGTCGATAACCTCATCCACACCCTTTTTGTCTATCATCATAGCGCCCAATACAACTTCCTCTAAATCAATAGCTTGAGGAGGTATTTTGCCTTTTTCGAGACTTATTATAGTGCTTTTATCGACTTTATAGCCTTGTAATTGGTTGGGTTGTTTCATGATTGCGAATGTAAAAAAATTGTTAAGACAAAAGGTAGGTTTATAAATTTCAATCTTAACAAGTCTTCAACAATTTAACTGTTAATAACTTAAAAATATTGTTGATAGTGATAAAAAAAACCGAAGTTATGCACTTCAGTTTTTTTTTTAGCTTGATTCAATAAGGGTTATCCTTTATAAACCCCCATCTGGGCATATTTATCCATCCGTTGATTCACTAAATCTTTTGGTGATAAGTTTTTTAATTCGTCATAACTCTTCACTATGGCATCTCTCACAGTTGCAAAAGTAGTTTCACGATCGGTATGTGCTCCGCCAAGCGGTTCTTTGATAATATCGTCAACTAATTTAAGTTTTTTCATGTCTGGAGCTGTCAATTTTAAGGCCTCGGCAGCCTGTTCTTTATATTCCCAGCTTCTCCATAAGATTGAAGAACATGATTCTGGTGATATTACTGAATACCATGTGTTTTCTAACATTAGCACCCTATCTCCTACTCCTATTCCCAAAGCACCTCCCGATGCGCCTTCACCAATAATAACACAAATGATTGGCACTTTAAGGCGGGTCATTTCCAAAATATTCCTTGCAATAGCTTCACCTTGTCCGCGTTCTTCAGCTTCAAGCCCTGGATATGCTCCTGGCGTATCGATTAAAGTCACCACAGGAATGCCAAATTTTTCGGCTGATTTCATTAATCGCAAAGCTTTTCGATAACCTTCAGGGTTAGACATCCCAAAGTTTCTATATTGTCTGGTTTTGGTATTATATCCTTTTTGCTGACCAATAAACATATAGCTTTGGTCTCCAATTTTCCCTAAACCACCAATCATAGCTTTGTCATCCTTTACATTTCTGTCGCCGTGAAGTTCTAAAAACGTATCACCACAAATGGCTCTAATATGGTCTAAAGTATATGGTCTGTTTGGATGTCTGGATAACTGAACACGCTGCCAAGCGGTTAGGTTTTTATAAATGTTTTTTTTGGTTTCAACTAGTTTTTTTTCGATCTTCTTACAGGTTTCAGTAACATCAACATCACTTTCTTTACCTATAACTTGACATTTTTCTAATTGTTCCTGAAGTTCTTTTATTGGAAGTTCAAAATCTAAATATTCCATTGAAACTTAAGTTTAATTTTAGTTAGTGTACAAACCTACATATTTTTTTTCTTATTAAAAGCTGAATTTAGAATGAAAAATAAAATAAGTGAACCTTCAAATGTGGGATATCAAATTTACTATTTTATAAAGAAACTATAAAACTTTGGGAGTGTTAGTTTTAGACAATCCTTTTTGTCTTCTCTTATAATTCTTTAAAATGCCATCCATTAGCACTGTTACTAAAATGGTCAATGCGCCAAGATAAAATTGAACACTCATGGTTTCGGTTTCCGGGAAAAGTATAAGCGCCAATACAATTCCATAAACGGGCTCCAAATTATAGGATAACACCACCGTATATGGGCTCAAATAGCGCATCACATTTACGGCTCCAATAAAGGCATAGGCCGTACATATCGATGCTAAAATAAAGAGATACACCCAATCATTCAATGATAGTACAAAAAAGGAAGCATTAAATCCGTCCTTAAAAATAAGCAAGAAGATACTTATGAAAATCACACCACTGAAAAACTCATAAAAAGAAATTACCGATGCTCTATAGGTTTTGACGAACATCCCGTTTAAAACCGCAAAAAATGAAGAAAATAAGGCTGATGAAATACCTAGTATAATTCCATTAATATATTTTATTTCACTTTGGGTAATGAGAAAAACACCTAAAATCACAATGATTCCAAAAATGATCTCGTACCAAACTATTCGCCTTTTAAAAATTAAGGGTTCTATAAAGGAAGCAAAAAAAGCACCAGTTGAAAACATTGCCAAGGTAATAGATACATTGGACTGATTAATTGCTTCAAAAAATGTAATCCAATGCAAGGCAATTATTATTCCGGCTACAAAGAATTTAAACTTGGTTTTTAAATTGATTTTAAAATCAATCTTGATGAGTTTTAAATAGAAGAACATTAAAATGCCTGCAATAAGCATTCTATACCAAACCAATGGAATTGAGCCAATAGAAATGAGTTCGCCTAAAATGGCCGTAAACCCTGCAATAAATACTAATAGGTGAAGGTGTAGGTAATTGTTGAGTTTAGCGTTTGGCATTGTACAGCAGATATATGGCTAAAATACCAAAAACTACATTAGGAAACCATACCGCAATTAAGGGCGAAAAATCTGATTGCTCTGCCATTACCCCAAAGACTTTGTCAAAAAACACATAAATCATAGCAGCTGTAATACCAAAAGCTAGGTTAATGCCCATGCCACCTCGACGTTTTATGGAAGACACCGCTACTGCAATAATCGTAAGGATAAACACCGAAACCGGTAAACTCCATTTTTTATACTTAACCACTTCATAACGCCCAATATTAGATGAACCTCTCTTCTTTTCCTTTTCGATGAAATTGTTAAGTTCATTATACTGAAGGGTTTCAGCAATATATTCTACTGGAGTCAAATCTTCTAAATCAAAAGTAAACAAGGTGTCAATACGTCTTTGAATATCCAAAATATCACCATCCTCACCGATTGTTCGTTTTACATATGTTGTAAGTCTGTAGGTTGAATCTTCTTCAATATATCTAATGTTATTGGCTGATATTTTATATTTCAGAACATTATCTTCAAAATGCTCTAAGGTGAAGTAATTACCATTTTTGTTCTTAACATCAAAATTACTCACATAGATATAATCGTTTTCATTAAGTTGCCTAAACACATCTGTTGTTTGATCAATTTCCTTCTTATTACTTAAATATTTATACACAAATTGATTAAACCCCTTGCTAGCCATTGGTGCTAAATATAAGCCCATCACCAAAGCCAGTGCTGCAATAATGGAGGCTCCAATCATATAAGGTCTTAAAAATCGTGAAAAGGATACACCTGAACTTAAAAAGGCAACAATCTCCGTATTATTGGCAAGTTTGGAAGTAAACCATATAACCGATAAAAACAAAAATATAGGGAATAAAAGATTGGCAAAGTAAATGGTAAAATCTAAATAGTAGAGCGCAACGGCTGAAAAGGGCACCTCTTTTTCAAGGATACGTCCAATTTTTTCGGCTAAATTTACTGTAATTCCTATTGGAATAAATAGCAAAAGCATCATCAAAAATGTAAACAAATATCGCTTTAGTATGTACCAATCTAATATTTTCATCTGCTACAAACGCTTATCCATTTGTTTGACCATTTTGTCTTTCCAAGTTCTAAAATCTCCCGCTAATATATGTTTTCTTGCTTCCCTAACCAACCACAAATAAAACCCCAAATTATGGATGGTTGCGATTTGGGCTCCCAAACGCTCATTAACGCTGAATAAATGACGTAAATAGGCTTTTGAGTAATCGGTATCCACCCAAGTCATGTTAGCTTCATCAATTGGTGAAAAATCGGCTTCCCATTTTTTGTTCTTTATATTAATGGTTCCGTTGGCGGTAAATAACATTCCATTCCTAGCATTTCGAGTTGGCATTACACAATCAAACATATCAATTCCTAACGCAATATTTTCGAGAATATTGATTGGAGTACCAACACCCATAAGATAACGGGGTTTGTCCTTTGGTAAAATCTCGCAAACCACATCGGTCATGGCATACATTTCCTCGGCAGGCTCACCAACCGATAACCCTCCAATAGCATTGCCTTCTGCGCCTGCATTGGCAATATATTCAGCTGATTCTTTTCTTAAATCTTTATAGGTGCTTCCTTGAACTATTGGGAAAAAAGTTTGACTGTAACCATATTTAAAAGGAAGTTTTTCCAGATGATTAATACATCGATCTAACCAACGATGCGTCATGTGCATAGATCGTTTGGCATACTGATAGTCGCAAGGATAAGGCGTACATTCATCAAAAGCCATGATAATATCGGCACCTATGCTGCGCTGTATTTCCATGACATTTTCGGGTGTGAAGGTGTGATAGCTCCCATCAATATGGGATTTGAACTTTACTCCTTCTTCCTTTATTTTTCGATTAGCGGAAAGCGAATATACTTGATAACCGCCTGAATCGGTCAAAATATTCCTGTCCCAATTCATAAATTTATGCAATCCTCCAGCCTGTTCTAAAATTGGGGTTTGTGGTCTTAAATATAAATGATAGGTATTCCCCAAAATAATATCAGGGTTGATATCATTTTTAAGTTCGCGTTGATGAACGCCTTTTACCGAACCAACTGTTCCTACTGGCATGAAAATAGGTGTTTCAATAGTACCGTGGTCGGTAGTAATGACTCCTGCCCTAGCTTTACTCTGTGTATCTTTTCCTTTTAATTCAAATTGCATAATCAAAAAATCATCGGTCGGCAAAGATAATTAACTAAACTGCATTGGTTCTTAATAATTTTAAAATTGTTAGCAAAACATCACAAATCGTTGATAAATGAGCCAAAAGTCTTTTTTTAAATCTTTTTAAAACTCTACTTTTGTGGCTGAAAAAAAATAATAGTCAACGCATGTCAAACACACAACAATTAGAAGCATTAGTTACACAGGTTCGTAGGGACATTTTACGAATGGTACATAAGGTTAATTCGGGTCATCCCGGTGGTTCATTAGGATGTACCGAATTTTTTGTAGCCCTTTTTCAGTCCATCATGGATCGCAAAGAAGGTTTTTCTATGGATGGTATTAATGAAGACATCTTCTTTTTGTCCAACGGGCATATTTCACCTGTGTTTTATAGTGTTTTAGCACGTTCAGGTTATTTTTCTGTGGATGAATTAAATACGTTTCGATTGATTGACTCTCGACTTCAAGGTCACCCAACGACTCATGAAGGCTTACCTGGTGTTCGAATAGCATCTGGTTCTCTAGGTCAGGGTTTGTCGGTTGCTTTGGGAGCCGCTCAAACCAAAAAATTAAATGGCGATACACATTTAGTATATAGCTTACATGGTGATGGTGAATTACAAGAAGGTCAAAACTGGGAAGCAATCATGTACGCCTCTGCTAAAAACGTTGACAATATCATTGCTACTATAGATTTAAACGGACAACAAATTGACGGTTCTACGGATGATGTACTACCAATGGGTAGTTTAAAAGCTAAATTTGAAGCTTTTGGTTGGATTGTTTTAGAAATTAATGAAGGTAACAACTTGGAAGCTATTTTAAAAGGAATGGCTGAAGCTAAATCTAAAACGGGTCAAGGCAAACCTGTTTGTGTGTTGTTAAAAACAGTCATGGGTAATGGTGTTGATTTTATGATGCATACTCATGCTTGGCACGGTAAAGCTCCTAATGATGAGCAATTAGCCATTGGATTAGCACAAAATGTTGAAACTTTAGGAGATTATTAATTATGCAATTGAAACAGATGAAAACATATACAAATACAGGAAATAAGGACACGAGATCAGGATTTGGAGCTGGTTTAACAGAATTAGGTAAAACCAATGAAAATGTTGTTGCATTGTGCGCAGATTTAATAGGTTCATTAAAAATGGATGATTTCAAGAAAAATCATCCTGAACGTTTTTTTCAAGTTGGAATTGCTGAAGCCAATATGATTGGGATTGCCGCTGGCATGACCATTGGTGGAAAAATTCCTTTTACTGGAACATTTGCAAACTTTTCAACAGGTCGAGTTTATGACCAGATACGTCAAAGTATTGCCTATTCAGACAAAAATGTGAAAATTTGTGCTTCACATGCAGGCTTGACCCTTGGTGAAGATGGTGCTACGCATCAAATTTTAGAAGATATTGGGCTTATGAAAATGTTACCAGGTATGACGGTAATCAATACCTGTGATTTTAATCAAACCAAAGCGGCAACTATGGCCATTGCTGACCACCATGGCCCTGTGTATTTACGTTTTGGCCGGCCAAGTGTTCCAAACTTCACACCAGAACATCAAACATTTGAAATTGGAAAAGCTATTCATCTTACTGAAGGCAATGATGTTACCATTGTTGCCACCGGACATTTGGTTTGGGAAGCACTTGAAGCTGCAAAAGCACTTCATGAAAAAGGCATTTCGGCTGAAGTCATCAATATCCACACAATAAAACCTTTAGATGATACCGCTATTTTAAATTCGGTAGCTAAAACAAAATGTATTGTTACGGCCGAAGAGCACAATTATTTGGGAGGTTTAGGTGAAAGTGTGGCTCGTATTCTTGCACAAAATAGTCCAACACCTCAAGAGTTTGTGGCTACCAATGATACCTTTGGTGAGTCTGGAACTCCAGCTCAACTTATGGATAAATACAACTTAAATAGCAAGGCAATTATAAAAGCCGTAGAAACTGTCCTGAAAAGAAAATAATATTAGTTTGGCAACGTTTTTGATTTAATAACTCAAATCTTAAAAACTATTATTATGAAAAAATTGATTTTTAGCACTGTATTCATTGCTGTTTTCAGCTTTACGGCATTAGCACAAGACGGTACAGGTTTTGGTATCAAAGGCGGTTTAAATTATAACGCGAATGGCGATTATTTTGAATCTATTGGCGACAATGCACAACATCCCGATCGAAATGTTGGATACCATTTAGGTGTATTCGGAAAATTTGGAGACCGATTCTATTTTAGACCAGAACTCGTTTATACAAGTACCAAAAGTGAATACAACAGTGACGATTTTAAAATGAAAAAATTGGATGCTCCAATGTTGATAGGCATCAAAGTATTAGGCCCTATTAATGTGTTTGGAGGTCCCGCATTTCAATATATTTTAGATACTGAATTTGATGGTGTTACCATAAATGATGTTGAGAACGAATTTACAGTTGGCCTTAATTTTGGTATCGGACTAGATCTCAATAAAGTCGGCATCGACTTGCGTTATGAGCGTGGGTTTAATAATAATGAAGCAACCTTTATTAACAATAATTTTGGTGGAGCATCCAGCAGGATTGACACTAGACCAGATCAACTTATTTTGAGTTTGTCTTTAAAATTGTAAAAATTTAATTATATAAAAATTAAAAGCCCAACTTCTGTTGGGCTTTTTTTTTAAGTAGTTGATAACTTGTTAATACTCTAGAACTTATTATCCCTAATTATAGAACTTAAATTATTAATTTTCAAAAGCTATTATAATCCATTCTTTATTTAAAACTTTTTTGATGATTTTAAAATTACCAACCAAATTCAAGGCTTCATCTTTATTTTTTTTAGTCTTACTTTTTTTTAGTCTTTATTCCTTCTCCCAAGGCACATTGGAAGTTACTGGAAATGGCAATATTATTATTAATGGTTCTTCAGCACCAAACCTAGCGAACCTGACAGATTTTGGAAATGTTGAAACAGGCTCAAATAAAAATAATGTATTTACATTAGATAATATTGAAGGAGGTGGAAGTCCTAATAAGCGATTGAATAATATTAATATTTCTATTAATGGCTCAAGTGATTTTAATCCTTCAACTTCTAATTTGGGCAGTTTAAAAGGTAATGAAACTCCTCTTAACCACTTAATTTCATTCACCCCAACCTCTAGTGGTTTAAAAACAGCAACGGTTACAATTACTTTTACAAATGGCACCAATTCACCATATACGTTTGTAGTTCAGGGTATTGGTTTTGATCCACAACCTGAAATTAATGTAACTGGGCTGGGGAATACGATTGCCGACGGCGATACTACCCCCAGTGCGGCAGACGATACGTCGTTTGGTTCCGTTCCAGTAGGGTCATTGACTAATCATTTTTTCACCATATCAAATGTTGGAAATGCGTCAACCAACCTAATTGTCAGCAATAATGGGTCTGGCATTGCAGTTTCAGGAGGATCAGGATACTTTAGTGTGAATTCAGAGCCTGTTCAAAATAGTATTATCACAGGCGGAAATAGCCTTACGTTTTCGATCGATTTTAATCCATTAACTGTCGGAACACATACAGCAAACATTAGTATTGATAATAATGATAGCAATGAAAATCCGTACAACTTTACCATTTCTGGAACTGCCTTTATTCCTAAGCCTGAAATACAAGTAACAGGAAATGGAACCGAAATTGTTGATGGAGATACAACTCCATCTTCTAATGATGATACGGATTTTGGAAGTGTAAATACGGGCTCACAACTTTCCAAAACATTTACCATTAACAATACTGGAAATGAATTACTCAATATTTCTGATATTTCATTATCAAATTTAGTTGACTTTTCATTGACTGGCGCACCTTACAGCACTCCAGTTGCAGCAGGATTTAGTACCACATTTACAGTAACATATGCGGCGACAACACTTGGCACTCAATCTTCAAACGTGACCATATTAAATGATGATTCAAATGAAAATCCATATACATTTACTGTTCAAGGTACCGCTGCCGATGTAAGTTACACGCCTGTAACCAGTGGTCCAGATTGGACGGTTACCAACCTGACTCCAAATTTTGAATTGAATAATCCGAACACTATAATATATGGTCCTGATAATTACTTATGGATTACGGAGCGTGTTGGTAAAAAAGTTGTTAAAATAGATCCAGTGGCCGGAGGTTCAAAGTCAGTTATGTTAGATCTTTCAGGTGTGGTTTATCAAACCGGAGGACAAGATGGTTTGATGGGCATGGCGGTACATCCTGATTTATATACTGATATTAACACTTCAAATAATTATGTGTATTTGGCATATACCTATAATTCAAGTGGTCGGAAATTAAGAATTGCCCGCTTCACTTATAATGTTTCAACAGGAACTCTTAATAGTGGTAGTTCAACAACTATTCTAGAAGGATTTGAGGCCAGTAATGATCATAATTCTGGGAAACTTCAAATAGGCCCTGATATGAAATTATACTATACTGCTGGTGATCAGGGCTACAATCAGTTTGCTAATGCCTGTTTGGAAATTCGAGCACAATACCTTCCAACAAGCGGAGGGCAAACTACTTCAACAGGAGACAAATCCGAATATAAAGGAAAGATATTGAGAATGAATCTCGACGGAAGCATTCCTTTAGACAACCCTTCTCTGGGTGGTTTTAAAACCCATATTTATACTTATGGCCATAGAAACCCACAAGGCTTGGTTTTTGGATCTGACGGAAAATTATATTCTTCTGAACATGGCCCTAAAGTAGACGATGAGTTAAATCTGATTATTGCAGGAAAAAATTATGGCTGGCCCAATATTGCTGGGTATTATGACAATCAAGCTTATGCCTACTGCAATTGGTCAAGTTCTCCAACCTGTAACTCCAATAATTTTAGTGACCATAATTGTCCAAGCGATATAACTCCAATAGCTGAATTTGATCCAATAAATAACACCATACTATCAAATTTTCAACCACCTATTGGTACTTATAATAGTACTGTAAGCACTAATCCTTCAGGTGGGTTTTTAGAGTGGCCAACAGTGGCTCCAGCGAGTTTGGCAATTTATGAGGCTGGGCTTATTCCTAATTGGGGCAAATCTTTACTGATCCCTACCCTTAAACGAGGTACTATTTTTAGAGCAAAATTAAATGCAACAGGTGATGGACTTGAAAGTCAAACTTATGAAGAATTTCACTCCTCAAATGATCGTTATAGAGATGTGGCTGTTGGGCCTGACGGCATTACTTTTTATGTGATAACCGATTCAAGCGGTAGCACATCTGGGCCTTCCGGAACAAACCCACAATCCTTGCAAAATCCTGGAGTGGTTATGAGAATTCAATACAAATGTTTAATTGGAGCTTCATGTGATGATGGTAATGATTGTACGATTAACGACGTTTACGATTCGTTTTGTAATTGCGTTGGTGAACTTCAACCCGATACTGATAATGATGGTGTTTGTGACCCTTTAGATCAATGCCCTAGTTTTGATGATACTTTAATAGGTACTGCTTGTGATGATGGAGATGATTGTACCATTAATGATGTATATACTGAAGCCTGTGATTGCGTAGGTACCTATACTGATAGTGATGGTGATGGTGTGTGCGACGCCGATGATATTTGTCCTGGGTTTGATGATACTATTGACGAAAATATGAACGGAATTCCTGATGGATGTGAAACTGTTTGTGAACCCTTTACCAGTGTATTTTTAGTTAATCCTTTAACACATTTGGGTTCTGGTACAAGTAACACAGCCTTGAATTTACCTACTAACAGTCAAGATATCTCATTCACAATTAATGGAATTGACCAAGTTACTGGAGGAAAACCAACTAACAGATATATTGACCTTGTAAGTGTTTCATATGTAGACGGAAATAATATCACACAATCAGCAGGCACGTTTAGTGGAGCGAATGCAAGTTCAGCAAACATAAGCATAACCGGAATCGTAAAAGCAATTACGGTCAATCTCTCTGATGCCTACGATGGGAATGCAGGTGTCACCCTTGACGTGAATCTAGGAATTATATCCTATTGTGTGTTAAGCAGTCCGCCATCTTCAAGTTCTAGGAGTAGCAAGGTAGCATCTTCTTCATTTGGTGACGAATTTAGAATTTATCCTAATCCCGTTTCAACTGAATTAATTGTGGAACGAGTCAGTTCAAAATCAAAAGTTAATATTTCGATGTTCAGTATTACAGGTCAATTGATGACACAAATTGAAATGCAGAACAATAGACATATTATTCACGTTGATAATTTTGCAGGTGGATTATATTTATTACGATTAACAGACGAAAATGGTTCGGTTATTAAAACCGAACGCATCTTCATTAAATAATCTATAAATACTATCGGGGCACTTAATAAAAGTACCTCGGTAGTTATTCAATAGCAAAACTGAAAATTCAATTAAAATTTAACTAGTTCTTTTAACACTCAAAACCTATTATGGCTTTAAAATTACCTTCAATAATGACATCAAAATTTAATATCAACATTCTCATTTTTCTTTTAAGCGCAACTGTTTTAGCTCAAGGCACAATTGAAGTTACTGGAAATGGCAATTCTATATTAACCGGTTCAGCAAATTCTCCAGCCATAAACAATAATACAAACTTTGGTGATGTCGAGATAGGTAGTAATAAGGCCAATACATTTGTTATCGACAATACAGCAACGGGCGGAAGTACTGGTAATCAACTTAATGGCATTACTATTGCAATAACAGGCTCTTCTGATTTTAGTCCAGCTAATTCCAATCTTGGTAATTTAAAAGGCAATGATATTCCAATAAATCATATCATTACATTTACACCAAGTTCATCTGGAATTAAATCGGCAACTATATCCATAACCTTTACAAATGGTACCAATTCACCCTTCACATTTAGCGTTGAGGGAAATGGAGTTATACCAACTCCTGAAATTGAAATTACTGATAGCGGAAACACAACCATAAATAGTGGTGGAAACTTTGATTTTGGGACTATTCCCCCAAACTCAATGTTATCAGAAACATTTTCCATTAAAAATAGCTCCAGTGCAAGTACCACTTTAAACTTAACTGGAACACCTATAGTCCAAATTAGTGGTGCTAGCGAGTTTACAATTACCGCTCAACCTAGTGGGACTTCAATTATAGGAGGGAACAGCTTAACATTTACGGTAAAATATAACCCTTTGGCTATAGGCGGTCCTCATTCAGCAACCCTTAGTATTGCGAATGATGATCCCGATGGTTCAGAAAACCCATATATTGTAAATCTTCAGGGATTGTCGAATAATATTACCTATACACCAACAACCGATGGCCCAGATTGGACGGTTAGCAATCTAACTCCAAATTTTACCTTAAACAACCCGAATACTATTATTTATGGTCCCGATAATTTCCTTTGGATTACTGAGCGTGTTGGTAAAAAAGTGGTAAAAGTAGATCCTGTTGCTGGAGGCGGTAAAAACACAATGCTCGATCTTTCAGGCGTTGTTTACCAAACTGGCGGCCAGGACGGTTTAATGGGAATGGCTATTCATCCAGATTTGTATGCCAATGTAACAACAACTACTAACAATTATGTGTATTTAGCATACACCTATAATTCTAGTGGAAGAAAATTGCGAATTGCCCGTTATACTTATAATTACAATAGTGGCAATGGTTTTTTGGACAGTGGTAGTGCAGTAACTATTCTTGAAGGCTTTGATGCGAGTAACGACCATAATTCTGGCAAACTCCAGATTGGACCCGATTTGAAACTATATTATACCGTTGGAGACCAAGGTGCAAATCAGTTTGCCAATGCCTGTAATGAAATTCGAGCCCAATATCTACCAACAAGTGGAGGACAAACTTCTACCACAGGTGATAAATCTCAATACAAAGGCAAAATTTTACGAATAAACCTCGATGGAAGCATTCCAGTGGATAATCCAACACTTGGGGGGTTCCAAACCCATATTTATACCTACGGCCATAGAAACCCGCAAGGCTTGATCTTTGGGTCAGATGGTACTTTATACTCTTCAGAACATGGTGCTAAAGTTGATGATGAATTGAATATTATTGTTGCAGGAAAAAATTATGGATGGCCCAATATTGCAGGATATTATGACAACCAAGCTTATGGATATTGTAACTGGTCTAGTTCTGGGGTATGTGGCTCAACCACCTTTAGCGATCACAATTGCCCACCAGATGTGACTCCTATTCAGGAGTTTGACCCTTTAAACGATTCAATGCTCTCAAATTTTCAAGAGCCCATAGGGACTTACAATAGTACAGTAAGTTCTGATCCTTCTGGAGGTTTTTTAACTTGGCCTACTGTAGCTCCTTCTAGTTTAGCTATTTATGAGGCAGGACTTATTCCAGATTGGGATAAATCCCTCTTGATTCCAACATTAAAACGTGGTACTATTTTCAGGGCAAAATTAAATGTATCCAATGATGGTTTGGAAAATCAAATTTACGAAGAGTTCCATTCTTCCAACGACCGATATAGAGATGTTGCTATGGATCCAGATGGTATCACGATATATGCCATTACCGATTCCAGTGGAAGTACCTCTGGTCCTTCCGGAACCTCCCCACAAACTTTAGTTAATCCAGGTGTAATCATGAAAATTCAATATGTTGGAGTAACTTTAAATACAAATGCTATTGAATCACCCATATTTACATTTAATTTAGTGCCCAACCCAACTTCCAATAGTTTTAAAATAAAATTCAGTTCTAATTTAAATGATGTGTCTTCGTTAAATGTCGAGATTATTGATATTCAAGGACGACTAGTAAAACAAGTAACCGCGATATCAAATGACCAACTCATTGATACATCAACACTCAACAATGGATTGTATTTTGTAAAAATCCAAAATGCCAATCAAAAACATATTGGCGTTAAAAAGCTGGTTATAAAGCACTAATTCTTTAAAATAATTTCAACTTAAAACACCCTGATTTTTCATTAAAAAAATCAGGGTGTTTTCATATTAATTTAATTTTATTATTGCATTTCATCGATTATTTTTGCATTTCATAGATATTTGATCTATGTTTGTCTTGCTATTATTAAAAAAGATTCCCTCAATCTACATGATTAAACCGCTTATGAAAAATTTTACTCTAAGAATTCTTGGGCTTTTTCTGTTGCTTTTTACAAATTATATATTCTCCCAAGAAATCGAAGTACACGGCAATGCTGTTGTTATTGCTGATAATGACATGACACCTTCAACAGCAGACTTTACCGATTTCGGCAATACCACTGCAAGAACATTTACAATCACAAATGTTCAAGGAGGTGCGCCAACGACCCTAAATGTATTGACTATTTCATCAACGAATTCAGTAGATTTTACCATAACCACTAACCCTGCCCCGATAGGATTAGGAAAAAATGGTTCCACAACGTTTACAGTAACCCTTAACACCATAACTGCCGGGACATATAATTCAAACGTTGTTATAACTAGTAGTAATGCCAGTAATGATGGCCCAGACAATGCCTGGACATTTGCCATTAGAGCTGTTAGGACTCCTGAGATAAACATCCAAGGTAACGCTAATACTATTGTTGATGGCGATATAACACCAACAACAACCGATAATACTGATTTTGGTTCCACGTTTGTAGGAACTCCAGTAACCAAAACCTTTACCATTCAAAACACAGGTAATACTGCATTAAGCTTAACAGGGTTATCACCTTATGTGGCCATTTCGGGAGCTAATGCTGCCGATTTTTCGGTTACGGTGATACCATCTTCTTCTATAGCGGCATCAGGAAGCACAACTTTTAACATTCGCTTCAATCCTGCATCTGCCGGAGTAAAGAATGCCACATTGTCTATTGCCAATAACGATAGTGACGAAAACCCTTATGACTTTAGTATAAGGGGTACAGCTGTTACACCTTCTCCCGAAATCAAAATCATGGGAGGTACAGTTTTAACTGAAATTGTTGATGGCGATACCACTCCAGATAATATAGATGGTACAGATTATGGCTCCATTAGTGTAGGAACTACACTTCAAAGAACTTTTACCATTGATAATACAGCCGGGACAGGGGCCTTGAATATTTCAAGCATTACCTTATCAAATACAACCGACTTTGCCATCACAGGAACGGCATATAGCACTCCTGTGAGTGCTGGAGGAACCACCACTTTTAGTATTACATATACCGCTGCTCTGGGCTCACAAACTTGTACGGTAACGGTCAATAATGATGACACTAATGAGGGTGTTTACGATTTTGTGATTCAAGGAACAGGTGTACAACTTTTCTATGATAGTGATAACGACGGAATTTTTGACAATATTGATATTGATGATGATAACGATGGTATCCTTGACTCCGAAGAAGAATCAAATTGTAATACCTCACCCATATCGTATGCTGTGAACTATAAATTTTTAGAAGAAACCTTTGGAACCGGAAACAGAACAACCATTAACACGTCCTATGATGCAACAACATCCTACTGTTACGAAAATGGTACCGTAGGAACAAATACTGGTAGCTGTCCTTCGTTAAGTTCAATCGACTTAAATGATGGAGAATATACAGTGTATCATAAAGCTGCTAATGGCGATGGAACAAATCAAACCCCTAATAACGAAGTGGCGAGTTGGGCAGATGCCTATTGGTACACTGGTGGAGACCATACTGGTGACACTAATGGTCGTATGGCCATGTTCAATGCTTCTTATGATCCTGGTATATTCTATACTGCACATATTACAGGAGCATTACCTAATGTCCCTATTACCTATAGTTTTTGGGTAATTAATTTAGACCGATCAGATGCCCCAGGAATTAGTACACGATTAAGGCCCGATATTCGTGTCGAGTTTCAAGATATGAGCAGCAATGTATTGGCCTCAATAACCACAGGACCAATTGCTCCAACCACAGCTGGAAATGCTGCTGGGGATTGGTATCAATTTACTGCTAACCTTAATTTGGGTGTCAACGAATTCCAAGTAATATTTATCAATAACGAAACTGGTGGTTTAGGAAATGACTTGGCACTGGATGATATTGAAATAAAGCAAACCCTATGCGATTTTGATAACGATGGCATTGCTGATATATTTGATTTAGATGACGACAATGACGGTATACCAGATATTGTAGAGGCTGGTCTAGGGCATTTGAGCAATGGTACTGGTAAAATGGATGTAGCATGGGTTGATGCCAATGGAAATGGTATGCATGATAGTGCTGAAGGTCATACACCCTTGGATTCTGATGGTGATGGCGTGCCTAATTACCATGATCTCGATAGTGATAATGATAGTATTTTTGATGTAGATGAATCGGGTTCAGGAAATTCTGGCGATCCAAATTTTCAAAATGGAGATGGTGATATCAACGGTGATGGCGTTGGTGACGGGATAGATTCTGAAGCATTTAGAGAAAAAGACGTTTATGGTAACGGCATACCCGAATACTTCGGTGATGGTATTTTGGATATTTATGATTTTCATAGTGTTGCAAACACCTATACTGATGCATATGGTAATAATAGTCAAGGAACAGTTACAGGCACTGTATATTATGTCAAGGATACTGATGGGGACGGAATTCCAGATTACATTGATACCATGTCTAATGGAACCACATACGATATTGCAGGCACCTTATATGCAAGTTTAGATGCCAATAATGATGGTGTTATAGATGACACTACAGATACTGATGGCGATGGTATTGTTGACTTGTTTGACACTAATGATAATCTTTTTGGTTCGCCTAGAGATTTAGAAAGGAAACTTCATTTATTTTTTGATGGACGAAATGACTATGCCGATGACACCAATGTGATCAATGCTTGGGGAGAAGGCACCTTAATGTCTTGGATAAAAATTGATCCTACGGCAACAGGAATTCAAATTATCACTGGTCAAAATGGATTTTACTTACAATTAAATTCTGATAAAAGTATTACGGCATATGCCAACGGTTATACACTTTCTAATGGAGCTGCATTAACAACTGGCCAATGGTTACATGTGGGAGCAACTTACAAAAATGGCAGTTTTGTATTATATATCAACGGATTGGAAGCTGCTAGCAATATGTCTGTTAGTGGAGGCTTGCCTGTAGATACTTCAAGTTTTACAATTGGTAGAAAACCAGATACTGCAACTAATTATTACAAAGGCTTTGTAGATGAAGTTCGTGTATTCAATAAAGCATTATCAGCCAACGAGTTTCAAAAAATGGTGTATCAAGAAATTGAAGATAATTCAGGAACTGCTAGAGGAGCCATTATTCCAAGAAATGTGACAAATTTTGTGAATGAATCTACAATTACACCATTACCATGGACAAATTTACAGAGGTATTTTAGAATGGATAATTATAAGGATGATATTATTGATGATCTAACCACCCCAGTAATAGACGTAAGTATAGGTGCAAAAATATACAATACCAAAATAATAGGGGTGCAATCTGCGCCACTCCCGTTTGTAACACAACAAAGTGGCGATTTAGCTACTGCGGTTAATATTGCCGCTGATGGTGTGAATGGAAACGACGCTGTCACCTATGATTGGTCTATAGTTAAAATACAGCATGATGACGTACATTATAGTGCCAATCAAAAACATTTAGGTCTAATAATCGATGAATTAGATTCAGGCTCCAATCCTATTGAGTTTGGCGTTAAAAATGATTCTGAATTAAATGTAAGTTGGTATCTAAAACTTGATGGGTTTATTGATCTTGATTCTGAATCCCAATTAGTGCAGGGTCCAGAAAGTATATTGGATGTCACTAGTAAAGGCCGTATTGAAAGAGACCAACAAGGTACAAGGGATTTATACACCTATAATTACTGGTCATCACCTGTTGGAGTGGTTAGTACAGTTTCCAACAATACAAGTTACACACTGCCAAACGTTTTTAAGGACGGTACAAACCCAGGATCACCTGCTACAATAACGTTTTTAACGTCAGGATACAATGGTGCAGCAGGAACACCAATCTCGATTGCCGATTATTGGATATGGAAGTATGCCAATCAAGGTGCTAATAGCTATTCGGCGTGGCAGCATGTAAGAAGTACTGGGTCTATATCGGCTGGTGAAGGCTTCACCATGAAAGGTGTTGCCAATACCAGTGGCAATGTAAATCTGCAACAAAATTATGTTATTAACGGAAAACCAAATAATGGTGATATCAGTCTTACTTTGGCTGCAAATAATGATTATTTGGTAGGTAATCCTTATCCCTCTGCCCTAGATGCCAATGAGTTTATTTTAGACAATACAGGTATACCCGATGGCGGACGAAATGCAAGTGGTAACGTTATTAATGGTGCTTTGTATTTTTGGGACCATTTTGGAGGAGGATCGCACACCTTGTCTGAATACGAAGGTGGTTATGCAACCTATACACTTATGGGAGGTACGGCAGCAATTGCTAATGATGCTCGAATTAATGCCACAGGTGGCGTAGGAACCAAAATACCAGAACGCTATATTCCAGTTGGACAAGGATTCTTTGTGTCTTCAGTTTTAGATGCTGGCCTTGTTGGATTAACCCAACCCGTCGTTGGAGGAACTATTCTATTTAAAAATAGTCAACGTATCTTCAAAAAAGAAGTAGTAACTGGATCAAATACTGGGTCTGTGTTCTTAAGGTCAAATGGATCAGGTGATTCTAAATCAAAATCTTCAGCGCAAAAAACATCTGAAGACGATACAGACCTTCGTCAAAAAATATGGTTAATGTACGATTCTCCTAAGGGCTACCACAGACAGTTGTTGGTTGGTATGGATGAAAACGCCACAAATGATTTTGACATGGGATATGAAGCCCAGTTAATTGAAAACAACAAAGAAGATATGTTCTGGGAATTCAATAGTAACAAATTTACAATACAGGCCGTTAATAACTTCGATGCCAATCAGGTATTGCCTATTGGGATTAAAACCAGTAAAACTGGAATCTCAAGAATAAAAATTGACCATTTAGAGAACGTCCCTAATGAGACAAAAATATTTGTCCATGATAAAACCACTGATACCTATCACAATTTAAGGGAATCAGATTTTGAATTCAGTTTACCTATTGGAAATCATAGTAACCGATATGAAATCACTTTTAGCGATGGTAGCGCTCCTGGAGAATCTTTAGGTGTCGATGATCATGAACTTACTGGTGTTTCTGTATACTATGCTAATGAATCTGAAAGTATCGTTGTTCTAAACCCTGAATTAGAAGATATTGAGACCATTGAATTGTTGAATATTCTCGGGCAATCAATTAAATCATTCAAAAACCCACAACTAAAGGAGTTTTCTGAATATAAAGTAAAAAACTTAAGTCCTGGTACTTATGTTTTAAAAATGCATACTGTAAGCGGTTCAGTATCTAAAAAGGTTTTAGTTAA
Organism: Flavobacteriaceae bacterium MAR_2010_72; assembly: GCA_003550275.1. Classification (GTDB taxonomy): domain Bacteria; phylum Bacteroidota; class Bacteroidia; order Flavobacteriales; family Flavobacteriaceae; genus Geojedonia. Next base: position 2,150,280 of record QXCW01000002.1, read on the forward strand.
ATAAAATAAGCCCTAAATCTTAATCTTAACTAAAATGCAGTCCCGGAAAATTTCCGGGACTTTTTTATTTTAATGGGGAAAAGTAAACCTTCTATAATTTGGCTTTCTTGGCACCAGTAGTCCTATACCTAAAAATCTTATTAAATAGTACTACTTTATTTTATTTTTTACACTTTATCGATTTTATTTGTATTTCATAGATTTTTTATTCACATTTGTCCAAACATTTAGCCCCAACTAAATTTAACCTATTTATGAATTCTACACCCCTTTCTTTTGTGACGCGCAACACTGTCCTAATAGTATTAGGTTTTGTTTATATCACCGATTAAAGTCTTGAGTTTATGAATCCCAAAAACCTTAACCTAATGAACTTGGAAATTGAATTGCTCAAAATTAAAATTGAATTAAAGATCTTTTTATTGAAAATTGAATATTACATTATTGAAGCCGAAATGTTTATACTCAAAAAATGGATGCCATCCGAACCAGAAGTCAAAAATATGGGTTCAGAAGCTTATGCTTTAAATATGCATCCTGTAGATGAACCAGCTTCTAATAAGTTTTAGTTAAAAACTATAAATTTAAGATCTTAATCTTATTAAAATGTGGTCCCGGAAGTGTTCTGGGACTTTTTTATTTTAATGCTGAAAGTAAGCCGTCAAAATTTAGACTTTCCTGATTACCAGTTGCCATATTTTTTAACGTAAAAGTCTTCGATTCAATTTCAGAAGCACCTAATAATACCACAAAAGGTATTTGGCGTTTATCGGCATGGTTGAATTGCTTACTGGTTTTTTTATTTTCTGGGTAAAGTTCTGCGCTAATGCCATGAGCCCTCAACTGCTTTATGGTTTTAAATGCAGCAAGGGATTCCGTTTCACCAAAATTAATAAACAAGACTTTTACTGTAGCGGTAACCGTATCTGGAAACAAACCCAAATGTTCAAGAACTAAATAAATCCTATCCAACCCAAAGCTTATTCCTACTCCACTCACATCTTTAAGCCCAAAAATCCCTGTCAGGTCATCATAGCGGCCTCCGCCACCAATCGAACCCATATCTACACCTTTTGGAGCAGATACTTCAAAAATGGCGCCTGTATAGTAGTTTAAGCCGCGCGCTAAAGTAACGTCAAGCTGTAGAGCAGCCGTTTTTAGTTGTAATTCAGAAATGGTATTGTTTATAAACTCGAGTTCTTCAATTCCCTTTTTGCCTTCGTTTGAATCTGCCAAAATAAGTTTTAACTGTTCAATTTGTGATTCAAAACTTCCTGAAAGACTAAACAAAGGTTGTAATTTATCGATCCCAGTCTGCTCAATACCTTTGCCTAACATTTCCTCCTTAACCTTCTCCTCGCCTATTTTATCCAATTTATCAAGGGCCACGGTAAAATCGATCAATTTGTCCTGTGCACCAATGACTTCAGCAATACCCGATAAAATTTTTCGATTATTGATCTTTATGGTGACGCCTTTTAAATTGAGTGCCGTAAAAACCGCATCGTACAATTGCACAAACTCCACTTCTTGCCAAAGTGACTGACTTCCAACAACATCGGCATCACACTGATAAAATTCTCTAAAGCGTCCTTTTTGAGGGCGATCGGCTCGCCAAACAGGTTGTACTTGGTACCGTTTAAATGGAAATTCGATTTCATTTTGGTGTTGCACTACATAACGTGCAAAAGGCACTGTAAGATCATAACGAAGTGCTTTCTCTGAAATAGATGACCCCAGACTATTGGAATCTTTTTGTGAATATAAAGCGTCATCTACTTTAGATAAAAAATCTCCCGAATTCAATATTTTAAAAATCAACCGGTCTCCTTCGTCACCATATTTTCCCATTAAGGTTTCAGAGTTTTCAAAACTTGGCGTTTCAATAGGTTGAAACCCGAACAACTCAAATTGTTGTTTAATGGTATTAACTATATAATTACGCTTTGCAACTTCTTGCGGATTAAAATCTCGTGTACCTTTAGGAATGCTTGGTTTTTGTGCCATAATATATTCCTGCGAAAGTAGGAATCTCTATTTGTTAGTTTCTATCAGTGCAAAAATATTATAATTTTTAGAGGCAGACCTAAGATATTTTAAAATTATAGTAACTTTATTGGGCTTTGATAGTCTTATAGTAAATTATCACTAACATTTTAATACCGTTTAATGTTTTCATTAGCCAAAGAAAATATCCGCATTGCATTTGATTCTATAAAAAGTCAGTTACTCCGAACTATATTAACCGTTTTAATTATTGCCATTGGCATAATGGCTTTGGTAGCTATTTTAAGTTCGGTTTCTGCTTTAGAAAACACCATTTCAAGTGATTTTTCTTCGATGGGTGCAAACACTTTCAATATTCAACGCTATGAATTTAACACGCAGCGCCAAAGTGGTCGTGAGCGTCAAAAAATAAATCCTATCATTACGTATCGCAACGTTAAGGATTTTGAGGAACAATACACCTTTCCATATACCAAAACTTCAGTGTCGTTTACAGGAACTAGAAATGCTGAGGTTAAATTTGAAAACAAAAAAACAGATCCTGAAGTAAGCGTACTTGGGGTTAACGAGCATTTTATACAAAACTCGGGGCTTGAAGTAGATGAAGGTCGTGAGCTCAATTATTTTGATATTGAAAACAGTAATAATGTATGTGTTATAGGAAGTGACTTAAAAAAGGCACTACTGGATGATGTTAATCCAATTAACAAAACCATAAGTGTTCGAGGATCAAAATTCAAAGTGATTGGCGTTTTAAAATCTAAAGGAGCAACGTTTGGTAATAATCAGGATTTAAGAGTTATTATTCCTATTCAAAAAGCTAGAACCATTTTTACCAATCCTAATGTCAATTATAATTTAAGTGTAAAAACTGACAATAAAGACATGTTAGAAGGCGCCCAAGATGAGGCGATTATAACTTTTAGATCTATAAGAGGTCTTAATCCGGTTGAAGAAAATAATTTTGGATTGGAGCGTAGTGATGATCTCATCAATAGAATTGGTTCTATTACACAATATCTTTACATCGCTGCTTGGGTGATAAGCATCATTACCATTTTTGGTTCATCCATAGCATTAATGAACATATTATTTGTGTCCGTTTCTGAACGTACAAGAGAAATAGGTGTTAGAAAAGCGCTGGGAGCCAAACGTAAAACCATTGCCTTTCAATTTTTCTTGGAAGCACTTATTATTGGCCAACTTGGGGGGTTTTTAGGAATTATATTAGGTGTGCTGATTGGTTTAGGAGTATCTGCAGCTGCCAAATTTCAATTTGCAATACCATGGCTAGCGATGTTTAGTGCCTTCACCATAGCTTTTCTTGTTGCCATAATTTCTGGATTGCTCCCAGCAGTTAAAGCTGCCAAACTTGATCCCATTGAATCGTTGCGTTACGAGTAAGCGATTATGGTGTGACTAACTTTTCAAAATATTGAAACAAATCCCCTTTTGTGATTACGGCGCCTTGTTGAATCAACTTAAACTTGTCCAATGATTTATCATCTGTATACGCTTTTTTCGCACTGAAGAATTCCACATCATCTGAAAGTAGATTCTTTCTGAACCAATCAAAACCTTCATTAGTGGTTAGGTCTATAGACGTATTTTTAACTTTGAGAGCAATTAATCGCATTTCATTGTCTAAACAATGAAACAGATGCATTTGATTGGCCGAAATATGCTCGAGATAAACAACTTTAGATAAAACCCCTTCCCAGACCAGATCGCTAAACACATCCAATTCTTGTTCGGCAACTTCTGGTTTGTCATTTTTAATTTGAGTCCATTCATCTGCCGTAATTGATTGGGTAGCCAAAAAATTAATAAACTCTTGCTGTAATTCTTCAAATTGCTCTTTGGTGAGTCTAGAATATTTCATAAAAAACTAAAAAAAATGCGCTCTTAAAATTAAGAGCGCAAATTTAACAATTAAAAATGAGTTATTAGAATATGTAACGCAAACCAAATTGCATTTGCCATCTAGACGCTAAACTCGAATCATAACCAAAAGTTTCAGTTTGGTCTGGATTAAACGTATATGTTGGATTTCCAGAACCGTCAACTGTAACGCCAATAGGTTGCACATTATTAGGTTGTTGGATTAATCCCCATTCAGAACTCAATAAATTACCAACATTTAAAATATCGATACTAAATTGAATCGTGTTGGTTTTATCTTCTGAAACTTTAAAGTTATAGTCTTGTAAAAATTTCAGGTCCCATCTGCTTCTCCATGGCGCTAAAGCTCCATAACGCTCGGCATATTGACCACGACGGCCACTTAAATAATCATCTTGCTGAATATAAGCTTCAAAAGCTGCACCTTGTCCAGCGCCTGAAAATGTCATTTGGCTAATCTCACCAGAGGTTGGAATATAAATAAGGTCATTTATGCCTGATCCATCACCATTGATATCACCTCCATAGGTATAATTAAATCTACCACCTTGGGCATATTCAAAAAATGTAGACAAGGTAGTTCCCCATTTTTCATTTCCATAGGTCCAATTTTTAGAGGCAACACCTATAAAACGATGAGTATCTCCATATTTTGAATACCCTAAAACGTCATTATTAACGTTTCCAACAACAGGGTTACCTGCAAAAGCATCGCTGGTAATTTCAGCTTCAATAGAGTTTACATCTTTGGAGTTTAAGTAACTATACGCTAACATGGTATAAAGTCCGTTGTCAAAAGTTTTTTGAGCTTTAACAGCCACATTCCAAATTCTACCTTTATCAGAATTTGTAAATACAAATGGTCCAGCTCCTACTCCAAATCCGTTAAGTTGATCATTTGAAGTATAAATTGGTCTATTGTCTACACCATTTAAAGTCCCAGATGGAGGCGTTAAGCCCCAATGCTGTACATGTGGGCCATTAAGGTCTTTAGAGTAAGACACATCTCCTGTTAGAACAAGACCATTCTCTAACCTTTTGTCCACACCAATATTGGTTCTCCAAACCTGTGGAAATTGATAGGTTGGATCAACAGCTTGCAAAAAGAACACATCTGGCGCAGCAATTTGGTTTCCTAACCATACAAATGGAAAACGGCCAGTAAATGTCCCTGAACCTCCTCTTATTTGAAAAGTATCGTCGCCATTAACATCATAATTAAAACCAACCCTTGGTGAAATTAGCCATTTATTGGTAGGCATTTGAGTATTATCAATTAACACTGTTTCTCCTGTATTTGGATTTTGGTAAGGTTGATCGGCAATTACAAATCCTCTATTAATAACATCTTGTGCTTTTTCAGCCGAATCAAAAAACAAAGGCTTATCAAAACGTAATCCATAAGTCAATTTAAACTTTTCGGTGATATTCCATTCATCTTGAGCATAAAAGGATAGTTGACCAACATTGGTTTCAGCTAAGGCCCAACCTCCTGGAGTTCCTTCTGGTACAGCATTATTTGCGTCAAAAGTTGCTTGTGGTCCATCAAAATCATAACTCGTAGCATCAAAATCATTAATATCTACGCCTCCAAACAAATCGAAACCATAGCTAGTTAAATTAAATGAATTGTCAAACTCAAATTTCTCAAAGGCAAATCCAATTGTGAATGTGTGATCGCCTTGATAAAAATTCAAATTATCAGAAAATTGTAATACTTTTTGATCCAATCGGTTATGGATCGAAAAAGGCTCGTGACCAGCTATAATATATGGTGAACCATCTTTATAAATGTTTATGGACGGTGCTGGAGTTGAAAACGGATTTCTATAATCATTAAAATGTGTATAGCCAAATTGGAATTTATTGGCAGAATTTTCAGACAAAGTAGAATTTAACTCTACTTGAACAGATCTTAATTCATTATTGATTTCATATCCTGAATTTTGAAATTGCAAGGTAGAGGCGTTTGGTCCTCTAAAACCAATAGCTGTTGGATGCGCTGGTTTTTCTTTTGAAGCATTCAAGAAATTATAGATTATAGCTAAACGGTTGTTGTCATTAATATTCCAATCTAATTTAAAAATCCCTTTGTTTGATTCTGAAGCATGTGTAAATCCTTCATAAGCCCCTGGATCATAACCAACAGCTAATAAAGCATCTCTTACCATAATCAAATCACTTTCCAAAACCCTAGATTCATTTATGGCGCCAGAACCAGTATTTGGTGCCCAGCCGTTAGTCCCTAAATCGGTTCGATCATCCTTCTCAAAATTGGCAAAAAAGAATAATTTATTCTTAATAATTGGCCCTCCAATACTTAAACCATATTGTGTTTGCTCTAGTTTAGGTTTTACAATTTTATCACCTTTAACTTTACCTCCAGTTAAACTTTCATCTCTATAAAAGCCATACACAGTACCGTGAAAATCATTAGTTCCACTTTTTGTAACAGCATTGACTGACGCTCCCGTAAAACCAGATTGGGTTACATCATAAGGTGCCGTTGTCACTTGAATTTGTTCAATGGCATCTAACGAAACCGGTTGAGCATCGGTTTGGCCTCCTGGTGTTGCTGCATCCAATCCAAAAGGGTTATTGAATATGGCACCGTCTAATGAAAAATTGTTGAATTGGTCGTTTCTACCACCAAATGAACCATTACTGGCTGTTGGCTCTAAACGCGTAAAATCGGCAGCAGACCTTGAAATAGTTGGGAGTCGTGTTAGCTCTCGTCTACCTACGTTTGTTTCTGCTCCAGTACGATCACTTCCAAAGGTTCCTGTACCTCCAGAACCTGTAATAACAACCGTATCCAGTTGTTCACTATCAGGAACCATAGTAGTGTCAATGTTTTCAGTCTTACCTAAAGTAAGAAAGACATTCTCCAATACTTGTTCCTTGTACCCGACATAACTAATGGTTATGGTGTATGGACCACCCACTCTCAAGTTTAAGAGGTTAAAACGTCCATCAAAATTTGTTGCTGCGCCGTATTTAGTACCTGTTGGTGTATGCAAAGCAACAACGTTTGCACCAGGTAATGGCTGATCAGACTCATCAAGAATCAAGCCTTTAATGTTTGAGGTCGTAACTTGCCCAACGACAACTAAAGAACTAAACATTAAAAGTAATAGTAGTAATTGTTTTTTCATTTGAATTGATTTAATTAGAATAGGTTTTTGTTAGTTTGAATTAAAGCAGCGTAAATATAAAATAAAAAGGCCGCTATTTGTAGCGGCCTTTTTATTTTTTATTAACGATTTAAAGTTAAGCTTCTGCTATAACTTCAAAAGTCAAATCAACTGTAACTGCTCTGTGCAGTCTAATTACGGCTTCATATTGCCCTAATCGTTTGATATTTCCACCATTGATAGAAATGTATTTTTTCTCAATCGTGTGACCTTCATTATTTAAAGCATTCGCTAAATCAATATTGGTTATCGAACCAAATAATTTATCTCCAGCAGTTGCACCAGCCCCAGCTTTAGCGGTGATTCTTATCTCTAATGCTTTAATAGCTTCAGCAGTTTTACGAGCTTCATCAATTATTTTCTTCTCTTTGAATGCTCTTTGCTTTAAAGTTTCAGCCAATACTTTTTTAGCTGATGGTGTAGCCATTACGGCTTGCCCTTGAGGAATTAAAAAATTTCTACCATAACCGTTCTTAACTGTTACAATATCGTCTTTAAATCCTAAACTTTCAACGTCTTGTTTTAATATAAGTTCCATAGTTATTGGTATTTTATTTTAATAAATCGGCAACATATGGCATCAACGCAAGGTGACGCGCTCTTTTTACTGCTACAGATACTTTTCTTTGGTATTTTAATGAAGTTCCTGTTAAACGTCTTGGTAACAATTTACCTTGCTCGTTCACAAACTTTAATAAGAAATCTGGATCTTTGTAATCTACATATTTGATTCCAGATTTTTTAAAACGACAATATTTCTTCGTTTTGTTTGTATCAATATTTAATGGAGTAAGATATCTGATCTCTCCATCTTTTTTTCCTTTTGCTTGTTGTTCAATTGAAGACATAATTACGCTTTTTGTTTGTTTCTAGTTCTTCTCTTTTCAGCCCAAGCAATAGCATGCTTGTCTAATTTTACGGTTAAGTAACGCATAAAACGCTCATCACGTCTAAACTCTACTTCTAATGGATTGATAACTTCACCATCTACAGTGAACTCAAATAGGTGGTAAAAACCACTTTTTTTGTTTTGAATTGGGTAAGCTAATTTTTTTAGGCCCCAATCTTCTTTGGCTATCATCTTCGCTCCTCTAGAAACAAGAAAATCTTCATATTTCTCTACTGTTTCCTTTATCTGGGTTTCAGATAAAACGGGATTTAAGATGAAAACAGTTTCATAATGATTCATATAATATTAATTTACAATTAAAAATGGGTGCAAAAATAGCTATTAATTCCAATTCTGGCAACATTTTTAAACTAAATTATTTGTAGTATAATAAATGTTAAATTTTTGTTAAAATCCACAGTTTAACGATGTTTTTTGGTTTTTATCCGAATTTTTTGTACTATTGTCGATATCTTAACCTAAAATATAATAATGTTATGACTTTAAACTGTGTAGTAGTTGATGATTCTGCAATCCAACGATTATCAATTGTAAAGTTAATCGAGAGCCATGCCTCCCTTAACCTCATTGCAGAATACAGTAGCGCCCTTGAAACCAAGAACGGACTTAATACCCATAAAGTTGACCTCATCTTCCTGGATATTGAAATGCCTGTTTTAAACGGTTTTGAACTGCTGGATGTACTCAACAATAAACCCCAAATTATTTTTGTTACTGGTAAAACAGAATACGCATTTAAAGCTTTTAATTATGATGCCACTGATTATTTACAAAAGCCTATTACAAGAGAACGTTTTAATACGGCTGTAGACAAAGCGCTTGAGCAACATAAATTAAAGCTAGACTTTGACGAAACCGATGGTGAACATATTTTTGTTAAAAGTAATCTAAAAAAGCGTAAAGTTTACATCAAAGACATAAAATGGATCGAAGCTCTAGGTGATTATGTGAAATTAGTGACCGAAGAGAACAGTTTAGTGGTATTATCTACCATGAAAGCTTTTGAAGCCGAGTTACCTGAAGGTAAATTTTTAAGAATTCATAAATCGTATATAGTCAACCTAGATAAAGTTGACCGATTTAACAGTAAAAACGTAGAAGTAGGCGCCTACGAGATTCCTTTAAGTAGGAATAAGAAGACACAGTTAGTTGATGCTTTAAATAACATTTAATTAATAATTATCGACATTTAACACTACCCTAACTGACCGAAAATCTTTAACACTCAAGAAGCTATTGTTTATTTTAATAATAGCTTCTTTTGTTTTTGATAAGGACTGCTTTGAAGGAATTTTAACCAAAATATTTTTATGATATTGGTTTCGAATTCTAGAAATGGGCGGAAATTCTGGCCCTAAAACATTATGCCTAAACACTTGTCGCAAGGATTTTGCATACCAATCGGCACCTAAATTGACTTTTTGAAAATCTTTATGCTTAAAGGTAATCTTTATAAGCCTATATATGGGCGGGTATTTATAATTGTGGCGATCATTCATTTGTTCGTCATACATCTGCTCAAAATTATTGGTTGAAACTTGCTTTAATATTTGATGATAAGGATTATAGGTTTGGATCAATACCTTGCCTCTAACATCCGTTCGCCCTGCCCTACCAGATACCTGTACCATTAACTGAAAACTGCGTTCATGGGCTCTAAAATCAGGGAAATTGAGCATATTGTCTGCATTCATTATCCCTACAAGTTTCACATTTCTAAAATCCAAACCTTTTGTGAGCATTTGCGTACCGACCAAAACATCAACTTCTTGTTGTTCAAAGGCATTGATAATTTTATCATATCCATATTTCCCTCGGGTTGTATCCAAATCCATCCGTGCTACTTTAAATTCTGGAAATAGCGTTTTTACTTCCTCTTCAACCTGTTCGGTGCCAAAACCCTTGCTGTCAAGCTCTAAACTTCCACAAGCCATACATTTTTCTTGCATAGCTATATGATAACCACAATAATGGCAGCGTAACTGATTTTTAAACTGATGAAAGGTTAGACTCACATCACAATTAGGGCATTGAGGCGAATGCCCACAGGTGTTGCATTCAACAATTGGTGAAAACCCTCTTCTATTTTGAAATAAAATGATTTGATAACCTTCTTTGAGTGTTTCGGTCATTTCCTCAATCAATCTGTCGCTAAAATGCCCCGTCATGCGTTTGCGCTTATGCTTATCCTGTATGTCTACCAATTCAATATCAGGCATCAATACATTGTTAAACCTATGATTAAGTTCAACAAAGCCATATTTGCCTTGTTTGGCATTATAATAGCTCTCCAAGCTAGGCGTAGCTGAACCTAATAAGGTATTAGCATTAAACAAATTTGACAATACGATTGCCGTATCGCGCGCATGATAACGAGGCGCTGGATCAAATTGTTTAAAAGAAGTTTCATGTTCCTCGTCAACAATAACTAAACCTAATTGCTGAAACGGCAACAATACTGACGAACGGGCCCCCAGAACAATTTGCGCTTTAGGTGAATTGTGAAGGACATTGTTCCAAACCTCAACACGTTCATGCGATGAATATTTAGAATGGAACACAGCAACCTGTTCTCCAAAATACGTTTGTAATCGTGAAACCAGCTGCGTGGTTAGTGCAATTTCAGGTAGCAAATACAATACTTGCTTCCCCTCTTGAATAATATCTTCAATTAGTTTGACATAAATTTCGGTTTTACCTGAAGACGTAACCCCATGCAACAGTATAACATTTTGAGTTTCAAAAGTTTCTTTTATATCATTTAAAGTAATTTCCTGATACTCGTTTAAGCGCTTTGAATCTTCATTTTCATCACCATCATAATGAATTCTATCTGTTTGGATATGATATTCTTCTAAAACACCTTTATCAATCAATGTTTTAATAATGGCTGAAGTCGTATCACTTTTTTCAAGCAGTTCTGAAACTTTTACCGGCTTTTTGGTTTGTGCCGATATTGAAAACAAGGTCATCACCACTTGCCGTTGTTTCGGAGCTCGGTTTAAATCTTCCAATACATCTTTCAGAGCAGCCTCTGAAGCATAGGCGGAATTCATTTTTACATACCTTACTAATTTAGGCTTGTATTTTTCAAAGATTTCTTCTTGAACCGTAATAGCATTTTTTTCGATTAATCGTTTGATGACAGGAAACACATTTTTCTTATCCAAAATATTTGCAACCTCCTGAATTTTCAACGAAGATTGATGATGTAAAGCTTCATAAACCAAAAATTCATCATCCTTAAGCGTTTCATCTCCAATTACAAGGTCATTATTCTTAAGAATAATCGTCTCACTTTCCAAAATAAATGCACTCGGGAGCGCTGATCGCATCACTTCACCCAGCGTACACATATAATAGCTCGCTATCCATTGCCAATGCTGTAGTTGCATTTGGGTAACGATAGGTGCATCGTCCAAAATTTGATGGATGTCCTTGGCTTCATAAACTTGAGGTGGATTTGTGTGATGGTGATGCACAATGGCTGTGTAGATTTTTGACTTTCCAAACGGTACTGCTACACGCATCCCAGGCTTTAAAAACCCATATTCGGCCTGTGTTACTTGATAAGTGAAACATTTTTCAAGTGGAATTGGCAATATGACGTCGATAAAATAAGACATTAAAAACTCTTCTTTAAACGATTTAATGAGGCGTTTAATTCATAACCTAAAAGAATAATGTTTGAGTTTAACCACAAATAAAACAATAGAATTAACAATGCGCCAATAGAGCCATAAAGCTCATTGTATTTTGAAAAATTTTCTATGTAAATCCCGAATAGATATGAAGTTAGAATAATCAATAAGGTAGTAAATAAAGCGCCGATTGAAAAAAACTTTGAAGCCCGACCTTCTTTTGTGCCAAAATAATACAAGGTAGCTGTAGCTAAATAAACCATGATTATGAAAAACATATATTTTGCTAAAACCACCCAAATTACGCTAGTCCCCTGCTCTGTATAGCCTTTTTCCTGAAGGCTTTCAAAGACATTGTCAATGACATAAATTTCAAAATAACCAAATACGGCCACTGTTAAGATGAGTAAAAACGCCAAAATTAAAGCCACACCTAGCGCATACATATATTGTTTGAAGACATTACGTGTGAGTTGTTCGTGATAGGAACTTTCAAAACCAGAAAACACAGCACTTACACCATTTGCCATTAACAAAATGGATAATATAAAAACGGAAGATAGCAATCCACCTTGTGCATTATTATCACTAATGTTTTCGAATATGTTATTAAAGAAAAATTCTGAAGTTTGAGGTGGCAAGAAGGATTCTAAAAAGGCCAAAAACTCTCCCTGAAAATTTTCAACAGGGATATAGGGAATGACAATAAGAATAAACAACAAAAAGGGAAATATTGCCGTAAAAAAACTAAAGGCTATGGCACTAGCTCTAGTTGTTAAAGCTCCTTTTGCAATACCAATCACATATAACTCCAACAAATCATAAAGAGAAAGGCCTTCAAGTGCTGGAAGTTTTATTCTTTTTAAGATTCGAACAACAATATTAACAACTGGAATGGTCTCAAGTTTGTCTTCAATAGGTTTTGTCATACTAAACCGCTTTTAAACTCAAATCCATATTATACACCGAATGCGTTAAGGCACCAGACGAAATATAATCTACACCACAAAGTGCATACTCTCGTATGGTATGTTCGTTTATGCCTCCTGAAGATTCAGTTTGAGAGGTATTGCCAATCATTTTCACGGCCGTTTTGGTATCCTTGTAGTTGAAATTATCAATGAGGATTCTATGAATACCCTCACTTTGTAAGATCTCTTCAATTTCCTCCAGATTTCTGGCTTCAACTATAATTTTCAAATCACGATTGGTATCTTTTAAATACTGTTTTGTCTTATCAATTGCTTTAGTGATACCGCCTGCAAAATCGATGTGGTTATCTTTTAACATAATCATATCATACAAAGCGAAACGATGATTTTCACCTCCTCCAATTTTAACCGCCCATTTTTCCAATGCTCTAATACCCGGTGTTGTTTTTCTAGTATCCAATATTTTGGTTTTAGTGCCTTCTAACAAATCAACAAAATATCTGGTTTTGGTAGCAATAGCACTCATTCGTTGCATGGCATTAAGCACCAAACGTTCCGCTTTTAAAATAGCCTGCGAAGGCCCTTCAACATAAAACACAATATCTCCTGGTTTTACATGATGACCATCATTGATAAAGGTTTTGACTTTTAAACCCTTGTCGACATACTTGAACACTTTTTTGGCGAATTCAACCCCAGCAATAATCCCACTGTCTTTAACCAGCAATTTGGCTTTCCCTATAGCTTCTTTTGGTATGCAAGCCAACGAACTATGATCGCCATCACCAACGTCTTCCCTAATGGCATTTGCGATAATAAGTTCTATTTCGTTATTAAATTGGGCTTCTGAAATCATTTTATGCTATTTGATGTAAAAATAGGAATAGAAAATTAAAAAAATTGAAATTCCAATTTACAAATTCCAAAAAATCCTACCTTTGAACTTATGACCATTAAACTTCTTGCCATAGGCAAAACAGATAGTAAGTCGCTTCAAGTCTTGATTGGTGATTACCAAAAGCGACTCGGGTTTTATATAAAATTTGAATTTGAAATTATTCCTGACCTAAAGAAGGTCAAAAACTTAAGTGAAGACCAACAAAAACAAAAGGAAGGTGAATTAATTTTAAGCAAATTAAATAACACCGATGTCCTCGTTCTTTTAGATGAAAATGGAAAACAAATGGACTCTGTTGGTTTTTCAAATTACCTGCAAAAACATATGAATTCTGGAATTAAACAATTAGTATTTGTTATTGGTGGTCCTTATGGTTTTTCTCAAGACGTTTATAACAAAGCTCAAGGCAAACTCTCCTTATCTAAAATGACGTTTTCGCATCAAATGGTGCGCTTATTTGTTATTGAGCAATTGTATAGAGGGTTTACTATTTTACGGAATGAACCGTATCACCACAAATAATCCATGCTTATACGCCAAAATCTCCAGAATCGACATCCTTAATAAATTTTATAAGTCCGCTAAAAAAGTTCTTCTGATCATCATATTGAGATAAATGACTTCCGTTAGGGCATAATAAAAATTGCCCATTTTTAACTTCGGTAGACATCCATTCCATATATTTAGGATCCATAGTATCGTAACTGGCACCAATCATTAATGTTGGTACGCTGATTTCTTTTAAACGTTCTGACACATCCCAACCTTTTAATGACGCATCACCCGTAACTCCAAACTCACTATAACCCTGCATGTAAATATAAATATTGGGATTTAGGTGATTAAAAGCACGATTAATAGATTCTGGCCAATCCTCTATTGGCATTCGCAATACGTGCTTTGGGTAATAATGTTGAGTAACCAACTCTGTATATCTCGGATTTCCAAAATCTTCTGCTTCCTCAAATGCTTTGATTTCTTTGAAAACTTCAGGAGGCAATTGAGGACCTAACACCTCTGCAGCATATTTTTCATATTCGGGAATACTGGCCATCATGTTAGAAATAACCAATCCTTTTAAATTGTTTTGATATTTCAAAGCATACTCCATAGCCAAAATTCCGCCCCACGATTGTCCATATAAATAGAAATTAGTTGCATCCATATTTAGGGCCTTACGCACTTGCTCAACTTCTTCCACAAAATGCTCGGTAGTCCAAAGGGTTGAATCATTTGGTTTGTCACTGTAATAGGAATCTAACTGATCGTAATACACATACTCGATTTCTTCATTTGGAAAGTAGCCATCAAAACATTCAAAAAGTTCATGAGTGCCTCCGGGACCACCATGAAGGAGCAAAACTTTTATTTTAGGATTGTTCCCTACCCGTTTTGTCCAAACGTTAAAGATGCCTTTTGAAGTTTCAATAGGAATCATCTTAATACCTCCGGTGAATTGGTCGTCGGCATTAGAATAATCAAAATAGCCTGATGTGTTAGCCATTTGTGACTCTGATTGTTTATCAGAATTGACACAACTTGCAACAAAAAAAGACACTGCAATAAAAGCGTACTTAACTGTTTTCATGTTTTAATTTGTTTAATCAATTGTTTATAAAATTAACTTTTTATATTCTAAATTGAAGACATTACTTGTTTTTTACCCTTTAATGCTTGTCTCCTGTTGGTTGCCATTTTTAAGGTAAGATCGTATTGAACAGCGGCTTCTTCTAATCTATTTTGACTCATTAACCATTCGGCATACAATTCATGGGTAGGCTTTTGAATTACTGGTGGTCCGTAACTATAACTCAATTGACTTTCAATTGAAATGGATTCTTTCAACCAATGCTCTGTTTCATCTGTATTATTAGCTAACCAAAAATTAAAAGCTTTCAATTGGGCAAGCATCACTGCAGATTCATTAATATTACTTTGAGTCGGTATGCTTCTTGA
This sequence comes from Flavobacteriaceae bacterium MAR_2010_72, assembly GCA_003550275.1. Taxonomy (GTDB): domain Bacteria; phylum Bacteroidota; class Bacteroidia; order Flavobacteriales; family Flavobacteriaceae; genus Geojedonia. The sequence continues at coordinate 2,165,720 of QXCW01000002.1, forward strand.
AGTACTTGAACACACACTATAGCCATCATTCATGTAGTCTACCAATAAGGCTTCTTTTTTTATTTTTTCATCAAGTGCTAGTATAACTTTTCTTAATTTTTCTTTGTCTTCAGCAACAAAGGCTTTATAGCCCTCTAAAAACTGGTATTGCGCTTGAATGGTAATGTTTAAATCAGAAACGTCAATTTCAATATTCGCAATTGGTGATGCCCAATCGTTAGTTTCAACCAAATAAGTGCCTTTTAAGAATACCATATGCACTCTACCTCTAGCTGAAGGCGTTTCCTTAACATAGTTTTCCATATCAAAAACCATTTGCTCTGCTTTGTCGAATTCGTTGTTCTGCAAATAACCATACTGCAACCAATGAAATGCATGATAACCTCGAGCATCATTACCAAGGTTTTTACGGTCCATTCTATTTAAACTGGCTTGGTAAGAGTCAATATTAGAGTTAATTACCCTATCCCACATTCCCAACGCCACATAAATATGTGATGGCATGTGCAAAGCATGACTTGCATCTGGAGCTACTTTAGCGTAGGCATTTGCTGCATCAAAGGCCAATTTGGCATGATCAGGATCATCATATGAATGAATCAAATAATGAAGTGCTCCAGGATGTTCAGGATTGCTCTTTAATACCTTTTTGGCAACTTCGGCACCTAATCCATAAATAGAATCATTTCTACCTTCGGATACCGAACCTAACAACGACAATGAATAGAATGCTGCTATTTCATTATTGTCAGGATATTTTTCATGGAGGCTTTTCATAAACTCCATATAGGCCGTATCCCTTTCATTTTTTGAAGTTTTAGGCTTATAAAGCACCTTTACAGCTTCTAAAAAACCTAACTCCACTTCTGATAATTTATCCAAGTGCTCCATGGATTCTAGTTTTTGCACCACCGAAAACCCTTGTTCATATTCTTGTTCACTCCAAATACTGTGATTATAGGTCATAGCCTCTCCCCAATATGCCATTGCCATTTTTGGATCTATTTTTTGTGCTTTCACAAAAGCTTCTTTTGCATCTTCATATTCAAAGCTATGAAGTAGTAAAAGTCCTTCTTCAAAATGAGGTTGCGCCAAATCGTTTCCATAAACCTCAAAATCAACTGTTCCTAAATTGTTCGTCTTGTTACCCTTGTCCTTGCAGGAAATAAGAGCCATCACAATTAGAATAAAAATTACTTTTTTCATATTAAACTCTTTAATTCTTGATTATTCAAATATTACTTTCTCTTGGTTATTAAACCATAATGGATAATAAGGTTGGTGTATTTTCTCAATGGCATTCCGTTTTAATTTTAAAGAAGGGGTTGTAAGGCCATTGGCTACAGTCCATTCTTCCTTCATAATGACCACCTTTTCAATTTTCTCATGCTTTTCCAATTTCGGATTAACTTTTGAAACTGTCTGGATTAACCTTTTGGAAAGGTTTTCCTTTGATTTTGCTTTGCCAGATTCTGACAAGGTAATTAAAGCTATTGGCTGTGGAATTCCTGTTCCTACAACACAAATTTGCTCAATGTCAGAATTTTTCGAAATGGATAATTCAATTAGCGATGGAGAAATATATTTGCCCTTATCTGTTTTAAACTGATCTTTTACCCGGCCAGTAATTGTTAAAAAACCATCATGGTCAAACTCCCCAATATCTCCTGTTTTCAAATAACCTTCATCATCAAACATTGAAGCTGTAAGTTCTGGGTTTTTATAATACCCTTTCATCAAGCAGTTATTCTTAACACATATTTCCCCATCTGGCGACAGTTTTGCTTGAGCTTCAGACAACGTTTTCCCTACGGTTCCAATTTTATTATCATTTGGCAAATTAAAATGCGAAACACAACAATCTTCAGTCATCCCATAGCCTTGTAAAATAATGATATCAAGCTTTTTGAACCATTTAACCAAGCTATCGGCAATTGGAGCTGCAGCCGAAACAATAAAAATCGCACTTTTTAATCCTAGCTTTTGTTTGAGTTTATTTTTAACCATTGTATTGACAATAGGAATCATCAACAAGGTGTTTAACTTTTTTTGAGGAATTGATTCAAGGATTTTTTCTTTGAACTTTGCCCAAATTCTTGGCACGGCAAAAAAGAAATGCGGCTGGCATTTTTCTAAATCTTTTGCAAAGGTTTCCATACTATCTGAAAAATAGATAGTAGAACCCAGAACATATCCATTGTTACAAATAGCGCGCTCTGCCACGTGAGCAAGTGGTAAATACGAAAACTGTCTGGATTTACGGGGCATCTTGATTAAATTCACTAGAGCTTTACCACTTACCGTAAAATTATTAACGGTATGCATCACACCTTTTGGATCTCCTGTTGTTCCTGAAGTGTATATGATGGTGTGCAAATCATCAGGTTTTGGCAAAGCTATATCTTGTACTGGCTGATGGGCTTTTTGTAGATCTTCCCAAAGTTTGCCTTCTGTATTTCCATAGAGTCCAACACTAATTATTGGAATATTTGGAATTCCACTTTTTTGAGATTCAAAATTATCTAATTTGCCAATAATTATAACTTTAGACTCACTATGTACAAGTATTTGCTCTATAGAATTCGCATTTAAGGTTGGATAAATGGGAATAGAAACACAACCCGCCATCATTATAGCTAAATCCGCAATAATCCATTGCGAACAATTTTTAGAAAGTAATGCTACATGGTCTCCCTTTGATAAACCTAAACTTTTTAAAGCCGAGGCTATTTTTCTGGCTTCTTGTCCAGCTTCAGCATAGGTATGGGTAATAATTTTACCACTTATAGGCTGATGTAAAAAAAGTTGATTAGGTTCGTTTATTTCCCAATAAAGAAAAGCTTCTATTGGAGATTTAAAATCTTGCATTACAATCATGTAGTTGGTTATTCAATAAATATACGAAAATTAACTACATCATTTTCAACCCTAATCTTGCTTTAACGCAGTCAATAATGCTCCTTCCAAAATAGCCTCCATAATTGAATATCCCAAGGCATTAGGGTGCACACCATCGGCTCCTAATTCTGCTCTCAAACCGTTTTCGTCATCGACCATAGCTGAAAAATAATCTACATAAACCAAATGGTTTTCTTCAGCATAAGATTGTAACAGCTTGTTCAGTTTTACCACTTTTTCTGCTGGATCTAGTCCTGGCCGCCAAGGGAAGTCTTTGGCTGGTAACACTGAACAAAGCACAACTTTAATGTTGTTCGTTTTGGCTAATTCAACCATTGAGATAATATTATCAAAAATCATATCGATTGTAGACGGCCCGGTATTACCTGCAATATCATTTATTCCAGCAAGTATTACTACTACAGCTGGTTTTAATTCAATAACATCCTGCTTGAACCGCAATAGCATTTGCGGCGTAGTTTGCCCGCTGATTCCCCTATTAATGTAGGGTTTGTTCTCAAAAAATTCAGGTTTGATATTTGACCAACCTTCTGTAATGGAATTCCCCATAAAAACTACACGTTGTGATATGTTTTGGGTAGATAATTTGGAATTAGCTTCCTGATAACGTTTTAAATTGGCCCAATCTTGAGAAAAGGCCATTTTTATACCGAATAGCATCAAAAAGAAGAAGAATACATAGTTTTTCATAGGAAACAAATCAAATTAGTTATTTTGGTAAAGCTTAAATCACAAAACGATTAGTAACATGAGCAAGTTAACTTATTTTTCGGGTTAATTCAATTAGTAGTAAATTTGAGACTTAACATAAATCAAATGCAACTCGTTTTTGCCACCAACAACCTAAATAAGCTGAAAGAGGTTCAGAAATTAATTCCTCAACATATCAAATTATTAAGTTTAAATGATATAGGTTGTTTTGAAGAGATCCCCGAAACACAAACTACAATTGAAGGTAACGCCATTCAAAAAGCGGAATATATTAAGACACATTATGGGTATGATTGTTTTGCAGATGATTCCGGTTTAGAAGTTGACTATTTAAATGGTGCTCCAGGAGTTTTTTCAGCCCGATATGCTGGGGAACAAAGAGACGCTAATGCGAACATGAATTTATTACTCCTTAAATTAGAACACATTACCCATCGAGCTGCACAATTTAAAACAGTGATTGCATTACAACTTAATGGGGAAATTGATACGTTTACTGGCATTTGCAAAGGTGAGATTACTGAAAAAAAGTTTGGAAATCAAGGTTTTGGTTATGATCCGATATTTAAGCCTTTAGGTTACAACCAAACCTTTGCTGAAATGGAGTTAGAATTAAAAAACCAAATTAGTCATAGAGGAAAAGCCTTAATGAAACTTATAAGCTTTATTCAAGAGTTTCCTAAATGAAATCAAAATGCTATTGAACATTTAAACTAAATAGGTTTTCCGAAGTTTCTTTTTTGTTATTCCATTTTTTCACAAACGTCATATTGATTGTTTTTTCCAAAACAGAATCATCTCTACAATATGAGGAACCTATATTCGGATCATAAGTTTCAGCATCGTTGAGAACAAAGTTTCGAGCTTTAGCTATTAAAGGTGTTTTGTGCGGTGCATTAAAGGTATAAACATTACCCCAAGGCTGCTCAACAACATCTACTTTTCCATTATAATCAAGACTAAATTGCCCCACATGATGCTGATAACAGCTATTATTATATTCGCCTTGCTGATTATCAGTCCACAAGCACCACGGTCCATTCAAATCCAATGAGAATGATGCAGTTCCATTCGGGTGCATTTTTAAATCGGCATTTGACTTTAGTGTTGACACGATTAAAAAACCAGCATCATAACTTAGGATATAAAAGTTGAAAACCGAGGTTTGAACTATTCTAAAGGTGTTTTCACTGCTACTCTTGGCCCGCGAGGTTTCAGATGCAGTTTTGTTTGCAGCACTTTTGAAATAGTCGCTTTGGATAATGTCTTTAGCCAAAAGCATCATCGATTCGTCTTGATTAACCTCTACTTCGCTTTCCGGCTCAAAATCACTACAGGCAAATACAATTAAGGTCAAAAATGATATTAAGATCGTATTTTTTTTCATAATGGGGCTTTTTAAAATTTTAGTTTGGTGCTAATAGTCAATTAAGGTCTTGGGAATGATTCTAAATAATTGTTAACTGTTTTAATAGTTTTACAACATGACAAATCACGCAATATCCTCATATTAAAATCATTAGCTATATTAAAAGTACTGTATTTTTGGTGTATTCTATTTACGAAAATCAATAAATTCGATAAAATGCAGACAAATTTTAATCAATCCATTTAATATCAAATAAATAACTATCTTTGCCGACTGAAACTCAAACCCAGATTTGGGTTTCATATTCCTCAGGGTGAGGATGTGTTACGTGAAGTTTAGGTTTAAGTATGTCGATTCGCTTCTTTTGTAACACTGCAGAATATAATCGAATACTTATTTAAACCGAATGAACACATTCAAAGAATTAGGTCTTAACAATGACCTATTGCAGGCTATTACTGATTTAGGGTTTGAAACCCCAAGCGAAGTTCAAGACAAAGCCATTCCAATTTTATTAAATGAAGACACAGACCTTGTTGCTCTAGCGCAAACAGGCACTGGTAAAACCGCAGCTTTTGGTTTTCCAATGTTGCAAAAAATCAATGTTGATAGTAGAACCACACAAGGGTTAATTCTTTCACCAACTCGTGAGCTATGCTTACAGATCACGAATGAAATGAAACTTTATGGCAAACACCTAAAAGGTCTTAATGTCGTAGCAATCTATGGTGGGGCAAGCATTACCGAACAAGCTCGAGAAGTTAAACGTGGTGCACAAATTATAGTGGCGACTCCTGGTCGTATGAAGGATATGATTAGCCGTAATTTGGTTGATATTTCTAAAATTGAGTATTCTGTTTTAGATGAAGCCGATGAAATGCTCAATATGGGCTTTTATGAAGACATTACAGATATTCTATCTCATACACCAAAAGACAAAAACACCTGGTTGTTTTCGGCTACTATGCCTAAAGAGGTGTCGATAATTGCTAAAAAATTCATGCATAATCCTATTGAGATCACTGTAGGAAACAAAAACGAAAGCACAAATCAGGTATCACACGAATACTATCTTGTAAACTCACGTGACCGTTATCAGGCTCTAAAACGCCTAGCTGATGCCAATCCAGACATTTTTTCTGTCATCTTTTGCCGTACCAAACGCGATACTCAAAAAGTAGCTGAACAATTAATTGAAGATGGCTATAGTGCAGGTGCGCTTCATGGTGATTTAAGCCAAAACCAACGGGATATGGTTATGAAATCATTTAGAAATCAACAAATACAAATGCTAGTAGCAACCGATGTGGCTGCTCGCGGTATTGATGTCGATGATATTACTCACGTTATCAATTACCAGCTTCCAGACGAAATTGAAACCTATACACACCGAAGTGGGCGTACAGGTCGTGCCGGAAAAACTGGTGTATCAATGGTGATTGTCTCTAAAAGTGAAGTTAGAAAGATTAAAAGTATTGAACGTATTATTAAAAAAGACTTTGTAAAAAAGGAAATTCCTGATGGAATGGAAATTTGCGAAGTACAGTTAATGTCATTGGCCAATAAGGTTCACAATACGGAAATCAATCATGAAATTGATAAATTCCTAAACAGTATAAATACCTTATTTGAAGATACTTCTAAAGAAGAATTAATCAAAAAATTCTTTTCGGTTGAGTTTACCCGTTTTTACAACTATTACCAAAAAACTAAAGATCTTAATGTAGAAGACTCTCGGGGAAGTGATAGAGATAGTGGCAAAGATTATAGCAGCAATTCTAATGATACCCGTTATTTTATCAATGTTGGACGTAAAGATGGTTACGACTGGATGAAACTAAAAGACTTTTTAAAAGAAGTATTAAGTTTAGGGAGAGATGATGTATTTAAAGTAGATGTAAAAGATAGCTTTTCATTTTTTACAACTGACTCAAATTTAACTGATCAGGTTCTAGGGTTTTTTAAGGATTTTAAACACGATGGTCGTTTTGTCAACGTTGAAGTAAGCGATGACAAAGGCGGTGGAAAACGTGGTGGCAAACGTAAATCTGGTGGTAGAAATAGAGATGACAAACCAAGATCTGATAGACGATCAAGTTCACGTAGTGGCGGTGGGAATAGAAGCGAACGAAGAGGTGGCTCTGGAGAATCAAAACCAAGACGTTCCAATTCTCAATTTAGTGCTTCAGCTGCAGGTTCAGACAGACCAAGACGCTCTAGAAGACGAAATTAAAACATAAAAGAAAAGCCTTTAAATCATTTTTTAAAGGCTTTTCCTATTAAACGCTCTTGTTAATTTTAAGTCAAAGTTTAAAGCATAAACACGTATTTATTTTTTGTTTACTACTTTTATACCTTAATAAAATTCTATGAAAAGCACTTACGTATTCATTTTACTAGGCTTTGTTACCTTTTTGGGGTTTGCCCAAGATGTAACAACGGTAAAAGGAATTGTCATAAGTACAACTACCGACCAACCTCTGGAGAGTGTGAATATTGTAAACCTTAATCAGGTAAAAGGAACCTCAACTGATGACAAAGGTGCTTTCCAAATTACTGCAAAAGCTAATGACACCTTACATTTTTCGTATTTAGGCTATAAATCTATTAAGGTAAGAGTTACTAACGACTGGTTAAAATTTGGTGAAACCCAAATAGAAATGACTGAACTAGCATTGGCTTTAGAAGAGGTTGTGGTCAATCAGTTAAGATTAACCGGATATTTGGAGGTTGACGTGAAGCAAGTACCTTTACAGAGTAATTATAGATACAGTATTTCGGGACTTTCAAATAAAGGATATGAAGGTGGTGATCGTTCACCAAATGCAGTGAGTAAAGTTTTAGGCGCAGTATTTAATCCGGCCGATTTTTTATATAACATGTTTGGCAAAAAACCTAATGAATTGCGTAAGCTCAAACAGATGAAAAAGGACGACCAGATTAGAAATCAGCTGGCTTCAAGATTCGATCGTGAAATGTTGATGGTATTATTGGAAGTAGATCGCTATGATTTGGATGAAATCATCAATCAATGTAACTATTCAAGAGATTTTATTGAAACCGCAAACGATCTTCAAGTATTAGATGCTATTAGCGAATGTTACGAAGAATACAAAGTGTTAAGCCGCAGTAAATCGAATAGATTTTAAACACCTTTTTTTTTCTATTTCATAGAATGTAAGGCTACCCTATTTCCTTCAGAATCAATAAAGGCCGCCATAAAGCCGTATTCAGGTGAAATTTGTTTTTTTGGTTGATAAATTTCTCCTCCAGCTTTTACTATTCTGTCCAATTCATTCTGTACATCTTCGCAGTTAAAATAAACGAGCGTACCTTCTTTACTTGGTATATAGGACTCTTGTTTTATGAGTGTTCCGGGAGCCCCATAGGCTTCTGCACCTTGACTGGGAAACCAACCCATTAACAATTCTCCAAAATCCATGATTTGAATTTCGACTTGAAAAACAGCCTCATAAAAGGCTTTGGCTCTATTCATATCACTCACAGGAATTTCAAACCAACCTACCATATTTGCTTTCATTGCACTATAATTTAGTGTTCCAAAACTTCTTTTAAACTTGTGAGTCCTTCTTCAAAATCCTTTCCTACTGCTTTTTCGAAATTAAAAAAGAGCATGAAAATATTAAAGGGAACTGGATTATTTCCTGAAAAACCCCATTCTACCTTTGTGGAATTATTCCCAAGATCACTAGTGATCAAATACCCATTTGATGCTGATTTCCAAGGTTTTAAAAATCGCAATTCGGTATCAATTCTTTTATTGGGAATTATTTGAGTTATCTCTTGTTCTCCTGTACCAACATTTTTATTTCCTTCCCATTTAGATATAAATCCAACTTCGCCATCAGTACCCAAAAACTCTTGCTTCATATTGGGATCTTTTTGTTTCCAAGGCGACCAGTCATTCTGATTCTTAATGTATTTTAAATAATCAAAAACGTCTTCCAAAGGGCGATTAATTTCGATACTTCTACTAACATCATAGCTTTTTGGTGCTACATAGGCAGGAATAGCCACTAAAATTGCAAGTCCGAGAATGATATATAAGATGATCATCATAATGCTGAAGGTTTTATTATGCTTTTAAAATTACGAAAAATTAATGCATTTCATTAAAGCGATTCACTATTTCGTCATAGCTTTTTAAGGTCTTTTTGATCCAATCCATTTTCTTTTCAAGTTTTTCCTCTTCTGAAAGTTGCCATTGTAAATCAGTTTGCTTCAATTTAGTGGTGACATGCTGTAAAATAATCGCAGCGCTTACTGAAATGTTTAAACTTTCGGTAAAACCAGACATAGGTATTTTTAAATAACAGTCGGCTGCATCTAATACTTCATCTGACAAGCCTTCGGTTTCACGACCAAAGAAAAAGCATGATTTTTTGGTGACATCAAATTCATGCAAAAGGCATTCGGTAGTATATGGTGTTGTAGCCACGATTTGATAATCCCGCTTTTTTAGATCACGAATACAGGATTTTACCGAATTAAAACGATGTAAATCCACCCACTTTTGTGCTCCCATAGCGATTTCCCGATCGATACGTTTAGTATTACGTTCTTCAATAATACGCACATCCTGAATCCCAAAAACATCACAGGATCTGATCACGGCACTTGTATTGTGCAACTGATACACATCTTCGGTAGCCACCGTGAAATGTCGTGTACGCTGTGACAGTACATGATTGAAACGCTGTTTTCGGCTTTCGGTAAGAAAAGATTCTAAATGCTTTAAAAGTTCTAAATCGATCATGCCTCTAAAATATAAAAAGAATAGCAGTACAATTAAATTTGCTTCACAAAAACACAACACTTATTTTTAAAGTATGGAAAAACACATCGTGGTACTTACTGGTGCTGGCATGAGTGCCGAGAGCGGGCTTAAAACTTTTAGAGACGCCGATGGGCTTTGGGAAGGTCATAGTGTTAATGATGTGGCAACGCCTGAAGCATTCGCTCGAAATCCCGAATTGGTATTGGAGTTTTACAATCAACGTCGAAGGCAATTACTGGAGGTCGAACCCAATAGTGCCCATTTTGAACTTGCTAAACTTGAAACTCACCACAAGGTTACTATTATCACCCAAAATGTAGACGACTTACACGAACGGGCAGGAAGCACCAATGTCATCCATTTACATGGCGAATTATTAAAAGCACGAAACATCGTTGATGAATTTTCTGTGATGGATTGGAAAACCGATATAAAACTGGGAGACCGCTGTTCAAAAGGCTATCAATTACGCCCACACATTGTTTGGTTTGGTGAAGCTGTTCCTATGATTCCCAAAGCCATTACGATTTGCGAAACTGCAGATGTGCTATTCATTATTGGAACTTCAATGCAGGTGTATCCCGCGGCTAGTTTAATTCATTATGTACAACCTGAAACCAAAATTTATTATATAGATCCAAGACCAGCGATACAAAGTAACCACCAAATTACGGTTATTGCCGATACTGCAACCCAAGGTATCCATAAAGCCATTAAGCATTTATGATTACTAGCGCTTTAGAGTAAAATGGCCTCGATAGGTACTTACTTGGCCGTTGACATCAACAAGTTCAGCCAAAAACCAATAATCCGAAGTTTCCATAATTTGTCCATTAAAAGCACCGTTCCAACCTTGGCCTTTAGGGTTGATTTGCTTTAATAGCTTACCATATCTATCATAAATATAGACCGAAGATTGTTGTGAATATTCATTACCTAATCCTTCAAGATTCCAAGTATCGTTAAACCCATCGTTATTGGGAGTAAAAAACTTTGGAAAGCCCATGACAAATACATCCAAGGCAACAATCCCACAACCATTTCGATCTTGAATATAGATGGTGTGTTTGCCGGCCCTGACATGATCAAAAAATGGTTCAGACTGAAAAGCACCAGGACTATTAAAATCCAAGGCAAATTCATAATCTCCTATTCCGAGATTTGTTGTATCAATTGTAATTGAATTGTTATCTGAAAGCTGCACAATGGTTACGTCATCTATATCGATTGTTGCAATGGCAGATTCAACTACATTAAATGAGACGGGAAATGAATCACAACCATAACTTGAAGTTGCTATTACCGTGTAAGTTCCTCCAGTAGCAACTGTAGCCGTAGGCAAATTACTCACAATCATTCCATTATTATCTTTCCATTCGTAGCTATAAGTACCATCTGGATTAAAGGTATAAAGCGTAATTGGCTGCTGATTTAAACAATAAATAGCATTTTGATCCACCTCAAAATTCGGTCGAGGCCTCACCGTTAAAGTTAAATGAGGACCTATTCCAAAACAATCACCGTTATCATCACTCTCAACACGAACAAAGAGAGTTTGTGAATACGGTGTTTCATTTTGATAAGTGGTTGCGGATACAATTTCATTTTGTTCTAATTGTGCATCGGTCAAATTTCTATAATAGTGTACACTTAAATTCTGACCTGACGGAAATTGAGCAATAAACTGGCTTGATGCCGATGTTAAATCAAATTCATAAACACCATCGTTGGTATCATCAGTATCACAATCCTCTAAAACTTGCATATAACCTTGCGGAAATGAAGTTGTTGAAACCTGTAAATTAACCGTAGAAACCCTAAAACATCCATTAGCGCCTTCAATCCGAGCAAATACGGTATTTGCAGTAGCATTATTGAATGGTGACGGATTAATAGGGTTTGTTTTTGAATTGGCTTCTGTATTAGACAAATAAAAGGTAATTTCAAAGTCTGAAGAATTGTTATTTGCAATTGAAGCGTTTGCTTCATTTAAATTGAATTCCGTAAACCCATCTGGCGTACCATCTTCATCACAATTTTTCAAAATTACTGAAAGATTAATAACAGGTAAGCTATCAACTTGAATCAAAAAAGAGGTGTCTGAATAACACGAATTATCCAATTTGTTTTCAATTCGCACATAGATTGTCTGATTATTTTGAACCGTATTCACAAATCCATTGGGATTTGTAATTTGATTTGAGTAACCAGCATCTGTAAAATAATTCACCTGAAAATCAGCATTTGAGTTACCATTCAACACTGTAGGTTCATTCAAGGTCAGATCAAATTCGGTAAAGCCATTGGTGTCATCACCATCCAAATTAGAGTCACAAGATCTTAATACTGGTATTTCAGAAGGTTGCACTGGAATGACTGTAGCATAAACCATAACATCAACTGCCAACCTCGTCAAACTTTCACAACCCAAAACAGTCTGTGAAGCATAGTAGGTTTGGGAAACCAATGCTTCAGATGAAACCAAGACTGTTCCACCTGAAGCTGTATCATACCACAAAATAGAATTCCCAGATACTGTTAAGTCACTAATTGAAGCATTATCAATATCACAAAACGATTGAAACGTATTTCCAGTTGGCACTGCTGTTTTTTGAACCGTTAATGTTACAGCAGTACGCGATGAAGAAGTACAACCGTTTGAAGTTGCATCTACATAATATGTTGTAGAATTAGCAACAGAAGGCGTTGTAAATGAACTACCCGTAGCCAATAAAGTACCTCCAACCATAGAATCGTACCAATTAATGATCCCTAAATTAGCAGCTGCCATTAAAACCCCCGAACCGCTATCACATATGGTAGCATTACTTACCGATGTAATCACTGGGATTTCATTTATCGTAGAAGTTACTGGAGTCCTTGTTCCTTCTAAACAACCATTAACAGAAGCTAATGTATAATAGGTTGTAGTAGCGCTAATATTTGGGGTGGTAAATGTATTACCTGTTGCCAATTGCATGCCTCCAGTTGGTGTATCAAACCAAATGACATTCCCAGCGCTTGCATTTGCTTCTAAATTAACACTGCTTGGACCACAACTTGAAGCTTCGGTTATAGTATCAATTGAAGGTATGGTAATTTTTGTACTTGCAGAAATATCAACGATAGGATCTCCTAGCATACCTCCATATTCAACAATATAACCTTGAGGAAAATAATTACCTCCACTTCCTTGATTAGGCAAATCGTTCCATGAGCCTGGGTTTCCAACGTTGAAAGTGACATGCACATAATCTTCTCCACCACAACAATTGTTAGGTTCATTCGTATTCCAGTTGGCAAAATTTGGAGTTGACCCGTTAATACCCCCATTCCAAAAGATGGTTCCTGCCTCAGGACCTGTAACCCATCTCCAAACACCTTCAACAGCCTCATCTGTTCCACCCAACCAGCCTGCACCTCCTGCTTGTTCTCCTGATAACTGTGCTTCTTCTACTGAACCTATAGTTGCTAAATAACCCTGCAAACCATAATAGGATCGAGCTGCAGCAGCCGTTCTAGCATTAGCCCAAGTAATACCTGATGCCGGAACATATTCATAATAATGCCCGGTAGAAGGCAAAAAATTTGCATCTCCAATAGTAAAAGAAAAATACTTGTCACCAGATACAGAAGCTGAAGAGCTACTAAACACGACATCTTTAACCGCTGCAATTAAATCGGTATATAAAATTTCTGTGCCTCCAATTCCACTTAAGGTCAGTTTGCCTGAAGCCGTATTCCAAGTGGATTGTATATTGGGATGTGTACCTGTCAAGACCAATTGATCCTCACCATTTACATATCCTGTAGATATTTGTATGTTTAATTCGTCGATCCCGTTATCATCTGGATCCACAATATTAAAATCGCTAACAATATTAATTTGACTCAACGGACAATAGAATTGGTCTCCAATAGCATCAAGATTGGGAGGCACGTTATTTTGCGCAAAAGAAAACGCTAGACTAAAAAGCCCAAACGCAAGTAAAATTTTACCAATTTTAGAGTTCAATGGAATACTATTTTTATAAAATTGAGATTTTAAAAATAGACAATTAAAGTTTGAATTTTGGTATCTAATCGATGAATTGAAGATTCTTCATCTAAATAGCGAAATTCAGTCTTCTAGACTAACATTGGTACATATAATCCGAAATAGTTACAAAACCATAACTACAATTTCAACTACATAAAAAACAACCCCTATAATAAGCTTAATCATCAGCTGTTAATTTAAAAAAATCGTTCACGGGTTTATCAAATACTGCAGAAAGCTTCAATGCTAAAACCGTAGAAGGCACATATCTATTAGCTTCAATAGAATTGATAGTTTGTCTTGAAACACCAATTTTTTGTGCTAACTCGTCTTGAGTGATATCAAGAATAGCTCTTTCTATTTTAATTCGATTTTCCATTAGCGATTACGTTTTAGAAGTTCAAAAAACATAACTTGGATCAATAGCATGAATAGTAACACCTGTACATACCCAATATCTTTAGGAACTTCTCTTTCACCCAAAACGAAATCAACAACATAATTTACCAAAGGTTGTAGCATCGTGTAAACCACACCTATAATAAAAGCAAGTGCATATGATTTTGACCTTAAGGTTTCGATTAGTTCATCCTCAATTTTTTCTCGAGATAATGAAATCACCAATAAACCAACCAGCATAACTTGCCTTAAGACTGGCCGCCATTCGGGACTAACTTGGGTGAATTTAATTATGGTAAGACCAATAAAACTTAAGACCACAACTACTAAACCTATAGATCTATAAATGTTTGGTAGTTGAACCTTATTTAAAAATCGTTCTAATTTAGTACGCTCGCAAGTTTCCAGTTTGTTTAATTTCATGACAAGTATATTTATTATTTAGACAAAATTTTTTTACTATATGACAAATATACTTTACATTATTGAAATAAAAAAATATAATTTAATTTTTCTATGAAACCATATTTTACTTCCTTAAATCGATCTGTTTTAAATTTTCAATTCTATTTCTTACTAGGAAATCATCGATAGTTTCAAAATGTTCTATGACGCGCTGATCTTTAAACTCAAACACCTTTTGAGACAGTCCTTGCAAAAAATCCCTATCATGGGAAACCAAAATAAGGGTTCCATCAAAATCTAAAAGCGCTTCTTTTAAAACATCTTTCGACTGCAAGTCTAAATGATTGGTTGGCTCATCGAGTATGAGCAAATTCACAGGTTCCAATAACAGTTTCACCATCGCTAAACGTGTCTTTTCACCACCTGATAAGACACCTACTTTTTTATCGATATCGTCTCCTTTGAACATAAATCGGCCAAGAATGTTCTTAATTTGGGTTCGGATATCACCTTCGGCAACTTCATCAACAGTTTGAAAAATGGTTAAGCTTTCGTCGAGCAATGCAGCTTGATTTTGTGCAAAGTAACCCACTTTTACATTATGCCCTAATTGGCAACGCCCTTGAAAATCTATTTCTCCCATAATAGCCTTAATCATGGTCGATTTCCCTTCACCATTACGACCAACAAAAGACACTTTTTCTCCTCTTGAAATCGACATATTGGCATTTTTAAAAACCACTTTAGCATCATACGATTTCGACAACTCTTTCACGGTAACCGGATAATCACCAGAACGAATTGAAGGCGGGAAACGCAATTTCAAAGCCGAGGTATCGATCTCATCAACCTCAATAATCTCAAGTTTTTCCAACATCCGTTCTCTTGAGTTGACTTGATTGGTTTTGGAATAAGTTCCTTTAAAGCGTTCGATAAATGCCGTGGTATCAGCAATGAACTTTTGCTGTTCCTGATAGGCTTTTAACTGATGTGCACGTCGATCTTCTCGTAATTGTAAGTAATGTGAATAATTGGCTTTGTAATCATAAATTCGGCCCATAGTCACCTCTATGGTTCGGTTTGTGATATTATCGATAAAAGCCTTATCATGTGAAATGACCATTACTGCATTTGCTTTGTTGACCAAAAAATCTTCTAACCAAATCACAGATTCAATATCAATATGGTTAGTAGGCTCATCAAGAAGAATTAAGTCAGGTTTTTGCAGCAAAATTTTCGCCAACTCAATACGCATTCTATAACCACCGCTAAATTCATTTGTTAATCGAGTAAAATCGCTGCGTTTAAATCCTAAACCAACGAGCGCTTTTTCAACTTCGGCATCATAGTTAACATCTTCTAAGGCATAGTATTTTTCTCCTGAATCAGATACATTTTGAATGATTTGCATATATTCATCAGAATCATAATCGGTTCTGGTTTCCAAGGCCTTGTTGAGACGCTCTATGTCGTCTCGCATCTCAAAAATATGGGCAAAAGCTTTTGAAGCTTCTTCAAAAACACTACAATCATCGTCTGTTAGTAAGTGCTGTGGTAAATAGGCAATAACGGTGTCTTTAGGAAAGCGAACAAGTCCTTTGGTTGCTTTTTGTTCACCAGCAATAATTTTCATCATGGTCGATTTTCCGGCACCATTTTTCCCCATTAAAGCAATCTTATCATTTTGATTAATGGTAAAAGACACATTGCTGAACAAGGTTTGACCACCAAACTCAACGGCTAAATTATCAACTGAAATCATAGACTTATTTTAAGGCTGCAAAGCTATGAAAAAGAAGTGTTGTGCAAAGAAATAAATAAGGAGATTAGCTATTCTTTTCTTCTATCCATTTTGCAAGATATTTGGTGCTTTGCATACTGTGATGCAATAGCATTTGTCCTATAAAATTGTCTAGTCTCTTTTCGTGAAGGTGTTGAGTAGTTTCTTCAATTGCCATATGCATTTTTTTTTGGAACCCTTCTTTTTGAAAACGCTCATTAACGATTTTGAAGCCATTGCATTGTTTTTCTTCCCAAACCGAAGAATTGCTGTACAACTCAACAGCTTTTAGTGCAAAGTCTTCCGGATTGTCCATAATAAATCCGTTGGGTTCCAGTTTTCCGAACATTCCTTCTGCAGCAATTGAAGTCATAACACAAGGCGTTCCGTTTAGCATGGCATCAATAAGTTTTCCTTTTAATCCAGCGCCAAAACGTAAAGGTGCCAAACACACTTTTGCTTGTTTCATTACCACATGAACATCTTTAGCAAAGCCTTTTATTAAAAATCCTTCTTTTTCGTTATGTAATTGATTTACTTTTTGGGAACTATAAGCGCCATAAATATGAAGTTCAGCTTTAGGCAATTTCAACCTAATCAAGGGCCAAATAGTCTCCTTTAAGTAAAGTACGGCATTGTAATTGGGCTCATGTAAAAAATTACCTATAGAAATAAAATGGGTTCTTTTTTCAAAAGCATTTAGTTTTTCTATTTGCTCATCGTTTATTCGGTTAAGCATAAATGGCATATACAGCAGTAAAGATTTAGGGACTTTAAAAAAAGTACTACATATCTCTATTTCGGCTTCCGAAATAATCAAGCTCAAATCACACCTGTAAATCGAGGCGATTTCGCGTTTGGCGATGTCATTTAATAAATATGAGTTTTCGAATACAACACCATCTTTAAGTGCCTTTGCCCTACCCTTTCGTAAGCCTTGGAGATCTTCGGTATCTAAAATTCTAACTGCTTTTGGACAGTATTCAGCGACTCGCCAACCAAATTGTTCTTCGATCATAAATCGGTCAAACAACACAACATCTGGATTGAGTTGTTTTATAAACCTGTCAAAACTACTGTTATTAAGTTCAATGGAAATTTGAGCAACACCAATTGAGGGTAAATCAAAAGCATTGTCACTTTTGGCACAGGCACTGGCAAAAGTAATGCAATAGTCTTTTTCTAAAAAGCTGTAAATAAGTTGCATCATTCGCGATCCAGCGGCAGAACTTTTTGGTTCTGGCCAAACAAAGCCAATAATTAGTAACTTTTTACTCATAAAAGATTAAACTAAAATTGTAATTAACGGTCCTTTGAGCAGACCTTGAAACTGCTTTGAAAATTAAATCTATTCAGCTTCAGATTCAATGCTGTATTTGATGCGAACCATTTTAGCCCAAGTCACAACACTATTGATTTGATCAGAGGTTAGTCGCGCTTCTTTATGAGCCCAAGTGTAAGATTCCAAAGGCATTGTCTTGGCTTCTACCATCTCAATTAATTCTTCTAGTTTATGGTCCTTCTTTTTTGTAGAATATTCATTCCATTTTGAAACATCAAAATGACCTTTACCATGTTTGATATGGTCCGCCAACCAATAATTTACCGGAGTAATATTATTATACCAAGGATAACGCGTCACACTACTGTGACAATCGAAACAACTTTCTTTTAAAATCATTTTCACATCGTCTGGCGGAGCCGTTTCTGCTAAAAATGGTTCAATTGAAGTCATTTCACCTTCATTTTTTTCAGGACCAAAAAATTGTGCAACAACAAATACGATTAGCAAGAAAAGTAGAATTTTTTTGATAAGTTTCATTTTGATTAATTTTAGAATTTAAAAATAAGAAAATCCATTGACTACAGAACAACTCAACGATAAATTAAGTGTGATGTCTGCATTGCGAGAATATCGTTTGCAAAATGCACATTTAATTATAGCGCAGCCCGAACTTATCCCGAAACTATTAGATATTGTGTTTTTGGTTGACGACGACGTTTCTTACCGTGCCGCCTGGGTTTTGGAATTTGTTTGCACTATAGATCTTGAACTTATTTATCCTCACTTAGATCGCTTTTTAGACGAATTGAGCCGTATTCATTTAGATTCTGCTGTACGCCCTGCGGCTAAAATTTGCGAATTATTGACAAAAGCTTATTATTCTAAAAAAGAACATTCTGTAAAGAAGGTATTAACGAGGCAACACAAAGAAAAAATCGTCGAATCGTGTTTTGATTGGATGATTAATGATGAAAAAATTGCACCCAAGGCCTTTGCAATGAGCTCACTTTATTTAATTGGTCAAGACATAGATTGGATACATCCAGAACTGGAACTGATTTTAGAACGGGATTTTCAAAAACAAAGTGCAGGATTTAAAGCTAGAGCCAAACAAATATTGAATAAGATCAGGAAAAACAGGGCTTAAGTCATTATACCATTTCAAAATAGTTGTTGAAATCACAAAAACCTAAATTCTTAATCGACTATCGTCAATCAAATTCTTATCTTTGCAACTTCAAAAAATACAACACATGTCGGTATCATCGCTCAATGCCATCTCACCAATTGATGGCCGTTATAGAAATAAAGTTGAAACATTAGCCCCTTATTTTTCAGAAGAAGCTTTGATTAAATATAGGGTTCTGGTTGAAATAGAATACTTTATTTCACTTTGTGAGCTTCCTTTACCACAAGTTTCAAATTTTAAAACTAATCGCTTTGATGATTTAAGAGCCATTTACAAAAACTTTTCTTCAGAAGACGCTTTAAAAATTAAAGCTATTGAAAGTATTACTAACCATGATGTTAAAGCGGTTGAATATTTTATAAAAGAACAATTTGATGCGCTTCAAATTTCAGAATATAAGGAGTTTATTCACTTTGGATTAACTTCCCAAGACATCAATAATACCGCTATTCCTTTAAGCATCAAGGAAGCGATTAATGATGTCTACATCCCCGAATACCGTATACTTCTTAATAAATTAAAGGATTTATCGATTGAATGGGCAAATATCCCAATGTTGGCAAGAACACACGGCCAGCCAGCCTCTCCAACACGTTTAGGTAAAGAAATTGAAGTATTCGTTGTACGTATGGAAGAGCAATTTAATTTGCTTAATGACATCCCTAGTGCCGCTAAATTTGGTGGAGCTACTGGTAATTTTAATGCCCATAAAGTTGCTTACCCCAATATTGATTGGAAAGCTTTTGGAAGTGATTTTGTTCAAGGGAAATTAGGTTTACAACATTCTTTCCCAACAACACAAATTGAACACTATGACCATATGGCGGCGTTGTTTGATGCTCTTAAGCGTATCAATACCATTGTTTTAGATTTAGATCGCGATATATGGACCTATGTCTCCATGGATTATTTTAAGCAAAAAATCAAAAAAGGAGAAGTAGGAAGTAGTGCCATGCCGCATAAAGTAAATCCTATTGATTTTGAAAATTCTGAAGGAAATCTAGGTATAGCAAATGCATTGTTTGAGCATTTATCTGCTAAATTACCGATTTCGAGATTACAACGTGACCTGACTGATAGTACGGTGTTAAGAAATGTAGGAGTGCCTTTTGCACATACAATTATCGCCTTTAAATCCACTGTAAAGGGGTTGAATAAATTACTTTTGAACGAACCAAAATTTGCTGAAGATTTAGAACAAAATTGGGCCGTTGTAGCTGAAGCTATTCAAACTATATTGCGCCGTGAAGGTTATCCAAATCCCTATGAAGTTTTAAAAGGATTGACCAGAACCAACGAAAAAATCACACAGCATTCCATTTCAAATTTTATTGATACATTAGAGGTCTCCAATCTAATTAAAGACGAACTTAAAGCTATTACACCAAGTAACTATACAGGGATATAATAGTCTAAAGATGAATAGAAACTCTATAGCACTCATGTATACAGGCATACTGACCTTGAGTTTTTTTGTATGTGGTATTATTGGGGTTTTAGATTACTTTATTATTAAGATACTTTTATTTCTTGCGCTAGGGTTATTGCTACTTTATTGCATTTACATTGTGGTCGATAAAAACGAAAATCACCCCGAATGAACAAGGTGATTTTCTATTAACATTTTAAATAAGAATCAGTTATTTAAAAAAATCTGCAAATTGACTTATTTGTGATTCGTCAATTTGAGCAGTATCTAAAGCATAATACAATTTCATGATTTTTTTGGCACTCATATCATCACCCAATACCCTGATGATAGCAAAACCTCTTTCGTTTGCATTTCCAAAAAGAATAAGTTCATCAATACTATCTTCTTCTCCAATAAACTTTATGATGAATTTGCCATCAGTAGAGTTACCACCTCTCATCAATTCCTCATATTTTTCATTATCCAAAATACCTTTTACTTTATTAAGTTCCAGTTGGTATTCTTCTTTATTCTTATCAGAAAGAACAAATGCCAACATATTAAGCTTATCAATGGATTTATAGGCATCCTTTTGCTCTTCGGTTAGATTGGTTTGGTCAATATTGAGAAAACTTGTAGGTATATCAATTGATGTAAAACCTGGTTTTAACTCGTTATCAACAAAATAGGTTTGTAATGATGGATTTTGGTTACAACTCAAAATTGTTGTAACCAAAATCATCATGATTAAATTTTTGATTGATGTAGTCATTATAACTTATTTTTTATTCTTAACTTTTTTAAGTTGATCACCACCAGGAACATTCATTTTGTTGGTAAGTTTGGAAATTTGTCTTAAATCTATATCTCCAGTTAAAGATAATAATACCGTCTCTATCTCTCTTTTCTTTCCATTTATGGTAATGTCCTGCCCTTTGGTAACTTCTTTTAAACCATTAACAAACATTAAAAGTTCTTTTACGTGGTTGTCGTCTTTACCTTCTTTTACATAAAATTTTACGGTTTGCTCACCATCTTTAATACGCATTAACTCCTGCAAGTTTGAAGATTTAAGGTAACTATTAACGGTTGCATTCATTTCACTTGCAATTTTTTCATCGCCTGTGGTCAATACTTTTAAACCGGTAATTTTACCTACCATATCTATGAGTTCTTGAGCTTCTGGGTCATCTGTTTCGATTTGAAGATCCATAATCATCTTGAACATTTTTTGGTTGACTATAACCGAAGTTACGCCGGCTTTATCTTCAAATTTATCGAAAACGCTTTGCGCCAAAGTTATCATTGGAATTAAAGCCATTACTAATATTACTGCTAATTTTTTCATTTGTTTTTTGATTTTAATTATTTACTTGTTTTTAAAAATTTTGTCTGTTGCTGTTGAAAATTCACTTATATAACCCACTTGTGTCACGCCTTTTTCAAATTGTGCTCCGGCCATATTTAAGGCATTTAAACTCGTTGCTCCTTGATTAAATTTTGAAGAGACGAGGCTTAAAGCTTCCATGGTTTGGTTATAGGCCAAAAGCGCTTCTCTTTCCTCCTCTTGGGTTGGACCTGCAAATTGCGTAAAGACTGAAAGCATTAACAATGCTACTGCTGCGACAGAAATCCACTTGTACAATCTGTATGTTTTAGATTTTAATGGAACGTCTTTGGTAAACTGTTCTTGCTTTGTATTGTTGAAATACTGAAACATAACGCGATAAGACTCTAAATGTGGGGCAACGTTATTACTTGCAAAATAGGCTCGTAATTGCTGCTCTTCTTTAAGCGAAGTCTCGCCATTATCATACTTTTCCAGTAATTTTTCTATACTATTTAATACCATAACTATGTGTATTAGTTAATTTTTCTCTTATTGTTTTCCTTGCTCTTGAGAGGGCGACTCGAATTGCTGTTTGGTTCATTTCTAAAACCTTGGCAATCTCTTCAAACTCATACTCCTCTATATCCCTCAATTGCAATATTATTTTTTGTTGCTCGGGTAACTCTTCAATGATTTTGGCTACCCAATCTATGCTGTCATTAGTTTCAACTTGCTTTTGTAATGACACATTATGATCTTGATAATTAGAATGAACAATTTTCAAGTTTTGAGCTTGTTTAGACTTTAATCGATCTAAACAAAAATTCTTTGTCATTGTCATTGAAAATGCTTCAACATTTCTGTAATCTTCAATTTTCTGTTTATTGTTCCACAGTTTCAATAAAATCTCCTGCGTAGCATCTTCGGCTTCTTCATTCGAAACCAACAATCGCTTTGCTAAACGAAAGACCTTATCCTTAAAAGGCATTACCAATGTTACAAAATCTGACTCTGTCATTACTTGGCGGTTAGTATAAACAGGTTGTTATGCTGCTTATATTCTTACGACGATATACTATTATTTTTGTTACAAATTAATTTTTAAAATACAATATTGTATGTAAATTTAGAGTTTATTACTCGACAGAATACCCAATAACACTATATTCCGATAAAAAAATTGAAAAAAGAAATGATGAACTTATTTAAAAAAAGTATCCTACTTTGCTTTGCCCTTATTTCATTAACCAGCTGTTTTGAAGATAGAGATGATAATGCAATTCTTGTCAGCAGTGTCAATGATTTTGTATGGAAAGGAATGAATATCTTTTATTTATACAAAGATGAAATCCCAGATCTTGCTGATGATCGGTTTTCATCGAATGAATCGTATGGAAATTACTTAAACAGCTATACTACTCCAGAATCTCTTTTTGAAAGTTTGATTTTTGACAGACAAGTTACTGATCGATTTAGTTTTATAACAGACGATTACATTGCTTTTAACCAATCGTTAAATGGTACCAATAAGAGTAATGGGCTTCGTTACTATTTCTTTCAAGACCCACAAAATGCTTCTAAAGTTATATTAGTTATTAGGCAAGTAGTTCCTGGAAGTTCTGGCGCGACAGCCAATTTAACTAGGGGACAGTTTATCAATCAAATTGATGGAACTGATTTAACAGCAGAAAATTTAAATACACTTTTAAGCCCAGACACATTTACCTTGCACTTTGCAAACCATAACGATAATGGTACACCAGAAACTTCTGATGACAGTTTTACATCCAATGGAACTACAGTTTATCTAACCAAAACAGTTTTTACAGAAAATCCGGTCCATCAAGCGTCTATTATTGATGTCAACGGCACCAAAATTGGTTATTTGTTGTACAATAGATTTCTTGGCAATTTCAATCAACAACTAAACACTGCCTTTGGAACGTTTAAATCTGGCGGAGTTCAAGAATTGGTGATTGATTTAAGATATAATCCTGGTGGATCTGTTTATACGGCTAGTTTATTAGGAAGTATGGTTACAGGTCAGTTTACCAGTCAGGTGTTTTCAAAACTAGTTTATAATAGTACCTTACAAAGCGAAAATACCAACTTTGAATTCGTTTCAAATTTTGATGGCAATGCTATCAACAGCCTTAATTTAGACAAGGTTTATATTCTTACAACTGCTTCTTCTGCATCTGCCAGTGAATTGGTGATAAATAGTTTAAAGGAATATGTTAATGTCATCCAAATTGGTGAAACAACAGTAGGTAAAACCCAAGCATCAATTACTATTTACGATTCTCCAAACTTTGATGACAATAATATTAACCCAAATCACACCTATGCCATGCAGCCTTTGGTTGCTAATTCAATCAACGTTAATGACCAAGCAGTTCCAGGTACAGGATTGGTCCCTAACATTGCGCTAACAGAGCGCGCTTTGAATTTAGGAGCGTTTGGCAACGTTAATGAGCCATTGCTTGCTGCTGCCATTGCCAATATTACAGGATCGGGGCGATATAGACCTCAAGATCCATCAGATGCTATCCCTTTGCATATTCCTGTTGAAGAGTCAAAAATGCAGGATATGTATATAGATTCAGAGCATGCGCCTTTAATGGTAAGAAAACAATTCTTTAATCAATAATAGAAAAGCCGCTCATTTTAGAGCGGCTTTTTTGTCTTACAAACTTAAATTAAAACCAAGGCTCACATTTCGCCCTCTGGTACTATAACCGAATAACTCTTGATAATCTTCATTAAAAATATTGTTCACACTTCCGAACAATTTTAATTTATTGCTCAATAGATTATGACTTACATAAAAATCCAGTAAACTATAGCTTTCTAAAGTAACTTCATCATTCATAAAGGTAGTATTGTTAAAAACAGAATCGGTTCGATCATCATTAAATTGATAGGTCAAACTTAAAAAGGTTCTATCGCAAACTTGATAATCCAGTCGTGCATTAGCCTTAAGTTGAGGAATACGCAAGTTTAAATCTTCTTCGACTTTGGTATAAGTGGCATTCGCATTGACTGTTAGTTTTTTGGTGGCCTTAAAATTGGCCGTAACTTCAAATCCGCTAGCCGTAAAATCTGTATCGATATTTCTATATTGAAAAACAAAACTTCCAAGATCTACAAAGTCCATAAAATTTGTTTCCTTTCTATTAAAATAAACCAAACTAAAAATCGCTTTGTCCTTGATGTGCAATTCGGCGCCAGCTTCAATGGTTGTGTTTTCTTCAGGTTTTAATCCTGAATTACCATAGGTTGATTCAAATAATTGGTACAGCGAAGGTGTAATGTATGCTGTGCTATAACTCGCTAAACATTTGATGTAGCCAAAACTTATATCCTTTTTAAAGGACGGATTTAAACTATACACCAAATGTGAACCATATTCCGAATGGTTATTAAATCGCGCTCCTGTATTGATTTGCAATCCAAAATCTGATACATAAACCACATTCGCATAAGGATCGAAAATATTAAAGGTTGCTGTTTCCGGATCAATGCTTCGCTCTAAACTAGTAGCGCCAAACGGAATTACAAAACTTTCCATCTCATTTTGTTGGGCATTGACACCCATAACCGTATAAAATTTATCATTAAAATTGTAACGATTGAAAACATCTGCAATAAAATTTTTCGCTTTATAGAGAGCAGAATAACTGGATGCAATGTTGCGTTCTATATTATTATAAGCCGCGTTTAGCGTAATACTCCCATTTGTATAGTTGAATTCTGGAGACAGACCTATCCGATATTGCTTGGTTTTTGAAATATCATCGGTATCAATACCTGAAAAAGCATCATCAAAATCTGCTTTAAAATTATCAAAACTTGCATAAGCATTCATTTTAACTGCCTCACTAAACTCATAACCCAATTTAAAGTTACCATTAATGGCATTGTATACATCAGATTCCGTTCCGTTAGAAATCGCTGATAAACCATCGGTAAATTGATTTCCAAAGCTTGCCAGGTAATTAAATTTATTCAAGGTTCCGTTAACAGATACGTTATTTCTAAACTCTTCAATAGCGTAATTTGTGTCCTTTTGAGACTGATTGGTGCCAAAAACACTTTGAAAATTGGCTGAAACTGCATCTTTTGAAGCCTTTTTCAAAGTTACATTAATCACTGCTGTTGCTGCTCCAGAACCATATAACGTACTTGAAGCACCTTTTAAAATTTCAATACTTTCCACTTGATCGGCATTCAGCAAACGTAAATCATAATCGTTGGCAATTTGTGACGCATCTGTAACCGCAATTCCATCAATTAAAACCAAAACTTGTCGGTTGCGTCCACCACGAATGTAATAGGCCAAATTTTGCCCTGCATTGCTTTTAGTACCATTAATTTCAATCCCAGCAGTAGAATTGATTATTTCTGCTATTGATTTTCCTTGTAAATGCTGTAGCTCATTTTGGGTGATTTTAGTAATAACCTTACCAGAATGTTCACGTTTTATATTGAATTTAGAATCGGTCACCACCACTTCTTCCAAGTGTTGAACTTTTGTAGAATCGGTTTGTTGTTGTGCAAAACCAAACCATGATGTAGCACAAAGTGCTCCAAAAACCATTGTTTTTTTGTTCATTTTAAATTAATTGCTCGAGAGTAGCATGAAAATCACGCCTCAACTTTTATCCCGAAAGTTTGACTTATTTGTTTTGAATATGGCAGGTCTCCTGACTTGTTTTATGTTACCATACCTTCCCAGTTACTTAACCAGTGGTAATTGAAGTTGACAACATCTCTTATTTTAAAGAGATACCCAATTAATTTGGGTATAAACTTTACAGTTGCGGGAACAGCTCTGGATTTGCACCAGATTCCCTTTTAATTGGCGAAGCCATCCCGAACTTGTTTCGGGACCTTATTAATAAAACCCTCGAAATAATTACATGACGACTACATCAAACCAAAATTCGATGCGAAATTAAACATTTTGTTTAATGTTTGAAGCAAAAGCCTAAATAATCTTACTTTTGAAGTTGTAAAATTAAAGAATTTGAAAAAGCGTTTTCTATTGATATTATTAATTGTAAGTTTTTCATGTAAGAATGAAACCAAGGAACCTATTGACATTAAACATGATGTGGTCAATTCACAGTTTAATTATGCCAAAGGATTTTCGATTACCTATACTGAAAATTTCAACATATTAACCATCAAAAATCCATGGCCAAATTCTGAAAAAACTTATACATACGCATTGGTGCATAAAACCATGTTGCCTTTTATCACTTTAAATGCTGATGAATTTGATGGCATCATTGCTACACCTGTTGAAAAACTGGTGGTAACTTCAACGACACATATTCCTTCTTTGGAACTGTTGGGTGTTGAACAATCGCTCGTGGGATTTCCAGGAACGGATTATATTTCTTCAGAAAACACAAGAACTTTAATTGATAGCGGACGTATTCGGGAGTTAGGTAAAAACGAAGGTATTAATACCGAAGTGCTTTTGGAACTTCAACCAGAAGTAGTGGTTGGGTTTGGCATTGACGGTAATAACAAAACTTTTGAAACCATTAAAAAATCTGGAATTCCAGTAATTTATAATGGCGATTGGGTGGAAACCTCACCTTTAGCAAAGGCTGAATGGATTAAGTTTTTTGGTGCGTTATTCAACAAACAAAAAGAAGCCGATTCTATTTTCAATGCCATTGAAAAAGACTATTTAGAAGCCAAAAAACTAGCCTCAACTGTTGAGAGCAAACCAACAGTCTTAAGTGGTGCCATGCATAAAGATGTGTGGTATTTGCCGAGTGGCACAAGTCCGGAAGCGCAACTTTTAAAAGACGCTAATGTTGATTATTTATGGCAAGAAGTATCGAGTGAAGGTAGTTTAGCCTTGAATTTCGAAGCTGTATTTACCAAAGCAAAAACCGCTAATATATGGATAAGTCCTTCGTACTATAATTCTTTGGAAGCATTAGCAAAAGCAAACGAACACTATACCCAGTTTGATGCCTTTAAAAATAAAACCATCTATTCGTTTGTGAATTCAACTGGAGCAACCGCTGGTGTAACCTATTATGAAGAAGGTACCACTCGACCTGATTTGGTGTTAAAAGATTTAATTAAAATCTGCCACCCAGAATTATTAAATGATTACGAACCCTATTTTTTCAAACCATTAGAGTAATTGCCAAATACAAAAACATACAAACTTCCTTTTATACTTTTAAGCTTACTATTAGTAGTATGTTTTTTTGTGAATATTAGTTTGGGCTCGGTATCGATTCCTACCAAAGAAATTTTTAAAAGTTTAGTCGGAACTATTGATAATGAATCTTGGCACTATATTATTCAAAATTACCGCTTACCAAAAGCGTTTACAGCTATTTTAGTGGGTTCTGGTTTGGGAATTTCTGGGCTGTTAATGCAAACCTTATTTAGAAACCCTTTAGCAGGACCATTTGTTCTTGGTATTAGTTCTGGAGCAAGTTTAGGCGTAGCCATGGTCATTCTTGGCTCTGGTGTTTTTGGTGGCATCTTCACCACTTTATTAGTATCTAAATGGAGTGTGGTCATCGCTGCAAGTTTGGGTAGCTTTTTAGTATTATTGGCCGTATTGGCGGTGTCTTCAAAAGTTCGAGACACGATGGCTATTTTAATAATCGGTCTCATGTTTGGCAGTATTACAGCAGCTGTGGTAAGTGTGCTCTCCTATTTCAGTTCAGCCGAAAAATTACAACAATACATTTTCTGGGGCTTTGGAAGTTTAGGGAATTTGTCTTGGTATGAACTAATGATATTCACCATTATTTATGGGTTAGGATTATTATTGAGTGTTGTTTCCATAAAAGCATTAAATACCCTTTTACTTGGCGAAAACTATGCAAAAAGCCTTGGTTTAAATATAAAAAAGAATCGATTAATCATCATCATAGCAACCAGTCTATTGGCAGGAACAATTACTGCCTTTGCAGGGCCAATTGCTTTTATTGGATTAGCCATTCCGCATATGGTAAGACAAATTTTCACAACATCCAATCATAAAACCCTATTACCAGCTGTATTTTTGTTTGGTGCTATAATAATGTTGATGTGTGACAGTATTGCCCAATTGCCAACAAGTGATTATACCTTGCC
Source organism: Flavobacteriaceae bacterium MAR_2010_72 (assembly GCA_003550275.1). Taxonomy (GTDB): domain Bacteria; phylum Bacteroidota; class Bacteroidia; order Flavobacteriales; family Flavobacteriaceae; genus Geojedonia. Next base: position 2,194,477 of record QXCW01000002.1, read on the forward strand.
TATTAATGCTATTACATCCTTAATTGGCGCTCCAGTTGTAATTTGGTTATTGGTCAGAAAACGCAAAATGATGTTTTAATTTTGAGAATAAAGAACCAAGAATATAGATCCAAGACTTGTAGTTCAATACTTCATGCGGAAACCAGTGAAAAACTGAATCTAGTTCAGCATGGTACCATAACCTCTTGATTTAATGGAAGCAGAAACTCAACATACTATTCTAAAAACTAATAATCTTTCTATTGGCTATGCTTCAAAAAAGGAGCTAAAAGTTATTGCTTCAAATATTAATATAGCATTGCAAAAAGGCGAACTCATTGGATTAGTCGGTGCCAATGGCATTGGAAAATCAACCTTATTACGAAGCTTGACCAAAGTTCAAAAACCTTTGAGCGGTACTATCATGCTCAATAATAAGGACCTTTCAGATTATCAGGCATTAGAACTTGCTAAAGGATTGAGTTTGGTTTTGACTGAACCTGTTGCCTCAAAAAACCTAACTGTCTTTGAGTTAGTGGCACTTGGCAGACAACCTTATACCAATTGGGTTGGGAATCTTTCTGAAAAGGATATCGAAAGCGTAAATTTAGCCTTATCGCAAACCAATATCAATGATTTAAAGCATAAAAAATGTTACGAATTAAGCGATGGTCAACTTCAAAAAGTAATGATTGCGCGTGCATTAGCACAGGATACCGATGTGATTATATTAGATGAGCCTACAACACATCTCGATATGTACCACAAGGCCTATATTCTTAAATTACTTCAAAAACTGGTAAAAGAAACCCAAAAAACTATTTTATTTTCTTCACATGAAATCGATTTGGCTATCCAACTATGTGATACGATGATTGTGATGACAAACAATGAAGTGGTTTCAGATTCACCTTGTCAACTCATTACAAAAGGTACGTTTGAAACCCTTTTCCCAAAAGACTTAATTGCTTTTGATAACAAAACAGGAAACTTTCGCGTAAAGAAATAATTTTTTACAACTCCTTAAAATTTCTTATTTTTACTAGACTTATTTCCAAGTCTTTACCACTACTTTTCTTAATTCGTTTGCTTATAACTGGATATTAATTAAACCTAATTATCATGAAAACAAAATTAAGTCTTTTAGTATTTTCACTCTTAACACTGACCATTGCATTTGTCTTCTACAATAAAGAAGAAGCGTTTGATTATACAAGTAAGGTGGGCCTGAATTCAATTAGTTGTACGCCTGCAAAATTCCTTTTGACTGATGTAGACACCACTAAACAAATAGCTCCATTATTTGAAAATCTTGGAACGCATAGCTATACCGTCAGCACTAAAAATGGTTTAGCTCAACGGTTTTTTAATCAAGGATTGCGATTAACCTATGCTTTTAATCACGCTGAAGCACATCGCTCTTTTATGGAAGCTTCGAGATTAGATCCCAATTTAGCAATGGCTTTTTGGGGGGAAGCTTATACGCTGGGACCAAACATTAACGATCCATTTCCTGATGATGAGCGCAAAACCAAAAGCAATGAAGCTGTTGAAAAAGCAATACAACTTTCTAAAAATGCCACTAAAAAAGAGCAAGCTCTAATAAATGCATTATCGCATAGATATTCAACTGATCTAACAAAAGATGTTACCGAATTAAATCTCGCATATATGGAAGCGATGACCGATGTTGCTGCCAAATATCCAAATGATTCAGATATTCTCACCTTGTACGCAGCTTCAGTTATGAACACAGTTCCTTGGAATTATTGGGACAAAGAAGGTAAGCCTTCTCCAAATATTCCTGAAGCCAAATCAGCACTTGAAAAAGCAATAGTATTAAACCCTGATCATCCTGGAGCGCATCACTATTACATTCATATGGTGGAACTTCCAAAACCAGATTTGGCAATTCCGAGTGCCGATAAATTAGGTAGCTTAATGCCAGCTGCTGGTCATATTGTTCATATGCCTTCGCATATTTACATTCGCGTTGGCCGTTATAAAGATGCAGTAAGGGTTAACCAGCAAGCCATTTTGGCCGATGAAGATTATATTTCGCAATGTTATTCACAAGGCATGTATCCGTTAGGGTACTATCCGCATAACATCCATTTTTTATGGTCAGCTTCCAGTTTACTTGGAGATAGTAAAACAGCCATAGATGCGGCTAAAAAAACTGCCGAAAAAGTGCCTGTTGGTGAAATGGAAGAACTTCATTTTCTACAGAATTTTGCGGCTACACCACTTTTAGCTTACACAAGATTTGGCAAGTGGAATGATATTTTGACGTATCCAAAACCAAATGACAACATCAAACATTTAAAACTCATTTGGCACTATGCACGAGGCATTGCTTTTATCAGAAAACATAATGCCAAGGAAGTTCAAGAAGAACTTGAAGCTATTTCCCAACTTATAGCAGACCCAGATATGGAGTCCCTTATTGCCACAGGTTTTGACAATGGTACAGCCATTGCAAAACTGGCCTATGAAGTTGTTGCAGGTGAATTGGCTGCCGAAAAAGGCGATTTAGAAACAGCAATAGAACATTTGGAAAAAGCAGTTGAATTGGAAGACAATTTGATCTATAATGAGCCTTCGGCTTGGTATATTCCACCAAGACAGAATTTAGGCGCCGTTTTAATGAAAGCTCAAAAATACGCTGCAGCCGAAAAGGTCTATAAGAAAGATTTGGAAGATTTAAGACAAAACGGTTGGTCACTAATGGGATTATACCAAAGTTTAAAAGCCCAAGGAAAACAGAAGGATGCCGAAAAAATTAAAGCTGAATTTGATACCGCTTGGCAAGAATCAGATGTTGAAATTCAAACATCAATTCTATAGTAGGTTTTTATTATTTTAAATTCTATTTGGGTTATAATTTCCTGCTAAAAAATTTATCTTTGATAAAATTCAATTGATAAATGAACGATAGTATTATTCTTATCCTCGCTATACTTATTTCTGGAAGTATCGGTGCCTATATGGGTATGACCATTTCCAATCTTAAATATAAAAGTAATAAAAGCGCTTTAGAAGAACGACAACACCAATTGAACACAACTTTGGAAGATCTTAAGGCTAATTTGAATCGAACCGAAGGTGAGCGTGAAGATATTCGCAGAGAAAAAGAGTTTTTAAATTCTGAATTAGTTCGTCGAACAACTGAATATGAAAATCTTCAAGAAAAAATTAAAGAGCAAAAAGCAGAAGTTGAGCAACTACAAGAAAAATTTTCGAAAGAGTTTGAGAACCTAGCTAATAAAATATTGGATGAAAAATCTAAAAAATTCACTTTACAGAACAAAGATAATTTAGACGCCATATTAAAACCCCTTCAGGAAAAGATTCTTCATTTTGAAAAAAGGGTTGAAGAAACCAACAAAGAAGATATTAACCGCAGTGCTGATTTACGCCGACAAATTCTTGGCCTTAAAGAGCTCAATGAACAAATGAGCAAAGAAACAACCAACTTAACCAAAGCACTTAAGGGAGACACGAAAATGCAAGGAAATTGGGGCGAATTGGTGTTGGAGCGTGTTTTAGAACGCAGTGGCTTGCAAAAGGATAGTGAATATTTTGTGCAACAAAGTTTTACCACAGATGATGGCAGAAGAGTTATGCCTGACATTATAATTCATTTACCTGGTGACAAAAAGTTGGTAGTCGATTCCAAAGTGTCGTTAGTGGCTTATGAACGTTATGTTAATGAAACCGATGAAGAAGATAGGCCAGCTCATCTCAAAAACCATATTATTTCCATTAGAAAACGAGTAAGCGAATTAGGCGAAAAAAATTACCATCAACTTTATGAGATGGAAAGTCCAGACTTTGTTTTGCTGTTCATTCCTATTGAATCGGCGTTTGCATTAGCGTCTATGGAATACCCAAACCTTTACTCTGATGCCTTTGAAAAAAACATTATAATTGTAACCCCTACTACCCTGTTAGCTGTCTTAAAAACCATTGATAGCATGTGGCAAAATGAAAAACAAAAAGAAAACGCCATTGAAATTGCTACACAGGCTGGAAGACTTTATGATTCGTTTGTGAATTTAACCGATGAATTGATTAAAGTAGGTAATCAAATCGGTACTGTCCAAAAATCATATGAAAACGCCATGATAAAGCTTACTGGTAAAGGCAATTTGATAAAACGTGTTGAAACTTTAAAAACTCTTGGCGCGAAGGCAAGTAAACAGCAGAACGAAAAGCTCCTTAAACGGTCAAATGAAGACGACTAAACAGTATGAAAAAGTATAAAACCGTAGAGGCATCACGCATATCCATTTCAGAATTGATGCAGCCATCACATTCCAACTTTAATGGTAAAATTCACGGTGGTTATATTTTAAATCTCATGGATCAAATTGCGTTTGCCTGTGCTTCAAAACATTCTGAAAATTACTGTGTAACGGCTGCAGTTGATACGGTAAATTTTCGCAAGCCCATTGAAATTGGAGAACTTGTTACCATGAAGGCTTCCATAAACTATGTTGGAGGCACCTCTATGGTGGTTGGTATTCGAGTGGAATCCCAAAATATCAGAACAGGAGAAGTCAAACACAGCAATTCATCCTACTTTACTATGGTTGCCAAAGATTCAGAAGGCAAATCGATTAAAGTTCCTGGGTTAATTTTAAATAGTGATATTCAAATCAAACGGTTTTTAAAGACCATAAAACGAATTGAATCTAAAAAAAATAGGCAGATTGAATTTGAAGGAAAAGAATTTTCTCGTGAAAATTATATTAGCATTTTAACTGAACACAATGTAAAACTGGAAACCAATTGAGTCTTTTGTTTCTATAAAATAAAAAACCATTAGCTACTACTGATGGTTTTTCTATATTAAAATAACTTTTGATTATTGTTTAACAAACCGTTTGGTTTGGGTTGCCTTATCAGTTGAAATCTTAACTAAATAGACACCACTATTCCATTTGGAAATATTTATAGAGGATTTCAAAGAATTCATTTCAACGTCATAAATTACTTTTCCCAACACATCAAAAACGGTAAGTTTTGCATTCTCAAATCCTGCAGGCAAATACACATTTAATGAGGAAGTTGCTGGATTAGGTGAAATAACAAAGTCTCTGTTGGCTTGTAAAAACAAAGTTTCAATTGAACCTGTAATTTTAGAATTTGTAGTCGAGCCAAAAGTACTTGAGATACCAAATACTAAAAGTGATAAAATTAAAAGTAGTTTTATTTTCATAAGCGTAGGTTTAGTCTTTAGCTAATTTAATGATTTTTAGCTAATAATGCCAAATCTCTTAACGAAAAATTATTAGTTTGAGAGCTTTCTATATACAAATTAAAATATTTTGAGTACTGCTCATTATGATGCTCCAAATGAAGTCATATAATCATTGAGTTATTAAACTTCTCAAATTAATTCGTGTGAATAAAATGTTGACACTTGAAGTAAAAAGCAAATATAACAAGGTTAAGAACAGCACAATATGATTTTTTATAAGGATTTTTTGAGTCTAAATTGTTCTATTTATAAATAAAATACATTAACTTAATAATTGGTGATTAAAATAGAATTTTTAAATCGATAATTTTGACTACCCTTAAGACTATACTATACTTTTCGATATTCAATTACCCAGTAACAAAGGATCAAATCTTTGAATTTTCTACTTACGATGATTTAAGGATTATTGAAAAAGAAATTGATTTTCTAATGAGTAGAAAAATTATTTTCAAAATAAATGACTTCTATTTAAAGACAAATTCGAATGATTTAGTAAAAAGGAGAATAAAAGCAAATAAGCGCGCAAAAACTATTATGCCAAAGGCTTTAAAAGTTAGTAAACTTATAGCCAGATTTCCTTTTGTAGAAGGTGTCGCACTTTCGGGCAGTTTATCTAAAGGAATTTTTCATAACAACGATGATGTTGACTTTTTCATTATAACATCAGCCAATAGGCTTTGGATTGCAAGAACTTTATTAATTCTGTATAAAAAAATATGCTTACTAAACTCAAAAAAATATTTCTGTATAAACTACTTTATAGGGATAGATGATCTTGAAATCGCGGAAAAAAATAAGTTTACTGCAATGGAAATTGCCACTCTTATGCCTACACAGGGAGAAATGGTTTTCAAAGAATTCATCAGACTAAATTATTGGATAAAAAATTACTTTCCTAATAAGGAAATCGAAGAGAACTTTAGATTTGTGGCAAACATCCAAAAACCTATAATTACAAAGCTAATTGAAGCCTTACTTAATAATAAGTTTGGTCATGTATTAGATGAATTTTTAAGGAAAATAACCTTACACAGATGGCGAACTAAATTCAAATTTCTACCAGAAAAAGACTTTAAAGTAGCCATGAAATCAACAAAAAACGTCTCAAAACATCACCCACAAAACTTCCAAAAAAAGGTCATAGAATCTTTAAATGAAAATTACTTTCAAGTAAAGAAAAAATATAAAATAACTTTAGAACCAGAACATGCTTGACATTGTTTTTTCCCATTCTTATTATTATAAATTCGATCCAAAACAATGGAAGAATAAAACCCCGTACCCACCACTCGGAACCCTTTACGCTGCTTCATTTTTGAGAAAAAACAACTATACCGTTGGCGTATTTGACACTAATTTAATTAATGACCCAAAAAATATTGAGACCTATCTAACGCAACATCAACCAAAGGTATTTGTAATTTATGATGACGGTTTTAATTATTTAACCAAAATGTGTTTGACTAAAATGCGTGAAGCTGCATTTGAAATGATAGGTATTGCTAAAAAATTTGGCTGCTACATTGCAGTCTCTAGTTCTGATGCTACAGACCATTACCAAAAGTATTTGGATGCAGGAGCTGATTTTATTATTCAGGGTGAAGGTGAAATAACACTTAAAGAATTAGCTGATTGCTTAACCAAAGGGCTTTCATTTTCTGATATTCAAGGCATAGTTTATAAAGATGATGAAGAAATTGTAATTAACCCAAAACGCCCAGTATTAAAAGATTTAGATATGCTACCACTACCTGCCTGGGATTTAGTCGATATTTCAGCTTATAGAGCAATTTGGAATTCGGGAGGGAAAGAATTTACGCTTAACATAGTGACGACTAGAGGTTGCCCATTTAAATGCAATTGGTGTGCAAAACCCATTTATGGTAATCGGTACAACTCACATTCACCAGCTTATATTGCCAAGCATATTGAATTTTTAATTCAAAACTACGGTGTAAATCGATTTTGGATGTGTGATGATATCTTTGGTTTAAAACCCAATTGGGTTCAAGAATTTAACGCAGAATTAAAAAAGAAATCTTTAGGCATTTCGTTTTATATACAAAGTCGAGTGGATTTGCTATTAAAGGAGGACACGATAGACGCCTTATATGAAAGTGGACTGGAAGAAGTATGGGTAGGCGCCGAAAGTGGATCCCAATCCATTTTAGATGCCATGGATAAAGGGACAACAGTTGACCAAATTTATAAAGCCACCAAACTTCTTAAGAAAAAAAATATTCGAGTGGCATTTTTCATCCAGTTTGGGTATTTAGGTGAAACCAAAACAGACATTGAAAAAACAATTGCTATGATCAAAGAACTCCAACCTGATAATCTAGGGGTTTCAATTTCGTACCCTCTTCCAGGGACAAAGTTCTATGAAAAGGTTAAGGCAGATTTAAAATATAAGGCAAATTGGGCAGATTCTGACGATCTTGATATGATGTTCGACGGCACCTATCATACAAGATACTATAAAAAATTGCATCGCTATGTCCACAAAGAATATAGAAAGAGTCAAGCCATACTAAATTTTAAGAAAGCATTTATGGAGCCCTTTTCAATTAACAAGTCGCAAATACGATCGATGCTGCTTTTCTTTTATTATTTTCCTTCAGCTCTGTTAGATAGAATCCAGCTAAAAAACATGCAACACTCCCATGTCTAGATTAGAAGAAAATGCCATAAATAAGGGGTTTTCAAAAATTTCTCATTACTATGAAGCCCTAGATAAAACATCCAGTTTAATTCATTGGATGAGAACGAGAGTAAGGACCCACATCACAAAAAATTTAACTGCCCAAAGTTCAATTCTTGAAATAAATTCTGGTTCAGGGATTGATGCTGTATATTTTACCAAAAAGGGTCATACCGTACATGCAATTGATCTTGCCGTAGGAATGATTGACCACGTAAAATCTAAAATTATTTCAGAAGGTTTGGAATCCAGGTTAAGCTGTGAAGTACTTTCCTTTGAGGAATTGGACAAACTATCACATAAAAAATATTCCTATCTTTTTTCAAATTTTGGCGGACTAAATTGTTGTTCCATAAAAACATTGGAAAAAGTTTTCAATTCGTTCCACCACATTTTGGATCCTCAAGCTGTCATTACATTGGTGATAATGCCAAAATTCTGCATCTGGGAATGTTTAAGACTGTTTAAAGGAAACAAAAATGCCTTTAGACGACTAAAAAGAAATGGTGTAATGGCCAATATTGGAGGTGAAGAGGTGCGAGTTTATTATCATTCAGCCAAAAAAATCAAAGCAATATTAGAACCTAACTTTACCGATTTCTACATTGAAAATATTGGCTTTATAGGTCCAACGGGGAATCAAGTTAATTTTCCTGAAAAGCATCCTATTTTATTTAACATTTTAAATAAGTTAGATAACATTTCCAATCAGATTCCTTTTTTAAAAGGCTACGGTGATTATTACATATTAAGTGCCCGAAAAAAATAGACTATCGCTTTGAGTTTAATGCTTCAGTCTGAACTCTTCTATACCAATAAAAGGCATAACATAAAACTATGGCGTATTCAGACACGACCAAACTTTGTGCAACGCCAATTATATTTTCATCAATCCAAATTAAAAGAAATCCAATAAAAAACACCAGTTGCACAATAGCAAAATATAAGATCACGTTCCATTTTTTCTTGTTCAACACGTAACTAAACAAAGGGATTATTAAAAAAAACAATGGAATAGATAAGGACATAATTTGTAAAGCAGAAGTTGCCAACTCACTAGGTTTAAAGTCGTTGAGAAAATAAACGATATGTGGACTTAAATACCAAAAGCAAACAATGAATAGAGCTGACAATATGAGCGTTGACATCAACACCTTAAGTGAGATAACTTTAACTTTAATATCATTTTTATTGTACATCGGAAAGTAACTTACAAACAACATTCCCGAAATGCCCCTGATTGAGTTTATGACTTTTTCGGCGATAGCAAATAAGGCAACATAGGTATTTCCAAAAACATAACCAATAATGGGTAAAGTGGAATGAGGCTTTAAAAGAGAAACTATATTGACTAAAAATAGAGATCGCGTTTGCTTTAGAAACCGGATTAAATCAGAAAAAGATAAAAGTTGGAATTTAAAAAATCCGCTGTTTATTCTTTTTAGGTACCATAAAATGGCAACAATTTCTGAAAGCGCCAAAAAGGAATTAACGTAAATACTTTTGGTAGCAAAACTAATTAAAATTAAAAACAATAACTTGGAGCAGAACCCTATTTTGAACACAAAATGGTTAGTTTCCAATGCATTGCAAAACAGTGCTGGATTTATAATCTTTGGAATTAAAAGTGGTAAGCTTAATAACCAGAGCATAAAATAGTGCGGATAAAAAAAATGAACTATGCCAATAGATAGGACTGCTAATAACAGCGACAATGATGTTCTTGTATACAGTACAACATTCCATAATTTTATGAAATAGGTCTGGTTTTCAGTGACCTTTTTAGAAACCGTAGGAATAAAATACACAAAGCTATAATTGGCAATTGATGCCATTCCAAAAATGAGTGCCTGCACCATAAATACCGCGCCAATCTCTTCAAGACCAAACTTGTGGATTAAAATTGGAAAGGTTATAAGCGAAAACGCATAACCTAAAGTATTGAAGAAAAACAACCATGAAAAATTGGTCATTAGACGATTAAAGCTTCTCTGATTAATTAAATGCATCTACTTGAAATCAACCTTTAAGTTGTTTTAAATATTTAAACTTTTTATTTTTTATAATATATAACAATAAATAGGGTATTCTCCATCCAAGCGACCTTGGAGAACTCAATAGTATCAACAAAAGTTGGTTTTTAATAGGCAATTTTATTTGCATTTTAGCTGCTGCAGCCTTTACTTCTCCTATTGCTTGTAAATATGATTTCCTGATATTTGACTGATTAGGTCTTCTCAATTTCCTTTTGTCAATACTGTATAGAATAAAAGTGTCGAGCAATGCTCTGTACTGATTCTTGAATATAAGCTCCATTATTTTTTGTTGCTCTTTAAAGGACAGGACATATTCTTTCACGAGATCCAATTGTAAGAAAAAAGCCTTGTTAAGGTCGAGTATCCGTTTATCGGAAATAGTCCGTCGTGTAATGGATTCACTTCGAGAGTGGATTTTCAACAAGGGCTTATCTATAAACCCTACACGCCGCGAGTTAAAAAGAAATTCCAATAAAAACGGGTTGTCTTCAAACCAAATTTTTTCAGGAAACCGATATTTTTTTACAATCGCTGTCTTATATAACTTTCCCCATGCTGTTGGAACGATCTTATTATTATAAATGGCTTTTACACATTCCATGGCATTTTGGATTCTAGGCATTTCAATCCAACCCGAAACTTTTAACAGTCTTTTACTGTCATCAAAAAGTTCAAATTTAGCAACAACCAAATCACATTGATCATCAATAATCTGCTTTACACAATTGTCCAGCATATCGGGATATAATTCATCGTCAGCATCCAAAAATGTGATATAGGAACCATTAGCCAAACTAACTCCTTTATTTCTAGCTGCACCCAAACTTTCATTTGGAGAATTTATAATTTTTACATTGGAATAGCGATTACAGTATTCATCGGCGATTTGTTTAGAACCATCTGTCGAACCATCATTTACCAAAATGATTTCTGTACAAGGATAATTTTGGTTTATGACTGAATTCATGGCTCGTGAAAGATAAGCTTCCTCGTTATAAAATGGAATAATGATGCTTACCAATGGCTGCTGCATAAGTCAAGACTTTATAATTTTTGACACCAGATCCTGTTGTGACTTTAAAATCAAACTCATGTCTTTAGGTGACTCCCATGCATCAGAGTTCAATCGATCTGCACCCAGCAATATTGAAATTGATGGCAAATAATAAAATTGGGAAAACGCATAAAGAGCGGCACTTTCCATATCAACCAAACTACATGATTGGGAGGTGTAATAATCAACCAATTCCTGTGTTTCCCTAAATGGGCAATCTGTACTCCAAGCTATTCTTCCACTTAAATCACACTTAAGTTTTAGTTTTTCATTCCACTTATGATCAAGAGCATCTATGCTTTCACCTTCAGAATAATAAAATGATGCACCACATGAAGAAAAAGCTTTTGAAATTAGGTATGCCTCATTCTCCTTAACCGAATTATCCAATAAACCCGCAACGCCTATGAAAATAAATTGCTTAACTCCCAATGCTCTAAGTTCTTCCAAAAGGATAAGCATTGCTGGTGAACCTGAACCAAATTCAGAACACAGTAAATACTTTGAATTGTAACGATAGTGAAAACCAACGATTCCTTTGATTCGTTTTGTAAATAGCGAAACAACTTTTGAGAAGACATTCTTTTTGATTGAAATAATGGCCGTTGAGGGAAGGGAATCAAAGTTGTAAACCTTGTTCCTTCTCTTCCATAACACCAAATCTTCAGATTTTAAGATAGATTTCTCGTTATAAAATCTTGACTTTTTTTCAGCAAAAAATACCATGACCTAATTTCAATCTCTAGTAAAATTAGGATAAAAAGTGTTGAATTCGTGGTGTTTGGCAAATTTTATTTACTCAAATACATCTTACGTCTTGAATACAAATTATAAAATTCGTCATCCTTCAAACTGTCGATAAATAAAATGCTTTCTCCAGTACTTTTCATTTCAGGGCCTAGTTTTTTATTCACTTTTGGAAACTTATTGAACGAGAAGACGGGTTGTTTTATAGCAAATCCTTCAAGTTGAGGGTTGAAGTTAAAATCTGTCACCTTATTATGACCAAGCATCACTTTAGTAGCATAATTCACATAAGGTTCTTTATACGCTTTTGCAATAAAAGGAACAGTTCGAGAAGCTCTCGGGTTTGCTTCAATAATATAAACCATATCATCTTTAATGGCAAACTGAATGTTAATTAGACCAACTGTGTTTAAAGCTAATGCAATCTTTTTAGTATGATCTTTAATCTGTTGCATCACAAATTCTCCCAAATTAAATGGGGGCAATGTAGCGTTACTATCACCAGAATGGATACCACAGGGCTCGATATGTTCCATGATGCCGATGATATATACATTTTCTCCATCACAAATGGCATCTGCTTCAGCTTCTATTGCACCATCCAAATAATGGTCAAGAAGCAACTTATTGTTAGGCATTTTGCGGAGTAAGCCAACAACATGCTCTTCAAGTTCTTTTCTGTTAATGACAATCTTCATGCCCTGACCTCCAAGTACATACGACGGCCTAACCAAGATTGGGAAGTCTAATCGATCTGCAATTTCAAGGGCTTCATCAGCATTTGTAGCGACATCAAATTCTGGATAAGGAATATCGTTGTCCTTTAACAATTTTGAAAAACTTCCTCGGTCTTCGGCTAAATCCAACGACTTGAATGTTGTTCCAATAATCTTAATACCGTATCTGTCCAGCTTTTCAGCAAGTTTTAAAGCGGTTTGTCCACCTAACTGAACAATAACACCTTCAGGCTTTTCATGTTGAATGATGTCGTAAATATGCTCCCAGAATACAGGTTCAAAATATAACTTGTCCGATATATCAAAATCAGTTGAAACGGTTTCAGGATTACAATTAATCATAATGGTTTCATACCCACATTCTGAAGCCGCCAAAACACCATGAACACAGCAGTAATCAAATTCAATACCTTGACCAATTCTATTCGGTCCAGAACCTAGAACAATGATTTTCTTTTTATCACTCACTTCACTTTCATTATCAACATAACGTTCACCGTTTGCTGTTTCGATATCATTTTCAAAGGTTGAATAATAATAAGGTGTTTGTGCTTTAAATTCTGCTGCACAGGTATCAACCAATTTATAAACGCGTTTAATGTTCAGTTCGTCACGTTTTTTGTAGACCTGGCTTTCTAAACATTTCAACATATGGGCAATTTGGCGATCGCCATAACCTTTTTGCTTCGCTTCAAGTAATAAATCGCGATCAATGGTATCAATGTTATATTTTGAAATCTCTTTTTCAAGGTGGTATAATTCTTCATATTGCCTTAAAAACCACATATCAATTTTTGTGATTTCATGTATCCTACTCAAAGGAATGCCCATTTGTATAGCATCATAGATGACAAACACCCGATCCCAACTTGCGAAAGTAAGTTTTTCAATAATCTGGTCATAGTTTTTATACCCCTTACCGTCTGCACCCAAACCATTTCGTTTAATTTCTAAAGATTGTGTTGCTTTATGAAGCGCTTCCTGAAATGAACGGCCAATAGCCATAACTTCACCAACAGCCTTCATTTGCAGACCTAGAGTTCGGTCTGAACCCTCAAATTTATCAAAATTCCAACGTGGTATTTTAACCACAACATAATCTAAAGTTGGTTCAAATAAAGCCGAAGTAGATTTTGTGATTTGGTTGCTTAATTCATCCAAATTGTAGCCTATCGCTAACTTGGCCGCAATTTTTGCAATTGGATATCCAGTGGCTTTACTAGCCAAAGCTGAAGAACGCGATACACGTGGATTTATTTCAATGGCGATAATATCCTCATTTTCATCAGGACTCACCGCAAACTGCACATTACAGCCACCTGCGAAATCACCAATACTTCGCATCATGTGGATGGCCATATCACGCATTCTTTGGAACGTTTTATCACTTAAGGTCATTGCGGGCGCAATGGTGATAGAATCTCCGGTATGGATACCCATTGGATCCATATTTTCTATGGTACAGATAATAACTACATTATCGTTTTTGTCGCGAAGCAACTCTAATTCATACTCCTTCCATCCAATAAGTGCTTTATCAATCATCACTTCATGGATTGGAGAAACTTCAAGACCTCGGGTTAGCAACTCGTCAAATTGGTCTTCAGTATGAACAAAAGAAGCACCTTCTCCTCCTAGAGTATATGATGCTCTAATTACTAAAGGAAAGCCAAACTCTTGAGCAATTTCTTTTCCTTTTAAATAGGAATTAGCCGTGGCTTGAGGTGCCATCGGAATTCCGATTTTCAGCATCAATTCTCTAAATTCTTCTCTATCTTCTGTGATGTTAATAGCATTAATATCAACACCTATAAGTTTTACATTAAAGTCGTTCCAAATCCCCTTTTCATCAGCCTCAATACATAAATTAAGTGCTGTTTGACCACCCATTGTTGGTAAAACGGCATCGATTTGAGGGTGTTCTTTCAAAATCTTTATAATAGACTTTGTCGTTAAGGGTAAAAGATAAACATGATCAGCCATTGTAGGATCAGTCATGATGGTAGCCGGGTTGGAATTGATTAGTATGGTTTCAATCCCATCTTCACGTAACGAACGTAATGCTTGGGTACCTGAATAATCAAATTCACAAGCTTGACCGATAATGATAGGACCTGAACCAATGATAAGAATCGACTTTAAATTTTTGTTTTTTGGCATTATATCAACTTTAAGTTTTCAAAAATAGGTATCAAATAGGTATAAAAAAAGGCGTTACACCTAAGCAACACCTTTAAATATTAACAATTGTTAATCATTATTTCTTATGTCTTGATTCAGTAGACACAGACAATTTTTTTCTTCCTTTCGCTCTTCTGCGTGCAAGAACTTTTCTACCATTAGCAGTAGCCATTCTTTCTCTGAAACCGTGTTTGTTTCTTCTCTTTCTTTTTGACGGTTGAAACGTTCTTTTACTCATTGTCTTATATCTTTAAAAAATCTTTGTCTTTTTACTATTGTATTGGATTAGCTTTTCCAAAACTGCGTGCAAATATACAAAGACTTTTTACTTTCACAAACCTAAAATTAAAAATATTTTTAATACTTTTTATTACCTTTGCAGACCTTATTTAAGTACTATGTATAATAAAATTATAAAATTAATCATCGCTTTCCTCATTATTGGTTTCGCGATTTTTCAATTTACTGAAGGAAATATTGGAAACGGTATTATGTACATTTTACTGTCGACAATTTTTATATTTCTATATTTTAAAAATGAGTTTATCCTTCTAGCCTTTTTGCGCCTTAGGAAACAAGATTTTGAAGGTGCCAAAAAATGGTTGAATAAAATTAAAAATCCATCAACTGCATTGGTGAAAAAACAAGAAGGCTATTACAACTTTCTTAATGGTATCATGGTTTCACAAACCAATATGAATGAAGCTGAAAAGTATTTTAAACGAGCGGTAGATTTAGGCTTGTCAATGGATCATGATCTTGCCATGGCTAAATTAAATTTAGCGGGCATTGCCTTTAGTAAAAGACGACCTCAAGAGGCAAAAAAACTATTAGTTGAAGCTCAAAAACTCGATAAACGTAATATGCTTGCTGAACAAATTAAAATGATGAAGCAACAAATGAAAAAAGCATCCATACCAAATCAGCATTATGGTAACCGTAACATGAGACGGCGTTAAGCTTACAAACAACCTATTAAAGCACTGTATATCAGTGCTTTTTTCATTACTAAAACAATGTTTTTGAAAGTTTATTCTTTCACATCTATGTGCTTCACCGAATATTTTTGTTCTTTATTGCCTTATTGGCTAAATTTAATTACCTAATTTTTACTAAATGTGTAAACATGAGACCCTTGTTTACAATACTTTCGTTTGGATATGCACTTTTAGCCTTCCCTCAAGATTCGAAAGTGTACTTTGATGATGCCCTAACCCAACATTTGCCATCATACAACATTCAAAGTAAAATAGCGATTAACAATTACGATTTTAAGCAAGCCGATTCCCTGTTCAGCTTGCTTCTTAAAAACCACCTAAAAAACACGTACATCCCAAACTTAAAATTAAACAAGATTTCTGGTGAAACTATTGAAACTGACAGCCTCAAAAACCCCTTCTTATTAATTACCAAAGCATCTTGGAATCTTCAGGATAAGCGAGAAATTCGGGCTATAAATGATATGGCTGAACTATATAAAGGTCAAATAGATGTTATTGTTTTGTATTGGGATTCCAAAAAAGTGGTGAAGTCTTTAGAAAAGCAGTACAACGACATTATTCATCTCGTTTATAGCGACGAATCAGAGAATAAAAGTAGTTATCTTATAAAGACCTTTAAACATTCGTTTGGCGTACCAGCTTGCTTTTTTATTTCAGGCACCAAACAATTGGTTGACCTCAATAAAAAGTTTGAACTTTATCAAGAAATTTCCAATCCCAAAAGTTCAGGAATAGCCTCAACTTACAGAAATTTAGCTCTATTGTTATTTAAAAATGAAATGTCAAAAAAAGGAACAATAACTACATTAGATGAAGATACCTCACATTAAAGTAATGGTGCCCAAAGTCTAGAAAATGATTCTTTTAACTTATCTAAACCTGGGCGTTCTTGCCATTGTTTATAGTTTACGAGTTCACAATCCTTTATATCTTGTAGAAAGTGGGATTTAAGGACCTTACTTTGCTTCCTGTCATAGATAAGTGCATTGATTTCAAAATTGATATTAAAACTTCTATTGTCCATATTTGAAGTTCCAACAGTACTAAACAAATCGTCGACAACCATGGTTTTGGCATGTATAAACCCTTTATGATATCGATAAACCTTAACACCAGCTTCCAAAAGTGGTTCTAAAAAAGAATTGGTCGCATATTCAGCAGCCCAAGAATCTGAGTCCTTTGGAATGATTAAACGCACATCAATATCACTTTTTGATGCCACTTGTAATGCCGTAAAAATTTGTGGATTTGGTATAAAATAAGGCGTGGTGATATAGATATAGTCTTCGGCAGTAGTTATGGCAGTAAAAATAGCTTCCATAATAGTAGCTCTGTTAGAGTCTGGACCACTTGCCGCAATTTGAAGTGCTAAATTGTCTTCAATTTCAAGTTCTGGAAAAAATCGTGATGTAATTTTCAGGGGTTCATCCGAAACGAAATCCCAGGTTGTGAGAAATTGGATTTGTAGCGATTTTACGGCATCACCCGAAATCCTTAAATGCGTGTCTCTCCAATAGTCTCTTTTAGTTTCACTATTAATATAATTATCCGAAATATTAATTCCACCTACATAAGCAATTTTTCCGTCTATTATAGCAATTTTTCTGTGATTTCGGTAGTTCATTTTTCCTGTAAAGCCAGAAAACAAAACAGGCATAAAGGGATAAAACTGTACGCCACTTTCTTTTAATTTCTTTTTAGAGGACGCTGATAAGCTACTGCCAACATCGTCGTATGTTAATCTAACTTCTAAACCTTTGGAAGCCTTTTCACAAATAATATCCAGCACTCGACTACCAATGTGATCATCCTTAAGAATATAATACTCTAAATGAATATGGTGCTTTGCTGCTTTAAGGTCTTTTAGCAACTGTTTAAACTTAACTTCACCATTTTTCAAAACAGTCATTTGGTTTTTAAGTGTTAACGGCGCATCTTCACTGTTTTTGAGAAGTTTGACGAGTTTTATTTTTTCATCTAAAGCAGCATCAATTTTATCAAATTCTGCTTTTCCCAATTCAAAATCATCATTTACTTTTTTGATTATGGTGCGATTGAGCATGCCTTTTCTGTTGAAAATTTTGGTTTTTCGGTACTCCTGACCAAAAAGATAATATACAAGGATGCCTAAAAAAGGAAAAAAAACCAAAACAATAATATAAGATATTGTTTTGGCTGGGTTAATGTTTTTTAAAAGAATGATTATGGCTGCAGATATTGCAACCAAATAATTGATTACAACAAGTATATTCCAGAAATTATCTCGAATAAATTCCACTATTAAGGTGCTGATGAATAGTAGCCTTCTTTAGGGATTTCTAAGGTATACTTTTTTCTGGATTTGTTGTTAAGATGCGGTTCTCTTAACCAAGGATTATGGATTTTTAAAATTTTATAATTAATTCCAAGTCCTTTGGCAAAAGAAGCAAAATCGGTAACTGCTGTATCTATTTCAATTTTATAGGTCGGTACATCAGTATACAAATCTTTTTTAGTGAAATTAAAGCCATACTTTTGAGGATGATTCAGAATTTCCTTTAAAGCAATAATTCTAAACATATAGCGACCGGTTTCTTCACCTAATAACAAATCGTAATAGTTGTTCACTTGCTGCTCTTTTAACCGTCTTGAAACACCTGCATTTCCAGCATTGTATGCTGCGGCAGCCAATGTCCATGAACCTAGATCTTTTTTAGATTTCAATAAATATTTGCAAGCAACTTCGGTAGATTTCTCCAAATTATAGCGTTCATCAACATTAGAGTTGACTTCAAGACCATTTTCTTTCCCTGTTTCCGGCATAATTTGCCAAACGCCTCTGGCTCCAGCGGGAGAAACAGCATTGGTTAAACCACTTTCGATAACCGCCAAATACTTAAAATCATCAGGGATTCCGTGTTTTTTCAAAATCGGCTCTATAATTGGGAAGTATTTTTCCGCACGCTTAAACATTAATAAACCATTGGATTGCCAATAGGTGTTGACCAATAGTTCTCTATCCATACGCTCATAAACATCTGGATCTTTCAAGGGAACTGCTTCACCTGCAAAATCCAACTGATCGGGAACAGATAAGGCATAAACATTATAATCGTTAATTAATTTCGGGGTGTCATCAATGTTTTCATCTGACGGGGCTTGTTGGGCCGCAAAAATAAATAGCCCAGACATACAAACTAAACCCACAACTGCTAAAATATTTTTAATGGTTTTCATAATATTATTTTTTTATAAATGTATATAATTTAAGTAAATCTTTCAAAATTAGTTAAGTATAAGCTTTGGTAAATTTTCATTAAACCACTTGTACTTGTTAATAACCATAATATGAGTTCCTCCTTTTACAACTATGCAATTTCCATTACATGAATGCGGAAATACCATATCCTTTTCACCGTGAATGTAAACGGCATTAGGGTTTGGATGTTGTTGATCCCAAAAAATAATTTGTTCTATGGCCCAATCTAAATACTGTTTGTCTCTTACCGATAAATATTTTTTGTAAAGGTCTAATCGCTTAACCACACTTTTACCAAAGGCATATTTTGCCAAAACTTCAATGTTGGCAAGCCATTGCGTTGGTAAAATCTTATACGCTTTGGTTACTTTTAAAATTTTTAACCGTTTTGGGAGTTCGTGCTTTGATTTAATACTCGACACCACAATTAGTTTTTTAAGATGGATAAACTTACTCATTTCCTGTACTAGAATCCCTCCAAATGAAACCCCCAAAAGTACTATGTTGTCATGCTCTATAGTATCAACCAAACGCTTGGCATAATCCTGCAAGCTCTCATTTTTATGCGGCAGCACCCATTCCAACCAATGGATTTTAAATTGATCTTCAGGCAATTTTATATGCTCAAAAATAACTGGACTTGCGGCCATGCCTGGCATTAAATATACATGAATGATCTCCTGTTTCATTGGTTTAATTACTTTCTCCCAATTCTAATTCAATTGTAATAAACTAATTATTTTTAGTTGTCTTAGTAGTAAATGTTTCCATTATAAGCATTTACAAACTTATAACTTGGAGACATTCCGAAATTTTTTCGTACTTTTGCAAAAGCAAAGCTATATATTTTAGTTTTTATCCTTACCAATTTTTGAATTAAATTATTTAAACCATGATCGATGCAGCCGAACTTGTAGACAATGACTTTTTACGTCAATTTGAACTTAAAGTTGATGAACACCTTGCTAAAATTGAATATTCACTTCAGGATCGAAAGATTTTTTTAACCAAATTAGTTATTCCAGAATCTATTAATTCTGAAAGTTTTGAAAAAGAATTTCTGACCTTGGTTTTTGAAAATATTGGTGAACGAAATATAAGTGTTGTACCTACAAGTCCTGAAATTGCCAAATTTATCAGGCGTCATAGAAAATACAAAAAATTATTGCCCGTTGGAATAAGAATATAATAAAAAATCCGAAACAAATTGTTTCGGATTTTTTTTATTTAATAGTTTAATACAGTATCAGATACCTTTATATAAGGCATTTCATCTATGCTACTCAACTTAAGTTCTTCTTCAGAATCTAATACGTAAGTTGCAAAAGGACTATTGTCTTCAGAACTTAGTACTACCGACTCGTCACTTAAATTCCATTTAAAGCTAGAAGCATTTGAAATAACTTCACCCGATTTATGATTAATGGTATTAATTTTAATCCCAGAATAATCTGATTTAAAAACCAATCTATCAACTGAACTTGAAATTTCGGTCGAACTTGTTCGCTCCCAAATACCAATCAATAACGTAGCATCTTCCATTTCGCTTTTGGTACACGAAGTGGTAATTAACAATAATACAAGGAAAAAAAGTGAATTCTTCATAAGGGGCAAATTACTGGCGAAAAGTATATTTTAATGCTTCAGTATTTAAATAAAATAGATAAATAGACTAAAAAACAGTTAAAATGAACTATTTGGGATGTTTTAGCTAAACAACCAAGGCTTCCATAAACTCAAATCTCACCAAGCCGTCGTCATCAATTTTGGTCAATTCAACCTCGTGAAGTGTATTTACCAACTCGGGATTCCAGGGGGCTTTTACTTTTACGTAGTTTTCTGTAAAGCCATGAATATAGCCTTCCTTGTTCTCGCCTTCAAATAAAACGGTAAGTTTTCGACCTATTTGGCTTTCGTAAAAAGCTCTTCTTTTTTTAGCGGATAAACCACGTAACATTTTACTTCGCTTTGCCCTTACATTTTTAGGTACTACATCTTCCATAACGGCAGCTTCGGTATTATCACGTTCAGAATAGGTAAAAACGTGTAAATACGAAATGTCCAGTGTGTTTAAAAAATTATAAGTTTCTAAAAAATGCTCATCGGTTTCGCCAGGAAACCCAACAATAACATCAACACCAATGCACGCCTGTGGCATGACTTCTTTTATTTTAGAAACCCGATCCACATAAAGTTCTTTCATATACCGGCGCTTCATTTTTTTTAAAATGTCATTGCTCCCACTTTGTAAAGGAATATGAAAATGAGGCACAAAGGCTCGTGATTTTGAAACTAACTCGATAGTCTCGTTTTTTAAAAGATTAGGTTCTATAGACGAAATTCGAAGACGTTCAATACCTTCAACTTTATCTAATTCTTTTACCAAATCTAAAAACGTGTGCTCATGTTTTTTATTCCCAAATTCACCTTTACCATAATCACCAATATTAACACCAGTAAGCACAATTTCCTTAATGTTTTGTTCTGAAATTTCTCTGGCATTGTTGAGTACATTTTCCATGGTGTCACTTCGTGAAATCCCACGGGCTAAAGGAATTGTACAATAGGTACATTTATAATCACATCCGTCCTGAACTTTCAAAAAAGCTCGGGTTCGATCTCCAATAGAATAACTACCTACATAAAAATCAGCGTCGTCAATATCGCAAGAATGCACTTCACCTGCACCTTTATTCCTAGTGGGCTGACTTAAAAGGTCATTGATATAACTCGTAACATTAAACTTTTCGGTCGCTCCCAATACAAGATCCACCCCGTTAACATCGGCTAACTCATGTGGTTTTAACTGTGCATAACAACCCACAGCCACAACAAAAGCATCAGAATTCACTTTCTGGGATTGCTTCACTATGGATTTAAATCGCTTATCCGCATTTTCAGTAACTGAACAAGTATTGATGACATAAATATCGGCGTGTTCAGAAAAGTCTACACGGTCAAAACCTTCTTCGGTAAAACTCCTTGCAATTGTAGAAGTTTCCGAAAAATTAAGCTTACAACCTAAAGTATAAAATGCGACTTTTTTTCTAGCGTTCATTCTTGTATTTTTACCAAGGCTGCAAATTTACAATTAAAAAATTATATGATAAAACATGTTTCAAAGCATTTAACTTCAACAGTTTGCTATTTATCAATAAGTTACATGTTTATGATGTTCTTATCCTGTGGAACAGACTCTAATCTAGATAGAGATAATTTAGTATTCAGATATAACGAACACGCGAACATAAACACCCTGGATCCAGCTTTTGCTAGAACTTTACAGGATAATTGGGTAGCCAATCAATTGTTTAATGGATTGGTGCAAACCGATAGTGACTTAAATATCATACCCTGTATTGCCAAAAGCTGGACTGTTTCTGATGACGGGATGACTTATTCATTTAACCTGCGAAACGACGTTTATTTTCACAAGCATAACTTATTCGGAAAGGATTCTACAAGAAGCGTAATAGCCGAAGACTTTGAATACAGTTTTAACCGTTTAAGGGATAAAAAGGTTGCTGCCCCTGGAAGTTGGGTTTTAAATAAAGTTGACGATTTTAAAGCTATAAATGACACCCTATTTGAAATCAGATTGAAACAACCATTTCCGGCTTTTATAGGTCTGTTATCAATGAAATATTGCTCGGTTGTACCTAAAGAAATTGTAGAGCACTACGGAAATGCCTTCAGAGCCAATCCCATCGGTACAGGCCCATTCAAATTTCAACGTTGGGAAGAAAACCTTAAACTCATTTTTAGAAGGAATCCCAATTATTTTGAAAAGGATAGTACTGGTAACACGCTCCCCTATTTAGAGGCTATTGCCATTACCTTTTTACCCGATAAACAGAGTGAATTTTTGCAATTTGCCCAGGGCAAAATTGATTTTTTAAATAGTTTGGATGCCTCATACAAAGATGAACTTTTGACTGGAGATGGCGTTCTAAGAGAGTCCTATGCCGAAACGGTGAATATGATTCGTGGTCCTTATTTAAATACGGAATATTTGGGATTCTATCTAGATTCAAAAACCCCAGAAATTCAATCAGAATTAATTAGGAAAGCGATCAATTACGGCTTTGACAGAAAAAAAATGATGATCTATTTACGAAACGGTATTGGGAATCCCGCCAACGGTGGATTTATACCTATAGGAATTGCCGGTTATGATCCATCAATTGGATTTTCTTATCAACCCGAAAAGGCGAAACAACTCATTGAACAGTTTAAAAAAGAAAGCGGAATATCCAATCCTAAAATCAACCTAACAACAACGAGCAATTACTTAAGTTTTTGTGAGTTCATTCAACATGAACTTGAAAAACTAGGACTGAAAATATACGTAGACGTCATGCCCGAGGCCACATTACGGTCTGCTAGATCAAATGGAAAAGTGGATTTATTTAGAAGTTCTTGGATAGCCGATTATTTAGATGCCGAAAACTATCTATCCATTTTTTACAGCAAGAATTTTGCTCCAAACGGTTCTAATTATTTTCACTACAAAAGTGAAACATTCGATAGTTTATACAACAAAGCGTTTACCATAATTGATATTGAAGAACGCAAACACTTATATACTCAAATGGATTCCATAGCTATGGCCAAAGCGATTATGGTGCCTCTCTATTATGATGAAGTGGTGCGTTTTACACAAAAAAATGTAAAGGGATTAGGGATAAACCCAATTAATTTATTGGATTTGAAACGCGTGAGGAAAGAGTAGTCAGTCACCTAAAGGTTTTCCTATATCCTCAATTTCATTTTTAACTAAAACTGTTGATTTTTCCCACCTCTTTTTCAATACATAGTAAAACCCCCAATCGGCTAATAAACCAACTGGAATGCCTAATAGATTAAGGCCAAAACTATTATCCCAGTTGATTCCCCATTCAAAAATAAGGTCTAAAATAGCAAGAATAGATCCAAAAATAAAACCAGCTACATTATAAAGAACAACGCTCAAAATAGCATAAAGCCATTTATTCTTATTAAAATCCTCGGCAAGGGTATAAAACTCCTTCCTATAAAATAGATGAGTAAAATTCCTAACATAAGACTCGTTTTAAATTATTCTCGTCGGTACTTTTTGGTAAGTTCAAATACCTGTTCCAAGATTTTCGCATCCTGTTCTGAAAATTCAATGTTTCTTCGGGACATGACTACTTTAGCCACTTCAAAAGCTTTTTTAGGAAGATAAGTGGTAAATCCGCCATGTCCTCCCCAACTAAAACTGGGTATAAAATTACGCGGAAAACCAGCTCCAAAAATATTGGCGTTCACTCCAACAACTGTTCCTGTATTGAACATGGTATTGATACCGCATTTACTATGATCACCCATCATAAGGCCACAAAACTGCAAACCCGTTCTTGCAAAACTATCAGTTTGGTAATCCCAAAGCCTTACTTGCGAATAATCATTTTTCAAATTAGACGTATTGGTATCTGCGCCTATATTACACCATTCGCCCAAAACGGAGTTACCTAAAAACCCTTCGTGCCCTTTGTTAGAGTAGGCAAACAAAACCGAATTATTGACTTCTCCGCCAACCTTGCAGAATGGTCCAACGGTAGTTGGTCCATAAATCTTGGCACCTAATTTCACGGTAGAGCCTTCACACAGGGCAAATGGTCCACGAATGATACTACCTTCCATGATTTCAGAATCTTTTCCAATATAGATGGGACCTGAACTGGCGTTTAGGGTTATAAATTCTAACTTTGCGCCTTCTTCAATAAAAATATACTCATGACCAATTACATTGTTGGATGAAGGTATTGGCTTGGATTTTCGGTTTTTGGTTAAAATCTCAAAATCTTCATGAATAGCTTGACCATTTTTTGAAAAAATATCCCAGGTATGTTCGATTTTTATAAGCTCGTCATTGAACTCGATGGCTTCATAACGCTCAAAATCTATATCATCCTGACTATCTTTTGAAAAAAAAGCAATTACATCTTCATCTTTAAAAATGGCCTGATTATCTTCAAGGCCTTTAATCATTTCGGCAAGTTCTGCGTTTGGTAAATATGAAGCATTGATCATAATGTTCTCATCCATCTCTACCATTGGGTATTTTTCAGATAAATAATCCTCTGTAAGTGTTGTGGTCCTAAATCCTAAATACAGTTCCCATTTTTCTCGAATGGTCAATATCCCAACTCTAAGGTCGGCCATTGGGCGCGTATAAGTAAAGGGCAATAAATTGTTTCGTGAGGGCCCGTCGAATAATATATAGTTCATGTCAATCTTAGGAGTTAGAAGCGTTCTGCTCAATATTCAAACTAATGCATAATATCAAAAATAGCTTAATTACTGAAAACAAAAAAGCCTTCAAGATAATTCCTGAAGGCTTACTATAATTGAGTGGCTAAACTTATTTTTTAAATTTAGCGTATTTGTTTTTGAATTTATCGATACGACCAGCTGTATCTACCAATTTAGATTTTCCAGTATAATATGGATGTGAGCTTCTTGAAATCTCAAGTTTAATTAATGGATACTCTACACCTTCAACCTCAAGAGTTTCATTAGTATCTGCTGTTGACTTTGTAATGAATACGTCGTCATTAGACATATCTTTAAATGCTACAAGTCTATAATTTTCTGGATGTATTCCTTTTTTCATCACTAAAAGCTTTATATCGTTTCGTTTTTTCGAGCTGCAAATTTAGGCATTTTTTACAAATTACCAATAATTTATTTTGTTTTTTAAAGCAACTTACTTTAAAAAGTGGTATTCGGCCTTTCTAACAGATATTTTGTAACATTTTTATCTAAATTTATACCAACTAACATAACATTAAACAAAACAAGAATTTATGGAAACTCAAAAACCAACTGTTGGCAAATTTGCCATGAACTATGGGATTATTCTAGGGGTAATCATGATATTAATATCAGTGATCATGTATGTGACAGGTATGTCACTAGACGGCGTACAATGGCCTCAATATTTATATTATATCATTTTCCCTGTTGTTATTTTTTATGCTATTGGACAATTTAAAAAACAAAACGCCAATGTATTAAGTCTTGGAGAAGCAATAAAAACGGGAATTGCAATTGCCGCTATTAGCGCAATTGTCTATATAATTTATGGACTTATATTCAATTATATTATAGACCCAGAATTTATGGGGCAAATGAAGGATGTGGTAAGAGATAAAATGCTTGAAGCTCCTAATGCCACCCAAGAAATGGTTGACCAACAAATGAAGGTCGTTGAAATGTTCATGAGCCCAGCTATTGGGTCTGCTTTCTGGATTGGCGCCAGTATGTTATTTGGTTTAATTTATTCGCTTATAGCGGGTTTAGTAATGAAAAAAGAATAATAGGCATGCTTAAATAATTTCTTTATTTTTGAACATAGAATTTTGAAACTATTTACATGGATATATCAGTAGTCATACCGCTACTTAACGAAAAAGAGTCATTGACAGAACTACACGATTGGATTGCAGAAGTTATGCAATCCAATCGTTTTTCATATGAAATCATTTTTATTGATGACGGTAGTACTGATACGTCGTGGGACACTATCGTAAAATTATCTGAAAAAGATAAGCACATCAAAGGCATTCATTTTTTAAAAAACTTTGGAAAATCACAAGCCTTGCATGCTGGTTTTAAAAAGGCGCAAGGGGATGTGGTCATCACCATGGATGCCGATCTTCAGGATAACCCAAATGAGATTCCATACCTTTACAACATGATTACCAAAGAAGGCTACGACTTGGTCTCTGGCTGGAAAAAGAAACGTTTCGATGCTGTGGTATCTAAAAATCTACCTTCAAAACTCTTCAATTGGGCAGCAAGAAGAACTTCAGGTGTGAAATTACACGATTTCAATTGTGGCTTAAAAGCCTTTAGAAACGAGGTTATCAAAAATATTGATGTTAACGGTGAAATGCACCGCTATATTCCAGTTTTAGCCAAAAATGCTGGGTTTACAAAAATTGGCGAGAAAATAGTAAAACATCAAGCCAGAAAATATGGAGAAACCAAATTTGGTATGGAGCGTTTTATAAATGGCTTTTTAGATTTGATTACGATCTGGTTTTTATCAAGTTTTGGCAAGCGTCCAATGCATTTGTTTGGTGCTTTAGGCGTTATTATGTTTATGATTGGCTTTGGTTTTACCCTATATCTCGGTATTGATAAAGTATTCTTTAATCCGTATGGCCGGTTAATTAGCCAACGTCCTCAATTTTATATTGCATTGGCTACAATGATAATTGGGACGCAATTTTTTATCGCTGGGTTTTTAGGTGAGCTCATTTTAAGGAACAGTGCCAATAAGGAACGGTATTCTATTAAAGAAGAACTTAATTTCTAAATTTAATCCCAAATTAACCTATTTAATTCCTTTAACATTTTAGTAATTACGTATTTTTGCTAGATATTAAGCAAAGATCATTTTTATGGAACCTGAACTTTTAGAACGTGTAAATTCTTGGTTAACTCCAACCTTCGATCAGGACACCCAAGCCAAGATTAAAAACTTACTAGCCAATAATCCAGCGGACCTGAAAGAAAGCTTTTATTGTGATTTGGATTTTGGTACAGGCGGTATGAGAGGAATTATGGGTGTTGGAACCAATCGAATTAACAAATATACACTTGGGAAAAACACTCAAGGGTTGAGTAATTATTTACACAAACAATTTCCAAATGAACCCATAAAAGCAGTGATTGCTTATGATTGCAGGCATAATAGTAAATCCTTGGCCAAGGTTGTTGCTGATGTATTTTCGGCTAACGGCATTGAAGTTTATCTGTTTGAAGATTTACGTCCTACGCCCGAACTGTCCTTTGCCCTAAAGCATTTAAATTGTCATTGTGGTATTGTTTTGACCGCTTCCCATAACCCGCCAGAATATAATGGGTACAAAGTATATTGGCAAGATGGTGGACAACTGGTTCCACCACAAGATGGTGAAATTATTGCTGAAATAAATAGTTTGGAGTATTCTGAAATTAAATTTGAAGCTAATAGTTCGATAATAAATTTGATCGGAAAAGAGGTTGATGATGTATTCATAAAAGCTTCAGTGAATAATGCAAGTTTCACCACAAAAGTTACTAAGGACGATTTAAACATTGTATTTACGTCACTACACGGCACCTCAATCACAACAGTTCCGGAAACCTTAAAACGTGCTGGTTACGATAAGGTTCATATTGTTGAAGAACAACGAGAACCTAATGGTGATTTTCCAACCGTGAAGTCTCCTAACCCTGAAGAACCTGAAGCTCTTAAAATGGCTTTAGAATTGGCGAATAAGGTTATTGGGGATATAGTTATAGGAACAGATCCAGATTGTGATAGGTTAGGTATTGCAGTTAGAGATAATAATAACGAACTTATATTGTTGAACGGTAACCAAACCATGCTGTTAATGACCGATTTTCTTCTGAAGCAATGGAAAAACCAAGGTAAGATTAAAGGGAAAGAATTTATTGCTTCCACAATAGTATCAACGCCAATGATGCAGGTGTTAGGAAATGCTTATAAAGTTGAATACAAAGAAGGTCTTACTGGGTTTAAATGGATTGCCAAAATGATAAAAGATTTCCCAGAATTGAATTTTATTGGTGGTGGCGAAGAAAGTTTTGGGTATATGGTAGGTGATTTTGTTCGTGATAAGGATGCAGTGACCTCTACCCTTTTGGCCTGTGAAATCGCAGCGCAATCCAAAGCTAATGGAAGCTCATTGTATAAAGAACTTATTCAATTATATGTGAAGCATGGTTTTTATAAAGAACGATTGATATCCCTCACCAAAAAAGGGATTGAAGGCGCACAGGAGATCAAACAAATGATGGTCGATGCTCGTGAAAATCCACTAAAAATAGTTAATGGATCGAAAGTCGTGAAGGTTGAGGACTATCAGTTATCCATTACAAAACATATTGGTTCAGGAACTCAAGAGCCAATTAATATACCGAAATCCAATGTGCTGATTTACTACACCGAAGATGGAAGTAAAATAGCCTTGAGACCTAGCGGTACTGAACCAAAAATTAAATTTTATATGAGTGTCAATGCACCTTTACGTTCAGCTTCAGAATATTCTAAAGTTAATGCTGAATTAGAAGCTAAATTAGATGCTATTGTAAGCGAAATGAATCTTGTTTAATGGACTACTTAAAAAGACTTTCACATTTTATTTCTCCCTATAAAAGGTATGCCTATTTAAACATTTGCTTTAATGTGCTTTACGCATTGTTCAGCACCTTGGCTATGGTTTCACTTATGCCAATGATCAATGTGCTTTTTGGAGAAGGCAAAAAAGTGTATGATAAACCTATTTACAAAGGAATAAAACACCTCAAATCGTATGTCGAAGATAGCTTAAACTATTTTATCACCTATACAACGGACAATGATGGGGCCCAGCAAACATTACTTTATATGATCATCTTGATTATTAGTTTGTTTTTGCTAAAAAACCTATTTAACTATTTAGCTTTATTTTCGATTACATTTTTAAGAAATGGCGTCTTAAAGGATTTACGAAATGCCATTTACGAAAAAGTAATCGCTTTGCCTATATCTTATTATTCAGAAAAGAAAAAAGGAGATATAATTGCTAGAATTTCAGGTGATGTGAATGAGGTGAAAAACTCTTTACTAGCAGTATTGGAATTGATTGTGAAGGAACCTTTGACTATTCTCTTCGCCATCATAACCATGTTCACGATTTCAACCAAGCTCACCATATTCGTGTTTTTATTTATCCCAATCGCAGGGTTGATTATTTCTCGAATAGGAAAAAGTTTAAAGCGTAAATCAGACCGAGTACAACGTGAGCAGGGCATTTTTCTTTCTACATTAGAAGAAACTCTAGGCGGACTAAAAGTCATTAAAGGCTTTAATGCCGAAAAGAAGTTCAATGATAAATTTCAACAATCAACCAATAGATTTTACGATTTTTCAAACACCCTATTAAACAGACAAAACCTAGCTTCACCTACCAGTGAATTTCTAGGTATAGTTACTATTGCCGCATTATTATGGTACGGTGGAAGTATGGTACTGATTGATAAAACTTTATCAGGCGGTGCTTTTATTGGGTATATGGCATTAGCCTACCAAATATTAACGCCAGCAAAAGAAATTAGTAAGGCAAGTTACAAGGTAAAAGCAGGAAATGCAGCAGCCGATAGAGTCCTAGAAATTCTAGACACGGTTTCAGTATTAGAGGACAAGCCCAATGCCATAAAAAAAACCGATTTCAAGTCAGAAATTGATCTCAATAACATTTCATTTAAATATGATGATGATTTAGTGCTTAAAAACTTTAGCTTAAAAGTCCCGAAAGGTAAAAGCATTGCGTTAGTAGGTCAATCGGGAAGTGGCAAAAGTACAATTGCCAATCTTGTCACCCGTTTTTATGATGTAAACACAGGAAGTATAAGTATTGACGGCATTGATATTAAAGATCTCAAGCAAGATTCGTTGCGAGGACTAATGGGATTAGTAACCCAGGATTCTATATTATTTAATGATAGTATTAAAAATAATGTACTGCTTGGCAAGGAGAATGCTACAGACCAAGAAGTGGTTGAAGCTCTTAAAATTGCTAACGCATGGGAATTTGTAAAAGACCTTCCTAAAGGCATTGAAACCAATATTGGTGATTCAGGAAACAAACTTTCAGGTGGCCAAAAACAGCGCTTGAGCATTGCAAGGGCTGTATTAAAAAACCCGCCAATTATGATTTTGGATGAGGCCACATCGGCACTCGATACCGAAAGTGAGCGTCTCGTTCAAGTAGCGTTGGAAAACATGATGAAAAACAGAACGTCAATTGTTATCGCACACAGACTTTCAACCATTCAAAATGCCGACGAAATTGTGGTAATGCAAAAAGGTGAGATTGTTGAAAAAGGCACTCACAATCAATTATTAGCACATAACGGTATGTATAAAAAATTGGTTGAAATGCAAAGTTTCGAATCATAAGTTGATATAAAAAAAAGAAAAGGACGCAACTTCTGTTACATCCCTTTCGTTGTATTACCAGATTTGGGGAGACTGGTAATAGTTTAGTAGGTTAGGCTGATGTAAACATATAACAAAAAAATGTATCAAGCAAGAAAAAACTGTATTTAATCGTTGTTTTTTACTTTTAGTCGATATTTTTAATGACAAAACCCTGTTTTTCAATTAATTATAATTTCATAAAATTTAATGATAAATTCATTAAACTTTTAATACATTCTTAGGTCTTATATAAAAGTCATTTTGTGGAAAACGAAACCGATTTAATACTTCAATTACAATCCGAGAAAACAAAAGAGACCGCCTTTAAGGAGTTACTGACCCTCTATAAGGAGCGATTGTATTGGCACATCCGTCATATTGTAAAGTCACATGATGACACGGATGACGTTCTTCAAAATACATTTATCAAAATCTTTAGAAATATTGATAAGTTTAAAGGAGAAAGTAAATTGTTTTCGTGGATGTATCGCATCGCAACCAATGAAGCCATTACACATCTCAACCAAAATGCCAAAAGAAAACAGATCACAAGTGAAGAGCTGCAACATCAAACCATAAGGAATTTAAAAGCTGATGTATATTTTGAAGGTGATGACATCCAATTAAAGCTTCAGGAAGCTATTGCTAGGTTACCTGAAAAACAGCAACTCGTGTTTAATATGAGGTATTTTGAGGAAATAAAGTATAGTGATATGTCAGAAATTTTAGACACTAGTGAAGGCGCTCTAAAAGCATCGTACCATATTGCTACAAAAAAAATTGAAGAGTATTTAACAAATTATGACGCTAATTAAACCTTTTAAACAATTTGAAGTCAAATTAATATGAAAAATCCTAAATTGTAGGATGGATATGAAGAAAAAAGATTTACATACTATCAAATCGTCAGGTTTTAAAATGCCTGAAAACTATCTCGAGTCTTTTGATGAGCGCATTCTCAAAACCTTGGAAACACCTACCAGCATATCTAAAGTAAAAGAAACTGGCTTTAAAGTACCAAAAAATTATTTTGAAGCATTAGATGATCAGCTCATCCCAAAACTAGCAACTAAAGATCAAACCAAAGTCATTTCCTTGATTTCATGGAAAAAAGCCTTGTATAGTTCTGCAATTGCAGCGAGTATTGTTCTTATGGTTGCCTTATTTAACACCTACAACGATCAGCCAACTTTTGGCGATTTGGAAATTTCAAATATTGAAGATTATATTTCGGATGAAGACTTTAGCAATGAAGATTTTGCGTCTTTATTTTCGGAAGACAACCTAACTTTAAATGCCTTTATGGACTCTAATTTGGAAGATTCCAATATTGAAGAGTATTTGTTAAACAATTCTAGTTTAGAAGATTTAATTGAAGAATAGCATCATGAAAAAATTAATATTACTAACATGCTTTCTCGTCTTAACAGCTTTTGCAAATGCACAAGATAAAGACAGAGGAGAACGTATCAAAGCCCTGAAAGTTGCTTTTATTACAGAACGTTTAGAGCTTTCTGAAAGTGAAGCCCAAAAATTCTGGCCAATTTATAACACTTTTGAAGAGTCGTATCATAAGTTGAGAAAGCAGTCATACGAAAAACGTAAAAAAGAAAATCTGGAATCGCTTAGCGAGGAAGAAGCAAAAACATTACTCACTGAAATGAGTGTAATCGAAAATCAGAAGCATAAATTGCGTGAACAATTCACCAAAGATTTATTAAAAGCCATACCTGCTAAAAAAATAATTCTTTTAAAAGCTACTGAAGATGCGTTTAACAAACGCATGTTTGAAGAGTATAAAAAAAGAAGGCAGAAAAAAGAAGAACGTCCTTAAATAAAGAGGTCATCTAAAAAGTAATAAAAACTGGATTTTGTCAGGTTGAGCGCAGTCGAAACCTATTAATTTTCAGTAGTTGGTTAGTAGTTCTCGACTGCGCTCGAACTGACAGATAACAACCTTTTTAGACAACCTCTTTTTTTTACTTAAACGTAAGTTTACTTATCCTTCCTTTTCCTGCAGCATAAGCCACACTATCGTTTAAAAAGCGGATGGTATAGAATCCTTCTTCACTTAAATGCTTCCAAGTTGAACCACTATCATTTGAATAGTCGACACCTTTAAAGCCAACTGCAATTAGCTCCGCTCCTTCTCTATTAGGCATATATTGCACACAACTTCTGTATCCCGGATTTTGATTCTGCGCCACCAACTCCCAAGTTTTTCCGCCATCATGAGTGCGTATTTTATTAGCCGAATTGCCTTCTGGTTTAGTATAATCACCTCCAATGGCAAACCCATTAAGTTCATCATAAAAAGCAATAGAATAAATGCCTTCAGTTTCCTTTTCTTTTGTTATAGGCGTTTCAAACACTTCCCAAGTATGACCTTTATCAGGTGAATAATAAACTCTGCCTGCGGTTGTAGCTACCCAAGTTTTGTCTCCAACGATGGCAATATTAGTGTTACTAGCCGCAAAAGCGCCTTCATTTGCTTCTGCTTTTGGTAAATCGTTACAAGATAATTTAGCCCATGTTTGGCCTCCATTTCTGGTAACAATAACACTTAAACAACCATCTATGGAATCACCAATAGCAATGCCTTCTTGGTCGTTCCAAAAATCCATAGCATCGTAAAACACATTAGGGTGATGTTCTTCATAAACAAGACCCATCGTTCCACTATCAGTAGTTTTAAATAGCAAAGCAGGATTCCCAACAGTCAGCATATAAAAATCACTTTTAGTATGTGCAACCGATCTAAATTCCAACGGTAATGAATCATATTGATGTTCAGAGACTAACCATTTATCTGACTTAATATTATAAAGGCCATAGGTGTTATGGTTTGCGGCAAAAGCCAAACTATTACTATCTAACATAGTAATAGCCCTAATACTCAATATAGAATCTTCCAAGATGGTTTCGACCTCAATAGTATTAAAATCTCTTGGTTTAAATTCATTCTTCCTTCCGCAGGAAAAAAAACCAATAAAAATAACCAAAATGATAAGTAGCTGTTTCATGTATTAAATTTTGAATAAAAATAGAAAAGCTAAATGAATAAACAGATAAAGGCTTCAAGAAATCAACATTTTAAACCTATCTTTGCCACCTAATTTTTTACAATGCGCTTACACAGAAATTTATGTTTTTCGGTTATTGATGGCTTAACTTTGATCTTCAATGAAGGCAATTATGCCGATAAAGTGATACAGCAACTGCTAAAACGTGATAAGCGTTGGGGTAGCCGTGACCGTGCTTTTGTTGCAGAAACCACCTACGACATTGTACGTTGGAAACGTTTGTATGCAGAAATTGCAGAAGTTAAGGAACCCTTTGATCGTGATAATCTTTGGCGAATATTTGCGGTTTGGGCTACCTTAAGAGGCATCAAATTACCAGACTGGAAATATTTTGAACAAACTCCCACACGTAAAATTAAAGGTCGCTTTGACGAACTTTCAAAAATCAGAAAATACAAAGAATCCATTCCAGACTGGATGGATGAATTGGGCGAAAAGGAACTTGGAAAAACCATTTGGGGTAAAGAAATTTCAGCACTTAACGAACAGGCTGAAGTGATCCTTCGGGTAAATACGCTTAAAACCACTAAAGAAAAATTACAATCCGAATTATTCGATCTGGATATTGAAACTGAATTTTTAAAGGATTATCCTAATGCCCTAAAACTAAAAGAACGTGCCAATGTGTTTCAAACAGAGGCTTTTAAAAATGGTTTCTTTGAAGTACAGGATGCCTCATCGCAGCTTGTTGCCGAATTTCTTAATGTGGAACCAGGAATGCGAGTGGTAGACGCTTGTGCTGGCGCCGGTGGAAAAACGCTTCATATTGCCTCATTAATGGAAAATAAGGGTCAAATTATTGCGTTGGATATTTATGGAAATAAGCTTAATGAATTAAAACGCAGAGCGAAACGCAATGGTGCTTTTAATATTGAAACCCGGGCAATAGAGACTACAAAGGTTGTAAAAAAACTTTATGATAAAGCCGATCGTGTATTGATTGATGCGCCATGTTCTGGTTTAGGAGTTCTAAAAAGAAATCCTGATGCTAAATGGAAATTGTTACCGGAATTCATTACCGAGATCAAAACCACTCAACAAGAGATACTTCAGCAGTATTCAAAAATGGTAAAACCTGGAGGGCAATTAGTGTATGCAACCTGCTCCATATTACCCTCTGAAAATCAAAAGCAAGTTGAGCATTTTTTAAGTTCAGAATCGGGAAAAGATTTTAAATTTGTAAAAGAGAACAAGGTCTTATCCCATCAATCAGGTTTTGACGGTTTTTATATGGCTTTATTAGAACGTAATTCGTGATATTAATAAAAAGTCTAAACTTATACCGTTAATAACAGCGTGAATAACTCAAAATTTTCGTTGAAATATTTAGATGTAGTTACCCCGAAAAAAAGTAAATTTGCACTTTCAAAACACAACAAACTTTAAAACATAATGATTCATTTCTTTGGAAACGCAAACAGCAAAGTATTTGCTGTTCAAACAACAAAAGAATTATCAACCGAAACCATTTCAAAACTGACCTGGTTATTTGGCAACCAGCCAAAAATAGAACAAGCATCTCTCGATGCTTTTTTTGTTGGTCCACGGGCTGCCATGATTACCCCTTGGAGTACCAATGCTGTTGAAATCACCCAGAATATGGGCATTTCAGATATCATTCGTATTGAAGAATTTG
Source organism: Flavobacteriaceae bacterium MAR_2010_72 (assembly GCA_003550275.1). Classification (GTDB taxonomy): domain Bacteria; phylum Bacteroidota; class Bacteroidia; order Flavobacteriales; family Flavobacteriaceae; genus Geojedonia. The sequence goes on from QXCW01000002.1 coordinate 2,230,140, forward strand.
AAGCCGTTTCGAAAGATTTCAAAGGCTACGATCCTATGATTTCAGAAAAATTCAACGGACTAAACCAGGAATCATTTACCATAAACATTCAACCAGAGCCCATATTAAACATTGAAGACATTGCCGCTTACAACCTTCAAGAAGGGTTATCCTTAAGTGATGACGAAGTTGATTATTTAAAAGGTGTTTCCAAAAAAATAGGTCGCCCGTTAACGGATTCCGAAGTATTCGGGTTCTCACAGGTAAATAGCGAACACTGTCGACACAAAATTTTTAACGGAACCTTTGTTATTGATGGTGAAGAAAAACCCGTTTCATTATTTAAAATGATTCGTAAAACATCTGAAACGAATCCAAATGATATCGTTTCAGCCTATAAGGATAATGTGGCATTTGTAAAAGGCCCTATAGTTGAGCAATTTGCTCCCAAAAGTGCCGACAAACCCGACTTTTACCAAACCAAACCTTTTGAATCTGTCATCTCTTTAAAAGCAGAAACACACAATTTCCCAACTACTGTTGAGCCTTTTAACGGTGCTGCTACAGGTTCTGGTGGTGAAATCCGCGACCGTTTAGCTGGAGGAAAAGGATCTTTACCATTGGCAGGAACTGCCGTTTATATGACGTCCTACTCACGATTGGAAGACAACCGTCCTTGGGAAAAAGCTATGGACGAGCGCAAGTGGTTATACCAAACACCAATGGATATTTTAATTAAGGCCTCAAATGGGGCTTCAGATTTTGGCAACAAATTCGGCCAGCCGCTTATCTGTGGTTCTGTATTGACCTTTGAACATGATGAAGAAACAGATGTCACCCTGAGCGCAGTAGAAGGCTCTCCTCGTAAGTTGGGTTACGACAAAGTCATTATGCAAGCTGGTGGTATTGGTTATGGCAAGGCAGAACAAGCACTAAAAGACACCCCAAAAACGGGTGATAAAGTAGTGATTTTAGGTGGTGAAAACTACCGAATTGGTATGGGTGGCGCTGCGGTATCATCGGCAGATACTGGCGAGTTTTCATCAGGAATTGAATTGAATGCAGTACAACGTTCCAATCCAGAAATGCAAAAACGTGCTGCTAATGCCGTTCGCGGTATGGTAGAAAGTGATGAGAATTACATCGTTTCTATTCACGACCATGGTGCTGGAGGCCACTTAAACTGTTTGTCAGAATTAGTTGAAGAAACTGGTGGACATATTGATTTGGATAAATTACCAGTTGGAGATCCAACACTTTCTGCAAAAGAAATCATAGGTAATGAATCTCAAGAACGTATGGGATTAGTGATTGCCGAAAAACATATTGAAACCCTACAAAAAATTGCAGATCGTGAACGTTCTCCAATGTATACCGTTGGAGATGTTACTGGTAACCATCGCTTTACTTTTGAATCCAAAACCAATGGCAATAAGCCCATGGATTTAGCTATGGAGGATATGTTTGGGAGTTCGCCAAAAACATTAATGTATGATAAAACTGTAACGCGTAACTATGGCGATGTTGCCTTTAATAAAAATAAGTTCTATGAGTATTTAGACCAACTATTACAACTAGAAGCCGTAGCGTGTAAAGATTGGTTAACTAATAAAGTAGACCGCTGTGTTGGTGGGAAAGTTGCCAAGCAGCAATGTGTTGGTCCATTACAGATTCCGTTAAATAATGTTGGAGTAATGGCCTTGGATTATAAGGGACAAGAAGGTATTGCAACGTCTATTGGGCATGCACCTGTTTCAGGGTTAATCAACCCAGCAGCCGGTAGTAGAAATGCCATTACCGAAGCCTTGACCAATATCATTTGGGCTCCTTTAAAAGAAGGCTTAAAAAATGTATCCTTATCGGCCAACTGGATGTGGCCTTGTAAGAACGAAGGTGAAGATGCGCGTTTATATGAAGCCGTTCAGGCCATTTCTGAATTTGCAATCGATTTAGGAATTAACGTCCCAACGGGAAAGGATTCGCTTTCCATGAAGCAAAAATACCCAAATGAAGAGGTGATTTCTCCCGGAACCGTCATTATTTCGGCGGCAGCAAATTGCATCGATATCAATAAAGTTGTTGAGCCTGTTTTTCAAAAAAATGCAGGTGATGTTTACTACATCAATTTATCACAAGACAGCTTTAAATTAGGTGGCAGCTCCTTTGCACAAATCGTTAATAAAATTGGTAATGACACGCCAAACGTTCAAAATACACCGTATGTAAAAACGGTTTTCAACACCATTCAGCAACTTATTTTGGATGAACACATTGTCGCTGGACATGATGTCGCTTCTGGTGGTTTGATCACTACCTTATTAGAATTGTGTTTTGCGGATACCAATTTAGGGGCTGAATTGGATATTACAGCTTTAGCCGAAAACGATTCGTTTAAAGTATTATTTGCTGAAAATGCTGGAATTGTAATCCAGTCTAAAGATGCTTCAATTGAAGGTGTATTATCTGAAGCCAACATTGAATTCTTCAACATCGGGAAGGTAACTGAAAGCGATGTTTTAAGCATCATTAACGGCAGCGAGGTGTTTACTATGACCATTTCGCGTTTACGTGATATGTGGTACAAAACCTCTTTACTATTCGACCAAAAACAAACCGCAAATGGGTTAGCCCAGGACCGTTTTGACAATTATAAACATCAGCCTTTACATTATACATTTCCAAAACACTTTACAGGCAAACTAGCAGACGTCACTTCGAGTGATTCCAATAAAAATCGGAATCGTATCGAGAAGCCAAAAGCCGCCATCCTCCGTGAAAAAGGAAGCAATTCCGAGCGTGAAATGGCAAACGCTATGTATTTGGCAGGTTTTGATGTGAAAGATGTGCATATGACCGATTTAATTTCGGGTCGCGAAACACTTGAAGATATTCAGTTTTTAGGTGCTGTGGGTGGGTTCTCAAACTCTGATGTTTTAGGCTCTGCAAAAGGATGGGCTGGCGCCATTAAATACAACGAAAAAGCCAATGAAGTCATTAAAAGCTTCTTCAAGCGTGAAGACACCTTATCGGTTGGTATTTGTAACGGCTGCCAGTTATGGATGGAATTAGACCTCATTAATCCAGAACATGACGTACATGGAAAACTAACCTATAACGATTCGCATAAACATGAAAGTGCCTTTACTTCGGTAAAAGTTCAAAAAAACAATTCGGTAATGTTGTCAACCTTGGCAGGTACTACCTTGGGCGTTTGGATTTCTCATGGTGAAGGCAAGTTTAAATTACCATATACTGAGGACCGCTATAATATTGTTGCCAAATATGGCTACTCCGAATATCCGCACAACCCAAACGGTTCCGACTTTAACACCGCCATGATGTGTGATAAAACAGGACGTCATTTAGTAACGATGCCACATATTGAACGCTCCACTTTTCAATGGAATTGGGCACATTATCCTAAAAACAGAAAAGATGAAGTGTCACCTTGGTTAGAGGCCTTTGTGAATGCCAGAAAATGGATTGAAAATCGGTAGGATTTTCCGACCTTGTTTACCGAAGCTTTAGCGAAGCTTTAGCGAAGGTAAATGAAAATCAGAAGCAATGCGTGTTACAGGGTGTTTTTAGCATTTTTAATCAATATAAATAACTATTTGATTTCGAATAAGATATTTACATTTTGTTTTTTAAATATTTCGATAGTCTAAGTGATAATGCTGTCAATGTAAGCGTAGGATTTGGTGCCCCAGAAGTTGGATAGCAAGCAGCACCAGCAATATACAAATTTGAAATTCCGTGAACCTGACAATTGGAATTGACAACTCCTCTCTTCGGATCATCGGCCATCCTGGTTGTTCCCATGTGATGCCAGCCACCATTAGTACTATCAGGGAAAGTGTCATCATTTTCGTCCCTTAAGAATTCATTAAGTCTTATCCTGCCAATTCCCGCAATGCCAAACTGCTGACCCAGAATTTGATAAATTTTACGGACGCTATATTTGTCAAGTGATGATAATTCCCAATGAAGATTCGCTCTTGGCACTCCCAGTTCATCCTTTTCCTCTCCGAGAGTTATTCTGGAATTTGGATTGGGTGTCTGTTCAATTCGAGTATTGAGTTGATAGGCTCTTTCAATATTTCCTTTTTCTCCTTTAGCTTTTTTTGCCGCCTCACCCCAGTTGGCGAACATGTTATCAGCACTTTTTCTTGGGTCCCCGTCTTGCCAGGTTTCCATTCTCGGTTTTTGATGTATGCCAACACTAAGGGGTAATAGTGATACTGTCCCGTTTAATATTTTTTCTTTGGCCTGCACTTCTTCAGTAAGAGCGAGTTCAGCACTTGCTTTAGTTACTCCGTACTCCCATGAGTACAAATCTGTAGGAAATGGTTTTGCCAACCATAATTCGGCAGAAGCAACTTCTAAATGTTCCTGAAAATACCTTCCAACTAAATCGTTTTCATTACCCAGGCCTTGTGGTGCTTGGGAATTTGCCGCAAGGAGCAACCTAGCATTCTGAATTGTTCCGCAAGCCATGACAAAATATTTTGCTTTTACAGTATGCATTTTTCCTGCATAATTTTTGACAACTACTTCTTTTACGTTGGATATGTTGTCATCAGTTTTGATGTCAACAGCATTTGCATAAGTAAAGAGATGAATGTTTTTTGCTTCAATAATGGTTTTCTTATACAAGTCGCCATATCGCGCCTGACTAAATTGCCACATTTTGTTCCACACCACTTTATTATCAAGGGGGAAAGGGGTTAAGTTTGGTAGTTCATTATTCCAATATTCGTATTCATAATTATAAGGCCCAAGTTTCAGAACTTTATTCGCTTTTACGTAAAAAGGGGCAAGATCAGTTTTGGAGATTGGCCAACCACTATTCGGAACCCAATCCCGTTTCTTAAAATCAATAGGATCAAAGGGTGAGCACATGCCGGCCCAATGACCAGTTGTTCCACCGAAATAATGAAGACGAGCAGATTTTAGTGGAAAGTACTTTTGCCCCGTTGTTTTACCGGCATATAGATCCTGCACTTTATCATCGTATTCAAATCCACCTCCTTCAAGTAAGATTACTTTATAAGGAGTATCCATCCAATCTAAAGCTATACTGATTCCTGCAGCTCCTGCACCTATAATGCAGATGTCTCCTTCAATTATCGAATTGTTCTCTAATTCCCTGGCGTCAATATGCATAATTAGTTGGTTTGAGTTAATGAAAAAAGTGCACACTGACGTGCTTCAGTCCTCGACAAAATCCATCCATCAACCATTACAGTATTACCTAAATTATAATCATCTATAATTTGTTGCCGTAACATTTTAGTGATATTGGTTGTTTCAATTGATTTATACTTTGATAGATGTTTCATCAATTCACTTTCACTATTTTCATCTGAAAATTGTTTCCTGTAGATATCACCTATTTCGCTAATTGTAGTGCCATCCCAGATGTGAGATAACAATTCCGGCTCCGTTAATAGTTGATCGTATTTTAGACCACGATATTTATAATACCACGTTGGAATTGCGATAGCCGAAATCCCGACTCCTGTCAATAAAATAAAATTTCTTCTTTTCATTTAAAGGTGTTTTTAGTTAACTCATTTTCCTCTTAATAAGGACAATGAGTTACAACTCGTTTCATCCAATCTAATATACACACAATCCACTAAATTTTTCTGGTTATCAAAACATTTTTTAATGTATCGCCAAAACCAATACTTATTCGGGCTTCGCAAGACAAGCAAAAAAAAGGCTTAATACCACAATTTTCAACCTTTTTAAATATCATATTTGAAAATCCTATACAATTCCCTAATTTGCAGGTCTTCTAATACGACAAGACTGATGGCAGACATTACAAGACTATTTGATATTCCTTATTATCAATTAGAAACCTATAATTTAAATAAAGCATTTACCACAAAATATAAAGGTGAATGGAAATCAATTTCTACCCAAGAATTCATTAACCAATTTAATAGTGTTAGTGGTGGATTATTGCGATTAGGTGTGCAACCAAACGATAAAATAGCAGTTATATCCTCAACCAATAGAACGGAATGGAATATCATGGATATGGGAATCCTTCAAATTGGTGCGCAAAATGTGCCTATTTATCCAACCATATCACATGAGGATTATGAGTACATCCTTAACCACGCAGAAGCCAAATATTGTTTTGTATCAGATGCTGAAGTATTGGAAAAATTGAATGCCATAAAGCAAAACACAAAGCTAGAAAAGGTTTTTACCTTTAATCAAATCCCTAATGAACTCCATTGGACTGAAGTTCTTGAATTAGGCAAAGATGCTTCCAATCAAAATGATGTTGAAACCCGAAAAGCAAATGTTAGTCCTAACGATTTAGCCACACTTATTTACACATCAGGAACCACAGGCACTCCCAAAGGCGTCATGCTTTCGCACAATAACTTGGTTTCAAATGTATTGGACAGCGAAAAACGTGTCCCTTTTGATTATGGAAAATCCAAAGCCTTGAGTTTTCTTCCTATTTGCCATGTGTTTGAGCGCATGATCCTTTACCTCTATCAATTTTGTGGCGTCGAAATCCATTTTGCTGAATCGATCGAAAAAATGAGTGATAATATAAAGGAAGTGAAACCAAACGTGATGACTGCCGTCCCTAGACTTTATGAAAAAGTATATGACAAGATCATTGCTAAAGGGGAAGAATTATCAGGAATAAAAAAGAAATTATTTTTTTGGGCTGTTGATCTAGGGATCAGATATGAACCCTATGGCGCCAATGGTTGGTGGTATGAATTTCAATTAAAATGGGCTCGAAAACTTATTTTCAGTAAATGGAAGGAAGGATTAGGTGGTAATTTAGACCTTATGGTGTCTGGTAGTGCAGCACTGCAACCCAGATTGACCAGAACATTTGCAGCGGCCAATATGCCTATTATGGAAGGCTACGGTTTAACCGAAACATCTCCAGTAATTTCTGTAAACGATCAACGTAATCGAGGCTTTAAAATTAGCACGGTAGGCAAAATAATAGATAATGTAGAGGTCAAAATTGCCGAAGACGGTGAAATTTTGGTGAAAGGGCCAAATGTAATGCTTGGCTATCATAAAGACCCTGTGAAAACAGCCGAAGTTATGACGGGTGATTATTTTCATACAGGTGATATTGGCGAAATTGATGAAGAAGGATTTTTAAAAATTACCGATCGTAAAAAGGAAATGTTTAAAACCTCTGGCGGAAAATATGTAGCGCCTGCCATTATTGAAAATCAACTCAAACAATCCCGATTTATTGAACAGGTCATGGTAATTGGTGAAGGCGAAAAAATGCCTGCTGCGCTTATCCAACCTAATTTTGAATTTATCAAAGAATGGATTAGTAAAAAACATATGGATCTAAAATCGGATATGGTTTCTATTGCTTCTTCTGAAGTTATTAAGAACAGAATACAAAAAGAAGTAGATGCGACCAACAAAAACTTTGGCCATTGGGAGCAAATTAAAGCTTTTGAATTAACTCCAGAGCTTTGGAGCATTGAGAAAGGCCACCTTACCCCTACCATGAAAATGAAACGTAAATTTATAAAGGAAAAATATATTGAGCTTTATAACAAAATTTATGCATAACATGGCTCATTATATAGATTAATCGATCTACCCATATTAAATTTTATTTAATGTAATTAACCAAACCTATCAATTTGATATTTTTTTAGCCATAATTTTAACACTTTCATAATTTTTTAATACTTTTAGCGCACTAACTAATAATTTTAAAACTTATGAAAACAAAAAACTTTTTGGTTTCCGGTATATCCGGTGGTATTGCTGACTTTTTATTGGGTTGGCTTTTTTATGGAATTATTTTTATAGATACATTCCCTCAACCTGAAGAAAGCTCAAACGCTATGCTTATGATATTTTTAGGCTGCCTTACTTTCGGACTCTTTGTAGCCTACATTTTTACGAAATGGGCTAATATCACCACAGCCGGAGCAGGCTTAAAAGCTGGTGCTACCATTGGTCTATTTATAGGCTTGTTTTACAACTTTTTTGGATTGGCAATGACGCCAGACATAACCATGCAATTAGCGGCATTAGACGTTGGAATCTCTATAGTCATGTCAGCAATCGTTGGCGCTGTTATTGGAGCCGTAAATGGTAAATTGGGATAGTAACATTAATAAAGCATAATCAAAACCACCTCAAATCGGGGTGGTTTTTTTGTACAGTCATAAATTCCAAAAAATTTCTTAATTTATTATGCGTGCATAGTATTTTTTCATATATTTGAAATTCTAAATAATTCCAAATGAAGGAAAAAACCATTGACTATATTTTCAGAACCACGTGGTTAGCCATAAACAAAATGTACAATGAAGAAGCCGCACAGTTTGAAACTACGATGGCTACCGGATTTGCACTTTTAAGTATCGATCAAGAACAAGGCACGCCTTCAACCTCGCTTGGTCCTAAAATGGGCATGGAAGCAACTAGTCTTTCTAGAACCCTAAAAACCATGGAAGAGAAAGGATTGATTGAGCGCAGGCCTAATCCTGATGATGGTCGTGGTGTCATCATTCATTTAACCGATTTTGGAAAAGAAAAAAGAGCCTATTCTAGAGAAAAAGTGCTCATGTTCAATGAGGCCGTTAAAAAAAATGTTAGCGCTGAAGAATTGGAAAGTTTTTATAAAGTAGCCGAAGTCATTAACAATATGATTTCCAATAAACAAATTTATAATCAAAAAGAAAATAGCTTAAAATAATTATGAGCAAACGAATAATAAAAAAAGTAGCAGTTATTGGTTCAGGTATCATGGGTAGCGGAATTGCTTGCCACTTCGCCAACATTGGCGTTGACGTAGTATTACTTGATATCGTACCAAGAGAACTTAATGATGCCGAAAAGGCAAAAGGCTTAACTCTAGAGGACAAAGCTGTTAGAAACAGATTAGTAAACGATTCTTTACAATCCGCATTAAAATCAAAACCTTCGCCTATTTATCATCAAAAATTTGCAAGTCGTATTACCACAGGAAATCTTGAAGATGATATTGCAAAAGTTTCTAAAGTGGATTGGATCATAGAAGTTGTTGTGGAGCGATTGGACATTAAAAAGAAGGTTTTTGAAAATTTAGAAAAGCATAGAACACATGGAACCTTAATCACGTCAAACACTTCAGGAATCCCAATTCATTTTATGAGTGAAGGGCGAAGTGACGATTTTCAGAAGCATTTCTGTGGTACCCATTTTTTCAATCCAGCGCGTTACTTAAAATTATTTGAAATCATTCCGGGTCCAAAAACATCGCCAGAGGTTTTGAGTTTCTTAAATGAATATGGTGAAAAATACCTCGGAAAAACGTCGGTAGTGGCTAAAGACACACCTGCTTTTATAGGAAATAGAATAGGAATATTCGGCATTCAATCCTTGTTCCACCAAGTAAAAGCAATGGATCTTACAGTTGAAGAAGTCGATAAATTAACAGGCCCAGTTATTGGTCGACCAAAGTCAGCAACCTTTAGAACGGTTGATGTGGTTGGTCTTGACACCTTGGTTCATGTAGCAAACGGTATTTACGAAAATTGTCCTAATGATGAAGCCCACAAGCTTTTCAAACTGCCAGATTTCATCAATACAATGCTAGAAAACAATTGGCTTGGAAGCAAAACGGGAAAAGGGTTTTATAAAAAAGAAGGCAAAGATATTAGAACCCTCGATCTTAATACTTTAGAATACCGAGATCGAAAGTCGGCTAAATTTGCTACACTAGAGCTAACTAAAACCGTCGATAAAGTTATCGATCGTTTTCCAATTTTAGTAAATGGAAAAGACAAGGCTGGGGAATTCTATCGTAAAAACTTTGCCGCCATGTTTGCTTATGTTTCCAACAGAATTCCTGAAATAACAGACGAGCTTTATAAAATTGATGATGCCATGAAAGCTGGATTTGGTTGGGAACATGGACCCTTTCAAATTTGGGATGCCATTGGAGTAGAAAAGGGAATTGAGTTAATGAAAGCTGAAGGTTTAAAACCTGCATCTTGGATTACTGACATGCTTACTTCGGGAAGTAAATCGTTTTACACGGTAAAAGAGGGTGCAACGTACTTTTATGACATTCCTAAAAAAGCACAAGAGAAAAAACCGGGACAGGACGCATTCATCATTCTTGACAATATTAGAACATCAAACCAAGTATTTAAAAATTCTGGCGTTGTAGTTGAAGATTTAGGAGATGGCATTTTAAACTGCGAATTCCAAAGCAAGATGAATACCATTGGAGGTGATGTTTTGGCCGGACTTAATAAAGCTGTGGATTTAGCCGAAAAAGATTTTCAAGGCCTAGTAATAGGCAATCAAGCGGCAAACTTTTCAGTAGGCGCAAATATTGGTATGATCTTTATGATGGCTGTAGAGCAAGAATACGACGAGCTAAATGCCGCTATTAAGTATTTCCAAGATACCATGATGCGTATGCGTTATTCGGCCATTCCAACTATTGCAGCGCCACACGGCATGGCTTTAGGCGGCGGCTGTGAATTGTCTATGCATGCCGATAAAGTAGTTGCCGCAGCCGAAACCTATATTGGTTTAGTAGAATTTGGTGTTGGCGTTATTCCAGGTGGTGGCGGATCAAAAGAAATGGCGCTTCGTGCTCAAGACACCTTTAAAAAAGGGGATGTTCAATTAAATACATTACAAGAATACTTCTTAACTGTTGGTATGGCCAAAGTGTCAACTTCGGCTTACGAGGCTTTTGATTTAGGAATTCTTCAAAAAGGAAAGGACGTTATCGTAGTAAATAAAGATCGTCAAATTGCCACCGCAAAAGCCTATGCCAAACTAATGGCAGAACAAGGCTACACGCAACCTGTTAAACGAACTGATATAAAGGTGTTAGGTAAACAGGCTTTAGGGATGTTCTTGGTGGGCACAGATTCGATGGAAGCCAGCCATTATATCAGTGAACATGACCAAAAGATTGCCAATAAACTGGCTTATGTCATGGCAGGCGGTGATTTATCAGAACCTACTCAGGTTAGTGAGCAATACTTGTTGGATTTGGAACGTGAAGCATTTTTATCGCTTTGTACAGAAAGAAAAACTTTAGAACGTATTCAACATATGTTAAAAACTGGGAAACCGCTGAGAAACTAGAACCAAGAACTAAGAGCAAAAGATTTAAGATAAAAATGTCTTGATTCTTGACTCTTGATTCTATTAATCTTAAAAAAAATAATGAAACAAGCATATATCGTAAAAGCATATAGAACAGCAGTTGGCAAAGCTCCAAAAGGTCTGTTCCGATTTAAAAGAACTGATGAACTGGCAGCAGAGACCATCAAGTTTATGATGAAAGAATTGCCTAATTTGGATACAAAACGCATTGATGATGTTATCGTTGGAAACGCTATGCCTGAGGGCTCTCAAGGACTTAACATGGCTAGATTTATCTCACTTATTGGATTAGACAGTGTAGATGTTCCGGGTGTAACGGTGAATCGCTTTTGCGCTTCAGGTATTGAAACCATTGGTTTAGCCACTGCAAAAATTCAAGCCGGAATGGCCGATTGTATTATTGCAGGTGGTGCAGAAAGTATGAGTGCCGTACCCATGACCGGGTTTAAACCTGAATTGAATTACGATACGGTTAAAGCTGGTCATCCCGATTATTATTGGGGTATGGGAAATACTGCTGAAGCCGTTGCAAAACAATTTAAAGTATCTCGTGAAGATCAGGATGAGTTTGCTTTTAATTCGCACATGAAAGCTCTAAAAGCACAAGCAGAAAAGCGTTTTCAGGATCAGATTGTTCCTATTGAAGTGGAGCAAACCTTTATTGATGATAATGGTAAAAAAGCTACCAAATCCTATATAGTTTCTAAAGATGAAGGCCCAAGAGCTGGAACGAGTTTAGAGGCGCTTGCAAAACTACGGCCGGTTTTTGCTGCCAACGGAAGTGTTACCGCAGGAAACTCATCACAGATGAGTGATGGTGCAGCTTTTGTGATGGTTATGAGTGAAGCAATGGTTAAAGAACTAGGTCTAGAGCCAATTGCGCGTTTAGTAAATTATGCCGCCGCAGGTGTAGAGCCACGAATCATGGGAATTGGCCCTGTTAAAGCGATTCCTAAAGCACTAAAACAAGCAGGTTTACAGCAATCCGATTTAGAATTGATTGAATTAAATGAAGCATTTGCTTCACAATCTTTGGCGGTAATTCGTGAGCTAAATTTAAATCCTGATATTATCAACGTCAATGGTGGGGCTATCGCTTTAGGTCATCCCCTTGGTTGCACTGGAGCAAAATTGTCGGTACAACTCTTTGATGAAATGAGAAAGCGCAATATGAAAGGTAAATATGGAGCCGTGACCATGTGTGTTGGAACGGGACAAGGTGCTTGTGGTATTTTTGAATTTTTGAATTAAGAATCAAGATTATTAGAGCCAAGAACCAAGACATATGCACAACTTTAAAAAATTAAAAATTTGGCAAGCAGCAAAAAGTTGGTTCAGGAAAATTATCGATTGACCCGAACTTTTCCAGATTTTGAAAAATTTGCTTTGGTAACCCAAATGAATAGATGTGCTGTTTCAATTCCCTCAAATATCTCTGAAGGTTCAAGTAAAAGTTCAGACAGGCATTTTAAGAAATATCTCGAAGATAGTTTAGGTTCTGCATTTGAGTGGGAAACGCAATTGATTATTGCCTTTAACGAGAACTATTTGTCAGAAGAAAAATTTAAAGAATTAGAACAAAAAATAAAACAAATGCAAAAAATGATTTCAAGTTTTAAATCTGGGCTACAAGCGTCTTGATTCCTGAATCTTGAGTCTAAAAATCTATAAAAAATGGAAACAACAGAAAAAGACATTTTACGTGGAGGCCAGTTTTTGGTTAAGGAAACCAACTGCGAAGACGTATTTACTCCCGAAGACTTTTCGGAAGAACAAAAAATGATGAAGGAAGCGGTGATGGAATTCAATGAACGTGAAATCATCGCGCACAAACCGCGATTTGAGGCTAAAGATTATGCCTTAACTGAAGAGGTGATGCGCAAAGCGGGTGAATTAGGCTTTTTAGGAGTCGCTGTCCCTGAAGAGTACGGTGGTTTGGGTATGGGTTTCGTCTCAACCTTATTGACCTGTGATTACATTTCAAGTGGAACTGGATCTTTCAGTACAGCATTTGGTGCACATACAGGAATTGGAACCATGCCTATTACACTTTATGGAACTAAAGAACAAAAACAAAAATATGTTCCAAAGTTAGCAACTGGTGAGTGGTTTGGCGCCTACGCACTGACGGAGCCTGGAGCTGGATCTGATGCCAATTCTGGTAAAACTACTGCTACCCTATCTAATGATGGTAAATCGTATAAAATCAACGGACAAAAAATGTGGATTTCAAACGCAGGCTTTTGTCGTTTAATGATTGTTTTTGCCCGTATTGAAAATGACAAGAACATTACAGGGTTTATTGTAGAATATGACAAAGACAACCCAAATGGTATTACTTTAGGTGAAGAAGAGCACAAATTAGGAATTCGTGCCTCATCTACACGTCAAGTATTTTTTAGTGACACCGTTGTGCCTGTTGAAAATATGTTGGCAGGTCGCGGTGAAGGCTTTAAAATTGCCATGAATGCCCTTAACGTTGGACGTATCAAATTAGCAGGCGCTTGTTTAGATTCGCAACGCCGAATTACTACAACAGCTGTTCAATATGCTAATGAACGTAAACAATTTAATACGCCAATATCAGAGTTTGGTGCTATTAAAGTGAAGTTAGCCGAAATGGCAGCAAGTGCTTATGCTGGAGAATCTGCCACCTATCGTGCGGCCAAAAATATTGAAGACCGTATTGCTTTAAGACAAGCTGCAGGTAATTCACATCAAGAAGCAGAGCTTAAAGGTGTTGAAGAATATGCCATTGAGTGCTCTATTTTGAAGGTCGCTGTTTCTGAAGATGTTCAAAATTGTGCAGACGAAGGCATACAAATCTTTGGTGGTATGGGATTCTCTGAAGAAACCCCAATGGAAGCCGCTTGGAGAGATGCTCGTATTGCTCGTATTTATGAAGGCACGAACGAAATCAACCGTATGTTGGCTGTGGGTATGTTGGTTAAAAAAGCCATGAAAGGCCATGTCGATTTATTAGGGCCTGCACAAGCTGTTCAGGAGGAGTTAATGGGTATTCCTTCTTTTGATACTCCAGATTATTCTGAATTGTTTTCCGAAGAAAAGGAAATGATTAAGAAGTTGAAGAAAACCTTTTTAATGGTTGCTGGTGGTGCAGTTCAAAAATATGGTCAAGATTTGGAAGAGCACCAACAATTATTGATAGCAGCCGCCGATATTTTAATAGAAATTTATCTTGCAGAATCTGCTATTTTAAGAACTGAAAAAAATGTCAAGCGTTTTGGAGAAAAAGAGCAATCGACCCAAATAGCCATGGCAAAATTATATCTATATCACGCCGTTGATATTGTAGAAGAAAAAGGCAAGGAAAGCATTATTTCGTTTGCTGAAGGTGATGAACAACGCATGATGCTTATGGGATTAAAACGTTATACCAAATACGCGAACTATCCTGATATTGTTGACTTGCGCAAAGAAATTGCCGAAAAAGTAAAAACAGAGAACAAGTACTGTTTTTAAACATCTAGACTAATTCAAATGATGGAAAAGTCAATTCTTTAATTAGAATTGGCTTTTTTTTATTGTTGGTATCTTTAAAAAAATTAATTTTAGCATATGAAAAACCTCTTCCTTTTGCTATGTCATGTACTTCCGTTGCTTCTTTTTGCGCAGCCAAACACCGAAGTATTTCTATTTGATATAAGTCAAGACCATCAAACCTTAAAACTTTCAAATTTCAAAAACGTATCCAACAATGAAGGATACGACAACCAACCGTCATTTTTAGATGATCATACACTTTTATATGCGGCAACCCGAAATGGGCAAACTGATATTCTCGAGTATAATTTGAGCAACAACTCCAAACGTTGGGTAAATACCAGTGAAGGCAGTGAATATTCGCCCTTAAAAATCCCCGGACAAAATGCGCTTTCTGCTATTCGATTGGATAAGGATGGCACTCAAGTATTACGTCGATACGATTTAAAAACAGGCGAATCAAATGTTTTAGTTGCTGACATTGTGATTGGGTATCAGGTTTGGTTTAATGAAAATACACTGCTGTCTTCAGTTTTGGAAAACAATGGACTATCATTGTATTCCACCCATTTACCAAACCACCAAAATCATCGCATTCAAGAAAAAGTGGGACGTTCGTTACATTCTATTCCAAACACCAATTTGGTAAGCTATATTTCAAAGGAAAAGGATAGTATTTGGGAAATCAAATCGGTAAATCCTAGTTCTGGAGTCACAACCTTTATCGTCCATACACTACCTCAAAGTGAAGACCTATGCTGGTTAAATGACGGCACGATCCTAATGGCGCATGAGGGCATTTTATACCAATTCAATTCAAAAACTCATACCAATTGGGTCAAAGTATTATCGTTTTCAGATTATGGCATTGACAATATGACGCGTTTAGCAGTGAGTAGCGATGGTAAAAAACTCGCAGTAGTTGGCGAACTTGTCGATCAAAATCTAGAACCTAAACTAGAAAATATTTCTTGGATAGCTGGTTATTGGAAAGGTGAAGCCTTTGGCGGCCAAGTTGAAGAAAATTGGAGCGAAGCTTCTGGCGGTTCAATGATGGCAACATTCAAATTAATCAATAACGGAAAAGTCTCTTTTTATGAGATTGAAATTATACGGGAAGTTGAAAACACTTTAATTCTTCAGTTAAAACATTTTGACAACGATTTAAAAGGTTGGGAGGAAAAAGACCAAACCATTGATTTTCCTTTAAAAGAAATCACTCCTAATAAAGTCGTATTTGAGGGAATGACCTTTGAAAAAATCAGCACTAATGAAATGAATGTTTATGTCGATCTTCATCAAAAAGATGGCACTTCAAAAACCCTGAAAATTAATTACAAAAAATAATCATGAGCACTAAATTAACAACGCTTGCATTACTAGTTACCCTAGTTCTTTCTGCACAAACCGATCAAAAAATCTATGACATCATTGATGCAGTATCAGAAGAACGCATAAAAAATGATGTAAAAACTTTAGCCGATTTTGGCACACGGCATACCTTGAGTGACACGGTTTCAAGCACTAGAGGTATTGGTGCTGCACGGCGTTGGATAAAACAAGAATTTGAAACGATTTCAAAGTCATGCAACACTTGTTTGGATGTATTCTATCAAAAGAATTTTGTGAAAGAAGGCACAAACGGACGAATTGTTAAAGATGTTTGGGTGGTGAACGTTGTCGCGATTCAAAAAGGCACAAAATATCCTAACAATTACATTATTATGAGTGGTGATATCGATTCCCGTGTGTCTGACCCAACAGATTACACTTCAGATTCACCAGGAGCTAACGATAATGCTTCTGGAATGGCAGGCACTATTGAAGCAGCAAGGGTACTTTCAAAATACAAATTTGAAAGCAGTATTATTTATGTAGGCCTTTCAGGAGAAGAACAAGGATTGTTTGGTGGGCAAGGTTTAGCCAAATATGCACAAGATCAAAACTGGAATGTGATTGGAATTCTCAATAATGATATGATCGGTAATATTACCGGTGTAGATGGCGTCATCGATAATAGAACATTTAGGATTTTCTCTGAACCCGTCCCTCCTACTGAAACTGAACGTGAGCGAAATGCCCGTCGTTTTTATGGTGGCGAAGTTGATGGTATTTCACGTCAATTGGCACGCTATGTGCATAACACCGTGCAAACCTACATGCCCGAAATGAACCCCATGATGGTGTATAGATTAGATCGATTTGGTCGCGGTGGTCACCATCGTCCATTTAATGATGTTGGCTTTGCAGGAATTCGCATTATGGAGGCTCATGAAAATTATACGCAACAACATCAAGATATTCGAACCGAAAATGGTATTAACTATGGCGATACATTTGAACATGTCAACTTCCCTTACGCAAAAAAACTAACAGCAGTAAATGCCATTAATTTAGCACGGATAGCTTCTGCGCCTCCAGCCCCAAAAACGGTAGAGCTAGGTGGAGCCGTGCAACCTTCTGCTAAATTAAAATGGGAAGCGGTTGAAGGTGCCATAGGCTATAAAATCTATTGGCGTGACACTACATCACCAACCTGGGACCATAGCCGATATGTTGGCAACCTTACCGAATTCACTTTAGAAGGCATTGTCGTCGATAACTTTTATTTTGGTGTTGCAGCAGTTGGAGCCAATGGTCATGAGAGTTTAGTGACTTTTCCTAATAAAATTTTAAGAGATTAATGACCGATTTTGAAGAACTTTATTTCAAGACGGATAATGAATGGCGCGATTGGCTTCACCAAAACCATGCAACTTCCAAAGGTGTTTATTTAATTTTCTATAAAGTTGACCACGAGAACGACTCAATGCGCTGGGAAGAAGCCGTACGAGTAGCATTGTGCTATGGTTGGATTGATTCAACCGTTAAAAGTTTAGGTGATGGCAAACGACGTCAATATTTTACACCAAGAAATGACAAAAGTGTTTGGAGTGCGCTCAACAAAAAGCATATAAAGGAATTAATGCAACAAGGCTTGATGCATAAAAGTGGTCTTGAAAAAATTGAATCCGCCAAACAAAATGGAAGCTGGAGCGCTTTGGACGATGTCGAAAACGAAGTCATTCCAGAAGATTTACAGGCAGAATTTAACAAGAACCCAATAGCATTTAAAAATTACCAAAACTTTGCGCCTTCCTACAGAAAAAGTTACCTCTACTGGCTCAATCAAGCCAAGCGGCAAGCTACACGTGAAAAACGTATTGACAACATTATAAAATTATGCCTTAATAATTTGAAAAGCAGAAATTAGAAATTTAAAGCATTAACACCACATTTAACTATCTCCTAATAAGTTTTTATTATCTTTAGTTCAACTAATCAAATTTATAATGAAAAAAGCACTTTTCTTCATGATGCTCCTAGCATCATTTTCAGTTTTATCACAAGAATTTTCAACAGATTTAGTCAAAAACATGAAACCCAGAAACATAGGCCCTGGTGGTATGTCTGGTCGTGTTACAGCTATAGACGTGGTTCACAACAATCCGGATATCATGTATGTTGGAACCGCTTCAGGTGGCTTATGGAAATCAACTTCAGGTGGTATAAAATGGAGCCCTATTTTTGATAATGAAGCTACCGCTTCAATTGGTGCAGTCGCCATTCAGCAATCCAATCCAAGTGTGATTTGGGTAGGTACTGGTGAAGGCAATCCCAGAAACAGTTTAAACGGTGGTTATGGTATTTATAAATCATTAGATGCTGGAAAAAGTTGGATCCTTATGGGGTTAGAAAAAACCCGACACATTCATCGTGTGATTATCGACCCAACAAACCCTAATGTTGTTTATGTAGCGGCTATTGGCTCACCTTGGGGTGAACATCCTGAAAGAGGCGTTTACAAAACTACCGATGGTGGTAAATCATGGGAACGTATTCTATTTGCCAACAATAAAACTGGTGCTGGCGATTTGGTAATGGATCCAAAAAATCCAAATAAATTATTGGTTGCCATGTGGGAACATAAACGAGAACCTTGGTTTTTTAATTCTGGTGGCGAAGGCTCTGGGCTACACATGACCCATGACGGTGGAAAAACATGGCAAAAATTAACTGATAAGGACGGACTTCCAAAAGGAGACCTTGGTCGCATTGGTATCGCCATTGCGCCTAATAAACCTAATATTATTTACGCTTTGGTAGAAGCTAAAAAGAATGCCCTTTACAAAAGTGAAGATGGCGGCTTTAATTGGAAAAAAATAAATGACAAAAGCGATATAGGAAATCGGCCGTTCTACTATTCCGATATACAGGTAGATCCACAAAATGAAAATCGAGTGTATTCGGTATTTACCTATGTTAACGTGTCTGAAGATGGTGGAAAAAACTTTGAACAACTTATGCCCGCTTATGGTGTAGATAATGGCGTACATCCTGATCATCACGCTTGGTGGATACATCCTAATAATGGGAATTTTATGATCGATGGTAATGATGGCGGGATGAATATCACCAAAGATGGAGGGAAAACTTGGCGTTTTATTGGCAATCTTCCTGTGGCACAATTCTATCACATTAATGTCGATAACGAATTTCCGTATAATGTTTATGGTGGAATGCAAGATAATGGGTCTTGGCGAGGTCCAGCCTATGTGTGGCGCGACCAAGGCATTAGAAACAGCTATTGGCAAGAAATAAGTTTTGGTGATGGTTTTGATGTGGTTCCTGACAAAGATGATTCCCGCTATGGGTGGACCATGAGTCAACAAGGTTTTGTGTTACGTTATGACTGGCAAACTGGAAATAATTATATTGTAAGACCTACGCATCCAGATCCAAATGTTGAGCTTCGATTTAACTGGAATTCGGCCATTAACATTGACCCTTTTGATAATAGCACGATTTACTTCGGAAGTCAGTTTGTACACAAATCAACCGACAAAGGAGAAACCTGGAGCATCATTTCTCCAGACCTAACTACAAACGATCCTGAAAAACAAAAACAATCCGAAAGTGGAGGTCTTACCATGGACGCTACTGGCGCCGAAAACCATACAACCATTCTGGTTGTTGAACCTTCATCAGTTGAAAAGAACATGCTTTGGGTAGGTACTGATGACGGACGGGTTCATGTTACCCAAAATGGTGGTCAAACTTGGACCGATGTTTCTAAAAATATCAAAGGTCTTCCAGCAGGAAGTTGGATTCCGCAAATCAAAGCCTCCAATAAAAATAAAGGCGAAGCCTTATTGATTGCCAATGACTATAGACGATTTAACTATACGCCCTATGCTTATAGAACAAAAGACTATGGTAAAACCTGGCAGCGTATTGTTGATGAAAATGACGTTACGAGCTATACACTCTCTATCATTGAAGATCCTGAAGAGTCCAATTTGATGTTTTTGGGCACCGATGACGGCTTGTATATTTCAATTGATGCGGGAAACAAATGGACTAAATGGACCAATGGATTCCCTACAACTTCTGTAAAAGATTTGGTCATCCATCCAAGAGAACAGGATCTTGTTATAGGAACATTTGGTCGTGCAGCTTGGGTGTTGGATGATATCAGACCTTTAAGGGCTATTACAAAAAATAAACAGGTCCTAAATCAAAAGCTGAAATTATTTGCACCGCCTACAGCATACCAAGCAGCTTATCAACAGCCAACTGGTAGTCGTTTTGGTGCTGATGCCGAATATAATGGTGAGAATAGAGGGCCTGGAGCTCAAATGGCTTTTTATGTAAAAATTGATGAGAAAAAAGAAGATTCTAAAAAAGATGCTGATACAGATAAAAAAGACGACGATGATTCAGCTTCAGAAAAAGATGATGCCAAAGTGAAGTGGGACTCGTTGACACTAACGATTTATGATGGCGACCGACTCATCAGAACATTGAAACGAAAAGCACCAGACTCGTCAGGCATACAAAAATGGACATGGTTTATGGACGAAGCGGGTATTGATCGTCCTTCGAGAAGGATCAGAACGAGTAATAGAGAACCTGGAGGAGTTAGTGTAAAACCGGGAAATTACAGGGTTAAGATTGCTTTTGGTGATCAGTCTTCAGAAGAAAACATTACCGTAAAAACCGATCCTCGAATTGAGGTCTCTATGGCTAACATTAATGAAGTTTATGCGACTTCAAAAGAACTCGAAAAAATGGGTCAAACTGCTGTAGATGCCGTAAAACAACTCGTTGAAAGCAAACAAATTGCGGAAAAATTCCAGTCTGATCTTAAAAAATTAGATAAAGACAAGTACAAAGACGAAATTAAAGCTTCAAAAGATATCATTAAGGACATTGACAAAATTCTGGATATCTATTTAGGAAAAGAGGATGATCGTCAAGGCATCACCCGTAATCCAGAAGTTACCATTATGCAGCGTTATGGTTTAGCCCGTTCGTATGTAGGTTCTAGACAAAATGGAATTACCTCTACTGAACGCACCTTGATCAAGAACGCTGAAGATGCATTGAAGGATGCGCTAGACAAGACAAATACCTTCTTTAACGACTCATGGAACACCTACAAGTCTAAAATGGAACAATTGCAAATCAATCCATTTAAAAAAGTTAAAACATTTCAATTAGATTAATATAAAACTCTAAAACTTATGAAACAAATTCTAACATTAAGCCTTATAGTGCTTTTGGCAGGCTGTAAAAAAGATGCCGATAAGAAAGACGATATGGCCAAAACAGTTTCAGAATATTCTATAGAACAGTTTATGGATAATGAAGCCGTTAGTGGAGGTTACTTTTCTTCAGATAATTCTAAATTATTGATTTCAAGTAACAAATCGGGCATTTATAACCTGTATAGCATTCCTACCACAGGAGGCGACTATACCACTATAACTGCATCAGATAGCACCTCTATTTTTGCACAATCTTATTTCCCAAATGATGATCGCATTTTATATTCAGCAGATGGGAATGGCGACGAGATTGACCACATTTTTATGATCGATCTCGATGGCAGCATAACCGATTTAACTCCAGAAAAAGAAGCTAAATCATCATTCTACGGATGGAATGCCGATAAAACGGGGTTCTATTTTGGTTCCAATAAACGAGATCCACGCTATTTTGATGTGTATGAAATGGATATTACCGACTTCAAAACTACATTAGTTTATCAAAATAACGACGGATTAGACTTTAATGGGATTTCTAATGACAAAAATTACATCGCCTTGGTAAAATCACTCAACACTAATGATAGCGATCTGTTTCTTTATAATATCAAAGCAAAAGAAAGAATTAAAATCAACGATACTCAAAGTGGTAATTCAGCTCAAGATTTTTCAGTGGATAATTCGGCCTTCTATTACACCACTGATGCGGGTTCAGAATTTGCCTATGTCATGAAATATGATCTCAATACTAAAGAAAAATCCAAAGTTATTGAAAAACCTTGGGATGTCATGGGAGCAGGATTTACGGACAAGGGTACTTATATGGTGGTTTATGTGAATGAAGATGGTAAAAACGCTATTGAAGTTTTAGACACCAAAACCATGAAACCTATACAATTACCAGATTTTGAAGATAAGAGTATTACCAGTGTGTCGTTCTCTGACGACGAAATCTGGATGCGTATGTATGTTGGAGGTTCCAATAGTCCTTCAGACTTGTACACCTACAATCTTGAAACCAAAGCACAACACAAACTTACCAATGTGTTAAATGACGCTATTGACCCGAATGATTTGGTTTCGGCAAAAGTTATTCGGTTTAAATCCTTTGATGGTGTAGAAATTCCTGCCATTTATTATTTGCCACATCAGGCTTCGGCAGAACACAAAGTACCTGCTATGGTCTGGGTGCATGGTGGCCCAGGAGGACAGACACGTCAAAACTTCAGTTCGTTAATTCAATATATGGTCAATCATGGCTATGCGGTTTTAGCAGTAAACAATAGAGGAAGTAGTGGTTATGGCAAGACCTTTTTCCAGATGGATGACTTAAATCATGGTGAAAAGGACTTACAGGATTGTGTAGAAGGTAAAAACTGGTTGGCAACCCAGCCAGAGATCGATGGTGAAAAAATAGGAATTATTGGAGGCTCTTATGGTGGGTATATGACGATGGCTGCTTTGACTTATGCCCCTGAAGAATTTGATGTTGGCGTTAATATATTTGGTGTGACCAACTGGATTAGAACACTAAAAAGTATTCCGCCTTATTGGGAATCATTTAGAGAATCATTATATCTAGAGTTGGGTGATCCTTATTCAGCCGATTCTACACGATTAAAACGTATTTCACCTTTGTTCCATACCGATAAAGTGACCAAGCCTCTTATTGTTCTTCAGGGTTCGCAAGATCCAAGAGTTTTACAAGTAGAATCTGATGAGATTGTCGCGGGTGTTCGTAAAAATGGAGTTCCTGTAGAATATGTGCTTTTTGAAGATGAAGGTCATGGCTTTGTCAAAAAAGAGAATCAGATTGAAGCTTACAGCAGAATATTGAAGTTTTTAGATCAATATCTTAAAAAAGAGAATCAGCCTTTAGATGGCGAAACACCAAATGCCGAAATAGAACCTGAATCCGATTAAAGGGTTGTTTTCTTATAAATCAAAATAGCTTGAGAAAATTCTCAAGCTATTTTTTTTTGCAAAGCCATATACTTTGCGCGCTATTAATTAAAATTAGATTTTTTCTTATTTAAAAATAACAAATTTTATTCAACTTGTTCAAGCGCTTTAAGATTTAAAATTTTAATACGTTTCCCATCAGTTGAGATAAATTTTTCTTTTTTAAATTGCGATAAAATTCTAATAGCAGATTCGGTGGCAGTTCCAACGATATTGGCATAATCTTCTCGTGACAACACTACGGATAACATACCATCTTCAGTTTCTCCAAAGTTTTCATAAAGATAAATTAAAACTTCAGCCAATCGCTGCTTCACTGATTTTTGAGCCATATTAACAATCACATTGTCGGACTCTTTTAAATCTTGTGCCATTTTCTGCAATACATCCATGGAGAAATTTGTATTGTTATTAAGGTCTTGTAGAATCTCACTTTTAGGAATAAAACATACTTCCATATCGTTTAAAGCAACAGCACTCAAATTGGCAGACTCATTACCTATCAAGCATCGTTGTCCTAACAAATCACCCTTAACGACTAATTTAACTATTTGATCCTTACCATTCGCACTTAATTTTGAAAGCTTGCAAACGCCATCTTTTACACAAAAGACACCATTTAACATATCTCCTTCTTCAAAAATAAGTTCACCTTTCTTAATGATTCTTGATGTTTTACAACCTGATATTCTTAACAGTTCTTCCTTAGTTAAAGCCTTAAGCGAATTAAACTGACGTATAATGCATTGCTCACATTTACTCATACTCCTTTTTAAGTTCAATAAAAATAATGAAAAAAAGAAACAAAAAGCGTCTTTCTAACCTTTACATTAATTCAAGCAAGCAATCATCCCTGCATTTTAAATTTTAAAAGTCATGACTGGTAATGCCGAATGGTTTGCTAGGTCTTCAGAAATACTACCTTCAAAAAAATGCGCCAAGCCTGTTCTTCCATGCGTTGCTACAGCAATGAGGTCAGCACCTAACACGTTGGCATAATTTAATATGCCTTGTTCTATACTGTAATCAGAAACAAAAGCCACTTCCTTAAAGCGGTCCATATTGCCATCTGCCTTTTTCAGGAAACTCACCACTTTCGACTCCATTTCGGCCGTGCTTCTAAATTGTTCATTTGGTAAATTCACATATATCAAATGTAACTTTGATCCCAAAACATTAAACAGTTTTAAGGCATTGATATAAGGTGTAACAGACTCTTCCTTAAAGTTGCAAGCGAAAACCACATCATCAAAATTGGTTAGTATTGGATTATGCTTTACAACCAATACCGGAATGTTTGAATATCGCACAACCTTTTCGGTATTTGAACCTATCAATAGTTCCCTAATACCGCTGGCGCCATGAGATCCCATAACAATGAGATCGGCATTGTGTTCTTCAACAACGTCGTTGATTTCTTTAAATACCTTAAAGTGTTTGACCACAGGGGTTACCTTTATCCCTTTTAGGTAGTCTCTACTTAAAAAGTCTTCAAACCGCTTTTCGGCAAGTTTCAAAAAGTAAACCGTTTCCAATTGCAAGTCCCCTTCAGCGCGTGAGAGCAAAGCTTCAGACATTTCAAGCATGTGAAGTGCAAAGATTTCGGCATTATTCTTTTGGGCGAATATAGCGGCAGTTTCTAGCGCATATTCTGAATGTTCAGAAAAATCTACGGGTACAATAATTTTTTTCATAAGTATATAAATTTTGTTACACGGCTATTGGGAATAACTATGCATCTGATTGTTTTCTTTGCAGTAATAAATTGAAATGTCATTCACACAGTTGTAATAAATGGCAAACCTTTTGGTAATATGTGATCTTAATAGTTGCATCTCCAACAAACCTTCATCCTATATTTCTATTAATTTGATCAATACTCGGAGTAATACCATAAAATTCAAGTAATCATTTTACCCAGGTTTTCATTTTAACATTAAACTGAAATATGTACCTCAAAATCAATTATAAATTCAAAGGTAACTATGCCCTATTCAATAAAAAATGACATTTATCATGTTATCTCAAATCCATTTTAAATTCTATCAAATAATGCGTAACTTTCGTTTCATTAAAAACAATTCACATTATGAAAAAATTAGGTTTAGTAATCCTACTTATAACCCTAACTATTAGTTTTAGTTGCAAGGACAACAAAAAGGAAACCGAGGTAGACACCGAAATGGAAATGGAAGACACTACGCCTGCCGAAAGCACCGTAAGCCAAGAGCTCATGGTTAAACTTGAGCCCAAAAGTGACAGTCAAGTAAGCGGAAGCGTGTTTTTTAAAGAAGAAAACGGCATGGTCACCATGACGGCCATGATGAGCGGACTTACCGAAGGCACCCATGCGATTCATATTCATGAAAAAGCAGATTGTTCAGCAGCTGATGGCACCTCTACCGGAGGGCATTGGAATCCTACCGGTCAACCACACGGTAAATGGGGAAGCGAAGAAGGCTACCACAAAGGTGATATTGGTAACTTTGAGGCCAATGCAGATGGCAAAGGCGCCATTACTTTAGTAACCAACGAATGGTGTATTGGCTGTGGCGATGCCACCAAAGATATTGTGGGCAAAGCCATTATTGTACATGATGGTACCGATGACTTTGTAACGCAACCAACTGGTGCTGCCGGTGGTCGTGTAAGTTGCGGTGGTATCATTCAATAAAAAAGCACATCAATTATTTTAAAAGCTACAGGTTATGTAGCTTTTTTCTTTGGAAAATATTCGCTATTTTCGGCATACAAAAATTGTTGCTATGCAATTAGACACTTTGGTCTCTCAATTTCAGAAAAAAGACGAGAAAGCATTTGAAGCGCTCTACAATATGTACAGCGCCAGTATGCAAGGCGTCATCTACAATATCGTAAGAGACCAGGATATCGCTGAAGAAGTGATGCAAGATGTATTTATCAAGGCATGGAACAATTCGGCAAGTTACGCGCCAGAGAAAGGCCGTTTTTTTACCTGGATCCTCAACATTGCGCGAAACGCCGCCATAGACAAAACACGTTCCAAAGCCTTTAAAAACTCTAGAAAAAACCTTGATGCCGAATATTTCGTAGATATTTTGCAAACCAGTGAGAGTTTAGAGGATACTACGGATGCTATTGGAATAAAAAAGTTTGTAAGTAAGTTAGCTAAAAAATGTATCAAAGTTATTGAACTGCTATACTTTAAAGGCTTTACACAAAAAGAAGCATCAGAAGCATTAGATATGCCTATAGGCACCATTAAAACTCGAAACAGGAATTGCATTAAGGAATTAAGAACAATTGTATTAGAATAAATGGATATAAAAGCTTACATAGACTCTGGAATCTTGGAACTATACGTTGCAGGTGCACTCTCTGAAAAAGAGAATAAGGAAGTTTATGACCTGATGTTACAACACCCCGAAATACTTCAGGAAGTACTGGAGATTGAGTCGGCAGTTATTAAGTTAACCTCTGCCGCGGCACAGCCATCCAAAACCAATATATTCAGCCAAATAAAAGAGAAATTAAAATTTGGAAATAAAGAGGTTAAAGTCGTTTCAATAGAGCGTACCAAGTACAATTGGATGACCTATACCGGTTGGGCAGCTGCCCTAGTAGTAGGTGCCGGTTTATTATGGACCATAAACCAAAACAACCAATTAGAAAGTGCCGTAACTACTGCCGAAATAGAAAAAGCCTATTTAGAACAGCAAATTGAAGAAGCCAAGACTAATTTAGCCGCTACGCAAAATCTGCTTAATGTCTTGCGCGATAGAGAAATCATTTCGGTGCCTTTAGCCGGACAAGGTAATTTTGCCACCACCTATGCTAAAGTATACTGGGATAAAAAAACCAATAGCATTTATCTAGATGCACAAGGCTTACCCGAAGCACCAGAAGGAAAAGTTTACCAGGTATGGTCTTTAACTTTAGACCCTTTAACGCCAACCAGTTTAGGTACTATTGACGATTTTAACACCGATGACAATAAAATCTTTGCCATCACCAATGCCAACGAAAGTCAGGCCTTTGGAATCACTCTAGAACCAGAAGGTGGTAGTGAAAGTCCAACCATGGAGCAATTATACACTTTAGGCGTTGTTGCCTCTGCTCCTTAACATTTAAAACACTAAAATATACACAAAGCGCATTGACCTAAAGTTGATGCGCTTTTTTTAATCTGTGCTGTCCCCACAGCAACAGCACAATTCCATAAAAAAACTAAATACCAGGACTTTAAGCTAAACATTTGACCGTAGTTGACGTTAGTTGACCTATACTGACCTATACTGACCACAGTTGACGTTCGTTGACCTATGCTGACCTTTACTGACCGTAGTTGACCGTAGTTGACCTATGCTGACCCTTATTGACACACTTTTAGTGATTTTAAGGGGGTTTTGTTCGAGACTTGTTCGAGGATTGTTCGAGAAACGTTTTGCTGTATTTTTTAAAACTAGGAGTTTTTGGGACTTTTCTCGAACCACACCAAAAGCTGATAAAAATACGTAGGGTTATGTATAGGAAAAATAACTTTTTTTGAGTTACTTGCTATAAATTGCCAAAAGGTGTTTATATCCCACCAAAAAGGGTAGATAAATACACCTTTTAGTAATAAATATAGTTTGGATAAAAGCAATTGCTTTTATCCAATTGTTGTACGCAAGCTAAAAAAACATTGAGTATGAACATTAAAATTTCGGAAACGAGAGATGTAAGCATTGAACAAATACTCGAACTTTATAATGCTAATAAATGGAGTGCTGTTGAAAAACCGACCGAATTGCGGAATGGACTACTAAATTCCCATTCATTAATTTCAGCTTGGGACGGAAACAAATTAGTCGGACTTGGTAACGCAATTTCTGACGGACATTTGGTTGTATATTATCCGCACTTGCTTGTTCACCCGAACTATCAAGGACGTGGAATTGGACATATGATTTCGAATAAATTTCAAGAGAAATACAAAGATTTCCATATGCAAATGCTGACAGCGGACGGAAAAGCAATTGATTTCTACAAAAAAGTAGGTTTTGAAAAAGCGGGCGAATCTATGCCGATGTGGATTTATAAAGGAAACGAACATTAAAATATTTAAGAATGACAGCAAGAGTTTGGGAAGGAAAAACTAAAATTGAACACTCGGATACATACACAAAAATTATTCAAGAACGTGACATACCTGATTATAGAAAAACAGAAGGTTTTATAAAACTCACATTTCTAAAACGCACTGACAATCAATTTACCTATTTCAAATTATTAACTTTTTGGAATGACTTGAGTGTTGTGAAGAATTTTACAGGACCAAATTTTGAACAGGCAGTATCTTATAGAGAAGACGAAAAGTATCTAATTGATTTTCCTGGAAACGTGATACATTACGAAGTCTTTGCGGAATAAGCCAGCGTACAACAATGGCTATAAGTAATTGCTTGTTCTCGCTTACTTCTGAAAATCCTCTCTTTTGTTCTTTCTGGTTATCTAATAAATTTAATGAATTGTAAACTTAAGCCGTATATAATTTATTGCTTGGTTTTCGCCTACTTACGAAAATCCTCGCGGATTTTCCTCGCAACGGAATCATAGCCAAACACGTTAAGAGGTTATTTCAAGTACTTCCCTTTTTTACTGCCTTCGTACATTACATATTTCACTAAACGCGCTTCGAGTTTGGCATTTACGAGATGAATTTTTCGTGAAGGTCGCAAGCCCACATGTTTTAAGGCGTCCAAATTGGAAGTAATAAACCAGGCATCGGTGCCCGGATAATTTTGTTTAAGTGTGTCTCCAATCTGCTTATAAAAATTCTCCATGTCGATATCTAAACGTTCTCCATAAGGCGGATTAAATACCATATGTAATTTGTTATCTCCACCCTTTTGGGTCTTGAAAAAATCTTCATGTTTAACGGCAACAAATTCTTCCAAATGTGCATTCTTAATATTTTCTTTGGCTTTGTTCACAGCACTTGGCGATTTGTCATAACCTATAATTTTATGATGGAAATCACGGGTTTTAGAAAGTAAGGATTCTTCTATTTTTTCAAATAGATCCACATCCCAGTCTTGCCAACGTTCAAAAGCAAATTCTTTGCGCATTAAATTAGGTGGAATATTACAGGCAATCATAGCAGCTTCTGCCAAAATAGTACCCGAACCGCACATGGGATCCATAAAATCCGATTGTCCATCCCATCCCGATAGCATGATCATTCCTGCCGCTAATACTTCGTTTATAGGCGCAATATTGGTAGCAGTTTTATATCCGCGCTTATGCAAGGATTCTCCAGAAGCATCCAAAGAAATATTACAAGTATTACGATCAATGTGAACGTTCACTTTGATATCAGGAAATTTCAAGTCCACGTTGGGACGCTCACCAGTGGTGTTTCTAAACTTATCTACAATGGCATCCTTGGTTTTTTGCGCGATATACAAGGAATGCGTAAATTGTTGTGAATGCACAGTGGCATCAACTGCTAAAGTTCCTGTTGGTTTTAGATGGTTTTCCCAGTTCATGGCATAAATTTGATCATACAAATCCTGTTCATTTCGCACACGAAACGCATGAATGGGTTTTAAAATCTTAATGGCGGTACGTAGTGCCAGATTTGCCTTGTACATAAAGCCCTTATCTCCCACAAAACTTACGTTTCGAACGCCAATAGTTACCTCTTGTGCACCCAGTTGGGTAAGCTCCTTTGCCAACAAATCTTCAAAACCAAATAAGGTTTTGGCTACCATTTTAAAATTATTCTCCATTGTATTGCTATAAAACATTGCAAAAATACTTTATTTTTGCCGCGAGACACAGTTATCTATGACAAAACACACCACACAATGGTACGCTTCTTGGTTTGACACCCTATTTTACCATATTCTATATAAAGACCGAGACCATAGTGAAGCCCAGTTGTTCATGGATAATTTAACCCAATATCTTAACTTGCCCGAAGGCGGAAGTATTCTTGATTTGGGCTGTGGTAAAGGGCGGCATTCCGTCTATTTAAACTCGTTAGGCTATAAGGTCACAGGCGTTGACTTATCTGAAAACAGTATTACTTATGCCAAGCAATTTGAGAATGACACCTTAACTTTTGAGGTGCATGATATGTGCAAGCCTTATCAACAACAGTTTGATGCCGTTTTTA
Organism: Flavobacteriaceae bacterium MAR_2010_72; assembly: GCA_003550275.1. Classification (GTDB taxonomy): domain Bacteria; phylum Bacteroidota; class Bacteroidia; order Flavobacteriales; family Flavobacteriaceae; genus Geojedonia. The sequence continues at coordinate 2,260,464 of QXCW01000002.1, forward strand.
ACCTCTTTACAAGTTTTGGCTATTTTGATCGTGAGATAGACAATCTGAATACTATAAAAGCTATTAAAGCCGATTTGAATGTAACAGGCTTTGGCGTCATTGATTTCATGAACTGTGATTATGTGATTGACCATCTTATACCCGAAGACACCAGAACCATTGATGGGATAGCGTTTCACCAAATACGTTATTTTGAAGATGGATTTATTTATAAGGATATTACTTTTGAGCATCAAGGCAGCGCATATAAATTTCAGGAGCGTGTAAAAGCCTTAACACTTGCCGATTTTGAAGCCCTTTTTGAACAGGCCGGTGTATTTTTATTGGATGTGTTTGGCGATTATAAATTGCGTAAATTCCAAAACAATAGTTCTGATCGACTAATTATGATTTTTAAATAATGAATGCCTATTTACTTCCTATTTACGCCGTTATGTTGGGCGTATTATTAATTGCACTTTTAAAACAGCGTAGAACAGCATATACGAAATTATTGTTACCCTTTAGTGGGGCTTTTTTATTGGCCTTAACTCTGTTTGATCTACTTCCAGAAGTTTACGGGCATATACAGGCTAAACAAACAGGATTGCTAATCATGTGCGGGATTTTGATTCAGGTTATTCTAGAGTTCTTTTCCAAAGGTGCCGAGCATGGACACGTGCATTTGCACCATAATGACAAATCATTCCCTTGGTTATTGTTTGTTAGTTTGTGTATTCATAGTGTTTTAGAGGGTTTTTCTATACATCAACATAATGATATGGTATATGGTATTGTTGTACATAAAATACCTATTGCTATGGTTCTAACCACGTTTTTACTACATGCTAAATACAGTAAAGGTCAGGTCGTTTTATTTTTAGGCGTATTTGCAGCAATGACCCCTATTGGGACTTATCTTTCAAACAATTTGGATGTTTTATCCCCATATATTAACAGTATCAATGCCATCGTTATTGGTATCTTTTTTCATATTTCTACGACTATTTTATTTGAAAGTAGTGAAGGTCATAAATTCAATTTATCTAAACTGGTTGCTATAGTATTAGGTGTTGGTATTGCTTATATCGTTTAACTGATGGCCTTATCATAATTAGGTTGTTAATAATAAGGTAAAGTTTCAAGACCCTTTAAGTGATAATAGATATTTTTACACATGTTTTCTAAAGAAGAATCAAGACGTTTACGTGAAGACTTTTGGATAAGCTTTGGAAAATCCTTTCCTAGAAAATGGATTTTGTACGACACTAAAATCAAAGGGTTTAGCTTCAAATTTCATTTCGATACCAAAACCGCTTTAGTCGCTTTGGATTTAGAAGATGATTTGGAAAACCGCATCAATTGTTGGGAAAAATTACTTTCTTTAAAGTCCATTTTAAGAGAAGACTATTTGCCTGAAGCCTTATTTGAAGATACCTATATGCTTGAAAATGGAAAAGAACTCTCCAGAATTTATGTGCCTTTAGAAGGCAAGGTATCCATTCACAATAAAGCGACCTGGCAAGAAGTCATGGTGTTTTTTAATACCATCATGAGTTTATTTGAAGATTTTTTTAGAGACTATGAAGCTATATTGAAAGACTAATCGAGATTTTTCTCCATTCTAAAATCATCCATCACAAATCCGTTACCAATATCGATCACCAAGGTTTCAACTTTTTCAAACCCTAGGCGTTCATAGGCCAAAATAGAATTGGTATTGTTTTTATTAACGGTGAGTTGCAATTGACTGCACTCCAGTTCTTTTGCCCGAGCTTCGATAAACTGCATCGCTTTTTGCCCTATTTTCTTTCCTCTAAATGGTTTTAGGATATAAATCTTGCTCAAAAACAGGATGTCATCTTCCTGCCGAATAGATAAGTAACCAACCTGTTTTCCATCATATGCAATGGTATAATACTCATAGCCGCCTTCAATCTGCTCCGCAATGGCTTCAACCGATTGAAATTTTTCCAGCATATAATCTACTTGGGCATTTCCAATAATGGAGGTATAATGCTCACGCCAGATGGTATTGGCCATTTGGGCAATCTGTTCATACGATTCAGTAGTCGTTGCTCGATTAATAGTCGTCATAATTAGGATTAAAGTTAGTGTTTTCCTTAAATCACAAAAAATAAAATCATCAAATAATGACATATGGCGCCACCAAGTACAAAGAGATGCCAGATAACATGGTTAAAAGGTATCTTTTCAAAAACATAAAATATTATTCCCAGTGTATAGAAAACTCCTCCAGCAAAGAGCAAATACAATCCATTGGTAGCCATCAGTTTTGTTAGAGCGGTATAATCGAACACAATGAGCCAGCCCATGACCAAATACAACAAGGTTGAGAATACTTCAAATCGTCCAGTAAAAAACAGCTTTAATACGACTCCAAAAAAAGCAATTCCCCAAACCACCCAAAAGAGTGGCCAGCCCTTACTTTCAGGTAACATTATTAGTAACACTGGGGTGTAAGTTCCTGCAATGAGTAAATAAATACTTATATGATCTACAATTCTGAAATAATGCTTTCTACTTTCATTGGTAACGGAATGATATAAGGTAGACGCTAAAAAAAGAATCACAATGGACAGTCCATAAACACTAACACTGAATATGTCTATTGCAGCATCAGTATTGCACATTTTAAGAAGTAGGAATAGGCCTAAAACCCCAAGCACAGTTCCCAATCCATGGCTCAAAGCATTCCATCGTTCTTCAACTGGAGTTTGATAACGCATCAGTTATTTTTGGTCGTTGCCCCTAACCATTTATCGGTCAGGTCATAAAAATCGAAATCTATGGCGGGTTGTTGGCGTACCAATTGTCTGTTTTGAAAGGCGCGCTCTAAAATATCTTCAATTAAAAAATCCTCTTTAACATTGATAGGATCAAATTCCACTTTTAAGGAAATATCGAATAGTCGTGCTGTATTTTGAAACCAAAAGGCGCGCCAACCGCTTCTCAATTCTTTAATAAGGTCAAAAGTGGTTATCCCTGTTTGACGATGGATGAGTTTAATTAAAATCTGCCCTTCGGTACGCGTTAGTTTTTTGAGTTCGGCAGAAAATTCATCTTCAATATAACGCTGGATTATTTTCGCGTACCTGCGCTTGTCACTTTTACGCTTTAAGGTTTCCAAGCGCTCATTGAGAGCCACTAAACGCTCCGCAGCCAATTTGGCATAGGGGTACACTTTTATGGTCTTTCTTCTTAAAATTAAATAGCGAATACGCTCTTCACGACTTTTAAAATCAAGCTTGTTGAGTATAATTACCTCATCAAGGTCAATGATGGTTTTCGCTATAGAATCCCCTTCAATATAATAGTATTCAACCTCCGTGGTATCCTGTTTTATAGGTTCGCGCTGTGCGAAACTTATCAACGGACAAATAAGAAGTATGTAGCTTAAAATCTTCATAATAACATGGGGAACCAAAACCGTTCCATTTTGCTTCGTAAAATTAATAATTTACAGATGCTTAAACCTTAAATTCGTATTAATATTATTATTTTAGAGCAAAATTTTTATCAATGGCGAAAAAGAGCGTTCTCAACAAAAAGTCTATGGACTTTTTGACTAGTTATTTAAATAATGCCGCACCTACTGGTTATGAATGGGATGGGCAAAAATTATGGATGGATTATATTAAACCGTATGTGGATGAGTTTATCACGGATACCTACGGAACGGCCGTTGGCGTCATCAACCCCAAAGCAAAATACAAAGTGGTCATAGAAGGCCATGCCGATGAAATCTCGTGGTACGTTAATTATATTTCGGATAATGGATTGATTTATGTCATCAGAAATGGGGGTAGTGACCATCAAATAGCACCTAGTAAAATTGTGAACATTCACACCAAAAATGGGATTGTTAAAGGTGTTTTTGGTTGGCCTGCAATCCATGTTAGGGATAAATCAAAAGAAGAGCCTCCAAAACTGGAAAACATTTTTATTGATGTAGGTTGTGCAAAAAAAGAGGATGTTGAGAAATTAGGTGTGCATGTAGGCTGTGTTATTACCTATCCTGATGAGTTCCATGTATTGAATAAAGACAAATTTGTTTGCAGAGCTCTCGATAATCGTATGGGTGGCTTTATGATTGCAGAAGTAGCACGGTTGTTACACGAAAATAAAAAGTCATTGCCTTTTGGATTGTATATAACCAATTCGGTGCAAGAAGAAATTGGCCTACGTGGTGCCGAAATGATTACCCAAACCATAAAGCCCAATGTAGCGATAGTTACCGATGTGACCCACGATACCACTACGCCAATGATCGATAAAAAGAAAGAAGGTCATTTGGAATTAGGTAAAGGTCCGGTAGTAGCCTATGCGCCTGCGGTTCAACAAAAGCTGCGTGATCTCATTACAGATACTGCCGAAAAACATAAGATTCCTTTTCAGCGGTCGGCCTTATCACGAGCTACAGGAACTGATACTGATGCGTTTGCCTATAGCAATGGTGGCGTAGCTTCAGCATTGATTTCGCTACCTTTACGCTATATGCACACTACGGTGGAAATGGTTCATAAAGATGATGTAGAAAACGTCATCCGACTGATCTATGAAACCTTATTAACTATCGAAAATGGGGAAACATTCAGTTATTTTAAATAAAAAAGAAGCCTCATATTGAGGCTTTTTCAATTATGGAAGAGTTTATAGATATCGTTACGAGCACTGGAGAACCAACAGGTAAGTCTGCTCCAAAGTCTGAAATCCATAGTCAAGGGCTTTATCACAATACTGCCCATATTTGGTTTTACACATCTGGTGGTCAAATTTTACTTCAACAACGGGCCGCTTCTAAAGCGATTTGTCCTTTATTATGGGACGTTTCCGTTGCAGGACACATTGATGCTGGTGAGACCTTGACCTCTGGCGCTGTACGTGAAGTTAAGGAGGAAATTGGCTTGGCCGTTCAAGAACAAGATTTAAAAAAAATTGGTGTGTTTGAGTGCTTTCAATCCTATCCAAATGGGATTAAGGATAACGAATTTCATCATACCTTTATTTGTCAACTCACTGTAGAACTAGAGGAACTAACGCCTCAATTCGACGAAGTGGAAGCTTTAAAGCTAGTCTCGATTGAAGATTTTAAACAACTTTTAAAACACAGCGCCACCAATAATCATTTTGTTGCGAGTAACACCAACTATTACAACGCTGTTCTAGAAGCTATTATAAACACATTAAACCCTAGATGAATTTACTTTTAGCCGCCATAGCACCTGTACTGATTATCATTATTTACATCTACATCAAGGATAAATACGAAAAAGAGCCTAAACGCTTATTACTGATAAGCTTTGTGTTTGGTGCCATTGTGAGTATTATTATTACAACCGTTCTCTATTTAGTGTTTGATGTTTTGCTCCCCTTAACAAATGATCAAAGTGTGTGGCAACAGTTTGTTAAGGCCTTTTTTGTTGTGGCCCTTACAGAAGAATTTAGCAAGTATGTTATTGTGCGCTATGTTGCCCAACCCAGACGTGCCTTCAACGAACCTTTTGACGGGATTATGTATGCCGTTATGGTCTCCATGGGGTTTGCTGCCACTGAAAATATTTTCTATGTGATTGTTGGTGGTTACGAAGTTGCGGTGTTAAGGGCCTTCACTGCGGTTCCCGCTCATGCCACTTTTGTATAGCTTTTAATTAGGGGGGTGTATCTTAAGTTTAAATTAAATAATTAAATTAGTTAAAAAAACAGTAAAGTGTACAATTATTTCTTTTACTTTTTATATTCACATTTCGACAAACCAAAATGGAAAGAAGTTAATTTTCCTTATTTGTCAACAATTTTAGCGATTGCATCACTTCAAATGTTGAACTTTCTATTTATAAGGGATTTGATTTATTTTCAGATTAATGGAATTAAATATAAATGGATTGAAAATGAGGAACTTATTGTTCCTACCTTATTTATTGCGTTTAATTTTTTGTACTTTAAAAATAAGGGTCGCCATAAAAAAATTCTTGCCAATTATAGAAAACAAAAGAAAAATGAAAGTCGCCCATTGGTTTTTTATATAAGCTGGTTGTACATAATCCTTTCAGTTGTTTTAGCTGTTGCAATGGTTTATTCCGTTCGGAATTTTATAAAATGGTTTCAATAATAAATATGTACAAACCCCTTATCTCAATGTTTCCACATTTGTATAGCTTTTTATTAGGGGGCATTTAAAATTTCATTTTCTAGTTAATGTTTCTAAAACTTCTTCAAGATAAATCTTAGATGAGAACTGGTTTTCATATAATTTTTCAGTATCATCAATTAGACTAATTATTATTGCTTTTAATATTTGAAATCTGCCATCATTATCCACTCTATTATCATCAAATGATTCAACAAGGTTTCTTAAGTTTACATTTCTTTCTTTTAATAATTCCAAATGTTTATTTAATTGTTCTTCTAATTTTTCAACTTTACTCATCTAAATATTTTTAATAGTAACAATATACTAAAAAAACATATCACAAAATTATTTTGAATTAAAATCACATTATAAGAGAAATAGTCAATTTTTTTATTTGTAAATTTATTTCTTAATGCAAAAAATAAAATTTAGTCGAAAAACACCACCGTATCCTTTTACCTTCACATTCGCCATTTTAATGGGCTATTATATGGGCAAAGCCAAATTTGCCAAGAATAGAGTTGTAATGAATTTTACAGGTCTAGGATTAGCGGTACTATTTCATGGTGCCTATGACTTTTTCCTGTTTATTGATTTTATTCCTGGTGTATGGATTGGCGCCTTTATCTCCTTATGTGTTGGACTTTTCTTTGCTAGAAAAGCGATAAAAAAGCATCAGAACATCTCAACCTTCAAGCCATGAAAAATACGATAGCAGAACGAATAGCCGACTTTTTAAAACAGTTTCCTCCGTTTGATCTGCTAGACCCCTCTGCCCTTTTAGAGATTTCAAAAGAAGTAAAAATCAAGTATCTCGAAAAAGGAAAAACCATCTACAATCAAGGTGATCCTTTGCATGACCATTTTTATATCATTAACAAAGGCGCCATATCCTTAATTAAGGACATTGACACTTCGACTGATGTTATTGATAAATTTGATGAAGGGGATGTTTTTGGACTTCGCCCCTTATTTGCTAAAGAAACCTATACCAACACCGCACGTACAGACGAAGAAACCATTCTTTATTCCATCTCTATTCATTTGTTCAGGCCAATGGCAATTGCCAACACGCAAATTGGAAATTACCTGATAGAAAGCTTTGCGTCTAACACTAAAAATCCTTATTCAAAAGAGCACCACAAGAGTTTCTATTCCAATGCCGAAGTGGTAAGCACTGAAGAGGACCATCTTTTCGAGCTTCAACCTGTCAGGTATATAAAAAAAGTGGTTACCGCTAAACCTTCGACAAAAATAAGGCGTTTAGCCTCCTTAATGAGTGAGAAGAATATCAGTTCCATTCTTATTGAAAACAAGGGCATTCCGGTTGGTATAATTACCGATAAGGATTTACGAACTAAAGTAGCTACAGGTTTACAATCTATTGACGACAGTGCCAATTCTATTATGAGTGCGCCTGTTTTGTGTTACCCCAAAAATATTACCATTGCCCAGGCACAAATCACCATGATGAAACATAGGGTTGGCCATATCTGTATTACCGAAGATGGTACTCCTAACACTAAAATCATCGGTTTGGTGGCCAATCATGATATGGTGGTCATGAAGGGAAGCAATCCAGCAGTACTCATGAAAGCCATTAAACGTGCCAACAGTACCAAAGAGCTTAAACGTATACGAAGTAAAATCATGATTTTATTGGATGGTTATATTACGCAAAACATTCCATTAACCCATACCAGTAAAATCATTTTTGAGCTCAACGATGCCACAATAAAACGGGTAATTGAGCGCTGCATTGCTAAAATGGAAACGCCACCTCCGGTGAATTTTGCTTGGATGTCATTAGGTAGTCAAGGAAGAAAAGAACAACTATTACACACCGATCAGGACAACGCCATCGTATTTGAAACTGTAGATCCCAAAACTATGGAAGCCACACGAGCTTATTTCCTTAAGCTTTCCAAAAAAGTAAACAAACGCCTCAATGCCATAGGCTTTGAATTTTGTGATGCCGATATTATGGCCAAAAACCCTAACTACTGCTTAAGTCTTGAGGAATGGAAACAACAATTTAGTAGTTGGACATCAAATACTGGATCTGATGAAATTCTATTGAGTTCCATCTTTTTTGATTTTGATATCAGTTATGGCGATGCCAATTTGACCAATGCACTTTCAGAGCATACCTTAAATCTGGTCAAAAACAACAACTTATTTATCTCCAAATTAGCAGCTAGCGCCTTGCGAAGTGCTTCACCGCTAGGGTTCTTCAGGCAATTCTTGGTAGAAAGCGATGGTGAATACAAAGATTTATTTGACCTTAAAAAACGAGCCTTATTGCCTTTAATTGATGCAGGACGTGTATTGACCCTGAACTACCAAGTCAAGACTATTAACAATACTGCCGAGCGTTTTGAAAAACTAGCAGAACTTTTTCCAGAAGATAAGGACTTGTATTTGTCCTGCTCGTATGCCTTTAAAGCCCTACTAAAGTTTAGAACCAAACACGGTCTCATTAATAATGATAATGGACGATTTATTAAGTTAGCCGTCTTGACCAAGGAAGAAAAGATGAAATTGAAGCGTTGTTTTAAGACTATTTCAACCCTTCAGGAAACGATTAAAATAAAGTTTAATCTTGGTGCATTGTTATAAGTGAAAAACCCATTCAAAATAAAGTCCCGTAGGCCAAATTATCCCGAGTATTGGCTCGCCTATGAAGCGTTGTTTACTACAAAGCCAACTGAACTGCTTTCAGACACGCGCTTTGTAGTATTGGACACCGAGACTACTGGATTTGATTACGAATTGGACCGCATCCTTTCTATCGGCGCTGTAGACATCGTAAATTACGAAATCAATGTCGCTAATGCTTTTGAGATCTATCTTCAACAAGAACGGTTTAATGAGCAAACCGTAGCGATTCATGGGCTAATTCAGCATGAACGCATTGAAACGTTGACCGAAAAAGAGGCTATTCCACAGCTATTAAATTATATTGGCAATAGTGTTTTGGTCGCGCATCACGCCAAATTTGATATGACGATGATCAATCACATGTTAAAGCGCCATAACCTTCCTCCATTAAAGAATCGCGTGTTGGACACCGTTAATCTATATCGTGCCACACGAATCAAATCAAATTTAATCCAACAGGACCGTTTCAGTCTGGACGACATCGCCGAGCATTACGCTATTGACATCTGCGATAGGCATACGGCTGCAGGAGATGCTTTGATTACGGCACTCATTTTTTTAAAAACTACGACCTTGTTAGGGCGTAAAAAAGTGTTTAAACTAAAGCAACTATTTACATTGTAGTGCTTAAATTTTTGTAGAAAATTTAACATATATAAACATCCAGGAGGCCTATATCTCGCGTAATTATTGCCAATTATTAAAATGTGGGAATTGTAAATTTTAACACTTTAGTAATGAGTAAATTAAATACCTTTGAAAAATTTTAGACGACTTAATTATCACATGAATAAAACCTTTTTAGCTCTTATTTTTTTATTTGGAATCCACTTCTCAACTTTAGCACAAGATGGACTTCCAATTCTTGCAGACGATTCAGATATTAAAGCACTCTCCAGTTTAAGGGAACGTAGCTTTCAAAGAAGTTTGGAAAGCGAATTAAAAAGGAATGCCAGTTGGGCAAAAATGATCAGTACCAAGAAAATGGCCGTTGGTCTTGTGGATTTAAGTAACCCAGGTGATGTCACTTACGCCAGTGTTAACGGTGACCATATGATGTATGCTGCTAGTCTCCCTAAAATTGCTATTCTTCTTTCGGCAATGGATGCCATTGAGAACAAAGAACTTAAAGAAACCATTGAGGTTAAGCGCGATATGCGACTTATGATCAGTAAATCAGATAACCCCGCTTCAACTCGTATGATCGACCGTTTAGGTTACGCCAAAATTGAAGCCGTTATGACCGATCCCAAATACATGTTTTACGATCAGGAACAAGGCGGTGGCTTGTGGGTTGGCAAACGTTATGGTGGTGGCGGTGACACTAATCGCGAACCCATGAAAAATTTGAGCCATGCTGCTACCGTAAACCAGGTATGCCGCTATTACTATTTATTGGCCCATGGCAAATTGGTAAGTTGGGAACGCTCCAAACAAATGTTGGATATAATGGGCAACCCTGACCTCCACCATAAATTTGTAAATACCATTGAAAAGATAGCACCAAATGCTTCATTATTCAGAAAATCGGGCTCTTGGCGCACTTATCATTCGGATTCCATTTTGGTTTGGGGAGATGATCCAGACCGTCGTTATATCTTGGTCGCTTTAATTGATGACCCTAACGGTGAACAAATCATTAGGGATCTTGCAAAAACAGCAGAACGACTTATTAAAAAAAAAGAACTGATTAGTCTGGTATTCAATTAAAACACCCGATTTTTTCAATTTTTGAACTGCAATTGCAAGGCTAACCACAATTGTTTTGTGCATTTGCTTACTTGTACATATATTAGCTATAAATTCATAGGTTTTAAAACTTCTGAAGTAAAACATTGCAAGGTACTCCATGTCCATCATCACTACGCTAAAACAGTACATTTTAAAAGCTTTTGACCTCAAAGACGATGAGCTGCATAAAACATTTTTACTTCAATTAAATATCTTTACCATCATAAGTGTTTTATTGATTGTAAAGCCCACAATAAGTTCCTTATTTTTATCAGAACTCACCTCCAGTGCCCTTCCATTAGGATACGTCCTAACCGCAATTATGGCGGTTATTGGTTCCTTTTTTTATGATAAGGCCCTAGAAAAATATCCCTTAAATGTGATTATTGACCGTACACTTATTGGGTCGGTGATTTCACTTATTTTATTTGGCATCGCTTTCAATTTCAATTTTAATAAAGGCGTTTTACTTTTCATTCCTTATGTTTGGGTAGCCATTTTTGGATTGTTGGCGGCATCTCAATTCTGGATTCTTGCCAATTTGGTGTACAATGTTAGGGAAGCCAAACGTGTTTTTGGGTTTATAGGTGCGGGAGCTATTGCCGGAGGTATCTTTGGCGGTTATTTGACCTCTATACTTACTAGGCTTTTGAGTACCGAAAATCTATTGTTCGTGGCGGCTCTTTTCCTTTCCATTTGTATACCCATTACGCGACGCATTTGGACTACTGAAATTGCTACGCTTAATACGTTTCAAGTCTCTAAACGTAGTTCTCCAAAAAGCGACTCCCCTTTTAAACTGATAAAACAGTCAAGGTTATTGAGCCTCATTGCGCTAGTTGTTGGTATTAGCGTTTTGATCGCTAAATTGGTGGATTACCAGTATAGCGATTATGCTTCAAAACTAATTAGTAATCCTGACGAGCTTACCTCCTTTTTTGGTTTCTGGTTCTCTACCTTAAGTGTGATCTCCTTAATTATTCAATTGTTTTTAACCAAGCGTATTGTTGGGACTTTTGGTGTAGGAAAATCGTTATTATGGTTACCAACGGGTATTTTGATTGGTTCTATTTTATTGTTGATCGTTCCGCAGTTGTGGGTTGTTGTATTTATAAAGATTGTAGATGGCAGTTTAAAACAGTCGGTCAATAAAGCCGCTACAGAGCTGCTCTCTATTCCTATCCCTATAGATATAAAAAAGAAGACCAAGACCTTTACAGACGTTGTAGTAGATAGCATTGCTACCGGTCTTGCTGGATTTATTCTTATCTTTTTTATTAATGCGCTTAATATTTCATCTACCTATATTAGTTTGATCATTATTGCACTTATTTCTATCTGGTTGTACGTTATTTATCAGTTAAAGCAGGAATATGTGGTTTCATTTAAAACCTTACTTGAAGAACCTAGTCCGAAGAAGGAAAAAGCTAGCAAAAAAGAGATTAAGGTGACCTCAATTATTGACACTGTACTCAACGTGTTTAAAGAAGGAAATGAAAAGCAAATTTTACATATGCTTCAAAAAACCCTTGAGGTGAAAGATGAACGTTTCTTTTATGGTATCCAGCAGCTTTTAGATCATCCATCTTCGGAAGTAAAGGCTTTGGCTATAGAGAATCTCTATTTTTTACGAACCGAGAATGTAAGCACCGCTATTAGCCAATTAATCCATGACCAAGACCAGCAAGTAACCACTGCAGCTTTTAGGTATTTACTCAAACATCATCAAAAGCATAATGTTGAGCTTTTTGACACCTACTTACTTAGCAATGATCATACCATAGCAAATGCTGCACTCATTGGTTTGTCATTAGAACTGCGCAACAACCTACAACTCCAAAATCGTTTTAATCTATCAACAAAAATAGAGCGTGCCTTAAGCCAATACGAGAGCCTAACTGATGCGACCGATAAGACCCATAAAATTAATGCTGTATTAGAAGCCATTGGCAATGCGAGGTTAGAATCGCATTATAAGGTTATTAAAACCCATTTGAATTCGGAAAACATGGAGGTGCTTAAGGTGGCTATATTAAGTGCTTCCAAAACTTTCGAGCACCAATTTATTTCTAAAATTGTTAGCCACTTATCGGTCAAGGACGCTCGTAAATCGGCGATGGAAGCCCTATTCCTCTATGGTGAACCTATCATGGATGTGCTTTATAAAAAGATTAAAAACGAAACCATTGAATTAGAAGATGCGGTATTTGTCATCCAGATTATTGAAAAGTTTGCTTCTCAAAAAGCCATAAATACCTTGATCAAGCTCACGGGTGATACAGAGCACGTGATTAAAGTTGAAGCCATTGAAGCGCTCAAACGCTTGAAATGGAACCATAGTCATCTTAAAATAAAGGATCGGTTTATTGTGGATAAGATATTGGACGAATGCCATTTATATCAAAACACCCTATCTGTGATCCACTCCCAAATTGTGATTCAATATAAAAAGAAGGCTCAAAGTCCTGAAAGTCAAGAGGAAAACGAGGCTCGTAAGCGTTTAATCCAACTATTGGAGTCTCGATTAGATAGACAGTTAGAGCGCATTTTCAGGTTTTTGGGTATTAAGTATCCTCCAAATGATGTGGATTCTATATTGCCTACCATTTTAAAGGGCAAGGAAGAGCAGCGCATTCACGCCATAGAGTTTCTAGATAATATTTTAGATAGTCAGTTGAAGAAAGAATTGATTCCCGTAGCCGAGTCGATCCTTGTCGAGACTATTTCAGAAGAAAAAATAAAAACCCTTAACCTTAAGGTGTTGAGTGAAACCGAATGCTATACTGAACTTTTGAAACGAAAGGACATTAAGCTCAAACTGGCTGTACTCCATCTTATTGAAAAATCAAAGGATGCAAAATTCAATCCTATTCTAGAATTACTGCTTCAACAGGAAACCAATGAAAAGTTAACATCTAGAGCTCAAACCATCCTATCGTCCTAATCCCGTTTTTTTATTAATGAGGCCAAGATTCCTAAAGCTAGAGACACAAATATAAATCCTAGAGAAAACCATTCAGGGAATTCATAATGCTCTGTGAGAATTAATTTTACCCCTACAAAACTCAAAATCGCCACTAAACTATATTTAATGTATTGAAATTTTTGGGTCATGTTGCTTAAGAAAAAATACATGGATCGTAGTCCTAAAATTGCCAATATGTTAGAGCTAAACACAATAAACGGGTCTCTGGTAATGGCCAAGATTGCCGGTATGCTATCTAAAGCAAAGAGCACATCGGTAAATTCGATCATAATGAGTACTATTAGCAACGGGGTCGCTACCAGTAGGTGTTTCTTTCGTATAAAAAACTTTTCATTTTCGACTTTAGGAGTTATGGGCATTATTTTCCTTAAACTACGGTAGATAAATGATTTATTAGGATTAAACTCTGCTTCCTCTTTAGACAACAACAACTTAAGCGCTGTATAGACCAAAAAGGCCCCAAACACATAGGTAATCCAATCGAATTGGTTGATCAAGGCCACTCCAAAAAATATCATGAGTGCCCTAAATACAATAGCGCCCATAATTCCCCAAAACAGGACGCGATGCTGGAATTTTTGTGGGATTTTAAAGGTGCTAAAAATAACCGCAATGACAAAAATATTGTCAATACTTAAGGACAGCTCAATGAGATATCCTGTTACATATTTAAGCATGGCTTTACCCGGCAACAAGCCTGTGGGATTGTTGACATACTCATATTTAAATAGAAGAAAAATAACAAAGGAGAAACTCAAGCCAATACTTACCCAAATGAGGGTCCAAAATGAGGCTTCCTTGGTGGAGATCACATGCGGTGTTTTGTTAAACACCCCTAAATCTAATGCTAAAAACAGCAGCACTGCTGCTATAAAAATGATCCAAACTGCCATACTATTGTCTTATGATCTTATCAATGCTGGTAGCAAGGTTCATATGGTCGGTAGCCGAATTTTTGCGCAAGACATTGGTCATTAATACCACCATATATTTACAATGGTCTGGGTGTTCAACAATAGCTACCGAGTTCATAAAGTTTTGCACATTGCCCATATACTTTCCGCAGGCTTCGCCTTTGCTTCGATCACATTTGTACAAACTGCCCGACTTGAAATATACGGCCGCCCCTCTTAATGCTGGTGCTTGTGCATATCGAATACGTCTATCGGTCATATACATCAAGCGCTTCATTTCTAATGAGGATTTTTCATCAATGACATTACCTTGTTCCAGTTGCACCAAAAACTTCATAAGTCCGATAGGTGATCCAATACTTCCGCCTTTATCACCAACATAGGTGTTGGCACCTCTGGTAAAGAATCTTCCCAACCGCCATTCATCGGGTGTGATGCCCATTTCACGAAGTGGTAAATTCACAACATCCATCCCGATATCAGTAAGTAATTTGCGTTCGGTAGTTTTGAAATAGGTATCGGCTTCTTCCTGTGTTAATTCTGGATATTGTTCTCCAAAGGCCTGCATTAGCAGGACTTCGCGCCACAAAATACTGGCCGCTCCATTATTACTAACTGAAAGCATATGGTCGGCCCATTCAAATAAGGTAAACACATCACTTGCAATAACCTGACGTTTTACCAGTTTATTGGTTTCAATGTTAAAAATAGGAACTGTATGCTCGTCTGTTAGTCCCCATACTCCAGCTTTCACCGATTTGTTACGTAATAAATCCAAACGCTTTTCAAAATCATCGGGATATAGTTTTGCCAACTGATCAAATAATCCTATCAATACTGCCAATTTACCAACACTTCCTGGTTGATAGCCCGAGGTTTCGTTGCGATGCGCATAGCGTATGTTATTGAGGTCGGAAATATCCAACACGGTCAGTGAGTAACTCTTATCCAAACCTCTGAACAGACTATTAATTTGTTGCTGAAAGGCTTTGTCTTCTTTGAAGAAGCAATGTAAACTATCATTTTTATGTGATACGAGGCTTAACTCAATATCCATATAGTTTTTTAAGGCTCCTTCAGGTATTTTTAAATTGGGATCTTTTAACTCACCGCTTTTAATCAGCTCCAATCGCTTTAAGCGTTTAATCCCCGTATGGGCATAGCCATCAATAGGATAATAGTTAAACCCGATAAAGGCTAAACTCATGAGGACGACTACAGTTAGACCTAGTACTCTTTTCATTTTATAATTGTGTTGCAAGCGCTATGGCTTTTTGGGTTTCAATTTTTGGGGTAATCGATTCCAGATAACCGGAACTTAATGCTTTTTTATTCTCTACAAATGGCCTGATCTGGAATAACCAAAGTACATTATCCTTAAAGCCCAATTCAACATCATAGGCTCCTTCATAATCGGAATGGGTTTCTTGAGGTAAGGTGGCTCTAATTGTTTTTGCTAAAGCCCTTATCTCATTAATATTTTGGGTATTTAAAATAAACTGTTCAAAAGTTGCTGCCTTTTTTTCAGTGGCACCCGTTGCAGGTAAACGGTTATAGTAGGGCTCGCGTGCTGGTGCTAAAAATTGGTAGCCCCCATCATGTTTTATCAAATAGGTCTCTGCCGATTGACCATCTACTGCTCCTCCCGCTCCCCTACTAAAGGCCACGGTAAGGTCGTCATCAGCACCATTACTGATGCCTTTGGTAATTAACACCCCCGAATAATCAACATCCACACTAGGGATGACCAATATAGATGGGAACACATTTTCAGGATTCAATAGGTATTTTTGACGCCATTTAAAACTGCGTTCGGTATAAGGTGAGGCCCAAACATCCTTAATCCCATCAATTATTTTAGTTTTATCTACTACGTTGAATAAGGTAAGATTTAATCCTGCACCTGTAAAATCCTTGAGGTCTTCCATATTGGTGTCACTGCGCAAAAACACAGGAACACTCCCCAATTCGGCACCTAAAATGGATTTAAAATCGGTCTCAAGTTCACTTAAAAAACTTTCCTTTAATGGCATTTGTTTAATTGCGGCTCTTAAGATGGCTAATTGTTCTAATTGATATTTCTCAACCGTATCCTCATCGGTTTGCTGTGATCGCATGGTTTCAGCCGTTTTGAACATGGCATTTAAGAAGTTCCAATAGGATTGGCTTTGTCCCGGCATGGTTTGATCCATGTGGGTTCTAAAAATTCCGAAGGGAATCACCAAGCCTTCTACAACGCGGTCTGGAAACATCTTTTTAAGCTGCCCAAGATTGGCCGCTTTAGGGCCGCAAAGTTGTCCTGAATCGCTAGCATCTACATCTCGTAGGTTGAGAATTTTAGTCTCTTTTAGTTTGATCTGTTCAATGGGTACAGCTATTTTTTCTTCCTTACGTTCGGTTTTGGCAAATAACAAACGTTCTTCTTCGGTCATGTCCTTTTCAAGTTTCATGATCACATTACCTTTATTGGACACGGCATAAAACACCTTTTGTCCATTATAAGCCAATAGGTTTTTCAAATTATCATCAGACAAAGCAGCATTAGGAATTCCTAAATTACGGGCCAATAGTTGCACATGTGACACCATATTCCCTTCAGAAACGGTAGCAATTCCTGCTACAGGTTTCAGATCGGCAGGTGGGCGTTGGAAAATGTATAGCTTATTTGAAGACACTTCAATGTCATCAGGTGAACCACTGACTACTACCAATTCTCCAAAGGCATAACCCGGGTTCAAGCCTCTAAAACCGCTTTGATTAGGGACATTCAACACCTTATTGGTTAACTGTGATTCTTTGGCAATAAAGTCGCCAAGTTCGCTCACACTCAAGCCCAAATATAATGCAACAGAACCCCGTATTTTATCATCAATAAACCCATAGGCCTTGGGTTCAAAACCTGTGTATTGGTCGACAATGGCTTGATATTTAGCTTTCACCATAGCCGAACTCCATTCGACCTGACGGCGGGCGTTCTCTAAAAAGCTGGTCAAACTTCCTAAAGTCATCGTTCCAGATTCAGTAGGTTTAAGGGTCATATCCAATTGTGCCCATTCGGCCAATTCGGTATAGCCTGCGCCTGTTGTTGCCAATCCCAGATAACATATTTTGTTGAGTAGCTCTTCTACATTCTTTGCTTCCCATTCTGGCGCATTTTTAAATACAATCTCTTCTAATTTTAGCGATAGGTCTAACAGCTGTAAACGCGCAGCGCCTCTAGGCTCAACCATTATGGCTTCACGAATATCATAAAGTAATTGTGCCGATTCGGTCACTAATTGGGCGGTGTCCTGACGTGCTGTATTTCGGGTGATATAACTTTGAAGCGCTTGCCCAATAGGTGTGTTATTAATTAAGCTTGTTCGCTTTGCTAGAGTAGCCAAATCTATAGGTTTGAAAAAAGTTTTCATTGTGCCTATTAATTGGTCTAAATCCTTTTGAAGACTCTGGCTCAATTGCTGTGCATAGCGTTGTTTAAAGGCCTGCACTTTTTGAATATCACTTTCTTCGGGTTGACTATGAATTTTCACCCTCAAATCCATGAATTGCGTAAAAACATCTGAAATAACTTTAGATTCACTACGCATTTTTTGGGCCACGTTGTCATCGCCATTATGCGGAACGTCCTTTAAAGATTGGCGAATTAGGAAATAATGTTGTCTCACATTGAGGTCGTTGGTCAACAACCAGGAATAGAAATCAATTCCCCAGGCTTCTTCATCTTCGGCTTGAATAGCGCCTCTGTAATATTGCCCTTTGGTATTAATCCAGCCATCATCAATTGCCCGCAGGTATTTATCGAGTTGATATTGTTTGAGTCGAGAATGGTTATTCATCGCATCCCAGAATTCCACTTTATCGGTATATGCTAAAATTTGCCCTAAGAATATATGATTGCTTTGGCCTAGTGCAGTTACCGCATCCTTATACCGAGCGTGCTGTACACCAGGGCCGATATTTGGTGGACAAGGGTCTTTGGGTTGGCGAATGCTTCCATCGGTACAAAACCAACGAATATCTTTATAAGGCCCACGGACATCTGCTTTATAGTCTTGAACCATTTGAGCAATGGTTGCATTGGGTACTTTTGGCGCTTGGCCAACTACAGGCAGGACTAGCAGTACTAAAAAAAAGGAAAGTAACGTTTTCATAACGACCTTAATATACACATTTTTGCATTCAAATGTAGTGCCTAAATTTAAATTAATACGAACCTACCCCATTTTTATTTAGCCCTCTTTTCGGGTTAGTCTTCAAACAAGGATGCATCCAAGCCCGGCACTATCCGTAAGGCATTTTTATAGTAAAGCTTTTTAAGTACCTCGTCAGGTAAGTCGAGTCCATACATAGGCCAGAAGGCATGGTATTTTTTATGGTAAGGAAAATATTCATCAGCACTTTCCAGCACTCTAAAATAGGTAGGGAATTCTTCAGGCACCCAACTATCTTTTCCAAATAGCACCCGATCTTGATATTTAATAAAGAAGGCTTTTGCAAAACGCGGTTGACGGCCCAATTCGGCGATGATGGCCCCAATACCTACATTCATATTTGGCATTTCATCCATGAGTTGTCCTAACTTGCCTAGATCGTTAGCATACCAGCCCATATGCGCATTGATGAAGGTGGTTTTTGGATTGTTCTTAAACATTTGATGCTGCTCGGCAATAATCTGCTCCCAAGGTGCAGGATCGTCAGCTGCGCGCTTACGCCGCGGATGGGTTTTCAATTCTAACCAACGCTCATTATCGCCATTGAATTCGTCCCAAAACGGTTTTGGGTCGGCGGCATGAATAAGCACTGGAATACCTAATTGTGCACAGGTTTCCCAGATAGGATTCAACCGGGCATCATCAATGGGCAAGCGGTTGCCATTGACATCTACATCCCGAAGCCCTAAACTTTTATAGATCTTGAGTCCTCTAGCGCCATTGACCACATCTTCTTTAAGCTGTGCAACGGTTTCTTCAATCCAACCTGGTTTACCCACATTATTGTTAAAGCCAATATTTGCAAAGACCACAAAACGATTCGGGAAATTATCGGCTATATTTTGAACCGACTTCTTTAAATCGTCTCCCGAACGGCCACTTAAATTGACCATGATTTGCATGTTCAAGGTATCCATAGCGGCCACTACGGGAGCAAGGTCCTGTTCTGGCATTCGGTATTGGTGCCCATGCACATCGATAAACGGAAATTTAGCTTTTTTAATGATTTTACCAGGAACGACCAATGTAGAGGTAGGATTGTACTCTTCAAAAGTTAGGTCTTGGGCCATAGTACATAGTGGAAGAGCTATTAGTAGGCATAGCATCCGGCAGGATATATTTTGCTTCATGTTGATGATTTAGTTTGGAGTTAAATATACTAATAAGTGCAGAAACTCCAGAGGTTTTAATATGGCTTTAACAACCTAAAGCCGTAGTACATAATAGTCCAGATCTACTGTTTTTCCTTTAGTGGTGGTGTAATCGTTAGCCACCTTCTTTTCGAACTGAAAACCATTACGCAGTGCCACTTGTTTACTGGCTATATTTTCTGAAGCTACCCGGCAAAGCAATTGTTTAAGTGGATAGGTCTCTTTTAAATAGTTCATAAGTAAGCCCAAGGCTTTGGAGGTCAAGCCCCTACCCTCATAGTTTACATCAATAAAATACCCCAGCTCGGCAATGGCGCTTTCCCAATCGATATTTTTAACATCTAATAACCCGACCCATTGGTTGGTGTGCCTATCGACAATAATAAACGGAATATACTGTTTGGTAGCTACTCGCGCATCGATGGCATGGCAATAAGCTTTAGTTGCTTCAAGTGTCATGGTTTTTGCCACTGTGCCCGCAAAAAAGTCTTCCAACCGCAATCGGTTAGTGGCTATCAAGTGATAAAAGTCTTCAGGTTTACTGGTATCTAAAGGCTGAATGCTGTAGTGATCAAATTGCAAACTCATTTCACAAAACTAATATATTTAGTTTATTTTTGCGCCATGCAAAAACAAGCCTCTTTCCGATTGGAATTTGTGGCCCTTATGGCCTCCTTAATGTCTATCGTTGCCCTATCTATCGACGCCTTACTTCCAGCCTTGCCGGAGATCAGCGCTTCATTAGGTGTAACCAAAGTACATGACAACCAATTTTTAATCACCATGATTTTTTTGGGGATTGGTTTTGGGCAATTGGTCTTTGGCCCCCTATCTGACAGTTTTGGAAGGAAGGCCATTGTATATGCTGGTTTTCTATTATTCATTATTGCCAGTATTATTTGTTTGACTACGAACAGTTTTGAGATGATGTTGTTTGGTAGGGTATTGCAAGGGATTGGCCTCGCCTCGCCCCGTACGATGAGTATTGCTATGATACGTGACAGTTACCATGGTGACTATATGGCCAAGATTGTTTCGATTGTAGTTATGGTATTCATTTTAGTTCCTGTGATTGCTCCTACTTTGGGACAATTACTCCTGTACTGGTATGACTGGAAGGCGATTTTTTATGTGAACCTCGGTTTTGGGCTTTTGGTGATGGTGTGGTTTTGGTGGCGACAAGAAGAAACCCTGGTAAAAGCACGACGTATTCCGTTTCGGCCTTCGATATTTATAACTGGTACCAAGGAATTCTTTAGATATAAGGATGCTGTTGGTTATACCTTGATATCCGGATTCATTACGGGTTCGTTTATTGTATATTTAAGTACCTCACAGCAGATCTTTGAGCAGCAATATGACCTCGCTGAACTGTTCCCTTATATCTTTGCCAGTTTGGCCATATCGGTAGGCTTGTCTACCTATTTGAACAGCAGATTTGTGGTGCGCTTTGGAGCGCGGCAGATCGCCTTTTATGCCGCCATGGCCTATACAGCGATTTCGCTCCTGTATGTGTTTCTGTTTATTAACGGACAGAATCCCAGTATTGGGGTATTGATCGGCTTTTTTGCCTTACAGTTTTTTGCCGTTGGGTTGTTGTTTGGTAATTTACGTGCCCTAGCCATGGAGCCTCTGGGCCATATTGCTGGTATTGGTGCTGCCTTGAATGGTTTTATTTCGACCGTAATGGCGGTGCCTATAGCCAACTATATAGGAAGCTTTGTGAAAACTTCGGTATTACCCTTATTTATTGGGTTTAGTATTTTTGGACTCCTTTCGGTAATGGTATTTTTACGATTGAATGTTATACAACGACGGGCCATAGAACAAACCATTTAACCTAGCGTTTGGTCTTGGTGTCTTTAATACGAACATAGATAAGCTTGAAACGACCACTGCCTCCATCTCGGGTCTCAACCTCAAAGTTTTTAATGGATTTAATTAGTGGTGTAAGCTTTTGAAAGCCATAGTTTCTGGCATCAAAATTAGGTTGTTTCTTTTGCAATAAACTCCCCACATCGCCCAAAAATGCCCAGCCATCATCATCGGCCACATCATCAATAGTGGAAGCAATAAAACGAATTTCCTTTTGGGTAATGGTAGCAATGGTGTTTTTTGCTGCCGTTTTTTTGTTGTTGCTAGACTCTTGCTCTTCGGTTTGCTTCTTTAAGATTTCGATATAGATAAACTTATCGCAGGCCACAATAAAGGGGTCTGGTGTTTTCTTTTCCCCAATACCATAAACGAGCATACCAGCTTCGCGAAGTCGAGTTGCTAAACGGGTAAAGTCGCTATCACTGGAGACGATACAAAAGCCATTTACTTTTTCGGAATAGAGAATATCCATAGCGTCAATAATCATGGCGGAGTCTGTGGAGTTTTTTCCTTGAGTATAGCCGTATTGTTGAATGGGTGTAATGGCATTTTCGAGTAACAGATTCTTCCATTTAGACAAATGTGGTTTGGTCCAATCGCCATAGATGCGTTTGATGGTTGGGTTGCCATATTTGGCTATTTCTTCCATCATTTCTTTTACGTAGGCTGAAGGAATGTTATCGCCATCGATAAGTACTGCTAATTTTATATCCATTAAGAGGTGTTTAGTTTGTGTTGATCACCTTGAAGGTGTGATTTTTTCAAAGGTAAGGTAATAAAATGTATTTGGTTGGGAAGTGTTTAAAAAAGTAGTTGGGTGTTTGGTGTTTGGTGTTTGGTGTTTGATGTTTAGTTGATAGTGTTTAGTATTTGGTGGGTAATGATTTCTGGATATTCCATTGGGTGTATAAGGGCATAGGTTATAACTTTGGTTTCTTTAATACTTTTACATATTCAAACGAGCAAGGCTATTGGTTCTATTCATTTTTTGCTAGTCCAAAAAACGAATCAAAAAAGACTTTCACTGTAGGTAGGCATTTCTGCTGCGCAGAACCTGAAGTACTTGCCTAAATTTTACTCATGGGCTTTGATTTTATATTTAGGTATTCGTGAATCGTAGATTTCTACAAGGCTTCAGGAATTTTTAACGGCAAGTACTTCTTATGCTTACTACAGTGGTTTTCCTGCTGCGCAGGAATAGGGTTTACATGCAATTGAATAACTATTATTAAATATTGACTATTGATTATTGGATAACTGGTCATTTATGGGGTTTTTATAACGTAGACCCGTAGCATGTATAGGGAACACCCGAGACAAGCCCGAGACAAGGTTGAGACAAGCCCGGGACAAGGCTGGGACAACTTAAATATAGATTGATGTGTAAACTTTATTTAAAGGATGGCAATACATTCCATAGCTTTTTGGGCTTGCAGGTCTTCAAAGTCGCTGTAATTTTTAGTGTGATAGGTTATACCCAACCAAATGGTTGCCGCAACTTTGTTGTCTAATGGTTGTTGGTCAGGGATAAGGAGGGTGATTTCGTTATTTGTGTAGGTTTTATCGAGTTCAAATGCTTGTGTTTCGGTATGGTAGCCCATTGCGTTTTGCTGTGGTATTACTGGCAAGTAGGTATTACTTTGTTCCTTATAATTATAATGGGATACGAGGCTCAATGCCGCAGTAAGTTTAAAATAGGTCGCATATTTTGGCTTGCTGGTATGGTGGTAGTTTTTAGTTTCGGGTATATGTATTGTAATGGCTGTTCGCTGGTCATTGATCGTGCAGTGGTATGGGGCTGTATATGTTCTTTTAAGGCTGTTGGCTACACTTAAGGGAAAACCCGTAATGCGGCCAGGCGCCATATGGAGGTTACATTGGCGTTGCCCTTTTTCGCCTTCACCATATTGTATAACGGTTCTTATTATTCCAGCCAAGCGACCAGAAAAGGTGGAGTCTTGAAATTCTTTGGATGGTTGCCCCAACCCCATTCTTATGGCTTTTGCCACGGTAGCAGCGGCGCCAAATTCTTTATTATTCTGTTTGGTGGTTTCAAAGTTTGGGTTGGCATCCATCTCTTCTTTTGAAGGACCGCGTTTTTTACGAACGAGTGGACCTACTCCCTTTAGGTTGTAATAGGTGCGATCGCCAATGCTTCCTGTGAAATTATGTGGCCCGTCATTTTTTGCCATAGTGTTATCAAGTAGGTTATTATGTAGTTATGTAAATGTAAATTATATTTTGATTGGTTGGATATTTTTGTTGGTGATTTTTTTGAATTATGGCTATTGGGTGTTGGGTGTTTGGTGTTTGATGTTTAGTGGATAGTCCATTGGGTGAAAAAGGGCAAGTGTTATGCCATTGGCTTTTGGCTGTTGGCATTTGGTGTTTGGTGTTTAGTGGATAGTCCATTGGGTGAAAAAGGGCAAGTGTTACGCCATTGGTTTTTCTAATTCATTTTATTGATACTAACTTGTACGAACGATTAAGGTGATTTGTTCTATTCATTTTTTGCTAGTCCAAAAAACGAATCAAAAAAGACTTTCACTGTAGATAGGCATTTCTGCTGCGCAGGAATAGCTGTTAGCTGTTGGCTGATAGCTGTTGGCTGTTGGCTGTTGGCTGTTGGCTGTTGGCATTTGGTGTATGGTGTGTGGTGTTTAGTGGATAGTGTTTAGTATTTGGTGGGTAATGTCTGGATATTCCATTGGGAAAAAAATGGGCAAGTGTTATGCCATTGGCTGTTAGCTATTGGCTATTGGCTATTAGCGACTGGCTTTTTAAGCGGTTGAACTGTTGTGGGTTGTGGGGTTAAAAAAATGTTTTGGGATGGTTTACAATTCAAAATTTTGATTTACATTTAGTTTCCTAATTCATGCTATGAAGCCTGTCATTACTTTAAGTCCGTTGCAACATCGTAACCAAGCACAAATTGCTATTGGGTTTTCTTATAGCGATGATGTAAAAGCCTATATAAAGGGGTTTTCGGGTGTAGAATGGTCTAGTACCCACAAAACCTTTTATGTACTCGATAGTGCTTCTAACCTGCATGCACTTTTTACCTATCTTCAGAGTGGCGGCTATTTTGTTGATTATAGTGCTATGCGCTTTAAGGGTAAGGTAGCAAAGGTGGCTATTGCCAAGGTCAAACCTCCAGATAAGGCTTCACTTTACAGGGCTATTAACAAGGATTTACAAGCCCTATTGAAGTCATATGTTACTTATTTAAAGGGAAAACGTTTAAGTGTAAACACCATAAGCAGTTATGGGTATTTTGTGCTTCGGTTTTTACATTTTAATAGCGCCACTGCCATGGCCGATTGGACGACTCGGCATATTGAATTATTTATGGAAGGTGTTATTGCCAAGGAGCATTATAGTGTGAGTAGCCATAGGCAGTGTGTGAGTGCGTTAAAATACCTTAGCGCCCTTTGTAACCTATCTGCTTTTGATGCCAGTACTTTTAAGCGTCCAAAAAAATCATTGTATTTACCTACGGTTTTATCGAAAGAAGCGATTATTGATATACTACAAGTAACCAAAAACTTGAAACACAGGGCCATTATAGGTCTTTTGTATTCGGGTGGATTGCGTTTGGGCGAGTTGTTGCACCTGGAGCTAAAAGATCTGGATATGGATCGTAGCCAAATCCACATCAAGCAAGGTAAAGGGCGAAAGGATCGTGTTGTTGTTATGAGTGAGGTGATCAAGCCTTTATTTATTAATTATATTAACACTTACAGGCCCACACGTTATTTTGTGGAAGGGCAAGGTGGTGGTTTATACAGTGCCAGTAGTGTAGGTCAGGTATTGAAGCGTTCGTGCCAACTTGCTGGTATCCAAAAAAAGGTCACCCCGCATACTTTACGTCATAGCTATGCAACGCATATGTTAGAAAATGGTGTTGATTTGCGTTATATACAGGCCTTATTGGGTCATGCAAAGCCGGAGACGACGATGATTTATACGCATGTTGCCCAAAAGAGTATTATGCAAATTAAGAATCCGTTGGATGTTACGGTAGAGGGTTTAATGAAAAGTGTTAAGGGTGATGAAAAAGTGTTGATATCCGGCAATATTAAGAGTTAAAAGTGTATTTTAGTGAACATATAACCAGTTGTAGCTAATTTAAACACCGAGAGGATGAAGAATATAAAAGATATTGAATTTAATGATATTGCTTTCTTTGAACAAGAAGGAAGAAAAGCAGTAATCTTATTTGGAAAAGACAAGACGAAAGCCAAAAACTTACATAAGGCAATGTCTGAAAAAGGTTTTAATTTTAAAAGTAAATGTGAACCTAATGGTTGTTACACCGTTGGTCTTGATGTGAATAGTTATGAAAAAACATTAATTCTTGAAACTATCTATAAGAAACAAAAGCTACCTCAATTAGTGTGGTTGGATAATTCAAGTTTTTCGGACATTATTATAGCTTATCGGGAGGAAGGCAATACCGAGTTACTCCACCCTTCATTTCAAACAAACGCTTGGATAAATCCGAATTAACAGAATAAAATTTATGACCAACATTTGATTTTGGAGATTCATATAACTGACCTTTATCTAAAGCATAAACAAACATACGACTGACCTTATAATTACGCAACTGTTACGTGCGACTGACAAAACAAAACGCTTATAATGAAATTAAAAAGCAAATACCTAAACGGAGTTATTGAATTTATAGATTGTATCGTTGTTTTTCAATACGGTATAATTCAACGTATTAAATTTGACTACCCCTCTGGCTCTTTACCAAAAGATTATTCAGATTTTATTGTTCGTAGATACTCAAAATACCAAGTAGGTGTTTATCCTCATGGATATAATTACATCTTAACATTTTTAGACAGTAGCGACAAAGAACAGAATATATTTTTCAAATTAAATCCATTACAAACATTTCGGTTGAATTGGATTTTAAATAAATATTGGATACAGAAAACAAACAATTGGATTCAATTTGTAATTCCTGTCGCAACATCAATAGCAACATATTTAATCACAAGGGATATTTATTGCAAGTAAATACCCTATGATAGGAGCTAAAATATTAACTATAATAGTTTCAATACCAGGAGGCTTATAGAACCAATTATACCAAAATCCATGAAAAACATATTTGAAAATTGCAGACACGTTATAAACAATTAATAAAAACTAGCTACAACAATGTATAAAATTAATTGCTTGTTACTTCCTTGCTTACGAAAATCCTTGCGGATTTCCTATTTGGTTGTACTTGTTAAAGTGCGTTCTTAACCATCGCAACTAATCTTATACGTAGCCGTTGTAAACAATTATGGAGAACGTACTAAAATTTATACTTGGAGCATTATTAATAGTTCTTGGTATTATTTGGTATAATTATGAAAGGAAAAAATTCGTTTCAGAAAGAAAAAAAGAGGATTATATGATGATGTCGTTCACAATCGAATTTATAGTTGGAGCTTTTATACTTTTTGCAATCGGAATTAGATTAATTTATGATTCAATTTAGAACATCAAAGAGACTTTTAGTATTCGGACTTCTAATTTTGCCAACTTTTGGTATCGCGCAAAATTTTACTTTAATAAAGCCAAATGTTCCGGAACTGAATGCGGAATTAAAAAAAACAAATTACTCACAAGATGTGACTTACTTATATCTAAATCGGAATTACAAAGTGGAATCTGAAAAATTAGATATTAAAAAGTATGATTATCCTGATTTCAATATTTGTGCATTTAAACAAAAATTTGAACACGGAATTATTTACTCGGAAGAACAATGCAGAGAAGCTGGAGGAATAACCACAAAACTGATTTTACCGAAAACTGACAAAGAAAGTCTAATCCAATGGGTAGAACTGATTTTTAAAAGTTCGCCAATGGACATTGAACACGGTTGGAATTCGGATAAAACAAAATTTGGACCGACTGACGATGGAGCTGGTTGCTATTTTGAAATTAAAGAAGTTGAAAACAAAACAGAAGTTGAAATGTATTGCGGATGTTAAAAATAACTGTTTACAACACCGGCTATAGTTCATTGCGGCGGAATTTCCTCTCGGAAATTCCTGCGTATTTGCTAACTTTGGTTTACGGCGGAATAGTTCTGCCGAACCATTCCGCAACGAAACCATAGCCAAACACGTTAGCAAACATATGAAACAGACATTTTTACTATCATTAATATTTTGTATTTCAGCGAATTTCCTAATTGCTCAAACAAGTTTTGACAACGGATTTAAGGAAGGTTACAAAAATGGTTATTGCCAAGACAAAGGTGTTGGATGTATTGAACCAATTCCACCAATCTCACCAATTCCGACGGTCAATGAAAGTTCCTCAAGTTACCAAGATGGTTACAATCGAGGGTTTCAAATGGGAATGAATGCACAAAAGTCGAGTTCAAATTCAACTGACAGACAACGATATCAAACATCATCTGCAAAGTTTATTGATAAAATGGACAATGTGGACTATAGTAGTGCGATTCAATTAGCTTTGGTTCTTCGAGAATCTAAAGGTAAAGCATTAGAATATTATCAAAATGAAGAATATCAAGCTTCATTGGATATTGCATTAAAAGGGTTATCTATTAAAAATAACGACGAAGAATTTATGATTTTGGCAGGACAAGCATTACTTCGTTTAAATAGGTATTCTGAAGCATTGCCTCATTTAAAACGGGCATATCTTATTACGAGAGACCCAAATATTAAGAATGTAATAAATGATATTGAAAATGGCAAAACAGAAGTTAAAAAAGAAACTCCAAACGCTCAAATTACTTCGAACAATAAGATTAAAGAAATTAATGCTTTGCTACGAAATGCAAAGTATAACGATGCAATCACACTAATTGACCAAGAAATTGAGAATTCTGGAAATATATCTCTTTACGGAATGCGTGGTATGGCAAACTTTTTTAAACAAAATTATAGTCAATCAATTTTTGATATTACTAAATCAGCCGATGAAACCAATAATATTTTACCGCAATATTTATTCTTTAGGGCGTTGGCAAAATCTGAAGTAGGGGATTATTTTGGTGCTATTAACGATTATGACATAATAATTCCTAAAGGAGATGACGGACAAAATTATGATATGGCTACACTTTATAACAATAAAGCATATACTTATGTAAAGCTTAAAAACTTTAAAGAAGCCTTGTCTTTAGTAACAAAAGCACTCAACCTAAACAAGAACACATGGTATATATGGGATACAAGAGCCGAAATTTACCTAAATACTGAAGAATATAAAAAAGCTATAGATGATGCTACCAAAGCTATACAAATTCACGAGCATTCCAATAGTTTTTTCATAAGAGGAATGGCGCATATTAAGTTAAATAATAGAGAATTAGGTTGTAAAGATTTGTCGAGAGCTGGAGAACTCGGAAAAAAAGAAGCTTATGATGAAATTAAAAAACATTGTAACTAATGGAAGATTATTTTTATCCTCAAATCGTCGAATTCAAAGAAATTGATATTGACCAAAAAATTATTGGAAACACCTATGAATTTCATCTAAATTCCACACAATCCGATATTGACGGAACAATTCTGACTGGAAAAGTAACGGATTTGAATTTGGCAAGTAATAATGGAATACCTTTCAGTTTTGTAGTCATGGTAGTTGACAAAAATATAACGACTGAATTACTGATTAACAGCATAAAAAAAATGAAATACGTTTGCTAACACCGTGTAAAAATAATTGCTTGGTTCTTGCCTACTCGGAAAATCCTGCGGATTTTCCTTTGGTTCGTTCCATTTTTAGTAGGTTAGTTGCTTGCACACGCAACTATCCTTACACAAACACGTTGTAGCACATTTGACCAAATCAATGAACAGACTAATAATCATCATATTTTTTGCATTTAATTTTTCCTTTGGACAAACGATTCAACACGAACCAAGAAAATTATTTGTAGCGACTCTAAACGTTCCTCAAAACATAAGGAACAGTAATGACGCATTTACAGAGTTTGCATTAGAGAAGAACCTAAAACAACTTCTTTGCTTTAGAGATGAACAAATTTCATCCGACATCACCTTTGACAAAAAAGGAAACGTTATCACTATAATTGAGAATGATAACACAATTATCAACAAAAGCGAATATCAATACGATGAAAAAGGGAGAGTTATCAAAACATCACATTATTCGCCAAATGGAGATTTTAAATATGGTTATGAATATGAATACTTGGAAGACACCAAACTGACTTATGAAAATCCTGGAAGAATACTTAAAAACAAAGACGTTTTTATAAAGGACAAAAACCAAAAAATTTCGTTCGATTATGGAACCGACAAAGAAATTGTTTCTAAAGAAATTGAAACATTTAATGCAGTTGGAGAATTAAAACAAAAACAGGAATTTTCTAACGACCGATTAAACCGAGAATTCATCTATTATTCAAAAGATGGAGAAAAATACGAGGATGAAGTATTTTACCCAGAAAACGGAGAAAAAATTATCGAAACAATAAAAATATTGGACAATGATGTGATTGACAATAATGGGAACACAATCACTAATTATTCTGCCGATTTTAAGGTATCTGAACACAAATACAATTCTGCAAACCGATTAATCTCATCTGACTTTTATTCAAAAAAAAATGGACATTGGAAAAATGAAACTTACGAATATAAGAATGATACGATTTTAATAAATAAGTCAGAGAATTACATTTTAAAAGGAAAAAACAAATCTTATCAATTCATTTACAATAACGTCGGATTTTTAGAAAAAGTAATTAAAATTGACGGAACTGAAAAACAAATATTTGAGTATAAATATCAACTGAACGAAAAATAAAAACGTGCTACAACACCGTATATAATTTATTGCTAGTTCTAGCCTACTTACGAAAATCCTTGCGGATTTTCTATTCGGTTTTTATTTGCTAAATTAGGTGCTTAACCACGCAACAAACCATATACAAAACCGTTGTGCTTCATTATGACCAACCATTAACCAATGATAAAATTCTTTAGAAAAATTCGCCAAAAAATGCTGACTGAAAACAAATTCAGCAAATATCTGATTTATGCGATTGGCGAAATTGTACTCGTTGTAATTGGAATTTTGATTGCATTGAGTATTAATAATTGGAATGAAACAAAGAAAATTTCAAATAGTGAGACTAACTATCTCAATGTTTTAAAATTAGAATTTGAGAAAAATCAAGAGAAGCTTCAATCTGCGATAAAAACAAACGAAAATAATCTAAAGTCCGGCAGAGAATTATCAGATTTAATGAGCAATGACTCAACTAATGTAACACTTGCGAGATTAAGGAGTTTAATTCTAGGAGTAGTAAATTCAGAGGTTCAGTATCGACCGAATAATGGAGTTATTAATGAAATAATAAATTCTGGGAAACTTGAAATTTTCAAAGATGACAGTTTGAGATTTATGATAAGTAGTTGGGATGGTCAATTGTTGAGAGTTAAATTTCAGGAGCAGGAGGAATTGAATGTTGCACGCCAAAATATGTTTAACATTATTTTTGAAAAGACCAATGTCAAAAATATGTTACTCGAATTTAATGATAATATGTTCTTGTTGAGAAAGTCTGAAATTAAATCTGATGAGTTCGGATTATTAAAATCTTTACGCTTTGAAAACGCATTATCACGTTTTATTGCATCCAGTCATTATATGGACTTTGTGTATCGTAATATTTACAAATTTCAAGAAGAATTAATTGAAAAGACAAATGATATTTAAATGTAAAAATAACGAAAGCACAACAAAGAACTGAGCTAAAAAACAAGTAATATTAAACTAATTTTTAAACAAAGTTTTCATTGTATGGCATTCCAGATTTAGCAATTGCAAAAGCCTGTTTTAATAGTTTATTGCACACTGCCAGCATCGCTAGTTTTTTGCTTTTTCCTTGAGCCACAATACGCTCATACAACTCTCGACAGGCCTTATTATATTGACAGGCCGTAAAACTGCTCAAGAACAATTGGTTCCTTAATTTCCTGTTCCCTATTTTGCTTATCCGACTTCGTCCGCGAACACTACTGCCCGATTGCCTTATGGTGGGTGTAATGCCTGCATAGCAGCACAATTGTTTTGAGTTTTCAAACTTTGAAAAGCCATCTGTGAACACGACCAATAAAATTGCCGCTTTTTCCCCAATACCTGGAATGGTCTTTAAAAGCCGCAATTGTTCCTGTTGCTCTTCTTTTACCAAGGCTATCAATCGGGCTTCCAAAAGTGCCAGTTCCTTGTTCAATTGCTTTACCGTTCTGCTCAATGAGCGATAGACCGCTTTTGAGGGGATCCCCAAAACCTGTTCTCCGTCCAATTTGTTCTTCATGGCCGTACGGTGCTTTACATAGGTATCCATCAAACGAAGCAACTGCAAACATTCCGCTTGGTTCTTGTCCTTTGCCGTATAAAGCGGCACGTCATTGTTAAGGGCATATTCACAGATGGATCTTGCATCGCTCTTATCTGTTTTTACCTTCGATAGTTTCATCTGGATAAAACGCTTTACCGATAAAGGGTTTACTACCGAAACAACATAGCCTTTTTCATATAGATATTGTGCCAGACAATAGTGGTAATAGCCCGTAGCCTCCATGACCACCAAGCTGTCCTTTGATAGTTTTTTAATGAATTGCTTAAATCCCTTTTCATTGTTTGCAAACTGGTGATGTCCCAATTCCAGACCATAAACATCAAATACGTCTTTGCTGATGTCTATTCCAAAATATTCTGTATTTTTATTCATAAGAACTGAATTTTGAAAGGACACTCTACTTTGCTTTCAACAACTTGAAAACGAGATCTAGGTCTCACAGAACTGAACGAAATAAAAGTAGAAAAGAGAGGGGATTATCAATGTTGCCGAAGTCTAGAGCTTCACCGTGTATACTAACCTTAATCCTCTCTTTTGTTCTTTCTGGTTATCTAATAAATTTAATGAATTGTAAACTTAAGACGGGTATAAAAAATAGCTATTAATTGCTTACTCAAAGTTTTTGCTTATTTTTAAAGTCATTATTAATCTGAAAAGTTTTGCTTATTTACACGCTACTTTTCATACCCAAGACCGTTGTGTGCAAAAAAAAACTAGACTATTTAATAAAATTTTTTCTGTGAAATCTAAAAATAGCCTAAAACGTTTTTTACTTCCTCCTTATACTTTCGACCAATAGGAATTGTGATACCTTTCAAATCTAATTTGCTTGGCGAAAATGAATTGATAAAATTGAGACCGACAATATAAGAGCGATGAACTCTCAAAAACGTTTCTTTTGGCAATAACCCTTCAATTGCCGAAATACTTTTATAAACTATAATTTCTCTATCAGTTGTTTTGACTTTGATATAGTTTTTTAGACTTTCTATATATATAATGTCCTTTATATAAACTTTCTGAAGTGATTTTTCAACTTTCAAATAAATGAATTGTTCATCATCCATTTGTTCCTGTGCTTCCTTTTCAATCCTCATAGTTTTTTCACTCTCTCTTTGCCAATGTTTAAAGAATGTGTAAACCAACGGTATAATGATAGCCATATTAACATCTAAAACGGTATTCATCAGTTCGGTAATGGCAAAGAAATTTGACGATTTAAAATTTTGCAGATAGTTGGGTTGTATAATATAAAAATATATGATTCGCTGAACAAAAAAGGAAACAAATACTAATAATAGGATAAAGAAACCTATAAACTTTGCGTAGTCTTTTTTAAGAAGATAATTAGGAAATAGGAAGCAGAGGGTTAAATAAACCAAAATCAGTCGGGCAGGAAGACTCAATAGTTGAATCATAAAATTCCTATAATAGTCATTATCATACGTTCCCCAAACCAAAGTGAAGAAACTCACAAACACTAACCAATAAATGATATGCTTGGCAACTTTATTAAAATTCATATGTATAGATAAGTGTGAACGTTTCATAGTACGATACATCAATGAACGAAAGTCGAAAAAATAATCTTAATTACCACTAATAATATATAAACAACCACCAATAGTGTACGAAAAACAATGAGCTAACTTCAATTCAATGGTATTAAATTCAAGTAATACTCTCAAAAAAATCAATTGTAATAGGTTATTGAATAAGCAGAAGTGGTTGTTTATATAATCTATTTGGAAGTCTTTTTTTACAATAGTACTATTGGAAATTCTTATTTTAAAAGTATTCCTATGAAAACTGTTTGTAAAAATATAATGCTGTTCCAATTCTTGATGTTACCCTTGCTAATGTCAGCCCAAAACGTGGCAATAAACCGAATCGAACCATCAAATTGGTGGATTGGTATGAAATATAATACGGTTACATTATTGCTTTATGGTCATAACATTTCTGATTTAAATCCAATAATTGAGTATCCAGGAGTCGAATGGATTTCAACTGAAAAAGTAACCAACAAAAACTACGTGTTTATTACTTTAAAAATAAATGACAATGCTAAAGCGGGAAACATTCTATTGAAATTTTACGATGCCGAAAAATTAGCTATAACTAAAGAATTTCCAATCTTGAAAAGAGAAAAAAATAGTGCACAAAGAGAAAGTTTCTCACAAGAAGATGCCATCTTATTGATTTTTCCCGATAGATTCTCAAACGGTGATATTAACAATGATAGTTTCATCAACTTAAACGAAAAAACTGTTGATAGAACAAATGACGATATGCGTCATGGTGGGGACATACAAGGTATTATAAATCATTTAGACTATATTGAATCACTTGGTTTCACACAAATATGGAATACCCCGCTTATAGAAAACAATCAACCACAATATTCGTATCATGGCTACGCAGCAACAGATTTTTATAAAATTGACCCTCGCTTTGGAACCAATGAGCAATTCAAAACATTGGTGCAAAAAGCTAAAACAAAAGGTATTGGAGTCATTTGGGATGTTGTACTAAATCATTGCGGTTCAGAATATTATTTTATAAAAGATTTGCCATCTGATGATTGGGCTAATTTTTCGAATACCAAAACCCGCACGAATCATTTAAAAACAACCATTACAGATATCTATGCGACAGAAATTGATAAAAAAGAATATACAGATGGATGGTTTGACGGCCATATGGCAGATTTGAATCAAAGAAATCCATTAGTCGCAAAATATCTAACACAAAACACCATATGGTGGGTGGAGTATGCCGGACTTTCTGGCTTTAGGGTAGATACATTCTCATATTCTGATAAAGATTTTTTGGCCTATTGGACTAAAACTATTACTGAAGAATATCCAAATTTCAATATAGTAGGTGAAGAAATGACCACCATAGCTGACCTAACTTCTTATTGGCAAGTTGATAAGGACAATAATGATGGCTATAAATGCTATCTACCCACATTGATGGACTTTTCATTGAATAATAACATAGTTTCCAGCCTTAATCAGTCCAATGAATGGTTTTCAACATGGAGAGATGTCTATCAAAGTATCGCTCAAGATTACCAATTTCCGCATCCATATGACCAACTGATATTTCCAGATAACCATGATGTTGATAGATTTTACTCGAGACTAAACAAAAACATTGACAATTGGAAATTAGGAATGGCAATGTATATGACGATGCGTGGAATTCCGCAGTTTTTTTACGGGACAGAAATTTTGATGACAAATGAAAAAGCAGGAAGTGACGGTCAGAGGAGAGGAGATTTTTATGGTGGATGGCAACATGATTTAAAAAATGCGCAAACAGGTGTTGGTCTCACTAAAGATGAAAAAGAAGCACAACATTATTTTACGCATCTTCTAAACTGGAGAAAAAATAATAGTCTCTTCACAAGCGCAAAGTTTAAACACTATGCACCTGAAAAGAATGATGTTTATATTTATTTTAGGTACAATGACGAACAAAAAATAATGGTGATACTCAATAAAAATTCTAATTCGGTTTCGCTTGATATCAACAGATATAAGGAAATGGTAAACAATAATTTCGTAGCAAAAGAAGTAATATCAAACCAGGTACTACACATCAATAATTCACTCGAAATACCAGCAAAAACCTCAATGATATTAGAAATTGAAAAAGAATAACAGCACACAACAAAGAACTGAGCTAAAAAACAAGCAATATTAAACTAATTTTGAAACAAAGTTTTCATTGTATGGCATTCCAGATTTAGCAATTGCAAAAGCCTGTTTTAATAATTTATTACACACTGCCAACATCGCTAGTTTTTTGCTTTTTCCTTGAGCCACAATACGCTCATACAACTCTCGACAGGCCTTATTATATTGACAGGCTGTAAAACTGCTCAAGAACAATTGGTTCCTTAATTTCCTGTTCCCTATTTTGCTTATCCGGCTCCGTCCGCGAACACTACTGCCCGATTGCCTTATGGTGGGTGTAATGCCTGCATAGCAGCACAGTTGTTTGGAGTTTTCAAACTTTGAAAAGCCATCTGTGAACACGACCAATAAAATTGCCGCTTTTTCCCCAATACCTGGAATGGTCTTTAAAAGCCGCAATTGTTCCTGTTGCTCTTCTTTTACCAAGGCTATCAATCGGGCTTCCAAAAGTGCCAGCTCCTTGTTCAATTGCTTTACAGCTCTGCTCAATGAGCGATAGACTGCTTTTGAGGGGATCCCCAAGACCTGTTCCCCATCCAGTTTGTTCTTCATGGTCGTACGGTGCTTTAGATGGGTATCCATCAAACGCAGCAACTGCAAACATTCCGCTTGGCTTTTGTCCTTTGCCGTATAAAGCGGCACGTCATTGTTAAGGGCATATTCACAGATGGATCTTGCATCGCTCTTATCTGTTTTTACCTTCGATAGCTTCATCTGGATAAAACGCTTTACCGATAAAGGGTTTACTACCGAAACAACATAGCCTTTTTCATATAGATATTGTGCCAGGCAATAGTGGTAATAGCCCGTAGCTTCCATGACCACCAAGCTGTCCTTTGATAGTTTTTTAATGAATTGCTTAAATCCCTTTTCATTGTTTGCAAACTGATGGTGTCCCAATTCCAGACCATAAACATCAAATACATCTTTACTGATGTCTATTCCGAAAATTTCTGTATTTTTATTCATAAGAACTGTATTTTGAAAGGACATTCTACTTTGCTTTCAACAACTTGAAAACGAGATCTAGGTCTCACAGAACTGAACGAAATAAAAGTAGAAAAGAGAGGGGATTATCAATGTTGCCGAAGTCTAGAGCTTCACCGTGTATACTAACCTTAATCCTCTCTTTTGTTCTTTCTGGTTATCTAATAAATTTAATGAATTGTAAACTTAAGATGTATATAAAAAATAGGCGAAATAGTAATAAAATCAAGGGTTTTGGCTCGCATCAAAATTTGTGCTTAGCTGAAAGTTTGGTGCTTCGTAATCGCCTACTTTTCATATACTAAACGTTAGAGCACATTCAGCTGAAGCTGACTTGTATTGCTACGTGCTGCGCACTCCCGCCCCACAAGTTAAATGTGCTCTAACGACCTGCTAAACCAAATTGCTCAAGGACCATATGCCAACGACTTCCAATTGACCGTCCAAGACTTCCAAAAGCCTCACAACGACTTCCCAAAAACCCATCGTCAAAAATCGCTCAAACTCCCAGTAAAATATCAAAAACACCCCTAAAACAACCTTCTGTAAGCACTAATGTCATCGAAATTTAAACCTATTAAATAAATCACTCCCCATCAACATATTCAAATAATTACTACATTTATCCCCGCATTGTGGGCGTTGCTTTGTTCGCTAACTTCTGATTTTTCTACGGAACTTGGAAGCTGCGGGGCGCATTCACAAAACAAAACCTTCCTTTCCTAGACACACGGTCACCATACATTTTGATTAAAAGTTTGAACGAATGAATAAAAAATTAGCCCTGCACTGGCAGATACTTATCGGAATGGCCGCAGGCGTGCTTTTTGCACTGCTGCTCACAAATATTAGCTGGGGACCACAATTGGTTCGGGATTGGATAAAGCCTTTCGGAACTATTTTCATCAACTGTTTAAAACTCATCGCCGTCCCGTTGATTTTGGCATCACTTATCAAAGGGGTCTCGGATCTGAAAGATATTTCAAAACTTTCTCAAATGGGCACCCGAACGATCGTCACTTTTATCCTGACTACCGTACTGGCGGTTTCCATCGGTTTAGTGCTCGTTAATATCCTGAAACCTGGTAATGCCATTTCCGAAGAAACCCGAATCGAACTTTTAAGCAGCTATAAGGACGACGCCTCCAAACGAATCGACATGGCAAAAGCACAAGAAGAAAGCGGACCTTTGCAGGCATTGATTGACATCGTGCCCGATAATATTTTTTATGCTGCCAGTGACAACACCAGTATGTTGCAGGTCATTTTTTTCGCGATACTATTTGGGCTTGGGCTTATTTTAATCCCAAAAAAATCCTCTAAACCAGTCAAAAAGTTTTTCGACGGATTTAATGATGTCATCCTTAAGATTATTGACCTTATTATGGCGACAGCACCTTATGGAGTCTTTGCGTTGTTGGCGGCCTTGGTAGTAGAATCACCCAGTGTTGATCTCTTTTCGGCATTGGCCTTGTATGCGATAACGATTCTCATAGGACTACTATGTATGCTAGGTGTGTATGCTGCGATTGTTTGGATCTTTACGCGAAAGTCGCCTAGCTTCTTCTTTAAAGGCATTGCACCTGCACAACTGCTTGCTTTTTCAACCAGTTCTAGCGCTGCTACTTTACCAGTGACGATGGAACGGGTGGAGGAACATCTGCACGTCCCAAAAGAAGTCGCAAGTTTTGTATTGCCCATCGGTGCCACGATCAATATGGATGGTACCAGTTTGTATCAGGCTGTAGCAGCGGTCTTTATTGCCCAAGCCTTTGGAATGGAACTTTCATTGGCTACCCAACTCGGCATCATTGCCACTGCCACCCTTGCCTCCATAGGTTCAGCTGCGGTGCCTGGAGCAGGAATGGTCATGCTGGTGATTGTCCTGGCCCAAGCGGGAATACCCGAAGCTGGCCTCGCATTGATATTTGCCATAGACCGCCCACTAGATATGTGCCGTACGGTCATTAATGTCAGTGGAGATGCCGCAGTATCAATGATGGTAGCAAGCAAAATAAAAGTCCCGAAAACTGAAGAAATACTGTAACTTAAATTTTATCCCATACTAGTGTTCTAAATGTTGTCTAGGTTGCAATGTTGATACAAACTAAAAGTGTCGATATCCTAAATTTTAAAAAAGATGACATATATTGGTAATCATATAACGCATTGCGTGTTACAAGAAACACAGGATAAAATTTTGGATATTAAAAAAAAAAGCGAAATAAAAATGGCAACAGTAGATAACATAAGAAAAGGATTGATTGACAAAATCCTAGCTATTAAAAACAAGGATTTTTTAGTAGCCCTTGACAAGCTAATTTCTTCAAGCGCATCTGAATCCCCAATGGTGGAATTGACAGACGAGCAAAAATTAATGCTCGTAATGAGTGAACAGGATATAAACAATGGTGAACTTATTTCTCAAGATGCCATGGATAAAAGAAATCGGGAATGGCTAAACGCACTGTAGTTTGGACAAAAACTGCTGACATTCAATTTGTCGGAATATTAGGTTAAAAGGAACAAATCCAGTTCTTATTCAAAAAAGCTTCTGGAATTAGTGGTTGCTCGAACCAAGCAAATAACTCAATCACCTTTTATTATTTATTTCCCTTCCCTGCGCCATTGTTGGTGTTTTCCACCAACATTGTATTTCCCGTGCTCGCGCTCGTTTGCAACTAGTGCCATCGGATAGCGCTGCGTTGCGATCCGTGCCCACACAACATTTAGAATTAGAAATGCCACCAAATTCCAAAAGCCAAAATTCAGTACCCATAAAAACCCGACATTGAAAGGTATAAATGACTATTTTAGTGCACATATAACGAGTTGGCAACAAGCTGAAAACATTAATGAAAAGAATAATTCTTCTTATTATTTTAATTATAAATTTCCATTGTTTTTCACAAATCAATGGTGAAAAAGACGATTTTAAATTTGTAGCGACCAAAAAATTTGTTGAGCTTAAACTTCCTGATTCACTAGAAGTAATTCCAAACAAAAATCTTATTGAGGACTTTAATGGTGATTTAAAACCAGATTTAGCAACACTCGTAAAAAACAAACGAAACTCAAAAATCGGTGTACTCATAGTCAATCATTACAACAATAAAATGTTTGTTTTTGGAGCGGGAAAAGAAGTTGATAATATGACTGACTTAAACTGGATTGAAATATTTAAGACTATACCAAAAGGAGAAATTGTTTCAGCGACTTTAGTTGACCAAGAAACTGGAGATATAATCGGACAAGACGAAAGCAAGAATTTTAAACTTATTGGAAACGGAATTTATATGGGTGTTGAGGAATCTCACGGTGGCGGAATTATATTTTGGAACGGAAAAGAATACCAATGGTATCATATAGAATAAAAAGCCAGTTGCTAACAATGTGTAACACGCATTGCTTCTGATTTTCCTTTACCTACGCTAAAGCTTCGGTAAACAAGGTCGAAAAATCCTCGCAAGCGTGAAATGCAGTGCTTTTTAACTATTTTAGTACCAAACCACGCAACGTAGCGTTACACAAACACGTTAGAGCACATTCAGCTGAAGCTGACTTGTGTTGCTACGTGCTGCGCACTCCCGCCCCACTAGTTAAATGTGCTCTAACGACCTGCTAAACCAAATTGCTCTAGGACCATATACCAACTACAGCTCCAACTGCGCACTCAAGTGCTCAACGTGCCATAACAGTAGCTAAAAGCAATTTGATCCTGCTACTTGAACTCCCAAGACAATAAATTTAACAACCAACGGTAGCTGCGCTACCTAGTCGATAAACAATGATTTGAGACTCAACTACAAACATAAGTCCAATTCTCAAATCATTGTTGCTTAAATTTATTATCTTTTCGCTAGCATAGCAGAACTACGTTTAGCAGGTCGTTGTGTATAATGCAAAAACTACCCTGAATTCAACAAAAAAAGTATGCAAAAGATAGTTTACTATGTAGCGAGTTCTCTAGATGGCTTTATTGCAGGCGTCAACGACGACATAAGTAAATTTGTTCCTAACGGAAATGGTGTAGAAAAATATTTAAGCGATTTAAAAAAATTCAAGACCGTAATAATGGGACGGCGAACTTACGAATTTGGTTATCAATTCGGAATTGTCCCAGGACAGCCAGCTTACCCACATATGAATCATCATATTTTTTCTGAAACACTCAAAATAAAGCAACTTGCCGACAATGTTAGAATAGAAAAGAAATCAATTAAACGAATCATAGAAATAAAAGAAAAATCAAAAACAGACGTCTATTTGTGTGGCGGCGGACAATTTGCAGGTTGGCTACTAGATAATGGCTTAATCGACATTCTGAAGTTGAAATTGAATCCAATAATTCTCGGTGATGGAATTCCTATTTTTGGAAATTCAAAATCTACGTTAATTGGATACTTAATTGAAAAGGAGTCGTTTGATAGTGGTCTTGAAATTCTAACTTATGATCTTAAGAAAGAGCACTAGCCACAACAACGTATAAAATCATAGCCGAAATTGGCTATATTTATAATTCCCCTTTAAAAAACAAAATAAAACGTGCGCTGAAAAAAACGAAGTCAAATCGCGGCTACGTTTTTTATAGGAAGCCGTTAGCACACATTTGAAAAATGACAACCGATAAATCTAAAGTCACAATACATATGGTTTCCAGCCTTGATGGATTTATTGCCAAAAAGGACGGAACTGTATCTTGGATGCGTTCGGACGACAACTACGAAAAGGGAATTATGCTGACTAATGAATATATTGCGGAATTTCTGAAATCGATAGATTGCTACGTAATGGGTTCAAAAACCTATGAACACGCTCTTGAACTTGGTTGGCCATATGGAAAAAAGCCAGTATTCGTAGTGACCAATAACAAACTTGTAACCGACAAAGAAAATGTGGAGTTCTGTTCAGGCGAACTTGACAAAATTATAAATGACAAGTTAAAACCGAATTATAAAAATATTTGGATGGTCGGAGGCTCAAAACTCACAAAAGAATCAATCAAATTGGGTTTGGCTGACAAAATTGTTTTGACCATTACACCAATAATTCTCGGAGACGGAATTCTCTTTTTCGATTATATTGGAAAGGAATATTTATTGCATTTGGAAGATGTTATGGCATTTAAGGACGGAATGGTGGAATTATGTTACAAAATCAAAAAGGAATAAGAAACGTGTCCTAATAATGTATAAAAATAATTGCTCAATTTTGGGCTTAACCAAAGTTAGTTGCAAGTTTACGACGTTTGATTTTCCTGCGAAAAATCCTCGCACGCAAACCCGCAACTATATTTATACTAAACCGTTGTGCATTATTCTCTTAAACATAATAATATAATGAATAGAACATATTTTTTGCTACCAATTATTGTATTCTTATTTATTTGCCAGACAAAAATCTTTGGTCAGAAACATACGCCAATTTCGAGAGCTATTCCTGATGGTGTAGAGGTTTTAAAGGATATAGCATATGTCAACTATCAAAATCGTGAATTACTTCTTGACATATATCGACCGAGCTATTCTGAAAGCGAAAAATTACAGACAATAATAGTAATTCGAGGAGGAGGTTGGGCAAAAGGAGACAAGGAAGGTTTCAGTCCTATGGCTGCAGCATTAGCATTGCGAGGATTTGTGACAATTTGCATTGAATACCGAGCATCTGATGAGGCTATATTTCCAGCTGCAGTTATTGATACAAAATCAGCGATTCGGTGGGTTAAACTCAACGCTGAAGTATATAATTTTAAGGCTTCATCTATTGGAGCAATTGGAGGGTCAGCTGGAGCGCACTTGGCTGCACTACTTGGAGTTTCAAGTACATCCAATTTATTGAATCCAAACAGCAAGCAGGAAGAGTTTAGAATTCAGGCAGTGGTTGGATTAGCAACACCTACCGATTTTACTTCATTTTCAGAAGTTGAACCATTGATTAAGTGGTTAGGAAAACCATATGTAACAAATGAAGATTTGTGGCAGTCTGCATCACCTATTTCATATATAGATAAAGATTCGCCTCCTATGCTGTTAATACATAGCTCGAGTGACAGTTTAGTGCCATATGAACAATCATTGCTAGCCGTTGAGAAATTAGGGAAGGTTGGTGTCTATTCTGAACTCATATTAATTCCGGATGCTCCACATGCCTTTTGGAATTTTGAAGAATGGTTTGATTCGACTATGGATAAAGCAGCGTCTTTCTTTAAAGAGCAATTAAAGGACTAAATTTTGATGTTGAATAATGGAAACAATGCCTAACACTGTAGGAAATCATAGCCACACAAAGACAATACACGAACCAAAGCTACAGATTCATACACTTAACGTTGCCCACAATATGAAAAAACCGATGATTAAGAACATTTTGCTTTTGATTAATAACAATAAAATTAATAGATTGTAAAATTAAGACGTGTATAATTCATTGCTAGTACTCGCCTACTTACGAAAATTGCTTGCGCCAGTTCGCTGCGCTGGTGTCTCTCGGATTTTT
Source organism: Flavobacteriaceae bacterium MAR_2010_72 (assembly GCA_003550275.1). Lineage (GTDB taxonomy): Bacteria > Bacteroidota > Bacteroidia > Flavobacteriales > Flavobacteriaceae > Geojedonia. Next base: position 2,303,699 of record QXCW01000002.1, read on the forward strand.
ACTGCGCACAGTTCGCTACACTCGTGATTATTCGGTTTTTATTTGCTAAATTAGGTGCTTAAACACGTCACTAATCATACACGAACACGTTGGTAGTAATTTAATAAGTTCACGAAAATATATCCTAGAGTAGCATTTAAATTCTCTAGCACTCATTATTAAAACTCTATAAAAATGATTAAACAACTAACATTACTTTTAGCTCTTCTACTTTCTTTTACGGTTGGTGCCCAAAAAGACACAAGGGAAATCGAACAATTCATAAGTGAATTAGACGATAAAATTCCTAAATTATTGAATGACTTCATTGTTCCTGGTACGGCAATTGCCATTATAGAAAATGGTGAAATCATCTTACAAAAAGGATATGGGTATTCCAATATTGATAAAGGAGTCAAGGTTTCAAATACAACAGGATTTAATATTGGATCTATTTCCAAAACAGTTGCTGCTTGGGGAGTAATGAAACTAGTCCAGGAAGGCAAAATTGATCTTGATGCTCCTGCCGAAATGTATCTTACTAGATGGCATTTGCCAAAATCTGAATTTGATTCAGATAAAGTTACGATTAGAAGACTTTTAAGTCATACTGCAGGATTATCATTACACGGATATCCTGGTTGGTCTTCAAAAGATAATTTACCCACAATTGAAGAATCTTTAAATGGAAAAAACAATGGTCCGGGACGTGTTGAGATAATTATGGAACCTGGAACAAAATGGAAATATTCGGGAGGCGGATTTTCTATTCTACAATTAATCATTGAAGAAGTTACGAAGCAAAGATTTGAAGATTATATGCAAACAGAAATATTAAATCCTTTAGGAATGACCAACAGCAGTTATACCATAAACGAAAAAATATTGAAATCATCATCTCTTGAGCATAATAATTTTGGTGAAGTAATTGACTTTGAATTATTCACAGCTCAAGCAGCAGCAGGCTTACATACTACAATTGAGGATTTTACAAAATTTGCACGAGCAAGCCTTTATACTTATAAAAATAATAATCAACAAATTTTATCTGCGTCCAATCTACAGCAAATGATGGAACCTGCACAGGCATCAAACGGAAGTTATGGTTTGGGGTATGGAATTGAATCAATAAATGGAACTTCCATTACTTTGGTCGGACATGGAGGCGCCAATTCGGGATGGCACGCCTTTTTACGATTAAATCCAGTAACTAATGATGGATTTATTATGATAACTAATGGAGGTGCAGGTCATAATATTTATCGACAAGTTTATTGCGATTGGATTTACTGGAAAACTGGAGAATCTATGGGTAATCGTTGCAACATAGTCCCTTCAATTGCCAATAAATTAAAAACTATTATTGAAACTGAAGGAATTGATAAGATTCAATCTCAATATTTAGAATTAAAAAAGAATGAAACTAATGGATACAATTTTTCAGAAGATCAATTAAATTATCTGGGCTATCATTATTTAGGCAAAGACAAAGTTGATTATGCTATTTCCATATTTAAAATAAATGTTGATGCTTTCCCTAAATCTTCTAATGTTTATGATAGCTATGGCGAAGCTCTTTTAAAAAACGGTGATAAGGAAAAAGCCATTGAAAATTATAAAAAATCAGTAGAATTGAACCCAGGCAATGAAGGTGGCATTAAGGTATTGAAGGAATTAGGAATAAATACAGATGAGCTATTTAAAGAAATTATTATTGACGATACTATTTTGGAAAGTTATATCGGTAAATATGAACTGTCTCCAGAATTTGTGATTACAGTTTCTAAAGATGGAAGTCAATTGAAGGCTAAACCAACAGGAGAAGAGGAATTCGAAATTTACCCTAAATCTAAAAATGTTTTTTATTTAAAAGTCGTAGAAGCTCAAATCACCTTTAATAAAAGTGAAGATGGGACGGTAGTAAGCATGACCTTACTTCAGAGAGGACAGGAAACAACTGGACTAAAATTAAAAGATTAGCTAAAATAAAAACTACCACCAACAAGGTGTATAATTAATTGCTGGTGCTGTGTGTACTTGGAAGATCCTACGGATTTTCCTCTGGTTGGTGATAGTTTAGTAACTTTAGGCAGGCCAACGGAACTAACCACACACGAACACGTTGGCATTAATTTAAACATATACATGGAGCAAGAAATCAAAACCAAAAAATTTGACAAAAAAAGAGTAACAAAAACACTTCAGTATTTTGCAGCATATTTGGTTGCCGCATGGACCTTGCTTCAATTTGTAGATTGGGTTTTAATTAGATATAATATTTCACCATATTGGGTAGACCTCTTGTTATGGATTTTTATTGGCATCATTCCTTCATTAATTATCTATTTATACAATCAAGAACGTATTAATAATAGAGTCCTAAAGTTACGTGAGAAGATTATATTTCCACTAAATATTTTATTAATTATGGTGGCTACTTATTTTGTATTTGGTAATAGTGATTTAGGTGCTACAACAAAGACTATTACATATACAAATAAAGAAGGCAAAGAAGAAACAACATTTATAACCAAAGAAGAATTTAGAACTAGTTTCCTTATTTATAATTTTGAGCCTATAACAAAAGATAGCACTAATACATGGCTAGAGTTTGGTATATCCATGCTACTTCACGAAGATTTATTGCAAAACAAAAACCTCGACCCAAAACTTTCTGGTCTAAAAAACACAGTAGATAAAGTTGATCGTGCAACAACCTTTAATGATTATTATGTGGATGGTGAATTTGAAGTCGTAGAGGGAAAATATACCATTACAACGTTTATAAGAAATAGTAAAAACGCAAAAATTATAGCTCAAGAAACTTTTAACGGTAATGATGTAATAGCCCTTATTGATGATATTACGGTTTTTGTTACTGAAAATTTTGCCTCTAATGAAATTAATGAACCTAGTTATTTAGATTTAGATGTTAAAGAATTTACAAGTAGCTCTTTAAAAGCTTTAGAATTCTACAGAAATAGTGACTATGAAAACGCTATAAAAGAAGATAGCACGTTTGCTTTGGCTTATTTAAAATCTGCTCAAAGTAACCTCACATTCTCTGTGAGCAAATTTGAAGAACGAAATCTCGTAGACAAAGCTTATAAATACCGATCTAAACTTCCATTACAAAGAAGAGGAGAGACTCTTATTTTTAAAAATCTGGCTTACGATGCTTATGATAATGCTGAAGAACTCATAAAACTACAGCTTCAGGTTAACCCAAATGATCAAACTTATAACCTATTACTTTATACTCTTTATGGAAGAAGCAGAAACTTAAAAGCCTATTATGACCATGCTCTTAAATCTTATGAACATAGCCCTAGTATAAATAATGGCTATAATTTGATTAATGCAGCACTAATTTATGAGAAATATGATGAAATTTTAAAAGAACTATCCAAAATTCAACTTTTATTACCAGCTGACAACTATGTTTTCGCACTTAAATTCTTACCTCAATTATTTAAAGGTGATTTGGCCGCTGCGGAAAAAACATTAGCTAAAATGAAGTTGTTAAATCCTGAAGCTGAAAATCTTGTAAAAGTTTATGATAAGGCTATAACTTATTTAAGAGATCATAAAGTCACAAAAGACAAATTAAAAAAATTTGAAGGCGATTATCGATTTAATGGCAATGAACAAACCGCAAAATTATGGATAGAGAACAATAACATTTTGAGATATGTTTCAAACCAAGCTATAACACCCATGATTATTGCTGGAGAAAACACTATTGTAGCGGGAACGGTAAATCATTTTAGAACTTGGGAAATTACATTTTTTAAGGATGATAAGAATAAGTATTACCTCTATAAATCTGAACAAAATGATTATGACAATTCTGGTATCTATTACTACTGGAAGATTGACAAAAACATTAAAAAAGCCGAAGCTTTATTTGAAGCTAAAAAACTAGATAGCGCGAAAATTGCTTATGAAATAGCTATTAAAGCCAACCCTAATCATTATTATTTAAAAGATGTACTTGCTCATATTAACTATATGAAAAGTATAGACTCTGTAACATTGCAAAATCAATTTAAAGATGTTGCAGGTACTTATGGTCCTCGAAAATTTTGGATTGAGGAAAACAAACTATTTTATAAACGTGAGCAAATAGAAAACGGACAAGTATTTCCAAAAATTGAACTCTTACCAATAAGCAAAAATCGTTATATAAACATGACTAAATTTAATTTTGGTTTCGCTTTTGAATATGAGAACGATAAGGTCATAGGCTCTTATTCTTATGCATATAATGTAGAAGAAGAAACATGGGTTAAACATGAAAATAAAGATAATAATTTTAAGAAAAATCAATAAAAAATTACTGCAAAAACCTGCTATAGTTCATTATGGTTTTGTACCAAACCAAAGTTTAGTATATTTAATACGGCTGATTTCTATAGATGAAAATCCTGTGAAATTTATCCACAACGAAATCATAGCCTAGGTCGTTATGCATGTTTCAGGACAAGACATTTTGGAAAACTGTAAATCAAAGCAAAGTCTATGAAGAAATTGACAAATCGGATTTTGATAATCTCATGCGGATTTTTGATTTCGATAATCGGAATTTCTTACTTTTTATACAGTTTTAAAGAGCCAAAAACCTTGGGCTGCGGAACAGAATCACCAGAATTTGGTTGCGGTACATCTTTAACCGACTTGACAGAAAGCGCAAAAATGGGAAAGCAGATTTTTAATATTAATTGCGCTGCGTGTCATATGTTAAATAAAAATATGACAGGACCAGCTTTAGCAAAAACGGACTCTACTCTACTCTGGAATTGGATGACCTTAAATAATCTAAAAATTGATAGTACAAAATTCAGCGAAATGGGAATAGATTACCATAAAAACCTTTGGGGAAAAACACTAAATTCAACTGAAATAAACGGACTTTACGAATATATAAATGCGGAATAAAAAAACTACGTACAACACCGGATATAGTTCATTGCTTCTGACTTTCCTCGCGGAAAGTCCTCGCAAATTTGCTATCTTCGGTTTTGCTGCCGCCAGATCGCTACGCTCGTGTCACGCAACGAAACCATAGCCAAACCCGTTAGCTGTAATTTGAAAAATGGACTATCAAAAAGAAATAATTACTCAAATTGAACTTCATTCTGTTGAAGGAATTAAAGACTGTTTCCTAAATGGAGTTAACCCAAATGACACTTTTAGAGAGGAACCGCTAATTAATGAACTGACCAGTGAATATTTACGTAGTCCCAGATTTAAAGAATGTGTAAAAGTATTTGTGGAATTTGGGTTGGAATTTAAAGATAATACTCTTCTTGCTGTTTTATTGGACGATTCAAATAAACTTAAGAATATTATTAAAGAAAATCCGCATATTGTCAAAGAAAAGTACTCTTTGCGATGTGCATACACCAATTTATTCAATGCTTCATTACTACATATTTGTGCGGAATTTAATCATCTAAATTGCGCAAAAGTTTTAGTGGAAAATGGAGCGGATGTTAATGCCATAGCTGGAATTGACGAAAACGGATTTGGAGGGCAAACACCTATCTTTCATACTGTGAATCAGAATATGAATCAATCCATTGAAATGTTAGATTTTCTATTGTCAAACTCGGCCGATTTATCTATAAATATAAAGGGATTGATTTGGGGAAAAGGTTATGACTGGGAAACTTTTATTCCTGCAATTAACCCAATTAGCTATGCGATGATGGGATTATTACCACAAATGCATCGCAATGAAAAAACCATAGCAGAAATCGTATCTAAATTACTCAAGCACGAATTCGAAATTGATTATCAACCTAAAAACATCCCGAATAAATATCTGAATAATTAAAAACTACAGCTAACAAAGAACTGAGCTAAAAAACAAGTAATATTAAACTAATTTTTAAACAAAGTTTTCATTGTATGGCATTCCAGATTTAGCAATTGCAAAAGCCTGTTTTAATAGTTTATTGCACACTGCCAGCATCGCTAGTTTTTTGCTTTTTCCTTGAGCCACAATACGCTCATACAACTCTCGACAGGCCTTATTATATTGACAGGCCGTAAAACTGCTCAAGAACAATTGGTTCCTTAATTTCCTGTTCCCTATTTTGCTTATCCGACTTCGTCCGCGAACACTACTGCCCGATTGCCTTATGGTGGGTGTAATGCCTGCATAGCAGCACAATTGTTTTGAGTTTTCAAACTTTGAAAAGCCATCTGTGAACACGACCAATAAAATTGCCGCTTTTTCCCCAATACCTGGAATGGTCTTTAAAAGCCGCAATTGTTCCTGTTGCTCTTCTTTTACCAAGGCTATCAATCGGGCTTCCAAAAGTGCCAGTTCCTTGTTCAATTGCTTTACCGTTCTGCTCAATGAGCGATAGACCGCTTTTGAGGGGATCCCCAAAACCTGTTCTCCGTCCAATTTGTTCTTCATGGCCGTACGGTGCTTTACATAGGTATCCATCAAACGAAGCAACTGCAAACATTCCGCTTGGTTCTTGTCCTTTGCCGTATAAAGCGGCACGTCATTGTTAAGGGCATATTCACAGATGGATCTTGCATCGCTCTTATCTGTTTTTACCTTCGATAGTTTCATCTGGATAAAACGCTTTACCGATAAAGGGTTTACTACCGAAACAACATAGCCTTTTTCATATAGATATTGTGCCAGACAATAGTGGTAATAGCCCGTAGCCTCCATGACCACCAAGCTGTCCTTTGATAGTTTTTTAATGAATTGCTTAAATCCCTTTTCATTGTTTGCAAACTGGTGATGTCCCAATTCCAGACCATAAACATCAAATACGTCTTTGCTGATGTCTATTCCAAAATATTCTGTATTTTTATTCATAAGAACTGAATTTTGAAAGGACACTCTACTTTGCTTTCAACAACTTGAAAACGAGATCTAGGTCTCACAGAACTGAACGAAATAAAAGTAGAAAAGAGAGGGGATTATCAATGTTGCCGAAGTCTAGAGCTTCACCGTGTATACTAACCTTAATCCTCTCTTTTGTTCTTTCTGGTTATCTAATAAATTTAATGAATTGTAAACTTAAGATGTGTATAATTCATAAGGGTTTCAGAGGTTTTCGAGCGTTTTCACCCGCATCAATTTTGGGTGGTAACTTGATAGGTTTGAAGTCCGCAATCCCTTACAAAATCATTCACCCAACGTTAGCCTTCATTATGAATGACCTCTGAACAAATGATAAAATTTTTTAGAAAAATTAGACAAAAATTGCTGACTAAAAATAAGTTTAGCAAGTATTTGCTTTATGCCATCGGCGAAATCTTGTTGGTGGTGATTGGAATATTGCTTGCTTTACAAATTAATAATTGGAATACCAGTAACCAAGAAACGAAAGAACTTCACAATCATCTTAAAAATATAAAGAATAATTTACAAGCTGATCTAATAGGCATTAAAGAGATTAGTATATTCAGAGACTCGTCTTCTTCTTATTCAATAAATTTCTTGAGATTAACTCAAAAGGAAAAGATCACAATTGAGGATTTATATTCGACGGTATCAAAATATGACGTCTTTGTCGATAACTATTTTAAACCTCGTAAAAGTGGGTTTGAAACTTTAAAAAATTCAGGATATATTGGAAAATTGAGCGGAACCAAAATTGAAATAAAACTTAACGATTATTACTATATAATTGATAAAATTTCTGAATACGAAGAGAGTCTTAATAATACAGTAGAGTCCTTAGAAATTATCGCACATGCTGATAATAACAAGATTCGCCTGTTTGATATTTACAATGAAGTAAAAAAAGATGTCTCAAATTTTAACTTGTATCAAAACGAAATTAAGGAACTGATTAATCACCCAAGCCGAAAAGGGGCAAATCTAAGAAACAGCGATAACGAAGAACTTCTTCAGTTTTATTCGCAAATTGAACAAATCGCTAATGACTTAATGTCAGAAATAGATAAAGCAATAAATAATAGCAATTGAAAATAGTAGTAACGAAAGGCTAACAACATTTGTGCTTTATAATAACCAACCATTAACCAATGATATTATCGAGCCAAAAATTATATAGTAAATCAAATGTCCAGTGGACATTTGGGCGAGATAGCGCTTACGCGCATATAAATGTTTAAATTAGATTATGATTAAGTTCTTTAGAAAAATTAGACGAAAAATGCTTACCGAAAATAAATTTAGTAAGTATTTATTGTATGCCATTGGAGAAATTTTGCTTGTAGTCATTGGAATATTAATTGCGTTGCAAATTAACAATTGGAATGAGTGGAGCAAGGATCGAGTGAAAGAAAAGGAGGTTTTGGTAAACCTTGCGGAAAATTTTGAACTCAATATTGAAGCCCTTGAATCTGATATTGAACGTCTTTTAAAGTTTAACATGTCATCTAGGATTGTTCTTAATGTTTTGGATAATCAACAACCCTTTACTGACAGTCTGGCTACACACTTTCACTGGGCGCGATTACCAAAAACAAATTTGAGCTTGTCCCAATCTGGGTATGAGCAATACAAAAACATAGGTTACGGCATTATTTTAGACAAACCCATAAGTAAGGAAATCATTGATTTTTTTGAATCCACTTTACCGACTTGGTTTAACGATTATACCCAAGTAAATGCTCCTTATGTACCGTTTATTGATCATCATGTGCCTTTATTCATCTATAAACGTGAAAGCTTAATTCCTATTAATATGGATCAACTTTATGAGGACGATTACTACTTGGGTTGGATGAGGGCGTATATGGAAGGAAGGAATACCCTGATTGAGATAGAAAGCAAATTTATAAAGGAGAATCAGAGAGTTCTTAAACTCATCAAAGATCAATTAAATAAATAACGAAAGCACAACAGGGTGTATAGTTCATGCTAACGCCTGAACTTCAATTATTATTTCTATCTTTAAACAAACAGTATGATTTCTCACAAAAAATGCGAAACACAGCCTCGCTCCTTTTTTCCATCGGATTTTTCACCACAAGTGGTTCATCCAAAGCGAAACTCGCTTCTGCTGAAAATCCGCACGAAACCGTACACGAACTCGTTGGCATTAATATTACCGGATAAAAAAACAATAGATATAATAAAATATAAATGAAAGCAAAAACCCTAAAATTGATCCTTATAATTGGACTCCTAGTATTTAGCTACAATTCCTATTCTCAAACGAATACTGATAGCATACAAAAAAAGAATGTAGATACATCAATGGTTAAAATGGAAAAAAAACTAAAGTTTGGATGTGGCTTCGGTCTTAATTTTGTTGGAGGAACGAATATTAGTATATCTCCAAATTTAACTTATAACGTAAGTAATAAAGTTTCTTTCGGATTTGGAATACAATGGAATTATCTCGATCTAAAGGACATTCAGAGCACAACGTCTTATGGCGCAAACACAGGTTTTCATTTTAAACCTTCACAAAAAATAGCGACATTACTAGAATTTGCTCAATTAAGGGTTTCCACTAAATCAGAGCTTAATGATAGCGAAAGAAACTATTGGGATTCTGCATTATTTGTAGGAGCAGGATATAATATTACAAAAAAAATAAGTATTGGCGCCAAATACAATTTTTTATATAAAGAAGACGAAAGTATTTATTCCAGTCCAATAATTCCGTTTGTCAATATTTCCTTTTAATATTTAAATTTCAAATAAATAGATTAAGTCAGAAAAAGTATATAAGTATGGAGAATTAGTTCAGTATGCACAAGAAAAATATGCACGAACAGACCAAGGTGCTACGATTGTGAGAAGTACACAACACTACAAATATTACGATTCATGGCATTATGATAGTGCTGGGTACATAGATTTAGGAGAAAAGTGTGCAGAAACTATTTATTCATTGATCGAAAAATAAACAGGTTACAACATTGCATAAGTATCATTAAAACGACCGCTTATACTGAACCGTTGTGCTTCCTTATCTGAAGTCCCAAATTCAATTATTAGTCTATCTTTAGAGAAACTAACCGCTAATGATTAAATTCTTCAGAAAAATCCGCCAAAACTTACTCATGGAAAATAAAACCGGAAAGTATTTTAAGTATGCTTTAGGTGAAATTATTCTTGTGGTTATTGGTATTCTCTTTGCTCTACAAATCAATAACTGGAATCAACAACGCGTTCAGAATAAAGAAGAGCATCGGGCTTTAATAAATTTAAAGCTGGATTTTGACTATAATTATATTACCCTAGATAGTATTATAACCAGAACTGAAAAATCTATTGCATTACAAACTACTATTTTAAATCATACCGGCAATAAACCACGGCCTAAGACAGAAATTGAGTTCGATAGAGCAATTAATGCTCTAGCGGCTTTATCAGTTTATTTTCCAAAGAATGGTTATTTGAATGACCTGTTAAATTCTGGGAAATTAGACATTCTTAAAAACACAAACCTAAGGAATAGATTGTCATCATGGAATTCGGTTTTAAAAAATATTAAAGACAAAGAAAGAAATGTGGAAGATCAAATAGATAAATTCTATGCTATTATGTATAAGCGAGGAAGTTGGTTAAATCTTGATGAAGTAGCGACAATTTCAGTCCTCACAAATGATCCACTTCCAAAATCCGGTTTTGATATTGATAATAGACATTTGTTAGACTTAATAGAGTTTGAAAATACAACTGAAAATATAATATTTCAAAATAGATCTGTTTTAATACGTCAAAAATTGGGTTTAGATTTAATTAGAGAAATCAAAGAGTTATTAGAAAAAGAAATTAAAGAATAACGAAAGCACAACAATGGCCATAAGTAATGGCGCCGTTCTCGCCTACTTACGAAAATTGCTTGCGACAGTTCGCTACGCTCGTGACTATTCGGTTTTTATTTGCTAAATTAGGTGCTAAACCATCCGCCTGCCGCATGCAGGTGTAACAATTCAAATCAATAGTTATCTATATTATAGCAATCCACTAAACATCCGAAATGAAAAAACTACTCTTACTCTTCGTAAGTAGCTTCATTATTCAGGCTACTGCCCAATCAACATTAACAGCACAACAATGGCAAGACGACCTTAAATTTCTGCAAGAAACCGTGCATTCAGATTATCCCTTTCTGTTTAAAAAAACCACCGCTGAAGAATTCGATTCTGCGGTAGCTCAGCTAAAAAAAGACATTCCAAAATTAGAAGATCATGAGATCGTTGTTGGATTTTCAAAAATCATAGCGCTGTTTAAATATGGCCATACCGATATTAGTTTTCGGCATGAACCTTTAGCGTTTAGAATTTTGCCTTTTAATCTGTACCAGTTTAATGATGGTATATACATTCAAGGGACGCATACAAACCATAAGGAAGCCCTTGGCGCTAAAGTCATAGCCATAGAAGACATGCCCATTGAAAAGGCTTTAGAAACAATTTATCCCGTGGTGAATTCTGAGAATTCACAATATTTTAAAGCCTTCGGGATTAATTATTTGAAATTTCCTGAAGTCTTGCATGCTACGCGCATCACTTCGACATTAAAAGAAACGGTTTCTCTGACCCTCGAAAAGAACGGAAAAACCTTTGAACACAAATTTACGGCCTTGCAAAAAGGCGAAAGACCAGCAGTGAGTTATAGCTTAATACAAACGGAAGGAGACTGGCTTGATGCCAGAGATCAATCCAAAACGCCTCATTATTTGAAGCACCTCGACAAACATTATTATTTCGAATTTCTTAAAGATTATAAAACTGTTTATGTGAGACAAAGTTCTGTGTTTCACGATCCTACAGAAGACATACCGACCTTTTACAATCGGGTATTCGACTTTATTGAAAATAATGATGTTGAACGCTTGGTCATAGATGTTCGCTTAAACGGAGGCGGGAATAATTTCAACAATAAAGATGTCATCACTGGCATTATTAAAACCAAAAAAATCAATCAAGTTGGAAGGTTCTTTGTGATATTAGGCCGACGCACATTTTCGGCCTGCCAGAATTTAGTCAACGAAATGGACAATTACACCAATGCCATTTTTGTAGGAGAACCAACCGCAGAGAATATCAATTTCTATGGCGATAACAATCAGTTAGCCTTGCCAAATTCTGGCATTCCAATCTTTTTGTCCTGGGCATGGTGGCAGGACAAACCACAGTGGCAAGACGGTCCATGGTTGGCACCACACATCGCTATTGATATGAGTTTCGAAGACTATAGAACAAATGCCGATCCTATATTAAAAACGGCGCTTAATTTTTCTTCTGAAAATTTTGTTTTAGATCCCATGAAATATATGACCGATTTGTATCAGAAAGGGGAATCTGAAAAATTGATGACGGAAGTGCAACGCATGATTGCCGATCCCATATACCGCTTTTTTGATTTTGAAGCCGAGCTGAATAAAACTGGATATAATATTTTGGGCCGTGGCAATGCAGGCGAAGCCATCGCGGTCTTTAGTTTTGTAACCCAGCTATTTCCAGACTCTGCCAATGCCTGGGACAGTCTGGCAGAAGGCTATCTAAAAGCCGGGGATAAGGCCAAAGCCACGGAATACTATAGCAAGGCATTAGAGATGGATCCTGAAGGCCCAACAGGGAAAAATGCAAAACAACAGTTGGAGCTGATTGAAAGTGGGGAAAATTAACGATTTGTAAATACCTTTGAATAATTACTAAATTACATTTTAAGAAAACAATTGATTATAAATTCTTTCTTGTTCTGAAGTAATAATCATGTTTCCTTTTTCTGTAAGTAACTAACTTAAATTACGTTTGGGATTTTTGTGAATAATCCATTCAATCACATCAATAACGACAGAAGCATTATTTTTAACCATACTAAAGGTATACCCATTTCTGGCTCCAATGGAGAGGCCAGCTTGTCTTACACTCATTTTTTTGTATCGAATTGACTTTAGAATCCTATCTATTAATGACCTGCTTAAAAAATTGAATCCTTTGTTAGGATCAACAACGCTACCTAAAAGACTAGTAAATTACCATAAAATGAGGACAATTTGAAATATTGATAGAAATTTAAAAGCGCTGATTTTGGTTTATTAGGGTTTGTACCGTTTGAAAAATTTATCTGAACAGAAATCCATAGATAAGTTAGTAGCTTTTCTCAAGGAAATAGATACTATTATTGCACTAATTAAAAAGGAATAAAAAAATAACGAAAGTACAACACCGTATAACACGCATTGCTTCTGATTTTCTTTTACCTACGCTAAAGCTTCGGTAAACAATGTCGGAAAATCCTCGCAAGCGTGAAATGCAGTGCTTTTTTAGCTATTTTAGTACCAAACCACGTAACGTCGCGTTACACAAGCACGTTGTAGCCAATTTGCAAAAAACATCATTATGAAAATTAATCATACATTTTTAACATCATTTCTACTAATTACAATCGCAATGATAGGATGTAAATCTGACAAGTCTGAATATGATAAAATGGTCGAATTCGGACAAAAATATACTGACGCTTGGAATAGTAAAGTACCGGAAAAAATGGCTTCATTTTATGCCGAGGATGGAATTTTGACCGTGAACAACGGAACACCAGCAGTCGGAAGAAAACAATTAGCTGCAACTGCTCAATCATATATGGAAGCATTTCCTGATATGGAATTGACAATGGACAGTCTGACAAAGGAAAATGGAGCTTACAGATATTATTGGACATTTAAAGGAACTTATTCTGGACCAAATGGAACTGGAAATAAAGTTGATTTTAGTGGATTTGAGGAATGGACACTGAATGACCAAGGGCTTGTTCAAAAATCAATCGGAACTTATGATGCCGATGATTATACAAGACAGCTGAATGGAAATTAAAAAAACTGGCTACAACAACGGTTATAGTTCATTGTGACGGAATTTCCATTACCTACGCTAAAGCTTCGGTAAACAAGGTCGGAAATTCCTGCGTATTTGCTAACTTTGGTTTACTGTGGAAAATGGCTCGCGTCCTTTCCCTCAACTAATCAAATACAATCACGATAGCACCAATAAGCAAAAATCAAAATAAAAAGGAATTATTATGAAACTTGAATCAAATGCAACCATACAAATTCAAAAACCAATTGAGGAAGTTTTTGATGGGATTGTTAATCCCGAGAAAATGACTAAATATTTTATTTCTGAAAGCACTGGGCGACTGGAAACAGGGAAAGAAGTGATGTGGAAATTTCCTGAATTTGAAGATAAGTTCCCTATTACAGAAATTAAAATTGAAAATACTAGTGAAATTTCCTTTGTGTGGGACCCGGAAACTATTGTGAGCATCAGATTAGAAAAATTGCCTGATGACAGTACCATTGTAAGAGTAAACGAAAATGGAAAGGAGCTTAATGAAGCGAATCTTAAATGGGCTTTAGAAAACTCGGGAGGGTGGGCAAACTTTCTTGCATGTATGAAAGCCTATTTAGAGTATGGAATAGAACTGCGCAAAGGTGCGTTTGACTTTATGAAAAAGTAGTAAACAATAAAATAATATCAAAATGAAAGTGACTGCTGAAAAAAACGAACAAATTGCAAAAATGACCTTCGCATCTGTCTATCCTCATTATGTAACCAAGGTTGAAAAGAAAGGTAGAACTAAAGAAGAACTTCACCAAGTCATAGAATGGCTTACTGGTTTTGATGAAAAGAGTTTGCAAGGACATATTGATGAGAAGGCAACCTTTGAAACATTTTTTCAAAAAGCAATTATACACCCGAATGCACACCTGATTAAAGGAGTTATTTGCGGCTATCGAATTGAAGAGATTGAAGATGAATTTAAAATTTATAGACAGGTTAGATGTTTAGATAAGGTAGTTGATGAATTAGCAAAAGGTCGTAAAATGGAGAAAATTATGAGGGAAGAAAAGAAATAAAACTGTTGCTAACCATGTATAAGTGGTTTTAAAACGGCCAGTTCTACTAAACCGTTGTACCCAATTAGAACAAACATCAATCAATTATGAAATCAAAATTTTTATTCATCCTAATTCTATTGACACTTTCTTGTCAAAATAAAACAGGAGAATATGTTTGCAAGCCTTGTGATTTACCTTGTGACGCATTGACTTTTAACGATTCTGGAATTTGTCCACATTGTAAAATGGACCTTATTAAAAAAAGTGATGTAATTCCTGAAAAAGAACTCATCGTAAATGACATAAAGATTCAAGACGAAAGTGGGAAATTTTTAATTGATGGAGGTTTACAAGACAAAAAACCAATAATCATTCATTACTACAAACCACGACATCTAAAACCTGAATCGCCAGTTGTGATGGTATTACCCGGAGCTGGACGCAACGGAGATGCCTATCGAGACGCTTGGATTGAAAACGCTAAAAAGTATAATGTTCTGGTACTTTCACCTGAATACTCTGAAAACTATTATCCTGAATTTTGGAGCTACAATTTGGCAGGAATGATTACAGATGTGGAACTAAATGACGAGAGAACTGCTATGACAGGATTTAAGATTAGCAAAAATTCTAATGAATGGATTTACAACGATTTTGACCGCATTTTCAATTTAGCAAAAGAAAAGCTTAATCTTAAAACTGATACTTACGATTTGTTCGGACATTCTGCTGGTGGACAAATTCTACATCGTCTTGCAATTTTTAAGTCAGATACGAAAGCCAATAGAATTTTATCCTCAAATTCCGGTTGGTATACGGTCCCAATAGATAGTGTGGATTTCCCAACTGGATTAAAAGGCAGTTATATGAGCGAAAAGGAAATAGATTTCAGTAAAAATCTTGTCTTATTTCTAGGAGAAAAAGACGATGCCAATGAAACCAGAGGTGATTTAAGGCGTTCACCAGAAGTTGACAAACAAGGTCTTCACAGACTGGATAGAGGAACTTATTTTTATAATGAGTCAAAGAAAATCGCATCTGAATTAAACCTTGAATTCAATTGGACAATAGAAATCATTCCAAATGTTGGACATGATTATCGTGAAATGAGTAAGGCTGCTGGAGATTATTTATATGGAGTAAAAAAATAATCACCTACAACATTGGCTATACGTAATGCGGGCTAAAGTGCTAAAATAAAAATAATTACACTAAATAATCGAATAAGAAAACGGACAATGAAGTGGCTTTAAAACTTGTACTGCGCAAAGCCAAGACGATAGAATACATTTGAGAAAAACAGAAAAGTTAAATATGAACACAAAACTATTAGCATTCGGATTTCTGACCATAGGATTGATAAGTTGCAATTCAACATCAAAAGAAAGGAAGACCGAAGAATCAGAATCCTATCCCGACATTAAAATTGTTGGTGCAATGAAAAATGTGATATGGAATGGTGAATTAGGCAGTAGCATCGACCTTGACACTATTTCAGATAAAAATGGACTTTATGGACTTGGTCCTATAAGTTATTTAGCAGGAGAATTACTGATTAAAAACGGGAAAAGTTACGCATCAATAGTGACTTCTGATTCAACAATGACAGTTGATAAAACATTTGAAATTTCAGCGCCCTTCTTTGTTTATGGAAAGGTAAATGAATGGACTGAACTAGAATTGCCAATCGATTTAAAGACCATTCAAGATTTAGAAAAATTTATTAACGACAAAACTATTGAATTCAAAAGACCTTTCGCATTCAAATTAATTGGAAACGTTTCGAGCGCCATTATTCATATTCAAAATTTGCCAAAAGGAACAAAGGTATCTTCACCTGATGAAGCTCATCAAGGACAAACTAATTATAATATTGAAAATGTAGACGTTGAAATAATTGGGTTTTTTTCTACCGAGCATAAGGGTGTTTTTACACATCACGACTCATTTTTACACATGCACTTAATAACAAAAGACGAAAGTAAAATGGGGCATTTAGACGAATTAGAAATCGGAAAAATGAAATTGTATTTACCGAAAAAATAAATACTACCTCCAGCAATGGTCAAAAGTTATTACCCATTGTCGCCTACTGATTAAAATTCATGCAAACGTGAAATGCAGTCCTTTTTTAATTATTTTAGTACCAAACCAAGGGGATCTGATTTTCATTGGACGCTAACCGTGACAAATTCTGGTCCAAGAGAAACTAGAAAAAAAGTAAAAGCCAGTGGGTTCGAGTCATGGCAAATAGGCGAAAATTTAAAATTTGAAGTTCTCAAAGACTTTACCCAACTGATGAAAACAACAATCAATTTGTAATTGAAAAATGAAGGCAGTGGCTACCAATGTATTGGCGCTATAATGGTTGCGCTTCATATCAAAAAACGAAGTTCATTATAAAACGGGATAGCCAAACCCCGAACAAAGTAGGCACTAAACAATCCGAATTATGAAAAAAACAACCATCCAACTGATATTATTCACTGCACTTTTGGTTTTCGCATTTGGATTCCAAAGTTGTGACCAAAATCAAAAAGAAGAAGCCAAAGAAATTGAAAAAGAAGTGATATTTGAATCCGAGAAACCTGAATATTTTCTGTTACGACCTGATGTAGAAAAGGCTTATGGCTATTCTCATGCTGTCAAAATCGGAAATAGCATTAAAGTCTCTGGCGCTGTAAGTATGGACGATGAAGGAAATCCAACCGCCATTGGTGATTTAGGCCAACAAATGAAAAACTGTTATGCAGATTTAGATAAGATTTTAAAGCATTATGGTTGCACATTCGAGGATGTTGTAGTAGAAAATATTTTCACTACCAATATGCCATTATTTCTCGAAAATGCAGCTTATCGAGCTGAAATCTATAAAAATCAATTTCCAACGGGATCTTGGCTTGGCGTAAAAGAATTAGCTATTCCCGAATTTATGATTGAAATTGAACTTGAAGTTCATAAATCGGAATAAATTACGAACGCATAATAATGGCTATAAGTAAAGAAGCTGTCTTCGCCTACTTACCAAAACCCAACAGTATAAACAGAAAGCGCCCAACCACTAGGTGATTGGGCAACTTTCAACTAACAAAAAAACTCTAAAAATACCATACTAGAGGTATGGTAAGCTTTAGTAGGTTTGGTAGCATGAATCTTAAGAGCGCATCAATGCTCAAAAATTGAAACTGATGCCTGCACTGATTAAAAATGGAGAATCATACACAAAAACAACTTCGTTATAAACCCCATGCTGTTGTAGCACTTCTGGTGTGATACTCACGTCACGGGTATTGAGTCCTAAAAAGTTTTCAACTAAAAAGGAAAGATCAAAAGCACCCAAACTATAACTGACACTCATATCTAAATAGTAAAATCCTGAATAGACATAAGTCCTATTTTCATAAGGCAACTCATCTTCCAGTCGTAAGTTGAGTCCAACGGTCATAGCCTTAAATTCTGATGCCAGTAATCCTAAATTAAAAGGGTTATCAGTAAATGTGATCGCTTTGAATGGTTGTTGGGCTGGTACATCCACAGCATTGAACACTACGGCATTGGTTTCCACAAGAGGCATGAGATACATGGATCCTGAAACACCAAATACGGGCAATTCCTGCTCTTGAGCACTGGCATGTTCAAAAACACACACCAAGAATAGTAAACACAGTACCTTTAGTTTCATAATTTTAGATTTATAATTGATTTATCCGTTTATCCATAGTTGGTCCTAATTCATACAAACTACCTAGTAATTCCTTTTTTAGTGGTTTTACGGCGTCATAATTACCTGTAGCCTTATAGATTTCTGCTACATGGTATAAAATAGCAGGCTCAAAGGTTTTACCTATAATATGCATCTCTACAATATGCAAGGCTTCTGTAGGATTGCCATTTTTAAAATGTGCCCAGGCTAAAAGGTCATACGACTCTGGTGTTGGCCTGTGCTCCACTTCAATTTGGGCGATAGCGAGTGCTTGGTCAACAGCCTGTTCTTCATCTGTATAAAGCAAGACGTTGTATTTATTGTACATAGCGCCATAAGCAGCATTTGTAACAGCCTCTTTGTATTGGGTTAATTGCGCTTCTTTTAATGAAGTGTCGCCCATATAATCAGCTATTTCTGCTTTCAAGAGATAATAGTCTGGAGCATGGTAGCTTTCAGTAACTTTATCCAAAATTCGAAGGGCTTCTTCAGGGTTTTTTTCATACGAATACGTAATCCAAGCAATTCCCTTTTTAGCATAGGCATCGTGTGGATCCAATTGCAAGGCTTTTAAATAATGTTGGTACGACTTCTCAATCATACCCGCATGGCCGTAAAAATCGGCAATATTGGTATAGGCCCACTTCTTAATTGCTGGTAAGTTGGAGGATTCGGCAATCACCATGGCTTGTTCCATATATTTGATAGCGGCTTCTAAATTCCCTTGATGGTCACTCCATTTGGATAGTCGGATCAAGTAATCGAAGTCACTAAAGTTTTTAAATTTATCGAGATAGGTTTGGGCCAATTCATAATTGCCCAATTCTAAATGCACGTCAAATAACATTTTTTGAGTGCCTTCCAAGGTATCGCCAATAAGCTCTGCTTTGATGAGCAAGTCTAATGCTTCTTTAAATTTATGTTGCGAAATATAATTCGCCGCTAATGCTTTTAAAGCACCTGGTTGTTCATAATTGGTAGCCTCAACAACCTGCTTGAAATAAGTTTCGGCTTTGATCAAATGATCGATCTCGCCAGTTTGTGCGAACAAATGTGAATAGGATGCTGCCAATTTGGAAGCATAAGGAAATTGATCTGGATGATCTGCTAATTTTTGTTCCCAGAACGCCTTATCCTTTTGGGCTAATGCTAAAGCTGCTTCATCTGAAGCTTCTACATACGCATTATAATCATTGGGATCTGTAATGGGTTTGGGGGTAGTGTTACAACTAAATACTGTTGCTAACGCTAAAAGTACTATGCTAAGGTTTGTTTTCATTGTATTGTGTTTTTAGAGTTTTAAAAACTCTGAAATACGTTTGTTAGACCGTATTTCAGAGTTACTAATTATTATTGTAAATGTGGCGACGCCAAATACGGGAATGATGATGAAAAAGCAACATCATTACCATCAACGTGGTCATCGATTAATCCAACATTTTGCGGCATACCAGTTAAGGCATCGGGTCCACCAAAAATTAAGATCAGTTCAACGGTGATCACGTCATCAGCCAAGGCACGTCCGGTTAACACATTGGTGCCATCAAAAAAGGTGGTGGTACCATCCAACGACAGGGTTAAGACATCTGTAGCCAATACCGAAGTAAAGGTTGCAGCGTCTAGTCCTAAAGCATTCCTGGTATACCCTGGATTCAAGGCCAACAAGTTATTTTGGAACATCGACTGAAAAGCCGCGCCTTGATTTGAAGGCACAGTGGTATTAAAAGCATCTTTGCTTCCACTGGACACAAATACCGTGTTTACGGCTGGTCTAGCCATTTGATCTTCTTGGATATAGGTTCCTTTGATAGTGTTGCCTACACTATCAACACCTTCAATTTCGTAAGTATTATCCATTTTTTCGTTACTGCAATTGTATGCAGTCGCAGCTACAACTAAACTTAATGCTGCTATTTTTATCGTTCTAAATTTCATGATTCTAATGTTTTAAAGATTATTGTTTACGTTTTGTTTCTACCCAAGTGTTTACACTTCCTGATCCTCCAATCATGGATTTAGGAACTTCTACCACAACCGATAATACATTCGTACCGGCAAAGGTGTCCATACCTGGATCGTTAAAACTGCCTGCATTTCCTGATAGAATGGCAGTAAATTGTGCAAAGTCAAAAAAGAATGGGTCGTCACGTGGACCTGCGAAGAATTTCATACCTAAATCGGAGGTATGTACAATAGCTTCTGATCCAAAAGGCGTAATCTTAACATTTGATGAACCACCAAAATTCTTTGGTTCTACAGTACTCACCGTACCGGTTTGATCAGGAGCAAATGGTCCAAAAAAGAACATCTTTTTGTTCTTTGGTACAGCTTGAATCACAAGATCTTCAACAGCATCGCCGTTGGTATCGATATTGAATTCGATCATTAGATTTTCATCAAATGACGCATTGGCCGTATTTGCTGGGCTCAATAAACCCTGTACGTTAGCTACAAAGACTACATTGTCTGGATTTTCACCCTGAAAGGCGTAAAAATCGGTAATGTCGCTAGTGCCACCAGTTACTGCTGGTGCGTCGATATGATCGGCGGCGATAACACATAAACCAGCCACTAAAAGCAAACTGATCCCTAAAATTGGTTTGAAGTTTTTCATAATAATTAAAATTTGATTTATTAATAATTCAGTTCTCCAAGCACATTTAGGTTAAGGTCTGTGTAGAATAGGTTTTTGGGTAATTCTTTTATGTATGCATTAGAATTTTAATAGCACCAAAGCACTGATGTACTTTGGTGCTTGTTTGGTTTACCAAGGTGTTGCCAAGTATGGGAACGTTGATAAAAAGGCTTTATCATTAGCGTCCACATGGTCATCTGATAATCCTGGATTTTCAGAGAAGTCCTCTCCTCCAAAGATTAACAACAATTCAACTGTGATCACATCATCAGCTAAAGCTCTTCCTGTCAAAACATTGGTGCCATCAAAAAATGTGGTTGTACCGTCAAGAGACACACCTAATACATCGGTTGCTAAAACTGTAGTAAAAGTGGCTGCATCTAATCCTAGAGCATTTTGATCTCCTGGATTTGCATAAGCTGGACTCAAGGCCTGTAAATTGGCTTGAAACATACTTTGAAAAGCTGCTCCTTGTGCAGATGGCGCCGTCGTATTGAACATGTCTTTAGTTCCAGCAGAAACAAATACTGTGTTTACTGCTGGGCGACCCATTTGATCTTCTTGGGCATAGGTTCCTGAAAAATCAGGACCATCTGGGCCATTGTTATCATCATCGTTACTGCAGTTATAAGCTGTAATTGATACTAGCACTGCAATAGCCATTAATTTTATCGTGTTAAATTTCATGATTTTATTTTTTTAAGTTGTTTTGTTATTGTTTTCTTTTGGATTCAACCCACGTATTGATCGTACCTGAACCTCCAACCATTGATTTTGGCACTTCCACTACAATGGAGAGCACATTTGTTCCTGCAAACGTATCGGCTCCTGGGTCGTTAAAACTAGTTGCAGTTCCGCCTATGATAGCACTGTATTGTGCAAAGTCAAAAAAGAATGGATCATCACGTGGTCCAGAAAAAAAGCTCATTCCACCGCTAGTGGCAATGATTGCATCTGTTCCATAAGGGGTAATGTCTACAGATCCTTGTGCACTTGCTGTAGTTAAAATAGTACTGCTAGTTCCAGGCTGTGTAGGTGCTGTTGGACCAAAGAAGTACATTTTGCCATCTCTGGCGGTAGCTTGAATTACCAAGTCTTCAACGGCATCACCGTTGGTGTCGATATTGAACTCTACTAAAGTGTTCTCATCAAAGGAAGCACTTCCTGTTGCTGATGGGCTTAAAAGACCCTGAACATTGGCTACGAGTACCAGATTACTGGTGTTACTGCCTTGAAAGGCATAAAAGTCGGTGATGTCACTTGAACCACCTTGGACTGCTGGGGCATCGATATGATCGGCTGCAATTCCAATAAAACCTGCAATTGCAACAATTGCAACTCCAATTAAAATTTTTGATTTTTTCATAATAAATGAGATTTTTGTTAATTATTAATTGTCTCTGCTCTACCTACGGAAAAAAAAGAATAGCGGTTTTGTTAAAGTTTTGTTAAAGGAATTTTAAGGGGGATTTTACAATTAAAAAGTATATTTGTGCTTTAAGCTTAAAACCTATGAATCCTTCTGCAGCAGGCTGGATAAAAAAACTACTTAAATTGGTGGCTCATCAGGAGTCCTATATCAACTTGCCTGTTACTGACTTTTATGAAGAATTAAAATCTTGCGGCTTTATTTATGGGAATAATGTAGAGGTAGTATATAAAGTTATCGAAAAAAATGACCTCACTTCAGAAGAATTAAGTAAGGCCAATTTACTATTAGCCTTCTACTATTGCTACAAAGCAAAACCTTCAGAATCTAATTTTGTAACAAGCGTTATTGAATTTTATGCGGCAATCACCAAACCTAAAACCTCATTCCTGGATGGGTTTCTGGGAGAAAAAAAATCAGCTGCAAATTTAGAAGGTATTATTGACAAGCGGGTATATATTAACGACAACCTCTTTACGAAGAATTTCAATTATTTTATCACCAATGCCCTATTGTTTGTAGATGTGCTGGCGTATCAAAAGTTTTTAATTACTAGCGAAGTTTCAAATGAGGATATCCAACATATGGAGGCTGCCTTGGAAACGATTGTAATCAATGTACTGGATTCCAAACAGGAAAAAAGCGATTATGACGAAAGTTTGATAAAACTTTTTGAAGCTTCAAGGCGCTATCAAGACAAGCAACACCATCTTGAATATAAAGAAGCTCTTGAAGTCCTTCAAACCCCATTAGAAAAGCACTATGCCTTTGATTTAGGCTGTATGGCTTCTTGGACAGATAGAATGATCGATCCAGAAGAGTATTTGTTCTTAAACCAATTAGGTGATGATCTGCAGCTTTCCGAAGAGGGCATTGACCAATCCATAAAAGATATTAATACCTTTTATATTACCAACCAAGATCAAATTGCGTTGCTGGGGTCAAAAAACCTAGTAAAGAATTTTTATGACAACTCCAGCAAATTGGTAAGTAAATTGATTAAACGAAATAGTAAACGATTGCTTAAGGAGCTTTCTGAAAGTAAAGACCTTTTAGTGCTCTTGACCAAATCAACTACCAGAGACCTTACCGAAGAGGAACAGAAAAAAATGCAGACTCAATTACTGGATCTTATCAAATCCATTCCAAGTCTGGCCATTTTTATGCTTCCTGGCGGTGCAATCCTTCTGCCATTATTTGTTAAATTTATACCTAAACTATTACCTACCGCTTTTGACGACAATCGTATTGAAGAGTGATGACACCCATTAGGTATGATCTAACCAATATTTAAAATCCTTCACACGCTCTCTAGCTACAATTACGTCTTGCTCCTTATAATTTTGCAGCTTGATCTGTAATCGCGAATTGGTATAACTCACCATGTCTTTTATAGCCTCAATATTCACGACGAATTTTCGACTGATTCTAAAAAAAGTTTTGGGCTCCAATTCGTCTTCCAATTGATCCAAGGTGGTATCCAACAAGTAGTTACGTCCATCAATGGTGTAGGCGTACGTCCCTTTGTTTTCACTGTAAAAGCATTCAATATCATCTATGGTCAACAATTTTAAATGCTGACCAACCTTTACGGAGAATCGCTTTTTATAGGTACGATCTATGGGGTTGACCAAGAGTTTTTTAATATCATTAAAGTCCAGCGTCACCGATTGTTGCACCGGAAGGCGCTCTTTATATTTAGCAACGGCCTTTTTTAAATCGTCGTCATCTATTGGCTTTAACAAGTAGTCAATGCTGTTAAGTTTAAAGGCCTGAAGCGCATATTCATCATAAGCGGTTGTAAAGATCACGGCCGACTTAATATCTATGGCTTCAAAAATTTCAAAGGAAAGCCCATCACTCAATTGAATATCAAGAAAAATCAAATCGGGATGCGCATTGTTTTTAAACCACACGATGGATTCTTCAACAGAATGCAACATCGTTTCGGTTTCAACATCCAATTGTTGCAGCATACGTTGTAAACGGCGTGCCGATGGTTTTTCGTCTTCTATAATAATGACCCTCATAGTGCGTTTTTAACTTCTAACTTTTGATTTCCGAATTATTCCCAACGGGTTTTGTCCTTATCCATATAGTCCTTAATCTTACGATCTTCCCAGTTTTTACCAAACATGATGTTGGGTCCAAATACACCCATAGCGTGGAATGCCAAACCAATTCCCCAGAAAAAAGCCGTAGAGAAAGTTCCAAAATGCCAGATATTTCCATTACTATTGAAGGCTATGATGCCAATTAAAAATAAATTAATGATAACATAGGCAATTAAGTGTCTGTAAAATCCAGATATCTTTTTAACATGCTTTTGCGCCCTTAAATAGGCTTCTTCTCTTAAAAAGCGTCGTTGCGCAGTTTCGTCTAAATCGTCAAATGATTGTTTATTGTAAGGTCTCATAATGTTTTAGTTCCAATGTTTATCTTCTTCATCTCTCATAAACTCCTCAATTTTACGCTTCTCCCAATTACGGCCAAATGCACCGTCATTTACAAACACCTTGAAAGCGTGAATACAAAGCCCTAATCCCCATCCAAAGAGTGGGAACCAAAACCATTGAAAATCCCATGAGGTTCGGTAATTAATGAATATTAAAAAGGGAATAACGAAAAAATAAGAAATTAAACTATAGTAAAATCCTTTAAGTTCTTCGACATGGTTACGCGCTCTCACGTAACTGTCATCTATTTGTGAATAGGGTTGTGATGTTCTCATGACTGATATTTGTTTTGTGAGCATTGGCACAGCAACTGAAAATTGTCCGGCCTGCTCGTTAATGTATACTTTTTTATTGGTGAGTAGTTGATAGCGCTGTTTAATATTCTCCAAACCTACCCCACTACTCTTTTTGACAATCTGTTTGGGCTGAAGGTTATTCTCTATCACCAAGTTCCCGCGGTTGTCTTCATAAATTTTAATATGCAAAGGCTTGCTTGTAGTCACCATATTGTGTTTTACAGCATTTTCTAAAAGTAACTGAAGTGACAAAGGCACGACCTTACTTTCTGGATTTGTAGCTTTATCAGGAATTTCAAAGATAATGCTGTCCTCAAATCGCATTTTTAAGAGCGACATATAGGTTCTTGCAAAATCCAACTCCTCATCTACGGTGACTAAATCCTTATTCTTTTGTTCCAAAACGTAACGATACACTTTTGAAAGTGAGGTCGTAAACTTTTGGGCGCTTTTTGGGTTTTCTTCAATTAAACTGGTTAACACATTTAAACTATTAAAGAGAAAATGCGGGTCCAACTGATTCTTCAAAGCATCAAACTTGGCACTGGCAGTGCCAGCAATAACCTTTTGTTCTTTGATCTTATTTTTTTGATACTTATTGTAAAAATAAATAATGTGGAACGTAATCACGATGGACAAGGTTATCCAAAGACCAAATTGATAACTCTCAAGAGTTTCATGACTGATAAAGTATTCCCAGGTCGTTCCTAAATAAAATACATAGGTCATGAAGCGCAACACAAACAATCCAATTAAAGTTAGAACCGTTGATCCTAAAATGCCCAGAATAATCCGCTTAATGCTGTCCCCTTTATTCCAATGACGTCGTTCCATATAATCGAAAAAATACATATTGGAATAGCCTAGAACAAACGAATACACTTGATATAGAAGCACCTCTTCTAAAAAATCTCCAAAAGTCTCAAATTTGAAATCATCAAAAATAAGATTAGCAATTACAAAGACAACACACCCTATGGCTACCGTAAGAATTATATTTTTCATTGTTTTTGACATGATGTCTTGTCTTTATTAGGAAATGGTTTAGTTACAGCTCTGAAAAGAAGCCTCTGCACGTTCCTTGCCCCAATTAGGGTGAAAAGGCGTTTCGGGTTTAAAGTTAGCAAAAAGTTCTATGGATTTCTCAATGTCCTTACAAAAGGCTTTAGGATCCTGTCCAAAGAATTTGGCACTTCCCATATCCCATTCAGCTTTACCAAAAACGGCTCTTGGATTGTTCGGGTCCAGCGCATAGGCTTTTTGATACAGCTCACTGATCTTTGCCGAATATTTCATTCCATACGTCTGTCCGTCATAAGCCACCCAATTGGTTAGCACTTGGGCTTGAAGCACCAATAACTCGGGATGATTAGGACTAATAGCCATAGCTTTATCAAGATGTTGTTGCGCCTTATCCAATTGGGCTTTTAAAACCGTTTCATCTTTTTGGTTCCAGCTTTTTAAGCTATTGATCTGCGCCACATAGTAATGAGGTAACCATTGATCGGTTTCAGCATTGGAGATACGCTCAAATACATTCTCGGCATCTTCCATTTGGTTGCTGCCCCATAATTGAAAGGCCTTTTGCATGCCTTTTTCAAAATTCGACTGTGCCTGTGTTAACGTTGTAACTAGTAATACGGCAATTAAAATTAAATGTTTCATAGGTTGTAAAGTTTAAATTTGAAACAAATATCATGAGGTCTCCTTGCTTTTAAAAAACCGAATTACCGAATTGTAAAATTTGTGGGATGAACTGTAACTATCCCAAAACTGCAAGCCTCAACAGTTTTAGGATTTGGGGTTATTTAGAAGTCCGAACAATTGATTAAATTTGGTTATGCGCTATTATCTCATTCTTACGCTTGCCCTTTTAATGGATTGTTCAGGGCAAAACAAAAACACTATGGAGCACAAATTCACAAATGACCTCATCAATGAAACCAGCCCATACTTGTTACAGCATGCGCATAACCCTGTGAATTGGATGCCATGGAACACTAATGCATTAAAAAAAGCCAAAGAAGAAAATAAATTAATCATCATCAGTGTAGGGTATTCGGCATGCCACTGGTGCCATGTGATGGAACAGGAAAGCTTTGAAGACGAAGAGGTCGCCAAAATCATGAATGCCAATTTTGTTAATATTAAGGTAGACCGTGAAGAACGTCCAGATGTAGACCAAGTGTATATGACGGCGGTTCAGCTCTTAACAGGAAGTGGTGGTTGGCCGTTAAACGTCATCGCGCTTCCAGACGGCAGACCCATTTGGGGCGGCACCTATTTTAAAAAAGAACAGTGGACAAAAGCACTCAACCAAATCGCTCAATTATATAAGGACGATCCTGAAAAATTAAAAGCCCATGCCAACCAATTGGAACAAGGTATTAAAAGTGCAGATCTAATTACACTCAATACAGATGAAGCGAGTTTCAGCAACGCTTTCATCAAAGAATCCATAGATAAATGGTCAAGGCAATTTGACCATCGTGAAGGCGGACTCAAGCGTTCACCAAAATTCATGATGCCCAACAATTACCACTTTCTGTTGCGCTATGCCTATCAAATGAAGGATGAAAAACTTCAGGAATTTGTCAATCTCACCCTGACCCAAATGGCCTATGGGGGTGTATATGATCATATAGGCGGTGGATTTTCTAGATATGCTACTGATGTGAATTGGCACGTCCCACATTTCGAAAAAATGCTTTATGACAATGCCCAATTAGTAAGCCTATATGCAGATGCCTATCTCATCACAAAAAATGAACTTTATAAGGAGGTTATTGTAGAAACTCTGGAATTTGTAAAACGTGAACTCACCAACAAAGAAGGCGCTTTTTACTCCTCTTTGGACGCCGACAGCTTAACCCCTGAAGGCGAATTAACCGAAGGTGCCTTTTATGTTTGGAAGAAGGACGAATTGAAAGCCTTACTAACCTCCGATTTTGATGTATTTGCAGATTATTACAACATCAACAACTACGGTCTCTGGGAACATGGAAACTATGTGCTGATCAGAAAAATGGATGATACTTCATTTTTAAAAAAGCACAAACTCAGCTATTCAGAGCTACATGATAAAAAGTCCAAGTGGAAACAATTACTTTTTGAAAGTCGCGACAAACGTCAAAAACCACGATTGGATGATAAAACCCTAACCTCGTGGAATGCGCTGATGCTTAAGGCCTATGTTGATGCCTATCGTGTTTTGGGAGATAAAGCCTACTTGCAAACCGCAATACAAAATGCAACATTTATAACAGAACAACAGTTGCGTGAAGATGGAGGGCTCAACCATAGCTACAAAAATGGCCAAAGTACTATTAATGGCTATCTGGAAGACTACGCTGCTACTATTGATGCTTTTTTAACCCTTTATGAAGCCACTTTAGTGGACAAATGGCTCCATATAGCAAGAGATTTAACCAACTATAGTTTTGACCACTTTTTTGATGAACAAACCAAGATGTTCTATTTCACATCCAATGAAGATGATCCGTTAGTGGTCAGAACCATGGAGTATCGTGATAATGTGATACCTGCAAGCAACTCCATCATGGCTAAAAATCTGTTCAAGCTATCGCATTATTTTGACAATGCTCATTTTAGAGAAGCCGCTAGCACCATGCTCAATAATGTTAAAACTGAAATTACCGATTATGGATCGGCCTATTCCAACTGGTTGGATTTGATGCTTAATTATACCGAACCTTACTATGAAGTTGCCATTTCAGGCGAAGAGGCACTTGCTAAAAAAGAGAAGTTAGACCAAACCTATATTCCTAATAAACTCATTATTGGAAGCACTGAAGACAGTAATTTGCCCTTATTAGAAAATCGTTATGTAGCAGGTGAAACCTATATTTATGTCTGCGTCAATAAAGCTTGTAAGTTACCAGTGACTAGTGTAAATCAGGCTGTGCTCTTAATGAATGAATAAAAAACAAGCCTAATCGCCTACCTTGAAGTATTTAATCATCAAGCTTGTATCCTTTAATCTCATCTTCATCTTGAAAGACAGACAAACTTTCTACTTGTCCAGAAGCATTTAAATTAAATACGATCTGAGCCTCAGCTACCTTCATATAAAAAACATGATTAGGTGCGGGAAAAATATCAATAGTCTCCCCATTTACAACTATAGTCATTTGCCTACCCTCTTTAGAAACCGTTAGTATATATTGAGGAGTAAGTTGATACCTTCCTACATAACTTTGTAGCAGTGCATCTTCAACATCATAATCTTTAACTAGGCCTTCGGTATTTACTCCAAGCGCATTCAAAACCTTCAAAGCATTCTGATTTCCCGGATGAATGTCAATAGATCGTTTGTAATTTTCAATGGCACTTATGGTATCGCCCATTTTCAACAATGCCTCTGCGTATAGATTAAACGTTTTACCTGAATTTGGATACGCTTCAGAGTTTAACATAAATACTTCTGCTGCCTCTGCTGGATGTTTATCAAGTAATCGCTTTCCAACAAAAATTAAATCTGCTACTCCTCGTGAATATAGGTCCGCAAAAGCCTTTTGTTTCATTGATTTATATAGTGTAAGTGTTTCTTTTAGTTTCGGGATACTATCTACTGAATAGGAACCATTATATAAAATGTTTATGAGTTCGTTACGGACAGAACTTTTAAGTGTGCCCATGATTTCAATATCAAATATAAGGGTTGCATTTGGCGGAACAGGTCCCTTTCCATTTTCTCCATAGGCTATATGAGGTGGTAAAATAAAAATCCCCCGATCGCCAACCTTCATTAATGAAAGTACTTCATTAGTGCCCTTTATCAATTCTGTTGAAGGATGTTCAGATACAAAAGGAGTTTTTCTAGGTCGCGAACTATCTAGAGTATCGCCGTTTGTTAACCAAACCGTATAGTGCTGAAAAACGACGGTCCCTGAATCAATCGCAACACCATCACCCCGCTGGGTGAAAAAATACTTAAGTCCAGAGGCTGTTGTAATGGTATCTTTAGAGTGGGCACCTACAAAATAGGTTATGAGAAGAAAAAGAATAGCTGTTAACTTCATAAGATACAATTGTTTACATAAATATAGCTTTTTAAATGTAATGAAATACAAATCCTACTAAATTAAAACTTAAGTACGGAAGTCCACATCTAAAAACTACATATATCACTCCTGCACTTTCCTATACACCTCTATATAACGTTTAGCACGCTCATTACCTGTGTTCAACTCGTAAGCTTTAGCATAATTGGTATAGGCCTGTAAACTATCTCCAGACCGCAAATAGGCATCGGCCAGACTATCATAAACATTATCACTTTCTGGATAAAGGGCCACATTCATTTTAAAAACGGCAATCGCATGGTCATACTCTTGTGTTCGTAAATAGTTATATCCAAGGCGATTAAACTCACGTTCATCGAATAAAGCGGTAGTAGAATCCTGTTTTCTAATCTCCAAAAAACCTTTAAGTGCTTTATCAAAGGCTTTTTCCATTAGATACATGCTAGGGGTTTTAAAGGAATCCGCAACTTTTAAATAGTCATAGGTCACTACCGTTTCATCAGCTTCGGAAACAACGCCTATATATCTTTTTTTAGTTTCTGGATGCTGTACAAAACGTAATTTTTTATACATATCGGGGACAAAAAAAGTGTTCTCATCTAAAACCACGGGCTCCATTCGGTCAGCACCTCGCCATTTTAAAAACAAGGTATTGTTGTCATAGTACACATCCATAACTTCATCCAAACTGTACAAATAACGTCCAGAAGTTTGGGCAATATGTTCTGGAGAATAGTCGACTTGATTGGCACAGCTTAAACTTATGAATGCTAGGAATACGAAAGCAGATAGTTTTTTAAATATAATTTTATAATCGTTCATGCAGAATTGCATTTGATGTGATGAAATGTTCTATAAATTTAAATAAAAAAAAGTCCCACTAAACATGAGACTTTTATATCTAGACTTTGTTACGTCCTTAACTGTTAAAAACAGGATTTATTTAACATCCATCAACTCCACATCAAAAACTAAAGTAGCGTTTGGTGGAATTACGCCTCCTGCACCTTGGGCACCATAGCCCAGATCGCTAGGAATAACCAATCTGGCCTTATCACCTACATGAAGTAAGCAAATACCTTCGTCCCATCCTGGAATCACCTGCCCAACACCTACTTGAAAATCAAGAGCTTGATTGCGCTTATATGAAGAATCAAATACAGTACCATCAGCCAATTGACCTTTGTAGTGTACAGATACCATTTGGCCTGCTTCGGCCTTTTTCCCAGTTCCTTTTTGAATGATTTGGTAACGAAGTCCGCTTTTGGTTTCTTCAAATCCTGCCGATAATTTATCCAATTCAGCACGTTTAGCGTCACGCTCCGCAGCAATGCGTTTTTCGCGAGCCCCTTCAAAGGTTCTAAATGCTTCAACCGCATTAAAATTTTCGGCATCTGTGCCTACTCTAATAATCTCTAAAGTTTCAATTTGGTCACCTTGTGCAATGGCATCAACAATATCTTGACCTTCTGCAACTTTACCAAATACCGTATGTTTATTATCTAACCAAGGTGTTTCGATATGGGTAATGAAAAACTGGCTTCCATTAGTTCCCGGACCTGCATTGGCCATAGAAAGTACACCCGGACCATCATGTTTAAGGTCTGGATGAAATTCATCATCAAATTTATAACCTGGGTTTCCAGTTCCTGTACCTTGAGGACAGCCACCTTGGATCATAAAGTCTGGAATGACTCTGTGAAATTTTAAGCCATCATAATAGGGCTTTCCTTGTGGTTTTACTTCATTTTCTAAATTGCCTTCTGCCAAAGCCACAAAATTACCAACTGTACCCGGTGTTTTTTCATATTCTAAAGCTACTAAAATGTCACCTTTACTGGTATTGAATTTTGCGTATAATCCGTCTTGCATGTGTTCTATTTTTTATTTGAAGCTGCAAAGATACAAATTAATGAATAATCAAAAGGGAAAAGGGAAAAGGGAAAAGGGAAAAGGGAAAAGGGAAAAGGGAAAAGGGAAAAGGGAAAAGTGATTAGTGATTAGTGATTAGTGATTAGTGATTAGTGATTTAAGACTGTAAACCGAAAACTGTGACTGAATACTGACTACTGCGACTGTAAACCGAATACTGCGACTGTAAACCGAAAACTGCGACTGTAAACTGAATACTGCGACTGAATACTGAAAACCGCGACTGTAAACTGCGACTGAATACTGAAAACCGCGACTGAATACTGACTACTGCGACTGTAAACTGTGACTGGATACTGAATACTGAAAACTAATTCGCTACTTCGCTAATAAATTTAATCCGGTATAAGCGTAATTCTTCATCATCATAATCGCCATCAAACTCTTCAATGGCATCATCAATTTTATCAGATTCTGAATCCATAAAATAGTCATGGATTTCTTCTTGCTGATCTTCGTCTAAAATATCGTCTATCCAATAATTGATATTCAGCTTAGTACCCGAATACACAATAGCTTCCATTTCTTTTATGAAATCGACCATACTCATACCTTTTGACGCAGCAATGTCATCCAATGGTAATTTGCGATCGATGTTCTGAATGATAAAGAGTTTTAGGGATGAATTGGAGCCTGTACTTTTAACGACCATGTCGTCGGGTCGAATAATCTCATTATCCTCAACATAATTGGCAATTAGTTCTATAAAGTCTTTACCATATTTTTTAGCCTTTCCGTCGCCTACCCCATGCACGTTACTCAACTCGTCTAAAGTGATAGGATATTTTAAGGCCATATCCTCCAATGACGGATCCTGAAATATAACAAACGGTGGCACACCCAGTTTCTTCGCATTGCGTTTTCTTAAATCCTTGAGCATGGCCATGAGCTGCTCATCGGCAACAGTACCACCACCTTTTGAGGCCGTGATAACACCCTCATCCCCCTCTTCATCAAAGATGTGGTCTTCGGTCATCATAAAGGATTGTGGTGATTTTAAATAAGCATGTCCTTCAGGAGATAATCGTAAAACACCGTAGGTTTCTATATCCTTTTTCAACAGACCTGCCACTAAAACCTGACGTATGAGCGCCATCCAATACCGTTTATCCTTGTCATCACCGATACCAAAAAAGTCTTGGGCATCGGTTTTATGCGAAGCAATCAAGGCATTTGATTTTCCAGTAAGTACATGGACAAGATCTTTGGATTTATACTTTTCATTGGTCTTGGAAACGGTTTCCAATAAGGTGACCACATCGTCTTGGGCCTCATGGCGTTTTTTTGGATGTCGTACATTGTCATCCATATCACCACCTTCACCAGTTTCATTATCAAATTCTTCACCGAAATAGTGCAATATAAACTTACGTCTGGAAATAGAACTCTCGGCAAAAGCCACGACTTCCTGTAATAAGGCTTGACCAATTTCTTGTTCGGCAACTGGTTTACCTGACATGAATTTTTCTAATTTTTCAATATCCTTATAAGCATAGTAGGCTAAACAATGGCCTTCGCCTCCATCGCGTCCAGCCCGTCCCGTTTCTTGATAATAACTCTCAATACTTTTTGGCATATCGTGATGAATCACAAAACGTACATCGGGTTTGTCAATGCCCATACCAAAGGCTATGGTCGCCACAACTACATCGGCGTCTTCCATCAAAAACATGTCCTGATGTTTCACCCGTGTTTTAGGATCCAATCCGGCGTGATAAGGCACAGCATTGATACCATTAACCTGCAACACCTGGGCGAGCTCTTCAACACGTTTGCGACTCAAACAATAAACAATCCCCGATTTTCCGAGATGTTGTTTCACAAATCGAATGATATCTGCATCCACATGTTTGGTCTTTGGACGGATTTCATAATACAGATTAGGACGGTTAAAAGACGCCTTAAAGGTTTTGGCATCAGTAATGTCCAAACTCTTTAAAATATCCTCCTGAACTTTAGGCGTTGCCGTAGCCGTTAAGCCAATAATAGGAATATGGTCACCAATACGTTTGATGATATGTCTTAAATTGCGGTATTCAGGTCTAAAATCATGTCCCCACTCACTAATACAATGGGCTTCATCTACGGCCATAAACGAAATAGGCACGGATCTCAAAAACTCTACATACTCTTCCTTGGTTAAGGATTCAGGCGCCACATACAGGAGCTTGGTCACGCCGCTAACAATATCTTCTTTAACCCGTTTGACTTCGGTTTTATTCAATGACGAATTTAAAACATGGGCAACACCTTCATGATTGGAAACACCCCTGATGGCATCCACTTGATTCTTCATCAAGGCAATAAGAGGTGAAACAATAATTGCCGTTCCCTCCTTAATTAAGGCAGGCAATTGATAACATAAGGATTTACCACCTCCCGTAGGCATAATCACAAAGGTGTGATTCCCTGCTACAATGCTTTTTATTACTGCTTCTTGAAGACCTTTAAATTTTGAAAAACCAAAGTACTGTTTTAGTGCACCATGTAAGTCAATTTCTTTGCTACTCATTAATCCCTATTAGTATTTTATATACATTTGCATATGAACTAAAGGTAATAATTTCTTTAGCCACATCAAACCCAAAAATTAATAAATTTTGAATATCAAACATTCAATTCTTGATACTGCCAAAAAAACCATTGATTTAGAGCGTGATGCCATTGCCAACTTAAGTAATTTACTTGACGAAGATTTTTCCAATGCGGTAGAATTAATATACAATTCTAAAGGTCGCGTAATCATTACGGGTATTGGTAAGAGCGCAATTATTGCTAATAAAATTGTGGCAACATTAAATTCTACAGGCACACCAGCCATTTTTATGCATGCAGCCGATGCCATTCATGGCGATTTAGGGCTCATCCTAAAAGATGATGTGGTCATCTGCATTTCTAAAAGTGGAAATACTCCCGAAATAAAGGTACTTGTGCCCCTTATTAAAAGTGCAAAGAACAAAATGATTGCCATAACAGGCAATCTGCAGTCGTTCCTAGCACAGCAGGCCGATTATGTGTTGAACGCCTATGTAGAGCAGGAAGCCTGCCCTAACAATTTAGCGCCTACCACCAGTACTACGGCACAATTGGTTCTTGGCGATGCTCTGGCCGTTTGCCTTTTGGAATTGCGTGGTTTTTCGAGTAAGGATTTTGCAAAATACCATCCCGGTGGTGCACTTGGAAAACGCTTGTATTTAAGAGTTAGTGATCTATCATCTGTGAATCAAAAACCGCAGGTATCTTTAGACACCAATTTGAAAGATGTTATTGTTGAAATTTCTGAAAAGATGCTTGGTGTGACTGCCGTGGTTAAAGATAAAAAGATCGCAGGTATTATTACAGATGGTGATTTAAGACGAATGCTATCCAAAACCGAGAACTTTTTAAGTTTGACCGCCAAAGATATTATGAGTTCTAATCCAAAACGTATTGACGAAGACGCTATGGCGGTTGATGCCATGGAAATGATGGAAACCAACGGAATCTCACAACTTTTAGTAGAACACAACGGCAACTATGCAGGTGTCATCCATTTACACGATCTCATTAAAGAAGGTATTATATAATGGCTAAAAAAAATATAAATGAGATGTCCTTTTTAGACCATCTCGAAGATTTACGTTGGCATTTGATAAGAGCAACTTTAGCGATCGTTCTTGTCGCCACTGTAGCCTTTATTTTTAGTAGAGCCATATTTAGGGACATTATTTTCGCCCCCATTTATATGGACTTCCCTACCTATAAATTTTTATGTAAATGTGCCACGTTCATCAATGTTGAAACAACGTTTTGTGGAGAAGAACTGCCCATGATCATCCAAAACAGAACCATGGCCGGACAGTTTTCGGCAGATATCTGGACCTCTATTTTTGCAGGTTTTGTGATCGCATTTCCTTATGTGATATACCAATTTTGGAAATTCATAAGTCCTGGCTTACATGAAAATGAACGTAAACACTCCAGAGGGTTTATCATTATCTCTTCATTGCTATTCTTTTTAGGGGTTTTATTTGGCTATTATATTGTAACCCCATTGTCCATAAATTTCCTGGCAAATTATAATATCTCCGACATTGTAGAAAATCAAATCGATATCAGTTCCTATATTAGCTTGGTACGATCATCGGCTTTGGCTTCAGGCTTAGTGTTTGAGCTCCCCATAATTATTTATTTTCTAACAAAAGTAGGATTGGTCACACCGCAATTCCTCCGAAAATACAGGAAATATGCACTGGTTCTGGTCTTGATTTTGTCGGCTATCATCACGCCGCCCGATATTGCGAGCCAGATCATCGTCGCCATTCCCATTTTAATTTTATATCAAGTAAGTATTTATATTTCGGCTATTGTCGTTAGAAATCAAAAACGTAAAGAGAAAAAGCATGTCAGACCTAGTTAACGAATTTAATGCCTACCGTTCTAAAATGAACGAGAAAATCTTGGCAGATAACAACAAGATCATTAAACGAATTTATAATCTAGACACCAATGCCTACGCCGAAGGTGGCGCTTTGGATGTTAAAACCAAAGAGCTATTGGGTCTTGTGGCGTCTGCCGTACTGCGATGCGACGATTGTATCAAGTACCACCTCGAAACCTCCTACAAGTTAGGTTTAAGCAAGGCCGAAGTCACCGAAGCTTTAGGCATCGCTACATTAGTGGGTGGTACCATTGTGGTGCCGCACTTACGTCGCGCCTATGAGTTTTGGGACGCTTTAGAATGCCAAGGTTAAAATCCTATTAAAAACCTAAACTAAATTTATATTGTATATGAATTTAGTATTTTTGACGTTTTATAAGCCAAATGAAATTACGAGCCGAAAATTTAATGAAGTCCTACAGTGGACGTAAAGTGGTAAAAAATGTCTCTCTTGAAGTCAATCAGGGAGAGATTGTAGGCTTATTGGGACCTAATGGTGCTGGTAAAACCACGTCGTTCTATATGATTGTTGGCCTGATCAAACCTAATGGGGGTACTATTTTTTTGGATAAGACCAACATCACCAAGTACCCGATGTACAAACGTGCTCAAAATGGGATTGGTTATTTGGCACAGGAAGCATCCGTTTTTAGAAAATTAAGTGTCGAGGATAATATTTTAAGCGTGTTACAGCTCACCAAATTGAGTAAAAAAGAACAGGTCGCTAAAATGGAATCCTTGATCGACGAGTTTGGCTTGGGTCACATTCGTAAGAATAGAGGGGATCTCTTATCAGGTGGTGAACGTCGCCGAACCGAGATCGCCCGTGCTTTGGCAACCGACCCCGATTTTATTTTATTAGATGAACCGTTTGCAGGCGTTGACCCTGTAGCCGTTGAGGACATCCAACGCATTGTAGCACAACTCACCAAAAAGAACATTGGTATTTTAATTACCGACCATAACGTACAAGAAACCTTGGCGATTACCGATAGAACCTATTTAATGTTCGAAGGAAGTATCCTAAAAGCAGGAATCCCTGAAGAACTGGCTGAAGATGAAATGGTTCGTAAAGTCTATCTCGGTCAAAATTTTGAGCTCCGTAAAAAGAAACTTGAGTTTTAATCCGTCCTAATTCTCTCTATTTCCTCATTACTCAATTATCAATTGTCAATTATCAATTGTAATTTGTCAATTCTCATTTCTCAAAACATAAGTGTCCATAAGCGACAAGCCGATATAAAGCAGTATCACCAACGGAATCGCTACAAATTGCAATACCATCACTAACACCAAACTCAAGGCTATAAAACTATAACGCATGGTATTTGGCTTAAAATCCCAAGTCTTAAACTTTAGTGCAAAGAGTTTAATATGAGAATTCAACAAATAACAACTCAATAGGGTTAACCCAATGAGAAACCATGGGTTAAGAATGATTCGACTAATAAGTTCAGTATTCTGAAACTCCAATATAACAGGAAGGGAAACGATCATCAAGGTGTTGGCTGGTGTGGGCAGACCCTTAAAATAACTCTGCTGTTCGTCATCAATATTGAATTTCGCCAATCTATAGGCCGAGGCCAAGGTAATCAACAGTCCAATTAAGGGAACCAACGAATAGTCCAAGTGCTGAAAGTCTAGCATTGTATTCCAAGAGTCATCAATAGAATGGCCGTCAGTATTAGTCGTAAAAGCCAGCAATTTAAACATTACGATTCCTGGCACCAAACCACTGGTAACCATATCGGCCAACGAATCCAACTGCAGGCCCAATTCACTCTGCACCTTCAACAATCGTGCTGCAAAACCATCAAAGAAATCGAAGAAAATACCTAAAAACACAAAGAGTGCCGCAGCGGCAAACTGATTTTGAACAGCAAAAATAACGGCAATAGCCCCGCAAAATAAATTCAAAAGTGTAAGGGCGTTAGGTAAATGTTTCAACATGAATTGGTAATTTTAGTAAAAATAACAAACTATTTCCGTCTAATACAACACTTGCGCAATAAGTCCATTGTTTTGAAGTTAATAAAATTAAAATATTGTGCATCTTTGTAAAAATTATTGCGATTGAGAACACCAATACTCGTCATAGCCTTGCTTGTAAGTGCTACCATTACTGCTCAAACCACCCGTAAATACTCCAATGAGTTTATGAATATTGGTGTGGACGCAGCAGCATTAGGGATGAGTAATGCCGTGGTCTCCCATACCGGCGATGTGAATTCAGGCTATTGGAACCCTGCCGGTTTAGTGAATATCGAGGATAATCAATTAGCCCTCATGCACTCCAGCTATTTTGCGAATATTGCCAATTACAATTATATAGGCTATGCTATGCCATTGGATGACCGAAGTGCCGTTGGCATTTCACTCATTCGATTTGGAGTCGATGACATTTTGGATACTACTCAACTTATAGATGACCAAGGCAACATCAATTAT
This sequence comes from Flavobacteriaceae bacterium MAR_2010_72, assembly GCA_003550275.1. Classification (GTDB taxonomy): domain Bacteria; phylum Bacteroidota; class Bacteroidia; order Flavobacteriales; family Flavobacteriaceae; genus Geojedonia. The sequence goes on from QXCW01000002.1 coordinate 2,342,855, forward strand.
GATCGCATCAGCCTCTTTTCCACAGCCGATTATGGCCTAACGGTGTCCTATGCGAGAAGCCTCCCAATTGACGGCCTCACCTATGGTGTGAATGCCAAGATCATCAGGCGAATTATAGGTGATTTTGCAACGTCATGGGGTTTTGGTTTAGATCTTGGCGTGCAATTTGAAGCCAACGATTGGAAATTTGGGGTCATGGCACGTGATATCACCACAACCTTTAATGCTTGGGCCTTTGATGATGAAAAATTGGCCACGATTCAGGATGCGGTAGAAGGTCAGAACCAAACGGTTCCTGACAAGACCGAGATTACCATCCCAAAATTACAACTCGGGCTCTCAAAGACCTTCATGTTTAATTACGATTATAGCCTATTGACTGCCTTCGACCTCAATGTGCGTTTCGAGGAAAATAACGACATCATTTCTTCATCTGTTGTGAGTGTTAATCCAGCTTTAGGGTTTGAATTTGGTTATACCGATCTCGTCTTTTTACGAGCTGGCCTTGGAAATTTTCAAAATGAATTACAAATAGACAATTCCGAAGACCTCACCTTTCAACCCAGTTTCGGTTTGGGCTTTAAATACAACGGCATTCAAATTGACTATGCCTTTACAGATATAGGGGATCAAAGCGCAGCACTATATTCCAATGTATTTTCGCTTAAAATTGATTTTAGTGTCTTTAGATAGCAACGCCCTATGAAAACAAAACTACTTTTAGTGTCTTTGTTCTTACTTGCCACAACCAGCTATGCACAGCTCACGCTGTCTCCAAATGCTGAAGTTAGTGTGCTGACCATTGGCCCAGGTGCAGAACTTAACGATGCCTTTGGCCATAACGCCTTTAGAATTAGAGATGTGTCGCAGGGTTTGGATATCACCTATGGTTATGGCGAATATGATTTTGATACCCCCAACTTCTATTTAAAATTTGCCCAAGGCAAACTCAAGTATTTGATCAGTCGCGTGGAATTCAATAGACTCTACAATTTTTATGTTTACCAGAATCGAACCATCCAAGAGCAGGTATTAAACTTAAGTTCCTCTGAAAAGCAAAAGCTCTTCGACCTGCTTCAAGAGAATTACAAGCCCGAAAACCGTCCGTATCTCTACGATTTCTTTTATGACAATTGCGCGACTAAAATGCGCGATGTACTCCTTAAGGTGGTTGATAATCCAATAAAGTTCCATACCCCTCCAACGCTTGAACCTAAAACCTTTAGGGCCTTGATCCATGAGCACGTGAACAGGAATTCATGGGGCAGTTTAGGGATCGATACGGCTTTAGGTGCTGTAATCGACACCGAAGCCTCACCGTATGAACACATGTTTTTACCTAAATACATCTATCAGTTTTTTGCGGTGGCCACTACAAATGATAAGCCCTTGGTAAAGTCTTCATCAACACTATTTGAAGCTCGAACACTAGAAGCTCAAACCTCATTTATTACAAGCCCTTTGAGCCTTATGACCCTGATAGCACTCCTCATTCTTGGAATCACCTTTAGGGATCACAACAACAAAACCCGTACTAAAGTGTTAGATATATTCCTGTTTGCTATAACGGGAATATTAGGAGTCTTCGTAGTATTACTGTGGTTCGCTACAGACCACAGTGCCACGGCACAAAATTATAATTTGCTTTGGGCATTTCCTTTAAATCTGCTCATGCTTATACCACTCTCAAAACCAAAGTTAGGCGCCAGAGGACGAAAATACCTAAAGTTTCTCCTCATCATGCTGGTCCTGCTCACCATGCACTGGTTTATTGGAATTCAGGTATTTGCAATAGGATGGATTCCCTTATTGATAGCGCTAGGAATTCGTTATATCTATATCATCAAAACCAACAGTAATTAAGCATGGCCTTGCAAAATAGCCCATTGTCAATTATCAATTATACATTGTCAATTATCACTGCCCTCTATAATACAGCACCGTACTTAGGGTTTTCACAATGATATTGATATCCAAGAACAGTCCACGATGCTTGATATAGAACAGATCATATTGCAATTTCATTAAGCTATCATCTACTGAAGCCCCATAACGTGTATTCACTTGAGCCCAACCCGTTAAGCCCGGTTTAATGATATGTCGGGTTTCATAAAACGGAATAATTCTGGACAGTTCATTAACAAAGAAGGGGCGCTCGGGTCTAGGCCCAATAATACTCATATCGCCTCGCAACACATTAAAAAACTGTGGGATCTCATCCAATCGGCTACGTCTTAAAAACTTACCAAACCGGGTGACACGCGTATCATTTTTGGTGGCCCAGGTGGCACCATGCATTTCGGCATCGGCAACCATGGTACGGAATTTAAAGATGTAGAATAGGTCACCATTTTTACCAATACGTTCCTGCATATACAATAAAGGCCCGCGATTTCCTAACGCGTTTCCGATAATAATCAACGGCGAAATAGCTATTCCGAACAGCAGTCCAAAAAACGAAAAGACCACGTCAAATAGACGATGGAAAAACAGGTACAGGGTGTTCTGGTTACTTCGGCTAAACGGGAAATACTTGTAAAAATCCTTGCCAACAAACTGAATAGGTACTCTGTTGGTCAGCTCTTCATAGACTTGTGTATACTCCCGAATGATAAACCCATGTTCAAGCAAGGCAATAAGATCGTGATAAATATCGCTGGTAATCGTTTCCGAATTGTGACTGGCTACTAGGATTTCCGAGATTTGATACTCACTAATGACCTGTTTGAGCTGATCGGGACGAAACTCCTTCAAGCCCTTAAACTTAATGGGATCGTCATGCTCTTTCTCGCAATTGATAAACCCAATGATCTTGTAATTGGGGTCTGCCTGATTAAGGGGGCGGATGATGTTCTCAATATTAGAAATTTCCCCTACCAGCAAGACCTTCTTATAAAATCGAGGCGATGAGATAAAGCTGATATAAGCAAAGCGCCATATAAAAATAGCCACGATAAGCGCCACATAAAAATAAATGATCTGCAAGCGGTTGGGCGGTAAAAAGGGCGTCAAAAAGGGTGTAAGTAGATAGAATAACACAGTGATAGAAGCAGTAAGTACAACATTTCTAAAGGTGACATCCAACTTACTGGCCTTCTGGAGGTCATAGAGTTCAAAAATAGATCCAAAAACCCAAAGATACACGATCAGGACCCCGAAGGCAACAAGATCTGGATCACTTACGATTAGATAATCGTAATCAAAAAAGAGTTCCAAGCTATAGATTCCTAATAAAACAAAAACGATATCCATTAGCCGCAACAAGATCTTGCGCTCTGAAACCTCAAAGTGAATCGCGGTAGTTTTGGTCATTGCAAAGGTGTGTCAACATGTAAATATACTAAGATCTTATTAATAAAGCCTAAATTTTTAACCGATCACCTCAAGCCATAATAAGCGTACCTGCTGCCAATCATACTGTTCAATGCGTTGCCGCGCCGCCGCAATCAAGGCCTCTCGGCCTTGAGGATCTTCAAAAAGACTAGCAATAGCAGTACTCATGGCCACAGCATCGTCAGGCGGTACGAGCAAGCCATGAACCCCATCTTCAATCAAAAAGGGCATCCCCCCAACATTGGTAGATACAACAGGTAAGCCCAAAGCCATAGCCTCAATCACGCTAACGGGGGTATTATCATAATTGGTAGTATTGATAAAAATAGTGTAGGATTTAGATAGGGCTATCCATTCTGCCTTCGTTAATTTACCTGTGAAATGAACGTTAACACCCAAGGTCTTGGCCAAATGTTTTACTTCAGCCAAACTGCCGTCGCTGTCTGGCCCTACCATACATAAACTGGCATCGTAGCCCTGATCGCGCAAAGCCTTCAGTACCCGCACGGCCAGTTGTGGGTTATAAATACTAGAAAACGAGCGCACCCATAACAATTTAGGTGCCTCAAAATCTCGTGAACTTAAAGGGTAATGTTTCAGTTCTATGGTATTGGGTATATAGGTCACATGGATATACCCGTGGTATTCAAAGGCATTTTTTAGGTATAAGGAGGGCGCCACACATACTTTTGCATGATCAAAGATAAGGCCGCTTAAATAAGGTGAATGTTTTAAACGATGGGGTAAGTTGCCGCCGTTTAGACAACAGATATAGGGCAAACCCAAGAGTCGACATAACTGACTACACAATAAGGCGTAATAGAAATTTAAAGTACTGTAGGTATCAATAAGTACCAGATCCACCTGTTTTCTATAGACCACGCAAGCCCATAACATGGAACTTAAGCGCAAGAACTTGTTGATTTTTGATGACCTATAAAGTACCTGATAGCCTTCAGATGCAAATAAAGGACCCAACACATGAATGGAGGACACGTTGTTGCGTTTACTTTGCAGGTAATTGCCTATGTACAGCAGGGTTTTCATAAGTCACATTTAATAAACATAAGGCATATAACAAGGCAGGTGCAGCAATCCGCATGCCTGAATGGTTAATGGTTGCAAACCAAAATGCAAAAAATGCAAAAAAGAATAGGTTGCGCTTATTGGCTGCATAATACGATAAAGGTTTAATAATTAATATCATTATAATCAATATCCCCAAAAATCCATGCTCGGAAAGTAAGCGTCCCAATTCGTTATGACTGGGTAGTTGGAGACCAAACTCTTCTACACGTTTGTCTTTTACCCGACTAGCACCAATCCCTAAAAAAGGACTACTCAAAAACCCGTCAATCTCTTCTATAAAAAGAGCGACTCGTCCAGTAGTAAAATCCCCCTTTTCTCGTCCTTGGGCATCCAAATTGGCATAGCGCTTATCAATCAAGCCATAGGTTTGGCTCGAACTAATAGACCATGTAAGTATGATAGCGATACAACATAAGATAAACGATCCAATAATATGCCCTTTCTGATTTGTACTAGATCGCAAAAATAAAATCCATAAAAACGCGGCAACAACAAGTATTGCCGCAACAACCCCTCCGCGACTAAAGGTCACAATAGCTCTAAAAGTCATGGCCCCTAAAATACCTAGATTCAAAAGTTTCAAAAATAAGCTCGGCGACTTTAAAAATAAACGCACCACAATAGCAAACATCCCTAAACCCAAGGCCGTAGAGACCTGATTTGGACCAAAACCTCCCGACGCTGCTGCATTGGAAGCGGTTCCAGATAGCGTATCTTTAATACTAGGATTATATAAAAACAAATAAGTGGTCATGGTAATACAAGGCAAGGCCAAATATTTTACAAGATCGTGTAACAGCGTGTGGCTAACTTTACGGTCGTAACAAAATAAAGCGGCAATACCAAGACATACGGGGCCGCTCAATACAAAGGCAATATTTGTTCGAAAACGTGCGTCCAAAGTTAAAGTCGTCGAGGCTACTATAATGGCAGGCACCAAGGCAATCAAATAAAAAAAATAGGGATAGCCTTTACCTGACAAACCTCTAAAAAACATTCCTATGAGCATAAACAGAATGACTAGATATTTAGACGCTTCATAAGCTATTCCACCATCAGTCATTCGAAATAAGACTTCTGCTCCCGAAATATAAGCACAGCTGATCAGCACCGCTCGGGTTTTAATGGCTTCAGGGGCGGTAATGATCCACCACAAACTGTAAATCATAAAAACCATAAAGTAAAGCTTCGACAGAGGCTCAAATAAAAATATAAGGATTCCTATTCCAATATGAATTAGGACTTGCCGTACATAATCATCTTTCAAATAGGCTCTTGACACTAGACTTTAAATTGGATTAGGATGTCTTGATTTAGTTGGCTGTTGTAGTGCTCAAACGTAAAGCGATGCACCAGCTCCTGCTGTAAAGTTAACATTCTTTTGTAATGATCGGAGGGCATGACCATTAAATCCCCTAATTGCATAGCTAAAGCTTCAGCGTTTACCTCATCGAGTAAAAGCCCCTGCTCGTGATGGGTAATATACTGCCCTATAGATGACAGTCTGGAAACCACAGGGATACAGCCAAAGGCCATGGCCTCGGCCAGAACCTTAGGAAAGCCTTCTGAAGCGCTTGTAGGTAACAAAAAGGCATGAGCGGCTTTATAAATATCAAAGACCTCAACTCTAGACAAAGCACCATGAAATACGATAGGGATAGTACCCCCTTCCGCCTTGGCTCTAAACTCGGCCATCGCTGGGCCTGTGCCTACAAAATGCATAATCCCAATTCGGGAACGCTCCGTAGCATTCAATAGCTTCAGGGCCTCCAAAATACGATCCACCCCTTTTTCAGTCTCGAGTCGGCCTACAAAACACAAGGTCAATGGCCCTTCAAGGGATTTTGCTTCACCAGCAGCCTTACCAAGCACCAGATCTTCACTAGTTAAACAGGGATTTTCAAACGACAGGCAATGTTTCGGTTGATCGTCCCATACCCCATTAATGGTCACTGGTCGCTTTTGCAATTGAAGCAACCAACGTTGCCAGGCATAGCCCAAAGGGGCTGACTCCTGTTTCCAATTACCAGCATATTTATACCAGCCAGGTAAGTTAACCAACCCGCTTAAATAGGGAATTAAAAACACCCCAACCCCAGTAGGTGTACGGAGTTGAAAACAGTCCACCTGCTTTAAAACCCTAGATACGATACTAATAATCTTTGGCGCTTGATATACAATGGAAAGTTTATCGCTAATACGCTTTCCGCCAACGGCTGGAATCGGCACAAACTCGATGCGATCGGAGGCATAGGCCATCACACTCTTTGGTGCTTCCCCTTCATAATGCATAGCCACATGGTAAATGCGATCAAATAGATCCAGCAAATGATTGATCTCGTTTACGGTTGGCGACCAGCCAACTAGCGTCCCATCTGGCAGGGTATAATGTTCGGTATGTGAGATAATAGCAAGGGTCATGCAGTAGCAAGGGTCGTCAATAATGACAAATCTAATAAATTAAAACGGATATGTTTGGGCTAAATGTTAACTGCCTAAACAGCAAACCTAAAACTTTGTCACACTGAGCTTGCTTGTCCCGAGCTTGCCTGTCCCGAGCCTGCCGAGGGAACGAAGGGTCGAAGTGCAACAAAGGTTTTAGGAACCATTAAAATATGAACACGAGAATAGATCCTGAACCAAGTTCAGGATGACAATGTCTACTCGTACTGTCACACTGAGCTTGCCTGTCCCGAGCCTGCCGAGGGGTCGAAGTGCAGCAAAGGTTTTAGGAATCACCAAGCCCTAAACACCCCTATATATCCTGAACCAAGTTCAGGATGACAATGTATCTTCTCCATGTCACACTGAGCTTGCCTGTCCCGAGCTTGCTTGTCCCGAGCCTGCCGAGGGACCGAGGGATCGAAGCACAAACCTATTGTCATGCTGAGCTTGCCTGTCCCGAGCCTGCCGAGGGAACGAGGGGTCGAAGCACAAACTTAATCATTCAATGAATCCTTGTCTAAACAGCAAAATGATGATTAATAGATCCTGAACCAAGTTCAGGATGACAATGTCTACTCGTACTGTCACACTGAGCTTGTCGAAGTGCAGCAAAGGTTTTAGGAATCACCAAGCCCTAAACACCCCTATATATCCTGAACCAAGTTCAGGATGACAATGTATCTTCTCCATGTCACACTGAGCTTGTCGAAGTGCAACAATGGTTTTAGAAACCATTAAAATATGAATACGAGAATGGATCCTGAACCAAGTGCAGGATGACAGTTGATTTGTCATGCTGAATTTAGTTCAGCATCATGGATTAAACAAAGTCAGTGTCTATTCGAGTTGAATCCCGAGACATCGGGATGACCTATCGAGAGCTTGTCTTCAATTGCTTCTCGATACATCCCGCCAAGCGGGACACTCGAAGTGACAATATGCACAATTACTGTCAGTTCGAGTGTCTTGAGACCTCTAATGCACTAATAAAATGTCATCTTGAGCCTGTCGAAAGATCTATCGAGAACAAGGACGTGATTTACTTCTCGATACACTACCTCGCCAGCTCGGCAGCACTCGAAGTGACAATATGCACAATTACTATCTGTTCGAGTTGAGCCAAGCGAAGTATCGAGAACCCATAACAATGAGCAATCATCATTCTCCAATAAGCTCTAAATACCGCTTAATGATAATCCCCCAATCATGTTGTTGTGCCCAGGCCTTGGCACGAGCAGCATAGCCTTCCTTTTCATTAAGAATACTGTTAATGGCTTCTATAAAAGATTGGGGATCGCCCAAAGGAATCAACAACCCTGATTGTTTATGAGCAATAGCATCCTCAATCCCGCATTCCAAAGCTCCAATAGCGGGAAGTCCAAGGGCATTCGCTTCCAAAATCGCAATCCCAAAACCTTCCACATCACCAGTTGCCGTAGCAGCACTCAACATGACAAACACATCACCACCCAGCAACAGGGCTTGTAATTGGTGTTCTTCTACGCGGCCATGAAAGGTCACATGCTGTTCTACGTTTAAGTGTTTAGCAACACTCAAAACCTTTTCTTTTTCTGTTGGAATGCCGATACAATGGTAATGCAAATCTGGAAATACCTTGAGCAATTCAGGGAGTTGCTTCACGACATGGATCTGCCCTTTACGCTCGGTAACATTCCCTACGGTAACAAGTTTTGGATGGCCTTCAATTACCATGGGTTCAACAGAAGCGTTGAGCCAGGTTACAGACGCAATTCCGTTTGGAATCACATATACCGACTTCAATTGAAGATAATCGATCAAAGACTTGGTATAGTTGGAAACACAGATTACCTTATGGAACCGCTTTAAGGCATAGGCAATAGACTGTCTTAAAACAAAAGGTTTGAAATTGACCTCCGTGCCATGCACAATAGCGATGTATTTTTTGGTATAGAATTCACTGCAAAACGCTACGGCCCAAAGCGAAAACTTGCCAGAAGCCATGACCACATCCACCTCCTTGATCAAACGAAATAGCAACTGAAGGCGCTTGAAATACATGAGCATCCGTAGGCGCTGTACGGCTATACGGTGAACCTTCACCTGCAAAGAAGCGTCGAAGGCGGTTTCAAGCTCTCCATCTGAAGAGCGGTGATCGCAAAGCACCTGAACCTGACAACCCTGCTTCTGTAAATTTGTTGCCAAATGGTGTGCATGATTGCCAATCCCTCCCGGTTGTGGTGGAAATTCTGAACTGACGATAAGTATTCTTTTGGCGGTAGTTGTCATGCTAATGGTTCAATTAAAGGACCTTGCTTCAGTTTTCGACTTGCACGTTTCCAGGAGAGCATCACCTGCATCAGGACCAAAGGTAACAGCAATACAGAAATGACAAGGCCTATTGCTTTAAAGGCAGTATTGGATTTGAACCGGTAGGGCATGATCGACATCGGCACGGTCCGTAGTAAGGCATAGCGCGCCTGTTGATTTCCAAAATAACGTCTAAAAAAATACAAGACGCTTGGTATGGGCCGCGGTGCAAAGAGCTTTGAGGTTCTAAAGGCATCCCAACTGCCCATCTGCCGCAAGCCTCCATGATCGACTTTTAAATGCAGGCGTTTAGCATAGGGATTGGACACATTCAAAAACCCAGCCAAATAGGCACGTAAGCCAAATTCGCCATCGCCCATACGCTGCTTTTCAAACTGCCGATCAAACAAACCCAGGGTCTTAAACACGGCCCTTTTGATCATAACATTCCCCGTATCCAATTGATCACTTACCTTAAAAAAGTTGTAATGGACTGGGACCTTGTCCCCTACTTTAGAAATGGAAACGCCAGAGGACAGATCCGCCTTAAAAAAATCAAGTGCTTTTAAGTGTTGCCTGATCCAGTCGGGACCTACCCGGCTATCGTCGTCAAAAAACAAGAGGTAATCCCCCTTTGCTTGTTTGATGGCCATATTACGAGCCAACCAAAGTGCCATTTCTTGTTGTTGGGTCACTGTTAACTCTAATTGAAATGGCTCATAAAAGGCCTTTTGAAAAGGTTCGGACTGGTCTACCACCAATACTTCAAAATTGGGATAGTCCTGCCCTTGCAGATCCAGTAAACCCTCCTTTAAATAAGGGTAACGGTTTAAGGTAGGAATGATCACCGATACTTTAGGGCCTGCCTTTACAAGAGGCGATTCAAAAGCATCCCAGTCTTTAGTACTCAAGGGGGATGACAAATACCCACTTCTAGGGATCTGACGCGAACTATACCAAGCACGAAATTCGGTGATAGGGTTTTTAAAGGACAATACTCTAACCGCTAACACATACAGCACCCAAGCCCAATGAAAATAAGTCTTGCAAAACTTATATTCATCAGCAATAGGTAGGGCTTCCACCTGATCGAGCGTAGGTCCAGAGCCTAGATATCCCTTTTGTAAGGCTTGCCAAGATAGATCGTAGGCGCTCGCGATGTCACTTTGGTAGTATGGTCTAGCTTCCAACTGCTCTAGAACCGACAAAGGCAAAGCCTTGGGGTCTGGAAATACCGAATGCCCCCTTTTATTCAAGAGAGTAAAATAATGGGTGGGTTGTAAATATGTTAAAAAATTAAATAGCATGCGTTTATTTTGTAAAGCACCAGACTACATGGTCTATTCCTAAACCAAATCTAATAATAGTATTTGAATTGAGGGTATCTACGGTCAAGGTTTGTGTTTTAAATCCTGTTGCTGTATAACTAAATAATTTTCTGCCACAACACTGATTCAACCATAATAGTCCATAAAGCCTTTCAAAATATTGAGAACCTCTCTTTGAGCTTAAATTTACTTTAAATTTGTGTCGTTAACAGGAACATCTAATATTTTAAACAGGTTGTATCCCGATACATTTCCTATTGGTATAATTTTTTGCTCATCAATTAATTGTTGAACCTTTAACTCTTCTTTTGGAATAGCATTTGGATTAATTTTAGTATGTATTTTGGAAACAAGATAATTTTCATTACTCAAACCATTCTCCATAACAGTAAACGAACATTTACACTTAAATTCATGATCCGTAAAATCATTGAATCTAGTTATGTATTCATGGGCCTTTGGTGTTAAATAAACAATCTTATTTTCATCCAACAAATTCAATTTTTTATATAGAGCGACAACATTATTGTTCTTAAAAGGCAAATAAAAGCAATAAAGACCTATAGTAATTGCTGTTAATGTATATGTTATAGCGTTCTTATTCAAACTGAGTGAACTTAAAATATTATCCAATGATGAGGCCAACATCAATATAAAAAGTGGAGCTAAATATAAAATCGATCTATCTGACAGAGGATATTGGCCCAATATATTTAAAATGATATGGAAAAAAAATACACATAACAATAAGAGCATTTCGTTTTTAAAAAGAAAGGGTTGTCTTTTTATGACCTTAATAAGTAATGGTATTAACAAGAGCGTTAAAAAAATTCCCCAAAATTCAAAAGCACTAAAGAAAAACATCCAAATTTCATGACAAAAATAAAGGGAATATTCAAAGATATCAACGTTCAAGGGAATAAAGTTATCGGACCAAAATGCATACATAAATGTTTTTAATTCGGAAGCACCTTCTTGCCTTAAGTACCATAAAAAATATAGAATATATGGCATAGGTGATAAAAAGGTTTTGAAGTGATGCTTTACAAACCCCAATAGATCGTGAAAAGTAAACCGGGTCTGGTTTTTTATAAACATAAAAAGTAGATATCCAGCGCAGCCAAAAAGGCCTATATTAGACATTAGACACCAAAATGCGAAGAAAACCCAATTGTATGTTTTAAATCTTGGAAGATGATACAGGTTTAACAAGGTTAATACGCCCAATAAATCAAAACCATACTGTTTTACATTTAAAGCATTATAGATGATAAAAGGGTTAAAGGCAAAAATGCCTAAAGCAAGCACTGCAACGATTTGATACTTGCTAACCTTGGTTAAAAGCCTAAAAAATAGATAAAGCCCAATAATTGAAGCCAAAAGATTGAGCAGCTTAATTTTTATCCAAAAGCTGAAAGGCAAGGTAACAACAAGAATTTTTTGAAGCCACAAATACAACGGAGGTGCACTTTGATAGTGGTCTAGAGGATATAATAAGTCAATGAATGAAAGCTTTTTAATATTATCTCCTAAAGCGATCTCATCAATATTAAATGCAGGATTTACAAACTGAAATATCAGTCTTAAAATAATCCCGATGATTAATATGAAATATACGATTGTTTTGGTCATAAAGCGTATTTCACAATACAATACAAAGCCCTGAAGCCATCTTTCCAATTGATTTTTTTTCCTTCTTGATAGGTTCTACCGTAATAACTTATCCCTACTTCATAAATTCTGATTTGCTTAATTTTAGAAATTTTTGCAGTGACTTCAGGTTCAAACCCAAATCGTTGTTCTTTTAAGGGTATTCCTTTAATAATATCACTTCTAAATAGTTTATAACAGGTTTCCATATCTGTTAAATTTAGGTTAGTAAACATATTACTCAAAAAGGTCAGGAATTTATTACCTATACTATGCCAAAAAAATAAAATCCTGTGTGGTTTCCCGCCCATAAAGCGGCTTCCATACACCACATCAGCAACACCATCTAACATTGGTTTCAATAAAATATTAAACTCGTTAGGATCATATTCTAAATCGGCATCTTGAACAATTAAGTAATCGCCCGATGCTTTTTCAATACCAGTGTGAATTGCCGCCCCCTTTCCTTTATTGTATTGGTGAACCAAAAGTTTAACATCTAATTCTGGATGTACATTTATATAGCTTTGAACCTTGGTCAAGGTAAGGTCGCTTGAACAATCATCAACTACAATAATTTCCTTTTTTAAATTATTAATTAATTCAACCGCACTAATCTTATTTAAAATCGTACAAATTGTATCTTCTTCGTTGTAAGCAGGAACTATGACCGTGAGTAATTCATTCATAGATATTTCATATTAATTATAAAAAGAGTTAAAGGCTTGTTGTTGTTGTTCAAGGTTAAAATGCGCATTAACCCTTTCTCTAGCCAATTTTGAAAACCTTGCTTTATCACGGGTTGACAGATTAACAACTTCAATTATTTTTTCAGCTAGTAAAGTAGGGTCATTTTTTTTAACAATCCATCCCGTGACGCCATCCAACACATTTTCTGTCAACCCTTCAGCGTCCGAAGCTATACATAATAAACCACAGGCTTGAGCTTCCAAAAGCGCATTCGAAAACCCTTCTGATAGACTGTATTGAATGTAAATATTCGACGAACAAAGCAATATCTTTACTTCCTCCGGTTGCTTTTGCCCAACCAACTCCACAAATCCAGTGAGCTGTAATTGATGTATGGCGAATGCCAATTCCTGATAAATCTCTCCGGTTCCAACAATTATATACTTAAATTTAGGCAAATCATTTTTAATTCGTGCCAAAGCTTCTAAAGTTGATACTAGCCCTTTTTTCCAATGCAATCTTGCTACAGTGATAAATTGTAGGGTATGCCCCCTTTCAATCTTCCCTTCTGCTTGAAATGTATTAACATTGATTGCAGGAGTTATTTTCATATACGGCACTTTTCGGGTTAGACCTTGTTGAAGGGCTAATGTAAGCAAGTCATCTGATATGGTATGTACTTTATCAACACTATCCCATAACCGATTGTAACAGTTTTTATGTTTTAAAGGATAAATAGCAATGTCATATCCTCTTAAACTTACTGCCATTTTAGCCCCAATTGATTTAGCCACATGTTCACTTTGAAGCGCCATGGTAGCAAAACCAAAATGTAGCCAATCCAATTTCCTTATTAATATATGCGAATTACTATATACATTTTTTAAGATTTGACGATACGATCGATTAGCCATTCGTTCCAACTCTACAAATCGATAGACTGTCTGCACATGACTCAAAATCCTAAACACAATTATTAGGGATTGAAAAGCCAAAAGCATACCATTTTTCCCTGAATAGGGTGATCTTACAACGGGGCAAATATTGAAATCATGGGACTTGTTTTGGACAAAAAGCACTACCTCATGACCATAGGCTTGTAGACCCTTTATTTTAGATATAAAGAATGTTTCTGAATACGAAGGGGTTTTAGAAAGTACAATACCTATTCTCAATTCAATAATTATTTTATTCGATAATCCAAAAATAAGGTTTTTATGAGGTAATTATTAAAAGCAGCTACCCCGTTTTGATTTAAATGATGTGAATCATAAAAATGTAAACCGTCATTTAACTGCATCAATTCATTAAAATTATAATAGGTTCCTAAATTAGTCATTTTAGTATCAAACACCTCTTTATTGATAATATTAGCGTATCGTGCTTTGCTTATAGGTGCCTGAACCAAAACGTATGATATTCCTTTTTCTTTAAGCATTCGCAAACTATTATGAAAGGCTGCTAATTGATATCTTTCAAATGTCCAACTTATTGCTCCACTACTTTGGTTTCTATTATATGACAAGGCTTTCTCAACAAAGCCATGGCTAATATAGGTGTCATCCTTTTTGTTAGTAGGCTCTTTAAAGCCTAATTTAAAAGCGGTAATATCCTTATACACTCCATATATAAGAGCATTATAGGTTTTTACATTGTTAATAATAAAGGCACTCCGTATGGAAGCAAAATCATTCTTATCATTTGCAAAAAAATCTAATGAAGATTCAACCCCATCATTCGAAAGGTAAAATGGGTTAACTTCAAAAATTACAATTCTAGGATGCAAACGATCTAAATATCTGTGCAGTAAAATTTCAGTTTGCAGGGGTGTTTGTGCGCTTGAACCTAAATTAAACAAACGAAGTTGGTGACTTTCAAACACCCTCGGATCAAAACCTCTGTAGGCTAAAGAGGTGCCTAGTACCAATACATCAACGTTTTCTGTGGTCTTTACTTCTTGTAATCGCGTGAATAGATGCCCTACTCCTCCAATATTGAATGAAACATTAGTTTTTAAATCTTGGGAGGCTATCTCACCCCAAAGGCAAATTACCGGCACATAACCAAACAGGCAAAGCATTGTGAATAAAACTATATTTTTTAAGAATTGACCCATGAATTAAAACTGAAAATATATAAACGGAGTCTCATTTGTCTTCATAAATAAACCCATTAAAAAAATAATAAGAAAATAAAATCCCCATCTTAAAAACCTAGGCTTTTGAAGACCTAATACCTCTATAGCATAAGCCCTTGATCTACCCAACCATTCTATGGTTAAAAAAAACATTAAAAGGACCAATAAATAGGTAGGCCTTATTTCTGGAATCTTTAAAAGTGAAATATTGAACAATCCTATCAAATATCCAAATGCTTCAGTAATAGTTTCAGCCCTAAAAAAAACCCAAGCCAAAACAGACATCATAAATGTCAAACCCATAGCCCCAAACTCCATTAAACTTGGTAAAATTCTGTGTTCCGCCACCACATTAGTGTGACTACGGTTGCTGTTTGTGAGTAACAAAGGCAAGAAATAAAGGGCGTTAAGCAGTCCCCATACTATAAAGGTCCAATTGGCGCCATGCCAGAACCCGCTCACCAAAAAAATGATGAGCACATTACGAACCTTAAGGGCTTTAGACACACGAGAACCACCTAAAGGAATATAGACATAGTCCCGAAACCAGGTGGATAAAGAGATATGCCAACGCCTCCAAAACTCTGCAATATCCCGAGAGAAATAAGGAAATGCAAAATTCTGCTTCAAATCAAAACCAAATAAGCGAGCCGTACCAATCGCGATATCAGAATAACCTGAAAAATCCCCGTAAATCTGAAAGGCAAAAAATACAGCTCCAAGTAATAAAGTGCTCCCAGAGTACGCGGTATAGTTGTCAAAAATAAGATCTGCAAATTGGGCACAGTTATCGGCTATCACCACCTTTTTAAACAAGCCCCATAAGATCTGTCGCAAACCATCCACCGCTTTGGAATAGTGGAATCGACGTCGCTTATAAAACTGGGGTAACAAATTTGTAGCGCGTTCAATTGGGCCCGCCACCAATTGCGGAAAGAAACTTACGAAGGCTGCAAAGGCAACCATATCCCTTGTAGGCTCCAATTTGTTTCGATACACATCAATGGTATAACTCAAGGTCTGAAAGGTGTAAAAGCTAATCCCAACGGGTAAAATAATATTAAGGGTATTTGGCTGAATGCTGGCTCCAAAAAAGCTAAAAGCCGTCACAAAATTATCGACAAAAAAATTATAATACTTAAAAAACCCTAACAGGCCAATATTGACCCCAATACTGGTCCATAGCAAAGCCTTCCTCCGTCCTTCCGTCGTGGTCTTATGTAAATACAACCCTACGCTGTAATCCACCAAAGTACTAAACAGAATCAAGCTTAAAAAGCGCCAGTCCCACCAGCCATAGAACACATAACTCGCCATGACAATGAGTACATTTTGTAAACGCAAATGCTTCTTACAAACAAACCAGTATAGCACAAAAACAAGAGGTAAAAAAATGGCAAAATCTATGGAGTTAAATAACATTAGTAGTCTGTTTAAGTTATCTTTTCATAAAGGGTTTCATGCGCTACGAGGCATTTTCTAATACTAAAGTATTGCTCTACGTGACACTTCATGGCAGAAGCCTTAGTCATCCGTTTTTGCTTTGATTGATCTAGGGTTCGTTTAATCGTATTTGACAAATCAACTACATTACCCGCCTCAAATAAGCATCCGGGAAAGTCGTTTAATATATCTTTAATTCCAGAAATAGCACTCCCAATAACTATCCGCTCGCAAGCCATAGCCTCCAAAGGGGCAATAGGTAGTCCTTCTTTGCGCCCCTCATCCTTGGTAGGGATCACAAACACATCGCCCAAGGCCAAGTAAGGTCGCACGTCCAATTGCTTTCCAACAAAACGGATAGAACTATCGGCATAGCGCTCCCGAAGTTCTAGGCCATAAGCACTTTGGTCATCGCCTACAATAAGCACCTTAATGTTCGGTTCATTGCATTGCTTTACGGCTTCCAACAAGAGTTCTATCCCCTTCACTGGCACTAGATTAGCCACACTCACAATCACAAAATCAGATGCTGAAAACTGCAGACCCTCTGGACTTGTATAGATCTTCTCTAAAGGTTTAAAGTATGCGGTATCAACACCAAGTGGGATATAACTGGTTTTATGAGTCATCCCCTCAAAAAACAACCCCATCATATCGGTATTAATCGTTATAATATGGCTGCTCAACCTACTCCGCCATCCCCAGGCCTTATTACCCCAGCCCATCGCTTTTTTGGTATACACAAATGGTATTCTGGCTAATTTAGCGGCTAGAGGCTCGGTGATATCGCTGCTCCAATGCCAGGAATGGATCAGGTCAAACCTATGCTGTTTAAAAAATCTTGCAATCTTATACACACGAAAAGGCAAACTGTAATACGGGCGATAGGCTGTATAAAATGGGAAGATATGAATAGGAATTCCCAGCGCTTCTACCTGCTTAAAAAAAGCCCCGTGAGAATGGGTGCAGCAAATATGAACCTCAAAGCGTTCAGCATCCAAGCCTTTTACCAGATCATAGACCACCTTCCCACTACCAGCGGTGTCAAAATTAGGAATCGTATATAATATCTTTATCTTTTTTGTCATATTGTACCTGCCTATCCCGAGCTTGCCTGTCCCAAGCCTGCCGATGGAACGAGGGGCCGAGGGATCGTAGCACAAATCTAATCATTTAATCGAACCTTGACAATCCAGAAATAAAAGCACAAACCTATTCTCATGCTGAGCTTGCCCGTCCCGAGCCTGCCCGCCCAGAGCTTGCCTGTCCCGAGCCTGCCGAGGGGCCGAGGGGCCGAGGGATCGAAGCCCAAACCTATTGTCATGCTGAGCTTGCCTGTCCCGAGCTTGACGAGGGGTCGAAGCACAAACCTATTGTCATGCTGAACCTGCCTGTCCCGAGCCTGCGTGTTCCGAGCCTGTCTGTCCCGAGCCTGCCGAGGGGCCGAGGGGCCGAGGGAACGAGGGGCCGAGGGAACGAGGGGCCGAGGGATCGAAGCACAAATAAAAGTCCAAACCTATTGTCATGCTGAGCTTGCCTGTCCCGAGCTTGACGAGGGGTCGAAGCACAAACCTATTGTCATGCTGAGCCTGCCTGTCCCGAGCTTGTTGAGGGATTAAACTGATCAAATTTTGAAAGCACCAACAGCATATTCAAGGGATGTGCTGTTTTAGGTTCAGGATGCTTATAAAACTCCTGAATTACCCTAGTGGTCAAGCTTTCCGGGATCCAGTGTGACAGGGCTCTCACATCCAAATGCGTTAACAACTGTTCCTTGTTGGATGGCCCTAAAAATTGTAATTCCCAATTCCGTTGCACGTATGGATTCCCTGTAACTGATTTTATTGTACGCTGTATCTTTCCATTTAATCGGTAAGGTAAATTAAAGGGAGCCCTATTACGATGGTAGGTATGTAAACTAAAGGGGCGCTGGTCCTGCCAGGTGATTGTTGCCAGCTCGGGTGTACGTTGTTTGATATATGCGATCTGTAGTTGCCGACCCGTTAAATAGGCCTCTGGTACCGTGCAAATAAATCGGCACATACGGTCGTCATAATAGGGCAAACTTACGGGCAGGTGTTGTTCAAATACAGACAAGTTTACCGTGGTCCATCGTGGTGCCCAAAACAGTGACTTAAAGGCTCGTAGTTTGGCATTGGTGTTGTCAATGGCTATCCCCTTTAATAAAATGGTTAATCGGTTTTGAAAATACTCATAAAAATCCCCATCCAATCCCCATGCCTTCCAAAGTGCAGTGGCCAATGCCAAGCCTCCTTTTTTTAGGAGTTTTTTCGATAGTAAGTCTAATTCCTGCTGTTCATTTAGTTGTGGTACATCTACACTGTCGAACAGCACATCACCCCAATGACCCAATGAAAACACATCGCCTACAAATTTGGGAAATTCCGAATGAAGTGCCATTTGCCGTGGACTGGTAAAATCGGAATAGCAGCCATTGATTTCAGCCAGTGTATCCAACTGCTCCCACAAATAGCCTTTAGGAATGGTATACTTTTGAAACCCAAAATTACATGCTTCAGCGATGTATTTGGCAATCTTGGTTTCAGGATAGCCATTCTCAAATTGGTAACTGTAGCTCATAACGTCTGCATTCAATCGCTTTAAAGCAGTAGCCTGGGTTCGGCTATCCAAGCCACCGGATAAGGGTAGAACCACTTTTTTTCCTTTGGTCTGTTCGTCAATAATGGCTTCGAACAATGTAGAAAATTCATCCAAGGCTTCATCAAAGCTAATGTTCCTAGGGGTATAATGCCATTGAAACCAGGGTTTACTAGCTATAAGAATTCCATGAGCATCTAAAGTATGTTGAGATGCCGGTCGTAATACTACCTCATCGGTCCAATAGGTATCCTGATCTAAAAAAAAGCCAATAGCGGTAAACACACAAATAGCCTCTAAATTGAGTTCATGCGGAGCTTTGACTTTAGCAAAAGTTGGCCTTGTGGCTATGATGGGCGTTTGTAATGTGGTCATGGTTGTAATAGATTACTAATATACAAATGACAATTGAAAATTGTTGATTCGTTTAGTTGTTAATTTGTTTAATTGTTGATTGGTTTAATTGTTTGCATACTCCCTTCAACCTTCTCGATATATTTTTTATGCAAAAATCACTCGAAGGGACATTGTTTTTTTCTCATTAACGTAAATTATTGTCTGTTCGAGTGGCGCGAAGCGGTGTATCGAAAACTTATCTATAAACACACATCATGAGACCTGTCAATTTTAAGAAATAACGAGCGAAAAAACGGAAGTGCAAAGCGAAGCTTTAAGCATGAAGTTTTGAAAGCGAGAGCTACGAAGTAATTTCCTAAAAATTGACTTGATCTTTTGGTTCGTTTTATATCAAAACAAAATGAACAAGAAAAAATAGCTCGTCCCGAGCTTGCCTGTCCCGAGCCTGCCAAATACCTAGCAAAGATGTCATCTTGAGCCTGTCGAAAGATCTATCGAAAACTTATACCCTAGCAAACATGTCATCTTGAGCCTGTCGAAAGAGCTATCGAAAACCAAACACCAAACACCAAAACTAAAACTTTGTCACACTGAACCTGCCTGTCCCGAGCTTGACGAGGGGTCGAAGTGCGGCAAAGGTTTTAGGAACCACAAATCCCTGAATCCCTGAATAGATCCTGAACCAAGTTCAGGATGACAGTTGATTTGTCATGCTGAATTTAGTTCAGCATCTTGCTTTAAACAAAGTCATTGTCTGTTCGAGTTGAATCCCGAGAATTCGGGATGAAGTATCGAGAACTTATCTATAAACACACATCATAAGGCCTGTCAATTTTAAGAAATAACGAGCGAAAAAACGGAAGTGCAAAGCGAAGCTTTAAGCATGAAGTTTTGAAAGCGAGAGCTACGAAGTAATTTCCTAAAAATTGACTTGATCTTTTGGTTCGTTTTGTATCAAGACAAAATGAACAAGAAAAAATTGCCGTTTCCCTAGTGCTCACGAAAGACATAATGTTATGTACTCACACTGAACCTGCCTGTCCCGAGCCTGCCGAACACCCTAGTAAAGATGTCATCTTGAGCCTGTCGAAAGATCTATTGAGAACTTATACCCTAGCAAAGATGTCATCTTGAGCCTGTCGAAAGATCAATCGAAAACCAAACACCAAACACTAAATACCAAACACTAATCATTCATCAATACATCCTCATAAAGCTCCAAAAACGCCTGTATCGACTCCTCCGCATTAAACTCCTGTCTCACAAGATCATGAGCATTTTTAGTAATTCGTTGCACTTCTTGTTTAGAAGTTTGCGACACCTCAACAATCGCATCCGCCAGTGCTTGAGCATCCCGCACAGGGACCAACCAACCCGTTTCATTAGGAATCACTACCTCGGGCATCCCACCACAGTTGGTAGAGATCACAGGAATACCAAGCGCCATGGCCTCCAAAACCACATTGGCAATGCCCTCCTCCAAACTAGGTAATACCAATAGGTCATGTCCTTTTATTTCTTTAATGAGATCTCCTTGAGACATGAAATCTTTCAATCTTATATGCGTCGCCAAACCTAATTGTTCAACTTGAAATACTAAAGCTTCCGTAAGTTTTGACGATCCTATAATAGTATACTCCACTTGAAAGCCTTGGGCGATTACCTTCGCAATAGCATCCATAGTATATGAAAAGCCTTTCTTCCAATGGAAGCGGCCAATAGAAATGATTTTAATAACATTGCTGCTCTTCCTAGTCCAAACCGAAAAACTTTCAAAAAAAAGTGAAGGAATGGGTGAATGGATTACCTGAATCCTTTCGGGTAAGGCCTTATAATGGTGGGCCTCTTTAGCAATGGCGTTCGAAACGGCATGAAACGCATCGATGACTGGGAACGTGTGTTTATAAATTTCAGCAACATAAGGTTCTACAATGGGCGTATAATTAATATGTGCACCCCTTAAACTCACAACAAGCTTCATCCCAAATGTTGTTTTTAAAAATGTATAAAACTCTAAATCCCTGGCCCATTGCAAATGCAACACATCAGGTTTGTATAAAATAATAGGTAAAAACTTACTATACCAAATCCACTTATCATATAGTTTCTTGTACCGACTAACTTCCTTAAACAAGTTGAGAAGGTCGTTGGGTCGTTTTACTAATAATAGTAAGGTTCTATACGTACTTAAGCAAAAATTTGGCAAGTGGGCATAGGGTGTTCTATAGATGCTAATGGTTTTTGTACGATAGTCTATTTTTCTTTTCACAACACCAAACAGTAGTACCTTGTGCTTTGAACTTATGCCTAGAATTAGGTGTTCAATAAAAGTAGTACTTGGTAGTTCACCAGAAAAAACAGCTATTTTCATATTAAATTAATTGATGTGCCAAAGCCCATTTTTGCCAAGCATAAATATGCCAAACCCCCCAAGCGGCATCATGTTTTTTATCGTAATAGGCTTGCACATAAGCCCTCAACTCAATAACATTAAGGTGATTTTCACCATATATAGGGGTATCAAAAATAACTTTTTTTAAATCAGCATGTAATTGATGGTTCAGCCAGGTGTCTAAAGGCACCGTAAACCCCTTTTTTTCTTGGGCTATCATTTGTGGAGGCACATAATTTGATAGCATACGCTTTAGTATTCGCTTAAGGTCGGGTTTTGATTTAAATCGTCTGGGGATCGTTTGAAAAGCCTGTTCAACAAAGTTTAAATCTAAAAAAGGAACACGAACCTCTAAACTATTGGCCATGCTCATCCGGTCAACTTTAGTTAAAACACGTTGTAAATGTCCATAAAATTCATATGCTCTTAAGCCTGCCAACAAGCGCTTGCCTGATGATACAGATTTAAAATCCCAACCGTTTTCAGTGTTTGTACTCAACGGAACATCGGGCATCATGGCATTCAACTGGTCTTCAAATATATAGCGTTGTTTAGCACTCACCCAATCGCCTATAGTTTTATAATGATAAGGCCCCCAGGTGGATAAAAGTCCTAATTTATTGGCAAGTCTTACCAAGGGCCGTCTAAACCAAAAAGGGATGTGAAACCAAAACCGATGGGTGATGACCTCCAATAGTCTTGGATAACCAAAAAACAACTCATCTCCACCGTCACCCGAAAGCATCACTGTATAGTTTTGACGAGCCTTTTTGGTAATGAGAAACGTAGGGATACTCGAATAATCCCCAAAAGGCTCTGGAAAAAACTTAAAATGGGTATCAATGGCTGTTAAAAGTTCCTCTTCATGTATAGGCTCTATCGTATGCTTTAAGTCCAAAATGGAAGCATAGGCTGAAGCCTTTTCGCTTTCGTCAAGGGCCTTGTCGTCAACAGCCATGGTAAAGGCTCGAAGGTTGGGCTCATGTGCTTTGGCAATAGCCGAGATTAAGGGGCTATCAATCCCACCACTTAAAAAGCTTGCCAAGGGCACATCACTTACCAGCTGTTTTTTTACGGAAGCATGAAGCAGATCTTGTAGCATGGGATAAGCCTCATCTTCGCTTAATGCCGTTGGAATTTTTGTGGCGAATAATTTAAACGGATGCTTTGTAATAACACCATCTGCTGTAATGCTAAGCCACTCCCCTGGATTCACCTGAAAAATAGTCTTATATATAGTCTCTGGTGCCTGCATATAGCCATATCCAAAATAGGCTTTCATCACCTCCGGGCACAATTCTAGGCCATTTTTAAACCAAGGATGTTTAAAAACCTGATCAAATTGTGAAGCCGCTACTACACCTTGATTAGAAACACCGTAAAACAAGGGCTTAATACCTGCAAAATCCCGCGCCAAATGCAAGGTGTTTAGTTTTGTGTCTACAACGGCTATTGCAAACATGCCATTAAGTACCTTAAAGGTTGGTTCAATACCTAAAACATCTAACAGGTGCACCAAAACTTCGGTGTCCGAATGCGACTCTAGCTGGGTTAAGGCATAGTGTTGGGCTAATTCCCTATAATTATAAATTTCGCCGTTAAACACCACATGGTAGCGTTGGCTAGGACTATATTTGGGTTGATTGCCCTGCGCACTCAAATCTAAAATGGCAAGCCTATTAAACCCCAATCTATATTGAGAGCCGCTTTCAATTTGTGTTGAATCTGGTCCGCGATGTTTGGATAGGGCCAGCAAAGTTGAAAATTCATCTTGTGAAGGCAATGCGCCTGTTTGAAAAGTAAACTCTGTTAGAAATCCACACATGCAATTAGTTTTTTTCGAAAATGGCAATAATAGTTGATGAAAACAATGAAGAAGGGTATTTATAAACTATTTTATTTAAACCCTTTTTAAATAGAATTCTGTGGAAATTATAGATCAGTTTTTGAAAACTATTCAAGCTCTGGTGCACATTGTACGGAAAATACCCAAAATAACCCAAATGAAGTATATTCAAATTGTTCCGAATTGAAAACGCTTTAAAGACGTTTAAAGACATACACTTACGATTGTGTATTTTCAAATTTTGATAATCGACCAACCATTTATACCACCTAATATAGCCTCGCATATTTGGTATCATAATGAGTAGCTTGCCTCTAGATTTTAAGTAAGGCATATGCAAATCAAGTATGTCGTCAAAATTCTTAAAATGCTCAACAAAGCCATTAGACATTACATAATCATATTGCTGCTTTGGTTTGAACTCTAAAAAATCTTCTTGGATAATTTGATAATTAGCAACACCCATGGTCGCAAACGCGGATTGTATTTTGTCAACATCTGAATTATAATCTAAACATATTGGATTCAATTTGTATTTTGAAGAAAGATAAGCCAAATAACGCCCCGGAAAACCCCCTATCTCAATAAGTGTATCATCGTTCCCTGCCTCACTAAAAAACTGATCCCAAAATTCATCATAAAATCCACACACATTCCTAATATGCGCCCTGTCAACGGGATTATTTTTATAATAAGCCTCCCAATACGTTTTAGAGGTTAACGCGTTTTGTTTAGAATTCACTATTTATTATATAAAATATTTGAGGTCCACTTCAATATGTTTAATTTAGTCGCAATTGATTTGCCTATCCATAATTAAATTAGCATTTGTGTAAATATAATAAATGTATGTGAAGGGCAATTAATTAAGGTCGTTTATGTAAACTAATAACACTGGGCAGCACTCAGTAGTAGAGTACAGCAACCAAGAAATGCAACTTGTTTTTTGTGCTAAACAAGGCTCTTTAAACAACAAACTTAATTTGATGAAGAAAAGAAGTATTCAAAAAAACAGTAAAACATTCAATGTTTCAATAACAAAACGTATTTCGTATTGGGAACAAATGGAGAATGGAACATGGGAACCCAATACATTTAAAATTTTTGATCACTTTATTAACCGTGATACTGTTGTTCTCGATGTTGGTGCCTGGATAGGTCAAACAGCACTATACACCTCCCAAATAGCAAAACAAACCATCGCTTTTGAACCCGACCCAATTGCCTTTAAAGAACTTGAAACTAATGTGTCCTTAAATAAAGATGCCCTTTGGGCTCCTCAATTAACCATCTACAATAAAGCCATTGGTTCAAGTAATGGCACTATTAAATTAGGTAGCAGAGGACAAGGTGGAGACTCGATGAGTAGCACGCTCTTTTCAGACCGAGAAACCCATTGGAACGTAACTACCATTACCCTGGATGATGTTATTGAAAAGCACCAACTTCAAAATGAAAACCTATTTATCAAGATGGATATTGAAGGAGGAGAATATAATTTAGTACCGCAATTGAAAACAATATTCAAGAAATATAATGTAGTCCTATTCCTTTCATTACATACGTTTTTTTTAATGAATAGCTTAAAGTCGCATTCAACTAAAGAGAGCATATTAAAAAAGGTATGGCGTAGATGGCGTTTTTTTTGGCTCCACGTAAAACTTGCACATGCTATGCCATTTAATTTCTTTTATCTAAATAGCGGTAAAAAGGTAACCTTATTCAAAGTGCTATTTAAGACTTTCATATATGGCAAATTCCCTAGTGAAATAGTAGCCTCAAATCAACCCTGGCATCCATCCTAACCCAAAACACCTTTACGTTTAAAAACTCATACACCGTCATCAATACGCTATAGTAATACTCTTTAGTCATAAATGCAATACAATATCAGCCAATCCGTTTGATGACTTTGCCAAGGTAATGCTTAACTATGACAGCCTTATGTGATAAACTTAAACTAAAAAAAGGAATCATTTTGCTTTTGATTTTCTGATTCATAAAATACGAGATCAAAAATAACCGAATCTGTTTATCAACAACCGCATTAAAAGTAGTTATGTCAAACTTGTTATGGGTTTGGTTAACACGCTTTAAAGTAACACACCAGCGCATTAAGTGTTTTAAATCACGGCCCGAAATCGTATAATCATGAACAACCAAACGTTTCAAATTAGCACCTGGGTCATGATAGGCTCTAAACCCAATACGGTCAAACATATATTCTGCAATCGCAACATTGAGCTTCAATTGCTCCTTTCGTCTTCGGCTGGTTTCGCTGTTGGCATGTGAGCGGTAATCTAAGAGCGGTCGGTTGAGTTTATAAAACCTTCCTTCCCAGATCAAACGGCTCCAAAGCTCATAGTCTTCAGAGGGTACTTTTGAAGGGTCGTAGGGATCTTGCCCCAATACTCCTCTTTTGAGCATCACCGTAGGGTGAATAATGGGGTTATAAAATAACAAGGCCATAACCAACTCATCGTGACTTACTTGTGCTTGTACACCTGTACTAGGGTCGTTTTGTAAAACATCCGTTGCACATAATATCACATCTTGATGGTGCTCAAAAACCTTAAGCTGTGCCTCAAAGCGATCGGGCATGCAAATATCGTCATCATCCATGCGGGCAATGTAGATGCCTTTTGATGTTGAAATCCCCAAATTCAAACTATCCGCAATGCCGGTATTAGTTGCTTTCTTAATATATACTATACGGGCATCATCAAAAGACGCGATAATAGCTGCCGTCTCATCAACAGATCCATCATCAACGATGATGAACTCAAAATCGGCAAAGCTTTGATCCAATACGCTTTGTATGGCTTCCCTAATATAGCGCTCACCGTTATAGGTGGCCATCACAACTGATAGTACTGGACTCATAAGGCTTTTGGTTTAGGGCCAGTTGGCAATAAGGAATAATAATAATTTATATGGTCCTGAATGATCGACTGCCATTCAAATTGGCTGTTAATGGTATGTAAAGCCTGTTTTGAAATGGCTTCCACGGGTAGCTCCTTCTTAAATACTTTAGTGATCTGGTCAAAATAATCAGTTGGGCTCTGTGCCATCAATCCATTTTCACCATCCTTTATAAGTTCATTAAAGGCAGGAATGTTGGAAGTGACCACCACCTTGCCCAAGGCCATAACCTCCAATAAGGCGATCGAAAAATTTTCACCATACGAAGGAAAAAGAACCACATGGGCCTGCTTTAAATAGCTAGCAATGTGGTCGTTGGCTATGGCACCATAATAAGTAGTTTGTTTTAGGGCATCTGCCGACAACAAAGGCCGTGCAACGGTTTCCCAATGCCGATTGTTATTAGGCCCCATCACATGAAAACTGGCATCGGGAAATTGCTTAACAAGGGTATTAAATACGTCACAGGCAATATTAATGCCCTTGCGTTCCCGTAGCGACCCAAAATAAAACACACTGTGTTTTAAAGTAGGAGGCGCGTCATACCCCTTACCTTCATCTTGGTCTGTTTTTGGCACAGCCACCCCATTGTAAATAACCTTGGGCTGGGTATGAAGCTGAAAAGCCTCTTGGGTGATTTGCGCCGAATACTGCGACACCGCGATAACGTTTTTAGGAAACCGTTTAAAAAGGATGCGCTCAAAAATAGTGTCGGTAATACGCTTGGTATAGCCCATAAATTGATGTAAGGTCACTGCCGAACCATGACAGCGGATCACCTTGGGCAACTTCCCTATAAAAAAAGGGGCATCACCACCATAATCATGAAACTCCAGAAGATCAAACTGCTGTCGCCACACAAATACACTCAACCTCATGGAGATATAAAATCGGTTGAGATAGTCCAAAAGTATTTTTATGCTGATGTACCCCGGTACATTATAGCGACGTAAAGGGGCTTTGATCCACTCGGTAAACCCACTCAAATCCCGTATCTTCACTACGCTAACCCCGGCATCGTCAAACCGAATAGGCTTGGACCCAAAAGTGAACACGGTGATTGTAAAGCGATGCGCTTTGAGCACATTGGTAAACTGTTTTAAAAACACCCCAATACCACCAGTTTTTCCTAGCTGGCTATGGGCATATTCGCGGGTGACAAAACAGATATGGATGGGTTCCTTTTTTTTAAGCATGCTCATGGAGTCCTGTTGTGGCTTCAATATAAAGTTTTAAAAGCGTATCGCTAAAATCTTTTGGCGAATGCTTGGTTTTAATGTGTTGTATGGCCTTGTTGGCCTTCTCGACAATAATAGCCCTGTTGTCAAAAATCTCGGTAATGGCCTGGCGTAACCCAGTGCTTATGGCGCTGCGCATAGCCTCACGTTCTGTATCGGTGGCATAATAGCCTTCACCCGATGGGTGTGTTCTTACAGGGAGTATCCATCCTACCTCATCATTATTGATCTCGGGCAAGGCCCTAACGTTGGTGCTAATTACAGGACAGCCCGACGCCTGAAACTCCAAAACCGAATACCCATAAGTATCGGCATAAGTGGGTAACAAGCCTACATGGGCCTTTTGCATTAAGCGCAATACCTCGGGGTTGGGCAACGATTTATAATAGCTGATCCAATCCTTGTGATTGGCTATAAACCCTTTGGCCTTTTCCACATCCGTTTCCGAGGTATTTGAAGCATAGGCGTCTGTGGTCAACGAACTTACAATTGTAAGTTGTATGGGGTAGCCCCTCTGCGTTCTTAACTCCTGAAACACCTCCAAAACCTCTCGCCCCCCTTTACCAAAAAACTGCCCCCCTACAAACATAAAATGCAGGTCACCCTCCAAGGCCAAGGCCTTCTCCTCCCAGCTGTTAACCATAAGGGCTTGAGGCGGGTGCAGGCACAGCAATTTAGGTACAATTTTAGGAAAGTGCGCTGGAAAGTGGGATAAAAAGGTTTTTTGCATGTTCACACTGCATTCCGAAAGCCCGATGATGCGTTTACAAGCCGGCCCTGCAAGCTGGTCTAGGGCTTTTATAATGGAAGGATCTACCAATGGTTCTGTATAAGTATTAACCGGTGCATGGATCAAGGAATGACTGGTCTCAAACCTAGGCAGTATGGTTTCAAAAGTGGCGACCCAAGGGGTTCGCCCGTAACTAATATAATTGAACAAATGGAGGAGGTCCACTCGGTTCAAATCAAAATCATTAAAATAAAAGGGATCCTTTGTTGCAGTTAGCCCTCCTTGGTTTACAACGAGCCCTTTTAAGTTATGCAACCCATTCATCACGATACGCTTATAATTGCGCACCTTAACATACTCAATAGTTGCAACCTTATGGATGATATTGCGCTGCTCTGGATATTTATTTTTATTAAAACCTATGGTCATAGACTTTTTTTAACGATAGTATTTAAAATATTCAAGCATTTTAAATTTCAAATCTCAATAAATACTTAAATGAATTAGACTTGTTTTTTCCATATCCCTAATAACGATTTGCCCAATTTATAGCCTACTAGAACATCAATAACTTTAGAGAATCTCACAATAACAGTATCCCAAAATTGCACCTGTTTTAAAGTAGGATACGATTGCTTTAAAAACAATTTATTCACCGTAGAAGCACATATCCCTATAGTGTCCAAATATCTCAAACAATCTAGCCTCAAAGTTTGACCTACGGCTTGTTTAAGCATGTTTTTATTATAGCGCCTAAAATGACCAATGGCTTTGTCAAAATCGGAATACAAAAAAGGATGAGCAGGAACCAAAATAATCAAATACCCTCCTTCCTTTAAAAAAGAGCTGGCCAGTAGCAATTCTTCTTGATCGTCTTCAATATGTTCAATAACATCAATATAGAGTATACTATCAAAGAGGTCTTGGGTTGTATAATCAGATAAATATTCAGTTCTCACTTCAACCTTTTCCTTATAAGGTTCAGGCAATGAGTTTAATATTTGTCCTGATAAGGTTGCATCGGGCTCAAGACAAACCCATTCTTTTATGATTGAAGATTGTTGAATCAAGTGCCCTGTATTAGTCCCAATTCCTGCTCCAACTTCCAAAACCCTAGTGCCTAAATAAGGTAAAACCTGATTACCCCAATATGCTTTCCAAGTTTTTGCATGTGAAAACAACTCCAGTTCACTCCCAATATAGTTTGTAGATTTACTCATGTTTTTAAATGACTGACAGAAAGTATAAAATCGTTGTAAAAGGTTTTTGGCGGAAACTTAACCACAGTCTTTTGGTTCAACTGAAATAGCAAAATTAAAAAAGTAGTCAAAATAAAAATGGCCAATATATTTATTAGAAGCAATCCCGTTAAAGAAGACCAACCAGGTATGGGAATATCAGTAAATAAGGCCAAATATACAATAAGCAATAAGCCTGAAGTTACGAAAATTGAACTAAAAAAAGAGGCCATCAATAAGCGAATAGATACTAAATCCATGTAAATGGAAAGTGCGCTTAAGCCATGCAACACCAAATTTTGAAAGTTCATTTTCGATTGCCCATGAAACCGTTTCCCACGATCGGTCCCAACCGATAGATAAGGAATTTTGGATTTAATGATGCCACCCGAATAGTGGTTCCAAAGCTCTGGTATAGACACCACTTTTGACAACAACGGTTTCGGGATACAACTAAAATTGCCAAAATCAAGCTTTTGACCGGTAAGATTATGGAATAGAAATTTATAAAGGTAGTAACTAAACTTAAACAAAAATCCTTCAGTTCGTTTTTTGCGTTTAGCAAAGATAACTCGATCAGTAGGTTGTACCTTAAGGGTTTCTACAAGCTTAAGAATATCTATTGGACGGTCTTCTCCATCACTGTCCATGACTACAATAACTTCATAATCATTCAAGGTATCTTCAATATACGACAAACCTATAGAAATCGCCCGTTGGTGGCCCATGTTGCTGTTTAAATGCAAAACTGTAATTGGCAAATCCCACTTACAATCCTCAAGCGATTCGCTTGAACCATCATTTACGGCCACAACATGAGTAATTTTAATAGGCTGTGACATCGATATTTCACTAAGTTCGTTAACCAAAACCCCAAAGCTCTCCCAATCATTATAAACTGGAGTTATTACAATTCCTCGAATTAGTGCATCTGGTGCATCCATGGTTGTTTTTATTATAGAAGGATTCAATAGCTCCAAATTTTAATGACCTAAAATAGTTTTTTAAAATAATAATTCATAATAAAAGCATCGATGTTTAATATCTAACCCTATTAAGTCGTAATTTTTAAATGGCTTTCAATTTGACATCTATATGATTAAAAAAATACAATAATTAGATATTTGCCATAAAATTGAAGGTAGGTAGGTCAACTTAAATAGTCTACGTTTTCCATTAGTAATTTTAATCCCTAATAATTATAGTATGGTTATAATAATTGTCATAACAACGATTCCGCCAGTCCTTTGAATCTTGGGTTATGTCATCAAAATAGAGACTTGTTGGTTTGGTTTGTAACGGCATCACATATATGGTATCTTGAGTACTGGTTTTAATGGTATTATATCTCAATTTCAATTCTAGATCATATGTATATGCCTCACCACCAAGGAGATCATAATACGCCATTTTAACGTTGTTGCTTTTAATGAAAAATAAACATACCATAACTATTAAAAGATAATTTACTCCATTCGAAAATTTTATAAAATTAGTGTTGTTTGTTTTAAACTTAAAAAAAAGGGTCATGAAAAAGTAAACAACTCCGATTAAAAAAAAGAAATAAATAGTATTGATGGTACGTAAGGGTGGCGCACCTCCTAAAGTCCAATAACCTGGAAAAAAACCTATGAAGGGAAGAATTATGGCAATCCAAAAAACCAGCATAGGGGAAACATTAAATAACCTTGAAGTAACTGTGTCTGAAAGGCTTGAAAAATATCCAAAAAAGAGCAATATCATTAATAGGATTATTGTTAACCAATGTAAAACATATTTTTTTACCGCTAAACTAGTTTGTAGAACGGTATTAAAAAAGTCTTGTGAATTTGAAAAATTTGAAGCTCGTTCGGCATTTCCTGGTGAATAAATTACTATCAAAGAAAACAAAATAAAGCTTAACATAAGGATTAATAAGTATCGATTAATCCTTTGATCAACGTAAAACCTGTATACAACTATTAGACCAATTAAAAAATCTATCATTAACATTGAAGTTTCATTACATCCAATTATAATAAAACCCAATAAAATACTTATCAGTAGATATGACCATTTTGGCTCATAAATCAACCTCATTATTCCAGTAATTAAAAAAATTGACAGGATGCAGGGCAGCACATAACTAATAGACCCAGGCATCCAAAAAAAACCTTGAACCACAGAAGGCATTTGAATTATATAGGTTATAAAAATTAAGCTTGTAATACATAATAATGCCTTTATAGTAAGGTTTTTGAATAATTTAGAACTTAATAAATAAACAGAAATAAAGAACAACAAGAGCAAAACAATAGGGATTAACTTATACCAAATAAATGAACCCGTTACTATAGGTTCAAGGCTCAACATAAAAGTGGCAAAATAACGACCAGTCCAATGCGTATACCAATGCCATTGTGATTCCAAAAACCCTAGTTTATAACTTTGAAAATGGTAACAAAAATCGTCAGCGGCTGGGTGATTATAAAATACTAAAATCAAAAATGGAAGTATTGAAAAACCTCCGAGTAAAACTATAAAATGTTCTGTTTTTAATAATTTCAATATAATATGTTTTAGCACGTTCACTATTTATTAAATCTTAAAATATCTTGTGAAGTTAATAAATACAAGGTTTTAACAATTAAACTTCACTTAAAAGGTGATCACTATAGCAAATAAAAAATCTTGCCATAAACTTTTAATAGGTATCCAGTAACAGGATTGTTTTTCCATAATAATCGTCATAACTTGTATTTTTCCAATCTAGCCTATCAGTACTGATATCGTCATGATAAATGGTTTTGGGTATATACTTTAACCTAGGGACCCAAATAGTATCATGGTTAGAATTCTTAATGGCCTCATATCTCATTTTTAGTGATTTGTCATAGTTATAAGCTTTTCCCCCTAAAAGATCAGTGTAAGCAAAACGTATATTATTATAATGTCCCAGTTCTAAAAGCACCATTATCAAAAGCGTATACCTTACCCAGTTGGGATATAAAACAATGGACACATTCTTTTTTTTATAATAATAAATCAAAGTGAATACAAAATATACAAATCCAATTATAAAATAAAAATACATAACATTGATTGTTCGAGTTGGTGGCCCTATAGAACCTTGTGCCCAATAGGATGGAAAAAACCCAAAAGCAGTAATAAATACAACAACAATAAAGGATATTAAGGGATGAACATGAAATACTGATAACTTCAAAATATCATCAGAGCTAATTCCTTTTAAAACAAACATTGTAAACAAAAGTAAAAATGGAAGCCATACACCCACATAAGTTTTCAATGCCAGTAAAGAGTTAAAAAATGCTTCAAAAAACTGGTGGTTGTCTCTCGTGTATCCCAATGCTCTAATAGCATTACCTGGTGACAGCAAAACAAATACGCTAAGCAAAACACAAGTGATAAATACCATTAAAATTTGGGTATTGACTTTCCTTTCTATAAAATATCTATAGCCTAAAACAATAGTGATCAGGCAATCCAATATTATCATGGAGGTCTCACTTGAACCAATAATTAAAAAGCACATTAAAATCGACATCCCTAAAGACAACCTGTTCCTTTTGTAAACCAATTTTATTAAATGTGTAAATAATATTAGGCTTAATATACTTGGGAATATATAGCTTATCGAACCCGGCAACCAATAAAAACCTTCAGACACATTGGGCATTTGGAACAAATACAAGATCAAAACATAAAAGGCCAAAAAACATGCGTATCGTAATCCATTTGTTTTAAATAGGCTAGATAAAAGATAGACCAGTGAACAGAAAAAACTAACCAATAAGCCAATTGGTATTAATTTGTAGATCACAAAATCACCTGAAACTAGCATTTTAATGCTTAATACGGCCGAAGCAAGATACCGTGAGGTCCAATTATTATACCAATAGACTTGAGCCTCGACAAAGCCAAACTCATCACTTATGTAATGATAAATATAATCATCTGCTGATGGATGATTAAAAATTGAAAGAATCAAAAAAGGCAGGATTGTTAAAATTCCAATTGCAATAATTATATAATCCGTTTTGAGAGATTTAAACATTTTTTTTAGACTTTGAATCAAACTTAATTGTTGTAGAAATGAGTAATTTTAAAAAAAAGTAATTCATTTTACTAACTTTAGCAGTTTAAATATACTTTTACTTTTCACAATAATAGATCAATTCATTAGAGGTCAATCCATATTTACTAATGTCGTCAGTTGAAAACTGTTTTACAAAATCATCCTCTATAACCTTGAATCCAACCGATTCTAAACGTTGTTTATAATCCCTTCCATACCAACGCACATGATCGTGTTGGCCAAAAGCTTTCTGTCTTGCTTCGGGTGAAGTTATTGAAAAATCTTCATAAGTCCTTGCCCTTGTGTAATCTATAGGGACTTGAAAAACACCCGACCCACCTGGTTTCATGACTCTATAAAGCTCTTTCATGGCCAATTGGTCATTTGGGATATGTTCCAAAACCTGATTGTGAAATATAAAATCAAAAGTTTTATCTCTATAAGGCATATTGGTCATGTCCACTTTTTCAACTTTCAATTCTCCCTGATAATTGTAGAATTCTGGAAACAAATCACAGGGCATATAGTCGATGTGTTCTAAATTTGAAAATAAGTCATAAAAAAACCTTTCGGGTGCAAAATGCAAAACCTTTAGTTGGGTACGCGTTTTGAATAACTTAAGCTTCATATCAAAATATAAAAATAATAGGCGATGGCGCTCTAGAGAGTTACAATGATAGCATCTTGCATGCAACCTATAATTCATGCCACCAGGAACAAAAAATTTAAAACTAGATTGGCAAATGGGACAAAAAACGGCATCACCCACAATAGACCTCTCTAATTGCTTTTTTTTGTATACGTTATACAATCGTTTGAGCCGTTTTGGAATAAATACCTTAATTAACTGCTTCATGTTTATTCATATAAAATGATTTATCTGTAAGCTTATCAATGGGCTTTCTGAATAAAATATAAGTGAAACCATATAAAAACAATCTCACTATTAGACTACAATATTTTGAACTCGAAATAACTCCATTTTTAAAAAATAAATGGATTAGTCGAAGTGACGAAGTAATATTGCGGTCTCCAAATGGAACATAGATATACTTAAACCATAAATGTAAATATAAGGCTAGACAAACTTTATACTCTGTCATCCCCTTTGTTTCGAGTAATTGCACCGTATGAGGAACAAACAAACACAAACTGGTATAAACCATATCGGCAAATGTGTCCGTTCCTTTTGTACTAGGTATATGTACACAATCATAATCCAAATCCCTAAAGACCATAATCTTTAGGTCATCTTGCAATAGGGCCCTGATCATCAGTTCGGGATCATTAAATCGAGGGTAGCCTTCAGTAAACCCATTTAAACCAGTAATTACATCATATTTCCATAAAGGGCACATGGTTTGCCAAGGCAAATTAGCCGATAAAAAGTTGACCAAATAATCATCACTTTCAGGAATTTCTGTTTTAATTAGTCTCCCATTTTTGAGTTCTCCCATAGGAAACACCAACACATCGTGCGCTGGGTAGTGCTGTAGCTGCCTCACCCGTTGTTCTAAACAAAACGGCAGGAGGTAATCATCAGAATCCAAAAAGATAATATAATCACCTAAAGCATGCTTCAGCCCAATATTTCTACAGGTCGGGGCCCCTTTGGGTAGTCGGTCACGTTCAAAAATTCGAAATCTTGAATCCTTTCCTTGATAGGCTTTTAAAACTTGATCGCTTTCATCCGTAGAGCCATCATCCACCACAAGGCACTCCCAATGGGTATAGCTTTGGGTCAATACAGAGTCCAAGGCTTGCGGTAGCTCCAGAGCTCGGTTGTAGGCAGGGATGATGATAGAGACCAAAGGACTTAACATGATTATTGGATATTTAGATAATTAGGCCCTGACTTTATATTTAACTCCCTACTTTTAATAATTTCTCCCTCAATTCGATTGATCAGTTTCAATTCCTGTAAATTATGGTACATAGCTCTAAATTTAAGTTGCAGTCCTTGTTTAATAAGGGATTTATAGAGTGATCGCTTTTGTTTCTTTAGGAATTCATCATCTTTTAGGTTGATATCTGCCCCTACAACTTTTAATTTTCTTTCACTGATATCAAGCCTTTCCTTTGGCGTCCATTTCTTCTTTTGGTTACGGTCCAAACGATCATGAAGTAAGTAGGTATTTGGTACGATACCAATTTTCAAACCATGGTACGCTAAACGTTGACAAAAATTAACATCTTCGCCATAGTGAAAAAAAATAGGGTCAAAACCACCTACAGTATTCAATACCTGTCTTGAAATCAGCCATCCCGCAGCATTTACAAAAGGAACTTCATAAATTGATTTTGAAAAGTTGGAGGTTAGGGAATCAAAAACAAGGGATTCATTTTTTTGTAAATAATTTGAAAAATTTAAATCCAGACCTGTACCATCCCCCGTTAAGTGAATAGGACTAAGCACACCAAATTCAGGTTGCGATTGATGGACCTCAACAAGCCTCTCAAGGGTATTATGTTGTAAATAAGCGTCTTGATTCAATAAAAAAACATAATCTGCACCTCTATTAAAGGCATATGAAATACCTAGATTATTAGCTAGACCAAAGCCTAGATTACTAGACTGTTTAAAAACCATTATTTCAGGGTATTCCTTTAGGATGTCCAGCGTATTGTCAGTGCTATTATTATCAATTACAACCACCTCAACAGGTATGGAAGATTCAAATGCACTTTGCATACAATGCCTCAACCAGCGCGCTCCATTATAAGTCACAAGTATTACAACTAGTTTCATACCGCGTTTTTAGCCATTTTAATTACCTTAAAAAATACCCGAACCAAACGATTATATTTTTTTAAAAAATATAGCCTCATAGTATTGTTCAAGTACCAAAAATACTGTTCATAAATAACTTTATTGTAAATAGTATAATCTTCAAAATCTCTTTTTTTATTAATGACGGTCGCTTGTTGATGATGTAATCTAAATTTTACCAATTTATTTTGAAGTATGGCAATGTTATGTTTTTTTAAAACCCGATAACAAAACTCATAATCCAAAATCTGTTGTAAGTCCTCTCTAAAATACCCATACTTTTGTATAAAGTGTTTTCTAAACAAAATGGTAGAGGGTTCACCTATTTTATTCAATGGAGACCTAAAAAATTCCTCCGATTTAAACAAGGTCTTATCGAGCAGGCAATAGTCATTATGTACGGGCAACCTTAAGGTTTGCTGCAAATCGCCATAAACGTCAATCCACTTTTTGGTTTCTGCATTTAAAAATGAGGGTTCAATGATAAACTCCCTTTTACAGGCCACAATAGCTACATTTTTGTGCTGTTCCAAAATAGCAACCATGGTTTCAATACAGTTGGGCATTAACACATCATCCTGAAACAAAAATTTAATATAGGCCCCCTTGGCTTTTTTAATAGTATTATTCCAATTGGCACCAATCCCCTTCGGTTCATGGTAATGAATGTAAATTGGAATATCTGTTTTGGGTCTATAAGATTCTATAATGTCCAAAGTAGCATCGGTTGACGCATCATCACTCACTACAATCTCCAAATTGGGGTAGCTTTGCGCCAGGGCAGAGTCCATGGCCTCTGCAATAAACTGGGCGCCATTAAAGGTGGGGATACAGATGGATACTAACGCTGCTCCTTTTTTGTTATTCATTTTACTTCTGATTTAAGCCCTATGTTTTGTGCCAATAATACCAGAGCTCTCCTTAGCACCAATGCCAATGAAGTCCATTTTTGGTTCTGGCTTTTATGGTAATGGATGAGGTGTTGGAATACCCCAAAATATTTAGCCGCATGTTTGTTAAACACATAAGCTTTTATGTTTAAATCCTCTTCTTTACCCATAGAAGTGATCATAGAGGCTGCTTTAATACGATAGTAAAAGGTAATGGAGTCCAACTTGCGTACTTTATCCTCCTTGTTAAGGATATGAACCCAAAATTCCCAATCTTCTAACCCTTTTACCATACATTCATCATAACCACCAACCTGTACCCAATCGGCTTTACGGTACATGGCCGTACAATGGATCATATTCGAAACCATCAAATCGGTATAAAGATAAGGTTGAAGTTTCCACTCCCCTGTTTGAATTCCAAAGCGTTCTACCTTGCCATAAACCAATTTAGCCGATTTAGATTCCAATTCGTTTACACAAACCCCTATATAATTGGAACTGATATGGTCATCGGCATCCAAGGGCAAAATATAAACCCCTCTAGCCCTTTCTATCCCAAAATTTCTGGCACTGGGCAAGCCGCCATTGGGTTTGCTGTAGTATGTAAAACGACTGTCCTTTTTTATCCATTCCTTGGCTTTAGCCTCTGTGTCATCTGTAGAGCCATCATTTACAATTATGCACTCCCA
This sequence comes from Flavobacteriaceae bacterium MAR_2010_72, assembly GCA_003550275.1. Classification (GTDB taxonomy): domain Bacteria; phylum Bacteroidota; class Bacteroidia; order Flavobacteriales; family Flavobacteriaceae; genus Geojedonia. Next base: position 2,381,031 of record QXCW01000002.1, read on the forward strand.
ATGGGTATAGCTTTGTTCCAAGACCGATTGTAGGGCCTCATCTAAATAACAGCCTTGATTGTAACAAGGTACTATAACCGATACGTTCATTTTAATTTGATTGCGCGTTTAAGATATTGATTTAACCTATAAAAATTAAAACTCAAAGCAAACTCCCTTTGTAACACCTGGTCCCGCTCTAGTTTAACCAAGGCAGGAGACCTACTACTTATGCCATCTAAATAAAAATTGGCAATAATCGTGTTAATATACTGATAAGAAAACTTCTTTTTACAGATACCAAGCATAAAAAACTTCCAATCCGATGCAATTTTTAAGTGCTCATCATATAAAAAATCCCTAAAACAGGAACGCTTAATTAAGGTTGCGGGATGTGGCAAGGTATCCTTTACAAAATAAGAAAACTCTAAAGTTTCAGGATAAGTTTTAATCCATTCTTTTTCTGAGATCACATTAAGGTCGCCATATAAAAGGTCAAAACTATTGGTAGGCGTTAAATAAGGTTTAAAATGGGATAAGGCATCCTGCGAATAAAAAGTGTCCCCACTATTCAAAAAAAGGAGATACTCCCCTTTGGCCTTATTAATACCCTTGTTCATGGCATGATAAACCCCTTTATCGGGTTCACTAACCCAATAGGCCAATGCAGCTTCCTGTGATGCAATATAAGCCGTACTGCCATCAGTAGAGCCCCCATCAATAACCAGATACTCCAGTGGCTCATACCTTTGTGCCAAAACACTTGGCATGGTGCGCTCTAATCCTTTAAGGTTATTGTAATTGATGGTAATAATGGATAATTTTACTTTCAAAACCAATCTAGTTATTCCTTAATATTTTTAAATACAGTTCATGATAAGCTTTAGCTTGTACCCCTAAAGCATAGCGTTTTATGGCTTGCTGCCGTATAGAGACCCTGTCAAATTTAAATTCCCCATTCAAAAACAGTTGTAAGGTGTCTAGCAAATAGGAAACGCCAATCCCCTCGGTTAAAAGCCCGTTTTCACCAGGCTGAACCATATCTGTAATGCCCCCTACTGGAAATCCTATAACAGGGGTGCCGCACATTAGGGATTCTAATACCGTATTAGGCAAATTATCCATTAAGGAGGGAATAACAAACACATCGACTGCTGAATACGCCATGGCCATAAGTTGATCATCATCAATAGCTCCCAATTCAATAACCTGGCCAACAGAGCTAAATGCACTATGGGTATGCCCAATGGCACAAATAACCACATCATCGCGTTGTAAGCCTTGCAATGCACGTTCAAGATAGACAAAGCCTTTACGGGCATTGGTAATTGAGTCGGCTACAAACAAAACAACCGTTTTTCCTTGTGGGATATTAAGCCGGGTTCTGGCCAATTCAGGGTCTTGGGGCATAAACACCGTTTCATCCAATCCATAAGGGATATGAACAATAGGCCTGCCTTTAAAAACAGTACTATCATGAGCGGCTTTGGCCAACCATCTAGAAGGCGCAACGATATGAAGATAATCCACAGTTTTAAAGAGTTGGGTTTTTAACTTGAGAATCCTTGCAAACAACTTTTGTTCTGCATCGGTCAGCTGCCGAGGGATGGGACAGCCATGAGCATCTATTTCCAGAGAAGTCTCCGTATAATGTTCACCGCCAGTAAACGCATTCATATCATGCAGGGTCCAAACCACAGGTTTGGTGTTGTTTTTAAAAAACGACCGATAATCCAAAAACCCAGCTACCCAATGCAGGTGTACAATATCGGCCTCCTTATAAAGTTGATGTTCAGTAATATCATAGTTTGCATATGGAAAACTGAAGAGCTCCAATGCTTTGGCACGCCGCTCCAAAAACAAGGTGTCTTTTGAGGGGTCTCCAATGGAAACTAACCGTTTCAGCACAGGGAATAGGCTAAATAGTTGAGTTTTAAATTTTGAAAGCTTGTCCTGCTTGGGTGCACACACATAGCTATATGGAATATGGGCGTTTAATTTTTCCTTTAAAAGTACCCTTGAATCGATGCCCTGGTTCAAAAGCCCCTGGTGTAAACGCATACAAGCATTTGCAGCGCCTCCTCTATCATATGTATTTACAATTAGTACCTTCAAGTGGCCGCAGGCATTACATGTTTTTAATTAATAGCACCATCCAATAAAAGTGTATAGTGCGCACTTTTTAAGCTGTGCTCTGTTTGATTTCTGATCAAGTCTTTCTTGATTAAAGATAAAGTTTTAGGGGTATATACCAAATCATAGTGAGCACAAAGTAACTTAATTGAATGCTGGGGCGATTGCAATAAGGCATCATACGAAAACACATAGGCTCGAATAGCCTCGTTGGTATATAATTTGTACAAATGTTGATAATAACTGTTATACAAATCTAAATTTGAGTGGGGAGTCAGTTTTTTTGAGGATCTAATGGTAGATTCAGGATCTCGAATCACAATTAAAAATTCAGCATTAGGAAACCAGGTTACTAATTGATTGTAAAAAGGAGTCAACATAGGACTTTTAATACATCGTTTGGTTTTAAAATTAAAAATCCGATCTTTTTTTAGTAGGAGCAAAACGTATAGATAATGTCTGTAAAAAAAAGACAATCGATCCTCTGGTTTCTTAAATTCACAAAACCTGATAAACTCACTAATCTGAATAGGGTTTAGACTAAACTGCTTAATAAGGTCTTCGTCTGGAAGATCCTCCCCCGATTTGTTCATTAAATCACACCAGTAAAATGGCAGTTGAATAAAAAGAAAATCTTCAAAAAAACCATCAGGATTTAACATTTTTAATGGGCCTCTCGCTTTTAGCAAACGCCAATGGGGACCAAAATTTAATCCACTCTGCATTAAAATTTTAGACGTTATACTTGTTCCTGATCGAAACATACCTACTACAAATACCACTTTAGAAGTATTCCTTGTATTGAAGTTGATATACCTGCGTTTGGAAAACCAAATCAACACTCGAGTAATTAACACTTTTAAATACGCCATTACAGATTTGGATTTAACATTGGGCATAGGATGCATTTAATAAAAAAGGAGGCCAGGTCTCTGTTTCATGAAGAATTTGAAATTGAAAAATGTTATTTTGACGTAACAACGGAGCTCTCATTTTACCAGTAGCCACTAACAAATCAATAGAATACACACCTTTAGACAATTCCAGCCGTTTATGACAAACCGTAAAACAAAGTAAATCTTGTGTTATGGTTATTCCGGATGCATCCTCATTTTCCTCTAAAACGGCAACCTCCCGTAATTCTTTGTCCAATATTATGATTCTAAATATAGGGCACCGTTGCAAGGCTTTTTCTATCCTAAATTCAAAATACAACTGCAGGTCATCGCCCCAATTCAACTGTGGTAGTGGCTGATCTTCAACATGGGGGTTCATCAATTTAGTTTGCATTAAAACCAAACTATGGTCAGAAAACACGACGGTACTTTTGGCATGGTTAAATTGGGAATAATAAATATCTATACCTTTTGCAACATCCGACTTATAAAAAAGAGATTCACCATGACTTAACAGCATTATTTTATTACAAACCCTAGACACCATAGGCATACTATGCGACACAAAAACAATAGCCGTATGTGGCAATATGGAATCTATGGTCTTAAAACATTTCATTATAAAGCCTAGATCACCAACCGCCAAGACTTCGTCAATCAATAACACATCGGGCTCCATTTGAGCGGCAATTCCAAAACCCAAGCGTACCTTCATCCCGCTACTGTAATGCTGTACGGGCATATCTATAAAGTCCTCCAGTTCAGAAAACGCAATTATGGTTTCCAGTTTCGAATCAATCTCCCGCTTGGTAAACCCTAAAATAGCGCCATTGTTATAGATGTTTTCGCGACCTGTTAATATGGGGTTGAAACCAGCTCCCAACTCAATGAGGGCACCTACTCGACCTCTAATGGTCACCGTGCCTGCATCGGGCTGCAATAAGCCATTGAGTATTTTCAAAAGGGTACTTTTTCCGGCGCCATTATGGCCAATGAGTCCTAAACACTCCCCGCGTCGCAATTCAAAACTAATATCTTTAACCGCCCAAAACTCTTTGGGCCGTAAATGACGCGCCTTAACATTGCCAAACACATTGCTATACAAATCCTTTAGTCCATACCATAAACTGGTTTTTAGATCCTTACAGAATTTTTTAGAGAGGCCTTCTACAGCTAGTAATACCTTATCGTCCTTCATACCTAAGCATTCATACGTTCTACAAGGATGGGAATGGACACTCTATAAAACAAAAGTGCGATTAAAAACAAAGGCAAACTCGCCATCATCACCCACATAAAATAATACAGGTAGTCAAACGCCCCACCTATAATCAAATCTCTTGTCACCGTAATTAATGCCGTTAATGGATTCCATTCCATGATGGTTTTCATAATTCCGCTTTTGGGCACCACATACACAACTGGCGAAGCATACATTAAAAACCGCATACCCAATCCTATCATTTTAGCAATATCATTATATAACAAGCCCAAAGGGGTGATTAATAACCCCACACTCGTTCCAAAAAATACAACACAAAGTAAGGCCAATGGAAATAATAACAGCAGACCCTGTAGTGGCACTCCATAAACCATTAAAAACACAACGATTAAAACCAACTTAACACAACTGTTGAACAATAGCTTGTATATTCCCGAAACGATCAAGGCCTCTTTAGGAAAATTGATTTTAGATAAAATGGATCGGGCACTATTGGTACTGGAGGTTGGAGAATTAATTGAATCTATTAAAATTGACCAAATTAAGGTTCCAGTAAAGGCATAAACTGGATACGGTACTCCAGTCGCTGTTAAAGTGATAACACCCGTTTGATTCAAAAAAATCCAAACCAAAGCTGTAGTCAATGGGGTAATAAAGGCCCATACAATCCCAAAATACGATTGCCGATATTGTGCTTTAATATCGCGTTTGGCTAGCTGTAATGACAAAAATCGAGAGCTATAAATATCCTGAAAACTTGTTTTTAAAAGTTTGCCTAAACGCGTCTGCTGTTCTTTTTGATAAATTCGTGTCTCTAAGGCCATTGATGGGGTAACTTGAGTGCTAATATACTAATTCAGTAAGACATAATTAGGTTTAAATTAGGGAATGTATGACGAGGCCTTTTCATCCAACAGGGCTTGAATGACTTGCCTCGGCGATAAAAACGTATTGAAATAATGACGTGCACCGCGTTCCAACTGTTGGCGTAAGGCTGTATTGGTCATAAGCTCATTGACAGCCTGCTTAAGGGTCTCCTGATCTCCCAAACTGTAAAACACCTGCTCCAAATGCGTTAAAGGGCTAGGCAAGGCGCGCTGTAATGGTGTCGAAATTATAGCCTTACCCAAACATAAATACTCGGCCAATTTCCAGCCATGGCAGGATTTTACCGCTGGCGTATTAAAAACCATAAGCGATTGACTGGTTTTTTTAAGATATTCTGAAATACCAATTCGTTCTGCTGCAGTTAGATCTTCAAAACCACGCATATCATTTCTGGTTCTTGGGGCAAAACCGCCCTCAAACCTAATCCCCTTTTGAAGTCTACAAACCCTAATAAAATGAGCTCTAAACCTATTGGTTTCAGGCTCCTGTTTCCATAGCGACGATATAAAAAAGACGTATGGATCTTGAGCAGGTGCAGACTGATAACTCGAAAATTTAGGTCGTCGCCATTGCGCCTTATAATCCGATAAAAATTTACGCTTATTAGGGATACGATGATAACTTTTTAACAGGTTGGAAACAGCATACCATAGGGTCTCTAGCAGAGAATAGATTTGAATTCCAAAACTTGGGCCAATAGCAATCACTTTAGTCGATGTGGGTAGCGTACAATCTAAATTGATTTTGCCATAGACGTCACACCAGTCCAAGGCCACAGAATCGATATGACTGGAATCGGTAAAGTCAATCACCACCTTTCTCAATACCTTACGGTCTTCTACAACAAAGGCAAAAAAATGATTGTCATGCTTAAAGGATTTAAAGTATTTGGAAGAAAATGCGACATTAGCCTTTCCATAGATCTCATATAACCCATTAATATAAAAAGAGGAATACAGGATATCGCAGGATGGGTCAATGTAGATCTTCATGAATAAAAACAGGCAGGTATTATACCAATATCATTAATTATTTTTTTTATGAATAAATATTAAATTATGATAGAAATGAATGGATCCAATATCATAATACAAGATGCTATTTCTACCATTATTACTAAGAATCTCTTTATGATTGATATAGTCCGGAAATTTTTTAAAGAAATTCATCAAAGTGCTTGGGCTTTCTAAGTCAATACTATTACCTCCGTAGTCTTCTCTGTAGGATGTTTGTGAATCTTCAACAACATATACGCCTCCAGCATTCAGTTTAGGGAATAAAAATTTGAACGATTGTATTACATGTTCATTAATGTGACTTCCATCATCAATTATGATATCAATTGGCTTTTTTATATAATCGATAACTTTATTTAGAAATTCATAGTCATTTTGACTGCCTTTAAATATTTTTATACGGCGTTCCTCCTGTGGTGATTTGTCGTAAATATCAATTGAGTATATATTGCTATAAACAAAATAGCGCTTCCACATTCTTAAAGAACACCCCCCTCTATCCGGTCTTTCGTAACCACCAACTCCTATTTCAAGCAAATTGTTGTTTTTATATTTAAAACGACTTAAATGCATTTGATAGTGTTTCATATATTCATGACGGCCAACCTTATGTTTATCGGTATGATTAAGTATGGCAAGTTTAGAAAGATTTCTACCGTAAAATAATCCAATACAAAATCCAGCTATTCTATTCCTACTCATAAAATGTAGTAATTTATAACCTTGATCACCATTCAATCGCTTCTGCATCCAATACTTAAACTTTTCCATGCAATACATCTGTTTTTTATTGAAAGGGTAAATATGTATAGGCCACTTTGTGTAATTCCATTAAAATAATTTTAAATCTAGACGAAGATAACAATTACACCTAAAACTAACCAACAACCTTGAATATAAACCTTGACACAAAATCAAGGGTTACATAGAAGTATCATCCCTAATCCGGTTGATCATATTAAAGACCTGCCGATACGGCAAACCAACATACTCACAAAATTCTGAAATGGCAACAAGTTGATGCCTGTCTTTTCGATGTAATAAACGAAGATCCCGCATAAGGTCACGGGCATAGGATTCACTTCGGCCTGTAATGAAAATGACATCCTGGGTGTAGATACAAAGACGATGCATAGCAAAGCAATGATATAAAATGTTAAACAAAATGTGTTGTCAACAAAGGCTATTAATCGATCTCTAAATTAAGGAGTCATTGAACCGATCATTTCTAGCGTTGGAAATAGAAATGACCAATCGACAGCAATAATACTAAATTTTTTAATACAAAAAACAAGTCCATTAAAAACATAAAATCCTTAATACGGTACATTTAAAGGGCACCCAACCAACCCATCTGGTCCCACACCAAAAAAAAGCGGGATGATGTACCGATAAGGTATAGCTAATGTATGGATAGTGTATGGATAATGTATGGAAGAGGCAAATCAGCAAAAAAGCACAAAAATCATTAAAAAGTGCTGAAATCTAGCAAAAACGACTGAAAATCAACAAAAACCATGCTAAAACAACAAAAAATAGCCAAAACAGCAGAATCAAAATACAAAACCGAAAAAGCCGATGTATGTTTGAAATGCCAAAGCTATCAGAGCGGTAGCAAAAGGCGTAACCAGTTGCTGTGTCTTTAACCTAAAATCAAACACTGAAGACTCAACAACACAATACCCCAAATCATGGCAAAACTGAATAGTTTTATCAAAATTGAAGGTACCTTAGACAACCTGACCTTCTATAAAGGACGGGCAGGGTACCTTGTAAAAACAAAAGGAGGCGTAAGTGCCTCGCGAATCAAAAACGATCCTTCATTTGCAAGGACCCGTGAAAATGGCTCCGAATTTGGACATGCCGCTACAAGTGGCAAACAATTACGACGTGCCATTCTGGACCTCTTAACCGACGCCAAAGACGACTTGGTAACGGCGCGTTTGACCCAAACCATGGCACGCGTGCAAAAAACCGACACCACCTCACCAAGAGGAGAACGTACAGTGGCAATCGGTCTAACAACGCCTGAAGGTCGTAACGAACTTAACGGTTTTAATTTTAATGCCGATGCCATTTTAAGTGCTGTGCTTTTGACCGATTTCAACCTGAACACCGCTACTGGAGAGGTGAACATCCCAGACTTTGTGCCAGCGCAGAATTTAAGCGGTCCTGAAGGAGCCACCCATGTCAGCTTTACAGCAGGTTTCCTAAACATGGACTTTAGCACCGACATTAAAGATCTACAAGTGAGTCCGGTACAGAACATGCCTATTAATAATACAAACACACCAATTGTATTAACACCAGCTTCAGTCCCCACCGGCGCAGGTAACCAACTTTACTTTTTAAAAGTAGCCTTTTACCAGCAGGTAAACGGCATACAATACGCCTTGAACAACGGTGCGTACAACGCACTCCAGTTAATCGCCCTATTGTAAGTCTTTTTGGAATTAATTTAGGTTACAAAACAGCACCCCGCTTTATCCAAAGCGGGGTGTCTGCATTTGTAAACCAGGAGTTTATCTTTTAAAACACACCAAAAAACAAAACGCTCCCCTCTTTGGAAAGGGCCGAGCGTAAATAAAATGTCCAGTGGACATTTTTAGCGGAGGAGCCAGATGGCGCAGAGAGATAAGTCCGCGACAGCAGACGGGGAGTTTGACCAAACACCAAACACCTAAAAAAGCTCCCCTCTTTAGACAAAGAGGGGAATGAATTTGCGATAGCAAAGAAAGGGGAGTTTGACTCCTCCCAAAAAAATATAATTAATAGCTCATCAAAATAAATAATTAAAATTTATCTCGATATAACTTCTTAATACCATCTTCTAAATCAATACTGTATTTCCAACCCAATTGATGTATTAATGCAACATCCAATAACTTGCGTGGTGTGCCATCGGGTCTATCCGAATTCCATTTAATATCACCTTTAAAAGCTACAATATCTTTAATTAAATTCGCTAATTCCCTTATAGTTATATCCTTACCAGTACCAACATTTATAGGTGCATAACTATTATACGATTGCATTAAATGAATACATGCGTTTGCCAAATCATCAACATGTAAGAACTCTCGTTTTGGGGTTCCTGTGCCCCAAACCTCAACGTACTCCAATTGTTTACGTTTTGCGTCGTGAAATTTTCTCAGCAAAGCTGGTAACACATGAGCAGTATTTAAATCATAATTATCATTAGGTCCATATAAATTAGTGGGCATAACTGTAATAAAATTACAACCATATTGTCTGTTGTAATTTTCACATAATTTCAAACCAGCAATTTTAGCTATGGCATATGGTTCATTAGTAGGTTCTAGTTCACCTGTAAGTAACGACGCTTCTTTAATGGGTTGTTCTGCAAATTTTGGATAAATACAGGAAGATGCTAAAAACAATAATTTTTTAACCTGATGTACATAACTTTGATGTATTACATTGTTCTGTATCATCAAGTTTTCATATAAAAACTGTCCTCTATATGTATTATTAGCCTCAATACCACCAACTTTAGCAGCGGCTAAAAAAACATAATCCGGCTTTTCTGTTTTAAAAAATGTATTAACCTTTTCTTGATCGACTAAATCCAGCGCTTTTGATGATTTGAGTATTAAATTAGTATACCCTTCTTGTTTCAATTTTCTTACTAAAGCAGAGCCTACCATACCATTATGACCAGCAACAAATATTTTAGCGTCCTTCTCCATGAAAAAATTATTCGTAGCGGTTTAAAATTTCAAACCCCCCAGACTTTAAATAGTTGTCCTTTTTAAAGAGGTTTAGATCACTCGCCATCATTTCTTTAATTAAATCCTTTACAGTATATTTTGGTTGCCAGTTTAATTTCGCTTTACATTTTGAGGCATCCCCTATTAACAAATCTACTTCTGTTGGTCTATAATAAGCCGTATCTATTTTAACTACCACGGTACCTATTTTTAATTGGTAATCCTTATGTTCACATGATGCAATAACACCCACTTCATCCTTACCTTTACCTTTGAACTCTAAAGTGATACCAACCTCTTTGAAGGCTAGAGTTACAAAATCCCGAACTGAAATGGTTACACCTGTTGCGATCACATAATCTTCAGGCTCATCTTGTTGTAACATCAACCACATGGCCTCAACATAATCCTTGGCGTGGCCCCAATCACGTTGAGCATTTAAATTACCTAAATACAATACATCTTGCAACCCTAATGCAATTTTACTGGTAGCTCTTGTAATTTTACGAGAAACAAAAGTTTCGCCTCTAATTGGTGATTCATGGTTAAAGAGAATACCGTTACATGCGAAAATATTATAGGCTTCACGATAATTTACCGTTATCCAATAGGCATAGAGTTTTGCAACTCCATAAGGAGATCTCGGATAGAAGGGCGTTTTCTCATTTTGGGGCGACTCTTGAATTAATCCATATAATTCGGATGTCGATGCTTGGTATATTTTAGTTGTCTTATTAAGTCCTAATAACCGAACGGCTTCCAATAGGCGTAATGTTCCCAATCCATCGACATTTGCAGTGTATTCAGGCGTGTCAAAACTCACTTTCACATGAGACATAGCTCCTAAATTATAAATCTCATTTGGCTGTACTTCCTGAATAATGCGAGTTAAATTCATGGCATCACTTAAGTCTCCATAATGTAATTTAAACTGTACCCCTTTTTCATGAGGGTCTTTATATAAATGATCGATTCGCTCGGTGTTAAATAACGAACTTCTTCGTTTTATTCCATGCACTTCGTATCCCTTCTTTAGTAAAAATTCGGCCAAATATGCACCGTCTTGTCCGGTGACTCCTGTGATTAATGCTTTTTTCATGATAGCCAATTAATTTTTAATATTAAAAATAAGCTTTTGTAATACATTTCAGTAGTTCTTATTTTATAAAGATTGAGTTATATCATCAAATCGTTTTAATACCTTCCAATTTAACATGCTATAAATTCCTATAATCAAAAAATCCCATTCATTAGCAAACAATTAGATGATGTGGTTAAATCCTTTGTGTGCTTGTTATTGGAAATTATAGCTTTTCCAAATATAAGTTTTTATTACTTATTTAATATTGCCGTGTTCTTGAGGAGTAAATTAAACTTTATTAGAATAACTATTATTTTATAATCCTTAATGCTACATTAACAATTTGCCATTTATGTGTAAAAATGGACTACAGTCAAATCAAGTATCTTTAGCCCGCCGAAAGACGTATCAAGAACCTGTGTTCGAATACCTTCTCGATACACTGCCTCACTAATTCGGCAGCACTCGAAGTGACAAGGTTTTTAGTTGGCTTTTTAACTCGTAAAATAGGAATATCGTCAGTTCGAGTGTCTTTAGCCCGCCGAAAGACGTATCAAGAACCTGTGTTCGAATACCTTCTCGATACACTGCCTCACTTATTCGGCAGCACTCGAAGTGACAAGGTTTTTAGTTGGTTTTTTAACACGTAAAAAAGGAATATAGTCAGTTCGAGTGTCTTGAGCCTGTTGAAAGACGTATCGAGAACTTAAGCAGGAACAACAATTATACTAATAGTGTCAGTTCGAGTGTCTTGAGCCTAGCGAAAGACGTATCGAGAACCTACCTAAAAACTCACATCGAAAGACCAGACCTTTTAGAATCTTATGACGCTAATAGAAAATAGAAAAGAATATTACGAACGATTAAAATAATCCCAAGCCAAACCTAAACCCTCAATCACACCTACCTCCGGTTGATACCCTAACAAGGCTTTAGCTTTTGACACATCCGCCAAGCTATCTCGCACATCCCCTTGACGGGATGGCCCATAATGGGCTTCAAGATCAGAATGGGCAACCTGTTTCAGATGCTTCCATAGCGCATTCAACGATAAGCGCTCCCCACAGGCCACATTAAACACCTGATTAGACGCCGCTTCTGAAGCAAAAAAGGCCTTGATATTCGCCTGTACCGCATTGGCCACATAGGTAAAGTCACGGGTCTGCTCCCCATCCCCATGAATGGTTGGCGGCACCTGATCCTTGATGGCTTGCATAAATAAGGGAATCACCGCCGCATAAGCACCATTCGGACTCTGTTTAGGGCCAAACACATTAAAATAACGTAACCCAACCGTATCAGTCCCATAGGTTTTACCAAACACATCGGCATACAGTTCATTCACATACTTGGTCACGGCATAAGGTGATAAAGGGTTTCCAATAGTTGCCTCAACTTTAGGAAGGCTGGTACTGTCACCATAAGTAGAACTGGAGGCAGCATAGACCATACGTTTCACCTGAGGATTAGCCCTTAAGGCGATCAACATATTTAAGAACCCCGTGCTATTAACCGCATTGGTGGTGGCAGGATCAGCAATAGACCGCGGCACCGAACCCAAGGCTGCCTGGTGAGACACATAGTCCATCCCTTCCATAGCAAGCGTGCAGGTCTCCAGATCACGAATATCCCCCTCTATAAGTTCAAAGGCAGGATGGTCCATAAATTCACTCAAATTATGGCGATACCCATTAGAGAAATCATCCAGCACCCGTACCTTCCTAGCACCATGATTTAATAGATAGCCAACAAGGTTGGAGCCGATGAAACCCGCTCCACCAGTTACTAAAAATGAATAGTTATGTAATTCTTGTTCAATCATGTTGTTCGGATTTTTGAACTTGACCTATGAAATAAGATTTGAGGCGATTACCCAAATACATTTTTCCATAGTGTGTTTTTAAATATTTTTCACGCTTTAAAGCATCATCCTGTGATAGGCATCCTTCAAAATAAATTAACTTAAATGGTGTTCTGTGTTTTGTTGAATGAACCTTACCTTTTTGATGAGCCTCAAATCTTGATGACAAATCACTAGTATAACCAGTATACTTCTTACCATCTTTTAAAGATAATAATATGTAAACATAATAATATGGCTCTGTTAGATTTGTCATCATTTCATGGGTTGAAACCCGCTCCCCCAGTCACTAAAAAGTTAAGACCTGAAAGGTCGTTTGTATGATACATATATTTAGAATCCTGTTAAAGTGTAAATGTAAGGGTTTTGCTTTAAATCTTAGTCATTATAAAACTGCGGTCATCCTATACCCAATTTTGTCATCCTGAATCCAATTTTGTCATGCTGAATTTAGTTCAGCATCTATCCCCAAACATACCTTATTGTCATGCTGAATTTAGTTCAGCATCTACACCCAAACATACCCTTTTGTCATGCTGAATTTAGTTCAGCATCTACACCCAATCATACCCCTTGTCATCCTAAACCCAATTTTGTCATCCTGAATTTAGTTCAGCATCTATTCCCAATCATACCCCTTTTCATCCTGAACTTGTTTAGCTACGCTGAATCTTCGACTTCAGGACCTCTTCGATTTCAGCATCTATCCCCAAACATACCCTATTGTCATGCTGAATTTAGTTCAGCATCTATTCCCAAACGAACCCCTTGTCATCCTGAACGCGATTTTGTCATGCTGAATTTAGTTCAGCATCTATTCCCAAACATACCATATTGTCATGCTGAATTTAGTTCAGCATCTATCCCCAAACAAACTAATCTATAAATTTCATAAATTTAACATACAAAACTCCTACGAGAAGCTATGGTAAAACGTGCCTACCACAACTATTGGGTTTATATCATTACCAACAAACCAAGAGGCATCTTATATATTGGTGTAACCGGAGGCATAGACGACAGAATGGAACGGCATCTGAACGGAACAGGCGGCTATTTCAGTTCAAAATACAAACTAAAACATCTGGTTTACTACGAAGAATATCAATACATCACAGATGCGATACGCAGAGAAAAACAATTGAAAAATTGGCATAGGGCTTGGAAAATTAATCTTATTGAAAGTCTAAATCCCGATTGGACAAACCTGTGGGTGCCTTTAGGTTCTGTAGATCCTGAACCAAGTTCAGGATGACAACCCGTTTGTTACGTAGAATAGAACTGTCATGCTGAATTTAGTTCAGCATCTATATCCAAACGAACCGCAGTGTCATGCTGAATTGAGTTCAGCATCTATATCCAAACGATCCGTAGTATCATGCTGAATCTTAGATTTCAGCATCTATCATTCCTAACAACTCAAAAAAACACCTACAACCTCGCATCCACCATAGCCCTAGGCAACACCGCCTTCACATCAAAAATAATCCCAATATCCGACTTCAAATTAGAAATATCTAAAGTCTTAAAGGCCTCATGCGACACCGCTAAAACAACAGCATCATAAGCCGACTGTAATAAGTTTTGAGAACAGATCAAATCCAGACCATACTCGTCTTGTACCTCCTCTTGAGACGCCCAAGGATCATACACATCCACCTGTACTTGGTAAGTTTGAAATTCCCTAATGATATCGATCACCCGTGAATTACGGATATCTGGACAGTTTTCCTTAAAGGTGATTCCCAGCACCAGTACTTTGGCATTGCGAATGGTCGCTCCCTTTTTGATCATTAGTTTTACCGTTTCCTGCGCCACATAATGTCCCATACTGTCATTCATCTTTCTACCCGCCAAAATGATCTCTGGGGTATAGCCACTTTCAATGGCCTTCTGTGCCAAATAGTAAGGATCTACGCCAATACAGTGTCCTCCTACAAGACCCGGTGTAAAATTGATAAAATTCCATTTGGTTCCTGCGGCCTCTAATACCGCCTTGGTATCAATATCCAAAATGCGAAAGATCTTAGACAGCTCATTCACAAAGGCAATGTTGATATCGCGTTGGGCATTTTCTATGACCTTGGCGGCTTCGGCCACCTTAATGGAAGGGGCTAGGTGCGTTCCTGCGGTAATAATGGTTTTATAGAGCTCATCCACACGAATGGCAACCTCCGGCGTAGAGCCTGAAGTCACTTTTAAGATCTTGGTCACTGTATGGGTCTTATCCCCCGGATTGATACGTTCTGGTGAATACCCAGCAAAGAAGTCAGTATTAAAGCGCAGTCCCGATTGCCGTTCCAGTATCGGTACACAAATATCCTCGGTAACCCCGGGATAGACGGTGGATTCATAAATCACCAGATCCCCAGCTTTTAACACCTGCCCTACCGTTTCACTTGCTTTGATCAAATGGGTAAATACGGGCTTATTAAGCTCGTCCGTGGGCGTTGGTACAGTAACAATATAGATGGAGGAATCCGCCATTGCCTCCATGGCATCACTAATAATTAAACCCCGTTGGGCCTTGAAGTTTGTCGTCAATACGCTTTGCAAGGCTTCTGCCTCCACTTCTAAAGTCCTGTCGTGACCCGACTGGAGTTCGGCAACCCGTTTAGGGTTGATATCAAAGCCTACCACTAAAAAATGCTTGGCAAATTCAACGGCCAGTGGCAAACCCACATAACCTAATCCAATAATACTAATGGTTGGTGTCTTCGTCATATCAAACGGCTTAAGGATCTATAAATAAAGGTCAAATCTAAATAAAATCGATAACTCTGCACATAGTTTTTGTTGATTTCAACTTTATGCGGCCAGATGACCTCACGATTATAGGCTTCGGGATCAGCCTGTTGGGCTAACAGTACTTCCTCATGAGCATAGGCAATACTGGCAGGGCCTGTAAGCCCAGGCTTCACCTTTAGAATGATTCGGTCTTCGCCTTCCAGTTGATCGGCAAAGCCCGACACATCGGGACGTGGACCCACAAAACTCATCTGTCCTAACAGAATATTAACTAATTGAGGGAGCTCGTCCCAGCCATGGGTTCTTAAAAACCGACCCAAACGACTTACCTGATCAGGGTCCGACGAGGACCCACTAGATCGAAAGGTTCTGATTTTATAAATAGTGAACCGTTGACCATGCTGCCCTACACGTACTTGCGTAAAAAGGCCCAATTGTTTGGTGTCAAAACTGGCCATAATTAACAGAATCAGCATAGGAATAACCAGCACGAGTAAGGCCATCACACTCAAGACCAGATCAAAACCACGTTTTAAAACTAATTGCTGTTTACTTATCAAATCTGTTGTTTGAAGGTTTAAAGACGTCTTATAAAACGTCGGATACGTTTAATCAAACTAGGATCGTCGTTTTCATGATAGGCATTGCCATAAACCCCATAGCCGTAACCGTAACCGTAGCCATAGCCATAGCCATAATTATGATTGGTTTTATGCTTGTAAAAATTGAGTACAAAACTGATATTCTTCACTTCGCCCACCCGGTATTTGGCATTGACCAGAGCCAACATCCCCTTTTTGGTATAGTCCAAACGGATCATAAAAATAGTGGCGTCGGCATATTGGGTCAGTTCCAAGGCATCAGTGACCAGACCTAAAGGCGGGGTGTCCAACACGATTATATCATAGCTTTGGCGCAACTGTTCCATTAGTGGTGCCATCGCATCACCCATCAATAATTCGGAAGGATTGGGCGGTACTGGCCCCGACGGAATGACATCCAAATTCTCAATATGAGAGCTATGGGTCACTTCGGCTAATGTCGCCTCACCAATTAAATAATTGACCATCCCTAGATCATTTTGGATGTTAAAATCCCCAAAGATTTTCGGTTTTCGCAGATCCAGACCCAAAAGAATGGTCTTCTTACCCGACAGGGCGTAGACAGTCGCCACATTAATGGCACAAAAGGTCTTCCCTTCCCCACTCACCGAAGAGGTGATCATCAAAGTATGCCCACGATGATCTAGGCCCTTCTTCTTATAAAAGAACTGCAAACTGGAACGAATGGAGCGAAAGGACTCGGATACCGCTGATTTAGGCTTTTCAAAAACCACCAAGTTATTGGGGTAATTATATTTACCAACTAAACCTAAAATAGGGATGTTGGACAAGCGTTCCACCTCATCAGAGCCATGAATGGTATTGTCCAGTAAAAAGATGACAAAAATAAAGAACATGGGGGTGAAAAAGCCCACCATCAAGGCCATCATATAATTCAAGCTCTTGTTAGGACCAATGGGACCATTACCGATATCCTTGGCGGCATCAACCACGGTGATATCGGAAACATTGGCCGCCTTGACAATAGCCGCTTCGCTGCGTTTGGCCTGATACACATTATAGGCCTCTTGACTGATATCCAATTTGCGCTGAATACGCAGATATTGTTGCTCATCTTCTGGCAAGGTACTCAACTGGGCTTCGTAGCCGGCAATATTACGATTAATCGTGTTGAGTTGTAAACTAATTGTACGTTTAGTGGCATCAATCGTCTCTAATAAGACATTCTTTTCAGAATCGATACGCCGGTCTAAATCTTCAAAAAGCACCGAACCTTCTTTGGTAGTATACGCCAAATTTTGGCGTTCAATGGCCAAGGTGGTAATTTTGGCAACACTATTTAAAATATTCCCTTCAGTAATACCTACAGAGGTTGGCGCAGCAATATTAGTATAGTCGGTTTTGGTGCGTAAATATTGCTCTAATGAATTCAAATAATTTAGTTTGGATTCTCCCTCCTCTTTTTGTAATTCTATAGCCTTAAGTTTGCTAGACAATTCAGTCATTTCCTGACTCACATTGAACACCTTATTTTGTTTTCTAAAGGCATTCATTTCATCATTGAACAACTTAAGACTTGTATCTACAGCTGCTAAACTACTATCAATGAACTTGATGGTATTGGTAGCGTATTGGTTTTTACGTTCTAATTCCGTTCGACTTAAAATGGCGGCTGTTGTGTTTAAATAATCTACAATTTTAGACTTATTGGTACCAGACATGGTTAATTGTAATACTGAAGACGATCCAGCAAAGGGAGTTATTTTTACCGCATACTGAAAATTTCGAACTATCCCGTCAAAAAAATGAAATCGCATATAAAATTCTGAACCTGAAATAATGCGCTTACCATCACGTTGTTTTATGATCCCATTAAAAAAGGGCAACGATATCTGTTCTCCTAATTTAAAACGCTGGGAGAAGGCCCCAATAGGAACATTCACATTATATATATCCTTATTACCGTAGCGATGTACACTTTTACTAGGCTTATCAAAGTCAATAAAAATATCAAACTCATTGTCGTTTACAAAACG
The DNA here is from genome assembly GCA_003550275.1 of Flavobacteriaceae bacterium MAR_2010_72. Taxonomy (GTDB): domain Bacteria; phylum Bacteroidota; class Bacteroidia; order Flavobacteriales; family Flavobacteriaceae; genus Geojedonia. The sequence continues at coordinate 2,399,185 of QXCW01000002.1, forward strand.
AATTCCAATAGGTTGACCCAATAACTGACCTTGGGTCTTATCCAAAACAACTTCGTAGGGTGAACTTTTATAAATATCGACCATACGATACTTGCCTTGTACCAGATAGTCCATATAAAACTGTAAAGAATCAACTACCTTCTCATTATGTGTTCGTGTACGAATGGTAGTGATAATTTTACCTACTTTACCCGAGACCCCACCCCAGTTAAAGGAGATGCTAGTGTTGGCCGTAAAAAAAGGGTTCTGTTCACTCTCTACCGAGATTAAGGAATCGAGACGATAGATATTCTCTTTACGTATATTGATCAAATAGGCAATGATGAGTGCAATTCCAATGGAGAACAATACCAGTTTCCATAAATTAAGGGCTTTGAATAAAAAACCTCGAAAATCAAAAGTAGTGCCCTGTGGTTCGGAAGTTTCTATATCTTGAAATTCGGTATTTGACATAAGTATAAGCTAATCAATTAACGTTTAGCAATCAATATAATACTGGTTAATAGAGTCAACACAGAAGCGATTTTAGTAATGTTTTCAAAAACCGTGGTCCCTGTACCTAGAGCCTTTTGTTTTAAAGGCTTCACATAGATCATATCATTGGGCTGTATATAGTAATAGGGCGACTGCATGATGGCAATATCGGTTAAATCCAGGTGATGGATCTCCTGACCTTGCGGATACTGTCGGATCAGCAACACATCCTTTTTATCGCCAGTTATAGGAATGTCTCCCGAATTGGCAAGTGCTTCGAAAATATTGACCCGTTCTTGATATAAGGTATGAGTACCAGTACCATTGACTTCGCCACTCGTGGTATAACGCAATCCCGCCAACCGCACTGTTACAAAAATATTAGCGGTTTTTTTAAACTGCTCCTGTAAGAGCAAGTCTTCAACTTTAGTCTGTATCTCTTCAGTGGTATAGCCCAATACCTGCAACTCTCCTAACACCGGGATACGGATATTACCATGAAGGTCCACCGTAAATCCATCAGTATAGGCCCGTTCGGCCGAGGTAGCATTCAAACTCCCCGAATCCCCGATAGGATTGAAAATAGCCACATTGTCCTGATCCAATACTTTAATCCGTAAACTCAAGATATCATTGATTTGAACCCGATAGGGCTGTTGGATTTGCTGCATGACTTGGGTAGAATCAACAACAGTACCCTTTTGCTGGTAGTATAGGGTGTCTTTATACGGAATACAGGAGCTTATTAGCACCAAACAAAAAAGTCCAATAAGAAGTAAAGGGTATTTCATACAAAACGAGGCCATGTTCCTCACAAATATAGCGCATCACTAGGAATATCAAAACTATTCTGTATTTTTTTGGTTTATTTCCGTTATTTGCAAAAAACTTACTGTGAATTACATTACCGTTGAACAGATTTCAAAGTCCTATGGAGAGCTGGAACTCTTCAAAGACCTCTCGTTTAGTATCCATAAAGATCAAAAAATTGCCTTTGTGGCCAAAAATGGTAGTGGAAAGACTTCTATTTTAAATATCCTTTGCGGAACCGACACGCCCGATACCGGCCAGGTGGTCATACGCAACGGGATTCGCTTGGCCTTTTTATCTCAATCGCCTCAATTTGATGAGTCCCAAACAGTAGAAAGCACCATATTCAATTCCGATCTGCCCATCCTAAAGATTGTTGCCAATTACGAAAAAGCCCTATTGCATCCTGAAGATACCGAGGCCTACCAAAAGGCCTTCGAGCAAATGGAAATCCACAATGCCTGGGAGTACGAGCTACAGTGCAAACAAATTTTGTTTCAACTCAAATTGGAACAGCTGGACCAAAAGGTCAGTACCTTGTCTGGAGGACAAAAAAAACGATTGGCACTCGCCAAAGCCCTGATCATTAACCCCGACGTCCTAGTTCTGGATGAACCTACCAACCACCTCGACTTGGAAATGATCGAATGGCTGGAACAGTATTTTGCCAAAGCACAGTTCACCTTATTCATGGTTACCCACGACCGCTATTTCTTGGAACGGGTGTGTAATGAGATCATTGAATTAGACCATGGCCAACTCTATACCTATAAAGGAAACTATTCCTATTACCTAGAGCAAAAGGAAGCGCGTATGACCCAGGAGCAGGTCGAAACTGGAAAAGCCAAACAGCTATTTAAAAAGGAATTGGATTGGATGCGGCGCCAACCTAAAGCTCGAACCACAAAGTCCAAATCGCGTATTGATGACTTTCATGATATCAAAGCCCGTGCCCATCAACGCCGAAAAGACCACACCATTCAACTGGAATTGAATATTGAACGTTTGGGCAGTAAGATTGTGGAATTTCATAGGGTATTCAAGGCTTTTGAGGATAAAACCATATTAAAAGGCTTTGACTATGTCTTTAAAAAAGGAGAACGGATTGGTATTATCGGTAAAAATGGCACTGGAAAATCTACCTTTTTGAACATGCTTACCAATCGTACGCCAGCAGATGCGGGTAAAATAGTGATTGGTGAAACCGTAAAATTTGGCTATTACACCCAATCAGGCATACAGGTAAAACCCGAACAAAAGGTCATTGAAGTCATTAAGGAATTTGGTGAATTTATCCCATTGACCAAAGGGCGACAAATTAGTGCGAAACAATTATTGGAACGTTTTTTATTCGACAGCAAAAAGCAATACGATTATGTTGAAAAGTTAAGTGGAGGTGAACAAAAGCGACTTTATCTCTGTACAGTACTCATACAAAACCCTAATTTTTTAATTCTTGATGAGCCTACTAATGATCTAGACATTGTTACCTTAAATGTCTTGGAAGAATTCCTATTGGATTTTCCGGGTTGTTTGCTCGTGGTATCGCATGATCGTTATTTTATGGATAAGATCGTTGACCATCTTTTTGTGTTTAAAGGTGATGGAGAGGTTCAGGATTTCCCCGGCAACTATTCCGATTATCGTGACTATGAGGCGAGCACACCCAATGAAGAGCAACCAAAGGACGAGCCATCACGCCCTGAAGGTTTTCAGCAAAACGAGGCCCAGAAACTCAACTATAACGAACAAAAGGAGCTTAAAAACTTGGAGAGTAAGATCAGGGCTCTGGAGCTGGACAAAAAGGCTTTGGAAACTAAATTTCACGATAGCAGCTTAACACAGGAGCAAATCAAAGCACTGTCAGTAGACTTGCAAAAACTCATTACTGCTATTGCTACCAAAGAAGCGCGTTGGTTTGAGCTCTCTGAAAAACTGGAGTCCTGATTTAAGCACTAGTTCTATAATAAGGGCAACCTTTGTCACCCTGAGCTTGCCCGCCTTGAGCCTGCCGAAAGGCCGAAGTGCAAAAAAAGACTATGAATCTTTGTCACACTGAGCTTGTCGAAGTGCTTATAAAAACCATGAATCTTTGTCACACTGAGCTTGTCGAAGTGCTTATAAAAACCATAAATCTTTGTCACACTGAGCCTGTCGAAGTGCTTATAAAAACCATAAATCTTTGTCACACAGAGCTTGTCTACCCTGAGCCTGCCGAAAAGTCGAAGTGTCGAAGTGCAGCAAAGATTTCAGGAATCACCAAACCCTAAATACCAAAATAGATCCTGAACCAAGTTCAGGATGACAATGTCTATTCGCACTGTCACAGTGAACCTGCCTGCCTGAACTTACAGAAGGGTCGAAGTGTTATCAAAACAAAATATTGTCACCCTGAGCTTGTCGAAGGGTCGAAGTGCAAAAAAAGACTATGAATCTTTGTCACACTGAGCTTGTCGAAGTGCTTATAAAAAACATGAATCTTTGTCACACTGAGCCTGTCGAAGTGCTATCCAAAATTCATACATTTAAGTTATGAAATTCTACTATGTTTATATCCTTCTCTGCGCAGATAAAAGCTACTATACGGGCATAACCCATAATTTAGAACAACGTCTTGAACAACATCAGAACGGCACTGCTTCAATTTATACCTCAAAAAGACTTCCTGTGCAATTGAAATGGTATTTACAACTTACAAATCCTAACGATGCCATTACAATAGAAAAACAAATTAAAGGCTGGTCTCGGAAAAAGAAACAAGCACTAATAGACGGTCATTGGGATGACCTTGTGAGATTTTCAAAAAATTATATGGAGTATGGGCGTCAGGATTAAAATGCCCTTCGACAGGCTCAGGGTGACATACCTGGATAAGGCGAATGAGAAAAAAGGTAATGGCAAAAGCATAGAAAGTTTTTCAAGTTTTATTCATAAGTTAGACGTCAGGATTAAAGTTATTTGCCCTACTACCCTTCGATCCATCGACTGGCTCTGGACAGGCAAGCTCAGGGTGACATCCAAAAAATGTCCTACTACCCTTCGATCCATCGACTGGCTCTGGACAGGCAAGCTCAGGGTGACATCTAAAAAATGTCCTTTACCCCTTCAATCCATCGACTGGCTCTGGATAGGCATGCTCAGGGTGACATCAGTGGTTATTGAAAACTAGTTGTCTTGTTGCAAGATCTTGTAAAATATTGAATTTGGCTGTTACGATTAAAACACTTTTCAGCAGGCTTAAGGTGACATCTTTTAGTTAGATTTGTAATCAATATGTACCAAAGTATTCAATACATCAAATTTCTTCTCACATCAACAAACCAACACGGGGTGCACTCCCCTTTTGTGTACGATTTGGTCACCAACTGCTTTTATGATAAAACCCAGTACTCGGCATACGATACACTTAAAGCCTACCGCAAGACCCTTCTTGAACAACCTGATTCTGTTCAAGTGAAGGATTTCGGAGCAGGTTCCAAACGTTTTAAATCTAACCAAAGACAGGTAAGTCGAATTGCAAAAACTTCAGGCAGTTCATTTAAGCGCGCCAAACTGCTCTTTAGGCTATCACAGTATCTAAAACCAAAGTACAGTTTAGAACTCGGCACCTCCTTGGGTATTGGTACCCAGGCTTTGGCCCTCGGTAATCCAGAAGGTCAGGTTACCAGTATCGAAGGCAGCCCTGAAATTGCCAATCAAGCAGCCCAACACCTCGAAAGCTTTGGTATAAAAAACATTAATCTCAAATTAGGATCATTTGGAGAGGTACTCCCCAATTTGGAACCACTACCTTGGGATCTTATCTTTATAGATGGTCATCATCAAAAAGAGGCAACCCTACAGTATTTTGAAACCCTGTTAACCTCGGTACATAATGACACAATGATGATCTTTGATGACATTTATTGGTCCAAAGGGATGACCCAAGCCTGGGAGCTAATTAAAAATCATCCCAAAGTCTCCGTGACCATCGACACCTTCTTTTGGGGCCTTGTATTTTTTAGAAAAGAGCAGCTTAAAGAAAATTTTAAAATTAGATTGTAACATCCACAGTGCTTTAACGTCATACTAAAAGTACTTCTATATCTTGTATCATAGAAACCATCGTTTAACATTTGACCATTTAACACATAGCTATGGCTAACATCATAAAAATCAGAAACATCATTAGGGATTTTAAATTAGGGCAAGAAACTGTTCACGTCTTAAAAGGTATCGATCTGGATATTGACAAAGGCGAATATGTCGCCATCATGGGCCCTTCAGGCTCTGGTAAATCGACCTTGATGAATCTTTTGGGCTGTTTAGATACTCCAACCGCCGGCTCCTATATCCTAAATGGGAAGGATGTGAGTCAGATGAGTGATGACGATTTGGCGGAGATACGCAACAAGGAAATTGGGTTCGTTTTCCAAACCTTTAACCTTTTACCTCGAACCACTGCTTTAGATAATGTGGCCTTGCCAATGGTTTACGGTGGTGCTTCAAAACGTGATCGTACCGAACGTGCGGAACAGGTGCTCAACGATGTAGGTTTGGCCGATCGAATGGATCACCGTCCTAATCAACTATCTGGAGGACAACGCCAGCGTGTAGCAGTAGCAAGGGCATTGGTTAACAAACCTTCCATTATTCTTGCCGACGAGCCTACCGGAAACCTAGATTCTAAAACAGGTGTTGAAATCATGAATCTGTTTGAAGCCATACACCAAGCTGGCAATACCGTAATTATGGTGACCCACGAAGAAGAAATCGCCGCTCATGCCGAACGTATCATTCGCCTTCGTGATGGACTTATTGAAAGTGATACTAGAAAATAGTGTTCAGTTTGCAGTGGCAGTGTTCAGTTGATAATTATGTGGGAAAGTATGCGTCAGTAAAATAAGTTATTGATTGGTAATAAAAATACGTTTAACTTCTTGTTTCTTATTATTACCTTTGAGTTATGAAAATCTATACCAAAACAGGTGATGCAGGTACCACGGCACTCTTTGGTGGTACACGTGTCCCTAAACATCATATCCGAATTGACAGCTATGGAACCGTTGACGAGCTCAATTCCTATTTAGGCCTCATCCGGGATCAGCACATTCACCAAGATTACAAATCTTTTTTAATAACTATTCAAGACAAGCTATTTACCGTAGGGGCTATTTTAGCTACCGATCCCGATAAAGCTATTCTTAAAAGTGGTAAAGAGCGTTTAAACATTCCAAAACTATCGTCTGAAGATATTCAGATGCTTGAGCTTGAAATGGATCGTATGAACGAGTCTTTACCTCCCATGACGCACTTCGTCTTGCCTGGCGGACATCAAACTGTGTCATTCTGTCATATCGCACGCTGTGTCTGTCGTAGAGCAGAACGATTAGCAGTGGCGCTCCATACGGTTGAGCCTTTTCAAGCGGAAACCTTAATGTATTTAAATCGCCTTTCTGACTACCTATTTGTCTTGGCACGGAAGTTGTCCTATGACTTACAAGCCGAGGAAATTAAATGGATTCCTAAAAAAGAATCTTAATCTCGTTAAGCTCAATGTAACTTTTGCTCAACAATGCACCTTTTAGGTTCAGAGTAATAAATTACACGTTCTTTGTAGTAATGAAACATCCAGAACTCCTTTGTAATCTGCTGTGGGATAGGTATTTTAAATGCATTAGAAGGCCTTAAAATCGTCCTAAAGACAGATACTGAAAAATAATTCGATTTTTCCTTGACTTTTTCAACTAAAAATTTATTTTTGCACAAAATTAAAACACATAATAATATGTATTGGACACTAGAATTAGCATCGTATTTAAGTGATGCGCCTTGGCCAGCAACTAAAGATGAATTAATTGATTACGCTATCCGTACCGGAGCGCCGTTAGAAGTTGTTGAAAATTTACAGGCCATTGAAGATGAAGGGGATTCTTACGATTCTATCGAAGAAATCTGGTCAGATTATCCAACAGACGAAGATTACCTCTGGAATGAGGACGAATATTAACAGCCTTAACCTAAAAGGTTGATATATAAAAAGAAACGTTAAAAAGTCTCATTACGAGACTTTTTTTGTGCGCTTTGTTTTAATAAACCTCGCACAAACCCTATCTTTGTTTGCCTTTTTTAAAGGCTAAAACAAAAACAATTTAGATTAATCAACATACATCCTATTGAAATCGCTACTAAAGCACCAAGCGATTTAAGGATAGAACATAAAATAATATACACATGAGTTTTTTAAATTCAGTATTAAAGGTATTTGTGGGAGACAAATCCAAACAGGACGTCAAATCCATAATGCCCATTGTTGAACAAGTTAAATCCTTTGAACAGGCACTTGAACAACTCTCACACGACGAATTAAGAGCTAAAACAGCAAGTTTTAAAGCCAAAATTGCAGAAGCTCGACAACCCTTAAACGATAAAATTGAGGGCTTATTAAAAGAAGCCGAAGCTACCGAAGATATCGATCAACGGGAAGATATCTATCAGGAAATCGATAGTATAAAAGATGAAATCTATACCATTACTGAAGGGGTATTACATGAGATTTTACCAGAAGCCTTTGCTGTTGTAAAAGAAACGGCAAAGCGATTTGTAGCCAATACCAGTATTGAAGTTTCTGCAAGTACTTTTGATCGCGAAATTTCGGGCACTAAAGATTACGTTACCCTAGACGACGAAAAAGCCATCTGGTCCAATTCATGGGATGCAGCAGGTAAACCCATTACTTGGGACATGGTTCACTACGATGTACAGCTTATTGGCGGTATAGCCATGCACCAAGGTAAAATAGCCGAGATGCAAACGGGTGAAGGTAAAACCTTGGTGGCTACACTTCCCATGTACTTAAATGCCTTATCAGGACGCGGTGTGCATTTAGTAACGGTCAATGATTATTTGGCAAAACGTGATAGTGCTTGGATGGCACCCATATTTGAATTTCATGGTTTAAGTGTCGATTGTATTGATTACCACCAGCCTAATTCGGCAGCACGAAAAAAAGCATACAACGCTGATATCACCTATGGAACCAACAACGAGTTTGGTTTTGACTATCTGCGTGATAATATGGCACACTCACCTGATGATCTCGTTCAGCGACCACACCACTTTGCGATTGTGGATGAGGTGGATTCAGTCTTGGTCGATGATGCCCGTACCCCATTAATCATCTCTGGGCCTATACCACAAGGTGACCGCCATGAGTTTATCGAATTAAAACCAAAAGTTGATGATATTGTCAATGTACAGCGTAAATACCTAACCGGCGTATTGGCCGAAGCCAAAAAGCTTATTGCAGAAGGTGATACTAAAGATGGTGGGTTCAAATTGTTGCGTGTGTACCGAGGTATGCCAAAAAACAAGGCCTTGATCAAGTTTTTGAGTGAAGAAGGAATTAAACTATTGCTTCAAAAAACTGAAAACTTCTACATGCAGGACAACAACCGTGAAATGCCAAAGGTAGATGCGGAATTGTATTATGTCATCGATGAAAAGAACAATCAAATTGAATTATCAGATAAAGGTGTTGAATTTCTTTCAGGAAAGGATGACCCCAACTTCTTTGTGATGCCCGAAATTGGTGTTGAAATCGCCAAAATAGAAGCAAAAGGACTTTCTAAAGAACAAGAGGCCAACGAAAAAGAAGAGTTATTTAAAGAATTCGGTATCAAGTCTGAACGTATCCATACCCTTAATCAGTTACTAAAGGCATATGCCTTATTTGAAAAGGATATTCAGTACGTAGTCATTGACAATAAGGTGATGATCGTTGATGAGCAAACGGGTCGTATTATGGATGGGCGTCGTTATAGTGACGGACTTCATCAGGCCATTGAGGCTAAAGAGAATGTGAAAATTGAAGATGCCACGCAAACCTTTGCAACAGTAACCCTTCAAAATTACTTTAGAATGTACCGTAAACTGTCGGGTATGACTGGTACGGCTGTTACCGAGGCTGGTGAGTTTTGGGAAATCTACAAATTAGATGTGGTAGAAATTCCAACTAATAGACCCATTGCTAGAGATGACCGTGAAGATTTGGTCTACAAAACAAAGCGCGAAAAATACAATGCCGTCATTGATGAAGTTACCCAACTTTCACAGGCTGGTCGTCCAATATTAATAGGTACAACCTCGGTTGAAATCAGTGAGTTATTGGGTAAAATGTTGGATATCCGGAAAATTCCACATAATGTCCTAAACGCAAAACTCCATAAAAAAGAGGCCGATATCGTGGCACAAGCTGGACAATCGGGTCAGGTCACCATTGCCACCAACATGGCGGGTCGTGGTACCGACATTAAATTGAGTGAGGAGGTAAAAAAAGCTGGTGGTTTGGCCATTATTGGTACAGAGCGTCATGACTCTAGACGTGTTGACCGTCAGTTACGTGGACGTGCAGGTCGTCAAGGAGATCCGGGAAGCTCACAGTTTTATGTGTCTTTGGAAGACAATTTAATGCGTCTCTTTGGAAGTGAGCGGATTGCTAAAATGATGGATAGAATGGGATTAAAAGAAGGCGAAGTGATTCAGCATTCCATGATTTCAAAATCTATCGAGCGCGCCCAGAAAAAAGTAGAGGAAAACAACTTTGGTGTCCGGAAGCGTTTATTGGAGTATGATGATGTGATGAATGCCCAACGTGAAGTGGTGTACAAGCGTCGTCGTCATGCCCTTCATGGTGAACGTTTGCGCGTGGATTTGGCTAACATGATCTACGATACTTCAGAAGGTATTACCTTATCCAACAAGGAAGCGAATGACTTTAAGAACTTTGAGTTTGAACTTATTCGATTCTTCTCTATGAGTTCACCAATCACTGAAGCCGAGTTTGATAAACTATCGGCACAAGAGATTGCAGGCAAAATTTATAAGGCCGCCTTTGCACACTACAGAGAGAAAATGGAGCGCAATGCCGATCTTGCATTTCCCGTTATTAAGAATGTTTACGAAACCCAACGGGATAAGTTTAAACGTATTGTAGTGCCGTTTACTGATGGGGTTAAAAACCTTCAAGTGGTTACTGATTTGGAAAAGGCCTATGAAACCCAAGGAAAGCAGCTTATCAATGACTTTGAAAAGAATATCACCTTGGCTATTGTTGATGATTCCTGGAAGACCCATTTGCGTAAAATGGATGAGTTGAAGCAATCGGTACAATTAGCGGTCCATGAACAAAAGGATCCGTTATTGATCTATAAGTTTGAAGCGTTTGAGCTGTTCAAGTCGATGATAGATCAGGTCAACAAGGATGTAATTTCCTTCTTGTTTAAAGGCGAATTGCCTACTGAAACTCAAAATACCATTAGAGAAGCCAGAGCCCGTAAACAAGAAAAACTGAATACCCAAAAAGACGAAATTCCAAATATGGATGAACGTGCAGCACAAAGCAGAGCAGCTGGAAATACGCAGCGTCAGCCTGAAGTGGTCGAGACCATTGTTAGGGATCGTCCAAAAATTGGACGTAATGACCGCGTCACAATCAAGCACGTTATAAGTGGGGAAAATAAAACACTTAAATACAAACAAGCCGAACCCCTTATCACCAAAGGTGAATGGGTATTGGTAGAAGAATAATTCGTTTAGAAAATCAAAATTTGCTTAAAAACTCCTAACGGCCTACTGTTAGGAGTTTTTTTTCTATTTTTATTCCAAATTCATACCTCATGAGACAGCGACATAATTTTCTTTGCAACCTACGAACGCCTATCGTCGTCATTGTCCTCTCTATTTCGTTCATAAGTTGCCATACTAAAAAGAAACAAGAAATACCCTCTGAAGTTGTGAATACCCTTAAAAATAAAGCCATTCTCGAATATAAGATCAATGCGCAATTGGGAGAAGGTGCCTTTTGGAATCATGACACCCAAGAACTCTATTGGATTGATATTGAAGCCAAACAATTGCATATCTATAACCCAAAGACAACAAACAATCGCACTTTAGAAACGCCTTCTCGAGTTGGTACCGTTGTTCCCATTGACCAGACATCTGCTGTAGTCGCGCTTGAAGATGGAATTTATACCATCAATACCTCAACCGGAGTCACAACACTACTTTCGAATGTAGAACAGGACCTGCCTTCTAACCGATTTAATGACGGTAAATGTGATCCTTCCGGACGACTTTGGGTAGGTTCCATGGGACTGAAACAGCTTCCTTTTGATGCCAATCTTTACATGATAGATGCCAAGGGACAGGCTAGTTTAAAACTGGATAGTATTACTATTTCCAATGGTATTGTCTGGACCAAGGACAAAACCACCATGTATTATATTGATACCCCAACTTTAGAGATCAAAGCCTTTGATTATGATGATGCCACAGGTGCTATTTCCAACCCACGAGTGGCCGTAAAAGTTGCTGATTCGTTAGGCTACCCTGACGGTATGACCATTGATGAACACGACAATTTATGGGTAGGCATGTGGAACGGTAATGCTGTGCTCTGTTTTGACCCAAAAACTGGCCATGTGATTTCCAAAATTGAGGTGCCAGCACACAATGTGACCTCATGCGCTTTTGGAGGTGCAACCTTAGACACCTTATTCATTACAACTGCCAGTATCGATATGTCTGAAGAAGAACAGCAACAGTATCCCTTGGCGGGTTCGGTTTTTAAGGCAGTCCCAGGGGTAAAAGGCGTTAAAAGCACATTCTTTAAAACTGAATAAACTAAAACCATGATTGTAATAATGGGGGTAAGTGGCTGTGGAAAAACGACAATTGGTGAGCAATTGGCTCAAGCTTTAGCATTGCCTTTTTATGATGCAGATGATTTTCATCCCCCTTCAAATATTGATAAAATGAAGCATAATATTGCTCTAACTGATACCGATCGAGAGCCTTGGTTGCTAACGTTAGCCGACCATATGTCCGATTGGGATAACCATGGTGGCGCAGTACTATCTTGTTCTGCACTAAAAGAATCCTATAGAGCCGTATTGGCTTCAAAAAGCAATATAACTTGGGTATATTTAAAAGGGTCGTTCGCTCTTATCCATTCACGTTTGAAGAACCGAAAAGACCATTATATGACATCAGAGCTCTTGCAATCTCAATTTGACACGCTTGAAGAACCAGATTATGGCATTCATATAGCTATTGATCAATCACCAGAACAAATTATAGCAACCATCCTTTCAAAATTAAAAACACATGAGTAAATCACAGTTTGGCGTCATAGGCCTAGGGGTTATGGGGAAAAGTTTAAGCCTTAACCTAGCTGAAAAAGGATTTGATATTTCAGTATATAACCGCAGTGAAGGCGATGAGGCCCATATCGTTTCAGAATTTATTGACACTAATAATGCTTTTAAAACCCTTTCAGGATTTACTACAATTAAAGACTTTGTTCTCTCGTTAGAACGCCCAAGAAAACTGCTAATGATGGTTCAAGCAGGTGCTGTTGTTGATATTGTTATAGACCAATTGCTACCCTTTTTATCTCCAAACGATATCATCATAGATGGCGGGAATTCTCATTTCAAAGATACCCAAAGACGTTACCTTAATTTAAAAGAAAAAGGGATTCAATTTATAGGTTGCGGTGTTTCAGGTGGCGAAGAAGGTGCGAGAAAAGGACCCTCACTAATGCCTGGCGGAAATCTTGAGAGTTATAAAGGCGTAGCACCTATTTTGGAGGCCATAGCCGCTAAAGATGCTAAAGGTCAAGCCTGTTGCACCTATATTGGTAATGATGGGGCTGGACATTTTGTTAAAATGATTCATAATGGGATGGAATATGCCGAAATGCAACTACTTGCAGAGCTTTACGCCTTACTGTCTCAAACCATGAATAATGATGCCATTGCAAAGTTGTTTTCCGAATGGAATAACAGTGATTTGTCTAGTTATTTATTAGAAATCACGATTGATATCCTACGCAAAAAGGAAGGCGATGACTATCTATTGGATAAGGTGCTAGATAAGGCAGGTAATAAAGGTACTGGCAATTGGTCTAGTAAAACAGCCTTAGATTTAGGTGTCCCTGCCAATATCATGACCTCTGCCCTATTTGCGCGCTACCTTTCTGCTTTTAAAGACAATCGAGTACAGCTTGCAAAGCAGTTAATTCACAAAAAAAGTAAAGGTAAAGCTCCCGACTTAAACGCTTTGGAACATGCCTACAGGATGGCACGTATTCTAAATCATCATCAAGGCTTTCAAATTATGCAACAGGCCTTGGAGGCCTATTCATGGCAGCTGAATCTTTCTGAAATTGCGCGTATCTGGACCAATGGCTGTATTATCAGATCCCAATTTATGGAAGACGCTATCTTATATTTAAAAACCTCTACAGACTTGCTATCCCATCCTTCCATTTTTAAAACTTTAGAAGCGTCAGAACCTGATTTGCTTAGCCTTATTCAATCGGCGATGACCAACCGTGTAGCTTCTGATACCTTTTGGTCGGCTTATAATTATTGGATCAGCATGACAACCGATCGTTTACCTGCCAATCTTATTCAGGCGCAACGTGACTATTTTGGTGCTCATACCTTTCAACGCACCGACGCCCCTTTAAATCAATTTTTTCATGCTAACTGGACTCACCTATGATTGACTTTAATCTCATAGCAGCAGTCCTTATTGGGATTGCGGTACTATTGATACTCATCTTGAAATTAAGAATTCAGGCCTTTATAGCCTTATTGGTATCTAGTATTATTGTTGGAATTATTGCAGGAATGGATCCGATGTCAATCATCAGTACCATGCAAGAAGGTATGGGTAACACCTTGGGGTTTGTAGCTATGGTCGTGGGTTTGGGTGCAATGTTTGGTGCTATTTTGGAGCATAGTGGTGGCGCAGAAGCCTTGGCAAAATATTTACTTAAAAAATTTGGAGAGAAACGTGCCTCTTGGGCCTTGATGCTTACAGGTTTTTTTGTGGCGATTCCCGTGTTTTTTGATGTGGCCTTTATCATCTTAATCCCTTTAATTTACTCCCTTCAACGAAAAACCAAAAAATCATTATTGGTCTATGCTATTCCGCTTTTGGCAGGATTAGCAATTACGCACGCCTTTATACCGCCTACTCCGGGTCCGGTTGCAGTGGCTGACATCTTAAAAGCTGATCTCGGCTGGGTAATTACTTTTGGCTTTTTAGCAGGAATTCCAGCAGCCATAATTAGCGGACCAGTTTTTGGTAATTATATTGCAAAAAAGATTCATATTGATGCGCCTACATTAGAAGACATCAAGTCTGAAGTCACTAATTATCCTGCGGTTGGATTGATTTTATCCATCATAGGAATTCCAATTATACTAATTGTAGGCAACACGCTTTTAAACAGTCCGCTAGCAAGTAATTTACAATTGTCTGACACGGTTAAGTCATGGCTTCAAATGATCGGCCATCCGTTTTCTGCTTTGATCATTGCTAACCTTATTGCTTGGTATGTACTGGGTGTTGCCCGAGGCATAGCTAGTACTACCTTATTAAAGATTACCAGTAAATCAATGGCCCCAGCAGGCATTATCATTTTACTTACTGGAGCTGGAGGCGTATTCAAACAGATGCTTGTGAATACCAAAACTGGGGAAATGCTTGCCAATTATTTTGCTGAACAAGGTGTAAGCATCTTGTTACTCGCCTTTTTAGCTGCGGTTATTGTAAGAGTACTTCAAGGTTCTGCAACCGTAGCGATGATTACTGCTGCCGGACTGACTGCGCCTTTATTGGCTGTTGATGTCAGTGCTATTGACAAAGCTTTACTGGTCATTGCCATTGCTTCCGGAGCCTCCATTTTATCGCATGTGAACGACAGTGGTTTTTGGTTAGTGAGCAACTATTTAGGGCTGAATGAAAAACAAACGTTTAGAAGCTGGACCATGATGACAACGATTCTAGCTCTAGTTGGCTTTGGAGCCGTTTGTATCATGTCATTCGTGTTTTAAATTTTTGGGGTTCCTAAATCTTTCCGTGAGGAACTAGTTGGCAGTTTTAAAAGGAGATTTGGATCAGGACAGTTGCCCAGATAAAAACCTAAATCTTGTTTTGAGCATACACCTGGATAATCGCCTTCAAAGCCTTGTAAATCCTTGATTATTTGAAAGTGTAAATGCGGTGGGTAATCCCCATTTACACTAGCGTCTCCCAAAGTTGCTATTTGTTGACCTTGTTGGAAGGTTTGGCCAATTTTTAAATTAGAAATGGAAGCCAAACTTAAATGCCCATAAAGGGTGAAAAATTCGACATCTTTAACCATATGTTTCAAAATAAGGGTTGGACCGTAGTCACCATGATTTACATTGTTTTTAAAGCTATGCATGGTTCCATCTAAAGGCGCATAAATAGGTGTTTCAGCTTCAATCCACAAATCTAATCCCAAATGAATATTACGCTCCGTGGCATCATCATTTTGATTAAAATAGGTGCTACGTTGGTAAATGTCCCTCACCTCATTATAACCTCCAAAAGCCACTTTAGCCTTATTGGAGGCGATATAATTAAACACAAAAATGTCCAGTGCTTTCGAACTGGAAGTATCAATGGCCTTCAACCTTGAATTGTGTTTTGAAAGGTTTAAGGGAATATAATCGTGCAATGGGATTTTAGCATCCAGAACCTGTAAGGGCTTTGCGCTGATATGAACTATAAAGTCGGAAAATTGCGTATTGGCCATGCACCATTTATTTCCCCAAAAATAGGAAACTATTGCATAACAACTTGACTAAATTTAGCATTGACCACAATAGTTTTTGGGCTGCTTAAATTTCCTGTAGAAAAGGTAGAAACAGATTCAGAAGACTTCTTTTTAGGGTGGCTTAATCGTGAACGACTGCCTTTGTATTGTAAATTATAATCGGTTGCAGGTAAATGAATCAGGGCATCACTATTCTCCAAACTTATATTGAGGTTATTAAAGGTGCTGGCAATATGACTTACCGACAAATCACCAAAACTGCCATCAATAAGCGCATTGCCTGTTAAAGTGTCAATCCCAATATTAGATGAATTAGAGTTGAGCACCAATCTATTGACGGTTTTAATCTGTGCTTTATCCACAAAATTCAACTTCAACTCCCCTAAATCCCAAGTGGTGATCAGCACAGGCGAGTAGGACACATTGATGGAAGTCTCGCTTCCACCAATGTGATTTGCTACTAATGTAGAATGTGATATATCTGCTTTCAAGTTATTGATGACCGATGAAAATTTTAATTCACCATGCCTTACATTCATTTTCAACTTGGCATCCTTTGGCATTTTAATTTTTATGGTCTTGATAACTTTACTGTTTCGATTTTCGATTGATTGTTCTAAATCTGCTTGACGGCTTTCCAGACGTTTTTGACGTTCTTCCATACGTTTGGCGAGTTCTTTATCTCGTTGCTCCATACGCTTCTCAAATTCTTTGGAACGTTTTTCCATGGCTTCGGCGCGATGCTCCATCTCTTTACCATGTTTCTCTTCCCAAACTTTCATTTTCTCTTCAAATTCCTTGCCCCATTGCTCACCAAATTTTTCACCCCAAGCTTCCATTTTAGCTTCGTAGTCCTTTCCGAATTGTTTACCAAACTCTTCACCCCAGGCTTCCATTTTCTTTTCGTAGCCTTTCCAATCGATTTTACTAAACTCTTTAGCCCAGGCTTTCATTTTGTCTTTGTATGCTTTGCCGTATTTGGCCTCATACTCTGAACTCCACTTTTCTAAATAGGCTTCTCCATCCTTTTTATAGGCTTCGGTATCAAAGTTCACATTATGAATCCCTTCAGGCAATTTTGGTAATGCGGGCATTTTTGGCATCTTCGGAAAATCCATTTTAGGAAGTACCGGCATTTCGGGCATTTCAGGAAGCTCTGGCATTTCTGGTAAATCAGCCAATTCAAGCTCCAAATCTCTTAAGGCATCAAAATTGAAATCGAAATTGAAATCGTGGTCACCCCAAGATCCTCGATTCCCTTGAGAGGAAATAGTCACGTTGTTCCCTGAACCTTCTACTTTAATATTCCAGGCCTCTAGCGCTTTTTTAAGTTCTTCCTTGCTCAACTTGTCACTGCCAATGTAGGCCTCAACCTCCAAGGTGTTCTTGTTCCAAGTATCAACTTCTATTTGCACATAACTAGTATTAAGATTGATGTTCACATCTTTAGTGACCTCGATGGATTTTGACAATTTGGTCATCTTTTGCTGTGCCGACATGATATATGTACCACAACATAAGAGTAGTGTCATTATTAATTTTAAGTGTTTCATTATTATGTTTTTTAACTTGTTTGTTGATCTAAATCAGACTCATTTAAGTCTTGTAATTGTTCCTTTAGACGATATAATAAATTAAGACGAAGTTTAAGATTATCAATTAAAGCGCTTACTGTAAGCTCGTTTGGACCGTTTTCTGTCAACTCCACCGAAAGTTTTGTGTACTCTTCATTTAACTCTTCAAGTTTTAGCACATAGCCATCAAAGAGTTCTTTGTTTTCTGGAGTTAACTTTACTTTGGACAATTCTAAATTGATGTTGGCCAAATAATAATCTTCAACCTTTTTCAGGTCTGGGGAAATGTCTCCCAAAGACTTAAGTTCTGCAGCCACCTCAGTTTTTGGCTCTACAACGGGTTTGTCGAAAACTTTATATGCTCCAAAACTTAATCCAATAAGTACCACCACACTCGCTGCAATATTAATAAAGTTGAATACTGACCTTTTGTTGGTTTCAACCGGTAAGGCTGCATTCAATTTACCTAAAAATCGGGCTTCGTGACCATCTGGCATTTTAAGCTTGGATAGTTTAGTCTCCTGTTCCAATAATTCTCTAATGTCCTGCGCCATGATGTTTTTGTGTTAAAAATTCTTTTAATTGTGCCTTTCCTCGAGACAGTTGTGTTCGCGAAGCTACTTCTGAAATATTTAATATCTCGGATATTTCCTGATGGTCATAGCCTTCAATTAAATACAGCATCACTACGTATTGATACTTATCGGGAAGCTTATTGATCGCCTGTTTAACTTCGTCTAGAGTTATACTATCGTCTACTAACCATTCGTTCTCATAACTTGCATCTACTACTTTAAGGTGCACCTCATCCAACTCCAGCATATGCTGTTTTTTGGATTTAAGTAAATCAATGCTTTTGTTGATCACGATACGTTTTAACCAAGCCCCAAAAGTGACTTCGGCCTTATATTGATGTAATTTGGAAAAGGCTTTTATAAACGCTTCCTGAACTACATCTTCGGCCTCCATAGTATCTTTAACAAAACGCATAGCCACTGCAAACATGCCATCGCAATATTGATTATATAATTGCAACTGAGCTATTCGGTTGTTTTGCTTGCATTTTTCAATAATATCAACTTGAAACATGCGTTATTCGATCTTTTGGTTAATGGTTGAGTTCGTTATAAGGACGATACAAAAAAACAAGTGTTGCAAAGTGCGACGCTTTTTTTTTAAAATTCATACAAAATGTAATAAAATTCCGTTAAGTATTTTACACCTGTAGTATTTAATTTATATTTATCATCAATTACAACAAACCTAAAATTGCTTATGAACACGTTTCTAAAACGACTGCTTATCCTATTGTCTTTTATTGCTTTAGGACTCTTATTATACTCTGTTTTTGTTGAAAATATCTTTGCGTCCAGGTTAAGTCCAAAAGATTCGGTGGAATTTAAACTTAATGACCTAAAGTTAGAGGTGTTTTACAATCGACCTTCCAAAAAAGGACGTGTGATTTTTGGAGGATTGGTACCTTATGATGAAGTCTGGAGAACAGGGGCCAATGAAGCGACGACGTTTACAACCAATAAAGATCTTATTATTAAAGGCTATTTAGTGCCCAAAGGAGAATATACCTTATGGACTGTTCCCAATGACAGCGTATGGAAAGTCATGTTCAACACCAAAAAATACAAATGGGGTGTAGATGAACAAATGAGGCCTATGTGGGATCCCAATTATGACTTGTTGGAGATTGATGTCCCTGTAGAACAACTAGACTCTGTTGTTGAACAATTTACCATTGCTTTTAATAATACTACAGGTCATTTAAAACTTACTATGGCTTGGGATACTACCAAAATTGAAGTACCTTTAGATGAGGCAACTGATTCGGGAGACTAAAATCAAATAGCGTCCATTGTGAACAAAAAAGGCAAATCCTCTTCTAATTTAAAAGAAAGCCAAGGAACGACTGATACAGAGGTTACCAGTTCGTCATCTATTGATGCCATTAAAAAGCGACGGCAAAAGCAACCTTCACCAGAAGAATTGGTCAAGGGTATCGTTATTGGTGACATGACATCTTTGAGTCGTGCCATTACACTTTTGGAGAGTTCTAACCCAGATCATTTAGAAAAAGCCAATATTATTTTAATATCATGTTTAGCACATACCAATCCCTCCATACGAATTGGAATTACAGGTGTTCCTGGCGTTGGTAAGAGTACATTTATAGAAACCTTTGGCTTACATCTCACCTCCCAAGGCAAAAAAGTAGCGGTTTTAGCGGTCGATCCCAGCAGTTCTATTACCAAAGGTAGCATCCTTGGTGATAAAACCCGAATGGAGGATTTGGTTAAAAGTCCTAATGCCTTTATTAGACCCTCGCCATCTGGAAGTTCGCTTGGTGGCGTTGCACGTAAAACAAGGGAAACCATACTATTATGTGAAGCTGCAGGGTTTGATACTATTATTATAGAAACGGTTGGTGTTGGTCAAAGTGAAACCGCTGTACACAGTATGGTCGATTTCTTTTTATTACTGAAATTAGCTGGTGCTGGAGATGAACTTCAAGGCATTAAGCGAGGGATTATGGAAATGGCCGACGCCATTGCCATAAACAAGGCCGATGGGAAGACCATTAAACAAGCGCAACTTGCCAAAGTCGAATTTAGCAGAGCATTGCATCTCTATCCAGCAAAAGCCTCTGGTTGGCAACCCAAAGTGAGTTTATGCAGTGCCTTACAAAATGAAGGCATCGATGAGCTTTGGAATTTGATTCAAGACTATTTAAAGTTTACCAAACAAAGCAATTGGTTTGAAACCAATAGAATTGAGCAAAATAAATTTTGGTTACTGCAAACTATTGAAGATCGTCTAAAATCTGATTTCTTTGCACTGCCAAAGATTAAGAACGAATTAGACAAACAATTACAACTTTTGGAAGCGGGTAAAACCACACCATTTGCCGCAGCCGAATTCCTTTTAGGCCTCCAATAAAAATATTTTTATACCACTGATTTTTTACGAAAATTTTAGCAAATAATAAGTAGATACTTCTATACATTTGCGAAAACCATTTAATAAAACTTGTTATGCTGAAGCAGTTACTTCATGATTGTTTTACTTTATTAAAAACGAATGTTCTCGCTTTTGTTTTATTATCTAGTTTTTACATCTTACCTTAAAGGATTAAAATTGAATGACAAAAGCCATACATATACATTTTATTATTAACCCGGTAGCAGGATCTGGTAATAATAACTTACCCCTTGAAGATGTGTATGAAATCTTTGACCCCGAGCACTATGCTGTGGCTATAAAATATTCGGAGTATCCAACGCACTCCACAGCACTTACAAAGGATTCCGTCAAGGAAAAGGCTGCTATTATAGTTGCCTGTGGCGGAGACGGCACTATCAATGAAATTGCCAGATGTATTGTAAATACACCCGTTACTTTAGGGATCATTCCTATGGGATCGGGTAACGGACTTGCATCTCATCTCAATATTCCAAAGAACATTAAACAGGCCTTATTGGTTATAAAAAAACACGCTATCAAAAAAATAGATGTAGGGCGTTTTAATGATGATTATTTTTTTAGTAATGCTGGTTTTGGTATCGCAGCTAAAGTGATTAAACATTACCAGGCTTCCAAAAAGAGAAGATTTTCAAGTTATCTAAAAGCCTCTATCAAATCCCTTTTAGAATCAAAAGATGATCATCTGATTCAAGTTACAACTAACAATGAAAAGGTGTTAATTAATCCGTTATTGCTTTTTATTTCAAACTCAAATGAAATGGGCTATAATGTTAGTCTAACCCCTAAAGCCTCGTTACAAGATGGCTTGCTTGATATTGTGATGGTACCAAAAACCAATAAATTAAGAACCTTAATGTTTGGGTTTTTAATGCTGTTCAAAAAACATCACATCCTTAAGGAAGTAAAAAGTTTTCAGATTAAAAATGCAGAACTTTCCCAATCCAATGAAAACCTTTTCCACTCGCAAATTGATGGTGAGTATTTCCCGATAAATAACAAGTCGATTTCAATTTCGGTTTTAGAAAAATCCTTACAGGTTATTACTTAACTAAGTAAAATTGGCTTTAAACCATTCCACCTGATGTTTTACAGCCTGTAGCAGTGTGGTTTTTGGATTGTAATTCAACAACTTTCTAGCTTTATCGATATTTGCCTTTGTACGCAGTTGGTCTCCAGGACGTTTTGGAATAATATGAAGCGCGATTGACTTCCCTATAACCTGTTCAACCGCTTCAATTCCTTCTTGGGTGGTATGCTCTATTTCAGTCCCAAGATTAATAATTTCTCCATTAACCTTTTCTTCGTTTTCAATAACACTCACCACACCATCAACAATATCACCAACATAGGTAAAGCTACGTAGATGAGAATCACTTCCTTCAAAAAGCGGAAAGGCTTCGCCCTTCAACCCTAAATCAATTAATTTGGTATACATTTTTTCAGGTCGTTCTCGTGGACCAATAACCGAATACAATCGTAAGGAACAGGCTTTGAATAGGTTTTCACGGCTTTTTTGAAGGACAAGTTGTTCAGCAGCCAGTTTGGTTACACCATAGTGAGACGCCGGTTCTGGTGCCACATCTTCAGGGAACGTGGCTTCTAAACCATAAATTGAAGAGGTGCCAATGTTTACAAATAGTTTTAATTGCTTACAAGCCAAAGCATAATCTATCAATTGTTTGGTTGCAAAAACATTGTTACTAAAATAGTCTTCAAATGTTGAAGTGGATGAAATCCCGGGTTGTGCTGCGAAATGAAATATATAGTCAACATCATCTGGCAACACTGTACTCAAGTTATCGGCCCTCAAATCTGCTTTAATGACCTCAATTCCTTTTGCCCTTAATGCGTTCGCATTTAATTGTTTCAACTCAAGACGGTAATAAGGTGAAAAATTATCCACCCCTATCACCTCATGACCTTTTTCCTTTAGACGTTCAGCGGTATGTGACCCAATAAATCCGACTGCTCCAGTAACAAGTATTTTCATCATAAAATAGCTATCCCGTGCAAAATAACGATTTTTATATCAATAAGAATCATTATATATTAACATAAAAAGAATATTTTTGCGAGACCAAAGCTAGAGTAAATGCACTATAAATTCACGATTATTGTTCCTGTTTATAATGAAGAAGATAATTTAGAGCGAGTTGAACAAGAACTCTTAGCTTATACTAAAATTGCCACGTTACCAACTAACATATTACTTGTAAATGATGGCTCTAAAGACAATAGCCAGCAGCTAATTGAAGGCATTTGTGAGCGACACGCCAACTTTTCATACATTTCATTTAAGGAGAATCGAGGATTAAGCGCAGCCATAAAGGCAGGCTTTGACTATGCCGAAACCGAACTAGTTGGTTATATCGATTCTGATCTTCAAACAGCACCATCCGATTTTAATTTACTTTTGGAATATATTGGAGACTACGATTTGGTCACAGGCGTAAGAGCAAACAGAAAAGATTCCTTTGTTAAAAACATGTCCTCAAAAATTGCCAATGGCATTCGCCGTTCGTTCACTCACGACGGCATGGACGATACTGGGTGTCCGTTAAAAGTAATCAAAACCCAATATGCCAAACGCATCCCCATGTTTAAAGGATTGCACCGTTTTTTACCTGCCATGATTTTATTGCAACAGGGCAAGGTGATTCAAGTACCTGTACAACATTTCCCTAGAGTTGCTGGTACTGCAAAGTTTGGTTTATGGAATCGTTTATTGGGTCCGCTTATGGATTGTTTTGCCTATTTGTGGATGAAAAAAAAGTACATTAATTATACTGTAGCAAAGCAAAGTAAATGAGCAATTGGATCATCTATAGCATTGGGTTTATTGCTCAAATATTATTTTCTTCAAGGCTTGTAGTGCAATGGATCACTTCCGAAAAACAAAAAAAGGTTATTACACCTACCCTGTTTTGGACCTTAAGTTTATTTGCTTCCTTTTTGCTATTTATCTATGGGTATTTACGAAGTGATTTTGCCATTATGCTAGGGCAAGGCTTAACCTATTTTATATACATTAGAAATTTACAACTTCAAGGCGAATGGGCCAAGTTTCCAACAGTGATACGCTATCTATTATTGGGCGTGCCTACCCTAATTGTAATCTACTATTTTAACAATAATGTTATTGACAGGGATATTCTATTTAAAAATGAAGCCATTCCTTTATGGCTTTTGGTTTTAGGAATCATTTCACAAGTGGTTTTTACATTCCGTTTTGTGTATCAATGGCTTTATTCTGAATATAAAAAGCAATCGACTTTACCCTTTGGGTTTTGGTTGTTGAGTTTGGTAGGCTCGTTGTTGATTTTAGTCTATGCTATTTTTAGACGAGATCCCGTATTATTTTTAGGTCATGGCCTTGGACTTATTATTTATACCAGAAATCTTATATTAATAAAAAAAGAAGATGCTAGAAACGATTGAACGCAAACCTATTTTATCTATCTTTTTGATCGTGGTGACCATGCTAGGTTTTAGCATCGACTATTTACCAGTAAGCATTATGGAAGCACGTAATTTTATTACGGCAAGAGAAATGATTACAGATGGCAATTGGCTGCTTACGACCATGAATGGTCTTGCCCGTTATGAAAAACCTCCGTTACCAACATGGCTTTCGGCATTTTTCGCCATGATTTTTGGAATTAAAAATGTGCTGGCTTTACGATTACCTGCCATTTTATGCGTTGCCTTAACAGGGACTGGCATTTATCTAGTTTCTTCTAAACTATTGGAAAACAAATTACACAGTTTTTACAATGCGTTAATTGGCGTCACTTCATTTTATGTTATTGGCATCATTATAGAAGCGCCTTGGGATATTTATACCCACGCCTTCATGCTCCTATCCATCTATTATCTCTTTCAATTTTTTACAACCACGCATAACCTAAAGTATAGTTTGTTAGCTGGTGGTTTTATGGGACTTTCGATTTTATGTAAAGGCCCTATTTCCATTTACGCCTTGTTACTGCCCTTTTTAATTGCCTTTGGTTTTATTTATGGTTACCGACTAAACAGAGGAAAAATTGGTTCGATTTTACTTTGTATCATTAGTGCTTTATGTATTGGCGGATGGTGGTTTCTATATGTGAGATTAAACGACCCTGAAACCTTTCTTGCTATCGCACAAAGAGAAACAGGTAACTGGTCGAGTTATAATGTAAAGCCGTTTTACTATTACTGGAGCTTTTTTACCCAAAGCGGTATTTGGACCATTCCGGCATTTATCGCCCTACTTTATCCTTATATGAAATATAGGGTCGCGCATTTAAAGGCGTATCAATTTACCTTACTTTGGACACTCTTGGCCGTTGTTCTGTTGTCTTTAATTCCTGAAAAAAAATCCCGATATCTCATGCCTGTACTTATTCCAATGGCTATAAATACCGGATTTTATGTTGAATACCTTATACGTTCATTCAAGACCTTAACTGACAAGAGAGAAACCCTTCCTGTCTATTTTAATTTTGGTTTGATTGCCCTTATTGGAATTGCTTTTCCTTTTGCTGGTTTTTTCATAGCTCCACAATTAACAGGGGTACTGTTATTTTGGTTTGCTTTGGCGTCGCTGGCTTTATTCGGAATAGGTCTTTTCATTCTTATCAATTTAAAGCATAAACGGATTGCACCTGTGTTCTATTCGTGCATCGGCTTTATAGGAACTATTCTTATAGCCGTTTTGCCACTTTCAAAAACGCAAATTGCTCCAAGCTACAACCCAGTTTCAACACTTAAGGCAGAGGTGGCTCAACAAGGATTGAAGGTTTACGGTTTTAACTATATTGCTCCAGAACTCATATGGCAGTTTGGAGATAAGATACCTGAAATAAAAAATGAGGATAACCAAATCCATCTTCCGCAAGACGCACAGTTTGGGATGTTAGCGAACGGCATTAGCCTGGAAGATCAGGATCTATTGAAAACCAATTACGATATAGAATTAATTGAAACCTATGATTTAAATAGGTCTCCACAAGATTCAAAACAATATAATGGCCGGTTAAATGCGGACTATTATATCATGACCAAAAAATAGCTTTAGGCAAGAATAAATTTTGACTGCAAATACTTATCAAGTCTAAAAAACCCATAACCTGACAAGGCACCAAAAATAAGGCCACTAACCACATCTAAAGGGTAATGCGCGCCAACATAAATTCTACTATAGCCCATAACAATTGACCAAACAATCAATATATGTAAGATGTTTTTAAATCGGGACCGTAACATAGATCCTACAAAAATAGCAAGTGCCATAGAATTACTAGCATGTCCTGAAAAATAACCATATTGACCTCCACAAGTTGCTCTAACCAAACGCATCACTTCAGCGACGCCATCTTCATGGCAAGGCCGTAAACGTTGCACCGTATGTTTAAATAAATTGGTCACTTGGTCAGTAAATGAAATCATGAGAACAATCACCAAAAGGGTAAGAATGAACATTTTAGTGTTCAATTTTTTATACATCCAGTAGGCCATTAAAGCATATAAGGGAATCCAAAACACTTTGGTAGTATAGGTGAGCCAAAACGCATCCCAGTATACATTTCCAAGACCATTGAGGTATAAAAATAATTCTTCATCAAATGCCACCAATTGATCGATCATAAGCTATAGAATAAGGTTAGTCTTCGTAGTTTTTTATTTCACGGTCATAAAAATCATTCGCCAATTGAATTAAATTTTCCATTTCATTTTCGAGTTCCTTCTCATCTTCGTCATCAAACTCCTCAAACCACTCCACCTCATCGTCTTCAAGATTTATAATAAACCTCGGGAATTCGGTATGGATAATAAAAATGGCGTTGGGATAATCCGTATTATCACCCAGTATAAATTTAGGTAATTGCATGCGCTTGTTTTTCTTTTTGTAAAATTAACTTTTTTGTTAAGTAATTGAATCGAATATACAATAAAATTGCAGCAGATGATAATCCTGCCAAAAGTCCGAGCCAAATTCCAAAACTCCCTAACTGTTCTTCCTTCCCAAAGTAAAAACTTACAGGGAAACCAATGATCCAATAGGCAATAAACGTTATAATGGTTGGGATTTTTACATCCTGTAAACCCCGTAAAGCACCCAAAACAACCACCTGAATACTATCACTGATTTGAAAAATAGCAGCGGCAATGAGCAAGGTGGAAGCTATTTTTACAACTTCGGTATTATCTATCAGATTTTTGGTATCATCATAGTCAACATATAGTTTTGGCAACTGCTCATGAAATGCAAAGAAAATAAGGCCGAAACAAATGGCTAGCAAAATTGCCAAGAAAAATATTGAAAGGGCAATTCGTCGTAGTTCTAAATAATCCCTCAATCCTTTTTGGTTTCCTACCCGTATCATTGCTGCAACACTTAAACCCATAGCGACCATAAAGGTCATAGACGATAAGTTCAAGGCTATTTGATTGGCCGCTTGGGGACTTTTTCCTAACAGACCACTCAACCAGATAGCCGATGTAAAAATCGCCACTTCAAAAAACATTTGCATGGAACTTGGCGCACCAAGGTCGATGAGTTTTTTTAGCATAGGTCGCTCCAATGTAAACAACTTTATATTGGTGACATAGGCTTTTGACTTTTCTTTGGTTTTAAGCAAATACCACATATACCAAACCATAAGGAAGCGCGAAATTAAGGTACCTAGAGCCGCGCCTACTATGCCCATTTCTGGGAAACCAAACTTTCCGAATATGAGCAGGTAGTTCAAAATTATATTGATAATATTGGCAACCACTGTGGCATACATGGGATATCTGGTCATAGACAGGCCATCACTAAATTGCTTAAATGCCTGAAAAATAACCAAAGGAATAAGTGATAGCGCTACCAAATCTAAATATGGTATTGCCAATTTGACCACCTCAACGGGTTGCTTCATCAAATACATTAGTGGTTTGGCTAAAATCACCATTAAAAACAGAGATACGCCCAAAACACTACACAAAAATAACCCATGTTTAAAAGACGATTTACCTTTTTCAAATTTCTGCTCGGCATCAGCTTCGGCAATTAATGGTGTAATTGCGGTTGAAAACCCAATCCCAATGGACATGGCAATAAACATAAAACTATTACCTAGAGATACGGCTGCGAGCTCGGCTGTGCCTAATTGTCCTACCATGATATTATCGACAAAACTCACAAAAGTGTGTCCCAACATGCCTAGCATGACGGGAGCAGCTAGTTTCCAATTGTATTTAAATTCTTTCGTATAGTTTGATAAAATCACCTGAAGTATTTGCTTCGCCAAAGGTAAGTTTTAGAATTTTATATTTAAATTATTTAATAACAATATTGAAAATACAGGTGCAACAAATTGGCAATTACAGCATTAAAAAAAAGGGTTGTTAATAACTAAACCCTGTTTTATTTTATAAAAATCGTTAATTTTTTTAATTTTACTATTAGTTATTTAGTATCAGTTGCTAAATTGATACCATTCAAATTACTTAGAGACTTTTAGCTATTATTTTAGAGGGATTTAAAAATTATGTTGTTAAAAAGTTTCAACATTAAAAAGGGGCCAACTTGGCCCCTTTTTTGTTTTTATACATTTAAGAAATTAACATTTCTTTGGGGCATCCAAACGTAGTGTTCACTAAATTGCTACTCACAATAAGTTCTTATGAAGCACTTTACTTTTATTCTGGCTTTGCTATTTCAATTTGGTTTTTCACAATCAAATGAACACGAGGTACAACCGTTTTTAAAAGACATCGTTTCCCAATTTCCAAATGTCAGGGATATTGCCATTGCTCCTAATGGCAACGAAGTTATGTTCACGGCGCAAAGTGTCATGGGAAACTTATCTGCCATTGTTGTTATCAAAAAAGTAGGGAATGATTGGGGCAAACCTCAAGTTGCGTCATTTTCAGGGCAACACTTTGATCTGGAACCGTTCTTTTCACATGATGGTTTGCGGTTATATTTTGTTTCTACGCGACCTCTAAATTCTGCTGAAACCGAACCGAAAGATTTTGATATATGGTATGTTGAACGTACTTCAATACGCTCCCCCTGGTCTCAAGCTAAAAATATGGGAAGTCCCATAAATACGGAATACGGCGAATTTTTTCCTTCCATCGCCAAGAATGGTAACTTTTATTTTACAAGGAATCATCCAGAATTACACCGTAAAGATGATATTTATGTAAGTACTTTAGACCATGGAAGCTATAGTTCCCCAAAAGCACTTCCTGACACTATTAACACGGATGGCTATGAATATAACGCCTTTATTTCACCAGATGAGTCCTATCTTATATTTGGAGCTTATGCGCGAGAAGACGGTTTTGGAAGTGGTGAGCTGTATATAACTTATAAAACCGAAACTAGCTGGACTCAAGCTAAAAACCTAACCATTGCCAATTCTGATAAAATGGATTACTGCCCATTTGTGGATTCCAAAACCAATACTTTATATTTTACCAGTAAATTAGACCGAACACGAATAAAACAGTCATCTCCGTTGGATATAAAAGCTTTATTAAAAGAATTCAATACTTATGATAATGGGTTGAGTAGATTATATAAAGTTTCTTTTGATGCTAGCTTATACAGTAATTAAAGTAGTCATTATAAATCGGAAACTGCTCGTTTTGCATCTTCAAATTCCTGCATCAAATCGTTTACAATTTGCGCCACAGGTTTAATATCATGTATCAGACCTGCAATTTGGCCAATCTCCAATTCTCCTTCTTCCAAATCGCCTTCAAACATTCCTCTTTTGGCCCTCGCTCTTCCTAATAAGTCTTTTAATTGTTCAACACTAGGTGAGGTTTTATAAAGCGCTTGTACATCCTCATAAAATTTGTTCTTTATCAAGCGCACTGGAGCCAATTCTTTTAGAGTCAATTGGGTATCACCTTCTTTGGCTTCAACCACTACCTTTTTAAATGCCTGATGTGCAGAACTTTCTTCGCTAGCCACAAATCGGCTACCTACTTGTACAGCATCAGCACCCAATACCATTGCGGCTAACATGCCTTGTCCAGTTGCAATACCGCCTGCTGCGATTAATGGAATTTGTATCTCCTCCCTTACCATAGGAATAAGCGTAAAAGTGGTTGTTTCCTCCCTCCCATTATGACCACCAGCTTCAAAACCTTCTGCAACAACCGCATCTACTCCAGCTTCTTGAGCTTTGAGTGCGAACTTCACACTGCTTACCACATGTACAACGGTAATACCTCTTCCCTTAAGCCATGAGGTCCATGTTTTTGGATTTCCAGCCGATGTGAATACAATTTTTACACCCTCCTCAACAATGATGTCCATGATCTTGTCAATATCTGGATAAAGCATCGGAACATTCACACCAAAAGGTTTTTGGGTAGCCTGTTTGCACTTTTGAATGTGTTCACGAAGCACTTCAGGATACATGGAACCTGCTCCAATAAGCCCCAAAATTCCTGCATTACTCGAGGCTGAAGCTAATCTCCAACCGCTATTCCAGACCATGCCTGCTTGAATTATGGGGTATTTGATTTGAAAAAGGTTGGTTATTTTATTTGCCATTTAGGATTTTATAAGTTTGTAGGTCTTTGATGTGTCTTTATTTTGAAGCCTAATCATATACCAGCCAGAAGACAGCTCTGAAACATCGATGCTGGTTTTAGATTCATTCAATTGCTTTTGAATTATAGCCTTTCCGAGTACATCGTAAATAATCAGTTCAATCGCTTCAATGGTACTTGGAATATGGATAAACAAATCTTGCGAAACCGGATTAGGAAATAGCTTAAATTCAATCACCTCTTCTTCGGCTTCTGTACCTAGGTCTAATGCCAGAGATAAGTCTGGAATACCATATCCTAAAAAATAATCGGGTGTTTCATACTGTGATGCCGATTGTCTGACAACATCCATAATCTCAAAATTTGTAGCATCAGGTAGTGCCTGCCATAAAGAGGCTATGCCTCCAGCCATAATTGGCGAACTAAATGAAGTCCCATTTGCATTGGCAATGGCATTGCCACTCGTAATAACAGCCGCGCTCAGACCTTTGGCAACAACATCTGGCTTTTGTGTGGGTTGAATCCCACTTCCTATTGAACTAAAAAATGCATAATTGCCATTTGCATCTACAGCACCAATGCTCAAAACACCAGCAGCGTCAGCTGGAGCCCCTACGCCTTTATAACCAGAATTATTACCCGCATTTCCTGCAGACGTTACCACTAATACACCTTTTTCAGAAGCTATATTGGCTCCTTTGCTAATAAACGCGGTTTGCCCATTCATATCCGCTGCAGTATATGAATAATTTGGATTATCATATCCAAAGTAGCCTAAAGACGTATTAATGATGTCTACACCTAAACTATCAGCACGTTCAGCCGCTTCAACCCAATAACTTTCTTCGACAGGGGTTTCGCTAAAAACATCTTCTGTTCTAAATACATAGTAGGACGCATCTGGTGCCGTACCTACATATTGATCCTGAATAAACCCTGCCATAGTGCTCAACACATTAGTGCCATGACTATTGCCAGAAAATGCATAAACATTCGGTGTTCGATCTACAAAATCATAACCTCCCAATAAATCCCCATTGTTTCTCAAACGCTGAAATGCGCCCATGGTATTCACGTTTGGAAATCCAGCATCTAACACAGCAACGGTAACACCTTCACCCGTAAAGTCATCTAGGTGCAATTGATTGGCGCGTATCATTTCAACCTGATTTAGGGTACTTCCATAATTAAAAACAACCTGAATATCCTCATCGGCAAATTTGTCGTTAGGTTGCGAAACCCTGTTGCTATTCAAACTTTTATCGGCAAAGTCAACCCTTATTACAAAACTCAAATTTTTAAGTGCATTGATATCGATTTCATTCCCTCTAACATGAACCGCGTTGAACCATTTGGATTTTGCCATAACCGTAATTCCGGTTTGGGATTTGAGTTGTGAGATATAATTTTCATTGACAGGAACATCGCGCTCATCAATCGCTACGTTGTGTCTGCTTTTTCGGTTTAGAGCCTTTTGAGTAAGAATGGAAATAGGATTAGTTAAAGCTGCTGAAACATTTTCCTTATCGCTTAAATATACCCAAGCATCTTGCTGGGAAAGCGCAGAAAATGAGGCTGCAAAAAAAATAAAAACAACGCATAGATGTTTCATAGCACAACAATTTGGGAATAATTGTCATGCAATTTAAGAAATAACTCCCGAACCCACTAATTCATCATTCAGATACCATGCAACGAACTGACCTTCGGTAATAGCAGATTGAGCGGTTTCGAATGCCACATAAAGACCTCCTTCAATTTTGTGAAGTGTTGCTTTTTGCAATGGTTGACGATATCTAATTCGTGCCATGACCTCCATGGTTTGATCAGGTTTCAAGGTTAGGTCCTCTCTTATCCAGTGCAATTCAGCATCAGTAACAAACAAGGCTTTTTTCAACAAACCTGGATGGCTTTTTCCTTGACCTGTATAAATAATATTCTCCTCCACGTCTGTCTCAATAACAAACAAGGGTTCAGTGGTGCCGCCAACGGCCAAGCCTTTACGCTGACCCTTGGTAAAATAATGCGCACCTTGATGCTTTCCTACCACTTTACCATCAGTTACTTGATAATTAATTTTACGAGACAGGTAGGCTAGTTTTTCAGTTTCTGAATTAAATTTTGGCACGTCCTCCGAATATATTTCTTTTTCTTCTGGAATTTCTATGATTATCCCTTCTTTAGGTTTAAGCTTCTGCTGAAGAAATTCTGGTAATCGGACTTTCCCTATAAAACAAAGGCCTTGTGAATCCTTTTTCTCGGCAGTGACCAAATTCAATTTTGAAGCAATGTCCCTAACTTGAGGTTTTGTCAATTCACCGATAGGAAATAAGGATTTTGATAATTGTTCTTGGGACAACTGACATAAAAAATATGATTGATCTTTATTAGTATCAACACCAGAAAGCAATTGGTAAATGTCTTTACCGTTTTTGTGTATCACTCCCTTTCTACAATAGTGACCCGTAGCTACAAAATCGGCACCAAGGTCCAAAGCAATTTTCATGAAGACATCAAACTTAATTTCTCGGTTACAGAGTACATCTGGGTTTGGTGTTCGCCCTTTTTGATACTCGTCAAACATATAATCTACAATACGGGCTTTGTATTGCTCACTTAAGTCTACTGTTTGAAACGGAATACCTAATTTATCGGCAACGAGCATGGCATCATTACTATCATCAAGCCACGGGCACTCATCAGAAATGGTCACAGAATCGTCATGCCAATTTTTCATAAATAAGCCTATCACTTCGTAGCCCTGCTCCTTTAACAAATAGGCCGCAACACTAGAATCTACACCTCCTGAAAGTCCTACAATAACGCGTTTCAAAATAATCTTGATGAATTAATTTTGCAAAATTACAAAATAAAAAATGGCAAGCTATTCAACTTACCATTTAAATTGGTTATGCTATATATTACTGTTTTCTATTGTTTGATTGGATTTTTACTGGTCACCGTAAAATCCTTTTCTTCGGTTAGTTTTCCGTTGGTATAATACTTCCAAACGCCATGCTTTTGGCCTCTTTTATAAGCACCTTCGGCAATGAGCTGTCCATTATTTTCATAGTATTTAGACATCCCGTGAAGTTCATCATTTTCGTACATAAACTCCTTGATAACAACACCTTTCTCTGAATACCAAGTTGCCTTACCTTCCTGTTTTCCATTCACAAAATTCGAGGTTTCCGCTATCTGGCCGAATTCATAGAACACGATCTTTTCACCATGCAATTGCCCCTTGTCATTGTAATTTTCAATGGACATGACTGTAGGTATTTTATTGTGATAATAGGTCCATTTGCCAATAAACAATTTACCATCCATTTTACCCTCGCTGATTAATTTCCCTGTGGAAGAAAAAAACTTGACTAGGGCAATATCGTTGTCTGCATTAAACTCCTTGGTGGCACTCAAAACGCTTTTACCGTTCACTAATTTATAAAATTTGAAAAGCCCTATTTCCTTGCCATGAGCAAACTGCCCTTCATAACGTGGTTGGTTGGTTTTATCAAAATTCTTTGTCCAAGTTCCATGACGCTCACCATTCATGTCCATCTGGTTGATGGTTTGTGCGTTCACTGAAAACGTGACCAGAACTAAAAATAACAAACTAATAGTTTTCATAAATCCACTAACGTTAAATTTAATTTCAAATTGTATTATCAAAAAAGCCACCCATAAGGCAGCTTTTAAATTATTTTCGTTTTTGTTGTGCTTTCTTATGTTGTTCGGCCTGCTCCATCATTTCCTGCATTTTCTTTTGAAAACGATTTTGCTTTTTAGGCTTCTTTTTGTTCTCTTGAATTCGTGCATGAATCTTGTCTTCATCAATAATATAATTTTTGATCACCAACATAATACCAATAGTAATAAGGTTGGATACAAAATAATATAAACTCAATCCAGATGCATAATTATTAAAGAAGAACAACATCATGATTGGTGAGAAATAAATCATGTATTTCATCATCTTGCCCATATCTGGCATACCTTCTTGGGTTGGTTGCGATGCCATTTGTTGTCCTGTGGTCATTTTCATATAAATAAAAATAGCTATGGATGCCAAAATTGGAAATAAACTTACATGATCTCCATAAAACGGAATATGAAACGGAAGTTTGGCAATGGTGTCATAGGATGATAAATCTTCAGCCCATAAGAAGCTTTTTTGCCTTAAATCAAATGCTGAAGGGAAAAACTGAAAAAGGGCATAGAACACCGGAAGCTGCATCAGTGCTGGCAAACAACCTGCCATTGGACTAGCTCCAGCCTTGCTGTAAAGTGCCATAGTTTCCTGTTGCCTCTTCATTGGGTTGTCCTTATACTTCTCTGAAATCTCGGTTATTTCAGGTTTTAAAACCTTCATTTTGGCTTGAGATACATACGATTTATAAGTAACCGGCGACATGAGGATTCGCACCAAAATAGTCATGAAGACAATGGCCAATCCATAAGGTAAAAATGAGCTTAAAAATCCAAATAGAGGAATAAAGACATAGCGATTAATCCAACCGAAAATACCCCAGCCTAACGGCACAATTTCATCTAAATTTCTGTTATAGGCATTAAGAATTTTATAATCACTTGGTCCATAGTACCAATCCATTGTCTTGTTTAACTCACCACCTTGGAGTTCCAATGGCAGTTTAGTTGCAAAGGTTTTGGTAAATACGGTATCAATCTCTTCATCTTCAACCAAATTTTTAGACTCTAAACTTGCTGTTTTAAAAGGCGTATCGGCTAATAAAATTGACGTAAAAAAGTGTTGTTTATAAGCTACATAGGTCACATCAATTGCTTGATCATCGGTTAAAGCTTGTTGACCTAAATAATCATCTTTTCCACCTTCATATTCAAAAACTACCTCGGTGTATCTGTTTTCATAGGAAATACTTTTGGCATGGCGATAGGTTTTTAATCTCCAATCTAAAGTAACTTCTTGTGAACCGTTGATGACATCATTCAAACCTTGTGAACGAATGGTGAAATCGAACATATAATCATCTGGCTTAAGCTCATAACGGTATTCCAAAAACTTGGATTCTGACACTTTAAGTTTCATGGAAACTATGGTGAGGTCACCGTTTTTAGTTATTGTAGGCTGAAAATATAGATCTTGCGTGTTTAGAATTCTATTATCGGTAGTTGCAAAATTAATATTGAAAAGTGCATTACCGTCTTTAATTAAATAAATAGGAATAGAATCAAAATTGACATAATTCTTCAGTTTTACTTCTGACAGATAACCTCCTTTGTTACTGAATTTTAGCGATAATACGTCCGTTTCAACCAAGGTTTCCGTATCGGTTGCAGAAGGCAATGTCGAAGCATAGGCAAAAGCACCCAACTTGTTTTGCAAACTTAATAGTTGTGTAGAATCAGCAACAGATGCATTACTAAAATCCTCGCCAGAACTCTCAAATGTTTCCTCTTGTTTTTGATTGGTATCAGCCTTTTTCTCGGCTTCAACTTGCTCTTGCTTGGCTTTTTCCTGCTCTGCTAATTGTTCCGGCGTGGGTTGATTTTGCCAAAACATGTATAAAATAATTCCGAAAATAAGAACAAATCCTATTGTGGAGTTTAGGTCAAATTTTTTTTCTTCCATGTGTATAAGTTTCCCAATTGTTTAGGGAGGCATTCGTTAGTTTATCAAAATGCTATCCATTATTGATTTTGTGCCATACTGACACTATGTTTTGTTTTTTTAAAATTCAAAGCCGCTTGTACAAATGCCACAAACAACGGATGCGGATTGGACACCGTACTTTTATATTCTGGATGGTATTGTACTCCAACAAACCAATTGTGTGAAGGAATCTCAATAATCTCAACCAATTTGGTGTCTGGATTAATTCCAGTTGCAATCATTCCGGCCTTTTCGATTTGAGCTTTATACTGGTTATTAAACTCATAGCGGTGACGGTGACGCTCTGCAATGTTAGTGGTATTATAAACAGATTTTACAATACTTCTATCCTTTAATTCACAATCCCAAGCACCTAGTCTCATAGTTCCACCTTTATCTGTAATAGTCTTTTGCGATTCCATAAGATCGATCACAGGATGTGTTGTTTTAGGATTCATTTCGGTTGAATTGGCTTCAGAAAGACCAAGTACATTTCTTGAGTATTCTATAACCGCCATTTGCATACCTAAACAAATTCCAAAAAATGGAATATTCTGCTCCCTAACAAAACGTACCGCTTCAATTTTACCTTCAATACCGCGTTCTCCAAAGCCTGGTGCAACTACAACCCCATGAAGGTGTTGTAATTTTTTTGCGGCATTTTTTTCGGTTAAGAATTCAGAATGTATGGATTCAACTTTAACTTTAACTTCATTTTCTGCACCCGCATGAATAAAGGCCTCCAAGATGGATTTATAGGAATCCTGCAATTCTACATATTTTCCAATTAAACCAATGGTGACTTCACCTTTAGGATTTTTATGGCGTCCTAAAAACTGATTCCATTGTGTTAAATCGGGTTCGGAGCTTTCTAAATTCAACTTTTTAAGTACCACCTTATCTAATCCTTGTGAAAGCATCAAGTTTGGGACGTCATAAATGGTTGAGGCATCAATGGCCTGGATAACCGCTTCTTCTCGAACATTGCAAAACAATGCCAGTTTAGATCGTAGATCTTCAGGCAATTCATGTTCCGTTCTACAAACCAATATATCGGCCTGAACTCCACTTTCCATCAATGTTTTCACACTATGCTGTGTTGGCTTGGTCTTTAATTCACCTGCTGCCGATAAAAATGGAATTAAGGTTAGATGAATAACTAACGCGTTATGTTTTCCCAAATCCCAACGCATTTGACGTACGGCTTCAACATAAGGTAGGGATTCGATATCACCAACTGTACCTCCTATTTCGGTAATGACAATATCAAATTCTCCTGATTTACCTAAAATCTGGATACGTTCCTTTATTTCGTCAGTAATATGTGGTATCACCTGAACAGTTTTGCCTAAAAATTCGCCACGGCGTTCTTTTTCAATTACACTTTGATAGATACGCCCAGTGGTGACATTATTGGATTGACTTGTAGGTACATTTAAAAAGCGCTCGTAATGTCCTAAATCTAAATCGGTTTCTGCGCCATCGTCAGTCACATAGCATTCACCATGTTCATATGGGTTCAAGGTTCCGGGATCCACATTGATATATGGATCTAATTTTTGAATTGTAGTCTTATAGCCTTGTGCCTGTAGAAGTTTCGCCAGTGAAGCTGCAATAATCCCTTTCCCTAGTGACGATGTTACCCCACCGGTAACAAAAATATATTTTGTGGTCGTACTCATGATGCGCTGTTAAACGCAGGCAAATTTACAAAATTTAAATAGTTATCACGGTATTGTTTTAAGTTAATTCGATTCCTTTTTTTAATACAGAATTAAATTCATCAAAACGCCATTCGTTTTGAATTTAAGATTGAAAAAGCCTAATTTCGTTACCTATCATCTCATTTCAATTTTTATGCCTTATGATAAAATGTCCTTTACCTAATGTAATCGTCTTGATTTTACTAATCGTCTTGGGTTGTAAGAGTGAAGTAACACAAAACTTCGGAACTTTAAGCCAGCAAAGCCCCACAATAGTAGGTAAGACCGAGTATTTGAATTCGCCCTATGTTACGGCTGGAAATAGAGTTTACATGGTTGGACATCAGGATGGTAGTTTTCCAGATTTAGGCTGGCATATAAAAGGCGAAATGGGTGGAATTTGGAATCACCCCATAAAACTCATGGATGGATTTGATATTGAATTGTTTGATGCTATAGACACGCTAAAACTTAATCAAGCCAAAGGTTTTACCAATTATCCCTTTGCAAACAAGCACAGTTTTTTATGGGACGAAAAGGGTATTGAAATCGAACGATGGCAATTTGTACCAGATAATGAACAAGGTATTGTGATTCAACTTATTATTAAAAACCATGGCGCCGAAAGAAAAGTACATCTTAAATTTACTGGTTATTCCGATTTACGACCAACGTGGTTGGGCGAACGCACCCAAATGTTTGATAGTAAAGATATAGGCACCTATGATGAGGGTAAGCAAATCTGGAAAATCAAAGACAGTTTAAATCCTTGGTATACCGTTTTTGGAGGTGATTTAGAGTTTAGAGGTGAGCCAAAAACACAACAGTTAAAAACAGAAAACAACACTTCATCCAATAGTTTAGAGCATGTCATTTTACTACCTTCAGATGAAACCTATGTGGTTAATTACGTCATTGCAGGTTCATATACATCCGAATCTGATGCCTTAAATACCTATAAGACTATAAAGGATAATATCAATTCAAAATTTATTTCTAAACAAGAACGCTACAAAACTTTAGCAAATCGATCTAAATTAATTGTACCTGATAAAAATATTCAGCAAGCCTATGAATGGCTTAAGTATAATTGCGATTGGCTTGTAAGAACTGTACCAGAAATTGGAATAGGTATTGGCGCCGGAATACCTGACTACCCTTGGTGGTTTGGAGTGGACAGTGAGTATGCCTTAAAAGGATATATGGCTATTGGTCAAAAGGATATAGTGTACAGCACCATAAAATTATTGGACAGCGTATCTAATGCGGTTAATGGCAACGGAAAAATTATTCATGAAATGTCAAGCAATGGCGCTGTTTTTAATCCTGGAAACATCAATGAAACGCCCCAATTTGCTTCACTCATTTGGGACATCTACAAATGGAATGGAGACATCAATTTTTTAAACAACTATTTCCCAACGATTCAAAAAGGACTGGAATGGTTAATGAATGAAAATGACGAAAATCAAAATTTATTTCCAGACGGCTTTGGTATGATGGAAATTCACGGCATGGATTCTGAAATGATCGATGTAGCTGTTTACACCCAGCGTGCTTTTGACGATGCTTCAAAAATGGCTTCTGAACTAGGCAAAACCGAACTTTCAAAAACTTATGAAGATTTAGCCAATCAGCTTAAAACTAAAATCAATACCGAATTTTGGTCTGAAGACTTCAATTCTTATGCCG
This sequence comes from Flavobacteriaceae bacterium MAR_2010_72, assembly GCA_003550275.1. Classification (GTDB taxonomy): domain Bacteria; phylum Bacteroidota; class Bacteroidia; order Flavobacteriales; family Flavobacteriaceae; genus Geojedonia. Next base: position 2,438,248 of record QXCW01000002.1, read on the forward strand.
ATTTTATAGGCACCGATACACAAGCACTTCACTTGATTGATGATGCAATCGTTAGAGCAGACACCTTAAATAAACCGTGGGCTGTTGAAGAATTGCAACAAACCAAACAACGTATTTTGGCCCAGCCTTCAAATGAATTAAAGCCTTTTGTATTACACCATAATTGGGTAGTCAACACGCCCATGGAAATGGGAATTGCTGATCCCGAAAAAGCAAAAAAAGCACTTAAAACAGCCGAAACTTTTGTTAATCCCTTTGGTGTGTTTGTCACAGGAATTGACAGGGACGAATCTGCTGGTACAGATGAAGGTTCATTTAAAGGCAGCAAATCCTTTTCATATACTGGTGCCGTTATGACCCTACCAACCAGTGTTTTGGCAATAGCAGAAAACAATTATGGCAACCCAGATAAAGCCTTAGAGTATTTAAAGCGTATGACCAAAAGCTTTAGTTATGCGTTTCCTGGAAGCATGTACGAAGTCTCCCCAGATTACGGTATGATCACACAAGCCTGGACTATCTATGGTTATGCCATTCCAATCATTCAACAATTTTTCGGGATTCAACCTATGGCTTCCAAAAAATCAATAACCATACAACCGCAAATGCCAAGCACATGGAATACGGCTTCTATTGAAAACGTTAGCGTTGCCGACAATTCCGTTTCGATATTCTATAATCGTTCAGATCATACCACAGAATTAAAAGTAATACAAGAACATGCCGATTGGACGCTTAAGATTGTCATTCCAAAAACTGATTTTAAAACTTTTGAAATTGACAAAACTAAAGTCACAATTGAAGAAAATGACTCTTCTTTTACTTTTAAAACAAAATCCAAAGCGCTTGTTTTAAAGCTAAACAATTGAAAGCACGACTCTACCAATGGCAAATAATGTAAACGTATTAGAAACCGAAGTTTTATCAAATAATTGGTTTACACTTTTAAAAGTAACCTACAACTACCTAAAGCGTGATAACACCTGGCAAACGCAAGTCAGGGAGGCCTATGATCGTGGTAATGGAGCCGCAATTCTACTTTTCAATGCAAAAAATAAAACTGTAATTCTAACCAAACAATTTAGGTTACCCACGTTTATTAATGGAAATAAGGATGGAATGATGATTGAATGTTGTGCTGGTATGCTCGACAAGAACAACCCAGAAGAATGCATTAAAAAAGAAGCCTTGGAAGAAACTGGTTATCAGATCAAACATGTGAGCAAACTTTTTGAAGCTTATATGTCGCCTGGCGCTGTGACCGAAATTCTTCATTTTTTTGTGGCTGATTATGATGAAAGCATGAAACTAAACGAAGGTGGCGGATTAACTCAAGAACAAGAAGACATCGAAGTCGTAGAATTAAATTTCGAAGTTGCTTATGATATGATTGCTTCAGGCGAGATAAAAGATGCCAAAACGATCATGCTGTTGCAATACGCAAAAATACATAAGCTATTAACCTAGCCATTGTGAGATTGTAAATACTCGAATTTTTCTATTTTTTGCTAAACTTGGTAAAAATAAAAATTTTAAAATCGGTTTATTTTTTTAACGAAAAGTAAAATTTAGAACCTAAACCTTCTGTACTTTCCAACCAAATTCGACCATTGTAAAAACCTACAAGTTTTTTAACTATTGATAAACCAACACCAGAAGAAACTTTCTGTGTATTCAAGGATTGAAATATTTCAAATATTTTTTTGAAATATTTTTCGTTAATACCGATTCCGTTGTCAGCAACAGAAAATATATAATGTGTTTTATCCTCGTAATAATCAACATTAATTTCACCTTTGGGTTTATCAATATATTTGATAGCATTTTCTATCAAATTTTGAAATATTTGGGTAAATCTAGTTTTATCTCCGTAATAACTCGGTAATTTGGTGTTTACTTTAAAATTAATATGTTCAGGTATATAAATGGTCATAGCCAATTCGTGAACTAAACTATTTAAATCAACCATTTCTTTGGTTGTATTTTCATGGTCTATTTTAGAATAGCTTAACGTGCGAGCAATTAAGTCGTCCATATGTATCAAAATCCCATCAATAAGGTTTAATTTATCTTCAGTTTCTTGATCCATATTGCCCTCATTGTCTTCTTTAATCCAGTGTACCAATGCATTTATAGAACGTAATGGCGATTTAAGATCATGGGAGACTATATGAACATATTCTTCTAGTTGAGTTTGATAGGCCGCGATTTTTTCTAAATTTCTAGTCTGTATAATTTTTGTGGCTGCAATAGAAGCAATCGTTGAAAGCGTTTTGGTATGTGCTTCTTGAAAGAAATTTTTAACAGGGTGCATAAAATACATAACTCCAATTACCTTATCATCGTGATAAAGCATTGGCACAGCAATTTCAGAATAACAAGTACCTACAATAACTTCTCCATCTTTATTTTTTAAAGCTTGACTAGAAATTTCAGGTTTTTTACCAAGGGCAACACTCCCAATAATATCTTCTCCAAAATCTAGCTGTTTAGGAAGTTTTGTGTCTAAATTTACAGCTTGATTAATTGACGAATTATAGCGATTTAAATGGGTGCTTTCATTATTGGCTAAATATATTATACAGTCCCTAAAACCAAAATGAGATTCAAAATTTTTAATTAAATTAAAAACAACGTCTTCTGTAGTTTTACATTCTTGTATAAGGTTTGCAAAAGTATTGACGAGCTTTAGTTCTCTGTTCGCGGAGGTTAACTCTTCAATTAGCCTATTTTGAATTTCAATGCTTAAGTGGTTATTATCAATCATAGTCATTTATTAAGCTATAATTGAAGATATACAAGAATCAGAATATAAAGGAAATATGTTATCAAAAAAGAAATCCTTTTCAAATACCGTACGACTTGATATACAATCAGAAAGCATTGTCACCTTAAAGCCCCGTTCAACAGCGGATCTACCTGTTGAATCTATACAAATTGAGGCCACCGTACCTGCCAAATAAATATGTTCTACTCCATGGCTCCTTAAGGTGTCTTCTAAAGTGGTATTTATAAATGCGTTTAATCCTAATTTACCAGGAATTTCTATAATTCGGTCACCGAATGCTTTAATTTCATCTATAGCCTCCGAGCCCTTACTCCCTTGCTTAAAAGCACCAACATCCTTTATCGTTTTTAAAATCCCCACTGGATTGGACAATTCAGAATAGTTTTCGGAAAAAATAATTGGAGTTGAAATGATTAAAAAATCATCAGCCTTCTTGATGAGATTTACTGTGTTCTCTATAATGTTGGTAAATTTGGAGGACTCTTCGACTACATTTTTCAATATTCCATCATTAGAGAAATAGTCATTTTGGTACCCAATTAAAATTATTGCCTTTTTCATTTCATTAAATTTTAAGCGATTAATAAATATAGCTGCAATATATCCCTAATATTTGCTTAAACTTTTGTAGATATTTGAATGGGCAATTACTGTCGATAAGTAAACATTATCTATAGACCAAAGGTATTTAGTTTGTAATACAACAACGTTTATCACCTAACAGGTAAATAAATTTAAGGCAATGGATATTTAACTTTAATTGTTCTAATTAACTCTTCCAATCCATTTACTTTAAGTTCGTAAACGGTTTGCAACATCATACCTAAAGCACCATTTGGAAAACCTTTGGTGTGATACCATACAATGTAATATTCTGGTAAATCAATTAAATAGCGGTCCTTGTATTTGCCATAAGGCATTTTGGTATGGGCCAATTTTATAAGGAAATTTTTATCAGGCTGTAACAAGAATTAATCTTTTGATTTATAAGGTTCATATTTTCGCAATTCGTCTGCTACAAAAGCCATCCATTTTGCCTGTGCAATTTTATTGATGGAATTATTGCTTTCGGTATCGTACCGATTTTGCATTTCTCCTAATTCCTTATTAATCTCAAGATGCAACTTGTTAAGTGTAGTATTGAGTTGATCTGAAACTCTTACACTTCTAATGCGTTTTCTAAATTTTCTAACGTGCAATTCGGTAATATCAAAATGCAATTGTTCATGTGCTAAAATATAATCATCGGCCAATTCCTTTATCACCCAAGATTTATCGGGATAAAAATGGGCTTCAACCTTGGCGCTAAAGTCAATGATTTTTGAATCGGTTCGTCTAACCGAATATCCAAATGTAATCCCAGAAGCTGTTACCGCTACCGCACCCGATTGGTCCTTGGCAGGACCTCTAAAATCATTCCAGCTTAATTTAAGATCATCTCGCCAGGAAATGGTGGCATCATTGTTGGGAACCAACAAAAAAAATATAAGACTATATATAAATATCTTTATCTGCATTAATTCTGTAACGCCCTACAAGTTGGAATAGTATATGGAATGGAAAAAGACCTAACGTTTGGCCTCGACAATGGTTAGATCATCATATTTTACAACATAAACCGCTTCGTTGTAAAACCCACCAAACAATTTTTTGGCATATCTAAACTTATTCTCTACATATTCGGTTTCAATATCGTTTGAAGACGCCTTATACAAATCTTCATTTGAAGCCAAACGTAGCAAAATATCCATCGTCAAATCAAATCCTCTTGTGGCATATTTACTAGGCTCTACATTGTAAATAGATTTGTATTTACTCACAAAACTATTGGGACTTGACGCATCAAAACTTTTATTAGCAGATGGATAATGGAATTTTAGATTGGAGAGATGCATATTGGAGACATTAGCCTCATCATCAAACGCAGAAGACTTATTTGTAGTAAATAACACAATGTCATAAACCTGCGTTTGGTCATCGTTTACTTTTTGACCATTAAGGCCATTAAGCATACTGGTTGCATTAGAAATAAATCCACTGTTTTTTGTTTCAATAAACACCAAATTTTGTCCAGGCCTGAAGACACGTTTTAATTCGTCAAGCACTAAATAATAAAGGTCCTTACCGTCTTTGTCTTTTTTTGAAAACAATTGTTTAGCTCCTGGAAATTCAGCCTTCAAGCGATTGCTTTTTGAACGATGTTTCTCATCAGCAATGATAATTATATTCTTTCTTACTGAATCTGCTTTTACATAATTAACAATTGCTTTTTCAAGCATTTCTTCAGTAGGAATGGTTTGAAACACATTATCATACAAATGTTCAGGCATTGTAAATGGCGAAACTACTGGGATATGATTCGTTTTTAATTGCGAAGCCACACGTTCAAAATTTGGCGCCATTAATGGTCCAATTACGGCATCATAATCAGAAAAATCATCAGAATTTAATATTTTACCTACTTCAGAGATTTGGTTTCTGGTATCAAACACTTTTAAATGTGTCGATATTCCTAATTGCTTGGCAGAATCTAAAGCTATCAAAACACCAGAATGAAAATCTAATGACAAAGATAAATAGCCGTCATTTTTTATAGCGCTTTTAGCTTCGGCAACAGAGTCAATATCGATTCTGTTCAACCTAAACGGCAACATTAAGGCTAATTTTTTGGTGCCAAAGTTTTTAATGTTCTTGGATAAATTGGTATTAGCGACATCTTCAACCACATAATCCAATTTGGAATCTGAAGGAATTTTCAATATCATACCCAATTTCAAACCTGTTTCGGCCAAACCTGGATTTAAAGCCTCCAATTCTTGTTGGGTTACACCAAGTTTTCGGTTTAAAGCCATAAACCCTTCACTTTTCAAAACCGTATAGTAATTGAAGCGCTCGTCTATTTGGGTTTCTTCAACGTTAGACATATTAGGCACAATGAGTTCATCTCCAGGCTGCAGCACCTCGTTCATTTTAGGATTCAGAGCTTCCAGTTGCGGAATCGTCAATCCAAATTTGTAGGCCACACGCCATTTACCCTCTTTAGGTTGTACAATATAGGTTTTAAGTGTGTTGGCTAAAGTGACTTGTGAAACTATAGTCTTGTACCTTGGCAGTTTAAGCTTATCCCCTTTTTTTAGTGTTTCTGAATATAAAAATGAATTGTGTTTTTTAATGTCTTCAATAGGGATATCGTATTCCTTTGAAATATTATACAAAGTTTCCTTTCGACCTACTTTTATGGTTTTAAAACCAATCACTTCTTTTATATCTCCAACAGGTCCTTTTGAGTCGATTTTAGTAATAGGAATAACTAAAGTCGTTCCTTGAGAAATGCCTTTTTTTGCATCTGGGTTAAGGGCATAAATATCAAAAGGTGTTACTAAATAAAGCTTTGAAATATCTTCTATGCTCTCACCTACTTGTACGTTATGTTTCACAAACGATTGAGCGTTTGCCACTATATTAAACATAAATGTAACCAGTGCTATTAAGACAATTTTTTTCATTTCAAACCTATTTATATTAAAACCTTTACTCCCACTCAATAGTAGCTGGCGGTTTAGAGCTAATATCATATACTACTCTATTAACGCCTTTTACTTTATTTATTATTTCATTTGAAGTTTTTTGTAAAAATTCATAAGGCAAATTCACCCAATCAGCGGTCATGCCATCGGTGCTTTCTACCGCTCTTAAAGCCACACATTTTTCATACGTACGCTCATCACCCATGACACCTACGCTATTTACTGGCAATAAAATTGCTCCAGCCTGCCAAACTTTATCATACAAATTCCAAGATTTCAAGTTACCAATAAAAATAGCATCAACCTCTTGTAATATACGAACATTTTCTCTGGTTAGACTACCTAAAATTCGAATTGCCAAACCAGGCCCTGGAAACGGATGGCGCCCTAAAATATTAGGATCCATTCCCATTGAAGCACCCACGCGTCGCACTTCATCTTTAAACAAAGCTTTTAAGGGTTCAACAATTTTCAATTTCATAAAATCGGGCAAACCTCCAACATTATGGTGACTTTTAATCGTGGCGCTAGGACCTCCAGTAGCCGAAACACTCTCAATCACATCTGGATAAATAGTGCCCTGTGCTAACCATTTCACATCTTCAATTGCATGGGCTTCATCATCAAAAACTTCAATGAACACACGACCAATAGCTTTACGTTTTAACTCTGGATCGCTTATGCCTTCCAAAGCATCCAAAAAGCGTGCCGAAGCATCAACACCCTTTACATTTAGTCCCATGCCTTCGTATTGTTGAAGCACACTTTCAAACTCATTTTTTCGGAGCAATCCGTTATTCACAAAAATGCAATATAAATTCGTTCCTATGGCTTTGTGCAATAAAATCGCGGCTACAGACGAATCAACTCCACCTGATAATCCTAGGACCACGCGATCGTTACCAAGTTTTTCTTTTAACTCATCAACGGTTTCTTCAACAAAGGATTGCGGCGTCCAATCTTGTTCAAGACCTGCAATATGGACCAAGAAATTTTCCAATAATTGTTTGCCATCTGTTGTATGATAAACTTCAGGATGAAACTGAATGGCATAGGTAGATTCGCCTTCAATTTTATAAGCTGCATTTTCAACATCATGGGTGCTAGCCAATAACACCCCATTAGTTGGTAACTTTTTGATGGTATCACTATGGCTCATCCAAACTTGACTTCCTTTAGAGATTCCAGATAAAAACGCTTCCTTGTCTTTTACAAAACTTAAATTAGCCCTTCCGTACTCACGTGTATTTGATGGCGCCACTTCCCCTCCCGAAAAATGGGCTAAATATTGAGCGCCATAACAAACCGCCAACATTGGTTTTTTACCTCGAATACGAGACAAATCTGGATGTAGAACATCTTCTCCTCTCACCGAGTTAGGACTTCCTGATAAAATAACCGCATTAAAACTGTCCGGATCTGTTGGAATTTTGTTGAATGGATGAATCTCGCAATAAATGTTGAGTTCCCTTACGCGGCGAGCAATTAACTGTGTGTATTGCGAGCCAAAATCTAAAATAAGTACCTTGTTGTGTTGCATGCGCAAAAATAGCAATGATTTTAGAATTAGCTTTTAGGATTCAGGATTTTTTTAATCTTTTATCCACTACAAATTTTGAAAAGTCTTAATTGATTAAAAACTTAATTATTTTTAAACTTTTAATGCTAAAAACTCACCTTTTAGAGGGTCGAGATTTTGAATTAGGGTTGAAATTAATTCCTTCCCATGGTTTACATAAAATTCTGAAAAGTTGTGGTATCGTTCTTGCAAACTTTGGTTGGGAAACAATTCATTTTGAAGTTCAGTGGCGCGATCTAATACCTCATTCAACTTTCGTTTTTGTGCTTTAAGCAATCGCTTTTCAAGATGTACCAAACCTTTGATTTGTTTACGCTCTTGTGCCGCTACAGCACCTGTAAAGGATTTATCGGTTTGCTTTGCCAATTGATATAAACCTTCAAATTGCTGTTTTAAGTGCTTTTTTTGAGCTGAAAAATCAATATCAATTTCAGAATGTATTTCAGTCACTTTGGTTAAAAGTTGATCCTGATTTAAAAATAAGTCCTTGACTGAAAGTTGTAATTTTTGAAGTTTCTCTAATTGTTTTTCTGAAATCAACAACACCGAATTTCGTAATAAAAGTATTGGAAAAGCTACTTTTTGTGCTTCAAAATTGGATTTCAACTGTAACCAGTAGGCCAATTCGCCTCCACCACCTATATAGCACAGATTTGGTAAAATTACCTCTTCGTACAAAGGCCGCAAAATCACATTTGGACTAAACCGCTCTGGATTGGAATTAACTTCTTTTAAAATCTCATCTTTTGACCATGATATATCGGTTCCAAGAACATTGTACATTCCATCAACCTCCACAATACGTTCCCTTAAGTTCTTGTGTAAGTAAAAAAGATTGATTTCTCTAGGATTGACCTGAATTTTGTAGTGTTGATTCGTGGAATTGTTGATTTGTTGATTGGTTTCAGAAACCAACTCAAAAGCGGATTGATTAACCAATTCGTCCTCCATATAAGGGACAAATAATTGTTTTAATTGTTTATCATTCCCGTCCAGGATCACCAATCCATAGTCCTTAAATAGTTCATTGACCAAAAAACGCATAGCATCAGTTAGATTTTGATGCTTCAAATAAGATGATTTGAATAATTCTTTTAACTCTTGGGCATTGTTAGTCGAGTTTAGTTGACCTGAAAACACTTCATATACTTGATCCAAACCCTCTAAATCCAATTCGCCAACTGCACCGGCGGCTTCTCGATTCCACTGTATTTTTTTTCCATCAAAATTAAAATAGTTGATTTCATCAAAATCATGGTCTTCGCTAGCCATCCAATAAATTGGCACAAAATTATAGTTGGGATAAGTTGCCTTTAATTGCTTACATAAATTAATGGTCGAAACTATTTTGTAAAAAAAGTAAAGTGGGCCAGTAAACAGGTTTAATTGATGCCCTGTTGTAACCGTAAATGCGTTTGTGTTTTTTAATACTTCAATATTAATTGTTGTGCTTTCAGAAACCGAAACACCTTTGTACTGCGACTGCAAACTAGATACTAAAACCTCTCGCGATGCTGTATTAAACGACGATTGTTTTTCATCGATTTGAAGCTTGAAATTTTCAAGATTGGGGTATCTGTTATAGAAGGGTTTTAACTGTTCCTTTTCATCCAAATAGTCACAAATTAAAGACGAAAAGTAATTGGTATCTCTAAACGGAATACAGTCTGTTGGCATAGTGTCATTAAAAATCTGTTGTAAATATAAGGCTCTTAAATATTTTATCTCCTAAATTTTAGTTAATTCGTTTGCACTTACTATCTTTATCCTCATTCATTTTTAAATCCATTTTAATGCAAAAATTATATGCGTTTTGTGTTGTCGCAATCCTTTCAATTTCCTTATCATCTGCACAACAAATTCAATCCCCAGATGCCTTTTTAGGTTATGAACTAGGCACTAAATTTTCAAGACACCATCAAGTAGTTGACTATTTTAAATACGTCTCATCACAAATGCCAAATCAGGTTCAATTGGAACACTATGGTAAAACCAATGAACGACGTCCACTCATGGTTGCTTATATTTCTTCGGAAGAGAACATGAAAAACCTAGAAACTATTAGGGAGAATAATCTCAAAAACGCAGGTGTTCTCAATGGCGACTCTAACTCTAACGAAATTGCCATTGTTTGGTTGAGCTATAATGTACATGGAAATGAAGCTTCAAGCACCGAAGCCTCCATGAAAACTTTATATACTTTGTTGACCCAAAAACAGGATTGGTTAAAAAACACTTTGGTTATTATTGATCCTTGTATCAATCCCGATGGGCGCGACCGTTATGCCAATTGGTTTAATGAAACGGCAAGTACACCTTATGATATTGATCAACAGGCCAGCGAACACAATGAGCCTTGGCCTGGAGGACGACCTAATCATTATCTTTTTGACCTCAACAGGGATTGGGCTTGGGCAACACAAGTTGAATCGGCGTCTCGCCTAAAAATCTATAACAAATGGTTACCACAAATCCATGTGGATTTTCACGAACAAGGCATTAACGAACCTTATTATTTTGCGCCAGCAGCAGAGCCTTTCCATGAAATTATTACGGACTGGCAACGGGATTTTCAAACGCAAATTGGTAAAAACCATGCCAAGTATTTTGATGCAGAAGGTTGGCTTTATTTTACCAGGGAGCGCTTTGATCTTTTTTATCCAAGTTATGGTGATACTTATCCAACCTACATGGGAGCGATTGGAATGACTTATGAGCAAGCTGGCCATGGTAGAGGTGGTTTAGGGGTTTTAACTGATGAAGGTGATGTTTTAACTTTAGTAGATAGAGTTGCCCATCATACAACTACAGGCCTTTCAACAGTTGAAATCGCTTCAAAAAATGCTGCAAAACTGAATAGTGAATTCAAAAAGTTTTTCGACAATTCAGGGTTAAAATATAAGAGCTACGTACTACACGGTCATGCAGATAAAATTGAAGCTGTAAAAGCTTTGCTAGACAAACATGAAATTTCATATGGACACGCCTCAAATGGCAAGGCTTCAGGATTAAAATATTCTACATCAAGCCAAGGTAGTTTAAACACAACTCCTAACGATTTGGTAGTGAATACAAATCAGCCTAAAGGGAAAATGGTAAAAGTGCTTTTTGAGCCTAATGCAAAATTAAGTGATTCGCTTACCTATGACATTACGGCATGGAGTGTGCCTTATGCTTACGGACTTGAGGCCATTGCTAGTACTAGTACTGTTTCAACAGCTGTTGTTGGAAAAACGCCAAGTTTAAATACCCTTAGCCCAACCGCTACTGGTTATGTACTGCCCTGGAACACTCTAAACGATGCCCAGTTTTTGGCAGACCTTCTTAAACAAAATATAAAAGTGCGCTTTACTGAAAAGCCTTTTGTAACCGACGGCAAAACCTTTGATAGTGGTTCACTTATTATTGTAAGAGGTGATAATAAAAAAGTTAGTGATTTTGACAACAAGGTCATACAAACAGCTAACGCCCATAAGCGTAGCCTGCATGCTGCGGCTTCTGGGTTTTCAACTTCGGGTCCCGACTTTGGATCACCAGACATTAAATTGGTCAATCCTCCAAAAATTGCGCTTGTTTCTGGCGATGCCACCTCTTCATTAAGCTATGGTGAATTATGGCACTTTTTTGAACAACAATTAAAGTACCCTGTGACGTCTATCAATTCGGAGCATTTTAGTTATATCAATTTAAGTAAATACAATGTACTTATTATGCCAAGTGGTAATTACCGAAGTATACTTAATGACAGTGGTATGAAAAAACTTCAAGACTGGGTGAAAAATGGTGGTAAAGTGATTGCTATTGACCGTGCCCTGAGTGCCTTTGCCGATAAGGACGGCTTTAGTTTGGCCTCTAAAAAAGAAGACAAAAAAGATGAGGACAAAGCCGATAAAAAAGACAATCTAACACCTTACGCCGATAGAGAGCGTGAATATGCTAAAAATCTAATTACCGGTGCCGTATTTGAAACAAAAATCGATGCGACGCATCCTATGGCTTTTGGTTATAACAACACTTATTTCACCTTAAAATTGGGCAGTTCGGCCTATAGTTTATTAGAGAGTGGTTACAATGTAGGCTATTTGGGTGAAAATCCTAAAAGTGTATCTGGATTTGCAGGTAGTGAGGCTGTTAAAACATTGGGTAAAACATTAGTATTTGGCGAAGAGCGCCAAGGCAGCGGCAGTATGATCTATATGGTTGACAATACCTTGTTTAGAAGTTTTTGGGAAAACGGGAAACTCTTTTTGGTCAATGCTATCTTTTTTGTTAATAATAATGATGCGGAGTTGTAAAGTAAAGTTTGTTGTAATTTACTTTTTAAAGTAATTTTCAAATTTTATTTAACTACCTAAAAAAAACTCAAAAAACACTTTTGGAGAGTCAAAACTAGGGGTTTGTTGTACCAACATGTCCACATCAAAACCATTTGACTGTAATAAAGCTCTATCCTTTAAAAAATAGTTGTTGCCCTGTCTTAAATTGATTTCAGGATGAAACTGCGTACCCAATAAGCGTTTTTCGTAATTGATATACGCCTGAATATGGGAATGGGTATTCGAAGCTATAATCTGTGAAGCTTCAGGAAGTTCGGTCACCTCATCAAAATGGTGTTGCCAAATACATTCTACAGGATTAAGGTTTAAAATCTCTTGTCCAAGTTGATTAAACTTGACTTCTCCCCAACCAGCTTCCATTCCATTTGGGGTTGCTCTCACTGCACGCTCACCTACCAGAGCTAGCGCCATTAGTTGATGCCCATAACAAATACCAAACTGCCAAGTGCCTTTGTCAACTAAATCCTTTACATAGGTTACCGCTTTTTTTGTAAATGGTGCGAGTTCATTTATGGATAAGGTAGATCCTGTATGAACAACATGGGTAAAATCCTTTTCAATTAAATTGTTAGGAAAAGAGGCTTCAGTCGTTATATGCAAAGCCGTAACTTCAAAATCAAAATGACGATTGAGAAACCCTTTGATGATTGGTGTTTCAAATCGATCAAATGAATAATCGAGGATGAGAATGTTGGGCTTCAAATGAAAAAAAAATTAAACTTTCAACTTAAATATAGACCCTTCGACAAGCTCAAGGTGACATTTTTGCTTCTTTCATACCCTTCGACAAGCTCAGGGTGACATTAGTACTTCTTTCATACCCTTCGACAGGCTCAGGGTGACATTAGTGCTTAAACCTAAATCCTTCAATACATTTCGACAGGCTCTGGGTGGCAATTAGGCTAACAAAATTCTTATGCAACAACTTCGGCATACAGGTCAAAATCGGCAGCCTCTGTAATTCTCACTTTGGCAAATTCACCGGTCTTTAAGTAGGTTTTAGAAGCATCAATTAACACTTCGTTATCCACATCAGGAGAGTCGAACTCGGTTCGACCTACAAAATAGTTTCCTTCCTTTCGGTCAATGACTACTTTAATCTCCCGTCCAATTTTTTCCTGGTTCAATTCCCATGAAATTTGGGATTGCAGTTCCATAATGTCATTGGCGCGTACTTGTTTTATCTCTTCTGGTACATCATCTTCCAAATTATAGGCATGGGTGTTTTCTTCATGACTATAGGTAAAACAACCCAAACGTTCAAAGCGCATGTCACGAACCCATTGTTTCAGTTCCTGAAAATCGGCTTCGGTTTCACCAGGGTATCCCACAATAAGTGTAGTACGAATCGTCATGTTAGGCACCGACTTCCTAAACTCATGAAGCAATTTGGTGGTTTTCTCTTTTGTGGTACCACGGCGCATGCTTTTTAAAATGTGATCTGAAATATGCTGAAGCGGAATATCAATATAATTGCAGATTTTAGGTTCCCGATTCATCACCTCCAAAACATCCATTGGGAATCCTGTTGGAAAAGCATAGTGCAGACGAATCCACTCAATACCTTCAACCTTCACAAGAGCTTCTAACAATTCAGCGAGGTTTCGTTTTTTATATAAGTCCAGACCGTAATATGTAAGATCTTGGGCAATTAAAATCAGTTCCTTTACCCCTTTTGCTGCTAACTTTTCGGCTTCAATAACAATGTCTTCGATAGGTGTGCTTTTATGCTTGCCACGCATCAAGGGAATGGCACAAAAACTACAAGGTCTATCACATCCTTCAGCAATTTTCAAATAGGCATAATTCTTTGGTGTTGTGGTTAATCGCTCTCCAATTAATTCATGCTTATAATCAGCACCTAAAGCCTTTAGTAATGCAGGTAATTCTGTAGTTCCAAAATATTGGTCTACATTGGGAATTTCCTTTTGCAAATCGGGTTTATAGCGCTCGCTCAAACAACCTGTCACAAACACCTTATCTACTTCACCTGCTTCTTTCTTCTGCATGAATTCCAAAATGGTATTCACACTCTCTTCTTTGGCATTATTGATAAAACCACAGGTATTGATGACCACAACATTACCTTCTTCTTCATGAACAACATCCTTGCCACTGGCCTTAAGCTGCCCCATTAACACCTCACTGTCGTACACATTCTTGCTGCAGCCCAAAGTGACCACATTGATTTTATTCTTTTTAAGCGTCTTTGTTCTCATGCGAAAAATTAAGGCTGCAAAGATAAGGAATGATTATCTATAAATGATTGGCATTTAGAACAAATCGCTTAAGCTTAATTGATTATTCATAATCTTTTGGTAAGCGCCTTAATTTTGAAGCCTGTTCGAAATTATAAGCCCATTGCAACAGAAATTTTTCTTGCAAGGGTTTGGCAATAAAGGTCAATCCTTTTGGTTTACCTTCCTGATCATATCCCATCGGTACCGTTAGAGCCGGATATTCGGCAACGGCGGCAAAGCCCGCATGGTAATTATTAATAGATAAGATGCCGTCTAATTGATGTGCTTTCATGGGAACATCGAAAAAAGATCGCCCAGCTGTTTTCAAAGCGGCTTTGATACTTTCAAATTCTGTGTCTGATGCATTATCAGCTACAATACCGTGGAAAAGTCGTTGACCATAAGGCATCATGTTTACAGAGTCTTTCTCATTAAATAGGATTACATCCTGAACAGAAGTAACTGCCACAGAAGTGTCTACCGCACTAGAAAGATAAGTAGGCAAATCCTTTTTCATATCCAAATTCAAGAGACGTCTAAAATCTTTTAATTCAATGGACTCCCCTTCAATTTCAACAATTTCCGCTCCTTGAGATTTTAAAACATTTACGGCATTGACATATAAGGAATCTTCCATTAAGCGTTTAATAGCTCCGAAACGTTTCCCTTTTAAGGAACTCTGTTTTAGGCCTTCAAGATAAAAACCTGCTTCCCATAGTGCAAAAATAGATTTAGGATCAGATATATCCTCTCCGAACATGGCATCTAAAAGAATAGCATTATCCGTGACGTTTTTGGTCATTGGCCCAGGTGTATCCAAGGTAGATGAAATAGGTACAATCCCACTTCTACTTAACAATCCAATGGTTGGTTTCAACCCTACAATTGAGTTTTGGCTCGAAGGCGATAAAATAGATCCTGAAGTTTCACTGCCAACAGCAGCAACGCAAAAATTGGCTGCTACGGCAACGCCACTTCCAGAACTAGAGCCTCCTGTATCCATTATGCGTCTACCGTAGGGATTAAGCGTTTGCCCACCAATAGCGCTATAGCCACTCGGGCAATCTCCGCAGAAAAAGTATGCCCACTCACTTAAGTTGGCCTTACCTAAAATAAGTGCGCCCTTATCCTTTAGCTGTTTGACAATAAATGCATCTTTGGCATTGTTATTTTGAAGCGCAACAGCACCAGCCGTAGTTGGCATACCCGATGTGTTGATATTATCTTTTAAAAGAATGGGCATCCCAAAAATAGGATGCTTCATTTTTTTATTACGGAATTCTATATCCTTTTGCTTGGCTTCAGTTATAATATTAGGATTCAAGGATATCACCGAATTTAGAGATAAGGGATTTTCCCTATCAAAGGCCCTAATGCGATACAAATAGAATTTTACAAGTGTTTCATAGGACAATTTCCCGTCACGAATATGGCTTTGAAGTGCAGGTATATCCTGTTCTAGAATCAGAGGTTTTAAATTATTGTATTGGGATTCAGAAAAAGTCTCCAAGTCTTTATTGAAGGGTGCCCAAAGCATATCAACATCAATATACTTTGAATCCAAAACTTTGAATTCCCTGAAGTCTTTAACAGCTCCAGAATCTATTTGCGTTTCGCTTTCAACAGTTGTTGTGGTTTCGTTTTTGTTTGAATTAGTAGGACCTTTACAAGAATATATAAAGGCCGTAATACAGAATAAAAGGAAAAATCTCATAGATTAGTATTTTTCCTAAAAATACTCATTTATTTAAAAAAAGAATCTACAAATTCGTATTTGTTGAATACTTGAAGGTCTTCCATTTTTTCACCAACACCAATATATTTTACCGGAATTTGAAATTGGTCAGATATGCCTATTACAACACCTCCCTTTGCAGTACCATCTAATTTGGTAACTGCTAATGAGGTTACCTCGGTTGCAGCGGTAAATTGTTTGGCCTGTTCAAATGCGTTTTGGCCTGTAGAGCCATCCAAAACCAATAATACATCATGAGGCGCATGATCGACAACTTTTTGCATCACGCGTTTCACCTTGGTTAATTCGTTCATTAAATTCACCTTATTGTGTAAACGACCTGCCGTATCGATAATAACCACATCGGCATTGGTAGTTACCGCACTTTGCAAAGTATCGAATGCTACCGAAGCGGGGTCGCTTCCCATGGATTGCTTTACAATAGGCACTTCAACACGATCGGCCCAAACCTGTAATTGGTCAATGGCCGCTGCTCTAAATGTATCGGCAGCACCCAAAACAACATTCAGTCCTTGTTTTTTAAATTGATAGGCCATTTTGCCTATAGTAGTAGTTTTTCCAACGCCATTTACACCAACAACCATAATTACATGAGGTTTATGGGTTTTTGGAATGGTAAATTCGGTTTCTTCACCCACATTGGTTTCAGATAATAAGCCCGCAATTTCTTCCCTTAAAATTTCATTGAGTTCTGAAGTGCCTAAATATTTATCTTTAGTTACTCGTTCTTCAATACGTTCAATAACTTTTAAAGTTGTAGCTACCCCTACATCACTTGTGACCAGAACTTCTTCCAAATTATCGAGAACATCATCATCTACCTTTGATTTACCTGCAACGGCTTTATTCAGTTTACTAAAAAACGACGTTTTTGATTTCTCTAGACCTTTGTCTAGGGTTTCTTTTTTTTCTGAAGAAAATATGTTTTTAAAAAAGCTCATTGTTGTTTCTTGTTTGTTATTTACTGTAAAATATGATCCTGATTACCAGTTTTCAACCTTACAAAATTCCTTCAAGGAAGGAAAAGAACAATTACAAATATCCTGCCCTAACACTTGGCCTGTAATATTGGCAGGGAAAGGTTCAAATATAGATATAAAAAAACTGCTTTCAAATGAAAGCAGTTGTAATTAAATATGGTGATTTAATCTTATTTTTTGTTTAAAAAATCATTCACAAACTCTGGAGCCATAACTGATTCAACAAACATATACGCTCCTGTTTTAGGAGACTTTACCATCTTTATCGCTTTTGTTAAACGTTTTGATCCTGTTTGTAAGGATGCTACTGCTTTTTTTGCCATGACTTATTATTTTATCTCTTTATGAACTGTCATACGCTTCAAAATTGGATTAAATTTTTTAATCTCCATTCTGTCAGGCGTATTCTTTTTATTTTTAGTAGTAATGTAACGTGAAGTTCCTGGCTGACCAGACTCTTTATGCTCTGTACATTCTAATATTACTTGTATTCTATTTCCTTTCTTTGCCATTTTACGTGTCTTTAACGCGTGATGCTATTATTTTATAAATCCTTTAGCTTTAGCTTCTTTAAGCGCTGCAGTAATACCAATTTTATTGATAGTCTTCAACGTAGAAGTTGCTACTTTTAAAGTTACCCATTTATCCTCTTCAGGAATATAAAAACGCTTTTTGATTAGGTTGGCGTCAAATTTACGCTTTGTTTTATTCATAGCGTGAGATACGTTGTTTCCAACCATCGCTTTTTTTCCAGTAAGTTCACAAACTCTTGACATTCTTTCTAACTTTAAATATGTTATTTCCTTTATGCTTTTAAAAACCGAATATGGATATTTTAAAACAGGCTGCAAATTTAGTAAAAGTTTACAATATCAGCAAACTAATAATCTTACTTTTTTAAAATTTCTTTTTGTAGCATTTCAAACGACTTGTTTACGGCCTTTTGAATGACTTTAGTGCGGTGATTTCCCAGATTGAATTTTTCAGAATACACCTCGGTTTTAGTAGCGATAGCGATAAACACAGTCCCAACTTCGGCATCTCCATCTCCTTTGGTTGGACCAGCATTTCCGGTTGTTGCAATAGCGAAATCGGTATCAAATAAGTTTAAAACCGACGTTGCCATGGCTTCAGCAACTTGTGAACTGACAACAGAATAGCTATTAATCAATTCATCTGTTATATGAAGCACATCAATTTTTGCTTGAGTGGCATAGCTTACAACGCTTCCTTTATAGTAATTAGATGCACCTGCAATGGCTGTTATAGATTCAGCGATTTTTCCTCCGGTACAACTTTCGGCAGTAGCCAATGTTTTCCCCAAAATAGTTAATTGCTTACCTATGACAGCTTCAAGGGAATCATCTTCTTCAAACCCTACAAAAATATCTTTGATCTGCGGCAGTAACAGTTTGGTTTGTTTTTCGATTTCAGACTCAATCTCATTTTTATTTAAGCCTTTTGCCGATAGGCGCAAACGTACACGGCCCAAACTTGGTAAATAGGCCAACTTAATAAACTTTGGAAGCGCATCTTCCCAGGCTTCAATTCTTGCAGCTAAACTACTTTCGCCCAAACCATAGGTTAATATGGTTTTATGGAGAATGAATGGAAATTTAAACGTGCTTTGAAGTTTTGGAATCACCTCATTTTCAATAAGAGACTTCATTTCAAAAGGCACTCCGGGAAGCGAAATAAATACTTTGTTCTCCTTACGAATCCACATACCTGGCGCACTTCCAAATCTATTCATCAGCACTTCGGCAGTTGAAGGCAGTAACGCTTGATCTAAATTTACTTGTGTAGGCGTTTGGTTAATATAGTTTTTCCATAGTGAAATAATATTGTTGGTAACTGCTTGATTACGTATGAGTGTATCGTTAAAATAATCGGCAATGGTTTTTTTGGTAATATCATCCTTTGTTGGACCTAATCCTCCTGTAAGAATAATGATATCTGCATTGTCCTCTGCTTCCTTTAAGGCCTTTAAAATGTGCTCACGATCGTCTTGGATTGAAGTAATTTGATATACCGAAACACCAATCTTATTGAGTTCTTTAGCTATAAAAGCTGAATTAGTGTCAATAATTTGACCGATGAGAATCTCATCGCCAATGGTAATGATTTCGGCTTGCATTATTATAAATTGAAATCAGACTTTATTTCGGCAGTTGCTTGTTCTACAGCTGAAAGGACAAGTTGAAGTTTATCTGAAACATCTTCATCGCTTTTTTCAAATTTACCCCAATCCTGAACTTCTATCAAGTCATCGAGTACCCCGAGTTCAAACAAGTCAATAGTAGGCTTCATTTTGTGCGCGGCTTGGTAGGTCGTGAAAAAATCTTTTTCTGCAACTGCGCTTTTTAATCGTTGGGCATCTTCTGGGACTTCTTCCAAAAACGCCTCGGCAAGTGCTTTCACAAAATCATCATCACCACCAGCTAATTCTCTAACCCGATCTAATTTATAATGCTGCTCCATTTATCTTATTTTAATCGAAAACATCCGTTTGTCTTCTAAATATCCTGTTAACTCGTCACCTGCACTTACTTTGCCAACTCCTGCTGGCGTCCCCGTAAATATAATGTCTCCAATCTTTAAAGTAAAATATTTTGAGATATATTCGATAATCTCATCAATTTTCCACAACATTAAGCTTGTATTTCCTTCTTGCACAAGAGTTGTATTTTTTTTCAAGGAAAAATTAATGTCATCAACATTGGCAATATCCTTTACTTTAACCCAATCCCCTATCACAGCTGCTCCATCAAAGCCTTTTGCCTTTTCCCAAGGCAATCCTTTATCTTTCAGTTGTGCTTGTAAATCTCGTGCAGTAAAGTCAATTCCTAATCCTATTTCGTTATAGTATTTGTGCGCAAATTTTTTATCGATATATTTTCCAACCTTATTGATTCTTACCAAAACTTCTACTTCATGGTGAATATCATCAGAAAAATCAGGAATAAAAAATGGCTGCTTTTTAGCCAAAATTGACGAATCTGGTTTTAAAAATACCACAGGATCTGTTGGTTTTTCATTTTCCAGTTCTTTTATATGATCTGCGTAATTACGACCGATACAAATGAGTTTCATATTAAAATATGGTTTTCCGTTAAAATCTAACTAAAGACTAATTGAATTTATTATTTAAGGCTCTTAATTTAATTGCTGTCAACACCTTTTTTGTGTACAACGGAAAATCTGCATTGAGCAACCAACCAAAATAACCAGGTTCATCATTCAACACATCTTCCACACGTTTTCCTTTATGCTTTCCAAATGAAAAACATTCTTCTCCTTTTTTATTGAAGGCAATAAACCCTGCAAAATCAGCAAATTGTTTTCTTGAACTGAATTGCGCCAAAAATTTCGTGTCATTTTCCAACTCGTCATACTTTGCAAGCTGCGCTTTTAACACTTCATACGTTGCTTTGGTGTCTGCTTCAGCACTATGGGCATCATCAAGGTTTTTATCGCAATAAAACTTATAAGCGGCACTTAAGGTACGTTGTTCCATTTTATGGAAAATGGTCTGAACATCAATGGCCACTCTATTTTTCATATCAAAATCGATTTCTGCACGAAGCATTTCTTCAGCCAATAAAGGAATATCGAACCGATTGGAATTGAATCCGCCCAAGTCGGAATCTTTGATCATATTAAAAATATCTTTTGCAACTTCTTTGAATGTAGGTTGATTTGCCACATCGGCATCAGATATACCGTGAATCGCTGTCACCTCTTTTGGGATTGGCATTTCAGGATTTATTAACCATGTTTTCGAATCTTCAGTTCCTTCTGGATGCACTTTTAATATCGAAATCTCAACAATTCTGTCTGTTGTGATATTGATTCCTGTGGTTTCTAAATCGAAAAAGCAAATGGGTTTATTGAGTTGTAATTGCATTATTTGTACAGTTAAGTCGTTTGCCGTTTGGGCATTCTACAACATAGAGAACAAAAATATAAAAACCCAACCGTTTATAGGTTAGGTTTTAGTAAGGAATATAGAGTATTATTAAATTTCTCTTTTAGGATCCCAAGCTTCCAAATAATCTTTAACAGCTTTTACGAATTGTCCTCCCAGTGCGCCATTAACTACCCTATGGTCATACGAATGTGATAAGAACATACGATAGCGAATTCCGATGAAATCGCCTTCAACCGTCTCTACCACTGCTGGCACTTTACGGATGGCGCCCAAAGCCAAAATCCCTACTTGGGGCTGATTAATTATAGGAGTACCCATGATACTTCCAAAAGTACCAACATTGGTAACTGTATAGGTTCCACCTTGAATGTCATCTGGTTTTAATTGATTCAAACGAGCACGATTGGCCAAGTCATTGACCTTTTTTGTCATCCCAACAAGATTGAGTTGATCGGCATCTTTGATAACTGGGACAATTAAATTGCCATCACCTAAAGCCGTAGCCATCCCTAAATTGATGTGTTTCTTTTTTATTACGGTATCGCCTTGAACAGAAATATTCATCATTGGAAAATCCCGAAGTGATTTTGCAACGGCTTCCATAAATATTGGTGTGAAGGTTAAATTTTCACCTTCCCGTTTTAAAAACTCATCTTTGACCTTATTACGCCAATTCCAAATTTTAGTAACATCCGCCTCTATGAAACTTTGAACATGAGCTGATGTTTTAACCGATTCAACCATATGGTGCGCGATGAGTTTACCCATTCTGGTCATTTCAATAATTTCATCATCACCACTCGCTACTGGAGTTGGTTTTGGAGTTTCAGTTATTTTAGGCTCTATATTTGAAAGCTGAATAGTTTTAACTTCTTGGGCTGGAGCAGCTTGAACTTGCGGTTGTGCAGATCTATTTTCGATATAACTCAAAATATCATCTTTAGTCACGCGACCATCTTTTCCAGTACCTGGAATAGCATCTAATTCAGTTTGTGAAACACCTTCCTGCTTGGCTATGTTTCTTACCAATGGTGAATAAAAGCGCTCCCCGCTTGACACCACAGGAGCTACCGTATCTTTTGCGACTTCAATAGTTTTGGTGATTTCGGTAACGGATTGGGATTCTTCTACTGCTTCGATTGGTTCGTTTTGTACTTGAGGTTTTTCGACAGGTACGGAAACTTCTGAATCGGTTTCGATAATCGCTATGGTTTGACCAACTTGAACGACATCATCAACTTCAAATAATTTTTCAATCAAAACACCATCAACCTCACTTGGCACTTCACTGTCTACCTTGTCTGTCGCTATTTCAAAAACTGCTTCATCGGCTTCAATAGTGTCGCCTACATTTTTCAACCAAGAAGTAATTGTTGCCTCTGCAACACTTTCTCCCATTTTAGGAAGCTTAAGTTCAAATTTTGCCATATCTCTAGTACAAAGGTGTTTTTTAGGTTTTCGTTTGCAAAATTAATAAATAATCATCTATTTATTTATCATTTTAATAATTATTTACCGTTGAAAATAATTACATCTCCTCTTGTTTTGGAGCTATTACTTCCTAGGATAAAGTTAGAATTTTTTGGAAGAATCTTAAATCTCGCCGATTTATTAATTTCTTCATCATTATAATGCGCAATTATTGATTTATAATCCAGCATATTACCATCTAAAATTACTTCGGTATTAGTTTTAAGCGCATCTATGGTTTTACACAAATGAACAGGCCTTTTCAACACTTTTTCTAAATTCAGTGGGACTTGATTTGAAATCATTAGGTAATTTTCAACTTGCACAATGGGTTCTTTGGGGTTTTGACGAAATAGATAGGCAAACTTTACTCCCAACAACACGAAAACATTAATCAAATAATTACTTTTAAAATGCTTTTTGTAAAAAAGTTCCATCGCACCATAAAATCGTTTGGCATAATTTTTATCTCGTAATGTACTTTCACCCTTAAAATGAATGACTGTAGTAGTACCGTTATAAAAGTTGTCATAACCCAATTGGTGTACCCGATAAGAAAGATCTATGTCTTCTCCATACATAAAATAATCTTCATCGAAGCCTCCAACCAAATCAAAGAGCTCTTTCTTCATCATCATAAAAGCTCCCACTAAAATTGGAGTTTTTGCAATATTTAACTGATCAACTTGATTGGCATAATAGTATTTCGAATTCCCAATCATTTTTTGAAATGCTACCCTTGGAGTCGGCACATTGCGCTTGCTTTCAGGTAAAAATTGTCCGCAACCATCAATTAGTCTACATCCTAAAATACCGAGGTTACTTTGCAACTTTGCAAAGTTCAAAAGAATGGTGAAGGTGTCTTCGGCAACAACCGTATCAGGGTTTAGAATACAAATAATTTTGCCCTTTGCAATTTTAACACCTTTATTATTTGCTTTAGAAAACCCATCGTTGATATCACCTTCTAATAGTATAACTTCAGGGAATAAAGATTTAACCATATCACAACTCCCGTCTGAAGACGCATTATCCACTACAATAATTTCTGAGTCAATGGTTTTTGTGGCTGCTATTACGCTTTTTAAACAGAGCTCTAAAAAATAGCGAACATTATAATTTACTATGACGATGGATAACTTCAAAAAACTATTAAGATTTTAAGGAGACTTCAAAAGGAATCCTGTTTATAATACTTCGGCCTAAAGTAACCTCATCGGTATATTCCAATTCATTTCCAACAGATATTCCTCTGGCGATGGTTGATGTAGTTATATCGAATTCCTGAATTTGTTTGTAAATATAAAAGTTGGTCGTATCACCTTCCATAGTAGATCCTAGGGCAAAAATAAGTTCCTTGACTTTACCTTGCTTTACCTTTTCAACCAATGGTTGTATATTCAAATCATTCGGGCCAATACCATCCATTGGAGAAATTTTTCCTCCTAAAACGTGGTACAACCCTTTAAATGAACTCGTGTTTTCAATGGCCATAACGTCCCTAATATCTTCAACAACGCAAATCAGTTCCTCATTTCTATGTGGATTTTTGCAAATTTCACAAAGCTCGGAATCGCTTATATTATTACAACTTTTACAAAACTTAATTTCACTACGCATGTTTCGTAAAGCATCTGCCAACTCTATGGTTTGGTTACCTGGCTGTCTCAATAAATGCAATACCAAACGTAAAGCCGTACGCTTTCCAATCCCTGGAAGTTGGGACATTTCATTAACTGCCTTTTCCAATAATTTTGATGAAAACTCCATGCTGCGAATTTACGATTTTACAATTAAGAATTGATTATACAATTGTAATTTGTATTTTGCTCATTATTTTTAATTCTGTATGAATTCTACTCAAATCATTCTTCTTATTGCCTCTTATTTTGGAGTGCTTATTTTAATCTCATATTTCACAGGAAAAAAATCGACCAACGCCACTTTTTTTAGTGCAGATAAACAATCGCCTTGGTATTTAGTTGCTTTTGGAATGATTGGAGCTTCGCTTTCTGGCGTTACCTTTATTTCGGTTCCAGGTTGGATTGAAGCATCACAGTTTAGCTACATGCAGGTGGTACTTGGTTATATTATTGGTTACTTGGTTATCGGGACTGTTCTTTTGCCCCTATATTACAAGCTCAACCTTACTTCAATTTATACCTATTTAGAAGAGCGTTTTGGAACTTATTCATACAAAACTGGAGCTTCATTTTTTTTAATTTCAAGAATTGTAGGCGCAAGTTTTAGATTGTATTTAGTTGCCAATGTGTTGCAGATTATTTTATTTGATGATTTAGGGATTCAATTCTGGCAAACCGTTACTATTACGGTATTACTCATTTGGCTTTACACTTTCAAGTCAGGAATTAAAACCATTGTGTGGACCGATACACTGCAAACCTTATTCATGCTCATTGCCGTTGGAGCGACCATTTATTTTGTTAGCAACGATTTAGGCATTAGTGGTGGAAATCTTTTAGGTTATATCCTTGATAGCGATTTGTCAAAAACCTTTTTCTTTGACGATGTTAAATCTGGAAATTATTTTTGGAAACAGTTTATTTCTGGAGCGTTTATAGCTATTGTAATGACTGGGCTTGACCAAGATATGATGCAAAAAAATCTGACCTGTAAAACCCTTAAAGATGCACAAAAAAATATGTTTTGGTTTACTATTGTGTTAACTATAGTCAACTTTGTGTTTTTAAGTTTAGGCTTGCTACTCACCGTTTATGCCCAACAAAACGGGATTGATGCCCATAAAGATGACCTCTTCCCTATTCTGGCCAAAAATCATTTAGGCGTAGGTGTTTTTGTATTGTTCTTATTAGGACTTATTGCAGCAGCTTACAGTAGTGCCGATAGTGCCTTAACTGCATTAACAACATCCTTAAGTATTGATATTTTAAATATTGAAAAAAGGTATGATGATAAGAAACAAGTAAAAGTTAGAAAACAGATTCATATTTTAATATCCTTTCTCTTAATACTGGTCATTATTGCCTTTAAGTATGTAATAAAAGACGAAAGCGTTATTGCAAAACTCTTTGTGTTTGCAGGCTATACCTATGGCCCATTATTGGGCTTATATGCCTTTGGCTTATTTACCAAATTAAAGGTGAAGGATAAACTTGTTCCTATTATTGCGATTCTCTCACCGATTTTATCTTACATTATTAGTTTAAACAGCTTAAAATGGCTAGGTTTTGAATTTGGATTCTTTATCCTCATCCTTAATGGCCTTCTTACTTTTTTGGGGTTAATACTGATTCGTAGACAATAATACGAGCGTGCAAGCAATCTCATATTGGATGTTTTTTTCGTCTAGAATTTTATAAAATTCTGGATTCTCTGCCCCTGGATTAAAGATTATTCGATCCGGGTTTAGTGCTATTAAATAGGAATAAAAAGTATTTTGGTTTTTAGCATTCATATAGATGGTTACGGTATCTATATTAGCATAAGGTCTTAATTCTGTATCTATTGAAACACCAAAAATCTCTCCAGCACTTTTACCAAACGCTTTAACTTCATAACCAGAATCTACCAATTTTTGAATCGCAAAATAGCTATATCGCGCAGGATTTAGTGAGGCCCCAAAGACCAAAGTTTTTTTCTTCATATGTTAAAATAATGTTAACCCCTGTTAAAATCGGTAACACAATTTAAAAGCAGGCGTCTATGTAGTAACAATCAAATTTACAATTCATCAATCAATCAATCAAAAAATGAAGAAACTATTCTTTTTGTGTATGCTATTCTCATTATACACATTTAACACCCAAGCAACAATCTACAATGATGAGCGCGAAGGTACAATTTCAGGACAAGTAATTGATATCAACCTGAACACGCCTTTACCTTATGTGAATGTAGTCATTAAAAATGAAACTGGAGACATCGTTACTGGTGGAATTACGGACGACGAAGGTCAATTCAAAATAGGAGATATTCCTGACGGAAAAGTGTTGGTAAACATTCAATATATTGGTTATAAAACCGTAATAAAAGAGGTCACTATTGGTAGAGGTAATTATAAAGTAGAACTTGGCGCTATACCTCTAGAGGAAGAAGCCGCAGGTCTGGATGAAGTTACCGTAGTTGCCGAAGTCTCAACCATTCAACAAAAAGTAGATCGAAAAGTGATTACCATTGGCAAAGATTTAGCTGCTAGCGGGACGGCCTCTGATATCATGGTGGGTATACCTTCAGTTAGCGTTGACGCTCAATCTGGAGATATTAGTTTACGTGGCAATCAAAATGTACGCGTTATGGTAGACGGCAAGATTTCCAACATACCAACTGCCCAACTCCTAAAACAAATTCCTTCAACTGCAATTAAATCCATCGAGCTGATTACCAATCCTTCAGCAAAACACAACCCTGAAGGGATGAGTGGCATCATTAATATTGTGTTACACAAAAACACCATGATTGGATTTAACGGTAATGTTAGTGTTGGATTAAGTCATGAAAGAAACCCTAAATTCAACAGTTCAATAAACACAAATTATCGCAACGGTAAATTCAACTTTTATGCGAATTACAGCAACAACATTTCAAAAAGCAGAAATGTAGGTAATGTGTTTAGACCTGATGATAATTCAGAGCAATTCTTTAGATTTCTTGACAAGAGACAATCTCATTTGTATAAGGTAGGTGTAGATTTTTACTTAAACGAAAAAAATACCTTCTCGTTATTTACTACGCAAAATGCTTCTGATAGCAGTAATGAAGGACAGACCCTTGCCCTTTTTTACAATAATCCATCAGCCGATCAAAGCCAATTGCTTTTAGCTCAAAGTGATAATTTATCCTCTCAATATAATTTTGATTATAAATTGCTTTTCGACAAAGAAGGTCACAATATTGAGTTAGAAGTTGACTACAACAGATTTGATGACACTACACCTGTAGATTACATTTTTTTACTAGGCTCAAATCAAGATTATAAAGACAGAAATTTCACCGACCGAACCAGTTCAAGCGTAAATTTAGATTATGTAAATCCTTTATCTGAAAATGTGAAATTAGAATTTGGCCTTGAAGCACGTTTGTTCAATTCTGATATTAATTTTTCTTCAACAGGAGAAACCTACAATAGCGAAGGAAATTTAAGACCAACACCAGACACTAATTTTGATTATACACGAGACATTTACTCGGCATACGGGACTTACAGCAAAAAATTTGAGAAATGGACAATGCAAATAGGAGTCCGTTTAGAAAATGTAAATGAAGATGCATTTGCTTTAGAAACTGAAATTGGAAGCAATGAAACCAATGTTATCGAATTCACTAATGACTATTTTGAAGTTTATCCTTCAGCCTTCTTTACCTATAGTCCATCTGAAAAAAATTCGTATCAATTGAGCTATAGCCGAAGAGTTGATCGACCAGGGATAGGGCAAATTAATCCAATCAAAGAATGGAGTACGCCATTAGTATCGTCTTTCGGAAATATCAATTTGGTGCCGCAGTTTACTAATTCTATTGAAGTTAACTATACGCGTCAATTAGAAAAAGGAAGCGTCACAGCAGGTGTATTTTACAGAGCCATTTCAGACGAAATCAATAGAGCAATTTTTGTGGACCGAAGTGATATCAACTCTGGCCGTGTCATTATAACGCACGATAATTTTGATGATACTTCGGCTTATGGTGTTGAATTGTCTACAAATTACAAACCCACCAAATGGTGGAATATCAATTCTAGTTTCGACTTATATTCACAAACCCAAAAAGGTATTGCCGAGCGATTAAATGCACCAATTGAAACTGCAACCGTCAATGATATTGTAACTGAAGTAAGGGAAGTTGATAACGTCGCATGGAATTTTAGAATGTTCAATAACTTTTCTGTAAATAAAGCCTTAACACTTACTGCTTTTGGTTTTTACCGTGGGCAAAACAAGAGTTTACAATTTGATGTTGAACCTATGTATTTTGTGAATGTTGGAGCACGGGTTAATTTCCTTGAAGGCAAAGGCACCTTCAGTTTTAACTACAATGACATTTTTAACACTATGAAATTTCAAGGTACAGGTACTGCACCCTACAGACAAGATGTGGAATTTAATTGGGAGAGTAATACCTGGAATATTGGATTATCATACCGTTTTGGAGGAGGAAAATACCGTGCAAAATCACGTAAAGATCGAGATGATGGTGTCAAATCTGATGGTGGCGGATTTATTTAAACTAAAATTTAATGACCTGCATAATAGTTGATGGTTAGTGTTAATGTCTGGTTATTAAATAAGAAAACCCGAAGCAAGATTGTTTCGGGTTTTTGTTTTAATTAGCTTTTTTAAAAAGGAGTTGTAATATTTTGGATTTTTACTCGTCTAATTGTTAAACACATACCGTATTTATAATAATTTGAATTAGTCTTTAAATTATTTTTAAAAACCGATGTGAACCCATTATATAAAAAACCCAAGGTGTTTCACTTTGGGTTTTACTTTTATATGTTAATTGATAGTTAAAATTGTTAATTAATGAAATAAAAAAGAAGTTTTAACGTCTATAAGTAAGTGATAAGTTTTAAAAGTTAATCAGGACTATAAAATTAACCGTTTTATAGTTTAGTGTTAGTTAGGTTGGTTAATAGCAGGAAAACCCAGAACAATGTTCTGGGTTTTCTTTTTTTATCAAAATTGTATAATTTTATCTTACCATTTTATAATAACACTACCCCAAGTAAAGCCACTACCAAAAGCTGCTAATACTACTGTGTCACCTTCTTTAATCTTTCCAGTTTCCCAGGCTTCTGTGAGTGCTATTATAACCGAAGCCGCTGTAGTATTACCATATTTCATGATATTATTAAAAACTTGGTCATCTCGTAACCCAAACTTCTTTTGAATAAACTGGGCAATACGTAAATTGGCTTGATGTGGTATCAACATATCAATGTCTTCTCGCTTTAAATTATTCTTCTTTAAGCCTTCCATAATTACTTCACTAAACCTTACCACCGCATGTTTAAATACAAAGGTTCCATCCATGTATGGAAAATAGGATAAATCTTCTTCTTTAGCATCAAGTATTTCTGGTACCCAATGCGCAATGCTTGGAGATTCAACAATCAGTTTATCTGCATATTTTCCTTCACTATGTAAATGGCTGGATAAAATTCCTTTGGTTGTATCTTCTTCTCTTGAAAGTACACAAGCACCTGCACCATCTCCAAAGATAACAGTTACACCACGTCCTCGGGTTGTTTTATCCAATCCGTTACTGTGGTATTCGGCCCCAATCACCAAGATGTTTTTATACATTCCTGTTTTTATAAATTGGTCCGCAACAGAAAGCCCATACACAAAACCTGAACACTGATTCCGTACATCTAAAGCCCCAACAGTTTTCATGTCCAACATATCCTGAATTTGAACACCACATCCTGGAAAATAATAGTCCGGACTCAAGGTCGCAAATACAATAAAATCAATATCTTCTTTAGTCAATCCTGAACGCTCTATCGCTATTCTTGCTGCCTTTGCTCCCATGACAGCCGATGTATCATTAGTGCCCTCTTTGATCCAACGTCGTTCTTTTATACCAGTACGCTCTTGAATCCATTCGTCACTGGTGTCCATAAATTTTGATAAGTCATCATTTGTTACAACATTATCAGGAACATAATACCCTAATCCTATTATTCTGGAATTATACATAGTCTTTTTCTTTGTTTCAATATACAGTTTAAAAATTAAAATTAATCAATAATTAAATCTAAAGGTTTAACATGTTCTCTAATTTGATAATTACAACATAATTTTAACATACTACTATACCGATAAAACCTTATTTTAGTACTTCTTTATTTAAACTTAAATCACTTCTAATGAAATCAAAGTTATTTATCCTCTTTTTGTTGCTTTTCCAATTCAATTTTGGACAAGAAAACCTAACCTATCAAAAGCCTCCCCAAAGCATTCTGGAATTAGCTGAAGCGCCTTTAGCACCAAGTATACGAATGGACAGTAAAGGCGAAAATATTGTCTTTTTATACAGAAGTAATTATAAAACCATTGACGAACTTTCAGAAGAAGAGTTACGTTTAGGTGGATTACGAATTAATCCCGTAACAAATATAGGTAGCCGAACAAGATATAATACAGACATTAAAGTTCGTGTAGGTGTGAAAGGTGACATACAAGACGTGCAAGGTTTACCTGAAAATGGGCGTTATGCCAATTTTTCGTATGCACCTAATGAGCAGCTTATGGCATTTACCAATACCACAAACAAAGGCGTTGAACTTTGGATTTTAGATATTCCATCAGCTAAAGCTTCAAAAATAAGTAATGCCAATTTAAATGCCAATATCGGAAGACCATTTACCTGGTTCAAGGATAGTAGTGCGCTAATTGCAGAATTTCTTCCAGATAATAGACAAGTCCTAATCAACACTAAAGAAGCTGTCCCAACTGGACCAACAATCTCTGTTAGTGAAGCTGGAGTCAAAGCACAAAATAGAACGTATCAGGATTTATTAAAAAATCCAAATGACGAGTACAATTTTGAACAACTCACCTTATCCGAACTTCGAAAAGTGACCATTGATGGCAAAACGTCACTTTGGAAACCAAGTGCTATGTATCGTAGCGTTGATTTTTCACCAGACGGTAATTATGTTATGATTACAACTATTGAAAAACCCTTTTCATATTTAGTGCCTTATTACCGTTTTCCGTCAAAAACGGCGATCTATAAAAGCAATGGTGATTTAGTCAAAACCGTTTTAGAAGTTCCGCTTATCGAAGATTTACCAAAAGGATTTATGGCTGAACGAACAGGTAAACGTGACCTTGCATGGCGAAATGATAAGCCCGCAACATTAATTTGGGTTGAAGCTTTAGATAGCGGTGACCCAGAAAACGACGTCCCTTTTAGAGATGAAGTGTTTCAGCAAAATGCTCCATTCAATGGGCCAGTTACGTCGCTTCTAAAAACAAAGGATCGCTTTGCTGGCATCCTTTGGGGCAACAGTAGCACTGCTATTGCATACGACCGTTGGTGGAATACACGAAACACACGCACCTACGTATTCAATCCTTCTAACCCAAAACAACAACCAGAAATTCTTTTTGATCGCAACTACCAAGATGTTTATAGTGATCCTGGAAATTTTGTGACCAAGGATAACGAATTTGGAGAACGTGTTTTAGAATTGGATGGTACCAACGCATTTTTATTAGGAGATGGCTATAGCCCAGAAGGTAAGTTTCCATTTGTGGATGAGCTTGATTTGAGTACCAAAAAGAAAAATCGTCTTTATGAATCTAAACTAACTGACAAAGTTGAAACGCTCTCCTTTGCACTTGATGCAAAAGCTGGAGAAATTGTTGTTCAAATTGAATCAAAGAATGAGTTTCCCAATTACTATATCAGAAACATTAAAAAGCGTATTGGATTAATTCCATTAACTCAATTTGAAAATCCGTTTAAAAGTATTCAAAATGTACATAAAGAAGTAATTAAATATAAACGTGACGATGGTTTAGATCTCAACGCAACACTATATTTACCGACCAACTACGAAGAAGGAAAAAAATATCCCATGATTATGTGGGCCTATCCTCGTGAATACAAAGATAAAAATAGTGCTTCACAAAGCACTTCAAATTCAAACGAATTTACTTACCCATCTTATGGCTCCCCACTTTATTGGGTTACCAGAGGTTATGTGGTTTTAGACGATGCGTCGTTCCCTATCGTCGGTGAAGGTGACGAAGAACCAAATGACAGTTTTATAAACCAGTTAGTCGCTAATGGAAAAGCAGGAATTGATGCCGTAGATGCTTTAGGCTATATCGACAGAGAGCGTGTGGCTGTTGGAGGGCATTCGTATGGTGCATTTATGACCGCTAATTTGTTATCACATTCTAACTTATTTGCTGCAGGAATTGCCAGAAGTGGTGCTTACAATAGAACATTGACACCTTTTGGCTTTCAAAGTGAAGAGCGCAGTTATTGGGAAGCACCCGAAATTTATTACAATATGTCACCTTTTATGCATGCCGATACCATGAAAACACCACTGCTGCTTATTCATGGTGAAGCTGATAATAATTCAGGCACCTATCCCCTACAGAGTGAGCGCTACTTTAATGCTCTAAAAGGATTGGGAGCTCCAGTAAGATTGGTTATGCTACCAAAGGAAAGTCATGGCTATGCTGCGAAAGAATCCATAATGCACATGCTTTGGGAACAAGATCAGTGGCTTGAACAGTATCTGAAAAAGAAAGAAGACATTGCACTTCCTGAAGAATCAATGAAAGACTAATTAATAACTAAATTTCCTTTTAAAAAGGCCATTCATTCCCGAATGGCTTTTTTAATGGTGTCAGTTTGTCACATTTATACTATTGGCATTTTTGTTGCCAAATAAAGAAGTATAACTAATAATTGAAAAAAATCACATATCATGACAAAAGGAAATATTAATGTTTCGGTAGAGAATATCTTTCCTCTCATTAAAAAATTCTTATACAGCGATCACGAAATCTTTTTACGTGAGTTGATTAGCAATGCAACAGATGCTACCTTAAAACTAAAGCATTTAACAAGTGTAGGTGATGCTAAAGTTGAATACGGCAATCCAATCATAGAGGTTAAGGTTGACAAAAAAGGAAAAAAACTACATATTATTGACCAAGGCTTGGGAATGACTGCCGACGAAGTTGAAAAGTACATCAACGAAGTCGCATTTTCTGGTGCTGAAGAATTTTTAGATAAATACAAAGACTCGGCGAAGGACACAGGTATCATCGGGCATTTTGGATTAGGGTTTTATTCAGCATTTATGGTTGCCGAAAAAGTGGAGATCATCACTAAGTCGTATAAAGATGAACCCGCAGCACATTGGACCTGTGACGGTTCGCCAGAGTTCACTTTAGAACCGCATGATAAAACCGAAAGAGGGACAGAAATCATCCTTCATATTGCAGATGATTCCAAAGAATTTTTAGAAGATTCAAGGATTAGCACACTTTTAAAGAAGTACAACAAGTTTATGCCAATTCCAATCAAATTTGGAACTAAAGAAGAAACTTTACCACTTCCAGAGGATGCAAAAAAAGATGCAAAACCTGAAAAAGTAACGGTTGACAATATCATAAACAACCCAAACCCTGCGTGGACCAAGCAACCCACAGATTTGGAAGATCAGGACTACAAAGACTTTTACAGAGAGCTTTACCCAATGCAATTTGAAGAGCCTTTATTCCATATTCATCTTAATGTAGATTATCCGTTCAATTTAACAGGGATTTTGTATTTCCCTAAAATGACCAACGATCTTAACATTCAAAAGGATAAAATTCAGTTGTACCAAAATCAAGTATTTGTAACTGATAATGTAGAAGGTATTGTTCCTGAATTTTTGACTATGTTGCGAGGTGTTATTGACTCTCCAGACATTCCGTTAAACGTATCACGTTCGTACTTACAGGCTGATGGAGCCGTGAAGAAAATTTCTTCCTATATCACGCGTAAAGTTGCCGATAAATTGAAATCACTGTTTACTAACAATCGTGAAGATTTCGAGAAAAAATGGGATGATATTAAAATCGTTATTGAGTACGGGATGCTTTCTGAAGAAAAATTCTTTGAAAAAGCAGATGCCTTTGCGCTTTACCCAACAGTAGATGGTAAATATTATACATATGAGGAGCTCTATAATAAAATCAAGGCAAATCAAACTGATAAGGACGACAAACTAGTGATTTTATATGCCGCTGATAAAGATGCACAACACAGTTATATTGAAGCGGCCAAAGCAAAAGGTTACGAGGTATTACTAATGGATTCTCCAATTGTAAGTCATTTAATGCAAAAATTGGAAACTTCAAAAGAGAACATCTCATTTAGTCGTGTCGATGCCGACCATATTGATAACCTCATCAAAAAAGAAGATACCAAAATCTCTAAACTGACCGTAGAGCAAAAAACAGAGCTTGATACTTTATTAAAAGAAGTTATCCCTTCTGAAAAATTCATGGTTCAGTTAGAATCTATGGACAGTGACGCTGCTCCATTCATGATTACCCAGCCAGAATTTATGCGCAGAATGAAAGAAATGCAACAAACTGGTGGAGGCGGTATGTTTGGCATGGGGAATATGCCAGAGATGTATAATCTAGTGGTTAATACCAATTCAGAATTGGTTGGTGAGATTATGAATACCAAAACCAAAAAGAAACAAGAGCGACTAATCAACCAAAGTTTAGATTTAGCGCGACTTTCTCAAGGTCTATTAAAAGGTGAAGAACTCACTAAATTTATTAAACGCAGTTACGAAATGATAAAATAGGCTTTAAGTCTTTTAAAAATAGATTAGTTATAAGCCACTTTGTTCATGCAAAGTGGCTTTTTTTCGACTATACTAATCCAATAAAAAACTGTAACTTCGTTAAAGCAGCCCTTAACAACTATTAAAAATGACAAAATACGTATTACTCAAGTTTATAATTATATCTGGTTTAGGTTTGTTTTTTCAAGGTAATTCATTTGTAAAAACAAATGTTTTCTCTGATTACGGCAACCCTAAAACAGCAGATACTTTAGATTTTGACGATGGCCCATACTTATTTATTTATAATGATAGTTTGGTAAAAAAAACCATAATTAATGGTAAAGTCGAGACCAAAGTTTTGCAACCTGAAGCAGCAAAAACCGAATTTGCTCCAGAAAATTCAACCTTTACAAACGTTACCAAAATTGCAACATTAAGTGACATTCATGGGCAATATGATTTGTTGATTACACTATTGAAAAACAACAAAATCATAGACGAAAATTTAAATTGGGCATTTGGCAATGGACATTTTGTTATTGTTGGGGATATTTTTGATCGCGGGTCTGAAGTAACCGAAGTACTCTGGTTAGTTTATAATTTAGAACAGCAAGCCTTAAAAAGCGGTGGAAAAGTACATTATATTTTGGGCAATCATGAGTATATGGTTCTTCAAAATGATTTAAGGTACATCCATAAAAAATATTGGCAGACGTCAAAAGCACTTCAAACCAATTATGATGAGCTTTTCAACACTGAAACTTTATTAGGGAGATGGCTTCGTTCTAAACCAACCATGGTCAAAATCAATGATATTCTATTTGTGCATGGAGGAATTTCAGAAGAATTTATAGCTCAGGGGTTTAATTTGGAAGCTACTAATGAGATAATGCGTAAATCACTTTATATGGACAAACGCGACATGCAATGGGACTCTATTTATGGTGGTTATTTTGATAGTAACGGGCCAATTTGGTACCGTGGTTATTTTAGTGAAGATTTTAAAAAAGCCTGTTTAAACAAACTATTGCGTAAGCTTGATGTTAAACATATTGTTGTTGGCCACACCTCTCAGACACAAGTAAAAAGTTTGTTTAATAACAAACTGTTTGCTGTAGATTCGAGTATAAAAAATGGGAGTTATGGCGAAATTCTAATCGTTGAAAACAAAACTTATTATCGAGGTACTCTTGAAGGCGAAAAAATTCAGTTGGATTAAATCGGTAAGACTATTCTTTTCTGGCCGAATTTACAATTTCGGTTTTAAATTTTTCGTTATTTACCATAACCTCAAAAAAGCTGGATAAATACTCTCTCGCTATTGAAAATTCATCTGCATTCTCAAACATGTGCTCATGTGAATCTAAAAGAGAAAACATTTCCTTCTTGTTTTTTATAAATTCCTGACGCACTTGTTCAAATAAGGCCTCATCTCTAACAAACCCCCTGTATTTACGTTGGGTTACCGATTCTAAGGAAACACGCTCTCCAGGGATTACAGAAACTACGGCATAACTGGTATTCACAAAACCCGACATGTCAAAATCATAGGGAATTGGAACCATCTCTTTATCAATATAAATCACTTTTACGTTATGTTGATAGGCTTGTGAAAAGTCTGTATTACCTATCATGTATTGAAAAAGTGCATTTCTTATTGAAGCTACGGGCTCTTGACTTAAAGGATGCATTTTACGTTCATAAACTTTGCCTTCAAGGCGTTTTGCCACTGTTTTATCATCCTCGATGAAAAACCCTTTTAAATTGTACGATTTTGAAGAATTTCTTTTTACGTTTTCCAGATCAACATCCAATAATCGTGTTTTGAAATGATAGGGTGAAATAAGTTCAAATAATTTATAGGCCAAGTATTCCTTAACTACATTATCGTTATTATCTCTCTGTACCAAACAAGGTAAAACAATCTTCAGACTTTTATTTCCTTCAAAAGGTGAGTCTTTTGAATCCGATTTTTTAATTTTCACTTTTAAAGGTGGAAAATAACAGTTTTTTAATCGGTAATTTCCTCTTGCCCTCAATTCGATCTCCAACGATTTCCAAGTATCATCAGTTAACTTATAGGATAGTTTAGAATCTATATAAGTGGAGTCATTCGTTTCTTTTTTAAGGTCTTTTATGGAATATGATAATTTAATAGGCATTGTTTGCACTCCCAAAAATAGTTCAGAAACTTGAACATTATTCGCAGACTCTGGCTTTTGGGAATAACCTGAATAGTAAAATAAAACTGAAAGGGTGAAGATAAAAACCCCTATTGGCTTATTCATTATAAAACATTAACTTTATCAAATATAACACATTTATAATCAGCCTATCAAACCATACTTTACTATAATAAACTTTAGGACATTTTTCGCTTTAGCAATTGCTTTAGTGGCCACCTATATGTTTTATCAATTCGAAATTAATTTTGAATTGAACTTAACCCTATTGAGTATCGCGATTATCTTCCCATTGGTATTTACAATCCGTGGGTCTTTTAGAAGACGTGAAAAAGCACTTGAGCATCTAAGTGAATTTAGGAGTTCCATTAAGACCGTGAACTATTTTTTTATGAGTCACGATAGCCTTTCAGAGAAACATAAGTCTGAAATTCAAAATATATTACTCGAAATTAATATTAAAACTTTAGTAAATCTTAAATCTAAAGATTGCGATATTAAAGATATTGATAGCCTTGTTCACAAGGTGTATCAATTTACTTTAGATAATAAATCAACTATGCCTAAAAGTTTGAGGGAAAAAGTATTCAGGTTTATGAAAGATTTGCATGAATCCATTGAAAATGTATACGCAATCCATACGCATAGAACTCCCATAAGTCTAAAAGCCTATTGTGAAATTTTCATCTATATCTTCCCATTTATATATGCCCCGACTATTATATTCAGTATAGGCGGTAATAATCCGCATTGGGTCACTTATTTTATTGTTTTGCTAACCGAATATATCTTGATATCTCTTTATAATATCCAAAATCAGTTAGAATATCCTTTCGATAGTATAGGTTTAGATGATATTAAACTGGATAATTTTAAAATCGAGCGATAGCCATAAAAATTGTTCGAATACCTTAAAAGTTGTAACCAAACCAGATTCAAATCGTCAAACCATTAACATTAAATCTATTCACAATCAAAAACACAAAATTCATGAAACTAATTAGTACCAAAAATTTCTTTACTGTTGTATTACTAACTTTTTTAACTTCTTTTATTGGTATCAGTCAAAATCTGGAAAAAGAAGTAGATGCATATTTAAGTACCATGTATCCAGCGGATGAGCCTGGGGTTTCCTTTTTAATTGCGAAAGAAGGAAAACCTATTTACCAAAAAGCTTTCGGTATGGCCAATTTAGAATTGGATGTTCCTATGAATACCAATAATGTGTTCGAAATTGGCTCTATTACAAAACAGTTTACTGCCATAGCTATTTTAATGTTGGAAGAACAAGGTAAATTAAAAGTAGAGGATGAAATAACAAAATTCATCCCTGACTACCCTACAATGGGAAATTCCATTACCATCCATCATTTATTAAATCATACTTCAGGAATTAAAAGTTATACTGGCATGCAAAGTTTTATGAAACATGCCAGAACCGATATGACCCCAACCGAAATCATTGATATTTTTAAAAATGAACCTATGGATTTTAAAACTGGTGAACAGTTTTTATATAATAATTCAGGTTATATTATTCTCGGTCATATTATTGAAGTGGTTTCAGGCGAATCTTATGCAGACTTTATCAAAACGCATATTTTTGATAAGTTGGGGATGGACTCTTCCTATTATGGTAGCATGAAACGACTCATTCCTAACAGAGCTACAGGGTATTCATCCACTCAAAACGGTTATGAAAATTCAGATTATTTAAGTTTGACTTTGCCTTATGCCGCTGGTTCATTAATGTCTACCACGACTGACTTATTAAAATGGCAAATGGCTCTTAATACCTATCAACTTATTTCTAAAAGTAGCTATGAAAAAGCAATTCATGGTTCAACTTTAAACAATGGTGAACACATACCCTATGGATACGGGCTTGGGGAAAATAACATAAATGGCTCCCCAAGTATTCAACATGGTGGTGGTATTTTTGGCTATACAACTATGGGGATTTATTTGCCACAGGAAAAAGTGTATGTAATTGGACTTACTAATTGTGATTGTAAAAACATTACAGGTTCCACTACAAAAATTGCCGCTATGGCAATTGGCAAGCCTTTTCCAGACATTAAAGATGCGATTGAGCTGCCTGAAACCGATCTAAAAAAATGGATTGGAGCTTACCAGTTTGATGAAAGCACTATTAGACATATTACTTTTGAAAATGGACAGCTCTTCAGTCAGCGCGAAGGCAGCACAAAGCTTCCAATCTATCCAATGTCCAATTCAAAATTTATTTTTGAAGGTGGTGATACTAGCTATGAATTTAGCTCAAAAGACGGAAAAAAATTGGCCAACTTTAGCAATGGAGGAAATACAATTGTTGGAAAAGAAATAGATAAAGCAGCTCCTGCTGACAAAGTGGCTATTACGCTAGCTCCAGAAATTCTGAAACAATATATAGGCAAATATGAAATTATGCCACAATTTATAATTGAAATTACAGTAAACGAAAACCAGATATTTGCACAAGCTACAGGGCAGCCACAATTTGAAATCTTTGCTGAAAAAGAAGATTCCTTTTTCCTGAAGGTCGTACCCGCCGAACTTATTTTCAACAAAGATGATAAAGGAAAGGTCGTAAGTGCAACTTTAAATCAAGGTGGCCAACAAATGACTGGCTCTAAACTCGACTAGATTACCAACTGTTTAACTATAAGCTTGCTTACTTTGTATCACAACTTTAATTAAAGCATACAATTACGGTTGTTATACCATTCACGAAAATAGCATTAGCGAAAAAGAATTTGTTGCTAATCATAGGTTATTTATGAAAATACTTTCAACAAACACTGCCGAACCAAAAACAATAGAATGGAATGGCAGAACTGTGACCACCGGAATTTTTAAAATTCCAACAAACACCCCAATATATTTGGATGTTGAATCTGTTAAAAATGATGAAATATCAGATCGAAAGGTCCACGGTGGTGAATTTAAAGCCTGCTATCTTTTTTCAGCCGATCAATATCCGTATTGGAAAAATTTATATCCAAACCTAAAATGGAACTATGGTATGTTTGGGGAAAACTTGACCGTTAAGGGTTTGAATGAAAAGCATATTCATATAGGCGATATTTATAAAATAGGGACAGCGATTGTGCAAGTGACACAACCCAGAGAACCATGTTATAAACTTGGAGTGAAATTTGGAAATCAGGCCGTACTCAAAGAATTTATTTCACACGGTTATCCTGGAACTTATGTCAGGATTCTAGAAAAAGGTTTTGTTTCTGTTGGTGATCGCATCGATTTAATTCAGAAAGCATCAGAGCGCGTAAGCACTTATGATTTCTTCAATTTACTTTATTCAAAAGAAAAAGACCTAGCTTTATTAACTTCAATAGTTAGCAATGAAGCCCTTCCAATTAAAAAGCGTTTAAAATTAAGTGCCTTTCTTAAAACCTAATGTAACACTTTAACATATCTTTGCCTCAAATTTCAATGCATGCAATTTAAAGATCTTAATCTTAACAAACCTATTGTAAAAGGCCTCGAAGAGGCTGGATATCATGAACCTACATTAGTTCAAGAGAAAACGATTCCATTAGTACTTGAGAAAAAAGACGTCCTGACAACGGCACAAACAGGCACTGGAAAAACGGCAGCCTTTGCCTTGCCCATTTTACAATTGTTGTTTGATAAACAAGATGCTCCTAAAAAAGGAAAAAAATTGCGAGCTCTCATAGTAAGTCCGACAAGGGAATTGGCAGTACAAATTGGAGACAGTTTTAAAACCTACGGCAAACATACTAACTTAAGATCAACAGTAATTTTCGGTGGCACAAGTATAGAGCCCCAAATTGATATATTAAGAAAAGGGGTTGATATTTTAATTGCCACTCCTGGCCGCTTATTGGACCTACACAAACAAGACATCATAAATCTCGATTATATTGAAATCTTGGTTTTAGATGAAGCCGATTTAATGTTAGACATGGGGTTTATTGACGATGTCAAAAAAATTGAGCGACTTTGCCCGGAGCAAAAGCAAATACTATTGTTTTCGGCCACAATGCCTTACAAAGTGGAACAACTGGCAAACAGCATTTTAAAATCACCTGAACGTATAGAAGTGACTCCAACTTCTTCAGCCGCAAAGGATGTGAGCCAAATATTATATTATGTTCCTAAACGGAATAAAATTGAGCTCTGTTTGCATCTTTTAAGAAATACAATTAAAGGGAGCATTCTCATATTTAGACGTACCAAGTTTGGTGTTGATAAACTTGAACAAACCTTAATTAAAAATGGTTACAAAGTTGAAACCTTACATGGAGATAAAACTCAAAGTGATCGACAAACCGCTTTAAATAAATTTAAGAACGGCTATGTTTCTATTTTGATTGCTACCGATGTAGCCGCTCGTGGTATTGATATTAACGAGTTAGATGCGGTTATAAATTTTGATATGCCTAACGTTCCTGAAACCTATGTGCATCGAATTGGTAGAACTGGTCGTGCAGGAAATATTGGGACAGCCTATTCACTATGTTCGGCAGATGAGAAGGCTTATATTAAAACCATTCAACAGCTCATCAATGTACAGATTCCTGTTGAAGATGAGCATCCTTATCCATTAGACCCTAAGGCAAAACCGATTGTGCACAAAAAGAAAGGAAGCAAACACAAAAAGGGTCGAAAAAGTGAAGCATCCAAAAAGAAGAAAAAGCGCTGGTATTAATATTTTGTTCCGTTTAACGCTTATCTAGATAACGTTTCAAGATTGGTGTTTGAATACCGAGCATCACTGCAAACATAAGTAAGGTATACATTGTGGTTTGAGAGATTTTAATTCCTGAAAAAAGACTAGAAACTTTATTGAAATTAAGTTTTTCTAACCAGTTAATTTCAATAGTCTCCCCTATAAACATACTATAACCAATCCAACCAAGTGTTAAGGCGAATAGTGCAATTAATATATTTTTTGGAATCAGAGGCTTATACACGGTTACATTAGATTTTGAAGTAACCGATACCTGATGCATTACTTTTGATGTAAAATCGACTGAAGGTGACTCTAAAGATGCATCCTTCATCAATTTATCCACAACATGTTCGATATCCTTATTTGTGTTCTTTTTCATAATACTCAATAAGTTCTGGTTCAATTCGTTCTTTTAAAATACCTGCCAACTTTTTTCTGGCTCTAAACAGTTTCACTTTAACATTGTTAGGAGTTAAACCTATAATTGATGAAATTTCTTCTAAAGACTGATCTTCGAAATAAAATAATGTCAGTAAAAAACTATCATCACTTGGCAATTGATTTAAACACTCCTGAATGGCTTGTTTACGTTCTTCTTCAACCAAATCATCAAAGGCATTGTTGCTTGTTTTTATATAATTTGATGTGTGATTGTTGATTTCAACTTCATTATATTTTCGTTTATTGCTTTTAATTTTATCCAAACATGAATTGTAAGCCACTTTATAAATCCAGGTTGAAAATTTTGAACCTCCTTTGAATTTATCCAACGATTTAAAAACCTTTATAAAGGTGTCTTGTGCAACTTCTTCAGCCTCTTCTCTATGCTTCATCATGCGCAGCGCCAATGTAAACACTAAATCTTTATAACGGTCAACTAACACTGCAAAAGCATTAGTATTGCCGTCAATTACTTGATTGATGATTATTTGGTCGTTGCTGGTCATTTTAAAAGTAAGACGACCATTTTGTAATTAGGGTTACAAACTTTTAAAAGAAAAATAATCAAGTCATTTTGTAACCTAATTTCAAAAGCTGTCGTCATAAGCAATAAACACATTAAAATTAATCAATTAAAAACAAACAGTTATGGAAGCATTAATAGTTTTTATCATCTTTGGTTCAATATTCGCTATTGCCTACTTGTACTTTTCAACACGTAATAAAGAACGTCTGGCCTTAATAGAAAAAGGTGCCGATGCCAGTATTTTTGTCAAAGGAAAGCGCGAACACACCGCTCCTATTTGGAAAGTACTTATTTTAAATCTTGCCCTTTTACTTATGGGTATTGGTTTGGGTACTTTTATCGCTTCATTGCTAGACACCTACTCTACTTTAGATAATGATGCGGTTTATCCTGCAATTATTTTCTTTATGGCTGGTATAGGCTTGTTTATTGGTTTCCATATGACTAAAAATTTAGATAAGGAATAACATTTAGCAACCAACCAGAAAAACTGCTATCTTAATTGATAGCAGTTTTTTTATGCTTACACATTTAGTAAAGAATTGTATCTTTAAAGCAATAAATAATTGAACACATTAAACTACACGGCCTCATATGTTATTTATGGTTTGTTGGTACAGCTGTTGCCCAAACCTCTATTCTTGAACAACAAACCCAAAAACCTGTATCCTATGCTACG
Organism: Flavobacteriaceae bacterium MAR_2010_72; assembly: GCA_003550275.1. GTDB lineage: Bacteria > Bacteroidota > Bacteroidia > Flavobacteriales > Flavobacteriaceae > Geojedonia. The sequence continues at coordinate 2,481,709 of QXCW01000002.1, forward strand.
GTGTCGTTTGGCAATGGTTATGGGACTTTTGCTGATGATGATGGGGTATTCTTCTATTCAAAAAAACTTTATCCAGATGTTGATTCTTTACATATTTCCGCTTTAGGATATAAAGATTTAACGATAAGTACGGACAATTTACCTTCTATTCTTTATTTGGAAACCCAAGCTGATGAACTCGATGAGATTTTAATTAGTGTGAAAGTGGATAGAAAATTTAGCGAAGAAACACTCAAACCTTATTTAGATGATGATTACTACCATTGTTGGTTGCCTACCATAGAATCTGAAATTGCAGTGTTCTTTCCAAACACTAATGAGCAACTCACTAAAATTACCAACATCCATTTTCCAATTACTTTAGAATCCAAAGATTGGGAAAAACGCAAGCGAAAAAACGCCGATAAAAAACCTTTTTCAACACTGTTTAAGGTTAAGTTTTACAAAAACAATAATGGAATTCCAGGAGAATCATTGACATATGATAATATTGTGTTTAGGGCTACAGAAAAAAATGGCGATAATTTTAATCTAGATGTGACCAATAATAATTTATTTGTTCCTGCAAATGGTTTTTTTGTCTCCATTCAGGTATTAGGATATACTGACAAAGTTGGAAAACTGCTTCCGAATAAAAAATACAAAGAAATTAAGTCAGGTAATGGCGTAGTTAAAATCCCTACCAACTTTAGACCGCTTTTACCCTTTACCAACAAGATTACTGCCAATCGTACTTTTATAAAACGGGTGTTTTTAAATGATAACAAATGGATTCAATTTATGACCGGAAACATTAATGATTCCAGTCTTTTACGAGCCGGGCTTAACAATTATGGTGTTGGTGTCACCTATAGAATTTATAAAGATGACTAACCCTTGGCATTTGTATTTAATGGCGTCACTTTATGTGTTTGCTGGTATAATGCATTTTATAAAACCCAAATTATATTTACGCATCATGCCGAGGTACTTGCCTAACCATAAGTTGTTGGTTATTTTAAGTGGTTTAGCTGAAGTGATTCTTGGGATTGGCCTTTGTTTCGAGGCCACTAAATTACTTGCCATTTATGGAATTATGGCGATGCTTATACTATTTTTACTGGTTCACTTTTATATGCTATCCAGTAAAAAAGCAGGTGCCGGAATACCAAGATGGATTTTGATTTTACGCATTCCTCTACAATTTGCTTTAATGTATTGGGCCTATACCTATTTATAAAAAGCTCAACTACTCTACTTCAAAATCAAAATATGTGTCTGGAAATGGTTCATCGCGCAATGTAAAATGCCACCATTCTTGAGGATAATTTCTAAATCCATGTTTTAGCATTATACTTTGTAATAACTGTCTGTTTTGTTTTTGGGCTTCGGTAATCTGCTCATATGCAACCCAAGACTGTTCACCAAAAAAATCGTAAGGACTTCCCATATCTAAAGGTTCGCTTGTTATACCGTCAATAATAGTCAAATCCAAAGTACTACCTCTACTATGTCCAGATCGAGATGCGATGTAACCATCCCGAAATAAAAAACGCTTATCAACATCTGGATAAAACTCTTGTTTGTTAATGGTATCGGCTAAATCTTTGGCCCATTCAATAAAATGATTTACCGCTCGCTGTGGTCGGTAACCATCATAAACCTTTAAACATAAATTTTGCTGCTGAAGTTCATTCTGCACTTTTTTAAGGGCATTCGCTGTTTCAAAAGTAACAATCAATTTGTTGGCTTTGTAACCTTCAATGGTATCCCCTACGAAATTATGACTGGAAAAATACCTCAATTCCACATCCAAATCCGCAATCACATCTTTAGCATAAACAAATCCTTCTGGAAGTTGAGCCTCATTAAGACTGTTGAATGCAAAAGTGAACGCTACTAAAAGACATATGACAATTTTGTGCTTCATTTTATATAGGCTAATTTAGATAAAAAATTAGCCATGAACTTGATTTCAAATGAAAAAAAGCATTTAATTCTCCCTGATGCTGAAGTCATTTACATTCCTGGATTTTATTCTTCTGAAAAGGCACGGCACTATTTCAACATTTTAAAAACTTCTGTAAACTGGCAACAGGATGATATTAAAATTTTTGGAAAAACTTACAAGCAACCTCGATTAACCGCATTGCATAGCAATAATGGCCAAACCTACTCCTACTCTAATATTGTGATGACACCTGAAGTATTTACCACAGAACTCATCGAAATCAAGAAAGATGTTGAAGCCGTTTCCAAACAGAACTTTACAACAGTACTTCTAAATCTGTATAGAGACGGGAATGATAGTAATGGCTGGCATGCTGATAATGAAAAGGAATTAGGTAAAAATCCCGTCATCGCTTCATTAAGTCTTGGTGAAGCCAGATGGTTTCATTTTAAACACAGAACAATTTCTGATCAAAAATACAAGCTACTATTGGAGTCTGGTAGTTTACTTATCATGAAAGGCAGTATGCAACATCATTGGTTACACCAAATACCGAAAACTAAAAAAGTGGTTGGGGAGCGAATGAATTTAACTTTCAGGACAATTGAAATTGTATAAAAAGAAAAAACCGAGATCCCTCAATCTCGGTTTTCCTAATTTGCTTTTTCTATGTGTAGATTTAGGGTCTCTAATTCCATCAACATAATGCAAATATTAATTAATTAATCCATTGAACTAAAAACTAAATTTTAGTACACTTCAAATGTAGAATTATATTTCAATAAATCTGTTTAAATACATTATTAATCGATGAAATACATTAAATTTTAACATTTACTGATGAAATTTACGATATTATCGACGAAATGCACTTGTTTCGAATGCTAATTTTATATTGACAAGCAAATATTTTTACAACTCAATCGTTACTATTGCAACTTAAAAGTTCCTTTTAATTAACTTTGATCAAAATAGAGATTTGCCTGTATGAAAGTGTTTAGATATTATTTAATAGTTATCCTTCTTGGAATCACTTGGGCTGGATTAGCTCAAGAATTAAACTACTCAAGTCAGGACCTTAGTGTGAATACGTTTATAGATGGCACCTTGTTGACTCCAAATGATAAAGAACAGCCTGCACTAGCAATCTTAATAGCTGGATCTGGACCAACCGACCGCGATGGAAATCAAAATTTCCTAAAAAACAATACACTTAAAAAATTAGCGCAGAATCTTTCAAACAACGGCATTGCCACTTTTAGATATGATAAACGTATTGTAAAACAAATTAGAAAAGGCAATGTGAGTAAAACCATCATGTTTGATGACTTTGTAACCGATGCAATTTCAGTTATTGAGTATTTCAAGAATACAAACAGCTATTCTAAAATAGTCGTCATTGGGCATAGTCAAGGAAGTTTGGTTGGGATGCTTGCCGCAAAAGATAAAGCTGACGGATTTATTTCTTTAGCTGGCGCTGGGCAACCCATTGATCAAGTTATTATTGAGCAAATTGATAAAACGGCATACATCTATACTGAAGATGCAAAAAAAGCATTCAACATTATGCGAAGTGGAAAAACAACGAGTGAATATCCTCCACAGTTAAGTTCAATTTTTGACATATCCATTCAACCTTTTATGATGAATTGGATGAAATACAATCCTAAAGATGAAATAGCCACACTTGATATGCCGATTTTAATTATAAATGGTACAAAAGATTTACAGGTAAGCACTGAAGAAGCTCAAAGTTTAAAAAATGCATCTCCAAATGCCCAATTTAAACTGATTACCAACATGAATCATGTGTTGTTTATCATTGAAGGAGACGATTTAGAAAACTCTAAATCCTACAATGAATCGTTCAGGGCAATATCTCCAGAATTGGTATCAAGTATTACAGATTTCATAGAATCAAATAATTAAATCCCATACTTTTTAACATGTTTTTTTATCGGTAAAAGGAGACGATTTATCTATTGAATTCATGTTTTATCGAAAAAAAGAAGGGCATTAGCGAATAAATGAGACATTTTAAGGAGTAGTTTATAGATTTAAGCTCATTATACCCAACTACTTAACTTATGAAAAAACATGTCCTACTTATCGTTTTCTCGCTAATTTCTATGGCCTTTATCCAAGCACAAGAATTTGGCTTTGGGGTTAGAGGCGGATTGAACACCTATACTATTGGAGACATAATCACTGTTGGTTCGAATGGTCCACAAGGTCCAGATGCTGGTATAAACTTCGAGCCAGTTAAAGATATAGGATTTCAAGCTGGGGGTTATTTTTTCGCTCAATTTGGCAACTTTTTCGTTCGTCCGGAACTTAATTATGTATCCTCTCAAAACCATTATGATTTTCCTGATCGTCAATCTAAATGGACCACATCTAAAATTGATTTTCCCATATTGCTTGGATATGAACTTTTTGGGCCAGTTTCCGTTTATGCTGGACCAGGATTTAATTTCTTTGGAGACACCGAAATAGAGGGTGTCCAGGAAACGAGTTTCACAACAGGTTCGCCAGGACCGGACCTAAAAAAATCCACTTTCAATATTAATGTTGGTATCATGCTTCGTTATAAACGATTAGGAATAGATTTAAGATATGAAATGGGGCAAGGCGAAACAGATCAAGAACGCGAAGATTTTATTCGATCGGCTTATGGTGTAAATTTAGCTGATCTTAAACCCTACAAACCAAATGTATTAAGTTTAAGTGTGTTTTTTGATATTTTCAGAACAGATGCCCAAAGTATAGGCGGTATGTTCGATGGTCTTTTCAAAGGCAATAGTTGTTATTGTCCATTTTAACAAAATCTACATACTTAATAGTATATAAAAAAAGCACCTCAACGAGGTGCTTTTTCACTAACTAACCAACCAAATGTAATTTTAACTTTAATTAAGAACTAGCGCTCTTAAGCTATTATCAATTACAATAAGTATTGAGCAAATGCCATGCCAAAAACAAATTTGGAAATATAAAATTTAAGTTATATCTTTATGATATCATTTTAATATCATATTAAATTTATATATCATGAAAGAAGAGAGAATTATTGTCCCAGCCAACGGTTACCTTATGTTATTAGTATTCCTTCTGCTATTTATAGGAGGCATAGTAACGATTATCATTTTAAAAAACCCTTGGTTTGCCTTTGCTGTTCTAACTGCAATACTAATTGCGCCCGGTTTCATTATGGTTCAACCCAATGGTTCTAGAGTATTACTTTTATTTGGGAAGTATGTAGGGACCGTTAAACAAAATGGCTTTTATTGGGTTAATCCTTTTTACACCAAAAAGAAAATATCACTTCGTGCTAGTAACTTTGATAGCGAGCGTTTAAAGGTCAATGATAAACTCGGAAATCCAGTAATGATTAGTACAATCCTAGTTTGGCGGGTACAAAATACTTATAAAGCCGCCTTTGATGTTGACAACTATGAAAATTTTGTCCGCGTACAAACCGATGCAGCTGTAAGAAAACTGGCAAGTATGTATCCATACGACAATTTTGCAGATGAAGGACATGATGAAGACATTACGCTACGCTCAAGCGTAAATGAAGTTAGTGCCGCCCTCGAAAAAGAAATTGACGAACGCCTTTCCATTGCAGGAATAGAAGTTCTTGAAGCCCGAATTGGCTATTTGGCATACGCACAAGAAATCGCAAATGCCATGCTTAAACGTCAGCAAGCTACAGCAATAGTGGCAGCTAGACATAAAATTGTTGAAGGTGCCGTGAGTATGGTCGAAATGGCCTTGGAAGAATTAAGTAAAAAACAAATCGTTGATTTGGATGAGGAACGCAAGGCTGCCATGGTAAGCAACCTTATGGTAATACTTTGTGGAGATAAGGATGCCTCACCCGTTCTTAATACAGGAACATTAAACCATTAATCATGAAAGAATACAAAGTCATAAAACCCGCATTAGGGTTTAGAAAGCGACACGAAAAATTAGAAGACCTTATAAATAAATTTGCCAAAGAAGGTTGGACTTTAAAAACGATAACCGATAACCAACATGGCGGAATTTCTTATATTGTCTTTGAACGTGAGAAAAATAGATAATTGAATAAACCGTTGAATTTATGCCGAAGAAAAAAGCATTTGCCTTACGAATAAATGAAGATATGCTCAAATCCATTGAAAAATGGGCTTCTGATGAGTTTAGAAGTACAAATGGCCAAATTGAATGGATGCTCATGCAATATCTAAAAGAAAAAAATAGGTTGATAAAAAGTAAAAATGATACCAACGAAAAAAGCGACTCTTAAAGTCGCTTTTTTTATACTCTTTATTTTGGTATTTTGCAGCTCATAAATAAAAACTCAACTATGGAACATCCACCATTATTTACTAACGACGCAATTGTTTTTGGATTATTAATGCTCGCTCTTGGTTTTGTATTCTATACCGAATCTAAGACGGAAGGCTTCTGGGCCAAATTCTATAAATACATCCCAGGATTGTTGATGTGTTACATGATTCCCGCTATTTTTAATTCGTTCGGGTGGATTTCAGCTGATGTTACACAAACCTATTTCGTAGCAAGTAGATATCTTTTACCAGCGTCATTAGTATTATTGACCATAAGTATCGACCTAAAGGCGGTTTTTAATTTAGGCTGGAAAGCATTGGTAATGTTCTTTACTGGAACCGTTGGAATAATCATAGGTGGTCCAATTGCTATTTTGTTGATATCAACATTTTCTCCTGAAACTGTTGGTGGCGCTGGCTTTGATGCCGTTTGGAGAGGACTGGCCACACTAGCTGGAAGTTGGATTGGTGGTGGCGCCAATCAAGCAGCAATGTTGGAAATTTATGAATACAACCAAGAGCTCTACGGTGGAATGGTACTTGTTGATATTGTGGTCGCCAATATTTGGATGGCATTTTTACTATTAGGTATTGGTAAGAAAACAAAAATTGATAAATGGTTAAAAGCTGATAATTCTGCCATAGACGAACTAAAGCAAAAAGTACAAGCCTTTACAGAAAAAATTACTAGAAACCCAACACTCACCGACTATATGATGATTTTGATGTTTGCATTTGTCGCAGTGGGCATCGCACATTTTGGAGCGGATCACATCTCTAGTTATCTAAACGCCAATTTTGAAGCTGTAAGCGATCCCAAAAGCCCTTTATCCTCGTTTGGAAGTCAATTTTTCTGGTTAATTTCAATTGCAACTTTAATTGGCATTTTACTTTCCTTCACTAAAGCCAAAAACTATGAAGGCGCCGGCGCCAGTAAAATAGGTAGTGTATTCATCTATGTGCTTGTGGCTACCATTGGTATGAAAATGGATCTAGGAAAAATTTTCGAGAACCCAGGACTCATATTGATTGGTTTGGTTTGGATGGTGATTCATGCTGGTCTTTTGATTTTAGTTGCAAAACTTATAAAGGCACCCTATTTCTTTTTAGCAGTAGGTAGTCAAGCCAACGTTGGTGGTGCAGCATCGGCACCTGTAGTTGCAGCGGCCTTCCACCCATCTCTGGCGACCGTAGGCGCACTTTTGGCCGTATTTGGTTACGTGGTTGGCACCTATGGCGCCATACTTTGTGCAGAGTTAATGAGAATAGCCGCAGCAGGTTAGTTTTTAAAAAATATTTATAAGATATTTGCGCTCAAATTATAAAAACGAATGAAAAGAATACTTTTTCTAATTACTATTGTAACACTGGTTTCTTGTACTACAGAAACACATAATTTCACACTTAAAGCAAATATTAAAGGCTTAAAAAAGGGAACTGTTTATCTTGAACGATCCTTGGATTCAACCTTTTCAATCATAGATTCCCTAGTGATTAATGGTAATTCAGAATTTGAGCTGCATGGTACTTTAGAAGAGCCCGAAGTACTATATATTCGTTTGAATAAGAATGACGATGAGCAAGTTGCCGCCGCATTTTTCGCAGACCAAGGTGTTACTGAATTTAATTCAACATTGAAGAACTTTAATTTTGATGCCAAATTTAACGGTACCGAACAACACAAATTATTAGAAGACTATATGACTACGATTTCAAAACTTAACAATCGTAATCTCGACCAAATCAAAGAAAGTTTTCAAAATCGAAAAAGTAATGATTCCATTGGAAACATGTCATTTCAGGATTTCCAAAACAACCTTGTCAAACGAAAATATTCGTACACTATAAACTTTGCATTGAATAATAAAACAAGTGAAATCGCTCCTTATTTGGCTGTATATGAAATTCCTAATACGTCAATTCGTTATTTAGACACCATATACAACTCCCTTCAAGACCCTATAAAATCGTCGCTTTATGGCAAAAAGCTAAAAGTAATCATCGACGAAAGAAAAGCTGCTCAAACAAATTTGGAATAAAAGTCATCCACGAAGGCATACAATTCGTACTTATACTAAACGTTCTATAATCGTACACAACTCAACCGATGCTATATAGAACCTTATTAAGTACATGAAACTACCAAAGCTTTTTAATAAAAAATGGCCCAAACGCATCGGTTTGCTTTTTTTGGGCTTAATCGTTCTTTTTATTGGTTTTTATTTCAGCATCTATTTTGGAATTTGGGGTAAAATTCCAACTTCAAAAGACTTATCCAATTTAAATCAAAGTCAGGCGACCGTAGTTTTAGATCGTAATGAAGCACTTATAGGCAAGCTTTACATCTACGATCGTCAGCTTATTGATTACAACCAATTCCCCCAACACCTTATTGATGCCTTAATTGCTACTGAAGATACGAGGTTTTACGAGCACAACGGTATTGACAATAAAAGTTTGGCACGTGTGTTTTTTAAAACCCTGTTAATGTCTGATGAAGCTTCAGGAGGCGGGAGCACCATAACACTTCAATTGGCGAAAAATTTATTTGGAAGAAGAAATTATGGCTCATTTGGGATAGTTGTAAATAAAATTAAGGAGAGTATTGTTGCCAAACGTTTGGAAGATTTGTATTCAAAAAAAGAAATTCTCAATCTCTATCTCAATACCGTCCCATTTCCAGACAATACTTACGGTATTGAAAGCGCAGCAAAAAAATTCTTTAATGTAACTACGAGTCAATTAACAATTTCTCAGTCGGCAACTTTAATTGGCACTCTTAAAGCCAACCATAGTTATAATCCCAGATTATATCCAGAGCGTTCCAAAGCTAGGAGAGATTTGGTAATTGACCTCATGAACAAACAAGGTTTTATAAGTGATGAGGACGCTTCAACTGCTCTTAAATCAGAATTAGAATTAGACTACCATCAATACGCACCAAATCAAGGTTTGGCTCCCTATTTTAGGGCGGAAATAAAAAAACAATTAGATAGCATTTTAAAAAGTGACTCTTATAAAAAACCAGATGGTGAAGCTTATAATGTTTTTCGTGATGGTTTAAAAGTTTATACAACCTTAGACAATTCAATGCAGCGCTATGCTGAAGAAGCCATGCAAGAACATATGGCCAAACTACAAACCACTTATGAAAACGCTTATGGCAAACGTTCCCCTTGGTTAAAAAATAAAAGTGTTTATGAAGCTTCAAAAAAACGTTTGAAAACCTATAAAAATTTAAAGGCATCAGGCATTTCGGATAAGGCAATAACCGATTCGTTAAGTAAGCCCAAATCTCTTGAATTATTTGCTTGGGATGGCACTGTTGTCGAATCTATATCCACATTAGACAGCCTCGAACACTACTTAAAATTTTTAAATGCTGGTTTACTATCCATTGAACCTTCTAGTGGAGCAATTAGAGCCTATGTTGGAGGAATTGACTATCGTTTTTTTCAGTATGATCATGTTTCGCAAAGCAAACGGCAAGTAGGTTCAACTTTTAAGCCTTTTGTATATACAGCTGCGCTTGAGAATGGCATGGATCCGTGTTCCTATTTTTCAGTTAAATCGGTGACCTATACTGATGTTGATGATTGGACACCAACAAATGCAACAGAAATTGATGATGAAGACATCAACTACTCTCTAGAATATGCCCTAAGCAATTCTATAAATACTATTGCTGTCAAAGTGCTTTACGAAACGGGTATTGATAAAACTATAGAACAAGCTCATAAAATGGGCATCAAAAGCAAAATTGAAAGTGTTCCCTCCATTGCCCTGGGATCGGCAAACCTATCATTACTTGAAATGGGAATAGCCTATTCCAGTTTTGTCAATAACAGTGTACCCACTACCCCAATTTTTATCAGTAAAATTGAAGATAAGAATGGTAATGTAATTGCCTCGTTTGAAGACCTAAACCCTAAAATTAACCAAGAAAAAGCCTTTAGTGATGAAACGAGACAAACCATGCTGGAATTTATGAAAGCTACAGTAAACAGTGGTACTGCACAACGTTTAAGAACAACCTATAAGCTTAATAACAATATCGCAGGAAAAACGGGTACAACACAGGATAATAAGGACGGCTGGTTTGTTGGGCTAATGCCTAATTTGGTGACTGTAACTTGGGTAGGCAACGACAACCAACAAATAGGGTTTAGCAGTACATCAATAGGCCAAGGAGCCAATTCGGCCTTGCCTATCTTTGCAAAATATCTCCAACGGCTAAATAATGATCCTAAATTTAGAACCCTAACTCATGTGCCATTTGAAGCACCTTCAGAAGAGGTTCTAAACATGCTGGATTGCGAACCTACTAAAGAAGAAAGTTTTTTTGAGCGATTATTCAGAACCGATCCAGACAAAAAAGAATTCAAAAAAAAACGAAAGGGCATCTTTGATTGGTTAAAAAAGAAGAATGAAGATAATTCTGATAGCTGATTAAATCCATAAAAAAAGTTCAGTGTGTTACTGAACTTTAATTTGAGAGCCGATAGAGGGGCTCGAACCCACGACCTGCTGATTACAAATCAGCTGCTCTAGCCAACTGAGCTACATCGGCAAAACAAGATGCAAATATAATCTAGCAGACGATATTTGCAACTATTTTTTTAGATTTTAGCCTAACTTGTTGATTTTTTCAATCAAAGCTCTTCCTTTAGTTTCTAATTCTTGATTGATACTTTTAAAATGTGCTTTTTTATTTTCAACACTTTTATCGTTAACTTTTGCAATCAGGTCATCAAAAACTTCAATAGCTTCGTCAATAATTGCCTCGCTTTTTTTAGTGTCTTTATCGGTATTAGAATATTCCCAGACATAGACCGCTTCTATAATATCACCTAAAACGTAGTTAATGTCTTTTTTTAGGTCTCTAACATTTGCCATAATATAAAATTGTAATTATTAAGTGCACAAAATTAAACATAAACTTCCAATAGTGTTGCATTTTCGGCACTAATTTCAAAGGATTCAATTGCCGCCGGAAGTAGAACTGTTTCCCCTTTTTTTATAGAGGTAAGTGAATTATTGCAGTTAATGGTCGCTTCTCCTTCAGTACAGATATAAATCATAAACGAATCGTGATGATTATCTCTTTTAAACAGCCCATTTAAACTTAAATAATTAGTGGTGAAATAAGTACAGCTCACCATTTGATTTGGCTTATTTTTTAAGGTTTCATAGTCAACTTTAAAATCATTTTTCATTTCAAAATCAATAGCATCAATGGCCAAATCGTTATGAAGTTCTCGCGCATTACCTTGGTCATCAACACGGTCCCAGTCATACACGCGATACGTAATATCACTTGTTTGTTGTATTTCGGCCAACAGCACTCCTGCACCAATGGCATGTACTCGGCCTACTTCGATAAAGTAAGTATCTCCAGCTTTAACCTGATCAAAATTTAAGATTTTTGTTAAGGTTTTTTCATTTAGGTGCTTCAAATATAAGTCTGGAGTTACTTTTTGATTAAATCCTACGATTAAATTAGAATTCGGATCAGCTTGCATCACGTACCACATTTCAGTTTTTCCGAAGGAATTATGACGTTTGGCTGCCAATTCATCATTAGGGTGTAGTTGTATGGAAAGATCCTCTCTTGCATCAATAAACTTGATTAGCAAAGGAAACTTGTCACCAAATACCTTGTAGTTTTTGCGACCAATTAGTTTTTCTTTTTGGGTAAGTAATACTTGTTTTAAGGATTGGCCTTTTAGGCTTCCGTTACTGACCACGGATATGTCTCCGTCGACATCGCTAATTTCCCAGCTCTCTCCTACTTTAGCAGAGTCACTATTTTTGTTTAAATAGTTTTTTAACTTTTTTCCACCCCAAATCCGTTCTTTTAAAATAGGGTTGAATTTATAAGGATATAAAAACTCTGTCATTATCTTCCGGAATAGGAAACAAAATTCCTTGGTGTTTCATAAAGGGTGACCTCCAAATCTAATAATGAATCTAAACGAGGTTTAATTTTATTGTAAATGACTACAACAATGTTTTCAGCTGTTGGGTTTAAATCCTTAAATTCTTCTACTTCAATATTCAAATTTTTGTGATCAAAGGTATCTTCAATTTCTTCTTTTATGATGTCTTTTAAATCCTTCATATCCATCACATAACCCGTTTCTTTATTAATTTTGCCTGTTACACTAACAATCAATTCGTAATTGTGCCCATGGTAATTTGGGTTACTACATTTACCAAACACTTGATTGTTTTTCTCATCACTCCAATCTTTTCTATATAAACGATGCGCCGCATTAAAATGAGCTTTTCGGCTAACTGTAACTATCATTTTGTAATGTTTATGTGTTGATAAAACTTATCAAAAATAATTTTAAACCAGGCTGTGTATTGCTCTGGAGACACTTCAATATCATTTTTAACGTCTTCTAATGACATCCATTTCCAACCAGCAACTTCATCCGAATTAATTTTAGGTTCTTTATTATAAGTACCTATCATAACGTGATCAAACTCGTGCTCGGTTAAACCATTATCAAATGGTGCTTTGTATATAAATGACATGATTTCGGTCAACTCGGTAACAAAACCCATTTCTTCCATTAATCGCCGTTTACCAGCTTCTATATTGCTTTCTCCGTCACGTTGATGGCTACAGCAGGTATTGGTCCATAAACTTGGCGAATGGTATTTGTGAGCTGCCCTTTGTTGCAACATCAATTCATTATTGTCATTGAAAACAAATACCGAAAAAGCTCTATGTAACAATGCTTTTTCATGAGCTTCCATTTTAGGCATTAGCCCAATTTTTTCATCATTTTCGTTAACTAAAATGACTTGTTCTTCTATCATTTTGTAAAAATACAAACAAAAATAGAATTTATATCACTATAAATCTATTCTTTAAAAGAATCTTGGCGATAACAATTTACCTAAACTTTGTAATTCGTATCTAAGCATAATTTCGTGGGTTCCACTATTGTAATTGTTTAAATTGGTAGTCGTATAATCATAAGCATAACCTAAATAAATTTCATTACTTATTTGAAACCCAACAATTCCCGCTAATGAGTCATCCCACCTGTAAGCAAGACCTAAAGTTATTTTTTTGTTGAATAAGAAATTAGCTGAAACATCAGCAATAATTGGCGATCCTGAAACAGCCTTTACAAGTAAAGCTGGTTTAAATTTAGTCGATTTACTTAAATCGAATACATAGCCACCTATAAAATAATAATGCAATCGCTCAGTAGCTAGTGACTCTTGATAGTCGTCGTAATGGTTGGTAGTTATAAAATTTGGAACAGATAAACCTAAATACCATTTTTCAGAACGCAAATACAATCCGGCTCCAATGATAGGTGAAACTAAATTTACATTCTCATTAAAAGCCACATCTGGATTTTTGAATCTTCCTTTGCTCCAATCGGTATTTAATAAATGGAATCCTCCATTGACGCCAAAAGACAATTTGGTATTATTTTCACTTACGTTAATAGTATATGAAAAATTTCCATTAAAGAACGTTTCGGTTGCTGGTCCCAATTTATCATTAACAATAGATAAGCCCAAACCTATCTTCTTGTTCTTTAAAGGCATATGTGCTCCAAGGGTTTGTGTTTTTGGTGCTCCATCTATACCTACCCATTGGGTTCGATATAGAGCCACTACACTTAAAGTATCTCGTTGCCCAGTATAACCTGGATTAATACTCATGGTGTTATACATGTATTGGGTATATTGTGGGTCTTGTTGTGCCAGAGAACTACCAACTGTAAATACAGCAAATACAATTAATAATACTTTTTCTATCTGTAATTTATATATCATTTTATTCTTTTTAATCTAAACCATTTATCTATTTATATATAACCAATCAACAATTGGCTCACTTCCGTCACCCAAATCTATAATATAATAGTAAGTCCCTACTGGTAATTTATTGGACCCTGAAATGGTAGCTCTTCCATTAGAAGTTCCTTTCCAACTATTATTATATCTAATTTGCTTAAAAACTTGATTACCCCAACGATTGTATACTTCTAATTTATTATTTGGATAATTTTCTATACAGTCTATTATAAATGTATCATTGACACCATCACCATTTGGAGAAAACTCGTTATAAACTGTCAAACATATAGGTTCTACGGCTATACTTGACTCATTATTCTGAGGGTCTAAATCTGTACCCCCTTCAGAATTTAAAATTCTAGCAGTATTTAAATAATCACCATATCCTAATACTTCAACCGTAACTTCTAAAATTTGTGTTGTCCCAGCGTCGAGAAGGGCTACGGTCCACTCGCCAGTAAACTCTGAATAGGAGCCTATAGAAACCACAGATTGAACATATTCATAACCACTTGGCAAAAACTCTTCCACTACAATATTGGTAGCAGGGACATCCCCTTCATTAGCCAAAACAATACTAAAAGTGACCTCATCACCGACTTTAGGCTTAGTATTATTTACTGCTTTAGAAACCGAAATATCAAAATTGCATACAACAGTAACTGGTTCTGTAATACTTGAATCATTGAAGCTGCAAGGGTCGCTTGGATTAGTTCCGTCAGTTACTTCAACAGTATCTAAAACACCGTCTCCATCACTGTCAACATTATCAAAAGCATAAGGATCGGTACCATTAGTGACCTCATCACCATTGCTTACACCATCGCCATCACAATCGGCAGCTTGCCAGATGGCATTGGTCGCATCATAGCCAGTATAGCCAGCGGATTGCACCGGATCACATGGATTGGTCTCATCGCTACCATTGTTTATCTCATTGTCATCATCGATACCATCGCCATCAGTATCACCAGAGACTGCATATGGATCGGTACCATTAGTGGCCTCATCACCATTGCTTACCCCATCGCCATCACAATCAGCGGCTTGCCAGATAGCATTGGTCGCATCATAGCCCGTATAAGCTGCGGCTTGCACCGGATCACATGGATTGGTTTCATCGCTGCCATTGTTTATCTCGTTATCATCATCGATACCGTCGCCATCAGTATCACCAGAGACTGCATAAGGATCGGTACCATTAGTGACCTCATCACCATTGCTTACACCATCGCCATCACAATCGGCAGCTTGCCAGATGGCATTGGTCGCATCATAGCCAGTATAGCCAGCGGATTGCACCGGATCACATGGATTGGTCTCATCGCTACCATTGTTTATCTCATTGTCATCATCGATACCATCGCCATCAGTATCACCAGAGACTGCATATGGATCGGTACCATTAGTGGCCTCATCACCATTGCTTACCCCATCGCCATCACAATCAGCGGCTTGCCAGATAGCATTGGTCGCATCATAGCCCGTATAAGCTGCGGCTTGCACCGGATCACATGGATTGGTTTCATCGCTGCCATTGTTTATCTCGTTATCATCATCGATACCGTCGCCATCAGTATCACCAGAGACTGCATAAGGATCGGTACCATTAGTGACCTCATCACCATTGTTTACCCCATCGCCATCACAGTCGGCGGCTTGCCAGATGGCATTGGTCGCATCATAGCCAGTGTAACCCGCGGATTGCACCGGATCACATGGATTGGTTTCATCGCTGCCATTGTTTATCTCATTGTCATCATCGATACCGTCGCCATCAGTATCACCTGAGACTGTATAAGGGTCGGTACCATTAGTGACCTCATCACCATTGTTTACCCCATCGCCATCACAATCGGCGGCTTGCCAGATGGCATTGGTCGCATCATAACCTGTATAACCTGCGGCTTGTACCGGATCACATGGATTGGTCTCATCGCTGCCATTGTTTATCTCATTGTCATCATCGATACCGTCGCCATCAGTATCACCAGAGACTGCATAAGGATCGGTACCATTAGTGACCTCATCACCATTGCTTACACCATCGCCATCACAATCGGCAGCTTGCCAGATGGCATTGGTCGCATCATAGCCAGTATAGCCAGCGGATTGCACCGGATCACATGGATTGGTCTCATCGCTACCATTGTTTATCTCATTGTCATCATCGATACCATCGCCATCAGTATCACCAGAGACTGCATATGGATCGGTACCATTAGTGGCCTCATCACCATTGCTTACCCCATCGCCATCACAATCAGCGGCTTGCCAGATAGCATTGGTCGCATCATAGCCCGTATAAGCTGCGGCTTGCACCGGATCACATGGATTGGTTTCATCGCTGCCATTGTTTATCTCGTTATCATCATCGATACCGTCGCCATCAGTATCACCAGAGACTGCATAAGGATCGGTACCATTAGTGACCTCATCACCATTGTTTACCCCATCGCCATCACAGTCGGCGGCTTGCCAGATGGCATTGGTCGCATCATAGCCAGTGTAACCCGCGGATTGCACCGGATCACATGGATTGGTTTCATCGCTGCCATTGTTTATCTCATTGTCATCATCGATACCGTCGCCATCAGTATCACCTGAGACTGTATAAGGGTCGGTACCATTAGTGACCTCATCACCATTGTTTACCCCATCGCCATCACAATCGGCGGCTTGCCAGATGGCATTGGTCGCATCATAACCTGTATAACCTGCGGCTTGTACCGGATCACATGGATTGGTCTCATCGCTGCCATTGTTTATCTCATTGTCATCATCGATACCGTCGCCATCAGTATCACCTGAGACTGCATAAGGATCGGTACCATTAGTGACCTCATCACCATTGTTTACCCCATCGCCATCACAATCGGCGGCTTGCCAGTTGGCATTGGTCGCATCATAACCTGTATAACCTGCGGCTTGTACCGGATCACATGGATTGGTCTCATCGCTGCCATTGTTTATCTCGTTATCATCATCGATACCGTCGCCATCAGTATCACTTGAGACTGCATAAGGATCGGTACCATTAGTGACCTCATCACCATTGCTTACCCCATCGCCATCACAATCGGCGGCTTGCCAGATAGCATTGGCCGCATCATAACCCGTATAGCCTGCGGCTTGTACCGGATCACATGGATTGGTCTCATCGCTGCCATTGTTTATCTCAAAATCATCTGGTAAACCATCGCCATCGGTATCCGTATTTAAATAAGGATTTGTTCCGTTGTTAACTTCATCTCCATTATTAACACCATCGCCATCACAATCGGCAGCTTGCCAGATGGCATTGGTCGCATCATAGCCTGTATAAGATGGCAACTGTGAAGGATCACATGGATTAGTTTCATCGGTACCATTTGCAATTTCAAAATCATCTGGTAAACCATCACCATCAGTATCCACATTTGAGTAGGGGTCAGTTCCATTAGTGGCCTCATCGCCATTGCTTACCCCATCGCCATCACAGTCGGCGGCTTGCCAGATGGCATTGGTCGCATCATAGCCTGTATAGCCTGCGGCTTGAACCAGATCACATGGATTTTTAGGATCATTTGAATTAGATATTTCAGTGGCATCAAGTACTCCATCTCCATCGCAGTCATTTCCAGAAGTAATTGGTTCTGTTATATCAACTACATTATAATCGCAAGCATCATTAGGGTTAGTTCCATTGGCTATTTCTGTAGTATCTAACACACCATCATTATCATCATCGACGTCACAAGCATCTGATAAACCATCATTATCAGAATCTGGACCAACTTCTAGATAATCTTGTGTACTATTGGCATCTGTATCTTGAGGAGTAGCATAGCTTGCTGCTATAACTGTTCCATCTGGATTTGTAGCTGGAGGATTTCCAGTTCCGTAGAAAGAATTATCTCCACCATCAGCATTATCCATAGCATAAGCTTCATTGGCGTCGCTACAGCCATCACCATCACTATCATTGTCAAAATGGTTTGGGATACCGTCATTATCAGGATCAAGACTCGCACAAATATTATTCGTATTAAGGCTACAAAAATCGGCGTCTTGATAATTAGGAATCCCATCATTATCGTCATCAGCCATAGGGTTAATACCATTAGACTCAACAGTATCTAAAATTCCGTCATTATCATTATCAAGATCTGTAGCATCTGGAACACCATCACCATCAAAATCATTAAAAGTTGCGTCACGATAATCGAGATCACCACCGATAAGAACATCGGCATCTGTATCAGGAAAATTATCAGTTTGTGTGTCATCCAAAATTCCATTTGGATCTGTAAAGGTATCTCCAGCAATAGTGTCATCAAAATTGTTATCTAAACCGTTTGTTCCTGTTGCTCCATTAGTAGTACCATCTGAATTGGTATCTGCTGCTCCATTACCAGATTCTATAATATCGAAAATCCCATCATTGTCAGAATCCAAATCTAAATAATCTGGCGCATCAACACCATCTGTATTTACAACTATAATTGGTGTACCAGAATTTGAAATATCAAAAGTATCATCAAGACCATCTCCATCAGTATCTAAACTGCTAGAGGCGCTATAATTTACAGTTGATTGTGCTTCTACATTATCGGGAATGGTATCATTGTCTGAATCTAAATCTAAATAATTAGATTGGCCGTCATTATCTGTATCTACAACCACAAGAGGAGTACCACCTAAAGCCGTGTCTAATGAACCATCTCGGTCATCATAAGGATCTATGGCATCAATTAAACCATCGGCATCAACGTCATTTGTTGTACCACTTCCATATCGACCATCACCATTTGAGTCAGTCCCTCCTGCTTCAATCACATCTGTTATACCATCATTATCTGAATCTAAATCATGATGATCATGATTTCCATCGCCGTCAGTATCAAAGGGAATTAATCCAGTTGATCCAACAGCTACAGGTATTCCGTCACTATCTACTTCTATATAGTCTGGCGTATTATCATTATCACTATCAGTATCTAAAATTCCTATACCGGCCATTCCATTACCATCAGGATCATTAGTTCCTCCAGCCTCCATATAATCTGTAATACCATCATTATCCGAATCTAAATCAAAATAGTCGGGTTCACCATCCCCATCTGAATCTGTAGAATTTGTTCTAGGATTATTGTCGCCATCTAAATTATCATCTTCATTAATATCGAGAATTCCGTCGTTATCAGAGTCTAAATCGACAGTATCGACAATCCCATCTTTATCTCTATCTTGGGTGAAAGCTTCTCTCCAGTCTCTATCCCCCCCAGGCTGATCAATATCTGGATGATCTGTAGCCTGTTGATTATTATTTGTTGCATTTAATGGGTCAGATGTATTTGTTATTATATCGTCAAAATTATCATGCAAACCATCGTTATCAAGATCGACAAACAAACCTGGATCTACAATTCCGTCATTATCAAGATCTAGAGGACCGTCAATTGTATTGTCGGTTGCATTTTCCTCTATATCATTACCATCACCACCCAAGGTATCTACCTGGTCTGAATTGGTATCGGCATAATCTGGGGCACTACCACCATCGGTATTTGTATAGCCAATTCCAACACCCCCATTATTTACATCATATGCATTATCAATTCCGTCACCATCTGTATCGAGACCCGTAGGGGAACGATAAGCAAAGGTAGATTGCCCTTCAATGTTATCAATAATTCCGTCGTTATCAATATCAATATCTAAAGTGTTATATACACCATCACTATCTCTATCTTTATTGAATCCGAAACCAGTTAATATATTTCCTGGAGCATCCGGGTCATTGGTGTCGGCTAAACCATCAGCATCAGTATCAGTTGGAATCCCAGTACCCACAATTCCATTATTATCCCCATCAGCAACCTGGAAGTTTCCTTCGAAGGTGTCAGGTAATCCATCACCATCTGAATCTAAGTCTAAATGGTTAGGAATGCTATCAGCATCTGAATTTAGAAAGACAAGCAATGATACCTCACTATCCATATTGTCATGCCATCCATTTCCATCTAAATCTACAAATCCATCGACTTGACCATCGTTATCAATATCGTTATAGGTTGCACTATAGGAAAAGGCTTCGGTTGTATCAGTTATGCCATCATTATCGGCATCTACGTCTAAAAAATTATATAAAGTAAACCCAGGTGATGCATCAGAAGTAACATCTGTATTGATAGGACTTGAAGCCAATACTCCACTTTCTGGAGCGGTCTCCAACTCATCTGCTAATCCATTTGCACCAAATGATGAAGAATCTACCAGTCCATCATTATTGGTATCTGTATAACCTGCTTCAATTACGTCTGGAATTGCATCATTATCAGCATCCAAATCTAAATGATTAGCAATTCCATCATTATCAAAATCGTATAACTTTTCAAGACCCGGGGTGTCATTCCCAATTGTATTATTTGAATCATCCTCGTCTAAATATGCGGGAATTCCGTCATTATCGGCATCGGCATCAGGGTCATTCCCTCCTGTTTCATAGGTGTCAGGAATACCATCATTATCATCATCTAAATCTGTTAGGTTTGATATCCCATCATTATCAGTATCTCGCAATACTGTAATAGTTACAGTATTTGTACTACATACTTGTGGTGTCACCGCAGTATTACATACCGTATAGTCTACCGTTACGGTAGTACCTTCTTCTCCTGCCAATGGCGTATAGGTAAACTCTCCAGTACTTGCATCAAAACTTATCGTACCACCAGCACTACCTGTGCCTGCATCGACAAGGCTCGTGTTTGCCCCTGGTAGAAAATCATCATTCGTTAGTACATTCACCGAATTGCTTGTACCTTTAATAACATCTAAAACATCTGGATTGGTTAATGGCACTAACCTGTTAGGATCTGTAGTGTCTGGATTGCCATCGTTGTCATCATCTGGATCTGTAACATCTGGCGTCCCATCATTGTCAGTATCTAATAACACTGTAATGCTAACAGTATTGGTACTGCATACTTGTGGTGTCACGGCAGTATTACAAACCGTATAATCTACCGTTACCGTAGTGCCCTGTTCTCCTGCCAATGGCGTATAGGTAAGCTCTCCAGTGCTTGCATCAAAACTTATCGTACCACCAGCACTACCTGTGCCTGCATCGACAAGGCTCGTGTTTGCCCCTGGTAGAAAATCATCATTCGTTAGTACATTAACTGTAGCACTTAATCCGTCGGTTACCGTTAAAGTATCTGGTGCTGTAGTAGCCACCAATGGATTGGGATCCGTGGTGTCTGGATTGCCATCATTGTCATCGTCTGGGTCTGTACTATCTGGATCGCCATCACTGTCCGTATCTATTTCTACTGTAATGCTAACAGTATTGGTACTGCATACTTGTGGTGTCACCGCGGTATTACAAACCGTATAGTCTACCGTTACCGTAGTGCCCTCTTCTCCTGCCAATGGCGTATAAGTAAGCTCCCCCGTGGTCGCATCAAAACTTATCGTACCACCAGCACTTCCTGTGCCTGCATCGACAAGGCTCGTGTTTGCCCCTGGTAGAAAATCATCATTCGTTAGTACATTAACTGTAGCACTTAATCCGTCGGTTACCGTTAAGGTATCTGGTGCTGTAGTAGCCACCAATGGATTGGGATCCGTGGTGTCTGGATTGCCATCATTGTCATCGTCTGGGTCTGTACTATCTGGATCGCCATCACTGTCCGTATCTATTTCTACTGTAATGCTAACAGTATTGGTACTGCATACTTGTGGTGTCACCGCGGTATTACAAACCGTATAGTCTACCGTTACCGTAGTGCCCTCTTCTCCTGCCAATGGCGTATAAGTAAGCTCCCCCGTGGTCGCATCAAAACTTATCGTACCACCAGCACTACCTGTCCCTGCATCAACAAGGCTCGTGTTTGCTCCTGGTAGAAAATCATCATTCGTTAGTACATTCACCGTAGCACTTAATCCCTCGGTTACCGTTAAGGTATCTGGTGCCGTAGTGGCCACCAATGGATTGGGATCCGTGGTGTCTGGATTGCCATCATTGTCATCGTCTGGGTCTGTACTATCTGGATCGCCATCACTATCCGTATCTATTTCTACTGTAATAGTCACAGTATTGGTACTGCATACTTGTGGTGTCACCGCGGTATTACATACCGTGTAGTCGACCGTTACCGTAGTGCCCTGTTCTCCTGCCAATGGCGTATAGGTAAGCTCTCCAGTACTTGCATCAAAACTTATCGTACCTCCAGCACTTCCTGTGCCTGCATCGACAAGGCTCGTGTTTGCCCCTGGTAGAAAATCATCATTCGTTAGTACATTAACTGTAGCACTTAATCCCTCGGTTACCGTTAAGGTATCTGGTGCTGTAGTAGCCACCAATGGATTGGGATCCGTGGTGTCTGGATTGCCATCATTGTCATCGTCTGGGTCTGTACTATCTGGATCGCCATCACCATCGGTGTCTATGTCAGCAATTACACTAATATTAACAGTTGCTGTCGCACAAACACTTGGCGTTGGGCTTGTATTACAAACTTGATAAATTACGGTTACTACTTGTCCTTCTTCAATAGCCAATGGTGTATAAATCAGCTCACCTGTGATAGCATCTAATACAATGGTACCAGAAGCCGTTCCTCCCGTTTGTACTAGTGAGGTAGCCCCCAAATTATTAATATTACTATTAGGTAAGAAATCGTCGTTGGCTAATATATTGATATTAGTTGCCACACCTAAAGTAGCTGTAGCACTTTCATTATTAGCCGTAGCTACCAAGGGGTTAGGATCACTTACATCTGGATTTCCATCATTATCATCATCGGGATCCGTACTGTCAGGATCACCATCGCCATCAGTGTCCGTCCCTCCACAAGCAGATGAAACAGACGGATTTGTTACGTCTGGATTAGTACCCGTATAACCATCTGTATTTCCAGTAACTTGACCATTGGCATTATATCCTGTACCTGCGAGTTGTCCTAGGTTTGTTGAGCTTTCAGTAAAACCAGCTTCCAATACATCATTACAACCATCGTTGTCAGCATCGTTATCCAAATGATCTGCAATGCCATCTAAATCAGTATCAAAATTATCATTTACACCATCATTATTTGTATCAACGAATCCAGAATAATCAGCATCCAAATAATCTGGCACTCCATCACCATCAGAATCTGCACTTGGATCAACATCTCCAGGAGATTCTTCGGTATCTAGAATTCCATCATTATCATCATCTACATCATTTGCATCAGTAACACCATCATTATCGCTATCTGAAGAGGCATAAATTGCTGCCGCAAATTGATCATCATCACTAGCGATTATATCCCCATCAACTCCCAAAATATCAGAAGCTGAACCACCCAAAGCTGATGAAGGAGAACTTGCAGTTGCAACAGCAATTCTAAAATTCTGGGTTGTTGTAATTCCTATGTCTATCAAAGGAACAAACCAATCAATAAAAATAGGATCAGTGGTACACCCCGCATTATTGTTTAAGGCGTCTGACCGTTGCGAGTTTGAAGAGGTATTATAGGTTCCAATATTTACACCATTTGTGGTACCATCTACATTTTCAACAAGGACATCATTATTATTACCACTGCCATATATTACTTCTATTTCAAAACCAGGGTTTCCAGGAATACTATTGGGATCTGATGGACCAAATTTCAAATCGGTATCAAATAAAAAACTGTAACCAAAAGCTCCATTTGCTTGTTTAGCAATTCGCATTCTAAACACCATCATTTCGTCACCGTTATCTGGCGTACCGTCTGGATCGGATATATAGTAGTATCCACCTGCAGATCCTGTTGATGGGTCACTTACAATCTCTGAAGCGGCACAACTTGATCCGGTTTGAAGATCAGATGAAGGCTCTGCCGTTAATTGAGGCACTTCCTTAAATGGAATCTCAAATTGTGGTAATTCATTACCTATAACAAAGGTTAATCCTGTGAGCGTAGTCCATCCGTCTCCATTAGGATCCATTGGATTTGTACTTGGAACCGCAGGAGTATAAATTTGACCTGGAGTTTGACCAAATACCTGAAAGTTAAGTGTGAATAGAACTAGTATTATTAATTTAATAACACATTGATAAGTAGAGGTTTTCATAGCGGTTTAGGGTGATATTAACTCTATTAAATAAAAATGTAACAGTTAAAAAACTTTTTTAATCGAAGAATCAAATTTAAATATCGACAAAGTGATATTTTTTAACGTTGAAATGCAAATATACAATTATTATGCATGCATAACAATTTTTTTTCAATATAACCGTATTTGTTTAATAGGTCCAAAAAAGAAGAGTTTTCTGGGAAACTTTTTACCGAAAACGTTTTCGATACTTATATTAAAACTAAAATACTGGATAATTTTGCTTGGAATCACCAATTTTTCAGTATGCATTCTATTTCGGAAACCTAAAACATTAAAAAAGCATTTTTTTATTAATACCGAGTCCTATCAAATTAGGTAGAAATAAGTTTATCTTTGCCAAAATTTTGCATTTAAATGAGTTTTATAAAGGAAATCAATAGACGACGAACCTTCGGCATCATTTCACATCCTGATGCTGGAAAGACCACCTTAACTGAAAAATTACTCCTTTTTGGTGGTGCTATTCAAGAAGCAGGTGCCGTAAAAAGCAATAAGATTAAGAAAGGCGCAACCAGTGACTTTATGGAGATTGAGCGTCAACGTGGGATTTCAGTTGCGACTTCCGTTTTGGCATTTGAATATGATGGCATCAAAATAAACATTCTTGATACTCCTGGACACAAAGATTTTGCTGAAGATACTTTTAGAACCCTTACTGCTGTTGATAGTGTAATCGTGGTTATTGACGTCGCGAAAGGTGTTGAGGAACAGACAGAAAAACTTGTTGAAGTTTGCAGAATGCGGAATATTCCAATGATTGTTTTCATCAATAAATTGGATAGAGAAGGGAAAGATGCTTTTGATCTATTAGATGAAATTGAACAAAAGTTAGGGTTAAAGGTTGTTCCGTTAAGCTTCCCTATTGGTATGGGATACGATTTCAAGGGAATTTATAACATTTGGGAACGAAATATTAATTTGTTTAGTGGTGACAGTCGGAAAAATATTGAAGAAACTATAGAAATCTCTGATCTTGAAGCTGATGAACTTAATAAATTAATTGGCGACAAAGCAGCAAAAACCCTACGTGATGAAATTGAACTGGTAGAAGGTATTTATCCCGATTTTGATCGTCAAGCATATTTAGATGGCAGTTTACAACCTGTATTTTTTGGGTCTGCATTGAATAACTTTGGTGTGCGCGAATTGTTAGATTGCTTTATTGAAATTGCTCCAAAACCAAGACCAAAACAAAGTGAAGAGCGTCTTGTAAATCCAGATGAAAAAGATTTCTCTGGGTTTGTATTCAAGATTCACGCTAATATGGACCCTAATCATAGGGATCGATTAGCCTTTATTAAAATTGTATCAGGGAAGTTTGAAAGAAACAAGCCCTATTTACATGTTAGACATGGGAAAAAACTAAAATTCTCTAGTCCCAATGCCTTCTTTGCAGAAAAGAAAGAAATTGTAGATGTATCTTATCCTGGAGATATTGTTGGCTTGCACGACACGGGAAATTTTAAAATTGGTGATACTCTAACCGAAGGTGAAGCCATTAGCTATAAAGGTATTCCAAGTTTTTCACCCGAACATTTTAGGTATATTAACAATGCTGATCCATTAAAGTCAAAACAACTCTATAAGGGTATTGATCAGTTAATGGATGAAGGCGTTGCGCAGTTGTTTACATTAGAACTTAACGGAAGAAAAGTCATTGGAACTGTGGGTGCACTACAATATGAAGTGATACAGTATAGGCTTGAACATGAATATGGTGCGAAATGTACATATGAAAACCTAAATGTACATAAAGCTTGTTGGGTAGATCCTGAAGATCCAAAAAATGAAGAGTATAAAGAATTTTTAAAAGTAAAACAGCGCTTTTTAGCTAAAGACAAGCAAAATCAGCTGGTATTTTTGGCAGATTCTGCATTTTCGCTTCAAATGACACAGCAAAAATATCCTAGTATCACCTTCCATTTTACATCAGAATTTAATTAAATTGGGTGTGCATTTCATCTATTTTATTTGAAAAATGTTGTATTTAATCGATTTTTTTGTACATTTAATCGATTATTGTTAGACGGCTATAATTGAGTTGGTTAACTTTAATAGAGTATCATAACCCCAAAAATGATCTACTACTTATGGAAACAAATGCTAACGTTTTCAGTAATAAAGATATTACTGTAACATTCGAACCCAGCGTGTGTATTAATGCCGAACGTTGTGCTAGAGAACTTTCTGATGTCTTTAGAAACTCGGTAATACCATGGATTGACCTAGATGGTGCCTCCACAAAAAAAATCATTAATCAGGTTAAAAAGTGTCCTTCGGGAGCACTCAAATTTTCTTACAACAAAGAAGTCGCTTAACTGCATAAAAAAAGCCTTTGATTAATAAATCAAAGGCTTTTTTTATTAAGCTTGACCTGTCGGTCCAAAATTTAAAGGTATTGGCGGTTGCTAATGAAACCATTTCGAGCAACCTGAAATTTCTTTTCTATTTTTTGATTAGGCCTGACCCGTTGGACCAAAATTTAAAGGTATTGGCGGTTGCTAATGAAACCATTTCGAGCAACCTTGAATTCCTTATTTATTTTTCTGTTTATGCCTGACCTGTTGGACCAAAATTTAAAGGTATTGGCGGTTGCTAATGAAACCATTTCGAGCAACCTTGAATTCCTTATTTATTTTTCTGTTTATGCCTGACCTGTTGGACCAAAATTTAAAGGTATTGGCGGTTGCTCGTAATCTTTAATTTCACCATGGGCGTTTTCAAATCGTTTGACATTATCGCCTAAAGCCTTAAGCAAACGTTTGGCATGTTGCGGTGTTAAAATAATTCGAGCCTTCACCTTACTTTTAGGAGTACCAGGCATGATACTTACAAAGTCCATTACAAATTCAGAAACCGAATGATTAATTATAGCAAGATTTGAGTAAGTGCCTTCAGCAACCTTCTCGTCCAACTCAATATTAATCTGTCCCTGTTTGTTTTTATCTTCAGCCATGGCTTTGGTTTATTAAATCTTGAATCTCCTCAAAGTTAAATTAGTTTAACTGGTTTCACTAAAATATGTGAAACCAGTTAACTCTTTTTTTAATTATAATTCATTTCTTGTTTAGCCTTCATCATTTCATCAAATTCTTCTTTAGAACCTACAATGATGTTGTCATAACGTCTTACACCTGTTCCTGCTGGAATTCTATGTCCAACAATTACATTTTCCTTAAGACCTTCAAGATCATCAACTTTAGCATTTACAGCAGCTTCGTTAAGAACTTTTGTGGTTTCCTGGAAGGATGCAGCAGAAATAAACGATTTTGTCTGTAAAGAGGCTCTAGTAATACCTTGAAGAATTGGCGTAGCAGTAGCTGGATGTGCATCTCTAGCGACAGCCAATTTTTTATCTTCTCTACGTAAAATAGAATTTTCATCTCTCAATTGACGCATCGTAACAATCTGTCCTGGTTTAAGCGAAGCTGAATCTCCAGCATCTTCTATGACCTTCATTCCAAAGATTTTATCGTTTTCTTCAATAAAATCAGATTTGTGAACTAATTGGTCTTCAAGGAATACAGTATCTCCAGAATCAATAATTTGAACTTTACGCATCATTTGTCTCACAACAACTTCAAAGTGCTTGTCATTGATTTTCACCCCTTGTAAACGATAAACTTCTTGTACTTCGTTTACTAAATATTGTTGTACTGCAGATGGGCCTTTGATATTTAAAATATCATCTGGAGTTATCGAACCATCAGATAAAGGCATTCCTGCTTTTACATAATCGTTTTCTTGTACAAGAATTTGATTAGATAATTTCACAAGATATTTTTTTACCTCACCTAATTTAGATTCAATGATAATCTCACGGTTACCTCTTTTAATTTTACCAAAAGAAACCACACCATCAATCTCACTTACTACTGCAGGGTTTGAAGGATTACGTGCTTCGAATAACTCTGTAACACGTGGTAAACCTCCTGTAATATCACCTGCTTTAGCAGATTTACGAGGAATTTTAACCAACACCTTACCTACATTAATTTTCTCACCGTCGTCAATCATCAAGTGAGCTCCAACCGGTAAGTTGTAAGAACGAATCGTGTTTCCTTTAGCATCGTCAATATGAAGCGTTGGAATCAACTTCTTGTTTCTCGATTCAGAAATTACTTTTTCCTGGAATCCAGTTTGCTCATCGATTTCAACTTGGTAAGTTATACCTTGTTCAATGTTTTCATATTTTACTTTACCAGCAAATTCTGAAATAATTACACCATTATATGGATCCCATGAACAAATAACATCTCCTTTTTTAACTTTATCTCCTGGTTTAACATTGATGAATGAACCATAAGGAATGTTATTAGTACTCAAAGTGATACCTGTTTTCTCGTCAACCAATTTCAATTCAGAAGTTCTAGAAATCACAACTTGTGTTTTCTTACCTTCTGCATCAGCACTATCAACAGTTTTAAGGTCTTCAATCTCTGCAATACCATCAAATTTAACAATCAATTTGTTCTCTTCGGAAATGTTACCAGCAATACCACCTACGTGGAATGTACGAAGTGTTAACTGTGTACCAGGTTCTCCAATTGACTGTGCAGCAACAACTCCAACAGCCTCTCCTCTTTGAACCATTTTACCGGTAGCCAAATTACGGCCATAGCATTTAGAGCAAATACCCTTTTTAGCTTCACAGGTTAAAGCAGAACGCACTTCGATAGCCTCTAATGGCGAATCTCCAATACGTTTAGCAATAGCATCGTTAATGTGCTCACCAGCACTAACCAATAATTCTTCAGTTAATGGGTCATAAACATCATTTAGTGAGGTTCTACCAACGATTCTATCTTCAAGAGATTCAATAATCTCTTCATTCTTCTTCAAAGGAGAAACTTCAATACCTCTTAATGTACCGCAATCTTCACTGTATATAATCACATCTTGAGATACATCTACCAAACGACGAGTTAAATAACCAGCATCGGCTGTTTTAAGTGCGGTATCGGCAAGACCTTTACGAGCACCGTGGGTTGAGATAAAATATTCTAAAATTGAAAGTCCTTCCTTAAAGTTAGATAGAATCGGATTTTCGATAATTTCACCACCACCTGCGTTCGATTTTTTAGGTTTAGCCATCAAACCACGCATTCCTGTAAGCTGACGAATCTGTTCTTTAGATCCACGAGCTCCAGAATCAAGCATCATGTACACCGAGTTAAATCCTTGTTGGTCTTCACGGATTCGTTTCATTGACAGCTCGGTTAATTCCGCATTCGTAGAAGTCCATATATCAATAACCTGATTATATCTCTCATTATTGGTGATCAATCCCATATTATAGTTACCCATAATACCATCAACTAAAGTATTGGCCTTATCGATCATACTTTGTTTTTCTGGCGGGATAATAATATCACCCAAACTGAATGACAAACCACCTTGAAATGCAAACTTATATCCTAAAGTTTTGATTTCATCTAAAAAGGCAGCTGTTTCTGGAACACTGGTCACTTTCAAAATGTTACCAATAATATCTCTTAAGGATTTTTTGGTCAAGACTTGGTTTATATATCCTGCCGCTTCTGGAACTTGCTCATTAAATAATACACGTCCAACCGTAGTTTCAATGATTTGTGAAGTTAATTCTCCGTTTTCATTGAAATCCTTGGTTCTTACTTTTATTCCAGCATTTAATTCAACTTTCTTCTCATTGTAGGCAATTGTTACCTCATCTGGAGAATAAAATGTTAAGCCTTCACCTTTAACTTTAACCTCATCAGTAGATTTACGCAACTTGGTCATGTAATACAAGCCAAGTACCATGTCTTGAGAAGGTACAGTTACAGGAGATCCATTAGCTGGATTCAAGATATTATGAGAAGCCAACATTAGCAACTGGGATTCTAAAATCGCTTCTGGCCCTAATGGTAAATGCACCGCCATTTGGTCACCATCAAAATCTGCATTAAAGGCAGTACATACTAATGGGTGCAACTGGATAGCTTTTCCTTCAATTAATTTAGGCTGAAACGCTTGAATACCAAGTCTGTGAAGTGTAGGAGCACGATTTAAAAGAACTGGATGTCCTTTTAAAACGTTCTCTAAAATATCCCAAACAACTGGTTCTTTTCTATCTATAATTTTCTTTGCAGATTTTACAGTTTTCACAATTCCTCTTTCAATCAGTTTTCTGATAATGAAAGGTTTGTAAAGTTCTGCTGCCATGTTTTTTGGCAATCCACATTCAAATAATTTTAATTCTGGTCCAACGACAATAACCGAACGTGCTGAATAATCCACACGCTTACCAAGTAAGTTTTGACGGAAACGCCCTTGTTTACCTTTTAATGAATCTGATAAAGATTTTAATGGTCTGTTAGAA
Source organism: Flavobacteriaceae bacterium MAR_2010_72 (assembly GCA_003550275.1). Taxonomy (GTDB): domain Bacteria; phylum Bacteroidota; class Bacteroidia; order Flavobacteriales; family Flavobacteriaceae; genus Geojedonia. The sequence goes on from QXCW01000002.1 coordinate 2,512,283, forward strand.
TCTGTTTTTACTGCAGATGCCTTACGCGTATTATCAAATAAGGAATCAACAGATTCTTGTAACATACGCTTCTCATTACGCAAAATCACTTCAGGCGCTTTGATTTCAACCAAACGCTTTAAACGATTGTTACGAATAATCACACGACGGTATAAATCATTCAAATCTGAAGTCGCAAAACGACCACCATCCAACGGCACCAAAGGTCTTAATTCTGGCGGAATAATTGGAATAGCCTTCATAATCATCCATTCTGGCTTGTTTTCGCGATTTGCATTTGAATCTCTAAACGCTTCAACAACTTGAAGACGCTTTAAAGCTTCTGTTTTACGTTGCTTTGATGTTTCGGTATTAGCTTTGTGACGTAAGTCATACGATAATTCATTCAAATCAATTCTTGAAAGCAAATCTATCAAGCATTCAGCTCCCATTTTTGCTATGAATTTATTTGGATCGTGATCATCTAAATATTGGTTTTCTTGTGGAAGTGACTCAAGAATATTTAAATATTCCTCTTCAGTCAAGAAATCCATTTTTTCTAATGGTTCACCATCTACATTTTTTGCAAGACCTGGTTGAATTACTACATAACGTTCGTAGTAAATAATCATGTCTAATCGTTTAGATGGAAGTCCTAATAAGTACCCAATTTTGTTAGGTAACGAACGGAAATACCATATATGTGCCACAGGGACAACTAGGTTGATGTGACCAACTCGGTCTCTTCGTACTTTCTTTTCGGTAACTTCAACACCACAGCGATCACAAACAATACCTTTGTAACGTATTCTTTTATATTTACCACAAGCACACTCAAAATCCTTTACAGGACCAAAAATACGCTCACAGAACAAACCATCTCTTTCAGGTTTATGAGTTCGATAATTAATAGTTTCTGGTTTAAGGACTTCACCGCGAGACGCAGCCAAAACAGACTCTGGAGAGGCCAAACCAATTGAGATTTTATTAAATCTCTGTACTGTATTCTTATCTTGTTTTCTTGCCATTTTATTTAGTATTCAGTTTCAGTCCCAGTATCCAGAAAGACATGTATTGCCAACTGCATACTGTGACTGTATACTATAAATTTATTCTTCTAATCTAATATCTAATCCTAAACCTTTTAATTCATGCATCAATACATTGAATGATTCAGGTAATCCTGGTTCTGGCATAGGTTCTCCTTTTACGATAGCTTCGTAAGTTTTCGCTCTACCAATAACATCATCAGACTTAACTGTTAAGATCTCTCGAAGAGTTGCAGAAGCACCATAGGCCTCAAGTGCCCAAACCTCCATCTCACCAAAACGCTGTCCACCAAATTGTGCTTTACCACCAAGCGGTTGTTGCGTAATTAAAGAGTAAGGCCCGATTGAACGTGAGTGCATCTTATCATCAACCATATGTCCTAGTTTCAACATATAAATCACACCAACAGTAGCTGGTTGATCAAAACGATCTCCAGTACCACCATCATATAAATAGGTATGACCAAATCGAGGAATTCCAGCTTCATCGGTAAACCCATTTATTTGGTCTAATGTTGCACCATCAAAAATAGGTGTAGCATAAGTACGGCCTAGTTTTTGACCAGCCCATCCTAATACGGTTTCATAAATCTGACCAATATTCATACGGGACGGTACACCTAGCGGATTCAATACGATATCAACAGGAGTTCCATCCTCTAGGAATGGCATATCTTCTTGACGTACAATACGTGCAACAATACCTTTGTTACCGTGACGACCTGCCATTTTATCACCAACTTTTAGTTTACGCTTTTTAGCAACATAAACTTTAGCTAACTTGATAATCCCAGCTGGTAATTCATCCCCTACCGAAATCGTAAACTTCTCACGACGTAACGACCCTTGTAAGTCATTTTCCTTAATCTTATAATTGTGGATTAAATCAGCGATAAGCGCATTTGTATGATCGTCTGTTGTCCAAGTTCCTGATGTTAAATGCGTATAATCATCTACAGCATTCAACATTTTCAAGGTATATTTCTTTCCTTTTGGAATGATTTCTTCTCCTAAGTCATTAAAGATACCTTGCGCCGTTTTTCCGTTTACAATAGCGAATAATTTTTCGACTAAAACATCTTTTAATTCATCAAATTTCTTGTAATAAACAGTTTCTAAAGCATCGATATCTTCTTTATCTTTTGCTCTCTTACGTTTATCCTTGATAGCTCTTGAGAATAACTTTTTATCAATAACCACACCATGTAATGAAGGCGAAGCTTTTAATGAAGCATCTTTTACATCACCAGCTTTATCACCGAAAATTGCTCTTAAAAGCTTTTCTTCTGGAGTTGGATCACTTTCCCCTTTAGGAGTAATCTTACCGATTAAAATATCACCCGGTTTGATCTCTGCACCAATGCGAATCATACCATTTTCGTCCAAGTCTTTTGTAGCCTCTTCAGAAACGTTTGGAATATCATTAGTTAATTCTTCATTACCTAATTTGGTATCACGAACTTCTAAAGAATACTCATCAATATGGATAGAGGTGAAAACATCTTCACGAACTACTTTTTCAGAAATTACAATTGCATCCTCAAAGTTGTATCCTTTCCAAGGCATGAATGCCACTTTCATATTTCTACCAAGTGCTAATTCTCCATTTTCGGTAGCATAACCTTCACAAAGTACTTGACCCTTGGTTACTTTATCACCTTTAACGACAATAGGTTTTAGGTTAATTGAAGTACCTTGGTTTGTTTTTCTGAATTTCACTAGCGGATACGATTTGGTATCGCTATCAAAACTCACCATTGCCTCTTCTTCGGTACGTTCATACTTAATGATAATCTCATTTGCATCAACATACTCAACAACACCAGCGCCTTCTGCATTGATTAATACCCTAGAATCAGAAGCCACTTGACGCTCTAATCCAGTTCCAACAATAGGAGCTTGAGGGCGTAATAGTGGTACCGCTTGACGCATCATGTTAGATCCCATCAAGGCACGGTTGGCATCATCATGCTCCAAAAATGGAATTAATGATGCTGAAATAGACGCTACTTGGTTAGGAGCAACGTCAGTATAATTAGCATTAGATGGATCAATTACTGGGAAATCACCTTCTTGACGGGCAATAATCTTTTCATCATAAATTTTACCATTCTCATCCACTTTAACGTTGGCCTGAGCGATAAGTAAATCTTCTTCCTCTTCTGCACTTAAATAAGTAGGTGCATTTTTAATGTCCACTACTCCATTTTCAACTTTTCGGTAAGGTGTTTCAATGAATCCCATACCATTTACTTTTGCATAAACTGAAAGCGAAGAAATCAAACCAATGTTTGGTCCCTCTGGTGTTTCAATTGGACATAAACGACCATAATGCGTATAGTGAACGTCACGAACCTCAAATCCAGCTCTTTCACGAGATAAACCACCAGGTCCTAAAGCCGATAGACGACGTTTGTGTGTAATCTCTGCTAATGGATTGGTTTGATCCATAAATTGAGATAACTGGTTTGTTCCAAAGAATGAGTTGATAACTGAAGATAATGTCTTCGCGTTAATCAAATCGATTGGTGTAAACACCTCATTATCACGAACGTTCATACGCTCACGAATAGTACGTGCCATACGTGCCAAACCAACACCAAATTGAGATGACAATTGCTCACCAACGGTACGTACACGACGGTTAGATAAGTGATCAATATCATCAATCTCTGCTTTAGAGTTGATAAGTTCGATTAAATATTTAATGATAGTAATGATATCTTCTTTGGTAAGCACTTGCTTATCCATACCAATATCAAGACCTAGTTTTTTATTCATTCTGTAACGACCTACTTCTCCTAAAGAGTAACGTTGGTCTGAAAAGAATAACTTGTCAATAATACCACGTGCTGTTTCCTCATCTGGTGGTTCAGCATTACGCAATTGACGGTAAATATGTTCAACCGCTTCTTTTTCAGAGTTTGTTGGATCTTTTTGAAGCGTATTATGTATAATGGCGTAATCTCCTTGTTGCGCACTTTCTTTGTGTAAAAGAATTGTTTTTACATCAGCCTCAAGGATTTCCTCAATATTATCTTTGTCTATGATGGTGTCACGATCTAATACAATTTCGTTACGCTCAATAGATACTACTTCACCAGTATCTTCATCAACGAAATCTTCATGCCATGTATTAAGTACACGTGCCGCCAATTTGCGACCAAGTACCTTCTTTAAACCGGCTTTTGACACTTTAATTTCTTCAGCAAGGTCAAAAATTTCAAGGATATCTTTATCACGTTCAAAACCAATGGCTCTAAACAAGGTCGTTACCGGTAATTTTTTCTTTCTATCAATATAAGCATACATGACGCTATTGATATCTGTTGCGAATTCAATCCATGACCCTTTGAAAGGTATCACTCTCGCTGAATATAACTTAGTACCATTAGCGTGGAATGATTGGCTAAAGAAAACCCCAGGTGATCTGTGTAATTGAGAAACTACAACACGCTCTGCACCATTGATCACGAAAGTTCCACTAGGCGTCATGTAAGGAATGGTTCCTAAATATACATCTTGCACAATGGTTTCGAAATCTTCATGTTCAGGATCAGTACAGTATAGCTTTAATCTGGCTTTTAAAGGCACGCTATAGGTTAGACCTCTTTCTATACACTCTTCAATGGTATATCGTGGGGGATCAATGAAATAATCCAAAAACTCCAAAACAAACTGATTTCTTGTGTCTGTTATAGGAAAGTTTTCCATGAAGGTATTATATAGGCCTTCATTACCTCTTTGTTCTGATTTAGTCTCTAATTGGAAAAAATCCTGGAAGGATTTGATTTGAATATCCAAGAAATCTGGATAATCAGTTCTGTTTACTATAGAGGAGAAATTTAATCTTTCAGCTGTTTTTGCTAACATCGATGAACGAGATTTTGATTAAAAAAAATAGTTGTTTTTTTATGTACATTTTATATACACAAAAGGGTTTAGGTCATTCCAATTAACTTGGAAGACCTAAACCAAAATTTGTAGGTTTGTTGAACTTACTTAAGCTCAACTTCAGCTCCAGCCTCTTCTAATGATGCTTTTAAACCTTCTGCTTCTTCTTTAGAAACACCTTCTTTGATGTTGCTAGGTGCATTGTCAACTAATTCTTTAGCTTCTTTAAGACCTAAACCAGTTAATTCTTTAACTAATTTTACTACTGCTAATTTAGAACCACCAGCGGCTTTAAGAACTACGTCAAATTCTGACTTTTCTTCAGCGGCTTCACCAGCGTCACCACCACCTGCAGCAACTGCAACTGCAGCAGCAGCTGGCTCAATGCCATACTCTTCTTTTAATATTGTAGCTAATTCGTTAACTTCTTTTACTGTTAAATTAACTAATTGTTCTGCGAAATCTTTTAAATCTGCCATTTTCTATCGTTTTAATAATTTTAAAAATATAATTTGTTTAAGTGCGTACTTATTTGTGTTTATCCTTCTTTTTCGGATAAGGTTTTAAGGATACCTGCTAGTTTTCCTCCTCCAGATTTAAGAGCAGAAACAACGTTCTTAGCTGGCGATTGCAATAATGCTACTATATCTCCAATTAACTCTTCTCTAGATTTGATATCAACTAATGCATCTAATTGCTCATCACCAATGTAAATTGCCTCTTCTATAAAAGCTCCTTTAAGCAATGGCTTATCAGATTTTTTACGGAATGCTTTAATTACTTTTGCTGGAGCATTTCCAGTTTCAGAATACATTACAGAGGTATTACCTTTTAATATGGTTGGAAGATTTCCGAAATCTTTTTCAGAAGCCTCCATAGCTTTTACCAATAATGTATTTTTAACTACAGCTAATCTTACGTTTGCTTTAAAACAAGCACGACGTAGATCTGAAGTGTGTCCTGCGTTTAATCCAGATATATCTGCTAAATAGATATGTGTACTATCTGCTAATTGAGCAGTTAACTCTTCAATAACTTGTGATTTTTCTTCTCTTGTCATAATATTAAAGTTTAACTACTAATTAATTTTAGTATCAATTGATATACTCGGACTCATAGTACTAGACATGTAAATACTTTTTACATAAGTACCTTTTGCAGCTGTTGGTTTTAACTTCATTAGTGTTGTTAACAATTCATGTGCATTACCAACTAATTTTTCAGCATCGAAAGACGCTTTACCTATTGGAGCATGTACAATACCTGTTTTATCAACTTTAAAGTCAATTTTACCTGCTTTAACTTCGGCTACAGCTTTCGCTACATCCATAGTTACAGTACCTGTTTTTGGGTTTGGCATTAAACCTCTTGGACCTAAAACACGTCCTAAAGGGCCTAATTTACCCATAATAGCTGGCATGGTGATGATTACATCAACATCTGTCCAACCACTCTTAATTTTATCAAGGTACTCGTCTAAACCTACATAATCAGCACCAGCTTCTTTAGCTTCTGCTTCTTTATCAGGTGTAACTAAAGCTAAAACCTTCATGTCTTTTCCTGTTCCGTGAGGAAGGGAAACAACACCTCTAACCATTTGATTCGCTTTACGTGGATCAACTCCAAGGCGTACAGCCAAATCAACTGATGCATCAAACTTGGTAAATGAAATTTCTTTTACCAAAGCTGAAGCTTCCTCAAGAGAATAAAGTTTATTTTTTTCAACTTTTGCTCTTGCTTCTTTTTGCTTTTTTGTTATTCTTGCCATTTCAAAAAATTTTAATTGGGTGCTTGACCGCCTTTAACAGTTATACCCATTGATCTTGCAGTACCTGCAACCATCTTCATAGCAGAATCGATTGTAAATGCATTTAAATCTTGCATTTTATCTTCTGCTATAGCTTTAACTTGATCCCAAGTTACTTTAGCTACTTTTTTTCTGTTCGGTTCTCCAGATCCTTTTTTTGTTTTGGCCGCTTCCAATAATTGTACAGCAGCTGGAGGAGTTTTTATTACAAAATCAAAGGATTTATCTTTGAAAACAGAAATAACAACAGGAAGAACTTTACCAGGTTTATCCTGAGTTCTAGCGTTAAATTGTTTGCAAAATTCCATGATATTAACTCCAGCAGCACCTAAAGCGGGTCCTACCGGTGGCGACGGATTCGCAGCACCTCCCCGAACTTGTAACTTAACTACTTTACTTAATTCTTTTGCCATTTTAATAAATTTAGTTTGTACATCTTTTAGATTGGAAGCAAAAAGACATACTATATCTGTTGTAACAATTATTAAACTTTTTCAACTTGCATATAACTCAATTCTAATGGTGTTTTTCTTCCGAAAATTTTCACCATTACTTCGAGTTTACGCTTTTCTTCATTTATCTTTTCTATGGTTCCATCAAATCCATTGAATGGGCCATCAATAACTTTAACTGTTTGACCTAAAGTAAATGGAATTGCGATGTTAGCGTCTGCATCAACCGATAGCTCATCTACTTTACCTAACATTCTATTTACTTCAGATTGTCTTAACGGCACCGGGTCTCCTCCTTTTGTTTCACCTAAAAAGCCAATTACGTTTGTAATCGATCTAATTATATGCGGAATTTCTCCACTTAAATTAGCTTGAATCATTATATAACCAGGAAAGTAAACGCGTTCTTTGTTTATTTTCTTGCCGTTACGGATTTGTATTACTTTTTCGGTGGGAACTAGAACCTGTTCAACGTAATCTTCAAGACCTAATCTAGAAATTTCATTTTCTATATAAGTTTTTATCTTGTTTTCTTGACCACTTACGGCTCTAACAACATACCATTTTTTATTTGCACTTGTTTCAGACATTCTAAATACTTTATTTTTAGTTAAATCCAACTAAAATAGGCTTTAATAACTTTACTGAAAACAGTATCTACTCCCCAAATTGCCAATGAAAATATGATAGAGAATACAGCCACTAAAACGGTTAATCGTTGCACTTCTGACCATGCTGGCCAAGTGACATTATTCTTTAATTCTTCAAAAGATTCTTTGATATAATTTGTAATTCCTGCCATCTGCTTTATATTATCTTGGTTACAGTAATTAATTTTTATTACTTCACCTTTTATTGCACGGGTTGAGAGACTCGAACTCCCGACACCTGGTTTTGGAGACCAGTGCTCTACCAACTGAGCTAAACCCGTAAATATAAATCAAGGCGTCTTGCAAAAACAAGACACCTTAACTCATATTTTTATGGTAATTTTTAGTCTAAAATCTCAGTTACCTGACCAGCACCTACTGTACGACCTCCTTCACGAATTGCGAAACGTAAACCAACATTCATTGCAATTGGTTGGATAAGCTCAACAGTAATAGTTAAGTTGTCTCCTGGCATTACCATCTCTACTCCAGCAGGTAACGCAATGTTTCCTGTTACGTCAGTTGTACGTACGTAAAACTGTGGACGGTAATTGTTATGGAATGGTGTGTGACGACCACCTTCTTCTTTTTTAAGGATATAAACTTCAGCTTTAAATTTAGCGTGTGGTGTTACAGAACCAGGTTTTGTAATAACCATACCACGAGAAATTTGCGTCTTTTCTATACCTCTTAATAAGATACCAGCGTTATCTCCAGCTTCACCTCTATTAAGAATTTGACGGAACATTTCAATACCAGTAATTGTAGATGTCAATTTTTGCGCACCCATACCGATAATTTCTACTGGATCACCAGTATTAGCAATACCTGTTTCAATACGACCTGTAGCAACTGTACCACGACCAGTAATTGAGAATACATCCTCGATTGGCATCAAGAATGGTTTGTCAATCTCACGTAATGGCTCCTCAATCCAAGAATGTACTGATTCCATCAATTGAATTACTGAATCTACCCATTTTTGCTCACCGTTCAATGCACCTAGTGCAGAACCAGCAATCACAGGACCATTGTCACCATCATATTCATAGAAAGACAATAAATCTCTGATTTCCATTTCAACAAGCTCTAGTAACTCATCATCATCAACCATATCCACTTTATTCATGAACACAACGATACGAGGAATACCTACTTGACGTCCTAAAAGGATGTGCTCACGAGTTTGTGGCATTGGACCATCAGTCGCAGCAACTACAAGAATAGCTCCATCCATTTGAGCAGCACCAGTTACCATGTTCTTTACGTAATCCGCGTGACCTGGACAGTCAACGTGAGCGTAGTGACGATTTGCTGTTGCATATTCTACGTGTGAAGTATTAATTGTAATACCTCTTTCTTTTTCTTCTGGTGCGTTATCAATTTGATCAAATGATCTCGCTTCTGAAAAACCTGCATCAGCTAATACTTTAGTAATAGCAGCAGTTAAAGTTGTTTTACCGTGATCTACGTGTCCAATAGTACCTATATTTAAGTGTGGTTTTGAACGATCGAAAGTTGCCTTTGCCATGTTTAATTTATTTTAATCTTATTTAATATTAGTGTTCAATTATATTTATTTTTAAGAGCCAATGACGGGAATTGAACCCGTGACCTCTTCCTTACCAAGGAAACGCTCTACCCCTGAGCTACACCGGCTTTTCATTTACGATTTGCCGATATTTAGATTTACGATTAGAAATCGTGCACCGTAACTCGTAAATAGTTTAGAGCGGGAGACCGGGTTCGAACCGGCGACATTCAGCTTGGAAGGCTGACGCTCTACCAACTGAGCTACTCCCGCAATTTTTAAGGTCTAAACCTTTAATATTTTGTGGGGAGAGCAGGATTCGAACCTGCGAAGTTAAAAACAACAGATTTACAGTCTGTCCTCGTTGGCCGCTTGAGTATCTCCCCAAAATATTTCATTAAGTTTTTTAAAAGAACTTGAGCCGATGGAGGGACTCCCTTCGACTGCGCTCAGGATAAACTTCTCGCCCCAATCAATTTTTAGTTTTCAATAAAAAACCATTGATTTCCTGATACAATTTCAAAATTTCAAAGAGCCGATGGAGGGACTCGAACCCACGACCTGCTGATTACAAATCAGCTGCTCTAGCCAGCTGAGCTACATCGGCTTTTCACTACTTTTTTAACCATAAAAAAGCCCGCTATTTCTAACGGACTGCAAATGTAGAGATTTATTTTTTTATTCAAAACATTTTTCGAAAAATTTTATTACGAATGTGCTCTTAATTTTTCTTTTCTCTTTTTTAGCTGTCTTTCTAATGATGAAACTGCCATATCGACTCCTTCCTCAAACGTCTTACACTGTTTTTTTACAACAAAGCTATCTCCGGGTACACTAACTCGTGCTTCGAAAACTTTATTTTCCTTATCGCTGGTATTTTCTACTTTTAAATACACATCAGATTGGATGACTTTGTCATAAAATAAATCCAACTTATCCATTCGTTTTTGAATGAAATTAATTAGTTTTTTGTCTGCACTAAAGTTTACGGATTGCGTGTTTACTTTCATCTGTTCAGGTTTTAACAAAAATGAGTTTTAAATTATTTAGTATACTCATTTTTAGATTAGACATTACTTCTTACTTCTTGGGTGTGCATTGGCATACACTTTTTTTAACTCTGCTATACTGTTATGTGTATAAACTTGAGTTGCTGCAAGACTAGAATGACCCAAAAGTTCTTTTACAGCATTTAAATTTGCACCTTGATTTAGTAAATGCGTTGCAAATGAATGCCTCAATATATGAGGGCTTCGCTTTACTTTACTAGATGCTTTACTAAAATAATCATTTATAATTCTGTACACAAGGGTTTCATAAATTTTAACTCCCTTTTTTGTTAAAAATAGATGCGTCTTATCTTTTATCTCCACAAGATCTTTCCGTTCGTTTAAATAGGATTGTAACGTGTCTACAACAGAACTTATTAACGGGATATAACGTTCTTTATTTCGCTTCCCTAAAACCTTTAAAGTTTTATTAGAAAAGTCAATATCACTCATTTTAATCTGTATCAATTCAATACGTCTAATCCCAGTGGCATAAAATAGTTCAACAATGAGCTTATTACGAACCGCTTCAAACCCAGATTCTTGATTTAACTCTTGCAATACTAAATTCATTTCTTGCTCCGAAAACGGAATTTGAACTTTCTTACTCGTTTTTAGTGCCTTATGTTTAGCTAATGGGTTGGTAGTAATTGAATTGGTTTTTATTAGAAATTTAAAATAAGAATTTAAAGATGAGATTTTTCGGTTGATACTTCGGTTCGTAATCCCACTATCTACCAAATATACAATCCAATTCCTAATTTGTTGATAATTTACATCAGCTACTGCACTTTCCTCGTACTCACTAGCTACAAACAACTCAAAAGATTCTAAATCCCTTAAGTAAGAAGTAATAGTGTGCACGGAATAATTTTTTTCGTGCTCGAGATAATCCCTAAATAATTTAAATGACATAATACAGTTTAGTAGTACTTTCTAAAAATACAAAGATTTTAGATGAACCCATGCTATAAACAAAAAAAGTCCCGCAGTTGCGGGACTTTTAATTGCTGAATATATACTTATATATTTTCTTGATCTCTTAATCGTTGAATGTATTGGGCTTTTTGAATTTGCGCTCTACGTTCTACAGAAGGTTTGGTAAATTGCTTACGATTTTGCAATTGACGTTTAGCACCAGTTTTATCAAACTTACGTTTGAAGCGTTTTAGAGCTCTATCTATATTTTCTCCTTCTTTAATTGGTATTATTAACATAGTGTCTTAACCTCCTCTCTTTTAAATTTCGGTTTGCAAATATAATTAGTTATTTATTATTGGCAATTATTTTTTTAAAATTTTTAAAATATAACTACTCTTTAAATAAAGCAGAGCGCTTTGTCAAATCCTGTATAAGTTTTTCATCTTCTTCACTCTCGAGCAAGGTGTTATAATTTTTCCAAAAATCCTTGTTATAAGGTCGTATTGAAAAAATATCGGAATCCCAGTGCTTTGGCAACCTTTCTTCAATTTGTATTGCATCCAAGATTATTTCAGTAAACAATATCTCTTGTACAGTGTAGTAATATCTTTCATCTTTATGTTGTTCCAATTCTCCAATAGCTCCTTTTCTATCTTCAACTTTAGATCCAACATTTACCAATTTTGGAGTTTCGTAGTAGATGTAATTAGGATACATTTTTTCTTGATACGCTGAATAATTAATTACAAGTTTATGATTAATTTGAGTATCAAAAAGCGCTTTACTTCTACTTTTTTGGGCATTAGATGCCGCTATGAGTTCATATTCAATTTTTTTAATTGCATAATTATCCCAATAAATATAGATCCAGCCATTAGCAATGTAGCCATCATTAAAAACCCCTTTTGTGTCTAAATTGATAAAATTACTGCTTTCTGAAATTTTTATCTTATAAATTTTACGATCATTATCAACTAAAATTGTATCCAAATCAAACTGATGCTTATCTAATAGATTTTCACCAAACAATGCATTTTTGATATTGGCATTTCTTACCATATTAAGTTTCCCGGTAAATAAATTCTCCAATCCATTAATTCTATTATCGTTCCATTTTATAGCTTTAACCAATGAAGATGTTTTAATCGTGTCTCGCCTTAAGTTTTTTGCTCGAAGGTTACCTTTATTGGATTTATACTTAAGGTACGCCGTGTAAGTGAGTAAGCTATCAACATCACGTAAATCATAACTTTTTCTGACCTCATCGACATTAACCTTTAAATTGTAAGCAGAACTGGAATTGTAACTAGAATCGTATAATGTAATCGCGCTTTCAATAAGCCATTTAAATTCTTTTTTATTGCGCTCCTTATGCCTTAAAAACCCCTTTTGCATATACGGCATCTCGGGAAGATTGGCTGGCAACTTTTCAATCGCTTTTAGAACAATATCATTACCCGTTTTGGGCCTAGCTTCGGCTACCAATAAAATCTCATCCAAGGAAGCGATATCTTCTTCTAAATAGATTTCAGCTGTATTATCAAACTCAATTACAGCCGACTTAAAACTTTTATAACCAATGGAGGAAATAATCAAGGTGTCATTTTTGAATTCATTGGGAATCAATAAAACAAACTTTCCGTCAGAATTACTTACTGTTCCAATGGTTGTATTTTTTACATAAATGCTGGCGCTTTCAATTGGAACTAAAGTATTAAAATCGACTATTTTGTTTTTAAGTTCAATTTGAGAAAAACCATTGAGACCAAAACACACTACAGCTAATCGTAATAGGTATTTGATATAACTGGATCTCATAATTGGGGCATTTAGAAGTTAGGTTGCTGGTTTATAATCTTTTTTGTCAATGACCATTTTGGCAATTATTTCTCGAAGTATTTCTGAAGTTCCACCTCCAATTGGTCCTAGCCTACTGTCTCTAAATAATCTTGCCATTGGGTAATCTTCCATATAACCATATCCACCTAAAAACTGAAGACAAGCGTAAACCACCTCATCTGCCATTTTAGTGGACTGTAATTTTGAAATTGTAGCCTCCTTGACCACATATTCACCCTTATTCAATCTATTCGCAACTGTATAATTGTATTCTTTGCAGATTTCCATAAAACTGTACATATCTGCAAATTTATGGCGAAGAGCTTGGTATTTATTTATCGCTTTTCCAAAGGTTTTACGTTCTGCCATGTATTGTTGGGCATAATCCAATGCATATTCAGCTCTTGCGTGTGCGTTGATTCCCATAATTAAACGCTCCAGTGCAAAATGCTGCATAATGTAAGCGAAACCCTTGTTTTCCTCACCCATTAAATTATGGGCAGGAATACTCACATTATCAAATGCTATTTCCGCAGTATCTGAAGCTCTCCAACCTAATTTGTCCAATTTTGAAGCAGAAACACCTCGCGTATCCTTATCAATTACAAACATACTAATCCCCTTGTTGCCTAGTTCTGGATTTGTTTTAGCAGCCACCACCATATAATCACAATAAACCCCATTGGTGATAAAGGTTTTTGAACCATTGATAATATATGTGTCACCTTTTTTAACTGCGGTGGTTCTCATTCCTGCCACGTCACTTCCCCCAAAAGGTTCTGTTACGCATAAGCATCCTATTTTATCTCCTGTAATACTTGGCGCCAAATAACGTTCCTTAATATCGTGATTTCCTTCCTTATTAAGATGGGTCATTGCCAAATACACATGAGCCCAAATAGCGGCGGCAAATCCCCCTGAATTTATTTTTTGTAATTCCTCTAAAAGAATAACAGTGTAAAATAAATCAAGATTCAATCCTCCATACGCTTCTGGATAAGGAAGTCCAAAGAATCCCATTTCTCCAAACTTCTTCCAAATGAATCTATCAATAGATCCTGTTTTTTCCCATTTTTCAATATGAGGTGTTACTTCCTTTTGAAGGAAATCTTTTAAACTCTGTCTAAACATTTGATGTTCTTCAGTGAAGTACATGCTATTCATATATGCAATTTTTTAATTTTTATTCGAGGGTCAAATATAACTTAATTATCTCAATTTTGTTGACTGGAAAGTTCTTAACCTTCAACAAGTCATCAAGTGATTTATAGCCTTCAATTAATGTGCGTCGTTCTATAATATGATGCGCAATTTCATAATCTATGTACTGAATGGTCACTAACTGATTGGCAGTAGCGGTATTCAAATTGAGTTTTTCAATAGCTCTTGGCGTTTTTACAGTAAATTCATTTAAAATGCGTTCAATAACTTCTGGACTCAACCCGTAAACATCCTGAAGTTGAATATCAGCTATAAAACCACCGTTAAACTTATTTCTATATTTTATAATCCTATCTGAAAGGGCTTCGCCAATACCATTTATTTTTTGGAGTTGTTCCGCAGTGGCTGAATTCAAGTCTTGTTTTTGGGCAAATGTTTTAGACTCAAAATTTTTGATTTTATAATTTGAAGTTCCCGATTTAGGATTGGTAATCCATTCTGGGAATTGAAAATATGGCGAAATGATTGCCAGAAACGAATCTGAAACCTTTGTCACATTTTGAAATTCTTGAGCAGAATTGACCCATTTATCCTGCGCGCGAAAACTTAAAAGTCTATCAATTTCCTCATTTGACATTCCTAAAGTGTAGCCTTTATAATCCGTAATATAATTAGGATTAAAAGGATAGATTATTGGTTTGTTCTTTTGATGTTCCACCAATCGCAGCGAATCAATTTCACGTTCAAATTTTGATATTTCATCTTCATCTAAATATATGTTTCCTTCTGTAAAGTCAACAAAAAAGTAAATGCACTGGAATGCGATAATCAATAATAGGAATATAAAAATCCCACTTCGTTGTTGTTTAGTAAACGTAAGGTGGGATTTCATAACTTATATGTGATTAAAAAAACTAGTCTTCTATCGCTTCTTTTTTCAAATTGATAGCATCTAGATAACGTTTTAATTGGCGTTTCACTACTGGGAACAAGAAATAGAGTCCAATCATGTTCGGGAACACCATAGCAAAAATCATTGCATCGGAGAAATCCCAAATAGATCCCATACTAGCGGCAGCACCAATAACTACGAACGTACAAAACAATAATTTGTAAACAAGGTCAGCACGTTTTCCTCTTCCGAATAGGAATTTCCAAGATTGAAGCCCATAATAAGACCATGAAATCATAGTAGAAACCGCAAACAATACTACAGCAATTGTTAAAAACACTTTAGAATAAGGAATGTATTCTGCGAAAGCTTTAGATGTTATTCCTGCACCTTCATAAGGCATACCATCGATTAAAACAGTTCCTGTACCATCACCACCATACTCAAAGAAACCTCCAAAATTAAAAATGATGATTACCAAAGCTGTCATCGTACAAATCACAACCGTATCAATAAATGGCTCTAGCAATGCTACCAAGCCTTCTGAAGCAGAATATTTTGTTCTCACTGCAGAGTGTGCTATAGAAGCAGAACCTGCTCCTGCCTCATTTGAAAATGCTGCACGCTTGAAACCGACTAATAAAACGCCTATGACACCTCCTACACCAATAGCCTTAGGGTTAAATGCTTCAGTAAAGATTAAACCAATTGCATCATCGATAAGTGAAAAATTACTGAAAATAATGTAAAGACAACACAAAATATATAGCACTGCCATAAAAGGAACTACTTTTTCAGTTACCGAAGCAATTCGTTTTATTCCACCTATAATAATAATTCCAACTAAAATCGCCAACATTAAACCCACAATGGCTCCAGCGGCTGTACTTTCCCAGTCAAAAAGTTCTTTTATCACAATGGTTGCTTGATTTGATTGGGCAGCATTACCACCTCCAAAAGAGCCACCAATACAGAAAATTGCAAAAAGAACAGCGGCAACTTTTCCTAAAGTTTTAAAACCTTTTTCCTTTAAGCCTTTTGTTAAATAGTACATGGGGCCACCATAAACGGTTCCATCTTCACCTACATCTCTATACTGAACACCTAATGTACACTCCACAAATTTGGTCGACATCCCGAGTAATCCGCAAACGATCATCCAAAATGTTGCGCCAGGACCTCCGAGGGCAATAGCTAAAGCTACACCAGCAATATTACCATTACCAACTGTACCAGACACCGCGGTCGCCAAAGCCTGAAAATGCGAAACTTCTCCATCAGAGCTTTCATCTCTAATAGTATCAACAATATCGCCATCAACAGCTAAATTATTTTCAACACTAACTAAATGCTCCTCAATATCAACTTTCGATAAATCCTGACCTTGAGCAATCCCTCCTTCACCATACAATTCTTTTGCGCCGTGTTTTTCAATATCTTCAAACTTTCCTCTTACAGTTTTTATAGCCGTACCAAAATATCTGATATTCGGAAAGCCAAAATAGATGGTAAAAAAAGCTGCACTGGCTACCAATAAAATCAAAACAAATGGCGTACCCGCTATCTCAAAGAAAATTACGTTTGAAAAGAAATCTGATACTGGTTGAAATGCTTCATCAATTCGCTGATCCAATCCTATATCAGAAGAATCTTGGGCAAAATTGAACAAAGGTATAAGTAAAGCAAAAACAGAAAGAAGATATTTCTTCATAATATAGTGTTTAGTTAGTTTAAAATTAAAGGCGACAAGATGCTAAAAAAAAACGAGTTTTTAAAACATCTGCTGTTAAAATAATTTTAGCCTATTTTATGTCGTAAATAGAGTTTAGTTCTTGTATTTGTTCAGGACGACCTAGCACTATAATTTTAGAATTCGGGACTAGTTTTACCCCTGCCTCTGGGTTAACAACAAAGTCTCCGTGACCATCCTTAAACCCAATTACGGTGCAGCCTGCTTTTCGTCGTAGATCTAAATCTTTGATGGTTTTAACTTCAGAGGTATTGTATAGTTGCTCAATTTAAACTCCGTTATAATTGAAATGGCGTAACCCAAAATGATAACGTTCGTTAATATTAAAAATATAGTAAATATCTTGGCGTTATCATCCAGTGGCTTAACTTCACCAAACCCCACTGTGGTGATGGTTATCACGGTCATGTAAATAGAATCGATCCATGAATACTCCGAAATGATTTTCTAACCAACTACACCAATTACCAAAAGCACAATAAGTAAAAAAAACGCTGTGTAAATTCTTGTTCTAAATAATCTTAAAATCGGGTTGATCATAGTTACAAATCAAATACGGAGGAACGTTTGGTATAGACAAGATCTTTTATTCGCATCCAAAAGGCTATAAATAAGTAGAGTGCAAAACCAAAGCCTAATGTAACAAAGGTTAGGTACATAAATGAAGTGCGTACTACCTTTGCTCTAATCCCCAAACGATCAGCAATACGCTGACACACATGAAAGCCATGTTTCTGAAAGTAGAGTAAGGTTTTATAAAAAATATTCATACCAAACAAAGTTGATGAAAATTTTGTAACAAAAAAAGCCACTTAAAAAATAAGTGGCTTCTGTTTATGAAAATTATTTTAATTGTGAATGATTGGGTCAGGGTTGCCATCAGGGTCATTATTTACAAAACCATCTGTTGTTGGATTCCCAAGCAAAAAGACTCCTGCGGCGTGTGGTGTAGCCATTGAAGTACCACTTATACTGTTATAACCTCCATCTTTCCAAGTTGAATACACACCAACTCCAGGAGCACAATAATCAACATGGGAACCATAATTTGAAAACGAAGCCCAATTGTCGCTACTGTTCATAGCAGAGATGGTATAAATGTTAGCCCCTTCTGCTCTTGCAGGAGAATGGTTATCGGCATCATCAGACTCATTTCCAGCAGCTAAAGCAAAGATCACCCCTGTAGAAGCGGCATCAATTACAGCCTGATCCAAAGTCGTGGAAACACCTCCACCTAAACTCATATTGGCCACATCACCGTTACTACCGTTTGCAGCAACGTAATCAATACCGGCAATAACACCAGAAATTGAACCACTGCCTCTACGATCTAAAACCCTAACAGCAACAACCAATGTTCCAGGAGCAACACCTAAAGAACCTATACCGTTATCTAAAGCTCCTATTGTTCCAGCTACGTGGGTTCCGTGACCATTTTGGTCATCCGGGCTTGTAGCTCCACCTCCACCAGTTAGAAACGAAACACTTCTAGATACATCAACATTCAGATCAGGGTGATCCAAGTCAATACCAGAATCAATCACCCAAGCCGTATGTGCAGAAGCTGTTGTTCCACCACCTACTCGTGTAGTTCCATATGGAATAGATTGAGCTGGAGGCGTTCCCCCGCCACCGCCTGGTTTGCCTTTGTAAGGAGCAATACTTATGGTCATATCTGGTTCAACACGTTTGACTCTCGGATCCTTTTTAAGCGCACTAACTTGTTCTTCGGTTAAACTTGCAGTAAACCCTTTTAAAGCATGACCAAAGGTTTGCGTGATGTTGTCTTCTTTTAAATTTACAGATTTAAATTCTTTTACAAGACTTGATCTTAAGTCGCTCATTTGTTTTTGATACTGGGCAGCCGACTTAACCTTCTCTAATGGAGCATAACGCCCTGTTGAATTATTATAGACAATAATATAACTGCCTTGAATAACTTTCGAATCTTGAAACACGACGTTTTCAGCATCCAACGTTGTTTCTGAAATTGATTCATTTGAACAATGAAATAAGGTCATTGAAATTGCTCCAATTAAGGAATACTTTAAAACTGATTTAACTTTCATTTGAGTTGTTTAAAATGGTTAATATTTTGTTAATGTTTCCGAATATAGAAATATTATTAAAACTAAAATGTGATATTCTCAATTATTCGATGAAAATTGATTGAAATTTTAAAAATTATGGAATTACCGCAACTATAATAATGAAAAATCTCACAAACTTACTATTGTCCAATAAGTGAGTTACCAATAGCACATTGTAGACATTTATTCTTGTCACAATATTCGCTTTTTAATTGCAGTAATGCTTGTGATTCTAGTGCTGATTTAGAAATGGGTTTAAGGCTATCAAATTTTTCTACAATACTATTTTTCTCTGAAGACAAACCTTGAACTAGATTCACAATGACTTCATCAATGTCCTTTCCTAAAGATTTAGCATAGCTAAATTTTATTGGAATTATAGTATTGATGAGTAATAAGTCAATAAATGGTTTTGTCAAGATTTTCTTCGAAGTCTTGGAGGCGCTGTTAAACGAATAATGCGACTCCCAAAATTTGGTTGTCGAAACTTTAAATAGGCTGTAATACTCGTCTAAAGTTTCAATTTCAATAAGTTTTGAGAATAAATTCTGATTATTACAGTAAAGCATTGCTAATTGAGACAACCTAACGGTTGGAAAATTGGGTGGTCTTAACCTAAAAAATTTTACAGGTACAACATGACTATTATCTAGCTGAAATTTTTGTTTTAAAAATTGAAATTCTTTAGTCAATTTTAAAAAATAGGAATCTTGTATTTCATTATCTAACAACCCCGCTTGACCAAAAAAAAGAGCTTCTAATTGATCGATATTTGATTGTATTTTTCGAACAATCGAAAAAGGAAATGATTGTGCCAAACTAAAAAATGCGTCACCATTAACCTTTAATCCAAAATTTTTGGCCAATAACTGAAACAGCACTAATTCCCAATCATTATTAGAAGCCTTGAGTAACTTCAAGATCGTTTCAGATTTTCGCTCAAGACGTTCAAAATATAATCGTTCTAACCAATGGTCTATCACAAAACTATCCACTTGCGGAAAATCATTTTCACAATTGATCCATTTATTGCTTTCTCTGAACAGTTTTTGATAATTGCTTAAAACAGATTTATGAACTAAAGATTGCAATTCTAGAGTTGGTACTACTGTATTATCCTTTCTAAATATTTCCGTATCATGTTCCCAAACCACATGAAGAATCACATTATCGTAGGCCTTATCCTGTTCATGATTGTGTACAAACCAATCGGATGATTTAACATGAATTTCCACATTTCCAGCCCAAAGCTGTTCTCCAATTTTAATCTGCGCATTAAAAAAATCAGGACCCGAATTGGTATTGTGCTGCCCAACCGAAACAACATCCAATGCATCATGCTGAACTGTAGTTGCTCGCAACACATCAAATTTTAGATACTTCCAAACGTAGTGTAGAAAATCTTCTTGCATATAACTAAAGGTAAATATTTTCGGAATTCAAAATTCAAATACTTTTATAATGCGCATAAAAATGTTAAATTTAATAGCACCAAAGCCAAGGCCTACTTTTTAATTAAGTAGTTATGTCGTTAGAAACACTTTTAAATCAAGTTGAAATTGGACGCACCCAATATTTAAAAGAATGCGAAGGATTAAGTAGCCCACAAAGTCAATTCAAACCATCTCCTGACGTTTGGTCCATCACTGACAATACCGAACATTTATATTGGGCTGAATTTGGAGGTATTAATGGTATGTGGAAAGCCATAGAAGGTAAAAAGACTGACCATCCGGTATGGACTAAAGCAGCCACCCATGAAGGTTTAAGTATTGAAGAAATTGTAGAGTTAACCTGGAAACCAAAAGAAGATGTGCCTTTAGGGGCTGAACCCCGTATTGGTGGTACATTGGAGTTTTGGACGTCCTCACTTAAAAGTTGTTCGGTGTTGTTAAATGATTTATACAACGAACTCAAAACCCATGACCATTTAGAAAAGATTATTTACCCTCATCCCATATCTGGCCCCTTGAATGTCATCCAGCGTTTTGAATTTTTACGGTTTCATATGGAACGGCATACCGAGCAGATTAAAAATCTAAAAGTACATTCAGATTTTCCTAAAGGATAGTTTAGATAACTATTCCAAATACCCCATTTTCTTCATCCAGTCATTATTGAACATTTTACCAACATAACGACTGCCATGATCATGAAATAATACTACCACAACATCATCTTTTGTAAAATGGTCTTTCAATTGAAGTAGGCCTTTTACAGCAGCACCAGCAGAATTTCCTAAAAACATGCCTTCTTCTTTTGCTAAACGTTGGGTATAGACCGCAGCATCTTTATCGGTAACTTTGGTAAAGCCATCTATAATACTAAAGTCAACATTCTCTGGCAGAATATCTTCTCCAATACCTTCAGTAACATAAGGATAAATTTCATTCTCATCAAAAATACCCGTTTCATGGTATTTTTTAAACACACTGCCATAGGTATCAATCCCCCAAACTTTAATATTTGGGTTTTGTTCCTTTAAATATTTACCAACACCAGAAACAGTACCGCCTGTACCAACACCAACCACAAAATGGGTGACTTTTCCATCTGTTTGTTTCCAGATTTCAGGCCCTGTACTTTCATAATGTGCTTTGGTATTACTGGGGTTATCATATTGATTTACATACCATGAATTTGGAATTTCGGTTGCCAATCGTTTAGACACCGAATAATAACTTCGCGGATCATCTGGAGCGACATTGGTTGGACAAACAACAACTTCAGCCCCTACAGCACGAAGCACATCCATTTTCTCTTTAGATTGCTTGTCGCTAATCACAAAAATACATTTATAGCCCTTCACAATGGCCACAAGTGCCAATCCCATTCCTGTATTACCAGAAGTGCCTTCAATGATTGTTCCTCCTGGTTTTAACCTACCATCGGCTTCGGCATCTTCAATCATTTTTAAGGCCATGCGGTCTTTAACCGAATTCCCTGGATTAAAGGTTTCATATTTAGCCAAGACCAAACAGGGTAACTCTTTAGTTAAGGTATTAAGTTTTACCAGTGGCGTATTTCCAATAGTTTCGAGTATATTTTTAGCGTATTGCATGTATAGTATTTAATCCTGCAAAGGTAATTTTTTACCTCAAATACACGACTGTTTTTATAAAGGAAAAGGGAAATTAACTGCCAATTGTAAACGTAAACTGCTTACTGCTAATCAAATCGTATTGCTTTTACGGGCGAAATTCGGGTAATAATGACTGAAGGAATCAAGAGCATCAGCAAGCAAGCCAAAAACGTACCAATGTTTAACATAACAATATAATCCAACCCAATATGTACCGGAATGGTAGAAACATAGTATTGTTCTGGATCGGGAAACTTTAAAAATCCAAACTGTTGCTGTGCAAACAGCAATCCCAAGCCAATGAGATTACCCCAAATCAACCCAAGGCCTATAAGATAGGTTGCATTGTATAAAAACACCTTCCTAATGCTCCAATTAGAGCTACCCATTGCCTTTAAAATACCAATCATCTGGGTGCGCTCTAATATCAACACCAGTAGTGCTGTAATCATGTTAATCCCGGCAACAATAATCATGATACCAATGATTCCATAAGTGTTATTGTCAAAAATTTTAATCCATTCGAAGGTTGAAATGTATTTTTGTTCAACCGTTTCGGCATTGAGGTCACTAGGTGTCGCTTTATAAATCTCAAGGCCCTTTTCTTGAATTTTGGTGAAATCGTCAATAAATATTTCAAAGCTACCCACTTGATTCGTTTTCCATTTATTAAGGCGTTGCACATGTCGGATATCTCCAATCATAAAAGTCTTATCCAATTCTTGAAAACCTGAATCAAAAATGCCTACAATTTTAAATTGTCTAATGTTTGGGATTTGGTCAATATCTTCTTTACCAAACACCACTTGAAAACTGTCTCCTAGTTTGAATTGTAGTCGGTCTGCTATGTATTTTGAAATCAAAACATCATTGCTTGTTTCATCGCTAGTGTAGTTTGGTTGTTGTCCTTCAATTAAAAATTCTTGAACGTATGACCAATCATAGTCCTTCCCAACACCTTTTAGAACAATCCCTTCAAAGTCTGAAGTCGTCCTAATAACCCCAAATTTGGTAGCTACAGCCTGAACATGTTTTATACCTTCAACGGATTTAAATTCTGGATAAAAATCCTGTTCAATAGCTATTGGAACAACGGTTTCATTTGATACATTACTATCATAATTACTAATAGTCACATGGCCATTAAAAGCCACTACTTTATCCCGCACTTTTTGTTGCAAGCCTAAACCTGTGGCAATCGCGATAAGCATTACAATAATTCCAATAGCAATAGCGGCAATACCAATTTTTATAATTGGTGCCGAAACACTACTTTTATACACTTTGCTACCAATTATGCGTTTAGCAATAAAAAACTCGTAATTCAAAATTTAGATATGCGTTTAACCGTTTTCAAAAATACAGTTTTATTATTTGTTTTAATAGCAATTTGATGTGGTTCTAAATCTAAAACCAATGAAACGGAAAATGGTAAAATTCTAAATCAGATTACTGAAGATGTTTCATTAGAAGTCGGAGCTAACAGAACCCAACTTTATCTCCCATTATTAAAAGGAAAACGCATTGGCATTGTGGCTAATCAAACGAGTGTGATCTTTAACACCAAAGGTAATACGCATTTGGTAGATTCACTTTTGAGTTTAAAGATGAATGTGATTAAAGTATTCGCTCCAGAACACGGTTTTAGAGGTACTGCCGATGCCGGTGAAATTATAAAAGACGGCGTAGACACCAAAACAGGCTTGCCCATTATTTCATTATATGGCGACAACAAAAAACCGAGCTCAACCCAATTGGCTAATATTGACCTTATGATTTTTGATATTCAAGATGTGGGTGCTAGGTTCTATACCTATATTTCAACCTTACATTATATCATGGAAGCGTGTGCAGAAGCTAAAATTCCACTATTGATATTTGATCGGCCAAATCCAAATGGGCACTATATTGACGGTCCCATTTTGGAAAAAGAACATAAAAGTTTTGTGGGAATGCATCCAATTCCTGTGGTTCACGGTATGACCATTGCAGAATATGCACAATTGATCAATGGAGAACAATGGTTAGCTAATGGCATTCAGTGCGATCTCAAGATTATTCCCATTGAAGGTTACTCACACCAAACCAAATACAGCTTACCTATAAAACCTTCACCAAATTTACCTAATGACAAGGCTATAAACCTTTACCCAAGTTTATGTTTTTTCGAAGGGACTAACGTGAGTGTTGGACGTGGGACAGAAAAACAATTTCAAGTTTTTGGCTCACCATTTATGGCTAATAAGGACACAAGTTACTGCTTTACGCCACAACCCAATGAAGGCGCAAAACATCCACCTCATCAAGGTGTAAAATGCTGTGGTTTTGATCTTTCAGATGAAGAAAATCTTAATCAAATTCATCTAGACTATTTAATTAACGCCTATGCTTCCACCTCAAATAAAAAAGATTTCTTTAATTCTTTTTTTACCAAATTAGCTGGCACAAAAAGCTTACAGCAACAAATTGAATCTGGCATGACATCACAACAAATCAAGGCTACATGGCAAAATGGTTTGAATCAGTTTAAGTTAATGCAAAAACAATACCTCATCTACGAATAGCTTATTTTTCTTCGTTTTTTAGAGCGACTATCTTTGTTTCGGCCTGTAATAATTCGGTGTGATCCTTTAAGACCTTCACAACAAATACAATTTTCAATGGTGACAAGGACACCACAAATACATGTTTTCCTTTGGAAAGGTTTGCTAGCGGAACTTTATGATAATACGAACCTGCATACGTATCTATTTCACGCTTGTATTCACGATTTATAGAGTAGACATAGTGGATTTTTTTATCACTTTTTAATATCAACGTATCTTTTGTAGCGTTGAGTTCGTGAATTAAATCATGAGCCCTGACATTATAATTTTTTTCAAGTGAAGCATATGCATCCTGTGCATTCAGTTTTTTTTGAAATGTAAGGCCCACAATGGACGCCATAACTAGTCGACGATATTTTCCCATATATATAAAATGCTATTAGTTCCAACTCTTGTTGAAATAATAGCATTAGTAAGTCCCTCGGGATAAATCTATGTAGATTAGATCGCTAAAAGCTAAAAAAGTCTACGAACGGTAAAAATATCGGTAGAATGTACTTTTTTTTGTGATAAACGGTCATTAATTGCAATTTATCTTACGTTAATTGTATTGAGAACGATGTCTGGATAGTCTGAAATAATTCCGTCTACACCATAGGAGATCATCAATTCTATATCAGATTCTTTATTTATAGTCCACGGAATAACTTTAAAACCTTTGGCTTGTAATTCTTTTACCGTTTTTGCATCCAATAATTTAAAATACGGACTTATAATCTCTGGACTATAGCTCAAACTTTTCATTTTATCAGCTATCTTCTCAAACTCATCTACTAATAATGCCGTTTGAATTTCTGGAAATTTCTGCTTGACATTCTCTAAAGCTCTGACATCAAATGATTGCAAGGTTGTTCTATCCGTTATTCCTTTAGAAGTTACCACTTCTAAAACGAGATCTACAAATGTTCCAACTTTTGGTGTATAAATGGTGTCCCATTCAGATAGACTTTTTATTTCAATATTATATAGAATCGAGCCTTTTGACTCTTTTTCTGCCATAGTAATTACCTCATCCAGCAATGGTTTATGAACCTTTAATTTTTGCTGCTTGGGGAATCTCAAATGTGGTTTTGAGCCACAATCAAATTGCATAATACTATCATAAGTCATTTGGTACAGATTAAAGGACATTTCCTTCTTCATAGAAATTGAATCTCCAGAAGGGTCTAGAGCTATTTCGTGGTTCATGAATGGGTCATGCGACAACACCACTTTATGATCTTTGGAAATCACAACATCCATTTCTAAAGTGTGTACACCAGCATCAAGGGCATTTTTAAAGCCAATAATAGAATTTTCTGGGAAGAGACCTCTAAAGCCTCTATGGCCTTGAACATCAATCTGAGGATTGGAATTACAATTGGTTAGCACCATAAAACTTAATAAATAGAGAACATGTTTCATTTAATCTTTAGGTTGGATGAATGTAGGCTTTTCATACTTTTGAAAAGGTTGCACAAGAAGATCTTTTACATTCCCATTTTTTACTTCATCAGGAAATACATCTACACCATACACCAACTTATCCCTATCCAAAACCATAAAAGTTCCTAAAAGTCGATCCCAAACCGAAAAAATGTTGCCATAATTAGAATCGGTATAAGGCAAAACATAGTGATGGTGCACTTTATGCATATCTGGAGACACTATAAAATAACTCAATAAAGTATCTACTTTTCTTGGCAATTTAATATTAGCATGTGAAAATTGGGTGGCAACTAACGAAAGTGACTGGTACAAAAACACGAGCGCTATTGGTGTCCCAACAATAAAAACGCCAAACAAGGTAAACACAAACCTAATTACACTCTCTAAAGGATGGTGTCTGTTTGCAGTGGTGGTATCGACATGATGATCTGTATGATGCACCAAATGGATCATCCACAAAGGTTTGACATTATGTTCAACGTAATGGGGCAAATAGGCTCCAAAAAAATCAAGGAAAAAGACACCCAAAAATGCATACAACCACAATGGCATTTCTGGCAGCCAATTTATAAATCCAAAGTCATTAGCACTTACCCAATCGGCAGTATTTAGCAATAAAAAAGCTAAACCAAAATTAATTGCAATGGTTGTAAATGTAAAAAAGATATTAGGCCAAGCGTGGCGCCATTTTTTATAGCTAAACTTAAAGAGTGGTACCGCACCTTCCAATAACCAAAATAAGGTCAAGCCTCCAACAAGAATTAAACTTCTGTGAGCTGACGGAATGGTTTCAAAATAATTGATAATGGTTTCCACTGGGTTTACAAATTATTCTTAAAAATCAGATTTGCTTTTGTCAAATTTACCAAAGAAAGTTTACTTCTCCATTCTCGAGCATTAATTTCATCCTTAAGCAAAAGGTAGGACGTAAAATATAAAAATTCTATCAGCGATTCATTTTCTTCTTCAATTTCGGAATCATCTAAACGTTTCAATTTTCTTAAAACTTTTTTCGGGTTGTTCAAAATTAAATCTTGTTTGAGTTTGAGCAAATCAACTTTTTGCTTTAAAGTTTTAAAATTGTCTGTTTCACCTTCTATCAAATAGTGCTCTGCTTCTTCTAAATAAATAGTTGACAAATCCACTATTTCATGTTTGATGGCTCTGTTAACCAAAACGGCAACATCCATGTATTTTGAAGCTAGACGAAATGCACTGTAGAAATTTTTCACTTTTCTGTAACCATTCAACTCTCCTTTGAGCACAGACGTATTTAAAGCATAATTACTTATGAACTTAGCAATATCCAAATAATCACCATAGAATAAACTCGTGTTAATAATATTACCGTTGATATCCATTATTTTAATGGTGTCGTCATTAAATTTGTCAATGTAGTTTTGATATCGTTTATCCTTAATTTGGTTATACCATTCAGAATATTCAGACTCACTTACCTTTACAGGAACAAAATACTTCCAAATCAATTCATTTAGTTTCTCGTTTTCGAATAAATTCACAATAGCATCAACTCCTTTTTCATATTCAACGGAAACATGATAAGGATCTAATGTTGCTTCCTCCCATAGCATAAAAACTAGTTTATCCTGGACGTAAGCTAACCTTTGAGCAGCGTCTAAAGAGGTCATCCATTCTTGCGACTGACAAAAATTTACTGTTAGAACCAATAAACAAATGAGTTGAAATTTTTTCACTTTTAGTTACATCTTAATTCTTTTTTTCATCTCTTCAACAATATTAAAAGCCGCAGGACAAATGGCGACATTTTTTAAAGTCAAATTTGAAATCTGCTGAAATTTCTTTCTATCTGTATGCGGAAATTCACGACAAGCTTTTGGTCTTACTTCATAAATTGAACAGTAATTGTCCTCACCCAAAAATGTACAAGGAACACTTTGCAACACGTAATCATTGTCTTCGTCAAGCGTCAAATAGTGTTCCGTAAATTTATGCGGTTTAAGTTTAAAAAACTTTGCAATACGTTCAATATCCTTATCTGTAAATAAAGGTCCAGTAGTTTTACAACAGTTGGCACAGGTTAAACAATCGGTTTTCTTAAATTCATTCTCATGCAACTCTTGCATCAAATAATCCAGCTGCTTTGGTGGCTTCTTTTTTAATTTTGAAAAGAAGGTTTTGTTTTCCTTATTCTTATCTTTGGCAAGCTTTGGAAGATTATTTATGATATCTCGCATAGTATAAAAATACCATTTTTAATGAGATGCCAAACCTTATTGGGCAAGACAAAATTTTCATGAAAGATTTATTTGGAAAGGCCTTACTGGATTACCATAACGGAAACTATACTGAAGACATTGTAACCTCTACTAATATTTCAGATGAAGATGATCTGCCCCTTCCCTATTTGTTCAGAAGTTTTAATGAAATGCCAAAGCTGGAGCAACAGGCTTTAAAATTAGCAAAAGATACAGTTCTGGATGTAGGTTGCGGTTCAGGAAGTCATAGTTTATGGCTAGAGAACAATGGTGTTGAAGTTAAGGCCATTGATAGGTCTCAAGGTGCTATTGAGGTTGCGAAACAACGCGGCGTAACACATGCTGAAGTCCAAACGCTTTTGAATGAAACGGCTACTTTTGACACCATCCTCCTTTTAATGAACGGGACTGGTATTTTTCAAGAATTATCACAAGTTACAACTTACTTGACCCATTTAAAATCACTTTTGAAACCCAATGGTCAAATCTTAATTGACTCTTCTGATATTGCCTATATGTATGAAGATGATGACGGCGGATTTTGGATGGATACGAACGCTAATTATTATGGTGAACTCGATTATTTTTTGAGCTACAAAGGTGAAAACGAAGTCCCAATGAAATGGCTTTACCTCGACTTTAACACATTACATACCGCTTGTAAAACCGTTGGCCTAAACTGCGAATTGGTTCTCGAAGGAGAGCACTTCGATTATTTAGCAAGACTTACATAACTATTGCATCGCCTTACCCCCCACAAAGGTTTGTTCAACTTTAATTGTTGGTATGTCCTTGACATCAACGGCCATAATATCCTTATCCAAAATAATAAAATCGGCAAATTTACCCGCTTCAATACTACCTTTTTCGTGCTCTTCAAAATTAGAATAGGCCGCCCAAATAGTCATTCCTTTCAAGGTTTCTTCTCTTGTGAGAGAGTTTTCCATTTGATAACCACCCTCGGGATACTGTTCTAAATCTTGTCTCGCAACAGCTGCATAAAACGTTAAAAACGGACTGACTTGTTCTACAGGAAAATCGGTTCCAAGGGCAACTTTACCATAAGCATTGAGTAAATCCTTGAATGCATAAGCGCCTTTTACACGGTCAGAACCTAGTCTATCTTCAGCCCAATACATATCTGAAGTAGCATGCGTAGGTTGTACCGATGGTACGATATCATTAAATAAATCAAAATCTTCTGTTGAAATGACTTGAGCATGTTCAACTCGCCATCGTCTGTTTTCTTTTCCTTGCAATACGTCTTTATAGGTTTGAAGCACCACATGGTTAGCCGAATCGCCAATAGCGTGGGTATTCATTTGAAATTCAGAATTTGAAATACGTTTCGCAGCATCTTTAAACGTGTCAAGATCGGTCACCACTAGTCCAAAATGATTTGGTTTATCACTATACGGTGCTCTTAACAGTGCGCCTCTCGAACCTAAAGCTCCATCGGCATAATATTTAAACGATCTTACGTTTAGTTTATCAGTTTTTGTAACACCTTTATTTAAGAAGTAATCAAGGTTTTTACTTGAAGCAGAAACCATAGCATAAACTCTCATGTTCAATTCACCGATTTGCTGTAAACTATCAATGACTTCAATAGCTTCAATCCCTAATCCGGCATCATCTACGGTGGTCAAACCAATATCAAAACAAATATCTTGCGCTGCCAATAATGCCTTAACCAAATCAGCTCTTGAGGATTTAGGCCAATAGTCCATGACTAGATTTTCGGCATTGTCAATTAATACACCTGTTGGTTTTCCGTTGTTTAGGAGTACTTCGCCACCATCAACTTTGCTCGCTGCCGTAACATTGCCCAATTTTAAAGCTGCTTCATTACAAAGAATAGCGTGACCATCTATTCTGGTCAGTGCAATTGGCGTGTTTGGAAACAACTTGCTCAATAACACATTGTCTGGAAATTCCTTCTCTTCCCAGTCGTTTTGATCCCAGCCTCTTCCAACGATAAAATCAAGCTTGTTTTTATTTTGAAAATCGACTACGCGATTAACCACTTCATCAAAACTTTTGGTGCCAACCAAATCAACAGCTTGCTGATTGAAGCCTAATCCCAAAAAATGACAATGGGCATCAATAAATCCTGGAACAATGGTTTGTCCTTTAGCATCAACAATGGTATCGGCAATGAAAGTGTTTTGGATGTTTTCATTTGTTCCAACTTGTACAAACTTCCCATCCTTAATGGCAAAAGCTTCTGCCTTGTCAAAATTAGTATTTACGGTATAAACATTCGCATTAATAATTATGGAGTCTACTGTTTGCTTATCATCTGTACATGAAATTAGGAATAAGATCATTACGATAGAAAGAAGGTTTTTCATATTTGAAGTTCGTTAGTGTTAAATAGTTCAAAATACTGAATATGTTACCGTAAAAATACAAAAAGCGCTCATTAATTGAACGCTTTTATGACCATACATTTTTTAATATAGGTTCAGGGTGAATATTATCTTAAAAATCGAACTGGTAAGTCGCTCCTACTAAAAACTGAATACCTTGTACGGGATAATTCTGCCACTTTTCATATAGTTTATTGACCATATTGTTGGCTTTCGCATAGACCGAAAGTCTTTCACTAATTTTATATCCTAAATGTGCATTGGCATCAAAATAACTATCTAAAGTAACGGTCATTGGCGTTGTAGGCGACAAGGTGCCTTCTTCGTAAAACTGATCTTTACGCTCTCCCACAGAATAAAGTCCAGCTCCTGCAAACCAATTTGCATCAATTTGGTAATCTAGAAACAACGAACCTTTAAAGTCTGGCAAGTTCCAAGCTTCTTCCTGCAAATCGGTAGAATATCCAAAATATTCAACTTTGATACCTAGTTTAAAATTACGGTTTACATCCACATTTAATTCCCCTGCCACCGAATAGGTTTTTAGATCGTCGTAGACTATACCGAACGAGTTTCCATACTGGTAATCTTCAGTAGCACCTCCTAAAACGCTATTGGATTTAAACAAAGCTCTATTTCTATCGGCACCATAACGACCACTAATGTTATAGCTCATGCTGTTTGATAATTTTCCTTTTAATCCTAAAGAGGCATCATATTGTCTGTCAGTAGGAAAAATAAATAAGGTTGGAGATACATAAGGATTTTCATTTGCCAATTCATAATACGAATTTTGATGCAAGCCACCTTCAATTCCTCCGTAAGCAATTAAAATCTCGTCAACCATTCTATAGCTTGCGGTAAAATTAGGGTAGATATAAAACTTGTTCTTTCCTCCTTCAGTATCATTTAAGTACACAAAACGAACACCAAGATTAACGGTAAGATCATCTTCCCTCAATTGGTAGCTTGGCGCAAGACCAACATTAATGTTACCATAGTTGATCTCACTATCGGTATAATAATTTCTGTCAAAATTTCCGCCAATATAATCCAACGAAATCTCTGTGCTGATCACTTCGTCCTGAATAGGGATGTCAAAACCTGTATTGAACACAAATCTGTTTTCTCCCGAATCCTGATCGTCACCAAAACGTCTGAATCTCATATCAATGCGTTTTACCAGTGCATCGTTAAAATCGATTTCACCACCAAAATGTGCCGAATAAAAGGTATGGTCAACGTCTAACATATTAGCTGTAGAGCTATCAAACAATGGCTGCGGCAATCCGTACCAATTATATTTTTGATATTCAAAACCGCCATCTACATTCCATGATAAATCTCGCAAATTACTACCGTAATTGACATTTAATTTTGCTTTAGTAAAATCGTCATCCAATAACAAACCATCTATTCCTCCTTGCGAAGAATGATAACTAAAATAGCCTCCTACACTTTCTGCTCTACTTAATTGATGGTTTAAATATACCTCTCCTAAAATAGCGGTATATGTTCCGGCCCCAACAGACGCATAATTATCATATAATTTTACGGGTTTCTCCTTATCAACAGAAGCCGCTTTGCCTTTTGCAGGGGTAAATGTGGATGCCACTGGAATGGAAAAAATATTATATTTCACCTGCTTTTTTGCAGCTGTTGTTGAGTCATCCAAAGTTGGTGTTTCCTTAATTTTAAACGCATCAGAAATTGTAGGCGTATAGGGTTTGACAACATTTACCACATCGGTATTAATGGTATCCTTTTCACGTTGCTGCGAAAACCCGTACAACGAACTCAATGTTAGTATACCTATTGCTATATTTTTTATTTTAAACATAATCGATTGTTTTGAGAGATGAATTAATTGCCGTCTTCGGTTTGGATGGACGAGTTTGTTTTGGCTTCTTCACTTTTGATGCGTTTTAACTCTTGTTGAGCTTCTGAAACAACGTCTTCGAATTCAGCAAAGTTTTTAATGACACTTTCCAAAATGTAAGTGGCTTGAAACGCATCCTTTAAGGCATAATAGTTTTTAGCCATGACTACAAGTCCTTTAGCACTGTAATACTTATAGCTTGAGTAATCTTTGGCCAATTTTTGAACGGTTGCGTTCGAGCCTTGGAAATTTCCTTCTTTGTGTTTAAAGTAGGCATTGTAATAGAGTGCTTCAGCCGCCAATGCACCTTGCGCAATTTTTTCAACCTCGGCATAAGCCGATTTTGCCTTTTGCTCGTTGCCCGTTTTTATAGCAGATCTTGCAATGATTATTTGAGCATCACTTTTAACCTTATTATCCATTTTTGAATTCCCCAAAACCCGTTCGGCATAAGACACTGCTTCATTATAATTTTCCAGTTGATAATAGGCATTCATCAAATTAGACTGGGCATAAACGATGTTTTGTGGATAATCGGCCTCAACCTCCAAGCGTTTCAATAGTGGGATGGCTTTGTTCCATTTTGAAGTATTCAAATAGGTTTCAGATAATTTTACAATGGCCTGTTCGGTAAATTCTCCTGGCTGTTTTGAAACCACGTACTCGTAGTGCGGTTGCGCATTTTCAGGAAGGTTCTTTTTGGAATACAATTCGGCCAAATAAAAGTGCGATTTTAAAGCATGAATCCCGTTTGGAAAACCATTTAAATAGCCATTAAATTGTTTTATGGCATTATCTGTATTGTTATCTAAATACTGCTTTTCGGCAGCCAAATAGGTCGTATTATCAAGCTCGGCATCGGTCACATCAACATAATCCAATTGCTTTACCCATGCTGCATATTCATCGACACGACCAAGATCTATATAAATCAATCGCGCCGTTGCTACAGCTTGAAGCGCTTCTTCCGAACTTGGATAATCATTCGCCACTTTTTTGAACTTGCTTAAAGCACGCTCATTGTCGTTGGTATTGTAATAGGAAAGTCCTTGTCGCAATAGCGATTTTGGCACGAACACACTATTACGGTATTCAGAATTTAAGCGATCATACATTGACATTGCTCTCTCAACCTGATTGACTTTTACATACGAATTTCCTAATTCATACATAGCATCATCTCGCAAGGATGATCTAGGATAACCATCAATAAAGGTGTTTAAATCCCTAATTTTTATATCATTCTGTCCTAAATACCCATAACTCATGGTTTTTTGAAATGACGCATAATCGGATTCGATTTCGTTTATTGAAATGGCTTTGTCATAAGCTGAAATTGCTTTGTCGTATTCACTCGACACAAAATAACCATCACCAAGTCTCAAATAAGCATCATTTAAACGGAGCTTTTCTTTGGTGTTGGTATTTATAAAACTCTGAAAATATTTGGTTGCTTCAGGGTAATTTTTGAGTTTGAAATAATTATAGGCAATATTATAATCCAGATTTTTATATTCTTTTGTATTTGAAGCTTGAGCTTGTTGCTTAAACTGTTTGAAACCTATTAAAGCATCATTGTAATTGGTAAGATGATAATCGGTTTCTGCCTTCCAAAAGGTTGCACGAGCAGTAAAGAGAGGATCTTTGGCTTCACTAATAGAAGAGTTAAATAGCATTTTCGCTGTATTATAATCACCTTCATTATAGACTTCAATTCCTCTATAAAAGCTTACTTTTTGGTAGGCCACCCTGTTCTCAAAACTTCGTTTGCCCTCCAATAGCTTCATGGCTTCCTTATAATTTCGAGACGTAATGTAAGAATCGATCAATAGGGTTTCAATCTCTTCCTTATAGCTTGTTTTAGGATACTTCTCCAAATACGCAGTTAATACTTGAGGTACCGATTGATACGGATTTCCTATTTCATAACTAATCTTTGCATAGTTTAGCCATGCATCTTCCTGAATTTTAAGATCGAAATCCATTTGAGATGCATTTCTAAACGCATTAAGGGCTTCCTGTTTTTTATCGAGCTTGATATAGCTTTCACCTAAATGGTAATAAGCATTTTGCGCTACGCTATTGTTCCCTCCAATGATTTTATTAAACTCTGAAATGGCCTTTTCAAAATCGTTCTGTTTGTAATATGCATAGCCTAATTGGTAATAATCCGTATTGTTCCACTTACCACGTTTGCCTTTGTATTGGGTTAAATATGGAATAGCCTCGGCATACTGCTTCAAATTGAAGTAACTTTCACCAATAATTTTGGACAGTTCTGAAACCTCTTCAGGACTACTTTTTGGGAGCTGGTCTTTTGCGAGCGTAA
This sequence comes from Flavobacteriaceae bacterium MAR_2010_72, assembly GCA_003550275.1. Taxonomy (GTDB): domain Bacteria; phylum Bacteroidota; class Bacteroidia; order Flavobacteriales; family Flavobacteriaceae; genus Geojedonia. The sequence goes on from QXCW01000002.1 coordinate 2,547,280, forward strand.
TTGCTTTTTCAAAATTCCCCAGCTTGAAGTTAAGGTCGGCTTGATAATACGATAACTTTTCTTTGTATTTTTCATTATCACTGACCTGCTCGAAATATTTGTTGGCTTTGTCATAATCGTCACCTTCATAGGCCATAAAACCAATATAGTATTTAGCTTGAGATCCATATTCTTTTGAATTTACTACGCGATTTAAATATTTTTGCGCGCCTACTTCATTATCTGTTGAATACAAACTGTATCCATAATTAAAGTTAAAATGGTCACGTTCTGACCTTGAAATACTATTTTCATCAACCTTTTCGTACCATTTTCGGGCATAAGCGTATTTACCATTAGTAAAATAATAATCCCCTACATCTAAAAAAGCGGTGTTGCGTTTTGTACTTGTTGGATATTTATCCACAAATTTCTGAATTTGCTCATCGGCATTTTGCTGATTCAAACGCACGGCACAATTAGCGATATAATAAGCGCAGTCAGAATCGAGTTGTTCGTTATCTGCAGTATCCTGAATTTGATCAAACAAAGATTGTGCGGCAAGATATTGTTTGTTATTATATAAAGTAAGTGCCTTTTGATACTCTACCAAGTCATTGGTGTATGTGGCTGTTTGCTGTGCTTGCATAAAGGAATTTAGCACCACGAATGCTGCCAAAAGCACAAGTTTTTTATGAATCATTAAGTTCGTTTTTTAGTTGAAAATTCAAAGATAAATCAATATAAAACGTATAACGATAGATTTAAGTTATAATTATAAACGAAGTTATTAAAAATCAATTTTTGTTTCGTCGAAAGTTATTACAGCAAACTTTTGTTAAACTTTTAATCTTTGATTTTCAACTTTTAATTTTAAATAATACATTTACCGTTCATAAAACTGCACCCAATAATGTCCGAAACAATATTAGAATTAAAAAACGCCTCCATCTTTCAAGGTGATAGTTTGGTGTTAAGCAAAGTCAATTTTGAAATGAAAAAAGGCGACTTTGTTTATCTTATAGGAAAAACGGGGAGCGGGAAAAGTAGTTTCATGAAAACCCTTTATGGTGATCTGGAATTAACTGAAGGCGATGGTCACGTGGTCGATTTCAATTTAAGAACACTTAAAGAGAATGACATTCCATTTTTACGACGTAAGCTGGGCATTGTGTTTCAAGATTTTAAATTATTGCCAGACAGAACCGTTAACGGTAATTTAGAGTTTGTGTTAAAGGCCACAGGCTGGAAAGATAAATCTGAAATTAGCGAGCGCATCGAAAAGGTTCTGGGAAAAGTAGGTATGAAAACCAAAGGTTTTAAATTTCCTCATGAACTTTCTGGAGGAGAGCAACAGCGTATTGCCATTGCAAGAGCGTTGTTGAATGAACCCGAATTGATCCTTGCGGATGAACCGACCGGAAATCTAGATCCACAGACCAGTGTTGAAGTCATGGAAGTTTTGCAAGAAATCAATAAAAACGGTAATACCATTTTAATGGCTACACATGATTATGCTTTATTGTTGAAATACCCAAGTAAAACCTTAAAGTGTGATGAAAATAAAGTGTTTGAAGTGGTACAACGTAAGGTTTAGAAGATCCAACTAAACAAACTCCTCAACATTCCCACTTTTTTTGGTTGTGAAATCTCCAGAATGAACACCCCAAAATTATCCAAGGTCTTGTTTTTATTACCTTTATTCAATTTCATTGGGAAGCTTATTTTAGCATCCTTGCCAAGAATTCCGGATTTTAAAATTTTAGAATAATCTTCAACGTCTCTAATGGTAAATTGCAGGCCTTTAGAAAGTCCGTAACTTGAAAAATCTACGGTTACATCGTCTTCAGTTTTGCTAAAAAGAACTACGCGATATTTGTTTTCATCATATTCATATGTCGTAATGTCCAAGACATTATTCAAATTGAATTCTGAAATAGGCTTCCAAGAACTTTTAGCATCCATACTGTATTTTTTCTGCCATTCTTCTACAGTAAAATCTTCTTTGGATTGAATTCTAATGGTTTTATTCTTTCTTGTATAATAACTGTTGCCAGACAAATTCCATGTTTTTGAATTAAAATTCTGATAAAAAGTAGGGTAAAACCTTATAAATCCACTATAAACCGTATTGTATTTAAACTCAAGGGATTTAGCATGCAAAATGCGAATACCATCATTTCTTCCGAGGATAATATTGTTAGTTACAGAAACGTTTTCAACAGGCGCATTTTTATTAAAACCCAAGGTTAAAGACGGTAATTCGCCATCAATCTCATTCTTGGCATAGTTGGTATTATGGTAAAATATGTTATTTGAGACCGTGATATTCTTGGCAATGTTAACTGCATTGTTATCATTAGTAGCAATTATTAAATTGTCTTTAGGTGTTCCGGTCACCAAAGCACTATTGAAAATGACATTATTCTCCAGAATGATATTTTTCACATAAGCTTCATTTGCTTTTCGATTATCTGACCACACCTCAATGCCTTTGTAATAATTATTGAAGATGATATTATTTTTGATCAAACGGAATTTATCAGATGAATTTTGCACATATATCCCGACACCGCTTCCGCGTTTGGTAGAATAATAGCCATTGTTATAAATCATACAGCCATTAATTTCAGTGTCGGCAGTTCGTTTCCAAGATCCAAAACCTGAACCCGGGTTGTTATGAATTATAAGGTTAATAAACTTACATCCTGCTCCGTTTGAGTGGTTAACACCATCAACATTTTGAAAATTTGCATCGGTTTGCTTCCTTGAAAACTCACCCAAAAAAGTGATCTGTAAATTTTTGAACATGACCTGTTGACCTCGAACTTCCAGAACAGATTTTCTATCAGATTTAACATTGCCGTTCAAAATTACCTTATCATTTTTAAATGGCGCCACGGTTATCAACTTATCGGCAATTGTACTTTGTAACGTGCTTATATACCTACCATCGTAAACGCCTTCATGAATCCAAATAATATCGCCCCCGTTTACAGTTTTTGGAGTTTGGTTTAATGCAGTTTGTAAATCCCAAGGATTTTGCGAAGTTCCGTTACCGGTTGTTGTTCCAGGTGTAGACTTATGGTTATTTGGAAACACATGGAATTGGGATTGTGCAAAGCTTAAACTGCAACTTAATAAAGCACTAAAAATGAAAAGTAAATGTTTCATAAAGCCTATAGAACAATTACTATACCAATCATTAACTATAAGTTTTTCTTAGTGTACCCATGGGGATTCTTTCTAATTCCTTTTTTAAAAACCTTTCGAATTAACATTCTTAAACTGGAATCAAAGTCCAAAATGAAATTGGTAAACCTATCTTCTGGTCTACCTCGAAATTTTGTGATGTGAAATTTATCAGTTTCTTTTAAAGGCAAATCACTAAAATAATAATTCGATATGCAACATCTGTTATTTTCTATCAAAACTTCATTAACCGAATGCCATGAACTGGAATGAGTTGCCATAACTACAAGTCTATTGAATTTACTTTCAATAATAATAGGTTCTTTTTTGGGACCATTTGGCCATAGTTCTAAATGTCCGCCATTTTTAGTACTCCATTCTGGCGTTACATAATATAATAGATTTAATACTCGCCAGCGTTCTCGTTCAGCATCATGTGAATTATCTAAATGTGGATGTAAGAAATTTTTCTTTTTCATTAATGAAAGCCCTCCAGCATAAAGTGTTTCATCAGCATATAGAGAATCGATATTGCAAATCTCACCTATAAGTTTTATTATCTTTTCATCCTGAAATGCATATAGAATATTTTCTAGTAGCTCATGATGTTTATCCATTTGCGCTGAAACATATTTATACTCACGTAAGCTTTTCAGACATTTCATTTGGGATGCCTTAGGAAAAACTTCAAAACACTGTTTTGCTAATTCAGCTGGCAACAAATCATCAATAAAAAAATATCCGATATCAAATTTAGATGTATCGTATTGTGAGCTTAAGTGCTCCATATTTTCTTTAAGTCTTTCAAAAATTAACTTTGAGATTTCTACTCTAGTTTTACTCATAATTAATAATTAATCTTATAATTTTTGGATATAATGTCAATTAATTGTTCTGCCAGAACTTCTGGACTGAACTGCTTTAATGTTTGGTTTCTATTATCAGAGCCTTTGTATGGTAGTTCAAAAACCTTTTGTATAACCTCCATGTATTCTTCTTTGGTATTGGCCACTTCACACAGCGATAATATTTGATTATCGTCAATAATATTATCGTTAACTATGCAATGTCTTCCATTAAATAATGCATAAAACACTTTAATCTTGGTTCCAGTAGCCTGATTAGAATGCAATACATTAACATGTGCTTCCCGTATGAGCGTTATCAACTCTTCCGTATTATCAGTACAGACAGAACTTATATTTTTAAAGGGTTTTACCATCCTTTTAAGGCTACCTGGGATTTTTGATCCTGCAATCCTTAAAGGAAACTCTAACGATGAAAATACAGAAATCAAAAATTTAACCGATTCTTGATTGTCAGAAATTGACAAATCTCCGTGATAAAGTGCATATTTACCACTCCCTTCTTTAGTTGAAATTGTAGTATTCGCATGAAAAACTGGTAAATAATAAGCTTTTGTGTTATAGTTTTTAATGAAATAATCGTTTTCCTTTTTAGATAGAGAAAAAATCACGTCCACTTTATTTATCAAACGTTCATAATACCTAAACTTATACCCTTCAATTTTATAAACTAACTTTTTTAATATGTTTTGCTCACTTTTAGCAAGACCAAAATAATAGGAATGTTCTAAATTATGTGCTCTTAAAAAAATTGGAGCACGAAAATTATGGCGTTTTAAAACCTGTGTGCTCTGAAGCCCTTCAAACAAAATAGGGGCTTTTATATTTGACAGATTTTCATAAATTTCATTAGATGTTCTTGATTTTACTCTGTAAGGTATAATTGAACATATTTGAAGTAGTGATTTATTTCTTTTATAAACATAGATTTTTTTACAGAAATTATGCAATTCTTTTATGTCATCTCGATGATCAAAAAACAAATGAAGATATATGTCAACGCCCAATTTACTCAAGTATTTAACCTTGTAATAAACATCTATAGCGCCACCAAAATTAGGCGGGTTTGGATTGTCGAAAGTAACAATGTGAAGTTTTTTCAATTTCATCAAAACAAAGTTAATCTAATTTACTAAAGTCAAAATTTATTAGCACTATAAAACATTATGGTTTGGTTTGCTTATTTTTACTATATAAAACAAAAAAATGCCTTTCTTTTCGGTAGTAATTACTCTATATAATAAAGAAAATCATATTTACAATACCCTAAACAGCGTATTGAGACAATCCTTTAAAGATTTTGAAGTGATAATCATAAATGATGGTTCTACTGATGATAGCCCTAATATTGTTCGTGCTATCAGTGATAATAGAATACAACTAATTGACAAGAAAAATGAAGGAGTTTCTGTAGCCAGAAACCTTGGAATTAAAGTTTCGAAAAGTAATTATACCGCCTTTCTGGACGCCGATGACATTTGGATGCCTGACCACTTAAAAAACCTCAAAGAGTTAATCGAACATTTTCCAAATTGTGGGCTATATTGTACAGCTTATGAAACTTTTTTTTATAACAAAAAAGTGGTTAAAGGAGTTTATTCTGGAATAAACCATGATTTTTTTGGTGTTGTCCCAAATTATTTTGAAAACTCTTTAGTTGATGGTATTGCTTTAACTTCAGCTGTGGGAATTCCAAAACAAATTTTTGATAGGCATGGTTATTTTAATGTTGATTTAAGATCAGGTCAGGACACCGAATTGTGGACGAAAATTGCTTTAAAAGAATCTGTTGCATTTACGTCAAAAGTAACCATGAGAAGGGTTATTGGAGACTCTGACTATCATTTATCAAAATCTGACAAAAGGACTGATAAGATAGCCTTATTGGAACACTTTAAAATATATGAGAAAAATAATCCAAGCTTGAAACGTTATATGGATAACAATAGGTATTCTATCGCTTTGGACCAAAAAATGGTTGGTGATATTGACAATTTTAAAAGGATTAGGCAAGGTATAAATTCAACCAATCTCAATAAAAAGCAAAGAATTCTTTTGAAATTACCAGGTTCTACACTTAACTTTTTGAAGAAAATTCAGGTGTTTTTAATTAAAAAAAACATGTATCTATCTGCTTTTAGAAAAGGTGTCAATTAAAATAAGCATCATAATCTATTGTGTCTTTAATAATTCGCTTGCGTTCTTTAAAAGCTACATTGAAAATACTTCTTGTTGAGTCGGTCTCATTTGAGCTAATATTGGATAAATCGGCTATAGCATGGAAAAGATCATCGGTCATATATTTTGAGTTTACTCTAAAATCAAGTGAGGTCTTAAGGCAATATTTATTTGACAACCAAACAAACATTGGCACCTCATACATGTTTCTTGTAATTTGCTCATCGATAGTATGCCCAGAAAAATTAATATCGTCGTACACTTCTTGCCCATGATCAGAAAAATATAGGACATAGCTCGAAAAACTTGGTATGACTTTGACTTTCTCTATAATTTGCCTCAAAATTTTATCTTGATAGCGCACCGCATTATCGTAGTCATTAATTGTATTATAGGCAATTTCAGTTTTAAATTGAGTTTTAGGTTTATCCTTAAAATACTCATCTTTTTTTGGAAAACGGTTGCGATAATTGAGATGTGTTCCTAAAATATGTAAAAAAACCACTTTTTTATTTCCTTCTTCATGCAAAACATCATCCATGGTTGATAAAACTAAATTATCGTATGGCGTTGACTCTTTAGCGTGATTTGCATTCAAAAAAAAGGATTTATGAGCGCCCATTCCTATTTTAGTAATTTGAGTATCCATCATTCCAATAGGCTTTTGATTTGAAATCCAATAGGTTTTAAAATTAGCCTGATTAAATAATTGCACAATAGATCCTTTATATTTTCCTTCAGGGTATTCATAATTTCCTAATGTAAGTGCTTTTGGCAATGCTCCAAGGGTATAAGTATGTGAGCTAATGACTTGATTAAAAACATACAATTCATTTTTAATCTCATTTAGTTGTGGAGTAGTCTCTCGATAATAATTATGATTCAAACTAAAATGTTTTCTGTTAGTTGATTCTCCAATAACTATAACATATAATTCATTTTTATTTAAAGTATCATTGTGCTTAACATTCTTGAAATCACTGTACTTGTTATTACTTCCATATGATTCGAATTTTTTCATCTCCTGAATATAAGTTATTGGAGTTTTTAAAATCAAATAGGGTACATTAAAGACTATTAACTGTGTATATTTTAAAAACAGAAGACCTAAAATAATTGTGTCAACCTTGAGAGATTTATCTTTCGCAGCATCTAGGTTGAATCTTGGTTTATTTACAATCTTCAAAATACCAACAAAAATCATGGTCAAAAGAAAAATTGTTAAAAGTTTTGTTTTTAAATCAAAATGAAGACTCAAAAATTCCCTGATTTCCACTTCATTTGATTCTAAAACTACAAAAATGGAAGAAGCACTTAAAGTACTATTAAATTTCAAAAAATAAAAAGTTTCAAATAATAAGCATATATTAAAAATCAGTGCTCCAAAAATTAACAATACTTTTCTAGTCGATTTATTAGAAACCATAGAAACTAATAAAACCAATATAAGAGCAAACAAAATATTTTCAATGAAGTTGCAAACTCTTGCTATTGCTACAATTTTAAAAATGATTTCGGATAAAAATGCCAAAAGAATTGGCAATCCAAATATTAAAAATAAATACTTAATGGTTTTAAAGTTAAGCATACGCTATTTTTTTATACCTAGACATTCCCTGAAGTCCCTTTTTATAAACTTTAATGCCATCTAATATTGAGATTAAACCTTTTCTCATTAAAAACAGAACAAACTTCAAAAATATAAACGGAGCTAATTTTCGGTAATCAATATAATATAAAACAGCCGCTGTTCTAATAAAATCATCACTTGCCATGTTACTCGTTGACCTTTCAAAAGAATGCTTGACAATCGCTTGGTTTTTAAAATAAACCTTAAGCTTATGTTTTAAAACATCCTTTAAAAACAGATACTCCTCCCCAGAAGGAAAATGACTCCCCAAACCAAATAACAGATTAAACTTTATTTTGTTAGACACAATTAATTTTCTTTTAAAAGCAATCTCAATTGAGGATACGCTTTTAATATCTTTCCTGCCAAATAATGGTTTGGATTGTAGTGGATAGTGTTTATAAGGTTCACCCGAATAAGTTTCTATTTCAAAACAAATAACTGAAGCTTCAGTAAATTCTGTAAAGGCTTTTCTAATAGAATCTTCAAAATTTGGAATATATTGAACGTCATCGTCAGCAATTAAACAAATATCCCCTATAGCATTTTCAATAGCCATATTTCTACTTAAGGAAAGTCCGTTAGAATAGGTGTTAATTACTCTAATATTGAATTGATCTGATATTAATTCTTGTCCTTTTAAGGTTTGATTGATAATGAGAATATTGAAATCACCGAAAGATTTATGGGGAAACATAGAATGTAAAAACGACATATTAGTTCTTCTCATTGTTGAAATGAGAATCTCAAACGGTACTTTTTTATTAAAATTTTCCTTCGTCATTCTTAAATCATTACAGCGCTCTTGGTTTACCGAAAAAATAATGTCGCAATAGAAAAAGCACTACGGCAAAATAGATTAAATATCTAACAAAATGCGCAAGTACAACACCTTCTGTTCCATAATCATCAATAAAATATTGAGAAAGTCCATAGAAAAGAAAAACAGATAAAAGTTCTGTGAAAATAAAATATACCATTTGCTTTTTAGCTAAAAAAATATACGTTACTATCAATGCCATCAATTTTACTAAATCCCCTAATAATTGCCACTTAAAAAATACAGAAATAGCTAAAAATTCATCGGTATAAAGTAAGAGAATTACAATGTTTTTCAATAAGAATATCAGGATCAGTCCAAAAGTGAAAATAGGAATTAAGAATTTGGCAATATTAAAAACTTCATCTCTATATTCAATGGAACTTGTCATTTTTGAATATTTAGGCAAAATATAAAGAGGGAAAATAGCAGCGGTAAACTGCATATAGGTATTAGATATTGAAGTCATCGCCGTCCAATACCCAGCATCTTTAATGCTTATCGTATTCTCAATAAGGTTTCTTATGGCTATATCAACCCAATTTATTGACAGAATAACTACAAGTGTCATTAGGCTATAGGACAATAGCTTATTTTTATAAACTAAAGCTAAATCAATCCTTTTAAAATAACCTTTATATTTTTTGATAAAAATTACAAACAAGCTCAAAAATTGAAATAAGGGAATTATACTTAATGCCAACAAACTACCATTTAATCCGTTTGTAATTGTTATAGTTATCAGAACTACGGCACTAATGACAACAATAAAAATAGTTGCTCGGGTGAATGTTTTGTAGTCAGAGTGACCATTAAGATACCCATTCAAAATAGCGGAAATTCCCATAAACGGGACTACGAAGGCCAAAATCTTAAAAAGAAAATCGAAATTATTTGAATCTCCGAAAATGTAGCCATTAAGTTGGTCGGCACCAAAAAATAATATTATAAAGGAAAATAAAGAGGTTATAATTGTAAGAACGAAAACTGTAGAAAAGAGCTTATTTAATTCTTCTTTGTTCTCTTTAAATTCTGAAACATACTTTACCAATCCGTTGAAGGTTCCTAGAATTGAAAACTGTTCAAAGAAACTAACTACATTTCTAAAATTTCCTACGAATGCAATTCCTTCAGCACCTATTACTATAGCCATAACCTTTTGAGTACACAAAGCGAAAAACATTCTAATAAAAACCAATAGTGTATTGGCTGAAGTTACTTTGAACAAAATATTGTTCTTAATAGATTGTTTAATCATATTAAATAACTTCATATTAAAACTTCAATTTTTACGCTTTATCCTCTTGGGGAATAACACTAAAGATAGAACTATTAAATATTAACAAGACTATTCCAAAATACATTAAATAACTAATAAAATGGGCAATTACAGCTCCTTTAACTCCAACACCATCAATTAAATATATACTTGAAAAGTAAAGTACAACTACTAAAAAAAGCTCAATTATGATAAAATGCAAAAACATTTTTTTAGCAATAAATTGATAGGCAATGACTATTGAAATTACTTTTAATAAATCTCCCATTAACTGCCAACCAAACAATTGTTCTACAGGCTGAAATTCTTCTGAAAATATAATTTTGACTATTATTGGTCTGAATAGATAAATCAGTAATAAACTTAAGGCAAATACAGGAATGATTGCTTTGTAAACATTAATAATTTCAGACTTAAATTCTTTTTTACTTTCAATATCGCTAAACTTGGGCAAAATATATAGGGTCATCAATGAACTTACAAACATGAGGTAATAATCTGATATTCTATTGATGGCTTCCCAATAACCTGCATCTTTAATCCCAGAATGGTCAATAATATAATTTCTAATAACAATTGAAATCAATGGCAACGCTACGGCAGTTACCAAGGCTACCGCTGTAAAAGGACCAAACTTTTTTAAAATTTCAATATCCACATTTGAAATTTTGACATGTGAAATGAAATTTTTTCTATTTATAATCCCAACCAAGGTAATTAGAAAAATCAAAGAAGGCGCAATCACCGCACCCACCAGAGCACCATCAATTTTGTTTTGATAGATAAGTACTAGCGTAATGAGAAGTCCCAAAACCTGTCCGATAATACTTATGACTAGTAGTATTTTATACTTTGAAAACCCATTCATTATAGAAAAACTGAACATGTTTAAAGAATAAAACGGAAGCGCAAATGCAAGAATTCTGATTACATAAGCGTAATTATAATTAGCTGAAAACAAAAAATCATTAACCGCTTGGGCGTTATAATAACACAATAAAGAGATTAAAAGTGTTGAAAAAAAACCTAAATAATAGGCGGTTGACAAGGTTTTACTTAACTCAATTGTATTTTCTTTAAACTCGGCTATATATTTAACCAACCCGTTATAAATCCCTAAAATGGCCACCGATTGAAGGGCGCTCAAAAAATTTCTCAAATTACCTATCAAGGCCATACCTTCAACTCCAATAAAAATGGCAATGGCTTTTGATGTCAATATCCCAGCAACTATTTTTGTGATAATTGTAGCTGTATTAAGATGAACTACCTTAAACAATACATTGGTATTTATGTATTTTAGAAGTCTTTTCAACCCTGCTGAATTTATATAATTTTTAGATTGGTTTACTTTAGTGCAGTAAAACTAAAGCTATTATTTTTTTTTACCTAAATTTTTTACAGGTGTACAAGTATTGTGCTAATCCGTAGTTAGAAATTCACAAGTATTATGTTCAGAAAACAAAAAAGCCAGCTTAAAAATGCTGGCTTCCTTTATAATTATAATTTAATTAAATAGATTTTGAACGCTTACGTTCAACTTCTGTCAATAATATTTTACGTAAACGAATATGGTTTGGCGTAACCTCAACATATTCATCCTTCTGGATATATTCCAAGGCTTCTTCCAAACTAAATTTAATGGCTGGTATAATTCTGGCTTTGTCATCTGCACCAGAAGAACGAACATTACTCAACTTTTTAGTTTTGGTAACATTCACAGCCATATCATCACCACGAGAATTTTCTCCAATCACTTGACCTTCGTAAATATCTTCTCCTGGATCTACAAAGAATTTGCCTCTATCTTGTAATTTATCAATTGAATAAGGAATAGCTTGACCTTTTTCCATGGACACTAAACTTCCATTTTGACGTTCAGGAATACCGCCTTTTAAAGGTTGATATTCTTTAAAACGATGCGCCATTATGGCTTCACCTGCAGTTGCCGTTAGCAATTGATTTCGCAAACCAATAATTCCTCTTGAAGGTACTAAAAATTTACAAATCATACGTTCGCCTTTGGCTTCCATGCTCAACATTTCACCTTTACGGATGGTAACCATTTCTATGGCTTTACCAGAAACTTCTTCTGGTAAATCGATAGTCATTTCTTCTACAGGCTCACATTTAACTCCGTTAATCTCTTTAATAATTACTTGAGGTTGCCCAATTTGAAGCTCATAACCTTCACGTCTCATTGTTTCGATCAAAACCGATAAATGCAGCACTCCTCGACCATACACCATAAACTTATCAGCACTATCAGTCTCTTCAACACGTAAAGCTAGATTCTTCTCAAGCTCTTTGATTAAGCGATCCTTAATATGTCTTGAAGTCACAAATTTCCCATCCTTTCCGAAGAAAGGTGAATCATTAATGGTAAACAACATACTCATGGTAGGTTCATCAATAGCAATGGTTTTTAAGCCTTCAGGGGTTTCCCAATCGGCTACGGTATCTCCAATTTCAAAACCTTCAAGCCCTACTATAGCACAAATATCACCCGCTTGAACCTCTTCTACCTTTTTACGGCCTAAACCTTCAAAAATATGAAGTTCTTTAATTTTTGATTTCACCACATTACCTTTGCGTTTCACCAAAGAAATGTTCTGTCCAATCTTTAGTTCACCTCGAGTTAAACGACCAATAGCTATTCGGCCAGTAAATGATGAATAATCTAAAGAGGTGATCAACATTTGGGTTGTGCCTTCAGCAATTTTAGGTGATGGAATATGCTCCACAACCATGTCTAATAAAGGTTCAATGTTTTGGGTTCTATTTTTCCAGTCGTCACTCATCCAATTTTGTTTAGCCGAACCGTAAACGGCTGGAAAATCGAGCTGCCATTCTTCAGCACCTAATTCAAACATCAAATCAAAAACTGCTTCATGTACCTCTTCAGGCGTACAATTCTCTTTGTCAACTTTATTGATTACCACACAAGGTTTAAGTCCTAAATCAATAGCTTTTTGTAAAACAAATCGCGTTTGTGGCATTGGGCCTTCAAAAGCATCAACCAAAAGTAAAACACCGTCGGCCATATTCAAAACACGTTCAACTTCACCACCGAAATCGGCGTGACCAGGAGTATCAATGATATTGATTTTGGTGTTTTTATAAACTACCGAAACGTTTTTAGAGGTAATCGTTATTCCTCGTTCACGTTCCAAATCATTATTGTCAAGGATTAAATCTCCTGTGTTTTCATTTTCCCTAAACAACTGACAGTGATACATTATTTTATCAACCAGAGTTGTTTTACCGTGGTCAACGTGAGCGATAATCGCAATATTTTTAATTTGAGCCATAATAGTGCCTTATTTTAAGCGCGCAAAGGTACGTTATATTTTAATATGCTCGTATTATATTTTGACAATTAGTTAATTAAATGTTATAATCAATACCTCCGAAAACTTTAAAGTCATCTCAATCGTTTAATAGATATAGATAGTTTTGAGCATTAGTTCATATAGTTCTAATTACCATTTACTTAAATAGTTCAACACATGAAACCTCTTAATAATTATACAAAGTTTATCCCATACTTATATTATATAACAATTATCGCTTTTTGGTTTACCGATGTTAATAGAAATGAAGGTATAACGGCCTATCCTATTTTACTATTTGGAATTCCGTTTTTATGGCAAATCATAAAACCCAATCCTAAGCCGAATTTCGCTTTAGGAATCACATTTGTTTGCTTATCGTCGTATTTAATATTGGCTTATTTATCAGATGTTTTGAATCTGGTTTCGTTTTCTGAATCGACCAAACGCTTCTTAATTTTTGGAGGTGTGTTTGTGGTTGTCAATTTTATTATGGCTTTGTGGATCATTAGAAACAGTTTAAAAAGAGCATTTTAAATACTTTAAATTATTTCAATTTATTCGAATTTAGATTCATTGTTTAGATAATCAATTATTGATTTTTAGCACTTATATTTTTGTAACTTTGCAACTTAAATTGAAACTTTAAGTACATGACACTGCAGGATGTTCCTAAATTAAAGCATACAGACTCCAATAACTTCTTTTTATTATGTGGCCCTTGCGCTATTGAAGGCGAAGACATGGCCTTACGCATTGCTGAAAAGGTAGTCACGATTACCAACCGTCTAAACATTCCTTATGTGTTCAAGGGAAGTTTTAAAAAAGCAAATCGAAGTAGGATTGATAGTTTCACTGGGATTGGGGATGAAAAGGCTCTAAAAATTCTACAAAAAGTTTCGAAAACCTTCGACATCCCTACAGTAACAGACATTCATGAAGTTTCTGATGCTCTCATGGCTGCAGAATATGTAGATGTATTGCAAATTCCTGCTTTTTTGGTTCGTCAAACCGATTTAGTAGTTGCTGCAGCCGAGACTGGAAAAGTCATTAACCTTAAAAAAGGACAATTCATGAGCCCAGAATCTATGAAGCATGCGGTGCAAAAGGTTAAAGATACTGGTAATACTAAAGCTTGGATTACCGATAGAGGAACCATGTTTGGCTACCAAGATATGATTGTTGACTTTCGTGGAATTCCAACTATGCGTCAATATGCTCCAACGGTGTTAGATGTAACGCATTCGTTACAGCAGCCAAATCAAAGTATTGGTGTAACTGGAGGACGACCAGAAATGATCGAAACTATAGCCAGAGCTGGTGTAGTGAACAAGGTGGATGGCTTATTTATTGAAACTCATTTTGATCCTGCTAATGCAAAAAGCGATGGCGCCAATATGTTGCACTTGGATAATCTTGAAAAATTACTGACCAATTTGGTGGCTATTAGAAAAACGATTAACAATCTGGGTTAAATAAACCAAGCCCTTTTACTTTTCTCTATAACAAACGCCGCGGCTTTCAAGACTTCAACAAATTCAGGTTCATTAAATTCTTCCAGAGACTTTACCTGTATGGATCTCACTTGCTTTCTATTATTATAATCCTTCCGAACCGGAAAATCATTTTCTAATAAAATACCCTGAACAAAAGCAATATCAACATAATTGGTTCCTTTTAGCACATTGAAGTACAATAATGGTTTTTTACCAACATTATAAAACGGAATTTTATAACTATAGCGTTCAACAACATTAGGTAATGTTTTTAGAATTACACTTCGAACATAAAGCATTATAGATTGATACGGTTCTTTTTGATTTAAGAAGTAGATTTCAACTGGCTTCATAATTTATTAATCTAATACTCAAATTTACTCAAATGAACAAATACAAAAGTATCATCTGTTTTTAATTTATTTGTTTTAATGACAAATTTAATTTTACTTTGTTTTTCAAAGTGCTTTAATATGGAATCAAAAGATTATTTGAAAGATATCAGCGAAATCAAAGATTTGATGAACAAATCCTCTCGCTTTATTTCTTTAAGTGGCCTATCTGGAATTTTGGCTGGTATATATGCCTTGATTGGTGCGGCTATTGCGTATTGGTTGGTAGCTAATTCGGGGCAAGAGTATTTAATTTTGGATGGAACCGTATTCAGGCTGGTCATGTTAGACCTGTTCCTTATCGCATTATTTAGTATTGTGACAGCAATTATATTAACAACACGTAAAGCGAAAAAGAGTGGAATAAAAATATGGGACAGAACCTCCAAACGTCTTGTTATTAACTTTTTGATTCCGCTTGTCACTGGCGGTATTTATATTCTGGCCATTTTAGGACATGAAAAATATGGACAAACGGCTGCACTAATGCTCATTTTTTATGGGCTTGCATTAGTTAATGCTTCCAAATATAGTATTGGAGACATCAAGCATTTAGGATTGATAGAAATAGTTTTAGGCTTAATTTGTGCTTTATTTCCTAGTTATGGCTTTTGGCTGTGGGTAATTGGTTTTGGAGTCATGCACATAATTTATGGAACCTTGATGCATTTCAAATACGATTACAAGAAATAGAATCAGATAAAAACACAACGCTTAAGTCCTTTAATTTAGAGTTAGATTGAGTTTAATAAACAACATAAACAAAGTTTTCGACCATAGAATCAGGTTGGGTATCATGTCTATTTTAATGGTCAATGACTATGCCGATTTCAATACCCTTAAAGAATTACTGGACGTAACCGATGGTAATTTGGCAAGCCACACAAAGGCACTTGAAAATGCTGACTATATGAGTGTAGAAAAACGCTTTATTGGCCGCAAGCCCAACACGAGATATGCTGCCACGGATTTAGGTCGAGCCGAATTTAAGAAGCACATTGACGCTCTTGAAAAATTAATTAACACAAAATAGTCTGTTTTTTTTATCCATTTAATTGAAACACAATACGCATTAAAACCAAATAGTATTGAAATACTACGAATACAAACCTAAAGTAAATTTGAAAACTGATTTAAGTTAGGTTTTCATATAATATCTTCAAAGAGGAGAGTTAATTAATATTGCTTCGATCATTTTTTATCAAATGAAATTAAAATTCAACAAGACTTATTTTTTAGTGTTCGTAATCCTGTTTGTTCTCGAAGCATTAATTGCCACCTATTTGAAAAATGGTTTTATACGTCAGACCTTTGGAGATTATTTGGTTGTAATTTTATTGTATTGCTTTTTCAGAAGTTTTATAATAGGAAAACCTATTTATATTGCAGTGCCGGTTTTGGCCATTGCATTTATAATTGAATTTCTTCAGTTTTTTCATGTACTGAATTGTTTAGGGCTTCAAAATAATGCTCTGGCAAAACTTGTTTTAGGAAACACATTTCACTGGAGTGATCTACTTGCTTATACTTTAGGAATTATTAGTGTTCTCATTGTAGAGTATTCCAAACTATTCAAACATAAAAGAAATTAGATTTCTTCTAAACCATCCACATAATCCTGCAAATAGGCAAATCGAGGTGTCAGTTTACCATTTTCGCTAATTTTAGCGCGTTGTAAAACACCATCAGCATCGTTATTGAAAAAAGCTGGAATTACGTGTTCTAAAAACAATTCACCAAAACCTTCACTAGCATCTTTGGGTAGTTCACAAGGCAAATTATCAACGGCCATTACAGCTATAGCCTTATCATCTTTAAAATCGATTTCAGATTCTGATTGAGGATCATACCCATAAACAGGGTCAGCAATTGTTGAAGCTCGAAGCGTTGTAGCCACAGGTCCATCCACATCACAACTTACATCTGCAACAACCTTTATATTAAAGTCTGAAGATTTAACATCGTCTCTAGTATATAAATAAGGTGCTCCGTTTCCATAAAAATGTCCAGCAATAAAGTAATCCGTTACTTTTGCAAAACGCATAAAATTAGAAACATAGGCTTCAGGATGATCAAAAAAGTCTTGGTTGTCTAACACTCTTCCGTCTTTCCTCATATTATAATCCAATACGTCTATTTTACAATAGACCGGTTCAGAAAACGTCTCATTGAGATAATTTTCCACATCAACTTGTTTGACATGCATTGCCTCAAGCATTTCTTGAGCACCTCCAGCCACTTTACCACTTCCTGTCAATAAAATTTTAATAGTTGGCAGTTTTATTTTATTCAATTGGTCTATCAAAGCATTTTGATCTTCCAAGGTGTTAGCTTTAGGCAAATTCCAATTATTGTATTTTAGACCCCAAGCTCTAAACCCATTATATGCCCCTACGATGCCTGCGTAGCGACCAAAACCAATCAATCTAATGCCATTAGCTTTTACAATTGTTTCATGATCATAAAGGGTAATATTTTTGTCCAGGATAGCCTTTAATAGCTTTCGGTTATAGGGTTGCTTTTTAATAGTATGGGAAAAGAAAAAATAGGCTTTATTGTCTATTAAAGCTTCAATAGGTACTTCTTTGACTCCAATCATCACATCACAATCTGAAATAGTGTCAGTCACTTCAAAGCCCTTTTCTAGATATTCTTCATCCTTAAAAACCCGAATATCTGAAGATTCAACCTTAAATTGAGCCTCCGGAAAACGCTGTGCAGCATTTGCTAATTCTGTTGGTGAAAAAACCACGCGTCTATCTGGCGGATTTTTGCGCTCTTTAATAATGGCAAATTTAATACTCATTTTAGAAAATGCTATGTAATAAAATTGGTATAAGTTTAAACAAAAAAAACGGAATAATTTTTGCACGAAAATACTAGGATTTGCAAGGTTAACCAAACTTTTTGGTAACTTTGCGTTCTCATTACTATTTAGGGGTCGACTGGTTTTGACAGCGAGATCAATTAAATGGTAAGCACGTCGTGTAATGACTTTGAAACACGTAAAAGGCTAGGTCAAATTTTAAACGGCGAGAATAACTACGCTTTAGCTGCTTAATTCTGAATTTTAGTAAGAATTAGCCTTTGTCCTACTAGGTAGGAAAGCTAAATGTCTCTTGAAAGCCTTGGTTAACGGCGGTCTGATTAGAGGCATCGTAAAAGTAAACCTAGAATAGTTAGCGCTTTGATGACTATTTGAAGCTAAAAAAGATAAGTTGTAAGTAGAGTGTTTTTAATCAGCTTGCAATCGAAAACCGTGAAAAAACTAAACGTGTAGAAAGCTATTTGGTTACTTGTTTGGACGAGAGTTCGATTCTCTCCGACTCCACAAGTGCTGAAATTTCTATTATTCAGTATTAAAAAACCTCTCCAAATGGAGAGGTTTTTATTTACATTTATTACAAAAGTTAGCTATTAATCAATTTACTTAACCTATTTTAATTTATTAATCGCCGCTCATGAGTTTGTTGTAAACCCATATTTCATCCCATGTGTTTTTAAACGTTGCGGCATACAAATCTTGCTGGTTTTGCCATGAGTTTGCTCCATTTACTTTATTAAAGGTTTCAACCCAATTTACATCTCGTTCAAAATCTGCCCAATTTGGACTAAAACTAAACGTTGCAATGTGTCGCCCTAGATCTCCTTGTCTAAACTCATTATAATAAACTCCCCATGGGTTAACGCCATCAAGAGCTTTTACTGTTTTGCTTACTCTTTCAAAAAAGGTGTTAACACCAGGTGTTGGACCATCTTTCACTTCAAAATACCTCACAAACATTATTGGATATTTAGAATTATCGCCATCAAGCATATCCGTATTGTTTAGCTTATCATCAGAGCGCCAATACTCAATAGTTTGAATTTTTTTAATGTAAGGCATAATGTTATCTCTCCAATCGGCATCATGACCACCTTCTGTAGGACGTGTATCATTATGCTTATACATCATTGGTCCCATTTCCCAAATAATGTTTCCCGCATTAGGACCAGAAGCAATATTGTAAACAGTCGCTTTGTGTGGTCCGTTTTTATGGTAAGTTGCATTATGCTTTCTCATATTTTCCTGTAAAACCTTAAGTTTAGTATTATCAGGGGTAAGCATAATATCTTCCCAAATTTTGTAAGTTTCAGAACTATCTTGGGCATTAATAGTATCCATAGCTCCAAAAAGCATGGTTACCATTATTAAAAAAGAAATTGATTTTTTTTTCATAATATTAATTTGTTGGTTAGAATCATAATGCAACTTTTGCATAATGACAATTTTTGTAATTAAATGCACTATTGTAATTGTATTATTGACGAATAAAAGTTATTCAGAAAACAATATAAGAATCTGTTTTGGAGTGTTTTAAATATACAAAATTAATTACACCTAAACAATAACCAACAATTATGAAGGATATAAAAAAACCCTTTCAATTGAAAGGGTTTCTTTTTTCAAAATTTAGTATTGACCTTATTTCATAAAATAAATATAAATGGCTACTACCACCAATGTAATTAACCCTCCAACAAGTTTAACATGTTTCCAAGGGGTTATATCCACCTGTTTTGTATACTCTTGTGTATAGGCTTCTTTTCTTGGGAAGAAATATCCAATAATTAACATGATAATAATGTTTGAAACAAACAAAATAGCCATCACATGTAAAAAATGAGGATAGGCATCAGCTTCAATTAATTTCAATTTAGTTGGGTCAGTTATCCCTGCAGCTTTGGCGGCATCTAAAGCCACTTCAATTTTACTTGGTCCAATAATAAATTGACTAATAATATACATTAGAGACCCTGAAATAATTCCAATTTTAGCTGCGATTGCTGGTACTCTTTTCGTTACATAACCAACCACAATAATGGTAAGTATAGGAATACTATAGATGCCATTAATTTCCTGCAAATAGTTAAAAAGGCTTCCAGCATTTGCAATTAACGGTGCAATAAACATTGCTGACAATGCCAAACAAATACCAAATATTTTACCATACTTAACAACTGTTTTTTCGGGTGCTTCTTGATTGATATGTTGCTTATAAATGTCAATCCCAAACAAGGTTACCGAACTGTTAAGCACACTATTAAACGAACTTAAAATGGCACCAAATAAAACCGCTGCAAAAAAGCCAACCAGATATTTAGGTAAAACGGCACGAACCAATTCTGGATATGCTAAATCGCTTGTGGCCAATTCACCATTAAAGTAATGATAGGCTATCATTCCCGGTAACACCAAAATTAAAGGCCCTAAAATTTTAATAAATGAAGCAAGCACCAATCCTTTTTGACCTTCTGCCAAGTTTTTCGCTCCCAAAGCTCTTTGTATGATCTGCTGATTTGTTCCCCAATAGAATAGCTGTACAAGCATCATCCCTGTAAAAATGGTCGAAAAGGGAACTTCTTGTCCTGGATTACCCGTTGAATCAAAACGCTCTGGGTTTGCAGACATTAAGGCATCTAAACCTCCAAAAACTGATCCATCACCTATGGCCATTAATCCAAAAATAGGAATAAGAATTCCTCCAATCAACAACCCTATTGCATTAATAGAATCTGATACTGCAACTGCCTTAAGTCCTCCAAATACAGCGTAAATTGAACCAATTATACCTATGCCCCAAATACAAATGATTAATGCAGTAGTATCTGAAACATTTAACATTGTTGGTACGTCGAACATACCACTAATGGCTACAGAACCTGAATATAGAATTACGGGAAGCAATACAACAACATAGCCTGTTAAAAATAAACCAGATGTAATTGTTTTGGTGGCAACATCAAACCTACTTGCTAAAAATTGAGGAATGGTAGTTAGTCCACTTTTAAGATATCTCGGTAATAAAAAAACCGCAGTAACCACCATTGCAATTGCGGCCAATGTTTCCCAAGCCATTACAGAGAGGCCATCGGTATAGGCACTTCCGTTTAAACCCACAATTTGCTCGGTAGATAAATTAGTAAGTAATAAAGACCCGGCTATAACACCTGCTGTTAAACTTCTCCCTCCTAAAAAGTATCCATCAGAAGAGGTTTCATCAGTTGTTCGGGTTGCGTAGTATGAGATTATAGCCACTAAAGCAGTAAAGCCAATAAAAGAAATGATTCCAATCATAGTAAATTAGTTAGTTGTTGAATTAAATTTCAAATAGTGCAGGAAGATACTAAAAAAATGACATCTGTACATTTACCATAAACTTAATGGGCTATTATTCTTAATTTATCAATAAATCGATATACAATCTGAGAAATTCGCATTTTATTGAAACTACAAACAAAAAAGCCTTCCGTTAAGAAAGGCTTTCGTATTATACTTATAAGCGCAAATTATGCAGTATTCACATCTATTTGTGCATTTTTATTATTGTATTTTTCGGAAATTTCGTTTCGAAATTCTGAAAGTCGTTGCAATTCTTTTTGAATTTCCTGACTTCTTGTTTCAATCTTTTTAAACTTTTGCTTGATTTCTTTTTCCACAACAGCTTTATGCTCTTGGTATTGCGCCTCTGCTTGCTGACGTATTTTTAATTGACGTGCTTTTCTTATTCTTTCAAAATACTCAAAAGAATAGGCGTACACGTACATGCCTACAAATAATAGGACGATTGCTGACAAAATGATTACACCGTTACTCATAACTTATACTATTAAACAATTATTAATCAATTTAAAATTTGGGTTATAAACTAATTATGCTACAATGATACTAATATAAGTATTTCATTAACAAAATACTAGACAAACTGTTAAAATTTAAGCTGAAGATGAGGATGTCGCAATAATTTAAGACCTTTTAAAAGGTTTTTTTATTTGATTTTGAAATTTTCCAACCCAGTCTTTAACCAATTATAATATTCATCAGAATTTGGCGTGTAGGCTATAGTGTGATTTAATAGCTCGAAATCATGATTTAGCAATACATAAAATGGCTGCGAATTATTCTGAAAGTTAACAGTTTGCAGTGTCGCCCATTTATCACCAATAGTTTTGATTTTCTTTACTCCACCAGTAGGTTTTAAATACTGAAATTGATCCTCGTCTGGCAATTCTTTTCTATCGTCAACATACAGGGAAATGATAATGTAATCCTGATTTAAAATCTCATACACGTTAGATGTGCTCCAAACTTGCTCCTCCATTTTTCTACAATTCACACAAGCCCAACCTGTAAAATCCAACATTATGGGTTTATTTTCTTGTTTAGCGGCCGCTAATCCTTCATTTAAATCTTTATAACAATTAAGCCCTAGTGGACATTCAGAAGATTTATCATAATAACTATAAAATAAAGGCGGTGGAAAACCACTCAACAGTTTTAAATTGGCATAAGCAGTATTGGTCAGTCCTGGAATTAAATATACTACAAACGCAAGAGTTAAAATCCCTAATGTTAACCTGCCTTTACTTATTTTATGAATAGGACCATCGTGAGGAAATTTAATCTTGCCGAACAAATACAACACCATTGCGATACCAATCAAAATCCATAAACCAATAAACAATTCACGCTTTAAAAAGCCCCAATGCTCAACTAAATCTGCATTCGATAAAAATTTAAGTGCGAGAGCTAATTCAATAAATCCTAACACGACCTTAACCGTATTTAACCAACCTCCAGATTTAGGTAATGAATTAAGCCATTTTGGAAACATGGCAAACAAGGTAAATGGTAACGCTAGGGCTAGGCCAAAACCACTCATTCCCAAGGTTAATTGTGTTGCACCACCATCAGCTGTTAACGAACTTCCTAATAAGGTTCCTAAAATTGGGCCCGTACAGGAAAAAGAAACGATAGCCAATGTTAATGCCATAAAAAATACGCCTATCCAGCCTCCTATTCGGTTAGCCTTGCTGTCCAAAGCATTGCTCCAAGATGCAGGCAATGTCAATTCAAAATATCCAAAAAATGAAAATGCAAAGACCAAAAAGATGATAAAGAATATCACATTTAGGGTGACATTAGTTGAAACGTTATTTAAAATTTCTGGATCTAATGAGTCCAGAACATGAAATGGCAAACTTAACAGTACATAAATTATAAAAATGAAAAAACCATAAAGTATTGAATTCGCCATTCCTTTTTGGGAATTTGAAGAACTTTTGGTGAAAAATGAAACCGTTAGTGGTATCATTGGAAACACGCATGGTGTAAGCAATGCTATAAGTCCGCCTAAAAAGCCCAATAAAAATATAGTGAAGCTGCTTTTTTCTTCAACTTTTTCGGATTCAAAATTATCCCATCCTGTAATATTAAGGTTAAAGGCTTGAGACAATTCTTCTTGATTTTTACTCGCTCCAACAGGAACAATATCCTGAATTGTAGCTCCTTGATTTTTAAGGTCAAAGATTAAAGTTTTTTCTTCAGGAGGTAAACATTTTTCGTCATCACAAACCGAATAAAACACATAGCCCGTAATATAATCAACATCTGCAGTGATCTTAACGCGTTGTTTAAAGACAACCTCATCGTCAAAACTTTTTAAGTCTGTTTGAAAAATCTCATCAAAATGGGGCTCAACGTAGGGTTCTTCTGTAGTTCCAATAAGTTCAAAAAGAAGGTCATTATTTTCATAAGAAAACTCCGTTGGTATAGGTCCTAAAACATCATCTCCCAACAATTCTTGTGAAGGCAGATGCCAGCCTTGGTCTATGACCGCTTTGGTTATTAAAATATATTCTGTATCTGAAATCTTTTCTACAGAAGTTGACCATTCAATCGGATCAAAAATTTGAGCATTAATTGAGGCAATGGACGTAAAAAAGACAAGTAGAATTAGGAAAAATTTCTTCATTAAGCGTTTAGTTTAGATCAACCACAAGAGTAATCTTTGGTTCGAAATCGGTCTATAAAAGACAAATTTAACAGAACTCTACGTATTAAACCTATAAAGATTTCATAAAATTAAGCGACCCTTTATCTTATGAATCTTATTCTTCCACTTCTTTTATTACAAAAACATATACCGGAAAGTGGTCACTAAATCCATTTGTAAATCCTCCGTCTGCAAAACTTCGCAAGGGATAGCCTTTATATCGCCCTTTTTTGTTTGTGAGGTAATTTTTGTTATAGATACTAGCCTTATAGAACTTGTAAGAAGAATAATCTTTATCTAATAATGGTTTTGTCATTAAAATTTGGTCGAATAAACTCCATGCGTCTCTATAGGCCGTTGTGCCTAGACCACTTTTAAACATGGTTTCATAGGGATTATAAATCCCTTTAAAGCCAACCTTTTCCCTGTCGCCTTCAGCCTTTAAAATGCCTTTTATGCTATTGTTGGTTGGATCATCGTTTAAATCGCCCATTGTAAAAATTTTGGCGTAAGGATTAACCGACTGCAATGAATCAATTATACGTTTATTTAGCTTTGCCGCAGCCTCTCTTTTCGGGCGGCTTCTTGCCTCTCCTCCGCTTCGTGACGGCCAGTGACTTACAATGATGTGAATAAGGTCGCCGTCAAGTTTACCGGACACTAACAATTGATCTCTAGTATAAACACGATCTTTTGTATTATCATCATAAATTCTCAATTCATGTTTACTGGTAGTTAAAGGCTGAAATAAAGCCTTTTGGTACAATAAGCCCACATCAATTCCTCTAGCATCTGGTGAATCATAATGAATAATACCATAATCTTTATTCAATAGTTGCGGGTCATTAACCAAATCAACTAAAACTTCTCTATTCTCAACCTCGCAAACGCCCAAAATTGCAGGTGAATTTTTAGCTTCATCGACACCCAAATCGGCTATTACTTTAGCCATGTTACTCACCTTCTTTTTATAAATAACTTCCCTGTCAACTTTCAACTCCATTATCGGACTAGATTCATCAAACTTCACAGGGTCGTTGATGGTGTCGAACAAATTTTCGAGGTTATAAAAGGCTATGGTATGTATTTTAAATTTCTTTTTATCCTGCGCCATCATTATAGATACCCAAAATATCAGTAGGCACATCAACGCTAAACTTTTGTTTCTCATCTATTCAATTCAATGGTCACAGTGAAAATAAATAATTCTTAAAGTAAAATAACAATATGTCATAAAAAAAATTAAATTTGAGAGTCTACTTAAAGTCAACAACTTAAGGAAGAATTATTACTTATTGATAACGTTACAAATGGGGAAATACTCAATTCCTTTTTTGATTCTCTTCAATCTCTCCTTAAGCACATTTGGGCAAGAAACCCTTATTAAGGGTAGTGTTAAAGATGCTCAAACACTCGAACCCATTGCAGGTGTTACAATTTCCATTGAAGACTCACAACTAATAAGTATAACAGATAGTAAAGGAGAGTTTTTGTTTTCATCTAACATACCCCTTGGGGAACAAATTTTAAAAATTTCCAAACAAGGTTATTTATCCAAACGCTACCCCATTGTAGTCAATCAAGGTAAAACCGTTGATATTAGTGACATGACCATGGATATTGATGTGTCAGAATCTGCAGATTTATTTACCATCACCCTATCTGATGACGAGCTAAATGATGATATTGGTGGCGCAGATAATATTTCAGGGCTACTGTCATCCTCTCAAGATGTTTTCCAAAGAACTGTTGCATTTGAGTTTAGTTCTTCATTCTTTAACGTACGCGGATTAGATTCAGAAAACGGTACAGTATTGATTAACGGTATAGAAATGAACAAACTCTACAACGGAAGACCGCAATGGAGTAATTGGGGCGGTTTAAATGATATGATGCGCAATCAAGAATTAAGCACGGGCTTAGCGCCTTCAGCGTATAATTTTGGGGGAGTTTTAGGCAGTACAAATATTAATACTCGCGCATCTAACTACAGGAAGGGTGGGCAAATCACCTATTCTTCATCTAACAGAAGCTATACAAATAGGTTAATGGCAAGTTATGCTTCTGGGTTAATCAAAAATGGATGGGCATTTGCTTTAATGGTTGGAAGGCGTTGGGGAGAAGAAGGCTATCAAGAGGCAACATTATACGATTCTAATTCATTTTTTGCTTCAGTTGAAAACAAAATAAATGACAACCATAGCATTAACTTTACTTCTATTAATGCGCCAAACAGAAGGGGTAAATCTTCACCTAACACTCAAGAAGTGTATGGTTTAAAAGGCATTAAATACAATGAATACTGGGGTTATTTAGATGGTGAAAAGCGTAACTCTCGTATTAAAGAAGTTGAAGAACCTATTATGATGTTAAATCATTATTGGGATATTTCAACCAAAACGTCCTTAAACACCAATGTAGCTTATCAATTTGGAAAGTTAGGAAATAGTAGATTAGACAATTCTGGTGGATCTAACCCAAGCCCAGCTTATTATCAAGACTTGCCAAGTTATACCCTTTCTGATCTAAACGGACCAGATTATGCACTAGCCTATCAATTGGAAC
This sequence comes from Flavobacteriaceae bacterium MAR_2010_72, assembly GCA_003550275.1. Taxonomy (GTDB): domain Bacteria; phylum Bacteroidota; class Bacteroidia; order Flavobacteriales; family Flavobacteriaceae; genus Geojedonia. Next base: position 2,573,825 of record QXCW01000002.1, read on the forward strand.
AAAACTTTTTGAATGATGGTCAAATTGATTGGGAACGTATATTTGATGCCAATCTTACAACTAACATATCAGGACAAAATGCAGCCTATGTTTTATATGAAGACCGAAGTGACGATAAACAATTAACTCTAAATTCAATTTTAAGTTCAGAGCTTACTGAAAATATTCTTGTAAATGCCGCTATAAATTTTCAAACCTTAAAATCTGAAAATTTTGGTGAAGTCATAGACATTCTTGGTTCTAATCCTGGAGTTTTGAATGTTGATTCTTTTGATAATTACCAGTATGACTCTCAAAACCCTAATCGTGTAGCAGGCGAAGGTGATAAATATAGATACAATTATAATTTAATTGCAGACATAGTTTCTGCTTATGCCCAAGCACAATTTAAATACAACAAAGTAGACTTTTATCTCTCTGGAAGAATTACAAACACCAAATATCAAAGAGAAGGTTTATGGGAACACAGCAGGTTTCCTGGTAATGCATCCTTTGGAAAAGGCGAAGAATTATCCTTTACTGGATTTGGAGCTAAAGCAGGAGCAACGTATAAAATTTCTGGAAAGCATTTAGCTGATATCAATGGAGGCTATATTACTAGAGCTCCATCATTACGAAATACGTTTTCAAATTCTAGAGAGAACCATAATATAGTTCAGAATATTGACGAAGAAAAAATAAGTACTGCCGATATTAGTTACATTTTTAGATCACCAATTGTAAAAGCAAAAATTACTGGGTTTTATTCTAAAATTGAAGACGCTAATGAAGTAGGCTTTTATTTTGCAGATGGATTAAGTGGTGATGATATTGAAAATAACGATACTTCAGCCTTTGTTCAAGAAGTTTTACAAGGTTTGGATAAGAAGAACTTTGGGGTTGAAGTTGGTATTGAGGCTCAAGTAATACCAACCATAAAACTCAAAGGTGCAGCTTCGGTTGGACAATACACTTATGACAACAACCCTAATCTATACCTAACATCATCTAGTTTTACTGGTCCGAGAGGGTCGATTAATTATGGTGAGGCCAATCTTAAAAATTATAAAGTTCCTGGCGGACCACAACGCGCATATTCTGCTGGTTTTGAGTATCGTGATCCTGATTTCTGGTGGGTTGGAGCAACTGCCAATGTTTTTACCAACACGTATTTAGACATTAACACGTTAACTAGAACTAGGAATTTTTATTTAGATGCTGACGGCTTACCTTTTAATGATTATGATCCTGAACTGGCTGCACAATTATTAAAACAAGAGAAATTTGATGACTATCTAGTGGTTAACCTAGTTGGCGGAAAATCGTGGAAAATTGATAATTATTTCGTTGGATTTTTCGCCAGCATAGGTAACATGTTTGATCAAGATTATAAAACCGGTGGATATGAACAAGGCCGTAATGCCAATTACCGTGAATTAAGAGATGACAACGCAAATCCGAAACGCGTTTTTGGACCTAAATACTGGTATGGTCGTGGCTCAACCTACTTCATTAGCACTTATATTAGATTTTAAAACAGTATATATGACACCTAATGTTACACAATCTTCAACCATAACAACTTACCTAATAGGGGTTATGGCCCTATTTGTCACTTCGTGTGTACAAGATGATGATTACAGTATTCCCAAGAGTTTGGGAATTGAAGAGAATAGACGCCTTGAGGCACTCTTAAATAGTAGTACAAGTGCTATTAGTATTGCCCAATTAAAACAATTGTTTGTGCCTGGAGAAACCACAGAGATTATATCAGACATATATGTTAAAGGTTATGTAACCTCTTCTGACGCAAGTGGTAATTTTTATAAAGAATTCTATATACAAGATGCGCCCGAAAATCCAACAGCCGCCATTAAAGTAGCTCTAAATCAAACCTTTTCTTATAACCAATTCAATCAAGGAAGGGAAGTATATATCGCATTAAAAGGATTATTTATTGGTGAAATTAGAACCAATGATGGCGTTATTACCATTGGGGGAATTTCCAATGCTGATAATGAAGTTGAAGCAATGACTGCAAAACAAATTCCTGAACATATTTTTAGATCTACTAATACAGAAACCATTACCCCACTAAATATACCCCTCTCTCTAATTACCAATAAACATATAGGAATGTTAATTACTTCCAATAATGTTGAACTCATCTCAGGCCACATAGGAAAACATTATGTTGAACCAACAGCCGATTTTGATACTCAAAGAACCCTACAGTCGTGTTCAGGATTTAATTATTTCTATTTTGGTCTTGAAACTAGTGTGTTTGCTGATTTCAAGCAAGAAATCTTACCTTCTGGAAATGGCTCTATTACTGGCATAGTAACAAAAACATTTAACGGTAGTAATTTAGTTTTGGTTTTAAACGACCTAAATGGTGTTAATTTAAAAGGCGAACGCTGTTCACTTTTAAATCCATCCAATTTTTCTATACTCATTAGTGAAGATTTTCAATCTTCTATTAATAATGCAAATGTTAATATTACAGGCTGGACCAATTTTGCCGAAGCTGGAACTCGTGTGTGGAGAGTTATTACAACTTCTGATTCTGGAAATTCAGGCAGTAAAATTGCCTCAATGGGTGCATTTAATTCAGGGCAAGAAAGTAATATTGCTTGGTTAATTTCACCTTCAATAAACTTGGATGCGCAGGGTCTTGAATTTTTAAATTTCCAAAGCTCCAATAGCTTTAGTGACAATAGTGAATTAGAAGTTCTTATTTCAACCAATTGGGATGGCACAACTGGTAATATTTCTAGTGCCAATTGGACAGCACTTCCAGCTGCAATTGTTAGTGACAGTGAATATTTCCAAAACTGGGTTGATTCTGGTCTTGTAGATTTAAGTGGTTATTCTGGCACTGCTTATATTGCTTTTAAATATATAGGAGGTGACAATGCTGCTAACAACTTTGATGGAAATTATGAAATAGATAATTTCAAGATTTTGGTTCAAAATTAATTTAAACGATAAATTAATATAAAACCTGCTACATTTGTGAGCAGGTTTTATTTTTTTTGACCCTTAACAACTCAATTATGCCGTTTTTCGATATCGCTTTTTATAGTGTTTTTTATTACTTCAAAAACAAGCAAAAGTCAAATGCCAATAGTTTAGCAATTTACTATATTACATGTTTGCACATTGCCTTATTGTGCTTAACTGGAGTTTTCCTGATGCTTTTTTTAAATGAACTAAATGTATCAGCATTAAGTAAGGACAAGGCTTGGGTACTTTCGATATTATCCTCATTCATTATCTATTTCCGAAATTGGATCCAATACAGTGGTAAAAAGCGGAAAATTTTAAACCTGAAGCTTAATCAAAATAAAGACAGCGTTTATAACATTTGGTTACTTTTATCTCTGCCTCTTGTTTGTATTAGCCTTACATTCATAATTTGGGCGAAACTTTAAATTTTCAAACTTTTTCCAATAGCAGATATACTGGAAAATGATCACTAAAACCACCTTTATATTTTTTGCCTACATAGGTTCTAAAAGGCTGTCCCTTATATTTTCCGTGGTATTGAGTTAAAAACTTTTCATCAAATATATCGGCACTTTTAAATTTATAACCTTCACTAGAACCATTCAACAAGGTAGCACTGCATATAATCTGGTCAAACAAATTCCATTTAAAATCATGATTTTGGGTACCTCTTTCGGGCGTCCATTTAGAAATTAAGGGATGGAATAATTCAGCATTGGCCAATAAGTGCGTAATGCTATCGTTTGTTGGATTATCATTAAAATCGCCCATAACAACTATTTTGGGATTATCATATGCTAATTCGAGCTGATTGATAATTTCCAAAACTTTGTTAGCCGCAGCCATACGCTTATACGATGTAGCTTCATCTCCATCACGTCGTGAAGACCAATGGTTAACTATAATATGAATCAAGTCTTGATTCAAAAACCCAGAAACCAATAAAATGTCTCTTGTGTAATCTGGCTCACCATTATCATCTGCGAGATGGACCGAAAATGTTTCAGAAGATTGCACTTGAAACACATCCCCACGATACAATAAGGCAACGTCAATACCCCGTTCGTCGGTAGAATCATAATGCACAAAATTATAATTATGTTCAACCAGTTCAGAGTTACTGATTAGGTCCTGCAAAACAGCAGCATTTTCTACTTCAGCCAAACCAACAATTGCTGGCGGGTATTGTGTTTCACTCATCCCAATTTGCGAAATAACAGAACCTAATTTGTACAGTTTTCGATCGTATCGCTTTTGAGTCCAACGTTTGGCCGAAGTAGGCAAAAAATCATCATCATTGGTGTCCTCATCGTCGTATATGTCAAATAGATTTTCTATATTATAAAATGCGATCGCTTGTAAATTTTGGGTAATATTCAAATCCTATTTTTTTTGAAAGAAATTATTCAGAATAAGCTAAAGTCAGTTTTAGTTTAAAAATCGAAAATTTGTTGCTCAAATTTAAGTTTTAAAAATACTAAAACACAAACGTTCAATTGCGTAACTTTGCGAATTATTTTAGATTATGTTAGAACAAAAGAATTTTGATTTAGAAAAAGCCGTTTTAATTGGTGTCATTACCAAGGATCAGGACGAAGTAAAATCTAAAGAATATTTGGACGAACTTGAATTTTTAACCTTTACTGCAGGCGGCGAGGTTATCAAGCGTTTTTCCCAAAAAATGGATATGCCCAATCCAAAAACCTTTATTGGAACTGGAAAAATTGAAGACGTTCAACAATTTATTAAAGAACATGAAGTTGGCACCGCTATTTTTGATGATGAGCTGTCGCCTGCTCAAGAACGAAATATAAGTAAACTGCTTAATTGTAAAGTTCTAGACCGAACCAATCTCATACTCGATATTTTCGCACAGCGTGCTCAAACTAGCTATGCGAGAACACAGGTTGAACTGGCGCAATGTGAATATTTGCTACCACGTTTAAAAGGCATGTGGACTCACCTTGAGCGTCAAAAAGGTGGTATTGGTATGCGTGGGCCTGGAGAAACCGAAATTGAAACCGACCGCCGTATTGTACGTGATAAAATTGCTTTGTTAAAGGAAAAAATTAAAACCATAGACAAGCAAATGGCCGTACAGCGAGGCAATCGTGGCAAAATGGTGCGTGTGGCTTTGGTTGGTTATACCAACGTGGGAAAATCTACACTTATGAATGTGATAAGCAAAAGTGACGTATTTGCCGAAAACAAGCTATTTGCTACACTTGACACTACGGTTAGAAAGGTGGTGATTCAAAACCTCCCTTTTTTACTAACCGATACTGTTGGTTTTATTAGAAAACTTCCAACACAATTGGTAGAATCATTTAAAAGTACTCTTGATGAAGTTCGTGAAGCCGATTTACTGCTACATGTCGTAGATATTTCGCATCCTAATTTTGAAGAGCATATTGAATCTGTCAATAAAATTTTAGATGAAATTGATAGTGGTGACAAACCTACTATAATGGTCTTTAATAAAATTGATGCTTATAAACCCGAACCCTTTGATGAAGATGACCTGATAGTTGAAAAGACCAAAGCAAATTACACTTTGGAAGAATGGAAACGCACCTGGATGGGCCGTATAGGTAATAATGCGTTGTTTATTTCGGCACTGAATAAAAAGAATTTGGAAGAATTTAAAAAGCGTGTCTATGACGAAGTGAGAGAAATTCATGTAACACGTTTTCCTTATAATCATTTTTTATATCCTGATTACGAAGAAGAGCTTTAAATAAAGAAGCAAGCTTTCCAGCTTGCTTCTTTATTGATTCGTTTTCAAACTTAAAACTTATAACTCAGGCCTAAAGTCCAATAGGTTTGTAGGTCATTATCAACACTATCAATAATCGCTAATGAATCTCCAAGAGTATTAAGAGCATAATTTAACGCTTCTTGTTTATTGCTTCTTAATCCAAAATCAAAGCCAACTCCAATCATTTTCCACAATGTATAGCCAAAAGAATTTGTCCAGGTCCAATTGGACAAGTCTGAACTTTTGTAACTTTGGAACATAGATAAATTAGACTTAAAGCTTATCGCCCCTATTTGTTTTGTATAATCTGCTAGAATTTTTGCTCCAAACGAAGACTCAAATATAGCATCCTCATCGCTAAACACAAAGTTATAGTTGGCTGGATGCACAACAACAACTAAATCGTTAATTGGTGTCCATGTAAAACCGACTCCTAAATCTAAATAGCCAGGATCATTAAAATTATTCAATACCGTAGTTCTATATTCTAATAAGGTTGAGACCGCTAATTTTTTTGATATGTTTCTACCATACAAGGAGGTAAGGTTAAACACATCGGTGGTAGGACGAAAACTGTCATCGTCATTTGGGTCATCCTTATCATCTAATTTTACCCAATTAAGATTTGTCGTTGAGGCATTTCTCCAGAAAAATTTGTCCTCGATTAAATTCGCATAGCCGTTAAACGAAATGCCAATACTACCAGAAGAATTGTTAGGTGCACCTTGAGCATACCAATTATTAAAATTAGAGAAACTTCCACCTATGGTACCAAAAGCTCCTGTTCTCCATCCTGGCAATGCATCTATTTGCCCTTGAACAGCTTTTAATCTACCCTGAATGGCTTTAATGGAATCTTGTTTTGCTGATTTCTCTGCTTCTAATTCTTCTCTTGTTTGGGCAAAACCAAAAGTTAATGTCAATAGAAAAAAGGATAAGAATAGTGTTTTTTTCATACTGGATAAGGATTTATAGCTAGGTTTAAACATTAATGCTTATTTTCTTTTGAATAATGGCACTGAAGAACATGCTTCGCCATACATGATGGATTTAGCAATAGGCTTTAATTTTTGAGACAGAAGAATGTAAGCATTTTCAGGAACTGGCTTATGCGAACATCCTTTAATAATTATGGGTTTATCAGTGTATGGATTCACATCTAAAGCACTAATAATATCTTGATACAATGAGGTTTCCAATGCTTCTAAATTGCCCATGACTACTTTTTTTGCATAGGGTTGCAAATGGATCGTTATTAACATATAGGCCCATGCTGGCACAATAGCATCTGAAGTGCAGGTGAGCGCCACAAAACTATCTTTGTATCGTGACCAATCATGCTCTTCTGCCTTTGTTCTAAATTCCTTTTCTCGCAGTACAAACTCTTCATATAGCCATCCTTTTATATCAAAAACATGACGTTGGCCTACTGGATAGTAATCTTCAAGGTCAATAACCATCAGTTTGCTTAATGCGACTCTATTGATGATTTCTTCTTCCATATTAAAGCATCCCTAATTCTAACTTCGCTTCTTCACTCATAAGGTCTTGGCTCCAAGGTGGATCGAAGGTAATCTCTACCTCCGCACTCTTAACATCATTTAAAGATTTTACTTTTTCCTCAACTTCCAATGGCAATGTTTCAGCTACAGGACAATTAGGTGTTGTTAAGGTCATTAATATCTTTACATCATAATCTTCATTGACTAAAACATCGTAAATGAGGCCTAATTCATAAATATCAACAGGTATTTCAGGGTCATAAATAGTCTTTAAAACCCTTACTATTTTTTCGCCCAAGGCGTTTGTATCAATTGCTTCCATAATTATATTCATTTATAACGGATTCCAACATATTTGCAGGAATGACAATTATTTTTAATTAAGTTGTGTTTGGTATGCCAGTGCATACAATTTAATCTGTTTGATCATACTTACCAAACCATTTGCACGGGTTGGCGATAAGTGTTCTTTAAGTCCTATTTCATCAATAAAGCTAGTATCTGCTTCAATAATTGCCTTTGGTGATTGATTTGAAAACACTCTGATTAATATAGCTATAATTCCTTTTGTAATTATAGCATCACTATCTGCTGTAAAAGCCACAGTATCGTTATCCATTTTGGCATGAAGCCAAACTTTACTTTGACATCCTTTTATAATGTTAGATTCGGTTTTGTAAACTTCATCAATTAAAGGCAAGGTCTTTCCCAAATCAATCATATATTGATAGCGTTCTTCCCAATCTTCAAACATTGAGAATTCGTCAATTATATCATCCTGAATCTCTTTTATCGTCATAGTTCAATTTTACACAAAAGTACAACTTCTCTATTGTTTTGCCAGTATTTCTTTCACCGATAACACTTTATTAACAAGTGTTGAAATTGCTTTTGGCGGGTGACCATGATCGAACACTTTGGTTGTAAATACTTTTTGGTTACGCTTAACCTCCAATGTTGCCAACGCAGCGCCATCAACTTGGTGCATTTTTGATGGTGCATCTAGTTGCTCAAGCTGTTCTAAACTCGTTTTATGAATTAAAGATATAAGCTCATTCCAAAAAACGATATCTGTGGCTTGGCTTTTTATATGTTGCGAATTTCTATCCATCGTCATATATAAGGAGTCTTTAGTAATCCATATTTTTTTATAAAACCCTCGGGTCGTAGCTTTATAGGAAATACTAATGTCAGGAGATTCTTGAATGAAGGTATCAGGAATATTTTTGGAAACATTCTCATCACAGGCATTCGAAGCTACCATAAAAATTATAAAACTAAATATCACTTTCATATGACTAATATATTAAACAAAAAAATGCCATAATTGGCATTTTTTTCTGGTTTTTATTTAAAAAGAATGTTTTGAATTTTAATTAACAATGACATCAAGTCCTTTAAACTTCCACTTGGTAATACCACCTTCGAGTTCATAAACTTTTTCAAAACCCGCATCGATAAGTTTTTTAGAGCATTTTGCACTTCGTTTGCCTGAATTACAATATAATAAAACCGGTTTTGATTTGTCCAATTTCGTTATATCTTCTTCAAATGTGGGTGAATTAAAATCAATATTTTGAGAATTCTCAATATAGCCTCCAGCATGTTCTTCTTTTGTTCTTATATCAACAACCTGAATATCTTCCAAATCAATTATGGTTTGCATTTCTTCGGGAGTTACTAGTTTTACCTCTTCTGGTGATTCATTTTTACAACTAAAGGTTGCAACTGAAACCATAATACTTAAAATCGCTACAGTTAATTTCATATTTAATTATTTTTGATTGATTGCTAATTGATTTTAATCTATTTCCCCTTCCCACTCCAGCATTCCTCCCATGAGATTGTATGCCTTTTCAAAGCCTAATTGATTCATTATAGCACAAGCTTGACCGCTTCTGTTGCCACTTCTACAATACACGTAATAAGTTTTGGTCTTATCCAACTTTTCAATATCATCAATAAAACCTTGACCTCTATAAATATCAATATGTACTGCATTTGGAATTATCCCCTCATCAACCTCTGCTTGGGTTCTAACGTCTAAAATGACTGCATTATTGTCATTTTCCAATTGTGCCACCCATTCTTCTTGTGTTAAATCTGCCATTCGTTATCGTATTTTAAAGCACAAAATTAACATATCTTTATGATATAGACGAAAAAAAATCCGAAGTGTTACAACCTCGGATTTTATTATTTATTACTTAAGACTAAACTTTAATAGAACAGCCTATTGCTTTTGTTTCAGTTTCCTTTATTGGCTTACCTGCCAATAATGCATCAACAGCATTTTCAACATATCTTGTATTCACGGCACTTGCATCCCTAGAATTATCATCTATAGCTCCGATGTATTTTACTTCATTTCCTTTTTTAGTTTTTTGAAGAATATAAACATGAGGTGTTTTTGTAGCTCCATATTGCGGATAAATTTTTTGACCAGCATCCATTAAATAGGGGAATGTAAAGCCTCTTTCTTTAGCTCTGGCCTTCATGGCTTCCATATTGTCTCCAGGCTGTACATCAACATTATTTGGCATAATTGCAATGACTGGATAGCCTTTATCGGCATATTTTTCGTCCAAAGCTACTATTCTATCTTCGTAGGCTTGAGCATACGGGCACGTATTACAGGTAAAAATTACGATAAAGCCTTTGGCATCCTCATAATCTGCAAGTGAGACCATACGACCATCTATGTTTTCCAATTTAAAGTCTGTAGCGATATCGCCAATATGATAACCGTTATGCACTGGGGTAAACGCCGAAAGCGTAAGAATGGCCACAAAGGCTAATAGGGTTTTGAGTGTTTTCATTTGTTTATTATTTTAAAAATTGTTTGACTTCGCTTTCAAGTTCATCAAAATTAAACGATTGCTCATAAAATTGACGTTTTTCTTTATTATATATTAACGTTGCAGGTATGGATCCAGACCAATCTTCACTTATTTTTGGAATCCACGAGTTGGCATCGGGATCATCCAAGACCACAACTTTTGATTGTAGATTTTTATTCTTTATAAAAGGTTTTAGTTTGGTGTCATATTGTTTCGGAAAGTCAAGACTTACCAAAATAACCTCAATGCCTCTGTTTTTATATTCTGCATTTAATTTTTCGAAATAAGGCATTTCTTTCACGCATGGAGCGCACCAAGTGGCCCAAAAATTCACAACATAAGTCTTTTCATCCTTTCTGGTTAAAAACTGTTCAAGACCCGAATAATCATAGATTTCCAATTCAGTTGTTGCGGCCACCTCATCAATAATGGCTACCTCTGCCTTATCGTTCTTTCTATCTTGACATGATAGAATTACAACTATTACCAGTAAATACAATTGCTTCATCCATTAAAAATATAAATCATCTGAACGAAAATTAAAACTTTAACAAAAAATTAAAACTCAATTTATTTGTCATATAAAATATTATCATACATTTGTATATACAATTGTTGTATATGAAAGAGTTAAAATCAATACTTAAAACAAAAGCGGAGTTACCCTTGAGTAAAAAAACCGTACTTAATATTACTGTTTCGAGTATCCTCATAAAAGATGAGGTGACTGGTGTACTAAAACCCTTTGATATTTCAATTGAACAGTTTAATGTATTGCGCATATTAAGAGGACAAAACGGGAATCCTTTAAATTTGCAAGACATTCAAGAACGTATGATCAGTAAAATGAGCAACACGACTCGATTAGTTGATAAGTTAATTTCAAAAGACTTGGTTGAACGCCATATCTGTGAAAAAAACAGACGAAAAGTAGAAATATTTATTACTGATAAAGGATTGAAGATGTTAACCATAATTGATCCAATAATAGAAAAAACTGAAGATGATATTACAGCTCGTTTATCCCAAACCGAACTTGAACAGCTCAATTTTCTATTGACAAAACTTAGAACATAATTTTAATTAAATAAATAAACACAAACAACAAACAATGAAAAACAAATTAAAAATCGGAACCGTGCTTGTTTTAGCAATTTCCACATTCGCATTTACAACTATTACAGATAAAAAAGTTGACGTAAAAAATAGTACCGTGGTATGGAACGGTTACAAAGTGACTGGAGAGCATGAAGGCACCTTAAGTCTAAAAGAAGGATCGTTAACTTTTAATGGCGACAAACTTGCCGGAGGAAAATTTGTAGTAGATATGACCTCACTTACAGTTACAGATTTAGAAGGTGGTATGAAAGGAAAGTTAGAAGGCCACTTAAAGTCGGATGATTTCTTTGGTGTAGAAAAACACCCAGAAGCTGCTTTAAATATTACTAAAGTTGAAGGTTCTGGAGGAAATTACAAAGTAACTGGTGCTTTAACTATCAAAGGAATAACAAACGTAATTACTTTTGATATGAACGTTAAAGGAAATACTGCAACTGCAGCTTTTAAGGTTGACAGAAGTAAATTTGATGTACGTTTCGGTTCACCAAGCTTTTTTAATGATCTACAAGACAAAGCCATTTATGACGAATTCGATCTAAATGTAACTTTAAAATTTTAATCAAGAATTGTTTAATAGCAATATGTAAATGAGAAATCCCTGCACTTGCAGGGTTTTTTTATTTTTATCTTAAATAATTTGAAAACTTAAATATCATTTCTATATTTGACCCAAATAAAAACATGAACACAATTTTAAATCATACTTGGTGGTGGTCTTCTCGAAACGCAGTATTCGTGAACTAATCCTATTGTATATTTAAAACTAAAATATCAAGGCTTGTCATTCACGACAAGCCTTTTTTAATATTAAAAAATGAACACATTTAACCTTCAAACACATTACAAAAAAATTCTGGCAGACACTATAACTCCAGTTAGTATTTACCTCAAAATTCGAGATAAATATCCAAATAGTATTCTACTTGAAAGTAGTGATTACCGAGCCAACGACAACACATTTTCATACATCTGTTGCAACCCAATTGCTTCAATAAAAGTAAAAAATGAAAGCATTACCCAAACTTTTCCAGATGGTGAATGTTTAATCCAAAATATCGAAAAAGACACAAACGTTACTAAAGTTATTCATGAGTTCACCCAGCGATTTAATGTAACTTCTAGCGAAACTTTCAAGTTTATAAATAATGGCATTTTTGGTTATATGGCTTATGACGCCGTTCGTTATTTTGAAGATATTCATATTTCAAAAAAATCAGGGCATCTTGATATTCCCGACATTTTTTATGCGGTTTATCAAAACATTATTGCCATAAACCATTATAAAAACGAAGCCTATATTTTTGCGCATTGCTATGATTCTCTAAATAATATTGAAGATATCTACCAACGAATTACTTCAAAAAACTTTGCTGCCTTCAATTTTTATAAAGAAGGCAAAACCTCCTCAAATTTATCGGACGACGACTATAAAGCGAATGTAGAATTAGCAAAAAAGCATTGTGCCCGTGGAGATGTGTTTCAGTTAGTATTATCAAAAAAATTCTCTCAAGCCTTCAAAGGCGATGAATTTAATGTCTATCGTGCCTTAAGGAGCATCAACCCATCCCCTTACCTATTCTATTTTGATTATGGTGATTTTAAGATCTTTGGAAGTTCACCTGAAGCGCAATTGATTGTAAGCCAAGACAAAGCAGAAATTCACCCAATAGCTGGCACATTCAAACGTACAGGTAACGACGAAAAAGACGCTCAATTAGCCAAACAATTATCAGAAGACGATAAAGAAAACGCTGAACATGTCATGCTAGTTGATTTAGCTAGAAACGATTTAAGTAGGCACGGAAGCAACGTCAAAGTTGAAACCTACAGAGAAGTACAGTTTTTTTCCCATGTGATACATCTGGTAAGTAAGGTTACTGGACAAAAACATAAAGAAACTACAACAATGCAAATGGTCGCGGATACCTTTCCTGCCGGAACCTTGAGTGGTGCTCCAAAGCATATGGCCATGCAACTTATTGAAAAATATGAAAAAACCAGTCGTGACTTTTATGGTGGTGCCATAGGCTTTATGGACTTTGAAGGCAATTTTAATCATGCTATTATGATTAGAACCTTTTTAAGCAAAGACCATAAATTGCACTGGCAAGCAGGAGCTGGCTTGGTGTCCAAATCAAATCCAGAAAACGAATTGCAAGAAGTTTACAACAAATTAGGTGCTTTAACAAAAGCCATTGAACTAGCCGAAACTATTTAACCATGAAAAAGATATTAGTCATAGACAATTACGATAGCTTCACCTATAATCTTGTACACTATTTACAGGATTTAGATTGTGATGTTACCGTAAAACGAAACGATCAATTAACCTTGGATGAAGTCATGCCTTTTGATAAGATTGTTCTCTCCCCTGGCCCTGGAATCCCTGACGAAGCTGGACTTTTAAAACCTATTATTGAAGCCTATGCCCCAACCAAAAGTATTTTAGGCGTTTGTTTAGGGCAACAAGCTATCGGTGAGGTGTTTGGAGGAACACTGGTAAATTTAGATACTGTATTTCACGGCGTTGCAACAAAAGTAGAAACCTGTGTAGACGATGAACCTTTATTCATTGGTCTTGGAAATTCCTTTGAAGTAGGACGTTACCATTCATGGGTAGTACATCCAGAATTGCCAGACGTACTTGAAGCAACGTCATATGACGAAAACGGCCAAATTATGTCGCTTCGCCATAAAACCTATGATGTTAAAGGTGTTCAATTCCATCCAGAATCGGTTTTGACGCCCAATGGTAAGCACCTATTAAAAAACTGGTTAAATAGTTAAGATGAAACAGATATTAAACAGACTTATAAATCAAGAAAGCATCTCAAGCGAAGAAGCCAAACAGGTATTGGTTAATATTTCCAAAGGGGATTACAATCAGAGCCAGATTGCTTCATTTTTAACGGTCTATATGATGCGAAGCATTACTATTGAAGAACTCCAAGGATTTCGTGATGCGCTTTTAGAGTTGTGTATTCCTGTGCAACTTGAAGACCATAATACTATTGATTTATGTGGAACCGGAGGTGATGGCAAGGATACGTTCAATATTTCAACTTTGGCTTCATTTGTTACGGCTGGTGCAGGAATTAAGGTCACCAAACATGGAAATTATGGTGTGTCTTCTGCTTGCGGGTCTTCAAACGTACTAGAGTTTTTGGGAGTTAAATTTTCATCGGATATCGACTTTTTAAAACGAAGTCTTGACCGTGCTAATATTTGCGTTTTACATGCCCCGTTGTTTCATCCTGCCATGAAACATGTGGCTCCTATTCGTCGTGAACTAGGAGTGAAAACATTTTTTAACATGTTGGGGCCTATGGTGAATCCTGCTTTCCCTAAAAATCAAATGGTTGGTGTATTTAGTTTGGAATTGTTACGATTGTACAGCTATCTTTATCAAAATACCGATAAAAATTATAGTATTATCTATGCTTTGGATGGCTACGATGAAATTTCATTGACTGGAAATGCAAAAGTTGTCAATAATTCGATGGAGCAAACGATTTCACCTTCACATTTTGGAGTTGAAACCTTAACTCAACAAGCCATTTATGGTGGTAATTCCATAGAAACTTCTGCTAAAATATTTGTTGACGTTTTAGACGGAAAAGGTACAGATGCTCAAAACAATGTGGTTTGTGCCAATGCTGCTTTAGCAATTTCAACGGTTGAAGGAGTTAGCATTCCAAATGGGTTCAAAATGGCCCAAGAATCTATTAAAAGTGGAAAAGCAAAACAAAGTTTTACGACCTTGGTCCAATTAAGTAATTAAGATGACGATTCTAGATAAAATTGTAGCCGACAAACACACCGAGGTGGAATTAAGAAAAAAACTAATTCCGATAGAGCAATTAGAGCAATCAGTTCTGTTTGAAAAAGACCCTATTTCCTTGGTAAAAAATTTAAACTCAACTCATGCGGGAATAATTGCTGAACATAAGCGTCGTTCACCTTCAAAAGCCGTCATTAATCAAAATCTGAATATATTTGATGTGGCAAAAGGCTATGAAAAAGCTGGTGTTTGCGGTATGTCGGTACTCACCGATGGCAAATATTTTGGAGGCTCTTTGGATGATTTGCTAACGGCAAGGGCCAGTTGTAAATTGCCCTTGCTTCGCAAAGAATTTATCATTGATCCCTATCAAATTATTGAAGCTAAAGCCTATGGCGCCGATGTGATTTTATTGATCGCGGCTATTTTGTCAAAAGATGAACTTAAAGCTTATTCTGAACTAGCACAAAGCTTGCAACTCGAAGTCCTTTTGGAAGTGCACAACGAACAAGAACTCAAAAAATCTCTGCTTCCAACCGTAGACATGCTCGGTGTTAACAATCGCAATTTAAAAACTTTTGAGGTTAGTTTAGAAGCCAGCAAGACCCTAAGCCAATTAATTCCAGACGACTTCCTGAAAGTTTCAGAAAGTGGCATCAGTAGCATTGAAGCCATAAAAGAACTGCTTCCTTACGGATTTACTGGCTTTTTAATCGGCGAAAATTTCATGAAAACTGATGATGCAGGTAAAAGTGCAAGCCAATTTATAAAAGAGTTAATCCAATGAAACTAAAGATTTGCGGAATGAAGTATGTTGATAACATGACTGAAGTTGCCAAGCTTCAGCCAGATTATCTTGGATTCATATTTTATGATAAATCGACTCGCTTTTTTGATGCTAGTATTCCAAAACTTCCAAAAACAATAAAAAAAACAGGCGTTTTTGTAAATGCATCTTTAAGTGATATCGTTAAAAAAGTAAATACCTATCAATTAGATGCCGTACAATTGCATGGAGAAGAATCTCCAGAATTTTGTAAAATTTTGCGTGACACTGAATTAATTTCGGCAGCTCGTAACCTTGAAGTCATCAAAGTGTTCTCAATAAAAGACGAATTCGATTTTTCTATTTTAGAACCTTTTGAAGATGTTTGTGATTATTTTCTTTTTGATACCAAAGGAAAATTGCCTGGCGGTAATGGCTACACATTTAATTGGGCAGTCCTAAAACACTATCCATCTACCAAACCTTATTTTTTAAGTGGCGGTATTGGAATTGAAGAGATAGACTCCCTAAAGTCATTTTTTAAAAGTCAAGAATCGAAGTTTTGTTACACCATTGACGTGAACAGTAAATTTGAAATCAAACCAGGATTAAAGAATATTGAAAAATTAAAAGAATTTAAATCTCAGCTATGAGTTATAATATCAACGAAAAGGGCTATTATGGTGAGTTTGGCGGAGCTTACATCCCCGAAATGCTCTATCCAAATGTAGAAGAATTACGACAAAACTATTTAAAGGTTATGGCAGAACCAGACTTTAAAAGTGAATTCGATAAGCTTCTTAAAGATTATGTAGGGCGACCTTCCCCATTGTATTTTGCAAAACGACTTTCCGAAAAATACAACACCAAAATTTATCTTAAGCGTGAAGACCTTAACCACACCGGAGCACATAAAATCAACAACACCATTGGCCAAATATTAATTGCAAAACGATTAGGAAAGCACCGTATTATTGCCGAAACAGGAGCAGGACAACATGGTGTTGCCACAGCTACAGTATGTGCCTTAATGGGTTTGGAATGTATTGTATATATGGGTGAAATTGATATCGAACGTCAAGCACCCAATGTGGCTCGAATGAAAATGCTGGGCGCAACTGTAATTCCTGCTTTATCGGGAAGCAGAACTTTAAAAGACGCAACAAACGAAGCCATTAGGGATTGGATCAATAATCCGGTTGACACACATTACATCATTGGAAGTGTTGTTGGACCTCATCCCTACCCCGATATGGTTGCACGTTTCCAAGCCATAGTTTCAGAAGAAATTCAATGGCAATTGCAGGAACACGAAGGCACAAAAAAGCCTGACTACGTGGTGGCTTGTGTTGGTGGCGGAAGCAATGCTGCAGGGGCATATTATCATTTCTTGGAAGATACAGATGTTAACTTAATTGCTGTTGAAGCAGCGGGTTTAGGTGTCGATTCTGGTGAAAGTGCCGCCACTTCTGTTTTAGGAAAAGAAGGTATTATTCATGGAAGTAAAACACTATTGATGCAAACTACTGACGGCCAAATAACCGAGCCTTATTCCATCTCGGCGGGATTGGATTACCCAGGAGTTGGCCCAATGCACGCCCACTTGTATAAATCAGGTCGAGCTGAATTCATTTCCATTACTGATGATCAAGCAATGAAAGCTGGTTTAGAACTTTGTAAACTTGAAGGTATAATTCCTGCCATTGAAAGCTCACACGCCCTTGCCATTTTCGAACAGAAAACATTTAATCCAAACGATATTGTTGTATTGAGTTTATCGGGGCGTGGCGATAAGGATTTAGATACCTATATCAACTATTTTAATTTATAAATTGTGAACAGAATCCATCAAAAACTCAAAGCCGACAAGAAGTTATTGTCCATATATTTTACCGCAGGTTACCCTAACCTGAATGATACGGTTTCTATCATTCAAGAATTGGAACAAGCAGGCACAGACATGATAGAAATTGGTTTGCCTTTTAGCGATCCATTGGCCGACGGCCCTACCATTCAGGAAAGTTCCACTAAAGCATTAAAAAATGGAATGACCACTGAAATACTATTTGACCAATTGAAAAATATTAGAAAATCGGTTTCTATTCCCTTAATCATTATGGGATATTTCAATCCCATTTTACAATATGGGGTCAAAGACTTCTGTAAACGTTGTCAAGAAATTGGTATTGATGGTTTAATAATTCCGGATTTACCTGTTGATGTTTACAACGAAAACTACAAACATATTTTCGAATCACATGGTTTAATCAATGTGTTTTTAATTACGCCGCAAACTTCTGTAGAACGAATTCATTTTATCGACTCCATTTCAAACGGATTTATCTATATGGTCAGTAGCGCCAGCGTTACGGGAAGCCAGTCTGGGTTTGGCAATGAACAAACCAATTATTTCAAACGAATTGGTAGTATGAACCTTAAAAACCCACAAATTGTTGGTTTTGGCATCAAGGATCATGAAACATTTACACAAGCGACTAAATATACCAATGGCGCTATTATTGGGAGCGAATTCATTAAATTTATAAGTGATAACCCGGTTACTTCGATTTCAAACTTTACCAAACGAATTCAACCATAAGTACCAACATATGAAACAAGGTATAATATTTTTCCTTTTAGCAATGATTTTAATCTCTTGTACTGAAAAAAAACTAACATACAACTCATACCATGACTATCCTGCGCCACTTGAAACCAAGTTGTGGCTCGACTACTCAAAAGCCCAAACAACCTTCAAAATTTGGTCTCCAACGGCTCAAATGGTTAAACTCAACCTATATAAGGAAAGTATAGATGGGAAAGCATTTGAACATTATGAAATGAAATCTGACGATAATGGTATCTGGAAAAAAGAATTAATAGGTGATCTTAATGGGACTTACTATACCTATCAGGTTAAAATAAACGATACTTGGTTGGAAGAGACACCTGGTATTTACGCACAAGCCGTTGGTGTAAATGGCAAGCGCGCCATGGTCTTGGATATGGAAAGTACAAATCCCCAAGGATGGAACACAGACAAAGGCCCAACAACGTCCTATCCTAACGAAGCGATAATTTATGAATTGCATATCCGTGATTTGACCATTCACCCACAATCAGGTTCTAGTATGCCTGGTAAGTATCTTGGTTTAGTTGAAAAAGGCACGAAAAATCCAAAGGGGGTTTCAACAGGATTAGATCATATAAAAGATTTAGGAATTACACATGTGCATTTACTGCCAACTTTTGACCATTATGCCATTAACGAAACCAAATTGGATAGTGCACAATTCAATTGGGGTTATGACCCACAAAACTACAATGTTCCTGAAGGATCGTTTTCATCAAACCCATTCAAAGCAGAAGTACGTGTCAAGGAATTCAAAAAGATGGTTAAAACCTTTCATGACAATGGCATCGGTGTGATTTTAGATGTAGTATACAATCATACAGGTCGTACTGAAAATTCAAATTTCAATTTAGAAGTTCCTGGTTACTATTACAGACATTGGCAAGACGGAAAATTATCTAATGCATCTGCATGCGGGAATGAAACAGCTTCCGAGCTTCCTATGATGCGAAAATTTATTATTGAATCCGTTGCCTATTGGGCAAAAGAATATCATCTGGATGGCTTTAGATTCGACTTAATGGGCATACATGATATTACCACCATGAATGAAGTTTCTAAAACCCTTAAAGCAATTAACCCTAATATCATTATTTATGGTGAAGGCTGGACTGCTGGCGATTCACCATTACCTATTGAGGAAAGAGCTTTAAAACACAACATTCAAAAAATGCCTGAAATTTTGGCTTTTAGTGATGATTTAAGAGATGGGCTAAAAGGTTCGGTGTTTGAAGATGAAAGTACAGGTTTTGTTAGCGGCGCAAAAAACATGGAGGAATCTATAAAATTTGGGGTCGTTGGAGCTATTCAACATTCACAGGTAGATTATAAAGCTGTGAACTACTCTAATGCACCCTGGACCAATGAACCTTGGCAATCCATTGCGTATGTGTCTTGTCATGACAATCATACGCTGTATGATAAATTAAAAATTTCCAGACCTGATGCTGATGAAGCAACTCTAATACAAATGGATAAATTGGCTAATGCCATTGTATTGACATCACAAGGAACAGCTTTTATACATGCTGGAGCAGAATTATTACGAACAAAAAAGGGAGAGCATAACTCCTATAACCTGCCAGACACTATTAATCAAATTGATTGGAATTGGAAATTTGAACATCAAGACGTGTTTAACTATTATAAAAATCTAATTGCCTTACGAAAAGCGCATCCAGCGTTCAGAATGGTTTCTGCAAATGATGTAAAAACAAACCTCAAGTTTACAAAGGTTGAAAACGGTTTGGTAAGTTATCGCATAGAAAATAATGCTAACGGTGACTCTTGGAAAAACATTTTGGTTATCTATAACGCTAATGTCCACCCAGTAAATTATCAATTAACTGAAGCTTGGCAATTGGCCGTGCTGGGGGATGCATTTTATTTAGACTCAGGTAAAAAGATCACTAAATCCATCAATGTACCGGCTATATCGATGCTGATTGCTTTCCAAAAATAATGGTTTGAAACCTATTGCTGGCTTGACTTATTGTTATGTTTTAACATTTGCAGATACAATTGCTCCACTTTGGTTCTAGCCCAAGGTGTGCTGCGCAAAAATTTCAAACTAGACTTAATTGATGGATCATGTGTAAAACAACGAATGTTTATTGTATACCCCAAATACTCCCAGCCATAATGAGCTGCCAAATCGGTAATGATCTGTTCTAATTTTACACCATGTAATGGATTATTTGGTTGCTGCTCCATTGTTTAGTGACGCCTATCATCTGGTCGATTTTCTGGCCGATTTTCTTTGTTACGTCTAGGTCTTCTATGAGTACTTGTTCTATTTGATCCTTTGGATTTTTGACTGCCTGAATTGCGTTGTCGATTGCCACCTTGACCTTGTTTCTTGGGTTCGGTTGAGGCATTTGGATCTGGTTCAAAACCCTCAATGATGCTCATTGCAATTTTTTCGCCAACCAACTTTTCAATATCCCTCAAATACGTTGTTTCATCAGCACTCACCAATGACAGGGCTTCACCGCTTGCGCCCGCTCTTCCGGTTCTACCAATTCTATGAATATAGTCTTCAGAAATGTTTGGTAATTCAAAATTAATGACATGGGGCAATAAGGGAATATCCAAGCCCCTAGCCGCAATATCGGTAGCTACCAAAACGCGAACACTTCCATTTTTAAAGCCTGCAAGTGCCTTGGTCCGTGCACCCTGACTTTTATTACCGTGAATGGCAGCCGTAGAAATCTGACTGCTAACCAACTTTTTGGCGAGCTTATTGGCTCCATGTTTTGTACGGGTAAATACAAGTACCTGTTGCCAATTTCCTTCAGAAATTAATTTAATCAACAAGCCTGTTTTTTTATCCTTGGCAACCCGGTAAACTTTTTGGTTTATGGCAACGACAGTTGTGTTTTCGGGGGTCGCTTCAACCATTACCGGATGGTGTAAAATACCAGTCGCCAATTCCTTGATCTCTTTTGAAAAGGTCGCTGAAAACAATAAATTTTGACGCTTGTGTGGTAAGCAGGCAATAATTTTTTTGATATCTTTCAAGAAACCCATGTCCAACATACGATCGGCTTCATCAAGCACAAAAAATTCAATCTTGGATAATGACAGTAATCGTTGGTTATGTAAATCCAGTAAACGTCCAGGGGTTGCCACTAAAATATCAACCCCATTACGCAAGGTGGCCACTTGCGGTTTTTGGTTGACACCTCCAAATATTACAACACTCTTAATATCTAAAAAAGCACTATACTGTTTGACGTTTTCGTAAACCTGTGCTGCCAATTCCCGTGTTGGCGTAAGGACCAAAGCCCTTACCGGGCGTTGTCTAAACTGTGGTGCCTGCGATAATAGCTGTAACATGGGCAAAGTAAACCCAGCAGTCTTACCGGTCCCTGTTTGGGCAGAAGCCAATAGGTCCCTGCCTTCTAAAATTAAGGGGATCGCCTTTTCTTGTATAGAGGATGGACTTGTGTAACCTTGTTTATTGACAGCTTTTAATAAGGCTTCCGATAAACCTAATGACTTGAATGACATATAAATTATTTGGTAAATGACCTTCTAATGTATAGTGCCATTTGGTAATAAAGCGGTAAAGGTAAGCCTAATTTCTGCTATACCTATACAAGACCTTAATTTTATGACAAAAATAACCAGACTTCGTTCTGATCTGTATAAAATTCATCTCACCTTTTAAAATGATTAATATGCATAAACAGTTTTTTGAGCAAAACAATGAAATATGTGCCGTTGGGCTCACCAAGGCTCGCTTTTGGAAACATAAAGTCCAGAACATGAAAAACATCCTGTCAAATAGCGGTGTCAAACATGCCGAAAACAGACTATCCACAAATGTATTGGATATTTTTAAAAATGATTATGCCTTGGTTAAAAACAGCTAATCATCATACACCATTAAAGTCCTTATATTGGCATAACTGTTTTCAAGTGCTTTTGCGGCCTGTTCTGAGTTTAACCATTGCACTTTGGTAATACCTTCGGTATGTTCGGGTTCTAAAGGACCATTGTAAGATGTTTTCATCTCAAACCAATAGGTTATCTTTATTTTATGGCGTCCATTGCGCTTAAAAATATGGTATGTGGTTTCTAGAGGTTTTACAATTTCCAGATTTTTAACTCCTGTTTCTTCTTCAACTTCCCTAATTGCTGTTTCTTCAATGCTTTCCTTACGTTCAATTTTTCCTTTTGGCAAATCCCATTTATCATTTCTGTAAATAAAAAGTATCTCACCCTTTTCATTGTAAACCTTTCCTCCTCCAGCTACAACTTTGGGTAGTTTTTTCAAAAACTTTTTCAGAAGCTTGCTTTCCTTTTTACCAACAAGCCTTATTTCCTTTACTGATGATTTATTCAATTCCTTAATGATCTTGCCTATTTTAGCCGACTCTAAAAGGTAATTTTTAAAATCACCTTCCATACATACTTCGGTAGTTAAAATTATAGGCTTGTCATTGACAAAAACTTTATACATAGTAAAGGTTTGCGTATTGATGGTCGTAAAAATATCATTTTTTGATAAATACCTACAACTTTAAAAACTATTTTATTTAATGTTTTAAAAAACGATATGGCTAAAATTGTTTAGTTTTGCGCTATGATTTTTGATGAACAAACCGCCAAAGAAACAGCTGATTTATTATTGCAGATCAATGCTATAAAGCTTCAGCCCAACGATCCCTTTACTTGGGCATCAGGATGGAAATCTCCAATTTATTGTGACAATAGAATTGTTTTATCCCATCCACCAATACGAAATTATGTGCGCTCCGCCATTGCTAAACACATTGAACAAACATTTGGAAAACCCGACGTCATCGCCGGAGTTGCTACAGGTGCCATAGGAATAGGCATTTTAGTTGCCGAGTATTTGGGCCTACCTTTTATTTATGTGAGACCAGAAGCTAAAGGTCATGGACGTAAAAATCAAATTGAAGGCTATATTGAAGCAGGTCAAAATGTAGTTGTGGTTGAAGACCTTATTAGCACTGGGAATAGTAGTTTAAATGCTGTAAAAGCTTTAAAAGAAGCTAAGGTTAAGGTTAAAGGGATGGTTGCTATTTTTTCGTATGGCTTTGAAGTGGCAAGTGATAATTTTAAAAACAGTGAGGTTACTTTATATACCTTGAGTAACTACGAAAATTTATTAGATCAAGCCTTAAAAACCAAGTATATTACAACCAAAGAACGGAAAGTTTTATCACAATGGAATGCAAATCCAAGTGAATGGAATGCTAATTGATAAATCTTTCTGAACTTAAAATAAATAATGACAATATGAATTTAGAATCCCCTAAAGTAACCATCAATAAACCAGCCCAGGATACATTTGAGTTTTTATTTAACGTAAAAAACTTTGAACAATTAATGCCAGAGAATATCAGCAAGTTTGAAGTTTTGGGTGAAGATACTTTTGTATTCGCGTTAAAAGGTATGCCCGAAATTATCCTTAAAAAGAAGGAAGCCATTGCTCCAAGTAAAATTGTTTTGGGCGCAGCGGGTGGAAAATTGGATTTTTCATTAACTGGGGATATTAAAAGTGTTGATGACACTACTAGTGAAGTTCAACTAAAGTTTGATGGCGACTTTAACCCAATGATGGCAATGATGATTAAAGGCCCAATAAGTAAATTCATTGAAACCTTGGCAACTAATTTGCCTTCTAAAGTTTAGTATAATAAAGCAACTTCCTTAAGATCAAATTCTTTGACAATCTCATCCTCTATAAGAACTTGTAGATTACCTGTCTTTGAAACCCCTAGAATATACCCTGTAAATAATTGATTTTCAGGATTTTTAAATGTAGAAGGTTTATCTTTCCTAAATAGTTGCTGCTCGTAACTTGATTTAAGTTTATTAAAAGCCTTCTTTTCCAACAAAGAGAAGTAACATTTCAAACTATTTAATATTGCTTGCAAAACCTCCTCAAGGTCAAATACTCGTCCAGAAATTAATCGCAATGACGATGCAGATGGTAAATTTTCAAACTCGGTTTGATTGATATTTAGCCCAAAACCAATAATCGAGGCCTTTGGTTTGTTCAAGCTTATGACATTTTCTATTAAAATACCCCCAATTTTCTTATTGTCTGACAAAATGTCGTTAGGCCATTTTATAGTTAACCCTTTAATTTCAAACGCTTTCAAGGCCTCTAAAATAGCCAATGCTACTGCCATGCTAATAAAGAAATACTCATCTACTTTTAGAAACGAAACATCCTTAAACACACTAACAGTAAGATTTCTACCCTGTTGGGAACTCCATTGACTTCCCATTTGTCCTCTCCCTTTGGTTTGGTGATTAGCCACGACAACTGTAAAATCTTCAACCACCGACCTACTGCTCAATTGTCGTAAATAGGAATTAGTTGAACCAATGGCATTAAGTTTGATTAAGTGCATATAAGAGGAAAAATTAATTTATATTTTTCTTAAGAACATTTAAGGTTAATAAGACGCAAAAAAATAATAACTTTGCACAAATTTAAATCAAATTAATGGCGAAAGAAAATACGAGCGCAGATCAATTAATAACAACAATACTAGGTGGCATTGAAGATGTTAAGGGAAAAGAGATTACAATTCTAGATTTAAGAGAAATTGAGAATACAGTATGTGATTATTTTGTGATTTGTGAAGGGACTTCAAATACCCAAGTCAATGCCATAGTAAATTCCGTTCAAAAAAAGGTTAGCAAAGAATTAAAAGACCATCCATGGCATATTGAAGGAAGTGACAATGCCGAATGGGTGCTTATGGATTATGTTAATGTTGTAGTACATGTATTTCAAAAACACATTAGACAGTATTATGATATTGAAAGCCTTTGGGGTGATGCCAAAACAACCGTTATAGAAACAAGCTACTAAAAAGACATTAATGAGTAAAGACAATAAAAATCCAAATAAAAAACCAAAACTTAATCCCTACTGGATTTACGGGGTAGTAATTACCATATTTCTAGGGATGCAGTTATTTTATGGTGGTTTTGGCGGGCAAAGTTCGGCGACCATAACACCTTCTAAATTTTTAGACTATTTAGACCAAGGTGATGTAGCCAAAGTTGAAATTGTCAATAAGAGAGAGGCCAAAGTATATCTCACCAAAGAGGCAGTAGAAAAAGAAGTTCATAAGGCTACTAAACCCAACAATATTTTACCAGCCATGACTCCTTCTCCAAACTACACTTTTGAATTTGGAGATCTTCAAAATTTTGAAAAAGAAATCAATGATACGATTGCTTCTAATAATTTAACTACCGAATTAAAGTATAAAACTGAAGAAAATCTCTGGGGTAATTTCCTCATTTCATTACTTCCATTTATTTTAATTATAGGGGTTTGGATTTTTATTATGAGACGTATGTCATCTGGTTCTGGCGGTGGTGCTGGAGGCCAGATTTTTAACATTGGAAAATCTAAAGCTCGACTTTTTGATGAGAAAACCGATATCAAAACATCATTTAGGGATGTTGCCGGATTGGAAGGTGCAAAGGAAGAAGTACAAGAAATAGTTGACTTCCTTAAAAACCCAGAAAAATATACCTCACTAGGAGGAAAAATACCAAAAGGAGCACTTCTAGTAGGACAGCCAGGAACAGGAAAAACCTTATTGGCTAAAGCTGTTGCTGGTGAAGCGCAAGTACCATTCTTTTCACTGTCTGGTTCAGATTTTGTTGAAATGTTTGTTGGTGTTGGAGCATCTCGGGTTAGAGATTTGTTTAAACAGGCAAAAGAAAAATCGCCGTCAATTATTTTTATTGATGAGATTGACGCTATAGGTAGAGCACGTGGGAAAAGTAATTTTTCAGGATCAAACGATGAAAGAGAAAACACACTGAATCAATTGCTAACTGAAATGGATGGTTTTGGAACCAATACCAACGTAATTGTGCTTGCCGCAACTAACAGGGCTGATGTTTTAGATAAGGCATTAATGCGAGCTGGCCGTTTTGATAGACAGATTTTTGTGGATTTACCCGACGTAAGAGAACGAAAAGAAATTTTTGAAGTCCATTTAAGACCCATCAAACAATCTGAAACTTTAGATATCGATTTTCTGGCTAAACAAACTCCTGGATTCTCTGGAGCAGATATTGCCAATGTTTGTAATGAAGCTGCCTTAATTGCCGCAAGACATGGAAAAAAAGCTGTTGACAAACAGGATTTTCTAGATGCCGTAGATCGAATAGTTGGTGGATTGGAAAAGAAAAATAAAATCATAACACCAGACGAGAAACGAGCAGTTGCTTACCATGAAGCGGGACACGCAACAATTAGTTGGATGCTTGAACATGCTGCACCATTAGTTAAAGTAACTATTGTACCTCGTGGACAATCACTTGGTGCTGCTTGGTATCTTCCTGAAGAGCGACTTATTGTTAGACCAGAACAAATGTTGGATGAAATGTGCGCCGCCCTGGGTGGTCGTGCTGCGGAAAAAGTCATTTTTGACAAGATTTCTACAGGGGCTTTAAGTGATTTGGAAAAAGTAACCAAACAGGCAAGAGCCATGGTAACCATATATGGACTGAGCGATAAAGTTGGTAATCTTACGTATTATGATTCGTCAGGACAAACTGAATATGGATTTACTAAACCCTATAGTGAACAAACAGCCGAGCTCATTGATAATGAAATTTCCAACATTATTGAAACTCAATATAAGCGGGCTATTTCACTTCTAGAGGACAATAAAGACAAACTAACTCAACTAGCAGAGGTACTATTGGAAAAAGAGGTTATTTTCAAGGATAACTTAGAAAAGATTTTTGGGAAACGGCCATTTGCAAAAGATGAAGAAGAATAACCAGAAACTACCTGGTATATCTTATAAAAAACTTAAATTAATCTACGATTAATTTAAGTTTTTTTATATTTGATGAAAACAATTCACCATAGTGGTTAATAGCATATTTCCTAAATGAGTCTATTTCGTAAAATCTTTGGTCTTAAGGATAATTCTGAAGAACATATTAAAAGCGAAGCGAGGGGCAAATACATGCCCGAGATAAAATTGCCAATAGACGAACGTTTTACCATAAATTTTAAAGCCAATGGTGGAAAATTTCTGTATTGTGAAAATATGCAGGAAATCAACCAAAGCCTAAAAAATATTCTTGAAGAAAATAAATGGAGTGACCAGTATGTCTTGGTTCTTGATGAAAAACTAAAAGAAATTTTCAAAAATTTCGACCTCAATTGTACACGAAAAACTTCAGAAAGCACCTATTTTTTGTCAACCTGTGAGCATTTAATTTCTGATGACGGCTCATTGTTGATTTCTTCAAATCAAATTGCAGAAAAAAAGCTTAAGGATTTACCTCCTAATTTCATCATTTTCGCTACAACCAGTCAATTTGTTGAAAATATTGGAGAAGGCTTAAGAGGAATAAAAGGTAAAAATAGAGATAAAATACCTACAAACATTACTACCATAAAACACTTCAAAACTTTAGAGGAAAAAGACTTTCTAACTTACGGAAGTAGCTCAAAAAACTTATATTTGCTGCTTCTAGAAGACCTATAAATGAAGGAACTTGGTACAAGAGCCATATCAGGAGCACTATACATCACTTTACTTATTGTTTCGTTGTTTTGGCAACAAGCTGTTATTATTTTATTTTTTGTTTTCGGTTTAATCTGTCTGGCTGAATTCAACAAGCTTATACAATTAAAGAGCAAGGTTCCTTTTGTAATCTACACCCTGTTATATCTGGGATTTAGCTATTGGCCCATTCTCATGGAAACCTCTTCAGGTTTTATCGAGGCGCTGCAAATATTACATGTCATCACTATTTTTGTACAACTAATACTAATTAAAGATCTGTTTTCTGAAAAAACTATTCCATTATTCAGTTCTAAACGATTTATCATTACCACCTTTTATTTAAGTAGTGCGTTTGTGTTTTTAATCTACATTGCTAATTTCAACAACACATTTACGCCATTGCTCCTTTTAGGTGCTTTTATGCTGGTTTGGATTAATGATACCTTTGCTTATTTAATAGGAAAAAACTTTGGTAAACAAAAGTTGTTTCCAAGCATCTCTCCTAAAAAAACTGTTGAAGGGTTTTTGGGGGGATTATTTTTTTCATGTGTATCTAGCTATTTTATTGCTAACTTTACAGAACTTTTTGATTCCACAATTTGGCTATTATTAAGCATCATAATTAGTGTATTTGGCACTTTGGGTGATTTAATTGAATCAAAATTTAAACGGCAAGCCAATGTAAAGGATAGTGGTGTTTTAATGCCCGGGCATGGTGGACTATTGGATAGATTGGATAGCATTATTTTTGCGGCACCATTTATTTATTTATTTTTAAGAATCACGGTATATGTTTCATAAAGAAGGTCATAAAATTATTTTCGTTACACTTGTTATAGTGGTAGCAGCATTATTCCTAATAGATGCCTATATAGATTTGGCATGGTTACGAACGATATTGATGCTTGTTATGGTGTTCTTTCTAATCACCATTCTCCAGTTTTTTAGAAATCCAAAGCGGTTTACACAATTAAATGACAACCAAATTCTATCTCCAGTTGATGGAAAGGTTGTTGTGATAGAAGAGGTATTTGAAAAAGAATTTTTCAATGATAAACGGTTACAGGTATCTGTGTTTATGTCACCCATTAATGTTCATGTTACTCGTTATCCTATTGGTGGTCAAGTTGTATATAGCAAATACCATCCTGGAAAATATTTGGTAGCTTGGCACCCAAAAGCCAGTGAAGAAAATGAGCGTACGACTGTGGTAGTAGAGAGTAAAACCGTAGGTAAGATTCTTTATAGACAAATTGCCGGAGCCCTCGCTAAACGTATCGTAAATTATGCTAAAGTTAATGATGTTGTCAAACAAGGTTCTGATTCTGGATTTATAAAATTTGGCTCTAGGGTTGATGTATTTCTTCCTTTAGATACCAAAATAAAAGTAAAACTTAACGAAAAAGTAAAAGGGGGCGAAAGTATTATAGCCCAATCCCCATGACTTCTGAAGAGCTAGACATAGAATTTAGAGATGCCGTAGAAAGGATTAACAACTTTACAGAGCCTTTCCCAGCCGATTTATTGTTGCGATTATATGCATACTACAAAAAAGCCACAAATGACTATGGAAGGCCGAGTAGCCGAAAACCTATCATAAATGCCTTCAAAACCAACGCATTATTTCAAGTGAAGGACGTTACACAAGATGAAGCCAAACGAATTTATATAGATTTGGTGAACAATTATTTTCTATACCGCAAATAGTTATGTTGCTTGCATTTATTCCTGAATCAGTCTGTAAATTAAAATTGCAGTACGTTTAGTTAAAGCTTCAATAGTTTTTAAATTAACCGTCTCTTTAGGCGTATGCGCACCGCTTCCCATGGTTCCCAAACCGTCTAAACAATCCACGTATGAGGCGACAAATGAAACATCCGCAGCTCCGCGTCTTCCAGGATCATAACCTTCAACACCACCTTGATTCAAATCTAAACTTACCTGATTCAAAAGTTTTAAAAGATTCATATTTCCTTCGGTTGGAGGCATAGCTGGATAACTATCTACAAAAGAGATTTTGGCAGATGTATGTGGTAGATTATTTGCGACAATGGATTTCATTTTTGAGCGTGCATTTTCCTTTTGTTCTTCTGAAATAAAACGTAGCCCGCCATCAACCACAACTGTGTGAGCTACAACATTACTTTTCCCAAAAGCCGTTCCTTTGCTATGATCACTATCATAAGTAACTTCAGTACCACCTAATATGACGCCCGGATTAAAAGTTAAAAATTCTTCACCTTTAACTTCAGTATAAAAGGAATTTAGAATTCTAGATGCTTCGAAAATGGCTCCTGCTCCAGTGTTTTCAGAAAAAATACCTGAAGAATGCGCTGTTTTCCCAGTGACTTCCAACTTCCATCCAGAAGATCCTCGTCTCGCAACAGTAGCGTAATTAAAACCTGTAGAGGTTTCAAAACCCAGTGCAATATCACTGCGTTTAGCAACATCTATTAAATCCTTTCGACTTATTTCTAACGGTTTTCCCGTATTCTCTTCATCACCTGTGTAAGCAACAATAATTTGTGCATTATCCAACAACCCGTTCTCTGCAAGAGCTTTTAACGCAAATAGAATGATCACATTGCCTCCTTTCATATCGTTACCTCCCGGAGCATAGGCAATACTGTCGTTAATTTTTTCAAATTCCTGAAACGGGCTATCAGCTTCAAAAACGGTATCTAAATGGCCAATCAGGAGTAGCTTTTTACCCTTACTACCTGATGTCTCTGCAAACAAATGTCCCGAACGAGTTACAGACGACAAGTCTACCCATGAAGTTTTAAAATTGATGTCGTCAAAGGCTTGTTTAAATAGCATTCCAACTTCTTTTACGCCTTCATGATTCATAGTCCCGCTATTCACATTAACAACTTCCTTTAAAAAATCGATAGCCTTTTCATTGTTGGATTCAATGGTATTTATAATATCAACTTCTGTTGTAGAAAGATTTTGGCCAGTAATCAACCCAGCACAAAAAAGTGTAATTAAGCTTGCGAACTTTATAGGTGAATAGATTTTCATTTTAGATTATTTAAATAATATTAGTCTCTAATTAATGGCATTGTGGTGCAACGTAATAAGCCTTCCTGTTTTGAAATTTCGGCATAGGGAACTTCTTCAACCTTAAATCCACTTTCACGTAACCAATTATTTAAACGTGTAAAGTTGCGTTCTGAAATTATAACGTCTTCAGAAATAGAAAAGACATTGCTATACATTTGGTACATCTCATCTTTGGTGATTTCAAAAATGTTGTCTTTACCAAAAAAATCAACAAGCCATTGGTATTCTTTTTCGATTAAAAATCCGTTTTTGTGCAAAATGGCTTTATTCGTTCCTATGGGTTGAAAACAGCAATCTAAATGCAACGCATTTTCCTTGGCATCGGTATTTGACTTTCGTAATTCAAATGCTTTAACCGTTTTGTGAGGAAATAATTCCTGTAAAGCGATTACGGCATCCATATTGGTTCTGGCTGTAATAAACTCTGAATAGTCGCTTCCAGAATAGGTACCGACAAAAATATAATCATTCCATGGCATTACATCCCCTCCTTCAACATGACATTCTTCAGGCAACTTAATTACATGTTCAGGGTCAATTTGCTCGATGACATGACTAATGGCTTCAATTTCTTGTTCGCGATCAGGAAGAATATTAGCCTTAATAAACTTATCATCAATAACAAAGGCGATATCTCTCGTAAAAATTTGATTACAGTCTTTGATCACCTTTGGTCTGAACACCTTAACATTGTACTTTTCAAAAACTTGAGAAACGGCATCCATCTCACGAATCATATCCTCTTCTTTAGGATAAGTTCCTGCTTTGATATGTTCTAGTGATTTCGGATCGTAAGCCTCCTCAATATTAGGGACTGGACCATTACTTTTGGCCGTTCCTAAAACTACTGCTCGTAGTCTTGATGTTTCGTTTTTGATATTAAGTTGAAGCATACCGTAAATATAAAAAAAGCTCCATAATACTATGAAGCTTTCAAGAAAAGAAAATTAATTCTATCGTTCATTAATTGCTTTAAATGGCCTAAGTGTTTCGCCAATATAAATTTGTCTTGGGCGACCTATTGGTTCTTTATTTAAACGCATTTCTCTCCACTGCGCAATCCAACCTGGTAAACGTCCTAAAGCAAACATAACTGTAAACATATCCACAGGAATTCCCATTGCACGGTATATGATTCCTGAATAGAAATCGACATTTGGGTATAGTTTTCTATCTACAAAATATGGATCTTCTAAAGCTTCGCGTTCCAGTCCTTTTGCAATATCTAAAATTGGGTCTTCTACACCGAGGTCAGAAAGGACTTCGTCGGCTGCCTTTTTAATGATTTTTGCTCTTGGGTCGAAATTTTTATAAACTCTGTGCCCAAAGCCCATTAAACGAAATGGATCCTCTTTATCTTTAGCCTTTGCCATGTACTTTTTAGTATCGCCTCCATCTTCTTTAATAGCCTCTAACATTTCTAACACAGCTTGATTAGCACCACCGTGCAGCGGCCCCCATAACGCAGATATACCTGCAGACAATGAAGCAAACAATCCTGCATGTGATGACCCAGCAATTCGCACGGTTGATGTCGAGCAATTTTGTTCATGATCTGCATGCAAGATCAACAACTTATCAAGCGCATCGATCATTATTGGATTATGCTTATAATCTTCATTTGGCTGCTTGAACATCATCTTTAATACATTCTCAACATAACCCAAATTTTTATCGCCATAATCCAAAGGAAGTCCTTGTTTTTTGCGTAACGTCCAAGCCACCAAAACCGGAAATTTACCCAAAATTTTCACAATTGCCTTGTACATATCTTCTTCAGAATTCACATTAACGGAAGAAGGATTAAACGCCGTTAGTGCGCTGGTTAAGGATGCCAAAACACCCATAGGATGAGCCGACTTTGGAAATGCATCTAAAATCTTCTTAACATCTTCGTCCACGACCGACTGCGATTTAATATCAGCATGGAACTTATCTAATTGTTGTTGATTTGGAAGCTCGCCAAATATGAGCAAAAAAGCAACCTCTAAAAAACTGGCTTTTTCAGCCAATTCTTCAATAGAATACCCTCGATATCTTAAAATTCCTTTATCACCATCCAAAAATGTGATGGCACTTGTACAAGACCCTGTGTTTTTATAACCAGGATCTAACGTAATTACCTGATCTGTAACTCCTCTTAATTTGCTTATTTCGATAGCCACTTCATTTTCTGTTCCTTTCATTAAAGGAAACTCATATGATTTACCATCTATTTGTAACGTAGCTTTATCTGACATGTATATTGGACTTTTATTGTTTTTAAGAGCCGCTAATTTACGAAATATCTCACGATTTATAAAGGAAGTTTATAAAGGTTTTTGTAATTCCACTATCTAAAAAATTAATGCAACAAAACTTAAATATTTGGGATATTTAGCCTAAATACCAAGCAAGTCAATTTTAAAATTAATAGTAAATTTGCCATTCAAAAAATGTGCTATGAAAAGGATGTTAATTTTAAGTTTTATTGTATTTACATATTGTCATTTTTCATATGGACAGGTCATTAACATTGAATCAATGCGTAAAGCATCCGATTCTGCAAAATGGACAGGTTCTGCGAGTTTAGATATAGGGTTGATAAAGAATACTTCAAAAGTTTTTAGGGTTTCAAGTAAAGCTTTTGTTCAATACAACAATAAAAAACAGCTTTGGTTATTTATTAACGACTTGAACTTTCAAAAAATTGAAGGCAACTCATTTGTTAATAAGGGCACTCAACATTTAAGATACAATTATACTATTGCGCCAAAAACCAAAATAGAAGCTTTTGCCCAAGCCCAATATGATGCTATTTCTGAAATTGATTTTAGGGGTTTACTGGGAATTGGACCTAGATTCAAGCTAAGCTCTAATGATGATTATAAAGTATATCTTGGTACTTTACTTATGTATGAATATGAAAAGGCTTCAGATGTAGTTATTGATCGCATCCAAAGGGATTTTAGAGGAAGCATTTATCTTTCATTTAGCCTATATCCAACCGAAACAATAACCATTGTTAGCACCAGCTATTTTCAACCCAAACTAGAAACATTTGCTGATTATAGAATTGCAAATGACACGTCGTTGATTTTAAAACTATTTGAAAATTTAGCCTTTAAATCAAGTTTCAGCTATAACTATGATGCCAAACCAGTAATTGAAAGCATACCAAAAACCCAATACGAGTTAACGAATGGGCTTTTGTATACGTTTTAACTAACATTGAATTTACTTAACCTTGAATGCTTTTTCTTTGGGGAAATATGCTACTTGGCCTAATTCTTCCTCGATGCGTAATAATTGGTTGTATTTAGCCATACGATCACTTCGTGAGGCAGATCCCGTTTTAATCTGACCCGTATTTAAAGCTACCGCCAAATCGGCAATCGTATTATCTTCCGTTTCACCTGAACGATGTGACATTACCGAAGTATAACCTGCGTTATGTGCCATATTCACCGCAGCAATCGTTTCGGTTAAAGTACCAATTTGGTTCACTTTTATCAAAATAGAATTTGCTATACCATTTTCAATACCGCGCGATAAGCGTTCTACATTAGTCACAAATAGATCATCACCAACCAATTGCACTTTATCCCCGATTTTTTCGGTTAAATATTTCCAGCCTTCCCAGTCGTTTTCGTCCATTCCATCTTCAATGGAGATAATTGGATATTTTGAAGTTAATTCAGCTAAATAATCAGCTTGTTCCTTACTGGTACGTACCTTACCCGTTTCACCTTCAAACTTGGTATAATCATACTTTCCATTCACATAAAATTCGGCTGAAGCACAATCTAATGCGATCATCACATCATCACCCAACTTATAACCTGCATTTTCTACGGCTCTTTTAATCGTATCTAGCGCATCTTCTGTTCCACCCGCAAGGTTTGGTGCAAAACCACCTTCATCACCTACAGCAGTACTTAAGCCTCTGTCGTGCAACACCTTTTTAAGATGGTGAAATATTTCAGTCCCCATCTTCATAGCATGGGTAAAATTATTAGCTTTTACTGGCATGACCATAAACTCCTGAAATGCGATTGGAGCATCACTATGAGAACCGCCATTGATAATATTCATCATGGGTACCGGAAGCGTGTTAGCAGAAACTCCACCAACATATCTATATAAAGGCATTCCTAATTCGTTTGCCGCTGCTTTAGCGACTGCTAAGGACACTCCTAAAATAGCATTAGCACCTAGCTTTGATTTATTAGGTGTGCCATCTAGATCGATCATAATTTGATCAATTAAGTTTTGATCAAAAATAGATACTCCCAATAACTCTTGCGCTAAAATTGAATTTACATTATCTACAGCTTTTAAAACACCCTTTCCCATGTAATCTTTACCACCATCTCTCAACTCTACAGCTTCATGCTCGCCTGTAGACGCCCCTGAAGGAACAGCAGCTCTACCCATAACTCCGTTTTCGGTAACCACATCTACTTCTACCGTTGGGTTGCCTCTAGAATCTAAAATTTGTCTTGCATGAATATTGATAATAATGCTCATTATAATTGGTTTATTAGTTATTAAAATTTGAAAATCAAATTTACGAAATTGTTATCCCAAAATAAATTTGAAAAACTATTATTGTCGATTAATTTAACGATAATGTTTTCGTAAATGTAAAACCTCAAAAAAACAGATGCTTTTTTGAGGTTTTGGTATTAGTTTCTAGCTATGTTTTCTATAAACTGATCAAAAAGATAAGAGGAATCATGTGGTCCCGGACTCGCTTCGGGATGATATTGGACTGAAAAACAATTTTTGCTTTTCATTTTGATTCCTGCTACTGTATGATCATTTAAATGAACGTGGGTGATTTCTATATCTGGATGACGTTCTGTTTCTTCTCTATTGATGGCAAATCCGTGGTTTTGGGAGGTAATTTCACCTTTGCCCGTAATCAAATTTTTTACGGGATGATTGATACCTCTGTGTCCATGATGCATTTTATAGGTTGAAATCCCATTTGCTAAAGCTATTACTTGATGCCCTAGACAAATTCCGAACAATGGCAAATCTCGTTTAATAATTTCTTTAGCAACAGCTTGAGCTTCTACCAATGGTTCTGGATCACCCGGACCATTAGATAAAAAATAGCCATCTGGATTCCAAGCACTCATATCTTCAAATGTTGCATTGTACGGGAACACTTTAATATAAGTGTCGCGTTTTGCTAAATTTCTTAAGATGTTGGTTTTTATTCCTATATCCAGTGCCGCTATTTTATACTTAGCTTTTTCGTCTCCATAAAAATAGGGTTCTTTAGTTGAAACTTTAGAGGCCAACTCCAATCCATTCATATCTGGTACTTTGGCCAATTGTTCCTTTAAGGCTTGGATATTATCAACTTCTGTAGAAATCACAGCGTTCATAGCCCCATTATCTCTGATGTAACTGACCAAAGCTCTCGTATCTACATCTGAAATAGCCAAAACATTGTGTTTCTCAAAGAAATTTTCCAAAGCATTGTCTGCAGCTACACGAGAATAATTAAAACTAAAATTTTTACAAATTAGACCTGAAATTTT
This sequence comes from Flavobacteriaceae bacterium MAR_2010_72, assembly GCA_003550275.1. GTDB lineage: Bacteria > Bacteroidota > Bacteroidia > Flavobacteriales > Flavobacteriaceae > Geojedonia. The sequence continues at coordinate 2,610,353 of QXCW01000002.1, forward strand.
TACAGAATCTGATTCTATTTCTTCGGTCAGTGTTCCGTAGTTACCTATGTGAGCATTTGTGGTGACCATTAGTTGGCCAAAATAAGAAGGATCGGTAAATATTTCTTGATATCCTGTAGTTCCGGTATTAAAACATACTTCGCCAAATGCGGTTCCTTTTCTACCTATAGATTTTCCGTAAAAAATTGTGCCGTCTGCTAGTAAGATTAAGGCTTTTTCTCTTTTAGTGTATTTCATTTTTAAAAAGTTTCACAAAATTGCATAAAAAAAAGGATAAACTAAAATGTTTATCCTTTAAATTCTATAAAGAATTGTAGTAAGTTATTATTTTTTTTATATCGTCTTCATCCTTATAATTCAACCCTTGATTTTTAACAAAGTTTTTCACATGTTCTAAATGCTCTTTTTTGAATAATGATTGTATATCTGACTTATTAAGTTTGATCACTTTCAATTTGTTTTCATTACTTAAATAAAAGACTTCATCCTGAACTAAAGCATCATTTGTAAGCTTTTGTTTTGTTAGGGGATTCACAGAGCCAGACTTAACTTTTTTAGTGTATTTTTTAAGTAACCAATAATTGTTAAACTTAATTAGCTGCTCAAAATAAGAATTGAGTTGAGTTTCAGGGTCATAATATCGTTCAAACGTTTTATTATTAATGACGACTTTATTAACTCCCTCTGGATTAATGATTAGTACGGAATCTTTGGATAATTTAGCTTCAAAACGATCTGAATAAACATTATAGTTAAAAGAGCTTATATTATAAACTTTATCTCTGAAATAAACTTTTGATTGGTTAAACCATGTATCGTATAAATACGGTGAGCCATCCACAGGTGTCTTTAGTTCTTTATTATAAACCTCCCTCACTTCTGCGGAACTCAAAGCAACAATTTGAGCATAATCACTCCTTGGAAAAGGAAGGGACATTGCATCTTCGGAAATACCTACAGCGGTTTGACCTGCAAGTTGAGCAATCGCATTGCTGCCTATTGCACACAAAAAACAAAACAATAAATTACGCCTCATATAATGAACATTTAGCTACATTAAATTACAAAAAAAAGGATAAACAATTTAGTTTATCCTTTCAAATTTTATATTGAGTTGTAATAATTGACTATTTTTTTCAAATCATCTGCGTCCTTATAACTTAAGCGCTGTTCCTTAACGTAGCTTTTAACAGTTTCTATATGATCTTTGTTAAAAAGTGACTGCACTGTTGACTTTTTTAGTTTAATTTTTTTTAGCTTGTTGTCTTTTAGATCACACAAATAAAAAACCTCGTCTTGCACTAAAGCATCGTTTGTTAACTTTTCTTTTGTTAATGGGTTTAATGATCCTTTCTTTATTTTTACAGTATATTTTTTTAACAACAATTGATCATCAACTTTAGCAACCTCTTCAAAATAAGAATTCCGTTGAAATTCTGGATCCAAATAACGTCCAAATATTCTATTGTTTATTACAATTTTCTCAATGTTACGAGGATTTATGATCACCACAGAATCTTCTGATAGTTTGGCTTCAAAACGCTCTGAATAAATGTTATAATTAAATTCGGCGACTACAAATTCCTTGTCTTCATAAATTATCTTTGACAGATTATTCCATGTCTTAAATAAATAAGGAGAGCCATCAACATTAGACTGCTTTTTGCCTTGAACATCTTTGATGCCATCTAAATTTAGATTTGACCTTATTTCGGTTATTTCTCTACTTCTGGTTAATTGCTCAAGATTTTGAGCATTAACCGTTATGTTAAAAAGTGTTATTAAAACTAAAATTATTCTTTTCACTAATATTATTTATTGGTTAGGCATAAAAAAAGGAGTAAAATTATTACCCCTTTTTGTTTTATTCTTCTTCGTTTGAAGCTTTAGTTTCTGTTACCGGGGCTACTGGAGCAACCGATTCAGAATCTGATTTTTTAGATCGTCCACGACGTGTAGATTTCTTTTTAGCAGGTTTGCCTGCATTATAAGTTTCATTATAATCTACGAGCTCTATCATAGCCATATCTGCGTTATCACCTAAACGATTACCAAGCTTTATAATTCTTGTGTAACCCCCTGGACGATCGGCCACTTTTGCAGCTACATCTCTAAACAATTCAGCAACTGCTTCCTTTTGTCTCAATCGAGACATAACTATACGTCTATTGTGAGTTGTGTCTTCTTTAGATTTAGTTACTAATGGCTCAACAAATTGTTTCAAAGCTTTTGCTTTAGCAACTGTTGTATTAATACGCTTGTGCTCTATTAAAGAACAAGCCATATTAGCTAACATAGATTTTCTGTGAGCTGTTTTTCTACCTAAATGGTTGAATTTTTTTCCGTGTCTCATGACATTTGTTTTTAACCTTCATCTTGCATCAACCCACTTTTAGGGAGCAAAATATGAAGGAATTAATCTTTATCTAATTTATATTTACTTAAATCCATCCCAAAGTTTAGGCCTTTTACATTAACGAGCTCTTCAAGCTCTGTTAATGATTTTTTACCAAAGTTTCTGAACTTCATTAAGTCATTTTTGTTAAACGATACTAAATCACCTAACGTATCAACTTCAGCTGCTTTTAAACAGTTTAATGCACGTACTGAAAGGTCCATATCAACCAATTTGGTTTTCAATAGTTGTCTCATATGAAGTGATTCTTCATCATAAGTTTCAGTTTGTGCGATCTCATCAGCTTCTAATGTGATACGCTCATCAGAGAATAACATAAAGTGATGAATCAATATTTTAGCCGCTTCAGTCAACGCTTCTTTTGGATGTATAGAACCGTCAGTAATGATTTCAAAAACCAATTTTTCGTAATCGGTTTTTTGCTCAACACGGAAGTTTTCAATACTATACTTCACATTTTTTATTGGTGTATAAATTGAATCTGTAAAGATAGTACCTATTGGAGCTGAAGCTTTTTTGTTCTCTTCTGCAGGAACATAACCTCTTCCTTTTTCTATAGTGATTTCCATATTGATGCTCACTTTAGGATCTAAATTACAGATCACTAAATCTTTATTAAGCACTTGGAAGCCTGAAATAAACTTTTGAAAATCTCCTGCAGTGATTTGTTCTTGCCCTGAAATTGAAATAGAAACAGACTCGTTATCTATTTCGTCAATTTGACGCTTAAAGTTAACTTGCTTTAAGTTCAAAATCATTTCAGTAACATCTTCAACTACACCAGCTATTGTAGAAAATTCGTGATCTACACCTTCTATGCGTACAGATGTAATTGCAAAACCTTCTAAAGAAGACAACAAAACTCGTCGCAGAGCATTACCTACTGTTAGTCCATAACCTGGTTCTAAAGGTCTAAATTCAAATTTGCCTTCAAAATCTGAAGAATCAATCATGATTACTTTGTCGGGCTTCTGAAAATTTAATATTGCCATATTGCGTTTTGTATCAGTTATTATTTAGAATATAATTCGACGATGAATTGCTCATTGATGTTTTCTGGAATTTGAATTCTAGCCGGAACAGAAACATAAGTTCCTTGTTTGGTTTCGTTATTCCATGTAATCCATTCATACACATTGTTAGAATTTGACAATGAATTTTGAATAGCTTCTAATGATTTAGATTTTTCTCTTACTGCAACTACATCACCAGCTTTTAATTGGTATGAAGGAACATTAACGATCTCTCCATTTACAGTAATGTGTCTATGAGATACTAATTGTCTTGCTCCACTACGTGAAGGTGACAACCCCATTCTAAAAACAACGTTATCCAACCTTGACTCACAAAGCTGTAATAATACTTCACCTGTAATTCCAGGAGCAGCAGTTGCTTTTTTAAACATGTTTCTGAATTGACGCTCTAAAATACCATAAGTATATTTAGCTTTTTGTTTCTCCATTAACTGGATTGCGTATTCAGATTTTTTTCCACGACGCTTGTTTGCACCGTGTTGACCTGGAGGATAGTTTCTTTTTTCGAAAGCTTTATCATCTCCAAAAATAGCCTCGCCAAATTTTCGAGCTATTTTAGTTTTAGGACCAGTATATCTTGCCATTTTTAAAATTTAATTTTGAGAGTGTTTATGAATTAAGGTCTTAATCTTATCCTTCGATAAACGTTGATCTCTCGTTGATACTTGTTAATATTAATTTTGAATTCAGAATACCTGAATTATACTCTTCTACGTTTAGGTGGACGACATCCATTATGTGGTAATGGGGTAACATCAATAATTTCTGAAACCTCTATACCTGCATTGTGGATTGATCTAATTGCAGATTCTCTACCATTACCTGGACCTTTAACATACACTTTCACTTTTTTAAGGCCAGCTTCCTTTGCAACAGCAGCAGCATCTTCAGCAGCTAATTGTGCAGCATAAGGCGTGTTCTTTTTAGAACCTCTGAATCCCATTTTACCAGCAGATGACCATGAAATAACGTCACCTTTTTTGTTTGTTAAAGAGATAATGATATTATTGAAAGATGCAGCAATGTGTGCTTCTCCAATAGAATCAACAATAACTTTACGTTTTTTTGTACTTGACTTTGCCATATAATTTAGTTTATAGTTGTCAGCTTTTAGTTGTTAGAATCCTAGACTTTTACATTTCAGACAGATTCATCTAACGTCTAATTACTAATGACTAATGTCTTGTTATTATTTAGTTGCTTTTTTCTTGTTAGCAACAGTTTTTCTTCTACCTTTTCTTGTTCTAGAGTTGTTTTTAGTACGTTGACCTCTTAACGGAAGTCCAGCTCTATGACGAATACCTCTATAACATCCAATATCCATTAAACGTTTAATGTTTAATTGAATTTCAGAACGAAGTTCACCTTCAATAGTAAAAGTTCCAACAGCGTCACGAATGTTTCCAATCTGCTCGTCAGTCCAATCTTCTACTTTAATGCTCTCGTCAACTTTAGCCTCTGCTAAAATTTCTTTTGCTCTACTTTTACCTATTCCATAGATATAAGTTAAAGAGATAACACCTCTTTTTTGTTTTGGTATGTCTACACCTGCAATTCTTGCCATAATTACCCTTGTCTTTGTTTGAATCTAGGATTCTTTTTGTTAATGACGTAAAGTCTACCTTTTCTGCGCACTAATTTACAGTCGGCGCTTCTTTTCTTAACTGATGCTCTTACTTTCATCTGTTGCTTATTAATTGTTTTTTACTGTCAGACGCAATCTTACGACTTCATCCTTGTTAGTATCTATAAGTTATTCTAGCCTTAGATAAATCATAAGGACTCATTTCTAATTTAACTTTATCTCCTGGTAAAAGTTTTATGTAATGCATACGCATTTTACCAGAGATATGTGCGGTCACGATATGACCGTTTTCTAATTCAACACGAAACATCGCATTTGATAATGCTTCGATAATTGATCCGTCTTGCTCTATTGCTGCTTGCTTTGCCATAGTATAATAATTAAGCTACTGCTTTTCTATTTTTACCTGTTTTCATCAAGCCATCATAATGTTTATTCAACAAATATGAATTTACCTGTTGCATGGTATCAATTGCAACTCCAACCATAATTAAAAGTGATGTACCTCCAAAGAACAATGCCCAACCTGCCTGAACATCCATAAGTTTCACGATGAATGCAGGGAACACTGCTATCAAAGCCAAAAATATTGAACCTGGTAGTGTAATTTGTGACATTATTTTGTCTAAATATTCTGAAGTTTCTGTTCCTGGTCTAATACCTGGAATAAAACCACCACTTCGTTTTAAGTCATCTGCCATTTTATTTGTAGGCACCGTAATAGCTGTATAGAAATACGTAAAGATGATAATCAATAATGCAAATACTAAATTATACCAGAATCCAAAAATATCTGAAAACTGAGCTTGCATCCATTGACCAGCTTCACTTGTTCCAAATGATTTACCTATTAAACTTGGTACAAACATAATTGCTTGAGCAAAAATAATTGGCATTACACCCGATGCATTTAATTTCAAAGGTAAAAACTGTCTCGATCCAAATACATTCTTTTCATAACCTCCAGAAGCCGTACGTCTCGCATACTGAACAGCAATTTTTCTAACTGCCATCACAAGCATTACTGAAGCCATGATAATTACAAACCAAATAACAAGTTCTATCAAGATCATCATTAAACCTCCATTGCCTCCACCGTCTAATCTAGACGCCGCATTTTGAATAAATGATTGAGGTAATGTAGCAATGATACCTACCATAATTAATAAGGAAATACCATTACCAATACCTTTATCAGTAATTTTCTCTCCTAGCCACATTGCAAAAATACAACCAGTAACTAAAATTACAATTGATGAAAAATAGAATAAAGGTCCAGTTCCTAATAAAAAGGCTTGCTGTGGAATACCAAATACTGTTGGTAAACTTGCCAAATATCCTGGCGCTTGGAATAAACAAATAACGATAGTTAACCAACGTGTGATTTGCGTTATTTTCTTTTGTCCGCTAGCACCTTCTTTTTGTAATTTTTGCAAATAAGGAATTGCTATCCCCATTAATTGCACAACAATTGAAGCAGAAATGTATGGCATGATACCTAAAGCAAATACAGATGCATTAGCGAAAGCACCACCAGTAAACATATTAAGGATTCCCAAAATACCTTCATCTGTGCCTTCAACTAAACCACCTAATTGACTAGCATCAATACCAGGAAGTACAACTTGTGCACCAAAACGATAAACTAAAAGCAAACCAAGAGTAAGTATGATTCGGTCTTTTAGTTCCGTTATTTTCCAAACATTTTTTAATGTATCTATAAATTTCATGCTTTAACAGTCTTATAAAGTTACAGCTTCTCCTCCTGCAGCTTCAATAGCAGCTTTTGCTGAAGCAGTAAATTTATGAGCAGATACTTTTAATTTAGATTTTAGTTCTCCACGACCTAATATTTTTACTAGATCATTTTTTGTAGCTAAACGTAGCTCAACAAGAGTTTTAAAATCAACCGTATCTTTTATTACTTTGTCATCAACCAATTGTTGTAAGGTATCAAGATTTACACCTTGGTATTCAACTCGGTTAACGTTGGTAAATCCAAACTTTGGAACACGTCTTTGAAGTGGCATTTGTCCACCTTCAAAACCAACTTTTTTAGAATAACCTGAACGAGATTTAGCTCCTTTGTGTCCACGTGTTGCAGTACCACCTTTTCCAGAACCTTGTCCTCGACCGATTCGCTTACCTTGATTTTTAACTGACCCTTCAGCCGGTTTTAAATTACTTAAGTCCATTATTGTATCTTATTATTTTGTTTCTTCTACAGAAACTAAATGTTTAACTTTATTCACCATACCAATAATATTTGGAGTGGCATCATGTTCTACAACCTGACCGATTTTTTTCAAACCCAAAGCTTCTAAAGTTAGTTTTTGGGTTTTTGTACGATTGATTGCACTTTTTGTCTTTGTTACTTTAATCTTTGCCATCGTCCTTAATGATTAACCGTTAAATACTTTTTCAAGTGAAACACCTCTGTCTTTAGCTACAGCTTGTGCAGATCTCAATTGTAACAATGCATCAAAAGTTGCTTTTACCACATTATGAGGGTTAGATGAGCCTTGAGATTTTGACAATACATCATGAACACCAACTGCCTCTAACACTGTTCTCACAGCACCACCAGCAATAACACCGGTACCAGGAGCAGCAGGAATAATGTTGACACGTGCACCACCAAACTTACCTTTTTGCTCATGTGGAAGTGTTTTTTTGATAATTGGAATTCTTACCAAATTTTTCTTTGCATCTTCAACTGCTTTAGCAATTGCAGTGGCAACATCTTTAGATTTACCTAAACCGTGACCTACTACACCTGCCTCATCTCCAACGACTACTATAGCCGAAAAACCGAATGCTCTACCACCTTTTGTTACTTTGGTAACTCTTTGTACACCAACTAAACGATCTTTTAGATCTATTCCACTTGGTTTTACTAATTCTGCGTTTTTATATTTTTGATACATAATGTCTTAAAATTTTAGTCCTCCTTCTCTAGCACCTTCTGCTAATGATTTAACTCTACCATGATATTGATATCCACCTCTATCGAATGCGATGGCTTCTATACCTGATTTTAGTGCTTTTTCAGCAACAGACTTACCTACCAATGCAGCTATATCTGTTTTAGTACCTTTTGCAGAACTAATGTCTTTATCTCTTGAAGATGCAGAAGCCAAAGTTTTACCAGTTACATCATCTACAACTTGAGCATAAATTTCTTTATTACTTCTGAAGACAGCCAAACGTGGTCTAGATTCAGTTCCTGAAACTACTTTACGTATTCTGCTCTTAATTCTTAATCTTTTTTGATTCTTTGTCAATGCCATAACTTAACTATTAAGCTGATTTACCTGCTTTTCTTCTTAATTCTTCACCAACAAACTTCACACCTTTTCCTTTGTAAGGTTCTGGTTTTCTGAAACCACGAATTTTCGCAGCTACTTGACCTACCAATTGTTTGTCATGTGATGTTAATTTTACTATTGGATTTTTACCTTTTTCTGAAATGGTTTCCACTTTTACTTCTGGAGCCAAATCTAAAACGATATTATGTGAAAATCCTAAAGCTAAATCTAATTTTTGTCCTTGGTTTGAAGCTCTATAACCTACTCCAACCAATTCTAATTGTTTGGTCCATCCTATAGAAACACCTTTAATCATATTATTGATTAGTGATCTGTAAAGACCGTGTTTAGCTTTTTGTTCATTTTTGTCAGATGATCTTGCTACATGAACATTTCCATCTTCAACTTTTATATCTATACCAGAATACTCTTGAGTTAGTTCACCTAATTTACCTTTTACAGTAATTACATTGTCTTTAACTTCTACTGTAACTCCATCTGGAATTGCTACTGGGTTATTACCTATTCTTGACATGTTCTTTCTGTTTTTAAATTAGTAAACGTAACATAATAGCTCACCACCAACGTTTTCTTTATGCGCTTGTTTTCCAGTTAACACCCCGTGAGATGTTGAAACAATTGCAATTCCAAGTCCGTTAAGGATTCTTGGCATTTCATTGGCACTTGCATATTTACGTAAACCTGGTTTACTTATTCTTTGAATTTTTTTGATGACAGGCTCTTTAGTCTCTTTATTGTACTTAAGGGCAATTTTAATTGTTCCTTGAACTGTTGAGTCATCAAATTTATAACTTAAAATATAGCCTTGATCGAACAATATTTTAGTTATTTCCTTTTTAAGATTAGAAGCAGGAATTTCAACCACTCTGTGGTTAGCTTTCACTGCGTTTCTAACTCTTGTTAGATAATCTGCGATTGGATCTGTATACATTTATATTAATTTGCGGTTTTGGTTTTCGAAAACATATCGAACTTCAAACCAATTTATAATTCTTTGTTTACCAGCTTGCTTTTTTAACACCTGGTATTAATCCTTGATTTGCCATTTCACGTAACATTACACGCGAAATTCCAAACGTACGAACATAACCACGAGGTCTTCCTGTTAGCTTACAACGATTGTGTAAACGTACAGGTGAAGCGTTTCTTGGTAATTTTTGTAATGCTTCGTAATCGCCAGCTTCTTTAAGAGCTTTACGCTTTTCAGCATACTTATCTACCATTTTTTGTCTTTTCACCTCACGGGCTTTCATTGATTCTTTAGCCATATCTTAATTCTTTTGAAAAGGTAACCCTAGTTCTGTTAATAACGATTGTGCTTCTTTATCTGTATCTGCAGATGTTACGAATGTAATATCCATACCAGATATTTTATTAATCTTGTCAATATCAATTTCAGGGAAAATGATTTGTTCTGTAATTCCTAAATTGTAATTACCTCTTCCGTCAAAACCTGTTGCCTTGATACCATTAAAATCTCTAACTCGTGGTAAAGCTGAAGTCACCAAACGATCTAAAAACTCATACATTTGCTCACCTCTTAACGTAACACGCACACCAATTGGCATACCTTTACGTAATTTAAAAGTAGCAACGTCTTTTTTAGATAAGGTAGCTACAGCCTTTTGACCTGAAATTTTAGTTACTTCGTCAATAGCATGATCAATTAGTTTTTTATCTGCAACTGCTGCACCAACACCTTTAGATATTACTATCTTTTTAAGTTTTGGAACTTGCATTACATTTTTATAACCAAATTCTTCTGTAAGAGCAGAAACTACTTTGTCCTTATACTCTTGTTTTAATCTTGGAACGTAAGCCATAACTATATTACTTCATTAGATTTTTTAGAAAATCTCACTTTTTTATCACCTTCCATTTTGAATCCTACTCGCGTAGTTTCTCCTTTACCAGTTAACAATGATAAATTGGAAATGTGTATAGGTGCTTCTTTCTCTACTATGCCACCTTGAGGATTTTGTGCGCTTGGTTTAGTGTGTTTTTTAACCACATTAACGCCCTCAACGATCGCTTTGTTCTTATCTTTAGATACTTTTAGTACTTTACCTTCAGAACCTTTGTGGTCTCCTGCAATTATTTGTACCGTATCTCCTGATTTTATTTTAAGCTTTGTCATTTTATTAGTCATTAAAGCACTTCAGGTGCTAATGATACAATTTTCATGAATTGTTTATCACGAAGTTCTCTTGCAACAGGTCCAAATACACGTGTACCTCTCATTTCTCCTTGCGGATTTAAAAGTACGCAAGCGTTGTCGTCAAATCTAATATAAGATCCGTCTGGACGTCTTACTTCTTTTACAGTACGAACAACAACAGCAGTAGAAACTGCTCCTTTTTTGATGTTCCCGTTAGGTGTTGCATCTTTTACTGAAACAACAATCTTGTCTCCAATAGAAGCATATCTTCTACCAGTTCCTCCTAGAACACGAATGGTCAAAACCTCTTTTGCTCCAGTGTTGTCAGCTACCTTTAATCTTGATTCTTGCTGTACCATAATTACTTCGCTCTTTCAATTATTTCTACTAATCTCCAACATTTAGATTTACTTAAAGGTCGTGTTTCCATGATCTTTACTGTATCTCCAATGTTACAGTCATTTGTCTCGTCGTGCGCAACATATTTTTTTGTTTTTAACACGAACTTACCATACATAGGGTGCTTTACTTTTTTAACTTCAGAAACTACAATAGATTTCTGCATTTTGTTGCTAGTAACAATTCCTATACGTTCTTTTCTTAAATTTCTTGTTTCCATCATTATGCAGAATTATTGTAATTCTCTTTTTGTTAATTCTGTTGCAATTCTAGCTACTGAACGACGTACGTTACGTAACTGAATTGGATTTTCTAAAGGCGATATTGCATGTGCCATTTTTAGGTCTGCATAGCTCTTTTTGGTCTCACCAAGTTTTTCTTGTAACTCAGCTATTGATAGCTGTTTAATTTCTGGTTGCTTCATAATATTCTTTTATTAAGCCTCGTAATCTCGAGCTATAAGGAACTTTGTTTTTACTGGTAGTTTTTGTGCTGCAAGACGCAACGCTTCTTTGGCTACTTCTAATGGCACTCCACCTACTTCAAAAAGGATTCTTCCTGGTTTAACAACTGCTACCCAATATTCAACGGCACCTTTACCTTTACCCATACGTACTTCAAGAGGCTTTTTTGTGATAGGCTTATCTGGAAATATTTTAATCCAAAGTTGACCTTCTCTTTTCATATAACGGGTTGCGGCGATACGTGCTGCTTCAATTTGACGTGATGTTAAGAAATTCGAATCGAGTGATTTTATACCAAACATTCCATTAGAAAGTTCATGACCTCTTCCGGAATTCCCTTTCATACGTCCTTTCTGGACTTTACGAAATTTTGTTTTTTTCGGTTGTAACATTTTCTTTTACTTTAAAAATTACTTTCTGCGACGAGATTTGTTCCCACCACGTCCTGCTCCGTCACCTGGTTTGCCACCTTGTTTTTTAGACAAACCAACTAATGGAGAAAGTTCTCTCTTACCATATACTTCACCTTTCATGATCCATACTTTAATACCCAATCTACCATAAGTAGTGTGAGCTTCAACTAAAGCATAATCAATATCGGCTCTAAATGTTGATAATGGAATTCTACCTTCTTTGTAATGCTCTGAACGTGCCATTTCTGCTCCGTTCAAACGACCACTGATTTGGATTTTAATTCCTTCAGCGTTCATACGCATTGCAGCCGCAATAGCCATTTTAATTGCACGTCTGTAAGAAATACGATTCTCAATTTGACGGGCAACACTTGATGCTACTAGAAAAGCATCAACTTCTGGCCTCTTAATTTCGAAGATGTTCAATTGAACTTCCTTATCTGTAATCTTTTTAAGCTCTTCTTTTAACTTGTCTACCTCTTGACCACCTTTCCCGATAATAATACCAGGGCGAGCAGTAGTGATAGTAACGGTTACAAGTTTAAGCGTACGCTCAATGATTACTCTAGACACACTTGCTTTAGATAAACGAGCGTGAACATATTTTCTAATCTTATCGTCTTCGGCAAGTTTATCTCCATAATCATTACCTCCATACCAGTTAGACTCCCATCCTCTGATGATACCTAAACGATTTCCGATTGGATTTGTTTTTTGTCCCATATCTCTATTTAAGCTTGTGTGTTATTTAATGAACCAATCACAACGGTTACGTGATTAGAACGTTTTCTAATTCGGTGTGCACGACCTTGAGGAGCTGGACGTAGCCTTTTTAACATGCTACCGCTATCTACTCTGATCTCTTTTACAAATAAATCTGCGTCTTCAATACTTGCATCTTCATTTTTTGCTTGCCAGTTAGCTATTGCAGATAACAATAGTTTCTCTAAACGGCGAGATGCTTCTTTTGAACTAAATTTAAGGATCTGAAGTGCTTTTTCAGCTTTTTCTCCTCGTACCAAATCTGCCATTAAACGCATTTTTCGTGGTGAGGTAGGACAATTGTTTAGCTTTGCAAATGCAACTTGCTTCTTGTCTTCTTTAATAGCGTCTGCCATTTGTTTTTTACGACTTCCCATAGCGCTTCTTATTTTTTACCTTTATTCTTAGCACCTGCATGTCCTCTAAACGAACGTGTTGGTGAAAATTCTCCTAATTTGTGACCTACCATGTTTTCAGTTACATAAACTGGTACAAATTGACGACCATTGTGAACTGCTATTGTTTGACCAACAAAATCAGGAGTAATCATTGAGGCTCTAGACCAAGTTTTGATTACGGTTTTTTTGTTAGCTGCAACATTTTCAGCTACTTTTTTGTCTAATTTATAATGGATGTAAGGTCCTTTTTTTAATGAACGTGCCATATTATCTCAATTATTTCTTTCTACGTTCTACAATATATTTATTACTCGCTTTAGTTTTAGAACGTGTTCTATAACCTTTAGCTGGAATACCATTTCTAGATCTTGGATGACCTCCTGAAGCACGACCTTCACCACCACCCATTGGGTGATCGACTGGGTTCATAACTACTGGTCTAACTCTAGGTCTTCTTCCTAACCATCTACTTCTACCTGCTTTACCAGATACTAATAATTGATGATCTGAATTTGAAACGACTCCAATTGTAGCCATACAATTTGCAAGTATTAATCGTGTTTCACCTGAAGGTAATTTCACGGTTGCAAACTTTCCATCTCTTGCCATTAATTGAGCGAATGCACCTGCACTACGTGCCATAACTGCACCTTGACCAGGACGTAATTCTATACAAGAAATAATAGTCCCCAATGGAATTTGGCTCAACGGCATTGCATTTCCAATTTCTGGAGCTACACCTTCTGTACCAGAAACTACATTTTGCCCAACTTGTAAACCATTTTGAGCAATAATATAGGTTTTCTCGCCATCTTGGTAATTCAACAATGCGATAAATGCTGTTCTGTTTGGATCATATTCGATAGACTTAACTTCTGCTGGAATTCCAGTTTTGTTACGTTTGAAATCGATAATACGATACTTTTTCTTGTGACCACCACCAATATGGCGCATAGTCATTTTTCCTTGACTGTTTCTACCACCAGATCTTTTGTTCGGAGCAAGCAAGCTTTTCTCCGGCTTATCAGTAGTAATGGCGTCAAATCCATTAACTACTCTAAATCGCTGAGCTGATGTGATCGGTTTTAATTTTCTTACTGACATCTTTGTCTAATTACAGATTACTGTATAAATCAATAGTTTCACCTTCCGCCAGTTGTACAATTGCTTTTTTAACAGCATTTGTTTTACCATGTTGAATACCAGTTTTTGTGAACTTAGTACTTCTATCTGGACGGACATTTATAGTACGAACTTTTTCAACAGAAACACCATAAGCAGCTTCTACTGCTTTTTTGATTTCTACCTTGTTCGCCTTTGTATTCACCTGAAAACTAAAGCAATTATTCAACTCACTATTGGTTGTTGCTTTTTCGGTGATGATAGGTTTAATTAAGATACTCATGGTTTCCTTATTTACTTAAATTCGTTTCAATTCCTTCTAAAGAACTCTCTAAAAGGACTAATTTATTTGCATTTAAAATTTTATAAGTGCTTAATTCTGAATTAGTTATAACTTCAGACCCTTCAAAATTTCGTGATGACAAATATACATTATTATTTGAAGCACCCAACACAAACAATGATTTTTTGTCTTGTATATCTAGTGCCTTTAAAATAGCAGTGAAATTTTTTGTTTTAGGAGCATCAAAATTGAAGTCTTCCAAAACAACAATGCTATTGTCACTTGCCTTCATTGTTAAGGCAGATTTACGTGCTAAACGCTTCAAGTTTTTATTCAATTTGAAGCTGTAATTTCTTGGTCTTGGACCAAACATACGTCCTCCACCTTTAAATACACCAGATTTAATAGAACCCGCACGTGCTGTACCTGTTCCTTTTTGTTTTTTAATCTTACGTGTACTTCCAGCAATTTCTGCTCTTTCTTTAGCCTTGTGTGTACCTTGACGTTGGTTAGCTAGATATTGTTTAACATCTAAATAAACTGCATGGTTATTAGGCTCTATCGCAAACACATCCTTAGAAAGCTCTGCTTTTCTACCTGTGTCTTTTCCGTTGATATCTAAAACTGCTACTTTCATTATTTCTCAATGATTACATAAGAGTTTTTATGACCAGGAACACATCCTTTAACCACAAGTAAATTCTTTTCAGGAACTACTTTGTACACTCTTAAATTTTCAACTTTCACTCTTTCGCCACCCATTCTTCCGGCCATTTTCATTCCCTTGAATACTCTCGCAGGATATGAAGCTGCACCAATAGAACCTGGAGCTCTTAAACGGTTGTGCTGACCATGCGTTGCTTGACCAACTCCACCAAAACCATGACGCTTTACAACCCCTTGGAATCCTTTTCCTTTAGATGTTCCTGCAATATCAACAAACTCACCTTCAATGAAGTGCTCTACTGTGATTGCATCACCTAATTTGTACTTTTCTTCAAATCCTTGGAATTCAGCGACTTTAATTTTAACAGAAGTACCTGCTTTTTTGGCGTGACCCGTTTCAGCTTTTGTAGCACTTTTCTCTGTCTTGTCATCGAAACCAAGTTGAAGAGCATTATACCCGTCAACCTCTTCGGTTCTGACTTGGGTAACGATACATGGTCCAGCTTCGATTACTGTACATGGAATGTTTTTTCCATTTTCATCGAAAATGCTGGTCATACCGATTTTTTTTCCTATTAACCCAGACATATTTATTAATTATTAATTATTACTTACTTATTTAAAAAATTTCAGGGTCAAAATACGTTTCAACCCTGAATTGTATTTTTTCCCGTTTTTCCTTTGCTCGCAGCTCCGGACATGTCTTCAAGGATCTTAAGCCTTGAAATTCACTTACACTTTAATCTCAACCTCAACGCCACTTGGTAATTCAAGTTTCATCAACGCATCAATAGTTTTAGAAGATGAAGAGTAAATATCCAATAAACGCTTATAAGAGCTTAATTGAAATTGTTCTCTAGACTTCTTGTTTACGTGTGGTGAACGCAACACGGTGAAAATCTTTTTGTGGGTTGGTAATGGAATTGGTCCCGTTACTACCGCACCTGTACTCTTTACAGTTTTTACAATCTTATCAGCAGATTTGTCCACCAAATTGTGATCGTAGGATTTTAATTTTATTCTGATTTTTTGACTCATTTTCTTAAAATTTAAGCTTCAACGCCTTTAGCTGCTTTAATTACTTCTTCAGAAATGTTTGAAGGAGTTTCAGCATAATGTGAAAATTCCATTGTTGATGTTGCTCTACCTGAAGATAGTGTACGTAACGATGTTACATAACCAAACATTTCTGATAACGGCACGTGTGCCTTCACAACTTTTGAACCTGCTCTGTCACCCATGTCATTAACTTGACCACGACGACGATTAAGGTCTCCTACAATATCTCCCATGTTTTCTTCAGGAGTTAACACTTCTAATTTCATGATAGGCTCCATGATAACAGCTTTTGCAGCTTTTGCAGCAGCTTTAAATCCTAGTTTTGCAGCCAATTCGAATGACAATTGATCAGAATCCACATCATGGTAAGAACCATCCGTCAAAGTAACTTTCATTGCATCAACTTCATATCCTGCCAATGGACCATTAACCATAGCTTGCTTGAATCCTTTTTCAATAGAAGGGATAAATTCTTTAGGAACGTTACCACCTTTAATTTCAGAAACAAACTCTAAACCAGTTTTTCCTTCTTCAGCTGGGCTTAAAGTAAATACGATATCCGCAAACTTACCACGACCACCAGATTGTTTTTTGTAAACTTCTCTGTGTTGAGCAGTTCTTGTGATAGCCTCTTTGTACTCAACTTGTGGTTGACCTTGATTGACTTCAACTTTAAACTCACGACGCAAACGGTCAACAATGATATCTAAGTGAAGCTCACCCATACCAGAAATAATCGTTTGTCCTGAAGCCTCATCTGTTCTAACAGTAAATGTTGGATCTTCTTCAGCTAATTTAGACAAAGCCATACCTAATTTATCAACATCGGCTTTAGTTTTAGGCTCAACCGCGATACCAATTACTGGATCAGGGAAGTTCATACTTTCTAAAACAATTGGATGTTTCTCGTCAGATAATGTATCTCCTGTTTTAATGGATTTGAATCCAACAGCAGCTCCAATATCTCCAGCTTCTATAAAATCAATTGCATTTTGCTTATTAGCATGCATTTGGTAGATACGCGAAATACGTTCTTTGTTACCAGAACGATTGTTCAATACATAAGAACCTGCATCTAAACGACCAGAATATGCACGGAAGAATGCTAATCGACCTACGAAAGGATCAGTAGCAATTTTAAAGGCCAATGCAGAAAATGGTTCACTAACAGAAGGTTTTCTCTTTTCTTCTTTTTCAGTATCTGGATTAACACCTATAATCGCCTCTTTATCTAAAGGAGAAGGTAAATATCTACAAACTGCATCTAATAAGAATTGAACACCTTTGTTTTTGAATGAAGAACCACAAATCATTGGAATGATAGCCATATCCATAACCGCAGCTCTCAACGCAGCGTGGATTTCATCTTCAGTGATAGAATCTTCATCCTCCATGAACTTCTCAAGTAAGTTCTCATCGTAAGTAGCAACTTCTTCTATCAATAAAGCTCTATATTGTTTAGCTTCAGCTTTTAATTCTTCAGGGATTTCGATTACATCGAATGTAGCTCCTAAAGTTTCATCATGCCAAACAATAGCTCTGTTTTTTACTAAATCAACAACACCTTTAAAATCGATTTCATCACCAATAGGCAAAACTATCGGCACGGCATTAGAACCTAACATTTCCTTTACCTGTTTGTTAACTTCCATAAAATTAGCACCTTGACGGTCCATTTTATTTACGAAACCAATTCTTGGCACTTTATAGTTATCAGCTAATCTCCAGTTAGTTTCAGATTGAGGCTCAACACCATCAACAGCACTAAATAAGAAGACCAATCCATCTAACACGCGTAACGAACGGTTTACTTCAACCGTAAAATCAACGTGACCAGGAGTATCAATAATATTAAAATGATAACCATTAGAATCTGGCGTTGGCTCACCATTTAAACGAGGAAAAACCCACTCACAAGTTGTAGCAGCAGACGTAATTGTAATACCTCTTTCTTGCTCTTGCTCCATCCAGTCCATAGTCGCGGCTCCATCATGTACTTCACCAATTTTGTGAGATACACCTGTGTAGAAAAGGATACGTTCTGTTGTAGTTGTTTTTCCTGCATCAATATGAGCAGCAATACCTATATTTCTTGTATATTTTAAATCTCTTGCCATCTTAAATTAAAATCTAAAGTGTGAGAATGCTTTATTAGCTTCAGCCATTTTGTGAGTGTCCATACGCTTTTTAACAGCAGCACCTTCTTCTTTGGCAGCAGCCAAGATTTCAGCGGCTAATTTAGCTGGCATGGATTTTTCATTTCTTTTACGTGAGTAACTAATTAACCATTTCATGGCTGTAGATACTTTACGATCTGGGCGGATTTGCATTGGGATTTGGAATGTTGCACCACCAACTCGACGGCTACGTACTTCTACGTGAGGCATCACATTGGATAAGGCATCTTTCCACAATTCTAAAGCTGTTTTTTCTTCGTCAGTCTTTTTTGAATCTACAATGTCAATGGCATCATAGAATACTTTAAAAGCTACTGACTTCTTACCATCCCACATCATCATGTTCACAAAACGTGTTACTAACTGATCGTTAAAACGTGGATCTGGTAAAAGCGGTCTTTTTTTCGCTGCTCTTTTTCTCATGTCTTCTTCTTAAAGTTTTTAATTACTTTTTAGGGCGTTTTGCACCATACTTAGATCTACGTTGCGTTCTGCCTGCAACACCTGCTGTGTCTAAAGCACCACGAACGATGTGATATCTAACTCCTGGTAAATCTTTTACCCTTCCACCTCTAACCAATACTATCGAGTGCTCTTGTAGATTATGTCCTTCTCCTGGAATGTAAGCGTTCACTTCATTACCATTAGTTAACCTTACCCTTGCAACTTTACGCATTGCTGAGTTAGGTTTTTTAGGTGTTGTAGTGTAAACACGCGTACAAACTCCACGACGTTGTGGACACGAATCTAAAGCAGCCGATTTACTCTTCTTGGTTATTTTGGCTCTTCCTTTTCGTACTAATTGTGAAATTGTTGGCATATATTTCTATATATAATTTTGTTAAACCCTCTCTTTAGAGGGCTGCAAAGGTAGAAATAAATATCAATTTTTCAAATGTAAAATGATTAATTTTAAAAAGAAGGATGATTTATTTTTTTAATACCATATTTTTAGCTGATTTTTTACGTTAACATTTGATATCTATTCAATTTTTATGCTCAAACAGCTTTTTGGAATCATTGGAGTTTTATGTTTGTTATCTTCATCTCAAATGCGTTCTCAATCCTTGTTTTTGAAAGCAAAAGGGCAAACCGAAAATGAAACAAAAATTCTAGATTCTCTGGACTATGAAAGTCAGTTTGAAGATTATGAATCCTTGAACAAGGAAATTTATAGTTTAAAAACTAGATTAGAGAAAATAGGATTTCTGGAAAGCCAATTAGAAGCGATACTAAAAGAGAACGACAGTACGTTTCTTGCGTTATTCGACCTCGGAGAATACTACAAGTTTATCACTATCTATTATAAAGGACTAATTGAAAAGAAGATTTTATCAAATATCGCTTCAGATGTTAATGATGATTTTTTTACGATAGGTTTTGAAAAACTGGAAGAGTCTTTAAACTATTTGAATCCTGTTCTGGCTGAAAAAGGCAATCCGTTTTTAAAAATCCAGATTGTTGATATCCAAAAAAATGAAGATTTAACTTTAAGAGGCACTTTGACTATAAATAATCAAAATGATATTCAGCGAACCATTGATGAAATTGTGGTTAAAGGTTATGAGAAGTTCCCAACATCATTTATCAAACATTACTTAAAACTTAAACCTAAGCAATTACTCAATATCAAAACGATTAATAGGAAAACATCTGATCTTGACAACTTGGCATTTGCAAACCAGATAAGGGAACCCGAACTGCTTTTTACCCAAGATTCCACTTCCTTATATATATATGTTGAAAAAGCAAACAGCAACACTTTTGATGGTTTTTTAGGTTTTGGCACAAACGACCAAACAGGAGCTATTGAATTTGATGGGTACTTAAATTTAAATCTCATAAATAACCTAAATTATGGAGAGTCTCTAAAGCTATTATACAAAAGTGACGAAAACGAACAAAGAACCTTTGATATTAAGGTTAGTTTACCTTATGTTTTTGGTTCACCCCTTGGCACCGAATTTAAATTGAATATATTCAGGAAAGACTCCACTTTTATTACAACATCTCAATCTGCGAAGCTTATTTATCAATTTAATTCTAGAAATTCATTATCTGCAGGAATTAACTCAATCATATCCAATAATTTATTGGAGAATTCAACATTCTTATTAAAGGATTACAATTCAACATTTTACATTCTTAATTATTTACATCAAAAAAATCAAAAATTTGATGCCTTGTTTCCAACAAATTTTCTCTTTGACATAAGTGTGGGAACTGGAAAGCGAACGGTAGAAAATATCACAGAACCTCAAACAAGTTTACATCTGGATACCTTTAAAATTTTTAATTTAAACATAAAAAACAGCCTTTACTTTAGGTTAAATGGCGGTTCTTTAATATCTGATGACTACTTGGAGAATGAACTTTTGCGTTTTGGCGGAATCAACTCCATTAGAGGTTTTGAAGAGAACAGTTTGAATGCAAATTTATTTACAGTATTAAATTCAGAATATAGGTATCGAGTGAGCAATAACCTCTACATCCATTCTGTTTTGGACATCGCCTATTCCGAAAACCAAATACTTGACTCAAAAAGCAAACTTTTAGGCCTTGGTTTTGGTTTTGGGCTACTTTCTAAAGCAGGACTTTTCAAACTAAATTACAGCTCTGGAAGTTCTGAAAATCAGCAGTTTAGATTTTCTAATTCAAAAATCCATATTAGCTTATCCTCAACGTTTTAACATAATTTTTGTTAATTTTTTAATTATTTAACACTAACTATTGTTTTATAATTAATAATTATTCACATTTGCCGGCAAAATTTTAACTATTTAAAAAAAATGAAGACAAAATGTAGCATACTACTAACACTATTTTTAGTGTTCGTTGGGCAGATATCATTTGCCCAACAAAAAACCATTTCAGGAACAGTTTCTGATGAATCTGGAATTCCTATTGCCGGAGTTAACATTCTGATCAAAGGAACAGCAGTTGGAACTCAAACTGATTTTGATGGTAATTATTCAATAAGCTCCAAAGCAGGTGACATTTTAGTGTTCACTTACGTAGGGCTCAAATCCCAAGAAGTCACCGTAGGTGCTTCTAACATTATTAACATATCAATGGCCGAGGACGCAGCTGAATTAGATGAAATTGTTGTTATCGGTTACGGTGTGCAAAAAAAGACGGAGGTAACTGGATCAATTTCCAGTATTTCCGGTAGTGATTTACAAGGTTTAGTTACACCAAGTTTTGAATCACAACTTGCAGGTAGAGCAGCTGGAGTGCAAGTAACAACTAACAATGGTATTATTGGAGAATCTCCAAGAATCAGAATTAGAGGTATTGCCTCTATTGGTTCAGGCACATCTCCGTTGATTGTTGTTGATGGAATGCCTATCTATTCTGGTGATGTTGGAGGTTATGCTTCAGCCAACGGCTTAGGTGATATCAATCCTAATGATATAGAGTCTTTTGAGATACTTAAGGACGGTGCTGCCACTGCAATTTACGGATCAAGAGCTGCAAATGGTGTGATTTTAATCACTACTAAAAAAGGTAAGAAAGGAACAATGAAAGTTAATTATAGCAATGTAGTTGGATTTGCTTCCGCTATTAAAACCTTTGATTTACTGGAAACCCCGGAATTCTTGGTTATTGCAAACGAAAAACGCACCAATAGAGGTCAAGCTCCATGGGCAATTGGTAGTGAATACAATACAGATTGGCAAAAAGCTGTTTTAAATTCAAGTGCTTTACAAACTGACCACAATCTATCTTTAAATGGAGGTACTGAAAGCACAAAATACTTTTTCTCATTAGGTTACACAGATCAAGAAGGTGTAGCCAAAGCTAATAATATGGAGCGCTTTAACTTGAGAGCGAGTTTAGAGCATGATATCAATAAATGGCTAACTATTGGTGGTAGCATTGCTGTTACAAGAACAGAATATAGTGGCTTAAACACTGGCAGAAATTCATTGTCTGGAAATATTTTTAATGCAACTAGACAATTACCTAATACTCCTATTTTTAACCCTGCTCACCCAACTGGTTATAACATTACTAGTGACAATAATAATGTTGGACCATGGGACAATACTGACCCTGTTGGAGATAACATATCAAATATTGCTTATGTACTAGCTAATAATAAATTTGAGTCCAAAATCAACAGAACACTCGTAAACACATTCGCTTCTATTGATTTATTTCAGGGTCTAAACTACAGATTTCAAGCAAGTGCCGATAACCCAATAACTTCGGGTTTCCTATATTATAGCCCTGTTCATGGTGATGGTCGTGGATCAAATGGTCGTCTTCAAAACAATAATACCGACTTATTAAGATGGAATATTCAAAACATATTATCCTATAATAAATCAATTAATGACGCTCACAATATTAATGTAACAGCGGTAGCTGAATATCAAAAGGAAAGAAACCAATCTTTCTTCGGCACTGGAACAAACCTTTTAGATGAATTTTATAACAACAATTTAGTTACTGATGCCTACGGAACACAAACTTCTGGAGGTGGTATTACTGAAAATGGAATTATTTCTTATGTTGGACGTCTTAACTACAACTACAAACAAAGATATTTTCTTTCAGGCTCTGTGAGACGCGACGGTATTTCAAAATTGAGTGAGTCAAAGAGATGGAATAACTTTACTGGATATTCTGGTAAATGGAATGTCGCCAAAGAAGAATTTTTTAGTGGTATCAATAATGTAATTAATGAATTCAGTTTAAGAGGTTCGTATTCTGAAGTTGGAAACACCGAAATAGGAAGTTATCCATATTTAGGTCTTACTTCTGCCTCTCAATATGGTGCATTAAACGGAATCGCCTTTACCCAATTTGGTAACGACCAATTACTTTGGGAAACCAGCAAGAAAACAGACTATGGTGTAGACTTAGGCCTTTTCAGCAATAAACTCAGGTTAAGTTTTGACTATTACAAAAACGATATTGATGGTTTAATTTTAGACGTTCCAATTCCGCATTCATTAGGAGTTCCTGGCAATAGAGTTAAAACTAATATTGGCTCCATGTATAATGAAGGCTATGAATTTTCAGCTGAATTTAGAGCTATAGATAACACCAATTTTAGCTGGAATATATCTGCAAATTTAACTTTAGAAAACAACAAAGTGACGAGCATTCCAAATGGTCAAGACATTTTAGGAGGCACTTTTACTGACACCAATATCGCACCTAACTTAATTATCAGAGAAGGTGAATCTATTAACTCTTTATATGGTTACAAATATTGGGGCGTTAACCCAGCAAATGGCAACCCGGTGTATTATAAAGCTGATGGAACCTTGGTACAGGGGAATATAGCTGTTACTAGCAATTATTTTGTTTTCGATCCTGAAAACCCTTCTGATCTTTCAACAGCATCATCATTAAGCGCTGCAAGTGATAGAGTGATTTTAGGCAATACGTTACCAAAATATTTTGGTTCAGTAATTAATAAATTAAACTACAAAGATTTTGACCTAACATTCATGTTTCGTTTTAGTGGAGGCAACAAAATATTCAACTCTACGAGAAGAGACCTTGTAACTCAAAATTTAAATAATAATAGCACTGAAATATTAGGTAGATGGCAAAGTCCTGAAAATCCTGGAGACGGGATTACACCAAGATTATGGGCTAGTAACAATACATTTGTAAACTTAACAAGTGTAGCAACATCTCGATTTTTGGAAGATGGAGATTTTATAAGTCTTGACAATGTTACTTTAGGTTATCAACTTCCTAAAGATATTACAAATAGAATAAAAGTTGATGGGGTAAGATTCTTTGTTCAAGGTCAAAACCTTTTAACCATAACAGACTACAAAGGTCTTAATCCTGAAATGGAAACTGGTGGCGTTGACTTGAATGGCACACCAAGAGCAAAAATCTTATCATTAGGATTAAATGTTAATTTATAATTTTTAAATAAATGAAAAATATAATCAAATTTTTAGCACTATCTTTTATTGGAATCGGAATGGTTTCATGTTCAGAAGACAGTATTTTAGACCTGAGCCCAATCAACAATATTTCTGTTGATGATGCGTTTTCTTCTCCTAGCTTAATTGAAAGCTCTATTAATGGCATGTATAATGCTGCAGCCATTGGTCAATATAATTCTACAGCTCCAAACGGAGGAAGAGGATATATTTGGGGTGCAGCATTCGTTCAACAGGGAGATTGTAGAGGCGAAGATGTTGTTAACACAGCAACCTTTTATCAATTAACCTATACTGCCACATATGACCCCACAACTGCAAACAATGTTTATTATTGGGTTGATGGTTATAGGCTAATCAATAGAGCCAATTTGGTAATAGAAGGTGTAACCAAAGCTATGGCCAACAATATCATTACACAAGATGTAGGTAATGATTACATTGGTCAAGCTAAATTTTTAAGAGCCATAACTCATTTTGAGCTATTGACATTTTTTGCCAGACCGTATAATTTTTCAGCAGGCGCAACTCATCCGGGAATTCCATATAGAGAAGTAGGTGTAGACACTCAAGGTGAAATTGATTCAGAAATTTTAAAAGGAAGAAATACAGTTGCAGAATGTTATCAAAAAGTTTTGGCTGATCTTAACGATGCAGAATCTCTAATTACTAATACTACATTGACCAAAGCGTCAAAAAATGCCGCGATAGCTTTTAAAACAAGGGTGTATCTCCACATGAGAGATTGGAATAATGTTATTGTTGAAGGAACTAAATTAAATGGAAAATACACTCTAACACCTGAGCCTGACGGACCATTTGACAATAATTATGCTAATACAGAATCTATATTTTCGATACTACAAGCGGCTACTAATAACCCAGGTGTTAATGCTGCTTTAGCTTCTCAATATAACAGAAGGCTTTTGGTGTGTATTAGTCCAATAATTTGGAGAGATCCAAGCTGGCTCGTAGATGACAAGCGTAGATCTGAAACTTCAGAAAATGGCGTTCAAACAGGTATGGTATTTACATCATCTGGTAGAAAGTTTACCGCAAAATATAGAGATGGTGTCAACTACACAGATGCCGCCCCTGTAATTAGATATGCAGAAGTTTTATTGAATATGGCTGAAGCACATGCCAGAAAAGCTACTCCAGATTTAGTGGCTTCATTATCATTATTAAACATGGTACGTAATAGAGCTTTAGCTAACCCTACTACTCAAGCTTACACTGTAGCCTCTTTCACTACACCTTCGGCTATGGTAGGCGCAATATTAAAAGAAAGACGGATTGAATTTTTAATGGAAGGCAGAAGATGGTCGGATATTCACAGACTACAAAATGATAATTTGCATCCAATTGATGGGATTCCAGCAAAAATTGCAAATGGAAATCCAGCAGCTTCAACCTTTACTTTGGGCACACCTTATACTGGTGCTCTCGGTGTGGCTGCAATTCCTGGAGCTGATTCAAGATTTTTATGGCCGATACCTCAAATCGAAATAGATGCTAATCCAACTTTAGCATCGCAACAAAACCCTGGTTGGTAAATAAAACAATTAAAAGTCAAAAATGTAAAAAGCAGTGAGATGATCTCACTGCTTTTTTGCTTTAATTGCAATTAACATTTAAACATTAGTTTTTTTCAATGCCTCAAAAAAATTGTTCTAATTTTTTTCTGAATAAATATGAAACCGATCTTAAGTTCAACTTATTTTAATTAAATTAAGATTACTGAAATTCAAAAGTTTAGCCTTTAAAAACCAAAAGTAATGTCAATCATTTAATCAAATATTAAAACAAAAATCTAAAGCAATCGATTTAGTGATTTATTTTTTTTCTAAAATTTTAAGTAAAAATTATTGTTTTATTAACTTATTATTAAGATTTTTGGCACAGACTAATTCAAATAATTATAAAATGAAAACAAAGTTTAGTGGAATTCTAACGCTATTACTAGCGTTTGTTGTGCAAATTTCCTTTGCACAAGACAAAACAATTTCAGGAACAGTGTCAGATGAATCTGGCCTTCCGCTTCCTGGAGTTAATATTATTGTAAAAGGAACTACAAACGGAACTCAAACTGATTTTGATGGTAATTATACCATTACAGCAAATACCGGTGCCGTTCTTACTTTTACATACCTTGGCCTTAAGGCTAAAGAAGTAACCGTTGGGGCTTCAAATACAATCAATGTTACAATGCAAGAAGATGCAGCTGTACTTGATGAAGTAGTTGTTACTGCTATCGGTATCTCAAGAAATGAGAAAGAACTAGGTTATAATGTGCAGTCTGTTAGTGCTGAAGCCATCAGTACACGACCAAATGCTGACATTGTTAACTCATTATCGGGAGCAACATCGGGTGTACAAGTTGTAAGTTCTTCTGGTGAAGCAGGAGCTTCATCTTTTATTACGATTCGTGGATCAGCTTCTATTACTGGAAACAACCAACCTTTATTTGTTGTAAATGGACTTCCAATTATTTCAGGTGGAGGTAGTAGTGGTACTGGAGGTGTTAATACATCTAGTAGAACTATTGATATCAACCCAGATGATATTGCAAGCCTTACCGTTTTAAAGGGTGGTGCTGCAACAGCACTTTATGGTGTAAGGGCTGCGAATGGTGCGATTATCATTACCACTAAAAGTGGTAAAGGTTTGGCGTCAAAGAAAATCGAGCTACACTCTTCTGTTGGTTTTGATAGAATCTCTCAAACACCTGCAAGACAAAAAACATATGCTCAAGGTGGTGGTGGTTTCCAAGGGTCATGGGCCGGTGGAAATGCGTCATCATGGGGACCAAAGATCTCTACTTTAGAATATGATGGTGATACAACTTACAAATGGGACCCAAATGGTCGCCTTGTTCCTAAAGGCACTGGTAATGGGAATCCAGCTAGGTACTATGACCCTTTTGAATTTTTTCAAACAGGAACTGTTATAGATAATCGTTTTAGTATTAGTAATGGTGGTGATAGTGGTGATTATTTCTTCTCGCTTTCTAATCGTGAGCAAGAAGGTATCATTCCTAATAATGAATATGGCAGAACAACCGTTAGGCTTAACGCTAATACTAAATTATCTGATAAAGTGAATTTTGGAGCTGATTTTTCTTATACTAACTCTAGAGCGGTACAAATCCAAAAAGGATCAAACGTTTCAGGTATCATGTTAGGTTTATTAAGAACTGCTACTACATTTGATAACAGTGCAGGTTATGAATTTGCTGATGGTTCTCAACGTAACTACCGAAATGGTGGTGGATATGACAACCCATATTGGATTTCTAATAACATTGCGTTTGATGAGGACGTTAACCGTTTTCAAGGTGGTCTTAACTTAAATATTAAGTTTAGCGATATGGTAAATTTATCATATAACGCTGGTATTGACTGGTACAATAGACGTTATACGGATCAATTTAAGATTGGCTCTCGTGGGAACCCAACTGGATATTATGCAGAGTACTCTAATTACTCAAATGTAATCAACTCGGATTTATTATTAACAATTAGTAAAGACATTACCGAAAATTTTGATGTTCAGTTGACTCTTGGTAACAACTTTTTCTCAACATACAATAAATTTTTATTTGGAGATGCTACTGGTTTAGAAATACCAGATTACTATAACTTGAACAACTCAAGTAACAATACAACTTCTACTGGAACATCTCAATACAGAACTATGGCTGTATTTGGTGAACTTCAACTATCTTTTATGGATATGCTTTATTTAGGAGTTACTGGTAGAAACGATTGGGCAACAACAATGCCTGAACAAAACGAATCAGCATTTTATCCTTCTGCCAATTTAGGGTTCATCTTTACGCAAATAGAAGGACTTAGAAACGGAGAGTTTTTATCTTTTGGTAAATTAAGAGCATCTGCCGCAAGAACTGCAAACATTGCTCCTGCATATCAAACGGCTAACAATTTTGTTGCCGCAGGAACTGCCGATGGTTGGACTAACGGTGTAAATTTCCCGTTCCTTAATCAAACAGGTTTCTCGGTTAGTACAGGATTAGGTAATCCGGACCTTAAACATGAGACTCAAGAATCGTGGGAAGTTGGAGCAGATTTGAAGTTCTTTAAGAATAGACTTGGTATTGATTTTACCTATTTTAAGAATGTGAACGAAGACCTTTTAATGTCAGTGCCAATTGCACCTTCTTCAGGATTTACATCAGTGTTTTTAAATGCTGCATCCATGGAATCAAAAGGTATAGAGATTAGTTTAAATGCTACACCTATCCAAACTGAAGATTTCCAATGGGATTTAATGGCAAACTTTACTAAATTCACAAACATTGTTACAGGTTTAGCGGATGGCGTTGATAATATCTTCCTTGGCGGATTTACAACACCTCAAGTTCGTGCAGTAGTAGGTGAAGAATATAGAAGTATTTTTGGTGAGGATTGGACTAGAGATTCTAATGGAAATATCTTAATAAATGATGATCCAACCGATAGTTTTAGAGATGGATATCCATTTACCAATACTGCACAAGGTTTAGTTCCAATTGGAAACTTTAACCCAGACTGGACGGCTAATATTACGAATACATTTAAATATAAAAACATTGGTCTTTCTTTCTTAATTGATGTAAAAGAAGGTGGTGTGATGTATAATGGTACAGCGTTCGCCATGAATTTCTTTGGAGTACATGGAAGAACAGAGAACAGAGAAGTATACTACGACTCAAACGGGCAAATTGATTTTAATGCCACTCCAGCTGAAAATTTAGTAGTATTGGATGGTGTTTATGGTCACGTTGATTCAAGCGGAAATGTAGTTTCAAACGGTGTTCAAAATGTGACTCCTGTTGTCCTTGACCAAGCTTGGTTCACAGGCCACGGTAGTAACTTTGGTGGAGGGCCTTCTTCTGCAGCTATGGAGCCAGCAGATTGGGTAAGATTAAGAGAGTTAACGATTAGTTACGATCTACCTAAAATAGCCAATTTCATTACTGACGGGCAAATTTATTTTACTGGTAGAAACTTATGGATAGACACACCATATTCTGGTATTGATCCCGAAACCAATTTAGGTGGAGCAACAAATGCACAAGGTATGGACTACTTTAATAGTCCTGGAACCAAATCATATGTAATGGGTGTTAAACTATCCTTTTAAAAAAAAAAGAACATGAAAAATTTAGAAAATCTATTTAAGAAACCAATCCTTGTAGTATTAGCATTAATGCTAGTAGCTACATCTTGTGATAGCTGGATTGATCAGGATATAAACGTAGATCCAGACGCCCCAGCTAATGTACCAATGAATTTATTATTACCTGCGATTCAACAATCCATGGGATATAACCTTGTTGGTAATAACTCTGTTAGAACGAACAACATTTGGATGCAGCAGTTTGATGGTACAGACCGTCAATCTTTTACAGAAGCACGTTACCAGTTAACGCCTGCCGATGTAGGTAACCTTTGGACGCCAATTTATACTGAAATGTTGATAAACTCATCTATCATTATTGATAAAGCTGGAACGGTTGGAAAAGAATCTCCAAATTATGCAGGAATTGCTAAAGTAATGATGGCAACTGCTCTTGGTATTGGCTCTGATTTATTTGGTGATATGCCTTATTCAGAAGCATTGCAAGGTGGTAGTAATGTGTTAAGTCCAGCTTACGATTCTCAAGAATCGATTTACAACAGTATTTTTAGTTTACTTGATGCTGCAGTGGTTGACTTAAACAGTACCAATAATGCTTTGAGCGTTTCTGGTGATGTAATTTATAGTGGAAGTGCAGCAAAATGGAAAAAAGCAGCTAGCTCTATCAAAGCAAGACATTATTTACAATTGTCTGGCCGTAATGGTAGTGCAGCTTATACTGCGGCATTGGCTGCAGTATCCAGTGGTTTTAGTTCTAATGCTGATGACTATAAAGTGCCTTTTAGTACGGATGACAAAAACCCTATTCACCAATTCATGGAGCAAAGAACAGATATTAGAATGGGTGCTACTTTTGTAGATATGCTGAAAGCTAATGACGACCCTAGATTGCCTTTTTATGCTGCTAAAGATGGTAACGGTGATTATACCGGAAGTGTAATTGGCAGTCAAAATGGTGATGCTTCAAGACCAGGCAATTATGTTGCAGGTGCTGCATCTCCTACGTATCTAATGACCTATGCTGAACTTAAGTTTATTGAGGCCGAGTGTAGATTAATGTTAAACCAATCTGGTGCACAAGCTGCGTATGAAGCCGCTGTTGCTGCTTCAGTATTAAGAGTAACTGGTGCTGCTAACACAGCTTGGTTAACTGCTAATATTGTTGGAGACCCAGTAACATTGGAGAAAATTATAACTCAAAAGTACATTAACAGTTTTGGAACTAACCAAGCATATGCTGATTATAGAAGAACTGGTTTTCCAGCTTTAACTTTACACCCTGGAGCAGTGATTGGTCAAATACCAACTCGTTTTCCTTATCCTCAAGCGGAGTTAGATTATAACACAGATAATGTTCCTTCGGTAACTATTTCTGATAAAGTTTGGTGGGATAATTAATCAATAAAAAATTAGAAGATGAAAAATATTTTAAAACAATTTATGATGATTACAATAGGAGCCTTAACCGTCTTCTCTTGTGATTATGACGATAGTGAGTGGGATAAATTACATAACAACGCTCCAGATCCAAGTGCAAGCTATTATATTCAATTTAAGGATCCAACAGGTGCTGCTTCGCTGACTCAAACGGTAAAGCTTACACCTCAAGGACTTCAAGAAATTAGTGTACCAGTTGTTGTTGCGTTGAATGGGTTACCACAATCACAAGATATAACAGTAAATGTGAGTGTTGATGCGAGTTCAACAGCTGCAGCTAATATGTACACTTTAGGAGCTACTTCTATAGTTATACCTGCTGGCGAAACGGCTGGAAGTACTACTTTGACTTCAGTTTTAGATAACATGCCAATTGATGAAGAGATAACAATAGCATTAAATTTAGATGCTGGTGCAAATACGGCTGGTGCTGGTACAAGAATAACCTATTATTTTTTGAGACCTGAAATATGTTTACCTGTTCCTGGTGACTACAGAGTTGATATGCATGATTCATGGGGTGATGGATGGCAAACCTCTACTGGAGGTGGCGGGCCTGGTATTCAAGTAACCATTGATGGTGTAGTAACTGAAGTTACATTGGCTTCTGGTTTTGAAGGTTCTGCAATTGTTACAATACCTGACCCTTCTTACAGTGTTAGCTGGTATTTCCCTGGAGATTGGTATGGAGAAATTTCTTTTGAGATTTATGATCCAAGTGGTAATTTAGTGTATTCAAGAACAGCTGCTCCAGCTAGTGGTGCGCCTCTAGACTTTGAAGTTTGTCAATAGCACTATATATAGTTTATTGACATTTAAATAGTAAATGAAAAAGCCGTTACAAAAAAGTAACGGCTTTTTTTTTGGTTAAAATAGGTCTATCAAATAGCATTTTATACCTTTAGCCCATGGAAAACGATACGACCATATTTGGCATTAGAGCCATTATAGAAGCCATTAAATCTGGAGAAAATATTGATAAACTATTCCTTCAAAAGGGATTAAAAGGTGACCTATTTTCAGAACTTGAGCAATTAATCCGTCAAGAACGGTTAAATGCTTCCTATGTTCCAGTTGAGAAGCTAAACAAACTATCGAATAAAAATCACCAAGGTGCTGTTGCTCAAATAGCTCCAATTACGTTTTATGATTTAGAAAATTTAGTTTTAAATGTTATGGAATCTGGTAAAACTCCTTTATTCCTTTTGCTAGATCAATTGAGTGATGTTAGGAATTTTGGAGCCATTATTCGAACTGCAGAATGCACAGGAGTTTCTGGTATTATCATACAAAAAAAAGGCGGTGCACCAGTAAATGGAGATACTGTTAAGACAAGCGCTGGTGCCATTTTTAAAATTCCAATTTGTAAAGTTGATCATATTAAAGATGCTGTTTTTTACATGCAAGCATCAGGAATAAAAGTCATCGCTGCAACTGAAAAGACCGATAGCTTTATCTACGATGTATCCTTTAAGGAGCCATGTGCTATAATCATGGGATCTGAAGGTCGCGGTATTAATCCATCAGTTTTAAACATTGTTGATGAGAAAGCCAAATTGCCCATTTTGGGCGAAATAGAATCTTTAAATGTTTCAGTAGCTTGTGGTGCATTTTTATACGAAGTTGTTAGGCAAAGATTTGAATAGGCCTTATGGCAATTTGTTCAATTTATAATGGTAGAACGAATACTTTCCTGTTTATAAAAAAAGATTATATTAAGAGAAATCACATAAAATGAAATCAAAAAATATATTTATTCACATACCAAAAACTGGAGGTACAACTATTAATTGTGCGATGAATAATTCGCAATGGCAAACAAAGCCAGATTTTAATTATAGACACATAATTTATGAAACTAAAAAATCAAATTCTAAAGATATTTTTTTGCCTGAAAATCATTCTAAATATTTAGAATTCAAGATTTTTATGTTGCTTAGAAATCCTATTGATAGATTGATTTCAGAGTATTATTTTATTAAAGACAGGCCGGAATTTATGTCGCTAATTCGTCCCGTTCCGCGTAGCCTTAAAGAATATATAAAAAACAAACAAACCAATAATTATATGATTGGCTTTTTAGTTGGTAAAAGAATGTATGATAAAAGCTATGTGAATAATGACGATTATGAATTAGTAATTAATGCCATCGAAAAATTAAACATCCACGTTGGTCTATTTGAAGAATTTGAAAAATCACTGCTCTACTTTGGTACTCAAACAAAAATTAAATGGCCAAAGAACATTCCGATAAAGCGAATAACATTAAGCAGACCAAGATTTGATGATGTTTCAGATGAGATTAAAGAGCTTATCATCAAACATAATTCATTAGACTTCAAATTGTACAATTATTGTAAAACACGTTTTGACAATCAAACATTAGCCTTAAATAAGACTAGTAATTTTAATTTTGTAGGAAACAAATATGATTATGTGCTTAAATATACGGAACGCTTTGTTTTGTTAGAAATAGCCTTAAAAAACAAACTTTTTATTCAAAAACATCATGCTTTTTTTAATTCTTTAAATTTACATTTACACAACGAACTAAGATTTAGAAAGGGTGAAGATTATGTTTTTATTTGGAATAAATATTTAGTGGCTTCAATTGATAATGCCTTTAATGACACACCTTTGTCTAATTTATTAAATCAAATTGAATTAACCAATACGGATCCGCTTAAGGATACTGAAGAAATATGCAAGGTGTTCAATGAAATTAACATAAACACGAATGCCATTAAGTATACTTATAATTCTAAATTAATTTTTGATCCTAATATAATTGATATAAAATCGGAATTTAAAAAGCAAAAAACTAAAAAATCAGATAACTCATTTTCGATTTTTAAGCTTTTTCAAAAAAAGTAATTAGATAGAAGTTAATTACCAGTGTCTCCCTCTTTAAAATTATAGGTGATTTTCACATTAGGTTTCGTCTCCTTGGTAGTTGTATCGTCTGGTAAGTTTTCAATAAAATTCCCATTTTCATCAAAGTGCTTCAGAAATGGGTCATTAGCTTCATTATAGTCAGGTTCCTGCCAAACATAGCGTTCTGGCTTTGCTACCGTTTTTCTAAAAATCAATGCGAATATAAATCCTGTTATTAATCCGCCTAAATGTCCTTCCCAAGACATGCCCTCTTTAACAGGAAATACATACCAAATCATACTTCCATATAAAAATATAATCAACAGTGATAAGGCTACCAGTCTAAAGTATTTTGCGAAAATTCCTTTGAAAAATATAAAACTCACCAAAACATAAATCAAGCCACTTGCACCAATATGGTTGGCGGGCCTTCCTATAACCCAAGTAATAAGTCCTGATAGCAAAATACCATAAAACAAGATCTTCCACGAAATTGTTCTATAAAAATAAAAGAGCGCTAACGACAAAATAAATAACGGAATCGTATTGTGATATAAATGTTCAATATCAGAATGGATGAATGGACTTAATACCACACCTCTCAAACCCTTAAAAGTTTGCGGTACAATACCAAAGGTTTTGATAATAGGAAAAAACCGAACCTGCATCCAAAACACAACCCATAGAAGCAGCACAAAACAAACAGGGTATGCAATAACACCCGTAGAATATTTAAACTGTTGTTCCTTCACCATAGTTAAATTTAGAGTTTTAAATACAAATAGTTAACCAAAAGTATATTAAATGAAATATTGTCACCTACTATTTTGTAATTTTACTTTATGAACACGCCTTTAGCAGAACGCTTACGACCAAAACAATTAAAAGACTATTTAAGCCAAGCCCATTTGGTAGGCGATCAAGGTGTTTTAACATTACAATTGAAACAAGGTGTTATTCCTTCCATGATTTTTTGGGGTCCACCAGGTACTGGGAAAACAACATTGGCCAATATTATTGCTAACGAATCCAACAGACCATTTTATACCTTAAGTGCCATAAATTCAGGAGTCAAGGATATTAGGGATGTTATTGATAAGGCAAAACAAAGTGGTGGACTTTTCACAACAAAAAACCCGATTTTGTTTATAGATGAAATTCATAGGTTTAGTAAATCACAGCAAGATTCACTATTACAAGCAGTTGAAAAAGGTTGGGTTACTCTCATTGGTGCTACAACCGAAAATCCTAGCTTTGAGGTTATACCCGCATTACTTTCACGCTGTCAGGTGTATGTTTTAAATTCATTCAAAAAAACTGATCTGGAAGCTTTATTGAAGCGTGCCATTGAAGAAGATGAATTTCTTTCTAAATATGATATCCATTTAGAAGAAACTGAAGCCTTAATCAGACTCTCTGGTGGTGACGCCAGAAAATTGCTTAATATTTTCGAATTGATCGTTACCTCATTTAATCCTGATAACGAAATTACAATTACTAATGCTATTGTCGCTACAAAAGTGCAAAACAACACGGTACGTTATGACAAAACGGGTGAGCAACATTATGATATCATTTCGGCATTTATAAAATCCATTCGTGGAAGTGATCCCAACGCTGCTGTGTACTGGTTGGCTCGTATGATTGAGGGTGGTGAAGATGTTAAATTTATAGCACGTCGGCTTTTAATTCTAGCTAGCGAAGATATTGGTAATGCTAACCCAACGGCTTTGGTGATGGCCAACAATACCTTTCAGGCCGTTTCAATAATTGGTTATCCCGAATCGAGAATTATTTTAAGTCAATGTACTATATACTTGGCAAGTTCGCCTAAAAGCAATTCGGCTTACGAAGCCATTGGTAAAGCGCAACAACTGGTAAAAGAAACTGGAGACCTATCGGTACCTTTATCTATAAGAAATGCACCAACTAAATTAATGAAGGAATTAGGGTATGGAGACAACTACCAATATGCCCACAATTATGAGCAAAATTTTGTAATGCACGAATTTCTTCCAGATTCAATAGCACATACCAAACTCTACGAGCCTAGCAATAATGCTAGGGAAAATGCCCATCGTGAGTTTTTAAAACAACGATGGAAGGATAAATACAATTACTAAAACTTAATATTTAAAGGCTCTATAGACACCTTGCTCCCATCATTTCTGGATAGATACCACAAGCCATTTTCTTTATAAACAATAGCGTTATCATCTTTTACAAGAAACGTGTCTGTTTTTGCCGTTTCTAACAACACCATAACGATTTTAGGTGTAAGATCCACTACTTGAAACCCATTGGCAATAGGTTGAGCATACAACAGATCTGAAGCCTCTTTCACTTCAATATTGGCTTCAATAACTTTAGGCTTCGCCTCTTCTGCTTTAGTTTCAATTTTAGGTTCTTCCTTTACAACAGCAACAGGGACTTCATTCGTTTTAACGGGCTCTTTCTTTTCTTCTTTTAAAGACTTTAATTCGTCCTGTAAACGCTCAATTTCCTTTTCCTTTTCTACTAGATTCTCACTAGCAGCAGGCTCAACCGCTGTTGAAGCTACTGTTGTTTTACTAGGTTGATAGCTGTAATCAATATGTTGAAATGTTTCAAAAGCATCCCTTAAGGCTAAATTATACGCTTTATCAAATTCTTTTTCGTTTGTTGATCCAACTCTAGAAGATGTAACAAGATTACCGTTACAATCCAAAAGGTCAATTCTTAATTTTGTCCTTAAAAACCCTTTTTCTTTTTCAACATTTACAAACATGGCTAAACATCGATTATTTCGTAGATCTTGAGGAAAGTCTTCATTTTGAAAAAAGGCAGTAAAACCATACTTATTAAATAAAAATTTGGTCAATGAGTTGAGTTGGTAACGATCCTGTCCTTCCAGAAAATCATATGAGGTTGGAACAATAACATATTTATAATTATTAATGTTTTCTTGAGCAGATAGTTTAAATTGAAGCAGTAAAATTGCTAATACTATAAGAAGGGATTTTTTCATTTCTAAAGAATTTAATTTAAGAATATAAATATACATTAAGGATTTTAAAGGTACATTTTTATATCCAATAAATCTTTTACCTGTTTAATTTTTGGCTCAATGATTTCGTTTCTGAAATTGAAAAAAATGGCGTCATAACCGGCATTGAGCGCTCCCAAAATATCCGCTTCAAAATTATCTCCTATCATCATACTTTCCTTCGGAAAAGCTTTCGCAGAAGTTAATGCATGGTTAAAAATAATGGGGTTCGGCTTTTTAACTCCCGCCGTTTCAGAGTTAGTAATAGTTGTAAAATAGTGAGCTATATTAGATTTTGACATTTTTTTTAATTGAACCTCTTCAAATCCATTGGTAATAATATGCAATTGGTATTTGGGCGTTAAATAGTCTAACAACTCCACCGTTCCTTCAAAAAGATAGTTATATGATGATAAATGTTCAATATAATCAATAGAGAGCGTATCAATAATGTCGTCTTCAACAGCAAAGTTTAAATGATCAAAGGTGTCTTTTAATCTTCTGTAACGCAGATTAGATTTGTCAATTTTTTCTTCGCGATACAGTTTCCAATAGTTCAAATTTATGGGTTCATAAACCTCCAAAAATTCTTGAGTCGATACAGTAATTTTATGTATATCGAATATTTTTTGAAACGTCAATGCCGAATTTCGATCAAAATCCCATAGGGTATGATCGAGATCAAAAAAAACGTGTTTGATGCCATTAGTCTTCATATGCAGAATCTAATACGATTGTAAATAACTCTCTAAATCCTTTCCAGCGCTCATAATCACTAAAAGTGTAGTTATGAAAAAGCGGTGTAAACGTACCATTAACTTGTTTTACTTGGTCAATTAAACGTTGTAATTCTTCCTTTTTGTCTAAAAATGAGTGTTTTTTTAACAGCGCATAATCTATACAATGAAACGAATGTATCAATAAAGGTGTTTGTATTTCGTAATCTAAATCATAAAATAAAAAAGGTGTGCAGGTACCAGCTCTAAATCCTATGTAATTGAGATACCCCATAGTGTAATCTTCTTTTATTTCAAGTTCAGTTAGATTTCTATAACATTCGGGCAGATTCACTTTTGAAAACGAATTACGTGAAGCTTCAAGCTCATAATTAATGATTGCTTCCATTTTCTTTTTCTCCTTCTTCAAAATTTCAATATCTTCCAACGCAAAAAAGGAAACCTTTAAACCAACTCTGCAATAATCTGCTACGGATTTAATAAGGGATACAAACTTCTTTTTATTGACATTAATGTTTTTGTCATAGGTTGAATAATCACCTATCAAAAAGAAGAAGATGAATTTAAATTCGGAATGCTTTTGTTTATTGATAATCCACTTAAAGGTATCGTAAGGATCGCGTTTAAACCCAAAAAGCACCAAATAGCGCTCGTAAAATCGCTTAAACTTTAATCTAATAAGGTCATTTAATGTACCTCCCAAAGTTCTCAACAAGCCTTTTTGTTTGAAGTAATAAGCCATTGGCACATCAATAATAGGCTGAATACCATATTTTTTTTGGGGAAATTCAAAGTCTGTAAACTGCTTTTCTAGAACGCTTTTGAACTTATAAGCCCAGACATCAACCACTGGCTGTTGCAAAAATCCATTTTTATAGGCTAAACTCTCGGTCGCTGTAAAGCGACCATAGTCGTCTTTAACATGGGGCAAATATTCTTCAAAACGGCTCAATAAATAAAAGGATGCCGCAAAAATGTCATAAGGCAGGCTACTTTTTTCATTGGTTGGGAAAAAGCATTTGGTGTTTTCCCAATCCTGAACATGAATTTCAACATCACTCAAACCCTGCTCAAATAACAAGTCGTGGCTTTTTATAAAAATCTCTTTTCCCAAAGGCTGACGGGTATACGACATTTTTAAACTTTCATGCGCTATGAAGGTTTCTATACTGGACGTAAAATCAACCGGAACATCCAAAATTCGTACACACAACTGCTTAAAGGTATATTTAATTCTTGGGGTTATATTATGAGTGTAAACAAGAAGCATTTAAAGCAAGTTTTCATCGGCAAAGCTAAAGTAGGCCTTTTCAGTTACTATTAAATGATCCAAGACTTTAATATCCAAACTTTGAGCAGCAGTTTTTAATTTTTGAGTTAATTGCTTATCGGCTTCACTGGGTTTCAAAGTCCCAGAAGGATGATTATGTGAAAGGATTAACCCAGTCGCTCCAACTTCTAAAGCGGTTTTTAATACCAAGCGTACATCAACCAAGGTACCCGTAATTCCACCTTTACTTAATTGTTGCTTTTGAATCACCTTATTAGAATTGTTGACATAAATAATCCAGAATTCTTCGTGTGGCAGCTCACCTATGATAGGTTGCATTAATTCGAAAACAGAAATACTAGACGTAATTTTCTTCTTTTCCAATGCCTCCTCACCTCGTCTGCGCCTTCCCAATTCCATTGCAGCAGCAATCGTAATGGCTTTAGCTTGCCCAATGCCTTTAAATTGCATTAATTGCTGTACTGAGAACTTTCCAAGTTGGTTTAAATTGAAATCGGCTCTTGCTAAAATACGTTGACTCAAAGCTACGGCACTTTCATCCTTATTACCTGAGCCTATTAGTATGGCAATTAATTCGGCATCACTTAAAGCCGTTTTACCCTTTTGAAGGAGTTTCTCACGTGGGCGGTCATCTTCTGACCAATTTTTAATAGAAAAAGAGGTTGGTTTTTCTTGCATATGCTAAATATAAATATTGTAAATTTCACAAGCAATTTTTAATGATGAGTTATGAAATCTTTATTTGTAACTGATGACTACAACGAAATTTTAAACAGAATTAATGCGTTGGATGAACAATCCCAACCTCAATGGGGTAAAATGGATGTTGCTCAAATGCTGGCGCATTGCTGTGAGCCTTTA
The DNA here is from genome assembly GCA_003550275.1 of Flavobacteriaceae bacterium MAR_2010_72. Lineage (GTDB taxonomy): Bacteria > Bacteroidota > Bacteroidia > Flavobacteriales > Flavobacteriaceae > Geojedonia. The sequence goes on from QXCW01000002.1 coordinate 2,649,903, forward strand.
AAAGTTCCTTTAGAAAAGCTAACTCTTAAAAAGCCTAATGCAATTATGAGGCTTTTATTTTCGTTTTTTAAGGATTCTCTCTATAACGATAAACCTTGGAAACACGGCTTACCGACTTCAAAAGAATATAAAATTGTGGATAATAGAATTTTTCTGGATGAAAAAAATAAATTAGTTGAGCTTATCCATGAGTTTTATTCAAAAAAGGGTCAAGACTCTTGGCCTCCACATCCGTTTTGCGGACATTTTACGGCAGAACAATGGGGAAAGATGCAGTATAAACATTTAGATCACCATTTAAAACAATTTGGTAAATAAAAACATTAATAAACTTTCAATATTTAAACTTTAACTTCATTGAACTATCCTCCTAAACATCATCAAGACAACGATATCAATCACATGATAGACGTGATAAAAAGCTATCCATTGGCTACCATTATTTCAGTAAAAGACAACGAACCTTTGATAACTCATCTTCCCTTAATTTATCGTGAAGACGGAAAACTCATAGGCCATATTGATATTTACAATCCACAAGCGAAATTATTAAAAAATGATAACCCGCTTACTGTATTGTTTTATGGTCCTCAATGCTATATTTCACCTAGTATTTATTCTACAACACAATTACCAACTTGGAACTATATTCGAGTGCATTTAAAATGTAAAGTAAAAGCCATAGAAAGCAAGGAAGCCTTGAAAGAATCGCTTATTAAAATGACCGAATTTTTAGAGGCTCCGGACCATAAGTATGTTTTAGAACCCGAAAACCCTAGACTGGACAGTAACTTGAAGTATATAGAAATGTTTGAAATTACCATTGAAGATTGGGAAGGAAAATTTAAACTCTCACAAGATAAAAAACCAAGGGATATTGAAAACGCTCGCCAAGAGCTTATTCGTGCCAATCTAGAGAGTATAAAACTTTTTTTAGATAAGGTGTTTTAATTTTTGTTGTAAATTTATAGGAATTAATTGATATGGGATATATGGGGTTTGGAATGAATAAAGATGTTTACACGCGTAAACCTCGCAAACCTTCCAAAAAACTTCGTGAGCTTTTTGAAGCTGAATTAAAAGGTAAAATTTCCAATTCAAAAAGTGGAAAACAAAATTTTACAAAAGACGAAATTGAAGAAGCAAAAAGGAGAATACGTAAGCATATTAAACTTACTAAAATTATAAATATTACAATTTTCTTAATTACAACACTATTACTTTTCATCCTTTTTTGGATACTATTAAATTAAAATAAAGAATCATGAAACCACTGAAAAAAGAAGATATCAGCCAAGAAGTATTTGACCTTTATGATGATTATGCCCATAATAAAATCAACCGTCGTCAATTTGTAGAAAAACTATCCCTTTATGCTGTTGGTGGTATTACCGTTGGTTCCTTATTAAGTTTTGTGTCGCCAAATTATGTCGATTCTATATTGGTACAGCCAGATGATGAGCGTTTAGTTTCTGAATATATAAATTATGAATCTCCTAAAGGCGGTGGAACAATTAAAGGCCTACTATCCTACCCTAAAGAAGCTAAAGGCAAATTACCAGGAATTGTGGTAATTCATGAAAACCGCGGACTCAATCCTTACATTGAAGATACGGCTCGTCGCGCTGCTCTTGAAGGTTTTATTACACTAGCTCCAGATGCCCTTTCACCACTTGGAGGTTATCCAGGTAATGATGATGACGGTAGAACATTACAACGCGAGCGTGATCGAAACGACATGTTGGAAGACTTTATTGCCGCCTATGATCATTTACAATCACATGAACTTTGCACTGGTAAAATAGGTGCTGTTGGATTCTGCTTTGGAGGTTGGATTGCCAATATGATGGCGGTTAAAATTCCTACTTTATCTGCCGCAGTACCATTTTATGGCGGACAACCTTCTGTTGAAGAAGCAGCCAGTATTAAGGCGCCTTTAATGCTACAATTTGCAGGTCTTGATACACGGGTTAATGCAGGTTGGGAAGCTTATGAAAAAGCCCTAAAGGAAAATAATGTAGAGCATACGGCTCATTTTTATCCAGAAGTCAATCACGGGTTTCATAACAATACAACTCCTAGATTTGATAAAGAGGCCGCCGATCTAGCTTGGAGCAGAACTATTGCATTTTTTAAGGAGAAGATGGAATAACCAATTTAAATTCTAAGTATATACAAACATAGTATCTAACTTACCAATGCTTTAACCTCATCAAAATCCAAACCTCCATAATTACCCGAGCTCATTAGCAACAAGGCCGTGTGATCAAGGTTTTGAGTAAACAAAAATTGTTTAAAGTCGTCTGGGTTGGTGTAAATGATCAAATCTTCACGCTCAAAGGCCTTTGCTATTTGTGATTTAGTAACTTCTTCCAGTTTCTTGATTTCAACTGCATGTGGCGAATAAAATACTACGGCAACATCTGCCGCATCCAAAGCACCTTTATATTCCTTTAAAAATTCGGCATTTAGGCTGCTATAGGTGTGTAATTCTAAACACGCTAACAATCGTCTATCATGATATTGCTCTTTAACCGCTTTGGTAGTTGCTTCTACTTTACTTGGTGAATGCGCAAAATCCTTATAGGCAACACTTGTTTTGCTTTCGGCAATCTTTTCAAGACGTTTACTTGCTCCCTTAAACGTGGCAATGGCTTCATAAAAATCGTCTTCATCTATTCCCATGTGCTGGCAGATCCATTTTGCTCCTGAAAGATTATTAAGATTATGTTTACCAAAAACTTCTATCGGCAAAGGCCCTTCAGGTGTTTCCAAAAGTGTTTGTCCGTTTTCGACGGTATATTCAGGTGTTTGATAAGGTAATTTTCTGATGGTATTTTCAGAAGCCTCAACAACTCGTTTTACTTCAGGATCTTCTTCATTATAATTAATACTTCCACCGTTGACAATACTATCTACAAAAATGCTGAACTGCTCCACATAATTCTCATAGGTTGGGAATACGTTTATATGGTCCCAAGCAATTCCGCTTAACAAGGCAATATTAGGTTTATACAAGTGAAATTTTGGTCGCCTATCTATTGGTGAACTTAAGTATTCATCCCCTTCAAGCACTATAAAATCATTGTTTTCAGTCAATTTTACCATCACATCAAAGCCTTCTAATTGCGCACCCACGATATAATCGACATCTTTATCGTGATAGTGCATCACATGTAAAATCATTGAGGTTATTGTGGTTTTCCCATGGCTCCCACCAATTACTACGCGTGTTTTTTGTTTAGATTGTTCGTATAAAAATTCCGGATAGCTATATATTTTTAAACCTAAGTCTTGTGCTTTTAAAAGTTCAGGATTATCGGCTTTAGCATGCATCCCTAAAACAATAGCATCAAGGTTGGAATTGATTTTTTCAGGAAACCAACCATACGATTCGGGTAATAAATTTTTGGCTGCTAATCTAGATTTTGAAGGGTCAAAAATTTCGTCATCACTTCCTGTTACTTGATAACCTTTATTGTGTAAAGCAATGGCTAAATTGTGCATCGCTGCACCACCAATAGCTATAAAATGTACGTTCATAAACTTATTTTGAAGACGGTAAATATACGGATTGCCCGTTTTTTAGCCACGAATACGGGTATGTTTTTTTAATGGCAATCCAAATAGAAGATCCCTTTTAGTTTCTTTAAAGAGAATAATCTAATTCCTCCAAAACTTTAGCGAAGCGCAATAATTTCTTTTCTTTCTTCTTGGAACGGCTTAAGCTTCGGAAGTTCTGTAATAGCCTTGTCTATATACTCAAGAGCTTTATGCTTTTCGCCTTTATGTTTGTAGATTTGTGCTAGGCGATAATTGGCCCAGGCTTTGGGCACGCCATCTTCACCTGAATAATTTTCAAGATAATAGTGTAAACATTGCTCTCCTTTATTAAGCTCAATGTTATATTCGGCAGCAACTTTTCCTATTTGATAATGCAGGGCATTGCGCTTGTGCTTTTGTTGCGTCGCCTCAAGGTTTGCCAATACCTTTTGTGGCTGCTTTTGCTTTTCATAAAATGTGGTCAACTTATTGTAACAAAACAACGAACCACCTTCATTAATAGCCATTTTGTAGTAATACTCTGCCTTCTTAGGCTCATTATCGTATTCATATATGTAACCCTTAGCAAGATAGCCGTCAACCTTTGAAAGCTGCTCTAGTTCTTCAGCATATTTAAAGGATTTGCTCTTACTTCCACCAACAATTCCTGGCAACTGCATATAGAGTTCAACCAAGGCCCATCTTGTGTTAATATGCTTAGGGTCTAACTCGGCCGCTTTTAGAAACGCTTCTTTTACATCGTCTATAATAGTCAATGCATTAAGCTTACTTACTGTTAAGGCTTTCATACCTAAAGCGCCGCCATACTTATAGTGATAATTAGCTCTATTGGGTTGAGCATCGACCAATTTTTTATAAAGTTCAATAGCATTGTCCCATTTTTTTTGATGCCCATAAGCATCACCCAATAGCTCAATGGCCTTCAAGTCCTTTGGTGAACTTGAAACATAAGTACTCAACACCTGTTCAGCTTTCGCGTATTGCTTTTGGGTAAACAACTGCTCTGCCTGAACAATTGCCGCTTGACTCCAACCAAAAATTGGACACATATAGAGAAGAAAAAAAGCCTTCATAACATATTTTTTCATGCAATTGCAAATCTAAAGGTTCTATTGGTATTGTTTTTGTGAAGCCAAAATAAAGTTAATGGAGTTAGCTTAAAAAATAGTTAACTTCACTTTAACAACGTTAGGATGCTATATTTAGTCTTGACATGAAAGAACTTATATAATTTTACGTAAAACCTATTCGATCAGATTTTAAAAACTAATATATGAAGCCATTAAAAACACTTGTTTTCCTTCTTCTGTTTACAAATTTATTAAATGCCCAGTCCAATGATTACGACCGTCTTTGGAAAAAAGTGATTGCTTTTGAAGCGGATGGATTACCAAAATCGGCCTTGGCGGTAGTTGAAGACATAAGTGATTTGGCAAAAAAAGAACACAATACGCCTCAACATATCAAAGCTTTATTGCATAAAAGCAATATGCCTTAACACTTGAAGAAGATGCGCAATTAAAGGTCATTAATGATTTTAAATCTGAAATTGAAAACAGCGAGACGCCAACAAAAAACCTATTGGACAATATGCTGGCTACATTGTATTGGCAGTACTTCCAACAAAATCGTTATCAATTTTATAATCGCACACATACGGAAGCCAAGGTAGATGCAACCGATTTTAGAACTTGGGATTTACAAACCTTATTTGAGGAAATTCATAGTCATTATCAAAAGTCTTTAAAAAACGGATTGATTCTTCAGCAAACCAAACTCGATAGTTATGATGAAATTCTTTTAAAAACGGATGGTTCTAAACGCTACAGACCCACATTGTTCGATCTATTAAGCCATAATGCGCTAGAGTTTTACCAAACCAACGAGAATAGTATCACAAAACCTGCCTACAAGTTTCAGATCGATCAGGCTGATTATTTAGCTTCCGCCGAAACATTTTCTAGGCTTAAAATTTCCTCTAAAGATTCAACCTCGTTACAACTCAATGCTTTAATCATTTATCAAGACCTGATTAAATTCCATTTAAAGGATAATGAACCATTTGCCTTGGCAGATGTTGATCTGGAGCGATTAAAATTTGTTTATGAGCATGCTAGTTTTGATGAAAAGGAACAACAGTTCCTTAACACATTACAAACATCACGAGACTATTTTGGGTCACACGAAGTTTCAGGTTTATATGCCTTTGAAATAGCAAACTTGTACTTTAATCAAGGTAATAGTTATGTGCCAAAAGTTAATGAGGATGTACGATGGAAAACCAAAGAAGCTTTAGAACTGTGCAATAGTGTTATCGATTCGTTTCCAAAAAGCAAAGGCGCAGAAAAATGCCTAATTCTAAAATCAAGAATTGAGCAACCTTCGTTAGAACTGACTACCGAAGATTACTTACCCCTTCAACAGCATTCACGAATATTGGTGGGCTACAAAAATTTTGATCAGCTGCATTTTAACCTATATAAAGTTTCGAGAAACCAGTTAAAAGCATTTCATAATATCTACAGGAAAGACGAACAGCTGTCATTTATCAAGAAACTTAATACAAGCATACAATGGCAAAGCGCATTGCACAACGAAAACGACTATCAAACGCACAGTACCGAAGTTGTGGTTCCCAAGTTAGGAAATGGGACTTACATCGTATTGGCAATGCCTAAAATAGATGATGATAGCACTTTCGCTTTCAGCACTATCCAAGTTACTGATTTAGCCTTGGTTGAATCTGAAAACCAGTACTATAAAATCTTTCAAATTATTGATAGAAATAACGGTAAACCTATAAAAAATGCAAAAGTTGAATTAAGTTTCAATAAAAATAATAATCCTACCATATTAAAAGAACAGTTGACCTCAAATGACTACGGAGAGGTAAAAATCGAGAAAAATAATGACCGGTACAGAAATTTAAGCCTAAAGGCAAATTATGGTAAGGATACTGCATATTTCGGAACGTATTATATAAACAGCATTTATGTAAACGAAAAAATAAGCACAAATTACAATTCCTTTTTATTCACCGATCGCAGTATTTATAGACCTGGGCAAACGCTTTATTTTAAAGGGATTGCCATGAAAACTAAAGATCGAAAATCGGAAGTTTTGGCAAATGAACCCGTGTACGTTACGCTATACAATGTGAATGATGAAGAAGTAAGTGAGTTAGAATTTGTAACTAACGAGTTTGGTTCTGTACACGGCGAATTTATTCTCCCTTCCAATGGATTAACCGGACAATATTACCTCGAAATGGATGGCGATAACCATGATATGCCTACAGAGCATTACTTCTCGGTTGAAGACTACAAGCGACCAAAATTTGAAGCTAAATTCAATCCAATCACCGAAACTTTTAAGGTCAACGATTCTGTAACTGTTAAAGGTACAGCTTTGGCCTATGCAGGAAGCAACATTACCGACGCAAAAGTGGTCTATCGCGTAAAACGAAATGTACAGTTTCCGCGCTGGTACTATTGGTCACGTCCTTGGTTTAATAGCGAAGCTCAAGAAATTAGCTTTGGAGAGACGCAAACCAATGACAAAGGAGAATTCAACATTACATTTAAGACGCTTCCTGATACTAGTGTCGATAAGGCCTATCTTCCTGTTTTCCATTACGAAATTACGGCTGATGTCACCGACCTCAACGGTGAAACCAGAAGTGCAACCACTATTGTTAATGTAGGTTATCATGCCCTAACGGCTCATGTTTCAGTTAAAACCCAACTCGATAAAACCAAAAAAGATCATCATCTTACAATAGATACCAAAAACTTAAATGGAGAATTCGTTCCTGCCTCCGGAACTATTAAAATTTATAAGCTTAAAGCACCAAATCAGGTTTTAAGAAAGCGTCCTTGGAATGCGCCTGATTATCAAATGCTATCAGAAGCAGAATTTAAAGCTTTGTTTCCGCATGATGCTTACGAGAATGAAGATGATCCTAATACTTGGGAAAAAGGGATTCTTATATTTGAATCGAACTTTAATACCGATCAGTCCAAAGAGTTAGTTTTAGGTAATATAAAAAAATGGCCATCGGGTCAATATGTTGTCATTCTGGAGAGTAAGGACAAATTTGGGCAACTAGTTAAAGACGAAGTCAAAACTACATTATATAGTGATGAGGACAGCACATTGGCCGATGCACAACTGTTTAATGTGTCACATAAAAAATCAAGTTATTCTGTTGGTGATCAGCTTGCATTAACTCTTGGATCGGCAGCTAAAGAACTTTTTGTAACTGTTGCCATAGAGAAGAATTTTAAAATTGTCAATACCTATATAATTCATTTAAAGAACAATAAGAAAACCATACATATCCCTGTCAACAAAGCCGATCTTGGCGGTTTTGCAGTCCATACCAGTTTTTCGGCTTTTAATGATTTTCACAGTAGTATAACACCCATCAGTGTTCCTTATCCTAGTACCGATTTAAGCATTGAAACCTTAACCTTTAGAGATAAACTACAACCAGGAACAGATGAAACATGGAATTTTAAAATTAAGGGTCCAAAGGGTGATCAAGTAAGTGCAGAGCTATTGGCTAGTATGTATGATGCCTCACTTGACCAGTTCAGAACACATAATTGGCAGTTTAACCCGATTGAGAATCCGAGTTACTACACCTTAAATCAAAGACATACAGGAAACAATTTTGGAACAAAGAATTTTAGGGTGTACCAAGAACCTTTAAAAATTACTTACACACAGCAATATTATGATCAATTGAATTGGTATGGTTTGTATTTTGGTAATGGAAAAATAATGATTCGAGGATCTTCAAGTATTTATGGTAATAGAGCTGTAGATGATGAAACGTTGCAAAGATTTGCGATATCAGAGGAAGAGGCATCTTTGGACGAAGTTGTAGTTACAGGTTACGGAGTTCCTGGTTCAGCTAAAAATGTTCAGAGTAAAATAACAGAAATAGAATCAGATTCTATTGTAAATAATATTGACAAACCTGTAAATTTCGATAACATCCAAATCCGTAAAAATTTACAGGAAACTGCCTTTTTCTTTCCGCAGTTGCAAACCGATAGCGATGGTAACGTGTCGTTCAGCTTTACCACACCCGAAGCCTTAACCAAATGGAAATTGCAATTACTGGCACATACCAAAACTTTAGAAAGTACCACCAAAACTTTAGAGACTGTTACTCAAAAAGAGCTTATGGTGATCCCAAATGTACCGCGATTTTTACGTCAAGGCGATACCATTGTTATCAGCACAAAAATTGCAAACCTAACAGAACAACAATTAAACGGACAGGCAAAGCTTATGCTGACAGATGCCGTTTCGGGACAAGAAATCGATGCAAAACTTAATAATTCAGACCATACCAAATCATTCACGGTTGAGTCGACAGCAAATACGCAAGTCTCATGGAGCATAAGTATTCCTGATGATATTAGTGCTGTTCAATATAAAATCGTAGCCAAGTCGGGAGATTTTAGTGATGGTGAACAGAATGCCCTTCCTGTATTGACCAACAGAATGCTGGTTACTGAAACCCTTCCTATGTGGATCAAAAGCAACGAAACACGGACCTTCACATTGGATAAGCTTAAAACCAATACCTCATCTACGCTCAAACATCATAAGTTAACGCTAGAAATGACTTCGAATCCCGCTTGGTATGCGGTTCAAGCCCTGCCCTATTTAATGGAATATCCGTATGAGTGTACTGAACAAACTTTTAGTAGATATTACGCCAATGCCTTGGCGAGCCATATCGCCAACAGTAATCCAAGAATTCAAGAGGTATTTAACCAATGGAAAAACACCGATGCACTTTTAAGTAACTTGGAGAAAAATCAGGAGTTGAAATCCATTCTCATACAAGAAACACCTTGGTTGCGGGATGCACAATCTGAAACCGAACAGAAAAAACGTATCGCGCTACTGTTCGATATGAATAAAATGACCCATGAGTTAGCATCCGCAATAGGTAAACTTCAACAAAACCAAATGAACAATGGCGCTTGGCCTTGGTTTAATGGTGGTCGTGAAAATCGATATATTACCCAACATATCATCAGCGGTTTTGGTCATCTCAAAAAGCTAAATGTAAAATCTAATGGCGACGAAACGAGAATGATTCAAAAGGCGATTGCTTATCTAGATTCAGAATTTGTTCAAGAGTATAAAGACATCAGAAAGTATGATGCAAAAGTCGATTTAAGCAAAGATCACTTAAGTCATACACAATTGCATTACCTCTACATAAGAAGTTTCTTCCCTGAAATGAAAGCATCAAAAGAAGTTGAAGACATCATGACCTTCTATCACAGCCAAATTAAGAACTATTGGTTGAGCCGCTCGCTGTATTCTAAAGGTTTAATGGCGCTTGTGGTGTATCGAATGGGAAACAAAGCAACTTCATCAAAAATTTTGAAATCCCTAAAAGAAAACAGTATCACCAATGACGAATTGGGTATGTATTGGAAAGAAAACACCAGTTCGTGGTATTGGTACCAAGCACCGATAGAAACCCAAGCCTTGCTTATTGAAGCCTTTTCAGAAATTGAAAAGGACACCAAAACCATTGATAATCTAAAAATCTGGCTTCTTAAAAATAAACAAACCAACCAATGGAAAACGACCAAAGCAACCACAGAAGCCGTATACGCTCTGCTTTTGCAAGGCAGTGATTGGTTGAGCGTAACCGAAATGGTGGATGTGGTATTAGGCGGCGAAACGATTTCTCCAACAACCTTGGAAAATGTAAAAGTTGAAGCTGGAACAGGCTATTACAAAACCTCATGGAATAGTTCTGAAATTAAACCTAATATGGCTGAAGTAAAACTCACCAAAAAAGGGGATGGTATTGCCTGGGGAAGTTTGTATTGGCAATATTTTGAAGATTTGGATAAAATTACTTCTGCCGAAACCCCATTGAAACTGAAGAAAAAACTCTTTTTGAAAACCAATACCGATAAAGGTGAACAAATTTCAGAAATCTCTGAAGACACGCATTTGAAGGTTGGTGATTTGGTACGAGTTCGTATTGAGTTGCGAAGTGATAGAGCTATGGAATTTGTACACATGAAAGATATGAGGGCCGCAGGTCTAGAACCTATAAATGTGCTTTCACAATACAAATGGCAGGACGGACTAGGGTACTATGAAAGCACCAAAGACGCGTCAACTAATTTCTTTTTTGATTATTTACCTAAAGGTGTGTTTGTATTTGAATATGATTTACGGGTTAACAATGCTGGTGCTATGAGCAATGGGATTACTACTATTCAAAGTATGTATGCACCAGAATTTAGTAGTCACAGTGAAGGTGTAAGGATTCAAGTGAAGTAACTGCTGTTAGTAAAAAGTTAATAACACAATATTCTGGGTTCAAAATCAAAGCCTATTTTGCTTATTTTTAAGTTACTAACTAATAATTATTTATTATGAATTCAAAAATTTTTATGGTTGCTAGAATTCTTTTAGCTCTTTTAGTTTTGGTATTTGGGCTCAATAAATTTTTTAATTATTTACCAGCCCCAGAAGGTATGTCAGAAGCTGCAGGCGCTTATTTTGGTGCTCTTGCATCTGCAAAAGTAATCACATTAATTGGAGTTGTTGAAGTTTTAACAGGGTTAGCCTTATTGTTCAACAAATATGGTGCTTTGATGGCAATTATTTTCATGAGTGTTTCGGTGAACATTATTATGTATCATGTTAATCTGGATCCTGGCAACATTGGTCCTGGACTAGCAGTTTTTGTACTAAATATCGTTGTTCTGTTTGGTTACAAAGACAAATACAAAAGCTTATTGAGTTAGAAAAAAGTACCCTAAAATGGGGTTGAAATAGATGATCTAAAGTTTATTTCAACTCCATTTTATTTGTATTAATCATTATTTGCTTGGTGGCATACTGGGCCTGACCTCAATCTTACTCGGTAAGGTTCTTGGATTCATTTTTAGTAAATCAACGACTAATTCGCCGATATCCTCAATTTGTATTTTCCAAGCGTCGCTTTGGTCAGGTTCATTTCCATTGAAATAGGTAGAAACCGATCCAGGCATTATGGTACTCACTTTAACACCATGATGACGTAAATCGAGCATTACCGCTTGTGTAAAACCTGTAAGTCCAAATTTACTGGCGTTATAGGCAGAACCTTTGGCAAAAAAGTTAGTCCCTGCCAAACTGGAAATAGTAATATAATACCCTTTTGACTGTTTTAAAGCATCAACACTAGCTTTAATGGTATAAAAAGCACCCGTTAAATTGGTGTCAATGGTTTCTTGCCATTGCGTGTGCGTTAAGTCTTCAATGCTGGCAAAATGCCCGAGACCTGCATTAGCTATTACAATATCTAATTGCCCGAACTGCTCCAAAGTACTATGTACAGCTTTCTTTTGACTTTCAAAGTTCCTTACATCGGCTTCCAAACCAATTGCTTTGGCTTTAGTATTTAAACTGCCATTTAAATTATTCGCTGCCTCTTGTGCAGAAGTTAGACTTCTTCCTGTTATGGCGACATTAATGCCTTCCTCTAGCAAACTTTGAGCGATACCAAAGCCAATGCCTTTGGTACCACCAGTTATTAGTGCTACCTTATTTTTTAGTGTATTCATAATCTTTTTGATTTTACTATTTTTTGGGTGGATATCCTGATAAAACCTTATTAACAATAGCCTTTAATTTTGCTTCCCTTTGTTCTGGCGTAGCATTTGGGTTATATGAACTTTCGCTAACGGCCTGCCAAAAAAGGCCTTTGCCATTTTCATCCACAAAATCGAAAATAATCTGCCGGTTCATCGTGCCCTGACCTAATGGAATACCTATAGAAATACCACCACCAACGTTTCGTCCTGTTCCGCCCATACCAACGCCAACCGAATTACGCTGTGCTTCTTGATATTCATCACTCACAATATTGACAAAAAAATCCGGTGTTTCTGACAGCGTAAAGCCTTTTGCCTGTAGTCCAGCATCCAATACATCTAGCAACCGGTTAGTATCCAATTCACTTAAGCCTGTATTTAGATCTTGATAGTAATTATAGGTTTTATACTTTGAAAAATCTACCCCTCTTTCATAGTCATAATTGACTCTAACTGGAGCACATGAAACAAAAAGAAGGATAACTAAAATTTGGGATAAGGTTTTCATTTCTTTTTAGTTTAAAGATAATGAAAAATTAAATGCTAGTCATTTAGCATCTTCCACAAGCTATCTTTTAGTTCGGTAATGCCTTGCTGGGCAACTGAAGAAATAAACAGATACTTTATGGGTAGGGTTTTATCTAATTCAATCTTTAGTTCAGACTTTAATTCATCGTCTAGCATGTCGCATTTTGAAATGGCTATCAGTCGTTCTTTATCTAGCATTTCTGGGTTGTAACGTCGCAATTCATCCAACAGGATCTCATACTGCTTTAAAATATCTTGTGCATCAGCTGGAATCAAAAATAAAAGCACAGAGTTGCGTTCAATATGTCTTAAAAAATAATGTCCAAGACCTTTGCCTTCTGCTGCCCCTTCAATAATACCAGGAATGTCTGCCATGACAAAGGTTTGGAAATCACGATATTCAACAATCCCTAAATTAGGCTTTAAGGTTGTAAATTCATAATCAGCAATTTTGGGCTTGGCTGAAGTAATGACTGAAAGTAGCGTCGATTTTCCAGCATTTGGAAAGCCTACCAAACCAACATCGGCCAAGATTTTAAGCTCCATTAAAATGGTCTTTTCTTCTAAAGGTATTCCGGGCTGCGCATAACGTGGCGTTTGATTGGTTGATGATTTAAAATGCCAGTTACCTCGACCTCCCATACCACCTTCAGCGACTACCTTTTCTTCTCCGTCTTCAGTAATTTCAAAAAGAATGTCGTTAGATTCGGCATCTCTCACTACAGTTCCAAGTGGCACTTCAATATAGGCATCTTTACCATCAGCACCAGTACTTCTTGCACTACTACCATGTTCGCCATGTTCAGCTTTGATATGCCGTTTAAACTTCAAATGCAGCAATGTCCATAGGTTTTTATTGCCTTTTATAATCACATGACCTCCGCGTCCGCCATCGCCTCCATCTGGACCACCTTTGGCTACATACTTTTCACGATGTAAATGCATAGAGCCTTTACCTCCATTTCCGGATGACACATGTATTTTTACATAATCAACAAAATTCCCTTCGGTCATAGTTTTGTTTAAGCGTTAAACTGTTTTTTTTAGACGGAACGTTTAAAATGCAAATCATTATTGAATAAGCCTAATAATGGACTAAACAATCAATGATTCAAAATCACTTATAGGTTGTCAATAACTTGACTTAAGCGTTCAGTGATTTCTTCAATGCTTCCAACACCATCAACACCAAAGTACTTGTTTTGAGCAGAATAATAATCCTTTAAAATTGCCGTTTTATTATAGTATTCTTGAATTCGGTTTCTAATAATCGTTTCATCAGCATCATCTGGCCTTCCGCTCGTTTTTCCTCTTTGTAACAATCGCTTTACTAAGACTTCATCGTCAACTTCTAAAGCAATCATAGCATTTATTTGTGAATCCTTGCTATCCATAAGTTGATCTAAAGCGTCGGCTTGGGCATTGGTACGTGGAAATCCATCAAAAATAAATCCGTTGGCCCCTGCATTTTTCTCTACTTCGGCATTAAGCATATCAATCGTTACCTGATCCGGAACCAATTCACCTTTATCCATGTACGATTTGGCCAACATGCCCAAAGCAGTTTCATTCTTGATATTAAATCGAAACACATCTCCTGTTGAGATATGTACAAGGTTGTATTTTTCCTTTAAAAAGTTGGCTTGAGTACCTTTTCCTGCTCCTGGAGGTCCAAATAGTACAATGTTAGTCATGTATTGTGTTTGTTTAAGTTGGTATACCGATGAGAGATCACGACCTAATCCGTTGTAATCTAAACCATAACCAACAATAAATTTATCTGGAATTTCAATTCCTATATAATGAAGTTTAAAATCCTTTTTATACGCTTCAGGTTTATAAAATAGTGTGGCTATATATAAATCCTTAACCTTTTCACTTTTGAAAATGCGGTAGACTTCTGCCAAAGTTTTCCCAGAATCGATGATATCCTCGAGAATTACGACCGTACGACCGGTTAAATCTTGGGTCAAACCAATTAAGCGTTGAATATCTTCAGTAGATTTCACACCTTCATATGAAGCTAATTTAATAAAGGTCACTTCACAAGGTTTTGGATAGGCTTTCACAAAATCACTCACAAACATGAATGATCCATTTAAGATCCCTACAAAAACAGGAACCTCATCTTTTAAGTCGCTAGCAATAGATTCTGCCATGCGTTTAACAGCCGCCTCAATCTCTTCTTCCGAAATAAAAGGCTTAAAATGTAAATCATGAAGCTTAATCACTTGTTTTTAATTTTAGAAGTGCAAAGATAACCAATAGATTGACGTATAACCATTTTTGAAATATGATTTTGGAAGTTTGTTCCATTTTTAAATGTATTTTTGCAGTGCAAAAGCAAAATTTATAATAAACCTATTTAAAAATATTCCCACAAGCAAGGGAGCTATTATGAATTATTTCTCTTCAAATTTTAAACTCGGTATTCTTGGCGGTGGACAATTAGGAAAAATGATGCTTTACAGTACTCGCAAATTTGATATCAGCACGCATGTTTTAGATCCTAGTGACGAAGCCCCTTGTAAAATAGGATGCAATACTTTTGTCAAAGGTGATCTAATGGATTTTGATACCGTTTATAACTTTGGAAAGCACGTAGATCTACTTACGTTTGAAATTGAAAATGTAAATGTTGATGCACTCGAAACATTAGAAAAAGAAGGTGTCAAGGTATACCCGTCATCAAAAACATTGCGCATTATTCAAAATAAGGCAACCCAAAAACTATTTTATAAAGACCATAATATCCCAACGGCCGATTTCACCCGATTTGCCTACATTTCTGAAATTGAGGACACAATAAAAAATGGCGGACTTCAATTCCCATTTGTTTGGAAGGCCGCTCAATTTGGTTATGATGGCAATGGCGTTAAAGTAGTACGAAATTTTGATGATTTAAAAGAATTACCAAAAGGCGAATGTATTGCTGAAACGATGATTCCTTTTAAAAACGAATTAGCGGTTATTGTAGCTCGAAATCAAAACGGAGACGTCAAAACCTATCCTGTAGTTGAGATGGAATTTCATCCAGAAGCCAATCAGGTAGAATACGTTATTTGTCCGGCAAGAATCGATGTAGATGTAACTAAAAAAGCACAACAAATAGCGCTAAAAGTTTCAAAAGCTTTTAACCATGTAGGATTGTTGGCCGTTGAAATGTTTCAGACCGAAACAGATGAGATTCTTGTGAACGAAGTGGCACCTCGACCTCACAATTCGGGGCATCATACTATTGAGTCTAGTTATACCTCACAGTTTGAGCAACATTTAAGGGCTATATTAAATCTTCCGTTAGGAAAAACCGACAGTAAAGTTGCTGGAATTATGGTAAATTTGGTGGGAGCTGAAGGCTATTCGGGAAATGTCATCTATCAAAACATTGAAGATATCATGAAAATGGATGGTGTTACACCACATATCTATGGCAAAAAACAGACACGTCCGTTTCGTAAAATGGGTCATGTTACCATTGTCAATGAAGACATAAACAAGGCGCGTTTAATTGCTGAACAAGTAAAAAACACCGTAAAGGTGATAAGTAAATAATTATGAGTAAAGTAGGAATCATCATGGGAAGTAAAAGCGACCTTCCTGTTATGCAAGAAGCTATTGACATTTTAAAAGGCTTTGATATCGAAGTTGAAGTTGATATTGTTTCGGCACATAGAACTCCAGAAAAAATGTTCGAATATGGAAAACTGGCGCACACGAGAGGGATATCGGTTATTATTGCAGGAGCTGGTGGTGCAGCCCATTTACCTGGAATGATTGCTTCGTTATCGCCTTTACCGGTTATTGGCGTACCTGTTAAAAGCAGTAATTCTATTGACGGTTGGGATTCAGTTCTCTCTATTCTTCAAATGCCCGGCGGAGTTCCAGTTGCGACTGTAGCGCTTAATGGCGCTAAAAATGCAGGCATCTTGGCAGCACAAATTATTGGTAGTTCAGATAAATGTGTGTTAGATAAAATTGTGGTCTTCAAGGAAGGTCTCAAACAAAAAGTCATCGAATCATCAAAAGATTTAATTTAAAAAACCCCGATAAATATCGAGGTTTTAAAGCTATTAATCAATTATAAAGAGTACAAAAAACTCTCATCGTGATTCTTTCGCAAAAGTAAGAATATATTTTTAATCGCAATACAAATTTAAGTTAATAATCAGCAAATCAACACTCTAGTAAGAAAAATAACACGAACCTGTTATCGATAACTTACAAACACCCTGTATCTTTAATATGAATATTCTCAATACACCATTTAATACAGCTCCTTTTTCAAAAATAAAGGATGAGCATTTTCTACCTGCCTTTAAAAAGGCTATTACAAAAGCAAAGTCCGAAATTGATCTTATTATCAATAATCCTGATGAACCAACATTTAAAAATACTATTGAAGCCTTGGAGTTTTCAGGGGAAGAGTTAGGACGAATTTCAAGTATATTTTTCAATTTGAATTCTGCAGAAACCAATGATACAATTCAAAATATTGCTCAAAAAGTGTCTCCACTATTATCTGAATTCAGTAATGACATTACGCTGAATGAAGACCTTTTTAAACGTGTAAAAGCCGTTTATAGCGTTAAGGACGGTCTGAATTTAAACACTGAACAACAAACCTTGTTGGACAAAAAGTATAAAAGTTTTTCTAGAAATGGGGCTAATTTAGCAGAGGATAAAAAGAAACAACTACGGGATATTGACAAGAAATTAAGCAAACTTAAACTCAAATTCGGTGAAAATGTTTTGGCTGAAACCAACAATTATGAATTGCTTATAACCAACGAAGAGGATCTAGCGGGTTTGCCAGATGGCGCCAAAGAAGCTGCCAAGCAATTAGCAGAAAGCAAGGAAAAAGACGGCTGGCTCATCACTTTGGATTACCCGAGTTATATCCCTTTTATGACCTATGCCGATAACCGTGAATTACGAAAAGAATTAGCCATTGCGGCTGGTGCCAAAGCATTTAAAGGCGACAAATTTGACAATCAAGACCATGTGCTTCAAATAGCCAAACTCCGTTTTAAAAGAGCACAATTATTGGGTTATAAAACTCATGCTCATTTTGTTCTAGAGGAACGCATGGCTAAAACACCTGAAACCGTCGAAACCTTTTTGAATGATCTTTTAGAAAAGGCCAGACCCGCCGCCGAGCGTGAATTCCAAACCCTTCAACATTTCGCAAATGAATTAGATGGAATAGATTGTTTAGAAAAATGGGATTCGGCGTATTATTCCGAAAAACTGAAGCATAAGCTATTCGATCTTGATGATGAAAAGTTGAAACCTTATTTTAAACTAGAAAATGTTATCAACGGTGTTTTTATAATTGCTGAACGTCTTTACGGTCTTAAATTTGAAGAGATAAATAATATCGACAAATACCATAATGACGTTTTAACTTACAAAGTGACAAACTCCAAAGGTGAATTGATTTCCATTTTTTATGCCGACTTTTTCCCTCGACCAGGAAAACGTAATGGCGCATGGATGACTTCATACAAGTCGCAATCTATCAAAAACAGCATCAATGATAGACCCCATATTTCCATTGTTTGCAACTTTACAAAACCTACCAAAACAAAACCATCGCTACTTACCTTTAATGAAATAACGACATTATTTCACGAATTTGGTCATGCACTTCACGGTATGCTGGCTAATACCACCTACCCTAGCTTGTCTGGAACAAGTGTATTTTGGGATTTTGTAGAATTGCCGAGTCAAGTTTTAGAAAATTGGTGTTACGAGAAAGAAGCTTTAGAATTGTTTGCCACCCACTATGAAACTGGCGAAGTCATCCCCATGGATTTAGTAAACAAAATAAAAGAGTCTGCAGCATTTCACGAAGGCATGCAAACTTTACGACAGTTAAGTTTTGGCTTATTGGATATGAGTTGGCATGGTCAAGATCCTTCTAAAATTAATGACGTAAAAGCCCACGAACTTATGGCTTTTGAAAACACCAAACTCTATCCAGATGTTGCAGAAAACTGTATGAGTACTTCATTTTCCCATATCTTTCAAGGCGGATACAGTTCGGGTTATTACAGCTATAAATGGGCTGAAGTATTGGATGCCGATGCTTTTGAATTCTTTAAAGAAGAAGGAATTTTCAGTTCAGTTGTCGCTCAAAAGTTTAAAGACAACGTGCTTTCACAGGGCGGAATTGAAGACCCAATGATACTCTATAAACGCTTTCGCGGTAAAGCACCACAACCCGAAGCTTTATTAAAACGTGCTGGGTTGATTGAGAAGTGAGTTTTTTGCTTATTTTTGAAAAAACTGGAAAAGAAAAATGCCAAATTATCAAATAGATCCCAACAAGTGGATTGACAACTATGCCGATTATCTATTCAATTACACTATAACCCGTGTAAATGATAGAGAAATTGCCAAAGATTTGGTACAAGATACATTTTTTGCTGGTTTAAAATCGATGAAGAATTTTAAAGGAGAAGCGAGCGAACGCACATGGTTGATTTCAATTTTAAAACGAAAAATTATTGATTATTATCGAAAAATAAATTCCAACAAAGGAAAAGCCGAAGTGCGAATGAGCTATAGCAGTGACGAAAATGAGGGAGATTGGCTAGAAGAACGTGTTGCAGATCCGTTTGATAAAACGGCTGAAGATAGAATAGAAAACTCTGAATTGGAGGACGCAATTTATAATTGTTTGAGTAAATTGCCTGAAAAACAGGCTCAAGTGTTTAAAATGAAAACCATTTTAAACCATGAAACTGAAGCCATTTGTAATGAACTAAATATCACAGCGTCTAACCTTTGGGTTATTATCCATAGAGCACGAGTTGCTATGGCAAGCTGTATGGAAGAAACTTGGTTTAAAAAATAGAATGAAGAAAAACGTATTCTTTATATCATGTGAAGAAGCACAGCATATCTGTGACAAATCACAGTACGGTGAAGCGACATTATGGGAAAAATTCAAATTGAACATTCGTTTGACTTGGTGCCGAATTACACGAGCTTATACTAAAAAAAATCAGGCATTAACCAAAACAATAAAGACTTCAAAAATTGAATGTCTGAAAAACGAAGAACAGCAAGCTTTAAAGAAATCTTTTGAAGAACAGCTACATCAGCAAAATTAGCAATAGCCATAATATAGGCACACCTTCTACCCAAAATCCACTATAATACCTTCCTTGATCTTGCTTTGAATAGTAAATCAGCACCAAAGTTACCAAACTCACCATACATAGGCTCACAAAATGAGTTGCATTAAATGTGTCTTTAAAAAATTCCAACAAACAGAAACTCACCAGCAACAACAACCCAAGTAGTTTAGTTCGCTTTACACCAATAAGTTGCGGAATGGTAGACAACTTTAAACTGTCGTAATTCAGGTCTCTAATTTCAAACGGCAACATGAGGGCAACAACGAGTAAAAAACGCTGAAAAAACGTAATCACAACTTCCAAGTCGTATGCATAATTTGCGTTTATTATGGGTAATAATACGGTTACACCAGCCCAAACAAGCGCAATCACATAAACTTTAAGACCACCTATACTTCTTAAATTCTGCTTTTCATCCATAAATAAATGTTTGGGCAAAAAGGGAATGGCGTATAAAAATGTCACGAACCCAAATACCGAAATATAGATTAAGGTTTTGACTTCCAGTTGAAGTGCATAATAGCACAATAAGATAAAGCACAGCAACGAAAACAGCTGAATGATTTTTAGCCAATTAGCCAAACTGCGGTGATGAAATTTCGCAATGCCAAAATACTTCACAAAATTATAGCCCTTTATCGAAGCATAAAAAATAAAGTACAGAACCGATTCGTCATAGGGTAAATTAAATTCCAGAAGTGTAATCCAAGACAATAAAAATACGGATAAAGCCACATGAATACTGCTATTGATATAAAAATCAAATATCTGCTTTAACACCTTCATAACACAAAAATAAGCAAAGTGTTAATAACACTTATAATTCGTTAAAAACTTTGGATTTACATAACCAAAATACCTCAAGATTTATGTAATTTTGCGCTTCAAAACAGAACCTATTTTTAATGAACACAAACGCTTTCGCACTTCGGCATATTGGTCCACGGGAAGAAGACCAAAAAGAGATGTTAAAAACCATTGGGGTTAGCTCTTTAGATCAACTTATCAACGAGACCATTCCAGATGATATCCGTTTAAAAAAAGGGTTGAATTTAGACGAGCCAATGACCGAAAATGAATACCTTATTCATGCTCATGAATTGTCTAAGAAAAATAAGGTTTATAAAACCTATATTGGTTTAGGCTATCATCCTACCATTTTGCCAGCGGTAATTCAACGCAATATTTTGGAAAATCCAGGCTGGTATACGGCCTACACTCCATATCAAGCTGAAATTGCTCAAGGACGATTGGAAGCACTTCTCAATTTCCAGACCATGGTGACTGACCTTACAGGTATGGAATTGGCCAATGCCTCTTTACTTGATGAAAGTACTGCTGTTGCTGAAGCAATGAGCTTACTATTTGCAGTTAGGGAGCGTGAGCAAAAGAAGTCCGAAGTCAATAAATTTTTTGTTTCAGATAATATTTTACCTCAAACCTTATCATTACTTCAAACTAGGTCAACCCCAATAGGCGTTGAATTGGTGGTTGGTAAAGAAACTGAATTCGATTTTTCTTCAGAATATTTTGGAGCTATAATCCAATATCCAGGAAGAAATGGACAAGTTTCTGATATCAAATCGTTTATTGAGAAAGCGCAAGCATCCCAAATTAAAGTGGCTGTTGCGGCCGATATTTTAAGTTTAGTAAAACTCGAAGCACCAGGAAAGTTCGGAGCAGATGTTGTTGTAGGAACCACGCAACGGTTTGGAATTCCTATGGGTTATGGAGGACCACACGCCGCCTATTTTGCGACTAAAGAATTATATAAAAGAGATATTCCAGGACGCATTATTGGCGTAACTAAAGATGCCAATGGAAACCGAGCGTTACGTATGGCTTTACAAACCCGTGAGCAGCACATCAAACGTGACAAAGCCACGTCAAACATCTGTACTTCTCAAGTTTTGTTGGCAGTAATGGCAGGGATGTATGCAGTTTATCATGGTCCAAAAGGACTAGAATTCATTGCCAATAAGGTTCATCATTCAGCAACTACTTTGGCCAATGCCTTAAAAACATTAGGCTATGAGCAGGTTAATACCTCTTATTTTGATACACTTCAGATTAAAACTGATGCTAAAAAACTGAAAAAGGTGGCTAAAGAAAAGAAAGTGAATTTCTTTTACCCAGATGATCAAACGGTAACCATTTCATTGAATGAAACGACATCAATTAGGGATTTAAATTATATCATTTCTGTTTTTGCAGAAGCTGCCAATAAGGAAACTATTGTAATTTCTTCATTAATTGAAGAAAATCAAATTGCAGCCAACTTACAGCGCCAATCGGAATTCTTAAGCTTGGAAGTATTCAACACCTACCATTCTGAAACGGAGTTGATGCGCTATATCAAATCCTTGGAGCGTAAAGATTTATCGTTAAATCACTCCATGATTTCATTAGGCTCATGTACCATGAAACTTAATGCGGCTGCAGAAATGTTACCATTGAGCTGGTTTAAATGGGGAAATATCCACCCGTTTGCACCATTAAAACAAGCCAGAGGCTATCAGCAGGTATTGAAAGAATTGGAGGATCAATTAACCGAAATCACTGGTTTTGCAGCTACATCTTTACAGCCAAATTCTGGTGCTCAAGGCGAATATGCTGGATTAATGGTCATTAAAGCCTATCATGAATCACGTGGAGATCTTCATCGCGATATTTGCTTAATTCCTTCATCTGCACATGGAACTAACCCTGCAAGTGCTGTTATGGCTGGCATGAAAGTGGTTGTTACAAAATCAACTGCTGAAGGCAATATCGACGTAGATGATTTGAGAGAAAAAGCAGAATTACATAAGGATAACCTTGCCGCTTTAATGGTAACTTATCCATCTACTCATGGGGTTTACGAATCTGCCATAAAGGAAGTTACTAAAATCATTCATGACAACGGTGGACAAGTTTACATGGATGGCGCCAATATGAATGCCCAAGTTGGTTTAACCAATCCAGGAAATATTGGAGCCGATGTTTGTCATTTAAACTTACATAAAACATTTGCTATTCCGCATGGTGGCGGTGGTCCAGGTGTTGGCCCTATTTGTGTAGCTAAACAATTAGTTCCATTTTTACCAGGAAATCCCATTGTAAAAACTGGAGGAGACCAGGCCATCACAGCAATTTCAGCAGCACCCTTTGGTTCTGCATTGGCTTGTTTGATTTCCTATGGTTATATTAAAATGTTAGGTGCTGAAGGCTTAACCCAAGCCACAAAAATTGCTATTTTAAATGCCAACTATATCAAGCAACGCTTACAGGGAAGTTTTGACACCTTATACTCTGGAGAACGCGGAAGAGCTGCACACGAAATGATTGTAGACTGTAGAGCCTTTAAAGCCAATGGCATTGAAGTTGTTGATATTGCCAAACGATTGATGGACTATGGATTTCATGCACCTACTGTTTCATTCCCTGTAGCGGGAACATTAATGATCGAGCCAACAGAAAGTGAAAGTAAAGCTGAAATGGACCGTTTTTGTGATGCTATGATTTCTATCAAAAAAGAAATAGATAGTGTTACAAAAGAAGACACAAACAATGTTTTAAAAAATGCCCCACATACTTTGGAATTAGTGACTTCAAATGAATGGCTAATGCCTTATTCAAGAGAAAAAGCTGCGTTTCCATTAGACTATGTAAAAGACAATAAATTCTGGCCATCCGTAAGACGAGTAGATGACGCTTATGGAGACAGAAATTTAATCTGTACTTGTGCACCGATTGAGGAGTATATGGAAGCCTAATCCTATTTGGACATCGTAAAATAAACATTAAGAGTTTTTGCCTTTAATACTTTGCTCGTATATTTACATTTTAGTAAATTATTAAAAGCATTCTTCTTTTATGAATATAAAGATTACTGGCACTGGAAGCTATATTCCGGACACCATAGAGAAAAACGAAAACTTTCACCAGCATAAATTTTTAAACACCGATGGATCTACTATAGATCACCCCAACGAAGTCATTGTTGATAAATTTAAGGCCATAACGGGTATTGCTGAACGTCGGTATGCCAAGCATCATTTAACCTCATCTGATCTTGCTTTTTTTGCTGCAGAGAAAGCTATTGCCGATGCAAAAATTGATTCCGAAACTATAGATTATATCATCGTAGCCCATAATTTTGGCGATGTTAAGCACAATGCGATTCAGAGTGACATGCTTCCTTGTTTAGCTTCAAGAGTCAAACATAGTTTACGAATCAAAAACCCAAAATGTGTTGCTTATGATATCTTGTTTGGTTGCCCCGGATGGATAGAAGGGGTTATACAAGCTAAAGCCTTTATTGCATCTGGAATAGCAAAACGCTGTTTAGTTATTGGGTCAGAAACCTTATCGCGAGTAGTTGATAAACACGACAGGGATTCCATGATTTATTCGGATGGTGCAGGCGCGACCATTATTGAAGCTACAGACGAGGATGGTGGAATTTTGGCTCATGAAAGCGCCAGTTTCACCTATGATGAAGCCTACTACTTGTTCTTTGGAAACTCAAACAACCAAGATTTATGCCGTGATACCAGATATATAAAAATGGACGGTCGTAAGATCTATGAGTTTGCTTTAAACAATGTTCCTAATGCCATGAAAACCTGTTTGGATGCTAGTGGTGTAAATATTAAAGATGTAAAAAAGATTTTTATACATCAAGCTAACGAAAAAATGGATGAAGCCATTTTAAAACGTTTTTACCGACTTTATAAAACCGAAATTCCAGAGGGTATTATGCCCATGAGTATCCAAAAACTGGGAAACAGCTCGGTGGCTACGGTTCCTACTTTATTTGATTTGGTTAAGAATAATAAAATGGAAAATCAAAGCCTGACTAAAGGCGATGTTATTATATTTGCAAGTGTTGGTGCAGGAATGCACATAAATGCCATAGTTTACAAGTATTAATAATTAAAGATTTCCGTTTATTCGGAAACTGAAGATGTACGAAAACACTTTTCCAAATAAACGTTTTAAACACACCATAGAATTTTTACAACAGCACATTTCAACTTCTGAATCTATTTTGGATTTAGGCGTTGAAAATCCATTTTCAAAAATTATGACCTCCCATGGTTATGCTGTTGAAAATACCAAAGGAGAAGATTTAGACCTTAATTGCTCCACCATTGAAAATAGTGAAGCGAATGTGGTTACCGCTTTTGAGATCTTTGAGCATCTCTTATCGCCTTTCACGGTTCTAAAATCAATAAAAGCTGAAAAATTAGTAGCCAGTGTACCTTTAAAATTATGGTTTGCTTCAGCCTATAAAAGCAAAACTGATTTGAGGGACAGACACTATCATGAATTTGAAGATTGGCAATTTGATTGGTTATTGGAAAAAGCTGGATGGAAAATTATTGCTAGCGAAAAATGGACCAATCCAACCAAAAAAATTGGAATTAGACCAATCTTAAGATTGTTTACCCCTAGATACTATATTGTATATGCTGAACGAATTAAAGAATAACAAGTTTAGAAATGAAATTCTACATCGTCATTCCGGCACACAATGAGCAGAGCAGTATTGCACTTACTTTAGATTCTTTGGTCAAACAAACCTGTTTACCAAAACAAGTTGTTGTTGTTAATGATAATTCTACCGACGGTACCGAAGAAATCGTTGAAGCCTATGTTGAAAAACACAAATGGATATCGTTGATTAACTCTAAATCATCAAACGCGCATTTACCAGGATCAAAAATAGTTAATGCATTTTATAAAGGCTATGAAACTTTAGATGAGGACTATGATATCATCTGTAAATTTGATGCCGATTTAATTTTTCCTAATGACTATTTAGAAAAAATAGCAACTCATTTTAAAGCTAATCCTAAATTAGGCATGGCTTCTGGGTTTTGCTATATCGAGAAAAATGGAGATTGGATTTTGGAAAATTTAACCCGAAAGGACCATATTAGAGGTGCTTTAAAAGCGTATAAAAAAGAATGTTTTTTGAATATCGGAAAACTGAAGCCTTCCATGGGCTGGGACACTGTTGATGAGTTATTGGCTAACTATTACGATTGGGAAATCCTTACAGATGAAACCCTACACGTAAAACATTTAAAACCTACAGGGATAAGTTATAACAAAGCTTCAAAACATCTTCAAGGTGAAGCCATGTATAAAATGCGTTATGGTTTTTGGATTAGCTTGTTATCAGCTCTTAAACTTGCCTACAAAAAAAGAAGTATACGTCTTTTTAATGATTATATGTCTGGCTATTTTAAGGCCAAAAACAATACTATGGCTTTCTTGGTCACAGAGGAACAAGGTCGCTTTATTCGGCGCTTGCGTTGGAAAAATATAGCGAAAAAAATCACTTAAAACTCCAGTCCTTATAATCCGCTGAAGCTTCTAATTTAGTTTCAATAGTATCATCCAGTTGTGGAAAAAAATCAATACCTGTTAATTTCTCAATTGAATCTATAGGAACAACAAATTTGTATAATGGTTCTTTAGAGTTTTGATGGGGAATCAAAAACCCAATCATTTTTATTTTGCCAGAATTGACATCGATCAATACTTTATAAAATTGATCTGGCACAGCAACATGTTCTTCTCCAATGGTTTTCAAATCATTTGTGAGTACGCCACCAGTAACTACAAAAACACCATCGTATTTACTCGCCCAATAGCGTACTTTTTGCTCTAAAGTGTTCCAAATTCCAGAATTAAAACCATGGTCTTGTGGACAAATATTACTAGTTAAAAATGTTTCGTCGTGAGCGCTCTGACTATATTTTCTATCACCCGCTGGGCATAAGTGACCTCTATCATATCCTGAATTTTTATAGTTTCGCCAATGCGCAGCACCTGTTTTTACAGCTTGGTCTATTTCAAAATAAGGCCTTATAAAATTACTGTTTGAAAGATGTGATTTTTTGAGCTCGTAGGCTACCCATTCGGCCTGTTCATGTGGCTCGCTATACGACAACGAATAGCCATCATGATGAATTACTTGCCCCGTAGTACTGGTTGGCAAAAAAAATTCGTTGGTATTAATTTTTGGGCTACTTCCTAGCTCAATAATTTCAGTATGTTCCTGTTGCTTTAAAACATACTCATAGCCAAAAATTGCTATTACTAAACCAATGGCTATTAAAGAATATAGGGTTCGTTTCCTCAAAACTAGTGTAAAACAAATTCTAAAGGTTGACCAGTTGCTCCATTTGGAAAACTAATTCCAAGTAAAGCAGATATGGTTGGGGCAATATCTGTTATATTGGTTTTTTTCAAAGTACTTCCATGTTTGATGCCTTTTCCAAAAAACAATAAAGGAATATGTGTATCATAGTTGAATCCTGAATGATGATCTGTTCCGGTTCTATTCCAAGGCGTGTCTTTAAAAACATTAGGTGTATAGACAAACAAAACATCCCCAGACCGTTTTTGGTGATGGCCATTTTTCAACAATTCTTCCAAATAACCATTAGTCGCCTCAAGTTGATTGATGTTGGAGGTGAGATACACTTTATCAATTAAGTCATAGGTTAACAATTCGTTGGCCAATTCTTTTTTAATTTGCTGCAGGTCTAATTGGCTCGTCTTAATTTTGCTATGATCTAAAAAGATTTGATTATTAATTCGACTCAAAACCAGATTAGCCACTCCGTATTTTTTTTGTAAAAAATCATTCAAGTGATCATACATTTTGGATTCATCAAAATAATCAGCAGGTATTTTTAAGGACTTTAAATAAGAAGGCACATCCGGAGCAGCGTGATCTGCAGTTAGAAAAACAGTGTATTTATCCCTTCCTATGTTAGCATCCAGATATTTTAAAAGTCGTTCAAGCTCTAAATCCATTCTTAAATAAGTGTCTTCTATTTCTTTTGAATTCACACCAAAATTATGACCAACTTTATCGGTACTTGAATAGCTTATGGTTAATACATCAGTAATTTCGTCCTGACCAAGTTGTTCTGCTTTTATAGCTTCCAGCGCAAAATCGGTAGTTAAACTATTCCCAAAGGGAGTTTCTGCAATAATATTGTAATTGCCATTAAAACTTTTAAGAGCATTTAAATCATACGGAAAAGTAGCAGTTTCCTTACCATTAAATCCACCTTCAAATGTATTTAGATCATTACCACTTTGGGAATACGAATCCAAATCGTAGAGTGTTGTCCATTCTTTAAAATACGATTCGGTAATTTTTGAAGCATTAAAATCCAATACCCATTGGGGCAACTTATCCATATAAAACGAGCTAGTCACCCAGTTACCACTTCCATTGTTTTCATAATCCAACCAATAAGCAGCATTAGCTGTATGACCCACTGGTAACACAGCACCACGTTCTTTAATTGAAATTCCTATGCTTTTCCCTCGCATTTGCGTTGCTAATCTGTTCTCATCAGCAAAACTATTAGTAAGCATTCTGTGTGGAGATATTTTACCTGAACGATTAGATGCTCCTATTGTATTATAAGTATTGTCACCTACACAATAAACATTTTGGCCTAACTCCTTATCAAACCAATCATTACCTATAATGCCATGATATTTAGGAGTTATTCCTGTAAAAATACTGGCATGACCTGGCCCTGTTTTAGTAGGTATATAATTTATCTGGTTGTTTTTACAATTAAAACCTTCTTTAATCATGCGCTTAAACCCACCTTCACCATAACGGCTATAAAAACGTGTTAAATAATCATATCGCATTTGATCTATAACAATTCCTACAACCAGTTTTGGTTTGGATTCCATTACATATTCATCATAGGTCTCTATTTGGGTGATCTCAAATTGTGCAAAAGACGATGCGCTAATAAGAAAAACCCAAACCAATACTAGAAAATGTTTCATTGCTTCATATTAAATTAGAATTTCAAAAATACAGATTTTATGACATCTTATTTTAAATTTAAGGTTAAATAAGTGTCAGATTTTTTTACTTTAGCAGTATCAAATTTCTCTATGACATACCTAACTAATATTGGCGCCTATTTTTTAATGATTGCTGAAATGTTTCGCAAGCCTACCAAATGGTCGGTTATGCGAACATTGATACTTAAAGATATCGATGATTTAATTATTGGCTCGCTAGGTATTGTTGCGTTTATCTCCTTCTTTGTTGGTGGTGTTGTCACTATCCAAACGGCTTTAAATATTAGCAATCCGCTCATCCCAAAATATTTGGTTGGATTCGCGACCAGACAATCGGTTATTTTAGAGTTTGCCCCTACCTTTATTTCTATAATTATGGCTGGAAAAGTTGGCTCTTTTATTACGTCTAGTATAGGCACTATGAGGGTTACCGAACAAATTGATGCGCTCGAGGTTATGGGTATAAATTCATTGAACTACCTTGTTTTTCCGAAGTTTATTGCCATGATGCTCTACCCTTTCGTCATCTCTATTGCCATGTTTTTAGGCGTACTTGGTGGAATGGCAGCTTGTGTGTATGGTGGATTTAGCACTTTGGAAGACTATATTACAGGCGTACAACTAGATTTCATACCGTTTCATATAGTCTATGCGT
Organism: Flavobacteriaceae bacterium MAR_2010_72; assembly: GCA_003550275.1. GTDB lineage: Bacteria > Bacteroidota > Bacteroidia > Flavobacteriales > Flavobacteriaceae > Geojedonia. The sequence goes on from QXCW01000002.1 coordinate 2,679,275, forward strand.
TTATTAAAACTTTTGTGTTCGCTTTTTTATTGGCGACCATCCCATCATTTTATGGATTTTATATGAAAGGTGGTGCTCTTGAAGTTGGTAAAGCAAGTACAACGTCGTTTGTTTGGACCAGTGTTATGATTATTCTCTTCAATTACTTACTAACCCAGTTACTATTAAGCTAATGATAGAGGTAAAAAACATATACAAATCGTTTGGGGATTCACAAATCTTAAAAGGCATTAGCAGCACCTTTGAAAAAGGCAAAACCAATTTGGTGATTGGGCAAAGTGGTTCGGGTAAAACCGTATTCTTAAAATGTTTGTTAGGCTTATTCACGCCTGATGAAGGCACCATCGCTTATGATGGTAAAAATTATTCGGATTTAACCGACGACCAAAAGCGTAACTTAAGAGCCGAAATGGGCATGGTCTTTCAAGGCAGTGCTTTATTTGACTCCATGACCATTGCTGAAAATGTGATGTTCCCACTTCGTATGTTTACTAAAATGTCGAAAAGTGAAATGCAAGATCGTGTAGATTTTGTCCTGAACCGGGTGAATTTATCTGATGCCCATAAAAAAATGCCGAGTGAAGCTTCTGGAGGAATGCAAAAGCGCGTGGCCATAGCTAGGGCAATTGTTAATAATCCTAAATATTTGTTTTGTGATGAGCCCAATTCTGGACTTGACCCTAAAACCGCTATTGTGATTGATAATCTCATTCAAGAGATTACTCTTGAGTATAACATCACAACGGTTATCAATTCTCATGACATGAACTCTGTCATGGAAATTGGACAGAAAATTCTATTCTTAAAAGATGGGTTAAAGGCTTGGGAAGGCTCCAATGCTACCATTTTTAAAACTGATAACGAAGCGGTTACCAACTTTGTATATTCGTCAGAATTATTTAAAAAGGTTCGTAAAATGTATATTGACGAAAATAGTTAGAGTTAATTGAGACGCTTAACTATTAACGTATCCAACTTTAACTTTGCTTTTAACCATTTTTCAAGTTTTTCAGTATCCTTTGTTTTAGATTCGTTATTTGACAGTGAATCTATCCATTGTACCGAAAAAATCGCAAGCGTATCCATTGTAGAAAAGTTGGATGTGATTTGATTGGCATATGAAATCGACTTTAAATTTTCATAATTGATTTTTGCTTCTGTAATCACATCATCAAACGGTATTAAGCCACGTTCCAACCTTGACAAACGTTTTACCTGATCTTCTAAAAAAAGAACCTTCTCCCGTTGCGTCATCAAATCTAATGAATCCCTAGAGCGCAATTCCTCCATATATTCGAGATTATTGATAGAACGGTTTTTCACCTGATTTAAATACAGATTTGTGTTTTGCAATGCTTTATAATCTAAAAGTCTCTTCTCTAAAAGATTTATTGTTGAAGGGGCAATTTCATCAGACCCAAACGGAATCAGTTCAATAATAGATTCCCCTTCAGGATTATAGGTTGCTGATGCATTTTTCATAATATATTTGGAATTTGGCAAGGCAGTCAATTCTCTATTTATAAACGCCTTGGCATCATTCTCAAATCTGGTTTGCTTCAAAACACTTATAAAGGTCCAAATTGCAGGAATCATAACTGTAATAGCAAGTATAGTCGCTACTCTTGATACAAATCGTCGTTTTTTGGAATTTGCATATTTGAGCATTGGAAAACGTAACAACTTCAATACCAAAAATGTAGCGAGCGCAATGAAAATCGTGTTAATGATAAACAAATACATAGCACCTCTAAAATATTGCCAATTCCCTTCGGCCAATCCATACCCAGCGGTACACAACGGTGGCATTAAGGCGGTTGCAATAGCAACACCAAAAATTACTGATGCAATTGTCCCTCGTTTTGTTCGGGCAATAATTAAGGCTAAACCACCAAAAAATGCAATGAGTACATCTCTAATGTCTGGTTTTGTTCTTCCTAAAAGCTCCGACGTATCTTCACTTAATGGGAAGGTATAGAAAAAAAGAAATGCCGTTAATAAACTCAAAACTATCATGATAGCAAGGTTTATGAGTGAGCGTTTTAACGTATCTAGATCATTAATGGCAATAGACATGCCAACGCCCAAAATCGGACCCATCAATGGCGAAATTAACATGGCGCCGATAACCACTGCCGTTGAATTGGCATTTAAACCAATAGAAGCCACAAAAATCGAACAGATCAAAATCCAGGCTGTTGCACCTTTAAAAGGAATATCGCCCTTTATGGCATCTAAAGTTGCATTTCTGTCTGTGTCATCCCTAAAATCGAGAAGTTCAATCAAAAATGTTTTTACACTTTTAAATAGCCCTTGCGCATCCTTCTTGATGGCTTTTTTAGATTCTTCTACGGCTTGTTCCTTTTTAGCTTCTTCTTCAGAAAAGTTGAACTTATTCTCCTGATTGTTATCCATAGTGCTCCCCGAATTTCGATTTCACCTTTTGAAGGATTTGTTTAATGTCCTGTTCCTTTGTTTTAGGAAAGATAAGCAAAACTTCAGTGTCATCAACAACGATATAATCCTTTAGCCCATCAATAACCACTATTTTATCAGTTGCAGTTCGTATCAAATTACCTGAAGCATTTTCTGCCAATACCTTTGCCTTTACAAGTGCATTACTGTCATTATCCTTGTCTAGCTTATCATATAAACTTCCCCAAGTGCCAAGGTCGTTCCAGTCAAAGGTTGCTGGTAATACAAACACATTTTCACTTTTTTCCATGATGGCGTAGTCCACCGAAATGTTTTCAGATTTAGAATAATTTTCTTCGATAAAAGCCTCCTCTTTATCCGTATTATAGAATTCAATCCCACTTTCGAAAAGCGCATATAAGTCTGGTTGATTTTTCTGGAATGCGGAAATCACACTCTTTGCACTCCACATAAAAATGCCAGCATTCCATATAAAATTACCTTGCGACAAAAATGATTTAGCAGTTTCATAGTTCGGTTTCTCACGGAATTGTTGTACTGGTTTTATACTGTTTTCTACTGTTTTATCATATTCAATATACCCATAACCTGTATTGGGAAAAGTAGGCTGAATACCTAAAGTCATTAAGGCGTCTTTCTGCTCGCAAAAATCAAAAGCTTCTTTCACGTTTTGAGTAAAAGCTTCTTCGTTTTCAATCCAATGGTCACTAGGTGCGACAAGCATTAAAGCATTCGGATTTTCTTTCTGAATTTTTAAGGCGGCGTATAAAATGCAGGGTGCCGTATTTCGCATAACAGGCTCTAAAACCACCTGCCTTTGGGTGACATTTGGTAATTGTTCAAATACAAGCTCCTTATATCTCGCATTAGTTAAAATGAAAATATTCTCACTTGGGATTAGTCTTGAAAGTCTCTTAAATGTTTTCTGAATTAATGTATCGCCTGTTCCTAGCATGTCATGAAACTGCTTTGGGAAATCTTGAGTACTTACTGGCCAAAATCTAGACCCTACCCCTCCAGCCATTAATATCGCATAATAATTTTTGTTCATTCTACTTATTTAGTAATTCTACTTCTGCGTTCGGGTTAAACAAATACATTCTGCCCGTTTCAACCTCAATACACTCATAACGCTTGGTGCGTTTTTGTCCTTTCTTAAAAACTCTCCCATTATAAAGCTTGAACACATCTCCCAAAGGTACTTCAAAAACATAAGTTTTATTATTTGGTGGATCAAATTTCTTCAAAGCTAAAGCCAATGTAGCATCTGAATCGCTTGATGCCTTCGGATTTATAAAGTGCTTTGCCAATAGCGGCAATAAAGTTTCAGGAAATATTTGTGGATTAAGCAGAGGCAACATTAGATGCTGAAAGGTTTGTTTCCACTCTTTTCCGTGTGGTTTGATGTGTCGCCCATAAGTTTGATACGCTTCAAAATGGGCAATTTCATGGATTAAGGTAACTAAAAAACGATATACATTTAAATTGGCGTTTACTGTAATTTGGTGCTTATTATTTGGTAGTTTTCTATAATCACCATGTCTAGTTTTGCGTTCATTTTTAACCTTTACCACTAAATGATCATGATCTAAAAGTCCTAGCACATAGGATGATGCTTGCTCTGGAATGTAATTTTGAAGGGTGTTTTGCATTTATGCAAAAATAAGGGATTTCTATAAAGACGATAATTACATCATACTAAAGTTTAATAAAATTACCACACAACTTTAAGGCGTTGAATTTGAAACCTGAAGAAGTTTACCGTTATACAACTTATGTCCGTTAAGAGCAAAGTCAAAAATATAATTGGCCATTTCTGATGCCGTTGTAGGTGCCTGATAACCCGGAAAAGCCTCTTCCAACATTTCGGTTTGCACTGCTCCAAGTGCTAGTACGTTAAACGACGGGCCACTTGCTTTGTATTCTTCCGCCAATAGTTCGGTTAAGGTAATTACCGCCGCCTTACTTGAACTATAAGCTGCCAATCCCGGAAATTTCATGCTTCCTTGAACACCTCCCATAGAACTGATATTGACAACGTGCCCATTTTTTTTCATGTAAGGAACCACAACTTTCGTAAGTTCTGCAACGCCAAACACATTGGTTTTATATACCTTTTCAAAATCTGATAAAGAAGTAGTTGCAAAAGGTTTGTTTATCAAAGCTCCGGCATTATTGATAAGGATATCAACCTTATTCCAGTTGGTATTAATGAAATCCTCAACCCATATAAAATCTTCTGAATTAGCTAAATCAAATGAAAATGAAGTTACATTGTCCAAATTTAAAGCATTCACAGGTTGTGTGTTTCTGGAAAGGGATAAAACCTTATGTCCTGCATCAGCAAATAATTTCACCAGTTCAAAACCTATACCTCGGCTAGTGCCTGTGATGATGATGCGTTTACTCATTATTCATTTTAATTTCTTGGGTTTCAGAATTACTGACACCTTCTATAGCAGGAATCAATTTATTGATTACACTAGCCATGTGGGCATAATCCATTTTATCAGATTCGTCATCTACATGATGGTAAAAATCAAAATTGGTTAGATCACAACTTGAAATGGTTTGACTTGGCAATTTAAATGCTTCGTAAAAAGGATAATTATCTGACCGTTTAAATAAGTTATATTTTACTGCAACATCAGACTTACCAATAAGTTTAGACCCTGCATATGTATTCATTTTTTCTGCCATATTTGAGAGGTCAAAACCTGTTAACATAAGATCATAATCTCTATTATCTGTAAACGGAACACCTGTCATTTCAAAATTAATCATGGTGTAAAGATTCAGATTTTCAGATTTTAGTCGTTCTGCTAAATGTTTAGAGCCTCTTAATCCCATTTCTTCGCCAGAAAACAAGGCAAATACTAGTGTACGCTTATTGCTTTTAGAATTCGCAAAATGTTTGGCTAACGTCATAACCGTCGCTGTACCCGAAGCATTATCATTGGCTCCGTTGCCAATGGCATCACCATTAACAGGTTTTGCACGAAACCCAATATGGTCATAATGCGCACCAAGTAATACAACTTCATCTTTTAATTTTGGATCATGGCCCTCCAAAACACCCACGAGGTTAAAGGCATCAATTTCTTTTATTTTAAAACTATCGCGATATGTTTCGTAGTAGGGCTTAACCCCTAAATCATTAAAATAAGTTTCAATAAACGATGCTGCCTTGTCAATCCCAATGCTTCCAGAATCCCGCCCTTCAATTTCATCTGAAGCCAAATAAGACACTATGGCCTCAACCTCATTGCTAGTTATAGATTCAAAAGTATTAATGTAAGTTGTACTGATTAAAACAACAAATAGGACTAAAAGTAATGCAAGCTTCTTCATATATAAATAGGTGTAATTTGGCTCTAAAGATAGAAAAATATGTGAGTATCAACTTCATATTTTATGATTGTTTAACATCTCTTATTCAAAGTATAAGCCCATAGTATAATTCACTAAAAATCACTATCTTCAATAAAATTTTTTCTTATGCCAATTTACATGGACAGACATGATGTGCCAGAAACGGTGACTGCCGAAATTCTTGCGCAATTGCATCAAGAAGATTTAAAAATTGAAAAGATATTTGGCTGCCAAGGGATGACCTATTGGTTTGATGACCAAAGAAAAACTGCTTTTTGTTTAATAAAGGCACCCAACAAACAGGCGATTCAAGAAATGCACAATCACGCTCATGGTGATGTTCCAAACTCTGTTATTGAAGTTGATGAAACCCTGGTTGAAGCATTTTTGGGCAGGATTTCAGATCCTGCAAAAACCAATGATGGCTCATTAAAAATCATAGATGATGATGCCTTTAGAGTTATCATGGTTTTAGAAACCAGCAACTATTTAAACAGGGTTGAAGCAAATCAATTTAGCATTTTTACTCAAAAATTTCACAATAGCGTTTCAAAAACAATTGCTCAATTTGAAGGACGAATTGTAAAGCAAAATAATAATAAATATTTAGTGTCATTCAAATCGGTCACCAATGCCATTTTATGCGCACTTAAAATCCAAGCTAATTTTAAGTATATCACCCCCAAGTTCGACGTACAAAATCGCATTTTAAAAATTGGAATCGATGCTGGCTCCCCAGTTACCCATAAAAAGGAACTGTTTGAAGAAACCATTACATTGGCAACTCAAATGTGCGAAATTGTGAATCACGACATTGTCATTTCTTCAGAAATAAAATCGTTGTATGAAAATGAAAATCGTAATGCTTTTATTGATAAAGAACGTATTTACACACTATCTCCAGATGAACAGAAATTTCTAACAGACCTTATGAATTATATTGAAACCCATTGGAAGCAAACCGAAATCAACGTTGTTGATTTTGCCAAGGCTTTAGGTTTCAGTAAATCCCAATTATACAGAAAACTTACCGCGCTCACTGGAAAGTCACCAAATACATTTATACGCGATTACAGACTCAACCAATCCTTAAAACTACTACATGAGCAACGTGGTAACATTTCCGAAATTGCTTATCTAACAGGCTTCAGTAGTCTTGCTTATTTTTCAAAGTGCTTTAAAGATAAATTTAATATTCTTCCTTCAACCTATATCCAACAACACGTGTATTAATGGTTTTTTTTCTAAAATGATTTAAATGTTATACTATTTGAATTATTTGTAGATATTTTATTGGTTTTACAGATGTAATTTTAGTTGAGTAATAAAAACAATTGTTTAACCAATTCACAGTAATTATGAAAACTTTAAAAACAGTATTAATCTTGGCAATTGCCATAACAAGTTTTAACGTCATGGGACAAGAAAAATCAGTAGCTAAAGGCTTAAAAAAAGAACTAAAAACACCAAATGAGAACATGTATGTAATTGAACGCGAAATTCCTGGAGCAGGAAAACTAACGGCTGAAGAATTACAAGCCATTTCTCAAACATCGTGCAGTGTACTCGACGAAATGGGATCGGAAAATATTAAATGGCTTCATAGCTATGTCACAGGAGATAAAGTTTACTGTGTTTACATGGCTAAAAATGAAGATTTAGTTAGAGAGCATGCTCAAAAAGGTGGTTTCCCTGCTAATTCGGTTTCAGAAGTAAAAACAATTATTGATCCTTCAACTGCAAAAAAGAATTAAATAAAGTACAATCCTATATTACTTGCCAAAGAATTGGTTCAATAATTTATTTTAAAAATAACAACCAAAGACATATAGCTTTGATTATAAATTAATTAAGAGGTTTTTTTGTACATTTAGAATAGTTTATTAACCAATTAAAAATATAATATGAAAACAACTCGTTTACACAACAATTTTTGTTCTCTAGTACTTGGAATAACTTTTCTTTGCGGTAGCAATTTAATAGCTCAAAACATGGAAGGACAAACAAGTAATGAAATGTCTATAATGAAAACAACTGATGACGCTAGCCTAACTTGGCTTTCCGCACCAGATTTTTTACCAGGCTGTACTTTTACTATTCTGCATGGTGACATGGGCAAACCAAATTTAGACGTTTTTTTCAAAGTTCCAGCTAATACAGAAGTAGCTAATCATTGGCACAATTCTCAAGAACGTATGATTTTAGTCTCTGGTGAAATGGAAGTTACTTATGATGGAGAGCCTACCCAACTTATGAAAACAGGCTCTTATACATTTGGACCAGCAAAGAAGCCTCATTCAGCAAAATGCCTTGACAAAGGACCATGTGTATTATTTGTTGCACTTGTAGAGCCTTTTGATGCTTTCCCAATTGCAATAAAAGATTAAACCCTATATGTACCAAAACTAAAAAGCCACTACATGATGTAGTGGCTTTTCTTTATTGTTAAAACTTATTTATACCAACATTGTTATCGGATTTTCAATATAGCCCTTTAAGGTTTGAAGAAACTGAGCTCCAGTAGCTCCATCAACCGTTCTGTGGTCGCAAGCCAAACTCAATTTCATAGTATTGCCTACAACAATTTGACCATTTTTAACCACCGGTTTTTCAACAATGGCTCCTACAGATAAAATGGCCGAATTAGGTTGATTGATAATTGAGGTAAAACTTTCAATACCAAACATTCCTAAGTTTGAAACGGTAAACGTACTGCCTTCCATTTCCTGTGGGGTTAATTTTTTATTTCGTGCCCTTCCAGCAAAATCTTTTACGGCTGCTCCTATTTGAGGTAAGGTTTGCTCATTCGCAAATTTCACAACGGGAACCACTAATCCGTCTTCCACAGCAACGGCCACACCAATATGGACGTGGTTGTTCAATCGCATTTTATCAGCAAACCACTGCGAATTCACTTGCGGGTGCTGTTTTAAAGCTAAAGCACAAGCTTTAACCACCATATCGTTAAATGATATTTTAGTATCTGGAATTGAATTGAATTGCTCTCTAAAGGCGATGGCATTGGCCATATCAAATTCCACATTTAAATAGTAATGTGGTGCAGTAAATTTTGATTCGGCTAAACGTTTAGCGATCACTTTACGCATTTGAGAGTTTGGTTTTTCATCAAAATCTTCTTGTCCTGACGGTACAAATTTCCCAACGGAAGCTGCAGATGCTGCAGCCGGCGTAAAGTTTTCGATATCACGCTTAACTATACGACCATTTTCTCCCGAACCTTTAACTTGAGACACATTAATCCCTCTTTCATCAGCCATTTTTTTGGCGAGTGGTGAAATAAATATTCTCCCATTTGCAGAAGATGATTCGGTGGTAGCTGAAACAAGTTTTTCATTGGATGCTTCAGGTTCGGAAGCCTCAACTTTTGGAGTTTCAGCTTTAGGCGCCTCATCCGCTGGTTTAGAGGCAGATGGTGCACTAAAATTCTTTGACACATTTGAAACATCAGTTCCTTTTGGGCCAATGATTGCTAAAAGCGAATCTACCTTGGCCGAATCGCCTTCATTTAAACCAATGTACAACAAAGTACCTGATTGAAACGATTCAAATTCCATTGTAGCCTTATCGGTTTCTATTTCAGCTAAAATATCCCCTTCATTTACCTCATCACCAACTTTTTTTAACCAAGACGCTACTGTTCCTTCTTCCATGGTATCACTTAATCGTGGCATGGTGACTACAGTAACCCCTTCTGGTAATTCCACTTCACCCGAAGACTCCTCTTTTGAATCTTCTTTCTTTTCTTCTTTCGATGCTTTAGTTTCTTTTTTTTCTGAAGTTGCTCCACTTAATAGGCTTGAAATATCTTCCCCTTCTTTTCCAATAATAGCCAAAAGCTCGTCTACTTTAGTAGTTTCACCTTCCTGAACGCCTATATGAAGCAATGTACCTTCGTGGAAGGACTCAAACTCCATAGTGGCCTTGTCGGTTTCAATTTCTGCTAAAATATCCCCTTCACTAACCTTGTCACCAACCTTTTTCAACCAAGAAGCTACTGTTCCTTCTTCCATGGTATCACTTAATCGTGGCATATTAATTACTTCTGCCATAACTTATATTTTATGTTGTATAAATGGATAATCTTCTTGTTCATATACCGCATCGTACATTACACTCTTTTCTGGATAAGGTGATTCTTCTGCAAATTTCTCGCACTCACTAACCAAATCCTTAACACGCTTATCTATCTTCTTAATATCAGCTTCAGTTGCATATTTTTTATCCAAAATCACCTCTTTAACCTGGGTGATAGGGTCAATTTTTTTGTATTCTTCAACCTCTTCTTTGGTTCTATAATGTTGAGCATCACTCATGGAGTGGCCTCTGTAACGATAGGTTTTTAGTTCTAAAAATGTAGGTCCTTCACCTCGTCTGGCCCGTTGAATGGCTTCATCAAAAGCTTCAGCGGCTTTTACTGGATTCATACCATCAACAGGTCCACTAGGCATTTCATAGCCTAAACCTAATTTCCAAACTTCGGTATGGTTGGCAGTTCGTTCTACAGACGTTCCCATGGCGTAACCATTGTTTTCGCACACAAATACAACTGGTAGTTTCCAAAGCATTGCCAAATTAAAAGTTTCATGAAGTGAACCTTGTCGTGCGGCTCCATCACCAAAACAACACAAGGTCACTGCATCGCTTCCGTGGTATTTATCACCAAAAGCAATTCCTGCTCCTAATGGAATTTGACCTCCAACAATACCATGACCACCATAAAAACGGAATTCTTTCGAGAATATATGCATAGAGCCACCCAAACCTTGAGAAGTTCCAGTTGCCTTACCGTATAACTCTGCCATAACGCGTCTTGGATCTACGCCCATACCTATAGGCTGCACGTGATTACGATAGGCGGTTATCATTTTATCTTTGGTCAAATCCATGGCATGCAATGCGCCTGCTAAAACAGCTTCCTGACCATTATACAAATGAAGAAATCCTCTAACTTTTTGTTGAATATATACTGCAGCTAGTTTATCCTCAAACTTCCTCCAGAATAACATGTCTTCGTACCATTTAAGGTAAACCTCTTTCGTTATTTTTTGCATTAGTTACGTTATTTTTAAAACGAATAACAAAAGTAACACTTTACTTAATAATAAAAAAAATGAAAAATGTAAAATTGAAGAAGTTTAGTGTTTTAAAGAAATAATGCAATTATAACACGGATTTATCAAATAATAAGGGTAATAAATTAGATAATGAGGAAGATTTTACCACTTTGCCTGTTTCTCCCATAAAATAAATTTCGATTGGTGCTTCTTGTTTTACTTCATATTCTGCAATAGCCTGTCTGCAAGCTCCACATGGTGGTATAGGTGTTAAGGTTTGGTGGATTCTGGATCCAGCAGTAACAGCCATCCTAATTATTTTAATATCCGGGTATTTTGCTCCGGCATAATAAATTGCAGTGCGCTCTGCACAAAGCCCAGATGGATAGGACGCATTTTCTTGATTGCTACCTATAATCACTTCATCATTTTCCAACAAAATGGCCGCACCTACACTAAATTTGGAATAGGGTGCATACGCATTTTGCCGTGCATCCATGGCTTTTTGCATTAAAAATGAAATGTCTTCAGGTAATTCATCCAAATTGTCATAGACAATAAGTTTGGATTCAATTGTTACTTCTTTCATAAGCTCTTGAGTAGTTACTAAAATACGAAACTATTAGGGACAAAAAAACTATTGCTTTTAGTAAGCAATAGTTTTTTCGTTATCTAATAATTCTATACTAAATTAATATTCATCATAAGTACCATCTCCAAAGTTAAAAGTCAAAGAAAAGCGCAAGGTATTTTCTAAAGGACTCTGGATCTTACTTGCTGAAAATAAATAGGACAGATCTATATTGATGGTGGTATACTTAAATCCTGCTCCAAGCGCAAAAAACTTTCGTGCGCCTTTTTCATCACTTTCATTAAAATATCCTAATCGCATGGCGAATGAATCCTGATATTGGTATTCGGCTCCTAAAGCCCAAGTAAACTCTTTTAATTCTTCACTAAAACCTCCCGGAGCATCACCAAAGGACTGAAAAATTCCGCTTACAAAACTTACATCTTGAGACTTTCCTTCAATAATCACATCTCTATTTTTAGGTGAACTTGCCAAATCATCCCCATCGTCATAAACACCATTATTATTGTTATCGGTGTATTCATATTCGTCACCTAAAACTGGAGGCGTAGGCACTAATAATTTTGCAACCTCGGCAGTTACCGCTAATTTGTTGTAATCATCGAAAATAAAATCGAATCCTCCTCCCAATCTCAAGGTCGTAGGAATGAAATTTTCTCTTCCTGCGTCGTCATACTTAATTTTTGGACCAATATTTTGAATCGCAAATCCTCCACGCCATCTTCCATTAAAATCATTATAGGCTTCTTCTTCACTTTGATAATATCCTGCGACATCAACCCCAAGAGAACTTGCAGGGCTGGCGTTATTGTCTACGGCTTGAATTCTTAAATCAGAACGCAAATAACGCAAGGCAACGGCCATTGAAAACTGATCGGCCAATCGTAAAGCATACGAAGCGTCTATGGTTAATTCATTTGGTTTTTCAATCAAAGCTTGCGAAAATTCATCTTGAACAATCTCGATTTCCCCTAGACTAAAATATTTCAAACTTGCTGCAAAAGCACTTCGTTCATCAATTCGATTAAAATAGGTGATGTTCCCCAAAAAGATATCATTAACCAGCTTACTTAAATATGGTGTGTAACTAATACCAATACCAGATTTAGACAATGAAAATGCATATTTTGATGGATTCCATTGTTGAGAATAGGCATCGGCAGAGGTAGCAACTCCCATATCTCCAATTCCAGCTGCTCGGGCATCAGAAGCAATCAATAAAAAAGGAACCCCTGTTGTTATAACTCTTGAGTCTTGCTGTGGAATAATCGTTGTTGGTTGTTGGGCACTTATTACTGTGCAAAAAGTTAATGTGATTAGTGTTAAAACGTATGTTCTCATGTGTTAGTAATGTTGAAATCAGATCTGCCTTGGTTCAAACCTATTAAGCAAATATAATTTTTTATTATAGTATGACAAGTTTTTGTATTTTTTCTACCTGTTTATTGAGTTGATTTGATCGTACTTTAAGTTTATAAATATAGACGCCTTTACCTATTTTGTCTCCAAAATCGTCTCGCCCATCCCAAATGATGTCTTTAGACAACGAACTTGTGGTTTTACTTCCACCTGACGTTTGGCCATTCAATGTTCTCACCAATTTTCCCGAGACGGTAAATATCTGTATAGAAACGTCCAAAACATCAGAACTATTGTGATTAAACCAAAATTCTGTATAATCAATAAACGGATTTGGATAGTTCAGCACATTATTTATGACCAATTCTTCATTTTGATCATGTACAATAAATTGAATTTCAGCAGTGGACGAATTATTATAGACATCCCAAGCCTTTAAGGTCAAAGTATGTAATCCCGGTTCTAAATCTCTGAACGGATACGTCACTTTACCATTTTGGTAATCGTCTACCTCTGCCTGGTAATAATCATTCAGTACAAATGGATTAGTTTCATCGCCATCAATAATGGCAACAATGTCATGGCCAATACCACTTGCAGTATTTATACCGTTTTCATCCTGCAATTTTGCTAATAATGTAGGTGATTCGTTTGTTATGCCACCAGAAACAAAATTTTCATCGTTCATGAACAAATTAATAATGGGGCCGGTATTGTCTTCAGCAGCTTTATCATTTATACCTCCAACCTGAATATCAAAACTAGCTCCGGCTTGATCTTGCAAGGGAGAATCACTTTGGGCATAAAAACTAGCTTTACCGTTACCAACTGGAATGCCAATATCACGCGGAACAACAAAATTAAATTCGAATAAACCATTTGTTACCGTTGCCTGCCCCTTAAAAATGACTTCACCCAGAGTTTTAAAATCTAATTGGATGAGTTGGCCATTTTCTCTGGTACCATCATTAGCTAAAGTTTTTCGATCAATGTCCTTATCAAAAATAGTTGCGGTAAGTATCCCATTGTAATTTGAAAGCAAATTACCTGATTCATCTACAACTTCACCCGACATTTTAACCCGTCCCAAAGCTTGAAGCACATCGGTGCCTTGACCAATAGCAACATCATTAATTTGGGTGAGATTTATACTGGGTTTTGGAAAAGCCAACTTCATTGCTGGATCGCCTATAAAAAACACTAATCGTTTTTGACCATTTCCTGCAATACTATTATCATTTTTTGTTTGTCTCAACGCTTCAGCCATTGAAGGGTAATCATTTGAGCCGAATGCAAACAGGTATTTTTCCAGAACAACATTAAAAGAAACCCCCGTAGTCACAAAAATTTGTCTTGTGGTTGTAATAAGGCCTATAGAGCCGCCATTTTTGTTCCAAAATGTGTATTCGCCAGCAGTTGGACGTGTAGGGTCATCAAATTTGGTATACTCACAGGTAACCGTTACAAAACAATTAAACTTACATAGATTCCTAACTTCCTGAGAATCGTTTTTATCAAAAATGCGTTCTGAAGCAATACCATCTTCACCACCATGACCAAAATAATTTACTACGAGTGCGCCAACTTCAATAGCATCCTTAATTTCCTTATTGACTTGTGGATATCTAGAACCACTAGCAGAGGACTCTTGCTGAAACGCATCTGAATGGATTTTTATAACATTTAAAAAGGGTTTCTGTTGTGTAATATCGTTTCCAATATCATTGGTTGTATTTTGAAGAATTTTTTCCCAGTCTTGATCAACATCATCAGAAATTACAACCACATTATTTCTCCAGCTTCCATAGGCTTCCTTTTCATGGTACAGTTTAATTTTATCAACCATATCCTTTGCACGTTGAGGATTTTCAACTAGCATTCTACCCACTGCAATATCCAATCGGTCGCTGGTTTGCATACCACCTTCGTTGGCGTCCATCATGCCAAAAAAGTCATCAGAAATAAACGAACTCGTAAGGTTAAAACTTTCAACTGACAACCAAGAAGGAACGATATTGGTGTTATTAGGAATTCGGTCCTTATAATCAAATGAAGCATCTCCGAAGAGACATAAATACCTTACTCTTTTGTCAGGGGCGCTGGCGTTATCATAAACATATTTCACCATATTTCGAATAGCAGCGATATCTTGATTGCCTGAACTGAATTCGGTGTAAATCTCATTTAAAGTAACCACCTTTACATTAAGACCATACTGATTTCTATTAATTTGTGCCAGTCGTTCAGCTTGTGAAAGCAAATTATTAGGCGATACTATGAGGTAGTCAATGTCTTGAAACTCGCCTTGATTATTGAGAAAAATAGTGCCCTTTATATTTTGATTGTTTACCGAAGCATTAGATTCTCTTGATGGCTCAAAATAATCTATTCCCGTAAAAGCCAAATAAGTTCTCAATGTTCCGGCATTAGCTTTAAAACTAAAGTTCGCATCCTTATTGGTGTTAGGAGCCGTGGTTACATTGAATTTATCTGTAATGTCCCAAACTTCTGAAACCGAAGTCGCATTGGCAAGGGTATATTCAACAACTCCTGAACTACTTGCTACACTTGTGTTCTTAAACGTAAACTGATCTTTATCAAAAGTTAGAGCTCTAGTAGCCTCAATAGATATGTAATCCAAATATCCTAATGAAGACGGATTACCATTATTATTATATTTAAGACGCAATGAAATTTCGGCACCAGGCAAGGTCACTGAATTATTGTATGCATTTGCCGAAGCCAAATTTGTCCCTGAAACCGCATTAAAATTTAAACTGGATAACGCATTCCCGTTTAGGTTGATCTCCATAGATGTTGCAACATCTGAAATTGCTGCCGCATAAACTCTAACTCTAGCTTGCTGGGCAGTCACTAGATTTGGAAACGAAAACTTGTATTCCTTTTCATTTTCAATGTCAAAGCGATCACCAAACCATCGACGCCCCAATTTCACCAAATTGGTTTCATCAACTTCATAAAACTGATAATCCTGAAATGTATTGATATTTAAATTTGGGCTAGCACTTGGTTGTGTCATTGGTTGTATGCGCTTGCCTTGACCTGAACTCACATTAACAAAGTAATAGGGTCTATCTGTAAAAATATTAATATTAGTATTACTCTCTGCGTTATACCCTGTTGGGCCTTCGGCATAAAATAGGATATAATCATCATTACCAAAGTTGCCATCACTTTCTCCAACAAATTTTATGGCATTTTCTGTTAAGTCTAATGGATAGGCTACAGCATTTGGAAGCGGTAACATCGCGCCTCCGTTGCCATAAATTTTTATAGTTCTCGGATCGACAGTATTGACATTAACACCTAATTGACTCAAAAAACTTTTCGATAATCTAAACACTCCTGTTTTATCAACATAAAACTTATACCAATTACCCGAACTCAAAACAGAATTCGATATACCAGTAGGTCCAAACCCTCTATTCGCACTAGCACCTGTTGAATAAGAGACATTAAAGGCTGTTATTTTTTTTATGACTCCATTATCATTTATAATTGGAGAAATTTCGAAATAGGCAGATCGACTAGTTCTGTCTACAGAATTTTGGAGTTGATATTGTGGTTTTGATGGTAATGTATTTACTGGCAAATCTTTCAAGTCTGCCGTAGATATGGTTTGATAGGTAATGTTTGTTACCTGAAGAGACTTCTCATTAACCAATGCATTAGTATCCCATTGCGAAAAAAAGGTAAGACCGTGCTCATCATCATAGCCAAAATTTTGGGTGTTGAATGCAGGCACTTCAATTTTAGAATTTGCAGTTTCTAAAAATAGTGTACCATTCCAAGCAATTTCAAATTGTTTTTGTTGGGAAAACCCTAACGTAAACGATAAAAGTATGAAAGCAAGTAACTGTTTTTTCATCTGATCGAGATATCTGCTATTTCAAATTGAACAAACAACTTGAAAGGCTTTTATCCATAATAGCAATTTATAGATAATTAACGACTATCTAATATAGTTATTATGACTTTTCAATTTTTTATTCAAAAGTACAACAATAATTGATTTAATACTGCGTTATTGAAATGCAAAATACGTCGACAAAACGGTCAAAAATCCGACGTTCTGTATGAAAAATAGGGTGAAATGCAACATTTTTTGATAATTTCCTTCAAAAAAAATTGTTGTTTTCGCTTTAATTACTATATTGCGTGTCTAAATTTAACTTGCTTACTTAAAAAGTATGGATATGAAAAACGTTTTTAATCTAAAGATACTGCTAGCCCTGACGCTATCTTTAGCATTGTTTAGTTGTAAAAAATCCTCTACCTCAAAGAACAGTTCTAGAGCAACCGGATGGAACATAAATGACAAACAAGGTGGCTTTCAGTTTAATAATGACTTCAAGGAACAGGCCACAGCACCCGGTTTGGTCTTTATTGAAGGTGGTACATTTACCATGGGTAAAGTACAAGATGATGTCATGCATGATTGGAACAATACTCCAAATCAACAGCATGTTCAATCCTTTTATATGGATGAAACTGAAGTAACCAATAAAATGTATCTTGAATATTTAGATTGGTTAAAACGTGTTTATCCACCTGAAGAAGGAAATTTCAAATTAATATATGAAGGTGCTTTACCAGATACACTCGTGTGGAGAAACAGATTAGGCTATGCCGAAATGATGATTGAAAACTACCTTCGTCATCCTGGATATGCAGAATATCCTGTTGTTGGAGTAAGTTGGATTCAAGCAGTTGAGTTTGCAAATTGGAGAACAGATCGTGTTAACGAAGCATATCTCGAAGACGCTGGCTATATTGCAAGGGATGCCAAACTAAATGCGGTTTCAGCGGGTTCAACGTTTAATACAGACACTTATATTACTGCACCAAAACTCGCTTATGGAGGTAATGACAGTCTTACCAATCCAGAAAACACAAGACGACGCGTTCAAACTACCGCTGCAGGAGATACTATTAACGTGTATGCTTCTAGAGAAACAGGGTTAATTTCACCTAAATACCGTTTGCCTTCTGAAGCCGAATGGGAATATGCCGCTTTAGGTATGAGTGATTTAAGAAGCTACAACGTATATAGAGGTCGAAAAAAATACCCTTGGTCTGGGCAATATACCCGATCTGGAAAACGTAAAACAAGAGGTGACCAATTAGCGAACTTCAAACAAGGAAAAGGTGATTATGGCGGAATCGCAGGATGGTCTGATGATGGTGCCGATATTACCGCTCAAGTGATGTCCTATGATCCTAATGATTATGGCCTTTATGATATGGCTGGAAATGTGGCAGAATGGGTTGCTGATGTTTATAGACCTATAGTTGATGATGAATTTAACGATTTTAACTACTATAGAGGTAACGTTTATACTAAAAACGCTATTGATGAAAATGGACAAGTAAAAGTGGTAACACCTGAATCTGTTGTGTTTGACACTTTGAACAATGGTAAACTCGTTGCTAGAAATTTAGCAGGAGAAATTTTACAAGTTCCTGTTGATGACAATGAAACCTATTTAAGAACTAATTTTGATGAAAGTGACAATATTAACTTTAGAGATGGTGATAGAAGATCGTCAAGGTCTTTTAGAGATAATTTCACTGAAGAAGAAGGTGTAGCAGGTAAAGAAATTGAAACTAGAAAAATGTACAATTCACCTAAACACCAAATCCAAAGAGATTCTACAGGTAAATTAATAAAAGAGTATGATAGATCTAATCAAAGAACGTCTTTAATTAATGATGAAGTTCGTGTTTACAAAGGAGGTTCTTGGAAAGATCGTGACTATTGGTTAGACCCAGCTCAACGTCGCTTTTTTCCACAAGATATGGCCACTGACTATATCGGGTTTAGATGTGCAATGTCTAGAGTGGGGTCAAAATCCCAAGCAAAAAACAAAACCAAGAATTAAAATATAAAGTTTTAAAATAAAAAAGTCCTGACCTTAAACGTTAGGACTTTTTTATTACATTTATTTTATGACAATACAAAACCTTTACAATTTATTTCAGGAGTGCCAATCCATAAGTACGGATACTAGAAAAATTACCCCAGATACTATGTTCTTTGCCCTGAAAGGTGAAAATTTCAATGGCAATAGTTTTGCAAAAACAGCTTTAGAACTTGGAGCGCTTTACTGTATTATTGATGAAAAGGAATATCTTATTAATGACAACTGTATTCTTGTTGATGATGTTTTAAAAGCATTACAAGAGCTTGCCAATTATCATCGTAAACAGCTTAATACTCCAATAATTGCACTAACTGGCAGTAACGGTAAAACAACTACCAAGGAGCTAATTAATGCTGTATTAAGTACTCAATTTAAAACAGTTGCAACTAAAGGTAATTTAAACAACCATATAGGAGTTCCTTTAACGCTTTTGAGTTTATCAAAAGATGTAGAGATTGGAATTGTAGAAATGGGTGCCAATCACCATAAAGAAATTGAATTTTTATGTCAAATTGCTTTGCCCGATTACGGTTTGATTACCAATTTTGGTAAAGCACATTTAGAAGGGTTTGGAAGTATTGAAGGCGTCATCAAAGCCAAATCTGAACTTTATGAACACTTAAAACAGCACAACAAAACTATTTTTGTAAATCTTGATGACCCTGTGCAAGTAAAACAAGTGGCTAACTATGCCAAAGTAATAACATTCGGTACCTCTAGTCCAAACACAGTTTTAGAACTAAAATCCACTCAACCTCTACTTTCATTTGAATATCAGAACACAACAGTGAATAGTCATCTCACAGGAGCCTATAATTTTAATAACATTTGTGCAGCAATCGCCATTGGCGACTATTTTAAGGTTTCCCCTGAACATATTAAAAAGGCAATTGAAAACTATGTTCCCACGAACAATAGGTCCCAAATTTTACATAAGCACTCCAATACTATAATTTTAGATGCTTATAATGCCAACCCAACAAGCATGCTGGCTGCACTCGAAAATTTTAAACAATCCAATTCCGATCAAAAAATAGTGTTTTTAGGAGATATGTTTGAATTAGGAAAGGATGCTGCTATTGAACATCAAAACATTGTAAATTATATTGAAGAACATATTACAGCTGACGTTAATTTAGTAGGTAGCAATTTTTTCAAAACCAAAACAACAAAACCATTCGTTAAAAAATTTGAAACGTTTGAAACTCTGAAGGAGCATCTTATTAACCAGAAGTTTGAGGACAAACTTATCCTAATTAAAGGTTCACGCGGTATGGCGCTAGAACGGGTTTTGGAAATCCTATAAACAAAAGATTCCCAATACAAACACATTGGGAATCTTTTATTTGTGGGTCATACTGGATTCGAACCAGTGACTTCCACGTTGTCGACGTGACACTCTGAACCAACTGAGTTAATGACCCTTAAAAATCAAAAAAGTCCATACAACTTTGTATGAACTTTAGTGGGCGATGAGGGGTTCGAACCCCCGACCCCCTCGGTGTAAACGAGGTGCTCTGAACCAGCTGAGCTAATCGCCCTTTGTAACAGGACTGCAAATATAGTTTAGTTTTTGTTATCGCAAAAGATTTTTTAAAAAAAATTATATTATTTCAGCCACTACAAAAGTGCTTCCACCAACATAAATAACATCGTCTGGGTTAGACATAGATATAGCCGTTTCAAAGGCTTCTTTTACACTCGAATAAGATGTTCCTTTAAACCCATTTGTATTAGCCTGCCTCTTTAATTCTTCGGCATCTAATCCACGTTGGATATTAGGTTTACAAAAATAATATTGGGCGTCACTGGGTAATAGCGGAAAAATTGTATTTAAGTCTTTATCGTTTACCACTCCAAAAACGATGTGAAGCTGCTTAAAATGTTCTTTAACAAGCTGCTCCATGACATAAGATAGTCCCTCCTTATTGTGGGCTGTATCACAAATCACTTTAGGATGGTGGTTAATAACATCCCATCGACCTCTCAACCCCGTTAATGCCTTCACATGTTGTAAGCCCCTAACAATATGTTCATTCTCAATCTCAAAACCACTTTTTTTAAGTTTTGAAATAGTTTCAACAACAGTTTTAATGTTTCTAGATTGGTAACTTCCTTTTAAATCGCTTTTGTAGTCTCTTTTTATGGATTTATCTGCAAAACTTATGTCAGAATTATGTTTCTTGGCAATTTCAGTAAATACTGATTTGGTATCCGTTTGTGTTTCTCCTATTACTACAGGAATATTCGGCTTTATGATTCCTGCTTTTTCTTTCGCAATTTGCTCAAGTGTATCTCCTAAAAACTGGGTATGATCCAGCCCAATATTAGTAATTACCGATACTAAAGGGGTAATAATATTGGTTGAATCCAAGCGCCCACCCATACCAACTTCAATAACGGCAATGTCCACTTTTTGTTTTGAAAAATAATCGAATGCCATTCCAACAGTCATTTCGAAAAAGGATAATTGATGCACTTCAAAAAATGTTTTATTCCGTTTAATAAAACCATTCACAAAGGCTTTAGATACGGAATGACCATTAACTTTAATACGCTCTCTAAAGTCTTTTAAATGTGGCGAAGTATATAAGCCCACTTTATAACCTGTTACTTGTAAAATGGAGGCCAACATATGACTGGTTGAACCCTTACCATTAGTACCGGCAACGTGGACAGATTTAAATTTATGTTGTGGATTGTTTAACTGTTGGGCCAGTAAAATCGTATTGTTCAAATTTGATTTATAGGCCGATTTTCCTTGGTTTTGAAACATGGGCAACTGTTGAAACATCCAGTTAACCGTATCCTGATAGGTCATGATCTATTGACTTATATCAAAATTTATACTTACAAAACCTACTTGACGATCGGGAGCTTTAGAATCTGCTGGCCATTTATGGGATAAGGCAATTTTACGAGCAGGCTCAATCAAACACGGATGTGTGTTTGTTGTACCTCGAGCCCCTGGCTCGGCTTTAACAACACTGCCGCTTTTATCAACTTCAATTCTTACAACTACTAAACCATACTCATTGCAATCTTGTTTAAAAATTTGTCTAGATGGGCGTCCTCTACCGTTTAATCCATAACCTACCCCACCTTTTCCAGGGCCAGAACCTCCAAAATAACTTGGTGCATAAGGATTGCCATCTAACTGGCCTTTATCTCCAGCCTGACTATCTGGGCCTTCTCCTCCAGTTTGAGTGCCTTCAGAATTACTCACCCCTCCAATAAGGGCATCTAATTTTTTCTTTTTGTCGGCTTCTTCCTGACGCTTGCGTTCTTCAGCTTCTTGGCGTAATTGTTCTCGACGTTCTGCTTCAGCCTTTGCTTTTGCTTCTGCCTGTTTTTGCTTTTTCATCGCAATAGATTCTTCTGACTCTTCTGTCAAAACATCTTCAGTCTTAGTTTTTGGTTGAGCAGCCGATTCTTTTACCGTTTCTTCAACTTTTGGTTCCTCAATAACTTCTTTGGGTTGTGATTTAATTGGTTCTGTGGGTTGAACATCTCCACTTCCAAAATCTGTAGTACCAAAATTAACAGCAACGCCATACTCTAATGGAGGCTCAAAATATGGAGGTCCAACAACAAACAAAAGCAATACCAAAATCGTTACAATCAATGTTGTGATTTTTGCTGAATTGCGTTCATGTTTGGTCTCTAAATATTTCATCTTAATTAGGTTTTACCGCTAATATGACTTTAAATTTATTTCGGTTGGCAATGTCCATAACTTTAACCACATTGTCTACAGGAACCGATTTTTCAGCCCGTAAAACAATGGTTGGTTTATCCTGACCTGATAAAGCCGACATTAATTCATTTTCAAGAACACTTTCACCAACCAACTTCTGATCGATATAATATCTTAAATCTTGGGTTATGCTAACTGCAACCGATTTTTTATTTTCAGTCTTTCCGCTCGCTTTCGGCAAAAGTATGTCTATGGCATTAGTTGTTACCAAAGTTGATGCCAACATGAAAAATATCAACAACAAAAACACAATATCTGTCATTGACGACATGTTAAACTCTGGCGTAACTTTATTTCTTCCGCGTATCTTCATTAAATAGGCTCGTTTAAGTGATCTAAAAACTCCAATGAGTTAGCCTCCATTTGATACACTACTTTATCAGTTTTTACCACTAAATGGTTATAAGCCATATAGGCTACAATACCCACTATCAAACCTCCCACAGTGGTAGTCATGGCGGTATATAGGCCATCGGCCAACAATTTAATATCTATTTGACCTCCAGAATTGGCGATTTCAAATATGGATAATATCATTCCTATTACTGTACCAAGAAACCCAATCATAGGA
The DNA here is from genome assembly GCA_003550275.1 of Flavobacteriaceae bacterium MAR_2010_72. Taxonomy (GTDB): domain Bacteria; phylum Bacteroidota; class Bacteroidia; order Flavobacteriales; family Flavobacteriaceae; genus Geojedonia. The sequence continues at coordinate 2,702,382 of QXCW01000002.1, forward strand.
GCAACTCCTGATATCGTGGCTAAAACGCTTACATTTTTTTCCAGACTATAGACTTCTAGTCTCCCCGCATTTTCAATAGCCGTATTAATATCTTCAAGAGGTTTTCCAATACGGGTGATCCCTTTATTTATCAATCTTGATACTGGTGAATTAACTTGTGCACATAATATTTGGGCTGAATCTATTTTACCATGACTTACATGATCCTTAATTTGATTCATAAAATTAGAATCTATTTTAGAAGCTGCCTTAATAGCGAATAAACGCTCAAAATAAATATAAATAGCAACGATCATAAGCAAAAATAAAATGGTTACAATAACCATCCCTGCCGATCCTCCACTGCCTATTAATTCTATAATCGAAAGCGTTTTTTCAACTGATTCTCCATCAGTCAGTAACTCTGCTCCTTCTTGAATGTTACTTAATATTATCATATGTTAAACTGTTGAAATTGGTTTTTAATTATTGTATTAACGTCTAATTTACAAGTAAAGTATATATTTAAAATATAGTTCGGGTGAACATAAATGTTATCGCACCCGCTATAAATCCAATTAAGGCTAACCAAGAAATTTTTCGTAGGTACCAAAAGAAATCAATTTTCTCCATTCCCATAGCAACAACACCTGCTGCTGAACCAATAACGAGCATACTTCCACCTGTTCCAGCAGAATAGGCAACAAAGTGCCATAATTCGTTATCCATAGGTTCAGAGAACATTCCTAAACTGGCTGCCACTAAAGGCACGTTATCTATAACCGCCGAAGCAACGCCCAGTAATAATACTACCAAATCTGACACTCCTTCATGATGCAGTTCTGTTCCTAACATTGGCATCGTATCTTGTAAGGTTGTAGCAAAATTAAACAGGATTCCTAATGATTCTAGTGCTGCAACGGCCATTAATATCCCTAGAAAGAACAAAATACTGGGGAGCTCAATTTTTGATAAGGAATGATGCACTGGACTATGCTGTGCGTGCGCATCACTTTCTGCATGATCCACACTTGATATACTAAATTTCGAATTACTATAGAGTTCAGCAAATATAGCAACTACACCAAGTGAGAGCATCATACCAACATAAGGAGGCAAATGCGTTATTACTTTAAAAACCGGAACAAAAACAATAGCGCTTAATCCCAAATACAGCATCGTAGAGCTAAACTTACTTTTAGGAAGATCTTCTTTGTCGTCTTCAATTTCTAATTCTCCTTTAAAAACAGGTAAAAACGAAGCAATAAATGATGGTATGGCCATACAAACTACCGATGGTAAAAATAGATAAACAAACAAATGATCCGTAGATACTTTATTTCCTATCCAAAGCATGGTTGTTGTAACATCCCCAATAGGAGACCAAGCACCACCTGCATTAGCGGCTATAATAATTATACCAGCATACCAAAGACGTATATGTCTGTCCTTTACTATTTTTTGAAGTATTGAAATCAATACAATTGTAGCCGTAAGGTTATCTATAATTGCAGATAGAATAAACGCTAAAATTGAAAATATCCATAAAATACGGCGCTTACTTTTTGTTTTTATAAAACCTTTTATTGTAGAAAACCCATCAAAGTAATCGATAATTTCAACAATAGTCATCGCCCCTAAAAGAAACACTAAAATTTCAGCTGTTTTTCCTAGGTGATGCAATAAGGTTTCTTCTAAAAGATGTGACTTTTCCTCATGAGAAAAACCACTAAATCCTTCTACCAAACTATGATTGGCCGAGTCAAACCACTCTGGAAACGCGTCAATCCCTAATGAGATTAGAGCCCAACTAATGGCCATCATTACCAAGGCTGGGATGAGTTTATCTATTTTTAAATTATGTTCTAAAGTAATAGCTAAATAGCCAAAGGCAAAAACAAGTATTATTATGGTTTCCATAGTCACTAGATGTTAGAAAAAATTAGTTGATCTTGTTGTAAAGGTAGTTTGTTTATTATTGTGTTATAATTCAGTATTAATGGAACATTCCCTTTTCAATACTTGAAGCTAGTAAAAAAAGCTACAAACCGGAGCAGGCTATGAACCGTAACAAATATAAAAAACAAATCATGCTTTATCTTAAATTTTCATTTTTTTTAGGGCTGAAAAATTATTCCCGAGCTATGATCTCTTTTGGCTCCAGTTACACTTGCCAAACAATTGATTTCCCCTCTAATTCGCAATGCACCTAATAATGAAAAGATTAATGCTTCTTTATATTCAATAATTAGTTTTGATGGTATTACAATAGTATTGGACGTTTTAGATTTTAATCTTGAAATCAAATAATCATGATATGCGCCTCCTCCTGTAACCAAAACTGAAGCTTCAGTTTCTCGTTGTATTTCATTAGCTATTTGATAGGCAATATGTTCTACAACTGTTTTTAAAATATCTTGAACGGATGCATTAAACGAATTTATGATTGGGAAAATAGTCGCCTCCACCCACTCTAAACCCAATGACTTTGGATAAGATTTCTTATAAAAATCCAAGGCATTTAGTTGTGCTAGCAATTCACTATTGATGGTCCCTTTTTCGGCGATATGACCTCCCTCGTCAAAATCATGACCTAATTGTGCAACATAATGATTTAACACAATATTTACCGGACAAATATCATAGGCAATTCTACTTCCGTTTTTGTCGGTAGAAATATTAGCAAAGCCTCCTAAATTCAAACAGAAATCATAGTCTGAAAATAAATACCGATCTCCAATAGGTACTAGTGGCGCGCCTTGACCGCCAAGTTTTACATCTTGAACTCTAAAATCGCAAACTACAGTATGTCCCGTTAAAGTTGCCAATTTGTCCAAATTACCTATTTGATAGGTCAAACCATCTGATGGTTGGTGCAATGCTGTATGCCCATGTGAGCTTATAAAGTCAATTGTGGTAATAGAATGTTTTGTTAGAAAGGAATTTATCTGTTGCGCCAAATACGTTGTATAATTCTCGTCAACATCTTTTGATTGTGCTTTAGATTTAGAAGTTAAATTGGCAAGTTGAACCTTCCAAATTTCATTATATGGAATCGTTTCAGCATAATGAATTTTAAAACTCCAAACCTCTCTATATTCAAGTGTTACATAAATGATATCCAAACCATCCAGGGAAGTTCCAGACATAAGGCCCAAAATATGGTATTGGCTTTTTAACATATTAGTAAAAATACTAATCCTTATTGAAAAAATAATACTAAACACGTATCTTTGACCACATTTTTTATCAATTTGACAATTATAGTAGTATATGGATTTTAATCTTACAGAAGAACATAAAATGATTCGCGACGCTGCTCGTGATTTTGCACAAACCGAATTACTTCCCGGCGTAATAGAACGCGATGAAATTCAACAATTTCCTGATGAGCTTGTAAAAAAAATGGGGGCACTTGGGTTTATGGGTGTCATGGTCGACCCTAAATATGGCGGCAGTGGTATGGATTCCATTTCCTATGTGCTAATTATGGAAGAGTTGTCTAAAATAGATGCTTCGGCTTCAGTGATTGTTTCTGTAAATAATTCTTTGGTGTGCTATGGTTTAGAAGCTTTTGGAACAGAAGCCCAAAAACAAAAATACCTCACAAAGTTGGCTACAGGTGAGTTTGTAGGTGCATTTTGTTTGAGCGAACCTGAAGCTGGTAGCGATGCTACATCACAAAAAACGACTGCCATAGACAAAGGGAATCATTACATTATGAACGGTACCAAAAACTGGATCACCAATGGCGGAAGAGCGGATGTGTATTTAGTCATGGCTCAAACCGATAAAGACAAAGGATCTCATGGCATCAATGCTTTTATTATTGAAAAAGGCATGGAAGGCTTCCATATTGGTCCCAAAGAAAATAAATTAGGTATTCGCGGAAGCGACACTCATACACTTCAATTTAATGATGTAAAAGTTCCTAAAGAAAACAGGATTGGTGAAGATGGTTTCGGATTTAGATTTGCAATGAAAACCTTATCTGGCGGACGCATTGGAATCGCTTCACAGGCACTGGGTATCGCTCAAGGCGCTTATGAATTGGCATTAAAATATTCAAACGAAAGAAAAGCCTTTGGAAAAGAAATTTCAAAGCACCAAGCTATAGCCTTTAAATTAGCCGATATGTACACTGAAATTTCAGCTGCTCGACATTTAGTAATGAAAGCTGCTTGGGATAAAGATCAAGGCAACAATTATGACGTTTCTAGTGCCGTAGCTAAACTTTATGCTTCAAAAGTGGCTATGGAGCAAACGGTTGAAGCTGTTCAAATTCATGGTGGAAACGGATTTGTGAAAGATTACCATGTAGAACGCTTAATGCGCGATGCAAAAATCACTCAAATTTATGAAGGCACCTCTGAAATCCAGAAGATTGTAATCTCGAGAAGTATTTTGAGAGATTAAAATACCTTTTTGTAATCTCGAGAAGTATTTTGAGAGATTAAAATTCACTTTAATTTACCTCATATAAAGCTCAATCAGAAGATTGAGCTTTTTTATTGTCTTCATTTTCATTATATTGGTAAATACAATAGCATTTTATAACTCCCCTATAATTGATTAATAGATTCTATAAAATAAATTATGGCATCTAAATATGTATAGCAAAATCAAATGTGTTTATAGTTTTTGCCTCCTCTTTATTGCAGTGGTTGCCAGTGCGCAAGATTCAATAAATCAAAAACAATTTGCATTTAAAACCCTAACCATTAATGACGGCCTATCTCAAAATAGTGTTATTGATATTGCTCAAGACAGTATAGGTTATTTATGGTTGGCTACTCAAGACGGCCTGAATAAATATGACGGAAAGCGGTTTATTCATTATAACAAGCAGTTTGAAGATATTACACGACCTACATTCAGCAAATTAGGCAAAGTTTATATCGATAAACAAAATCGGTTATGGATAGTTACAAATTCAGGGAATTTAGAATTATATCAACCTGCTACGGATGACTTCAAGACAATTTCTAACATAAAAAATGTAAGTACACTTTATCAGGACTCTAGTTTGAATTTGTATATAGGGACTTATAATAGTGGCCTCTTCAAAGTAGACTATAAGTCAAAAGACACAATTCAAGTTCTAAACCCTGAAGATACCCATAGAAGCATTTACGGCTTTAAAGAAACAAATGGCAACTTATTAGTTTCGGGTTCGCAAATGGTCTTTGAAATTGATGCTTCAGGAACCTATAGTAAAATAAAAGTATCTGAAGCTAAAAATGCTAATTTTAGTGCGATTGCACAATCAAATGATGGCACTATTTGGCTTGGATCTTTCGGTGATGGATTGTTCTATAAAAAAGAAGCTGATGAAAATTTTGTCAGATTTAATTCAAACGAATTACCCAAAAATCTAAATATTGAAGACTTACTTATCGATAATAAGAATAGGCTATGGATGGCTACTTACGGAAATGGCGCTTATCTCTATGATTTAAGCTCAAACAAACTTATCAACTTTAAGGCCAATAAGAACAATCCGTTTGCCATACATTACAATGATATTCTTTGCTTATTTGAAGATGTAACTGGGAATATTTGGTTGGGAACTGATGGTACAGGAGCGAGTTATTACGATGAGCATTTAATAAAGTTTAATGTGCTCACAAATGATCAAGTTCCAAAAACTGTAAATGTGGATGTTGCAAGAAGCATAACAACGGATAAAGATAATAACCTTTGGATAGGTACATCGGGTAAAGGGCTGACCCGTATAAATTTTAACACCAACGACTACAAGACCTATACCACTGATAACTCTGCGCTTTCAAGCAATAGAATCATTAGCTTGTCTTATCAAGACAATGAATTATGGGTTGGTCATCAGGGTTTCGGATTAAATATTATAGATGGTAAAGGGCGCTTCAATTCATTTCCAGAAATCAAAAACTTTACGATTTGGCGTATCATTCAAGAGACTAACCACCAAAGTTGGTTGTGTACTGAACGTCATGGCATTGTTCTTTTTGACAAAAACAAAGGGCTAATAAAACAATACAATCAAGACAATTCAAGCCTCACAACAAACGATATAAAAACTTTAGTAATAGGAAAGGATAGTACCATTTGGATTGGCACAGAACATCATGGTCTTTTCAAGTTGGATAGAACCTCTGAAACAATTACAAAAATCAAAGAAGTTGATAATAAAATCAAATCGCTTTATTTCAGTGATGATATTTTATGGATAGGCACCAACGGGAACGGACTAAAGCAATTCAACGTTAAAACCGAAAGCATCCGAACCTTTACAACTGCGGAAGGGCTTCCAAATAATGTAATTTATGGAATTTTGCAAGACCTTGAAAACAACCTATGGTTAAGTACAAATAATGGTATTAGCAAAGTTAGCGCCAACTCAAATACAGCATTTGAATTCGAAAATTTCAATAATAATGATGGCTTACAGGCTCTCGAATTTAACACTGGAGCTTATTTTCAAGATAACAACGGTACGCTTTATTTTGGTGGCCTAGAAGGCATCAATTGGTTTCAACCTAAACAAATTACCTTCAACCCCACAAAACCCAAAACAATCATTACTGGATTTCAAATATTCACAAAAGACCAACCTTTAGTTCATAATCTAACCTTAAAACACCACCAAAACACGGCAACCTTTAGCTTTTCGAGCTTACATTTTTCGCAACCTGAACGGAATGCTTATAAATACCAGCTTGTGAATCATGATGAAGATTGGGTAGATGCCGGCAACAACAATACGGCACATTATACCAATCTACCTCCCAATGATTATACGTTTAAAGTCATATCAAGCAATTATGATGGCGTTTGGAATTCTACGCCAGCCACCTACGCATTTACGATTAGTCAACCCTGGTATTTAAGCACCTACGCACTGGTGTGCTATGCTTTTTTATTAGTCCTTTTGATTTTTTCAATCTATAGATATTTAAAATGGAGGTGGCATATGAAAATGCAACTACAATTTGAGCAACAGGAAACTGAACGATTGAAACAATTAGATGAATTTAAAACCCGATTGTATACCAACATTTCCCATGAATTTAGAACACCTTTAACCTTAATAAAGGGACCTATTGAAAAGCAACTAGAAAAGTCAAATCTAAATTCTAAAGATAAAAAGGAACTCGAATTGGTTCATCGCAATTCAGATCGGTTATTAAATCTTGTAAACCAGCTTTTAGACCTTTCGAAATTAGAATCGGGTAATTTTAAGCTTGCAGTTGCTGAAGGAAACATTTCAGCCTTGCTTAAGCAGTTAGTAGCAGCTTTTGAGTTTAAAGCTAAAGAAAAGAACATTCACTTTGAGCATAAAATACAAACCATCAATAAGGCTTGGTTTGATTATGACGTTGTAGAGAAAATTGTAATTAACTTGTTGTCCAATGCTGTTAAATATACACCTGAAAACGGAACTATATATTTTGAGTCTACTAAACAAAATGGACAACTAATAATAACCATTGTAAATAGTGGCAATACCATACCACATGATGAACTTGGAAAACTATTTCAACGCTATTTTCAAAACCACAAAACGTCAGATGGCGTTGGTATAGGGCTGTCTTTAGTAAAAGAACTAGCCATCATTTCACATGGCAACATTGTTGCGCATACCATGAACAAGGATGATATCCAGTTTACCGTAACTCTACCCATAGAACCTTCTTTTTATAATAGTTCAGAAATTATAAATAAAATCCAGGTAAATAGCGAAATTACTTTTGGTGCTAAATCAAAATCTAAAACGACAAATAGTAACAGTAAAGATAAACCTTTACTTCATATCGTAGAAGATGACGAAGACGTAAGATCATTCATTGTCTCCATTTTTGAATCTGAATATAGAATAAGGGAATCTACTAATGGCAAGGAGGGAATACAAAATGCATTGAAGGAGATTCCAGACATTATTATAAGTGATATTATGATGCCAAAAGTTGATGGCATCCAGCTGTGTAATACCCTAAAGCAAGACGAACGCACAAGTCATATTCCTATTATTTTATTAACGGCAAAAAGCGGCAACCTTAATGAAATTGAAGGTTTAAAAACTGGTGCTGATGATTATGTTGTAAAACCTTTTAATACCAATAGGTTAAAAATTAGAGTAGAAAAACTCATTTTGTTACGTCAAAAATTACAGCAGCATTATAGCAATAGCTTTGATTTAAAAGATATCAATCCTTCATCAGTAGATCAACAATTTTTAAATCGTTTGAACAAAGCCTTTAATGCCAATTATACCAATCCTAAATTTAATTCGGAACAATTAAGTAAAATAATGGCCATGAGTAGAATGCAATTGCACCGAAAGTTAAAAGCACTAACAGGATTATCAACTACCGAATATATACGTACGCAACGTTTAAAAATAGCATCCAAATTAATTCTAAATTCTGATTTAACTGTTTCTGAAATAGCCTATCAGGTTGGTTTTAATACCCCATCTTATTTTATAAAATGCTTTAAAGAGATGCATAATTGTACGCCTCTAGACTATGCATCCACGGTTTCAAACTAGCCCTTTTAAGCAAATGTTACATTTGTGATATACTTTGTTACATATCTCATATCCCAATTTCTCCACTTACAATAGCTTTACAATTCAAGACAAGATGATATAGTCTTCCCCAAAAAATTGTTTTGTCGTTTTTAACACAATCAGTATCAATATGATTTCAATAAGGTAATGATAAAAAAACCTAAAATTGATAAAAGCGAACATAACGAGCATCCTGTCTATTTAAACATAGACCATTTAAAAGATGGAAGTTATGTATTTAACATCATGTTAAACAACAAAATTGTAAAGTCATTCAAACTAAAGAAATAAACGATGCTATTAATTGATTCCAAAAGGGGGATAATGAAGTTAACCACTTGAGTTATTTCCCTTTTATTTTAATTCTTAAAGAAAACAATTTAAAACTGTGGGTTATGAAACTAAAACTTACTCTTGGCATAGTACTCATCTTACTTCAATCATTAAGTGTTCAATCTCAATCCTTTCAAGATGGTCCCTTAAATGAGAACGTTGGTGATTTTCCATCCAAATGGGACCTAATTAAAGGCACTGCAGAGATTGGAACGCTTCAAGGCGAAACCATTATTCGTTTTGGAAACAAAGCCATCATTAAACCTTTGATTGATTCTAACGACTATTTATCTGATGATTTCACTTTGGAATTTGATGCCTACTTCGATGAAGTTGAAAAATCCATTTCCTACCAATATTATCAGATAAGATTTTGGAATGGTGACGGTGTAGGCGTTGAAACTGCCAATAATGAAACCATTAAACTTTTTCCGTTGCAAATTTTTAGGTATGGTGCCACATGGCAACAACGTATCCCAAATGCTCCAAAAGCATTTAAAGATTATAAACCCGAATTGGAAACCACCGAAGGGGTTTGGCGGCATATTGTGTTGGACTTTAATAAAGGAGCTTTAAAATTATCCATAGATGGTATTCAAATATTAAATATTCCTCGTATCACATTTCCACTAAAAATGATTTCCATAGAAGGTGCCTATAATCAGTTTGAGAAAGACTTTATACGTGCCATAAAAAATGTTAGCCTAAAAGGTCTAAAAACTTCTCATTCAGGTTTTATTGGTACAAAAATAGTTTTGGTAGTCAATAAACAAACCAAACAGGTAGAAAACATCGAGCTTTTTGAAAGCATGCAGGATCCAGCCTTTGTTAAGGCCAAATACCCCAATGCAGCACTTTACCCTGGCGTGCTTTATGGCCACTATGCTGTACAGCCTTTAAAAAATTCAGCATTATCCCTAAACATGACCAAAGAATATATCCCCGGTGATCAATTCATTCCTGGTGATCAATTCATTCCTGGAGATCAATTTATTCCTGGGGACCAATATCTTAAGGGTGATAAGTTCATACCAGGTGACCAATTTATTCCTGGCGACCAGTACATTCCAGGTGATCAATATATTCCAGGTGACCAATATATTACTGGTGATCAATACATTCCAGGTGACCAATATATTCCAGGCGATCAATACATTCTCGGGGGCCAATTGATTCCTGGAGATCAATATATCCCGGGAGACCAATTTAACTTAAGACTTGTCAACTCAACCATTCTGGCCACTAAAAATGGCAAACTCTTGTTAAAAATAGAATAATATGAAAATCAAATGCTTTTTGCTGACACTTGTCATTGGACTATTTAGTTCAAACATACAAGCACAACTTCTCGAAAAACTGAAGCAGCGTGCCGAAGAAAAAGGACTTGAAACCCGCGAAGTTTCGTATGACAGTACCGCCTATGACGAGTCAAAAGACCATAGTGATGAAGAGGGTTTTAAGATAGAATCTGCACATGACCTGTTCAATTCAGATGTTGTTATGGAATTATATGACAGAAATGATCAATTGGTGCAAACTGCTTTTTTTGATGCCGACTTGATCGCAATGCGCACTGAAACAAGCGTTAGTGCCCAACCCATTTTCCATGACAGCAAAGGCTATTTCTATGGCTTTAATGATGAAGAAGGGCGTTATGAAAAAATGTCCATTTTACCTGCCAGTTCCATGGGTTTTATGATGGCAGGCATGACCACACAGGCTTATAAACTTCCTCAAGAACCTTATTTTGAAGCATTCGAAGCCCTGTCTGAAAAAGAGATTGCCATGAACTTCTTAATCGTGGAATTAGCTTTTATTTACAAACCGAAACATTTTGAGGACGACGACAATTACAGGCTACAAAGTGTTCCTTGCTTTCCGGATGTCTGCAAGCGTTTTTACTACAACGATCCCGAGTATCAAGGAAGTTATATTCAATTTGATGCTAAAGACCGTTTGGTTGAATTCTACATCAACAGTACTAACGCACAAATGGCCGACAATAAAAATCCTTCAGGAAAATTTATATACTCTTATAAAAATTGTTCTGTAAAACTGCCAGATGCAGTTGAACAATCCATGGTACCTGGTCCACTTGGTAAAATGCTTAATCTCGAAAGAGGTTTGGAGCCTTGGAAACATAATAAAAAAGACAAACAAAAAAATTAATATCTCATGAAAACAAAATACATCTTATTAACACTGCTTTGCATCACATTAGTCGGACCTTCTCATGCTCAAATATTAAAAAAAATCAAAAAGAAAGCCCAACAGGCAGCCGAGCGTACCATTTTAAACAAAACTGAAGAAGTTGTGACTGGAACAACCGAGAAAACCATTGACGGTGTCACCGAGGGAAAAGATAATGACCCAGAGGCACAAAATACGGGCAATACAAGTAATACATCAAATAAGTCTAAACAAGTTAATCCAGCCATGAACCCCATGGGGGCAAAAAATATGGATACTTCCAACCTACCAAACAGCTATACATTTGATTGGGAATTTAAAACCGAAATTACTTCTTCTGAAGGAGAGAAAATTGAAATGAATTACCTCTTGAATTCAAATAGTAAGGATTATGCAGGAATGGAAATGTCAACAGAGGAAAGCAAGCAGCAAGGTACGGTTTCAATCGTCCTAGATGCCAAGGCAAATGCTGCTATTATGTTTATGGAAGCCAATGGCCAAAAGATGGCCCAGTTGAGTAAACTGCCTGATCCCAATTCAAAAAGAAACAATGACGAATTTACATTTAAAGAAATTGGCACCAAAACCATTCTAGGTTTTGAATGCTTCGGAATAGAAGTCGAAAATAAAGGTTACAAATCCACCATGTATTATACCTTGGATGCTCCTGTAAGTTTTAGTGCCCTGTTTTCATTCTCCAAAAACAGTGCTCCCAAAGGTTTTGATCCTGCCTTGATAGAAATTCTTAACGAAGAGGCTCTTCTAATGGAGATGTTCGCCGAAAACAAAAAGAAAAAGAATGAAAACTTCTTATTGACAGCAAAGAGCCTTAACAAAAAAAATAATGAAATCCATAAAAAGGACTACCAATTTATGAAGATGGGATTTTAACAATTGAGTAAATAAACATAAAAGCTATTAATCAACATAAAAACAAAAGATCATGAAAACCAAAATTTTACTAACAATCGCCTTCGTCTTAACACAAATAATTTACGCTCAAACAGTAAGAACTGTTGACAACAGACCTGAATCTGGAGCGCAGTTTGATAATGTTCCAGCTGCCATTGCTGCATCTGCACCAGGTGATATTATTTATATCCATCCATCACCTACCTCATATGGGAGCATTACTATTGATAAAACCTTAACATTAGTTGGTCCAGGGCATAATCCCGCCAATTCAGATGGCTTAAGAGCAACTCTATCCTCAATTAATTTAGCCGCAAACAGCGTCAATAGTGTAATTAAAGGTCTAAATATTTCATCAATATCAGCCTATTCCTTCGGCACAAATTCGCATAACATTCATATATTAAATAACCGAATAACTGCAAGTATTAGTGGTTTTGCTTATGCCGGAAATTCGGACAACTGGATTATAGAAGGTAATTATTTTGATAATGGTTATTCCTCTACTTGTATTACTGCCTCAAATATGAATAATATGCAAGTAAGAAATAATTATATAAGCGGTCGCTTAATTTCATTTAATCATACTAACGTTATTACAAATAACCTTTTTGTTCATGAAGACACAGCTGGAACTGCGCAAATATTTACAAGTAGCAGTGGTATTACAAGCCCACTTGTGACCAACAACATGTTCGTATTTACTGATCCAGATATTACAGAACTAACAAGTACTGGCACACCAATTGTTTATACCAATTGTCTCACGTGGAAAGAAGCTGGTGGCGTTGCTTTGATAGCGTTACCTGGTTCTGGAAATGTGGATAATGCTGATCCATTATTTACCAATCCCAATGATCCTAATCCTGCTCCTGCAATAAATGATTTTTACAATAATGCATACACCTTATTGGTTGGATCACCAGCCATAGGTGCCGCCACAGATGGCGGTGATATAGGCGTTTTTGGACGCAACTTCCCGTTCGATATAAACGGAAGACCCAGCTCAATGCCATATCCAACAGAGATGACCATTTTAAATTCAGTTGTTCAACCAGGTCAAAATTTAAATGTAATATTTAAGGCCTCTCAAAAGAACTAGATCATGAGAAAAATAATACTCATTTTACTTATGGGTATCTATTTCATGAATTATTCCTGGAGTCAGAACATTGTTGCTGCAGAGTATTTTTTTGATGTAGATCCTGGTGTAGGTCTTACAGGTAATTCATTTGCAATTACCCCAAATACAGATATAGATGAAACTTTCGAAATATCAACTTCTGGTCTTTCAGATGGCCTACATGTATTACACATACGCACTCAAGATGACAATGGCACTTGGAGTTTATACTTACGTCAATACTTTTTTGTAAACACAGGAAGCGATTATAATAATCCTCCTGAATATAATATTGTTGAAGCTGAATATTTCTTCGATACAGATACTGGAGTTGGTAATGCAGGTATTGGAAATATTGGTGGCTCAATCCCTTTAACACCTAACGCCACAATTGATGAAAATTTTGCTATACCTACAACCGGCCTCTCAAATGGACTCCATGTATTACATATTCGCACTAAAGACGAAAATAATACTTGGAGCTTATACCTAAGGCATTACTTTTTTGTGAATTCTGGGAATGATTATGTTGATCCACCTGAATATAATATTGTTGAAGCAGAATATTTTTTCGATACTGATACTGGTGTTGGAAATGCAGGCCTTGGAAACATTGGTGGAACATTTCCATTAACTCCTAATTCGGTAATTGATGAAAATTTTGCAATACCTACAACGGGGCTTTCTGATGGACTTCATGTACTTCATATTCGTACTAAAGATGAAAATAATACTTGGAGTTTGTATGAACGAAGATACTTCTTTATCAATTCTGAGAATGACTATGTAGATCCTCCGGAATATACTATTGTGGAAGCAGAATATTTTTTCGACACGGATACTGGTGTTGGTAATGCAGGTGTAGGAAATATCGGTGGCACTTTTCCATTAACGCCTAATGCTAAAATTGATGAAAATTTTGTAATACCCACAACCGGGCTATCAGAAGGACTTCATGTATTACACATTCGTACTAAAGACGAAAATAATACATGGAGTTTGTTTGAACGCAGATATCTTTATATAAGTGATATTGCACCAAACAGCAATCCAGTGCCAATTATAGCCGCTGAATATTTCTTAAACTCTGATCCTGGAGTTGGAAATGGCACACCAATTATAGTCACCGAAGGAATGACTATTGATCAAACACTTGAAATTCCTATGGCTTGTATAGATATTGGTGATCATGTACTTCACATTAGAGTCAAAGATCAAAACAATACTTGGTCGCTTTATAAATATCAAACATTCTCTGTTGAACAAGATATGGTTCCTCCAACAACCATATGTAAAGATATTATTGTAGAATTAGACGCATCAGGAAATGCCAGTATTACGGTTGATGATATAGATGATGGCTCTGATGATTCATGCGGCGTGGTGACAAAAGTACTGGATAAAACCACTTTTAATTGTGATGATTTAGGCACTGTGCAAGTCACACTCACAGTTACAGACACAAATGGCAATGAAGCTTCTTGTATATCAAATGTAACAGTAAAAGACATAACCCCTCCAACAGCCATTACACAAAATATTACTGTTGAATTAAATAATACTGGAGTTTTAACCATTCCTGAAGATGCAGTTAATAATGGTTCCTCGGATATTTGCAGTGAATTGACCTTTGACACTAGTAAAACTACTTTTGACTGCAATGATTTAGGAGATAATACTGTTACTCTTACAGTCAGAGATGCCAGTGGTAATGAAAGCTTTGCCAATGCAATAGTGACAGTCATAGATGCATCACCCCCTACCGTATCTACAAAAAATATTACTGTTGTTCTAGATGCTAACGGCCTAGCTTCAATTGCAGAAGACGCCGTAAATCTTAATTCAGGAGACTCTTGTAGCACTATAACATTTGACACAGACATTACAGAATTTAATTGCACTAATGTTGGACAAAATACAGTAACATTAACGGCATCAGATAACAATGGGAATTCAGCTAGTGCCGATGCTATCGTTACCGTAGAGGATAATACGGTTCCAACTGTACTATGTCAAGATATAACAGTACAATTAGATCAAACAGGAAGTGTAAGCATTGCTCCTGAAGATGTTGATAATGGCTCCTCTGATAATTGCGGCATTTTTAGTTTAGGCCTAGACAAAATGACCTTTGATTGTTCTGATATTGGACCAAATACAGTTACTTTAACGGTCACTGATGTGAACGGAAAGATTGCAACTTGTACAAGCGTTGTGACGGTTCAAGACACTACAAATCCAACAATTACGGCAGCGGATGATATTAGTGAGGTAACCTCTACAGACAATTTGCGCTTATGTGACGCAGAAATCTCCATACCTGATGCGCTAATTACCGATAACTGTTCGGCTAATTTTTCATGGGAAATGACAGGCGCTGTAGAAACAACAGGGACGGGTCAAATTGGAACTTTTGTGTTTCCTATTGGTGAAACAACTATTACTTATGCTATTTCGGGTGGTAATTCAGATATAATGACTGTAACCCTTACCGATGATGAAGAACCTAGTATTTCTACAGTAACAGATTTTAACGTGAATCTCACAACAGGATGTGATTTCACAATACCTGATTACACTAATTTAGTTAGCACTTCTGATAATTGCGGTACACCTAACGTCACACAATCACCTACTATTGGAACTGTTATTTCTGGTCATAACACCGAACAAGTCATTACGCTTACAGCGATGGATGGGAGCGGAAATAGTAAGCAAACAACGTTTAAAATCACACTTCTTGGTACAGAAATTTTTTATCTAGATAATGACAATGATACGTTTGGAGACCCTAATAATAGTATCATAGATTGTGAAACTCCTTTAGGATATGTTTCAAATAATACCGACTGTGATGACACAAATTCTACAATAAATCCTGCAGCTCAAACCTTATCGTTTTCTACGAGTACCAATTTTACATCGTCCTTGGTTTACCCTTTAAATGGAAGTCCAGAAACAAACTTTCAATTTGAAGTTATTTACACCGATAGTAATAATGAACTCCCTCCAGGAAGTTTTCCAAGGGTTCTCTTAGACTATGAAGGTAATGGTGTGTTCAATAATTCTAATGATAGGATAATTGTGATGTCACCAACTGATGTAAATGATTTAAACACAAATGACGGCAAACGATATTTTGCAACTATTAATGCCCTTCCAACAGGCACAAATTGGGAAACAAGCGTTCAAATTTATAGCGGTTCGTGTGTCACTAAAATAGGACCTTTCAATTATCCAGATGTACAAATTCAACCTGATCTTGAAATTTTTGCCGATGATATAACTTTCAGTGAAAATAATCCTGCAGTATCATCGCCAATTACAGTTTATGCTGAAATACACAATAGGTCAGACTTTTCAATAAATAACTTTAAAGTAAAACTTATAAATCAGTTTGATGGCACTCAATATCCTGACATTACAGTTGCTAACATAACACCTCGTTCAAGTAAAATAGTGTCATGGGATATTATAACACCAAATGTTGACTCTTGGAATCCATTACAGGTGGTTGTCGATAGTGATCATGTGATTGTAGAAACTAATGAGAACAACAATTCTGCCGTAAGGCCAATTATTGTTGGTGATGTAGAACTTCCCGGTGAAATACTTGTAAGTGCCGAAGTTAATCCAGTAGTGTCTTATTCTTCGCCTGGTGCTCGCATATATATTAATGGTTATGGTTACTACGATAATACTGCTGTTCCACTAGACGATCCTTCAGTAGCTGGTGGCTTTATCTCCTTTACCATTCAAGAAACGGGAGCAAATTACACAACACACACCAATGAAAATGGTAATTGGAACAGCTCTTTTCCAGCACCACAAGTCCCTGGAATATATCATGTTATTGGTACACTTACAGATTTTACACTTACTGGTAATTTTGAATCTACTTTCGAAATATTACTACCTGTACAATCTTGTCTACCTGACTTAATCTCTGATATAACAGCATCTGAAACATTAATTAATGTAGGAGAGTCCGTTACAATTTCAACCATAATAAAAAATGTTGGATGTGCTCCGACAACTATAGATTCTTGGGCTAACATGACACAAAATGGTGGTACACCAGAAATACTAGACGTATTAGTTGGTCCATTAGATCCACAAGAATTCTTTAGTTTGAATCCAGAAATACTAACATTTAACACTGCAGGAACCTATCAGATTTGCGCCCAAGCTGACGGCACTTACTTAATTGAAGAATCTAATGAATATAATAACACTGATTGTATCACTATAAAAGTGCGACCTAACACCATAGATATTGTTCCTAATGGAGGCCCAAATGGCAGTGCTTTCCTTTGTAGTGACCCTACACCTTCCTTTAGTGTAAAAAATATTGGGGGTATAGCATCTGGACCATTCACCTCTAGTGTTATTGTGTTATTTGGAGGCAATGAGGTATATACACATACTGAAGAAGTAGCAAGTCTAAATCCTCAAGAGGTTCATTCATTTTCCATAGGGTATAGCTATCTAGAAACTGGAACCTATGATTTTATTTTAGAATGTGATATTCCTGTCGCATCAGCTGGTGTAGTAAATGAGTCAGATGAACTAAATAATGTAGGTAATTACACGGCAGAAATCATTGCCTGTAAACCAGATTTATCCATCAACTGCAATACAGTTAAAGTAAACCCCGTAAATCCAGAGCATCCTAGCACCCATATTTATAGCGCAACGATATTAAACTCTGGCAATGCAATTGCCATTGGACCAATAGAAGTAAGTTTCACCAGGTCAGATACAAATATACCTGCGATTATAACCTATGAAGGAGACATTAATCCGAATCAGAAAGTAACTATTGAATATAGTGTAGCATCAGTCGCTCCTGCCACAGAAACTCTTGAAATACGTGTAGATCCAAACAATCTTATTGAAGAATTTAATGAATCGAATAATGATTACATGGATAATCTGTGTTGGGATTTTGAAACAGTCCCTGTTTGCGGCACTAATTTTTGGAATAAATCTTACGTTCTAAATCAAAATATTAATTTATATGTAGGCGTAAACTCTAATGATCTATATGATGCCACTAATTTAAAAGTCAAATTCGAAGTTAGCGGTCCAGGAATTACAGGAAATTTAGATTTAGGAAATGCCATCATTGAAGATGCACATAAAACCTGTGGTTGCCCATTAGTTGCTGTATTACCTTATGGATATGTTTTTAATCAAACAGGAATTTACACGTTTACAATGACCTCTGATCCTGACAATGAGTTTACAGAATGTGACGAAACAAATAATGTGCTTGTAAGGTCGGTAAATGTTACGGCTAACAAACCAGATTTAAGCATCACTTCCGAATTCATTAACCCATCTATTTTAAATCCAGATATCAATGAGCTAGTTAATATTGATATTTCATATGAAAATCTAGGTCTTTCTAATATTGATGATATCATGCAATTAGATGTATTGATTGATGAAGTATTAATTGAGTCCTTACCAAATGCAAATGGTTTAATAACAGGCGGAACAAACACACTAAGTTTATCGGCACCATGGTCTTCCAATATATCTGGCGTTCATATTATTCGTGCTATAATCGACGCAAGTGAGATAGTGGATGAAACAAATGAGTTAAATAATGAAGCTACTAGGGCTATCATTGTTGGTCCATCTGTAAATTTAAAAATTAACAGTTTCACTTCTAATAATTATTCTCCCGATTTAAATGATGACATCTTACTCGATATTATTATTGAAAATGAAGGTGAATTAGACTGTACGGCAGACCTAAAGTTATCTTATTTGGATGATTTCCAAAATGAAATCTTTATAACTAGTATACCCATTAGTCTTTTAGGAACATCAACGATTACACTGAATGATATCCCGTGGAATGTTCTAGATTCCTATACAACACTAGTTGCGACGATAATTAACTCGTCAGTAGCAGAATACACCTATGATGACAATACAGCCAGTTTAAATATTGGAAGTTTTCAAGTGAATATAGAGGCAACACCCAGTTGTAACGAAAACCCTGGTTCCTTAGTTGCAACAGCTGTGGGTGGAAATGCTCCGTATACCTATGTTTGGGAAGATGATACTATTGGAAATACATTTACATCAGGGCCAGGCATATATCATTTAGTGGTTACTGATCATACAGGATTTATTACATCTTTAGACGCTGAAATTGTAACTACTTTAAATGATGCTGACTGTGACGGTGTTCCAACGTCTGACGATTGTGACGATAATGATCCTAACATAACAACTAGCAATAAAATTGATTCGGATAATGATGGGGTTAATGATTGTGAAGACCTATGTCCTGGATTTGACGATACCGTAGATATTGATGGTGATGGAATACCTTATGGTTGCGATGATTGCATCGATTCAGATAATGATACGGTATGTGATTCTGTTGATGTTTGCCCTGGTTTTAATGATCTTGCCGATGCTGATAATGACGGTATTCCCGATGGATGTGATACTTGTGATGATAGTGTAGATACTGACAACGATGGGGTTAATGATTGTGATGATCTTTGTCCAAATGATCCTGATAAAATTGCACCGGGAGATTGTGGATGTGGCACCCCTGATACAGATTCTGATAGTGATGGAACTCTCGATTGTGATGATCTATGTCCAAATGATCCAAATAAAATAGAGCCTGGAGTATGTGGTTGTAATGTAGCTGATATTGATTCTGATGGTGACGGAACTCTTGATTGTGATGATCTATGTCCGAATGATCCAAACAAAACAGATCCCGGAGTATGTGGTTGTGATGTAGCAGATATCGACTCTGACGGTGACGGAACTCTCGATTGTGATGATTTATGTCCCAATGATCCTGATAAAATAGTACCAGGTGATTGCGGATGTGGTATAGCAGATACAGATTCTGATAGTGATGGAACTCCTGATTGTTTAGACAACTGTCCTAACGATCCAAACAAAACAGATCCCGGAGTATGTGGTTGTGATGTAGCAGATATCGACTCTGACGGTGACGGAACTCTCGATTGTGATGATTTATGTCCTAATGATCCTGATAAAATAGCACCAGGTGATTGCGGATGTGGTATAGCAGATACCGATTCTGATAATGATGGAACTCCTGATTGTTTAGACAACTGTCCGAATGATCCTGATAAAATAGATCCAGGAGTATGTGGTTGCGATGTAGCAGATACTGATTCTGACGGCGATGGTATCCCTGACTGTAACGACACCTGTGATGGTAGTATAGACAATGATAACGATGGGGTTAATGATTGTGATGATCTATGTCCGAATGATCCTGATAAAATTACTCCAGGAGATTGTGGATGTGGCACGCCAGATAATGATTCTGACGGAGACGGGACACCTGATTGTTTAGATAATTGTCCAAACGATCCAAATAAAATAGATCCAGGAGTATGTGGTTGTGATGTAGCAGATATCGACTCTGACGGTGACGGAACTCTCGATTGTGATGATTTATGTCCCAATGATCCTGATAAAATAGCACCAGGTGATTGCGGATGTGGTATAGCAGATACAGATTCTGATAATGATGGAACTCCTGATTGTTTAGACAACTGTCCTAACGATCCAAACAAAACAGATCCCGGAGTATGTGGTTGTGATGTAGCAGATATCGACTCTGACGGTGACGGAACTCTCGATTGTGATGATTTATGTCCCAATGATCCTGATAAAATAGCACCAGGTGATTGCGGATGTGGTATAGCAGATACCGATTCTGATGGTGACGGAACACCTGATTGTGATGATCTATGTCCGAACGATCCAAATAAAATAGATCCAGGAGTGTGTGGTTGTGATATAGCAGATATCGATTCTGACAGTGACGGAACACCTGATTGTGATGATTTATGCCCGAACGATCCTGATAAAATTGCACCGGGAGATTGTGGATGTGGTACAGCAGATACCGATTCTGATGGTGACGGAACACCTGATTGTGATGATTTATGCCCGAACGATCCTGATAAAATTGCTCCGGGAGATTGTGGATGTGGTATAGTAGATACCGATTCTGATGGTGACGGAACACCTGATTGTGATGATCTATGTCCAACTGATCCTGATAAAATTGCACCGGGAGATTGTGGATGTGGTACAACAGATACTGATTCTGATGGCGATACAGTTCCAGATTGTAACGATATCTGCGAAGGTTATGATGATCTTGCCGATGCCGATAATGATGGAATTCCTGATGGATGTGATACTGGCATTTGTTATAAGCCCATAATAAACGATTTAAGTTTACCTACAGATCCAGTTCAGCTCTCTCTACAAATAAATGGTAGTGCGACTGTAGAAAACGGAATTATTTCACAAGTAAGTTGGAATTGGGGTGATGGTCAGACCACAAATGGAACTATTAACGGCAATAATGTTAGTGGAAATCACACCTATACATCTACCGGAGTTTATGAAGTCACCTTAACGGTTGCTAATGACTGTGGTATGTATAGTACTATAATATTTCAATATATAGTTATTTATGATCCCTCTTCTGGATTTGTCACAGGTGGTGGTTGGATAGATTCTCCTATAGGAGCTTATGTACCAGAACCTGATCTTACAGGTAAAGCGACGTTTGGATTTGTATCTAAATATAAACCAGGAAGAAACAGACCCGATGGAAATACAGAATTTCAATTTCATGCTGGCAATTTAAACTTTAAAAGTTCAAGCTATGACTGGTTAATTGTAAGTGGTCAAAGAGCACAATTTAAAGGAGACGGAACTATCAATGGCCAAGGTGATTATAAGTTCATATTAACAGCCATAGATGGCGATAAAAACGACACGGTTGATAAATTTAGAATTAAGATATGGAATGCTATTACTGAAGATATTGTGTATGACAACCAATTAGGACATGCTGATAGTGAAGATCCAAGTACAAGTTTAGCAGGTGGGTCGATTATGGTTCATACCGGGAAAAATAAAAACAGAACGACGAATGAAGAACCTATATTAAAAGAAGATGGGGAATTAGCAGGCCTTTTAGAAATAGATTTTTGGCCAAATCCATCTAACAGCACTTTTAATTTAAGAGTTAAAAAGACCGACATGTTGAATAACATACACATCTATGTGTTTGATGTTACAAATAAACTCGTACACTATAACGAATTCAATTCAGAAGAAGACTATAGTTTTGGTAAGGAATTGGAAAGTGGTGTTTATATTGTTAAAATCTCACAAGGGTCGAAATCTCTAATGAAAAGACTGATTAAATATTAAGATTAATTAATCTTATATGCTCAAAACCCCTTCATTTTTCCATGAAGGGGTTTTTTAGTTTGAACACTAAAGTTTAATAAGGTTAAGGCATAAAAAAAGCCCTTCATATTACTATGAAGGGCTTTAAAAAAGGCGATGACCTACTCTCCCACAAATGCAGTACCATCGGCGCTAACGGGCTTAACTTCTCTGTTCGGAATGGTAAGAGGTGAGCCCCGTTGCTATAACCACCTTAAGTTATAGCTATTTGCTATTGGTTTTAATAAACCTTTAGCA
>QXCW01000002.1:2727500-3411343 GCA_003550275.1 Flavobacteriaceae bacterium MAR_2010_72
TCTCAGGAGTATTTAGCCTTAACGGATGGTCCCGCCAAATTCATACAGGGTTTCACGTGCCCCGCACTACTCAGGATACCACTATCGATAACACGCTTTACTTATACGGGACTATCACCCTCTATGGTCACTCTTTCCAAAGTGTTCTAATTCATTGTGCATCAAATATCGTGGTCCTACAACCCCGGTATTGCCGTAACAACACCGGTTTGGGCTAATCCGCGTTCGCTCGCCACTACTTACGGAATCACTTTTGTTTTCTTCTCCTCTGGGTACTTAGATGTTTCAGTTCTCCAGGTTCGCCTCCTTATCGGATAACATGTCTTCAACATGCTGGGTTGCCCCATTCGGATATCTGCGGATCACATCGTATGTGCCAATCCCGCAGCTTTTCGCAGCTTATCACGTCCTTCATCGCCTCTGAGAGCCTAGGCATTCCCCATACGCTCTTATTTAGCTTATTGTACTTTTTTGTCTTTAATGAGTTTTGTTGATCAAAAAGCTCGCACCTTTGATCAACTCTTGTTTTGTGATATAATTAAATTATATCTATTTTTATGTATCTTTTTCCAATATGTCAATGAACGTTGTAATCTCCAACTTGATTGGAGATCTCATATGGATTGCTTACAATTAAATTGACAGCTTCCCTTATGAGATTCCCGCCTGCGCGGGAACTTTGGTGGAGAATATCGGAGTCGAACCGATGACCTCCTGCGTGCAAGGCAGGCGCTCTAGCCAGCTGAGCTAATCCCCCATTTCTTTAGTTATGAGTTATTAGTTATGAGTTATGAGTTATAAAACTCGCAACAAACCCAACTTCTAAAATTTCCTTTTCAGTATATTATGAACTTAAAATTTCCGAAGAAATTTTTTAGTATTCAGTCGCAGTAGCTAGCAAAACTGCTAACTGTAAACCATGACTGCTCACTTTTTTTTGTAGTCTCAGGCAGACTCGAACTGCCGACCTCTACATTATCAGTGTAGCGCTCTAACCAGCTGAGCTATGAGACTCTACTTGTATCTTAAAAATTAAATTGACAGCAAGAGAATAAACTTCTTATTTTCCCTTCTTTTTTACTCCTTTAGTCGTCTTTCTCTAGAAAGGAGGTGTTCCAGCCGCACCTTCCGGTACGGCTACCTTGTTACGACTTAGCCCTAGTTACTAATTTTACCCTAGGCCGCTCCTTGCGGTGACGGACTTCAGGCACTCCCAGCTTCCATGGCTTGACGGGCGGTGTGTACAAGGCCCGGGAACGTATTCACCGCATCATGGCTGATATGCGATTACTAGCGATTCCAGCTTCACGGAGTCGAGTTGCAGACTCCGATCCGAACTGTGATAGGTTTTGTAGATTCGCTCCACCTCGCGGTGTGGCTGCTCTCTGTACCTACCATTGTAGCACGTGTGTAGCCCAGGACGTAAGGGCCGTGATGATTTGACGTCATCCCCACCTTCCTCGCAGTTTGCACTGGCAGTCTTGCTAGAGTTCCCGACTTGACTCGCTGGCAACTAACAACAGGGGTTGCGCTCGTTATAGGACTTAACCTGACACCTCACGGCACGAGCTGACGACAACCATGCAGCACCTTGTAAAGTGTCCGAAGAAGGGTCTGTCTCTAGACCTGTCACTCTACATTTAAGCCCTGGTAAGGTTCCTCGCGTATCATCGAATTAAACCACATGCTCCACCGCTTGTGCGGGCCCCCGTCAATTCCTTTGAGTTTCATTCTTGCGAACGTACTCCCCAGGTGGGTTACTTATCACTTTCGCTTAGCCACTCAAACCGAAGTTCGAACAGCTAGTAACCATCGTTTACGGCGTGGACTACCAGGGTATCTAATCCTGTTCGCTCCCCACGCTTTCGTCCATCAGTGTCAATATATTATTAGTAATCTGCCTTCGCAATTGGTATTCTATGTAATATCTATGCATTTCACCGCTACACTACATATTCTAACTACTTCATAATAATTCAAGATGACCAGTATCAAAGGCAATTCTACAGTTGAGCTGCAGGATTTCACCTCTGACTTAATCATCCACCTACGGACCCTTTAAACCCAATGATTCCGGATAACGCTTGGATCCTCCGTATTACCGCGGCTGCTGGCACGGAGTTAGCCGATCCTTATTCTTACAGTACCGTCAAGCCCCCTCACGAGGGGGTGTTTCTTCCTGTATAAAAGCAGTTTACAACCCATAGGGCCGTCTTCCTGCACGCGGCATGGCTGGATCAGGCTCTCGCCCATTGTCCAATATTCCTCACTGCTGCCTCCCGTAGGAGTCTGGTCCGTGTCTCAGTACCAGTGTGGGGGATCCCCCTCTCAGGGCCCCTATCTATCGTTGCCTAGGTGTGCCGTTACCACACCTACTAGCTAATAGAACGCATACTCATCTTTTACCGATGAATCTTTAATTACCGACCGATGCCGATCAATAATACCATGGGGTATTAATCCAAATTTCTCTGGGCTATTCCCCTGTAAAAGGTAGATTGTATACGCGTTACGCACCCGTGCGCCACTCGCCACCAACCCGAAGGTCGTGCTGCCGTTCGACTTGCATGTGTTAGGCCTGCCGCTAGCGTTCATCCTGAGCCAGGATCAAACTCTTCATCGTTAAATTTTAAGTCTTACGACTATATTTTAACAACCAAAGAAATTATAATTTCGGTACTCAAAATGGCTTATTCTCTTGTCTTGAAAATGTCGTTTCCAACATCTTCTTTACGCTGTCAATTCAATATGTTAATGAACTTTCTTTATCTTACAAAAGGGCCTTTAACCCTTAAGCGGGTGCAAATATAAAACCCTTTTTTTATTCCCGCAATACTTTACCAATCTTTTTTGAAAAAGTTTTTACTAAACCCCTACTAAACCAATAAAACATCCCAATGAACTCCAACCAAACAGCCATACTCACCGTTTTAGCGGCTGCAAATATACAACCCTTTTTTTCTCACAAACAAAACTTTTTGAACCTTTTTTTAAATCTTTTTTTTGAGGATTGAAAATGAGTGTATTAGTGATTGAACAATTTGTTTGAGCTCACCTTATTAATAAGGTAGCGAGTTGTGAAAGCACGGTGTTTTGTTTATAACAAAACAAATACCCAGATAATTAAAGAAAGAAATTCCAAACTAAACCGAACCTCACGACGAAGTCTCTATAAGGGTAATTTGGTGCAGAATAATAGTTGTATCCGGTAAACGATGAATTAAAGTGCTCGGCCTTTAAATAGATGCGTGTTTGTCTAATTTTGGCATCGATAAAAAAGTCTAATCTTGGGAAGCCTCCTAATTTGGTTTGATTTTGAACATAAAATTCGGCTAAAAGAGGATCATAAGCATTCATATAATACTCTGTAAAGTAATTTAAAGTCACCCCTGTTTGAAGATACATTGCTTTTTTAAACAAATGGCTTGAGTAGTAGAATGTATTTCGGCTTATGATTTCGGGAACGTTGAATTGCTGATCGCCATTCAGCACATTTTGGTACATTATTGTGTTATCGAGAGCGAAGCGACCAAACTTAATTCCCTTTCCGATTTTTAACCGCAAATAATTAATGGTTGCATCACTCTGCACTGGTTTAACACCGCTATTATTATCTTTTGTAAAAAATGTATAGTTACCTAAAGTTGTATAATCGACCTCAATATTCAAAAGCTTTTGTGAACTGAACTTAAAGCTTACCAATTGCATAGTCTGGTTGTCAAACGTATCCGTATTATCCCAATTGTAATTCACATAATCACTTTGGTACAATAAGTAATTGTAATTAGGCAAGGAAGAATTAGAGTTAATCAATCCTTCAACAGAAATATCATCATTGACTTTAAAGGACACTTGAGCCTTTAAAAAATTGCCTTTAAACTCATCTGAAAGATTAAGACCCAATTCTCCTATTAGTTGAAAATCATCAATTTGTTTTTTGTAAGCTCCGCCCACTCTTATAAAACTACTTTTGATGCGATTAATAATGGTTTCATTATCTAGCACAACCAATTTATCATAGCCGTAATTAAAGTTATGATAATCCATATTGAATTGAAGGTCTCCTAAAATAGCATTCTGATAATTTAAATAGCCTCTTAATCTAAAATCTTCTAAAGTAACTTTATCGTTGACGCTTGTATTAAAGGTGTCTCCAAAATAACTTGTAGCTGCCGTTGTTTGTTTAAACTGATAGAATTTATCTTCAAAATTAATGGTATTTCCTATTTTAAGACTGTTGGTACTTAAGCTATCCGTTTTTGAAACAATAGCATAGTGATGATCAATGTAGAAACGTTTTCCTCTTAAAATGCTCTCTGCATTTTCGAAATTAGGATCGAATACCGATCGGTCCAAAAAATCTGGGTTTCCTGACTCAAAATTAACCAAATCGCTGTCCTTCAATCCACCATTTTCTTGATTCAACAAATCTTGAGACACCATATGAGCTCGCATGTGATACCTGTTGTTTTTCGTTTTATAATTTGTTGTAAACCTAAAATTTCCCGTACTCGTCAAAATATGTTGGTACTTTCCTAATGATCGCAATCCTTTATAAGCAATTGAAAAGTTAAACTGTTCGGACGTGTTTACGGTAAAGAAGGCATCCAATACCTGACCTTGTTCAAAGGCCGTTTTAAAAAACAACTCTGTTAGTGGTGTTGGGACATGATAATAATAGGTGTCCTCTAGCTCCATATAATTAAAATGCCTAGCACGTGCCCCAAATAAGGGCTGTGTTTGGTGATTTTCAAAACCATAACTTAAGGTGTTATAGGTTTGGCCAATATTAGAGAATTGAATGAGGTTAAAATTATCCTTTCTTAAGTAATTGAATTTGTATTCTTTTTTTATGGATAAGGTGGTATCTAAAAATGTTGTGTCATTCTCTACGGAAATGATTTTGTAGTCCTGAATTTTAGCCTCGGTATTTTTAACCCCTCTACTTTTTGTGTCATATCTGGTTTCGGTTGTATCCAAAACCCGACCCTCTCTAACAGGCCTACCTAATGTTGGCGTTTGAGCAACTGACCCAAAATAGAAGCCTAGAATTATTAGAAGACAAAAGCGTTGTTTATTCATTTCACAAAAATAAAGGCAAAAGTAAAGATTTAAAAACGGGAAACAAAGCAGTTTATTTTATATAAAAAAGCCACCTAGGGAGGTGGCTTTTTGAAATTTAATTTTTATTCTTTGTTAAGGTAATGAAGTTGTTATATATGCACTACCATTTACGGTTGTTTTAGTTAACACCAAAATTGGAGACAAATATGTTCTTGAAACTGGAGATTGAAAAACCCCTTCATAATAATCCACTGTCTCATCATTTCTTAAACAGTGAATGCTATATGGTATGTTTTCTCCTGTTACAGACCAAAACCCTACTTCAACATAGTATACACCATCTGGGTGGCCATCATCAATAAAGTCACCCTCCCATCTTGAACCTGTTTCAGAAGCTTCAATATATGCACCGGTAACCGAATTATACACATATAAATCTAAATCATTTTCTGCTGGATTAGCCCAATCTAAAGATAGAACCAAACTACGAGCAGATAAAATTCTCATCCAATCTGGATCTCTATCAATAAATCTCACAGAAATTCCATCAGACGATAAGGTGTATGGGTCTTCAATTGCTGGCCCAGACTCTGGCTGCTTTAAAGCAACGCCCGTTAGTTGTACCGTTACAAAATCATTAATTCCAAAAAAGGATTTAGCTACCGTACCTGTACCAGGCATTGTTATTGTACCAGATCCTGAAGTTTGCCCTGCTGGAACGGTCACAAATGCTTTTGATTGCTTAAAATCATAAGTTGTTGCTGAAACTTCAACTTTAGACTCAACATCAAAACTTTGAGGCAAAGTAAAGGTAAAACCAATTTTTAAACCAGGAGCCGAAACGGTTCTGCTTAAATTTAACTGGCCCGTTAGTGCTGTTTTTACTTCATCATCAACATAAGCTCTTGAAAAATCATCGTCACCACAAGATAAAATAGTTAACAATGCTATTGAGCAAATTATATATTTAATTTTTTTCATGATATAACTATTTTAAATTAATTTTTTTGAGCAATTAGTACTCCATCTCCAAACGTAAATCCTGTACCATCTGATCCAGCCACACCTAGCCCTGTTGATAAATTAAGGCTTATATATCCTATACAAGAAAGACCTAATGACACTGATGCATTTGTTCTAACCCAAGTAGGTGTATATCCAGGACAACAACGCTCAGAAGTTAAATAAGCATCTTGCCTAGCAACGGTTGCAATTCCTAAAGGACTTACATCTACAGCTATATTAAAGTTACCTACAGAATGATAAGGATTAACCATTATAAATTGGCCTGCATTAGCTCCAGCAATCACTTGAAATTGAGTGTTGCTAGTTGCATTAAAGGCCGTTTGAATAATGGTATACGTTCCTAGCATATCAGCCTGAACAAATGGGCACGAAACAATAGTCCCAAAATTCATAGCATTTTTATATGCCGGTGTAAAAAGCTGTCCTTCAGTATTCCCTGGGCCAACAGTTAATTGCGAAGTGCTGAAGGTTGGCCTTACACCATAAAATACAACGCCATCATTTCTAGTAGCTTTTCCAATGAAGTTAAACGAATCTCCAAAATCAAAACTAGACAGTGGCAAACCTAGAGCATCTGCCATACTTTGGCTTGTAATATTCAAAACTGCAGGAAAACTTGTGATAACTATAAAGTCTTCTGCCTTATACGTAGCTCCACCTATTGATGCAGTTAGCGTTAATGAATACTCACTAATATTTCCGTTTGCATCATAAATTTCTTCTGAAATTGAAATGTTTTGTGCATCTGGATAAGTGGCGTTAACTCCATTATTTGCAAATCTCACAAAAGCACCATTCTCAAGCTCATGATGAGCAGGATTATTGAACGTGCTTTCATCTGTACACGAATATTGGGTGAGCATTAATGCCACACCAAATATTATATAAATTATTTTTTTCATATTCTTAATTTTTATTTTTTTAGTCTATAAATCCAGCTGGATTAGTATCCCAGAACACTTGATCTGTTAGCTTCTTTTGCTCTAATGCTGGGTTGTCATTAGAATTTAGTTCAGAACTTGGAATAAAATAACTTCTAGGAAAAGACGTATTCGCAATTACTGACATTCCTAAAGTAGGATAGCCTGTTCTTCTGTAATTGTTATAAGCCTCAACACTATTACCCCACATGGCGATATAATATTCTCTTATGATGATTGCAAGTCGTTCTTGATTATCTGCAGCGCCATCATATTCAGCCAACACCTCATTTATATAGGATGTTACGTCAGCATCTGTCATAGCAACCCCACTAAAACTTTCAACTTTATCAAATGAATCTTGCATGGCGTTCATAAGATAGGTTCTGGAATTACCATTTGTACCTAGACCAGCAGGTGCAGGTAAGGCAGCTTCAGCTAGCCAAAACTTCGTGAAAGACGATAACACCATTGGATGAATCCCAGCGCCTCCTAAATTTGTAGATTCTGGTGTTCTTTTAAAACTGTCATCATCATATGCTCCTCCTGCAGGATATATTCCATAAGTTGCTCTTAATGATCCATCATTAGGGATACCTTCATCATCCGCATGATCTCTACCCCAATATCCATTACCGACATAACAATACTGATAATTTGGATCACCAGCACAAGGCAACAAAGTTCCTGATGGATCTTGGTCCGTTTGTCTGTAAATATAGTATCTTAACCTTGGATCAGGATTAGACTTACCATAAAGCAATGTGTTCATGAAATCATTACTCATGTATTGATTACCAGCACTTACCTGATAAGCTCCAACAAAATTGGGGTGTCTTGTATCTGGGTTAGTGACATTAGTTCCAAATCGTGCAACAAAATCATCTGCAGATGAATTAATATAGTTACCACTCGCCAGAATTGCATTAATATCGCTTACCGCATTTGGATTAGTTACTAACTTTGTTTGAACATACATTTTAATTTTAAGTGTATTTGCAAGCTTTATCCATTTGCTCATATCACCATCGTAAAATAAATCCTCTGGTGCAACTGAACCAGTTGCGCTTAAATTAGCTACAGCATCTGTTAATTGATCATACATGGCATTGTATATAGACTGGCCACTATCTAAATTAGGCTGTGGGAAATCTGAATTTACAGCTTCAGAATATACAGCAGTACCAATATAATCTACTAAATTTACAAAGGCAAACGCTTCAAGAACCTGTCCCATTCCAACATGATTAGGTAAGTCTCTAGCTTCAGAAAGATCTTCTAATAAATTCAAGTTATTTGCAATTGAATATGCATTTGACCACGCTCCATTCATTGTGCCCTGTCCAGAACTAGAGGCATAGGTTCCAAACTGATGGACGTGACGCATAGTAGTACTACTGATACCACTTAATCCCAAGTGCTGATTAACAAAACTGAATTGAATTCCATTGAGCACAAAATTTGGGTCAGCAGATTCTAAAGTCAATGCATTTGGATTATCATTAATATCCAAATTTGTTGTTTCACAAGACATTACCATAAACAGCATTGTAAAAGCGGCGGTAATTCTTGCAGTGTTATATATATATTTTTTCATAGTCATTATAATTAAAACGTTAATTTAACCCCAAAAGAATACTGCGTATACGAAGGATCATTTTGAAAATCCAATCCTTTACCGTTACCTACACCAGAACTTAAAACCTCTGGATCCAATCTTAATCCTTCCGGAATATTTGGTGTTTTATACCATAAGTTATTTCCAGATAAGGTGAATGTGATATTTCCAAAAGGTGTTCTTTCAAGATCCTTTTTTGATAAGGAATAGCTTAAAGAAACATCTCTCAATCTTAAAATTGAAGCATCATAAACTATATTTTCATCTACATCTTGAAGGTTGATAAAGTACAAATCATTAGCTCCAATTTGAATATTATTCTGTATTTTATCACCATTACCATCTGTAAGGACTTCACCAGTATTTGGATTTCCTAAAACACCTGGGATAATATAAGTACCTTCTCTGTCTTGTGTATCTATAGTAACTCCTCTTCTTAATAAGTTTGAAGCCGTTACTGAATAAATGTCTCCACCATGAATGTACTCCCACTGTATATTAAGGCTAAACCCTTTATAGGAAAATGAATTAATATTAGTTAGCCTCCAATCTTCATTTGGATCTCCAATAATTTTATCCTCAAGACCAACATCATCACTAAAAATGATTTTACCTGTATTAGGATTGATTAATAAGTTACCTTGATCATCTTTAACGGCAAAGGTGCCTCTAAATACGCCATATGGTTCACCTTCAATAGCGAAGTTAATACCACTTGCGATATCAACTCTATCTACAGGAATATCAATTACTGTTGTTTCATACATTGTAAATTGATTGTTCATGCTCCAATTAAACCCTCTATCACTATCGCTTCTAAATGGATTAATCCCTAAACCTATCTCTAAACCTTTGGTATCTATTCGACCCGCATTAATAATAGTACTACTAAAACCAGTTGAGTTTGCCAAACTAGAACTCAAAATTTGATCTTCAACGATTCTCTTATAAGCAGAAATATCAAAATCCAAGAAGTTGTCTAACAAACGCCCCTCAAGACCAACTTCATACTCTTTTAATAACTCTGGTTTGATATTAGGGTTAGGTAAAAAGGTACTTAAACTATTAGTTGATACGAGATTTCCTGTAAATGGATTGATATAAGCATTTGCACTTGCATTAAGAACTGGCCGTGTTAAATATGCGCTTGGGAAGTTAGCTGATGTACCATAACTACCCCTAACTTTAAGATAATTATTGTTGGCACCCTTAAGGCCTTCAAACATACTTGTTGGAATTAAGGACAAAGAAACACTAGGATAAAATAGCGATTTATTATCATCTTCTACTGTTGAGCCCCAATCATTTCTTCCACTTAAAGTTAAGTAGGCATAATTTTTAAAAGCCATCTCTAATTGTCCGTAAACCCCAACAGTATTAGTTTCTGTAAATCCTTCGATTGGAGAATTAGCCCTAAAATTACTGTGTCTTTTAAAATCGAACACCACTTGATCAGTACTAAACATTCCTATAAAATCAGTAATTACATTCTTTGATTCACCACCTATAACGGCATTGACTGAAATATCTTCAGACAAATTAAAATCACTTGCTGACAATGAAAACCTATGATTCGTTACTCTTGTTGTTCTATCAAAGGTTTGTAAAAACCCTAGAATATTATCTGCTCCACCTTTGTTTTGGTAATCTTCATTTAAAGTACTCGAGTTATCTAAACTATAAAGGTAAGATGCTTTGATGCGATCACTTATATCATAATCGAGAGCGGCTTTTATAAAAATCCTGTCATTAGTTTCATTAAAAGCAGTATACTTTTGTTGCCATTTAGGATTGGTAATGGTTGTTCTGTAATACACACTAGAACCATCATTTGGATCTTCGAAAGGTAAATTATGGATGTCCAAGTTTCTTGGGATCCAAGTTAACAACGTAAAAAAGTTCCTAGTTGGCCGCTTGGTAAACGTATTATTATACCTAACACTCGTATTTAAACTTAATTTATTTGACAATTTTGTTCTACCTCCAAAATCAAGGTTATATCTTCTAATTCCGTTTTCTGGAATATACCCTTGTTGATCAGTATGACCGAAAGAAAAACTTACACCCGAATCTTCATCGAAGTTTTTAGACATTAACACAGAGGTCACTTGACCCATTCCAGTATTAAAAAAGTCATTGACGTTGTCTTCTATAGCCCTATACTCTACCGTTGCGCCCTGAAATTGAGGAAACGACTCTGCATAAGCGGGTATGCTTAAGTGGTGAGGTACTATTTGACCATCAAATTTTGCTCCCCAGTTTCCAAAGAAAGTTGTATTAATGGCATTATCAGCTCCTTGTCCATATATATTTTGGAACTTCGGTAAATTACTTACCTCTAAAAATGCAGTAGTTGATGAAACTTGAACTTCAAACTTCTTATCAACATCAGCACCAGAACCTGTTTTTGTGGTAATTACAATTACACCATTACGACCATCTTGACCATATAAAGTAGATGCTGCCAAACCTTTAAGTACGCTGGCAGAGGCGATATTATTGGGGTCAATATCAAACGATCTATCTCCAGATATTGGGGCACCATCGACAATATATAAAGGTTGGTTGTTTCCAGAAATAGAGTTTTTCGACCTTATGATGACACTTGTGGCGGTTCCTAAAAACCCACCTCCAGCATTCACTTCAACACCAGCAATCTTACCTGTTAAGATTTTGGCAACGTCTGTTTCTGGTTTTCTTTCAATGGCTTCAGACTTAATAGTCGTTACCGCATAACCAAGAGCTTTGGCCTCTCTTTTAATCCCTTGCGCCGTGATGATAACTTCATCTAATGCGGCAACATCTTCTTGCATAGCAACATTTATAGTATTACTTGCACCTACTACAACTTCAGTGGGTTTCATACTCACAAATGAAAAAACAAGAGTTTCGCCAACACTGACATTAATGGAGTATTTTCCATCAAAGTCCGATTGAACTCCTCTTGATGTTCCTTTAACTATTACATTCACACCTGGCAACGGTAATCCGTCTGAAACCGATGTAATTGTTCCTGTGACTGTTTTCTCTTGTGCAAAAGAAAATTGCATCACTAACGCCATAGAAAGCGTCATTAACCATGTTAATTTTAATTTCATAAAACAATTATTTGAGTTAGTCTTGCGCAAACATGCTAATTTTATCTTAAATAAACAAGCGCTTTTCCCAATTAAATGTTAATGTTTAAAAAGGTTGGTAGATATAAATGATGAATTTTAACCTTTAGTAGGGTAAAAGAATTTTCGTATAAATTGAACCTTAAAACTTTAACTTTGTATAAATTTTAATGAATTGAACCTAAAGCCTAATTTTTCTGAATTTGAATTTGAATGCGGTACCGACGAGGCAGGTAGAGGCTGTCTAGCTGGACCTGTCACAGGAGCAGCAGTAATTTTACCAAAAAAATTCAACAACACCATTTTAAACGATTCAAAACTTCTATCTGAAAAGAGCAGAAATTTGTTAAAGCCCACAATTGAATCTGAAGCAAAGACATTTGCCTTTCATCATATTTGGCCAAATGAAATTGACAGAATCAACATCTTAAATGCATCTATTTTAGCGATGCATAAGTCACTCGAACAATTAAATCCTATACCACAATTTATTATTGTTGATGGTAACAGATTTAAACCATTTAATAAAATTCCGTTTGAAACTATTGTCAAAGGAGATAGTAAATATTTAAGCATAGCAGCTGCCTCAATTTTGGCAAAAACGTATCGCGATGCTTATATGTTAAAAATCCATGATGAATATCCAATGTACAATTGGAAACAAAATAAAGGTTACCCAACCAAAGAGCATCGTGAAGCCATTAGAAAATATGGTGTGACGCAATATCATAGAATGTCCTTTAGATTATTGCCCGAACAATTAAAATTAGAGCTTTAACTTTTTATATTTGTGCTTAAATCCAAATACATTGCCTAAATTCTGTTTTCCTATGAAATATGCTGTAGTTTGTCTCGCCTTGCTATTTAGCTTGACAAGTTGTAATAACGATAATAAAAAGTCGACAAGCCTGTTAGCATTTTCGCCAGAAGAAGCATCTGTTTATATCAAGGCAAATGCTCTTGAAAATCTTTCTTCTGTTCTAGCTAACAATGACCTATTAAAAACAACTCTCGACTACAATAAAGTTTCTGATCTCCAGAAAAAACTTCGGGTTTTAAAGTATTTAAATACGGAAAACCCCTTTTTAATATCATTAGTCACAACTAATCAAGGACATACAGATTTTACATTCACTACTAAACTCAATGCTAAAATCTTTGAGCTCGACTCACTTCCTAATTTCATTTCAGAACAATTAGAACTAAAAAAATATTCAGTAACTAAAACTACTATTGAAAACGATACGCTATTTAGCGCTGTTATAGACAGCATATTTGTTGGTTCAAATAAACTAGACCTATTAGAGAACGCCATAAATAAGAAAACTAATGACTCAGAATTAGAGGCGATTTTTAAGACCTCAAGCAATGAAAGGTCGCTTTCTGTTGTTCTTAATTTAAAAAATAAAAAGCTAAATCCATCCTTTTTTAACGACGATCACTTGAATGAGCATCAATTTTCAAACTATATGCTATTAGATATCGATGTGTCACAAAACAACATTACTTTCAACGGAGTTACTAAAGCAACTGACTCAACAAAAGGCTGGGTCAATATTTTTAAAAATACACTTCCACAAGAAAACACTATAAGTCAAATCGCGCCAAATGATTCTGATTATTTTACAAGCTACACCTATAATAGTTTTAGGGTATTTAACGAGAACATTCAAAACTTCAGGAAACAAGATTCTATCGTTATAAATCCTATTTTTAATAATAGTGTAGAGATTGGCTCTATTAAGCTTAATACTAATGAGATCATAGTTATCAAATCTATTGATGCCGAATTAACTTTAGAGGGATTGGACACGCCTATTATGGTAGAGACCTTTAGGGAGTTGCCAATTTATGAGTATGACGCTCCTAAAATTTTTGAAGACACCCTTTCGCCGTTTATTAATTTTAATTCCGCCTCATTTTATGCTGTGATTGACAATTTCTTCGTGTTCGCTGAATCCGTTGCTATTTTAAAAGACGTTATTTCAAGTTATCAAAACAAAGCCACCATATACCATAGCAACCATTTCAAATCAGCAATGAACGATTTAAGTGATGCCTCATCCATATTTGTCTACTCTAATTCGTTATCATTAAATGTAATACTGAATCATAATTTTGATGAAGATGTGACTTTAAAATTAGAGGACTACAAGGTATCATGCTTACAATTTATATATGAAACTGATTTTGCTCATGTAAATGGCGTTTTCAAAACCTTTAAATCCAAAGGTTCGAATAATAGGGTTGTTGAGTCTCAAGACATAAAAATGGATACTTCGTTATTAACAGCACCTCAACTTGCTGCTAACCATACCAACAACCAAAAAGATATTGTGGTTCAAGACATCAACAATAATCTTTATCTCATTTCTAATGACGGCAAAATATTTTGGAAAAAACAACTAGACGGAAAGGTTTTAGGAACCATTGAACAAATGGACATTTACAAAAACGGGAGACTGCAATTGGTTTTTGCAACACCACATCGCGTATATGTGTTGGATAGAAATGGCAAAGATGTTGGCCCATTTCCTTTAAAATTCAATGACGAAATTACGAAACCGCTTTCTTTGTTTGATTATGACTCCAACAAAAATTACAGGCTTTTGGTCACTCAAGGCAAATCCTTGCTTATGTATGATAAACAGGGAAAAACGGTTACAGGTTTTAGATTTAATTCAACAAATGAAACCATTTCTTCACAGCCCAAACATTTTAGGATTGGAAGCAAAGATTACATTGTGTTTGCTCAAGGTAAGCAGTTAAGAATTTTAGACCGTACTGGCAAAACTAGAATTGATGTAAAAGAAACCATTGATTTTTCTGATAACGAGATTTACCTCTACAACAATAATTTTACCACTACATCCACAAACGGAACTTTAATACAAGTTAATCAGAATGGTCAAATGAGTAAGTCTAACATAAACCTTAATGATGACCATTTTATCTGCTCGACGAACAGAACATTGGTTACTCTTTTTGAAAATAAATTAACCATTAAATCTCATGTCGTTGAATTGGATTTTGGTGAATACCTTCCCCCCAATATTTTTTATATCAACGACAAAATTTATGTCACCACAACCGATCTACAATCCAACAAAGTTTATCTTTTTGATAGTTTAGGAAAGCCTATTGCCAATTTTCCAGTCTATGGAAATTCATCAATTATGGTCGATAATATAGATAAGGATCGCAATTTGGAATTGGTAGTTAAGGGTGATGATACTGATATTATTGTTTATGAAATAAACTGATGCGGTAGCACCTGATGATTTAATTCGGCTTCAAATAGTATTAAAAAATGTTTTAGAAGTTTCGATTTAACCTCATCTTCATTTACTTTATCAACACCTAATTCTACATTTAAAGACGTTACTGCTTTACCACGAATTCCACAAGGAATCATCAAATCAAAATAGCCTAAATCGGCATTTACATTTAATGCAAAACCGTGCATGGTTACCCAACGGCTTGCACGAACTCCCATTGCACAAATTTTACGAGCAAACGGCGTACCAACATCCAACCAAACTCCTGTTTCACCACTGCTACGTTCTGCTTTTAAACCATATTCTCCTAAAGTTAAAATGATAGTTTCTTCTAACAAACGTAAATACTTATGAATATCAGTAAAAAAATTATCGAGATCTAAAATAGGATAGCCTACAATTTGTCCAGGGCCATGATAAGTAATATCTCCACCTCTGTTGACTTTGTAAAATGATGCATTTTTGGATTTTAATTGTTCTTCTGAAACCAAAAGATTGGACACATCACCACTTTTTCCTAAAGTGTAAACGTGTGGATGCTCTACAAAAAGAAAATAGTTGGGCGTGATTAAGTTAGCGTTTTTACGACGGTTTTTTATTTTAATATCAAGAATGCTTTTAAAAAGGCCCTCTTGATAATCCCATGCTTCTTTGTAATCTTTATAACCAAGATCTGTAATCTCAACCGTTTTATTCATAACCGCAAAGATACAACATATCTTGTTATCGATTGGGGTTATTCAGTATAACCAGTGCAGCAATAACTCCAGGAACCCAGCCACAGAGCCACAATAAGAAAACAATAAAAATAGAACCACAGCCCTTATCGATTACGGCTAGCGGTGGACAAATAATAGAAAGTAAGACCCTCCAGAAACTCATGATGATTAATTTTAATGATTGATGTAACTATTGGACGTAGATTAATTGCATTTGTTACATGTCAAAGATATGGACTTATTTCATTTTAATTTAATTTGTAGTAGATTCGTGATATGAGAATTTATGGTCTAATTGTATTTATATTTTGCTCATTCATGTGTGCCCGTGCACAACATGCTTTTAGTGGTATTGTAGATAAGGAACGGTGGCAGAGCAATGTCTATCTTTCTGTAATTGAAGATTACCGTAAACTTTCTGGTGTATTTTCAGAACAAATCATTTCGAGACAGCATCCAGACTCCTCGGGGAATTTTCTATTCACAGGAAACCAACTCGATTCTGAAAATAGAATTTACCGAATTCATGTTGACAATTGTAATGATGCCGAACAAAATCAAAACCATTTTAACGGTCATTGTAAGGATAGTAAGGAAATCTTATTTATTGCAAAAGGCAACGACACCATAAACTTCCCCTTTTCATTTGATAATCAAATGTTTTGTACCGTTTCATCTGGAAATCCAAAAGCAGATGCCTTTGTTCAAGTAGATTCATTAAAAGAAATCATGAAATATGATTATGGTGAATTTAGAAGTGAAGCCAATCGAAAACTCAATAACCGAAAATGGTTTAAAACGCTTCAGGATTTTGGTAAATCCCTTAATGAACCTTTAGCCGAATTATACATTTATGCATTTCTGTCTGAACGCGGTAACAATTTTCATCAATACTATTTAGAAGATCTTAAAACGAATCCCTATTATTCAAATCTGTTAAAACGACTGAAAGAAGCTTATCCCAATTCGGACTATACCAAACAATACGAAAACGAACTTACTTCTGATCAATTCAGCATTCAGTCAAGTCCATTGAATTCAGAAAAACCAGCGTCGTTAATACTATGGATTATTTGTGGCATTTCAATTGTATTGAACATAGTCCTTCTCATTAAATTATTTAAGAAAAAACAAAGTTCAAAAATTGATCTCACCTCTTTACTGACTAAACAGGAACATAATATATTGGATCTTTTATTAGAGGACAAAAGCAATAAAGATATCGCAGAAGCCCTTTTTGTAAGCTTGAGTACGGTAAAAACTCATGTAAACAATATTTATAAAAAGCTTAATGTCCAATCCAGACTCGAAGCTAAAGAACTGTTTAATAAATAATTAAAAATATCAAACTAGGTACTAGTACTTAATTCAAACCTCCTTTTCTATGCATTTTGGTTTAAATTCATGATGTTTGTTTTCTATTAATCTTAAAAGAACATATTATGAATTTTACAATGAACACATTTAAGACAAAACCAAACACTTCAATTTATAAGTTGTTGTTTGTGATTTGTTTATTCATGAGTAGTATTAGTTTTGCTCAAAATGCTAAAGCTACTGAAAAAGCTGGTGTACTTTCTTTTGAAACAGAAGAAATCGATTACGGCACAATCAATCAAAACGACAATGGTGTGAAAACATTTAAATTTACCAATACTGGTGCAGCTCCAATTGTTATAACACATGTAAAGACTTCTTGTGGATGTACAGTACCAACCTACTCAAAAACACCTATTCTTGCTGGTGAAACCGGTGAAATTGAAATTAAATATGACACCAATAGAATTGGCGCATTTACAAAAACCATTACAATAGTTTCAAATGCAAGTGAGCCTTCTAAAATCATAAAAATAAAAGGGAATATTCATAAAAAGGACATGTAACCCTCAAAACTTGATGTACCTATTTAGTCAAGAGAAAATCAATTCTAAAAGTTGTGTGCTAATTTTTTTAAATAATGTAATTTTGCATTTCAAAATTAATTAGCATGCAGCTTTCAGAACAAGAACTTGTACGTCGAGAAAAATTAAACAAATTAAGGGAAATGGGTATCAATCCCTATCCTGCCAATCTATATCCTGTCACTCATACTTCCAAACAAGTTAAAGCCACTTTTGAAGAGGGCAAAACTGTAAATGTTGCAGGGCGTTTAATGTCAATTAGGGTTCAAGGCAAAGCAAGTTTTGCACAACTTCAAGATTCTGAAGGTAAAATACAAGTCTATTTTAACAGGGACGAGATTTGTCCGGGTGATGATAAAACCAAGTACAATGACCTATTCAAAAAACTAATTGATTTTGGTGATTTTGTTGGAGTTGAAGGCGAATTATTCACAACCCAAGTCGGTGAAAAAACCATTAAGGCAAAAGACTTTACGCTTTTAAGTAAAACCCTAAAACCACTGCCTTTGCCCAAAGAAAAAGATGGTGTTACTTACGATGCCTTCACAGATCCAGAACAGCGATACAGACAACGTTATGCCGATTTGGTAGTAAATCCACATGTAAAAAATGTATTTATAAAACGCACCAAACTGTTTAATGCCATGCGCCAATTTTTTAACGACGCTGGTTATTTTGAAGTTGAAACGCCTGTTTTGCAACCCATTCCCGGAGGTGCAGCTGCGCGTCCGTTTGTAACGCACCATAACAGTTTGGACATTCCGCTTTATATGCGAATTGCCAACGAATTGTATTTAAAACGCTTAATTGTTGGTGGTTTTGATGGCGTTTATGAGTTTTCAAAAAATTTCAGGAACGAAGGTATGGACCGAACCCACAATCCTGAATTTACTGCCATGGAAATCTATGTAGCCTATAAAGACTATAATTGGATGATGTTATTTTGTGAGCAATTACTGGAACATTGTGCAATTGCGGTAAACGGTACTACAAAAGCAACTTTCGGCAATCATGACATCGATTTTAAAGCGCCTTATGCGCGAGTGACTATGGCCGATTCGATTAAACACTTTACAGGATTTGATATCAGTGGAAAGTCAGAGGAAGAGATAAGAAAAGCTGCAAAGGATATGGGAGTTGCTGTTGATGATACTATGGGCAAAGGCAAACTTATCGATGAGATTTTTGGCGAAAAATGTGAAGGCAATTATATACAACCTACCTTCATTACAGACTATCCAAAGGAAATGAGCCCGTTGTGTAAAGAACATCGTGAAAATCCAGAATTGACCGAACGTTTCGAATTAATGGTATGTGGAAAGGAAATTGCCAATGCTTATTCTGAATTGAACGATCCAATAGACCAACGTGAACGTTTTGAGCACCAGTTAGAGCTAGCTAAAAAAGGTGATGAAGAAGCTACGGGCACCATAGATTACGATTTCTTACGTGCTTTGGAATACGGTATGCCGCCAACATCGGGTATGGGAATTGGTATGGACCGTTTACTTATGTTCTTAACCAATAATCAATCCATACAGGAAGTCTTGTTTTTTCCTCAAATGAAACCAGAGAAGAAACAAGTTGAAATGAATGAAGATGAAAAAGCCGTCTTTGCTCTTTTGAAAACAACCTCCCCTATTGAGTTGGTTGATTTAAAAGAGCGTTCTGGCTTAAGCAATAAAAAATGGGATAAAACCATTAAGTTTCTTACAGGCCAAAAACTAGCTAAAGTGAATAAAATTGATAATGACCTATTTGTAGAGGTGATTTTGTAAGAAAGGGACTAATTCAAAAAAAGAACTATATTCCCGAAAATTTTGCCCCTTTTAATTAATAGCACCACTTAATGCCCCTGTATTTCAATCGCAAGTTTGTCTTGCCTATTATTGCCTTTATTATTTTAATTAGTTTGGTCTTTACTATTTGGAGTCAATCCAAAAAGAATCATATCGAATGGGTCAAAGAGCAAATTTCACAAACTGGGAATTTAGCAACACAAGAATTTCAATCTATCGTTAGAAGTGATATTGCAAGACTCGAAAACCTTAAAAAAAGGTTGGAGTTTACCAATGGTGATTATTACCTGAATTGGGAACAAGATGCTGCGATGCTCATTGAACAAAATGCTTCATTTAAATTTTTGGAGTGGATTGACAGCTCCATGATTATTAGAAAGATAAGTCCTTTAAAAGGCAATGAAGCCGCACTAAATTTAGATGTATCAAAAGTAGATTATAGAAGAGATGAATGGATTAAGCATAGTTTAGATAGTACAACTAATATTACGCAATGGGCGAAACTCACACAAGGTGGAAACGCCTTTTTAGTTGATATACCTGTTTATTTTAAAGACAGATTTCAAGGTACAATTACAGCCGGAATGGATTTTACGGCGCACTTTAACAAATTTGCTACACCTTTAAAAGACTATAGCATAGAATTAAGGGATAACAAAGGCACTCTTTTTTATGAATTCAACCCATTAAGTAAAAACACGAGCAATAAAGACTTAATATTTGAAACTTCTTTTTTTGCAGATGTCCCTGACAGACAAGATTGGAGTTTTAAATTATATCCAACCGATAAGCTTTTATTGGCTGAACCTCTCGCTTTTATAAATTTCGCTTTGGGTGTTGGAATATTGTTCTCTCTATTAATAAGTTTACTAA
The DNA here is from genome assembly GCA_003550275.1 of Flavobacteriaceae bacterium MAR_2010_72. Lineage (GTDB taxonomy): Bacteria > Bacteroidota > Bacteroidia > Flavobacteriales > Flavobacteriaceae > Geojedonia. The sequence goes on from QXCW01000002.1 coordinate 2,747,815, forward strand.
TCTATTTTTATCTAAGGGCAAAAAAAGAAACCAAGCGCGCACTACAATCAAACCTTCAACTATCAAAAGCTAACGAAAAGCTTGAGAAGGAAAGAAAAAAAGCTGAAAAAGCCTCAAAGGCAAAAACTGAATTTTTGTCAAATATGAGCCATGAAATCAGGACACCACTTCATGCCATTTTAGGCTTTATTCAGGTTTTAAAACAAAGGGATCTAGATACTACAGATATGTCATATATCGAGCTCATGGATAAATCCTCCACCAACCTTTTATCTATTGTGAATGATATTTTGGAAATTGACAAAATTGAATCTGGAAATGTCATTTTAGAAGATGTTTACTTTAATCCTGCCAAAAAAATTCAGGAAATCCTAGACATCTACAAATTTCATTTTTCAGAAAAAAATCTTTACATCCATTCTAATTTTAAGGAACCCTATGGCATTAATGTTATGGGAGATCAAAACAAGTTTTCTCAAATTGTAATTAACATATTAAAGAATGCCCTTAAATTCACTACACTAGGCGGTATTGAAGTGGATTATTCTGAAGAAAAAATCGAAAATCACTTAAAATTAGATATAACCATTGAAGACACAGGTATTGGTATTCCTAAAAACAAATTAAGCACCATATTTAATAGATTTACTCAAATTGATGGAAGCCTAAAAAAACAACATGAAGGCAGCGGATTAGGTCTTGCCATTAGCAAAGATTTAGCTGCTTTGTTAGGTGGCACAATTTCAGCAAAAAGCATGCTAAATCAAGGCACAGCATTCAAGATTTCAGTACTTCTTAAAATCGCCGAAAATCAGAATAAATTTGATATTAGTGAAACCTATCGCAACATAGATCTTTCCCATTTAAATGTTTTAATCGTTGATGACAATAAAATAAATGTTATCGTACTTAAAAAGTTGTTAGAAGATTTAAGGATACATGTTGATGTGGCCTATAATGGTAAAATTGCTGTCGAAAAAGTTCAAAGCACTACATATCAACTCGTATTAATGGATATTCATATGCCAGAAATGGATGGTTTTGAGGCCACAACACTAATTAGAAAGCAGGATACTGACCTAATTATTATTGGATTATCTGCCAATGTAACCACACAAGCCATTAGCAAAGCTCTTGATTGCGGAATGAATAATTATTTGACCAAACCGTTTACCAAAGAGCGACTTTATAAACTTTTACTGACGTATTTTAGTTAAGTTTTAGCCAATTAAATTATTTATTAGTCCAATCGTCAGAACTATCCAGATAAGCAATTTGCTCTGTTAATATTTAGTTAAAACAGCACTAAAATAAATTGACCTGTTTCAACTCAAAGAAGTAATGCTTATTTTCACCAACTTAATTTTAAAACTGATCTATTTTGAAACAACATCACGTTAAGATACTTTTTGTAGTATCGATGTTCATGATTGCCTCATGTTCAACAGCAAAAAAAGCATCCAAATCCAAAACTCCTGCTTCTACCGAAACCAAATCCCCAGAGAAAAAGCCCGGTAAGGATGATATTCAGCCTTACGGAAAAGTAATTACCAAAGAAGCAAAAAGTGACCAAGGTTTGTTCACCGTTCACAAAATTGATGAGAAGTTTTTTTACGAAATTCCTGATTCCCTATTTGAGCGAGAAATGCTTATGGTAACTCGAATTTCAAAAACTGCCAGCGGCCTAGGTTTTGGTGGCGGTAAACAAAGTGAACAAGTATTACGCTGGCAAAAGAAAGATAAAAAAGTGATTCTTCGCGTAGTATCCTATAATGTTGTTGCCAATGATTCACTGCCTGTTCATGAAGCTGTTGTGAATTCAAATTTTGAACCTGTGCTTTTCACATTTCCAATTAAAGCCTTTGGGAAAGACTCTACCAGCACTGTAATTGACGCTACAGATTTATATGATAATGATGTAAAAGCGTTAGGTTTATCAGATAATGCGCGTAAACAATATAAAATTACTCGTGTTGAAGGTGACAAATCCTATATAGAAAGTATCAAAAGCTACCCTTTAAATATTGAAGCAAGACACGTAAAAACCTATGCTGCTGGAGAACCACCTTCAAATTCAGCAACAGGAACAATTTCAATCGAAATTAACAATTCAATGATATTATTGCCAGCAGAACCAATGAAACGCCGTTATTTTGATAAGCGTGTAGGTTGGTTTACTAGTGGTCAAACCGATTACGGTCTTGAAGATCAAAAAAGTAAAACTTTAACCTTTTTAGATCGTTGGAGATTAGAAGTTAAAGACGAAGATATTGAAAAATTTAAAAGAGGTGAGCTTGTTGAGCCTAAAAAACAAATTGTTTACTACATAGATAGAGCTACCCCTGTAAAGTGGAGAAAGTATATTAAAGAAGGTATTGAAGATTGGCAAGTAGCTTTTGAAGCAGCAGGGTTTAAAAATGCTATAATAGCCAAAGATCCTCCAACACCTGAAGAAGACCTAGAATGGAGTCCTGAAGATGTGCGTTATTCTGTTGTAAGATATTTAGCCTCTCCAATACCAAATGCCAACGGACCGCATGTTAGTGATCCAAGAACAGGTGAAATCCTTGAAAGTGACATTAACTGGTACCATAATGTGATGTCACTATTACGGGGTTGGTTTTTTGTGCAAACTGCAGCCATCAACCCAGATGCGCAAAGTCCACAATTCAAAGATGAAGTTATGGGGCGTTTAATTCGTTTTGTGTCTTCTCATGAAGTTGGCCACACTTTAGGCTTACCTCACAATATGGGTAGCAGTGTTGCTTATCCTGTTGAAAAGCTTCGTGATGCAGCCTTTACACAACAATATGGTACTGCACCTTCAATTATGGATTATGCGCGCTTTAACTACGTGGCGCAACCAGGTGATGAAGGAGTCGCTTTAATGCCGAATATAGGAATCTATGATAAGTATGCCATTTCATGGGGTTATAGACCTATTTTAGAAAAAAGTGCAGAAGAGGAAAAACCTATTTTGAACGAATGGATTTTAAAACATGCTGGTGACCCAATGTATCGTTTTGGTCGTCAACAATTTGGTGTAATTGACCCAAGCTCTCAAACTGAAGATTTAGGTGATGATGCGATCCTTGCGAGCGATTACGGTATTAAAAACCTTAAGCGAATCGTACCTAAATTAATAGATTGGACTACAAAAGCGGGTGAAGATTTTGACGATTTAGAGGAAATGTATGGTCACGTTGTGTCACAGTTTAACCGTTATATGGGTCATGTTTCCAGCAATATTGGTGGTGTTTACGAGTACTACAAAACAGCCGATCAAGAAGGCGCAGTTTATACACATGTACCAAAAGATCATCAGAAAAAAGCACTTGCCTTTTTACACAAACAATTATTTGAAACTCCAGAGTGGATAATCGACACCAATATTTTCAACAAAATTGAAAATGCAGGTAGTGTAGAACGAATTAGAAGCACTCAAACAAGAACACTTAATGCTGTGTTAGATTTTGGCAGAATGCAACGTATGCTTGAAAACGAAACCATAAATGGGAATAACGCCTATGCGCTTTATGACATGATGAAAGATTTGAGAAACGGCTTATGGAGTGAGCTTCGTTCTGGCAAATCGATTGATATTTACAGACGAAATTTACAACGTGCATATATTGATAGAATGGAATATTTAATGACTAAAGATCAACCAGAAATTCCTTCACGTTTTAGACGTTTTGCTGGAACAACTGAAGTTGATGTTAATCAGTCTGATATAAGAGCTATCACACGTGCCGAATTAAAATCCTTACAAAGTGCTGTGAGATCAGGATTAGGTAGAACATCTAACCAAATTAGTAGAATACATTTGCAGGATGTTTTGGAGCGTATTGACATGATTTTAAATCCTAATGGATAACAAACTTTCAACCTATTTCAAAAAAGCTTCAGTTTTACTGGAGCTTTTTTATTTTAATGCCCCATCTATGGCTTGGTGATAGCCATCAAATTCATTTAAATTATTGTGCTTTCCACCTTCAATACTGATAAACTTTATGTTTGAATTAGGAGAAACTTTCAACAACTTTTCTCCAGAAGACAAAGGTACGACCTCGTCTTCTGTGCCATGTACAATCAAAATTGGACATTCAATATATTGAATAAATTCATTAGTAGGAAATTTATACTTCAATAAGGGTTCAACTGGAAACATAGAAAACCTTTGTTTTGCCACATCAGCAATATTGTAATACGGGGTTTCCAAAGTAAGTTGTTTAGGCTGATGCTTTGAAGCAATATATGCAGCAATCCCTGTTCCCAAAGAGCGACCATATACTATGATTTGAGATTCGTTATAGCGTTCTTTTAAGTAATTATAACTATAACTAGCATCATTATAAAATGCAGCTTCATTTAACGGACCTGTACTCTTACCATAGGTTCTGTAATCAATAATTAAAACATCGTAGTTTTTCTCAACAAAATATTCGGCAATAACTCCCCAACGACTTAAATCACCCGCATTTCCATGGAAATATAAAATAACACCTTTAGGCTCTTCAGCCTTAAAATGGATGGCATTAATAACGGCATCTTTATCTGACTTTAAAAATAATTCTTCAAACGGATATGAAAACTGATACTTATAATCCTGTTCCAACACGGTTGGAAACAGCATTAATTTTTCCTGAAGAAAATAGAGAGAAGCAGTAATCATAATATACAATCCAACAAAAAGAACTAATGCCCTTTTAATGTTGCGCTTTAGTTTTTTTTGATGAATGGATGACATTTATACTTGTGGTTTTCAAATCAATAGATTTAGGCCTACTATTAAGGATATCGTCCAGCATGGCATGATAGGATTCAAAATTATTTAAATTTTTGTGGCCTCCGCCTATCACGGTATGCAATTTGGTGCGCTTTGGATTCACTTGAGACAATTTTACTCCAGTTTTATACGGAATTAACTTATCATGTGTTCCATGTATAATATGAATGGGGCATTGCACATATTTTAACCATTTATAGGTTGGCAAAGGATATTTTAACAGTATTGACAACGGCATAAACGGCATATAACGTGCCGTTACTTTAGTAAGACTGTAATAGGGCGCATCGAGAACAAGCATTCTGGGATTATTCATTGAGGCCAATTTTGCCGCAAACCCTGATCCTAATGAGCGTCCATAAAGTATAATATACTTTTCATCAACCAGCTCTTTAAGTTTATTATAAACTTGTTGCAAATCTCTTTTGATGGCTTTTTGAGAACGTCGGCCCGTACTCTTTCCAAAGCCTCTATAATCGACCATAAACACGTTGTAATCGTGTCTTGTAAAATCGACGGCGAACTTCCCCCAACCTTTAATACTTTTTGAATTTCCTTTGAGATACAAAACTACACCCCGAACTTGCCCTTTTGACTTGAAAAGCACACCATTAATTGTTGCTCCGTCGCGGGTTTCCATATAATACTCTTCAGTATCCTGATTTTCATAAAAAAATTCAAAATCCTTTGGAAGCTTTTCAGGCTTAAAAAGCATATAATCCTGCAAGTAATACAGTGCAATACTTATGGCAATGTAAATAAGAATTACAGTTAAGATCGTTGATACCCAATACGCCATAATGATGATATTGCTCCATACAAGATATAAAAAAAGGCTCTAGTAATCAACTAAAGCCTTTTATCAGTAATTTATTAAGTATTAAAGCCCGAGAACGTCAACACCTTGTTCAAAAATAACATCAACCGGAATATTAGCAGCACTTAAGCGATCTAGATCAGCTTGCAATTCTGAAGAAATAATTCCTTTTTCAGTCACTAATTTTGCGACGCCATCATAATCACCATTGCCCTGAAGCGTTAAAATAAGATTTGACAAATCTTTCATGGCAGATTCCATTTTATCAAAATTTACTTTATAGGTACCATCCTCACTTCTTGCAAATGCCCCTTTTTCCTTGAAGAAATTAAAGCGAATCATATTTGCTTTTCCGTGAGCCGAAGACGCTCCAAAACGCACCGAACGGAATATACCCGCCATAAACGTGACCATATTATCCTTGATATCATCAGTCAGTTCGCCTTTTGCATGCAATTGCTGTATCATGTAGAGGCCCAAAATATCAGCTTTCCCTTCTTCCAACGCACTTGAATGCTCTTTTAATGCGGTTCTAACTGTTCCTTTATTGTTTATGGTATTCTTTATCCCTAAACCGTGCGCCACTTCATGGAACATGGTATTGGCAAAAAAGGCATCAAACGTAATATGCTTGCGTTGTGACTCATCAATTAAAACTTCAGAAATAGGTAATAAAATTTTGTCAAATTTTGCTCTCATGGCATTTTTAAGTTGAAGTCGACGTGTGCCTTTTTCAAGTTGGACTTCTTCATCATTGGGCAAATTAATGGCTATGGTTTTGCTTCCGGCATTACAATCTCCTGCATAGAATACCACATCATAAGCATTTAGATCACTATCTGTTCCTGGAGTTTCTTTTTTATAGGCTTCGTCTACTGGCAATCCCTTTTGCAATTCAGGCAAATAGGCACTAAACCTTGCCAAACGCGCACTCCATTCCTGATCTTTTATCAACACGTAACCTTCATGCGCCGCTTTGTTGCCAAAAAGTTGATCTTCGTAGGTTTCTATTGGACCAATAACAACATCAAGCGTATTGGTTTTCATATCCATCCAAGCGAGATCACTGGGTTGATAATTATCATCCAATAAGGCCAAAGCTCTTAACTCCAAATACTTTTCAAGGCCTTCATCTTCGGCTAATTTGGCGGCTTCTAGCAATAAAAGTGACACTTCTTTAACTTCTTTTTCAAATTGTTTGTGATAAGGAATAGAATATAATTGTCCATTTTCATCACGACGCACAAAATTATAAATGCTCGTTTTATTATCAATATCGGCTGATTCAAATTCCTCTTTTGTCATATCAACGGGATAAAAATTTGCGCCTTTTGGCTTCTCTCCTACGCCCTCAACAAAAGGCTTATTACCATCCAATCGGTCCCAAGGCCCGTAATTAATTTCCACAAATGTTTTGGTGTTTTCATCAGAGATAGAATTGAGTAATTCCGTTTTATTACCATAGGCTTCATACCAAAACAGATCATTCATTTTATTGGCTGCCTCAATAAGCAAAGGCAACATTTGACGTTCCTTTTCAGTGAGTTTACTTACATCGGCAGTGAGTGTAAAGCTCACATATTTATTTAAGTTTTGTTCCATTTCAGTTAAAGCTGATGCAGTGATTACCGCCTCTTTGTCTTTATCTTGTTTACACGATAAAATCGTAAAAAATACTAATGCAACTATAGTTATGTTTTTCATTGATACTAATTGTTTTTGATTTCTTCTCAAAGATACCATTTTTTAACCCAGCCCAAACCGTTAAATAGTCCTTAAAACTTAAAACACATTAAACTTTTTAAGTTACTCATAGTCTTAAGTATAGAAACAATTAAAAAACAGAGACATGAAAAAAATCCTAATTATTTTGTTAGCATTGGTAACCCTTCAAGTTACTGCACAAGAAAAAAAGAAAGAGCTACGTAAAGAGATACGAAAAGAGCGTATGGAATCGATGCAAGATTTGACACCTGAAGAAATTGCCACCCTACAGACGAAAAAAATGACCTTAAATTACGACCTCAACGAAAGTCAGCAAAAACAAATAATGGCTTTAAATTTAGAGGAAGCTAAATTGAGAACGGTTAAAATGGAAGAGCGAAAAGCAATGAAAGCCAATGCCGAAAAAACAATGCCTACCAAAGAAGATAAATTAAAGATGGCTAATGAAAGGTTAGATCACCAAATTGCATTAAAAGCTAAAATGAAGACGATCTTAAATCAGGAGCAATTTGAAAAGTGGGAGGCAAATCAAGCCAAAATGCAACACAGACGTGAAGGAAAAATGAAAATGGCTAGAAAGAAAATGGCAAAAGAGAACAACAAACAATAATTTGGTTGGTTAGTTTAGTTAGTTTGAAAAGCATTGACTCGTGAGTCAATGCTTTTCTTTTTATAAACTGGCAGCAACCTTATCTACAGCCTTAATCGTCTCATCAAGATCATTGTATGTTAAGGCATCGCATAAAAACCAGGTTTCAAACGCACTTGGTGCAATGTAAATTCCTTCATTAAGCATACCATGAAAAAAGGTTTTAAATGTATCATTATTCCCTTTGGCTGAACTTGTAAAATCCACAACCTCATCTTTAGCAAAATGAATAGAGATCATTGACCCAAGTCTATTGATAGTATGTGTTACTTTATTGTTTTGCAATACTTTAGAGCAGCCTTCGTGCAAATACCTTGTTTTTTCTGCAAGTCGCTCAAAAATCTTTGAATCATTATTCAAATCATTTAACATCGCTAGACCTGCTGCCATTGCTAGAGGATTTCCACTTAATGTACCTGCCTGGTAAACTGGGCCCAAAGGCGACAAATGATTCATAATTTCGTTTCTAGCTGCAAATGCGCCAACGGGAAGTCCGCCTCCTATTACCTTGCCAAAACAAACAAGGTCTGCTTTCACATTAAAAAGTTCTTGCGCACCACCTTTTGCTAATCTAAAGCCCGTCATGACCTCATCAAAAATGAGAAGTATATCATGTGCATCACATAAGTTTCTTAACTTTTGAAGAAAGTTGTCTCTAGGAGGGATACAACCCATATTTCCAGCTACGGGCTCAAGAATAATGCAAGCAATTTCATTTGGATTCGCTTCAATAAGGGCCTTAACACTTTCCAAATTATTATATATTGCCAACAAGGTATCTTTTGCTGTACCTTGCGTTACTCCTGGACTATTAGGACTTCCAAATGTCACGGCTCCACTTCCTGCCTGAATTAAAAAGGCATCACTGTGTCCATGGTAACAACCAGCAAATTTGATAATCTTATCTTTTCCTGTAAACCCACGTGCCAACCGCACTGCGCTCATGCAAGCTTCGGTTCCGGAGTTTACAAATCTAATTTTATCGATATTAGGCACCATTGCAATTGCCAGTTCAGCAATTTTGGTTTCAATTTCAGTTGGCATACCAAAAGACGTACCTAGTTTTGCTCTTTCAATTACAGCGTCCACTACAGGTTGATAAGCGTGACCTAAAATCATTGGCCCCCAAGAATTGATATAGTCTATGTATCGATTATCATCTTCATCATAGACGTAAGCCCCTTTCGCGGATTTAGCAAATATTGGTGTTCCGCCAACGCCTTTAAAGGCTCTCACTGGTGAATTCACACCACCAGGGATCACTTGCTCGGCTTCTGAAAATAATGCGCTGCTTCGCTGATATAACATGTTTAGTTATTTTTTATAAGAAGTATTTGACCAATTTTAAGATCATTATTGGTCATGTTATTCAATTTTTGGAGGTCAACAACCGCGACACCATAGCGTTTTGAAAGTGAATAAAGCGTGTCCCCTTTTTCAACCTTATGCGTGGTTACCGAAGCCTCTTCAGGGTAAACCCTTGCAGGTCGCTGCAATACCATTTCATCGTATTTATAAAGTTCGAAACGCTCAATTAAACTGATTAATTTTTCGGGGTATTTTCGATCTGTAGCATACCCTGCCGCTCGTAATCCTTTGGCCCATGCACGATAGTCATCATCATCTAAACTGAATAAACCTGCGTAACGACTGCGTCCTGTTAAGAATTTCGAGTGGTCTTCAAACGACTCTTGGACATGTTTATATTTTCTAAAACATTCTTGTGACGCATCATCGTCATGATAAATTTTATCTCCAGTCCAATCATGACATTTTATACCAAAATGGTTGTTAGCCTCAACCGCTAAACGTCCTCTTGCAGAACCTGACTCTAATATACCTTGGGCTAACGTGATACTTGCCGGGATTTTATACCTACGCATTTCTTCCATAGCAATTCCACTAAAATTAGCAATATAAGCTTCGGTAGCATTAGCGTAGGAAGTAGTAGGCTTTTCTTCTACAGACCTGTCCTCTTCTACATTTTCAACATCGTCGTTTGAGATCACAACACGTTCTGTTTTTCTGGGATCATCCTTTTTTTTGGTAACGATTTTCTTTTTCGAACCACAACTTACAACAACCAAACAAAGTAATATTATAACAACTATTCGCTTCATAATTTTAATCCAATAACGGCAAACCCTTTTCTTTTAATTTTAAATTCATTCCTTCAATCCCTTGCAACCCACCAGTATGTATGGCTAAAATTTTTGCGCCTGCTGGAAAATATCCGTTTTCGATTAAGTCAAAAATTCCGTACATCATTTTACCTGTATAAATAGGATCTAAAGGAATGTTCTGTTCTTTTTTAAACTGATTAATAAAACTGATTAAATTGGTATTTATTTTAGCATAACCACCAAAATGGTAATCTGAAATAAGTTTCCAGTTTTCTTTGCTTGCAAATTTACTAATATCTTCTTGTAAAAAAGAGCCTTTTAAAGCCGGAAAACCCAAAACTTGTTGACTAGGTTTTGAACAATTTATCACTCCCGAAATGGTTCCTCCAGTTCCAACAGGGCAACAGATATAATCAAAATGCTTATCCTTATCTGTTAAAATGTCCTCACATCCTTGGACTGCCAAGCTATTGGTTCCACCCTCGGGAATGACGTAAACCTCTCCAAAATTAGACTTTAAAGTTGATAAAACTTCTCGTGAATTTTTCTTACGATACATTTCGCGACTTACAAATTCAAACTGCATTCCAGATTGATGCGCAAACCGCAAGGTAGGGTTAGACATTATTTTATCTTTCAACTCTTCACCTCGAATCACGCCAATTGTTTTTAAACCATAGATTTTACCAGCGGCAGCAACAGCTGCAATGTGATTGGAATAGGCTCCTCCAAAAGTAAGGATGGTATTAAGATTCTGTTTTTTTGCTTCTTCTAGATTATACTTGAGCTTTCGGAATTTATTTCCAGAAATAACCGGATGTATCAAATCCTCTCGCTTCATCACAAGTTCAACCTTAAATTTTGAATTTATGAGAACAGGTTGATTAACGGATAGTTCAGGGCTAAATTCCATGGTTTAAATATATTTTACAAAGCTCCAAAACGATCTCGAGTTTAAATACTTAAGATTCGAATCATTTTGATATGCCTCACGCTCAAAGGATATGTTTTTATAAGCTAAATTCCATTTTTTATACGCCGCCAATCGAAATAAAAACTCTAAACCATACCAAACAAAGAACGGTAAAATCAGTAATTCTAACTGTTGTTTTAAATGAATATGCTCATGATTGATCAAAATTTTATCGCCCTTCAAGAACTTATGTTTTAAAAACACAAATGGAAAAATCGTCAATGCAGAATAGCCATTTGGCACAAAATATTTTGAACTATAGATCATTTGAGAGTCATTCAACAGTCATGCGAATTTACATTATCTTTGCCAAATATGAAGAACATTGTCCCAATTGAAGAAGGCGATTATTATCTAACGCCTGAAGGCTATCGCTGTTTTACCGAACAATACCATCTCAAACGCGGTTATTGTTGTGAAAGCGGTTGTAGACATTGTCCTTACGGTTTTGATAAAAGCAAGTTGTAAAAAAATAATGCAAAGTTGTCTGCATCAATAACTCTTCAATTACAGTACTCTTAAAAATTAGTGTTATTGGTATGATTATTGAGGTTAAATAACTCAAAAAACATCCTAAATTCCTTCTAATTTGTTATATTTAGGAAACAAATATCAAGGGTAATGCCTTTTGAGATTGGAAAAATTGCTATGAAAATCAATCTTATTCAAGATTACCCAAAACAGTTAGTTGGAAAATGTACTAAACTCGTTTTAACCAAAAATCAAAAAAAATGAAAATGAAAAATTTATTCAAATTAGTGTCCATTGCACTCATTGCATTGGTAATTACTTCATGCAGCTCTGTAAGAGTTGCCGCCGATTATGATAAAAACGCAGATTTCAACAATTTAAAGACCTTTGCCTTTTTCAAAACTGGCATTGATAAAGCCGAGATCAGTGATTTGGACAAGCGCCGTATCCTACGTGCTATTGAATCTGAATTATTAGCTAAAGGCTTTACAAAATCTGAAAACCCAGATATGTTGGTGAGTATATTCACCAAATCGCAACAGCGCGTTGATGTATACAATAATGCCTGGGGCTTTGGTGGCTGGGGCTGGGGAGGCTGGGGAGGCTTTGGTCCAGGATGGGGCTGGGGCTGGAACCAACCTATGGTTTCCACTCGAACTGAAGGAACGCTTTATATAGACCTAATTGATGCTAATAAGAAAGAACTCGTTTGGCAAGGTATGGGAACTGGTTATTTAGCTCAACGAATGGATAAAAAAGAAGAACGCATTAAAGAATTTGTTTCTCAAATCATGGAAAAATATCCACCTGGGATGAGTAAATAATGGTTTATCAAAAAATATTCAGAAGGCTTCGAACTTGTTTTGAGGCCTTTTTATTTTATACAATTTAATCAGGTGATTTTTCAGCATCGTATCTAAAAGCTTATCTTTGCGAACTTTTAAGCACAGGTAATTATGATACTAGGACAAAAAACTATCACCAACTTTACTCAAAACCCAAAAAATGATATCCTTTCTGGACTAACAGTTGCTTTGGCATTAGTTCCTGAAGCAGTTGCATTTGCATTTGTTGCCGGCATCGACCCACTTGTTGGGTTGTATGGGGCCTTTATGATGGGTATAGTAACTGCTCTTTTCGGTGGCCGGCCAGGTATGATTTCGGGAGCTACAGGTGCAATGGCGGTTGTCATGGTGCACCTTATCCAAAAAGGAAATGAGGTTGGCATTGGAATGGAAACACCAATTGAAAACCTTGGACTTCAATGGTTGTTTATTACCTTACTATTTGTTGGAGCTATTCAAATTCTAGCGGGAGTTTTAAAACTTGGAAAGTTTGTACGACTTATTCCTCACCCAGTAATGATGGGTTTTGTAAACGGTTTGGCCATAGTCATCTTTCTATCACAATTAGGCTTATTTAAAGAAACAGTTAACGGTGAAACCCAATTTATGTCAGGACAGGCACTTTGGACCATGCTTGGTTTTGTGGCTTTAACTATGGGTATTATGTTTGGATTGCCCAGACTTACCAAAAAAATTCCAGCAGCGTTGATTGCCATTATTGTTGTAGCCTGTATCACTATTTTTGGAGGTATAGAAGTTAGTACGGTGGGCTCATTTATTAGAGAAGGTGGTGGCGAAGGTTTACAAGGCGGATTACCAACATTTCAAGATCAAATTTTCAACTTGTTCTATACCCTACAAGGCCATTGGGATCTCATTTTATCGACAGCATTTATTTTAGCAGCGGTGGGTTTAATCGAATCTTTGATGACTCTTAATTTAGTAGATGAAATTACAGAAACTCGTGGTAGTGGCAATCGTGAATGCGTAGCTCAAGGCGGAGCTAATATTTTAAATGGCCTCTTTGGAGGCATGGGAGGTTGTGCCATGATTGGACAATCCATTATTAATGTCGATTCTGGTGGACGAGGGCGCCTTTCAGGTGCTGTGGCGGCTATTGCCTTACTATGTTTTGTCTTATTCGGCGCACCATTAATTGAACAAATCCCTATCGCGGCATTAGTTGGTGTGATGTTTATGGTTGTTATCGGGACCTTTGCCTGGAGTAGTTTTAGAATTATTAGAAAAATACCCTTATCAGACGCCATTGTATTAATAGCGGTTTCTGCGATTACTGTTTGGAAGGATTTAGCCGTTGCAGTGATTGCAGGTGTTATCATTTCGGCATTAGTTTTTGCTTGGAAAAATGCCACGATGATTAGAGCCCGTAAACGTATTAAACCTGATGGTACCAAAACCTACGAAATTTGGGGACCCTTATTTTTTGGGTCTGTCCAAAATTTTAATTCAAAGTTTGATGTGAAAAACGACCCGAATAATGTGGAAATAGATTTTGTTGAATCTCGTGTAAGTGATCATTCCGCATTAGAAGCTATATTCAATTTAGTAAATAAATACGAAGCTGAAGGAAAAAGCATAAAGCTGAAGCATTTAAGTTCAGATTGTAAGCAATTAATGTATAAAGCCAGTCCAAAATTTAAGGAGGTAATTGTTGAGGCGGTAGATGATCCGCGTTACCATTTAGCGGCAGATCCAGAGAAGTTTACAAAACCGCTTTCTGAATATTCGTTGTAATTAGAATTTTACATTAAAACTTTTATTTGTATCTTATTTCAAACGCAAATCTTATCTTTGATATGGAGTAGACTATCTATTTTATTTCCATATCAACTGTAAAAACTAATTATACATTATCTCATGAAAAGAAAAGCACAAGCACACTGGCAAGGTACAGGTAAAGACGGAAAAGGACATTTAACCACACAAAGTACCGTTTTAAATAAAACACAATACTCGTTTTCATCCCGGTTTGAAGAAGGTATAGGTACAAACCCTGAAGAACTTATAGCTGCAGCACATTCAGGTTGTTTTACGATGAAATTAGCCTTCAACATTCAAGAGGCCAATTACACTCCAAAAGATTTAATTACAGATTGTCAGATCACTTTGGAGGACGGTGCTATTACTAATTCACATTTGACTTTAAAAGCTACTGTGGATGGTATTGGTGATGAAGAATTTAGCAAATTGGTAAAAAATGCTGAAGAGAACTGTCCTATTTCAAAATTGCTCGACACAAAAATTACGGTGTCTTACACTTTGAATCAATAGGTATTAATATCTTAACAAAAAAAGCAGGAAGTTTCGTAAATACTTCCTGTTTTTTTATTTGTTTTAATCTGTAATTTTTGATTTAATTGGAATAAATCAATACTCTAATAAGAATTTTATCTTTGACCTCACTTTTTCCGTTGAAGGAATCATTGTATGTTCTAATGTTGAATTTAATGGAATAGCCGGCAAATTTTCACTTCCTATGGTCATTACTGGTGCGTCTAAAAACCGAAAACATTCTTCTTGAATTTTTCCAGCCAACGCTCTAGCAAAACTATTATTCACAGGTTCTTCAGTCACAACCAAACACTTTCCTGTTTTTTTGACCGACTTCATTATCGTGTCTTCATCCAACGGAAATAAGGTACGTAAATCAATAATCTCAACTTGATCTCTCATATCAGCTGTGGCATTGTATGCCCAATGAACACCCATACCATAAGTGACTATCGTCAAGGTTTCTATTGCGTCTTGTTTCCAAATCTCTTGAAATACCCATGCTTTTCCAAATGGTAATATATAATCTTCGGAAGGCTCAACGGAGGTAGCACCTTTTGTACCGGGCACTTTGCTCCAATATAATCCTTTATGCTCTAAAATAACCACAGGATTTGGATCATAATACGCAGCTTTCATCAAGCCTTTTAAGTCGGCTCCGTTACTCGGATAGGCAATTTTCAATCCTCTAATGTTAGTAACTACGCTTTCAACAGATGAGGAATGATACGGCCCTCCACTACCATAAGCACCAATGGGCACTCTAAGGATCATACTCACCGGCCACTTACCATTTGACAAATAACAACTTCTACTTACCTCTGTAAATAATTGATTTAAGCCTGGCCAAATATAATCGGCAAACTGAACTTCAACTATAGGTTTTAACCCAACAGCACTCATTCCAACTGTAGAACCTACAATAAAAGCTTCTTGTATTGGCGTGTTAAACACACGATCGTCTCCAAATTTTTGTGCTAAGGTAGCAGCCTCTCGAAACACACCTCCAAGTCGCCCGCCAACGTCCTGACCGTACAGCAAACACTCCTTATGCTTCTTCATCAATTCTTCAACTGCAAATAAAGCACAGTCAACCATGACTACTTTTTCCGCTCCTTTCGGCGTGCGCTCTCCTACCTCTTCAGTAATTGGTGTCGGAGCAAAATCATGGATAAATAAATCTTCAGGTGTTGGATCTTCGGCTTGCAAAGCTTTTTCAAAATCGGATTGCACGCTTGCTTTAGCTGAATTTTCTATGGCTTCAATATCTGAAGAAGAAAACCCGTTCTCCAATAATTGTTGTTTTAAAACTGGATAAGGATCTCGCGATTTTGCTTCCTCTAAATCATCACGGTACCATTCCATACGCACACCCGAGGTGTGATGATTAAGAAGTGGTACTTTCGCATGAATCAAAAACGGCCTGCGTTCTTTTCTAATCGTTTTTATAACTTTTTCAACTGCATTATAGCTTTCTATAAAATTAGCGCCATCAATTGAAATAGCTTCAAGCCCTTTAAATCCTTGCGCATACTCAAATGCATTTTGAGCTCTCGTTTCTGCTTCATTGGCCGAAATATCCCAACCATTATCCTGTACTAAATAGATAATTGGCATTTGCTTCAAGGCTGCCATTTGAAAAGCCTCTGCGATTTCACCTTCGGTTACTGAAGCGTCGCCAAGGGAACACACAACTAGTGGTAAATCCTTTAAAGTTTTATCATCTAATCCTTGTAATTCTTTGTATTGCATTCCCATAGCAACGCCTGTCGCAGGTATGGCCTGCATTCCTGTTGCTGAAGACTGATGTGGAATTTTGGGCTTATCATCATCTTTTAAACTTGGATGTGAATAATAACTACGTCCACCAGAAAACGGGTCGTCTTTTTTTGCCAATAATTGTAGCATTAGGTCATAAGGTTTTAACCCAAAAGCTAGCAACATTGCATCGTCGCGATAATAAGGAAAGGCATAATCTTGAGGCAGAAGCTGCATTCCGAGAGCAATTTGAATCGCCTCATGCCCTCTCGAGGTCGCATGCACATATTTTGACACTAATTTAAAATTAGCTTCATATAACTCTGTCATTGCTTTTGCTATACAGAGCTTTGAAAATGCTTTTTTTAATAGGTCTTTATTCATTAAACCAGATTTTTATCGATAGTTACCATCCATTCCAATTCGTCTTTCATAACTCCTGTTCTAACACCATTTACGGTATCAAGCACCATTTGTCCACTTGGATTATCGTCTTTGAACTTTATAGTCTGACCATTATAATCGATGGTTTCAATCATAGCCACACCTACAGCCGTTCCAGTACCAAAGGCTTCTTGTAAAGTTCCATTTTCTGAGGCTTCAATTATTTCATTTATTGTAATTGGACGTTCAGTGACCTTATAGCCTTTATGTCTTAATAAATCGATTGTACTGATGCGACTGATGCCATTTAAAATACATCCGTCAAGGTTAGGCGTGATAAATTCATCATTAATTTTAAAGAAAATATTCATGGTCCCAACTTCCTGAATGTATTTAAATTCATGGGCATCTAACCATAAAATCTGGTCGTAACCTGCACTCTTAGCTAATTCAGTTGGATAGATAGCAGCAGCATAATTTCCAGCAACCTTGGCTTCACCTGTGCCGCCTTTTGCAGCCCTAATGTATTTGGTTTCGGCTTTCAATTTTATGCGTTTTGTAAATAAGGGTGCCGAAGGTGATGCTATAATAATAAACTTGTAATTGGTAGCAGCCCGCATACCTATAAACGCTTCATCAGCGTACATAAATGGACGCAAATACAACGCGCTTCCCTTTTGTGGTGGAATCCATTTATGATCTATAGCTACTAGATGCTTTAAGCCTTCAACAAATAAATCTTCAGGGAAATGAGGCATCCCTATTCGCGAAGCACTCACGTTTAAGCGATGTGCATTTTTTTCGGGTGTGAATAGATTTGGATTGCCATGAATATCTAAAGTTGATTTCATGCCTTCAAAAATAGCTTGACCGTAATGTAAAGCCATTGCTGCAGGATGTGTAGGAATTAAATGCAACGGTTCAATTCTTGGGTTGATCCACTCTCCGTTTTCATAATCACATATAAACATGTGATCTGTAAAGGTCCTACCCAATGGGATATTATTAAAGTCTAGTTGATCAACATTTGACTTTTCAATTTTTGAAATTTTAATATTGTACTTCATAATTCTCTTCATTTCTGCTTACGCAGGAATCTTTTTTTTATATTACTTTTTTAATGTTTAATTCCTGACGACTTCAGGACTAAAATTCAATTTATATTTTTCGGTTTGTATCAAATTTTTCAAAATAATCGGCGACGCGACGCACAAAACTTCCGCCTAAAAAGCCATCGACCACTCTATGGTCAAAGGACAAGGACAAATACATCATACTACGTATTGCGATTTCATCACCTTTATTTGTTGTAATAACTTCTGGTCTTTTTTTAATAATTCCTAGAGCTAAAATGGCAACTTCGGGTTGATTAATAATAGGTGTTCCCATCACGCTACCAAAGGTTCCAACGTTAGAAATGGTGAAGGTGCTACCTTTTATATCATCACCCGCCAGTTTATTTTCTCTGGCTTTATTTGCTAATGCATTTACATTTTCTGCAAGAGTTTTTAAGTCCTTTTTATCTGCATTTTTAACTACAGGAACAATTAAGTTACCACTAGGTAAAGCTGTTGCCATACCAATATTGATATCTTCTTTAACAATGATATTATTCCCATCAACTGATGCATTGATATTTGGAAAATCCTTCACTGCTTTTGCCACCGCTTCAACAAAAAGTGGCGTAAAGGTCAAACGCTCACCATATTTCTCTTCAAATGCTTTTTTATTGGCATTTCGCCAATTTACCATATTGGTTAAATCGGCTTCAACATAAGCAGTAACATGTGGTGACGTGTGTTTTGAGTACACCATATGATCTGCAATCATTTGACGCATTCTGTCCATTTCTATCACTTTTCCTTGGCCTTTTTCAAACTTCAATTGCGGGATTCGATAGGCTGTTGGGTCTTGTGTTATTGGTTGAGCAAACTTATATGGTCTGCCATTTTCTATATAACTGAACACATCACTCTTTCGTAATCTACCTTCGTTTCCTGTTGCAGGAATTCGAGCCAACTCCTCAAAACAGATATGATGTTCTTTAGCTATTTTAATGATTAGTGGCGAAAAGAAGGTGTTTGAATTTGAAGTTGAAAATGAAGTTGAACTTGAAGCTGAAAGTGCTTGAGCTGGTTTAAGTTTTTTTGAACCTTTTTCTTTCTTATAATCCTCCTCTTTATCGTTCGGAATGACAATTTCTTTTTTTGAAGATTTTGAAGTGCTTTCTGAAACCTCTAAAACAGCAATAACTTCACCAACGGACACAACATCTTTAGCCTGATAGGTGGTTTTTACCAATGTTCCTGAAACAGGAGCTGGAACCTCATTATCAACTTTGTCGGTAGCGACCTCTAAAAGAATATCACCTTCTTCAAAAGATTCACCCTCGGCGATTAGCCAATTAATAATAGTTCCTTCGGTTATACTCTCGCCCATTTTGGGCATTTTTAAATCGAATTTTGACATTCTTATGAACTAATGTTTGTTAGTTTTATAAAATTATTTTTTCATGAAATCACGAAGCGTGTCATAAACCCCTTCTTGAATTTTCATGTTTTTTGGCACTTCTCTTAAAGGTTCTACTTCCTTTAAACTCTCATGACAATCTTTTGGCAATTGTTGATATAATTGTGTGCCTTTGGTTTTCCAAGCGATCATTTCATCAGTAACGCTCTTGACAACTTTTGCCGGATTACCAACCACCAAACTTCGTGGTGGAATCTTGGTTTCTGCTTTTACAAAAGCCATTGCGCCAATGATGGATTCATCCCCAATTTCGGCATCGTCCATAATAACCGAGTTCATACCAATCAGGCAATTTTTCCCCAAATTTGCACCATGAATAATGGCTCCATGGCCAACATGTGCACTTTCTTTCAGGGTAATAGATTTTCCAGGAAACATATGTACAGTACAATTCTCCTGCACATTTACGCCATCTTCCAAAATGATTTGCCCCCAATCTCCTCGTATTGCCGCTCCTGGACCAATATAACAGTTTTTACCTATAATGACGTTTCCAGTAACTGCAGCCAAAGGATGCACGAAACTACTTTCGTGAACTACTGGTGTGAACTCATTGAAACTGTAAATCATTTTATATTTCTTCTATTATTGAATTTCCTTTGCTTTTATCTCCAGACGTCCATTGCCATTGTTCATGCAGTCTGATTTTTCCGCTTTTTAATACCTCTGGAATTGATTTACACACTCCAGTCATTAAATCTCCTTTTAGATTTATCTGATGATATCTTATATCTATTTCACCATTTGATGATACTAAACCTATAAGATGTCCTTCAAGAATGTTTCCACCAGAATATTTTGATGTTAATATATTACCTGTTTGCTTATAATTAAATATTGTGTCTTCTGTAGTTTCACCATTAATAGTGGTCTTTAAAACTTTAAATATTTTATCATTATAATTAAACATTATTTAAATCCTTTTAATTTTTCCTTTGTAAATTCACTCAACACTAATCTTCCGCTTATTGCAGCACGCTCTGCTAATAAATTGTCCCAATCATCAGTTCCCTTCCAAAATACTTTTTTCATTTCGAGCATCGCGTCAGTATTATAAGTACATAAGTGTTCTGCTGTTGTTTTTACAGCTTCGTCCAATACCTCTGTGCTTTCATAAACATGTGTAAATAAACCTTTTTGTTTTGCCCAATCAGCTGAATAAAATGTATTAGCATCAATAGCGATTTGAGACATACCGCTTAATCCTATTTTACGTTCGATTGCCGGCCCAACCACAAATGGTCCAATTCCAACATTAAGTTCACTTAATTTAATAGCTGCAAATTTTGTTGCCATACAATAATCGGTTGAAGCTGCTAATCCCACACCTCCGCCAACTGTTTTTCCTTGAATACGACCGATGATAAATTTTGGACATTTACGCATGACATTAATAACATTTGCAAATCCAGAAAAAAAGACTTTGCCAGTAGCCTCATCGTTAATATTAATAAGTTCCTTAAAACTGGCTCCAGCACAAAATGTACGATTACCACCACTTTGAAGAACTAAAACTTTTATTTTTTCATTTTTCCCAGCATCAGTAATTGTTTGTGCTAATTTTGCCAACAAATCTCCTGGTAAAGAGTTATGTGCGGGATGAAAAAACTCAATGTATCCTACTTCGTTTATTATATCTAATTTCACGTATGGGTCACTCATGTTTATTCTTTATTTCTCATTCCGCAATTGATACGGAATCTATTTTTACTATTATCTATTCTATTGTGGATTCCTGCCTTCGCAGGAATGACAAACTATATCAATCCGAATTGCTCGAAGTGATGATTTAAATGTTTTCGTTCCAACAAATACCATTCGTACCGGTTCATGTCTCCAAAAACAGTGTTCTTTAACACAGCATCTGGATTTTCTTTAAAAAAGTTTAAATAATCTTGTCTAGCTTCAAGCATTTTAGACTTTGCTTCTTCAAGGTTTTCATGTTTTGTGTCTTTGATTTTTGATTTTTCAGCTAAAGGAAAATCATATTTTCTAGGCATTTTATCATAATTGTATAATGTTGCATGTACCTTTTCCAAAATCTTTTCTGGTGTTGAAATTTCAAAATCCTGAATTTCACCAGAGGCTATTCTATAAGTATATTCCAAATGTTCTATCATATGCTGTGGCGTCATAGTTCCCCATTGAGGTTTAGTTTCAGCATCTAATTTTGAAAGACATGCGTTGATTTTATCTTCTGTCATTTCCACAAAGGTTTCCTGTTTTTTCTGAACCATTGTTAACACCGTTGCCAATGCTACTAATTCATTATCTGCATCAAAAATCTCTGCGAACCATTTTACAATTCCACTAGGATGTTCGGCCGAAGCTACATCGCGATCTACTTTTTGTTTGCATGTTAAACGCACATAAATAGTGTCGTTATGATACAATGGACGTAAGAAACGACATTCTTCTAATCCGTAATTAGCAGAAACTGGTCCTTTATTAGGATGAACAAATAAGCCTGCTGCTGCAGAAATAATAAAATATCCATGAGCAGTTCTCTTTTCAAAAATACTTCCGTCTAATGAGGTAATATCTGTATGTGCGTAGAAATGGTCCCAAGTCACATTCGCGAAATTGATAATATCCGTATCTGTAATAGTTCTCTTATGGGTTTTCATTGACATACCAGGTTGGATGTCTTCCCAATGGTATTTAAAAGGATGCAGTTCTGCTTCTTTATATTTTGCTTTTTGTTGGTAAATTCCTGTGATTTCGGTAATTGTTGTAGGTGAACCTTGGATTGCTGTACGCTGTAAATAATGTTTTATACCTCGTACGCCTCCCATTTCTTCTCCTCCTCCAGCACGTCCTGGACCACCATGAACTAAATATGGCAATGGTGAACCATGACCTGTGCTTTCTTTAGCCATTTCACGATTAATAACCATAATACGTCCATGATGAGATGCTGCATTGACTACATAATCTTTTGCAATTTTATCGTCATAAGTTGCTATTGAAGACACTAATGAGCCTTTACCCATTTGAGCTAAAGTAATTGCTTCGTCTAAATTTTTATAAGGCATAATGGTACTAACTGGACCAAAAGCTTCACGTTCATGAATAATAGTATTTTTAAAAGGATGGTCTGCTCTTAATAAAATTGGACTTATAAAAGCGCCTTTTTTAACATCTGCTCCAATTGTTTCAATTTTGTCTAAATTACCATAAACAATTTGTGCTTCTTTAGATAAATCGCTTACAGAATCTCTAACGGCTTTAACTTGCTGATGACTTACTAAAGATCCCATTCTAACCTCTTTTAGTCTTGGGTCTCCAATAGTAATTTTATCTAACTCTTTTCCTAATGCAATTTGAACATCTTCAACCAATTTTTCAGGAACAATAATTCTACGAATCGCAGTACATTTTTGTCCTGCTTTTACTGTCATTTCTTTTCTGACCTCTTTGATAAATAAATCAAATTCTAGTGTCCCTGGAACAGCATCTTCTCCTAAAATAGAAGCGTTTAATGAGTCTGCTTCCATAGTAAAAGGCACAGATTCTTGTATTAATCTTGGATGAGCTTTAAGCAATCTCCCAGTCTGTGCAGAACCTGTAAAAGTCACTACATCTTGAGATTCTACAGTATCTAATATATTTTTAACGGTTCCGTTTATAATTTGAAGAGCGCCTTCTGGTAAAATTCCTGAAGCGATAATCTCTTTTGCTACAGCTTCGGCTAAATACGATGATGAAGGTGCAGGTAAAACCACTGCAGGAACGCCTGCCATCCAGTTGACAGCACATTTTTCTAACATGCCCCAAACTGGAAAATTGAAAGCATTTATATGTACTGCCACGCCCTTTTTAGGTACCATAATGTGATGTGCCATAAAGCGTCCACCACGAGATAAATCGATAGCATCGCCTTCTACATGATAAGGTTGGTTTGGGAATAATTTACGTAATGATGCATTGGCAAACAAGTTGCCAAATCCACCTTCAATATCAATCCAGCTGTCTACTCGTGTTGCTCCAGTTCTGTAACTTAATTCGTAGAATTGCTCTTTTCTTTTGGTAAGATACATTGCTAAAGATTTTAGCATGTTTCCACGTTCTTGAAAGGTCATTTTTCGGAGTACTTCACCTCCTTTAGTTCTTCCGTAGTTGAGAATTTCAGGAATGTCTAATCCTTCAATGGCGACACTAGTAAAAGCTTCACCTGTTATAGCATCAAAAACTGGAGTTCCTTCTTCTTTTCCTGTTGTCCAACTTCCAGTGACATAATGTTCTATCTTTCTCATAAGCTTTTTGCTTTATTTAATAAGATTTCCGTTTTCAAGGAAACATGATGTTGAATCTTATACATATGTTTACTTTAAAGTGGATTCCTGCCTGCGCAGGAATTAAACTCTTTCGATAATCGCCGCATAACCTTGCCCTACGCCAATACACATGGTAATTAATGCATATCTCTTACCTGTTTCTTGTAACTCTAAAGCAGCAGAATATGTAATTCTTGCTCCTGTTACACCAAGCGGATGGCCAATAGCTATTGAACCTCCATTTGGGTTTAATCGAGGGTCGTTATCTGCAATTCCCCAAGCTCTTGTGCAAGCTAATACTTGTGCGGCAAAGGCTTCGTTAAGCTCAATAACATCTATATCATCCATTGTTAAACCTGCTTTAGCTAATGCCTTATTTGAAGCTTCAACTGGACCTATTCCCATAATTCTTGGTTCTACTCCAACAACTGCTGAACTTACAATTCTTGCTAATGGCTTTAGGTTGTATTTTTTTACAGCGCCTTCTGAAGCAATAATAGTTGCTGCTGCGCCATCATTTAATCCTGACGAATTTCCTGCAGTCACACTTCCTCCTTCGGCTTTAAAAGCACCCCTTAATTTTGCTAAAACTTCTAATGATGTATTTGGTTTAACAAATTCGTCTTTTGAAAATTTTATTGGGTCTTTTTTTCGTTGTGGAATTTCAACCGTTACTATTTCTTTTGCTAAACGACCATTTTCTTGCGCTTTGGAAGCTTTCATCTGGCTCCAATTTGCAAACTTATCTTGGTCTTCGCGAGAAATATTATATTTCTCTACAAGATTTTCAGCTGTATTTCCCATACCATCTGTTCCGTACATTTTTTCCATTCTTGGATTGACAAAACGCCATCCAAAACTAGAATCGTACATCTGTGCATCTGTTCCGAAAGCACTAGATGGTTTAGCAATCACGTAAGGTCCGCGTGTCATATTCTCTACACCTCCGGCAATAAACACATCGCCATCACCAGTTTTTATAGCGCGATTTGCATGAATAATTGCAGATAAGCCAGAACTACACAAACGATTAACTGTTTCTCCTGGAACCGTATAAGGTAATCCCGCCAATAATGAAGCCATTCTAGCTACATTGCGATTGTCTTCTCCTGCTTGGTTTGCACAACCTAATATAACATCGTCATAAGCTTCTTTAGGAATATTTGGATTTCGTTTTACGAGTTCTTCTATGACCAAGGCGGCTAAATCGTCTGTTCGAACAGCTGATAATGTGCCTTGATAGCTTCCTATTGGAGTACGAACTCCGTCTATTATAAATGCTTCCATTTTTTTAATTGAAATTGAAATTGAAGTCGAAAATTGAAAACTTCTATTTCAAATTAATACTTATCCTATATTGATGAGATTCCTGTCTGCGCAGGAATTTATTCCCAATCTTTTTGAGTTCGATAGACCACTCCTTTAAAGAGTGCTACTAATTCATCGTTTCGTTTAACTTCTATAATATTGAACCCTAATTTGTTGTTTACTTTTTCAATTACCGATTCTGCAACCAAGTAATCGTCTTCATTCAAAGCTTCAATATGATTAATACTTGTTTCGATAGAAACAGCATACTTTCCGTGTGTATTGGCGGCAAATCCAAATGCCGTATCGGCCAATGAATAGCTGATACCTCCATGGGCTTTGTTCATACTGTTTAGCATTTCTTTTCGTATGGTCATCCCAACTTTGCAACGTCCAAGCTCACATTCTAAAATTTCAATACCTAGCCATTGACTATACGCATCGAGTGATAACATTTTATATGGAATTTGTTCTCCTTTCAAAATTTATTTTTTTGATGTCATTTGATAACCAAGCCAAGCCATAGGCAGGTATGCGAAGGTTAAATCCATAATAATAAACCAAGTTGGTGCTGGAATCATAAAAACTGCTGAAATACCGCCAAGCAAAAAGAAAATACCAACTATAAGTGCCAACGTAAGTTTTTTAGTTGCACCCAATAATGAAGCAATTAAGGCGCCTATTAAAGTACCCATAGCATGAGCTAAAAACGGCATGATATAGTGTTTAGGCTGCAATGCATCTGCAGCAGCTTTAATCCCTTCGACGGTGGTTAAATCTGCTCCTTCTGGTGGTGGAATTATGGAACCACTTATAGTAATAATTCCCATGTTGACAAGCCCACCAACAACTATCCCAATAATTACTGCTAAAACGTTTTTTAAGGTTGCATTCATACGCTTCTTTGATTACCTATTAATAAAATGTTGTGTTTTCTTTTTTCAGTTTACGCAATAAAGGACTACATCGATATCTATCTTCATGATACTCGTTATATAATTCGTCCATTTTGGAAACACACCAATCGATTCCTTTTTCATCAGCCCAAGCCAATAAACCCTTTGGGTAATTGACACCTTTAGTCATGGCATTATCAATATCTTCAGCTGAAGCAATTTTTAAGAATAAGGCGTCTGCCGCTTCGTTTATTAACATTACTAAAACACGTTCAAATATTTGTTTTGCTAATTTTTCGTCTGGAAACCTTTCGACTGTGCTCGAGGTGACAATTGAACCGTTTTCATCATATTTATAATAGCCTTTACCCGTTTTTCGTCCTAAATAACCCGCTTCAGCAAATCGCTTTTGGGTAAAGCTGGGTTTATATCTCGGGTCGTAATAAAAAGCTGCAAACACTGTCTCGGTCACTATATAATTCACATCATTTCCTATAAAGTCCATCAACTCAAATGGCCCCATTTTAAAACCACCTAAAGTTTTTAAACTGTGGTCTATGGTTGCAAAATCGGCTATGCCTTCTTCATAAATTCGAAGAGATTCGCCATAAAATGGTCGAGCTACTCGATTCACTATAAAACCAGGCGTATCTTTGGCAATAGCCACAGTTTTGTTCCATCCTGAAATTGTGCCTACCGATTTTTCCAAAACCTCCTTGGAAGTTTGAATCGCCGGAATGACCTCAACCAATTGCATTAAAGGTGCTGGATTAAAAAAATGAATGCCAATACAACGTTCTGGCCTTTTCAAAGAAGATGCTATAGAAGCTACCGAAAGTGACGAGGTATTGGACGCTATGATACAACTTTCAGAAACATAAACTTCCAATTCTGAAAGCACGGTTTTTTTGATGTCAAGTTTTTCAACAATGGCTTCAATGGTAAGGTCTGAATCTTCCAAATCTTTTAATCGTTCAACGTAACTAATGTTGGTTTGAATTCTTTTCTTTACTTCAGAATCGATTCTCCCCTTTTCAACCAATCGCGCTAATATTTTGTCTAAAGCCGCTTTTGCTTTAAATAACGCGGCTTGATTAGTATCGTATAGCTTAACCATGCAACCTGCAGTAGCAGCGACTTGAGCGATGCCACTTCCCATTGTTCCACTTCCAATAATTCCTACGTTCATATTTTTATATTTTGATGAGACCCTTCGACTGCGTTCATGGTGACTTTCAATTAGAATGGCAGATTGGTTACATCTACATTACCGCCAGAGATGATAATTCCGACGCTTTTATTTTTATAACTTTCTTTATTTTTTAATACTGCTGCAAAAGCAACTGCACTTGAAGGCTCTATGACAATCTTCATACGTTCCCATATCAACTTCATTGCTTCAATAATTTCATGTTCCTCTACCCGAATAATGGAATCGACATGTTCTTTTATGATTGGAAAATTTCGATCCCCCAAAAAGGTACGTAATCCATCAGCAATTGTAGTGGCTCCATTTAAATTAAATTGAATTTTACCACTTTTTAAAGAACGATAGGCGTCATCTACATTTTTAGGTTCAGTACCAACCACCTTACAGTGATTTGAAAAGTATTTAGCTGCCAAGGCCGTGCCTGCAATCAGTCCTCCACCACCAACAGGCGTGAATATATAATCCAATTCAGGATGTTCATCCAATAATTCTATAGCTGCTGTCCCTTGGCCATGTATAACATCGTCATTATTTGAAGGGTGTATAAACGTTGCACCTTTTTCTAATCTAACCGTTTCCGCCATTGCCTCCCGGGCTTCGGCTGTAGATTCACTTTCAATGATAATTCCATCATACGATTTCACCGCATCTTTTTTGACTTGAGGGGCATTTTTTGGCATCACAATATAGGCCGGGATCCCTGCTTTTTTTGCAGCCAAAGAAAGTGCTTGTGCAAAATTTCCTGAAGAATGCGTAATCACGCCTTTCTGTTTTTCTGCTTCTGAAAGTACCGATATGGCGTTGGCTGCTCCTCGCATTTTAAAAGCTCCCATTTTTTGAAAGTTCTCACATTTAAAAAACACATTAGCTCCTACCATTTCATTAATCAGCATTGATGACAATACTGGCGTTCTATGAATTGAAGGCTTGACGCGATTATGCACCTGTATGAGAAATTCCTTATTCACTATTTGCCTTTAAATGTTGGTTGTCTTTTTTCTACAAATGCGGAAACTCCTTCACCATAATCTTCTGTCCCTGCCGCCTCAATTTGATATTTAGACTCTAATACCAATTGCTGTTCTAAATTGTTGGTGAGCGACTGATTTAAGCTTTTCTTTATTAACCCTAAAGCTTTGGTTGGCATTTTGGCCATTTTTGTAGCCAGTTTTTGAACTTCTTCTTCAAAATGTTCAAATGGAATCACTTTGTAAATCATTCCTAATCGTTCGGCCTCTTCGGCAGATACTTTGTCGCCTAACATTGCTAATGCTGATGCTTTTTGAAATCCAATAAGTCTTGGTAAGAAAAACGTTCCGGCACTATCTGGAATCAAGCCAATCAAACTAAAAGCTTGGATAAAGCTCACTTTTTCATGTGCCACAACCACATCACACGCTAATGCGATATTGGCTCCAGCACCAGCAGCTACACCATTAACAGCTCCAATTATAGGTTTTTCAATGGTTCGAATACGAGTTATGATTGGATTATAATGTTCCTCTAATATTTTCTTGAATCCTGGATTCAATTCTGGAGAGGTCACCTCTTTTAAATCTTGTCCTGCACAAAATGCTTTTCCATTTCCAGTTAATACAATGGCGCGAACGTCGCTGTTTTTTTCACAAGCATCTAGAGTATCTTGCAGTTTTAAGGCCATTTCCCGATTAAAACTATTAAATACTTCTGGCCTGTTGAGCGAAATATACGCTACATTGTCTTCAATTTTTAATAGAATTGAATTACTCATTTTATATTTTAAATTCTGGATTATAAATAATTCCAATAATATTTTTCCAAGGGTCATAAACTGTTGCCAACATTATTTCCCCTCCAACATTATTTGGTTTTTCGTGTTCTGTTGCTCCTAAATCGATAAGTAATTTATATGCTTTTTGAATATCCTCAACTCCCCAATATGTAAGCACTGTTCCGGTGTCTGTCCCTTTGGTTTTTTCTTTTGGATGCAAGCCTAATTCATAACCGCCAATATTAAAACCTATATAATATGGTGTGTCATAATACGGTTTTGCATTGAATGCTTTCATGTACCAATCTTTTGCTTTTGCTAAATCATCTACCATATACACTACAGTTCGAAGTCCTAACATTGGAGAATTATTATTCATTTGTTTCAATTTATTTCAAACATTTAAAATAATCAAATGGTTCTTGGCAATCCTCACATTGAAATTGTGCTTTACATGCTGTTGATCCAAATTGACTTACCATTTTTGTGTTCGTTGACCCGCATTGTGGACATTTTACTAATCTTTTTCCGTGCAATAACACCTCTTTATCAGCTTCAGGGTCTAAAGGAGTTGCAATGCCATAGTCTTCTAAGGCTTTTCGCCCTTTAGGTGTTATCCAATCGGTGGTCCATGCAGGCGCAAGGATCAATTCAATTTCAGCCTCATAACCAGCTTCACTTAATGCTTTCTTAATATCGTCACCAATGACATCCATGGCCGGACAACCACTGTAGGTTGGCGTAATTTCAACTTTTGCAATTCCATTTTCAACGATTGCAGAACGCACAACACCCATTTCCATAATTGACAATACTGGAATTTCAGGATCAGTAACCTGTTCCAGAATTGGAATTAAAACTTGGTCTATATGTTGTTCTACTGTTGTCATATTAAGGTGAAACTGAATTTGAAGTTGAAAATGAACAATTTACTATTTAGTATTTAGCTTCGAATTCAAGTTCAAGTTCGATTCATTTTTGTTTACCACTCCATATTTGGATAGGTGCGTTGCATGTATTGTAAATCGGTTAAAATATATCCCATATGTTCTGTATGAATCCCCTTTTTACCTCCCTTTTGAAAATACTTCGATTCGGGCACTTGTATTGTTGCTTCTTCTAAAATGTCATTAACTTTTTTATAATAGTGCTCTTTTAGTTTTGTCACATCAACACCTATCCCTTCTGAAACCATGACCTCATCCGCTTCCGTTAGATGAAATAATTCATCTGTATACGTCCAAAGTTCATCAATTGCCGATTGAATACGGCTTCTGCTTTCTTCAGTCCCATCTCCTAAACGTTTGATCCAATCAGAAGAAAAGCGTTGATGATAGCTTACTTCTTTAATCGATTTTGTTGCAATTGCTGACAATGTTAAATCGTTACTTTTCTGTAATTCATTCAAAAACATTAGGTGATATACATCAAACAAAAATTGCCGTGCAATTATATACCCGAAATCGGTATTTGGTTGTTCAACCAGTAGCACATTCAAATACTCGCGTTCATTGCGAAGCATAGCAATATCATCTTCGGTTCTTCCATCATTTGCTATTTTAGCCGCATATTGGTAATAATTGCGAACCTGCCCAAGTAAATCTAATGAGATATTTGTGCAAGCAATATCGGTTTCTAAACTTGGACCATGACCACAAAGTTCTCCTAATCTTTGACCCAGAATTAGAGAGTTATCTGCGATTCCCAATATATATTGATATAGATTTTCTTTCATTTGTTAAAATTGAAATTGAATTTTGAAATAACTTCAAATTCGTCTTACATATGTTTGACGTCATCAGGTAAATCGTAAAATGTTGGATGACGATATACCTTATCTTGTGCTGGTTCGAACATCTCACCGTTGTGCTCTGGATTTGAAGCCGTTATATTTTTACTTTCAACCACCCAAATACTTACACCTTCGTTTCTTCTTGTGTACACATCACGAGCATTTTCCAAGGCCATTTCGGCATCTGCGGCGTGCAAACTTCCAAAATGGCGATGTTCTAATCCATTCTTACTTCTTACGAAGATTTCCCAAAGTGGCCAGTTTTTTGTTCCCATAATTATATAAATTAAATTGAAATCGAAGCTGAACTTGAAATTTATTGGTTTCAACTTCAAGTTCAATTTCAAATTCTATACTGCTTGTTTTTCTTTTCTTTCTTGTTGCTTTTCTGCATAAGCCATAGCGGCATCGCGAACCCATTCACCTCGTTCCCATGCGCCAACTCTGGCTTTCATACGCTCTTTATTACATGGGCCATGGCCTTTCACGACTTGCCAAAATTCGTCCCAATCAATCTCACCAAAATCGTAACTACCTCGCTCTTCATTCCATTTTAAATCTGGATCTGGAATAGTCAAACCTAAAATATCTGCTTGAGGAACGGTTTGATCTATAAATTGCTGACGCAACTCATCGTTGGTTTTACGTTTTAATTTCCATTTCATAGACTGCTCGGTATGCACGGAAGCATCATCGGTTGGGCCCAACATCATTAAACTTGGCCACCACCAACGGTTAAGGGCATCTTGAGCCATTTCTTTTTGTTCTGGCGTGCCATTACATAATTTCAGCATGATTTCATAGCCTTGTCTTTGATGAAAGCTTTCTTCCTTACAAACACGCACCATGGCTCTTGCATATGGGCCAAAAGATGTACTGCAAAGCGGCACTTGATTGATAATGGCAGCTCCATCAACTAGCCATCCAATAGCGCCCATATCAGCCCAGGTTACAGTGGGGTAATTAAAAATGGAAGAATATTTTGCTTTACCTGAATGCAATTGTTCGTACAGTACATCACGCGAAATCCCTAAAGTTTCACAGGCTGAATACAAATACAATCCATGACCAGCTTCATCCTGGACCTTTGCCAATAAAGCAACTTTTCGTCTCAACGAAGGCGCTCGTGTAATCCAATTCCCTTCTGGAAGCATACCAACTATTTCGGAATGTGCATGCTGGGAAATTTGACGGATATGCGTTTGGCGATACTTTTCTGGCATCCAATCTTTAGGTTCAATTTTTTCGTCGCGAGCAATACGCGCTTCAAATTGTTCTTCTAAATTTTTTATTTGTTCTTCACTCATTTTTTCTAAATTTTGCTAATGGCTTTTGACCTTTAGCGAGTTGAACTTATGTTTACACATCGAAATCAACAATTACCTTATCAGTAGTTGGTACGGCTTGACAGCTTAACACGTAGTTTTGAGCAACTTCCTTATCTTCTAAAGCATAATTCACTTTCATTTTCACGGAGCCCTCAACCACTCTACATTTACAGGTACTACAAACACCACCTTTACAAGCAAATGGTAAATCGGCTCCTGCCGCAAGCGCACCATCAAGAATGGTATCAAAATCTTCATCCATTATAAAATGAAATTCTTTTCCTGCATCAATGATAGTCACCTGTGTACCCTCAACTTTTTCTTCAAGAACTTCTGCAATATGTTGATTTTCTTCCTCTGAACTGCCTGAAAAGAACAGCTCAAAATGAATTTTCTCCTTTGACAATCCAGCGGCTTGTAATTCATCACGAATCAAAAAGATCATATCCTGTGGTCCACAAATAAATGCATGTCCAGTATCTGGAATATCAATAAATGTTTTGGTTAATACCGCCAGCTTTTCTTTGTCGAACCGTCCATTTAAAAATGGAATATCGCGTTGCTCCTTTGTTAAAAAATAAAACACTTGAAACCTACCAAAAAATTCATTCTTCAATCGTTCGATTTCTTCCTTAAAGATAATGGATTTAACAGTGCGATTCAAGTAAAACAGTTTGAATGTACTGTTTGGTTCACGAAGTAAATGTGTTTTGATAATAGACAGAATAGGTGTAATACCACTACCAGCTGCAAAGGCAATATAATTTTTGGACGCCTTTGGGTCACAATCTACATAAAATTCGCCATGAGGCGGCATGACCTGAAGTTCATCTCCTTTTTTAAGCTTATTGAACGCATAGTTTGAAAACACTCCTCCACGAATCGTTTTAACGGCTACTTTCCACTCGTTGTCCAATGGACTAGAACAGAGTGAATAATTACGGCGAATATCTTCACCATTAATTTCCTTTCGAATGGTTAAATGTTGCCCTTGCTTGAACTTAAATTTTTCTTTTAAGTCTTCAGGAATGTCAAATGACACCACAACAGTATCTTTGGTTTCCTTATAAATATCTGCAACTTTTATGTTAAAAAAATCTGCCATACCTTTTAAAAACTACAAAACTAACAATTGTTAGTTTACTTGACAAATTTACGAAATAAATTCTAATTTAGGCGTGAATTCCGTGTATTAAAACCTTGCTTAAGTTTTTGGAAAGTTCTTGGGTGTTTACATCCTCTTTATTTGGAATCCAAAGGTAGAGTGAGCGCAAGGTTGATAAGATTGAAAATAGCATAACTTCCACATTTATATTATCAATTTCATTGCCTTTGACGCCTTCTTCCAAAATATTGCGGAAATCTTCCTCATAACCCGAACGAAGCGCTAAATAATATTCCAATTTTTCTTCGAGATGCATCCAATCATTATTTAAAGATGCCATGCCATATATATTGTTTGAGCTTATTTCTACATGCAAGGTAATCACCTGCTCCAATTTTTCAATACTTGACGCTTCAGAAGATTTTATACGTTTCATTCCTTCAGTGAATGTTTCCGCCAAAGAAATAATAATATCTTTTAAAATTTCCTGCTTAGAATTAATGTGGTTGTACAAACTTGCTGCCTTAATTCCCATAGCTTTTGCCAAATCTCGCATGGTTACGGCACTATAGCCTTTTTCTTTAAAGAGTTTGGCGGCCGTTTTTATGATCTCGTCTTTACGTGTTTCAGGTTTCAATTGGAGTGCATTATGTTATTTGTTGTAAATTTATATAAAAAGAACAACTATGGGATTTTTAGATTTTATATTCGGTGCTAAAAAAAAGCAAGTACAAGAGTTTTTAGACAGCGGAGCCATTATTTTAGACGTAAGGACTCAACGCGAATGGGATAAAGGTCATATTGAAAATTCACTTCATATTCCAATAGAGGAATTAAAAAATAGAATTAATGAAGTAAAGCAACTTAACAAGCCTGTTATTGTTTGCTGCGAAAGTGGTGTGCGTTCAGCAAAGGCTGCTAAATTTTTAACGCTTAATAATATTGTAGCTACCAACGGAGGCGGCTGGGTAAGTTTGAACAACCGAATTGCCCAATAACTTATAAATCAGTATTTTTAACTAGTAACTTTATCATTCACTATTATGGAACTCAATAGAAGACAATGGCTTAAAACTACTGCGTTGGCAAGCGGTTTCACCTTATTTAACGGTTTAACAGGCATTCAAACCCTTACCGCTGAAGAACGAAAGAAATTCAACCCAAGACCCTTTTCAACCTCTATTAGATTGAGTTCCAATGAAAATCCTTATGGCCCTTCAGAGCGCGTAAGGACAGCAGTTAAAAATGCTTTTGATGAGGGTTGTAGATATCCGTATGCTTATGCCGATCACCTAGCAGAGCTATTAGCCCAAAAACATGATGTTGACCCAGAAAGTATTATTATTACTGGTGGCTCAACCGAAGGATTAAAAATCGCAGGAATTACCTTTACTGCCAATGGTGGAGAAATTATTGCCGCCAAACCCACATTTTTAGCCATGATGCAATATGCCGAAATGTGGGGCGCACAAATTAACTGGGTTCCGGTTGATGAACATATGGGCTATGATTTACAGGAAATCGAAGAACGAATCTCCAGCACTACCAAAATGGTGTTTATTTGCAATCCCAACAATCCAACTTCTACCTTATTACCCGCTGAAGAACTAACCGATTTTTGCTCAAGCGTAAGTAAACGCACTGTAGTGTTTAGTGACGAGGCCTATTACGATTATATTGAAGATCCTAATTACCCGAGCATGATCGAACTCGTTAAAAAAGGTGAAAACGTTGTGGTGTCAAAAACCTTTTCAAAAGTTTATGGAATGGCCGGGATGCGTATTGGATATTTAATTGCGCCTCCCAATTTAGCGCAGCAAATACGCAGGAATATTGTGGCCATGAGTAATGTTTATGCCATTGAAGGAGCTAAAGAAGCGCTATTGGATCACGAGTTTCATCAATTTTCACTTAAAAAGAATAAGGAAGCAAAAACAATAATCTATAACACTTTGGACCATTTAGAATTACCTTACATTAAATCGCACACCAATTTTGTGTTTTTTAAATCTGGCAAAAACATCAATGAATTGGGTTCTCAAATGTTAGATAAAGGCGTTAGTATTGGAAGAGCCTTTCCTCCATTTTATGATTGGTGTCGTATAAGCACAGGTACTATTGAAGAGGTTGAATTATTCTCAAAAAGCTTGGTGAGCCTCTATTAAAAAAAGCACCCGTTTCCCTCATGTTTGGTCTAACAGATGCTTGATTAACCTGGTTTAATTAATAGCATTACAAATGTAATTGGGGAATCGTTAAGACTGGTTACCTTTTGATTAACTAATTGTTAAGCTATTTTTTTAATTCCAATTTTTCGGCAAAATAATCGCAAAAGTCCTTCATGGTTGCGGTCATTTTTTCGTCTTGGGTAGCACGATTAAACGTATCACTCATCGCAACCAAAGTTTGGTGAAAAAACTGTTTCATTTCATCAACAGGCATATCTTTGGTCCACAGGTCAATTCGCAGTGTTTCTTGTGATTTACTGTCCCATACAGAGAGCATCATGGCTTTTGCTTCTTCGTTGGTGATCCCACCATCTTCAGCTGTCCAACTTAATTTTTCTGGAATTCTATTATCATCTAATTCTACTGATAATTCTATTTTTGAGGTCATAAACTAATCCTTTCTGGGTTTAAATTTAGCTTGATTAAATATTTCATCGGCGTCTTTCTGAAGCATATCCATAAGTGAAACATCATTATGTTCCATATAGGACCTTACAATTTGCCAGCCAATATACTGTCCCAATCGCCCTGGAGATTCAGAATCAAGTTCTAGATAAAATTTTGTGAATGGTGCTGGTGCGACAAACCTACTGGGCAAACTACTATCTGTACTATATAAAAGTTCTTTTTCAATGAAATAACGCCAAATATAACTTTCGTTGGACTTCGCCCAATCCAATTGCTCTTGGGTATAACCCATTTTTTCGGCGTCAGAAATAAAAGGAACTATTTTATCCTTAAAATAGAGCAGCTTTCCAAAATAGATCAACTCATCCAATAAGGTTTTCCGTTGGGACTGAAAACTATATTTGTTTCCATAATTTTCGGCTAAATCTGAAACAATTTGAGATGATTTCATATTTTGTGTCAGGTACTTAGGTATATCGCCATAAAATTCATGCGCTGTCCCCAAATAATTGTCTAAAGCAATCAAAACAATAGTATCTGTAGTAATGGTCTTGTTTCGATAGTCCACAAAATTAGTAAGTGTGATTACCCTAGGAACATTAAACGTCTTGTCGTAGTATTTTAAATGCTGAAATAGTTGTTCCAGGTCCCTACTAACGGCTTTTAAGTCACCAAAAGCTTTATCTACTTCAGTCAATAATTGCTGCTGTAAGGTGTCGTTTAGATTACTTATCCATACCGAATCACTTATTCGTTTAGGAAATAAAAAAGGAAATGTTTTTTTAAGTTTTGGCAAATCTTCAGGTCGGGCTTCTGCAAAGGCTCTATCAAATCTTTCAATGGTTAAGTTAATATCAATTTCAGCAATTTCTTTTTCAATGGCATCGTCCTTTTTACAGCCTAAAACCGTCAAAACAGCAAAACACAATATGAGCTTATTTAACATAAAACTTAATAGTTATAATTTTTATTACTTCCCTTTATGGTTTATTTTTGTTTGCAAATGTAACTATTTTAAAATTTTAAAAATGCAAACAGAACAGGTAGTTGATTACATTGTTAATTGGTTAAAAGATTATGCTACAAATGCCAAAGTTAATGGATTTGTTATAGGAATTTCTGGCGGAATTGATTCTGCGGTGACTTCTACCTTGTGTGCTAAAACAGGGCTAGACGTACTTTGTATCGAAATGCCAATCCATCAAGCCCCTAGCCATGTAAGTAGAGGACAAGAGCATATCAGTCAATTAAAACAAAGGTTCTCCAATGTAAAAGATACAAGAGTCTATCTCACCCCTGTTTTTGAAGAATTTAGAACCGAAGTTTCGTTGGAAGGAAAGCAAACTACCGTTGACATGGCTTTAGCCAATACCCGAGCTCGACTACGCATGACCACTTTGTACTACCATGCTGGACTACTCGGTTTACTCGTTGCTGGAACTGGAAACAAGGTTGAAGATTTTGGTGTAGGGTTTTATACTAAATATGGTGATGGTGGCGTAGATTTAAGTCCCATTGCCGACCTATTAAAGTCTGAAGTTTATGCGTTGGGAAGCTTTTTAAAAGTCCCAGAATCTATAATGAAGGCTGCGCCAAGTGATGGTCTCTTTGGTGATGCGCGAAGTGATGAAGATCAAATAGGTGCCTCATACCCAGAATT
This sequence comes from Flavobacteriaceae bacterium MAR_2010_72, assembly GCA_003550275.1. Taxonomy (GTDB): domain Bacteria; phylum Bacteroidota; class Bacteroidia; order Flavobacteriales; family Flavobacteriaceae; genus Geojedonia. Next base: position 2,785,132 of record QXCW01000002.1, read on the forward strand.
AGAATGGGCCATGCAAATGAAGAGTGAAGGCAAAACCATTGACGACTTTGAAGGCAGACAACGTGAAGTCTATCAAATTTTTTCAAGATTCAATAGCGCTAACATGCACAAAATGAAACCGATACCTGTTTGTGAAATTCCAAAACACCTTAAATAATTATCAGGATAAACAAAAGATAATTGATAAGCATGTCGTTTTTTTTTAGTAACTTTAACTGTCAGATCTTACCGCTAGTTGAATTTATACTTAAGTTTTAACCTTTAACCAACCTTTAGCCATGATTAAAGTACTTGTTGTAGATAATCATCCAATTGTAAGAACTGGACTTAAATTATATCTTGATGGAGTCCCAGATATTACTGTTGTGGGTGCTCTTAAAAGTGGTATTGAAATTTTTGAATTTGTTAGACGCTACCCTGTGGACGTAATCATTTCAGAAATTGATTTACCAGAATTAAATGGTATCACTGCACTCCGGGCCATTAAAAAAGAACATCATCATCTCAAGGTTATCATGTTCAGTCATCATTCTGAATCAATTTATGCTTTAAGTACCATAAAAGCTGGTGCATCGGGCTATCTTTCAAAAACAGTAGACATAGAAACCATAAAAGAGGCGATTTATAAAGTTCAAAACGGAGGCACGTACTTAAGTGACCAAATGAACAAACATCTCAATTATAGTGATAACAGAAAATCTGGCGGTCGAATGTATAAACGTTTGTCAACAAGAGAAGTTGAAGTGTTGAAGTTATTATCTTCAGGAAAGAAAAATAAAGAAATTGCACTTGAATTAGATATTAATGAAAAAACGGTAAGCACTTACAAAGCCAGACTATATAAAAAACTAAATGTAAACAACTTGGTTGATCTCATGCATCAGGCCAAACAAATGGAACTCAATTAAACTTTAGCGCCTATTACTTTTCCTAATTTTCTGGATAATAACATTTTTAGACCCAAATAATCCTTTACGTCTTCTAAAATACCTTTTGCATTAGAATCTTCTCTTAAAGTATCTTGTTGGTATTCGGACACTTTTTTATCAATTAAAAAGCAACGCAAACTTAAGATCGTTTGATTTACTAACTGCGCTATGGTTTCTGTTTTCTCCTTCGGAATAATATGGTTACGTTCCCAATCATGAAGTGCATACCGTTCATCTTCCATCAAAATAGTCGTGACTTCATTAGCAGTTTCCATATCTAATTTATTCACAAAATCTTTTGTTGAGAATTCTGGCTCCTGATGCAAGGTATCAATTATGGTATAATACAACGATTTAAATTTAGGGTCACTAAACTGCATCTCGTCTTCCTGAAGGTCTAAATAAATCTTTTCAAAAACCTTGGCTTTATGGATAACCGGTTCTAGTTTTAAATCCCCTGTTTTTTCATCTTCCTTAAGAACTAAATCTTCAAAATCTTCGGTCTCATTTCCGTACAGTAATAAAATTTCAATGATTTTGCGCTCAAGCTCATATTGAAGATTTATTTTGTGTTTTGGCTGTTCATCTTTAATAACTTGAAATGCCTTCTGTTCGGTTTTAAATTTTGTATTGGCGTCTTGAACATCTTTTTTATTGATTTGTGCCAAGGTACTAAACAATACATTTTCACTGATATCCATAATGCGCGAACATTCCTGAATATAGATTTCCCTTTTGATTTGATCTGGGATTTTGGAAATGCTATTCACAATATCCCTTATGGTTTCGGCCTTTTTAATAGGATCATTTTTGGCATCCAACATTAAAAGTGACGCCTTAAACTGAATAAAGTCCTTGGCATTGTCCTCGAGATAAATGGTTAATTCTTCAAGCGTGTTTTGTTTGGCAAAACTATCTGGGTCTTCGCCCTCCGGAAAGCTGCAAACTTTAACGTTCATCCCTTGTTCAAGAATCAAATCAATCCCCCGAATTGAAGCTCGCATTCCGGCCGCATCGCCATCAAAAAGCACCGTAATGTTTTTTGTCAGTCTGTTGACAAGCCTGATCTGTTCTGGCGTCAAGGCTGTACCCGAAGACGCTACTACATTTTTAATTCCTGTTTGATGAAACTGAATCACATCGGTATAACCTTCAACCAAATAGCAATTATCCTCCTTGGCAATGCTTTGTTTCGCATAATAGAGCCCATAAAGAATCTTGCTTTTATGATACACCTCGCTTTCAGGTGAATTTAAATATTTTGCGGCCTTCTTGTCATTTCCTAAAATACGTCCACCAAACCCTAAAACACGGCCACTCATACTATGAATTGGAAACATGACACGCCCCTTAAAGCGGTCAAATTTTCTATCTTCCTTTACAATGGTCAACCCTGTTTTTTCAAGATAGTCCAATTGATATCCTTTTTTTAATGCCTCATCAGTAAAGGCTTGCCATTCTTCTAACGAATAGCCTAAATTGAATCGTTTAATAGTTTCATTGGTAAAGCCGCGCTCCTTAAAATAACTTAAACCAACAGCCTGCCCTTGATCGGTTTTAAATAGGTTTTTTTGAAAATAATCACTTGCAAACTCATTAACTAAATACAGACTCTCGCGCTCATTGGCTTCTTCCTTCTGCTCGTCGGATTGTTCAGTTTCTTCAATTTCAATATTGTATTTTTTGGCGAGGTATTTAATGGCTTCGGGGTAAGTAAAATGTTCATGCTCCATTAAAAAGGTTACCGCATTACCCCCTTTTCCGCTTGAAAAATCCTTCCAAATCTGTTTTACGGGTGATACCATAAAGCTTGGTGTTCGCTCGTCACTAAACGGGCTCAAGCCTTTAAAATTACTGCCTGATTTTTTGAGCTGCACAAAATCACCTATAACTTCCTCAACTCGAGCAGTTTCAAATACTTGTTCTATGGTGGATTTTGATATCAAATTTGAAGGTTTTAAAGTGTATAAAATTAATATAATCTATTGGAAGTAAAAATTTAATGCCAGCATAAATCAAATCGTTTTCAAAATGAATAAAAACAAAAAAAACTCCAATAAATGTTGGAGTTTTTATATCTATTTTTTTGTTTAGCCTTTTAATCTAGGTCAAAACGAAGTCCTAATGACACATTATTCTGATCAAAAGCTTGTTCTTTAAAAACCGTATTCAAATCATATTTTGCATATAAGCTCACATTGTCAATACCTACATAAGCACTCAAACCATATATAAAATCTGACGTATTATAATTGCGTCTAATTTTTTGCTTCACCCGATCGCCATCTTCTTTAAAACGCAGTTTTTGTTGAGTTCCAATATTAATTCCTGCGTAACCACCTACACCAACTTTAAATTTATTATGGGTTGAATACCTAAAATAATTATCCCCTTCTACTTTTTTTGAAGGTCCAAACTCAAAGTGAACTGGAATAACCAAGTTGGTCACTCGAAATTCAGATTCAATTAAATCACTAGGAAAATCTTCCAACGTGGTTATATCGCCATTTTGAACAAAGTATTGGTCATCTTGTGGTGATAATTTATTCCATTGGAACGAGAATCCATATTTAAATCTTACCGCGTTTGAGTTTTGAAAGACCCTTGTTTTCCAAGCCCAACCCAATTCAACAAAACCAGAACCCAATGTTTTATAGGAATCTCCTATAGATTCGCCATCTATCAAAGCATTATTGACACCAATAGCAAAGACAAGCTCACTTGACGAACGTTTATCGTATTCGCGGTATTTATTTCGATTTTTAATTCTAAAGCCTGCAAAACTTTCATTATCTCCGCCTATACTGATGCCTATATAATCACCATTATCGGCATCATCAGCATCATAACCTTCAGCATTTCGTTTTAGCAACTCTATTTTGTTATCTAAAATTGCCAATCGGTTTTCAATGTTTAAGGCCCGCTTTTGGGCAGCTTCTTTTTTAAGTTTCTCGGCCTCCGCTTCAGTAAATTCCCCTTGTTCTAAACGTTGATTAATCGTTTCGACTTCCTTTTTGAGAAGTTCTCGTTCTTCGTTCTTAATGGTTTCCTTGAGGTCTTGAAGTGACTCAATTTTGATTGCATTGTTCGTTTTTTGATCTGTGTCTTGTGCATTTATGCTGCCAGTATATAGGCATAACATTCCTAGCACAACAAGTTTAGTGATTGTGTTCATAAGTGTTTATTTAATGATTAATGATTCTTTTTTTTACACTTCGACAAGCTCAGTGTGACATTGATTTTAGTTATTACGCTCGGCTACTGCTGTTTTTACGGTTTCATAATTACTTTTAAGTGCTTCAAAGACTCTCGTTCTAAACGATTGTTCCAGATCTGCCTCAACGTCTTGAAGCAGCGCATTGGCATCTACCGTGCGTGTTTTCTCGTTATAAATTCTGTTTGTTAAAATTTCCTTTTCGGCTTGTTTTAAAAGAGCATCGATTTCAGTTTCGGTGATTTCACTGTTTTCAGACTTAATTCTATTGATTTCATTTACAACAGCATCCACTTTCGCATTCTCAAATTCTGAAACAGACAATGAGGACTCCTTAAAATTGTTTAGAACAACTACAGTCTCGGGTAATGATAATTTGGACTCGGTATTTAAACTAGGTTTCTGGTTATTTACAGCAACATCGTTAGTATGCGAGATAACCGTTTTGAATTCCTTTTGCTTCAGTCCGTTATCAGTATCATTAACTATATCTTTTGATTTAGTTATATCTTCTGAAACAATCGCGTTTTCCTCTAAAGCATTGATTTTATTCGGGGTCTGAATATCATCGCTCACAGGCGTTTCAACCAAAGTTGGCTTGATAGCTTCTTGTTTTTCATTATTAAAAATTAGGCTCGTCACCAATAACACTCCTACCAAACTAGCTGCTATACCCAACCACCAAAACATCGATTTGTTTTGTTTTTTATCTTGGGTATCTAAACGATTTGCCAATAAATTCCAGGCATCTTCTGATGGCGGTATGGTTCTCTTTTCAAGCTTTTCTTTGAGCTTTTCTTCAAATTTAATTGGTGCCATAGCTTGTTGTGTTTAATTTTTTTATTTGTTGTTGTAACAACTGCCGTGCTTTGAACAGTTGTGACTTTGAAGTACCTTCGGAAATGTTGAGCATTTCGGCGATTTCATTATGCTTATAGCCTTCAATAGCATACATCACAAAAACCATTTTATAACCCTCTGGCAATTCATCAATAAGTTGCTGGATTTCGGCAACTTCTATTTCCGTTTTAATATTATTTCCATAATCTTGTGGTGGCTGAACGTCTTCAATCGAAAACTCAATTTGTTTTTGTTGCCTTAAAAATGAAATGGATTCCCGTACCATAATTTTACGCAACCATCCTTCGAAACTTCCATCGTTTTTAAAATTCTTCAAATTGATGAAGGCCTTAAAGAACGCATTCAACATCACACCTTCCGCATTATGTACATCCTTTATATAATATCTACAGACACTTAACATTTTTGGTGCATGCATTTCAAATAATACACGCTGTGCATCACGATTATTTTTCGTGGCATTTTGAATCAATTCAACATGGTTTGTGTTTAGTTGGATAACTTTCAAAATACGTTATGTTAGGTCTTCTATTTATAAAGACGCAAAAGTTGTGCAAATGGTTGCCTGAAGGCTAAAAAAATTAAAGATTTTTATTTAGGCAATTTAAAAAACGGGCGTTATTCTTATTTCTTTCTATCGATAACGTAATTAACCATCAATTCAAGAGCTTCTTTAAATTCTGATTTTGGGTAGCTTTCCAACAGTAATAAGGCTTCCTGTTGAAACAATTTCATTTTAGTTACTGCATAATCTAAACCTCCATTTGCCTTAACAAAAGCTATGACCTCTTTTACGCGCTGTTTATTTTTATTATGATTTTTGATTGAATTGATCAGCCAAGCTTTTTCCTTTGGCGTACAACTATTAAGTACATGAATAAGTGGCAAGGTCATTTTTTGCTCTTTGATATCAATACCTGTAGGCTTCCCAATCTGTGTTTCGCCATAATCAAAAAGGTCGTCCTTTATTTGAAAGGCCATACCGATCAGCTCTCCAAATTTTCGCATGGTTTCTACCTCTGGTGAATTTGGTTTTACCGAAGCTGCTCCCAAACTACAACATGCTGCAATTAATGTTGCCGTTTTTTGACGAATAATATCGTAATAGATTTCTTCTGTAATATCTAGTTTGCGGGCTTTTTCAATTTGAAGCAACTCGCCTTCGCTCATTTCACGAACCGCCACGGAAATAATCTTTAGTAAATCAAAATCGTTGTTATCAATCGAAAGCAGAAGGCCTTTTGACAATAAATAATCGCCGATAAGCACAGCAATTTTATTCTTCCATAGTGCATTTATAGAAAAAAAACCTCTTCGTCTGTTGCTGTCGTCAACAACATCATCATGAACTAATGTAGCTGTATGGATCAATTCTATGACCGATGCCCCACGGTAGGTGCGCTCACTAACCTCGCCATTATTGATCATTTTAGCAACCAAAAACACAAACATAGGGCGCATTTGTTTGCCTTTTCTGTTAACAATGTAGTGTGTAATGCGATTGAGCAAAGCTACCTTGCTGGACATAGAGAGCAAGAACTTTTGTTCAAAAAGTTCCATTTCAAATGCAATGGGCTGGTTTATTTGCTCTACTATTTTCAATAGTGAATAAAAAAGAATTAATCACAAACGTACTAAAAATGTAAGTGAAAAGCTATTTTGATAAATTTTAAACTTGGGCTTTGGTTCGATAAAGTGACTTGTCCACACATTTTGTCATTTCAGTTACATCTAAACCTAAACCAATAAAATTTGAAATTTTTTGGGCTGTATTATCAGGATTGCTAATAACATCAACATAATCAACATATATAAGTTCTACTCCTGGCTCTTTATTTTTCCATACTTCAACCTGCTCTAATTGCTGTTGATAGGCTTCGAATAATTTCACTGGGAGAATCTCGGTGTTTTTTTTAAGCATTTTTTGTTGTGATTTTATTACTTCACCCAGATCCCGTTTCATAAAAATAACCTTATATCGATATTTAGGATCTAAAAATTTAAGAAGTGGCGCAACAATTTTAATCGATTTATTTTGAGCTAGTTCAAGCCATGAGTTATCTTTATGAATGGCCATCACTGGTTCGTATTCGAAATATCCTTTAGGGTTGGAGTCATCTGCCTTTCTAGTTTGGTCTGACAATACCTCTAGACCTCCGGTGTTGAGCATTTGCATCATTAATGAAGTCCCCGATCGCGGTAAACCTGACACGATAACAATTTGATCCTTTCTAAATTTACCGCCTGCTTTATCTTCTAATATAACTGGGTTTTGCAATTTATCATCTAAATTTTCGATGGCTTGCTCTGCCCTAAAATGGGTTTTAGGCTTTAATTTAGCAGCCGTTTCAAAAGCCTTTTTCGCATTTACAAGATCACCCATTTTCTCTAAAGCTTCCCCTAAGGTATAATGTGCTTCTGGAAAATACTTTACTAACTCTATGGCCGTAAGCGCATGATCGGCGGCTTCTTCGTATTCTCCCAATCTGATCAAACAAACGGCTAAAGACTGATGAAATTTAGACTTATCAACTTCAAAATCTAACGCATGTTCAAAAGCTTCCTTGGCGTCTTCAAATTTACCAACCTGCATATAAATTTTTCCTATCTGATACCATACTTCAGAATTTGGTTTATTGGTTATAGCCTCATTTAAAACTTTTAAAGCTTTTTGTACTTTGCCTTTTCCCAACAATATTTTAGCTTCAGAGAAGTAAGTATTAATCTCAAATTTTTTGTCTCTTGTTCTTAATTCATTCAGGTAGTGCTCTGCAATTTCATATTCGTTTTCGGCTAAACTAATGTTAAGTAAATCCATATAGTATGGAATAATATCAACTACGGGATCACCTGCTTTTATAGCCAAAGGGTGAGGTTTTTTGTCATCTTTTGTCTTGATATCCTTTTCTTCATAAACTGGGTAAGTATCATTTATAAGGTCGAGTAAAATATCCTTTGCTTTTTGATACTCTTTTTTTCCCAAATGAACACGTGCCAAATTGTGTTTGAGATCACATCGCGTTTTTAAAATCGCGTTTTCAATTTTCTCATCAGGTTTTTCAATGTAGCCCAAATCGATCAATTGCTGCATCGTATCATGATCAGATAACTGATTTGCATCTTCAAGCTTATCATGCTGTCCAAAATCACCTTCAACAGTCTCCCAACTATCAATATAGGTAGGCGCCTTAATTTCATTAAAAATGTCCAATGCTGGCTGCCCATCCATATCCCTTCCAATGGGTAAATTGAACATATGTAAAATGGTAGGTGCGATGTCAATTAATCCAAGTCCAAACACCTTTTCATTCTGTTTTATATTTGGACCAGCAGCCACAAAAATCCCAAACTGACGATGTTCCAATGCCGGTGCGGCCGGATATTTTGGCATTTTTAAAATGCGTTTGTGGCCTGACTCGAAACCGTGATCGGACATAACGATTATGGTCGTATCTTCATCAACAAGAGCCATAGTACGTTCTAACATCATGTCCTGAAAACGATAAGCGCCTACAACGGCATCCTTGTAAATTTCAAACAAGTTTTGTGGAATTAGCCCTTGTTTGGGCGGATGAAATTTCATAAAGGCATGACAGAAATGATCAATCAAGTCATAATAAATTGCCGTAAAATCCCATTCCTTTTCACGCATTACATAAGTTGATGCCGCATGGACTGATGTATTTTCTGCCATTATTTTGGCAAAGGATTGTAAGCCTTTGTCTTTTTCCTGATCAATATCAGCTGCCTTTGGAATAAACGGTAAAATATGTGCTTCTGTTATTTCATGAGGAAACATTCGCAAATCGTGAATGTCTTTGGTTAGCGATTCTGGATGAATGGTGCCTTGAGCTATCGGACTTTTTTCATTAGGATTTAATTTGACTTTCTGAAATTTATCAGAAACTACCACGCCGTTGATAGGCTCGGCTGGAAAACTAGGCCACCAACCCACAATATTACTTTTAAACCCTTGGTTATGTAAAATGTTCCAAACGGCTTTCGTTTTTCTAGAATTAACGGTAACAGGCCTTATACCCTTTAAATTAGGCATAACTTCAATAAATCCTAAAACACCATGTTTGTCTGGAGTTTTACCAGTCGCTACTGAAGACCATAACATTGGAGAATATGGTGGATCCATAGTTCCCATGTTACCATAAACACCACGCTCTATCAATTTTTTAAGTGCAGGCATCTGGCCTTTTGCAATGAGTGGCCAGATTAATTTCCAATCGGCAGCATCCCATCCAATCAACAAAACCTTTTTACTCATTCCACATCTTTTTTGAAAGATTCTTGTTTCACTTTGCGCCATGCCCGTAGCCCAACATCACCAAGTGCCAAAAGACCTAAAGAGCCTTTTGGGGTAATTTGAAAATTTTCTTTAGAATTATCTCGTGTATTGTTCTCTTTATTCGACATTTATGCAATAAATCATTTAAAAATTAATATATTAGAAAGCCATTTCTGCACTTTCTTAAGTTACTTGGTTATTTTATAATATTTAACCTTTTAATTTTTTGAAAGATATGAAAAAAATTACGCCACAAAAACTTTCCAAACGATTAGTCCAATATGGTGCACTTACTACTGCTATGATAGGTGTAACCGATATTAATGGTCAAATTAAATATACCGATATTTCTGATGTTGGTGGCCCGGGACAAGGGGTAGGTATAGATCTAGATGGGTTAGACGGATTTAATGAATTCTTTTTACTACATGGTTCAAATACTGCTGGAACACAGGGCGCTTTATATTTGGTTCCGTTTGGTTCCAATGCCGCTTTAGGAAGCATCGCTGGGCCTTACAATCTCACATATCCCTTTGCCCTAAACAATGGCGACATAATTAGTGCTGGAAATATTAATTGGATAGCACAAACAGGTACTTCTGCAAGTTTGAACTATCAAACAATGAATTTTGTGAGTTGCTATGGTGGAACAGGAAATAGTAATTGGTGCGGTGTAACCGATAAATATTTGGGCTTACGTTTTGAGTTAAGTGATGGTACGCATTATGGATGGGCACGGTTAGATGTTGATTTAACCAGTTTCAATTGGACTCTTTACGATTTTGCCTATAATGAAACTGTTGACGCCCCTATAAATGCAGGACAAACTACCTTGAGTATTGAAGATAATGCCCTATCTAAAGTTAGAGTTGTTGCTTTACATAAAAGTATTGGCCTTTATAATTTAAAGGCAGCTACAGACTATAAACTTTATAATATGACAGGTCAGGAAGTTTTAGAAGGTACTACTAACAATTACGACTATGTAATTGAAGCTACAACCTTGGCTTCTGGAGTTTATATCGTAGAATTAGGTAATACTGAATCAAATGCGATAATTCGTAAAAAAGTGGTTTTACAGTGAATGCAATAATTTAGCCTTAATAGTTGAGCCACCCAATGTTTATCCTTAACTTTTATTAGCTAATTGCCCACATGCTGCATCAATATCCTTACCACGGGATCGTCTTACGGTCACAGTGATATGATGCTTTTCCAACATGGACACATACATGTCAATAGCCTGATTGCTTGCTTGTTGAAATTCGCCATCATCAATTGGGTTATACTCTATTAAATTTACTTTGCTCGGTGCAAATTTGCAAAATTGGATTAAGGCATCCACATCATTTTTTGTGTCATTAATACCTTGCCACACCACATACTCATAAGTAATTTTATTTTTTGTTTTGGCATACCAATATTGAAGTGCCTCTCTCAAATCATTTAAAGGAAACGTGGCATTAAATGGCATAATGGAGGTTCGAATCTCATCTATTGCAGAATGTAAGGACACAGCCAATTTAAACTTCACCTCGTCATCGGCCATTTTCTTGATCATTTTTGGAACTCCTGACGTTGATACTGTAATACGTTTTGGTGACATTCCCAGACCTTCAGGCGAGGTAATTTTATCTATGGCTTTTAAGACATTGTTATAGTTCATTAACGGCTCGCCCATGCCCATGAATACAATATTGCTTAATGGTCTATTGAAATACAATCGGCTTTCATGGTCTATTGCAACTACCTGATCGAAGATCTCGTCTGGATTAAGGTTTCGCATTCGCTTTAAACGTGCCGTTGCACAAAATCTACAATCTAGGCTGCAACCAACCTGCGATGAGACGCAAGCCGTAGTTCTAGTTGCTGTAGGTATGAGTACAGATTCCACAATTAATCCGTCGTGAAGCCGCACTGCATTTTTTATGGTTCCATCTTTACTACGCTGCATTTGATCTACCTTAATGTGATTGATCACAAAATTATCCTCAAGCATTTGGCGCGTGGATTTGGAAAGATTGGTCATGTCGTCGAACGAATGTGCACCTTTGTTCCACAACCATTCATAAACTTGGTTGCCGCGAAAGGCTTGGTCACCTTCATCAACAAAAAAGTCTCGCAACTGATCTTTTGTGAGCGCTCGTATATCTTTCTTTTTAATTTCCATAGGTGTTGCAAAAGTAATGAAAGGATTTCCGATTTTAGGCTTTTTGCACCTGATTTTAGGTGTCCTAATTTGCATTAGTGGTTGAAGTGGTATCCTTTTGTTGCAAACAAAAGATAAAACGGAAAACACGACCGCGCTGTAGCGCGGGAATGCCATAAAACAAAAAAGCCTTACTAATTAGTAAGGCTTTTAAAGGATTTAATTTCGATTAAATAATTAACATGGCGTCTCCATAAGTATAGAAACGGTACTTTTCTTTAACAGCCTCTTCATAGGCTTTTTTTATAAAATCATGGCCTGCAAAAGCTGACACCATCATTAATAATGTTGATTTTGGCGTGTGAAAATTAGTGACCATACAGTTGGCTATGCTAAATTCGTAAGGCGGAAAAATGAACTTATTCGTCCAACCTGAATAGGCATTCAAGGTTCCGTTAGAAGATACTGAACTCTCAATAGCTCTCATAGTAGTTGTTCCTACGGCACAAACGCGTTTTTTCTTGGCAATACCATTGTTGATGATTTCAACTGCTTTGTCATCAATATCAATTTCCTCACTATCCATTTTGTGCTTTGAAAGATCTTCAACTTCTACTGGGTTAAAGGTGCCTAAGCCTACGTGTAGGGTTACCTCTGGCAACTCAACACCTTTTATTTCTAAACGTTTCAATAAATGTTTCGAAAAATGCAAACCTGCTGTTGGTGCAGCCACAGCCCCTTCTTTTTTTGCGAAAATGGTTTGATAACGCTCTTCGTCTTCTGGTTCAACACCTCTTTTAATATATTTTGGAAGCGGCGTTTCGCCTAACTCGGTTAATTTTTGACGGAATTCTCTATACGAACCATCGTATAAAAAACGTAATGTTCTTCCTCTTGATGTGGTATTATCAATAACTTCAGCAACTAAAGTGTCGTCGTCACCAAAATACAGTTTATTACCGATTCTAATTTTACGAGCAGGATCTACCAATACATCCCAAAGACGCTGTTCTTCGTTTAATTCCCTTAACAAAAACACCTCGATACGGGCTCCTGTTTTTTCCTTATTTCCATAAAGACGAGCCGGGAACACTTTAGTATTGTTCAAGATCATCACATCGCCTTCATCAAAATAATCGATAAGATCTTTAAATAGTTTATGTTCAATGGTCTTCTTTTTTCTGTCCAAAACCATTAATCGCGCTTCATCTCTAATGTCTGATGGGCGATCTGCTAACAGTTCTTCTGGAAGTTTAAAGTTAAAGTGGGATAATTTCATGTGTTATCGTTATTTTTTGAAAGGTGCAAATATACAATCTCCGAATAGGGCTTGTCAAGTAAATCGTAGATTATTATTCCTTTATTTGAAAACCTAAAGATTTTAGGTCGGTCCAAAAGTCGGGATAGGATTTTGAAACAACGCCAGCATCTTCAATTTGCAGACTAGTCTTTAATGCCATAGGCGCAAATGCCATTGCCATTCTGTGGTCATTATACGTAGCAACAGACCGATTGGATTGGATGTTTTTTGATTGGTATAAATGAAGTGAATGATCTGTAATTTCAATTTGAGCACCAAATTTTTCAATTTCATTTTTTAGAGCAACTAAACGATCGGTTTCCTTTATTTTTAAAGTGTGAAGTCCGGACAAATTACATTCCAAGCCTAAACCGAGACAAGTAACTGCTATTGTTTGGGCAATATCTGGCGCATTGGAAAGGTCAAAAGTTTTTGGATTGTTGTTTTGGGTTGCCTTTTTTAATGTAATGCTATTATCCTTAAATGTTGTTTCAACCCCGAATTCTTGATACATTTTCTCCAGAACCGAATCTCCTTGTAGTGAATTTGGTTTATACGATGAAAGGGTAATCTTTGTACCAATATCACTTAAAGCCACAATACTATAAAAATAAGAAGCTGAAGACCAATCTGACTCAACCGTTAATACTTTTGGTTTAGGGGCTTGGGTAATAGGTTGCACGGTAATAACTTGACCAACAAAACTGGTAGTCGCTCCTATTTGATGCAAGAGGTCCAAGGTCATGTTAATATAGGGTACCGAAGTAATTTTACCCTCTAAAGTAAACTTTATCCCATTCTTCAATTTAGGAGCAATTAACAACAAGGCCGAAATATACTGACTACTTACATTAGCCTTTAATTTCACCTTGTGATCTGCTAATATTTTGCCTTTGACCCTTAACGGTGGACAACCTTTTGCTTCTAAATAATCAATATCTGCTCCCAATTGATTCAACGCTTCCACTAAAATCTCAATGGGCCGTTCTTTCATGCGTTGCGAACCTGTAAGTACAACTTCCCTTCCTTCTTGAACAGCGAAGTACGCCGTTAAAAACCGCATTGCGGTTCCTGCATGATGAATATCAATATGATGATTTGAAGTGGTCAAGGCATGTTTCATCACTTTACTGTCATCAGAATTGGAAACATTATCTATTGAAAGCTGCGGATATAAAGCTTGCAACAGCAATAACCTATTGGATTCACTTTTAGAACCAGTTATGGTTATTGTTGATTGCTTATGGATTGACGATGTTTGGAGTGTAATAGTCATATAAAAAAACGCTTCTTAAAAAGAAGCGCTAAAGATACTTATAAATTATTTTAATTTCTCATTGTTATGGTGCCTATCATGGTCTCGTTTTGTTTTTTTTTCCATACGCTTATCAAAAGCTTCTTGGAGATTGATACCGGTTTGATTAGCCAGACATAATACCACAAACATGACATCGGCCAATTCTTCACCAAGATCTTTTTCCTTATCACTTTCCTTTTCACTTTGCTCACCGTAGCGCCTAGAAATAATACGGGCTACTTCTCCTACTTCTTCAGTTAATTGTGCCATATTGGTAAGCTCATTAAAGTATCGAACCCCGTGAGCTTTAATCCAATCGTCAACGATTTGTTGTGCGTTTTTTATATCCAAATTTAAATTTTTGAAAGTATTATTTTCTCACTTTGCTTCTCCACTAACATACCATAAAAGTTTTTAAAATATTCATAATCACTAGAAAGTACTAATGAAGTGTTTATGGCAAAATTAACTGATAATTGTAAAAACTTTCCATTTTCAATTGCTAAATATGAAAACTCACCGATTTCACCATTAAACTGAAACTTCTCATTTTTAGGCAAGTATTCTACCTTATACCCTTCTGGCAACATAATATTAATCATATATTTATCTGAAATAGGATGATTTAAATCTATGGGAAAGTCACGTTTGTCCTCTTTAAAAGGGTTTTCTTTGGTTGTCAAGAATAGTAATGGAGAAAAATAAAGTTTATCGCCTATCTCTTCAATTCCACCTCCCAAAGTATATTTATAATTTACTTTTACTGGTTCTGCTGCTAGTTGCGCATTTTCAATTTCTAAATCCGTTATCACTAATTCACCTTTATCCTTTTCTAAATACTTGATATATTCATCTGGGTTTAGATTTACAAATCGATCTCTAAACCGCATTGCCAAATAATTTGTAGTTTGGCTTCTCACAGTGCCTTCTATTGTTAGATCAGGGTTGATTTTGACATTTAGAGAAATCATTTCACTAGAGTTTACTGTTGGGGTTAAATTAATCCAATCTGAACTTCCGTTTTCACGGATAACACGACCTTGCCAATTTAGTGCCCTCAATGGCAATGTATTAATTGTACTGTACCGTTCAGTGGCATCCAATAAGGCATTAAATTCGGGAGTTTCCACTAAACAAATAACATAATTAAATCCCTGTCTTGTTGGAAATAAAGGAATGCCATTATTTTTGGTGCTCACTAAAACGGGATTTGCTTTGATGCCTGCATAACGCAACATTGAAACCAGCATTAAGTTAATATCTGCACTATTTCCAGCGCCTTCTTTATAGGCGGTCCTTACTCCGATATCACTAGTAAAACCGACAAAATTATTCCACTTTACCTTTGACTTGACAAATTCATAAATCAAAAAGGTCTTTTTCAAATTATTAGTTTCACCGGCTAAAAGGGCATTAATGTCATCATCATAATATCCACTACGATCTAATTGATTACCAAAATCAGGGCTGTCATAAATAGATTTTGTAACCTCATCCCATGAGGAAGAAAACGATTTTATGGGTTCATTAGGATATTTTGTTGCGGTATGCTCTAAAATTAATTTAGCTCTATAATTATCCAAATTATCAATTAGCGGTTCATTTTTGAGCGCAGGAATGTTAGACTCCTGACTATTAATTATATTTTCCTTGTAATCTATTTTGGATTGTGAAATATTTGACTTGTTTTCAATACTAAAATTAGATATACTTCTACTGTTCGTTGAATAATTTATACTTCGATTTGCAGTAGACTCAATTAGTTTAGGAATATATGAGGATCTTGGATTCAAAAGTTTATTATAAATAAAATATTCTGGTGTTTTTACGGAAACTTCGAATTGGTTAATAGGTATGGTATACTGAAACTCTATGTCATCGATTGATAGGTATGGAGATACGATTTCATATTCAAATTCAACTACACAACCTTCCTTAATGTTCGGCAAAGTAAATGACTCGTATTTCCAATATTTATTAGCGACTTCTTCAAACATACCGTCTCTTTTTAACTTGTCCTCTTCAATTTTACCATCAACCAAGTTATAGGTATAGCCTTTTAATGATTGTAAATTTTCACTATTAGAGTTGGATCTATTATATAGTCTTATCTTTCTTGTAGCCCAATCAAAACCCTCCTTATTATAAATTTTAATACGTTCATGAACTTCTCTTTTTTGTACAAAACCATCGCCCTGTATATAATCGAACCTTACGGTCTCCTTTTTGTATAAGACAGCAGCATTGGCGGAAGAATCTAAAGGGTGAACCTTTTCTTTTAGTTCTTCTTCAGATACTTTTCCGAATTTGAAATTCTGCGCATCTAAAGCATAGCAGCTTAATACTAAAAATGCAGATAAAAATAAATGTTTCATTAGGTTTTAGGTTTTAGTGATAAGTACAATTTTTGTTTTGTCATGTTTAGCTACATTCATTTTAAACTCTCGAAAAGCCTCATACTCTTCTTTCGGGTAATAGCCCTTGTTTAAAATATAGGTGCGTTTATATAGGATTGTATTATTTTCTTTCTGGATTAGTGCGAATGAATATGTACCATATTTTGTTTCAATAAGAATATCATTTGGCATAGCTTCCAATTCCAAATTAGTATCTAATTCAATTAAAAACTCATCTTTTTCAGTAATCCCTCGTTCTACTTCAAAATCTAAACTACGATCTTTGTATCTGGTTGGTATATCTGAAATTCTATTCAATACATTTGGCTGGAACAATAATCGTGGACCACTTTTTGTTGCATAATTTTTAGCTGAAAGTTTTACATTTTCAATAAACTCAATTTTGTCTTTATCTTTGGTAAACTTCATCTGATCGATTGATAAGTTATTGATATACCTCCAATACTTTTTAAGTTGAATGTCTTGATCGCGCGCTGGTAAATTTTGAATCCATTCACGTAAACCATAGATATACCCATAGGATTTTAAATCTACTTCACCAGTAATTGAACCATCCCTATTCATTTTAATAAAGGCGCTTGTTTGCTTTAAATTTTCGTCTACGGTGTAGGTTTTAGTATGTACTATTTTGCCTCCTTCTGGAGTGATTAGTATGGCATCTCTGTCATCTGTCCAACCTGCTATATAACCAAATGGATTAGTCTGACTTGTGCATTCCAACCAAACATCTTCTCCATTATTAGGAATACAAAGCACTACATGGTTTCCTTGTGTAGATGAAAAATTGGTGTCTATATTTTTTATACCTCTATCGCCATAAATTACGGCGTAATGTGCTTCAACTCCGGCCTCTTTTAAGAGTGCTTTTGTATAATTTGAAAGCCCTTTACAATCTGCATAGCCTAACCTGTTTACATCAGAAGCTAACATGGGTTTCCAACCACCTATACCCACTTGAACACTAATATATCTTGTTTTTTCTTGGACATAGTTATAGATCCTCTTTGCTTTTTCTAGATCATTATCCAAATTAGCCGTTAAAGCTCTTACTTCAGCTTTTACGGATTCAGGTATTTCTTCTGTACCAACTAATAGTTTATCATGCATCCACTTACCAAAATCTTCCCAAGTATTGTTTACACCTTTAACACCTTCCATGTTAAATTCAGTCAATGCAGCTTTTAAAGATGGGCCATAGGTTCTAAATTCTGGGCTGTATGCTTCAGGTTTAATTGAGATCAAATTTTTACTGGAATAATAATAATCACTATGCTTTTCGATATTATACTTATCAAAATTTGTTGTTTTAACTTTTAAATTTATACCAGAAGAATTAGTTATTTTATAATACGAATTTTGTGTGCTTGCATAAAACCCTTCAAGTGGCAGCCATCCTGGAATGAAAGCTGTTGAAGTATATTCAATTTCAGCTTCCAAATGAATAGTATATGGGTAATTAATTGGAGTATAGTTTAAATATTTTACTCTACTATCTGAATATAAAGTCCCTCCATCAACAGCACTAACATCCATGAAATCATTTTTTTTAATCCTTTTGATATCTCCTCCAAAAGCATCATAAACTTTTACCTCAAGTTTTTTAATGTTAGTATTGTCATCATAACCGAATACTGCTCCATGATCAACATCACCTTCTTTGTTTAGTATAGTAACAATACGGTTTTCAGTATATAACATTTTATTGTAGGCCTTGATTTCAATGTCAACAGCACTATATCTAATCACTGCATTGGCATTTGCTTTAAGTTCTAAAGGAATGGTATTTACTTTAAAGAAGTCTTCGCTTTGTGAATAACCAAATAGGCTTAACAAGCCAAACAAAGAGAGGGATAACACTTGTTTGAACATAAATTACAGTTGATTCTCAAAAATAGAAATATTAAGATAATCTTAACGTTTTTTAACAAATTTATTTTTCAACAATATTGCAGATAAAAGAATAACGCATGGAATGACTATATACTTAAGCTCATTTAGTATGACTTGTAATCCCCAATCTGAAAAAAAACGTTCAAAACCTAAAGGAGAAACTTTTATAAACTGATAAGGAAAAAAATAACGTGTATTGTCAAATGGAATTAAAAATCCTACACCTCGCCCACCAGTAGTTAGAGCATCCAATACACCATGCGATATTGAACTTAAAAAAATCACTGCAAAGTAAAGTTGTTTGTTAAGTTTACCCCAAATCAATGTAACAATAACTGCCCAAATAAACGCAAAAGCTATAGAATGTGTAAAGCCACGGTGACCCATAGGTGAGTCGTATTGAACGCCTAAATTAAACCCTAAAACATCCATATCTGGTAGGATGGCTGAAACTATTGCAAGAATTATCAAAGGCTTCAAACTGGGCGAAGCTACTTTTGCGATTGTATAGCCTAAAACGCCATGCCCAAAAATAGATGCCATTAGTCCTTGTTTTTAGTATCTATGATAATAGTTACTGGACCATCATTTAAAAGTTCAACTTTCATGTCGGCACCAAATTCACCAGTACGAACTGTTTTACCCAAATCCTGTTGAAACTTTTCAACAAACGCTTCATATAGAGGAATAGCAACCTCTGGTTTAGCTGCCTTGATATAACTCGGACGGTTTCCTTTTTTTGTACTTGCGTGCAAGGTTAATTGACTTACAACTATTATGTTGCCATCGATGTCTAAAACAGATTTGTTCATGACTCCGTTTTCATCACCAAAAATTCGAAGATTAACTATTTTATTGGAAAGCCATTCAATATCTTCTTGTGTATCTTCATCAATAATACCAAGTAAAACTAATAGCCCATCAGAAATTGAAGCCACTACTTTATTATCAATAGTCACACCAGCTTTAGTTACGCGTTGGATGACTGCTTTCATTCGTTTTCCCAGTTTTCTGTGCGATAATTCTCGTCATCACCTTGTATAATTTGCACATAGCTGCGATATCTTGAATATGCAAGTTCATCTTTGTCGAGCGCAGCTTTTACAGCACATTTAGGCTCTTCAATATGAAGGCAATTATTGAATTTACAGTCCTGTTTCAACTTAAAAAATTCTGGAAAGTAATCTCCAACCTCTTCCTTGTCCATATCAACAATACCAAACCCCTTTATACCTGGTGTGTCAATAATTTTTGCTCCAAAACTCAAGTCGAACATCTCCGCAAAAGTAGTTGTATGTTGCCCCTGCATATGTTGCTCCGAAATTTCTTTCGTTTTTAAATCTAATTCAGGTTCTATGGCATTGACCAATGTTGATTTTCCAACACCAGAATGGCCAGCAAACATGCTTACCTTATCTTTCATCAAGGTTTTAACCTTGTCTATATTTTTTCCGGTAGTTGCTGAAATTCCTATGCATTCGTACCCGATTTTTCGATACACATGTGCCAAGTATTTGACCTCATCCAAGGCAGATTCATCATACGTATCCAACTTATTAAAAAGCAATATCGTTTTTACCGAATAGGCCTCTGACGTGACCAAAAACCGATCGATAAAACTGGTAAAAGTAGGCGGGTTATTTATAGTCACTAGCAAGAATACTTGATCAATATTGCTTGCAATTACATGAGTTTGTTTAGATAAATTAACCGATTTTCTTACAATATAATTTTTGCGATCGTGAATTTTATGGATAAGACCTGTAGTTTCATCATTATTAGTTTCGAGTTCAAAATCTACAACATCACCAACGGATATAGGGTTCGTACTTTTAATCCCTTTTATTCTAAATTTTCCTTTAATTCTGCATTGATAAAAGGCCCCTAAATCTGTTTTTACGGTATACCAACTTCCTGTAGATTTATAAACGCGTCCTGTCATCAATAACTGATTAATTAGACTGCAAATTAACAACTTTTCGTATTAAGAAAAAGTGTATATTCGATTCTTAATTTTAAATGTTAGTCACTGCATGAAAAAACTCCTGTTATCCGCTTTGTTTTTATCACTAGTTGGTGCCGTTCAATCGCAAACCAATTTATATGAAAATCCTGAATTTGATAAAATAGCTGAATCCCACAAAATTATAGCTATTGTTCCATTTAAAACTCAAGTTAAACTTCGTCCGAAACAGATGAAAGACATGACAACTGAACAGTTACAGCGTATTGAACGTTCTGAAGGTGAAAGTATTCAAAACGCCATGTATTCTTGGTTTTTGAAAAGAAAAAAGAGAGGTGATCTTCAAAATTTAGAAATTCAAGACCCTAGAGTTACTACAGCAATGTTAAAAAAACAGAATATTGATTATGACAATATCATGGACTTTACACCCAAGGAGCTTGCTAATTACCTTGAAGTTGACGCTGTGATTTCTGGTGATTTTGAAACCGACAAACCAATGTCTGAAGGGGCATCAGTAGCTCTAGGTCTAGTTATTGGGTTTTGGGGAAACACCAATAGCGCTACAATTAATATGAGCGTTCACAATGCAGTAGATGGAGTTTTGTTATGGAATTACAACAAGAAGGTCAACGGCAGCTTGGGAAGTGACTCTGAAGGTTTGATTAACGTTTTGATGCGAAAAGCATCGAGACGATTAGCCTATACAAAAAATAGTAAAGATGACGATTAGTAAACTTATTTATATAAAAAAGGCTCGCAAATGCGAGCCTTTTTTTATTGATTGATAATTTTTTCTTGGTGGTTGATGGATTCCTGATGAATGGCCTTAAACATTTTGAGGATAAACTCTTCACTTAAACCTTTTTCTTCACCTTCAAGCACCATTTTTCCTAAAATCTCATTCCAACGTTTGCTTTGTAATACAGCCACATTTTTTTGTTTTTTAAGCAAGCCAATGCTATCTGCCACTTTCATACGCTTTCCTAAAACTTCAATAATCTGATTATCGATCACATCAATTTGAGCTCTTAAATTATTTAAACTCGTATTATACTCTGCTTCGGGATCTGTTTCTTTTCTAATTTTAAGATCTTTCATAATCTGCACCAAAGCTTTTGGAGTTACCTGTTGCGCGGCATCACTCCATGCCTTATCAGGATTATTATGTGTTTCGATCATCAAGCCGTCAAAATTTAGATCTAAAGCCGTTTGCGACACATCAAAAATCATTTCGCGCTTTCCTGTAATGTGCGAAGGATCATTAATTAATGGCAGGTCTGGAAACTTGGTCTGTAATTCAATTGGCAACTGCCATTCTGGATTGTTGCGGTATTTCGTTTTTTCATAGGTTGAAAAGCCTCTGTGAATCACTCCCAATTTTTTAATATCAGCTGAAGCTAATCGCTCAATGGCCCCTAACCATAATGGTAAATCAGGATTAACGGGATTCTTTACTAATACTATTTTATCAGTTCCTTTTAAGGCATCAGCTATTTCTTGTACAATAAATGGACTTACTGTTGATCTGGCGCCTATCCAAAGTAGATCGATATCATGTTCTAATGCTAATTCTACATGCGCTTTGTTGGCAACTTCAGTGGCAGTTTTTAAGCCTGTTTCCTCTTTAACTTTTTGTAACCATTTTAGCCCTAAAGCTCCAACACCTTCAAACATTCCTGGTCGTGTTCTGGGTTTCCAAATACCTGCTCTATAATAATTAACATCTGTATCCTTTAATTGATGTGCAATATCCAACACTTGGGCTTCGGTTTCAGCACTGCAAGGGCCAGCGATAACCAACGGGTGATTCAATTTTAAATCATCTAACCATGTTCTCAACTCTTTTCTATTTTCCATAATCTTCTTTTTAAACCTTTTGGTTTTATTACTAATTTATTCCGTTTAAAATTTCTTTTATATGATTTGTGTTTTTCATTTCATTGTAAATTGCCTCAAAATCATCAGCATGCATATACGCTTTGAATTTGGTTAGGTTAGCGATATAATCTTCCAAAACTTCAAGTACATTGTTTTTGTTTTGCTTAAAAATTGGTGTCCACATTTCAGGAGAACTTTTAGCCAACCTCACCGTACTTTCAAATCCACTGCCGGCCATATCAAAAATGTCGCGTTCGTTTTTTTCTTTTTCGATCACGGTTTTACCTAACATAAACGAACTGATGTGCGATAAGTGGGACACATAGGCAATATGTTTATCATGGGCTACTGGATTCATATACCTAATACGCATGCCCATGTCTCCAAACAGTTTAAGTGCCTTTTCTTGCAATTTAAAAGCGGTTTTTTCAACTTCACAAATAATGTTGGTCTTGTTTTGATATAAGTTGTGAATGGCTGCTTTAGGCCCCGAAAACTCGGTTCCTGAAATAGGATGCGCTGCTAAGAAGTTTCGGCGCCTAGGGTGCTGTTCTACAGCTTTACAAATATCCATTTTTGTTGAACCTACATCAATAACTAAACAGGTATCTGAAATCAAATCCAATATTTTTGGCAGCTCAATTACAGCGGCATCTACCGGAATAGATAAAATCACAAAATCGGCATTTTTTAAACTCTCATAGGTTGCTTTAGAATCAATGACTCCGAGTTCTATAGCTTCATCCAAATGCTTTGAATTGGTGTCAATCCCAAAGATTGATAGTTTTGGATGAATAGACTTTATATCTAAAGCCATGCTTCCACCAATTAACCCAACCCCTATAACGTATACATTTTTCATTTGACTCTGGATATTGCTTCTTCTATTTCTTCACTTGAGGCACATAACGAAAACCGTATATAACCTTCACCATTACTTCCGAAGATGGTTCCTGGAGCAATAAATATTGAATTGGCTTTTAGGACTTTTTCTATAAACGCTTCAGATTCGACATCCTTAGGAAGTTTTGCCCAAACAAAAAGTCCTGTCGCATGTTTGTCGTAGGTGCATTTAAGAGCATCGGCCAATTGCCAAATTAGAGCTCGACGTTGCTCATAAACACTGTTCAAACTCACATACCACATTTCTGAACAATTTAAAGCCTCAACAGCTCCTTTTTGAATTCCATAAAACATCCCTGAATCCATATTGCTTTTGACTTTGATAATGGCATCAATATATTCAGATTTTCCCATAACCATACCAACGCGCCAACCTGCCATATTAAAGGTTTTACTCAACGAATTAAGCTCTAAACATACCTCTTTGGCATCCCTATATTTTAAAATGCTCCTTGGAAAATCATTCAATACAAAACTGTATGGATTGTCATTGATCACCAAAATATTATTACGTTTGGCAAAGGCAATTATATCTTCAAAAAGTTTATTGGTAGCTGTAGCCCCAGTTGGCATATGCGGATAATTAACCCACATTATCTTAACCTTACTTAAGTCAGTGCCCTCTAAAGCAACCAAATCAGGATGCCAATGCGTCTCTTCTTTTAAATCATAATATACCGGTTTACATCCCAATAATTTAGTAACAGAACTATAGGTGGGATAACCAGGGTTTGGAATCAATACCTCATCGCCTTCATTTAAAAATGCCATAGAAATGTGCATAATGCCTTCTTTACTGCCCATAAGTGGCAATACTTCGGTTTTAGGGCTTAAGGGCACATCAAAACGGGATTTATAAAAACTGGCCATTGCCTCTCTTAATTCTGGCAAGCCTTGATAGCTTTGATATTGATGCGCTTTGTGATCTGTCAAGGCATCTACCAAAGCAGTTAACACGCGTTGCGATGGCGCTAGGTCGGGACTACCAATTCCTAAATTAATAATAGGTTTACCAGCTGCCTTAAGTAAGGCAACTTCCCTTAATTTTCTTGAAAAGTAGTACTCTTCAACGGTATTTAATCTATTGGCACCTATGATCATAGTCGTGCATTTTTATATTCTCCTAAAATTTTAAAATCTTCAGCCATAATTTCCATAATGCTTTTAGCTTTATTAAAGTGCTTGTAATTATCAAAAGTGACATCAACAAAAAAAGAATACTTCCAAGGAGTTTCAATTTTTGGTAAGGATTGAATTTTAGTCAAACTCAATTTACAGTCACTCATAACGTTTAAAATTGATGCTAAACTACCTCGTTTATGCTCCAATTCAAATTTAATTGAAGCTTTATCGATTTCATCATGAGGTAATTCAGAATTTGCTGTTTTTACGATCACAAATCGGGTTTCGTTATGTTTTATAGTTTGAATACTTTCAGCCAAAATATCCAATTCAAAGAGTTGTGCCGCCAAACCGCTTGCTATCGCGGCAACACCTTTTAGTTGTTTAAGCTGTATGCGTTGGGCAACTTCTGCTGTATCCTTATCTTCAATAAGCTTTATGTGTGGCTGTTTTTTAAAAAACTCTTTACACTGTAACAAGGCCATTGGGTGCGAATACACTTCTTTTATATCCATTATAGATTGATTTGGCAACGCTAACAGATTGTGTTGTATATCTAAATAATGTTCACCTATAATATGAAGTTGATGGTTATCAATTAACGCATAATTGGGGATGATAGATCCAACAATTGAGTTTTCAATGGCCATAATTGCCGCATCACATGATTTGTTGAGCAAGCTGTCCACGACCTTATCAAAGGTTAAACATTCATCAACCACAATTGTAGTATCAAAATATTGTTGGGACACAATATGGTGAAATGACCCTTTAATTCCTTGTATGGCTACTGACTTTATCATAAAAAAAAATCTCGATTTTCATCGAGACTCCAGTTAAATTTATTTAGTATAAATTACACATACAGGGTCTCGTTTCTTCCACTAAAAAAGAAATAAAACCAGTTGTAATATGTAAAATTTGTTGTTTTCATTGTTGTAATGAGTTGCTAAAGTAATTAATATTTTCACAAATCAAAATTGTTAAATTAGTTTTTTACATTTCTTTTTAAACTTTTAAAGATTAAGCAGTAACAGCTATTGTAAATTATATAATTGCTATTTTTGGACAAATATTTTTCTTTATGTCTATTGAAGTTGAAAATCTATCAAAAACCTACGGGCAACAAAAGGCACTCAATAAGGTTTCATTTAAAATTAATAAAGGAGAAATTGTTGGATTTTTAGGGCCAAATGGCGCTGGTAAATCTACCATGATGAAAATTTTAACCAGTTTTATTCAAGCTTCAGAAGGCAAGGCCAAAGTAAGTGGACATGATGTAAGTACAGAATCTAAAAAAGTACAACAACTCGTTGGGTATTTACCAGAACATAATCCTCTGTATTTGGATATGTATGTCAAGGAATATTTAGATTTCAACGCGGGTGTTTATAAAGTGCCAAAATCCAGAATCAATGAAGTGATTGAACTAACAGGTTTATTACCTGAAGCGCATAAAAAGATTGGGCAACTATCAAAAGGCTATAGACAGCGTGTTGGCTTGGCAAATGCCTTATTGCATCATCCAGAAGTATTGATTTTGGACGAACCTACAACAGGCTTGGATCCTAACCAATTGGTAGGTATACGACAATTGATAAAAAGTCTTGGTAAAGAAAAAACTGTATTTCTATCTACCCATATTATGCAAGAAGTTGAAGCCATGTGCGATCGTGTAATTATTATCAATAAGGGAGAAATTGTTGCAGATAAAACTTTGAAGGATTTGAGAAATGAAAAACAACAAATCGTAGTTGTTGAATTTGATTACCGAGTTGAAGATGCCTTTTTAAAGGCGCTTCCAAAAGTATCCTCGGTAGTGAATACGCATGATTTTGTTTATGAAATTACCTTTTCAACCTCTGAAGATATGCGCTCTTACGTGTTTGACTTTGCACACGATAATAAATTGAAGATACTTCAGCTAAATCAAAAAAATGCAAGTTTGGAGAGCTTATTCAGGGAATTAACAACCGACTAATCCCGAAATATAAGTTTCCCTGTGTAAAACTCCTCAACATCCACAACGGGTGGTCGATTGAGTGAAAGTACATCGCCCGTACCTCTAATTTGCCCTGTTAATGATTGTTGGGGATTAACAATCATGTCGTTACTACTACGCTGAAAAATGTCAATATTTTGAGCTATGAGGTTCGCGCCTTCAAATCGCACGTTGCCAGAATAAAACCCAACCATTAAATCGGTTACCGCACCGCTAATAAAAATATTGGATAAATTGTTAACTACAATTCTTAATCTATTACTATTGACTTGTACGTTAAAATCACCATCGGTATGTGTAACACCTGGTGAGCTAAAATCTTCAGAAATCAAAAGTAACGATGGATAATTTAATACACCATTACTGCGCATAGTTAAACCCGAGCTGTTTCTAATCTCTGTTAGGTTTGGCGCACTCACATAAACTTTAGTAATCCCATAATCTCTTGTAAGATTACAGGCATTGTTGTTGATTAGCACCAAGCGGCCATCTTCAACCTTGACATCGATATCATTCAATAAATAGGTTCCTGTTTCAATGGTTACTTGCTGTGTTGGTGCATCGGTGACTATGAGTTCAATACGTTCAAAAACTGTAATCTTATCAAAGGTGTCAACAGTAACTTCCTGTTGAATAATCTTACCAGCATTTTGAAAACAGTCAGGAACATTCTCGCCATTGCAGGCCAGAAGCAAACTAAAAGATAGTATGTAAATCAGTTTTTTCATAAGCGTACACCGATTCCAAATTCTACAGCTTCAGCCTTTGCACCATGCGATTTTAATGTTATGGCTCCAAAATACTTGTCCCCAAAATAGCGCTTTAGACCAACACGATTATAGATTTGCCCTTCAAAATCATAGGGATAATACACATAATATCCCAATTGGGTCACTAAAGACATTTTATTAATAAACAACTCATGCCCAACAAAGATCCCAACACGCTTCCAGTCTTCATCACCAGACACATCAAACTCCGGAAAGGCTACCGAATAGTAATAAATCAATTCTTTTAAAAAGGTTGAAAAAAACACATCAGTCCCAAATTGAATGGCACTTTTTCTATTTATACGTTTATCTGCATACCCTGAAAAAATATAAAACGGATATCGCCCCGTGTCGTTGACATCACTTTCATTTAAACCAGATCGAAAGACGAGGTTATACTTAAGTTTTTCAGTGAACTTTTTATCTTCAGTTGATGCTATAAATTCTGGTTGATTATCGTAATCCAACACATAATTTGCACCTACATTAAAGGTAAATGTATTGGTTGAATTGTTGGGCGCCTTTATATTAGCATTCGAATAATGAATGATAGAAATTCCGGCCTGAACTCCAAAACCTTCAAATAAATTTTCCTTTTTATAATTAAGCATCACATATGTTGTACTTAATAAATCAGATCCATAAGCATTATTGATATAATTGTTTTCCTTGTCATAAGGTTTAGTGGCGTAGGCTATACCTTGACCAACCCTGAACATAAGATTCCGATTTAAAAAGTAAAAATTAAAATGGGCGTACAGACTGTAATTTTCTCCCAAATAATAATTCTTTAAATTTTGATGAATAAATGAAAATCCCCAATCGGGGTAATTATAACGACTTTCCCAATCTTTAAAACCATACGTTTTTTTGCTGAAGCTTAAAATAAACCCGGTAGGATGGTCTGTAATTAAATGTGCAATATCAGGGTTATGCTCTAATATGGTCCCATAAAAGAAGTTAGCGTCTAATGAAGCTCCATTTTCATGGTCTTGTGAATACATGATAGAAATTGATAAGCACAAAACGTAGGTTAAAAACTGCTTCATTTAAATAATTTGACAGCCCAAAGTTAGCAGAATAATTAAAACAGTTGTGATGCGATGGCTTTTATATTATCGCTTTTTCCCATAGAGTAATAGTGCAAAACTGGCGCGCCGAATTCAAGGAGCTCTTTTGATTGCTGAATAGCCCATTCAATCCCAACCTGTCTGACCGCTTTATTATCCTTACACTTTTCAACTTCGTAAATCAGTTCTTCTGGTAAATCAATTTTGAAAACCTGTGGTAACAACTGCAAGTGACGTTTTACAGCAATGGGTTTTATCCCTGGAATAATAGGCACTGTGATTCCTGCTTGTTGGGCTGCTTCTACAAATTTAAAATAGCGTTTATTGTCAAAAAACATTTGAGTTACAACATAATCGGCTCCTGCATCTACTTTTTCTTTTAACCGTTTTAAATCGGATTTAAGTGAAGGTGCTTCGATATGTTTTTCAGGATAGCCAGCTACTCCTATACAAAAATCGGCTTTGTCATCAGCTTCAATTACATCATGAAGGTATTTACCATGATTCAAATTTTGTATTTGTTTTACCAGTTCACAGGCATAGGTATGTCCTCCCGTTGCCGGCTCAAAATATTTTTGATGGCTCATGGCATCTCCACGCAAGGCCATAACATTTTCAATGCCTAAATAATGGCAATCTACAAGCAAGTATTCGGTTTCTTCTTTTGTAAAACCACCACACAATACATGTGGCACAGTATCCACATTATATTTATGTTTTATAGCAGCACAAATACCTACAGTACCCGGGCGCATTCTTGTAATTTTTCGATCCAACAGTCCGTCTCTATCAATGTAAACATACTCCTCTCTAGATGTAGTGACATCAATAAAAGGCGGTTTAAATTCCATTAAGGGGTCAATATTATTATAAAGTTCTTGAATACTATTCCCCTTTTTAGGAGGTATAATCTCAAATGAAAATAAGGTTTTTCCGTTGGCTTGCTTAATATGTTCAGTTACTTTCATAGTTTTAATCTGCTAAATTTGGGCTTAACCATTTTTCGGCTTCTTCATTACTTATGCCTCGCCGTTTAGCATAATCTTTTAATTGATCTTCAGTTATTTTTCCCAGTCCAAAATACTTGGCGTCTTTATTTCCGAAATAATATCCGCTGACACTTGCGGCTGGCCACATGGCCAAACTATCGGTCAACTCAACACCTATCGTTTCCTTGACTTGCAATACTTTCCAAATGGTTTTTTTCTCTAAATGATCTGGGCAAGCAGGATACCCTGGAGCTGGACGAATGCCTTTATAGCTTTCTTTTATTAATTCATCATTAGATAAATTTTCATTTTCGGCATAACCCCAATAAGTTGTACGTACTTCCTTATGTAAATACTCGGCAAAGGCTTCTGCCAATCTATCGGCCAAAGCTTTTATCATAATAGAGTTATAATCGTCATGATTGGATTCAAACTGTTTAGCCAACTCTGCCGTTCCAAAGCCTGCTGAAACACAAAAACATCCCATAAAATCTTGCGCTCCTGAATCTTTTGGAGCTACAAAATCAGCCAATGCAAAGTTTGACACCCCTTCACGTTTGTCTAATTGTTGACGAAGCGTTAAAAAAGTGGCTTTAAGTTTTCCGTTTTCATCATAAATTTGAATATCATCATCATTTACCGTATTGGCTGGAAATAATCCAAAAACAGCTTTTGCTTTTAATAGTTTCTCATTGAATACACGCTTTAATAATGCTTTGGCATCTTTGAATAAGTCGGTTGCTTGTGTTCCAACAACCTCATCAGTTAAAATGTCTGGATATTTACCATGAAGATCCCAGCTTCTAAAAAACGGACTCCAATCTATATAATCTTCTAGTGATGCGATGTCAAACTCCTCAAAAACATGAATCCCTAATTGATTGGGTTTGGTGATTTCCGCCGTATTCCAACCAATTTTAAATTTACGTTTACGAGCATCTTCGATGGTACAATAGTCCTTCTTTTTACCACGTTTTAAAAACTGCTCTCTAAATTTTTCGTATTCCTCTCTAATCTGTTCCTTATAAACCCTACTATCTTTTTTAAGCAAATCACCTACAACCGTAACTGCCCTTGAAGCGTCATTCACATGTATCACGGTGTTTGAATAATTAGGTGCAATTTTTACAGCCGCATGAGCTCTTGAAGTCGTAGCACCACCAATAAGCAAAGGGACATTAAAGCCTTGCTTTTCCATTTCTTTAGAAACATACACCATCTCATCTAGTGATGGAGTTATGAGCCCACTTAACCCAATGATATCGACATTTTCTCTTTTGGCAGTTTCTATGATTTTTTCTGGCGGAACCATCACCCCTAAATCAATGATTTGATAGTTATTGCAGCCTAAAACGACACTCACAATGTTCTTACCAATATCGTGCACGTCGCCTTTTACGGTTGCCATCAATACTCGTCCAGCAAATTCTTGCTTACCGTCTTTTTCAGCTTCAATAAAGGGCTGCAAATAAGCCACCGCTTTTTTCATAACCCGAGCTGATTTTACAACTTGTGGTAAAAACATTTTTCCGCTACCAAAAAGATCGCCAACAACATTCATCCCAATCATTAAATGGCCTTCAATCACTTCAATAGGTTTTAAAACCGATTGCCGAGCTTCCTCGACATCTTCAATAATAAATGCATCGATACCTTTGACTAAACTATGTGTAATGCGATCCTGAAGCGCATCATTTCGCCATTCTAAAACTTTTGCTACATCTAATTTTTTGTCACCTTTTACTGTTTCGGCAAAGTCTAACAAACGTTCTGTGGCATCATCTCTCCTGTCAAATAATACATCTTCGACATGTTCTAATAAATCCTTTGGAATTTCATCATAGACCTCCAGCATGGTTGGATTTACAATTCCCATATTCATACCATGCTGAATAGCATGGTACAAAAAAGCCGAATTAATAGCTTCGCGAACTACGTTATTTCCCCTAAACGAAAATGACACATTACTCACACCTCCTGAAACATTAGCATAAGGTAAATTTTCACGTATCCATTTGGTGGCTTTGAAAAAGTCGAGTGCATTTAAACGATGCTCATCCATACCAGTAGCAACTGGAAAAATATTAGGATCGAAAATGATATCCTGTGGCTGAAAATTGACTTTATTGACCAAAATATCATAGGAGCGTTGGCAGATTTCTATGCGTCTATCCAAGGAATCTGCTTGTCCTACTTCATCAAAAGCCATCACAATTACAGCAGCGCCATAACGCTTAACCAATTTTGCCTGCCTGATAAACTCTGCTTCACCTTCTTTTAAACTTATAGAGTTCACAACAGACTTTCCTTGGACTACTTGTAATCCAGCTTCAATGATTTCCCATTTTGAACTATCTATCATAATAGGTAATCGGGCAATATCAGGTTCTGAAGCAATAAGATTAAGGAATGTAACCATGGCTTGTTTTCCATCCAACATGCCTTCATCCATATTCACATCAATAATCTGTGCGCCACCTTCAACCTGATCACGTGCAACCTCTAAAGCCTCATGATAGTTTTCCTCCTTTATTAATCGCAAAAATTTTCGCGACCCAGTGACATTGGTACGTTCTCCAACATTTATAAAATTACTTTCGGGTGTAACGATTAATGGTTCCAATCCTGAAAGTGTTAAGTATTTATTTTTTGTGTTTAACATTTTTAATTCCTTTTCATATAAATTCCATCTAGACAGCAACTGCAATTTTGCGTGGTTTATATTTTTTTGCTGCTTCAGCTATTTTTTTTATGTGTTCTGGAGTTGTTCCGCAACAGCCTCCAATAATATTCACCAAACCATCTTTTAAATAATTTTCAATAAGTGTTTGCATTTGTTCAGGAGTTTGATCATATTCCCCAAAAGCATTTGGCAAACCAGCATTAGGATGTGCTGACGTATAAAATTCTGTTTCATGAGATAATCGTTGCAAATACGGTTGTAATTGATCTGCACCGAGTGCGCAATTAAACCCAACACTTAACAAAGGTATATGGGAGATTGAAGTCAAAAAAGCCTCAACTGTTTGACCCGAAAGTGTTCTACCAGATGCGTCCGTGATTGTTCCTGATACCATAATGGGTACATCAAGGTTACGCTCTTCCTTTACTTGATCAATTGCAAATAAGGCCGCTTTAGCATTTAGAGTATCAAAAATGGTTTCTACTAGAAGGACATCAACACCACCATCTAGAAGTGCCTCCACTTGTTGTTTGTAGGCAACTCTCAAATCTTCAAAAGTCACCGCGCGGTATTCGGGTCTATTTACATCGGGCGATAAACTAGCTGTTCGATTGGTTGGCCCAATACTACCCGCTACAAATCGTGGTTGTTCAGGATTTGCTCTTGTAAACTCATTGGCAACCTGTTTCGCTATTTTGGCCGATTCATAATTGAGTTCATATACTAACTCTTCCATGTTATAATCGGCCATACCTATAGTTGTTCCGGAGAAAGTATTAGTTTCAACAATATCTGCTCCGGCTTCAAAATACTTGCGATGTACCTCGGCAATTGCTTTTGGCTGCGTAAGTGAAAGCAAATCATTATTGCCTTTAAGCGATGTTGGATAAGTTTTAAATCGTTCACCGCGAAAATCTTCTTCAGAAAAATTATAGCGTTGTAGCATGGTTCCCATGGCACCATCGAGAACTAAAATTCGGTTTTGTAAAGCGTCTGTAATTGTTGACATTTATTTAATTTATATTAAAAATGTCATCAGGAAAGTAAAGGAAATTACTTTAGGTTATCTGTCTTACTACCGAACTAGTTTCAGCAAAAAGTAGAATTTAGCACCTTCTTTGTATAAAGGGTTGCCAAGGCTTCACCGGGTCTATTCCCTCTGCCTTTCGTGATAACATCAATATTTTTATGAACTAGGGTGCGAAATTAAGGCATAAATAATTTATAACCAATTTTTACACAAACAAATCTGAAGACAAATACCGATCACCAATATCACATATCACAGCTACTATGATTCCTTTGTTAATTTGCTCTGCTACTTTTAATGCTACTGACACTGCGCCACCACTACTCATACCAGCAAATAGGCCTTCTTCCTTTGCCAATCGATTCGCTGTTAATCTCGCATCATCTTCACTAACCTCTATAATTTGATCTACTTTTTTGCTGTCAAAAATTCTAGGCAAGTATTCTTCTGGCCATTTACGAATTCCTGGGATTCTTGCATCATCTTTAGGTTGGGCACCAACAATAGTGACATTCTTGTTTTGTTCTTTTAGAAACGTAGAAACACCCATGATGGTTCCTGTCGTTCCCATAGCCGAGACAAAATGTGTGATTTCTCCATTGGTATCCCTCCAAATTTCTGGGCCTGTTCCTTTGTAATGCGCTTTCCAATTGTCATCATTCCCAAATTGGTTCAGCATAAAATAACCCTTTTCCTTTTCTAATTGAACGGCTAAATCGCGAGCACCTTCGATACCATCATCTTCTGATGTTAGAATTAATTCAGCTCCATAAGCCCGCATGGTTTTAATACGCTCTTCAGTAGAGTTTTAAGGCATGATTAAAATCATCTTCAATCCTAATAATTGAGCAATAAAAGCCAAGGCAATTCCTGTATTCCCGCTTGTGGCTTCAACCAAAGTATCTCCTTTTTTGACGTCGCCACGCTTAAGTGCCTCGGAAATCATATTAAATGCAGCACGATCCTTAACACTTCCACCAGGATTTTTCCCTTCCAATTTTAAGAATAACCGAACCTCCTTTTTTGAGATGATGTGTTTTACCTCAATAAGTGGTGTGTTTCCAATGAGGTCGGTTATGGATTGGCTCCTGATCATTTGTTTCGGGTGCTGATTTTAATTTCGGATTGGTAGGTCACTAATGAATTTGCAGGTACAGTTTCGGTAATCCAAACATTTGCGCCAATAATGCTGTTTGCTCCAATAGTGATATCACCACCAAGGATAGTGGCATTGGCATAGATGGTCACATTATCTTCAATCGTGGGATGACGTTTGGTATGAGACAAGGCTTTTTTAATAGAAAGACCACCTAAAGTTACCCCTTGATAAATTTTTACATTTTTTTTTATAATAGAGGTCTCCCCGATAACGATTCCAGTACCATGATCAATAAAAAATGAATCGCCAATTGTTGCTCCTGGATGGATATCGATGCCCGTTTTACCGTGAACACACTCGCTCATCATACGCGAAATCACAGGCAAGCCGAGTTTAAACAGTTCGTGGCTTAATCGGTGAATTGCAATAGCATGAAATCCTGGATAGGCTAAATAAATTTCTTCAAGACTTTTACAGGCTGGATCGTGCTTCTCGGTAGCCAAAGCATCCAATTCTATTCTTTGTTTAATGGAAGGCAACATTTCTGAAAATGACTCCCAGAGCATTTCCCCATTTTTTATTGAAAGTTCAGAAAGCACTTTCAAAAACAGTTTTTCGAGTACAACTAGTTCAGCTGCTTCTTTATCAGCTTCATCAAACAGGGCATAAAATAAGCGTTTGGTGAAATCTGCAATATCATCCTTTAGTCGAAGTTTGTAGGCCATAGGTATTTAATTCAATAACCCAAAATTACTTTTTAATCTTTATTTTAGTCAAAATTAAACGTTAATTTATGGCTTGAACTACTGCTTTAGGTGCCTCTTTTCGTGTTCCATCGAACCCATCAACACCACTTACCGTAGTATATTTCAAAACATACTTTTTGCCCGGATTTATGATTTTATAGGCCGATTGGCACATCAAAGTTGCTTCGTGAAAACCACAAAGAATCAATTTCAACTTACCCTCATAGGTGTTAACATCGCCAATGGCAAAGACCCCAGGAATATTGGTTTGATAATCTAATGTATCTACTTTAATGGCATTTTTTTCAATCTCAAGTCCCCAATCTCCAATAGGCCCCAGTTTTGGAGACAAACCGAATAAAGGAATGAAATGATCTGCTTCCAACAGAAGTTTTTCACCTTCAGAAGTTATGGTCACACCCTCTAATTTTTTATTACCATGCAAAGCAGTGACTTCGGCTGGTGTGACAAGATTTATTTTTCCCAGTAATTTTAATTCTTGAACTTTTTCAACAGAATCTAAAGCGCCACGGAATTCATTTCGGCGGTGAACCAAAGTGACTTCAGACGCTATATCTGCCAAAAAGATACTCCAATCCAACGCAGAATCACCACCGCCAGAAATCACCACTTTTTTATCGCGATACACTTCAGGATCCTTTATGAAATATTCAACGCCACGGTCTTCGTAGTTAGTAATATTATCAATTAACGGCTTTCTTGGCTCAAACGAACCCAAACCGCCAGCAATAGCTACAATTGGCGCCTGGTGTTTAGTCCCTTTATTAGTGGTTACAATAAAGCTTCCGTCATCTTGCTTATCTATAGTCTCGGCTCGTTCACCCAATGTGAATCCGGGTTTAAACTGTTTGCCTTGTTCCAATAGATTTTTGGTTAGATCGCCCGCCAATATTTCTGGGAATCCAGGAATATCATAGATCGGTTTTTTAGGATATATTTCGGAACATTGACCGCCAGGTTGTGGCAATGCATCAATTAAATGGCACTTCAATTTTAATAGTCCTGCTTCAAAAACTGTAAATAATCCTGTTGGTCCTGCTCCTATGATGAGTATATCTGTTTTAATCATGATGGGCTTCTTTTTTATTAATTAATCCTTTAGTGAATTCATTGAGGGTTTGCACCTTCTCTTCAAAATCACCTTTTATCGTTTTTCTATATTCATTTAAATTTTTCACCAAATCATCTATATTTTCTGGTATCACGTCTTCAAAAAATTGACGTAAGCGTTTAGCTGTTGTAGGCGATTTACCATTGGTTGAAATCGCTATTTTAACATTGCCTTTGGTGACAATCCCACCCATATAAAAATCACAATACGGAGGATTATCAGCCACATTAACCAAAATGTTTTGAGCTCTACAGTCCTTATACACTTCAATATTAATATCTTGCTGATCAGTTGTGGCAATTACAAGATGTTTTCCTTGTAAATAGGAGGTATTATAATGATCTTCAATCACATTTACATCAAATTGCTTTCCCAAATTCAATGTGTTTTCTCTAAACATTGGCGCTAGAAGTGTCACTTTTGCATCAGGGCTTGACTTAAGTAGGAAGTGCAATTTTTCTTCAGCAACATTTCCTCCTCCAACAATAAGAATATGAAGGCGCTGTGCCTTTAAAAAAATAGGATATAGATGATTTCGTTCTTGCATTTCTTTCGTTTAATGTGATTCTGGCACATAACCAGAATAACTAGTCACTTCACTATAGATTGAATTTAATTGTGCGCGTTCTTTAACCACCTCACCAATCACAATTATAGCTGGATTTGAAAGCCCTTGCTCCTTTACTACATCACAAATAGTTTCAACGGTTCCCAGACCCATTTTTTCTTCTTTTGTTGTTCCGTTTTGAATAATCGCTACTGAAGTTTGTTGCTGCCCTTCTGAAGCAAAAATTTCCATAATCTGATCCAACTTACCCATTCCCATCAATATGACAACAGTGGCCGTTGATTTGGCCGCGAATTGAATATCGTTTGAAATTTGATGATTCTTTGTAGTACCTGTAATAACCCAAAAACTTTCTGAACTTCCACGTTTGGTTAACGGTATCCCTTGATAGGCCGGAACTGCCAAGGCTGACGAAATTCCTGGAACCATATAGGCTTCAATACCAAATTGCTTTACATAATCAATTTCTTCTGCCCCACGACCAAAAACAAAGGGGTCACCTCCTTTTAGCCGCACCACATGTCCATGACTTTTTGCCCTCGACACAATTAGCTCATTAATCTGCACTTGTTGATAGGCATAACATCCTTTGCGCTTCCCTACAAATATGATTTCAGCATTTGGAGATGCATAATCCAATAAAACTTCATTGATGAGTGCATCATATAAAATCACATTGGCCGTTTCAATAGCTTTTATTGCCTTAATGGTGATCAAGTCTGGATCTCCAGGACCTGCCCCTACCACGGTTAACTTCGGTATGATATATTTTTTAGACATTGACTAATTCTTGAGTTCTAAAAGTTTCAATGGTATCAAAAAAGTTAACCGATAAATCTGCATATGACCTTGCAAATGCTTCGGTAGGTTCATTATGTTTGATTTGGTACACCAAATCATTAAAGGTTGTATTTAGACTGATCTTACCAGAATTGACAAAAGTGTCATCAAACTGGCTTATAATATTGGCCTGTGTATTTGTACTCACATTTTCAGAAAGCAACAATGCTTTGGCTCCGTTAACAAAGGCAGTGTATGTGTGGTAAATAGCATCAGACCATTTTTTGTCTTCAAAAGCATCGCTTGCTAAATCCAGTTTTTCTTTAGCCTCTAACAATAAGGTCTGAACCAAATCTATAACCACGCCCGCACACTCACCAACACCAACAGCTTGAATATAATCGGATGAATTTCCCCAATCTATAAAATCACTGTCTTGTAAATTATCAACATCTGAAAGGTTGACCAAAATATCGTAAAAATAGCGTTGCTCTTTTCGGTCATAATAGTTTAAAAATGATTCATTCGGATTTGCATTTACTTTAAAATCATCCAATAACGTTCTTAAAGCTTGAGGTCCACGTTTGGCTGGGAGCTTAATGACTTTATCTGCAAAGCGTCCTTGACCATTTCCTAAAACACCACCACCAAGTAGTACCTGCACAGCGGGTGCCACCCTTTTATCTTTAGTCCGAATTGACATCCCTTGAAAACCAATATGCGCCATATTGTGTTGGCCACAGGCATTCATACAACCGCTTATTTTTATGGTAATGTCAGTATTGTTTTGATATTGAGGGTATTCCTCCAACAAAACACGTTCTAACTCTGTTGCTAAACCTGTACTACTTGCAATCCCTAGATTACAGGTGTCCGTTCCCGGGCAAGCTGTAATATCCAAAGTTGAATTATACCCCAATTGGGTAAACCCTAAAGCTTTCAGTTCTTGATAAAAGAATGGCAATAATGCTTCTTTTACATGACGAATCAAAATGTTTTGACGTAAGGTAAATCGCAATTCATTAGCCGCATAGGTTTTTATCAAATGCGCCAATTGCCTTGCTTTTTCGGTTGAAAAATCACCTAATTTCACTTTAACACCAATGGCAAATAAGCCTTCTTGCTTTTGTGCAATAAGGTTAGATGCTTTCCAAGCTTCAAATTCGTTTGAATCGACAATCACTTCTGGAATTGCTTTTTCTGAAAGCTGAATGGGCACATCAAATGGAGCAGTGTCGATAGCTACTACTTGGTTAGACAATGCTTTGCTTTCTTCATTGATTAACTCAATGAAATTATCTAAACCAATATCCTTGATTAAAAACTTCATTCTCGCCTTTAATCTTTTGGTGCGTTCACCATGTCGATCGAAAATACGAAGTACGCTTTCGGTTACTGGAATAATCTTTTCTGTAGGTAAAAATTCATATAAAACATCGGCATGTCTAGGTTGTGAACCCAATCCGCCACCAAGCAAAACCTTAAAGCCGCGCTTACCATTTTCAATTTTTGGGATAAATCCTAAATCATGAATATAACTTAAGGCCGTATCATCATCTGAAGCCGAAAACGAAATCTTGAATTTCCGACCCATTTCCTGACAAACAGGATTTCTTAAAAAGAATTGAAACACGGCATGAGCATAGGGCGACACATCAAAAGGCTCATTAACATCAATTCCTGCTGTTTCACTTGCCGTTACATTTCTTACCGTATTACCACAGGCTTCACGAAGTGTCACGTCATCCTGTTCAAGTTGTGCCCAAAGTTCAGGCGTACGATCCAAACTCACATAGTGAATCTGAATATCTTGACGGGTAGTGATATGCAGTCGACCAGTTGAAAACTCATCAGACACATCGGCTATTCGCAACAATTGCTCTCCCGTGACTTTTCCGTAGGGCAATTTAATTCGTATCATTTGAACACCCTCCTGACGCTGCCCGTAAACACCTCTGGCCAAACGTAAACTTCGAAAACGTTCTTCATCAATACGCCCTTCTTTGAATAAGCGAATTTTTCGTTCTAACTCAATGATATCCTTTTCTACTACCGGATTCTCTATTTCGGTTCTAAAACTTTGCACTGTATTGTGTTATTGTAAGTGTATACCACACTCTCTGTTTTTTAATGCTTTTATGGGGTCGAAATACTCATGGTTTTTTGGTAAACCATGTACTTCTAAATAATTATCCAAATCATAATCCGTCCAATAGTAAAACGGACTCACTTTTAAAATACCATCTTTGCTCCAGCTTAAGATGTCTTTCTTGCTTCTATATTCGGTTTGACGCACCCTAATATTGGTAAACCATAAATCGGGTTGATGCTCTTTCAAAGCCCTTCTGAACGGCTCTAATTTCACCACTTCCGAAAATTGTGAATGGCTATCGTTTTCCAAACTTGGCAAGCCAATAGTGGCATCGATTTCTTCTTTAGATTTTAAAGATTTATACTGGTGAACATTCAAATTGAATTGCCCAATCAAATCAGCAGCATGCTCATACGTACTTGGCTGGTTGTATAAGGTATCGCACCAAATCACTTTAATGTGTTTATCATGTCTGGACATTGTACTTAACAGCACAGCAGAGTAGATACCGAAACTTGTAGTCACAATTCGGTTATCGGTTATGCTCAAAGCCCATTGCACAATTTCATCAGGTGTTTTATCGCGAAGTTGCTTATTCCAAAAATCAATGTCAATATTCTGTTTTATCATAATAGTTTTATTATTAGTCCTATTATCCTATCGGATTACTAGGATATAAATGCAAATTTAGAATTATTATTTAAACCGCCATAGCTTTTTACGTTAAATTTTAGATTAAATCGGCTAAAGACCTATTATTAAAGATATTTAAAGTGCTGTCTCTCACCTCAATCATTAAATTATGAACGGCACAGGCATTCTCATCGGGGCAATCATCGCAAGTTTCATAAAAATTTAAACTTACACAAGGCACCATAGCAATTGGGCCTTCTAAAATGCGCATTACCGCCGACATTTTAATATCTTTTGGGTCTTTTAAAAGGTAGTAACCTCCGCCTTTACCTTTTTTCGAGCCTAAAAACCCGTTTTTTCTTAAGGTCAACAAAATACTCTCCAAGAATTTTTGTGATATGTTTTCACTTTTTGAAATGACTCCTATTTGCACAGGTTCGTTATTTTCCTGTCTCGCTAAATAGGTCATGGCCTTTAGGCCGTATTTTGTTTTTTTTGAAAGCATCCCCAAAGATACTTATTTTTTGATTTTATTGTAATGCCTGCTTTAAATCTGCAATAATATCATCAACATGCTCCAATCCTACTGAAACTCGTACCAAACCATCAGTAATACCAACCTCCAGCCGATCTTCTTCGCTCAACTTACTATGTGTTGTTGACGCAGGATGTGTTACAATGGATCTTGTATCACCAAGGTTAGCTGAAAGTGAACACATGGTAATCGCATCTAAAAACTTACGTCCAGCCTCAACACCACCTTTTATTTCAAACGCTACAACATTTCCTCCAAGTTTCATCTGTTTTTTGGCAATTTCGTATTGAGGATGCGATTTTAAAAACGGGTATCTTACCAAATTCACTTTACGATGTCCTTCTAAAAACTCAGCTACTTTTAAAGCATTTTCGCAATGGCGATCTACACGAACGGCCAAGGTTTCCAAACTTTTGGAAAGCACCCAAGCATTGAAAGGCGATAACGCCGGACCTGTATTACGCGAAAACAAATAGATTTCCCTAATCAAATCTTCACTACCAACCGTGACACCGCCTAAAACCCGACCTTGACCATCAATTAGTTTTGTTGCCGAGTGGATTACCAAATCAGCTCCAAATTGTATTGGGTTTTGTAAATACGGTGTTGCAAAACAGTTATCGATAACCAACAACAGGTTGTGCTTTTTAGCAATGCTTCCCAGAATTTCCAAATCCAGGATATCAACCGCAGGATTGGTTGGTGTTTCAGCATATAAGATTTTTGTATTGGGGTGAATCAATCGTTCAATGCTATCAACTTCATTGACCTTAAAATAGCTGGTTTCAATATTCCATTTTGGTAGATATTTTGTAAATAAGGTATGCGTTGATCCAAAAACACTGCGCGCCGAAACGATGTGATCGCCAGAATTCAATAAAGCAGCAAAGGTCGAAAACACCGCTGCCATTCCTGTAGCAAAAGCATAACCTGCTTCGGCACCTTCCAATTTGCACATTTTATCTACAAATTCAGAGGTGTTGGGATTTGTGAATCGGCTGTAGATATTACGCTCTTTTTCTTCAGCAAACGACGCGCGCATATCTTCAGCATCATCAAATAAAAAACTTGAGGTTAAATACAGTGGTACACTATGTTCAGTAAACTGTGTACGCTCTAACTGTGTTCTTATTGCTTCGGTTTCAAAATGTTTTTCGTTCATAGTTTAGGTTGTAAACTGCCCTTTTCCTCGACTGTGCTTCGACAAGCTTAGCATAACTGGTCGATAATGACGGGCAAATATTATTAATTTATATGTTTCGACAATCTTAAAATATCACCAAAAACACCTCTTGCCGTCACTTCTGCACCAGCACCAGCACCTTGGATCACAATAGGTTGTTCACCATACGATTCAGTAAAAATTTCAAAAATGGCATCTGACCCCTTAACATGGCCTAAAGTACTGTCCTCAGGAATGGAGACCAACTTAACTTCTAAATTCCCCTTATCTTTAGAAAGATCGCCCGAAAGGTCTCCAATATACCTCAATACATGACCTTTTTGCTGCTGTTCCTTAATGGCTTGATACTTGTCATCCAAAACATATAATTGTTTTAAAAAGTCTTGTGTTGGAATATTTTGATAAGCTTCTGGAATTAGATTTTCAACCTGAACATCTTCAAATTCGTTATGTAAATCTAACTCTCTAGCGAGAATCAATAATTTCCTAGCTACGTCATTGCCTGAAAAATCTTCCCTTGGATCAGGCTCCGTAAACCCATTATCTATAGTTTCTTGTACAATTGTGCTAAACGGTTTATCCTGAACTGAAAAATTATTGAACAAATAGCTTAAAGTTCCAGAAAACACACCTCTGATTCTGGTGATATTTTCACCAGATTCATGAAGTAATTTTATGGTATCAATGAGCGGCAAGCCTGCACCAACTGTAGTTTCGTATAAATAATTCTTGTTGTTATCTTTCAATTTATCCCGCAAAATGGTGTAAAATGAATGCGAAATGGTGTTGGCTATTTTGTTTGAAGACACCAAATCAAAACCTTCTTCAACCAAAGGAATATAATTTTGATAAAACTCTGAACTCGCCGTGTTATCAACCGCAATCAAGTTTTCTAAATGATGATCTTTTGCGTAGTCAATAATATCCTGAATGGTATACGGGTGAGATGAATTGTTCAGGTCAGCTTTCCAGTCTTTTGAAATACCTTTCTTATTCAAAACCAACTGTTTAGAATTTGCTATGGCGAATATATTCAAATTGATAGCTTTTCGACGTTCAATTTCATCCTTCGATTTTAAAATTTGATTAATCAAGGCTCCACCCACAAGACCATGGCCAAAAATAGCGATATTGATCTTTTTGGAAATTCCGAATATTTCACCATGAATAACGTTGACAGCTTTGTGAAGTTGATCTTTTTTAACAACCAAACTTACATTGCGACCAGTAACCGTGTTATTGAACAAAAGTGGCGTAATCTGGTTTTTTATAAGGGCATTAAATGGCTTATGGAATGAACTCAACTCAATTCCTATAATAGAAATAACGGACACATCATCAATGACATCAATTTTATTAACGTCTTGCGAATAAAAGTCGTTTTCAAATTCTCGCTCTAAAGCAATTACGGCCCGTGTAGCTTTATTAGCATCAATAATCAACCCAATACCACGCTCTGACGATCCTTGCGAAATAATACTTACACTTATATCCTGATTGCTCAAGGCTTTAAAAATCCGCGCATCAACACCAACTTTGCCCAATAGACCGCGACCTTCCAAATTTAAAAGTGCTACATTATCTAACACCGACAAAGATGTTACTTCCTTATTGCTTGGTCGGGCAGTAATAAGTGTGCCTTCATCATCAGGGTTAAAGGTGTTTAGAATTCGAAGATTGATGTTTTTCTCAACCAAAGGAATTATGGTCTTGGCATGCAAAATCGTTGTACCGAAATTCGCCAACTCATTGGCCTCTCTAAAGGACAATTCCCTAATTTTTTGCGCATCCGACACTAAATCTGGATTTGCGGTATAAATCCCATTAACATGAGTGTAATTTTGCAACTCTTCAGCATCTAAATAATTCGCCAATAAAGCCGCCGAATAGTTGCTACCATTGCGTCCTAAAGTAGTGGTTTCATTATTTCTGTTTGATGCTATAAAACCAGTAACAATATTAACAATGTCGCCATTAAAGGTTTTAAAATGTGCCCTTACATTTTCTTTGGAAACATTTTGAATGGGTTTAGAGCTAATGAAATCACCTTCGGTTTTTATTAAGGTTCTGGCATCAGTAGCATTTGCATTGATCCCATCTTGTTTCAACATTGCTGTTATCAATTTTACAGATAACAATTCTCCATATGCCAAAACCTCATTTTTCACCTTATCACTATAATCTCCCAATAGCTGTACACCTTGAAAGATATTCTCCAAAGCCAAAAATTCCTCTTTAAAATCTATGGATGGTAATGGGGCTTTTTGATAGGTTTTGAAGGCTTCAAAATCTTCTGAAAACGCTTTCTTTTTTGAAGCTCTTTTTAAAAGGTCTTCTAATTCATCTGTGGCATTTCCTCTAGCAGAAACTACCACTGCAATTTTATCACCTGTTTTTACCTTGTTTTTTATGATCGCTACAGACCGTTTAAGACCTTCGCCGTTGGCCAAGGATTTGCCACCAAATTTTAATACTTTCATTCTCTTGTTGACCGAATTTGGTCTAAATATGGGTTCAATAATTTTCTCTAGTTGTTCAAATTCAATTAAAAAAGCATCATGACCATGATCTGAATTGATCTCACTATAGGTTACATTTGGATGTGAGACCGCAAGCTTTTTTTGTGTTTCCCGGTTTTCTTCCGCTGTAAAAAACAAATCGGAATCTACACCTACAATGGCAATATTGGATTTAATAATATCGAGAACATTTACATTGTCCCCTTTTCCTCTGGTAACATCAATGGTTTTTAGTAACTGATTCATTAATTTATAGGCTGAAAGCTGAAAGCGCTCCTGTAATTTCTTACCATGATGAAGCAGCCAACTTTCTACATTAAAAATCTCCAAAACATCATTTTTACTACGTTGGAAGCGTTCCTTAAACGATTTAGGCGTGCGGTAACACAACATGGCGTGCATACGTGCATCGTGAACTGGATTGTTTGAGTTGACCAAAAACTGTTCTTGAATTTGACAATTAGCAATGAGCCAATCGGTCGATTTCCAATCGGTTGCCACAGGAATCAGGTATTCAGCCAATTTGGGCTTTAAAACGGCCATTTCCCATGCAATTCCGCCACCCAAGGAGCCACCAATTAATGCAAAAAGTTTAGTGATTTGAAGTTGTTCTAATCCTTTTATAAAAATCTTGGCGACATCTCGGGCTACAAAATATTTATAATTTTCGATTACAAATCCATCGTAACCATTACCCGGAATATTAAACGCCAGTATGGTATAACTGTTTGTATCTATAACTTTATTTTCGCCAATTAAATCCGTCCACCAGCCATTTTCGCCAGCAACATTGCTATTACCAGTAAGGGC
Organism: Flavobacteriaceae bacterium MAR_2010_72; assembly: GCA_003550275.1. GTDB lineage: Bacteria > Bacteroidota > Bacteroidia > Flavobacteriales > Flavobacteriaceae > Geojedonia. The sequence continues at coordinate 2,829,996 of QXCW01000002.1, forward strand.
GTGGTTAACCAAAACAATGGGAGCTTCATGCAAAGGTTTACCAAAGGTTTGGTAAGACAATTGCAAAGGGAGCTTTACCCCACTCTCTAATGTGAAATTATCAATTGATATGTATTTAAGTGCTTTCATGTAACCAAAAACAATAGAACAATTATGCTATAAAAGCATACTTAAATAGAATCTGTTAAAAAGAATTATGGAATTACTTGAAGGTAATTTCACTGTGTTATCTATCCAAATACATCCTGAACCTTGTTCGAGACTGGGTAGAATTTAGCACCTTCTTTACTAATAAAGGGTTGCTAAGGCTTCAACGGGTCTAATCCCTCCACCTTTCTTGATAACATTTTCAATAAGTAGTTGAACTTTGTGAGCGCAAATATTGCGTTAGAAAAGTTTAAAATCCAAATTTTTTTGGTCTTTTTTGTCCAGATTTAGAAATTATTGTGAAAACCTCAAGTTCATCAGCCCTTTTTTAGTAGATATTTATTTCTGATGATTTCACCTACCGGCTTATTTTCAATTTTACTCTCAAGCCACGAAATAATATCTAAATATAAAAAGGCTCTTCGTTCGTAAGGATGGTCTTCATAGACTTTAAGCTTTTCCAATAAGGTTTTAAATGCGCTTTTAAGTTCATGAGGATAAATATCCTGAAGACCTTTGATAAATGCAATCATCTCCTTCTGTACTTCGTGAAGATCGTTCATTTTTATTAAAAATTTATAGGTGCTTTTTAATAAGGATTCTAAATGATAGTCCAACCCAGCTTCGTAGTGTGATACTAAATTCAACACCCTTGAAAAACACAACAAGTCCTCACGCATTGAGAGACTTTTGTTTGAAATGATTTTATCCAAATAAACAATGCATTCCTTATTATTTCCAGCACCAAAATGAAGACAGGCAAACTTGTAGTAAAAGGTCATTATATGATGCTCATCAATTCTATTTTTAAAATTTTGAAGTTCATTTTCAATTTTTGGGATCAACTTAAGACCTTCCTTAAAACTTCCGTCAATAAAATGTAAATTGAGACTGTTTAAACTTTTATACAAAAAGGCTAAAGATTCCACATTTTCATCTTTTGGAAATGAAGATGACGCTAGCATGGCATCCAATTTAATCAATGCTTTTTCAAACTTTTTTTTATCATTGAGCAGAAATAAGGTTTCTAGTAAATAATTATTCCCCTTAAGAAAAAATACAGGATTAAGCTGGATCATCTCTGGTTGCTTATAAAATAAATCCACCCATTTTGTAGCATATTTAAAGCAGTTCAAAAAATCCTGCATCAAAAAACTGTACCACAAATGCGCCTTATATAACCACAATTTTTCTCTAAAGCCAAGCTCTTTAATTGTATATTTAGGTAAACGCTTATTAAAATAATTCGTAATAATGTTCGCTTCTTCTTCATTTTTTGCATAACCCGTTTTAAGAAAAATGCCATATAATTGAAGGGATAGGTTGGACAGTTTACTGGTAATTACGTTAAGCCTACTCAACTCCTTAGCTTGAATAGAAAGTTCATCAGCACGGTTACTTATACTTCGGGTAATGTATTGCGATTCTATAACTTTCTCTAACTCGACAATTTCATATGCCAGATTTTTCTCTTCATGGTCAACGGCCGTTTCTTTTGCCTTGTCCAAAATTTTTAGGCTTTGCTTGTATAAGCCCTTGTGGTAAAGAATTGAGGCAAAATCTAATTGTTCTCTTATTTGTGAACGAATATTTTGATGTGAAGGGTTTAATTTTAAGCTAATAAGTATTTGCTTATATAGATGCGCCTTGACATTAGCCAATTGCTGCTTTTTTACAATACCGCTTTTAATAATTGCGGTTTCATCATACACATTTGACTTATCTAAAAGATTAAATAAATTCAAAAATTTTGAATCTGCATTAACCCCTAATCTGCCAACATAAAGCTTGAATTGACGCTTTTCAGATTTGGTAAGTGATTTTACTAGTAAAAATAGACTGTCTTTTTGATCTTTAGTTATCAATGAAAAATAAATTTATAATGTTGATTACCAGGTGTTTAAATATTTTTTATTTGTTTGAACATCGTAAGATGTGCGAAACAAAGTTACGCTAATCTAAATCCAAAATATAATTTAGTAAATTAATTGAAATAAATAGTTTAGAAATGTCCAATTCCAATATACAAATTTTTGACACGACACTTAGGGACGGAGAACAAGTACCTGGCTGCAAACTTAATACCGAACAAAAAGTAGTTATCGCCAAACAACTTGAAAATTTAGGTGTTGATGTCATAGAAGCTGGTTTTCCTGTATCAAGCCCTGGTGATTTTAAATCGGTTGAAGAAATTTCAAAAATCATAAAAAATGCTACGGTTTGTGGTTTGACGCGATCAGTAAGAAATGATATCAAAGTCGCTTCAGAAGCTTTAAAATATGCTAAACGACCACGTATTCATACAGGAATTGGAACATCAGATTCGCATATTCAGTTTAAATTCAAATCCAATAGAGAAGACATTTTGCAACGTGCTTATGACGCCGTAAAATATGCTAAAACGTTTGTTGAAGATGTAGAGTTTTATGCTGAAGATGCCGGTAGGACTGACAATGATTATTTGGCTCGTGTTTGCGAAGTAGCTATAAAAGCAGGAGCAACAGTACTTAATATTCCGGATACAACAGGGTATTGTTTACCGAGTGAATATGGTGCTAAAATGAAATACCTGATGGAAAATGTTAAAGGTATCGAAAAAGCTATATTATCTTGTCATTGCCATAACGACTTAGGATTGGCTACTGCAAATTCCATAGAAGGTGTCATAAATGGTGCGCGTCAAATTGAGTGTACAATTAACGGTATTGGAGAACGCGCTGGGAACACTGCTCTTGAAGAGGTAGTGATGATCTTGAAACAACATCCTTATCTTAATTTAGATACCAACATCAATACACAATATTTGTATGGCATAAGCCAATTGGTTTCAGATAGTATGGCTATTTACACACAGCCAAACAAGGCCATTGTAGGTGCTAACGCTTTTGCTCACAGCTCCGGTATTCATCAAGATGGTGTTATCAAAAACCGTGAAACTTATGAAATCATTGACCCTAAAGCTGTTGGAGTTACTGAATCGGCAATTGTATTAACGGCTAGAAGCGGTCGTGCAGCACTAGCCTATCGAGCAAAAAACATAGGATATGAATTAACAAAATTACAACTGGATGATATTTATGCCAACTTCTTAAATTTTGCTGATCAGAAGAAAGAAATTGATGACGCAGATATTCATCATATTATTGAAACCAGTAAAGTCTATAAAGAAATCATTTCCGCTTAATTAAGATAGCCAGCATTTTAAAAAGATATTAAACCCTAAAACGGGAAACCAAATTAAATATGAAATTGAATATTGCTGTTTTGCCAGGTGATGGTATAGGTCCAGAGGTTACGGCTCAAGCTAAAAAGGTTCTGAAAGCTATTGCCATGGAGTTCGATCATAAGTTTATATTCAATGAAGCTTTGGTTGGGGCAATTGCGATTGACCAAAGCGGTAATCCATTACCAGATGAAACGCTTAAACTTTGTAAACGTACTGATGCTGTTTTATTTGGCGCCATTGGTGACCCAAAATATGATAATGATCCATCAGCAAAAGTTCGTCCAGAACAAGGCTTATTAAAGCTTCGAAAGGAACTGAATTTGTTTGCCAATATTAGGCCTGTAAAAGCCTATGAAACCTTATTAAGCAAATCGCCATTAAAAAAGGCAATTATTGAAGGTACTGATATCTGTATCTACAGAGAGCTTACTGGAGGCATTTATTTTGGGGAAAAACGCACAAGTGAAGATGGGAATACCTCATCCGATCTATGTGAATATTCTCGTTTTGAAATTGAGCGCATTGCTCATTTAGCATTCAAAGCTGCGCAATCCAGAAAGAACAAAGTAACTTTAGTTGATAAAGCCAACGTGCTTGAAAGTTCTAGACTTTGGCGAAAAGTTGTGACTGAAATTGCGCCAGAATATCGAGAAGTCACTTTAGATTTCTTATTTGTTGATAATGCGGCTATGCAAATCATTTTAAACCCAAAACAGTTTGATGTTATTTTAACAGAGAATATGTTCGGTGATATTATAAGTGATGAAGCCAGTGTTATTGGAGGATCTATAGGTTTATTGGCCTCGGCTTCAATAGGTGATAAGTATGCCCTATTTGAGCCTATACATGGTTCATATCCACAAGCAACAGGAAAAGGAATTGCCAACCCCATTGCCTCCATTTTATCGGCTGCCATGTTACTAGAGCATTTTGAATTATTCGAAGAAGCCAAGCTTATTAAACAAGGTGTTGAAAAATCATTAAAATTACATATTACAACTCCAGATCTAAATTCAAAATACAGCCATATCACCACTACTAAAGTGGGTGATTTTATTGAAGATTTTATCAGTAATCCTAAAGATACCAATCTTAATTTCAAGAATATTCATTTGGGTCAGTCAACCATTATCTAACAAATTTAGAAACCACAGGCATCATTAGGATTTTAAAAGCACTCAATAGGGTGCTTTTTTTTAATTAATAGTATCATAATCCTAGTCCACCTAAAACTTTTAGTATTTTTAAACCTTTAATTTAAAATTAATGCATGAACGTTTTAGGAATAGACATTGGCGGGTCAGGAATGAAAGGCGGTTTGATCAATTCAGAAACCGGTGAAATGGTGAGTGAGCGGTTTAGGATTCCTACCCCAGCATCCCGAAAACCTGATGAGATGGCTCAAGTATTTAAAGACATTGTTGATCATTTCGATTATAAAGGCCCTATAGGTTGTGGCTTTCCAAGTATTATAAAACATGGTATTTGTAAAGCACCAGGGAACTTGCATAGGGATTGGGAAAATGTAAATGTGGAAGCTCTATTTTCGGAGATTTGTGGACAACCGGTTACAGTTATCAATGACGCCGACGCAGCGGGTTATGCCGTGATGAATTATGGCATTGGGAAAGGCAAATTAGGCTTGGTAGTGATGATAACGATTGGTACCGGATTAGGTAGTGGCGCTTTTTTCAATGGTGAACTCATCCCTAATTTTGAATTAGGCCAGATTCCATATAAACGATATCAAAAGATTGAAGATTGGGCTGCTAATTCGGCCATGGAACGCGAAAAATTAAGTTTTAAAAAATGGGGCAAGCGCTTTAACAAATTTCTGAAATTGATCGAGTTGTTAGTATCTCCTGATTATATTATTCTTGGAGGAGGAACATCAGATGATTTTGACCAGTTTAAAAAATGGATTACTATTGAAACTCCTGTGATTCCTGCACACTTGGGAAATACCGCTGGGATAGTTGGAGCTGCGTGTGCAGTTCTCCATAATAGTCACAAAAATTAGCTTATAACTTGGGAAATTTATGTTTTATTTTTTCCAAAGACAAATTCCCCATACTTCCAACATGGCTATGCTGCTTAGAAGTATCTGGTTTGTAAGTGCCTTCCTGAACTTCTTTCCCAATAATCTGATAGGCTTCTCTGAAGCTCATGCCCTGTTCTACCAACGTATTCATATTATCTACGGTGAAAAGGTATTGGTATTTTGAATCGTTTAAATCAATATGTTTGACTTCAATTTGCTGAATAGAATAATTAAAAATGTCCAAAATGTCTTTTACATCTTCAATAGCAGCAATTATATTTTCTTTTAGAAGCTGATAATCCCTGTGATAACCACTCGGTAAATTATTGGTAATCAAAACCATTTCGGTTTGCAAGGCTTGAATCTTATTACACTTGCCACGAATAAGCTCAAAAACATCAGGATTTTTCTTGTGTGGCATAATACTGCTCCCTGTGGTTAATTCATCAGGAAAACTCACAAACCCGAAATTCTGGCTCATGTATAAACAGATATCCATGGCAAAGCGAGACATGGTATTACACAAACTGCCCAACGCCGCCGAAATGGCACGTTCACTTTTACCCCGACTCATTTGCGCAGCAACTACATTGTATTTCAAGGTTGAAAACCCGAGTTCTTCTGTTGTAAATTCCCTGTCAATTGGAAACGAACTTCCATACCCGGCAGCAGAACCTAACGGATTTTGATCAGCTGTTTGTAAAGCAGCATTAAGCATATAAACGTCGTCAATCAACAACTCGGCATAAGCTGAAAACCACAAACCAAACGACGAAGGCATGGCAACCTGTAAATGCGTATAGCCAGGTAGTAGCCTTTCTTTATGAGTGTCAGCCAAATCCAACAAGGTTTCAAAAAACACTTTAGTTTTTGAACGAATCTCTTTTAAATTCTCCTTATAAAATAGCTGTAAAGCCACTAAAACTTGGTCATTTCGGGAGCGTGCCGTATGAATTTTTTTACCGACTTCACCTAATGTTTTGGTCAATTCAAATTCAATTTTAGAATGCACATCTTCAAATTGAGCTTCAATGGTAAAAGTTCCATCTTCAATTTGTTTTGCCAAAACATCTAAACCTTTTTCTAGCAATTGCAATTCTTCCGCAGATAAAATCCCGATTTTATGAAGCATTTTAGCATGTGCCCGTGAAGCCATGACATCATATTTAGCGATATGCATATCGATCTCACGATCATTACCAACTGTAAACTGTTCGATTTTTTTATCTATGGATAAACCTTTGTCCCAGAGTTTCATGTTTTCAATTTTATAATCCTTAAAAAATTAGAATCAAGATTAAAGACTGCTTTGCTTCTAGAAACAAGACCATAATAAATGAGGTCTTGACTCTAGGTTCTTGCCTCTAGATTCTTTTTTATACTACTTGTTCCAATAATTGGATATAAATTTTAATTCCTTCTTCAATTTCATTTAAATAAATAAATTCATCGGCTGAATGCGATCGTGTACTGTCTCCTGGCCCTAATTTCAATGAAGGGCAAGTCAATACAGCCTGATCAGATAAGGTTGGTGAGCCATAGGTGGTTCTTCCAATGGCAATACCAGCTTTCACCAATTCATGATCCAATGGAATAGATGACGAATTTAATCGCAAACTTCGCGGAATAATACTGTTACAAGGTGATTCCTTTTGAAGAATGGTTACTATTTCAGCATTTGTATATTTATCATTCACCCGAACATCCACTACCAAATCGACATCGGCAGGCACTGCATTATGTTGTTTTCCTGCATTGATTTGGGTAACGGTCATTTTAACATCTCCCAAAACAGGCGATGTTCTTTCAAACCTATAATTTTTAAACCATTGCAACACCGAAATGGTATTATAAATAGCATTATCTTCATTGGGATGAGCGGCATGGCTAGGTGTACCTTTTACTACGGCATCAAAAACCACCAAACCTTTTTCGGCTACTGCTAAATTCATTAACGTAGGTTCACCAACAATGGCGACATCAATTTTTGGAATGATCGCAAGCATACTATTTAAACCATCTGGGCCACTACTTTCTTCTTCAGCAGAAGCCACCAAAACCAGATTATACTTTAGATCCGGTTGATTATAAAAATAAGTGAAGGTGGCGATTAAAGAAACTAAACATCCGCCGGCATCGTTACTGCCCAAACCATAAAGTTTACCATCCTCAACAATAGCTTTGAAAGGATCTTTGGTGTACCCATTATTGGGTTTTACAGTATCGTGATGTGAATTGAGCAATAATGTTGGTTTCTTTTCATCGAAATGTTTATTTATCGCCCATACATTATTGACTGTTCGCTTATAGGCTACCTCATGGTCTTGAAACCATTGCTCTATATGTACAGCCGTTTTATCTTCTTCAGAAGAAAATGAAGGAGTCTCAATAAGCTTTTTGAGCAAGGTAATTGCTTCCTGTGTTAATTGCTGTATCATTAGGTTATCGTCGTAAAATTAGCATGGGTATCGAACAACATTTCAGGTTTGCCTATACAAACCTTTTTTACGTTTTTTTGAATGGCATGAAAACAGTTATTAAGTTTTGGTAGCATCCCATCCGAAATAATGTTCTTATCAATTAAATCCTGATAATTGTTGGTATTGATGTGTGAGATGACTGAATTATCATCATTGACATCCTGTAAAACACCATTCTTTTCGAAACAGTAATACAATTCTGTTTGATAAGAATCTGAAAAACCTATAGCCAACTCTGAAGCAATAGTGTCTGCATTCGTGTTGAGCAATTGCCCATTTTCATCATGTGTTATGGCACAGAACACTGGCGTAACATTTGCATTTAAAAGCACATTTAAGGTCTCTGTATTGACTCTTATAACATCGCCGGCAAAACCATAATCTATGACTTTAACAGGTCGTTTTACGGAAACGATCGTATTACCGTCAGCACCCGAAAAGCCAATGGCATTACAACGGCTCGCTTGTAATTTAACTACAATGTCCTTGTTGATTTTTCCTGCATAAACCATAGTGATAATATCTAGGGTTTCCTGGTCTGTGATACGTCTGCCATCAACCATCTTAACTTCCACATTCATTTGTTGCGCTAGTTTTGTGGCCAATTTGCCTCCGCCATGCACCAAAATTTTAGGCCCCGATAAGGAGGCAAAACTTTTCAGAAATGAATGTAATGCTTCATCATTATCAATAATGTTTCCTCCTATTTTTATGATTTTTAAAGTTTTCATTTTGTATTCATGGTATGCTTCGACAAACTCAGGATGACATCATTTAAAGGTTTTCTAAAATTTGCTTCAATACTATTTGGGCAGCATAAGTTCTATTATTAGCTTGTTGAATGACTATTGAATTCTTACCATCCAAAACCGCATCTTCAACAACCACATTACGCCTTACTGGCAAACAATGCATAAATTTTGCATTCCCTAATTTATCTTGAGTCATCATCCAATTCGCATCTTGATTTAAAACCTTGCCATAATCCTTGTAATTACTCCAGTTTTTAACATAGACAAAATCGGCGTTTTGTAGTGCTTCTTTTTGATTGTAATTAATTGGTGTGTTTTTAGTGATTTTTGGGTTCAATTCGTAACCTTCAGGATGGGTGATGGTTAATTCGACGTCCAAATTCTGCATCATTTCCACAAACGAATTGGCAACCGCTTGCGGCAAGGCTCTAGGATGCGGCGCCCAAGACAATACTACTTTTGGCTTGGCTTTTTGGGTTAACTCCGAAATAGTAATAGCATCGGCCAAAGCTTGTAATGGATGGGCCGTTGCGCTTTCCATATTGATTATTGGAGCGGTAGCATATTTTACAAAACTGTTCAACACATATTCAGATTCGTCCTTTTCCTTATTTGTCAAACTAGGAAATGCCCTAACGGCAATAACATCGGCATATTGAGAAATCACTTGCGCAGCTTCTTTTATATGCTCTGAACTGTTTGCGTTCATGATTGTTCCATCTTCAAACTCTAAGTTCCAAGCATCATTAATGTTTAACACCATGACGCTCATTCCCAAATTTTTTGCTGCTTTTTCAGTACTTAAACGTGTTCTCAAACTCGCATTAAAAAACAGCATGGCTAAGGTTTTATGTTGACCCAAATTAGAATATTCAAAAGGATTCATTTTGAGCAAAATGGCCTCCTTAATCGTATTTGAAAGGTTTGAAATATCTTTTATGGCTGTGTATTTTTTCATCTTAGTCTAATTCCTTTTTTAATGCTTCAAAAAATTGATCAACGTGCTTTTTTTGAATGGTCAAGGGTGGAAGAATTCGTATCAAATTTGGGTTTTTGGCACTTCCTGTAAAAATTTTATGATCGTGAATCAATTTTTTTCGCAATTCGGCAACTGGAAAATCAAACTCTAATCCAAGCATTAAGCCTCTTCCCTTAATAGCTTTTAATTGTGGAACTGCCTTCGTTTTTTCAATGAAATAATCTGAAATATCCCTAACATTTTGCATCAAATTCTCTTCATCTATTACATCAAGTACGGCTAGTCCGGCTGCGCAAGCTAAATGGTTCCCCCCAAATGTTGTACCTAGCAAACCATAAGATGCTTTTATATCTGGATGAATTAAAATGCCTCCAATAGGAAAACCATTACCCATACCTTTCGCTATAGAAATTATTTCGGGCTGTATTTTATGCTTTTGAAACGCAAAGAAATCTCCCGTTCTGCCATAACCTGATTGTACTTCATCTGCAATTAAAATAGTATTATTCTCCTTACAAAGTTTGCCCAGCCCTTGATAGAATGCTGTAGTACTTTGGTCTAAGCCCCCAACACCTTGGACACACTCAATAATCACAGCACAGGTTTCATTTTGTTTTAAAATAGCCTCAACAGCTTTTAAATTTCCCAATTCAACAAAATCAACAACTTGTTGTGCGTTCAACGGTGCCACAATTTTAGGGTCGTCGGTGGCTACAACTGCAGCCGAAGTACGTCCATGGAAGGAATTTTTAAATGCCAAGACTTTCCTTTTACCATTGTGAAATGACGCAAGTTTCAGGGCATTTTCATTAGCTTCTGCTCCAGAATTACATAAAAACAACTGATAATTTTTAGAACCAGAAAATTTTACTAATTTATCTGCTAAAGCTTCCTGCAATGGATTTTGAATCGCATTGCTATAAAACCCTAATGTAGACACTTGGTTAGAAATTGCTGAAACATATTTTGGATGTGAATGGCCAATGGAAATCACGGCATGCCCTCCATAGAGGTCAAGATATTCAACACCTTTATCATCATAAACATTAAGATCCTTTGCTTTTACTGGCGTAATATCAAACAAAGGATAAACATTAAACAAACTCATATCTGTTCCCTTTTTATATTACTAATTTTGTTGAACGAAGCCACCATGCCTTGTATCAAGGAAGAACTTAAGCCCTTATGTTCCATTTCGTTTAAGCCTTCAATGGTACAACCCATTGGCGTTGTTACACGGTCAATTTCTTCTTCAGGATGATCACCATTGGTAATCAATAAATTAGCAGCGCCTTCGCAGGTATACATCGCCAATTCCTGCGCTTCTTTTGAATCAAATCCTAACTGAATTGCAGCTTGGGTCGTAGCGCGAATCAAGCGCATCCAAAAGGCTACTCCACTAGCACAAACTACGGTAGCCGCTTGCATTTGACTTTCTGGAATCACCAATGAATGCCCTAATCTGTTAAAAATGGCCTCGGCAATTTTAATACGTTTACTGCCTTGAACATTACTACATAAACAGGTCATAGATTTACCAACAGCAATAGCCGTATTTGGCATAGCTCGAATAATGAACTGTTCTACACCAATAATAGTTTCAATCTTTGGAATCACAAAACCCGTTACTGTTGAAATAAGGACGTGTTTGTCATTCAAATGAGGCTTTATAGTTCTTAAAATGCTTTCCAAATGAGCTGGCTGTATGGCAAAAATTATAATATCAGATTGTTTAACCGCTTCTTCATTATCCGAAGTAATGGTTACATTTTTATAGCCATCAAATTCGGCAATGGCGTTTAAATTACGTTTTGTTAAATATAAAGTGGTTATAGCGTTAGTGGTAATCAATCCTTTAGCGATTGACTTTCCTAAATTTCCTGTTCCTATAATAGCTATTTTCATCGTTGCATATGTTCTAAAAAAAGTTCGCTTTTAAATTAAGCCCTTCAGTTTCTTCAAGACCGAAAGCTAAATTCATGTTTTGTATCGCCTGCCCAGATGCACCCTTCAACAAATTATCAATTGTACTTGTAATCAATAATTTATCGCCGTGTTTCAGCAATTGGAGTATACATTTATTGGTGTTTACTACCTGTTTTAAATGGATATCTTCATCTGAAACCACAGTGAATGCTGAATCTTTATAATAATTTTTATAAAGTTCTTTTGCCTGATCGAGTGAGCCCTTATACTTGGTGTAAGTCGTTGCAAAAATCCCTCGTGAAAAATTTCCGCGGTTAGGCATAAAAATAATTTCCGAACTGAAATTTGGCTGCAATTGCTTTACAGTTTGATTAATTTCACCCAAATGTTGGTGCGTAAAAGCCTTATAATGCGAAAAATTATTATCCCTCCAAGTAAAATGAGTTGTTTCTGAAAGTGAAGTACCCGCTCCAGTTGATCCCGTCACGGCATTAACGTGTACATCATCCACAATAAGATCAGCATCGGCTAATGGCAGAATAGCCAATTGGATAGCCGTAGCAAAACAACCAGGATTAGCTATGTAGCTTGCCTTTTTTATGACTTCCTTTTGCAATTCTGGGAGTCCATATACAAAGGATTTGTCATGAAACACCTTATCGGCTACTAATCTAAAATCATTGCTTAAATCGATAACTTTAGCTTTTTTTGATAGGCTCGTTTTTTCTAAAAATGCTTTAGAATTTCCATGACCCAAACATAAAAACAACACATCGATATTTGGATTGATTTCACTTGTAAATTCCAATTCTGTTGACCCCACCAAATCCTGATGGATCTTACTAACTTTATTTCCAGCATTTGAAGTGCTATAAATGAAGTCTATTTCAGCTTGAGAATGATTCAACAACAATCTAATAAGTTCTCCAGCGGTATACCCAGCACCACCTATTATACCAACTTTGATCATAATTCTGAATTTACCTGGTGATATATTTTGTTCTGATTCCCGATGATTTTAATAAATCCTTTAGCTTCATCAGCAGTCCAGCCTTTGTTCATTTCGCCATAACTACCAAATTTAGCATTCATTAAATCATGTTTTGACTTAATACCATCTAGTGAAAAATGATAGGGTTTTAAAGTCAACATAACGTCTCCTGTAACCTTGTCTTGACTGTCTTGTAAAAAGGCTTCAATGTTTCTCATGACAGGATCCAAATATTGACCTTCGTGCAAATGCATTCCATAAAAGCTTGACAAGTATTCTTTGTGTTGCAATTGCCATTTGGTCATGGTATGCTTTTCCAATAAATGATGTGCTTTAAGAGTAATTAATGCTCCTGGCGCTTCAAAACCAACGCGGCCTTTAATCCCTACAATGGTATCTCCAACATGAATATCTCTTCCTATAGCATAAGCGGAAGCTAGATTATTTAGAACCTCAATATTAACTTCAGGATGATTATCAATTCCGTTTACGGCAACTAACTCTCCTTTTAAAAATGTTAAGGTAACCTTTTCAGGATCGGCTTGTTTTAATTGAGAAGGATAAGCAGAATCAGGTAAGGTTTTATCTGAAGTCAAGGTTTCTTCGCCTCCAACACTTGTACCCCAAAGGCCTTTATTCACTGAATACTTTGCTTTTTCCCAAGACATATCGATACCATTACTTTTTAAGTAGTCTATTTCCTCTTGTCTTGCTAATTTTTTGTCCCTAATTGGCGTAATGATTTCAATTTCTGGCGCTAAAGTTTGAAAAATCATATCAAAACGCACTTGGTCATTACCAGCTCCAGTACTTCCGTGTGCAATATATTTAGCATCTATACTTTTGGCATATTCAATAATTTCTATGGCTTGTATGATACGCTCTGCACTCACTGACAAGGGATAGGTGTTGTTTTTTAGAACATTTCCAAAAATTAAATATTTGACCACTTTATTATAAAATGTTGTTACAGCATCAATGTTCTTATAGGTAGTCACACCCATTTTATAAGCGTTGGATTCTATACGTTCAATTTCATCTGAAGTAAACCCGCCGGTATTCACACTTACGGCATGAACTTCATAACCCGCTTTAGACAAGCTAACGGCGCAATACGACGTATCTAAACCACCACTATAGGCAATTACTAATTTATTTGATGAACTCATTTTTTTTCCTTTTTTAAAAACATGGTTTCTTTAATATGCTTTAATCGCTGAAACACTTTTGGTTTCACTTGCTTTTTTTCTTTCGGTTCTGATTTTGTTGGATCATATAACATACCCGTGCACAAACACATTTTGCGTTCGGTACGTGTTAATACATCAAAATTTTTGCAGGTTTGGCAGCCATCCCAAAATGATTGGTCATCAGTCAATTCTGAAAAGGTAACGGGCTTATAGCCCAGCTCCGTGTTCATTTTCATCACAGCAAGTCCTGTGGTTATACTAAACACTTTAGCATCTGGAAATTTAGCTCTTGAATGTTCAAAGATTTTTGCTTTTATCTTTTTTGCAAGCCCCTGATCGCGATAATCGGGATGTACAATTAAGCCAGAATTAGCTACAAATTTGCCATGACTCCAGGCTTCAATATAACAAAAACCCGCAAACGTATCGCCATCTAATGCGATTACGGCATTACCGTTTTCCATTTTAGTGATGATGTATTCTGGCTTTCGTCTGGCAATACCAGTACCTCTAACTTGAGCTGCCGAAGCAATTGTTTCGCAAATAATCTCTGCGTATATACTGTGGGATTTATTAGCAATTACAATTTCCATTTCATCTTAATTATTTATCAATGATTGCATGGAATCTTTCGATTTCATCTTATTGATTTTAAATTTAACTATTAAAAATTTGTTGTTTTGAATACAGAACCGGACACACCTAAAGTTCCAAAATAGAAACACACCCTTACGGGCGACGGGGGAAATTACTGCGTACAAAAACTTTGTTATTAAAGATAACAACTAAATTTTTAAAGGAGGATATTTGTGTTAAAATGTTCAAGATTGAAAAATAAAAATTTACGTAATAATAATAGGCTGAATTTGAAGTAGGAGCACTAGCTACGTCGTTTGTTTAAGAACAAACCCGCGGGTCTTTCGACTCTATTTTTATTTTTTTGATTGTACATGATGTAAAACTATAAATTAATTTTAAAAAAAGGCTGAATTGAATTTCAATTTTTTGAATTATTATCAAATTATTAGTTTAAGCGTTGATAATTTATAATTATGCATTATTTAGGTCAAAAAACAAAAAAAGGATCTATTAGCATAGATCCTTTTTTTCAATTTTAAAATACTATTTATGGCCTTTAGAGTTCCTTTATTTTTATGTTGCGGAACCATACTTTATCACCATGATCTTGAAGTCCGATATGTCCAGTATGATGTTTTCCAAAGCCTTCCCATCCTTTAAATTTGGAATTGGCGACCATATTCTCCCAAGCTTCTCCGTGCAATGGAAACTCAACGATTACCGTTCCGTTTAAGGTAACGCTCCCTTGATTGGCACTATGATCAACTTTTAAAATACATTCATTCCATTCTCCCGCTGGCTTGCATACATCATATTTGGGTTGTACCATATCGTACAATGCTCCTGCTTGATGAAATTTAGGATTTGCTTTCGCATCAGGATGACGCTCATTATCCAACACCTGAATTTCTGGCCCTGTTTGATAGGCCTCTTTAAATTTAGGGTCTTCATAAACACTCCAGAAAATACCACTATTACCGCCTTCAGATATTTTCCATTCCAACGACAACACAAAACTGGTGTACGTATTTTTTGTAATGATATTTTTTCCACCTTCAGTTCCTGGTGTAAATGCCATCGTACCATCTTCAATGGTCCACTCGGGATACATTTCATCGGTTAAATAACCTCGCCATTGATCATAATTTGTACCATCAAAAAGCATGGTCCATTCTGAAGTTGATGGTGTTTCTACTTCAACTTGAGATTCAGCAACATCCTCTGAATTTTCTTTTTTATCCTGCTTACAGGCCATACTTGTAATTACCAAGATGACTAAAAAAAGTTTGTTTTTCATTTTAATTATTTAAAGGTTTACAATCCTAATATTTGTTTTAATTGATTCTCATTAGTTTCGCCTCCAGCAAAATTATCAAATGCTTTTTCTGTAGCTTCAATAATATGTCTCGCAATAAAAGGCGCGCCTTCTCTTGCTCCTTGTTCAGGACTTTTAATCACACATTCCCACTCTAACACGGCCCAAACGTCACAACCATATTCGGTTAATTTAGAAAACACGGTTTTAAAATCTACTTGTCCATCACCTGGTGAGCGGTAACGTCCTGCTCTATCCTTCCAATCATTATAACCACCAAAAGTTCCTTTTTTCCCTGTCGGATTAAACTCGGAATCCTTGACATGAAACATTTTTATAAATTCATGATAATGGTCAATATATTGAAGGTAATCTAATTGCTGAAGCACAAAATGCGACGGGTCATATAGAATATTACAACGTTTATGGTTTCCTGTAGCCGCAAGAAAGCGCTCAAAGGTATCACCATCGTGAATATCCTCAACTGGATGCACTTCATAGCATACATCTACACCTTGTTCATCAAAAGCATTTAAAATTGGCAGCCATCTATTGGCCAATTCTTTAAAGCCTAAATCTACTAACCCCTTTGGCTGTTGAGGCCAAGGATGCACCGCAGGCCATAGTAAGGATCCAGAAAATGTAGCATGTGCTTTTGTTTTTAATCGTCTACTAGCAATGGCAGCATTTTTCATTTCTTGTACTGCCCATGCGGTTCGCTCTTTAGGTTTTCCTTTTAAGTGGTCTGGAGCAAATACATCAAACATGATATCATGTGCGGGATGCACAGCAACCAATTGTCCTTGGATATGTGTAGAAAGTTCGGTTAATTCCAGTCCATAGGAATTGATTTTTCCCAACAGCTCATCACAATAAGTTTGACTTTCAGCAGCTTTTGTGAGATCAATCAATCGTGGATCTAAAGTAGGCATTTGAATACCCTTATAACCTAAATCGCTAGCCCATTTACATAATCCATCTAACGAATTAAATGGTGCTTTGTCATCCATGAATTGTGCTAAAAAAATAGCTGGTCCCTTAATCGTTTTCATTATTCAACACTTTCAATATTAACCCAAACATTTCCTTTTTGGTGTGATTCAACTGCTTTTTCAATAAAATTCATTCCTCTAACACCATCGATAATTGTAGGAAACTCGCCGTGATCATAAGGTTCTTTGTTAATGGCTTTAGCCACACCTTTGTAAATATTTCCCATAGAATCGAATATACCTTCAGGATGTCCTGGAGGTAATTTAGTACCATCCAAAGACAACTCACTGTTGTAGGAATGCCCAGGTTTTAAAACACGAAGTGGTTTACCATCTTCCATTAAATACAAGTAGTTAGGGTTTTCTTGTTCCCATTTTAATCCGGCCTTATCACCATAGACTTTAACCACAAAACTATTTTCTTCACCTGTAGCAATCTGACTGGTACAAATGACCCCTTTTACGTTCTTAGAGCAACGCAAAAGTACCGTACCATCAATATCCATTTTATTGTCCTCATAAAGATAATTGAGGTCGGCCAGAACAGATTCAATTTTTAAACCTGAAACGTATTCCAGCATATCAAAGGCATGTGTACCGATATCTCCAACACAACAACTAATCCCTGATTTTTCAGGATTTAGTCGCCAAGTGGTTGAGCGTTTTTCTTTATCATGAATAATTGGGTTAATCCAACCCTGATAATATTGTGCATCAATTTTTTGTAGCTTGCCTAATTCTCCATTTTTTATCATTTCTCGCATTTGACGCACCATTGGATAGCCTGTATAGGTATAGGTTACTGCAAATACGGTTTTAGCCATTTTTAAGGTAGCATTCAACACTTTGGCCTCCTCATAAGTTGTAGTCAAAGGCTTTTCGCAAATTACATTAAACCCATTTTCCAAAAGTTTTTTCGCCATAGGAAAATGAAGAAAATTAGGTGTTAAAATCGAAACCACCTGCATTCGCTCATTCGCTGGAAGCTTTAATTCCTCTTTAATTAAGGTGTCGAAATCTTTGTAAATTCTGTTAGTGGGCAATCCAATTTTTTCGGCAAAACCAACATTCTCTTCAAAATCAGGGTTAAAAACACCGCCTATAATTTGGTACTTATCATACATGGCTGACGCCACACGGTGCAAAACTCCTATTAATGAATCGCCTCCTCCTCCTAAAATTCCTAATCTTATTTTATTACTCATTTTTAAATTTATGCTTTTTTGTATTCTACTTGTTCATTCCTAAATAATACTGCAAATACGATGAGAACACCTACAGCAAAGAGTGCTGGAAAAGTCCAAATATCCAACCAGCTATGTGTTCCATCTTCTAAAAGGTTTTTGTCTACAATTTTTCCAGAAACCCAAAAACCAACTAACATCCCTACGCCATAGGTTGCTAAAGTTATTAAACCTTGTGCCGCGCTTTTCACTTTTTCACCTGCTTTAGAATCGGTATAAATTTGGCCAGACACGAAGAAAAAATCATAGCATATACCATGTAAGGCAATGCCAATAACCAACATAAAGAATAAATCACCTGCATTACCGTAAGCAAAGAGTGCGTATCTAATTCCCCAGGCTAACATCCCAAATAAAATGGTTTTTTTAAATCCATATTTTTTAAAAAAGAAAGGCAAGAGCAACATAAAGCCTACTTCAGAAATTTGTCCTAATGACGCCCAAGCTGTAGAATTTTCTACTTTATATTCGGTTAAAAACGGACTGATATTTTGATAATAGAAAGCTAAAGGAATACAGATTAAAACAGATGATAAAAAGAACACTAAAAAGTTCCTGTCCTTCAATAATTTTAAAGCATCCAATCCTAAAATATCCGACAATTTTACTTTTTCGCCTTTTGGTACACTTGGCGGTGTTTTAGGCAAAGTAAAACTGAATACTCCCAACACAGCCGATGCGATAGCCACCATCATAAAGGTGTTGGAAAGCATACCATTACCTATATTTTCAATAGAATCCCATTTAAACACAAAACTAATGATGAGACCTGCCAAAATCCATCCAATCGTTCCAAACACCCTTACAAAAGGGAATTGCTTTGCAGGATCATTCATTTGATTAAATGACACTGAATTTACTAATGCCAATGTTGGCATATAAGCAATCATATAACCTAAAACATAAGGATAGAATGTAGAAAACTCTGTAGACTGTGCCATTTGAAACATTAAAAATGCCCCTATAATGTGCAAAATTCCAAGTATCTTTTCGGCATTAAAAAAGCGATCTGCTATAAGTCCAATAATAAAAGGGGCAATAATCGCACCCCAAGATTGCGTTGAATACGCCATTGCAGTTTCTGCCCCAGTTGCACTTAAATTATTACCTAAAAAAGAGCCTAATGTTACAAACCATCCACCCCAAATAAAAAATTCGAGGAACATCATGAAGGACAGTTGGAATTGTGTTGATTTTTTCATATTTAGTTAGTTAGTTTTTGTCAAAATTAGTTCGTCAATTCAGCTGAATTTAATAAGAGTGCTTTGGTGGCTAAAATGCCTTCCTTTTCATCTAACCTAGCCCCTTCATACTCAACACCAATAAAACCTGTATAGCCAGCATCCTTTACTAACTGGAGTATTCTAGGGTAATCTAAAGTGGTTTCATTCCCTTGCTCATCAAAATCATACGATTTAGCACTTACAGCTTTTGCCGCTGGCAACAACAATTTTATGCCTTCATATTTATCTTCGTAAACCTGCTCGCATT
Source organism: Flavobacteriaceae bacterium MAR_2010_72 (assembly GCA_003550275.1). Taxonomy (GTDB): domain Bacteria; phylum Bacteroidota; class Bacteroidia; order Flavobacteriales; family Flavobacteriaceae; genus Geojedonia. The sequence goes on from QXCW01000002.1 coordinate 2,849,349, forward strand.
CACCCCATTGTGCTCCAGCTTTACGCTTAACGCACCAATTTCCAAAATCGGGCAAAGTACCACAGTTGGGCATATTGACAGCCTCTATAGCAGCCATTAATTTTGGAGCATCAGATGACAACCAACCATGGTTTTCACACAAGACATTAATATTTTTTGTAGCAGCATATTCTGATAACTTTTTTAAGCCATCAACAACACTTGTATGCCATAATGTTGGATCATTAGTACCAAAAGTATTTACCCTGATTGAGTGACAACCCAATTTTTGAGCAGCATCAACCCATTTTTTATGATTCTCTACAGCGGTATTTCTTTTATCCAAATCTGGATCGGCCAAGTCACCTTCACCATCTACCATAATCAATACGTTTTGCATTCCGTTCAATTCACTCATGGTTTTAAGCGAATCTATAACTAGATCAAAGCCTAATTCTTTCACTTCATCTTTATAAAGTTGATTCACGTATTCCAAACCCTCAAATCCCATATCCTTAGCCATTTTTGCAAACAAAAACGGGTCGCCATTTTGTTCATTAACAAATTTATGAAGTGACCATTGTGCCAATGATAATTTAAAAAAAGGAGCAGCCTCCTCAACTTCAACGGTTTCATTTACATCTTCTTTTTTAGTGTTTTCTTTACAAGAGAGCGATAGCAAAAACATACTCAACACGAGCTTTAACGCTAGAGATTTAATGGTTTTTGAATAAGTCATAGTGATTCATTAAATTTTTACTTAATTTTATTGAAATGTATTACATATTTCGTCTTAAAGATAAGCAATCTGCCAGAAAAGCAGATTATTTTTATCGAAATCGTTTTCGGTTCTATTAACTGAAAAATTGTATCAAAATAACAATTTTATAATTGTGAAATCATTAAATTAAACCCTTGTTTTTTACTCAATTCTGAATATACTACTAAAAATAAACACTTTACAATGAATAAAACTAATAATTCTCTTTATCAAGAACAATACGATGCTATAGTTGTGGGCACTGGTATTTCAGGTGGCTGGGCAGCTAAAGAACTTTGTGAAAACGGTCTAAAAACTCTAGTGCTTGAGCGCGGTAGAATGATTAAGCACATTGAAGATTATCCAACTGCAAATTTAGACCCATGGGATTTACCAAACGGAGGCGACCCAACAAGAGAAACTAAAGAGCGTAAGTATAAACAAAACCGATCTGGTTATACAACTAGAGAAGAATATCAACATTTTTTTGTAGACGACATCAAACATCCTTATAACGAGGTTAAACGATTTGATTGGATGCGAGGATATCATGTTGGCGGTCGCTCATTAATGTGGGGGAGACAGAGTTACCGACTTAGCGACATTGATTTTGAAGCTAATAAAAAGGAAGGCATTGCTGTTGATTGGCCTGTACGATATAAAGATATTGCGCCTTGGTATGATAAGGTTGAAGAGTTTATTGGAGTTAGTGGTGAAAATTTAGGATTAAAACAACTACCAGATCAAAAGCTATTAAAACCAATGAATTTGAATTGTGTTGAAGAACATCTAAAGGAACAAATGTCAGCCAGTTTTGATGACGGAAGAGTTTTAACTATCGGGAGAACAGCTCATATTACTGAAGGCACAAAACCAGGTTTGGGCAGAAGCACCTGCCAATACAGAGACCGCTGTATGCGAGGCTGTCCGTTTGGTGCATATTTTAGCAGTAATTCATCAACGCTTCCAACGGCTGAAGCTACTGGAAATATGACTTTGAGACCTAATTCTATTGTACATGAAGTGATTTACGATGAGGCTACCCAAAAAGCTGTTGGCGTGAAAGTGATTGATGCCGAAACTAAAGAAACCTTTGAATTCAAAGCTAAGGTGATATTCCTATGTGCTTCTGCAATAGCATCAGCATCTATTTTACTTCAATCTAAATCTGAACGCTTTCCAAATGGCTTAGGAAATGATAGTGGTGAGTTGGGACACAATATTATGGATCATCACTTTCATGTTGGTGCCAGAGCCAAAGCAGAAGGCTTTGACGATAAATATAATAAAGGTCGTAGAGCCAATGGTGTTTATATTCCAAGATTTAGAAATTTAGGAGGAAAAACAGATGTTAAAGAATTTAAACGCGGTTATGGTTACCAAGGTGGTGCAGGTAGAGCTAGCATGTCTGAAATGGTAGCAGAATTAAAATACGGTCCTCAACTCGAAGAAGCCATTTTAAAACCAGGTGAATGGAGTATTGGTCTTACCGCATTTGGCGAAACACTTCCTGATCATAAAAACAAAATGTATCTTGATTATGACAAATTAGACGAATGGGGCTTACCAACTATAACCTTTGATGCTGATTTTGGAGAAAATGAATTGGCTATGCGAAAGGATATGAAAGAGCAGGCAGTAAAAATGCTTGAAGCTGCAGGCTTTAAGGATGTGCAAGGTTTCGACAATGTTGAAGGCAGAGCTATGGGACTAGGTATTCATGAAATGGGTACAGCTAGAATGGGTAGAGATCCTAAAACATCTGTTTTAAATGAGTACAACCAAGTTCATGCCTGTAAAAATGTTTACGTTACTGATGGTGCTTTTATGACATCTGCAGGATGTCAAAATCCGTCATTAACCTATATGGCATTTACTGCACGTGCTGCAAATCATGCTGCAGAACAACTAAAAAAATCTAACGCCTAAACTTTTAATATCATGAAAAGAAGAGAAGCATTAAAAAATCTAGGTTTAGCTACAGGATTCGTTGTAGCTACACCATCGATCATAAGTTTATTACAAAGTTGCACAAGCGATGCTAAAACTTGGACACCTATCTTTTTAAGTATCGAAGAAGGCGTAGTTCTTACCAATTTAGTAGATATTATTTTACCTAAATCTGAAAACCTTCCAGCAGCTACAGAACTCAATGTTCCAGAATTTATTGACAAATACTTCAATGAGGTTTTGGAAGATGGACAGCAAAGCAAAGTGAAATCAGGATTCGCATCCATTATTGCTATCCTCAAACCAAATCCAGAGGACAGTATAGATAAAGTCAAAACTGAAAATTACATAGCACTTTTAGATGAGCACATGCGTGTTAAAGATGAAATTGATGAAGAGCGAGAAGCCAATCCAGATTCAGAATCCATGACAACATCTGAAATTTTGAACAATATTAAATGGATGACGATAAGAGCTTATAAAACCACTCAAGAAATTGGTGAAAACGTTTTGGTTTACGATCCAGTACCTGGAGCTTATTATTGTGGTGACCTGCAAGAGCTTACTGGAGGTAAATCCTACTCATTATAAGTTATTGTGAATAGAAGACGTTTTGTTCAAAACACCCTACTATCGGCTACGGCAACTACTATAGCCATTCCTTCTGTTTTTGGACAAACCTCTTCACAAATTAATGACCCTTTCAAACTTAATTTCGCCCCACATGATGGTATGTTCAAACATCATGCGGGCGATTCTTTTTTAGATCAAATAAAATTCATATCAGATCAAGGCTTTACAGCCATTGAGGATAATGAAATGAGAAATAGACCAATTGCCGAACAGGAAGCTATCGGACAATTACTTTCAGATTTAAACATGGACATGGGTGTTTTTGTCGCCCATAAAATCTATTGGGAAAAACCCAATTTGGCAAGTGGGAATAAGAATTATCGTGAAGAATTCTTAACCGATATTGAAAATGCTATCAAGGTAGCCAAACGAGTAAGTGCCAAATGGATGACCGTAGTTCCCGGTTATATCGATTTACGGTTGAATGAAGCTTACCAAACCGTAAATGTAGTTGAATCCTTGAAGCAGGCTTCTGCATTATTAGAACCACATGGTTTGGTTATGGTTCTTGAACCTCTTAATTTTAGAAACCACCCAGGCATGTTCCTAACAAGGTCGCCACAGGCTTATCAAATTTGTAAAGCTGTAAATTCTCCTTCATGTAAAATTTTATTTGACGTTTATCACCAACAGATTCAAGAAGGAAATTTAATTCCAAATATTGAAGCCTGCTGGGATGAGATCGCTTATTTTCAGGTGGGTGATAACCCAGGCAGAAATGAGCCAACCACAGGTGAGATCAACTTCAAAAATGTGTTTAAATTTATTTACAACAAAGGCTTTAAAGGCATCATTGGTATGGAACACGGTAATTCACAATCTGGAAAAGAAGGTGAATTGGCGGTGATAAATGCTTATAGAACTGTAGGTCAATTTTAACCTTACTCTACAATGAACTTTCCGTTCATAAGGGCGAAGTGCGCTGGGAAGCTACATAAAAAATCATATACTCCCGCTTCAGGTGCTGTAAACTCTATACTTGTTGTTTCTCCACCACCAATCATTTTAGTATGTACCAAAACATCTTGTGTGCCAGCAGGAATATAGTCATTCTCCTTTTCAGTGGCGGCCTTGGCTGCAAAAGCTCCAAGATCTGCTCCTAAATTTAAAATCACCACATTGTGACCCATTACATTTTTATCTAACTTACCTAAATGTCTCAATGTTAGTTTCACTTTTTGGCCAGCCTTAACTTTGATCTCATTGGTGTTGAATTTCATCAAATCATCAGCCGTAATAACAATATTTGCTATATTTTCATCGGATTTCGAACTTTCAGCTGACTTGATTTTAACCTTACTTGATGCATCCTCTTCCTTCTTTTTTTCGCCACCACAACTAACAGCAATTGTGCAAATAATTAAAAGAGCAAGTACGTTTTTTAGTGTTTTCATGTAATTTATATGTTTTATTTTCAATGTGATTTAAGTATTATTTTCATTGACTAAATTAATGAATTAATTAGACTCTTCTAAACTTTACAGGATATAATCTGTGCTCACAAAATTAGATGCTTTGGTATCCAACAAATTATTTAAAATCGCATTGTTGTAGGCATTATCTTTTGATGCCACAAACGTTCTAATGGAGAACGATCGCAATGCATCATACACACTTAAGGTCGCAACTGCAGAATCTTTTCTCCCAGTAAACGGATAAACATCAGGCCCTCGTTGGCACGAACTGTTCAAATTTACTCTGCATACCAAATTAACCAACGTATCGATTAAAGGCGCCAAAGTTTTTACATCCTTCCCAAACAAACTTACTTGTTGCCCATAGTTACTTTCAGCCATATCATCTAATGGTTGTTCTATATCATTAAATGGAACCACTGGAATAACAGGCCCAAACTGCTCTTCTTGGAATACACGCATAGCTTTAGTAACAGGATATAACACGGCTGGAAAAATATAATTTTCGATTGTTTTACCTCCTTTTTGATTCACCACTTTAGCTCCATTTTGAACAGCATCATCAATTAACTCTTGAATATAGGCTGGTTTATCCGGCTCTGGCAATGGCGTTAATTTAACACTATTATCCCATGGATTTCCAAATTTAAGTGCATCCACTTTTTCTGAAAACCGTTTATTGAATTCATCAACAATAGCTTCGTGAACATACAACACCTTTAAAGCGGTACAGCGTTGTCCATTAAAGGATAGCGTTCCTGCTATACATTCATCTATGGCTAAATCCAAATCAGCATCGGGTAAAACAATAGCTGGATTTTTTGCTTCCAAACCTAAAACCAAACGCAATCTGTTGCTCTTTGGATGTTGATTTTGCAACGCATTTGCAGATTTACTGTTACCGATCAAGGCCAAAACATCAACTCGTCCAGATTGCATTATTGGTGTGGCGATGGTTCGGCCACGTCCATAAATAATATTAACTACGCCTTTTGGGAAACTATTTTGAAACGCTTCTAAAATAGGCGACAATAGTAACACTCCTAATTTAGCAGGTTTAAAAATGACAGCATTCCCCATAATTAGGGCTGGAATAAGTAATGTAAAAGTTTCATTGAGTGGATAATTATAAGGCCCTAAACACAATACAACGCCTAATGGCCCACGTCTAATATGCGCATAAACTCCATCACTTTTTTCAAACTTCGCCGCACGCCTGTCGAGTTGCTTATAGGCTTCAATAGTGTCATAGATATAATCAACTGTTCTATCAAATTCCTTTTCGGAATCTGGTAAATTTTTTCCAATTTCCCACATCAGCAGCTTTACCACTTCAGCTCGCTTGGTTTTCATTTGCGTTACAAACTTTTCCATGCAAGCAATACGATCTACAACTTTCATGGTTGGCCACAACCCTTGCCCTTTATTGTATGCTAGGCATGCAGAATCCAACGCTTCAAGTGCTTCTTTTTCGCTCAGAGTAGGGATTGTACCCAATAAAGTTGGCTTGTAATTTGCTGTAGAAGAAATGGTTGAATACACCTCTGATGTGGCTCCTTTCCAAGGTTTTAATTCCCCCGAAACCAAATAAGTACTTTGATGTGTTAACGCTGTTATTCTATATTGATCTGGAATCTCCATAACTCTAGTTAATATATTTGTAATTGAATACGCTTTTTATACAAGATTAAGCCAAAACCGAATCGGCAACCTCAACTTCTGACTTTATGGTTTTCATAGCTTTCATCGCACTTCGTAAACGTTTGCCAACCCCTTCAATTGGGTGATTTCTAATCGCATCATTAACTGCAATGAGTTCTAAATTGTCAACTGCATTTGATTTAGAATACGATTTACCAATGATGTTTGTATCAACCGTAGTCATAAAATCTTTCAATAAAGGTTTACAAGCATGATCAAATAAATAACAACCGTATTCCGCCGTATCTGAAATGACTCGGTTCATTTCAAATAATTTCTTTCTTGCTATTGTATTCGCAATTAATGGTAGTTCGTGAAGGGATTCATAGTAGGCTGAATCTTCAATGATACCCGCACTCACCATAGTTTCAAAGGCCAATTCAACCCCAGATTTTACAAAAGCCACCAATAAAACTCCGTGATCAAAATATTCCTGTTCAGAAATTTGATCTGATGTTAACGGGGTTTTTTCAAAAGCAGTTTCACCTGTTGCCGCTCTCCATTTTAATAAATTAACATCATCATTTGCCCAATCGTCCATCATGGTTTTTGAGAAATGCCCAGAGATAATATCATCCATATGCTTTTCAAATAATGGGCGCATAATATCTTTTAATTCTTCTGATAAATTGTAGGCTTTTACTTTTGCTGGATTTGACAGACGATCCATCATATTAGTTATTCCACCATGCTTTAAAGCTTCGGTTACGGTTTCCCAACCATACTGAATTAATTTTGCTGCGTAATTGGCATCAATTCCTTTTTCAACCATTTTATCAAATGACAAAATAGCTCCCGTTTGGAGGAGACCACACAAGATGGTTTGCTCACCCATTAAATCACTTTTTACTTCAGCAATAAATGAAGATTTCAAAACCCCTGCTCTATGACCTCCAGTAGCAACTGCATAAGCTTTTGCTTGTGCCAACCCTTTTCCTTCAGGATCATTTTCTGGATGTACTGCAATTAATGTCGGCACGCCAAAACCACGTTTATACTCTTCACGAACTTCTGTACCTGGACATTTTGGTGCCACCATAATTACTGTTAGGTCTTTTCTAATTCGTGTGCCTTCTTCAACAATATTAAAGCCGTGTGAGTAGCTCAATGTTGCGCCTTGTTTCATTAAGGGCATAACGGCCTTTACCACGCTGGTGTGTTGCTTGTCTGGAGTAAGGTTAAGCACCAAATCTGCAGTTGGAATCAACTCTTCATAGGTTCCAACATTAAACTCATTTTGGGTAGCATTTTTATAAGATGCGCGTTGTTCTTTTATCGCAACTTCACGCAATGCATACGAAATATCCAAGCCTGAATCACGCATGTTCAAGCCTTGATTTAAACCTTGGGCGCCACAGCCCACAATTACAATTTTCTTCCCTAATAATACATTCACACCATCTTCAAACTCTGATGCTTCCATGAACCTACATTTTCCTAATTGCTCTAATTGTTGTCTTAACGATAATGTGTTAAAATAATTTGCCATTTTGTTTGTTTTTTTATTGGTTAAATGCTTCAAGCATTTTAGATATTTTCATTTCGTCTTTGGTCACTGAAATACGTCCTGAACGGGTAAACTGCATGATTCCAAAAACACTTAATTCTCTATATAATAGTTCAATCTCTTCTCGTTTGCCTGATTTTTCAATTACAAAAAACTCTTTGTTAACGGTTACAATTCTGGCATTACTTTCTTTAATAATGTTTTGAATTTGACGTTCTTCAAATAATAAATCTGATTTTATTTTAAATAGGCAGGACTCTTGGTAAATCGTATCTTCATCCCTGTGATAATAGGCTTTTATAACTTCAATTTGTTTGTCGATCTGACCAATGATTTTTTTGATCTGCTCTTCAGGAACACTAACAACAATAGTGAAACGTGAAACACCTTCAATTTCTGAAGCTGACGTGTTTAAACTTTCAATATTAATGTGTCTTCGCTGAAAAATTGCCGAAATACGATTGAGTAACCCAATATTGTTTTCGGTGTATATTGATACGGTAAATAATTGCTTTTCCATAATTAACTTAATCTAACATCTGAAACAGAAGCTCCTGCAGGAATCATCGGGAATACATTGTCTTCCTTCTCTACACACACTTCTAGAAAATAAGGTCCGTCACAAGCGATCATCTCTGCAACAGCCTCTTTTAATTCATCTCGTTTCGTTACTTTTTTAGCTTCAATAAAATAGCCTTTAGCAATGGCCACAAAATCTGGGTTGGTCATCTCTGTTGAAGCATAACGCTTATCAAAAAACAATTGTTGCCATTGGCGTACCATTCCCAAAAACTCGTTATTTAAGACTACTATTTTCACAGGAACGCGCTGTTGAAAAATGGTCCCCAACTCTTGAATGGTCATTTGGTAACCTCCATCCCCTATAATAGCAACAACTTCGCGATCTGGAGCTGCCATTTTCGCACCAATTGCCGCCGGAAGCGCAAAACCCATGGTTCCCAATCCGCCAGAGGTAATATTACTTTTGGTGGTATTGAATTCGGCATAGCGACAGGCGATCATCTGATGCTGACCAACATCACTTACAATCGCTGCTTCAGCTTTAGTTTGAATATTTATTTCTTTTAAAACTTCACCCATTGTAAGACCTTCTTTGGTTGGGTAAAGGTCATTTTTTATCACTTTTTCAAACTCAATAGCATATAAATCCTTAAACTTTTGAAGCCATTGAGGATATGATTTTTCTTCCAAAAGTGGAAGTAATTGTCTTAAGCTTTCTTTCGCATCACCAAGAACTGCGATGTCGGATTTTACATTTTTATCAACTTCGGCAGGGTCAATTTCAAAATGAATAATTTTAGCCTGTTTTGCATAAGTATCTAATTTACCAGTAACACGGTCGTCAAATCGCATACCAATAGCAATTAACACATCGCATTCGTTAGTTAACTTATTTGGCGCATAATTACCATGCATACCAACCATGCCAATATTTAAAGGATGTGAGGTAGGAATCGCAGAAGCGCCCAAAATAGTCCATGCTGCGGGAACACCCGACTTTTCTATTACTGCTTTTAATTCATTTTCAGCTTCTGCTAGAATTACCCCTTGTCCCCAAACAATCATTGGATTTTTAGCCGAATTAATAAGATCAGCAGCTTTTGCAACGGTTTCAGGATTGGTTGTTGGAACCGGATTATAACTTCGTACAGCAGTACATTTTTCATATTCAAAGTCGAATTCTTCAACTTGTGCATCTTTGGTGATGTCAATAAGAACTGGACCCGGACGACCACTTTTGGCAATGTAAAATGCCTTTGCAATAACCGAAGGAATTTCCGAAGCCTTGGTAATTTGATGGTTCCATTTGGTTACAGGTGTTGAAATCCCAATGATATCCGTTTCCTGGAAGGCATCACTCCCCAACAAATGTGAAAACACTTGCCCCGTAATACACACCATTGGTGTTGAATCAATTTGTGCATCGGCAATACCTGTAATTAGGTTTGTTGCACCAGGACCTGATGTGGCCATTGCTACCCCAACTCTACCAGAAATTCGGGCATAGCCTTGTGCAGCGTGTGCTGCACATTGCTCATGGCGTGTAAGTACATGATGTATTTTGTCTTGATATTTATAGAGTTCATCATAAACTGGCATAATTGCGCCTCCTGGATACCCATAAAGAATATCGACGCCTTCGGCAATTAAACATCGTATGATCGCTTCACTACCTGTAATTCGATGCGTAGTTTTTGTTGATTTTTTATTCACCTGTATAGCTTGTGTTTCTTTCATAGTATTTGCATCCATTTTTCTCCATTTCAATAATGAGATTCCTGCCTTCATAGGAACTAGAATTCATCTGTTACGCACCCTTTTGATGCCGATGAAACGGTTCTTGCATATTTGTAAAGTACACCGCGATCGAATTTCAATTTTGGTGCTGTCCATTGTTTTCTGCGTTCTTGTAACTCTTCTTCAGAGACTTCTAAAGAGATGCTGTTGGTTTCTGCATCTATGGTAATCATATCACCATCTTTAACCAAAGCAATTGTACCACCTTCTTGTGCTTCAGGTGTGATATGCCCTACCACAAAACCATGCGTACCTCCAGAAAACCGTCCATCAGTAATCAAAGCCACATCTTTTCCTAAACCAGCACCAATAATAGCGGCTGTTGGCTTCAACATTTCTGGCATACCTGGTCCACCTTTAGGGCCTTCATAACGAATCACCACCACATCGCCTTTTTCAACTTTTCCGTCACGAATACCGTCATTTGCTGCATATTCTCCATCAAACACTTTGGCTTTTCCTACAAAACTTAAACCTTCTTTTCCTGTAATTTTAGCCACACTACCTTCTGAAGCCAAATTACCATATAACATACGTAAATGACCTGAAATTTTAATAGGTTGTTCTAACGGTTTGATGACATCTTGGCCTTCAGATAAATCGGCAACATCAAGCAAATTTTCAGCTAAAGTTTTTCCTGTTACAGTTAAACAATCGCCATGTAGCAATCCTTTTTTGAGAAGGTATTTTAATACTGCAGGTATTCCTCCAACAGCATGCACATCTTCCATTAAATATTTTCCACTAGGTTTTAAATCGGCTAAAAATGGTGTATTATCACTTATGTCCTGAAAATCCTTTAACGTAAAATCAATTTGGGCCGCTCTTGCAATTGCTAAAAAGTGCAATACGGCGTTAGTAGAACCACCAAGAATCGTAACCAATCGGATCGCATTTTCAAGTGATTTTCTGGTAATAATATCAGAGGGTTTGATGTCTTTTTCAAGTAAATTGCGCATAGCTTCTCCTGCCTTAATCGCTTCCTGCTTTTTATCAGTACTCAAAGCTGGATTGGATGAATTGTATGGCAGTGCCATACCTAAAGCTTCAATTGCCGAAGCCATTGTATTGGCGGTATACATTCCGCCACAAGCGCCAGCTCCAGGACATGCTTTTTCAACTATGTTCTGAAATTCGGTTTGAGTCATTGTACCTGCAACTTTACTTCCCCAAGCTTCGAAGGCTGAAACTACATCCAATTTTTTTCCGTTATGGCAACCCGAATCAATAGTACCGCCGTACACCAAAATACTTGGTCTATTCAGTCGGATCATTGCCATCAAAGCGCCTGGCATATTCTTATCACATCCTACTACGGTCACCAAACCGTCATAGCTCATAGCCTGAACCACGGTTTCCATAGAATCGGCAATGATATCCCTAGAGGGCAGAGAGTAACGCATCCCTGGCGTTCCCATTGAGATGCCATCGCTAACACCAATTGTATTAAATATCAAGCCTACAACATCTTCATTTTTAGTGCCTTCTTTTACCAATTTTGCCAAATCATTTAGGTGCATGTTACATGGATTACCCTCGTAACCTGTACTTGCAATCCCTACTAATGGTTTTTCAAAATCTTCTGTGGTTAATCCAATCGCATGAAGCATGGCTTGAGCAGCTGGCTGAGTTGGATCTTGGGTGACTGTTTTACTGTACTTGTTTAATTTATTCATAATACGTATTGAGCAAATTTCATTTGCAAGAACTAAATTACTTGTTTGTGTTTTAACTTACTTCGTTTTAAGGCCATTACAGCTAAATTCAATATTAAAATTGTAAACTCAACTATCTCTTTTTCAAATATTTAAGCATCACTTAATATGATGTTCAAAACCTTAATTTTTTCAATAAAAAAAGCCTTCTCCAACGGGAAGGCTTTAAATTTTTTATAATTTCAATTTATTACACCATCCCATGACGCCCTGCATCAATCACGACGATAACATTAAAAATGATTTTTAAAGTTGACTTGTTCATTTGCTATTAGCAATGTTAGAACCCTTTTTATAAATTCCAATTCTTAATACAAATCATTTTAAACTCTTGGCAAATCATTGCTGTCTTTTAAGGGCAAGTTAGAGTTTCCCATTAAATAAGAATCAATGTGATGTGCAGCCTGTCGACCTTCGGAAATTGCCCAAACAATGAGTGATTGTCCACGACGTATATCACCCGCAGCAAAAATTCCAGGAACATTAGTTTTATAGTCCTTTTCAGTGGCTTGAATATTAGTTCTAAAATCCATATCCAATCCAAATTGATCAGCTAAAGTTTTTTCTGCTCCTGTGAATCCCAATGCTAATAAGGCTAAATCACAATCCCAATGCTTTTCGGTATTAGGCAATTCACGCAATTGAGGGCGTTCACCAACCCTAAAAATCCACTCCACTTCAACCGTGGTTAACCCCACTAAATTCCCTTTATCATCACCTTTGAATTCTTTTGTTGACACACTAAAAAAGCGTTCGACACCTTCCTTGTGTGAAGAACTGGTACGTAAACGCATTGGCCAATAAGGCCATGGCTGATGAGCTGGTCGCCCTTCGGTTGGTTTACTCAAAATTTCAAAATTTGTCACCGATTTAGCACCGTGGCGATTGCTGGTACCAATACAGTCTGACCCGGTATCTCCACCACCGATAACAATAACATTTTTACCTTTGGCAGAAATAATTTGGTCAACATCAACCAAACCATCGACATGCTGGTTATTTAGCTTTAGAAAATCCATAGCCTGGTGTACACCGTTTAAATCAGCTCCAGGAATAGGAATCGATCGTCTTACTGTAGCACCACCACATAATACAATGGCATCAAATTCTTCTTTAAGTTTCAAAGCATCTACATTAACACCAACATGAGCATTGGTTTTAAATACAATACCCTCTTCCTCCATTACTTTTAGACGGCGATCTATAACCTGTTTTTCCATCTTAAAATCTGGAATACCATAACGCAGCAGCCCTCCAACTTTAGCGTCGCGTTCAAAAACGGTTACTTCATGACCTGCATAATTTAACTGTTGTGCTGCCGCCAAACCAGATGGTCCAGAGCCAATTACTGCAACTTTTTTACCTGTTCTAACTTTTGGTGGTTTTGCGGTAATCCAGCCTTCCTTAAATGCTGTTTCTACTATGTTTTTTTCGATATTTTCAATAGCTACAGGGTCTTCATTAATTCCTAAGACACAAGCTTCTTCACAAGGTGCAGGGCATAAGCGCCCTGTAAACTCTGGGAAATTATTGGTTTTATGCAAAATCTCGGCCGCTTCTTTCCATTTACCGAGGTAGACTTTATCATTAAAATCTGGAATTAAGTTCCCTAATGGACAACCACTATGGCAAAATGGTATTCCACAATCCATACATCGAGCACCCTGATTTCTCAAGTCCTTTTCAGGTAATGGAACGGTAAATTCTTTATAATTCTTTACCCTGTTTTCAACTTTATCATACGCTTCATCAACTCTCTCGTATTCTAAAAATCCTGTTATCTTTCCCATGATCCTATACTGTTTCTAGTTTTTCATTTTCCAATCTAATCAACGCCTGTCTGTATTCTTCAGGTAATATTTTTTTGAATTTAGGAAGATAGTTTTCCCAATCTTCTAAAATACGTTGTGCCAACGGACTTTGTGTAGCGTTATAATGATTTAGTATCAATGCTTTTAGCTGAATTTTATCCTCTTCCAATTCAATTGGGTCGATATTTAAATCGGCACCATTACAGTTTTGACTAAACGTATTTTTATCATCAAGCACGTAGGCAATTCCACCGCTCATACCAGCACCAAAATTACGTCCAACACTTCCTAAAATAACAGCCACACCTCCTGTCATGTATTCGCATCCGTGGTCTCCAATACCTTCAACGACAGCCTTCGCGCCTGAATTTCTCACACAAAAACGTTCGCCTGCTTTTCCATTAATATAGGCTTCTCCAGAGGTTGCCCCATAGAGTGTCACGTTACCAGTTATAATATTATCTTCTGGCACTATAGTACATTCGTCAGGCACTCTAATTGCCAATTTACCTCCTGATAACCCTTTCCCGAGGTAATCATTGGTGTTACCATGAACAATCATATTCAACCCACTCGTTGCAAAAGCCCCAAAACTTTGGCCGGCAGAACCAGTGAAATTAATGTTTATGGTATCCTCTGGCAGCCCTTGAGCTCCATAAATTTTAGAAATTTCGTTACTCACAATAGCACCAACGGCTCTATCGATATTGGTAATTTTTAGATCGACATAGGTTTTTTGTCTTCGGAATAAGGCCTGATGTGCTTGCTTAATAATTTGGAAATCCAAATGCGTCTCAATGTTATGTTCTTGAGTAGTAGTATTATATAACTTCACCTCATCTGAAACTTTAACCTTATGAAGAATTGGCGTTAAATCTATACCCGACGCCTTATAGTGCTCAATAGCTTTATTACGATTTAATTTTTGAACCTGACCTACCATTTCATTTATGGTTCTAAATCCTAACTTGGCCATAATCTCACGAAGTTCCTGCGCTACGAAATACATATAATTTACAACATGCTCTGGTTTCCCTTTGAATTTTTTACGCAATTCAGGGTTTTGTGTAGCAATACCAACCGGACAAGTATTTAAGTGGCAAACGCGCATCATTATACAGCCAGACGCTACTAATGGCGCTGTTGCGAAGCCAAATTCTTCAGCTCCCAATAAACAGGCAATAGCGACATCGCGTCCTGTTTTTAATTGCCCATCGCATTCTAAAACAATACGATTTCGTAAATCATTCATAACCAAAGTTTGTTGGGCTTCAGCAATTCCTAATTCCCAAGGTAAACCGGCATGTCTTAAAGAAGTCAAAGGTGATGCACCTGTTCCTCCATCAAATCCTGAAATAAGTACCACATCCGCTTTTGCCTTGGCCACTCCAGCTGCGACAGTACCTACACCAACTTCTGAAACCAATTTCACATTGATTCTAGCCTCTCTATTAGCTGATTTAAGGTCATAAATTAATTGTGATAAATCTTCAATTGAATAAATATCATGATGTGGCGGAGGAGAAATAAGACCAACATAAGGTGTTGAATTCCTGGTTTTGGCAATAGCCGGATTTACTTTAGGTCCTGGTAATTGACCACCTTCACCTGGCTTTGCTCCTTGAGCAATTTTAATTTGAATTTCATCTGCGTTGGTCAAATAATTGGAAGTTACCCCAAAACGTCCAGACGCTACTTGTTTAATGGCACTATTACGCCAATCACCTTCTACACTTTTATAAAAACGCTCCTGATCTTCACCACCTTCACCCGAATTACTTTTTCCTCCAATTCGATTCATGGCCACAGCTAAATTTTCATGCGCTTCCTTACTAATTGATCCATATGACATGGCTCCAGTCTTGAAGCGTTTGACGATCTCGGTCCACGGCTCTACTTCATCTAAAGGAATAGGATCAAATTGATCAAACTCAAATAAACCTCTAATAGTCATTAGATTCTTGGATTGATCATTTACTAAATCTGAATATTCCTTGAAGGTTGAAGCCTTGTTGGTTCTTACAGATTCCTGAAGTTTGGCCACTGTTAAAGGATTGAACATGTGCTTTTCCTGACCTCTTCTCCAGCGGTAATCACCACCTATTTCTATTTCAGGCTCTTCGTTTTTATTATCGAATGCCTTCTGGTGACGTTTAACGATTTCCCTTTCTATTTCTAATAAACCAATACCCTGAATACGCGTTGGGGTGTTTGGAAAATATTTTTCAACCGTTTTAGTATTGATCCCAATACACTCAAACAGTTGTGATCCTCGATACGAGTTGAGTGTTGAAATCCCAATCTTATTCATTACTTTCAAAATCCCTTTACCAACAGCTTTATTGTAATTTTTAATGGCGGTTAGATAATCCAACTCGGTAATGTCATTGTTTTCAACTTGCTTTTGAACAATTTCATTTACTATATATGGATTTACAGCGCTTGCACCGTAACCAAAAAGTAAGGCAAAATGGTGTACTTCACGTGGTTCAGCCGATTCAATAATCAAACTAATTTTGGATCGCTTGTTTAGTTTATGAAGTGCATGATTAACATAAGAGCAGGCCAATAACGCTGGAATCGGCGCATGGTTTTCATCAACATAACGATCTGACAGAATGATAATATTAGCACCTTCGTCAATAGCTTTTGAGGCTTGAGTCACTAAATTTTCAAGTGCAATTTCAAGTTCGTTTAAACCACGATTGACCTCATATAACATTGAAATAGACTCCACTATAAAATTAGGGTTGGTGTCATAATTTCTGATTTTATCCAAATCATGCTTTGAAATTACTGGGTTTTGAATTTTAAGCTTTTTACAATGTTCAGCATTGATGTCAAAAATATTGACGTCGCAACCTAGAGTTAAACTTATATCTGTAATCAACTCTTCACGAATTCCATCCAAAGGCGGATTAGTAACTTGAGCAAATAACTGCTTGAAATAGTTATAAATTAGCTGTGGGCGTTCAGACAAAACCGCAATTGGCGTATCACTTCCCATGGACCCAATAGGTTCCTTTCCACCTTGAGCCATTGGTTTGATGATTGTATTGAGGTCTTCTTGAGTATAACCAAACACAACTTCTCTTTTATTAAGTTCTACTTCATCATAATGAATTGGTCCTTTTTTAGCAGAAATATCCTTTAAATGAACCAAGTTTTCATTCAGCCATTGTCGGTAAGGGTGTTTGGCAGCGATGTTCTCTTTGATCTCTTCATCATTGACAATTCGACCTTCATTCATATCAACCAAGAACATTTTTCCAGGTTCTAAACGGCCATGAAATTCTACATTTTCAGGAGCAATATCAACCACACCTGTTTCTGAAGACATCACAACATAGCCTTTTTTGGTAACTGTATATCTTGACGGTCGCAACCCATTTCTGTCTAATACAGCACCAATATAATTACCATCGGTAAAAGGAATAGACGCTGGGCCATCCCAAGGTTCCATTAAACAAGAATTATATTCATAGAAGGCCTTTTTGGCATCAGACATGTTATCATTTTTCTCCCAAGCTTCTGGAACTAACATCATCATGACTTCTGGAAGAGAGCGCCCCGTCATCAATAGAAGTTCAACCACCATATCTAATGTAGCCGAATCTGATTTCCCTTTAAGAACTGTTGGGATAATACGCTTGATGTCGTCTCCAAACCAATCACTCTCCATAATTTCTTCACGAGAAAACATTCTCGACACATTGCCTCGTAATGTATTGATTTCACCATTGTGACATATATATCTAAAAGGTTGTGCCAAATCCCAAGTAGGAAATGTATTCGTTGAGAACCGTTGGTGCACCAAAGCTAATCGGGTTATTAACGCCGAGTTGAATAAATCGAGATAATACCCATTTATGTCTTCAGGCATTAAAAGCCCTTTATAAATAATGATCTTGGTAGATAAACTTGGTATGTAGAAGAATTTAGATTCTGATAATTTTGAATTATAAATCGTATGTTCTGCGATTTTGCGTGCAGCAAACAATTTAAGGTTAAAGTCAAAATCGGATTGACTTTCATCAGTTTTACCAATAAACAATTGTTTAATAAATGGCTCCGTACTTTTGGCAATCTCTCCCAAAACCTCACTATTGACCGGAACATCTCTCCAACCTATTAATTTGAGGCCTTGTTCTTTTATAGCCTCCTCTAAAATTGAAATACAGTAATCTCTTTGATTAATTTTCTTTGGTAAGAAGACATTACTCACGGCATATTCGCCTGCTTCAGGCAAATCAAATTCACAAAATATCTTAAAGAACTTATGTGGAATATCAATTAAAATTCCTGCCCCATCACCTGTTTTCCCATCAGAACTCACGGCTCCTCTATGCTCAAGTTTTACCAAAATCTCCAACGCTTTATGAATAATATCGTTAGAACGTTTACCCGTTAAACTACAAATAAATCCAGCGCCACAATTGTCGTGCTCAAACTCTGGTAAATACAATCCTTGTTTTGTTAACATAATCAATAAAATTAACCTTAAAAAAATTCATTCAATTAGCTAATATATAGGGTAAACCGCTATTATAATAATGTACCGTGCATTATTACGACTTCAATAATTTAAAGTAACTATAATTCGTTTTTTAAGTTTAAACCCTTGTTAAATTACGAAATCGACAACAGATTTTTAGTGAATTAAATTCATTGAATTCAAGATATTGTTAAATTAATTTTATCATATCTCTTTTTTTGATGCATAAAACGCAGTGAAATCTTACAAACGCATATTTTCTGTAATCATTCTATTCGCAAATTCACATTATTTAGTCTTTTTTTTAAATACCCCTAATTTTTGATGGGGTAAAAATGTTTTAATGATAATTATTACACCTATACCCCTATTTTTTTATGGGGTAACTATTTTTTTATATAGTTTTGACCCATTAATAACTAAATTAAACTTTATGAAAAATGTATTGACTTTCGCGTTCTTATTTTTTACAGTTGCAGCATTTGCTCAAGAAGAAACTGAAGAACAAACAAAGAAATTTACTTTAAACGGTAGTATAGATGCTTATTATCGTGTGAATTTTAGCGCCCCAAATGATGAAAATGCCATTGCTCCAGGATCTTCCTTTGCTAACTTACCCGGGTTTGCTTTAGGTATGGCTAATGTTATTGCCTCTTATGAAGGAGAAAAAGTAGGTTTTGTAGCCGATTTGGTTTTTGGACCTAGAGGGACGGATGCCATTTTTGCATCACCCATGTATTCAGCAACAGGAAATATTATCAACCAATTATACGCCTATTGGAATGTTAGTGAATCTGTAAAATTAACCTTTGGTAATTTTAATACCTTCCTTGGGTATGAGGTCATTTCACCTACAGCAAACTTTAATTACAGTACATCTTACCTTTTCTCTTATGGACCATTTAGCCATACAGGATTAAAAGCCGATTTCGCATTATCGGAAGATTTTAGCTTAATGCTAGGTGTCATGAATCCAACCGATGCTACAGAGTTCAATCCAACTGGCAAATATGCTTTTGGTGCGCAATTAGGCTACAAAGGTCAGTATTTAAATTTTCTAACTGATGATGGCGCCTACGAAATAGACTTTACAGGTGGCTTTGACATCTCTGACAGTTTCTATTTAGGCATTAACGCAGCATATTTTGATAATGACGGCGTTGGTTTTGCAGGCGTTGCTCTTTATCCACAATATGCTACTTCAGAGAGTTTCACAATAGGCTTAAGAGGTGAATACTTTAAAGAAGATAGTGACTTTGGTGCCATAGGAACGGGAGTTGAAGACTCAAGTGTTTTTGCAACGACATTAACAGGGAGCTACACTATTGAAAACTTTACAATTAAACCAGAAATTAGATTAGATAGTGCTTCTGATGACGCATTTATCGATAGTGATTTAATGCCAACGAAGAGTTTGAGCTCATTTGTATTGGCTGCCATTTACGCATTTTAAGAATACACTAATTAATAAATCAATAAAACTAATAACATGAAAAAAATTGAAGCGATTATTAGAAAATCAAAATTTTCTACCGTGAAAAGCGCCTTGCATGAAGTTGGCGTAAACTTTTTCTCCTACTGGGATGTGACCGGATTAGGAAACGAACAAGAAGGACATGTATACAGAGGTGTTTCATATAGCACCAGTGATATACAACGTCGGTTTTTATCTATAGTTGTCAATGACAGCTTTGAAGAAATAACCGTAAAAACCATCATTGAATCTGCTGGAACTGGCGAAGTAGGTGATGGAAAAATCTTTGTAAGTGATATCAAAGAAGCTTACAGAATACGAACAGGAGAAAAAGGAGGAGAAACTTTAAACTAAAAATTAAAACATGGAATTACTTACAACAAACAACGTATGGATGATGATCTGTACAGCACTCGTTTTCTTCATGCATTTAGGATTTGCATTTTTAGAAATTGGGTTAACTAGACAAAAAAACACCCTAAATATACTTTTCAAGAACATCTTTATAATTACCGTTGGACTACTATTATATTGCTTGATTGGTTTCAACCTTATGTATCCAGGCACATTTTCATTAGGTGGTCTATTGCCAGATTATTTTGTTGACCTATTTGGACTATCGCTTCCAGAAAATGGGT
The DNA here is from genome assembly GCA_003550275.1 of Flavobacteriaceae bacterium MAR_2010_72. Lineage (GTDB taxonomy): Bacteria > Bacteroidota > Bacteroidia > Flavobacteriales > Flavobacteriaceae > Geojedonia. Next base: position 2,869,746 of record QXCW01000002.1, read on the forward strand.
TAACCCCTGAATATGCAGATGGCGGTTACACTTACTGGACTGATTTCCTATTCCAAGGTATGTTCGCAGCAACTGCTGCTACTATTGTATCTGGAGCTGTAGCAGAACGCATTAAAATTGGACCATTCATGATTTTTACAATTATTTATGTAGGAATTATTTATCCAATAGCCGGATCATGGAAATGGGGTGGTGGATTTTTAGATCAATTAGAAACACCTTTTTACGATTTTGCAGGTTCAACATTAGTACACTCTGTAGGCGGATGGGCAGCAGTAGTTGCCGTATGCTTATTAGGTGCACGCATTGGAAAATTCAAAAACGGAAAAATACAAGCGATTCCAGGACACAATATCCCATTAGCCACAGCTGGAGTTTTAATTCTTTGGTTAGGCTGGTTTGGATTTAACGGAGGCTCTGTATTGTCAGCCGATCCTGGATTGACTTCCCTAACTCTAGTAACCACCTGTTTAGCTGCCGCCGCTGGTGGAGTAGCTGCCGCTTTAGTTTCAGCAATTAAATTCAAAAATCTGGATTTAACCATGTTTTTAAATGGTATACTTGGCGGATTAGTAGGTATAACTGCCGGTGCAGATCAAATGAGCCCTGGTGATGCCATCATTATCGGCGCAATAGCCGGAGCCATCATCGTATTTGCCGTTTCATTAATTGACAGATTAAAATTAGACGACCCAGTTGGAGCTATTGCTGTCCATTTGATTTGCGGTATTTGGGGTACTTTAGCAGTTGGTATTTTTGGCGCATTGGCCGGTTTCGATCAATTCATAAGTCAACTTATTGGCGTTGCGTCTTATGCAGCTATATGTATTACATCTTCATTTATCATCATATATACACTTAAGAAAACCGTAGGAATACGAGTTTCTGAAAAAGAAGAATTAGAAGGACTTGATGCCCATGAACATGGTATGGATGCCTATCCAGACTTTAGATTGAATGAGCATTAATATTAGTTGGTTTATTAAATTTGTTAAAGCCTTTGGAATTCATTTTCCAAAGGCTTTACTATTTCACAACAATTCTTTTCTATCTTTAAAATTAATATGTATTTTTGCGCCTGAAATAGAGGAAAAATTTGTCTGATTGCGACCTCGTTAAAAAATGCTAAAGCAGTTTCACTTTACTACTTTAGCGTTAGGCCTTATCAAACTTATTTTCCGTAATTTAACCAAAAATACAGACCTATATGCCATATTTATTTACTTCGGAAAGTGTTTCTGAAGGCCACCCAGATAAAGTTGCAGACCAAATCAGTGATGCCTTACTAGATCATTTTTTGGCTTTTGACCCCGAATCAAAAGTTGCCTGTGAAACTCTAGTTACCACAGGTCAAGTTGTACTTGCGGGTGAGGTAAAAAGCAAGACCTATTTAGATGTTCAAGATATTGCCAGAACCGTAATCAATAATATTGGTTATACTAAAGGTGCCTATCAGTTTTCAGGCGACTCTTGTGGGGTTATTTCATTAATTCATGAACAATCACAGGACATCAATCAAGGTGTTGATCGGGGCAATAAAGAAGAGCAAGGCGCTGGAGATCAAGGCATGATGTTTGGCTATGCCACCAGTGAAACCGAAAATTATATGCCATTGGCATTGGATATTTCGCATAAAATTCTTCAGGTTCTTGCTGAATTACGTCGTGAAGGCAATGAAATTCCATATTTACGACCTGATGCAAAGAGCCAAGTAACTATTGAATATGGCGACGACAATACCCCTCAACGCATAGTGACGATCGTGATATCTACCCAGCATGACGAGTTTGTTTTACCTAAATCAAATTCTGAAGCTGATAAAAAAGCCGCTGAAGTAGAAATGCTTAAAAAAATAAGGGAAGATATCATCAAGATTTTAATCCCGAGGGTTATTGAGCAATTACCAGATTATGTTCAAAATTTGTTTAATAGCGATATTGAATACCATATCAATCCAACAGGAAAATTTGTTATTGGTGGGCCTCATGGGGACACAGGACTTACTGGAAGGAAAATAATTGTCGACACTTATGGTGGCAAAGGCGCTCATGGTGGTGGCGCATTTTCAGGGAAAGACCCAAGTAAGGTTGATAGAAGTGCTGCTTATGCTGCAAGACATATTGCTAAAAATTTAGTAGCTTCAGGATTATGTGAAGAAGTACTTGTTCAAGTGAGTTATGCTATTGGTGTGGTTGAGCCTACTTCTATTTTTATTGACACTTATGGCACCTGTCCGTTAAATTTAACTGATGGCGAAATTGCACAAACCGTCTCTACACTTTTTGATATGCGTCCTGCAGCTATTGAAGATCGCTTAAAGCTACGTAATCCCATTTATTTGGAAACTGCGGCTTACGGGCATATGGGCAAAACCCCAAGAACTTTAGTGAAAGTTTTTGAAAGCCCTTACTCTGGAAAGGTTGAAAAAGAAGTAGAACTATTTACATGGGAAAAACTGGATTATGTAGATAAGGTTAAATTGGCTTTTGATTTATAATTCATCAGAAGTTAAAATATTTAAAGTCTTGCATCAAAAAATGCAAGACTTTTTTATTAGCCCTTGACCATCTAAATAAAATACACGACATTAGTTTATTGTTTAGGCATTTTTGATGCCAAACGCTTAACGTTTTTAAAGTGACCAACAACCACCCAATAACATCTAATGTAAAAAAAAGGATACTCCCATTGATCGTGTTCTCTCAATTTTGCTGCACATCCCTTTGGTTTGCAGGCAATGGTGTCATGGGAGATCTAATTACGAACTTCAACCTTAACCAAAATAGTTTAGGTCATTTAACATCAGCCGTACAACTAGGCTTTATTATTGGAACATTAACATTTGCAATATTGACTGTATCAGATCGGTTTTCTCCTTCTAAAGTTTTCTTTGTAAGCGCAGTTTTGGGAGCTATTTGCAATATAGGTATGTTATTGGAATTCAATAATTTTATGAGCTTAATGTCACTTCGCATGCTTACTGGTTTTTTCCTAGCGGGAATTTATCCGGTTGGAATGAAAATAGCAGCTGATTATTATGACAAAGGTCTAGGAAAAGCATTAGGATATTTAGTCGGGGCTTTAGTGATTGGCACCGCATTTCCGCATATATTGAAAGGTTATTTACACACCTTCTCATGGCACCATATACTTTTGATTACTAGCGCCCTAGCTGTTATTGGCGGGCTAATGATGTTTATTTTAGTCCCTGATGGCCCTTATAGGAAACAGAGCGTGACACTCGATGTTTCGGCTTTTTCGAAAGTGTTTAAAAATTCTAATTTTAGGGCTGCTGCATTTGGGTATTTCGGGCATATGTGGGAACTATACGCATTTTGGGCCTTTGTCCCAGTGATGTTAAAATATTATACCATACTACATCCTGAAAACCACTTGAATATTCCAATGTTATCCTTTTTCATTATTGCTGTAGGTGGTTTATCTTGTGTGCTTGGCGGTTATATATCACAATACATTGGCGCAAAAAAAACAGCTTTTACAGCATTGCTATTATCATGTATATGCTGTTTAATTTCTCCATTAATGTTTGAGGTAAATTCAGTATCTACTCTTATTGGCTTTTTAATTATCTGGGGCATTGTGGTTATTGCGGATTCGCCCATGTTTTCTACATTAGTTGCTCAAAATGCAGACGCAAAAATTAAGGGAACAGCACTAACCATTGTCAACTGCATTGGTTTTTCAATTACCATAATCAGTATTCAAATTTTGAATACTATAAACAGCATTGCTGATACAAAGTATATGTACCTCCTTTTAGCCATAGGGCCAATTTTGGGCTTACTGGCATTATCTAAAAAGAAGTCATAAAAAAACCTCAACGTTTTGTTGAGGTTTAAATTCTTAATCCATTCCACCTTTTCGAGTTGGTGAACGTTGGCTGGGCCAGGTTTGTTGCTCACCCGTACGTCTACTCATAGGTAAAATGATCCGTTCTTTTGAAGTTGTATTAGGATCTTCAGAAGCCATATAAGCTAATATAGCGGTAAGTATAACATTACTTCTAACGTCATCAAATACAATTTTATCATAAGTATCCCTATTGGTATGCCAAGTATAAGTTCCATAATCCCAACTTAATGAGCTTAAATTAAATGCTGGTGCACCAGCAGCTACAAAAGACGCATTATCTGAACCACCACCACTTGGCGACCCAGGAAATTCTGTTTCAATCTCATTGGTAATTTCACTTGGCACCGCATACAACCATCGTGTTAAATATTCATATGAATGTAAAAATCCTGCTCCAGAAATGTCTTTTACTCGACCTGTACCATTGTCTTGGTTAAATAACGCCTGAACATTGGCAACTATTTCTGGGTGATCTTCAACAAAAGCCCTAGAACCATTTAAACCCTGCTCTTCACTTCCCCAATGACCAACCAGAATAGTACGTTTTGGGTTTGGGTACATCTTTTTAAGAATACGCATAGCCTCCATCATCACCAGTGTACCAGTGCCATTATCGGTAGCACCTTGTGCACCATCCCAAGAATCGAAATGAGCAGAAAGAATCACATACTCTTCTGGTTTTTCCGTTCCCTTAATCTCTGCAATCGTATTAAAAGTTGGCACAACACCTAGCTCTTTAGATTCTGCAACTACTTTAATTTTAGGCTGACTTCCATATTGCGCCAATCTGTAAAGCATTCCATAATCTTCCAATTCCAATTCTACAGTTGGTATTTTTTTTGTTCTTGCACTAAAAATTTTGTTCGCACCAAAGCCTCTTGACCAATACGAAGTGACGATACCAGCAGCTCCAGCATTTTCTAAAGCTTCAATTATACTTCTGCTATTATATCCTGTTCTTGCAATGTTTTTATTCCATTCTGAAGTTAACGAATCTCTGTCATTCTTCATTTTTTCAAATGAAGCTTCCGTGGCAAATTTTTCCCAGTTATAATCTGGACGACCAGTAGGCTGCATCATTGATGCCATTACAAACTTACCTTTTACTTTTGGCAACCAGCTTTGAAAATCTGCTTCATTTTGTATGGTAGGAATTATAACTACTTCGGCCGTGATTCCTTTACTCCCTGTACTAGGGTTCCAAGCTAACTGTGTTCCTTCTAAACTCTCTACTCTAGGCGACACCATATCAATATGGGTGATTCCACGTTCCCATCCGCGCCATTCGCCCCACTTTTCGTTTTTAGCTGGAATTCCCCAACCGCTATATTTAGCCACTGCCCAATCATGAGCAATTTTCATTTGTGGCGTTCCAACTAATCTTGGGCCTACAACATCCAAAAGTTCATGGGCTAGAACTTCCAATTGTGAATTTTGATTAGCTTCTTTTATGATGTTGTCAATAACTTCCTTACTTTCTTGAGCTTGAAGTGTTACCGTTGTTAACAAAAAAGCAGAAAGCATCAGTCTTTTTAAATGTTTCATTTGAATATATAATATTAATGGTTCAGGCTTCCAAAATACTATTATTTTAGAATATAAAATGTTAAAAAATATATGAGGCTGTCTAAAAAGGTTGTTATCTGTCAGTTCGAGCGCAGTCGAGAACTAACCAACTACTGAAAATCAATAGGTTTCGACTGCGCTCAACCCGACAAAATCCAGCTTTTATTACTTTTTAGATAGTCTCATTATAATTAAAGTTCATAACGCAACCTAAACGTTATAAATCGCGGTTGAATAAAGTACTCTGTAGCGCTTACAGAGAAGGCATTGCTATTACTTTGACTTTGTGATCTTGTATCTAATAAGTTGGTAGCCTTTACTTCATATTCGAACTTGGCATCGCGATCTTTTCGATAAGATAAGGATGCATTCCAAAATTGAAAATCATTGATGGTACCATCCTCATCACTAAAATTATTATAGGAATAATCCGTTCTAAAGGTTAGTTTTTTCCAAATATAGGCGTCAAACTCAATAGACGGCGCTTTGGTGTAGAATTTAGTTCGTCTTGAACCTTGATCATTATCTGAAATAGAATAGCGATAGCCTATCTCAACATTTGGCGCATCCCTGAAATTGGTACGGAATTCGGCACGATAACTCTGTGAATAATTCTCATTGACCGAGCGTTCATTTTGAATAAACTGATTAAACTTTGAATAATTAAAATTTCCATTTACCGAAGCTTGCAGCTTTCCAAAACGTCTTTGGAAGCGACCATTTGCGGATACTGATTCATCTGCAAAAGCCGAATTAAATGGTGAGTTGGTTCTGATTACACTTTCAAAATTGGTCAAACTTCGAATCTGGTCAATACTTTTTCTATAACTGATCATAGCATGAACATTGGTGTAATTAAACATATTAAAACTAAAATACGAGAGGTTAACATTATGTGATATTGAATTATCCAATGCCTCATTACCAAAATACAAGGAGTTATAATTATTGAGCACCAAACCTCGGGCCAAATTGGTAACATCGGTAAATTGGGTTCGCATGTTATATCTCAAGGTGATATTCTCACTCTTTTTCAATTCCATGCGCATGTCAAAATCTGGTAACAGTTTAAAGAAATTATCTTTATAAGTTTCATCGAACTGTGTATTTTTTGTGCTAAAAACATGTGCGGAAACACCAGGATTAAAAGTAAACATCCCTGTTTTAAAACGGTAATGAAACCCTAAATACAAGTCACTAAAATTATAGTCGATATTGTTTGTATCAAGCCCATTATTAAAGTTAGGTGTAGGCTCAAATTTAGAACCATCATCTAAAAACTGGAAGATTTCAGAGTCAAATTGCTGTCTACTTAAAATGGTTCCTAAAGTTAAATTGATATTGCTTTTTTGGTTGAGCACATTCCAATAATCTAATTTGGCATCAAGTTGATTGGATTTTACACGCTTATCCTGAACAATATCATAACCCGATTGGTTATTATCTAAGCCTAAACCGTCGGCCGTATTCATATAATTGGTTTTGTCTTCTAAAATGGCGTTATAAAAAGGATCTTCATCTTGCAATAAATGCTGGGCTTCTAAAGCAAAAATGTTGGTTTCATTCAGTGTATAATAATAATTGAGGTTTTGATTAACGCTATATGGACTTGTATTTTCCAATTGATCAATATTTCCTATAACAGAAGAAAAATAATTTTGATCTTGTTCTTCTTTTGAAACACGACCGAGAATATCGTAGTCTAATTGGTTACTGGTGTTTGGCTTATACTTTGTGCTGAATTTTAGCATGCCTAAATCACTGCGTTGGGTTGTATTACTTTGTGTGTTTTCATCAGGAATCCCTAAACCTTGATCGGTATATCGTACCGAGTTGTTCTCCTCTAATTCTGTTTTACTATTTGAAAAAATGGCAAAACCGCTAATGTCTAAAGTCTTTTTTGGTGAATAACTAAAATTAGCCGCTCCAAACTTGGTATTGATATCTTTTGCACGGTTATTCTGCATGGCTAAAAATCCAAGATTATTATTTCCTAAATTGATACTCGTTCCACTTTGACGACTTGGCGCTCTAAAACCACCCGAAAAATTAAAATAATCACGGCGCGTGAATGCAATTTCTCCAGTATTATTCAAATCGCCGATTAAATTCACACTGTATTTTGGACTGTAGTAAAACAATTTAGGTTGCACTAAATAAAGCTCTTGATCAACAGAACTTCCGCCTCCAGCAGTGATATTACCAAACCAGAAATTCTTTTTACCTTCTTTTAATTTAATGTTTATAGCGACATTATCCTGATTATTGGTGACGCCACTTAATTGCCCAACTTCGGCAAAGTTTTTTAATACCTGTACTTTATCAACGGCATTTGAAGGAATGTTTTTGGTAGCCAATTTGGTATCGCCGTCAAAAAAATCCTTACCATCGACCATTACTTTTGAAACCACTTTACCTTCAACTTCAATTTGCCCATCATCATTGATTTCTACTCCCGGAAGGTTCTTTAATACATCTTCAAGTTTTCGTTCAGTACCTTTATTAAAAGAATCTGCATTATAAATCAAGGTGTCACCCTTGATAGTTACAGGCATTTCATAGGTGAGCTCAATTTCGTCCAGCGAGTTATCAACTTCAAGTGAAAAGTCACGATCTAAATTCTCTTCTTTGGTGGTTATGGTTTGGGTTAAGGTTCTCATCCCTATATAACTCACTTGAATACTGTACTCCGCATTTTTGCCCAAATTTAACTTATAGCGTCCTTCGTCATTGGTAATGGCGTAGGATTCCAACGCCTTGGTTTCTTGATTTATAGCAATAACATTGGCCAGTTCTAAAGGCGCTCCAATACTATCCTTTACAATACCTTCTACCTTAATTTGAGCAAAAGTCTGCCCGGCTGCACAAAGCAGCATGATACATAAAATGTTTTTCATGAATGTGTTTTTGATTGATTTAAGTACTGCTGCGTTCGCATTAATTTCTTCTGAAGTTGCCTCTATCTCGTCCTCCAAAATTCTCTCTCATTTCTTCAATTTTTTCTTTCATAATAGCGTTATACTCGTCCCGTGTAACGCTTTTGCCTTTTGAAGGCCTTTTTATTTCTTGCTTTTCCTGTGGATTAATGACAATTTTTGAGCATAAAATTGTAGTCCTATCGGCATTGACTTCCAAAATTAAACCTGGCAATCCCCAATATTCTCCTGGACCTTGATTGATTGGAATTTGAGGTGTATACCAAGCGGTTACTATAATTTGTTTAGGTACTTCAACTTCTGCAATTGGATTATTGGTTTTTGTAGTATCCGCCTTTTCTTCACCTTCCTTTTTTTCTTCATTATCTCGGTTTCGTCTTCTAAAACTGGTCATATCCATTTCATCTACCTGTTTAATTGCTGTTGCTTTAAAGCACAAATATTGTCCAATTTGTTTCGTTTCACTTTCCATTTTCCAGTTAAGTGGTGGTAAGGAATCCGTTACCAAAAATTGCTTTCCAAAAAATTCTTGTTCCTGCAATAATTGAGATTCTTTTACATTTTTATATTGTGGTCCACCAGTAAAACTACTCATAAAGCCCCCAAAACGCATACCGCCGCCAGCACCTGGTGTTTCGAGTTTTTCTTCTTCTTTATATATGGATTCGGCACGATTAAAAGTTAACACATAGGTTTTTTCAAACATACTTTTCATACGTTCGGCAATTTGGCGCTTCTGTTCTTCGCTCATTTGTCTACCACCAAAACCATCCATATCCATAGTTGTTTTTGATTGATAATAAGCAACACCTTGAAAATCTTGAGAATATAAAGCCTGCCCTGAAATAAAAATTAGGGCAATACTTAATTTAAAGTAAATTGATTTCATATGAGTAAAAGTCTAATAAAATGTTAACACTATTTGTAGTTAGACCTTATAAATGCTAATTAGTTAAGCTTAAATATGTTAAAATTATCTTAAAAAAATTAGCCCCCTATGCGTATTTCTACTTGGTGACCATCTTTTCGATCTGAATTACGCTGTTCACGCATTTCCTTCATTTTCTTCTCTACAATGTCGTCAAACTCTGCCTGACTCACTATTTTTCCTTTTTTTGGTTCAGAAATAACAATCGCATCTTGCGGATTTAAAACAATCTTACTGCAGATCACCGTTTCAGTTCCATCATTAACTTCGAGTATTAAACCTGGAAGTCCGTGATAATTGCCAGGACCTGTGGTCACAGGAATTTGAGGTGTATACCAAGCAGTAATGGTTATTGTTTCCATTTCAGGTGCTTTGTCGGCATCAGCGTCGAGATCCTTATCGCGATTAATGCTAATACCACCAACTAATTTAGCTTGTTCGCGTGTTGTGGTTGCCTTAAAGCAGGTGTAATCACCAATATTTTTGGTTTCAGACTCTAGCTTCCATTCCAGTTGTTTAAGCTTGTCTTTAACAAGGAATATTTTACCAAATACATCATTTTGGTTGACATAACGCTGTTCCTTAAAATTTTTAAATAGAATGTCAGCACCTCCAGATGTAAACATCACTACTTGCACTCCTGCGGGTTGTGGTGGCGCCAACGATTCTTCTTCTTTATAAATAGAGGCTTCTTTGTTAAATGACAAATTATAGGTTTTTTCAAACTGTTTTTTCATCATTTCCATCATGCGTTGATGCATTTCAGAATTAACTTGGGTGCTATCCAATTTAATGTCTACTTTTCGCTTTGACTTATAGGTTGCAACACCTTGAAAATCTTGGGCATTACCACTGCTCACGACCAGTGAAATTGCAAGTACTAAAACTCTAATAATTGTATTCATAATTGAAGGTTTTTTGATTAATTAAGATTACAAATATGGGACGTTATTTGCGCTTTTAAAGTTAATGAGTGTTAACGTGTGTTAAGCGATTGAATTTTATTCAATATTAACTTTTACTTTTGAACTATGAATGATTCGAGATACAAGATAACCCTTTACTTGATTGTGATTGTGATATTAAGCACAATTGTGATACAAGTATATTGGAATTACAAAAACTATCTCACTAATAAACAACAACTTATTAATGATGTCCAAGTAAGTCTTGACAAAGCGGTTGATGATTATTATGCCAAACTTGCCGAGCGTACCACTTATGGTTTTACCTTCGATAGCATTGGCGGAAACGATAGCATTAAGGGCAAAGCTTTTCAAACTATTATAACATCATTAGATAAGGGTCATAAAATATTTAAAAACCTCGACAGTATTGAATTTGAAAACCTTGAGGGTGTTTCAGTTTTTAAAGGCTTAAAGGCTGATTCCATGTTTCATAAACCCACTTATAATAGACGAAAGGCGCCTGATTCTGGGATTCAAGAATTAGAATACCTCCACCCGCCTTCAGATTCCATTAAATTAAGGCATATTCAACGACTCACTTCGAAAATAGTGATCTCTATAAGCAATGATTCATTGGCACTTAAAAACCTTGACACGCTCATAAAAAGTGAATTCCGACGAAAACAGCTCAAAATTTCCTACTGGGTTTCATTTAAAAATTCTGACAAACCTGATCGCGTGTGGCCCAATACAAACGCTTCTGATTCGTTGGCAATACGCGCTAAAACTAATCTTTTACAGACAACATCAAAATCCACCTTTTTGCCTCGAGGTAGTACACTCACTTTGTTTTTTACCAATGAAACACAAATGATTCTGCAGCGTATTTTAGGAGGGATATTAATTTCAACGCTTCTAGTTCTAGCCGTTATCAGCTCTCTATTTTATCTTTTAAAAATCATAAAGCAGCAAAAGCAACTCGCCGAAGTTAAAAATGACCTTATCAGTAATATTACACACGAATTTAAAACCCCAATAGCCACTATTGGTGTCGCTCTAGAGAGTATCAAGAATTTTAATACTATTGAAGACAAAGAGAAAACAAAGCGCTATTTAGACATGTCGTCTGGCCAACTTACTAAACTAAATACTATGGTTGAAAAATTATTGGAGACCGCTACTTTGGACAGCGACAGTTTAGAACTCAATAAGGAATCCATTAACATCGTTGAGTTAATTGAACACATTATTGATAAACACAAAATGCAAACCAATACCAAAACCATAACATTTAATAGTCAATCAGATATAATTGAGGGCATCGTTGACGTGTTTCATTTTGAGAATGCCATCAATAATATTTTAGATAATGCAATTAAATATGGTGGAGATGAAATTCAAATAAGTATTGCTGAAAACTCGTTTGCGTTTACGGTTTCAATTTCTGACAATGGCACGACCATTACCAAAACAAACAAAGACCGTATTTTTGAAAAGTTTTATCGTATCCCAAAAGGGAACACACATGATGTAAAAGGTTTTGGAATTGGGCTCTATTACACCAAAACAATTATTGAAAAACACCAAGGCAGTATCCATTTGGAATTGACCAATACTAACACCATATTTAAAGTTACAATTCCAAAATACTAATGAGTACTCCTTCAACAACCATACTATTAGCAGAAGATGAGCCAGCATTAGGCATGATCATTAAAGAAAGTTTAGAAACTAGAAACTTTAAGGTTTTGCTATGCGATAATGGCGAAAAAGCATTTGAGGTTTACAAATCCCATCAACCCGAAATATTGGTATTGGATGTGATGATGCCCAAAAAGGATGGGTTTACCTTGGCTAAAGAAGTTCGTGCTATAGACGATGCCATTCCCATCATTTTTTTAACTGCCAAATCACAAACACAAGATGTGGTTGAAGGGTTTACTATAGGAGGAAATGATTATCTCAAAAAACCATTTAGCATGGAAGAGTTAATTGTTAGAATAAATAATTTACTCAACCGAACAAAGCTTCAAAGAACTTCTGAAATTTTAAAACTTGGAGGTTATCTCTTTGATTTTCCCAAACAAACACTTCAGTTCAAGGAAGACTCACCAATACAACTCACGCACCGAGAAGCCCATTTACTTTTTCATTTGATTAAAAATAAGAACCAAGTGCTTGATCGCTCTCTCATACTTAACAAGCTTTGGGGTAATGATGATTTTTTTAGTGCGCGTAGCATGGATGTTTTTATTAGCAAACTTCGAAAGAAACTTCAGCAAGACGAAAACATTCAAATTTTAAATGTTAGAGGATTTGGGTACAAACTCATAGTTTAAAAGTGGTTTGATTTTTGTAATTTTCAAACCCTATATGAAACAGTGCATTTACATTTTAAGTTTGATATCAATTTCGGTATTTGGACAACAACAAATTATTGCCACTTTGAAGTCTACTACGCCTATTAAACAGCAAACCTTAATAGGTATTGATAATTTTGGAGTACACTACGCTATTCAACAGAACACATTTAGTAAAACTGATAAAACTTCAACTCTAACTTACAGTAATGTCCAGCTTGGAAACATTAGCTCAGCAAATGCCTTTAATCCGTTAAAAATAAATCTGTTTTACAAAAATTTTAATACCGCCATTATTTTGGATAATCGTCTTGCTGAAATTTTTAAAATCGATTTTAACACCAAGAAACCCTACAAAAATGTATCACACATTTCTACTGGCTACGACAATACGCTCTGGATTTTTAATCAGGATAATCAACAACTAGAACTATACGATTATAAGGCCGACAAAGTAAGAGTCACTGCTGTTCCTGTTCAATCTAACGTGTTGGACATGAAAAGCAACTACAATTACTGCTGGCTACTTACCGAAAACCATCTCTATACTTACAATTACTTTGGAAGTGTTATTTCGAAACTCAAAAACAATTACTTTACGTCCATGAACGAGGATAATGGAAATATCGTGCTTAAATCGGGTCAAAAGCTATTTTATTTAGCTAAAGACAGTGAGGTTTTAATTCCTATTAAATTACCAGAATTGTTAATAAATCGGTTTTTATTGACCAATGAAACCTTGTATATTTACGACGATGAAACACTTCATCAATTCCAACTAAAAATCAATTAATATATGCACGTTGCTGTAGCCGGAAACATTGGCGCTGGAAAGACCACACTTACTAAATTATTAGCCAAACATTATAAATGGGAACCCCAATTGGAAGATGTTGTAGATAATCCCTATTTGGATGATTTTTACAACCAAATGGAGCGCTGGAGCTTTAATTTACAAGTGTATTTTTTGAACAGTCGGTTTAGGCAAGTCGAACAAATAAGAAAAAGCGGTAAGGATATCATTCAGGACCGAACCATATATGAAGATGCACATATTTTTGCGCCAAACCTTCATGCTATGGGTTTAATGACCAACCGTGATTTTGAAAATTACCGTTCGCTTTTTGATTTGATGGAATCCTTTGTTAAAGGCCCTGATTTATTGATCTATTTAAGGAGTTCAATTCCTAATTTGGTGAACCAAATCCACAAACGTGGACGGGATTATGAAAACTCCATAAGTATTGACTATTTAAGCCGTTTGAATGAGCGTTATGAAGCTTGGATCCATGGTTATGATAAAGGCAAACTGTTAATTGTTGATGTAGATCATTTAGATTTTGTTACCAAGCCTGAAGATTTAGGAAGCATTATCAATAAAATTGACGCAGAAATTCATGGGTTGTTTTAGCAACTTTATAAAATAACTTTAAAACAAAAAAACCACGCCAAGAGCGTGGTTTTTTTATTCTATAACTAAGGATCATTTAGTTTTTCTCTTCAACTTCTTTGATCACTTTTTTTACAACTTTAGAATTCGTTTCGACTTTCACTTCAGCATCTTTTAAAGCTTTCAATTTAGCCTCAACCTCTTCTTTTGTACCTTCAAAACTATCTTCCTTTGTAACAGCTTCACCATTTTCGGTTGTAGTCGTTGTCACAACTGCTTTCACTGTACCATCTTCATTATTGGTCATTTCTACTTTTATTTCTTTTTGAAGATGTTCACCATGTCCTTCTTCAGAAAAATGCATTTCTCCACCTTCTTTAATTTCATGTTTTACGCCATCTTCATCAATCCATACTTTTACATCTTCAGTAATTGCCAAACCTTCTTCCGTACTATGTCCTCCTAAAATTGGCGCAATCACTAGGCCAACTAAACAGGTAAGTTTAATAAGGATGTTCATTGAAGGTCCAGAGGTGTCTTTAAATGGATCACCTACTGTATCACCAGTTACCGCTGCTTTATGGGCATCAGACCCTTTGTAGGTCATTTTTCCGTCGATCTCTACACCAGCTTCAAATGATTTTTTAGCATTGTCCCAAGCACCACCTGCGTTATTTTGGAAAATAGCCCACATGACCCCACTTACACAAACACCAGCCATATAACCACCTAATGGTTCTGCACCAAATAACAAACCAATAATAATTGGAGTGATAATGGTAATCAAACCAGGCAAGATCATTTCTTTTAGTGCGGCTTTAGTAGAAATATCAACACATTTTGCATATTCTGGAGTTCCGGTTCCTTCCATAATTCCTGGAATTTCTCTGAATTGACGACGCACTTCCTGAACCATTTCCATTGCCGCTTTTCCTACCGATTGCATAGCCAATGCCGAAAAGATAACAGGAATCATTCCTCCAACAAATAACATGGCTAACACATCAGCTTTAAAAATATTAATTCCATCAATTCCTGTAAAGGTTACATAAGCTGCAAATAAAGCCAAAGCCGTTAAGGCGGCAGAAGCAATTGCAAATCCTTTACCTACGGCTGCGGTTGTATTACCGACTGAATCCAAGATATCAGTACGCTCGCGAACTTCAGGATCCAATTCACTCATTTCAGCTACACCACCTGCGTTATCGGCAATTGGACCAAAAGCGTCAATAGCTAACTGCATAGCAGTAGTAGCCATCATAGCAGAGGCAGCCAGAGCTACACCGTAAAATCCTGCTAACTCATAAGATCCATAAATTGCAGCAGCAAATAGAATCACGGATAAGAAGGTCGATTTCATACCAACTGCTAAACCAGCAATAATATTGGTCGCCGCTCCAGTAGAACTATTTCTTACGATATCCAATACTGGCTTTTTACCCAAACTTGTATAGTATGCCGTTACAACAGAAATCAAAGCACCAACAGCCAAACCAATACAGGCCGACCAGAATACATTAATAGATGGAATCACTTTATAACCTTCACCAAAAAACTTCATGTTCATGGTTTCTGGCAACATCATGTCAATTAAGAACCAACTGGCTATTAAGGTTAATATGATAGCAACCCAGTTCCCTGTATCTAAAGCTTTTTGAACTTGCGCTTCTTTTGCATTATTATTTGAAATCTTAACTAAAAATGTTCCTAAAATAGACGCTAAGATACCAACACCAGCAATAACAATTGGCAATAAAATTGGTCCCATATTATTGAAAGCATCTGTAAAAGGCGCTTCAATAGACATGTCCTTGATCAAATAATTTCCAAGTACCATAGCAGCAAGAACAGTTGCTACATAACTTCCAAATAAATCGGCTCCCATACCGGCAACATCTCCTACGTTATCACCAACGTTATCAGCAATAGTTGCTGGGTTACGAGGATCATCTTCTGGAATTCCTGCCTCCACTTTACCAACTAAGTCAGCACCAACATCGGCAGCTTTCGTATAAATACCTCCACCTACACGAGCAAATAGAGCAATAGATTCCGCACCAAGAGAAAACCCAGCAAGAGTTTCTAAAACAACTGTCATATTGGTATAAAAATTCCCTTCAACACCCATAAACTGGCTTACAAAGAACATAAAGAACAAACTTAATCCCAAAACCGCTAAACTGGCAACACCAAGTCCCATGACAGTTCCACCACCAAACGACACTTTAAGTGCTTGAGGCAAACTTGTTTTTGCAGCTTCAGCTGTACGCGCATTAGCTTCAGTAGCTATACGCATCCCAATATTACCTGCCAAGGCAGAAAAAACGGCTCCAAAAATAAAGGCTGGAACAATCATCCAGCTTGTAGTGTCAACTATTTGAGAAATACCAAACAATGCTAAAGAAGCTATACCAACAAAGATTAATAATAAACGATATTCAGCATTTAAAAAGGCCAGTGCCCCTTCCTTTATGGCTTTAGAAATACCTTGCATTTTTTCACTTCCAGCTGGTTGCTTTTTTACCCAAGCCATTTTCACGAACATAAAAATAAGTCCGACGATTGCCAATGCGATTGGCACTAAAATCATGTTTGATTCCATTTTAATTGGTTTTGTTATTTTGCTGGGCAAAAGTAGTAAAACAAAGCGAATTAAAAAACCCTAATAACGCATTGTTAAAAGGGTTGCTTATATTTGAGTTGTTTACTTAATTTAAATTGTAAATCCGCCTATGGCTTTATAATCACTAGTTTCATAACGATTAATGCATTTGTTTAGGATGTCATAAGCCTCTTCTGCATTACCCCAACCTTCAACGTCTACTTTCTTTTTCTCAAGGTCTTTATAAACCTTAAAAAAATGCTCTATTTCCTTGATTTGGTGTGGATTCAAATCGTATAAATCGTTTAAACTGTTCCAAATCGGGTCAGATACAGGAACACAAATCAACTTTTCATCATTTCCTTTTTCGTCAGCCATATGAAATACGCCAATAGGCTTTACTTCCATAACACACATGGGAAATGTAGGCTCTGTCCCCAAAACCAATACATCTAACGGATCACCATCTAAAGCCAAGGTTTCTGGGATAAATCCGTAATCGGCTGGATACATCATGGATGAAAACAATAAACGATCAAATCGGATTTTTTTTAGTTCAAAATCATATTCGTATTTATTACGGCTTCCCTTTGGAATTTCTATCAACACATCAAAGGTCAATTTTCCTGCTGCTGTCATATTTTATTTTTAGGACTGCAAAGATACACAAGTGTTTAGCTTTTGGCAACATATTACCACTTGTCTTTCTCAATAAAATATCCGAACTTCAACAGAATTATTAAACCAGCAAATGACATTTTATGGATACCATTAAACCCTTCATCATTAGACGATTTATAATTGCCCTAGCCGTTACTTTTATAATGTTTAGTTGTAAAAAACATAGTCAAGAGCCCTTAACGACTACAGTTAACGATTGGACCTTCCCTGAATTTGTAAAAGTAGACAGCTTGAATCCTATTTTAAACCCTTCCAATCAACTTGAATTTACCGATCCTATTACAGGAAACCTTGTCAAGTGGGAAGAACGCAACGTGCTCAATCCCACAGCCGTAGTTAAAGATGGTAAAGTATATTTAATGTATAGGGCACAGGATATATATGGTACCTCGCGTATGGGCATGGCTGTTAGTGATGACGGACTTCATTTTGAAAAAATGAAGGCTCCAGTATTTTATCCTGATAATGACACTATGAAATTATATGAATGGAATTACAAAAAAGGGATTTCACAAACTTTAGATGCAAATGAAGATTACTTTGATGGTGCCGAAGACCCTCGAATTGTTGAAAGTGCTTCTGGCGATTACATTATGACCTACACCTCATACGATGGAAAGACCGCACGATTAAGTATTGCCTCTTCAAAAGACCTACTCACTTGGACCAAACACGGCTTGGTTTTAAAAGATGACAACTATAAAGACCTCTGGTCTAAATCTGGAGCAATAGTATGTGAATTGCAAGGCCATAGAATGGTTGCAAAGAAAATCAATGGCAAATACTGGATGTATTATGGAGATACTGATTTGTTTATGGCTACCTCAACAGATTTGATTCATTGGGAAGTTGCCGAAAACGCAGAATCTGGCAAACCCATCACTGTACTTCATCCTAGAATGGGGTATTTTGATAGCCGTTTGGTTGAGCCTGGCCCATTTGCGTTGCTTAAAGATGAAGGGATAGTATTAATTTATAATGGCAGTAATGCAGCTAACTTTAATGATCCTAACTTGCCTAAATTTACCTATGCCGCAGGGCAAGCTTTATTTGATAAAAATGAGCCTTATAAACTTATAGCGAGAACAGATGATTATTTTATTTACCCCGACAAGGATTATGAAAAAGTAGGCGAAGTTAATGAGGTGTGTTTTGTTGAAGGTTTGGTATTTTTTAAAGACCAATGGTTTTTATATTATGGCACAGCAGATTCCAAAATCGCAGTGGCAGTAGCTAATAAATAGCTGTTTTAATTTTTTAAATGATTAGAGTAAAGTTCTAGAAATAAAACCCAAAACTACCCGTTACCCCAAACTTTCGGGCATCAGGGTTGTTAAGGTAATTACCTCTGAAGTTAAAATCAATACGGAGGATCTTAAAAATATTACCAACACCAAAACTGTATTCGTAATACACGCGATTGTTAGGAGCTACCAGTGGGATTTCCATAGGGTTTCCGGTAGTACTTAGATCAATATTATCTTGGGAAAGCTCGCCCCAAACACCGCGAAGCCCAACAATAGCTCTTAAATTATATTTTTTAAGAAATGGGATGCGAGAAAAAATTCGGCCATTAAAATTATGCTCCATATGGAGTGAAGTATAGGTGTCGGTTACAAACTCGTAAAAATCCAATTGGGAAAAGGTATTGTAAATTGAAAAATACGATTGGTTACCGGGAACTACACTTAATAGGCCTAGCGGCACTTCACCAAAGGTTTTACCAGACTCAAGGGTTGTCGTCAAACGTCCAAAACCACCTACTTGCCAGGGTTGTATATATGAAAATTGTACTTTGGTATAATCAAAATCACTATCGAGAATGGCTTTATCGCCACGTGTTACTTGAGCAAATAAAGTTGGATAACCGTCATTGGCGTCATGGCGTTCTACACCAAAGCCTGTTTTTTTACGTCCAGGAAAATAGGATACCGACAAGGCTGTTTCATATTGCTTGATTTCTGAAGACACCCCTGTTGGTGCTTCAGGATCATTATAATCTAGACTAAAGGTTTCGGAAGCCGACTCTAAAGTGCGATAGGTTCCGCTCAACCTAAAAAGAAGATTTTTAACAGGTTCGGTTTCTACCGCTATTGTAGATAAACTAATACTCGTTAACTTATCGTTCGCACTGGTTCCAACTACTGATGAAGATGCCAAACTTCTGCCAAGAACATCAGTAGAAGTTGTCAAACTTGCGCCAATTTGTTCCACATCTCGCCTATTTCCTCCAGAAATGATTATACGATTCTTCTTATCAACCAACCATTTCCCAGAGATGCCATACTTAAATTTGTCATCCCTAAATCCATAAGCTACAAAACCTTCCAAACGCCATAGATCGTTTGGCCCAAAATAAGTTCGTCCGCCTGTTCGTAAACGTAACCCTTCTACTTCATTAAACCCAAAGGTTGAAAAAACCGGCCCGTAGTCAAAGTTGATGCTGGTAAATTCAATATAACCAGACGCCAGAATGCTACCCAAATTATATAGACGCTTAAACTTTTTGACCGTTTTAAGGGTATCGAGCATCTTGTAAACACCTTTTTCATCCTTATTTAAGCCTTCCATACGGTTCTGCTCCCAAAATTCCTCATCTTGGTTGTAGATGTCTTCATTATAACTATACACTTCTTCGCTATAAAACTTGTCAGGTTTAGGAACATCGAAGACATAATTATTGTAAAGTGTGGTACGTTTACCATAAACACCACGGGATTTTTCCTTTTTATTGAGAGCAAAATCCGATAACATATAATCCCGTTTTATAAGGAATAAGGAATCATTCAGCACTTCAAACTCCTGTTCTATATAAATTTCCTTCACCCAATTAATATTGGCACTTTTAGAAGCCTGAAGATTAATTTCCTTAATAGCATAGGTAGAATCATTTACCCAAAAATCACCTTTAAAAGTCAACTCATTTTTACGCCTGGGGTAATAGATAATGTTGTAACACCATTTATTGTCAATAAAAGCACTATCCTTAAGCACATAATTATAGGTGCTAATACCTGTTCTTGATAATGGACTTACAAAACTTTTATCGAAAAACTTTAGGTAATTATCGTAGATATTAAAATCTGAATACAGATCACCCACAAAATCAATAATCACCTGATTATTACTAAATCCAGAATTCTTATTTCCCCTTAAATCTTCTTTTTCCTTTTTAAGAACATTGTCCCCATAAACTTTACTTACAGCCTCATTTATAAAAATAGGTAGATAGGTCTTTCCAGTAATTCGTGAGGTATCTACTTCTTGAAATACAAACTCCATGCCTCTAAATAGCTTACTCTTAATCAAGGCGCTATCTATGGTGTTGAGATCAAATTCTACTTTTTCGTATTTATCGTATTGGTACTGTTTGAATTGTTTTACGCCATTGGTGCGTTTACGTTCCCAAATTTTCTTCAGAATAGCAATAGCAGGATTCTCTGATGCTTTTTTGGATTGCTTCCCGGTAATAATAAACACCTCACTTAATGAAGATGCTTCTTCCTTTAAAACAAATCTCAAGTCGTAGTTTACACGTTTTTCTAAAGTTACTTCCAAAGTCTCAAAACCGAGGAAAGATACAATAAGAGTTTGTTGTGTATTATTCGATTCTAGATAAAACCTACCTTCTTCATTGGTGATAGTGCCCTCGGTTGTACCCTTAAACAGTATGTTGGCGTAAGCGACTGGATCATTGTTTTCGTCAAACACATGTCCACTAACTTTGGTTTGTGACCACGCACAGACACTCCCAAAGAAAAAAAACAAATAAAGTAGCTTTAGGTTCATAAGCAAAAAAACTCCATCAACTTATTTGCCAATGAAGTTTATATAACGTAAAAAAACGTGATTTATTTATACATAACTTTTTTTACTGCCTTAACAACTTCGCCACTGTTAGGTATCCATTCTTCGAACAAAACAGGAGAATAAGGTGCAGGTGTATCAGCAGTATTGATTTTTATAACTGGCGCATCTAAAAAGTCAAATGCTTCAGATTGTACGATATAAGTGATCTCGGTAGAGACGTTTCCAAACGGCCAAGCTTCTTCCAAAACAACCAAACGGTTTGTTTTTTTAACCGAATTTAAAATAGCCTGTTTGTCTAAAGGACGAACAGTACGCAGGTCAATAATTTCGCAAGAAATACCTTCTTTTTCTAATTCATCAGCTGCTTTGTAAGCCTCTTTGATAATTTTTCCAAAAGAAACAATGGTAACATCGGTTCCTTCGCGTTTAATTTCGGCAACACCTAAAGGAATGGTGTATTCTCCTTCAGGAACTTCGCCTTTATCGCCATACATTTGCTCGCTTTCCATGAAAATAACAGGATCGTCATCTCTAATCGCAGATTTCAAAAGTCCTTTTGCATCGTATGGATTTGAAGGCACCACTACTTTTAAACCAGGCGTATTAGCAAACCAACTTTCAAAAGCTTGCGAATGTGTGGCGGCCAATTGACCAGCTGAAGCTGTTGGGCCTCTAAACACAATTGGACATTTAAATTGCCCGCCAGACATTTGTCTGATTTTTGCGGCGTTGTTTATAATTTGATCAATCCCAACTAAAGAGAAATTAAAAGTCATATACTCTACAATAGGTCTGTTTCCAGTCATGGTAGATCCTATGGCAATACCTGCAAAACCTAGCTCTGCAATAGGAGTATCGATAACACGTTTAGGTCCAAACTCATCTAACATTCCTTTTGATGCTTTATAAGCTCCGTTGTATTCAGCTACCTCCTCACCCATTAAATAAATGCTTTCATCACGACGCATTTCCTCACTCATGGCTTCACATATAGCTTCTCTGAATTGAATAGTCTTCATTCCTATTGTTTTTATGGTGACGCAAAAATAACAATAAAACAAAAACTATTCAGTATAGAATTATTTAAAATTTATTATGCATGCATAGTATTTATTCAGAATAAAATAATTAACTTCGTAGCCTATTTTAAAGCGTGGGCCGTTTTCGGTTGCAATGAGCCATTTTGTTTCAAAAAACATAAGGCATTCGCTCCAAAATTTAAGAATATTCAATTAAATACGATAAAATGAAAATACTTGTATGTATTAGTCACGTACCTGATACGACTTCAAAAATTAATTTTACTGAAGGGGATACCAAATTTGACTCCAACGGAGTACAATTTGTAATTAATCCTAACGACGAATTTGGTTTGACCCGCGCTATGTGGTTCAAGGAAAAGCAAGGTGCAAATGTTACTGTGGCCAATGTTGGCGGACCAGAAACCGAACCTACGCTGCGTAAAGCATTAGCTATTGGAGCCGATGCAGCCATTCGTGTCAACACAGCCGCAAATGATGGTTTCCAGGTAGCTAATGAACTAGCACAAGTTGTGAACGATGGAGGTTATGACCTTGTGATTGCAGGGCGTGAATCGATAGATTACAACGGCGGAATGGTTCCAGGTATGCTAGCAGCATTGACTAATGCTAATTTTGTTGCTAATTGTATTGGGTTGGAAATAGATGGAACCAATGCAAATGCGGTTCGTGAAATTGATGGTGGAAAAGAAACAGTATCTACCACTTTACCCCTAGTTATTGCAGGACAAAAAGGTTTGGTTGAAGAAAGTGATCTTCGTATTCCTAATATGCGCGGTATTATGATGGCGCGACAAAAACCATTAACGGTTTTGGAACCAAAAGGGGCTGCGGAAGAAACGTCATCTGTAAAGTTTGAAAAGCCAGTGCCAAAAGGAGCAGTAACTCTAGTGTCTCCAGACAATCTAGACGAATTGGTAAACTTACTTCACAACGAAGCGAAGGTTATATAAATCTCAATCATTAAAGTCCAAGCTCCAAAATAGCAATTATTGCAATTAGGTGCTTGAAAATTTAAAATTTTAAAAAATTATGTCAGTTTTAGTATATACAGAATCAGATAACGGAACCTTTAAGAAAGTGGCTTTAGAGGTCGCTTCGTATGGAAAGGCAGTTGCCGACCAATTAGGAACCACTTTAACAGCCGTAACCATCAATGCCAAGGACACTTCTATTTTGGGCAACCATGGAGTCGATAAGGTTTTGAATGTTACAAACTCAAAATTAGAAACATTTAATGCCAATGCTTATGCCGAAGTAATCAAACAAGCCGCAGAAAAAGAAGGCACTAAAGTTATTATAGTGAGTTCTAGTGCCGATAGTAAATATCTAGCACCTTTGCTTGCTGTTGGATTGAATGCAGGATATGCTTCAAATGTTGTTGAAGCTCCTTCAAGTACATCTCCGTTTACGGTAAAACGCACTGCGTTTACCAATAAGGCCTTCAATATAACATCTATTGACACCGATGTAAAACTAATAGGTTTATCAAAAAATGCATTTGGTTTAAAAGAACATTCTGCAAGTGCTACCGTTGAAGACTTTTCGCCTTCTATTCCTGATAATGGTGTTCATGTAGATGCGGTTGATAAGGTTACTGGAAAAGTAACTATCGCTGATGCCGAAATTGTGGTTTCAGGAGGACGTGGATTAAAAGGCCCTGAAAATTGGGGAATGTTAGAAGAATTAGCTCAAGTTCTTGGCGCAGCAACAGCTTGTTCAAAACCAGTTTCAGACTTGGGTTGGAGACCTCACAGCGAACACGTTGGACAAACAGGAAAACCTGTTGCCTCTAATTTATATATTGCTATCGGAATTTCAGGAGCTATTCAGCATTTAGCAGGCATCAATGCCTCTAAAGTAAAAGTGGTCATTAACACTGACCCTGAAGCACCATTCTTTAAAGCTGCCGATTACGGCGTAGTAGGAGATGCCTTTGAGGTTGTCCCTAAATTGACCGAAAAATTAAAAGCATTTAAGGCACAACAATAAATATTTTTTATAACTTGTATCTTTAAAGGACTGTTTAAATTAAGAATATCTGCTTAATCTGCATTAGGCAGTTGCTAAAGTCCTAATTTAAACAGTTCTTTGCGTTTTCAAAACCATGAGTCTAGTTCGTCTAAATATTAAAGGAATTTCTTATAGCCAAACCCAAAATGGCGCTTATGCCTTGATTTTAAACGAAGTAGACGGAGACAGAAAACTCCCTATAGTTATCGGGGCTTTTGAAGCACAATCTATCGCAATAGCTCTGGAAAAGGAAATTCGTCCACCTCGCCCATTAACACATGACCTTTTTAAAAATTTTGCTGACCGTTTTGATATTGTGGTTAAGCAGGTTATTATTCACAAGTTGGTTGACGGTGTATTTTATTCGAGCCTAATTTGTGAACGTGATAAAATTGAAGAGATTATCGATGCCAGAACTAGTGATGCTATTGCTTTGGCCTTACGCTTTCAAGCGCCTATTTTTACGTATAAAAATATTCTTGACAAAGCTGGAATCTATCTCAAAGTAAATCCTAAAAAAGATGAAGACGATCAGGATAGTATTTTGGTTGATGATTTGGTTGCAGAAGAAATAGAATCCCAATCCCAAGAATCTTATAAAGGCAAAACACTGCAAGAATTACACACCCTTTTGGATGAGGCCGTTGCTAATGAGGATTATGAAAAGGCCGCAAAAATAAGAGACGAAATTTCCAAACGTTAAACCCCGTTTAAATGAAACATTTTTTACTGGCTGTTACAGCTATTTTTTTTGGAATCACCTTTTTACAGGCACAAGAGTTAGAAAAAAAATGGCAGTTTGAAGCCATCCAAAATGCAGACGGAACTTCTGTGTTCAATATTAATACAAACACAGATCAATTAGAATTAAACGCTGGCGAATTTCAATTCACATTACAAGCCGATAGTATTAAAGCTTCAGGCGACTACATCTATCAAAATAATTTATTGGTGTTTTATTACAACCAACCAAATGACACCATTAGACACTACAGAATAACTGAGCTAACCGATTCTACATTAGTATTTAAAGAAAGGGACATTAATTACAAGCTCAAGGCAGCGCCATCTGAAGATGCTTCAAGTATAGCTTTTGCAGATGAAAACACTATAATTCCAAGTCAAGGTTTTTCAATGGGAAGTCTATGGCGAGGTGTTTTAGGAATGATCTCTTTGATTTTCATTGCCTTTTTATTCAGTAGAAACAGAAAAGCCATTGACTGGAAAATAGTAGGAATTGGTTTAACCTTTCAACTTATCATCGCTTTGGGTGTTTTAAAGGTAAACGCCATTAAAGTTGCCTTTGAATTTGTAGGAAAATTGTTTATTAGCGTGCTGGATTTTACACGAGAAGGCAGTAAATTCCTGTTTGAAGGTTTAGTAGTTGATATGGACACCTTTGGTTTCATATTCGCCTTTCAGGTATTACCAACCATTTTATTCTTTTCAGCCTTAACTTCAGTCTTATTTTATTTAGGAATTATTCAAAAAGTAGTTAAAGCCATGGCTTGGTTATTGACCAAGCTCTTAAAAATTTCAGGAGCTGAAAGCTTAAGTGTTGCCGGTAACATCTTCCTTGGGCAAACCGAAGCACCTTTGCTCATCAAGGCCTATTTGGAAAAAATGAATAAGTCTGAAATCCTATTGGTTATGATTGGAGGAATGGCCACCGTAGCTGGTGCTGTTCTTGCCGCCTATATTGGATTTTTAGGTGGTGATGACCCGGCTTTACGATTGGTATATGCTAAACACTTGTTAGCGGCATCGGTAATGGCTGCTCCCGGAGCCATTGTAGTTTCTAAAATTCTATATCCTCAAACCGAAACAATCAATACCGATGTAGAAGTCTCCCAAGAAAAAATCGGTTCAAATATTTTAGATGCTATTGCCAATGGCACTACGGAAGGATTGAAACTAGCGGTGAATGTTGGTGCGATGTTATTGGTTTTTGTTGCCTTTATTGCCATGCTTAATGGTATTTTAGGCGGAATCGCCAGTTTTAACGGATTTGCTATTGGATTTTTAAATATTGATTGGCATTTTACCTCATTAAATGATATTATTGCCCAAAACACACCCTATGACAGTTTATCCCTTGAATTTATTTTAGGGTATATCTTCGCCCCTTTAATGTGGCTCATTGGTGTAGCTAAAGAAGACATGGCACTCATGGGTCAACTTTTAGGAATAAAGCTTGCTGCAAGTGAATTTATTGGATACATACAACTACGAGAGTTAAAAGATGCAGCCAGTGCCATACATTTAAGCTATGAAAAGTCAATCATTATGGCTACCTACATGCTCTGTGGATTTGCTAATTTTGCATCAATAGGAATCCAAATAGGAGGCATCGGTTCATTGGCTCCAGGTCAGCGAAAACTATTATCTGAATTTGGAATGAAAGCCTTGATTGGAGGCACAATAGCCTCATTGATATCTGCAACAATTGCAGGTATGATTATTGGATAAATTTCAATTCCTATTCGTTGATAACTTTTTACAGAATTTAGCCCAACTTTATTTTCAACGTTGAGTATTTTTCTATTTTTATCACTTAAATTTGATAGGATTTTCTTTTTAAAAAGACCAAACATTAGTATATGAAGCAATATTTAGATCTCGTTAAGCATGTTTTAGAGCACGGTAACGAAAAAAGTGACCGCACTGGAACTGGCACCAAAAGTGTTTTTGGATATCAAATGCGTTTTGATTTAAGTGAAGGCTTCCCTATGGTTACTACCAAAAAATTGCATCTAAAATCAATTGTTCATGAACTCTTATGGTTTTTAAAAGGAGACACGAACATTGAATATTTAACGCAAAACGGTGTACGAATTTGGAATGAATGGGCAGATGAAAATGGAAATTTAGGGCCTGTTTATGGTCACCAATGGCGAAATTGGAATAGTGACGGCATCGACCAAATTAAGGAAGTTATTGCATCTTTAAAAAATAATCCTGACAGCCGTCGTATGTTGGTTTCGGCTTGGAATCCTTCTGTGTTGCCTGATACTTCAAAATCATTTAGTGAAAATGTGGCCAATGGGAAAGCAGCTTTACCACCATGTCACGCCTTTTTTCAATTTTATGTTGCCGACGGTAAATTATCGTGTCAATTATACCAACGTAGTGCCGACATATTTTTAGGCGTTCCTTTTAACATTGCATCGTATGCCCTATTCACAATGATGGTTGCGCAGGTTTGTGGTTACCAAGCTGGGGATTTTGTTCACACCTTTGGTGATGCCCATGTTTACAGTAACCATTTTGAGCAATTGGAGTTACAATTATCACGAGACCCAAGACCTTTACCAAAAATGATACTTAACCCAAATATCAAAGATATCTTTGAATTTACTTTTGAAGACTTTACTTTAGTCAACTATAACCCACATCCACATATTAAAGGTGCGGTTGCCATTTAACAAACATCCCTATGAAAAAACGATTACTCTTATGCTTAAGTTTATTGATTGTTGGAACTCTTATTTATACTTCCTCAAGAACTTCTAAAATCAAAAATGATAGTCCTGCAGAAAAGAATACATCTTCAGTTTCTGTAGCTGGCCAAAAAAAAACACCTGAAGAACGTGCATTATTTGTAGAAGAACGTGCACTTTATGAATTCAATATGCAGGTCAATCCGTTAACCGGAGAAATTCCTGCTGCAGAAAAGGAAAAAGAATTTAACCAAGCAAAAAAAGCGAAACTAAAGAATAACAGTAGTTCAAGAGCAATACAAACTTCTTACATCAATAGAGGACCAACCAATTTTGGAGGACGAACAAGAGCTTTAGTAATTGATAAAACCGATGTGACTGGCAATACTATGATCGCTGGAGGCGTAAGCAGTGGGGTATTTAGAACAACAAATGGAGGTGCAAGTTGGACCAAAGTATCCTCAAACGATGAAATACATAACGTTACAGCAATTGTTCAAGACCCGAGATCGGGATTTGAGAATATTTGGTACTATGGAACGGGTGAAGCAATTGGAAACTCTGCCCGGTTAAGTGGAGCCCATTACTACGGGCAGGGCATATGGCAATCAACCAATGGGGGGCAAACTTGGACTCAAATGCCAAGCACAGCTTCAAATCAAACCGCTTATGACTCTGATTTTGATTTTATTTTTAATCTTGCTGTCAATCCTACTAATGGACAATTATTTGCGGCTGTACCTGGTAAAATTTTACGTTTTAATGGATCAACTTGGACTCCAACAATTTCAACACCTGGTTCGATAAATACGTCTTTAGCTACCGATGTAACCATTACTACTGGAGGAAGAGTATATTTAGGCTTTTCAGGCACTAACGATGCTACGGTTGAAGGAGTTTGGACCTCACCTAATGGTGTTGGCACTTGGTCAAGAATTAGTAATACTATTTTCACACCTTCAGGTCGCGTTGTTTTGGCATTAGCACCTTCAAACGAGAATAAATTATATGTACTCTTTGATAATGGTAATCAATCAGAATGCGATACCACACCGCTAATAGAAGCCGATTTATGGATGTGGAATCAATCCAACACGACATTTACAAATTATTCAGGTAAGCTTCCAGATGAAGCAGGCTGTTCAGACGGCAATGATCCCTTTGCCATTCAGGGAGGTTATGACCTAGTAGTTGGTGTAAAACGTGACAATGAAAACTTTGTGGTTATTGGCGGCACAAATGCCTACAAAATTGCAAATATAACCACTGATGCAGCTTTCACCAGAATTGGGGGTTATGCTAGTCCAGCTAACTATACTCAATACACCAATCATCACCCGGACATACATGCCTTGGTGTTTAGTCCTTTTAATAACTCCATTTTATTCACTGGAACCGATGGAGGTGTGCATAGAACAGATGACATTACAGCAAGTACTGTTGCTTGGACTAGTTTAAACAATAATTATCAAACCTACCAATATTATCATGTTGCCATAGATCCTCAATCAGGATCAAACATTGTGATTGGTGGAACTCAAGATAATGGTACAAAGTATGGCGGTACAGATATAGGTCTTCCAGACTTAACTACGCATGCTGCTTATTTGGGTGGCGATGGTGTTGCAGTAGGCATTTCAAGAGATGATGCTTGTACGCCTTTCTTTTTAGGTTTTCAAAATGGAAGAATGTTTAGAGATTGCCCTGGTCCATTTACAGAGATCACTCCTGAAGATCAATCCATTATGCCTACTCCAGAACCTTATCCTAGTCAATTTGTGACTTACTTTTATCTTGATCAAAATAACAATAATGCGATATATTATGCTGCGCAGAATACACTATTAAGAAGTACAGATGCCACTAATGTGACATCCAGTACTTGGGATGATCTTGGTGACACCTCATTGCTTGGCCATTCAGATTCCTTCATAACGTTCTCTACAAGTTGGGGTGCCTATAATCCAGCAACCAGCTATCTATTAATGGGCGGCAGTAATGGACATATTTACAGGTTAAATAACCCACAAAATGCTGCAAGTATAGCTTCAGCAGTTGACATTACACCGTCTGGCGCAACAATTGCTAATCCATCTATTGTAACAGGATTGGCAATTCATCCAACCAACAATGATATTGTTTTGGCTACTTATTCAAACTATGGAACTCAAAGTATTTTTTTAACCACTAATGCTACCAATGCGTCTCCAACATGGACCTTGGTTGAGCGAAATCTTTCAGCACACTCCATCAGATCTGCAGCTATTGTAGAAAATTCTGGTGAAACCACCTATATGGTAGGTACCGCAAGAGGTTTATACAGCTCAACCGATCCAGTAAATGTAGATTGGGTACGTGAAGCCCCTACTCAAATTGGTATGGCTGTGGTAAGTTCATTAAAGTATCGCCCGGCAGATCACAAATTACTTATTGGAACTCATGGTAATGGCATGTATGAAGCTACTATCAATTCAACTTTAGCTCTAGATGAAAACAGCTTTAGTAAAACTATTAAATTATACCCGAATCCTGCACAGGCTTATTTAAATGTTAAACTAGCACAGGCTAATGGCTCCAAAGTGTCTTATGAAGTTTATAATCTTTTAGGGCAAACCATTTCATTTGGAATACTTGAAAACGACCGTTTAAATACGTCGCAGCTAACCTCTGGAATGTATTTACTTAAACTCAAAACCGCTGAAGGGGCGGAAGGTGTTAAATCCTTTATTAAGAAATAACACAAAAGCTTTAAAACGAAAAAGCGCTTTCAACTAGTTGAAAGCGCTTTTTTAATTGGTTAAAGACGAATTACAAGTTTAAAACACCGTTTTCAGAACCCACATTATTCCAAACAAAAGCATCTGCTTGTTCATCGTTAATATAAGTTCCATCCACTAAATATTTAAACTCATAAGAGTTGTCTTTTTCTAAATCTACGGTACCTTTAAAGGTTCCGTTTTTTAACTTCTTCAATGCAACAGCTTTTTTCGCGTTCCATTCATTAAAACTTCCTAGCACGGTAACTTTCTTTGCTTCCTCTGCAGGAACCGTAAAAGTTACTTTACAAACTGGTTTGCTTTTCAAGTATTGTTTTGTAATAGCCATAATTAAATGTGTTAATTAATTTCGACGCAAATTTAGTAAAGAAATTGGATGACACACTAATTTCCACACCTCATCTAGAGCGAATTATGAATTTGATAAGATTAGTATAACTTTAATTTAAACTCTCAAAAAAAGAACGTTGTTAATTAGCAGATTATCAATAAAAAACAACAAGCTTTATGACTGATTTTCAGAAGGTTTAGCACTACAACGTTTGCGAAATCAGTCTCTATTTTAATTCAATATTTAATATAACGATTGCGTTAAAAAATAGTAACTTTACAAAATTATTCACAAATTTATGTTCGGAAAAAAGAAATCACATCTAACCATTGATAAAGAGCAGCTTGAACTTATCACAACTGCACAAAAACGAGTAAAACAAAAAAAGCGCTTATACATACATTTTGTCATTTTTCTAATTGGCGCTGTGTTTTTAATTATTTTAAACACCGTTCTGGGCGTTGGAAAAGAGGTAACCCTTTTTGGTAAGGAATGGTTTGTTTATGCCATTTTTATTTGGTTGGCACTTTTTATATATCATGTTTTTAATGTATTCATTACTCAAAAGTTCTTGGGAAAACAATGGGAACAAAACCAACTCGATAAATTAGTAGCTAAACAAAAAGCACGTATTGAAGAGCTTCAAAAGAAAGTTGAAAACAAATATCCTTTACCTGCTCCAACTAGTATTGAGGCTGAAAAAAAAACTCAAATAATTAAGGGCCTAACCTTAATTGTTGCGGCAGGAGAAAATGATGCTATTGGTAAAAACAACCAGTTAATTTGGCATTTGAGTGACGATCTCAAACGGTTTAAAACACTTACCGATGGTCATCATATCATTATGGGAAGAAAAACATTTGAGAGTTTCCCAAAGCCTTTACCAAATCGTACTCATGTTGTCATTACGCGACAAGCAAATTATAAAGTCCCAGATGGAGTTATTGTGGTTAACAATTTAAATGATGCTTTAGATGTTTCCAGAAATGATAAACAGGCTTTTATAATTGGTGGTGGAGAAATTTACCAACAAGCTATGCCGTTAGCTTCCAAAATTGAACTGACTCGCGTTCATGCTGATTTTGAAGCTGATACGTTCTTTCCTTCAATCGATAAAACACAGTGGATTGAGACCAATAATGTGTATCATCAAAAGGACGATAATCATGAGTTTCCATTCTCATTTATCACATACACAAGGCGTTAGGTCTTAATTTAAATATATTTTATTAGATTAGTACCCTAAACCAAATAACTCCTAAAATGAAACCTACACTACTTAATACACACGTTTTTCTCATTTTCTGTTGTACATTACTATTGGGCTGTAGTTCCACGAACAACCTTACAATGAGTGTTATTGAACCCGCTCCCGTATATATTCCTAAACAAATCAAGACCGTTGGGATTTTAAACCGAAGCGAATCTTCTACCAATAAAACCCTTGATAAAATCGATAAAATCTTCTCTGCCGAAGGCCAAAATCTTGATAAGGAAGGTGCTGAACAGGTAATTCAAGGTATTAAAGATGAATTCGATAAAAACCAAACTTTTGATGAAGTTATTCTTGTTTCGTCCGATAAAATTGAAAATCCGGGGTTGGGCATTTTTCCAAAGCCTTTATCATGGAGCACAGTAGATTCAATATGTAACGAGCATAATATTGACGCTCTAATTGTCCTTTCTTTTTATGATACTGATGCCGCTATTAAGTACAATGTTCAAACCATTCAAAAGGCAAACGCTCTTGGGCTAAAAATTCCAATAATCGAACACACGGCATCTGTAAATACGAGCATCCAGACGGGATTTCGAATCTATGACAAACTCAACAAAGAAATATTGGACGAAATTATCTTTAACGATGGATCGTTATCTGTTGGTAGAGGCATTAATCCTGTAAAAGCTGCCGAAGCGATTACTGGCCGTAAAGAAGCTGTGCTCCAAATAAGCAATACCATTGGACATACTTATGCCTTGAGAACCTATCCTTTCAAAATTCGAGTTACTAGAGAGTATTATGTAAAAGGCACAAATAATTTTGAAATCGCCAAACGCAGAGCTCAAACGGGTGATTGGGATGGTGCTGCACAATTATGGGAAGTTGAAACCAACAATCCAAAATCAAAAATCGCCGGCCGTGCTTATTATAATATGGCCATTATCAATGAAATTAATGGCGATTTAAATGCTGCTGTTGATTGGGCTTCAAGAGCCTATACCGATTTTAAGGACAAAAATGCCTTGCGCTACCTAAACATTTTAAAACATCGAATGGCGAAAAACACCTTGTTAGCAGAGCAATCCAATTAAATTTATTTGTAAACATTGTATCAATTATTATGAGCTTTTAAATCACAACCGAAAATTGCCTAATTTCGCTTCATGATAAAAGAGCTCCAGCTTCGTATTACTTTAGGAGAAGAAAAACAGTCAGATATACTTTTAAGAAAGTCTGCTGAAGCCCTTTGTGTTTCTTCCTCTGAAATAAGCGGAATAAAAGTGTTACGAAAGTCTATTGACGCTCGGAAGCCTCTTATCATTCTCAACTATAAAGTTTCGGTTTTTATTAATGAAGCACTGCCTGAAAACACCGCCTATGTTTTCGACTATAAAGATGTGTCAAAAGCAAAACCCATCCACATTATTGGATTTGGCCCAGCAGGCATGTATGCCGCATTACGCTGTTTAGAGTTAGGATTTAAACCTATTGTTTTGGAGCGTGGTAAAAATGTTCAAGACCGTCGTAGGGATTTAAAAGCTATTAATCAGGACCATTTTGTAAATGAAGATTCTAACTATTGTTTTGGTGAAGGCGGAGCTGGCACTTATAGTGATGGTAAACTGTATACCCGTAGCTTAAAACGTGGTGATGTTAGGAAAATATTCGAGAATTTGGTGTTTCATGGTGCAACCGACCAAATTTTGGTGGACGCCCACCCGCATATCGGAACAAATAAATTACCCAAAGTTGTTCAAAATATAAGGGAAACCATTCAAAAATATGGCGGAGAAATCCATTTTGAATCACGCGTCATTGATTTTAAAATTAAGGATCATAACATTGAAGCCATTCATCTCCTAAATGGTGAGGAATTGCCGGTCAACCGAGTAATTTTAGCTACTGGACATTCCGCCAGGGATATATTTTATTTACTTAACAACAAAGGCATTTCCCTTGAAGCTAAATCATTTGCTATGGGAGTACGCGTTGAACATCCGCAACATATCATTGACCGTATTCAATACCATTGTTCTGGTAGTCGGGATACTTTATTGCCCGCAGCAGCTTATAGTTTGGTAGAACAGATTAACGACCGCGGTGTATATTCATTTTGTATGTGCCCCGGCGGATTTATAGTACCAGCCGCAACTGCCAACGGCGAAGTTGTGGTTAACGGGATGTCACCTTCAAAACGCAATAATCTTTTTGCCAATTC
The DNA here is from genome assembly GCA_003550275.1 of Flavobacteriaceae bacterium MAR_2010_72. GTDB lineage: Bacteria > Bacteroidota > Bacteroidia > Flavobacteriales > Flavobacteriaceae > Geojedonia. The sequence goes on from QXCW01000002.1 coordinate 2,903,841, forward strand.
TGGTGTGGTTGTTGAAATCAATGCCGATAAGGATCTCTATAAATATGAAAAGTTTGGCCCATTTAAAGGTTTGGAGTTTCAAAAAGACTTGGAGCGATTAGCTTTTACCGCTGGTGGACGCAGCCAAGTAGCACCTGCACAACGCTTAATCGATTTTGTTGAGGGTAACTTATCTGAAAGTTTAAATAGTACGTCTTATCAACCTGGATTACAAACAGCACCTTTACATTCGTTATTGCCAAAACATATTGGTGGACGATTACGAAAAGGATTCAAGGCTTTCGGTGAAAAAATGAAAGGATATTACACTGCGGAAGCCAATATTGTTGGCGTTGAATCCAGAACCTCTTCACCTGTAAATATTCCTAGAAATAATCATTTGGCACATCCTGAAATTTCAAATTTATTTCCCTGTGGTGAAGGCGGGGGATATGCTGGCGGCATCGTATCTGCTGCTATGGATGGCGAACGCTGTGCAGAAGCAGCAGCTAATGGATTGTAAGTTTAATATTATTCTTATTTTTGCAACTTAAACTAGCAAAGATGAACGCATATATTTTTCCAGGACAAGGCGCACAATTTACGGGCATGGGGCTTGATCTTTATGAGCACTCCAAATTAGCTCAAGAATTGTTTGAAAAGGCCAATCACATTTTAGGCTTTTCCATAACAGATATTATGTTTGAAGGGTCGCCCGAAGACCTTAAAGAAACCAAGGTAACACAACCAGCCATTTTTTTACACTCCGTTATATTGGCAAAAACATTAGGGGAAAGTTTTAAACCAGATATGGTAGCTGGACATTCATTAGGAGAGTTTTCGGCTTTAGTTGCAAACGGCGCCTTAACTTTTGAAGATGGTCTAAAACTTGTATCACAACGTGCTTTAGCCATGCAAAAAGCCTGTGAAATCAAACCTAGTACTATGGCCGCTGTTTTAGGTTTGGATGATGCTATTGTGGAAAACATATGCAACACTACTCAAGGTATCGTTGTGGCTGCAAATTACAACTGCCCAGGACAATTAGTGATTTCAGGCGAAGTTGAAGCCGTAAACAGAGCTTGTGAAGCTTTAAAGGAAGCTGGTGCTCGTCGCGCTTTGGTTTTACCTGTTGGAGGAGCCTTTCATTCGCCTATGATGGAACCCGCTCGTGAAGAACTCGCTGCTGCCATTGAAAATACCTTGTTCAGTAAACCTAGTTGTCCTATTTACCAAAATGTTACAGCTAATGCTGTCAGTGATGAAGCCTCAATTAAAGCTAATTTAATTTCACAGTTAACGGCACCTGTGCGTTGGACACAATCGGTACAACAAATGATTGCTGATGGTGCAAGCCTATTTACTGAAGTTGGCCCTGGAAATGTACTTCAAGGTCTGGTTAAAAAAATTGATAAGGAAGCTCAAACCGCTTCTGCAACATTTGAAGGAAATCCATTATAAGCTATGCATCTATCTAGAAACTTAAGCATTATTTTGCTTATCGCAAGTAATATTGCTGTTGACCAAATTTCAAAATTTATAGTTAGAGCCAATGTGACTCCATATCAAGAAAGTGAGATTCTTGGTTCTTATCTTACACTAAATAATGTTGAAAACACTGGAGCTTTTTTGGGTATGGGAAGTGATCTCAACCCAACAATAAAAATCATCTTATTATGGATATTGCCAGTTTTGGTATTGAGCTATCTCATTTACTATATCTACAAAAACAAACAAATGGACAACTATAGTTTTATTGCCTTGTGCTGTATTGCTGGTGGAGGTATTGCCAATGTTTTTGACAGAATAGTCTATGGTTCTGTTACAGATTTTCTGCACATTGACCTAGGTGGAATTTTTAGAACAGGCATTTTTAATTTGGCCGATTTATCTGTTACCACAGGTATGTTCATTTTACTTTTTGGAAGTTTTATGAACAGGAAAAAACAAAATCAATAAAGGTTTATCTGGCTAGATTACACTCTTCACAGTCTTTAACTTCACCATAATAGGTTTCTCTATATTTATGAAGTGTTTTAAATGGAATATTTAAAAACTGTTTCTTAATGTAAGTGACTTTGGTTTGTAACAAGCCCATTTTTGGAGTGAAACGTTCTTCGGGTCTTGTTTTACGTTTAATACTTATCAATTTCATTTTAATTCATTTATCATTAAGTGCAAATAAACAAATGAAATGGGCCAATCCCAAAAAAATCAGGTTAAATCCTTGTTAAGCTATTCATTTTAAACATAAAAACACCCTACTAAAAGTTATCAATAGGGTGTTTCTCCGAGATATAATTAATAAACATGGTTTGTTAATTCGGTGTCAATTGCATGACATATTGAATGCCTGCCAACCCGCAACAGGAGGTAGCCGTATATGTGAGATCAAGGGTAATCACTCCTGCTTCCATTTGTTTAAATCATCATCTCTTGTGTTTTCAGAAAGTTCGTTTCTCTTTTTAAAATATAACCTACCTATAAAATAACCGTAGATGATATAAGAGGATATCTTTGGTATAAATACAATTAATAGAAGGGATTTATCACAAATAAGGTCACCAAAATTGGTAACCCCGAAAATTCTTAATTAGTACATTCTAATTCAAATTAAACATTTACAAAAAAATCCCCAAGAGAGTTCTCTTGGGGATTATTATAATGATCTTATTGCTATTTAACCTAAATAAAAGTTAAAAATTAGTTTTGATCTGCAGGTGTAATATTTGGGTTGGCATTAATTTCAGCTTGAGGAATCTTAAAAATCCATTTATTATTGACCGAGGGTTTTGCTACTACAAATGCATCTTGGTAAAGTACGATAGATGCTCCAGAACCTCCATTGGCACCATGGTCAATACCCTCATCCCAACGGATATGATCTGTATATCCAAATCCTTCACCCCACAATTCGACTCGTCGTTGAAACTTAATCTGGGCCATCAATGCTGCTTGGGTTGCAAATGCGGTCGCATTAAATGCAGTATCACGTGCTCCACCTAAAGCTTGAAGTGCCGCTTGAGCTCCAGGTATATCATTCATCATTGCCTTAGCTTCGGCTTCAATTAAATACATTTCAGATGTCCGCATGTAAATAATATCATCTGGATCTATGGTTCCTGGGTTTTTTTGCAACATTTTAACATGCATATAAGGATGAGTGTTATGACCAGATGTCATACCATATTGGGATCTAATAGCATTTCTTGCTGCAGTCCACTGCGCTTGAGTAGTATATAACGGGTTGGTGTTATTGGCCCAACCTCCTTCACCATTAGCGGCTGAAGCATTTGAATTTGGCGCATCAATTAAGAACACATCCTTTCTATAATCCGTATCTGGAATAGAATTAACCAATCTTCTATCGGCAATTTTAGGGTTTGATCTATTTTGGCTACCATTAAACGTGTTACACATCAAGTAGAAGTAAGAACGGAAAAATGTAGTTTCAGTCCCAATAACATTGCTTCCCCAAATTACTTCAGGCAAGCTGTTAGAATTGAATCCAGATTTCCAATCTGCTTCACCCATTATAGGAAAACCTTGACGAGCAGCAGCAGCAGCAGATGCAGCTGTCTGCCAATCACCCTTGGATAATGCCCAACGTGCTTTAATCCCATGAGCTACATTGATGTTCAGTTGAGACTTAGCCTCTGGACCTCCTGTTGACCTTGGTGCTGCATTTTGAAAAGCCGCTATGGCTGCATTTATATCTAGACCAATTTGGTCATAAACTTGTTGCACAGTACCTCTAGGCCCAGTAGTTTGTGGTTCTAAAATCACTGGAACTCCTGGGTCTGTGGATGGATTACCTATTAAATATCCTTTACTGTAGTGTTGAACCAATGAAAGTAATGCAAAGGCCCTGTAAGTTAAAGCTTGCCCCTTAATGGCACGTAAAGTGGGAGTCTCTGTCAAATTACCTTCTTCGATTCTTTTAATTATTAAGTTAGCATGAAGGATGATATTATACCTATGATACCATAAAATCTCATTAGTTAATGAGGTTTCTATAATATGGTCATTCCATTGCATATTATCTCTCCATCCTAAATTATTGGCATCAGCAGAATGGATGATACCCCCAGTTAGGTTATCACCCTGTGGCACCCACCAGTGATCATTAGCCCTTGCTGTATCTCCACCTGGAAAAATAGTTTGAGATTGTGAATACATTCCACGGTGGATTCCGTTCAGAACATTTTGCATGCTAGCTTCGTCTGCTAAAGCTACAGCAGGCGTAACGGAATTTGTGGGAACTGTTTCTAAAAAGTCGTCTTGACAAGACGTCATAGTAATAATGAGTATTACTAATGACAATTTTTTTATTTTACTTAACATAATTTTTTTTTTTAAAATCCAACATTAATACCCAAAGAATAAATTCTGGCTGGGCTAAAATCATTACCAGCTGGTGTACCCGCCAAATTGAATTGTGGGTCAAGCCCTGTCCTCTTACTGTTCAAATATAAATTCTCCCCAGTTAAAGATAGCCTTAAATTATCAAGACCTAGCTTTTCGGTAATATTTTTATCTAATGAGTAGCCAAGGCTAACGTTTCTTAAAGACCAAAATGTAGCGTCGGTCAAGAATCTCGTAGACTGAGATTGAACCAACGTTTGGTCCCCAACTTCAAGTCTTGGAACATCTGTGATATCACCAGGTTGTCTCCAAGCATCTAAGATATCGGGATGTAGAGAACCGCCATAACTGCGGCTAGACATCATGCCGGAATAGCCATTGTCCAAAATACTACCACCAATGCCATAAGTAATCAAAACGTCTAAAGAAAAGCCCTTGTATTTAAAGCTATTTGCAACAGAACCCAACAGGTCTGGAATCGAGGAGTCTCCTGTGTAGGCTCTTTGAGTATTTTGCCAATCATTAGTGGTTTCCTGGTTTCCACTGGTATCCAAAACAGGTACACTTTCACCATTTTCATCGTCTTCAAATACAAAGTAAAGCTGATCACCAGTAGCTGGATCTACACCAGCGGTATGATACAAGAAGAAATCAAAGCGGGAACGTCCTTCTGCCCAACGTTTAGAACCATTTATAAAAGGCTCCGGAATAAAAGTAATCTCATTTTTAAGAGTGGAAGCCTGTAATATAATATCCCATTTAAAATCATCATTATTAACAGCATGAGTTGTTAAACTAAGTTCCCATCCTGAATTATACATGTCCCCAATATTGTTTGGTTGTACATTGATTCCCACACTAGGAGCAATAGGAAGATCGTATAATAAATCGGTTGAGTTTCTTTTGTAATACTCTATAGAGCCATCAAACAAATTATCAAACAAGCTGAATTCTAAAGCAACATCAAAATTTTCAATGGTCTCCCAAACTAATAGGTCATTACCCAAGTCTGACAAAAGATATGCCGGAGCGGTCGCATTTGAAGTTATCCCAAACCTTGCTTGATACAGATAGAAATCACCTAAATCGTCATTTCCAACCTCACCCCAAGAACCTCTTAATTTTAGTCTGTCTATAAAGGACACGTTATCCATAAAATTTTCTTTATGTATATTCCAAGACGCACCTACGGAGTAAAATGTACCCCACCTTGAATCTGCGCTAAAAACAGAGGTTCCATCTCGTCTAACTGAGCCACTTAAATAATATTTACCATCAAAATTATAATTTAATCTAGAAAAATAACTTTCTATACGTTTGTCTGTTATAACACCACTTATACGAATAGGGTTTGAGAAGTTATCAAATACTTCAAGACCAGGAACAGACTCTATAGTTGCCAAAGCATCGAAATTAGAAAAATTTCGATCAAAACTTTCATGCCCTGCAGTGATATCAAAGTTATGAACACCAAAGCTTTTATTGTAAGTTAAGATTTGGTTAAAGTTTTCAACTTGCCTTCTAAATCGGGTTTCACTAAACCTGCCATCAGGTTGAGCATCTCCAATTATGGCATTCTCGTATTCTTTTTCAAGTCCATCTTGGATATCCCTACCATAAGTCACCTTTAGATTAAGACCCTCTAAAATTTTCACATCTGTGTAGAACCTAAATCCATAAGTATTGTCTAAATCACTTTCTTTATTAAGTAGAAGCTCTTGAAGCGCATGACGTCCTTGGTTACGAGGTCTGGTTCCAATGTTATATTGAGGATAACCAAAACCGTTATCGAACACGGGATTTCCAAAATCATCTCGTACAATGTTTCCTTGCTGGTCATTAACATATACAGGATATATTTGACCTATTGCCTGTGCAAAGCCAAACGGGTTCACTATACTTCCAGTACCTGCAGAGCTAGGGCCTCTTGCCTCAGTGAGTGAAATGTTTGCACTACCTCCAAATTTAATTGACTCGCTAACATCAAAATCTGCGTTTAGGCGCGCCGTTAAACGATTAAACCCGGATGTAACGACAAAGCCTTCTTCGTCTAAATAGGAAGCAGAAAAGAACACGCTGTGATTATCACCACCGCCTGATACATTAACGTTATAATTTGTTCTTATACCAGTTTGCTCCATAAAATCAAACCAATCTAATGTTTGATATACTAGCTGAGCGCTTGGGTTTAATTTACCATCAACGCCAACAATTTGATCGTTAGGCACATTAAAAGGGTTATATGCCAGTTGACTGTAAATATTGGCAGAGGCGAAGGCAGGGTCACCAGCTGCTGCAGTAGTATTTCTCAATGCCTCCCAAAACGTTTCATAATATTGACCAGGAGTCACCCTATCATAAACTGAAATTCCTCTAGACACAAAACCTGTCTGAACTGAAGCATTTGTCTTGATGCCTCCTTTTTTTCCACTTTTAGTTGTTATTATAATAACACCATTAGCAGCTCTTGATCCGTAAAGGGATGTGGAAGCTGCATCTTTAAGGATAGTAAAAGACGCGATATCTTCTTGGTTTATAGCATTTAATGAGCCTTCATATTGCATACCATCAACAATAAACAAAGGGTCGGTATCGCCGTTAAGTGTACCAACACCACGAATTACGATGCCGGGAGAAGATCCTGGTTGCCCATTTGTAGAAGTAAACTGCACACCAGTAGCCCTACCTTCAATGGCAGCGATGGCAGATGTTACATTCCTTAACTCCAATTCTTCTGATCCCACAAAACTAGCTGATCCAGTAAAGGCTTCTCTAGTAGTGGTACCATAGGCAACAACTACAACTTCATCCAAAGTGTTGTCGCTCTCTAAAGCAACATTTACAATATTTGAAGCTCCAATTATAATTTCGGCGCTCTTTGTGCCAACATAGGAAAACACCAGAGTTTCCCCAACATTAACATTGATAGAATAATTTCCATCAAAATCTGATTGAACTCCTCGAGAAGTTCCTTTAACAATAACATTTACGCCCGGTAGCGGTAAACCGTCCCCAGCAGATGTAACTGTTCCTGTAACAGTTTTCTCTTGTGCAAAAGAAAACTGCATCACAAACGCCATAACAAGCGTTGCAAACCATGTAGTTTTTAATTTCATAAATAATTTATATTTGAGTTAATTAATACAGTTGCAAAAAGGAAGTTAGCAAAGTTTTTTAAAGACTAATTCAAAAAATGCTTGTCAAAATGAAACCAAAGTTTAATGGAACTTAAGCTAAAATTTAAAGCTCATCACTAGACTTCCCTTTTTTAAATTGCGAATACAAAATAATAAAATTTTAATAATAAATAAGGTAATCCCTATAATACTTTACCTTTCCCGAAAATGTATTATTATAAATTTACTAGTTATAGTTTAGGGATTCTATAAATTGGGTTGGTGTTAATGAAGTCTCTTTTTTAAACGCCTTATTAAAGGTCACTTTATTGTTATACCCCACTTCATAGGCAACATCAATAATGTTTAAATCTCCATTTATATCTTCTTGCAATAAATTAAGCGCTTCTTCTATTCTAAATTTATTGATCAACTCAAAGAAATTCATATTAAATTGCTCATTAATTATTTGAGAAGTATTATGCCTTGTTGTGTTTAATTTCTCTGAAATTAAGTCAAGATTCAAATTACTATCTTTGTATATTCTTTCTTCAGAAAATAATCTCATTAATTCTTCCTTCAACTCTGTAGATAAAGACTCTGTCAATCCAGATTTGACATACTTTGGAGCTACATCTTCATTTTCAAACTCAATGAAATTTTTATAGTTGAATATTTGAGGCTTTAAATAGGCCATTTTAGCAATGTATAAAACCATAAAGGACATGGCTAACATTTGTGAGTGATAGATAAAATCAGACTCTGCTGGAATAATCCCAGATGCTGAGAAGCCATAAAATGTATAAGAAACCATATACATGATATGTATATAATAGAGGTTACGTTTCCATTTGTTTAAATCATCGTCCCTTGTATCTTCAGAAAGTTCCTTTCTGTTTTTAAAATATAACCTCCCTATAAAATAACCGTAGATGATATAAGAGGATATCTTTGGTATAAATACAATGAAAAAAAAGTTCTTTTTAGAATATAAATCGCTTAAATTGAACATCACCTTAAGCTTTTCTTCTCCTGATAGCGCATAAAATGGCATAAGAATCGAAAGCAAAATCACGGGTGCCAGAAAATGCAACAAATCTTGAGATTTAAACTTATGTTCGCCTGTTATTCGTCTAAAATAAAAATACAACAAGGGCGCATAGAATAAGGCTATTGAAGACGACATGATATAAGTATGCGGATAGGAGTATCGAATATTAGAGCAATACAGTGACCATTCCAAAATAAATAGGGAGTGCACCAAAACAAAGCCTCCAATCAATAAATTGGAAGCCCTATCTGCACTCTTCTTTAAATTTATTATGACAGCAAAAAAAACGCCTATAAAAACTATATAAAAGCAAATGAATATTAGTGTATTCCATTTTATCAAATACTTATCCTTTAACACCTGATATTCTGGCGTTTCAATAATTTGATTGTAAGAGTCTTTATTAAGGATTTCAACATCAGTTGAATTGTCTATATACTTTTCAGTATACACTAAAGCATCACTAGGCTTCTTGAGTTCGGCGCTTATTAATCCGAGATTTTTAAATATTTCTACTGAATCCTTTGGATTAGTTTTGAGTTTGGCTTCATAACTATCAAAAACATTTAAAAGGGTTTTAAAACGCACAGAATCCTCTTGAGGAATAACATTTTCAACATTAAACATCGTAAGAACTGGATCGATAGAAGCAGCTACATTAGCAAACAACAAAGTTGTAAAAACAACTAGTAAGATTTTTATTAAGCCCTTTAAGCCTTGCATTTTTTGATTGAATTAGTCTCTATATGTTAGAATTGGCTAAATTCTAAAAGCAAATTTGGAGATAATAACCTTAAATGTGTCTTAATAATTTCATAAGGATTTCTTAAAACGGTACCTCCCGATAATAATTCACCTAATACTATTTTGAGATTCCATTTTAGAAATTACAAGATAAGTATTTGTATTTGAGAATGTTTTATAAATATTACAAACTCAAAACGAAACAAGAATTGTTAACTTATTTGAGGGTCATTTGCCAGTTCCATGCAGAGCGCATGGCATCTTCCAAGGTCAATTCAGCCTTCCAGCCTAACTCTGTATTCGACTTTGAAGTATCGGCGTAAGCCTGGATGACGTCTCCTGCTCGTCTTGGAGCAATCTTATAATTAAGCCTTACGCCACTTGCATTTTCAAAAGCTTTTATGACTTCCATAACAGAACTACCTTTACCTGTACCAATATTAAAAACTTCATAATTGGTTTTATTATTGGCATCAATCAATCTTTGAAGCGCAACAACATGTGCCTTTGCCAAATCAACAACATGAATATAATCTCGAATACAGGTACCATCAGGTGTTGGGTAATCATCTCCAAAAACTGACAGTTGTTCCCTTAAACCATCGGCAGTTTGGGTGATAAAGGGAACCAAATTTTGTGGCACACCGATTGGTAATTCACCAATTTTAGCACTTTCATGTGCTCCAACAGGATTGAAATAACGTAATGAAATGGCTTTTAATTTGGGCTCAACCTTGGCAACATCCCTTATTATTTCTTCCCCTATTTGTTTTGTATTACCATATGGTGATTCAGCTTCTTTAACAGGTGCACTCTCGAGAATTGGCAATTCATCAGCCTGTCCATAAACCGTACAAGATGAGCTAAAAATGAAATTGGAAACTTCTAAATTAACAACTTCCTTAAGTATAAATATAAGAGTATTGAGATTGTTTTCATAGTACAATAGCGGTTTTCCAACACTCTCACCTACTGCTTTACTCGCTGCAAAATGTATGACGCCAACAATATCTCTATGCTTATTAAAAAAAGTCTTAACATCTTGCTTTTCCTTTAAATCAAGTTTTTCAAATTCAGGAGATTTTCCAGTAATTGCGGTTATGCCATCTAAAACTTTAATACTGGAATTTGATAAGTCATCTATTATAACAACATCATATCCAGCATTTTGCAACTCAACCACTGTGTGTGATCCTATAAAACCTAAACCTCCCGTTACTAGTACTTTCATTTAGTTGTTAATAAACTTAATAATAGTTGATGTAATGTACTCTATTTGGTCATCTTCAAGTTCTGTATGCATTGGTAATGATATAACTTCCTTCACAAGTTGATTGGTTACGACAAAATCTTCCTCTTTGTACCTTTCATCTTTATAAGCATTTTGTAAATGCAAAGGAATTGGATAATATACTCCACATGGTATGCCCTTGCTATTTAAATGATTTACCAGAGCATCTCTGTCACTGTTAATTAACCTCAATGTATATTGATGGAACACATGGCAATCACAGATCTCACAAAGCTCAATGCAAGAAGTACATCCAGACGGTGTAATAATTTTATTTTGCCCTTGAAATGCTTTCGAATATTTTATTGCAGCTTGACGTCTTAATTTATTATAAGCGTCTAAATGTTTAAGTTTTATATCTAATACAGCCGCTTGAATGGAGTCTAATCTCGAATTAACACCAACCACATCGTGATGATACCTCACGTACATTCCATGGTTAACTATCCCTCGAATGGTATGTGCTAAATCGTCGTCGTTAGTGAATATAGCTCCGCCATCACCATAACAACCAAGATTTTTGGATGGAAAAAACGATGTTGACGCTACATGACCAATAGTTCCTCCTTTGGCTTTTGTTCCATCGCTGTACGTATAATCGGCTCCAATCGCCTGGGCATTATCCTCAATAACATACAGGTTATTGTCTTTGGCAATTTTCATAATCGCTTCCATATTGGCGCATTGTCCAAATAAATGCACTGGCACAATTGCCTTTGTTTTTGGAGTAATTGCTCTTTTAATAGCTTCTACATCAATATTGAAACTTACAGGATCAACATCTACCAAAACTGGTGTTAATTGTAACAATGCAATTACTTCGACGGTAGCCGCAAAGGTAAAATCAGCCGTAATGACTTCGTCTCCTGGCTTAAGTCCGAGGCCCATCATAGCAATTTGCAAGGCATCGGTGCCATTTGCACATGGAATCACATACTTAACACCTAAATAATTCTCAAGGTTATTTTGAAATTCATGCACTTTTGGGCCATTAATAAAAGCCGTTGTATCGAGAACGTCTAATATTGAAAGGTCAACTTCTTCCTTAATTTTGCTATATTGACCTTTAAGGTCGACCATTTGTATTTTTTTCATTGGATTACATTAGAGCGTTATGTATTTGGGTCACGGTTACAAATAAGAAGCGAAATTACAAAATTCAATAGTGTCAACCAATGAAAATATAGCAAAGAACTGTATTTTAGCACAAACAAAATTTCATTGGACTTTATTTACAATATTGCCGTTTCCATAGTCAATTTTCATTTGAAAATCATTGCTCAATTTAATCCAAAATTAAAGTTGGGAGTTGTTGGTCGAACTGAAACCTTCACTAAATTGAGTGCTGCGATACAAAAGGATGATGAGGTTTTGTGGTTTCATTGTGCTTCGCTAGGCGAATATGAACAAGGGCTCCCTGTGTTTCAAGTGTTGCGCGAGCGGTATTCGGGCTTCAAAATTGTTTTATCTTTTTTTTCGCCTTCGGGTTATGAAATTAGAAAGGACTCTCCAATTGCTGATGTTGTCGTTTACCTTCCTTTGGACACCAAAAAAAATGCAAGACGATTTTTGGATGCAGTGCAGCCTAAATTTACCGTTTTTGTTAAATATGATATTTGGCCCAATTACTTATTCGAATTAAAACGACGAAAATTAAGAGCAATATTAATTTCGGCAGCCTTTAGAGAAAATCAATCTTATTTTAAATTTTATGGTTTAAGAATGCGTAGGGCGCTGTCGGTTTTCGAACATATTTTTGTGCAAAACGAGGCTTCAAAAACCTTATTGAAACGCATTGGCATTCATAACGTAACCACCTCTGGCGATACAAGATACGACAGAGTTTCCCAACAACTAGAACAAAACAACACACTTGATTTTATTGATGAATTCAAGCAACATAAAACTTGTGTAGTTGTAGGAAGTTCTTGGCCTGAAGACGAAAAACTATTAGTTGAGTATATTAACAAACATTCAACTGAACATGTAAAATATATTATTGCTCCACATAATATGAAAGCTGGGCAAATTGAAACATTAAAGCAATCCTTAAATGTTGATACCGCTTTATTTTCAGAAAAATTGAATGTAGATTTAAAAAATTGTTCAGTGTTTATTATTAACACAATTGGTCTGTTAAGTAAGATTTATAGTTATGCTGACATAGCCTACGTAGGCGGTGCTATGGGAACTACTGGTCTGCATAATATTTTAGAGCCAGCAGTTTTTGGAGCTCCCATTATTATTGGCAAGCATTACGATAAATTTCCTGAAGCCAAACAAATGATAAAAGAAGCCGGCGTTAAATCTATTGGTAATTATAAAGAGCTTGAAACTACACTTGATCAGCTTTTACATGATAACGCATTAGCAAAAAAATTGGGAGGCTTAAACACTAATTTTATTAAGAAGAATAAGGGCGCTGTCATCCAAATCACTGATTACATCCGTATATAAAATAATGTTTGTTAACACTAAAACTATTACAATGAAAAAATTACTATTAAGTTTAGCTTTATTATTTGCTCTTGCCATTTCTTTTACATCATGTAGAGAAACTAAAGAAAAAACTATAATTATTGAAGAAAACCAAACCGAAGGTGCTTTAGAAAAAGCAGGAAAAGCTGTTGATGAAGCTGTAGAAGAAACCAAGGAGGCCGGTGAAGCCATTGAAAAAGCTGCCGAAGAAATTGGTGACGACAACTAAAACACTTAATCTTTTAAGTTAAGAGCTCTGTAAAACAGGGCTTTTTTTATACACTTACCTAAAAGATTTCTTCAGGAGTTTTTAAGGCGTTCAGATCAGCTATAAAATGCTGTTTTAATAAAGACAACCCATATTGATAGGAAGCATTCATCCATCCAAATCCTTCTTGAGTTATATATTCAAAATCGATACCTACATTACCATACTCGGCGAAGACTTTGTGAGTTGCCTCAACCACATCATACTTTTCTGGAATAGTTCCGTTATAATCAACGGCATTTCGAGTAATCATATACAACCATCTATAGATTAATTCTTGAGCTTCATCATCAAAACCATAATTAAGCAATCCTTTCCAAATCATCATTTGATGTGGCGCCCAACCATTAGGATAGTCCCATTGACGCGCTGGCCGATTAGGTGAAATTTCACCCCGACTTTCTTTGTCACAACCAGCAATACCTCCTCTTTCTTTTAAAAGAGGAACTCCATTTTTAACTAAAAGTTTAGCTTGTTTATCTGAACACAAGTTTGCCCAAAGCGGCACTAAAGTAGAAGCCGCAACAAAATTGGATTGTGAATGGGTTATAACATTATAATCCAAATAAAGTCCCTTACTTTCGTTCCATAAGTAGTTATCAACCGCTTTTTTTCTTGCTTCCGCCTTCTGCTTCCAATAAGCCGTAGAATAAGATTCAAATTGGCCATTAAATTCACTCTCAATAAGCTCTTCAAAATCAGTTTCGTATTTATATAGCATGGCATTGAGTTCTACCAGGTTTAAATCAGCACAGTTGCCCTCAATCCGATACGAGGTGTCATGACCTGATTCGCGAACCGTTCGGTCATGGATAAAATACTGATCCAATTCTGGGTTTTTGATTTCCCCCGAATCATATTTAAAAATATAGTCTTCAACTGAAAGGTTCAATGCATCTGCAAAAGGCTTTAAAACCGCATCAAAATGTCCTTTTTCACATTCTGGGGGCATGCCAATACCTTCAGCTAAATAGCGGTTTAGCCCATTTTCTGTAAGCCGTTTTCCCCTGACCATCCAAACGGTTTCATATTCCTTAATGGCTGTTTTCAAATGGTTTCCAAGCCATGCTTTGTCTTTAGTAACTTCATAGACTTCACGAATCAAGCTCGAATAAAACGGTGGTTGCGTCCGAGTTAAATAATAGGAGCGGTTGGCATTAAGGATTTTCCCATAATATTCTATTTCATACTGAAAATTATCAGCCATGGCTTTTGCCAACTCAACTTTGCCATCAATAAGTAATCCAACCGATTCAAAATAACTGTCCCAGCCGTACATTTCATTGAATCTGCCACCTGGAACTACAAAGGGAACACCTTTTAGGCTTTGATTAGTCTTATCCAATTTTAAAGACAGAATACCCGGTTTACCGTTAATGGATTTAACAAATTGTGGCGTTACCTCTTGTGAAAGTTGAATAGCTTCAACTGGTAATAGCTGCTCCAATTGTTTATAATATTGAAGCGCAGTTTCATCCTTAAAAGGAATATAAATTCGTAACTTATTTGATGTTAAAGTTTCATTTTTAGTATCGTGAATCAGCTTTTCAATACCCTGTTCGTCCATAGTGCGGGTGAGCCCTTTCCAAAAATAATCCTTGATCATTCGCGACACCCGTTTAGCAGGTAATTCTTCTATATGATGCAAGGGGATTTCAGCCACTTCATGGCATTGGTTTTTAGCGATGACCAGTTCCTGCAATAAATTGGAAAGATGATAGGTACCTATAACTTTATAGTCTTCATCAGTAACTGATTTAATCCAAAAAGCTTTAGGGCCTTTATCTTCAATAGTTATTTTTTTGTCACCATCAGTATCCTCTTGGTCCAAAAGCAAATTCAATGTATGTGCAATATCCAATCGAAAAATCATGAGTCAACTTTAGTCTTGATTATGTTAACATGTAAAATCCAAATAATAAGAAAAATCGCCGCAATTGGTATCAACGAAAAGTAAAACGCTGTTGTCCCACTATAGGCTTCAAAAACATGGCCGGTTATTATGGAACCCGTGGTTCCTCCTAAAGCCGAAAAAACTACAATAAGCCCTGACATAGAACTGTGCATATGCTTTGGAAGTGCTGATAGTATGGTCGAATTCAATGTTGGATAAATTGGTGCTAAAAACAACCCCATCAATGGCATTAAATACACTACCAATGGGGCCTTTAACCAGGATATTTTATCTCCTAAAACCACACTATTGGCTAAAGGAAGGGCAATTAAAACAATAATTGCTACAATTATTAAACAAACGCTTAAAACATAAATCCATTTAATGCGGCTTAAAACTATCCCAGCAGAAAATCGACCAATCATAAAAGCTCCTGCTAATACAGCACCAGCTTGAACAGCCATACTGGCTGGGGCATTTAAAATACCCTCATAAAACGTTGGAAACCAAGTTTGAAAACTTTGTTCTATTAACACATATAAAAATATGCTAGCAATAAAAATGAGTATTAAAGGCTTAAAAGCTATCAACACCATTTCTTTGAAGTCTTCAGAAAATGACCTTCTCTCAATTTTAGCTGCGCTTTCATCTAATGGAGAAACTAACAAAACGAAAAACGCTATCAGCGAAATTCCTCCCATTAACCAATACATGTTAAGCCAAGATTGAGATTTGGGATTGTTATCATCAATAAACAAACTAAATACGATATTTCCCAATAAAATTCCAGCCATAAATATGCCTTCCAAAATTCCCATAAAACTTCCGTGTTCCTTTTCATTATAGGTTATTAAACCAATCGTTGCGAATACAGAAACTTTAATCAGAGCAAATGAAACTCCAATAGAAGCAAATAGTATTTTAAAGTACCAGAAGTCGTTTGAAAACGGTGTTAAAAAACAGAACAGAGTTACAATGAGCAAACCAGTAAGCATGGATTTTTTTAATCCGATTTTAGGTAAAAAAGAAGCCAAAATAAAGGAGGCGATGGCAATAGGAAAATCTTTAAAGCCTTCCAATACACTCGCACTAGACTTACTTACGTCAAATGTTCGTTGTACCTGTAAAATTACAGTTCCAACACTATTTAATAAAAAGGCAAAAACAAAATAATTAAGAAATAACGAAAACTTTATACCCAGTTTTTTCATGTAGTAATATTTAGATTAATGAACGCCGTCTGTTTCAACAAAAGTATCTTCATCTGATCCTGTTTTTGGTTCTTTTAATCGCATTGCTAATAACGAGGCTATAATGAAGAAAACGCCTCCAAATAAAATAGCATAGATTGCATTATTATCTAAAGCATACTCAATTACAGGCCCAAATGAGACTGTTTGTATAAGCATTGGAATTACGATCATCATATTTACAATACCCATGTAAACACCCCTTCTATCCTCTGGAATGACTTTAGAAACCATAGCATACGGAATGCCCATCATAGCAGCCCATCCAATACCAAACAAGACCATAGGTGCTATTAATGCATATTCATTTTTAATATAGGGCATAGAAAGCATAGCTATACCTGTTAAAAACAAACTAATCACGTACACGCGTTTAGAGCTATATTTTTTAGCTAATGGAACCAATGCCAAAGCCACTATCATTGTCACAAAATTATACGTCCCGTTCATTAAACCTACCTGTGCAAGTGCTTTATCTGGCGTAATACCAGGAATCGACGCCTTAATCATTGGCGCTACAAATTGCCAATAAACAAATAATGCGTACCATTGAAAGAAATAAACAGCAGATAATTTCCACATAAATTTAGGCATATCCTTTATAGCTTCAGCCGCTTCCATTAACGGCATCAACAAATCACCAAACTTTTTAATCGTTGCACTATCAGGATTGTTCTTTATGGTTTTATAAAGGAAGAACAGCCATGCAAAAGCAATGACTAACATAATGACTACTAACAAATTATAATTTTCAAACAAGTATGGGAAGAATTTTCCAAGACCTAAACCGAGTAAAACCGGAGCTGACAAAACAGCTATAAGTGCTCCAAATACTTGAATAATTGGATGAGGTTTTCCTTGGTTAAACTCCCTTATTTCTCTCAATTCTTCATCTGAAGGTGGAATTTCTGGAGTTTTCAAAACCGACCAAGCTACAGTTGCAATTGAGGCAAAAGCACCTAGAAAAAAGGAATAATACACCCATTTAGGGATTGTATTTACAACTTCGGCGACATCGGCCGGTGGGCTGAACCAATCTTGAAACAAAAACAAAGAGAAATTAGCAATGGTAATACCTGCCCCAACAAAAAGGGATTGCATTTGATACCCAAAAGTTAATTGACTGTCAGGCAACTTATCCCCAACAAAAGCCCTATAGGGTTCCATTGCCGTATTGTTACCGGCATCTAAAATCCATAGTAAACCAACCGCAAACCACAATGTAGAGCTATACGGAAACGCGAATAAACACAAACTTGCTATTATAGCTCCTATTAAAAAGAACGGTTTACGTCGGCCATATTTTGGAGACCAAGTTTTATCGGAAATCGCTCCAATGATTGGTTGTATTAATAAGCCCGTTACTGGACCAGCGAGGTTTAATAATGGTAGTTCTTCGTGATGAGCACCCAAATATTCAAAAATTGGATTTACTGCGCTTTGCTGCAAACCAAAACTGAATTGAATTCCAAAGAATCCAACATTCATATTCCAGATTTGCCAAAACGATAATCTTGGTTTGATTAGTTTCATATATGGTTATAGTTAGTTTATTGATAAGATAACTGCTTGATACGGCTTTAAAGTGATTTTTCCGTTAGCGTTATTTAAATCCTCATAATTACTAATCAAGGTTTTGTTAATCTGTTTTAATTCTGGCAACTCCAAGGCAGAATCATGGTTTGTAAAATTGAGTAGCACCAACACTTTTTTATCATCTAATGTTCTAAGGAATGCATAAGTCTCTTCATTTTCTCTATCTAACAACTGATAAGCACCATATACAAACACCTCATGTTCATTCCGCAATTTAACCATGTTCCTGAAATGATTTAAAACACTGTTTGGATTCTTATCTTGTGAAGCCACATTGATTTCCTTGTAATTTGGATTCACTTTTTTCCAAGGTGTTCCTGTAGTAAAGCCAGCGTTTTCGGTATCATCCCATTGCATTGGTGTGCGCGCATTTTCTCTTGAACTGTAATTTAGGACTTTCATAAACTCGTCCATATCCTCATTTTTAGCCAAGACCGTTTTGTATTTGCCAATTGCGTGAATGTCAACATATTCTTCAATGGTTGGCATATCGATATTGGTCATCCCCAATTCATCCCCATAATAGGTATATGGTGTGCCTCTCATGCTCAAAAGAAAGGTATTGAGCATTTGTGTTGAAACTCTTCTAAATTCAGGACTTGGATTACCAAAACGATCAACTAATCGTGCATTGTCATGATTTGACAAGAATACGGCTAACCAGCCTTCTTCTGCAAAAGCTTCATCCCATTTAGTGAACACATTTTTAAAATCAGTTAATTTATAACCTTCTGGTGTTCTGGACATATCGACATATTCAAAGTGATAGGCTGTTTGCAGTTCTTTTCTGGCTTCATCGACAAGGTCATGGGCATCTTGTAGTGTGCTACCTGCGCCTTCTGCAACGGCAAAAACATTATACGGCTCCATAACTTCCTTGTACATTTCTTTTAAATAATCATGCAATTGAGGGCGCATACCGTACCACTTAATAAAATCTTTCTCATGGCCTTCTGGAAATACTGGGTAAGTTGTGTCCTTACTCGCAAATTGAAAAGCATCCATACGGAAACCGTCAACACCTTTTTTAGCCCAAAACTTCATAATGTCATAAACCTCTTGTCTCAATTTAGGATTTTCCCAATTCAAATCAGGTTGTGCCTCGGCAAATGTGTGCAAATAATATGAATCAGATTCTTCAACATAATCCCAACCTCCTTCTGGATCAAAAAGGCTATGTCTATGTGGCGGCTTACCTTTTTCAGCAGGCCACCAATGGTAATAATCTCTATACTCACTATCTCTTGAACTGCGAGCTGACTGAAACCATTTATGTTGGTCACTACTATGATTGACCACAACATCAAGCACAAACTTAATGCCTCGCTTTTTCATGCCAGCTATCATAGCATCAAAGTCTTCCATAGTACCATATCGTGGGTTAATAGCACGGTAATCACTAACGTCGTAGCCATTATCTACCATTGGAGATTCGAAAAAGGGATTCATCCAAACCATTGAGATGCCGAGACTCTCCAAATAATCCAACTCTTGAATAACCCCTTGAAAATCGCCAAAACCATCACCATCAGAATCCTTAAAACTCTGTGGGTAAATTTGATAAAGTACACCTTCCTTCCACCAAGCTCTAGAGATTTCACTTTTCATTATTGGTTCTGATTTATCATTTTTACAGCTCATTAAAAAGCAAAGCATTAACAGGAGAGAGGTTATTGTTTTCATAATCAGCCGAATGTTTGAAGTGCTATTGCTAATTTCACCATTTTTTTAAAGAATTAGTGCGTTTAAAACCGCAAATAAGGTTTAGTGAACACGAAATCGTTTTCGTTATAAGCAAATCTTCCTAAACTTCGTGTATTATAGGCTTTTCAGCACTTAAAATAAAGTCATGTTGAAAACCCTAATGCTATTTTATAATAGAATCTCATGATCTCCATAAAGTAATGTCGAAATGTCGAAACTGGTGCTCTAGTATTATTGCTATTTAATTAGACGCTACAATATCAAAGTGTTCGACAACATATTTCCCTAGATCTCGCCCTTGTTTAAGGCCTAAATCTATAGCAGCTCTATAATGGATTCCGCCATATAAACGGCTTAATGCTGCTTCACTTGAAGCTTGATTAAACGAGTTAAATGAGCGTATTGGTAATCCAAAAGGCAACTCGGTATCGTCATCAAATGCAAAATTATCTCCAAAAATCGCCGTTAAAACCGCAGAAGCTGCACCAGAAACCACTGAATGCCCGCTTGAATATTCTGGAAAAGGTGGCGTTTGTAAAATTGGCAGCCAATCTGGGTCTATGTTTTGATTAATCACCGTTTCAGGTCTAACGAGATTACTTCTATACTTTTCGTCCCAGCAGCTAATAAATCCGTCTGCAATGGCAATAGATGTTTTTGTATAGGCATTAACCGTTTCTTCAATATTAGAATTGGTTTTTCTTGTTGCAATTTTTGTGATGCCAATCCAATGTGCACCGGGAGAAATCTTTTTTGTGGCAAACATAAAATGACCACGAGTTACCGAAACATAAGGGTTGCAATCCCAAAACCTTGCTATTTCTATTTCTTCTGAATCATCTCCCTTTTCAGTAATCGCCTTACTCACATTATACACTTCCATAAGTTCCTTATAAAAATCTGAATCTTTATCCATTGAAAACGCAGGTGGTGGGGCAGGCTTAAACTGTTGTGCAGAATCTAAAGTAAAGGGTCTGATTTTATTCCAATGTGGCTCAATACCATCAATATAGGATGGCGGTGTTGGTTGCCATCGCGATCGATCATCGGTGTCTACCGAAAATTTAGCCATGGTTCTGGTTTGATTATAATTATCCTTGCTCATCCACACTTTTATGTGGTCAACAACGTTCATGGCATAAGTTTTAGTTTGTTCAAATTCTTGGGCATTTGTCTTTTCCCAACTCGTGTACAAACTGTCTTGAAGGGTTTTAAATCGTTCTTCGGAAAAAATTAAAGATTTACTCAATTCCATATGCGCCATTAAAGCCGCCAAATCTAAATTTATTTCCTGATTTGCATCTGCTTTTGGAATTGGCAAAAACCCATTTAACTTATCTGAAATCGTGCTGTATTTAGTACTCTTTTGTGCTAAAATTTCATATGCTGCAATGTTTGGATATACAAAAATCCTACTCGCCACTGGCGGTGAAAAAATATCATGAATCATAATCTCAACAACCTTATCTACCGATTGATGAAAATGCTCTGGGGTGATTTCAATAGGCTCTGAAGGTTTGCCGCAATTAAAAAGCGTTACAGTTAGTATGACAAAGCTAGCTTTTCTTATAATGTTTGGATTAAATTCTAAAATGTTCATTTTGCGATTATTCTAAATTTTTAGGGTTTACAAGATATGATTTCCCATTATTCGATATTACTAAAAATGTATCTTCTTTTAACTTAATGAGCTTGCGTCCCGAAACGTCCTTTGGTAAATTTAAAGGGGTCAAACTTTTAAATGTTTGATTGTCAAAAGTCGAAATAATTCCTCCAGAATTAGAAGTACTTTCTCCGAGTTCGGTTACAAAGCCATAATAATTTCCTGTGTAAATAAGTGTATTATTCTGGTAAGTTACATCTTCAATTGTACTCATTTGCGCTTGTTTTGGCAACGGCTTTGGAGTAAATTTACCATTGTTGTTTATATAGGCCATTGACCGTAGTTCATAAATATATTTGGTTTCCAAAATATCCACTTCATTTTTGGTAACGAGGTCTGAAATTTTTTCGACATTAGAAAATGTTCTATAGCTTAAAAATGTCTTTTTTAAGGAAGGCATTTGCTGAACAAGTTTGTCTTTTGAAGCAAAAGGGACATATTTTCCAAAAAAGTCGTAAAAAATAAGTTGGTCTAATTTTTCATTGGCATCAAAATCATCTAAATACATGATTACGGGTTTCTCAACTGAAGCTTTCCATTTAAAATTTAAACCCGTATTTCCTGCAATAATGTCTAGTTGGCCATCACCATTGAGGTCTGAAATGTGTATTACATTCCACATACCGTTTGTTTTGTCAAGACCGAACTGCTTGGTTTTGTTTTCAAATTTACCACTTTCGTTAAACGACAATACTGTAATAGGCATCCAATCACCGGCTAAAACCAATTCAACCTTTCCATCATTTTCAAGATCGACCCATTTACTGTCGGTAATCATTCCATAACGTTTCCGTTCTACAATTTCAAAACTATTATTACCCGTATTTTTTAAGATAAAACTATAAGGAGACAATCCATAGGCTCCAGGAATGGATCGGTTTCCTATAAATAAATCTTGAAAACCATCAGCATTAAAGTCATATGATGATACCGAACCGCCATTGGTCATAAGTAGTTTTGAGTTTAATTTGGTGAAATTTGCTTTGCCATCGTTGATATAAACACGGTCCTCAAGCATTGGATCCCCTTCTTTATAATCGTTTCCGCCACTTAATGCATAAATGTCCAAGTCACCATCATTATCGATATCAAAAGCAATGGCATCAACGTCTTCATAGATTTTGTCCTGCTCGAAAATAGCAGTAGATCTTATTTTAAATTGCCCTTGTTTATCCTGTAGATATAGTACAGGTGACTGATCTCTCGCACCACCAATAAAAAGATCCAAAAGGCCATCCTTATCAAAATCGGCCTGCACAACAGATGGACCTTCAGTTGATAAATTCTCGGGCATTAAGGCATCACTTTCATAATCAAGATATGTATTTTCTTTATGTTCATAGTTAAATAATGTATAATTGGGTTTTGCCGGTATTTTATACAAGGTTTTTGAAATATTCTCTTTTGAAATTTTCAATTGGGAATTGATAACTACGTCCCTTTTTGTTGTCTGTGTGGCGTCATTCCAAACTACGGTAAGTGAATCTATTTGTGATATATCTCCTAAACCGAAGTGTACTTTTCTTGTGCTACTCGATAAAAAGCCCCTTACAGTGGTTTGTTCTTTAAAAACAACTTGACTTCCAGAATACAAATAAACTTTCGCTCCATTTGTATTTAAATTATTGTTGTTTCCGATTAAATCTAAAGTTATAAAGTTGTTATTAGGCGTTTTATTTTCTAAAATCGATGCCTTTTCGTTTATATTATTAACCACAAGATCCAAATCGCCATCGTTGTCTAAATCTGAATACGCTGCACCGTTGGAATAGGTGCCCTTATTAATTTGTGTCACTTGTATTGAGTTAAATTTCAAATCGCCTGTATTTTCAAACAAGACATTTGGAATACGCAATGTTGGCATGGTACTGATGAGTTTTGCTTCTAAAGTATCTTGATAGGTTTCGGCATATTTTGCAAAGTCTAAATTGCTCAAATAATTAATATAATCTAGATCATTTGGTCGTTTATAAATTCCGTTAGTGATATAAAGGTCATTAAAGCCATCATTGTTAAAATCAAAAATCAATGGTGCCCAGCTCCAATCTGTAGCATGAGTTTCAGAAATTAAGGCGGCATCGCTAAAATAATTACCATGGTTAAGCTGTAAATGGTTTCTGGCATATTGCTGCTGATAACCAAAAGCCTTTTTTATTTCATTTACTTTATCACTATCCTCGCCACCAGATTTTAAAAAGACATCAGATTGATTAGGCATCATATCTAAAGTAATCAGATCCAATTTACCATTGTTGTTGATGTCAGCTACATCTACGCCCATTGTAAACCGAGAGGTGTGGTTAAAGTAGTCGGCGCTAGATTCTGTAAAGGTTTTATTACCGTTGTTGATATATAGATAATCATTTTCATGAAAATCATTACCTACATAGATATCCATAAACCCATCATTATTGATATCAGAAACGGCAATCGCCAGACCATAACCTAAAGCACTGTTATAAATCCCCGCTTCTTTAGTTACATCTACAAACTTGGTTTCGCCAGTTTCAATCCTGTTTTCGAATAAAACATCACCTGATAACCGATCAGATTTTGATCTTAAATCTGCATTACCGTATGAATAGGGTGAATGTACCGAATGGTTGAGCAAATACATATCCATATCACCATCCTGATCATAATCAAAAAAAGCAGCTTGAGTTGAAAAACCAGAGAAATCTAGGCCATAAGATTGAGCGTCTTCCTTGAATGTTTCATTTCCTTGGTTGATATAGAGTTCATTTTTCGCTTTTAAGCCTTTATAATTACCAACCTTACAAACATAGATATCCAATAATCCGTCATTATTAACATCGACCATGGTAACACCCGTAGACCAAGTACTGTCCTGACTTATACCTCCGGAAATAGAAATATCCTTAAACTTTAGTTGCCCTAAATTAAGGTATAGTTTATCGGGTTTTTGGTTCGCGGAAAGATAAATATCATCTAATCCATCATTATTGATATCTCCTAAAGCTACTCCGCCTCCATTGTAGTAGTATAGATATTCAATAATATTAAGTTCACCATTATCGATAAGGTCATTTGAAAACTCAACTCCCGATTGATCTGAGGGCACTTCATTAAATGCTGTAGGCTCTGTTATGGATTCTACTTTTTTCTCTTTAGAACAGCTAACACCTAAAGCCAATAGAAAAACAAAGCCTATTTTTTTTATCATCTTAATATTTATAAACCTGTAATGAATCATTATTTTTTGTTATTAAGATATTATTTTTTAGGAGCTTAATGTCCCTAATCTGACCTTCTACTTTTAAACCTTTACCAGTAACATGATACTTAAATTTGGCATCACCTACATTTTCCAAATAACTACCATAGGAAGCATCGTATCTACCAAATTCGGGTTTAACGCCACTTAAGTTACCTCCTAGAATAATATCTTGATCTCCATCATGATCAAAATCTGTAACAGAAATGGCATAAATTGGTGAAAATTGAGTTTCAAAAGGTAGCTCTTGTACTTCAAATTTAAAATTTCCTTTGTTTATTAAGATGACTGAATTTAAAGTATTCGCCTCCAAAACCAAACTTGATTTTAGTTGTTCAGGTGTAAATATATCCTCTATACTTGCATCTTTAAATGAGTCGTAATCTGGAAATTTCTTGTTCAAATATTTTAATTGCTCGGTTAAATTATGTCGTAAGGCATAGGGATATTGTTTACCATTTGTTGCCGTAAATGTGAGTATCGGGTCAAAATAACCGTTCCTATCATAGTCATTGACAAACAATTTAATAGGTTGGATTTCACTAGCTTTAAATCTACTGTTTAAACCATGATTTCCCACAACAAAATCCATATCACCATCATTATCTATATCAGCTGCAACAATGGTATTCCACCAGCCTTTTAAATTAGATAATTGGTTATTCGTTTCCTTAAAAGTTCCTTGAGTATTCTTAAAAACCCGAATACCCATAAATTCTCCTACAACCACCAAGTCTGAATATCCATCGTTATCCACATCAACAAAAATTGCATCAGTAATCATCCCCAAATTTTTGAATTCTGGTGCCAGTTGGGATGATTGTTCAGTAAACTTACCTTTGCCATCATTGACCAATAAATAGCCAGAGCCAGGTTGGCCATAAGCATCAGGAATAGTGCGCTCTCCAACAAAAAGATCTAAATCGCCATCCTTGTCAATATCTGCCACTGTTACCGTACTGCTACTATGGAAACCATTTACCGTTGGTAATTGTTGTTCAGATAAGCTAAACCCACCTTGTCCGTCGTTAAAATATAATCTATCCAGATATATTGGGCTAAACTTGGAATCTTCAACACCACCGCTACAAACGTAAAGGTCTAAATCACCATCACCATCGGCATCGAATAAGATACTTTCGGCATCTTCAGCTCCTTTTTGTAAGTCGAAGGCTGAAGTTTTCATTTCGCTAAATTTATTATTTTTCTGAAGAAATATTTTAGAAACATTGTTTTTAGAACCTCCAATGAAAAGGTCATCTTCACCATCATTATTGATGTCGCCAAGCGCAAGTTTTGGTCCTTCGGCACTTCGCATAAATGGCAATAATCGCTCGACATTAAAATCGATATAGTTGTTTTCTCTATGTACAAAATCAATGACGCCTTCCGTTTTATTAAATAGCAGAGCTTCAGCATTTGTAGTATTTATTTGATCTCCTAGCAATACTGCATCTTTTTCAAAAACTGTGATCGTTGTATTGGCTTCTACTTTATCGAGTCTTGAAATTTTTCCTGATGGCCAATTAACAATTAATGATAGATTGTCTTTGTTTTTAAATCCAAAATTTGGTCTATCATCCATTGATGATTGAAAGCCCCTTACAGGTTGTTGTTCTAAAAAATACGTTTCGGATTGATTAGAAAGTTTCAATTTGGCTCCAATACCATTACTATTCAATCCTTCACCTTTCAAAATCACTTTCAAATAATTATGGCCTTCAACCTCGATATTGTTTCTATAAACAAAAAGTGGCATATTGACGTTATTGACCACAACATCTAAATCACCGTCATTATCTAAATCGCCATAAGCGGCACCGTTGGAAAAACCTTCAGTATCTAAACCATTGGCTACGCGTTCAAATTTCAAATCTCCTTTGTTAATATATGCATGATTTTTTACCTTATTTGAAGGAATGATATCAATCAACTTTTTATAATCTACCTTGTTGTTTTGCACGATAGATTGGATAACTTCTTCATTTGAAACATATTGAAGATAATCTTGATTGGTAAGGTCTTTATAAATACCATTGGCAATGAACAGATCTTTTAACCCATCATTATCCATATCAAAAAAGAGTGCGCCCCAACTCCAATCTGACGCTTCAACACCGCTAAAACGTCCCACTTCACTAAAGGTTAAATTGCTATTGTTTAGCTGTAACATGTTCCTAGTGAACTGATGGTAATAATCGTTTTTTACGTTGTATTGGTACTTGTTCCAATCTTCAAAAGTAGTGACGGTTTTTAGCCGTTCGTATTCACTGGGTAACATTTCTGTTACAAAAATGTCATTAAACCCATCATTATTGATGTCAGCGGCATCTGCACCCATTGAAGCGCCACTTATAGAGTTTATGGATTTGGTTAATTGCTCTTTAAACGTTCCGTTTGCCTGATTAATATATAAGTAATCCCGTTCGAAAAAATCGTTTGACACGTAGATGTCCTGCCAATTATCATTATTAAAATCCCCAACGGTAACGCCTAAACCAAAGCCTATAATACTTCCATAAATACCTGCTTGTTCACTGACATCGATAAATGTACCCTCTCGATTTTCAAAAAGTTTGTCACCTCCTAACGTATCCCTAATTGGGCGTTCGTTTTTAGTTAAATTAAAGCTACCAATAGCTTGGTACGAATTATTGAGCAGATACACGTCTAAATCGCCATCATTGTCATAATCAAAAAAAGACGCATGTGTAGAATAACCCTTGTCATCCAAACCCAACTCGCCTGCTCGCTCTGTAAAGGTTAAATCTCCGTTATTGATAAAAAATTCATTTTGCTTATTATCTCCTTTTACATCACCAGAATTGCACACATAAATATCTAAAAAACCATCACCATTGATATCGACCATTGATACCCCTGTTGACCAGGCTTTAGTTCCACCAACACCAGAGGTTTCGGTAATATCCTCAAACGTAAAATTCCCTTTGTTTAAATAAAGTTTATTCTTATTAAGGTTTGATGTAAGGTAAATATCCTGTAAGCCGTCATTGTTGATGTCGCCAATAGCGACACCACCGCCATTATAGAAATTTCTGTATCGGTAGACGTTAAAATCATCAGTTGAAACTAAGTCATTGCTAAACTGTATTCCTGTTTGTTCAGCGGATAGTAATTCAAACTGCGGTTCTATACTTTCCACTTCAGTTTCTTCTTTATTATTACATGCCATCAACACAATAAGTGTTATGATGCTTATAAATTTATAATTCCACTTCATATTTATTTCACTAAGGTGTTATACTTATATTCTAGATCTTCAATAAGTACCGAAACATCCCTTTCGGACTCCTGAAACATCTTGATCTGTCGATTACCATCAACTTTAACCAAAGCGTTTTTCACTTTCATAAAAGGATTGCCAGGATACCATTTCATTAATGTATCCTGTACAATTGGCAACAGCTTGTCACCTTGCATTTCCTTATTCCAAGGTGCCCAAGCAGAATATGAAAATTTCACATCCATAGCGGTAATGATATCCCTTTCATTAAACTTTGCATAGAACAGCATTCGTATTTTTTTTAATGTTTGTGTAGTATCTTTTGGCTCCAAAAACGTTTGTACATAGTTATTTGATGGGCCGTGTGTTGCAATACCTCTTTTGTTTAAACCCCAACAAATTTCATAGAAATCACTTCGTGTTTGACCAAATTCCAGATCATGAAAAATGCTATTGTTTTGCTTATTACTAGATAGTTCACTTTTAACCAGCTTTGTATATTCTGATTGACAAGCACTAAATGATAATAACAATGCTATAATTACAACTTTATTAAAACTATTCAACTTCATAGAATTTTAGATTCTCATTATTTAAAGTGGTTAATAAATATCTCTTCCCCTTAATATTAGACAAATTAAAATCTCTTATCTGTCCCTTTATATTAAGACCTAATACCTTTTTGAATTTATGCTGATTATCTCCATAAACCAGCCAGCCTCTGGAAGCATCTTGTCGGCCAAACTGCGGTTTAACCAAATATTGATTACCGCCAAATATGATATCAGCATTTCCATCTTGGTTGATATCAGAAACTATAATTGCTTCAACGTTGGAATATTGTATTTCATGAGGCAATTCTTGATTCGTAAATGTATTATTAGTATTGATAAATAGAGTAGTTTTCACTGTATTTACATCTAAAACGATAGCCTTTTTAATTTGCTCTTTACTAAAAATGGATTCTATCGTTGCGTTTCCATAATCTTTATAGAACAAGAGTTTTTGCTTTAAACTCGCTATTTGTGAAACAAGCTCGTCTCTATCGGCTATTGGGTAATATTTACCATCTATTTTATGACATATAATTTGCTCAATAGTCCCGTTGTTATCAAAATCTGACACATACATTCTCGTGCCATTTTTAAAAAACGTATTCTCTCCTTTGTTTCCAGCAATTATATCCATATCACCATCTCCATCTACATCTGCCAATTTGAAGGTTTTCCAAAATCCAGAAGTCTGCTCTAAACCAAAATTTTTGGTTTTGTTCTCTAATTTCCCTTTTTGATTGATGAATATGGAAATGGGCATCCATTCTCCTACAACAATTAAGTCTTTTATGCCATCATTATTTAAGTCTTCCCAGGCAGAATCTGTAATTAGTCCAATATTTTTAAGTGTATTTTGACCTGAAAATTCGAAAGTGTTATTGCCTTTATTCTCTAATATATATCCACTTGTTGGAACTCCATAGGTTTCTACCTTAAAGCGCTCACCAACAAAAATATCGATGTCCCCATCTTGGTCAAAATCATATACACTCACTGTAGATGTACATATGGGTTCTGTAAATGGAAGCGCCGACTGATCTAAAACAAAATTTAGATTGCCTTGGTTGATATATAATCGATCATTCATTGAAAAATCATATTTAGAAAATGATTTTCCGCCACTTGCAACATACAGGTCTAAATCACCATCGTTGTCACTATCAAAAAACACCGCATTAGAATCTTCTGATTTTGCATTTATCTCAAATGGTTTTGAAATTTCTAAATACGTATTGTTTTTTTGCGACACAAAAAGTTTTCCTGATTGGCCCTTGGCCCCACCAATATAAAAATCGGGCTGACCATCATTGTTGATATCAGCACTTGCCATGTTTGGCCCTTCGTTATTAAACATTTCAGGAAGCAGTTGTTCCCTGTTAAAATCTACCGCATTATTCTCTCTATGCTTAAAATCAAAAAGCGGATTTATTTCCTTTAAGGGGCTTTTAATGTTAGGGCTTTTTGATGTAATTAAAACATTTGATGCTGTAGGTTGAGTGAATGAATACGTTTTATTGGTTCTTAAATTTTCCGCTTTGCTGAAAAATCCATTCGGCCAAATAATCCTTAAACTATCTACGGTTTGAGCAGAATTAACTCCAAAAAGCAAGTCATGAGATACAGAACTTTGAAAGCCTCTAGATGGAAAATTTTCTAAAACACTGTACTGACCATTATTGTAATATATTTCAGCTTTAGCGCCAATAGCATTTGTGTTTTTATCTGCTCCTTTTAATTTTATGGTGACACTTCTATGGTTTAAGGTATCTAACTTGTTTTCATAAACAAAGGCAGGCATATTTACATTGTTGATCACCAAGTCCAAATCACCGTCATTATCTAAATCGCCATAGGCACTTCCATTGCTAAAACTTGGTTGATTTAAGCCCCATGCCGCCGAATGGTCACTAAATTGAAAAGCACCATTATTTTTAAATGCTACATTTGGCACGGCTTGAGATGGCATAAGATCAATCAATTTTTTCATCACTTGTTGATCATTTTTGATCATATCCCTTATTTGATCTTCATTAGCCATATAGGTTAGATAATCTCTGTCTAATAAATCCTTATAGATGCCATTGCTTATAAATATATCCTTTAAACCATCATTATCTATGTCAAATAAAAGAGAAGCCCAACTCCATTCAGAAGCCGCAACATTTGAAAATCTGCTTAATTCTAAAAATGTTTCCTCGCCAGTATTAATGTGAAGTGCGTTACGTGAAAACTGATAATGATAGCCATTTTTGACCTCCATATCATATTTATTCCAAGATTCAAACAAGGTTTTAGTGCGTTGCCTTTGAATATTTCTAGGCAACATTTCAGTAACCATAATATCAGGCCTTGAATCGTTGTTTAAATCGGCCGCATCTGCTCCCATAGAGCCCATAGAAATGGATTCAAATTGATGCTCAAGGTTTTCTTTGAATGATCCATTTTGCTGGTTAATGTATAGATAATCTCTTTCGAAAAAGTCGTTGGAAATAAATATATCTGGCCAAGTGTCGCCATTATAATCACTTACTGTGATTCCTAAACCAAAACCAATAGCACTAGAATAGATATTAGCCTCTTGGGTGACATCAACAAAATAACCATTATCGTTTCTCAATAATTTATTACCAGTCTCGGTGGGAATATCTCTTTGGTTTTTAATGAGGTCATAATTACCGACAGACCTAATAGAGTTACTCAATAAATAACAATCTAAATCACCATCCTTATCGTAATCGAAAAAATTGGCTTGAACAGCCAGTCCAACAATATCTAGACCATATTCCTTTGATTTTTCTGTAAACGTTAAATCACCATTATTTATAAAAAGTTCATTATGTCTTGAGCTTTTATCACTCGGCGGACCTGCCTTACACACATAAATATCCAAAAATCCATCATGGTTTATATCAACAAAAGTCACACCAGATGACCACGAGTCTTTACAAGCAACACCTGATTTTTCAGTGATATCTTCGAAATTCCAATTTCCTTTGTTGAGATATAATTGGTTGTCCACACTATTTCCAGTGAAATAAATATCAAGCAAGCCGTCATTATTAATATCACCAATAGCTACACCACCACCATTATAGAAATTTCTATAAGTATAAGGATTAAGTGCTTCTGTTTCAACTAAAGTATTTGAGAAATTGATATCAGAATTCTCGTGCAGTTTGAAAAGTGTTTCCACTACATCTGTTTGTGTTTTCTTGTCTTTAGAACATGAGAAACACAACAAAAGAATACTAATATAATATGGTATTTTCAAGGGGTTTTGTTAGCTATATAAAATAATAAAACGGGTTACCAAAGATAACCCGTTTCATATAAATAAGCCTTAATATTAAATTTTCATTAATAAAATTAAACTTTCATTAATCTTTAATAGCCTGGATTTTGAGTTAATGTTCCACCACTTGCATCAATTTGCTCTTGTGGTATAGGGAACAGGTTTCTAAACGCTTGTGAAGCTGGTTTCTCCCACCAAGCTTGATTGAATTTCCCAAAGCGTATTAAATCTTGACGACGTGTAACTTCCATAAACATTTCTCTACCTCTTTCGGCTAAAAACGTGTCGGCAGTTAAAGATCCTAATGCAGGAACTCCAGCTCTTGCTCTAATTGTATTTACGTCATTTAAAGCTAAAGACCAGTTATTTCCAGCAGCTCTAGCATCGGCTTCAGCTCTAATTAAATACATATCACCAAGTCTGATAATTGGATAATCGTTATCCATATTATCTCTTTGGCCTTGTCTAAAGCTAAACTTACCTAAACGCGCACCACCTTTTCTAGAAGCATTAGGCTCCAACTCATTAATATCAGTAGTGTAATCTAATTCTAAATCTCCACCTGAAGCCGCATAATCTAAAATTGCTGAACCTTCGTAATCCAATTGTGCACCTACAATAAAGTTGGCTGCTTTACGCTTATCAGCATTATCATAAGAGTTATAAAAATCCTCCAAAGCTGAATATCCATTCCATGGTTGATTCTGTAAATTCCATGTAAATTGACTAGAGTAGTGTAATGTCATTTGAGCAAAATTCATATTTGGCCCAGAAACGTTATCGTAAGCAATAGCCCAAATAATTTCAGGATTGGTCTGGTTATTAGGTGCAAATACTGCCGCATAACCGGTTAACTCATCTGGATCAGAAGCAACGCTTGGTCTTTGAGCCGCGTTAGGTACTGAACACCCATCACCACACAATACATAACCTCCATTGTTTATGATGTAACTTGCGGCCGCTGAAGCTTCAGCGTATCTTGGTGTACCTGTGTAAACCTCAGCATTCAAATACAATTTAGCCAACAATCCTAAAGCTGCAAACTGGTTAATTCTATAACGTGTTTGACCAGTGCCGAGCGGACTTGAGGACAAATCCATACCAACAACATTAGCAATACCTAAAGCAGCTAATAATTCGCTCTCAACAAAATTGAACACTTGGATTCTGGTTGCTTGAGGAGGGTTTCCTCCAGCTTCAGTCAAGATTTTCACTCTACCATATAAGTCTAATAAACGGTAGTAAAAGAATGCACGTAACGCTCTAACTTGTGCCGTTTGATTAGCATCAAGATTTCCAGATGCTAAAGAGGTATTACAAGCCCCGATAGCAGTGTATTGTTGACCCCATGTTCCATTAACAGGTCCATTAGTAGCTCCATATGTGTGTCTGTGCATATCTATCCAAATCCCACCGTCGTACCAGTCACCACCTTTTTGTGTTACTGCCATCTCGTCTGTTGAAACAGACTGAATTGACCAATAACCACCGTGATTAGCAGATCCTGACTCTCTTAATTGGTTAAAAGCTGATGCCATTGCATCTGCAGGCCCAGCGCCTCCTCCATCAAAAGTAGCAAAACTAGGTTCAGATCCATTAAATTGGTCTGGTACTTGGTCTACCAGAACCTCTTCTAAATCTGTGCAGGCACCCACTGTTATAAGTGCGCCACACATTAAAATTAATTTAAAAATATTTTTCATAGTTTTTTTGATTAAAAGTTAATGTTTACACCAAACGTAATGGTTCTAGATGCAAAATAATTATATCTTCTGTCTATACCTGGAGTTAAAGGATCAGCAGCTCCTCCTAAGAAACCACCATTGTCAACAGAACCTCTATCTTGTAAAGCTGGCTCTGGATCGGCACCTGTATAACCTGTAATCGTAAATAAGTTTTGTGCACTTAATGACAATCTTACATCCCTAATATACTTATTATCTTCAGCAATATCGAATGTATAACCTACTGATACGTTATCTAATTTGAAAAAATCTGCTTTCTCAACATACAACGAACTGAATTTCGCATTCGTAATTGCTGGATCAGCATGTTTGGTGTTCACATAGTTGTAAGATCCTTGGCTACCTACCCTAGGCTCATAAAATACCCTGAAGTTGTTTACTAAACTGTGACCAAAAGCGCCTCTAAAAAATGCATTGACATCCCAATTTTTATAGGTAAGCGTATGCGACCAACCTAATTCAAAATCTGGAATCCCTTTACCTAATTTGGCTAAATCACCATCTCTTACGCCATCTTCATCTGCGTCAATAGCATTTCCAATAACTTGCTCTGTTTGCAAAGTTCCATCGCCATTCACATCTTTTAGAACTTGGCTACCATTTACAACTTCTCCTGTAAACACTGGGCCCCAAATTTCACCAATCGCTTCTCCTTCAGAAACTAAAATAACATTAGTATCGTTCTGACCCGGAGCACCTAAATTTCCTCTCAACGTTCTAGTGTCGAATTTATCTAAAGTTGTTTTATAGGTAGAAAACACTATACCAGAGTTATATTTCAAATCTTCATTTTTAATGATATCATAATTTACACCTAATTCTAAACCATCGGTAGACAATTCACCACTGTTTCTAATTTGGAAATTACTGATTAAAATCACATCATCTGGTAAGTCGTCTGGTGTAATGGTTTGACCCAAGATAAAATCAGAAACTTTACGTGTATATAAATCTAATGTTGCAGAAAAGCGCCCAGCAGTGTATTCGAAACCTAAATTTGTTTCAGCCTTTTCTTCCCATTGTAAGTCAGGGTTAGGTTGTCTTAATGCAACCGAAGATAGTAAATCTCCTGAAGGACCATATCCTGGTTGTGATAGACCACTTTCGCCTGGTAAAGATCCCGTAACCCCATATCCTAAACGAACTTTAAACAAGTCTACGTTATCCAGTGTTAGGTATTTGTTAAGATCCACACCTAATCCAAAAGCTGGGAAAGTACCCCATTGGTTATTTGCTCCTAATTTAGATGAGCCTTCTCGTCTCAAGGACGCATTAAAATAAATAGCATCATCAAACGTAGCATTTACTCTACCAAAAAATGCTATTATTCTATTCTCTGGAGATCTGTTACTATCTACTGAAAATTGACCAGCTGTTTTTTGATCTTGAGACCATTCCAAAGCATCAATATATTCTAAATCATCATTAGGAAAATCGCCTAAAGACAAGAAGTAATTACTCGATGTTTCTTCTTGCCATGAATAACCTCCAGTAAATTTTAAGTTTAACTTATCTGATGCATCAATTTCATAATCACCATATAATTCAAATAACTTAAACTTATTATCACCTGTATTCAATCGTGCCAAACCTTTACGGAATGGGCTCGTCGCAGAACCTCTGAATAAAGACGTCGTTCTGTAATACTCCTTGTTAGTGTATTTTGATTCTTGTTCAGAATACAAAGCATTTAAAGAAATATCATCTGTTAGATCATATTTGAAGCTAGCACTATAAGTAAATTCATTACGCTTACCTTGATTTGTATTTTGGTTAATGATTGAAACCGGATTGAAACTATCAAACAATCCTAAAGTCTCAAAGTAGCCTCCATATGGGTCGGCATTAAATGGATAAGGAGAATCAGCACCAAAAACAGGAGCGGTTGGGTTATAAAGTATAGCATAACGTAAAGCCTCATTAAATCCAAATTCAGAATCCCGTTTAGTATATGATGCATTAAAATCAATTTTTAATTTATCATTCAATATTCTTGTTGATGCTTGAAAACGTGTGTTAAATTGCTTAAATCCTGATCGATCCAAAATACCTTGTGCATCCCTAAAGTTAGTCGAAACTCTAAAGTTAGTATCATCATATCCTCCAGAAATTGCCACGTTATGAATATTTGAAACTGCATTTCTGGTTACCAAATCCAACCAGTCGGTTCTACTATCTAAATCTGTACCACCAGCTGCAGCGAACTCGTCACCTGACAATCTATCTATAGTATTAGAAATTGACGCTGTAGCTATAGAACCGTTATAAGAGATTTGAGTATCTCCTGCTCTACCTCGTTTAGTGGTTACAATAATAACACCACTAGAACCTCGAGATCCATAGATTGCAGCAGCTGAACCATCTTTTAAAACGGTCATACTTTCAATATCACTAGGATCAATATTATTTAAGGATGCTCCAATTACACCATCAATAACAATTAAAGGAGATGAGTTAGAACCCACAGTAGAAATACCTCTTAATCTAATCACGGCATCTTCGTTTGGATTCCCTCCCTTATTGTAAATACTTAAACCCGCAACCTTTCCTTGGAGTAATTCTGAAGGGTTGTTAATCGTACCCTTGTTAAAGGCTTCTTCATCTACTTTGGTTACTGCCGAAGTAATTTCCTTTTTAGTTGTACTACCATAACCTACAACCACAACTTCAGCCAATTGAGCCGCATCCTCTAAAAGAGTTACATTAATGGTCGAACGACCATTAACTGGGATCTCTTGAGTGGCGTAACCTAAAAAGCTAAATACCAACACCGCATCTGCAGAGCTAATATTTAAGGAGTAGTTACCATCAAAATCTGTTTGAGTTCCCGTTGTAGTTCCTTTTACTAAAACGTTAACTCCAGGAATTGGCCCTGAAGCATCAGTTACAACTCCAGAAACAGTTTGTGCATAAACAATGCTCCCTAGAAGGAATAGACAAGGCAGCATTACTTTTTTGAGTAATTTGTTTTTCATATTTGAGTTAGTTAATTAATATTTAGTGAATAACACTTTGTTAATAAAATCTTAACAAGATACTAATTTTGCATTTTTTTTACCAGAAAAAAAGAATTTACTAAAAAAACCCTGTAATTATTATCGAAAACGTTTTCGATTTTTTAAATTAACCGAAATTTTCAGCTTTATATTTTTATGGAATTATTGTTTAACAACTCAAAAAAAAAATCTTTTATAACCACAATTTGTTAATGCATGTCTAAAGTCACACTAAAAAAAATTGCCGAAACTTTAGGTATATCTACCGCTACAGTTTCGAAAGCTCTTAAGGACTATGCTGATGTTAGCCCCACTACAAAAAGTAAAGTAAAGGCACTTGCTGAAAAACTCAACTTTAAACCCAACTCCTATGCACAAAGTTTAAGGACACAAGAATCAAAAATAATTGGCTTGATAATTCCACAAATTGTGCATCATTTTTTTGCCAACATTATTTTGGGCGTTATTAAAAGCGCAGAGAAAGAAGGGTATTTGGTCATTACGTTACAGTCTGATGAATCTTACGATATCGAAAAAGAGCAGCTTGAGTTACTTCTGGATAAAAATGTAGACGGTATTTTATTATCGTTAGCTGACAATACAGTTAGATATAAACACATAAGTGAAATCATTAATGATGGTATTCCTATAGTACTTTACGACAAAATATC
Organism: Flavobacteriaceae bacterium MAR_2010_72; assembly: GCA_003550275.1. Lineage (GTDB taxonomy): Bacteria > Bacteroidota > Bacteroidia > Flavobacteriales > Flavobacteriaceae > Geojedonia. The sequence continues at coordinate 2,940,977 of QXCW01000002.1, forward strand.
TAAATCTATTGAATGTAACAAAGTGGTTATCGACGACAAAAAAGCGGCATATAATGCCACAAAACATCTTATTGATTCAGGGTGTAAACGGATAGCCCATATAAGGGGGCGTTTAAAACCTCAAACCACCATTGATCGATTTAAAGGTTATAAAGAAGCATTAAAGGCCCACAACATTCCTTTTGATAAATCGATTGTTTTTGAGGCGAAAAACATTGCATCGTTTGAGGATGGTAAAAATGTTGCTGACGAAATCTTTTTAAATCACAAAGATGTGGATGGTATTTTCGCAATGACCGATCTTTTGGCAACAGGCGTTTTAGTTCGATTGAAAGAACTTAATGTGAAAATTCCAAAAGACATTTCGATTATGGGATTTAGCAATTGGTTCTTAACTAGAATTACCACACCAAAATTATCGACAGTAGATCAACCAGGCTATAAAATGGGAGAAGAAGCTTTTAAAATACTTTTTGAACAAATCAACAATACAAGAAAAGGCATCAAAGCACCGTATAAAACTATTGAAATCCCTACTGAAGTTATTATTAGAGATTCTACTAAATAACAATGCCTACTGCATTATTTTTTTTATGTCAGATTCGGGAATTAATGGATTTGCGCCTTCGGCACTGGCAACTAAAGCGCCAACGGCACAGGCATAATTTAATGCTTTTTGCGGACTCACATTTGCATTGAGTTTATGAAGTAAGGTGCCTAGAAATGAATCTCCTGCTCCAACAGTATCCTTAACTTCCACTTTAAAACCTTCATTGAAATACAACTTATCATTAATAAACAACACTGCACCTTTACTCCCTCGAGTTACACATATGTGACTAGTGCTAAACTTTTTACTAATAAACTTAATTTGATCCTCTAAATTATCACAATCTTGATCAAAGGTTTTTACAATAAGTTCTAACTCATCATCATTGAATTTAATAAAATTTGCTTTGGACATTAAACTGTTCAACAATTCAAAATTATAATGAGGCGCTCTTAAGTTAACATCAAACACTTTAAAATTGGCATGTTCTAATAGCTCAAAAAGGGTGTTTTTTGAATTCAAATGTCGACAAGCTAAACTCCCGAAAATAAAAACCCTGCTAGCTCTAACTAACTGAATGGTACTATCAAGCTCTATAAAATCCCAAGCGGCTGGAAATTTAATATCATAACTTGCAGAGCCACTTTCATCTAAAGACACATTCACTTTTCCGGTTTCGTAAGCATTACTAACTTGAACGTATTGAGTTGATAAGTTCTGTTCATTCAAATAAGTGATTAACTTTTTACCCAATTCATCATTACCAACCGCACTTATAATGGCAACATCATTACCAAAAACATGTAATCTCATAGAAACATTTAAAGGTGCACCTCCAATTTTTTCCCGATCTGGAAATACGTCCCAAAGCACTTCGCCAAAACAAGTAAACGTATACATATTTATAATTTTAAAAATCTAACTCACTCACCACAAGTTTCTCAATAATAAGTTTTGAATGGTTTTTTGAGATTAATTTTAAGGTCTTCATAAGATAATTGGGGAAGAATATTTCGGTCATAACTGTTTGCCCGTTATTATAGAACACTTCAATAGAGGTTTTATCAATAAGTATTTGGACATGGATTTTATCTTGAACAGTATCAAAAGGGGCAACTGAAATTTTATCTGCGAATTTTTCTGAAAATGACAAATCTCCTGATTTTGTTCGATCAATAAAATAGTGTTGCACTATATTATCAATCCCAAACTCAACTACATCTCCTTGATCATTTTCTAAACTAAAGGTATATCTATCCTGACTCAAATTGGAAAGCTCAATTTCGACTACAGCTTTATCAAGTGCTATATCATCGCTGGATGTAATATTATACGTTTTATCAAATTCAATATTAGCTTTTTGCAAAATAGTTTTCTTGAAAGTATCCAACTCTTTTACGGGTTCTGAAAAAAGCATATAACTACCGTCTACCACTTTTAGTTTTAGTTCTCTTGCAATAGTCATCGCACTACGCCAAGTTGCAGTAGGAACTTCTTTTGCATAATCCCAATTAGACATCCAGCCAATAAATAACTTTCTACCATCGGTTTCAGGTACATTAGCCCAAGTAACTCCTGCATAATTATCTCGTCCATAGTCTAACCATTTGGTTTCTATTTTTTCCAAGTCTTTAGCAAAAGTTGAGTCTAAAACAAAGGTTTTACCATCAAAATCCCCTACAAAATATTGAGTCCCTGAACCACCATTGATGAATCCGGGATTTATACTTTGTATTAATACCCATTTGATTTGTTCAGTCCCCTCAATTTTCATAGGAAAAATATCCGGACATTCCCAAACACCTCCATGTTCTCCGACGGTCTCTCCAAAGTCTGATAGAAGTTCCCAATCTTTTAAATTAGAAGAGCTGTAAAAAAATGACTTTTCGTAAGTTGCCAAAACCATTAACCATTGTTCACGTTCATTATCCCAATACACTTTTGGATCTCTAAAATCTTTAATACCCGGATTTGGCAACACTGGGTTACCATCATATTTGGTCCAAGTTTGCCCTTCATCTAAAGAATAAGCAATGGCCTGACTTTGAAAATCAATTGCACCTTCCTGTTCCCCTTTTATATCATGATACGTAAAAATGGCCACAACAGGAATCTTTCCATCCCTACCAAATCCTGACGTATTGTTTACATCAACAACTGCACTTCCAGAAAATATATAACCCAAACTATCAGGATACAATGCAATTGGCTGCTCTTTCCAAACAATTAGGTCTTCACTAACGGCATGACCCCAATGCATGGGACCCCAAACATTATCGTCTGGATAATATTGAAAATATAGATGATACTTACCGTTTAGATAAAACATCCCGTTGGGATCGTTCATCCAGTTTGATTTTGGAGTAAAATGAAAATTGGGTCTATATAATTGTTCTTCAGAAGTATTCACTGACATTTCTTCAACTTTATTTTTATTCGAATCTTTACAAGCACAAACAAGTACAAATAGCAGACTAAATAGTATGCAATTTAAATTCGGACTAGTATTATTTGCCTTCACTTTTTACTAATTTTTTACTCAATTCTTCCAATGACAATCCTTTAGTTTCTGGCATTACAAAAAGGGCAAAGAGCAATTGTAGCACCATCATCCCTGCAAAAAAGGCGAAAATAATCCAAGGATCATCTTTTAATATTCCTGATTGCTCATCTAAAAAAACAGGTGTCAATAGCGTAATGATTGCCGCAAACACCCAATGTGTTCCACACCCAAAAGAGTTCCCCATTGCGCGTACCTTATTCGGAAATATTTCAGAAATAAATACCCAAATAATTGCACCTTGACCAATTGCATGAGCAGCAACAAAGGTTACTATAAATGTGAGTAGAATTCCGGCTCCAGCATCAGTTTTAAAGGCCCACGCTACAACCGATAAACTAATGATATATCCAATCGAACCTATAATTAACAATTGCCTACGCCCAAACTTATCAATCAAACTCATCCCAATAATTGTAAAAATTAGGTTGGCCAATCCCACATAGACTGAAGCCAAAAACGGATTTTCCACACCTGCACGACCAAAAATTTCGGGAGCATAGTAGAGTAAAAAATTTATACCTGAGAGTTGATTGAAAAATGCTATTAGAAATGCCAAAAGCAATGGAAAACTATACATTTTTGTAAACACACTTTTAGTATCCTTCTCCACTGTGTTCAGTTCTTCTTTAATTTCTAAAAGTTTTGTAGAGGCTAAAGTTTCATCATGTGTGATTCTCAATACTGACAAGGCTTCATCTTCATTTGCATTTTTAAGAACCAGCCAACGCGGGCTTCTTGGCACACCTAAAATCATAAAGCAATATATCAGTGCAGGTATAGCTTCAACGCCTAACATCCATCGCCAATCGTTAGCACCATCAAAACCTTTTAACCAAAGATTTGAAAAGTAGGCCACTAAAATTCCAAAAACAATATTGAACTGGTACAAGGCTACGAGTTTGCCTCGATTTTGTGCACTCGAAATTTCTGAAATATACATCGGAGCAACTACTGATGATGCTCCCACGGCAAGACCACCAATAAATCTAAAGAGTGAGAATGAGTATTTATCGAGCGCCAATGCAGAACCAAGAGCTGAAATCAAAAACAATACACCAATCCAAAACAAGGTTTTTTTACGACCATACTTGTCTGCTGGAATACCTCCCACTAGTGCCCCGATTACAGTGCCCCAAAGGGCCATTGACATGATAAATGTTCCATGAAATAAGGGCGAGGTATTCCATAATGCTTTTATGGGCTCATTGGCACCTGAAATTACTACAGTATCAAAGCCAAATAAAAATCCAGCAACAGCAACAGTTATGGACCAGAATAAAGTCTTATTTTTCATTAGGATAGTTGGTTAGACACTGTAAAATAAAGCATTACCAACCAATTATCTATAACTTTATTAAAAACCAAACCAAATTCAGGACGAAAACGTTTTCGCTTTTAGGAAAGAAAAATGAAATAAATAGTTGACTAAAAATGGCGAAGCACAAAAAAATCAATTAATATTACAAATCAATTTATCACTCACCTTAAATTAGCGTCTTATGATTTCATTGAATGCTTATGACTATGCTTTTATCATTGGTTTCTTTTTGATAACACTTACTATAGGCTTTGTAGTTTCTAAAAAGTCTGGTAAAAGCTCTTCAGAATACTTTCTTTCAGGGCGAACAATGCCTTGGTGGCTTCTAGGTGTGTCAATGGTGGCAACAACATTCTCAACAGATACTCCAAATTTAGTAACGGATATTGTACGAAACCAAGGGGTTAGCGGAAACTGGGTCTGGTGGGCATTTTTAATTACAGGTTTATTAACTGTTTTTGTTTATGCTAAATTATGGCGTAAATCTGGAGTCAATACCGATATAGAATTTTATGAATTGCGCTATGGTGGCAAGCCTGCCAAATTTTTAAGAGCCTTTAGAGCCATCTATCTAGGGGTTATTTTTAATGTATTGGCAATGGCAGCTGTAACATTAGCAGCTATAAAAATTGGACAAATTATGTTGGGATTAAGTCCCCTACAGACCGTTGGTATCGCTGGTGTTGTAACTGTAATATTTAGTGCTGCTGGAGGCTTCAAAGGCGTAGTGTATACTGATTTCCTTTTGTTCTTTGTAGCAATGTTTGGTGGTGTAGCGGCAGCCTATTATTGTGTTAACTTACCAGAAGTAGGAGGATTAAATTCTTTATTGCAGAATGAACTTGTTGCAGATAAGCTAAATATTTTTCCTTCATTTGATGACAGGGAAACATTAATCACCTTGTTAATCATACCCTTGGCAGTACAATGGTGGAGCGCTTGGTATCCTGGCGCAGAACCTGGAGGTGGAGGCTATATTGCCCAGCGGATGCTTGCTGCCAAAGATGAAAATCATGCGATAGGTGCTACTTTTTTCTTTAATATTTTACATTATGCATTAAGGCCTTGGCCTTGGATTTTAGTTGCATTGGCTTCGTTGGTACTTTATCCGGATGTTGCGAGCATTCAGCAGGCATTCCCTAATATTGCTGAAGATAAATTAGGTCACGATTTGGCATATTCTGCTATGCTTACCAAACTTCCTAATGGACTTCTAGGAATTGTTCTCACATCTCTTGTAGCTGCTTATATGTCTACAATTTCTACCCACCTTAATTGGGGATCGTCCTATATTGTGAATGACTTTTATGTACAGCATATAAATAAAAAAGCCTCCCAAAAAGAACTTGTTAATATAGGAAGGGCTTCAACAGTACTTTTAATGGTAGTGTCTGCGGCATTGGCCCTTGTTCTTACAAATGCGTTACAATTATTTAATATAATACTGATGTTTGGAGCTGGTACTGGGCTCATTTTTATTTTGAGATGGTTCTGGTGGCGCATTAATGCTTGGGGTGAAATTTCTGCTATGTTTGTATCTGGAGTTATTTCAATTCTAATCAATTTTTCAGGTTTTGGACTTTTTATGTTTGGCGGTAACGATAGTAATGGGTTAGCCGTTGAGGGTGTGATGCCAGGTTGGATGACCTATCCCTTTGTAGTTTTGGTGACGACTATAGTCTGGATATTGGTAACTTACCTTACTGCATCTGAAACAAATGAAACATTGTATGATTTTTATAAAAAAATACAACCTGGAGGTCCTGGCTGGCAAAAAATTGTCAATCAAAGTAAAAAAGAAGGTGTTTCTATTGTACAAAATGAAAACCAGAAATGGAACGTTCCTTCAGGAATTTTAGCCACAATAGTTGGTTGTATAGTTATATATAGTGCCTTGTTTGCAACAGGATATTGGATCTATGGCGAGCATTTCAAAGCAAGTATTATAACAGTTGTTGTTGTGTTTTTTTCATTTATACTGAAAAGACTTTGGGGAAAAATAAAAGCAGTTGTATTTTAATCCTAAAAGAAACTGAAAATTTCCAAAAACGATGTGTTGAGCTTTTCAAAATAAGAAAAACTCCTATTATAGTTTGTTATTTTTAATGTGAAACCATAATCATTTTTGTCTGGTTCGATTGACCATCAGAAGCCTTCAAAACATAGGTGCCGTTGGCAAACCGTGACATGTCCAATTTCATTTCTGTTTCATTTGAATCGACTACTTTTTCCAATAGCTTTCTTCCATCTATAGTATAAACTTGAATTAATTTTACATTGTTTCTAATGTTTTTTACTGTCAAAATATCCTTAACAGGGTTAGGGAACATTTTTATTTGATCGGTAACTTGATGATCATTTACTGAAAGTGTGGAGGCATTACCATAAAATTCTACCTCATGTAAAGTTGTAAATCTGCTGGAACTGCCAACTTGCCCGTTGCCAATAATTTTCACATATTTTGTACCTTCAGCCATAGAAGGCAGTACAAAAGCTTTTAAACTTGCATCTGTATTACTTACTAAATCTCCAGGAGGAAATGGATTGGAGAAATCTTCATCGGCAATTCCTGTTGAAGACACCCAAATTTGCAAATAGTACGTTTTTGCATTGGTTGTGGCAATATCTACCAATTGCAAGTCAAAAGCACCTTTTAAATCATAAATTATAACGGGGTTGTTGCCTGCACCTCCATTTATATTGCCATCCCCGGCCCATTGCGTGCCAAAATTCTTATCTAAACTATTAATGGCATAATTAAATTTAGTAGTTCCGTTTACTTCTTCGTTAGAAAAATAGGCCACATCGGCATCAGAAGCAAGAGCGTTTATTAGGTTTAAACCATCACGTGGGTCTGGTGGTGGCGGTGCCTCTTGTGTAATGGTTAAGGTTCTTACAATATCGTCACCCCCCGGATCCTGGGTAAAAGTTACTGTACCTATTCTACTTACTATATCGGTGTTTTCAGTAACCGTAACCGATACAGTTGCATCACCGGTCCCCGATGAAGGACTAATGGTTGTTATCCAAGCATCATTGGACACCGCAGACCAGCCAACGTTGGCAGTAACGGAAACATCATAACTAGCTGCAACATGCGTAAGCGTTGGCAAACTACCAACAATTAATGATTCAGGAATGGTGATGGTACAATTGCCGTCTGTTATGTTAACGCCCAAATTATCAACGAAACAAGCGCCAATGCCGTAACCAACCATAGCATCAGTTATTGGTGTATATGTACCCATATCGGCACCTTTACCTAATGCACCAGAAAACGTAAATATTTCACCCGAAGGTGTAGCTATAATCCCAGTATTTTCAGTAAAACCTGCATTAGTTGCACCCAAGGTCGTGCCTAAATAAACATTCCCATCATAGGTTAATGCCGTACCAAGACCCGCATAATCCGCATTAATTACTGGTGTTATATTTGAGTTTCCAGAATCAAAATAAATTAAGTTGTTATTTATATTTCCCGTTGGATCGGTTGATCCTTGAGCCACGTTATAATACAAAGGAGCATTGGTGTTTACAATCGTGTTATTATTGAGATTGAGATTTGTAACTTTTTGATAGCCATTTGTCATACTTGTAGAAGAACAAACCACTGCATTGCTATCGTTTCCTCCTAAAAATGTGATACCATTATTCCATTGCGCTTGATCTAATACGTTAATACAATCTTGAATGTAATTGTTAGTAATTGTTTGGTAGCTATCGACAATTCTAATGCCTCCAGTACCGTCAACATTTTCACCTAAAAAGTAATTGCCATCAACTGTGGTATGCGAACCGTGACGTAACACCAAAGAGCCTCTACATCTTCTAAAAGTGTTATTAGAATACGTGTTGCCTTTGCTTTTATTAGTAATGATTTCATTTTCACCATCGGCTTGAACAAAATAATTATTGCTAACTATCACATTGCTATTTACATTTTGATACTCACTTGTCCCTATTCGAATCGTTTCGCTATCTCCAGAATTAGTTAACATAGGATCAACCTTTGGATAATTATAGAAATAGTTATTACTGATGGTGTGACCAACCACATCACAACGTGTGTTTGGTGTACCAGAACCATCGGGTGAGGCATTGTATCGAAGTTCCACTAAAATCATATTTCCAGAACTCGTTTTATTCATAATGGAACAGTTAATTACAGTATTATAAGTTCCATACAATACTATCCAATTATGTTTTGTAGATGTGCCTGCTGGAGAACTCGATTGTAAACCATGTATGACACAATTTTGAATGATACTATTATTTGCATAGTCAGTTCCATCTCTGAATTCAATAAAATTGCTCGCGCCATTACCACCTTTCCAGTGAAAACCATCAACGATACAATAATCTCCACCAATTTTCAAGGTTTGGCCACCAGTAAATTTAACCCCTCCAGGAGTCGCTGGTTTTAATGTAATAGGCATAGCTGCTGTGCCCACACCGTTAAATTTCATTGTTGCACTCGCACTATAGGTTCCATCTGCTAAAATCACTGTATCTCCAGGTGCAAGTGTTGTACTAAATGCTGTAGTAAGTGCCGAAGGGCTACTAATATAATGAGTAGTTTGCCCTAAAACAGTAGCAGAAAAGAGCAATAGTAAAAAAGTAGTGATTTTTCTCATTTTATTGATTTTGTTTAGTTTGATAGCAATAATTTTCTTGACGCCTTATTTAATTGTATTCATGAGCATTACTTGACAATTAATCGTTCAATGTGAACCGTATGTAAGCCTTTTTTAAACCTAATAAAGTACAAACCTGAATTGAGATAAGACACATCAATGGATTTTGAAATTGGGTTAATTTGGTGTATAATGCGCCCTAAATTATCATAAATGTTGATGCTGTTGTAACTATTGGGGGTTGCTTCAATAAGGGAAACTTGACCACTTGCTGGATTAGGAACTATTCTAATCCCCTTTTCATTGAAATTAGAGTCATTGACTGATAAAGTTCCTGTTTCTTCTATACTAAAATCGGCAAATAAAACCTGTTCATCTCTTAAATCACCTGAATTAATCAAGCTTCGATAGATACCCCATTTTGGTCTTACAAATTCAGCATCAGTTTGCCAATTTTTTATGGCATTGTTAGAGTAGCTAAATAAGGTAGCCATATCGCTTACCCTTTTAATTACTATAGAATAGGTACCTGAATCCAGGCTGGTATTAGTGCCATATTTTATGGTTTCAGTAACTTCAACCCACGTCCCTTTAAATGGTGCCAGATCGGTTTGTTGTAGTGTTGATTGCGACGATGCTTCAGCATAACGAAGCTCTAATCGATCAGGTGTTCCTTTCCGAGCAGTAAGGGTGTACATGGGAGTTGCTTCATAAAGCCCTCCTACGGTTTTTAACTGGTGAATATGTGTAAAATTGGGAGACGATTGAAAACCTGCATCTAATTTAAATTTCCATTTGTAAATAACCGTTTCGCCCTCTACCCCTTTTAGATTATCGGGCGATTTGTCGTAGGTTTTTATTTCGTTGCGTTGCCGATCAAAGTTTATACATCGGTCATTATCTGGCGATACGTGTATTTGAAATCGGAAAACATTGGTATTCAATTCGGCATCAAAAACTTCGTCAATATGCCTCCCAAAGGCGGTATGGTTACAATCAGGATCTTCAACCGCGTCATATCCAGGGGCTAAAACGGAGTTGATTAATTCGTAAGTGTTCCCAGGTCCATCTGCATTCAATACTACTTGGGAGGCTACATTCTGTATTTGGAAAATCAATACAACACACAATATCAGTTTAGATTTCATCATTAATCAATAATTGGTTTACCAGATTGGTTTACCAAATATAGATTTTTTTTCATACCTTTTTTAAATTATTTAAAAAAATAATGTTAATATTTGATTTTAAGCCATTTGGCTCAATTGAAGAGGGTAGTATCATTTCATTAAAATACTATTGCCAAAGTTGTTTTATGGCTGCTGTTTTAAATGAATTTTATTATAATTAAAAACAGATCTCCGATGAAGCCAGATATATTTTGTTTGATTTGCAACTAGCCCCTAGTAATCCATTTGTATTGTTGTCCTATATATTTTTTGATGTTTTCCAAGCTTCAAAATCTATTTTGGTTTGTTGATTAGTTGGTGGGTATAAACCAATAATGGTTTTACCTGAATTAACTTCTTCCAAAACAAAATCTTCAAAGAGGGTCATCTCAATACACTCTTTGGCTACTTCTTCCTTTAAGTGAGCTGGAATAACCATGACACCATCATCGTCTCCAACAATAATATCGCCAGGAAACACAGCCACATCTCCGCAGCCAATTGGAACATTAATGTCTAATGCTTGATGTAAGGTTAAATTTGTTGGGGCAGATGGCCTTTGATGATATGATGGAAAATCTAATTCCGAAATCTCTTTGCTATCTCTAAAACCTCCATCGGTTACAATTCCTGCAACACCTCGTTTCATAAGTCTGGTTACCAAAATCGACCCCGCCGAGGCTGCTCGGGCATCCTTTCTACTATCAATTACAAGAACAGCACCTTCAGGACATTGTTCAACTGCAACCCGTTGTGGGTGATTTTTGTCTTGAAATACGCTTATTGGATTTAAATCTTCTCTTGCTGGAATATATCGCAAGGTAAAAGCCTCGCCAACCATATTAGGTTGTCCCTTTCTTAAAGGAAATACATTTTGAATGAATTGATTTTTTAGACCTTTTTTAAAAAGACAAGTTGCAATGGTGGCCGTGCTTACCCTTTCAAATTTCCTTCTTTCCTCTATTGATAATGATTTCATAATTAAAAGCTTATTTAAGTAATAATTTTTGTATTAAAACAAATATACGTATATTTGGTAAACCAATCTGGTTAACCAATTAATTTTATTCGGTTTATGCTACTTAATAGAAGAAGGGATTTCATAAAAAACGTTTCATTATCGGTTGCTGCTGTCCCATTTTTAAGTTTCCATAAAAATACATTTTATCCTATAGGGGACACAGACAAGTTATCAATTCATTTATTTTCCAAACATCTTCAGTTCTTGGATTATAGATCGGCTGGCGAAATGGCAGCTGAAATGGGGTTCTCTGGATTGGACTTAACGGTCAGACCCAATGGCCATGTGTTGCCAGAAACTGTAAAATCGGATTTGCCAAAAGCAATCAAGGAGATAAAAGCAGGTGGTTCAAACTGTGAACTGATTACCACAAGTATTGAAAGCGTCAACAATCCATTGGATGTTAATATTCTTGAAACCGCCGCTAAATTTGGAATTAAATATTACAGAACCAATTGGTTTAAATATCCAAATGACAAATCCATGCCTGAAGCTTTGGAATTGTACCAAGAAGAAATAAGACAACTAGGTATTTTAAATAAAGAACTTGGGCTTGTAGGTTGTTATCAAAATCATGCAGGCACAAGCGTAGGCGCTTCTTTTTGGGAAATTAAAAAGTTATTGAAAACCGTGGACTCTTCCTATTTTGGAACCCAATACGATATTCGTCATGCCATAGTTGAAGGGGGTTACTCCTGGGAAAACGGTTTGGAACTTTTACAACCGCATATTAAAGTTATAGTTTTAAAAGATTACAAATGGGGCAAAGTAGACGGAAAATGGGAAGCCATTAATGTCCCTATTGGCGAAGGTATGGTTGATTTTGACAAGTACTTTAAATTATTGAAGAAATATAATTTAAACCCTCCTGTTTCGTTGCATTTGGAATACGATTTGGGTGGTGCTGAAAAAGGAAATACAGAAATATCAATTGACAAAAAAATAGTTTTTGATGCCATGAAAAATGACCTTAAAAAGGTTCAGGAATTGTGGAAGAAGGCTTAATCCAAATAAATTATTAATACGTTATGAATAGAATCTTAATCGTCTTTTGTTGTTTTATCACACTATTGGCTTGTGAACAACCAACAGAATTAAGTAGCATAAAAGTTGCAAACATCGAAGAATTAAATGAGGCCATAAAAAACTGTAAACCTGGTGATGAGATTGTTATGGCCAATGGCGTTTGGAAGGATGTTCAAATTGAGTTTTACGGAAAAGGCACCAAAGAGGCGCCTATAGTTTTAAAGGCCGAAACCAAAGGAGAAGTGACCATAGAAGGAAAATCTAACTTGAAATTGGGCGGTGAGTATTTAGTGGTTAACGGCTTATATTTTAAAAATGGCCACACACCATCAAATTCAATTATTCAATTCAAAATAAATAATGATTCCATTGCTAATCATAGTCGAGTGACCAATTGTGTTATTGAGGAATTTACCCAACCAGATCGCGATGTAAGCGACCATTGGATTGAGTTTTGGGGTAGAAACAATCAATTGGACCGTTGCTATATCACCGGTAAATCCAACTTTGGACCAACAATAAGGGTCTTTTTAAAAGGCAATGAACATATTTATAATTACCATCACATCACCAATAATCATTTTGGTCCACGACCACGAAAAGGTGGGCCTCATGGCGAAACCATTCAAATAGGCGCAAGCGACACCTCCATGACACCATCCCATGTGAATGTTGCTGATAATCTATTTGACCGTTGTAATGGCGAAGTGGAAGTGATTTCAAGCAAGTCGAATTTTAATGTGTTTAGAAATAATGTGTTTTTTGAAAGCGAAGGGTCTTTGGTTTTACGACATGGCAATTACGCAACAATAGATGGAAACATTTTTATAGGCAACGACAATTCTAAATTTATTGGTGGCATCCGGGTCATTAACACGGGGCATTGGATAACCAATAATTATTTCTATAAATTAAAGGGCGAAGCATTTAGAAGCCCATTGGCCATTATGAACGGTATTCCTAAATCTCCCTTAAATCGATACAATCAAGTAACCGATGCTGTTGTGGCCTACAATTCTTTTATCGATTGCAAATCCCCATGGCAATTTAGTGTGGGCTCCAACTTGAGTCAAAGTGAGGTTTTGCCACCTTCCGAAATCCGTTCGGCCCGCCCCGAACGTGTGGTCATTGCTAACAATTTAATTTATAACGAAATTGCTTATACAAACCCAATTGTAAATTATGATGTAGTTGATGGTGTAACTTTTATGAATAACATTATCAATAACGAAAATCATAGTGAAGTTAAACCCGAAGGGTTGATTACGCAGGATTTTTCAGTTGAAAAAGTTTCAGATTATCTAGTGATTCCTTCCGAAAATATTAACGATACCTATGCTGGTTTTGATTTTGAAACCATAAACAAAGATTTGTTTGGAACTGAAAGAACTTCTGAAAACAACAGCATTGGTGCCATCGTGAATCCGGTAAAAGAAAACACAGTTTTAATCGATAAATCAAAATATGGAACCGATTGGTTCAATCCTGAAAAACCAAAAGCTGAAGCCAAAACCTTCATGGTTTCAACTTCGGAAGAATTGATTGCTACACTTAATGAAGTGCAATCGGGTGATATCATTTCACTCAATAGCGGGATTTATAATTTAAATTCAAGTCTGGCTATTAATAAAGAAATCACCATAGTTTCGAGCGATAAAAATAATAAAGCCGAACTGGTGTTTTCTTCAGAAAAAACAGCATTTGAAATGCATCCCAAAGGGAATTTGACTTTGAACGCTATTATTCTAACTGGAAATGCATCTCAAAACGCTTTTACAACTTTGGACAAATACATGTCCAAAGCCTATAATATTTGGCTTGATAATGTTGAAATCAGCAATTTTAAAAGTGTTCTGGAAGTTTCCAAAGCTTCTTTTGCCGATACGATTTCAGTATCAAATTCGGTCATAAAAAATTGCGAACGCGGATTCATGCTCAATAAAGAAACCAACGATGGTGGCGACTACAATGCCGAGTTTGTTACGTTTTCCAATTCTACGTTTGACAACATCCAAGAAGTGGTTTTGGATTATTATCGTGGTGGTTATGACGAATCGACCATAGGTGGGAATTTAGTGCTTGAGAGCAACACCATTACAAATTCAGGCAAAGCCGAAAAAGAGCGCATCTTGATAAAAAACCGAGGTATTGTGAATGTGGAATTTAACAACAATACCTTTCAAAACAATCCTGTAAAACTTATTGCCATTCTTTGGGGTGAAAAAGGGCAAGTACCCGGAGAAAACACGATTATAAATTCAGGCAAAATTGAAGTGGTTCAGAATTTAAAACTAAAATTAATGTATTAAAAATTTAAAAAATGAATTGGCTTAAAGGTATCTTAATAATAGTGTGTTTGGTAGTTTCACCTCGTGCTTTATCACAAGAGATTCCGTCAAATCAAATTATTGAATTGCAAAATCTAGCACATTATTTAACACCTGAAGTGCAAAAAACTTTAGGTGGTACAAATACAATATCAGAAGCAAAATTGGCCCAATATTTTAGGGAAAAATTTGCAGAACGTTATTTTTACGACTGGAAAACTTTTGACAAACGATTTGAAGCTTATAATACCGTTTATCCTGAAGTTAAAAGCGGACATATTGAAAGAGCGTTGGACCATCTTGCCAAATATCCAGATTCCACACATTGGAAATTGCCTTTCAACTATCAGTATGGAGAACCTGTAAATGCGTATGCTATACGGCATTTAGCTAGACAACACAAAATGGTAGATATTGCCTTTTACTACAACTATCAAAATAAAAACCCTAAATATCTAAACTATTTTAAAGACCAATTAAAATCTCTTAATGCAGCTTTAGCGGCTGGAACTTATGAAAGTATAGAAGATGGCAATGGGGTTTATGAAGCATTCAGGTCGGGTTATCGCATTTTGAATTGGTTGCAAATCCACAATATGTTTTTGGGAGAACAGGTATATACCGACCAAGACCAATTGTTAACCATTGCCACCCTGTTGCAACATGCCTCCAGCCTTTACGAAACCAATGCTGAATTCGTGCCTGGAAACCATCAAACCAGAGGTATGTCGGCGTTGGCGATGCTTTCCATTTTGTTCCGTGATTTTAAAGATTCCGATAAATGGTATGAACGTTCTATGGAAATGTTGGAAGCCCATTTGGCTAAAGAAATCAATGACGATGGTTTTCAATTTGAACGCACCGTGCATTATCACATGAGCGATATCGATAATTATTATTACGTGTATCAATTGGCTAAAAACAGTCAATTGCCCGTGAATGACTTTTGGCAAGGTAAGTTAAAATCACTGTTCACAACCCTGACTAAAATAGCCTATCCTGATAAATCGGCGCCAGTACTTTCAGATGATACGTCGCCACCTTGGTCAGAAAAAAATGATATTTCTGGTGCTTTAACTTTGGGCTATTTACTGTTTAGTGACCCTGTAATGGGCTACTTTGCCAATGATTATGTCGAATCTAAAATGTTTTGGTATGTGAACGATTCCCAATTACAAATGCTCAATAACATCGCATCAAAAACACCAGAATTTAAATCGATAAACTTCCCTACTACTGGTTATTATATAATGCGTGAAGGGTGGAACCCTAAAGATAAGGTGATGATTATTTCCAACGGCCTTGACGATGAAAAACCAGACCATCAACACGGCGATATGTTGGGTGTTCAGGCCATGGCAAATGGTCAAGTCATTTTACCAAATTACCAGGTGAGATATTCGCTTAAAGATTTGGAGTTCTTTAAAAATTCGATGGTTAAAAATGTGGCTTTGGTTGATGATGAGTTACAAGGAAAACAATATACCTCCAATCAAGGCGGCAGTGGTTTTGGAAAATTCAGGGAATTGCCACAACCAAAAACAATCGCATGGGAAGTTGATACTGATTTGGACTTTTATGTGGGGAGTCATAATGGATTTGAAAATGTTGGGGTTGATTATAGCAGGCAAGTACTCTATTTGAAAGACGATTTTTGGATTATAAAAGACAATTTTAAATCGGATAAACCCCATACCTATAAACAAATTTGGCAAGGTCATTATAGCTTGGAAGAAGGACCTAATTTGATTCGGTCAACCTTCAATGATGGTTCCGGAAGTGACATCTATCAATTGGTTGCAATTGATTCGGTATTTACCTCCGGCACTAGAGGAAAAGGATGGGCTGTGGCTTCCAAAACCAATAAAACCGATTTTAGTTTTATTACTGTTATTTATCCATTTGAAAAATTTGATGACCGTATTGATGAAGATAAAACTAGTCCTGAATTAAAAGGTTGGAAAATAAACCAATCCAAATGGAACGTAGATGGTTCAAATCCAATCTCCTTAACTAAAGGAAACATTGATATTTTCTTTTCGGTTAAATCATTAGTGTTTAAAGACATTAAAATTGAACTTGAAGAAGTAGCAGATATACTAGTAAACTCTGAAAATGAAGATTTAAAAATTCAATTGCTAAACAAAGAAGAAGGTAAGGCAATTGTAACTATAAAAGGTATTAAACAAACTATTAACTGTACGTTTGATCTAATTAAAATCAAAAGAAATTAAAATGAAAAAAATAGTATTAACGATAGTTACACTTTTAGTAATACTTGCTTGTAAAAATGTTTCTAAAACTGATTCAAATTTATCTGCTAAAAGTGAAACTGAAAATGCGACAAAATACCCAAGCGATGTTATTCCATTTATGGATGAATGGAGCATTCTTTGCGGCGATGGTACAAGTGTTAAAAATTTAGTAAATTTTGAACACAAAGAATTCTTTTATCTTGTAAATGATGGAATAACAGATTGGGTAGTTTACAAAACACCTAATTCTGGAATAACTTCACGAACCTCCAACAACACAAGAACAGAATTAGGACAAAAAGCACATTGGATTCCAGAAACTGGCGGCAATTTAACAGGAACATTAAAAGTACAGCACGTTTCAACTACAGGTGATGCCACAGTTGCCTCTTCTTACTCTGTAGTAATTGGGCAAATTCATAGTGATGAA
Organism: Flavobacteriaceae bacterium MAR_2010_72; assembly: GCA_003550275.1. Classification (GTDB taxonomy): domain Bacteria; phylum Bacteroidota; class Bacteroidia; order Flavobacteriales; family Flavobacteriaceae; genus Geojedonia. Next base: position 2,958,270 of record QXCW01000002.1, read on the forward strand.
GGACATGAAAACGAACCACTAAAAATCTTTTATAAAAAATTTCCAGGTCACACAAAAGGCTCAGTCTTTTGGAACTACGAAATCAATACCAAAGGTGATAATTCAGGAAGGTGGGATTTTTCAACAGCAGTTTGGGGTTATGATTTTTCAGATGTTGGGGCAAATCCAACGACCTACCCAGATGAACCCGAAGATGGTATTGCGTTGGGCGAAGAATTCAGTTATGAAGTAAATGTCTATAAAGGTATTATGTATCTAACTTTTACTAGTGAAGGTCATGAAACTAAAACATTCACAAAAAGTTTAATCAAATCAGATTTTGCCACTAAATCTGATATTCCACAACAAGTCATAAATGTATATTCATCAAGACGAGCTATAAGCCCAGAAAGAGAAATTGCCTACGCTGGTGAAATAAATTATTTCAAACAAGGTGCATATAATCAGGCTAATGGAAAATCTACGAAGTCAGAGACTTATGATGGTGATATAGCAAAGCAATATGCAAATGGAAGTTATGCTGAAGTTTGGTTTAAAGAGGCTACTGTAGGTTCTGGGACAGCGCCCAATAAATAACAGATTCAAAAGGGTTGATGATGTTAGAAAGCGCCAACATATCAGCAGTAAATTAATTAAACAAAAAATACTAGACCATGTCAACATCCGAAAACAAAACGTCTTTATTAAAAAAACTTATTGCTGTCGTACTAGGTTTTGGTCCTGGTATTTTTGCCATTGGTTATACCATTGGTACTGGAAGTGTAACCTCAATGATTGTCGCAGGAAGCAAATTTGGGATGCAGTTATTATGGGTGCTTTTATTAAGTTGTTTATTTTCTGGAATTTTAATGTTTGTTTATGGTAATTACGCTTTGATAACTGGAGAAACAGCCCTTTACGGATTTAAAAAACATTTAAAATTCGGGAAGGTACTGGCCATATTGATTATTATTGGGATTACCTTTGGTCAATGGAATTCCTTGATGGGCATCTTGGGAATTTCCTCCAATATCATCTACGAAATACTGGTCATTAATTTTGGAGGCATCAGTGAATTTAAATATGGAACGGTACTTACCATAGCAATTATAATTATTAGCATTTTTTACGGGCTAATGATGGTCGGGAAATATACATTTTTCGAAAAAATCTTGATCATCTTCGTTTCCATAATGGGACTTTCCTTTATCATTTCATTATTTTTTGTACAACCACTTCCCATCGATGTTGTAAAAGGTTTAATCCCAACCATACCAGAAGTTCCTGGAGGAAAAATGTTGGTTGCCGCCTTTGTTGGAACGACCATGGCAGCAGCAACGTTTTTATCGCGACCACTTTTCGTAAAGGGTAAAGGATGGACCATCGCTAATTTAAATCAACAAAGAAAGGATTCCATAACAGCAGCCATCTTGATATTTATAATTAGCGGAACCATTATGGCCGTTTCCTGTGGTGCTCTGTTCCATCAAGGTAAAGTGGTTACTCAAGTTCTGGATATGGCCAATACTTTGGAGCCCGTTGCTGGAAAATTGGCTGTTACCATATTCTTTTTTGGAGCCTTAAGTGCCGGTCTATCATCCATTTTTCCATGCTTGCTCATTGCTCCTCTTTTGGTAGCCGATTATCAATCTGGAGAATTGGACACCAATTCAAGACAATTTAGAATTATAACGGCCATCGCCTGCTTGGTGGCATTAATTGGTCCAATTTTAGGATCAAATCCTATTGAAATACAAATTTTATCACAAGTCTTTAATGTCTTTGTTTTACCTTTAGTAGTACTTTGTATCATTTTAATGGTAAACAACAAACGTTTAATGAAAGGCTATAAAACAAGTCTGTTAATAAACATTGGTTTGTTTTCGGCTTTAGTGTTCTCCTGTTTGATATCGTATAATGGCATTCTTGCATTAATAGATTATTTTTAGTTGAATTTTCTTTCAGCATAAGTTAAAATTTGAGTTAATACCGTATTTTTTAGCACTTTAATTTGCACAATTGAAAAAAAAAAGTATTTTTGGTAAACCAATCTGGTTAACCAATTTATTAATACTAATGAATTCAATTGAATCTTTTCAAATTTTCTTGAAAAAAGGCATGTATTTAGTGTTATTATTTTGTGTGGTAATTTTTGGATGCTCTTCTTCTGATGATACTACACCTGACACAGAACCTGAAATCATAGATGTTATTGATGATAATCCAGAACCTATAGTTCCTAACCCTCCTCCTGCCCTGCTTTATGCCAACATTGATTTCTCAAACTGGAAAGTCACTTTACCTGTTGACCTAAATAATAATGGTAGCCCTGACGAATATTTACCAGCACAACTCATAAATAATGGGTATAGAACTTTAGACCCTGTTAAACCTTATATGTATGACGACACAACTGACGGTTCGATTGTCTTCTATACGTTTCCTGATGTTTCAACAACTAATAGTAGTTACTCAAGAACGGAATTAAGAGAATTGATCAATCCAAATAATTCCAAAGTAAATTGGTCCTTGAACACTGGAGGAAAAATGACTGGTCGATTAAAAGTAGCTTCAATTTCTCAAGACACCCAATCTAGCAGTACCTATCATAATGTCATTGTTATGCAAATTCATGGCATTATTTCACAAGCCGACATGAGCACTTATGGTTTTTCGTCTAATAACGGCCCGCCTCTTTTAAAAATGTATTGGAAAGATGGCTACCTATGGGCACATAAAAAATCACTCGTCAATGAAAGCACATCTGGAACAGACTTATTAAACGTGAGTAGTGCTACCTGGACCGATATTAAACACAACTTTGGTTATGTTGGATTTGAGCCCTTCAATTTTACCATAACAGCCTCTACAGGTAAATTAGAATTACAACTTAATAATAATACCCCTTATATCTATCAAGATGTTAGTCTTACTAAATGGCCATTTGAAAATTATTTTAAAGCTGGTAATTATTTGGTTTCAACCAACGCCAATGCTTTTGCTTATGTAAAATATTACAGTCTTACAATTACACATTAACTTAAATATTAACTTTTAAATCCATTCTTATGAAAAAACTTTTACTATTTGTTACAATGCTCTCATTTGCGTTTGGGTATTCCCAATCCTATGATAATTCTTCAGGTTACTACATTAATGAACTAATTGCCAGCATATCAGGAACTGATATTCCTGATGAATATATTGAGTTGAGGGGTCCTGCTAGTGGTGTATTGCCCGCTGGCACATACTTTATTACTATTGAAGGTGATGGCGAAAGCGGAAATCTTGGCCAAGTTCAAGAAGTATTAGATTTAAGTGGCTTAAGTTTTGGTTCTAATGGCTACCTTACAATTAGTTGGGATAGTGATCTATTAACTGCAGGTACTCAAAATTCATATCAAACAGCATTGGGGCTTGCTGCCTCTAATGACTATGATCAAACTACTGTTACTGGATACGATGGTGATTTAATTGATTATACAGCTACATACATGCTTATCAGTGCTCCAGCGAGTCCTTCTGGTGTAAATGTCGATTCATCACCCCTTGATGGCGAATTTGACGCTGCTGGAGCTCATACCTTATGGAACATATATGATTCAGTTAGCTCAATGGATGATGACGGCGCAGGAGCTAATTCAGAATATGCTTGGGCTCAAATGAATATAACTACAAATTACGATAATACTCCTAGTTATTTTGCTTTCCCAAGTGGAAGTTCGGTTATCAGTTTAAATGATGGTACGTCCGGTGCAAATGTATATTATATTGCTCGACAAGGAACCTCAACGGGATACGACCCAAATTCAGATTGGATGGCCGGGCAAACCAATTCAGGCTCAACAAGACCAAATTGGACTTTTACTGGCGATCTACCACGAGTTCATCCTGATGCCTTGGCTTCTACAAGTCTTCCTGATTCTACTTTTGGTGGTCCAAACGAAGACCCTGCTAATGATGTTTTATCAACTGACGACTTTTTACTTTCTGCTTTTAAAATATATCCTAATCCAGCTAGCAATTATATACTGATTGAGTCAAAAAAAGCACCAGTTTCTGGTATTGAAATTTTTAATGTCCTAGGTAAAAGCGTATCTTCTCATATTGAATTGGTTGATAATAAAGTTGATATTTCAGGTTTATCAAATGGGATGTATTTTTTGAAAATTAATTCAGACGGTCAATCAATCACTAAAAAAATAATAAAAGAATAAATCAAAATTGTGAATTTTAAACACTGGAAGCACATATATTATGCAGTAGTACTTATCACTTTACACTCCTGTTCAAGTCCAAAAGGCGATGCGGAAATAATTGTCAAAAACATAGACGAGTTCAATCAGGCGGTAAGTAAATCCCAGCCGGGAGATATCATAATAATGGCCAATGGGGTTTGGAAAAATACAGAATTGCTCTTTGAAGCCAAGGGAACAGCCGAAAACCCAATAACCTTAACTGTTGAAGAAAAAGGCAAAGTGACCCTTGAAGGTGCTTCAAATTTGAGAATAGCAGGAGATTACCTCGTTGTGGAAGGATTAGTATTCGTCAATGGATACACGCCAACCAACGAGGTAATTTCTTTTAAAAAAGACAATGAAACTCTGGCCAATAATAGTAGACTTACCGAATGTGTAATTGATAATTTCAACAACCCACAACGCGACGAGCAAGATTATTGGATTGCTATATATGGCAAAAACAATAGAATAGATCACAATCATATCTCTGGGAAAAAAAATTTAGGAGTTACTATGATTGTTGGATTAGACACCGAAGCCAGTAGAGAGAACAACAATCAAATAGATCATAATTATTTTGGACCACGACCTACCTTCGGCAACAATGGTGGTGAAACCTTAAGAATAGGAACAAGCCATCAGGCTTTGGACAACTCCAACACCCTTGTGGAGTCAAATTATTTTGATAGATGTAATGGTGAACATGAGATTATTTCAAACAAATCTGGTCAAAACACTTTTAAATATAATACGTTTTTTGAATGTACCGGAACTTTAACCATGCGTCATGGTAACGAAACCCTAGTAGACGGCAATATGTTTATTGGTAACGGCAAACCAAGTACTGGAGGTGTCCGCGTGATTAACGAGAAACAAACCGTTATAAATAATTACCACATTGGTTTAACAGGCTATCGATTTAGAGGGGCATTTGTTATGATGAATGGTGTGCCTAATTCACCCCCCAATCGATATGTACAAGTTACAGATGCGGTTGTTAAAAACAATACATTTATTAATTGCGACAATATTCAGTTATGTGCAGGTAGTGATGCAGAGCGAAGTGCGCCACCTTCAAATTCAGTCATATCTGATAATATTTTTTACCATGAATCCAAATCTAATTTATTTACAGTTTATGATGATATAAGCGGGATTACCTTTAATAATAATATAACAGGTGAGAATATTGAAACAGGAATTCAAAATGGTTTTGTAAAATCAGATATCAAATTGATAAAAAATGAATCTGGCTATTTAATTCCCCAATCCGATGCTATCCCAAACAAGGTAACTATTAGCCCTAATATTGCTACTAAAGAAAACACAGGGGTTAGCTGGTATTCGAAAGCAGACACTACCATAAGTTTAAATTCAGGAAATACGATTGAAGTAACCCCCGGATTAAACACCTTGTTCGATGCGGTTAAAAACTCGAAACCAGGTGATATTATAGAACTTTCATCTGGGGCTTCATACTATTTATCTAAAACCGTAAATATAACACACCCATTGTCCTTTAAAATTGACGGCAATCAGAATGCCATCGTTTTCTTTGAAAAAATGGCTGCGTTCGAGATTCAAAATGGAGGTAGCCTCTCATTAGATGGTATGACCTTTGATGGCGCAACATCTCCTGATTATGCTGGGAATTCTGTTATTAGAACAAGTAAGAATTCAATGATTAATAACTATAAGTTATTTATTAATAATTGTAATTTTAATAACTTGACCGTAAACCATTCCTTTGATGTGATTAAAGTATCTAAAAACACCTTTGCCGATACATTAAGCATTCAAAATTCAACATTTAGCAATATTACAGGTCACGTTGTCGCCCTTGATAAAGAAACCGATGATATTGGAGCCTACAACGCCGAATACGTTATTATGAAAAATAATGTGTTTAAAAATATACAAGGCCCTGCTTTAAGACTTTATAGAGGAGGCACAGACGAAAGCACCTTTGGGCCCTTTTTAGAATTAGAACACAATGTTTTTGATAAAGTAGGAGCTGGCAAAAGAAACAAATATAACGCTGCCATTTCATTGTATGGAGTACAAGAACATGAGGTTTTAAACAACATTTTTGTGGATTCAAAAGCCATAAATATACACTTGGTCGTTGGTGAGCCTATCGTTAATATTTTAAATAATAATGTGTTTAATTCTGAAGACCTTATTGTAACGGGCGATCAAAAATACACGGTTGAAAACATTTGGCATTTGAATCCTAATTTTAATAACGGAACCTATCAACTACCTGAAAATTCACCTTTAAAAGGGAAGGGAACAGATAGTTTAGATTTAGGTTTAATTTCTATAATAAAACAATGACTCGATTTATCAAAATAATATACGTTTTCATGTTTTGTGCGATGGTATTATCATGTAATACACCATCCAATAGCGAAACCAAAAATGAAGAACACAAATCTCATCCTAATTTAATCCTGACTGCAAAAGGTGTTAGTGCCATAAAATCAAAACTTGGAAAAATACCACTATTCGACAAGTCACTTGCAGAGACAAAAGCGGAGGTTGATGCCGAAATCGAATTTGGTATCGAAGTTCCAATACCGAAAGATTTTTCTGGGGGATATACCCATGAACGGCATAAAAAGAATTTTTTGATGCTCCAAAAAGCTGGTGTGCTCTTTCAAATTTTAGATGATGAAAAATATGCCATTTATGTACGCGATATGCTCATGGCCTATGCTAAACTCTACCCTACTTTGCCTATTCATCCCCAAGAACGTTCTTACGCCCGTGGAAAATTATTTTGGCAATGTCTCAATGATTCTAATTGGTTAGTTTATACAAGTCAGGCTTATGACTGTATTTACGATTGGCTTTCCAAGGAAGAGAGAACTATTTTGGAAAATGATTTGTTTAGACCATTTGCCGATTTCATTTCAAGTGATAATCCGCAGTTTTTTAATCGCGTTCATAACCATAGTACTTGGGGCAATGTAGCCGTTGGAATGATCGCCCTTGTGATGGATGATGACAGCTTATTACAACGTGCACTATACGGAATAAAAAATGTGAATCTCGATGCTAATATGAAGGATAATGACGGTGGTTTCATAAATAGAGAAGGTAAATCTGGTTTCTTTGCGAATCTTGATGAGCCATTTTCACCAGATGGTTATTACACCGAAGGACCTTATTACCAACGCTATGCCATGTATCCATTTTTGATCTTTGCAGAGGCACTTCAAAATAAAAAGCCAGAATTAAAAATATTTGAATATAAAGACAGTGTTCTTATTAAATCGGTTAATGCTTTAATCAATTTGTCAGATGAAAATGGCGACTTCTTCCCTATTAACGATGCCCAAAAAGGAATGTCATATTATTCCAGGGAATTGGTTACGGCGGTTGATATTGCCTATCATTTTGGAGGTCATAATCCACAACTTTTAGGTATTGCTGAAAAGCAAGGGCGTGTTGTTTTGGATGATAGTGGCTTGTCTGTCGCAAAGGATATTGAATTAGGCAAAACTGAACCCTTTGTAAAGTCCTCTATAGAGCTTCGTGATGGTCCCGAAGGCGACCAAGGCGGCCTAGGAATTTTGAGAAATAACCCTATGGAATTGGTTTTTAAATACGCAGCTCAAGGTTTAAGTCATGGTCATTATGATAAATTATCGTTCTCCTTATATGAAGATGGGAATGAAGTTTTGCAAGATTACGGATTAGCTCGTTTTGTAAATATTGAACAAAAAGGAGGTGGCAACTATTTAAAAGAAAACACAACATGGGCAAAACAAACCATAGCACATAACTCGGTCGTTCAAAATGAACAATCCCATTTTAACGGAGATTATGAAACAGGAAGCAAACACCATTCAGAAGGTTATATTTTTGATGTAACTCATCCTGACCTTCAAGTTGTAAGTGCTAAAGAAAACAATGCTTATCCTGAAACCGCCATCCAAAGAACAATGGCAATAATAAAAGACAGCAGTCATGTAAAGCCTTTCGTTTTGGATATTGTTAAGGTTGCTTCAAATAAGGCAAATCAATATGACCTACCCTTCTATTATTTGGGGCAGTTGATGAAAACCAATATAGAATACACTAGTCCTAAATCTTTAACACAACTTGGGTCAGCAAATGGTTACCAGCATTTATTTACTGAAGGACAAGGAATTTCAAACGGAAGTAATTCAACTTTGAATTGGCTTCTTAATGACAAATTTTATACGCTTACTTCAGTTACCACTAAAGGAGATGAGTTAATTTTTGCAAGAATCGGTGCCAACGATCCTAACTTTAATCTACGCCGTGAACCTGCATTGATACTTAGAAAGAAAAACACAAAAGACGCACTATTTGTGTCAATCATTGAATCCCACGGCACTTATAGTCCCGTTTCAGAATTTGCGGTAAACGCGTATAGTACGATTGCTAAAATAGAAGTATTATATGATGAACCAAATTACACGGCCGTCGAAATCATGATGGTTAATGGAAATTCAAAGGTGTTCATTATATCCAATACAAATAATCAGAAAACACAAACACATCACTTAAGTATAAATGGAAAGGAATACCAATGGAATGGTCCCTTCGCTTTCCAAAACATTAAATAATTAAATTATGAAAACATTTGGAACAAGTAAGGAATTCATCTTTGGAGATGAAATGGAATGGGAAGTTGTTGGCGAGGGCTTGAAACGTAAAATTATGGGGTATGATGATAAAATCATGCTTGTAAAGGTACATTTTGAAGTAGGTGCTGTAGGCGTCATGCACGAGCACTATCACTCACAAGTAACCTATGTTGAAAGTGGAGAATATAGGCTTACAATTGGCGACGAAACCAAAATAGTAAAAGGTGGGGATTCATTCTACATACCACCACATGTTATGCATGGTGCAGTATGCACAAAATCAGGGGTTTTGATTGACGTTTTTAGCCCAATTAGAGAAGATTTCATGCAATAATTCTCTGTTTTCGTAAGAATTATTGACGAAAATCATAAAATTTTAAACTTTTTTTAAGAAAAAGTTGGAGTTAATTAAAAATTATCTATATTTGGTAAACCAGATTGGTTAACCAGTTTAATCAGCCTTAAAAAAAGGACAGGTGCACACCCATCCTTTTAACATCATACTTCTTTGGAGGGAAGTAAAATTACATGTAGCTACTATATAGAACATGTTTACTGCAAAAATACTAAACTAACCGTTACAATGCAATAACATGTTTTAAGTGACTATTTAATACTAACAAGTTTAAACTAAAACAATTAATTATGAACTTAAAAACTAAGCTGACATTAATTATAACACTTTTTATAAGTGTTACAATTTTTGCTCAAGATCGCTTCACAATCAACGGTACCGTGGTTTCTGAAGTGGACAACTTGCCATTACCAGGTGTTAACATTATTATTTTAGGCACCACGTCTGGAGTATCTACAGATTTTGATGGAAACTATCAAATTCAAGCAAAAACTGGAGACGTTCTTCAATTTTCCTTTTTAGGCTATGTTTCCAAAACTGTTATCGTAGCGAATCAACAAACTATAAATGTTGCCCTAGCAGAAGATGCCAGTCAACTTGATGAAGTCGTGGTTGTTGGTTACGGTACTCAAAAGAAATCGCATTTAACCGGTGCTATTTCTAAAGTAGTGAATGAAGATTTAGATCAAATAGCGGTGTCAAGGGTAGACGATGCACTTATTGGTCAAGTATCAGGGGTAAATATCCAAGCAACAAATGCAGAAGCTGGAGGTGCTCCCACAATTACCATTAGAGGAGTTGGATCCATTACTGCAGATTCTGGCCCAGCATTGGTGGTAGATGGTGTAGTAGTAAGTTCAGAATTTCTTGGAAACCTTGATATGAACGATGTTGAATCTTTTGAAGTTTTAAAAGATGCCGCATCTGCTGCAATTTATGGTAGTGAGGGATCTAATGGTGTTATTTTAATCACTACAAAGAGTGGAAAGGCTGGAAAAACAAAATTTAGCTATCAAACCTATACCGGTTATAAACAAGCACATGGCAGTGATGACTATAGAAAAAGTACACGAAAGTGGGCTGAAATAGAGCGAGCTGCTACGGGAACAATTGGAGGAGAAAACCTCTACGCGCTAGCTATAGTTGGCATTACGGGTATTGACCGAGATTGGCAAGATGTGTTTTTTGATGGAGGAACCATTACTAGCCATTCTTTTGCCGCACGTGGAGGTACAGAAAGCACTAAATTTAGTACTTCGTTAAGATATCTTGGTGACGAAGGTGTTGTAATTACGGATGATTACAAATTATACACGGGAAACTTGAAGATTGATTCCAAATTAGGAAAAAACGTGAAATTTGGACTAAATGTTACCCCATCTTACACAAAACAACGAAGATTGCCAACTTCAATCCATAATCCATTACGTCAATCACCTTGGTTGCCTATTTATCATACTGAAGGGACGCTTCAGTTTATCAATCGTGGTTCTTATCCAGATGTTGGGGTTGGAGATTATTTCTATGAAAACCATTTAGTTAATATGGATTTTGATAATGATGGCAGCAATGAAAGGCCCCGTACTTCAGGGGATTCCAATCCTTATGCACAATATGTAGAACGAGAACATTATGAATATAATACCAAACTCTATGGCTCTACATACTTTAGCGTTGATATTTTGGATGGACTTACAGCAAGAACGTCCTTGGGTGTTACGATAGAGCAAAGAAAAAGGACGCGATGGGATGGCACATTACATCATGCCAGCGGGGCTAGTAGAGCCGCCTATAATTTACAAAACAGGTTCCGAACAAGATTAATTTCAGATAACACTTTAAATTATAGTAAAACAATTGGAGATCACGATATCGACTTACTGGCAGGATTGACAGTACAACAAAGAAAATCAGAAAATAGTGAAATTTCTGGAACTGGTTTTTCAAATGATTTGCTTAAAAATTTACAAGGTGCAACCGCAATTTCTGAATATTTTGAAACCAATTCAGAACTTAAAAAGATAGGTTATTTTGGTAGGATCAACTATGCCTATGCCGACAAATACTTATTATCGGCTTCGTTTAGGCGTGATGGTAGTTCTGTGTTTGGGGTCGATACCAAGTGGGGTAATTTCCCAGCGGTATCTGTAGGTTGGAACGTTGCTAAAGAAGATTTTTTGAGAAATAGTAATTTTATAAACAACCTAAAGTTAAGGGCCAGTTATGGTTTTACCGGAGCTGAGAACTTTAATGTAGGCAACGATGTTGTAAACTCATGGCCTTATTTGGCATTGTTGCAAAATTCAAACGCTATTGTGGACGGTAGTATTGCCTCTGGTGTTTCACCACTTAATATTGCAAATGCCTTGTTACAATGGGAGGCTTCAGAAGAATTCAATCCTGCAGTGGATTTTGGATTTTTTAATAACAGAATATCTGGAACCTTGGATTACTACCAAAGAACCAGTGACAAATTACTTTTGGAGAACCCTGTGTCCTATGTAACTGGATTTTCAGGTGGTATTGTAAATTTAGGTGAAGTGCGAAATAGAGGCTGGGAATTGGAATTGAGAACCAAAAATATTACCAGCGAGAAATTTTCTTGGAATTCTACCTTTATAGCATCAACCAACCAAAATGAATTGCTCAGTTTTGGTGATTCTAACAATGCCTTGATAGAAGATACATATGGCAGAAACTCGCAATGGATTAACCGAATAGGAGAACCTATATCATCCTACTGGGGCTATGTAGTAGATACAGATGCCTATAACGAGATTGATTTTAGAACAACCTATGTTGACAACCCTTGGAATCGAATTAATGGTCAGGCTGAGGACACTATAGTGAAAGATTTAAACGGTGATGGTATCATTACCGAAGAAGATAAAACTATTCTAGGCGATCCCTATCCAGACTTGGTCTACAGTTTTACCAATGAATTTAAATTAGGGGATTTTGATTTCTCTTTTATGGTACAGGGAAGCTTAGGTGCCCAAGTAAATAATATTGGAGACCAATATTTCTTTAATTGGTTTGGCAACAGAACCAGAAGTGGCGGTGAAGTACAAGCAGTTGCCAATGGCCTTGTCCCGCATGAATCTTTTATTCAAGAAAAAGTTTTGACTAGTGAAGTTATCGCAAGCGCAGACTATTTTTCATTGCGTAATGTAAATATTGGGTATAACTTTCCAGAAGACGTAACCTCCAAAATAGGGGTGTCAGACATAAGACTTTATGCTACGGCTCAAAATTTAATTTATGTCACTGCTGATGATTACCACGGGTACAATCCCGAGCATGATGATGAAGGCAATCCTAGGGCGTATGGGTCTCAAAGAGCGGGTACACCTATATATAAAACAATAACATTTGGTCTGAACATTGATTTTTAATATTAAAAACATACAAATTATGAAACATATAAAATTTTTAGTCTTAGCGGTAACAGGATGTTTTATCCTTTCCTGTGATACTGATGAGTTCTTAAATCCGTTACCCGATACTGCAGTTGCAGTGGATGCATTTTTCCAAACTGATGCCGATGTTTTGGCTGGAGTTATAGGAATATATGATGCCCTTCAGGGGGTTAATGAAAATACAGAAACAAATATCGGTAGGGTAAACAGGGGTGTACAATTTGAGCACCTTTTGACTGAACATCGCACCGATAATACAAGAAACGCAACATTGGAGGGTTCAAAATCTGATTTTCACAGATATGTGGTAAATGCCAACAATGTAGAGTCAGAAGATTATTGGGCTTCCATGTATGAAGTTATTTTTAGAGCGAATAATATTTTGAACTTTATTGATATTGCAAATGAAGGCAATAGGGCAAAATACACGGCTGAAGCTAAATTTTTAAGAGCCTATGCCTACTTTAAATTGGTTAGGTTGTACGGCGATGTGCCTTTAGTGACTTCGGTTGTTGGTCCTGCCGATGACAAGGCTCCGCTTTTTACACGAGTTCCTAAAGCACAGATTTATACACAAATAATAGCCGATTTCCAAGAAGCCATAAATGTACTGGATAACACCTATAAATCAAGAGCCTCAAAAGCTGCGGCTCAGGCTTTATTGGCAAAGGTATATTTAACACAAGCTAGCCCAAATTACTCAGGGGCTCAACAATTGTGTGAGACGATTATTAATGGTGGTGGATTCTCTCTCATGTCTAATTATTATGATGTATTTTATTCAGAATTGAATAATGAAATTATATTCGCCATTCAATATGAATCAGGAAATGCTCAAGAAAGCCAAAGTTTTTCATCTGAATTTACTTCAGCTGTACGTGCAGGTCGAGAAGATGGCCAAAACATTGTGAATACTAATTTGATTGCTGATTTTGACCAAATTGGAGGTGCGAGAACCGCAGTTTCCTATACAACGGTAGGCAGTTCAAATGAAGTAGCTAAGTTTTTCCCTGATGGATTTGACGTTAACGCCACGCCTTCTTATGGCCCAAATGCCCGTAATGCCGGTAATGATTATATTGCCATACGTTTTGCCGATGTGCTTTTAATGCATGTTGAAGCTGTTTTGGCTGGAGGTGCAGCAACTGTTGACCCAGCGGCATTGAATTCTTTTCGCAGGATTAGGGACAGAGCGTTTCCAGCTACTGCTCCTAACGCCATAACAAGCATTACAAAAGAGGATCTTTTATTGGAAAGACGTGTTGAATTGGCATTTGAAAATCAACGCTGGTTTGATTTACTTCGATTTGGTGTGGCAGATGCGGTATTGAGCGCTCATGCTGTCGAGATGGGGTATGTTTTTAATACCAGGTCTTTATTGCTGCCAATTCCATCAAGAGAAATAAATTTGAGCGGTGGCCTTTTAACACAAAACCCAGGATATTAATATTAAAATAATAAACTATGAAAAATAAAGTAAATATTTTCAGAAAGCCAACATGGTTGCTTTTAGGTCTGGTTACAGCTAGTTTTATGCTTAGTTGTGTTGGAGACGAGCTCTTTAGAGATGATTTGCCAGATGCTAACTCTAAAGTTGATACGGTTTTACCTTCATCAGACTTTACCTATGCGCCAGATCCAAATGATTTTCGTACGGTTAAATTCACAAATAATTCAACAGAATCTACCATATTTCTATGGGATTTTGGTGGAGGAGATACTTCAACATTAAAGGACCCTACCTATACTTTTGAAGGTGGAGAAGGCACTTATCAGGTAACCTTAACGGCCAGTGATGCCAATGGGGCATCAGATTCTAAAACAATTGATGTTGTGGTAGAAGATTTGTTTGTACCGATCACTCCCGTAGTTTTAAACGGAGATTTTGAAGACAGCTCCAATAATTGGAAAATTAATTTTTCCAATGGATGGTCAAATAATGGTTTTGAATCTAGTAGTGATGGGTCATGGTTACTATATGATGGTACCGATAATGGCTCTAAAACTAGAGGCGCCAAATGGAATATGAGAAGATCGGCAGCCGAATGGACAACTTCAGATACCAGACATGCCTATCAAGCCATTGTAGTTTCCCCGAATTGGGAATATACATTAGAGTTTGAATATGCTATAAAAGATGATATCGCAACCGACCCAATAGGTGGTAGAAGATTTGTTGCTGAAATACTTGATGGTCATTTTACTGATGGTGTTGATGCTTATAATCAGTCTCAAGCAGGAGGAGCTTTGGTAACTCATGTAGGTACTGAAGTAAAAGGTAAAACGACATTTACTACCGTTAAAGTTGATTTTACTTCAAATGCCTCTGGACTGATATCGATATGGTTGTGGGCGGTTACGCCGGTAGATTTATATGCTGATAATGTGAAGGTCTATCCAAAATTATAATCAGTAAGTAATGAAAAACTTCGGAAAACCATTAATAGCATCCTTATTGATTATTTGTGTAACAGTTAGTGCTACTAGTCAAGATAAGACCAGTAGCACTACAGATTCAGAAGTTAACACTCAAAAAAAGACTAAAAGAAAAAAATACAAACTTCCAGATATTGATTTAAGCCATTGGAGCGTAACAACACCAGCATTAAATGATAAAGGAAGGGCCACAACTATTGAGCCACCAGAAATTTTAAATTATGGCACTGATGAAAGGTTGATTCCTTATATGTATAATGATTCAACCGACGGAAGCTTGGTGTTTTATGCCTACCCCAGTGAAGGTACAACTGCAAACACAAAATATTCGCGTTCAGAATTGCGTGAACAAATGGAACCAGGCAACAATAATGTCAACTGGACTTTTGCACAAGGTGCGACCTTAAAAGGTAAGCTCGCTATGGAAGAGGTGACCAAAGATAATAATGGTAAATACCATAGAGTGATTATTATGCAAATCCATGGTAGGCTAACCGATGAGCAAAGAGATTTAATAGGACAAAAGGACAACAATGCACCTCCAATTTTAAAAATCTATTGGGATAAAGGGAAAATTAGGGTGAAAACAAAAGTTTTAAAAAACCCAAGTCTCACAGGAGATGTACTTTTACATGAAGAAGCTTGGGATGATGATGAAGGATTTAATTTTGAACAAGAAGTAGGCTTTAGAAAGTTTATATTAGAAGTAAAAGTGTCTGACGGAAAAATGGTAGTCATTTTAAATAATTCAGAATATAAAGTTTATGAAAATATCCATATGAGAAAATGGGGAATATTTGAGAATTATTTTAAAGCAGGGAATTATTTCCAAAGTAGAGATGAAGGTGCTTATGCTAAAGTAAAATATTACAATTTAGAAGTAAAACATTAAAAATGATGATTAGATTGAGTTAGTTAGTTTTTTGAAGTGATTTACCGATCTTTTATGGATCGGTGAAGCACTTCACTCTTATTTACATTATTTTTTTATTAATTTTAGCCTTTTACTGGTTAACCAATTATTGAATATGAAATTAGACATCCATACCATTACAGAGAGCGATATTATCCAAAAAGAAATTATCTCCAAAATTAGAGATTTAATTAATCATAAAAATTTGGAGCCTGGTGATAAATTACCGTCTGAAAGACAATTATCTGAAAGGTTTGATGTATCCCGAAGCAATGTTCGTGAAGCAATTCAAAAGTTGGAATTTTACGGACTTCTAAATTCTATTCCGCAAAGTGGAACGTTTGTCGCAAATATTGGTGTCATTGCTTTAAACGGAATGATTGAAGATATTTTGCGACTAGATGAACCCGATTTCAAATCATTAGTAGAAACAAGAATATTACTTGAACTAAAAACAGCCAGACTCGCAGCCTTGAGACGAACGCCTGAAGATTTGGTTCAAATGCAAGAAGCTTTAGATGCTTACACAAATAAGGTTCACAACGGTGAAAATGCCGTGCAGGAAGACCTATTGTTTCATCTAGCAATTGCCAAAGCAGCAGGCAATAGTACCATGAACACCTTCATGCTTATTATTACCCCTGGAATTATCACAAATTTTGAAAAATACCATGTTTGTGATAAAAATCAGCCTGTAATTGGGATCAAAGAACATGAAGCTATTTTAGAAGCCATAAAAAACAAAGATCCAGAAGCTGCAAAACAAAAAATGAAAGATCATTTTAAAATATTGTATCAGTATTGCTATAGTATTTAAAACCTAACAAGAAAATAATGTGCACAATTGGTTATTTTCTTAATATAAATGGAGGGAAGTAAAATTTGTTTTTGAGAGTCATTCTCATCAATCTATTTTACTGCCAAATAAATAGTTACACTAAACTACTTAATATATAATTCTCTAAAACAGAGAATCTATAGGTGGATAACTATTTAACAAATTAAATAAACTTATGAAACTAAAAGGACTAAGATGGTGGATTATTGGATTAATTGCATTAGCTACTGTCATCAACTATATTGATCGGCAAACATTAAATGTACTTTGGCCTCAAATATCTGAAGAAATGTATCCAGATAAAACTATGGATCAACGTAAAGAGATTTTCGGCTGGATATCATCAATCTTCTTGTTTTCTTATGCATTTGGTCAAGGCATATTTGGAAAAATATTTGATAAAGTAGGAACTCGATTAGGGTTTATCTTTTCAATTGGATTTTGGTCCATAGCTACTGCACTTCATGCTTTAGCTAAAGGATTTTTAAGTTTTGCTATTTTCAGATCCATATTAGGTTTAGCTGAAGCTGGAAACTGGCCTGGTGCTGCAAAAGGAAATGCAGAATGGTTTCCATCCAAAGAAAGAGCTTTAGCTCAAGGAATTTTTAATTCCGGAGCTGCATTTGGTGGTATTATTTCTATTCCGCTAATTGCATTTTTGGCTATTTATTTTAGCTGGCAAATGATTTTCGTTTTTGTTGGACTCATAGGATTACTTTGGCTAATTCCATGGATGCTAATCTTGAAGGCTCCACCAGAGAAACATCCTTGGCTAACAGAAAAAGAAAGAAATCATATTCTTGATATTTCTGCAAAGGATAATAATATAGAAAAGGAAAAAGTTGAATATCAAATTGAAGCTTATAATCCAAAAACGGGTAAAATGCTAACCCACAAAGAGAGTTGGGGAGTAATTTTAGCATCAGCTGCTATTGACCCAATTTGGTGGTTATTTGTTTTTTGGATTCCAATTTATCTGAATGAAGTTTACGGAATGAACGTAAAAGAGATAGGCATTTATGGTTGGGTACCCTATGTTGGAGCAATGATTGGTGCATGGTTTGGCGGGCTTCTAGCTCAAAATCGAATGAAAGCTGGTTGGAACGTAAATAAAACTAGAAAAACTGTAATCACATTGGGTTGTTTAATAATGTTACCCTGTTTCTGGTTACTTACAGATCCTGGTAACCCAGTTAATGCCGTAATAATAATGGCCGTTATTTTGTTTGGATTCCAAACAGCAATTGGAAATATACAAACTTTACCAAGTGACTTGTTTGGTAAAAAAACGGTAGGAACACTATCAGGATTAGCTGGAATGTCAGCGAAGTTTGCTGGTGTAGGTCTAACGGCTTTAGTAGCTACACTAACATTGGGAGGGAATTACACGCCTGCATTCATAGTTGGAGCCGTATTAACGTTAATTGTATTAGCTAGCGTTTGGTTTTTATGCCCGAAAATTGAACCTTTAAAATCAAAAAATTAAATAAAAAATTAAATAAACACAGATATGAGTAAATTAAATGGAAAAGTTGCAGTGGTAACAGGAGCAACCGGCGGTATAGGTTTCGAAGTAGCTAAAAGACTAGGAGAAGATGGTTATACTGTGATATTAAATGGTATTGAAGACGAAGTTGGAGCTCAAAAAGTTAATGATCTAACTTCCATAGGAATCACTGCCGAATACTGGGGGTTTGATGTTACAAATGAAGATGCTGTAACTTCAAACATTACTAAAATAGGAGAAAAATTTGGTAAAATTGATGTGGTTGTAAATAACGCTGGAGGATTAGGCGGACGTTCTAGATTTGAAGAGATGACCACAGAATTTTATAGATTTGTAATGGCCTTGAACCTTGATTCCACATTTTTTGTTTCAAGAGCAGCAATCCCATTTCTCAAAAAGGGCGAAAATCCTTCAATAATAAATTACACATCAATTGCTGGCTGGAATGCTGGTGGTCCTGGAGCAGGAATTTACGGGACATCTAAAGCAGGTGTACATGCTTTAACCCGAGCATTGGCGAAGGATTTGGCCGAATATGGCATACGCGTAAACGCTGTATCTCCAGGTACTATTGACACACCATTTCATGCACAAATAAAGGCCAGCAAACCAGAAGTTTTTGCTTCTTGGAAAAATAATATTTTATTAGATAGATTGGGGCAACCAGAAGAAGTTGCATCTGTTGTTTCTTTTTTGGCAAGTGATAACGCCTCTTTCTTAACGGCAGAAACCATTCAGATTACAGGTGGTCAAGGACTAGGAATATAAATTTAAAATATAAAATGAACAGATTTAAAGGAAAAGTAGCAATTGTAACTGGAGGCTCTAGAGATATTGGCAGAGCAATAGCTATTAAACTTGCAAAAGAAGGTGCCAAAGTGGTTGTGAACTATAATAACTCTGAATCTGGAGCGAAGGAAACCCTAGATCAAATAAAATCTTTTGGTGGTGAGGCCATTGCGGTTAAAGCGGATGTGTCCAAACTAAATGAAATAAAAAACTTAAAGGCAAAAACTGTAGAAGCTTTTGGAGATAAGGTTCACATTTTGGTGAATAATGCTGGTGGCCTTTTCGGGCGTAAAGTATTGCAAGAACTTGATGAAGCCTTTTATAACTTGGTTATGGATGTCAACTTTAAATCTGTGGTTTTCATGACACAAATTTTCGAGCCTTTGATGACTAAAGGTGCTTCTATCGTCAATCTTTCTTCGCAAGCAGCGAGAGATGGCGGAGGAGCTGGTTCATCATTATATAGTGCTTCAAAAGGTGCTGTAAGCACTTTTACCAAGGCTATGGCGAAAGAATTAGGGCCTAAAGGAATTAGAGTAAATGCATTATGCCCAGGTTTAATTGCTACCAAGTTTCATGATGATTTTACAAAGAATGATATAAGAAAAAAAGTAGCAGCATCTACCCCATTAAGAAGAGAAGGTCAAGCTGAAGAAGTTGCCAATTTAGTTGCTTATTTAGCTTCTGAAGAGTCCTCTTTTTTAAATGGCAACAACGTCGATATTAATGGCGGTTTAGCATTTAGCTAGATTTAAAGCATTCCATTTTGATTAAGACCTTATTATTTGTTTGCATCGCATCACTTAGCTTGTTGACTTTTAGTCAAGTTAATAATACCGTAAGTTATATTCAATTACCAGAGAA
The DNA here is from genome assembly GCA_003550275.1 of Flavobacteriaceae bacterium MAR_2010_72. Taxonomy (GTDB): domain Bacteria; phylum Bacteroidota; class Bacteroidia; order Flavobacteriales; family Flavobacteriaceae; genus Geojedonia. The sequence goes on from QXCW01000002.1 coordinate 2,978,233, forward strand.
TTATTCGGCTAAACTAGATATTGTTTATAGTGAAGTTGGTAACTGGAAGGGTAAATTAGATGTGTTTCTTCCTGACAATACTTCTAATGCAACGCCACTTATTATTAACATTCACGGCGGTGGTTGGAATCATGGAGCTAAAGAGACCCAAACTGGTTTTGGCTCATTTTTCAAAATCGGCTATGCTGTTGCAAATATAGAGTACCGCCTCGTAGATGTTGCTCCAGCTCCTGCTGCAATTGAAGATGTAAGATGTGCTCTCATGTATTTATATAATCACGCAAAAGCATTTAATATTGACACCAGCAAAATTATTCTCATGGGAGGATCAGCTGGCGGGCATTTGGCTTTAATGGCTGGTTTGTTAGGGGATGATAAAACGTTTGACACCAGCTGTAAATACGATGGTGATATCAAAATAGCAGCCATTATTAATAAATATGGTGTCACAGATTTAGTTCCCTTGGGGAAATGGGGCTCGGCCAAGCGATGGCTTGGGGAAGGATTTAACAACCATGAATTTGTGAGGTCGGTTTCTCCAATATATCATATCACTAAAGATAGTCCTCCTGTTTTCATAGTTCACGGTGATGCTGATCCTGTTGTTCCCTACTCGCAATCAGTCGAACTCCATAAAAAACTACTATCTTTAGGTATTAAAACAAAGTTTGTTACTATTCCTCATGGTAAACATGGAAAATTTTCACAACAAGAGAAAAAGCGAATTACCCAAGAAATGTTGGATTTTTTAAAAGAACTAAAAATTTAAAACACTAAACATGAGCAAAGTAGTAACCTTTGGTGAAATCATGCTTCGCCTTTCAACCGAAAGGCATTTACGCTTTTCACAAGCTAAATTTTTTGCCGCCTCTTATGGAGGAGGAGAATTTAACGTTGCCGTTTCACTAGCCAATTATGGCATCCCTGCCGAATTTGTTACGCGATTACCTGATAACGAGATCGGCTCTTGTGCAATAAAAGAAATGCGCAAATTTAATGTAGAGTCAAAACATGTTATTTATGGAGGAAATCGATTAGGAATTTACTTTCTTGAAACTGGTGCAGGTACTCGTGGCAGCAATGTTGTATACGACAGAGCAAACAGTTCTATGGCTACAATCAAAAAAGGAGAGATTGATTGGAAAACTGTTTTAAAAGATGCAACTTGGTTTCATTGGAGTGGAATTACCCCTGCCATTTCAGAATCTGCAGCTCAAGAATGTTTAGAAGCTTTAAAAGTAGCCCATCAATTAGGGATTACTATTTCTTCTGATTTAAACTATAGATCAAAACTATGGCAGTATGGTAAATCCCCAATGGAGATTATGCCAGAATTACTAAAATATAGCACCATAATTTTAGGTGATATTGATACGGCGTTTTTCATGCTTGGTCAAGACAAAGTAAATCCTAATTATCAGGACGAAAAGTCATTACCTCAACTTTATGACCATATTTTTAAAGCTTGCCCAAATCTAAAAATAGTAGCAACTACTTTACGCTATTCGGTTAGCGCTTCGCACCAGCGTATTGGAGGCGTATTGTATGATGGAAAGAATTTATATACAGCCGATGTAAAAGAAGTCACTCCTGTGGTTGACCGTGTAGGAAGTGGTGATGCCTTTATGGGAGGCTTAATCTATGGCCTACTAAAATCTGAATATGATAAGCAAAGGGCTTTAAACTTTGCTGTTGCTGCCTGCTGTTTAAAACATACGATTTCAGGCGACTATAATTTGGTTTCAGTGAAAGAAGTTGAAAATATGATTGATGGTGATGCCACTGGAAAAGTATCAAGATAAATTAAAACTAAAATGGCACAATACACAAGAATTGAAGTAGCACAAGTGATGAAAAATACTGGTCTAGTCCCATTATTTTATCATCATGATTTAGAGATTTGTAAAAACGTCTTAAATGCCTGTTACAAAGGAGGTGCTCGGTTACTAGAGTTTACCGCTCGAGGAGATTATGCCCATACTATCTTTAGCGAACTCAATACCTACGCAATTAAAGAGTTACCAGGTATGATTTTAGGCGTTGGATCAATTACAGATGCTGGAGCTGCATCGTTGTATATGCAATTAGGCGCCAATTTTATAGTAACACCAGTATTACGAGAGGATATTGCTTTAGTTTGTAACCGACGTAAAGTGTTATGGTCACCTGGCTGTGGAACACTAACTGAAATTGCTAAAGCCGAAGAGTTAGGCTGTGAAATTGTAAAATTATTCCCTGGTGATAGTTACGGCCCTAAATTTATTAAGGCCATAAAAGGCCCCTGTCCTTGGACTAGTATTATGCCAACAGGTGGTGTATCTCCAACAAAGGAAAACTTAAAAGCATGGTTCGAAGCAGGGGTTACCTGTGTTGGGATAGGGTCTCAATTAATCACTAAAGATATTTTAACTGATAGTAATTACCTATTGTTAGAAACAAACGTGAAAGATGTTTTAAAAATAATAAGAGGCTTAAACCAATAGTTGCGATTTATAGTATCATAATAAATTTAAGCCTGCCTTTAAATAATCTTTAAGCGCAGGGTCTGTTGAATCAAGGTTTGTTAATACCATATCGATTTCGTTAAGATTACATACGTCATACCTATGCCTTAAATTTAATTTATTAGATGTGGCAAGATAAACGATATGATCTGAAGAGTTGATCATTGCTTTTTTAATTAATGAAACTTCATAGCCCTCATCAGTAATCCCTTGTTCAATACTTATACCGCTAACACCCATAAAACAAAAATCTGCTCGTATGTTTGACAAATATTGAATAACATCAATACCTGTTGTCACCATTGAGTTTCTATGAATTTTTCCGCCAATAAATATAGTTTCAATTAAAGGATGCTCTGTTAATTGCATGGCGATTGGTAAACTATAGGTATAAATAGTAGCTTTCAGGTCTTTTGGAAATAATTTAGCAAGCATTAAATTCGTGGTACCACCACTCATAATGATGACCATGCTATCGCGAATTAAAGAAATTGCCTTCTGGGCAATTCGAATTTTATTTTCTCTATTATAGATTAAGTCTTCGTTATAGTGATACAACTTTTGTATGGTTGAAATAGCCCCACCATGAACTTTGGTAAGCAATCCTTTACCATGTAATTCATGAATATCTCTTCTAATAGTATCTTCAGAAACGTCCAGCTTTTCAGATAAGAAACTTGAACTTACCTTCCTGTTAATGCTGACTTCATCTATTATTATCTTCTGTCTTTCCTTTTTTTTCATAAATACGTTTATTAAGCAATATTGCAAAATAAATTAAAAATATGCAAATTTTTGCAGTATTTAGAGTTAAATTTGCATAATATAAAAATATGAAATTATCAGCACGTCAAATAGACTAATTTCATTAGATGCTTTAAGAGGCTTAACTATTTTATTGATGATATTAGTTAATACACCAGGAAGTTGGGCCTATGTTTACCCGCCACTTAGGCACGCAAAATGGCATGGCTGCACTCCAACAGATTTGGTATTTCCTTTCTTTCTCGTCATTGTAGGTGTATCTGCATGGTTTTCTTTTAAAAAATATAATACCGAACTATCTAAAACAACGCTACTAAAAATACTTAAAAGAGCACTCATTATATTTCTGTTAGGGCTAATGCTTAATTTATATCCCTATTGACTTTGAAAGCCTTAGAGTAATGGGGGGGGGGGGGGGTTGCAAAGAATAGCAATTGCATACGCCTTTGGTGCTGTTATTTGTTTAAGTTTTAAAAGAAAGCAATTATTTTTTGTTTTGGGGATAATTGTGCTAGGCTATTGGGCATTATTATATTTTGGGTCACTGGTTAACCCCTACGCTTTAGAAGAAAATATTGTTAGAAAATTTGATTTGCTTGTATTTGGAGAAAACCATATCTATAAAGGTTTTGGTATACGGTTTGACCCAGAAGGTTTGTTGTCAACTATACCATCAATAGCAACGGTAATACTTGGATATCTCGTTGGTCAATCAATTAGCCAAGAAACAAAGGTTTTAGCAAAAACAAAGAAACTATTGGTTTTTGGCATGTTCTTAACGCTTATAGGCTATTTATGGGGATTTGTCTTTCCAATTAACAAAGCTTTATGGACGAGCTCATATGTCTTCTATACTGCAGGTTTAGGCACCTTATTTTTAGCTTTATTAATCTATATTATTGATTTTAAGGGTCAAGTAAAATGGGCAAAGCCCTTCATTCATTTCGGCGTGAACCCCTTATTTATTTTTGTTTTTTCAGGCCTTTATGTAAAAACAACCCGTTATTTAATTAAAATACCTTTTCAAAATACTGATATATCTGGCTACAAATACTTGTATAGCCAGGTATTTGTCCCAATTGCTGGTAACATGAACGGTTCGTTATTATTTGCTTTAGCGCATATAGTGGCGTATTGGCTCATTTGTTTTTTGCTGTATAAAAACAAGCTATTTATAAAAATATAATAGATACCCTGCAAGATTTAGGTATTTTTGTTAAACTTTCGAACTAATTACATTAAACACGCATTTTTCTGCATATTTTTTACGTGTTTTGTTTTTTTATTTATATTTTTACAATGATTAACTTAAATTCTAACTCATATGAAAAATTATTATTTGCAATTAATCACCCTGTTAACGTTATTTTTAGTGCAGAGTTCTTTTGCGCAATCAGTAACTATATCGGGTGTAGTTACCGACAAAGGAAGTGGTATTCCATTGATAGGTGTAAATGTAGTCATTGAAGGCACCTCTAACGGAAGTGTCACAGATTTTGACGGAAAATATTCTTTTGAAGCAGAGAACCCCAGCGGCAAATCACTTGTCTTTAGTTTTCTTGGCTTTAAAACTGTTTCTGTTATATTATCTTCTGGGAATCAGGTTGTTGATACTGTATTAGAAGAGGATACGACTAATCTTGATGAAGTGGTTATCACGGCTCTAGGAATTAAAAGAGAAGCTAAAGCTTTGGGGTATTCGGTCAGCAAAGTAGACGGCGAAGAGTTGTCTACTGTAAAAACTACAAGTGCCATTAATTCTTTACAAGGTAGAGTAGCCGGCGTTAATATATCAACCAGCAGTACTGGTGCAGCCGGCTCTAGCAGAGTTATTATACGTGGCGCAAGTTCATTAACCGGAAACAATCAACCACTCTATGTAGTTGATGGGATTCCTATAATTAATAACACCAATGGTTCTGTGGTTGGGCCCACCAATGATGGGACTGGAGATGGTGGAGATGATATCTCCTCACTCAATCCAGACGATATTGCATCTGTATCTATATTAAAAGGTAGTTCGGCGGCCGCACTTTATGGTTCATTGGCTTCTAATGGTGTTATTATGATTACTACAAAATCTGGTAAAGGAAAACAGAATTTTGGTGTTGAATATTCTACTTCTTACACATTCGACAATATAAACACTAGTCTTCAAGATACACAAACTACCTATGGGCAAGGTTCTCAAGGATTAAAACCTGGTTATGAACGTGATGGAACTGGTAACCCTGTAGAAATTGCTGATCCTGCAGTTGCTACTTCTAATTCTTTTGATAGAACATTGCTGTCTTGGGGAACAAAATTTGACGGTTCATCTGTCTATAACTGGGATGGTGTTAAAAGGCCATACTCATATACTGGCAATAACCTCAGTAAATTTTATGACACAGGAACGACTGCAGTTAATACAGTGGCTTTATCTAAAGGTGGAGACGGTTATGATTATCGTTTCTCTTTTTCAAATTTAGATAATAAAGATATTTTTCCAAAAGCCACATTAAACAGAAAGTCTTTATCATTAAATGCATCCGCAAAAATTAATCCAAAATTAACCTCGACAGTTAATGTCAAATATATTATTGATAAAACAGATAACCGAGTTAATCTTGGAGATACACCGGGGAATGCAAATACCGTGGCTTATGTATTACCAAGTAGTTTGAATATTTACGATTTAAAGCCCGGCTCCAATGAAGCAGGAACTGAACTTTTATTTCAACCAAGTCAATTTATTACAAACCCTTACTGGGTAGCCAATAATTTTAATACTGGTGAAAAGAAGAATCGATTCATTGCTTCCACCAACTTAAGATATGATATAACAGATTGGTTATATGCATCAGGTAGGGCGGGTATAGATACTTACGATTTTTCCAGAAAGAAAGTAACGCCTTATGGAACCGCTTATCGTCCTGGAGGTGAATTATCTCAAAGTAAAACAACCTTCACATCATTTGATGCAGATTTTATGTTGGGTGTTGAGAAAGCAATAACAGATAAAATTTCGACCAATTCAATAATTGGTGCTAATACCAGAACAGTTACTTTTGAATCATTAGGTGCAACTGGTAGAGGATTTATAGTTGTTGGTTTAGAAGATATAAATAATACTACATTACCAGAACCTAGAAATAGTTATTATAAAACTAAAACAAACTCATTATATGGATCGGTTGAAGTTGATTATGATAAATTCTTATACCTCACATTTACAGGTAGAAATGATTGGTTTTCGACACTATCTTTTCCGGGTAAAACAACTCCAAACAACGATTTTTATTGGTCTTTAAGTGGTAGTTTATTACTAAGTGAAGCATTTGAACTACCAAAAGCGATTAATTATGCTAAATTAAGAGCTAGTTACGCTCAAGTGGCTGGTGGAGCTAATGATGCTTATGCACTAAATTTAGATTATGCAATTACGGGTTCATTTCAAGGCCAATCTTTTGGACAGTTAAATGGGAATCAAATTCCCAACCCAAACTTAATACCATTTCAAAAAAATGAATTTGAAATTGGATTTGATGGTCGATTTTTAAATAATCGTTTAAATCTTGATGTTGCCTATTATTCTAATAGTACAACTAATGATATTGTTAGAGCAGCTGCTTCACTATCATCAGGCTATACATCGTCAATACTTAATATTGGCGAATTGGAAAACAAAGGAATCGAATTTTTGATTGGTGGTACACCGATTAAAAACGAAAATTTCTCTTGGAGCACATCATTTAATTTAGGTTTTAATGACAGTAAAATTGTTCATACAGATGATGAAGACACTCCTATTAATGTCGATGGTAGTGGAACTCGTTCTAGAACGGCAATTATTTCTCATATAGTAGGCGAACGCTATGGTGTAATTTGGGGCTCCTCTTATAAAAGAGATGATAACGGGGAAATCATGTATGATATTTCAGGTCCCGTTCCTAAACCTATTCAAGGAGAAAACAAAATACTAGGTCAAGGTGTTGCTCCTTATACCATGGGATTCTATAATACATTTAATTACAAAAATTTCTCATTAGGATTTTTAATTGATGCTAAATTTGGTGGTAGCGTGCACTCAGGAACCAATAGAGAATTAATGTTGAGAGGATTGCACAAAAAGACTCTTGAAGGTCGTGAAACTGGTTTAGTGGTATCAGGAATTGATAATGCTACGGGCAACCCATTTACTATGACTGTAGAACCAAGAAGCTTAAGTACCTATTATGGTTTTATTGGGGCAGAGAGTGCAGGTATTTCTGAAGAATTTGTTTATAGTACTGATTTTATTAAGTTTAGAGAATTAAGCTTGTCTTATAATGTCCCCAAAAAGGTCTTAGAAAATCTTTTTATTAGTGATTTAAGAGTGTCTTTAATTGGTAGAAATCTATTCTTTATTTCAAAAGATATAGATAATATTGATCCCGAGGCCGCTTTAAATAACCTTAACTCGCAAGGTATTGAGAGATTTGGAATCCCATCAACCACAAGTTATGGTTTTTCTTTAAATGTTAAATTTTAAAAAAAATGAAAATGAAAAAAATATTTATTTTACTAGCAATAGTTATAGCGTTTGGGTCATGCGATAAGGGCTTTGAGGAACTTAATGTAAATCCTACAAAACCAACACAACTTGATCCATCAACAAAATTGACCTTTATTCAGTTATATACTGGAGGCAGTAGTTATGTCGCCTATTTGTTTTGGGGTGTTATTCATTTCATGCAAAATGTTCAACAGCTTAATAATACCTCTTATGCTTCCTTTTTATATAAAGAAGGAAACACGCATCAGTTCTTCGAAGAACAATTTGGAAATACAGTTAAAAACATTGTCGATTTAGAAGCGCAATTAGTAGCTAGTGAAGCATCTACCGCAGCAACAGATTTAGCAATCGTTAGAATCCAAAAGGTTCTGATATTTAGCAGATTGACTGATGTCTATGGAGATATCCCCTATAGCGAAGCGGGCAAAGGGTTTTCAGACGGAATTCGTTTTCCAAAATATGATAAGCAAAGTGATATTTATGCAGACATGTTAGCAACATTAGAAAGTTCTGCGGCCACCTTAAGTTCAGGAGGTGCTAGCTCCTTCGGCTCTGCAGATTTATTGTATGGTGGCAACGTTGTAAAATGGAAAAAATTTGCCAATTCACTCATGCTGCGTTTAGCAATGCGTATGGTAAAAGTTGATAATGCAGCTGCTCAATCATGGGCAGCAAAAGCTATTACTGGTGGTGTTATGACTAGTAATGCAGACATAGCTTATACACAATATGAAGATTCTCCAAATGATGGTGGGCCAAATGTAAATCCGCTTACAAAATGTTTTACATCAAGGTCATCATCTCAAGTGAAAATTTCTAAAACCTTTATGGACTTTATGAAAACCAGAAATGATCCCCGTGTTTCTGTATTATGTTCAACTACAGATGGTGATACAGATTTTGCGTTGCAATTTGGTCAAGATAAAAATGACCCTACCAGAGGTGCTGCAAATTCAAAACCAAATGTCAACATTTTTGGAGGACAATTAAACAATGGATCCAGAGTCATTATTTATGACGCGCCTTTTTTCTTTCAAACTTATGCCGAAGTAGAATTTATGTTGGCTGAAGCTGCAGAACGTTGGGGATTGGCCGGTGGAAATGTTGAAGCTCACTATAATGCAGGTGTAACGGCTGCAATGACCTATTTATCTATGTATGGGCATGGGGTTGAAATCACATCAACTCAAATCAATGCTTATTTAACGGCAAATCCTTTTGTGCCTGCTCAAGCATTAAAAATGATTAACGAGCAATATTGGGTTGCAACGTTTGGAAACGCTTTAGAATCATTTTCAAACTGGAAACGCTCTGGGTATCCTGTTTTGGTTCCAATTGTTAGTCCATCTGTAACTGGTACTGAAATAACAAGAAGATTGCCCTATCCAGGTTCTGAAAAGTTAAATAATCCTGAAAACGTTCAAGCCGCAATTGATCGTCAAGGAGGTGATGGTTTATTAACTAGAATGTGGTGGGATAAAGAATAATGTGAAAAATGTTTGGCATGAATCAGGGCTTTCGCACACAAGTAAACCATAGATACATTGTCATCATAATAATTAATTGTTTTGTTAATTTGAGTTAGTTGTTGAGGGTGAGAGAAATCAATTTATTGCTCTCACCCTTTACTTTTAACTTAAGTAATTTTACATTAACAAGGTATTTTAATAACTGATAGTATTTTCTAGATAAATTTAATGATTGCATTCATTAATTAAGCCCTATTGCATGGATTGATAGCAAATCTACCCTTGGAGCACTAATGTTTAAAAAATTATTCGGTTATAAAAATTACAAAATAAAACCCTATTAAAAAGCCCAAAATAAACCAATTTATAAAGAAGATAATATAGATGAGCGCAACACTAATTTTAGTAATCATAGCATCTTATTTTGGGGTATTAATGTTAATATCACATGTAGTTTCAAAAAACACCAGTGATGATTCGTTTTATACAGGCGACAGAAAATCGCCTTGGCAAGTTGTCGCATTCGGGATGATTGGTGCTGTATTATCTGGAGTTACCTTTGTGTCTATCCCTGGCATGGTAGGCACTAATTATTTTTATTATGCACAGTTTGTTTTTGGAAATGTAGTGGGTTACGTGTTTATAACCTATGTTCTTATTCCTATTTATTATGACCTAAAATTAGTTTCAATTTATACCTATTTAGAAACTAGATTTGGAATAAGAGCCTATAAAACGGGATCGTTATTTTTTCTAATATCACAGTCGTTTGGCGCCGCATTAAGATTGTTACTTGCTGCTAAAATATTACAATACGCGGTCTTTGACGCCTTTGGTGTTCCTTTCTTTTTAACAGTTCTTATAATACTCATACTTATCTGGGTATACACCCACAAGTCTGGTATTAAAACCATTGTTTGGACAGATACTTTGCAAACCTTTTTTTTGTTGATGGCTGTAGCGGTAACTATTTATGTCGTAAAAGGCTCTTTGAATTTAAGCGTCTCTGAAACAATTTCATCGGTTTTTGAACATGAGTATTTTAAAGTTTTTGATTGGGATTTTAATTCGGGAAATAATTTTTTCAAACAATTTATTTCGGGTGTTTTAATTGCAGTTGCAATGATCGGTCTAGATCAAAATATGATGCAAAAAACACTAACCTGCAAAAACAAAAAAGAGGCGCAACAAAACATTTTAGTCTTTAGCTTAATTTTAGCAGTCACTCAGTTTTTATTTTTAGGCTTAGGTGTTTTATTGTATATCTACGCAGAAAAATTTGGTATTCATCTTGATATTGAAAACGGAAAATTTATCAATACCGATGCCTTATTCCCAATGCTGTCATTGACTCATTTTGGAACAATTGCCAGCATTAGTTTCATTTTAGGAATAACCGCAGCCTCGTTTTCCAGTGCAGATTCTGCCCTAACAGCATTAACAACATCATTTACACACGATTTTTTAGATATTCAACATAAAAATTCAAAAGAAAAAAGGCAATTAAAAAATCGCGTTTTAGTAGGTTTTTCAATGGTAATTTTTACAATTATTATGCTGTTTTCGCAAAGTAAAGGTGACGTGATTTCAACCATATTTAAAGTTGCAGGATATACCTACGGACCATTACTAGGGCTTTATTTATTTGGAATTTTTACTAAAATCAACATAAACGATAAAGCGGTCCCCTATATATGTGTGTTAATGCCCATAACAACCTATTTCTTAAATGACTTTTTTATTAGTTGGTTTAAGTTTGATTTTGGATTCATGAATATTTTTGTGAATGCAATTCTCACCATGATGTGTTTATTGATTGCAAAAACAAAAAAGGCTACTAAAATTATTTAAAAATGTATTAGACATGAAAATAAAAAAAAATAGAGCTTACTTTAATGTCTTCTTTCTAATTGCCTTTTATTGTCTTTTAGGTTGTAATATTAGTTTTTATTGTCTTTTAGGTTGTAATATTAGTAATGAATTACCAGGCCTAAAGATCGAAAACGGTATAATAGAATTGCATTTTGATAAAGATTCGGGAAAACTGCTTGCCTTTCGCAATGTAGATCGTGGTTATGATTTTATAGACTCAGAAAGCTTAAAAGAATCACTTTGGGAGATTGACATAGTTCATGAAACCGGGATTAAAACTTTAGATATGACTTCGGCTTCAGGGTTTCATTACTCTAAAACAGATGCTCATAATTTAACCTTAATCTGGGATAATTTTAAAGATATTACAAACAACAACTTTAAAATTACAGCCTATGTGAGTTTAGAAAAAAACAAACCTTTATCCTCTTGGAAAATAGCTGTCGAAGGCATGAAGGGCGAACGCGTAAGTAAAGTTGTGTTTCCTAAAATTTCAGGCATTAAAGATTTAGGGCATGAATATTTGGCTGCCCCTTACTGGATGGGTGTCCTAATGAAAAATCCAAGAAGTCATCTTTTAAATTTAGAAGAGGGTAAAGAAAAAAAGCAGCAATGGGAATACCCAGGGAGAATGTCGTTGCAATGTCTTGCTTTATACAATGCTTCTGAAAAATTTGGGTTGTACACCTCTTGTAATGACTCGCTCGCGTTTAAAAAAGATTTTTCTTATACACTTGATAGTGTTAATAATCTTACTTACCAAATGAACAACTACCCTGCTATCGACCCAGAACAAAATAGTTATAGCCCTTCTTATGAAGCTATAATTGGATCATTCGAAGGAGATTGGATAAGCGCTGCGGAGCAATATAGAGAATGGGGCACGAAACAAAAATGGGCTTCTAACAGCCGATTTAAAATGGGCTTAACTCCAGAGAGATTAGAAAAAAATGCCTTATGGCAATGGAACAGAGGAAAATCAAGCAATGTGCTAGAACCAGCCAAAGACCTTAAGCAAAAATTAAACCTACCAATTAACGTGTTTTGGCATTGGTGGCATGGCTGCTCCTATGATGATGGCTTCCCTGACTATTTTCCGCCTAGAGAGGGAAAAGAGTCATTTATAACCGCGATGAAATCAGCAAAAGACGAAAACATAAACGCTATTGTTTATATGAATCAAATGCAATGGGGGACAAACACAGAAAGTTGGGAAAAAGAAAATGCATTGGCCTATGCTGTAAAAGATATACATGGGAATACAAGAACCCATACCTATAACATTTTTACTAATAAATCATTGACCACCATGTGTTTAGGAACACAATTTTGGAAAGACAAATATGCCGCACTATGTGATACTGCAGTAAATACATATCAAACCAATGGCGTATATATGGATCAGGCCTGTTTTAGTTTTTTGTGTTATGATGCGGGTCATGGCCATAGCCTAGGTGGCGGCAATTATTGGCTTAAAAATTTCGCTGAACTTACCGAACAAATCAGAGAAAATTTTCAAGAAGGAGCTAACACATTTCTAGCTGGAGAAGGTGTAAATGAAGCATGGCTTCCATATCTGGATGCCTTTCTTACTTTACAAGTAAGCATGGAAAGATATGCCGGCGACAATGGCTGGGAACCAATCCCGTTTTTTCAAGCGGTGTATCATCAATATGCCATTACTTATGGAAACTACGCTTCTTTAATTGTACCTCCTTATGATGAGCTTTGGCCTGAAGAGTATGCTCCAAAAGAGCCCTTGAAGCTTTTAGATAAAAAGTACAACAAGCAATTTTTGATGGAACAAGCGAGGTCTTTTGTATGGGGCTTGCAGCCTACAATTTCTAATTATCAAAGTTTTTTATACACAGAACGTAAAGAAGAAATTGATTTTATATTAAACCTTGCTAGAGTCAGAAATCAAGGCCTAAAATATTTGTTACATGGTGAATTTTTACGGTCACCAATTTTGGACATTCCAGAAGAAGAATTAGAGATGAGTCGCGTATCCATTTACGCGGGAAAAACAGGGAAATCAGTTACCGAATTTCAAAAAAAATACCCTTTAATTTATACAGGAATATGGAAATCTGATGACAACCACATAGGCATCGCCATGGCAAGTATTAGTGATCAGCCTTACCATGCAAATTTTGTTATAGATGCAAATAACTATCAACTTTCTCCGTCAGGTAAGGTCAATATTATTAATGCTGATGGAGAAAAGTTTTTGACAACATATGCTAATGGAAAAATTAAAATTGATTTTATGCTTCACCCTAAACAATTGTGTATCGTAGAAATAATTCAAAATAGATAAAAATTTTATTTAATATGACAGATAAGCTAACAACCGAACAGACTTCAGATTATGATGATTTAGAACAAATGAACACATTTGAGCTACTTTTAAATATGAATAATGAAGATAAAACTGTTCCTCGCGCGGTTGAAAGGGCCATACCTTCAATTGAAAAATTAGTGGATGCGATTCACAGTAAAATGAAAATAGGAGGGCGTTTATTTTATATAGGAGCCGGTACAAGTGGTAGATTGGGAGTGTTAGATGCTTCTGAATGCCCACCTACCTATGGTGTTGCAGATGATTTGGTTATTGGATTAATTGCAGGTGGCGATATCGCGCTTAGAAAAGCGGTAGAAAATGCTGAAGATGACACCGAATTAGCATGGAAAGACTTACAAAAATTTGATATTAATGAAAATGACGTACTTGTTGGCATTGCTGCCTCAGGTACCACACCCTATGTTATTGGTGGTGTTATAAAAGCAAGAGAGAACAATATTATTACTGGCTGTATTACATGTAATGAGAAGTCCCCTTTATCATTAGAAGTAGACCATGCCATTGAGTTGATTGTTGGCCCTGAATTTCTTACTGGCAGCACCCGAATGAAAGCTGGTACCGCTCAAAAACTTGCCTTAAATATGATATCCACAACAGTTATGATAAAGTTGGGCAGAGTAAAAGGAAACAAAATGGTAGATATGCATCTTTCAAATAAAAAGCTTGTAAAACGTGGTGTAAGAATGATCATGCACGAACTGAATATTGACGAACAAACAGCAACCAATTTACTGCTTAAACACAAAAGTGTGAGAAATGCCATTGAAGGATTTAAAATAGGTAAAAATGAATAAAATATTAGTTACGGGAATACTATCATTATTTTTATTAGGGGTTTTTCCTCTCAAGGATAATAACGATTTTAAACCTACTAATACAAAAACCCAATGGGTGGATAGTATTTATAAAAACATGTCGCTAGAAGAAAAAGTAGGCCACTTATTCATGGTGGCTTCCTATTCAAATCGCGATAAAAGCCATGTAGATTCTATTCAAAATCTTATTAAAAATTACGGTATTGGCGGACTTATATTTTTTCAAGGTGGTCCAGTACGTCAGGCTAATTTAACAAACGTCTATCAATCTATGGCAAAAGTGCCTTTATTGATTGGCATGGACGCCGAATGGGGTTTAAATATGCGTTTAGACAGCACATCAAGATTTCCTTTTAATATGACGCTGGGCGCCATAAAAAATGATAGTTTAATTAAAAGAATTGGCCAACAAATTGGGCGGCACTGCAAACGATTAGGAGTTCATTTAAATTTCGCACCTGTTGTTGATATTAATACAAATTCGAATAACCCAATCATTGGAGTGCGATCATTTGGGGAAGATAAGTTAAACGTTACAAACAAAGCCCTTGCATTTACTGAAGGTCTGCAAAGTGAAGGCGTATTAGCTTGCGCCAAACATTTTCCAGGGCATGGCGATACCGCTACCGATTCTCATAAAACATTGCCCACGGTTGCCTTTTCAAAAGATAGAATTGATTCTCTAGAACTTTATCCATACAAAGCCTTAATTAAAATGAACATTGCTGGAGTCATGGTAGCGCATTTAAATGTGCCAAGTTTGGAGCAAATAGATGGGTTACCATCGTCATTATCCTTTAATATTGTTTCAAACATTTTAAAACAACAACTGGCATTTAAAGGTCTGGTTTTTACAGACGCTTTAAATATGAAAGGTGCTGCCAATTATAAAGAACCTGGGGATATAGATTTAGCTGCATTTAAAGCAGGTAATGATGTGTTGTTATTTACTGAAAATGCACCAAAGGCCATTTCTAAAATCATTGAAGCCTACAAAAACAATGAAATCACCGAAGAGCGATTAGCACATTCGGTTAAAAAGATTCTAGGCGCTAAATACGATGTTAATTTAAACCAATTTACCCAAATTGAAACAAACGGGCTCGTAGAAGATTTAAATAAATATTCTAATATTATTATAAATAAAGAGGCAATAAGCAAAGCTATTACTGTTGTTAAGAATGAAGCTCTTAGTTTACCAATCTATGCATCTACTCAAGAAAAAATAGCATTCCTAAAATTGGGAGATGGCCATTCAGAAGCCTTTTTAGCGGTACTTAAATCAGATCTCACTATCGACGAAATTACCGCAGATTCTCATAAAAAAATAGTAAAAGAACTTAAGAACTATGACAAAGTGATCATTGGCTATCATCGCTTAAAATATCGAGAAACTAAACCCATTTCAAATGAAGATAAAATTCTAATTGAAACAATTTCTAAAAATAATGAGGTGATTTTAAATGTATTTGCGAGTCAATATAGTTTGAAAGAGCTTACACTTAAAAACATTGAAGGTATTATTATTTCTTATGAAAATTCAGAATTGGCTCAATCGATTTCAGCCCAGATGATGTTGGGAAATATAAATGCGTACGGTAAGTTGCCTGCCTCAATAAATGATGACTTCCAGCAAAACTATGGCCTTGAAATTAAAAATTAGTATCTATTAGAAATGTATCAATAAGTTTAACCAATAAGTATTATAAATGAAAAAACATCTACTACAGTTCTATCTTATTTTTGTACTTTTTCAAACGCAAGCTTTGTTAACCCAAGAACCAATTCTTAAAGGAGCTCATCAAATGCAAAAGGAAGAGTTTGGTAATCTAACTGAATTTCATAAAAAATCTTCTGCTAAAGAGAAAGGTATTATTAGCCTACAAAAGAGTAAAACAAATACCTTAAACAAAATGGTTTTTGGGTTTTTACCCTATTGGGAACAAAGTTCTGGAGCTCATGCCAACATTAGGTACGACTTATTATCGCACTTGGCATGTTTTGACTTTTTAGTACAGTTGGACGCCTCTATAAGTACCCCTGCGGGTTGGCCATGGACCACAGAGATTAATGCAGCCCATGCACAAGGTGTAAAAGTGGTCATGACGGTAGTTAATTTTGGCGGTTCTGATGGCGCAGACGCCGTTGCTTGGGAGATGATTACAAACGCCTCTAAACAAGCAACGTTTTTTGCCAATATAAAAAGCATCATACAAACTTATAATCTAGATGGTGTCAATATAGATTTTGAAGGAATGGTTTCTGCACACAGAGGGGCAGAATTCAATACATTTATGGCTAATCTCACCAATTACATTCACACAGAACTTCCAGGTAAAGAAGTTTCGGTTGATGGTCCTGCAGTAAATTGGGGCGGATGGATTATGGATGATTTGGTAAATAGTGTTGACTATCTTATTGTGATGGCTTATGACTATACGTTTGCTAGCAGTGCCAATTCTGGCCCAGTCGCGCCTTTAACTCACCATACTTCTTGGAAAAGATTTATTCAACGAACCATTGAAACTGGAACTTATGCCACACCAACAGCCAATACCCCTGAAAAATTAATTTTAGCCGTACCTTATTACGGGCAACATTGGAAAACCTCAACAAATGCCTCAGAGTCGGCAACTATATCACATGTGAGTTCTACAAGGTATCGAAACACAACAACCGAAGCCGATAGCCATGGGGGTTTTATTTGGAATTCAGATTTTGAATCTCCTTGGTATACCTGGCATGATGGTGCAAATTGGAATCAAGTTTGGGCAGATAATGAATTAAGTACCTCTAAAAAATTCGATTTGGCAATAGCAAATAATTTAGGAGGTGTTGGTATGTGGGCCTTAAATTATGACGGTACGCGTCCTGAACTTTGGGATTTAATTAATACAAAATTTGGTGCGACGGCCTCTGTAGATGACTCCAACATTAAAGACAATATTCGAGCATATCCAAACCCTGCGAAAAATTTAATCAATATATCTAACACAAACGGTTTAAAATTTAGTAAGATTGAAATCCTTAATGTGTTAGGAAAATCAATTATAAAAGAGCATCCTGAATCTGAAGCTATTAATATTAGTCATTTAAGTGATGGCATTTATTTTTTAAGAATTCAAGATGATCTAGGCAAACAAGCAACCTTTAAAATTATAAAATCTAACTAAATTTTAAAATAATACCTTACAAGGTCACAAAAAAATTATAAACTAAACTAAACTAATCATTATGAAATACACAATTATATTACTTGGTTTTGTATGGCTCTCATGCAATTCTAATTCGAAAAAAAATATAAGCTCTAATACAGAGGTTACAAAAGAAGTTAAGAAAGACAGTCTAATTATTGTTGGAGCTAACCAAACCAACCTGTATTTATCTAATTTAAAAGGAAAGAACGTTGGGATTGCGGCAAATCAAACATCTGTGATTTTTAAAGGAAATGCCGAAGGTGATTACGTTCACTTGGTCGACTCTCTGCTTCGGTTAAATATTAATGTCACCAAGGCATTTGCCCCAGAACACGGCTTTCGTGGCGTGGCAGACGCAGGTGAACACATAACCGATGGTGTAGATCCAGATACCGGTCTTCCTACTATATCCTTATATGGGGAAAACCGAAAGCCTTCAAAGAAAAATCTAGAAAATATAGATGTGATGATATTTGATATTCAAGATGTTGGTGTACGTTTCTACACCTATCTTTCAACACTTCACTATGTAATGGAAGCTTGTGCCGAATTAAATATTCCCGTAATAGTTTTTGATAGACCCAATCCGAACGGTCACTATATCGATGGCCCTATGTTAGAAGAAGACGTTAAAAGCTTTGTAGGGTTGCACCCAGTCCCTATTGTATATGGCATGACCATTGGCGAGTATGCAAAAATGATTAATGGTGAAAAATGGTTAAAAAATGGCATTCAATGCGATTTAACAGTCGTGCCCTTAAAAAATTACACACATAATTCTGAATATGATTTACCTATCAAACCCTCACCAAATCTTCCAAATGCCACCTCCATTAATTTGTACGCAAGTTTGTGTTTTTTCGAAGGAACGGATGTAAGTTGTGGGCGTGGTACAGAAACACAATTTCAAATTTTTGGAGCACCTTTTTTACCTGAACAATCTTTTGATTTTAGCTTTACACCTCAACCAAATTTTGGAGCAAAAACTCCCAAACACCAAGGCCAATTATGCTTTGGAAGGGACTTAACAAAGACCGAAAAATTAAGCGAAATTAATCTGAATTGGCTATTAGAGGCTTACAAATTGTCGCCTAATAAAGAACAGTTTTTTAACAAATCATTCGCGAGATTAGCAGGAACAAAAAACTTACAAAAACAAATAGAAAATGGCTTATCGGCTCAAGATATCAAAAAATCTTGGCAATCAGGATTAGATTCATTTAGTAAAGTCAGAGAAAAGTATTTATTATATAAGTAAAACCTATGAAAATCAGTTTAGCACGTGTTTTAAATGAATTATCGGCTGTTTTAGAAGGCGATCTGTTTTGCGATTTGCTTCATAAAACCATTTATGCTACTGATGCCTCTGTTTATAGAAAATTGCCTTTGGGTGTCGCTTATCCAAAAAACACCCAAGACCTGAAGAAATTAATAACTTTTGCTTCAACAAAGAACATTTCTCTTATACCTAGGGCTGCGGGCACCTCATTGGCTGGACAATGCGTTGGCGATGGCCTTGTGGTTGATATATCAAAATATTTCACAAATATTATTGACTTTGACGAAAAAAATAAAACAGTCACCGTCCAACCTGGAGTTATTAGAGATGAGTTGAACAATTTTCTAGCACCCTATGGTCTCTTTTTTGGCCCCAATACCTCAACAAGTAATAGGTGTATGATTGGCGGTATGGTGGGGAATAATTCCTCAGGCACGACCTCCATTAAATATGGCGTCACCAGAGATAAAGTTATTGAAATTAAAACGATACTAAGTGATGCTTCAGAAGTTGTTTTTAACGCTCTAAAAAGCGAGGATTTCTTCTCAAAAATGGATAGCAATACTTTAGAGAGCGCTATTTACAAGAGCCTATTCAACGAACTTACCAATATTGAAAATCAGTCAGAAATTATACGCGAATACCCTAAAAGTTCAATTCACAGAAGAAATAACGGTTACGCGGTTGATGAATTATTGAAATCTAAATTATTCGGAGGTAAGGATTCGATCATAAACCTGTCAAAATTATTAACAGGTAGCGAAGGAACCCTTGCATTCACAACAGAAATCAAGCTACAATTAGATGATTTGCCACCTGCAAAAAACATAATTGTTGCTGGGCATTTTACTAGTATTCAAGAAAGTATGGAGGCTGTAGTTATTGCCATGAAGCACGATCTTTATACTTGCGAATTGATGGATAAAACCATTTTAGATTGCACTAAAAATAATCGAGAGCAGATTAAAAACAGGTTTTTTGTAGAAGGTGATCCAAAAGCCATCTTAATGTTTGAAATCTGCACAAATGACGATGACGAGTCTAACAGGTTGGCTAATGCATTAATTTCAGATTTAGAAAAAAATAAATTAGGATATGCGTATCCTAAACTTTCTGGTCATGAAATTCATCAAGCTTTAGAACTTCGAAAAGCAGGCTTAGGTTTATTAGGAAATATTGTAGGTGATGATAAAGCAGTGGCCTGCATAGAAGATACGGCCGTTGAACTACATGATTTGCCAAATTACATTTCAGAGTTTTCTCAAATGATGAAAGATTTTGGTCAAGAAGCAGTTTATTATGCCCATGCTGGTGCCGGTGAATTGCACTTACGCCCTATTCTTAATTTAAAAAAGAAAGAAGACCTTGTCCTATTTAGGGAAATAACCAATAAAACCGCAGAGCTTGTGAAAAAATATGGCGGATCCTTTAGTGGTGAACATGGAGATGGCATTGTAAGAGCCGAATTTATTCCAAAAATGATTGGGGAGAAAAATTATGCGCTCCTAAAAAGAATAAAGCAGTCGTTTGACCCAAACAATATTTTTAATAGAGGCAAAATCATCGATCCCTTTCCCATGGACAAAAACCTTCGATATCAAGCTGATAGAGCCGAACCAGCCATTGAAACCATTCAAGATTTTTCGGATAGCCTAGGGATCTTAAGAGCTGCTGAAAAATGCAATGGTTCAGGTGATTGTAGGAAGCTTCCCGAAGCAGGAGGTACGATGTGCCCTAGTTATAGAGCAACAAAAAACGAAAAAGACACCACTCGTGCTCGAGCAAATGCACTTAGAGAGTTTTTAACCAATTCTGAAAAGAAAAATAAATTCAATCATAAAGAACTACATAAGGTATTCGATTTATGTATAAGCTGTAAAGCCTGTGCTAGTGAATGCCCGAGTAACGTTGATGTTGCATCATTAAAGGCGGAGTTTTTACACCAATATTATAAAGCGAATGGTGTCCCTATTAGAGCAAAACTATTTGCAAATTCGGCCAAATTAAACAAACTAGGAAGTCATGCCCCAAGTCTTACCAATTATATATTAAATGCGAATAGTACAAAGAGAGTATTAGGTGTATCAACAAAAAGAAGTATTCCAAAATTATCTCATACAACTTTCCAAAGTTGGTACAAGAAAAATGAAAAGAGATTAGCTGAAGTTCAAAATACCAAAGGTGAATTGTATCTCTTTATAGATGAATTTGTAAATTATTATGATGTTGGTATTGGCATAGATACCATAGAGCTTTTAACAAAATTGGGCTACAAAGTTAATATCACTAAGCATGAAGAAAGCGGAAGAAGTGCCATTTCTAAAGGGCTGTTAAACATGGCCAAAACAATCACAGATTTTAACGTCAACTTTTTTAAAAACCATATAAGCGAAGATAGACCATTGGTTGGAATAGAACCTTCTGCAATTCTGACGTTTAGGGATGAGTATTTAAGACTAGCAACCGATCAGGATTCTGCAAAAAATATTGCAAAAAACACCTTCACAATTGAAGAGTTTTTGTTTAGAGAATTTAAAAGCAACAATATTTCATCAGACCAATTTACTAGAGAGCCGCAGGTTTTAAAAATTCATGGGCATTGTCATCAAAAGGCTTTAAGCACTATGGAACCAACATTTAAAATGCTGTCTATTCCTGAAAAATATAAGGTAACAATTATTAATTCGGGCTGCTGTGGTATGGCAGGATCATTTGGTTACGAAAAAGAGCATTTCGAGATAAGTATGAAAATAGGAGAAGACACATTATTCCCAAAAATCAGAAATATTGATAAAGACACCATAATTGTTGCCTCAGGTACTAGTTGCAGACATCAAATAATGGATGGGACTCGTAAAAATTCAAAGCACCCAGTAAGTGTTTTAAGAGAAGCACTATTGTAAAATTTATTAAAAAGAAATCAAAATATATATTTAAAAAAGAAACAAAATGTTAAAGAGCACAATTGACAAATCAACAGGTTTCGAAAAAAGGTTTGAGAACATCGGAACCATAGTTTATGAGAATTCGGTCACCGCCTCTAAAGCTGTCGCGAAAGAAATATCAGACCTTATAAGGGTAAAGCAATCTCAAAAGCAGCCCTGCATTTTGGGATTGGCAACAGGCAGCTCCCCAAAGGGGCTCTACGCCGAATTGGTTCGTTTGCATAAAGAAGAAGGGCTTAGTTTTAAAAATGTGATTTCGTTCAATTTAGATGAATATTATCCTATGGAGCCAGACTCTATAAACAGCTATGTACGATTTATGAAAGAACTGCTGTTCAATCATGTGGATATTTTACCCGAAAATTGTCATGTCCCAGATGGCTTATTGTCTAAAGAACGTATTGCAGATTATTGTGATCAGTACGAAGCAAAGATAGAATCTTTAGGAGGCATCGATCTACAGATTTTAGGCATTGGTGGGAATGGACATATCGGATTTAACGAATCAGGATCTTTGCAAAATTCTAAAACGCGTTTAGTGGCTTTAGATCATATTACAAGAGTTGCTGCAAGTAATGATTTTTCGGGACTGAATAATACGCCAAGAACCGCCATTACCTTAGGTGTTAAAAAAATCATGGAAGCTAAAAGGGTTATTCTTATGGCCTGGGGAGAAAGTAAATCAAATATTATAAGGGCATCTGTTGAAGGCCCTGTCATTAATCAGGTGCCAGCATCGTTTTTACAAGAACATAACAACGCCATCTTTGTATTGGATCAGGCTGCGGCCTCAAAACTAACGCGTATAAATTCACCTTGGTTGGTAGAAAAAATTGATTGGACAGATAAATTAATTAGAAAAGCTGTTTTAGGTCTTGCATTACATTTGAAGAAACCCATTTTAATGCTGACCGATGCTGATTATATTGAAAATGGAATGAGTGACCTGTTGGCAGACTCAGGACCGGCATATGATATAAATATTAAAATATTTAACAAACTACAAAACACCATTACAGGATGGCCAGGGGGAAAACCTAATGCCGACGACAGTAAACGACCAGAACGCGCAGAGCCCACTAAAAAACGCGTGCTTATTTTTAGCCCCCACCCCGATGATGATATAATAAGTATGGGAGGCACATTTAAACGATTACAAGAACAAGGGCACGAAGTACATGTAGGCTATCAAACATCTGGAAATATTGCAGTAGCCGATGATGAAGCATTACGTTTTGCAAGTTTTGTGTGTGATTATAATGCCAAATTCGGGATAAAAAGCGAAGAAGCAGATAGAATTTATAAAAAAGCATTAGCTTTTCTTAAAAATAAAAAATCTAGTGAAATCGACATTAAGGAAGTAAGGTATATAAAAGGATTAATTAGAAAAGGGGAAGCTCGCGCTACTTGTCATTTTATTGGCATCCCAGATAACCAAATTCATTTTATGGAATTACCATTTTATGAAACGGGTAGCATTGAAAAAAAACCTCTATCGCAAGAAGACATCCAGAAAACGATGAGTTTGATAGAAAAAATTAAACCTCATCAAATATATGCAGCGGGTGATCTTGCCGATCCCCATGGAACTCATAAAGTATGTTTAGATGCCATTTTTGAGGCCGTAAAAACATTAAAACCTAATAAGTATATGAATGACTGTTGGGTTTGGCTATACAGAGGCGCATGGCAAGAATGGGGTGTTGACGAAATTGATATGGCAGTACCAATGGGACCCGACCAAGTATTAGAAAAACGAAAAGGCATATTTAAGCATCAATCTCAAAAAGATGGTGTGGTATTTCAAGGATCAGATAGTAGAGAGTTTTGGCAACGCGCAGAAGACAGAAATGAAGAAACCGCAGATTTATACGACCAATTAGGCTTATCTCATTATGCCGCTATGGAAGCTTTTGTAAGGTGGGAGTATTAACAAATTAATCATGATAATGGTCAAAGCTTCACATCCTATAAAAATAGCAAGATTTGCTGATTCAAAAAGAATTAAAAAGCTTAAAAAAATATCTAATGGTTAAGTCTAATATAAAGTTTTTAGCGACAGTTTCATTGTTTATTGTCATTACAGGGTGTTCGTCCTCTCAAACACTATCTGACAAAAGCCAAGAGTCAATTACAGTATTTGAAAAAGAAATCATTCCATGGCATCCAAAAACCCCCTATAATATAGAAGAGTTTAGAGCTGCTTGGGTAGCCACAGTGGCTAATATTAATTGGCCAAGTAAACCTAGTTTATCTGTAAATGAACAACAAAAGGAAGCTTTAATACTTTTAGATTGCTTAAAGGAAAATAATTTTAACGCAGTGGTCTTTCAAGTGCGACCACAAGCCGATGCAATGTATGCAAGTCAGATAGAACCATGGTCATTTTATCTAACCGGTAAACAGGGTCAAGCTCCCGAGCCCTTTTATGATCCTTTGATTTTTTGGATAAAAGCCGCCCATGAAAGAGGATTGGAATTACATGCATGGCTCAATCCTTATAGAGCGCATCACACTACGGGAGGAGAAATAAGTGATCTATCCGTTATAAAAACAAACCCCGAACTGGTGGTTAAATTAGAAAATGGCATGTACTGGATGGATCCGTCACTAAAAGGGACTCAAGATCGATCTTTAGCAGTTGTGTTAGACCTAGTGAATAGATATGACATCGATGGGATACATTTTGATGATTATTTTTATCCCTACGACTCCTATAATAATGGTAAAGATTTTCCAGATAATAAATCTTGGGAGAGGTATACAAACACAGGAGGCAAATTATCTAAAGCTGATTGGAGACGGCAAAGTGTAAATACCTTTGTAAAAAATGTTTATACTCAAATAAAGGCGGTGAAGCCTTATGTGAAATTTGGCATAAGCCCCTTTGGTATTTGGAGGCCGGGGCATCCTGAATCTATTAAAGGCTATGACCAATATGAACTCTTATACGCTGATGCCAAACTCTGGCTAATTGAAGGTTGGATAGATTATTTTGCTCCACAATTGTATTGGAAAATCAATAGAATAGACCAGAGTTTCCCTGTGCTCTTAGGGTGGTGGCAAGGTCAAAACACAAAGCAACGACATTTATGGCCAGGCATAAGCACCTATGTCGGAGCGAATGAGAATAGTGCTGACGAAACATTAAATCAAATTATGATCACTAGAGGGATGCTTCCATATAGTAAAGGAACAATCCATTGGAGTATTGCACCATTAATTAAAAACGACACTTTACCAAAGGCTTTACTAGCTGGCCCTTATAAAAACCAAGCACTAGTTCCCTCATCTCCTTGGTTAGATAATACACCCCCTATTAAACCTGTAATTCAGTTAAGAAAAGAGCAAGACAAGCTGTTCATATCTTGGGAGCATTCCGAAGAATTTGATGTTTTTAGATGGGTTTTATATTATCAGTACACAGACAAAGCTTGGGAATATATAATTTTAGATAAAAAAGACAACTCTTTTATTTTGCTCTTAAAAGCTGAAAATGATAGACCGGCATTATTAAAAGTTGGCCTAACTGCCGTTGATAGGATGGGGAATCAAAGTGAGTTTTTTGAAATTGCAGTTGACTAATTAAAATCAGAGATTCTTCTAGTAAAGACATTAATTAGTTTGATCATTCAAAATAAATTGATGGTGTTCATGAGGAATTCACAGGGAATAAAAAAAGGGACAAACCATTAATTAATGATTTGTCCCAGGATGTACTCAAGGCGGGACTTGAACCCGCACGACCTAATGGTCACAGGATTTTAAGTCCGGCGTGTCTACCAATTCCACCACTTGAGCATGATGAACTACCGCTGTAGTTCTTGGTATATTTTGGTATAGAGCGAAAGACGGGATTTGAACCCGCGACCCTCACCTTGGCAAGGTGATGCTCTACCCCTGAGCTACTTTCGCGTTATAGCAATTATTTAAATGAACGTTTATTGTAATTGCGAGGGCAAATTTAATACATTTCTTATAAAACCAAAGGCTTTTTAATAAAAAAGTATGAGTTTTTTTAGGCTTGTTTCTTTTTCAACAACATCCGCTTAATCTCATTCAGTTTCATGAGGGCTTCAACTGGGGTTAGCGTGTCTATATCAATATTCACTATTTCTTCTTTTATCTGCTCCAAAAGTGGATCATCAAGATTAAAAAAGCTTAATTGCATCTCATTGTTTAAGGTTTTCACCTTATTGGTTAACTCTTCACTAGAATGTGACTTTTCTAGTTGCTTTAAAATTTTATTAGCTCTATGAATCACTTGTTGTGGCATGCCAGCCATTTTTGCCACATGAATTCCAAAACTGTGCTCACTTCCGCCTTCAACCAATTTTCTTAAAAACAATACATTATCCTTTAATTCTTTTACGGACACATTAAAGTTTTTTATCCTATCAAACGTTTCTGTCATTTCATTTAACTCATGATAATGGGTTGCAAACAGGGTTTTCGCTTTACTTGGGTGCTCATGCAGATACTCACTAATGGCCCAGGCTATGGAAATGCCATCATAGGTACTTGTACCACGACCAATCTCATCGAGCAAAACGAGACTACGTTCTGAAATGTTGTTAAGAATGGATGCTGTTTCATTCATTTCGACCATAAAAGTTGACTCTCCCATTGAAATATTATCACTAGCCCCTACTCTAGTAAAAATCTTGTCGACAAGTCCAATATTTGCAGATTCGGCTGGGACAAAACTTCCCATTTGTGATAATAGCACAATCAAGGCGGTTTGCCTCAATATGGCTGATTTACCAGACATATTTGGCCCAGTAATCATGATGATTTGTTGAGCTCCTCTATCTAAAAAAACATCGTTAGCAATGTAAGGTTCACCCAAGGGCAATTGTTTTTCAATAACCGGATGCCTTCCATTTTTTATATCTAAACTGAAACTATCATTAATTTCTGGACGCGTATAATTACTCTCTGATGCCAATTGGGCAAAGCCAGCAAGGCAATCTAACTGGGCAATCAATGCTGAATTTTTTTGTACGGGCTGTATAAATAGTCCCATCCAACTTACCAACTCCGCAAATAATTGTTGCTCTATGGCTAATATACGTTCTTCGGCACCAAGAATTTTAGATTCGTATTCTTTGAGTTCTTCGGTAATATAGCGCTCTGCATTGACCAATGTTTGTTTTCTAATCCAGTCTTGAGGCACTTTGTCTTTATGGGTGTTTCTAACTTCAATATAATAACCAAATACGTTGTTGGATGCTATTTTAAGAGAGCTTATCCCCGTTCGTTCACTTTCACGTTCCAGCATATTATCTAAATAGGCTTTCCCTGAAGATGACAGATTTCGTAACTCTTTCAATTCTTCAGAAAAATCAGAACTAATTGTATTTCCTTTTAAAATATTAACAGGAGCCTCCTCGTTTAAGGTCTCCTTAATACGTGAACGTAAGGTTTCGCACAAATCCAATGCCTCACCAATTGCATTTAAAGCCTTATTAGTGCTATGAAGTGTTAATGCTTTTACCGGAACTATAGCCTCTAAAGCATTTTTTAACTGAACCATTTCCCTTGGACTAATTTTCCCTGTTGCTACTTTTGAAATAAGCCGCTCCATATCGCCCATTTGCTTGAGATGATTCTGGATTTTTTTCAGAATAATTTCATCATCGAGTAAATATTGAACCACTTCATGTCTTTGACGAATTCGATCCATATTCACCAATGGTAAAGCCATCCAACGTTTAAGCAACCTCCCGCCCATGGGAGAAACGGTTTTATCAATAACATCGATTAGGGTAACCGCATTTTGATTGGTTGACTGATACAGTTCAAGGTTTTTTATGGTAAAGCGATCCATCCAAACATGGTCGTTTTTTGCGATGCGCTGTATGGATGTTATATGCTCCAATTTATGATGTTGGGTTTCTCCCAAGTAGTGTAAAATAGCGCCAGCGGCTACAATCCCTTCGTAGAGATCGTCAATCCCAAAACCTTTTAGCGATTTGGTTTGAAAGTGTTTTAACAGCGTTTCATTAGCATAATCATCCTGAAACACCCAATCTTCCATAAAAAACGCATGGAAATCATTCCCAAAAGTTTCTTTGTAACCCTGTTTTTTGGGTTTAGAAACCAAAACTTCACTAGGTCTAAAATTTTGAAGTAACTTATCGATATATTCGGCATTACCTTGCGACATTAAGAATTCACCTGTTGAAATGTCCAAAAATGACACCCCAATTAATTCTCGGCCAAAACAAATTGCAGCTAAAAAATTGTTGGTTTTAGATTGAAGAATATCATCATTAAAAGCAACGCCAGGAGTCACCAATTCTGTTACACCACGTTTTACAATGGTTTTTGTTAGTTTAGGGTCTTCCAATTGATCACAAATGGCCACACGACATCCAGCCTTCACCAACTTTGGCAAATAGGTGTTTAGCGAATGGTGTGGGAAACCTGCAAGCTCCGTTTCTGTTTCACTTCCTGCTCCACGTTTGGTTAAAATGATATCCAGAATTTTGGCGGCCTTAACGGCATCCTTTCCAAAAGTTTCATAAAAATCACCTACTCTAAACAACAACAAGGCATCAGGATACTTTGCCTTTATGGCATTGTACTGCTTCATTAACGGTGTTTCTTTTTTTGCTTTCTTTGCCAATGGTAGAGTAGTTTTTAAATCTTATTTTTGCCTTAATTGTAAGAATGCTAATGTACTTATATTTTGGGGTTTCATAAAACCTTAATCTCATAAGTTATCTACAATTCTCAAGAGATTTTAACATGCGGAAATTAAAGAACAGTGAATTAGACCGATTAAGTGTAGAAGATTTTAAAGCCTCTAAAAAAACGCCAATTATTGTCATTTTAGATAATATACGAAGTCTCAATAATATTGGCTCTGTGTTTAGAACCTGTGATGCTTTTTTGGTTGAAAAAATTTATCTCTGCGGTATTACAGCTACTCCGCCACATAAAGATATTCATAAAACGGCTTTAGGTAGTACCGAAACCGTAGACTGGGAATATGTAGAGCATACAACTGAATTAATTACGCGTTTAAAAGCTACTGGAGTCAAAATTATAGCGATTGAACAAGCCGAAAATGCCATTATGCTTAACGACTTTACACCAAAACAAACAACAACTTATGGTTTAGTTTTTGGGAACGAAGTAAAGGGTGTTAAACAAAATGTGGTTAATGAAAGCGATCTGGTTTTGGAAATCCCACAATTTGGCACGAAACACTCGCTCAACATTTCAGTAAGTGTAGGTGTTGTTGTTTGGGATGTGTTTTCAAAGTTAAAACGAAAAACCTAACTAATCATTACTGATTTCACTCAATATCCAAAGGTAATCCTCCCGATTTTCAACAAAATCCCTGTCAGAAATATCTATAATCTTTACTTTAAGTTCTGATTGATTTTTTAAAAATTCTAAATAGCCTGCATTGATTTTTTCGAGATAATCGTCTTGGATGTTTTGTTCATAGTCGCGTCCACGCTTTTTGATATTCTCCTGTAGGCGTTTCGTGTTTTGATAAAGATATACATATAATTCAGGCTTGGAGATATCTTTATACATCAAATAGAAAAGCTTTCGATATAATTTAAACTCATCTTCAGGCAAGGTGATTTTAGAAAATATCAGCGATTTATAAATGTCATAATCACTTACAATGAAATCCTTAAACAGGTCTAACTGCGAAAGATCATCACTAATTTGCTGGTATCTATCGGCTAAAAATGACATTTCTAATGTAAAGGCATAGCGTTGTGGCTCTTTATAAAATTTTGGCAAAAAGGCATTATCTGCAAAACGCTCTAATACTAATTTTGCATTGAAGTCATTGGCAATTTTATGCGCCAGACTCGTTTTTCCTGCTCCAATATTGCCTTCAATAGCAATATAATTATAGTCTGAAAACTGAAATTGTTTGCTTGGATTTTTCAACCAAATTTTAATAGGCTGTACCTCACTTTGATCCTCACAAGACGAAAGTAGCTGTGTAATTGTCTGCTTTAAGACTGGATGCTCTAAATTGGGAGCAATATCAAACAAGGGTTGCAACACAAACTTACGTTGATGTAATGCTATGTGCGGAATTTGCAAGTGTTTTGAATCTTCAACCGAATCATCAAAAAACAAAATATCTAAATCGATGATTCTTGGGTGATACCCTTTTTGTTTGGTCCGTTTCCGTCCCATATCTTTTTCGATAGCCTTTAAAGCTTTCATGAGCGGCTTAGGAAGCAGGTCGGTTTCTAAAAAAACACAAGTGTTTAAAAAATCATCCCCTTCAAATCCATAAGCTGGCGTGTTATAAACATTAGATATGATAATAATCTTGCCTATGCGCTCAAAAATTAAATTCACGGCATCTTGAAGATGCTTTAGGCGATCGCCAACATTACTCCCCAGAGCGAGATATACTTTATGGATTTCTTTCATATGAGGAAACAAATTAAGGAAAAGAAAATTTAATACTTTATATTTACAAGACGTATTTATTCACAATTTGGACTTTTAACACGCCTAAATCAAGAAAAAATAGAGAGCTTATTTTTGTAACACCTAACACGCACAAACAACTAAATGACCATAAAAGACAAACTCGCTGCACATCGCATCTATTTACTTTTGGCTGCTCTATTTATAACTTCATTGGTTGTCTCTAACTTAATTTTTCAAAAGTTTTTTTATTGGTATCCTTTAGATGTTGAACTTTTTGGCAGTAAACTTTTTGAGATTTCGGTGGGTATTTTACCCTACCCCATAACCTTCTTAATTACCGACCTTATTAGCGAAATTTATGGTAAAAAACGCGCTAATCAGGTTGTTGTAACAGGTATTTTTGCTTCACTATTTTCACTTGGCATCGTATTGGTGTCCAACGCCGTACCTGCTACGTCATGGTCACCAGTTGGAGACACCATGTTCAAAACTGTATTTGGAAGTACTGCAATAGCGGTAACCGCAAGTATGATGGCTTATTTATTTGCGCAGTTTATTGATATACAGATTTATCATTTTTGGAAGCGCCTCACTAAAGGCAAGCACTTGTGGTTAAGAAATAATTGTTCTACGTTTTTATCGCAATTTGTAGACACCTTTACAATTTTACTGCTATTGTGTTCGTTTGAAATCATTGCTTGGGAAAAATTCAGCGGTCTTTTAGCCGCCGGATTTTTGTTTAAGGTATTCATTGCCATGGTTGATACTCCTTTTTTATATTTAGGTGTGTATTTATTCAGAAGACGATTCAAACTCAAAATCAATGAAGAAATAGCTTTAATTTAAACACTAAAGTTTTACTAAACTTTTTGCGTTGATCCAACTAATCCCTTATTTTATACGTATATACTTTAAACCATACCATCCCCCTATGAAGAAAGCATTAAAAATTATTGGAATCACTTTACTTATTATTTTCGTACTTCTTTTAGCCATTCCTTTTGCGTTTCAATCACAGATCAAAGACATGGTTAAGCGATACATTAATCAAAATTTGAATGCTCAAGTTGAGTTTAGCGATGTCAATTTAAGTTTATTAAGAAGCTTTCCACAGGCAAATGTAAGTGTTCACGATTTGGTCATCACCAATTTTAAGCCATTTGAAGGTGAGACTTTAGCAACTTCAAAATCCATTGCATTTACCATGTCGGTTAAGGAATTGTTCAAAAATGCAGATGAAGAGGCTATTATTATAAATTCCATAGCTATAGATGAAACCTTGTTGACTCTTAAAACAGATGCTCAAGGCAATACCAATTATGATATTGTGAAAGCAAAAGAAACTTCATCCTCAAATGATTCTACTTTTTCATTAGATATTGAAGATTATCGTATTCAAAATAGTGCTTTGAGTTATATTGATGAAGCTGCCAATGTTTCAGTCTTTATTACCGAACTCAATCATCAAGGTAAGGGTAATTTTTCGGCAGACCAATCCGAATTGGACACTTATAGCGAAGCCAATGTGAGCATGAATGTTGAGAACACCAATTATTTAAGCAACAACAAAATAAAACTTGAAGCATTGATCGGTATTGATTTGGAAAACAGCACTTATACCTTTAAAGAAAATAAAGGGTTTATCAATCAACTCCCAATTGAGTTTAAAGGCTATGTGAAGCAGTTGGAAGATGGTCAAGAAATTGATATCACCTTTGAAAATCCTGAATCCTCATTCAAGGATTTTCTGGCTGTAATTCCTGAAAGCTATTCCAAAAACATAGAAAATGTTGAAACCACTGGAGATTTTAAGGTTAAAGGAAAACTAAAAGGATTAATCTCCGAAACTACCATTCCAACTATGGATATTAGTATTGTTTCAGATAATGCTTCGTTTAAATATCCTGATTTGCCTAAACGAGTAGAAAATATTTCAATTAACACCTCTATTAAAAACACAACAGGAAATGCCGACGATACGTTTATTGACATTAACACCCTGAATTTTAAGATTGATAATGATGTATTTAAATCTTCAGCAACACTGAAACAACTAACCCAAAATATGTTGGTGAATGCGAATATTGATGGCACCTTAAACCTCGCCAACATTTCAAAAGCCTATCCCATAAAACTAGACACACCATTAACAGGTATATTAAAGGCAAGACTCAATACCGCTTTCGATATGAACGCTATTGAAACCAATGCCTACGAACGTATAAAGAATAACGGCTCGGCAAGCATCACAGGTTTTAATTATTCTTCAAAAGAAATGGCACATCCTATTGAAATTTCCAGAGCAGATATCACCTTCAACCCTGGTAGTGTAAGTCTCAATACATTTGAAGCTAAAACTGGACAGAGTGACCTAAATGCTAAAGGAACCATCAGAAATCTCATTGGGTTTTTAATGGGTAAAAATGATCTACAAGGGAATTTTAGTGTCAACTCCAATACATTTGTGCTGAATGATTTCATGACAAGCGAAGGCGAAACCGAAACCACAACAACCACGAAAAAAGAAGCCTTCAAAATACCACAGTTTTTAGATTGTACTATTGATGCTAATGCTAAAACAGTAGTTTATGACAATTTGAATTTGAAGGATGTAAAAGGAACACTTGCAATCAAAGACCAACAAGCCTCGCTAAAAGGGCTAAGCTCAACATTATTTAATGGTATTTTGGCCTTAACTGGAAATGTTTCAACAAAAACAGATACACCTGTTTTCGATTTAAGCATTGGTGCTGACGGTTTTGATATTGGACAATCATTTGACAAGCTGGATTTGCTTAAAAGTTTAGCGCCCATTGCTAAAATAGTTCAGGGAAAACTCAACACAACAATTAATCTATCTGGAACCCTGAATGAAGAATTCACTCCTAACCTCAACTCCATCAATGGTAACGCCATTGCGCAAATTTTAACAGCTTCTGTCAATACAGATCAAACAAAACTCCTTAATAGTTTGGGTGATGCACTTAACTTTATAGATTTCAAAAAACTAGACCTTAAAGATTTAAAAACCCATTTGGAGTTTTCAGATGGGAAGGTAACTGTAAAACCATTTCAATTGCAATATAAAGACATTGCTATAGAAGTTTCAGGGTCACATGGTTTTGATAAATCTTTGGCCTATAATGCAGTATTTAATGTTCCAGCAAAATATTTAGGAAGTGATGTGAACCGATTAATTGGAAAAATTAATGATAATGAAGTCAACAAAATTTCCATTCCCATTACTGCAAAAATTACAGGGTCATATACAAGTCCGCAAGTGTCAACAGATTTAACTAGTGGGGTTGCTAACCTCACCAAGCAATTAATAGAAATAGAAAAACAAAAATTACTAAATCAAGGCAAGGGCAAAATTAAAGACCTTATTGGCGGATTGACAGGAACAAAGAAAACCACTACTTCAACAGATTCAACGGCTACACCAACCAATCCAGTAAAGACAGATAGTAGTGCAACACTTCCTAAAACCCAAATTAAAGAAGGTGTTAAAGATATTTTGGGAGGACTAATCAAAAACCGAAAGAAAAAAGACACTATAAATCAAAAGAACTGATTCCATAAAAAACATATAAAACGACGCTTTTTTAAGAGTTTTTAACATATTTTGGTGTTTTTTTATTCGTTTTTGGAAAGAAATGCCCGTTTTCTTGCTTTTGTCATTTAAAAGGTTATACTGTCTATAAACAAACACATTATAATATATGAGGCAATTAAAAATTACGAAACAAGTTACTAACAGGGAATCTAAATCACTTGACAAATATTTACAGGACATAAGTAAATTACCCTTAATAACGGCTGATGAAGAAGTTGAATTAGCCCAACGCATAAAAAAAGGAGATCAAGTAGCTTTAGACAAACTAACAACAGCCAACTTGCGATTTGTAGTTTCGGTTGCAAAACAATACCAAAACCAAGGTTTAACACTACCTGATTTAATAAATGAAGGTAACGCAGGCTTGGTAAAAGCTGCCAAACGTTTTGATGAAACACGAGGTTTCAAATTTATTTCATACGCGGTTTGGTGGATTAGACAAGCTATTTTACAGGCTTTAGCTGAACAATCTAGAATAGTTAGATTACCTTTGAACAAAATTGGTTCCATTAATAAAATAAACAAAGCCTATTCGTTTTTAGAACAGGCACATCAACGTCCACCTAGTGCTGAAGAAATTGCTAAAGAACTAGACATGACGCTTACCGAAGTTAAGCAGTCCATGAAAAATTCTGGTCGCCATTTATCAATGGATGCACCGTTAAAGGAAGGTGAAACTTCTAGTTTATACGATGTTGTAAAATCTGGTGAATCGCCAAACCCTGACAAAAACTTGATGAAAGAATCCTTGAGCGTTGAAATTAATCGGGCTCTGGAAACTTTATCGCCTAGAGAATGTGATGTTCTAAAACTGTATTATGGTATAGGCGATGGAGCACCAATGAGTTTGGTTGAAATTAGCGAAACCTTTGATTTAACTCGTGAACGCGTGAGACAGATTAGAGAAAAAGGAATTAGACGTTTACGTCAAACTTCAAAAAGTAAAATATTAAAAACGTATTTAGGATAGTCCTTTTTACAAACCATCATACTTAAAAACCATACATGATTAAAATTGAAATAAAAGAAGGTGAAAATATTGAAAGAGCTCTAAAGCGCTACAAACGCAAGCATCGTAATATTAAAGTCATGCAAAACATTAGAGAGAATCAATTTTTTACTAAAAAATCGGTAAAACGCCGTCGCGAAATACAAAAGGCATCTTATATCCAAGATTTAAGAGATAAAGAATTTAATTAGTCAATAAACCATATACTATTAAGGCATACTTTTTAGGTATGCCTTTTTTTATGTAATTTCAATTGCAACAACCAAGCCCTCATTAGCTCTTATATTAAAAACGGTATCATCTTCAAAAATGAGATATTGCCCCTTTATCCCTTTCAAAATTCCTGAATAGGTATTCAGCTTTTCCAAGTTAAGACTTTTGGGTTTTTCGGGGTATTGATTTACTGGAAATTCGATGTTGGTTTCGGTATTGCTTTCAATAAAATAGTCTTTTGCTTCGTCTGGGATAAACGATTTTAAGCGTTCACGCCACTCGACCAAGTTTTCATCTACAATATCATTTTTTAACATGGTACGCCAATTGGTTTTATCACTTATATGATCTTTTAAAGCAACTTCAGTAATACCAGCCAAATACCTATTGGGCACTTCTACTATTTCGATGGCTTCATGTGCGCCTTGATCAATCCAGCGGGTTGGCACCTGACTTTTTCTCGTAACGCCAACTTTTACATTGCTTGAATTTGCCAAATACACAATATGCGGCTGTAGCTGTACTTTTTTTTCATATTCGAGGTCACGATCTTCTTTATCCAAATGTGCCGTACTTAATTCTGGGCGCATAATCCAATCTGCCGCTTGAGGAATATCAAAAAAACAACTTTTGCAAAAGCCTTGTCTGAAAATAGGCTTGTTCAAACCACAGTTTAAACATTGATACTTAACAAAAGTGAGCGTAATAGGCTTATCCAATAATTGATTCATGTTTATAAAGTCATGTTCAAACACTAAATAGTACTGAATGGGCTGCAAAAATTCGCTTTCCATTTTTGTTAAAACGCCTTGGTAGTTCATCAAAAAAAGTCTTATTTTTAAACACTTAAAGATACTATAAATATGCCAATCCCTTTAGTGAATTCTATAGCTTCGTGGTTTTTGAAAAAGCGGTTCCATCAAATTGAATTGTTTTTAAAATACCCTAATGAAGTTCAAAATGAATTGCTGCTCGAATTGATTAGTATTGCAAAAGACACTGAAATTGGCAAGCAATATGATTTTGAGTCGATAAAGGACTATACTACTTTTGCCAATCGTATTCCTATTTCAGCTTATGAAGATTATCAAGATGTGATTGAACGTTCCAGACGAGGTGAACACAATATTTTCTGGCCACAGCCTATCAAATGGTTTGCAAAGTCTAGCGGAACCACTAATGCTAAAAGTAAATTTATTCCAGTAAGTTTAGAATCCTTGGAAGATTGTCATTATGCAGCCAGCAAAGATTTACTGTGTATGTATCTCAACAATAATGAAGATTCTCAATTGTTTACCGGAAAAAGTTTACGCCTTGGAGGAAGTAAGGAATTGTATCGCGAAAACGGGACCGTTTTTGGCGATTTATCGGCTATTTTAATTGATAATATGCCATTTTGGGCCGAGTTTAGTAGTACGCCAAGTAATCGCGTATCATTAATGAGCGATTGGGAGCACAAAATGCAGGCCATTGTAGATGAAACCATAAATGAAAATGTGACCAGTCTTGCCGGTGTTCCTTCATGGATGTTGGTGCTACTTAACAACGTTTTAGACAAAACAGGCAAGCAAAACCTATTTGATATTTGGCCAAATTTGGAAGTTTACTTTCATGGCGGAGTAAGTTTCACACCTTACACAGACCAGTATAAGGCAATTTTACCTAAAAGGGATTTTAGATACTATGAAATTTACAATGCTTCAGAAGGTTTTTTTGCCATTCAAGACCAAAATAATTCTTCTGAATTATTATTAATGCTTGATTATGGCATATTCTATGAATTTATACCAATGGATAGCTATGACACTGTTGAACAAAAAGTAATTCCCTTAAGTGATGTGAAAATTGGCGTTAATTATGCAGTAATTATTACTACAAATGCCGGTTTGTGGCGCTATAAAATTGGAGACACAGTGAGATTTACGTCAACCAATCCTTACAGAATAAAGGTTTCGGGAAGAACCAAGCACCATATTAATGTTTTTGGGGAAGAATTAATTATTGAAAACGCTGAAGAAGCCCTTAAAAAAGTTTGTAAAACCACCAATGCTAAAATTGTTGACTACACCGCTGCCCCAATTTTCATGAAAGGAAAAGAGAAAGGAGCGCATGAATGGCTTATAGAATTCAAGAGTCCTCCAAAAAATATTGAAGATTTTAACCAATTAATTATTGGATGAAGCATTAAAGTCGCTAAACAGCGATTACGAAGCTAAGCGCTACAATAACATGACACTCAACAAACCTAAAATACACATCGCGCGAAAGCAGTTGTTTTATGATTGGTTAAAACATCACAATAAATTGGGCGGACAACATAAAATCCCGAGACTTTCTAACAACCGGGAATATTTGGATGAACTTTTAAAGCTAAATTGCTAAACTCTCAAAGGCAACTATGTCATTTAACGGTAAAATTGACTTCGACTATTCGTATAACGAATTTACTTTGGTCTTTATCTAGAAAGAAGAAAAGTCTTTGGAAACTTAAACTGATTGCACCTATATTTACAAAGTAATGATAAAAAATACAAGCAAGTATATATAGATTTTATCTGCAATATTAGTTTTTAAATCCAAAATAAAAAACCACTCCAAAAGAGTGGTTCTTATTTTTTATGTGGTTTCTTAAACTATTAAGAAACTGCCTTTAACTTCTTCAAAGTTGTTTTAGAAAGCTTTTCTTCGGCATAAGTTTTAGTAACGTTTAATTTCTTTTCTTTTGTACTTGGAAGTTCGAACATGGCGTCGGTTAAAATTTCTTCACATAACGAACGCAATCCTCTTGCCCCTAACTTGTAATCAACCGCTTTTTTAACTATAAACTCTAATGCGCCTTCGGTAATGCTAAAATCGATGTCATCCATAGCAAACAATTTTTTGTATTGTTTGATAATAGCATTCTTTGGTTCAGTTAAAATTGCTCTTAATGTGTCAGCGTCTAAAGGATCCATATAGGTAAGGACAGGTAATCGACCAATAATTTCAGGAATCAAACCAAAATCCTTTAAATCTTTAGGTATAATATATTGCAACATATTATCGGCATCGACCATATCTTCTTCATGTGCTGCCTTATAACCAATAGCAGCCATATTCAATCGTTTAGAGATCACTCGCTCTATCCCGTCAAAAGCACCGCCTGCAATAAATAGGATATGTTCGGTATTTACCTCAATGAATTTTTGATCTGGATGTTTTCGTCCGCCTTTAGGTGGTACATTAACCGTAGTGCCTTCTAAAAGCTTAAGTAAGGCTTGCTGTACACCTTCGCCCGAAACATCTCTGGTAATTGAAGGGTTATCACTTTTTCTAGCGATCTTATCAATTTCATCAATAAAAACAATGCCCTTTTCAGCTTTTTCAAGATTGTAATCAGCTGCCTGTAGTAATCGTGTTAAAATACTTTCTACATCTTCACCTACATAACCGGCTTCAGTCAAAACTGTGGCATCAACAATTGCTAAAGGTACATTGAGCATTTTTGCAATGGTCTTCGCAATTAAAGTCTTTCCTGTTCCTGTTTGGCCTACCATGATGATGTTACTCTTCTGTATTTCTATATCATCATCACTTGCGGGCTGCAAAAGTCGTTTGTAGTGGTTATAAACCGCGACCGACATAACTCTTTTAGTATGTTCTTGCCCAATGATGTATTCATCCAAAAAGGCTTTGATTTGCTGTGGCTTTCGCAACATCAGTTCTGAAGACAATTCAGAACTGTCGCTTTGTTTGGATTCTTCCAAAACAATGCCATGCGCCTGTTCGATACAACGATCGCAAATATGCGCATCGAGCCCAGCGATTAATAAATTGGTTTCTGGCTTTTTCCTACCACAAAATGAACATTCTAATTCTTCCTTTGCCATGTATCTATTTTATATTTAGTATTCTAGATTCAAAAATTTAAGTTTTAAAACTTAAGTTAATTTCTAGCTAGCACTTCATCTATCATTCCATATTCTAAAGCCTTATCGGCTTTCATCCAGTAATCACGATCACTATCTTCATAGACTTTGTCGTAACTCTGACCTGAATGTTTACTTATAATTTTATATAACTCTTCTTTAAGTGTTATTATTTCCCGTGCAGTGATTTCAATATCACTGGCTTGGCCTTGAGCACCGCCTAATGGTTGATGGATCATAACACGAGAATGAGTCAATCCACTGCGCTTTCCTTTTTCACCTGCACACAATAACACTGCACCCATAGAAGCCGCCATACCTGTACAAATAGTAGCGACGTCAGGTTTTATCAACTGCATTGTATCATAAATTCCTAAACCAGCATAAACGCTTCCTCCAGGAGAATTGATATAGATTTGAATATCCTTGGATGAATCTGTACTCTCCAAAAACAACAGTTGTGCTTGTATAATATTTGCTACCTGATCGTTGATCGCTGTTCCCATAAAAATGATGCGGTCCATCATTAAACGGGAAAAGACATCAAAAATAGCGATGTTCATTTGACGTTCTTCAATAATATTTGGTGTTAATCCAACAGGATACATACTACTTATAATTTTGTTGTAATAAGTGCTGCTGACACCTTGATCTTTTATAGCGAATTTTTCAAATTCTTTTCCGTAATCCATAAATTTTTTAATAATTAACTGATGAAATTTTGCAACCTATTAAGCGTGACTTTAATACCAATTTTTTCTATCTCATAAAGTCAAAAAAAAGCGTAAAACCTCACAGTTTTACGCTCAAATATAATGATTTATTCTGTAAACAATTAACTATAGAATTCTTTTACAAAATCGTCATAGGTGATCTCTTTAACTTTAAGATTTGCTTCCGACTTGTATAAGGTTAATAGTTTTTGACTCATTAATTGTTCAGACAAACGTTTTACCTCGTCTTTATTGGATAAAATACGAGCTGCAATATCTTCTAATTCTTTATCTGAAGGATCCATTTGACCAAACTGTGCCATTTGCACTTTTATCATTTGTTTTGCTTGATCCTTTAAATCATCAAATGTTACTTGAAGTTTATGCTCCTCAATTAATTTGCCTTCAATTAATTGGTAACGCATGCTTATTTCAGATTTTTCGTATTCTTCTTTAGCTTGATCAGCATCCATTTCTTCTTCACCAGCAGTTTGCATCCATTTCTGCAAAAATGAAGCTGGTAAATCGAACTTGGTGTTTTCTACTAAATACTCTGTAACGTCATTGAGCAATTTTTGATCACCTTGTTGTGCAAATTGTTTTTCTGAATCTTCTTTAATTTTATTTTTAAGTTCTGTTACCGAAGTCACAACACCTTTTCCAAATAACTTATCAAACAAATCCTGATCCAAATCGGCCAATTCTCTTTTGTTGATTTCGTTAACCGTGAAAATCACTTCAATATCTAAACCATGGGCGTCATCATGCGGTACCTTTAAAAAGTGCATCAAATCGTGATCATCATTAAACAAACCTTTGGTTTTAACCGCAATCGTATCACCTACTTTGACTCCAATAAATTGTTTTTCGGTGCTTTTCCCTTTGAATTTATCTAAAGTAAGCGTTGTTGAGTTATTGATACCTTTCTCTTCATTTACAAAAACACCAGTAATTTCAGAATCTTTTACAACAGTATCCTGTGAGACCAATTTACCATATTGCTTTCTAATATGCTCTACTTGGTCGTTCAGCATCTTTTCATCTGCAACAATCTGGTAGTGTGTTATCGCCTTTTTACTTTTTAAGTTAACTTCAAATTCTGGCGCAAGACCCAATTCAAATTCAAAAGTAAACTGATCGGCATCCCAATCTAAATTATCTTGAGGCTTTGGTAATGGGTTACCTAAAACATCTAGCTTCTCTTCAGTTAGATATTTGTTTAAAGCATCTTGTAATAGTTTATTTACCTCATCGACCAATACCGCCTTGCCGTATTGCTTTTTCACCAAAGTCATTGGCACATGACCTTTTCTAAATCCTGGTATGTTTGCAGATTTACGATAATCTGAAAGGATTTTCTCCACCTTATCGCTATAGTCTTCTTTAGCGATATCTACTTTTACAACTGCATTTAAAGCGTCAATGTTTTCTCTTGTAATATTCATTATTGAATCATATAAAAATTGGGATGCAAAAGTACATATTTTTTACATCCCAACAAAGTTTTTAATACTCTGAAATTCAGCCTATTTTTTATCGTCTTTTAAAATAGAATAAAGTATGGATTGGAGAATGGACAAAAGTATACTGAACAAGAGTGCTGTCCAAAAACTGCTCACCCCAAATCCGTCAATAAACTTATCGGCCATTAATATAATACAAGCATTGATGACCAACAAAAATAGCCCAAGTGTAACAATGGTAATCGGCAATGTTAGAATTATTAAAATAGGTTTTAAAATTGCATTTAACAAGCCTAAAACAATGGCCACAATGACTGCTGACAAGAAACCGTCTACGATAACGCCAGGCAACAACTTTGCTAAAATCACTACAGCAACTGCTGTGAGTAAAATACGAAGAATAAGATTCATAAATCTATGCTATTAGTTTCCTAAATATACTGTTTTATTGAATAAATGCCATGACCTCATCAAAAAAGTCTGAAGGATTCTCGGCATGCAACCAATGCCCTGCATTGGAAATGGTTACTAATTTGGCATTCGGGAATTGGCTTTTTATTTGAGATTCATCACTCAACGCTATATATTCTGAACGATCACCACGAAGAAACAATGTTTCCTTATTAAAACTTAAGTGAGACGGTAACGCCTCTCCTACTTCAGAAACCTGCTCTTTTAAGACTTCCAAATTCATTCGCAAGGCTAACTGCCCCTTCTCTTTCCAGTAGAGGTTTTTAAGCAAAAACTGTCGGGTTCCAAAATCGGAAACATATTGCCCTAAAATGTCGTCTGCTTCGCCACGGCTTTCAATTTTAGAAAAATCCAAAGCACTTAAACCATTTAAAATGGCATCATGATGTATTGGATAAAACCTGGGTGCAATATCTGCAATCAGTAATACTGATACAAATTCGGGATATTTGGCTGCAAATAGCATTGCCGTTTTCCCTCCCATGGAATGACCGAGAAGTACAATGTCTGAAAGGCTTTGTTCATCACAGTACGCTTTTAAATCTTCAACCAAGACTTCATAGTTAAAGGTTTCATCCCAAAAACTACGCCCGTGATTGCGCTGATCGACCAAATGAACTTCAAAACCGTGTTCACTAAACTTTGTACCCAGTGTTTTCCAGTTGTCGCTCATTCCTAAAAACCCATGAAGAATTACAAATGGTTGGCCTTCGCCTAAAATGTTAGCATATAATTGCATCAACTTAACTTATGTAAATACATTTGTACTACGTTTTCAATTCCTAAATAGAGACTTTCGGAGATTAAGGCATGACCAATAGATACTTCTAACAACCCAGGAAGGTTGTCTTTAAAAAACTTGATATTGTCTAGAGACAAATTATGCCCGGCATTAACGCCCAGACCTAAAGCATTAGCCAATTCGGCGCATTTAGTATACGGCAAAATAGCAGATTCATTCCCCAAACTATATTGGTGTGCAAAAGACTCGGTATACAACTCGATTCTATCTGTTCCTGTAGCTTTAGCGCCTTCAATTTGGTGCAAATCAGGATCAACAAAAATTGAAGTTCTAATACCTTTGCTTTGGAATTCTTTTATAACATCTATCAAAAAATCCTTGTGTTTTATAGTGTCCCAACCAGCATTAGAGGTAATGGCATCTTCTGCATCTGGCACCAAGGTGACTTGAGTTGGCATAACTTCTAACACAATATCCATAAACTTCTTGATTGGATTACCTTCTATATTATATTCGGTATGAACAACAGGTTTTAGGTCGTAAATATCTTGATAGGTAATATGGCGCTCGTCTGGTCTAGGGTGAATTGTCACGCCTTCGGCACCAAATCGCTGAACATCTTCTGCAAACCGAACCACATTAGGTGTATTTCCCCCTCTAGAGTTTCGAAGTGTTGCTATCTTATTAATATTTACACTTAACTTTGTCATGCATCTTTATTTTAGAATACAAAAATACAAAGTAGAACCTCCTTTTTGTAGTTATTTTTAATTAATTTGCAGTAGAATCAAGCCCACATGCAGTTAGAACAGTACATTATAAACGACATTAAACCTGTGAATATCAAGGATAAAATAAGCGATTTGAAAATGCTTTTCAATGAGCTTACCTATTCACATGTGCCTATAGAAAATGAAGGCGTTTACCTAGGCTGCATTTCTGAAAATGATGCCCATTGTTTTGAAAGTGCAATTACTATACAAGAATGCAACTATGCCATTGAAGGTTTTTTTGTTAGGTCACATACCAGTTGGTTAGATGTTTTGGAAGCCTTTGCTCAAAATTCTTGTAATATTATGCCTGTTTTAAATGAACAGAATACTTATTTAGGCTATTATGAGCTTAACGATATTATTGGTCTATTTAATGAAACGCCCTTTTTTGCCGAAACTGGAGGCATTCTAATTATTGAAAAAGGAATTCAAGATTATTCGTTTAGTGAAATAAGTCAGATTGTTGAATCCAACAATGCCAGAATTTTAGGTGCTTTTGTATCAAAAATGGATAGTGACCTCGTTCAAATTACTATTAAAATTGGGCATTCTGGCATAAATGAAGTTGTACAAACCTTCAGACGCTATAGTTATAATATTGTTTATGGTCATGAAGAAGACACCTATGTTGAAAGCCTAAAAGAACGTTCAGAATACCTGAAAAAATACCTAAACATATAGCCCACTTTTGGCCTTCCTCAAAAACCAGTGAACTAGCACTTTAACTCTAAAAATCAATGAAAATAGCCATTTACGGTCAATCGTATCAAAGTAGTACCCAAAAAAGCGCACATACGCTACTCAATTTTTTGATGAAAAAATCGGTTGAAGTCTTCATTGAAAACGAGTTTTATGAAATGGTTTTAAATCATGATGAAACACCAAATGACTATAAAAACTTTAATTCCTTTAAAACACTTGACGATTCATTCAACCTACTTATAAGTATTGGGGGCGATGGCACCATTTTAAGAGCGATTACATTTGTAAGGGATTATGCTATACCTATTGTTGGAATAAATACCGGACGATTAGGATTTTTAGCCACCATTCAAACCAACGAGATTGAAGAAGCGGTTACAAAAATTTTAAATGGAGATTATAAAACTTCTGAACGCACACTTTTGAGTGTAGAGACACAGCCTGAAAATTCTGATTTGATCGATATCAATTTCGCTCTAAATGAAATCGCAGTAAGTAGAAAAAATACAACGTCTATGATTACTGTAGAAACCCATCTCAACAATGAATACCTTACTTCATATTGGGC
The DNA here is from genome assembly GCA_003550275.1 of Flavobacteriaceae bacterium MAR_2010_72. Lineage (GTDB taxonomy): Bacteria > Bacteroidota > Bacteroidia > Flavobacteriales > Flavobacteriaceae > Geojedonia. The sequence continues at coordinate 3,022,583 of QXCW01000002.1, forward strand.
AGATGGTCTCATCATTGCAACTCCAACAGGATCTACAGGATACTCTTTGAGTTGTGGTGGACCTGTAATTACACCAGATACTGACAGTTTTGTTTTAACACCAATTGCCCCTCACAATTTAAGTGCGAGACCCTTGGTCATCCCAAACGACACACATATACAGCTTAAAGTTGATGGTCGTGAAGACTACTATTTAATTTCTTTGGATTCAAGAATCGCAACTCTTCCAAATAAAACCATTGTCACCATTAAAAAAGCGCATTTCAAAATTAAAATGGTGGAACTCGTTTACGAAAGCTTTATTGACACCCTTCGAAAAAAATTATTATGGGGAGAAGATAAGCGCAACTAAGCAATAAAACCTTATAAATACTGTTTATCTGTAATACAATTTGTTACAAATTATTATAGCCTAATCTTATTTATTATATTTGCAAACTTTTAAAAATTTATGAGGTTCTTAATCCTGTTTTTATTGAGTCTATATTTTAGTCAAACAAGTCAGTCACAAATTTATGAGGTTGGTGTGTTTGTTGGAGGCAGTAATTTTATTGGAGATGTTGGCGCTACAAATTATATTTCTCCCAATCAAACCGCTTTTGGAGCCATTTTTAAATGGAACCGTAGTGCGCGACACTCTTATAGGCTCTCTCTAATGTATACCAATTTGGAAGGTCAAGATTCAAAATCTGATGACCCTAGACGGCTACAGCGGGGATATGCATTTGACAATAGCTTGTTAGAGCTATCAGCTGGGATGGAATTTACGTTTTTTGATTTCAATCTTCATGATGGTGTCAAAAAATCAACACCATATTTATATACAGGATTGAGTGCAGGTAAATATGACAATTACTATTTTAGCCCATCGGGAGTTTATACGTCAGAAGATACATCTAGTTGGACTTTTGGAATCCCAATGGTGTTAGGATTTAAAACATCCATATCCAGTAGTTTTATTTTAGGCATGGAAATAGGTGCGCGATATACGTTTACAGATGAGCTTGACGGAAGTGTTCCAGACGCTCCTGAACGACAAAACTTAAGCTTTGGAAACACCAATAGTAATGATTGGTATGTGTTTTCAGGATTTACATTAACATTTACTTTTGGAGAACGTCCTTGTTATTGTAATTTTTAAATGAATTTGAAGGAACAAATAGACATAAACAAACTTCCAAACCATCTTGCCATAATAATGGATGGCAATGGCAGGTGGGCTAAACAAAAAGGTTTGTTAAGAGTCATTGGACATGAAAATGGAACAAAATCTGTTAGGGAAGTTGTTGAAGCCAGTGCTGAAATTGGCATTAAACATCTTACGTTGTATGCTTTTTCAACCGAAAACTGGAACCGTCCACAACTAGAAGTAAAAACCTTGATGAATCTACTGGTGAAATCCTTAAAAAAGGAAATCAGCACACTTCAGGATAACAATATTAAACTTTCGGCTATTGGCTGCTTGAACGATTTACCAAAAAAAGCACATGCCGAATTATTGGAGGTGATTGAAAAAACCAAAGATAATACCCGAATGACCTTAACTTTAGCTTTGAGTTATGGGTCACGAGAAGAACTTATTTCAGCCGTAAAAAAATTGGCTCTTAAAGTTAAAAATAATATAATTTCTGCCGAAAAAATTGACGAATCAATTATAAATAAGCATCTTTACACGCAAAATTTACCAGACGTTGACCTGTTGATTAGAACCAGTGGAGAACAGCGCATAAGTAATTTTCTTTTGTGGCAGATTGCTTATGCTGAATTATATTTTACTGATATATTATGGCCCGATTTTAAAAAGCAGGATTTATATGAAGCCTTGATCAATTATCAAAATAGAGAACGACGATTTGGAAAAACAAGTGAACAACTTAGCTAAAAAAATACTTTTGAGAACTTATATTAATGCATTTCTTATTGTTTTTACCCTCATTTTCTCGAGTGTACTAACCGCCCAAAACATTGATTTCAACAACGGAAAAAAATATACCATAGGTGATATTACTGTAACTGGTGACACTAATTTTAGCCCTCAAACCGTTGTGGCGTATTCAGGGTTAACCAAAGGTGAAACCATCGTTATTCCTGGGGAAGAAATAAGTAATGCCATTAAAAAATTATGGAATACCAATTTATTTAGCAGTATTGATATCTATCTAACCAAAGTAGTTCAAGATAGCGCATATCTAGAAATCAACCTTATAGATTTGCCAGAACTTAACGATGTAAAAATCCAAGGTATCAAAAAATCTAAAATTGATGCAATTAAAAAGGAAAACAAACTAGATAAAGGTGCAAAGGTTACTGAAAACCTGATTACAACCACTAGAAATTATCTTACTAATAAATATAAAAAAGAAGGCTATTTAAACACAAAAGTGACGGTCAACACAACGCCCATGACAGACTCCATTCAAAAAAGCCGAGTGAACATGCTCGTTTATATTGACAAGGGAGACAAGGTTAAAATTGATGAGATAAATTTTATAGGTAATGATAAACTTTCCGAAAAAAAATTGAGGAAAGCCATGAAAAATACCAAGCAAAAAAATCCTATTCGAATTTTAAAGCGCTCAAAATTTATTCGAGCTGATTTTAAAGAAGACCTTGTAAGCGTTATTGACAAGTACAAAGAAAATGGTTATCGTGATGCAAGGATTATTACAGATACTATTATAAAAAATGATAATGGAACCATTAATCTCGATATTAAATTAGAGGAAGGTGAGCAATATAAATTTGGAAAAATATCGTTTGTAGGTAATAGTGTTTATACTGACCAATATTTACACAGCATTTTAAGGATTAAAGAAGGCGCAACATACAATGGCGTAGAACTAAGAAAACGTATTGCCGACGATACAAAACCTGATGCTATTGACCTCACCAATCTTTATCAAAACAATGGCTATTTGTTTTCAACTATCAATCCAGTTGAAGTTAGTGCAGATGGGAACGTTATTGATATGGAAATTAGAATTTCTGAAGGTAAACCAGCTTATTTCAACACTGTTTCGGTTACAGGAAATGATAAAACCAATGACCATGTTATTTATAGAGAATTACGAACAAAACCAGGTCAGCTTTATAGCAAAAGTAATGTGATTAGAACCATTAGAGAGTTAGGTCAGTTGGGCTTTTTCGATGCACAACAACTTACTCCAAACATTAAAAATCCAAACCCAAATGAAGGGACTGTCGATATCGAATACCAAGTTGTAGAGCGCGGTTCTAGTCAAATTGAACTTCAAGGTGGTTACGGCGGCGGTGGCTTTATTGGAACACTTGGATTATCATTTAGCAATTTTGCCATCAAGGATCTCTTTAAAAAGGAAGCTTACAAACCAATCCCTATGGGTGACGGACAAAATTTAGCATTGCGTTTACAGGCTAGTCGATTTTTTCAAACGTATAGTTTTTCATTCGCAGAGCCTTGGTTAGGTGGCAAACGTCCAACCCAATTATCCACGTCAATTTCTCATACAAAGCAATTTTTATACAATCCACAAACTAGAAATGCTGATAAAAGTAGACGTTTCAACATTACAGGAATTTCAGTTGGATTGGCAAAACGTTTAAGAGAACCAGATGATTATTTTACGCTTTCTCAAGCTGTAAGTTTTCAGCATTATAACTTAAAAAACTATAACACAGGCCTGTTTACATTTGGTAACGGTTATTCAAATAACCTTTCATACACTGTTGGTTTAAGTAGAAACAACCTTTATACGGATCCCATTTTCCCAGAAGGAGGCTCAAGCTTTTCGATATCGGCTAAATTATCTCTACCCTATTCATTGTTCAATGACACCGATTATAAAGCCCTGAAGGATGAGCGTGATAGTTTAGACCCATCTGTTTCTGCTGATTTTACTAGAATTGGTGAAATCGACCAGGAACGTTACAAGTGGTTAGAATTCTATAAAATTAAATTTAAAGGCGACTGGTATACTAGAGTCATTGATAAACTTATTTTAAAATCAGGATTAGAATTCGGGTTTCTTGGAGCCTATAACAATGACCGAGGGGTGATTCCTTTTGAACGATTTTTCCTTGGTGGAGATGGTTTAGGAAATTACTCGCTTGATGGTCGAGAAGTCATACAATTACGTGGTTATCCAAATCAATCCTTATCCTCTCAAGATGGTGGAACGATTTATAATAAATTTTCATTGGAGCTACGTTATCCAATAACTTTGGGAGCGCAAGCAAAAATTTATGGGTTAATGTTTATAGAAGGTGGAGCATCGTATGATGAGTTTAAAGATTACAATCCGTTTAATTTAAGCCGTTCTGCAGGATTTGGTATTAGAATATTTATGCCAGCGTTTGGTTTATTGGGTATAGATTTTGGTCATGGATTTGATGCATTACCAGGCGAAACACAGAAAAATGGTTGGGAAACGCATTTTATTATTGGGCAACAATTTTAATTTTGGCACGATATTTTCTATAGAGTCCATAACGATTTAAGACTAGTGTTAAAATTTTTCAGAATATATTTCGTTAATTTGAAGAAGAATTATAACATAAGTGGCGGAATCGTAATCAATGTCTGTCATTTTTAACGTTTAGAGATTAGTTTCGATACCTTAAAAAAATATAAACAGATGAAGTACAAAGTTCTTTTTTTATTAGCAACAATGGGTCTGATGAGCCTTGTTTCTCATGCACAGCGTGGCGTTAGGATTGGCTATATAGATACAGAATATATCTTACAGAATGTTCCTGAATATCAAGAAGCTACTTCGCAGTTAGAAGCAAAAGTACAACAATGGAAAACCGAGATTGAGCAACGCTTAAATGAAGTAGACACAAAAAAGAAACAGTTAAATAGCGAAAGCGTTCTGTTGACCAAAGAGTTATATAATGAACGTCTTGAAGATATCAATTTTGAAGAAGCTGAAATTTTGGACTACCAACAAAAGCGTTTTGGTCCAAATGGTGATTTAATGCTTCAGAAGAAGCAGCTTATTCAACCTATTCAGGATCAAATATTTCAAGCAGTTCAGGATATGGCAAAAAGTAGAAACTATGATTTTGTCTTCGATAAATCGGCAGACGTGGTCATGTTGTATTCCGCAGAGCGATTTGATATCAGTGATGAAGTGATACGAGCAATTTCCAGAACTGCAAAACGAACGCAAGCACAAAACAAAGCTGAACGAAGAGCCGCTGAAGACGAAGAAGTCGTTCCAGAAATTAATGAAGAGTTGGAAGCTCGCCAAAAAGCTTTAGACGAGAAAAAGGCTGAAAAAGAGAAAGCTATTGAAGACCGTAAAGCTATGCAACAAGCCAAACGCGATTCGTTAAAAGCAGCTGCCGAAGCAAGACGTCAAAAAATATTAGACGATAGAGCCAAAGCAAAGGCTGAACGCGAAGGTGGAACAGTGGAAACGGATTCTTCAAATGTGAAATCAGATGCAGGCAAAACACCAGCCGAAATTGCTGAAGAAAAAAGGCAGCAAACCTTAAAAGACCGTGAAGCCCGTAAAAAGGAATTGGAAGACAGGCGAAAAAAAATATTAGAAGAAAGAGAGAAAGCGAAAAAAGAACGCGAAGAACAAAATAAGAAATCAGATACTATACCAAACAATAATAACTAAAAACAATTAATAATTAAACACGTAATCCTATTTTAAAAAATGAAACAATTTAAAACCTTATTATTTGCAACACTACTATTTGTCGGAGCTACAAGTTTTGCAGGAGCACAAAGTAAAATTGCACATATTAACACAAATCAGTTGATTGAAGCCATGCCAGAGATGAAAGCTGCACAAGCAGAAATTGAAAAGCTGACTAAAACATACGAAGCTGAAATTAGAACAATGGCTACAGAGCTTGATAAAAAAATCAAGCAATACCAAGCCGAAGTAGATACTAAAACTGAAGAAGAAAATGCCAATAGAGCTCAAGAAGTACAATCTATGGAGCAAAGTATTCGTCAGTATCAAGGTCAAGCACAGCAAGATCTTCAAACTAAAGAAGCTGACCTGTTAAAGCCAATTTTTGATAAAGCAAAAGCGGCTATTAATAAAGTAGCAAAAGCACAAGGCTTTGAATACGTATTGAATTCAGTTGAAGGTTCAGGTGTATTAGTTGCTTCAGGAAAAGATCTTTTAGCAGATGTTAAAAAGGAATTAGGAATTTAATTTTCCTAATAAAAAAATGTATAAAAAGCCGCTTCCATAAAGCGGCTTTTTTATTTTTGTACTATGAGTAAACAACCTATTGGTATTTTCGATTCGGGCGTTGGAGGCACTTCTATTTGGAAAGAACTACATTTACTTTTACCTCATGAACACACCATATATTTAGCAGATAGTAAAAATGCACCTTATGGCTACCGTTCAAAACAAGAAATTACCGAATTAAGTATAAAAAATACCGAATTACTCCTAAAAAAAGGTTGTAAAATTATTGTAGTAGCCTGTAATACAGCAACAACCAATGCTATTAAAACCTTACGAGCAAACTTTCCTGTGCCTTTTATAGGTATAGAGCCTGCAATAAAGCCGGCTGCCTTGAATACCCAAACCAAGGCTGTTGGTATTTTAGCTACCAAAGGAACGCTTTCGAGTGAACTGTTCCATCAAACAACAGATTTATATAGCAGTGGCATTAAAGTTATTGAGCAAGTTGGCGATGGGCTTGTGGAATTAATCGAGTCTGGAGATATTGGTTCAGAAACCTTAAAGGCTTTACTCAAAAGCTATTTGCAGCCCATGATAACCGCCAATATAGACTATTTAGTGCTAGGTTGCACTCATTATCCTTATTTGATGCCGCTCTTGCTAGAACTGCTTCCTAAACACATTAAAATCATTGATTCTGGTCTGGCAGTTGCCAAACAGACTAAAGCCATTTTAGAACAACACGGTTTGCTAAATAAAGCACTTGTAATTCCGAAGAATGAATTTTATACCAATGCCGATCCGAAAATAATGACCGATTTGTTGGGTAATGGCTTCCAAGCAGAACAGTTGGAGTTTTAATGATCTTTAAACCAAGACGAATACTTGACATAGTTATTAGCTATCCTATCGATTTCGCCCGAAATTAAATCTTTACTTATATCTTTCACTTTTTTCGCTGGAACTCCTGCATATATACTACCCGCTTCAACCCTCGTATTTTGAGTAACTACGGCACCTGCTGCAATAATACTATTGCTTTCAACAATACAATCGTCCATAACAATGCTCCCCATTCCAATTAAAACATTATTATGTATGGTACATCCATGTACTATGGCATTATGACCAATTGAAACATTATTACCAATATTAGTTGGTGATTTTTGATAGGTGGCATGAATAACAGCACCATCCTGTACATTGACCTTATCCCCCATTTTTATATAATGTACGTCACCTCGAATTACGGCATTAAACCATACACTACATTGATCGCCCATAGTAACATCTCCAACAATGGTAGCGTTTTCAGCAATAAAACAATTTTGAGGTATACTCGGTGATGTCCCTTTAACAGATTTTATAATTGGCATAATAGGTAATTAGAACTTAGTTTAGCACAAAATTAGTTAATTGCTGGACAATGACAATCGTACTTCTCCCTTCTACAGTTAAAATTATACCCTAAAGTAATTTGATGAAACCCTCCATTGTTAAATACTACAGAGTTTGCTTGGTATGAATAAGTATACGCAAAAGTAAAATTATTATAATCAACACCTATAAACGGCGTGAAATATTGTAGTTTCTGGCTACTTACACCTGAACCATCCAAAAACTCGGCGCCGTCGAGACTTCGTCTATACGACAGGCCTCCCCAAAGTTTACCAAAATCCATTTCTTTATAAACTTTGGCATTGATATCAAATGAAGACTCTTTTGTTGCATCGCGATACATATACATTAATGAAGGCTCATAACTCCACTCACTACCAGGCCTACCAAAAACATTACCAGCAGAAAACAAGTAGGTTCTCAAGTTATCATAACTTAAACCTTGTTCATTAAAATTAATACCATCATTTTTTAAAAGGTTTTTAATCGTTGCATGGGCATAAAAATCCAGTAAATGGTATGAAAACCCAAAGTCGACATTAAAGTTGGTTGCGCTTTGCTCTATTCCTCCAATTATTGGATCGAAACCTTCGGCTAAAAAACTAGTTTCGTCTAATTTATATTGAATGAATCCAAAACTCAATCCAAACGACAGCATATTCAAGTCAATTTCATTTCGTGAAAACAACAAGTGATGTGCATAGGTTAAATAAGCTCCAGTTTGCGAATGATAGCCATTTTTATCGGCATAAACAATACCGCCAATAGCAGACTGTGATTCACCAATACGGCTATTTAAACTTAAGGTTTGTAAACTTGGCGCTTCATCTTGGCCAAACCATTGTTTTCGTGCTGTTAGTCTCACTTTAGCACAATTGGCCACACCAGCCATTGAGGGATGAATTAAGTAATAGTTATCTGTTAAGTAATCTGAATATATTGGCAACCCCTCTTGGGCATAACTTTTGGCAGAGAATATTCCTAAAATTGCCAATAAATAGTATGTTTTCAAATTCATCCGATAAACCTTTTCAAATAAACGCCCTCTAAACGCTTTTATTTCAATATATAATCAATGTTTTCCTTTGCATTAAATCATAAATCACATCTGCCAAATATATAAATTTTTAAACTTGATTGACCGATAAGGATTACCATGTTATCGTTTTTTTGAGCTTTTTGATAGTTTATAACCAAATTATCTATAAAAAGTCAATTAAACCCATCAATATTGCTATTGTGTTTTTGCTTAAAAAAGTAAATATGATTATTAAATGATTTTTTCTTTAATAATTATAAACCAAAGCTTAAGTATAGAAAGCAATGCTAATCTAAAAGCAACATTTATTAAATGTATAACACTTTATTCGCCTGAATTCCATTTTGGTTTTATTACTTTTGTAAAGCCGATAAGCGGGTCAGTAATTCTGTTTGTCGAATTTGAAAAATTTAAAAGAAAAATGAAAACATTTACCCTTACCATAAAGGAAACCAATCAACCCACTATATTAAAATTTGAAGCTAATCATTTTTTAACCAATCATCAAAGCTTCGAGTTTAATAATATTGATGAAGCTAAAGCTTCTCCGTTAGCTCAACAATTATTCTATTTACCATTTGTAAAAAAGGTTTATATATCAAGTAACTTTATAGCGATTGAGCGCTATAATATTGTGGAGTGGAGTGATGTGCAGGATGAAGTGTGCGAACAAATTCAAACCTATTTAAATGATGGCGGTCCAGTTATAGAAGAAACTTCTGTGACTAAAAAAGTCCCTGTAACTGTTTATGCTGAAAGCACGCCAAATCCATCAGCTATGAAGTTTGTCGCTAACAAAAAATTGGTTACCGCGGCTTATGAATTTACTTCAATTGATGACGCAAAGCATTCGCCTTTAGCTGGGGAATTGTTTCATTTCCCTTTCGTAAAAAATGTGTTTTTTGATGAAAACTTTGTTTCCATTACCAAATATGAAATGGCGGACTGGAATGATATCACATTAGAGCTACGTGAATTTATAAGAAACTATATCGAACAAGGCAAAAGTATCATAAATGAAGATGCTGCAGTTACATTACAAAAAACAACGGAACAGCAAGATCAGCAATTTGAAGCCTTGGATGACATTTCAAAAGAAATTGTGAATATCTTGGAAGAATATGTAAAACCTGCTGTGGCAAGTGATGGTGGAAATATTGAATTTATGTCTTATGACCCCAAGAGTAAAACGGTACAAGTTGTGCTTCAGGGAGCCTGTAGTGGATGCCCGTCTTCGACTTTTACCTTAAAAAATGGCATTGAAAATATGCTTAAAGAAATGTTGAAGGATAAGGTAAATTATGTAGAGGCTATTAATGGCTAAAATTAAATAAAACTTAAAACATGAATTTACAAGCTTGGATAGACAAGGGCTTTGAACTTTTAGTAGACTATGGTCCAAAATTATTAATGGCCATTATAATATGGTTCATTGGATCTTGGATTATTAAAATCATATTAAAAGGAGTACGAAAATCTTTAGAAAAAGGAGATTATGATATAAGTCTGAAAAAGTTCTTATTAAATCTAATTAGTTGGACCCTTAAAATTGTTTTAATAGTTGTTGTTTTAGGTACTGTTGGTGTTGAAACTACTTCATTTGCAGCCATTTTGGCCGCTGCTGGTTTAGCCATTGGTTTAGCTTTGCAAGGCTCATTGGCTAATTTTGCTGGTGGCATATTAATTATGCTTTTTAAACCCTTTAAAGTTGGCGACTTGATTCAAGCACAAGGCGAATTAGGCACCGTAAAAGAAATAGAAATTTTTACCACCAAACTTAAATCCCCTGACAATAAGGAAATCATTCTGCCAAATGGCGTTTTATCTAATGGAAATATCACCAACTATACGAGTCATGAAACACGCAGAATTGACCTAGTGTTTGGTGTCGGGTATGATTCCGATATTAAAACCACAAAGGAGGTTTTGATGCACCAATTGGTATCACATCCAAAAGTACTTAAGGAGCCTGCTCCTTTAGTGGCTTTAAATCAATTAGCAGACAGTTCAATTAATTTTAATGTACGACCTTGGGTTAATACAGAAGACTACTGGCCGGTATATTATGAACTTATGGAAAGCACAAAACAGGCTTTAGATGACGCAGGTATTGAAATCCCTTACCCTCATCACGTTGAAATTAGAAAGCAAGGTTAAATGATCTTTGCTTTTTTATCGTTATAAGATTTACGGCCAACGGATCCTTTAAATGTCCTAATTTAAGGCACTTTATTTAGAATGAAGTCCTTCAGGTAATAGGGTTCAAAATAAGCAAGGTTCTCAAAGTCATTGGCGATAAATTTTCTGTGTGCCAGGCTGCCCATATAGTTTGCAGAAGGTAACTTGTTTTCTATATAAATGGCATTTGGGTGGGTAATTATAGACTTTGCTTTTTCAACTCCAGACCCAATAAAATAGACATTTCCTTCTCGTAAATATTCTGAAAATGAATTTTCATTCAATACTTCAGCATTGATATCTCTTATTTGTTTATAATCGGAATCAAAAACAGCCGAATATACTTCCATTCGTCGTGCATCGAGCATCGTCACAATTTGACCTTCGATAGACTTAATTTGATGCGATAAGGCTTCAAGTGTAGAAATAGAAATTAAGGGTTTGTTTAGCGCAAAACATAGCCCTTTTGCAGCCGAAACACCAATTCGCAATCCTGTATAGGATCCAGGACCTTTGCTAACTGCAATAGCATCAATGTCACTTAACGAAATTTCAGAAGATTTAAAAAGTTCATCAATAAACACATGTAACGATTCGGCATGCGAATACTGAGTATTGTAATCTTCCTTTAAAACCAAAATCTCTCCTTCTTTAGAAAGAGAGACCGAACAATTTGTTGTTGTGGTTTCTATATTTAGTATGAATTCCAAATTGCTAAAATAAAGTATTTAGTTTTATTTTTGACTTCCGTTCTTCTTTTCGGTTCCTTTGATTTCAATTTTATCTCCAGGCGATAAGGTTTTAGACACAACATTATATGGGCCAGTGATAATTTCATCTCCTTCTTTCAATCCTGAAATAATTTCAATATTGGCATCGTCTTGAATGCCTGTTTTCACAACTCTCAACTTCGCTTCATCACCATTTTTAACAAAGACACATTCGAATTTTTCTTCGCTTTCAACTAGCACATTGTCCGTTCCTCTAGTTTTATCAGCCATAGGCTTTTTTGCTGAACTTGTATCTGTTTTAATTACAATGGCACTAATTGGCACTGCTACCGTTTTGGCTCGTTTGTTAGTTATAATATCTACAGTGGCTGTCATACCTGGTCTAAATGGAGAATAGAATTCTGGTTTGCCTTCCATCAATTCCTTATAAGATTCCTCCAAAATTCTAACCTTAACCCTAAAGTTAGTGACTTGATCAGCTGTTAAGGCACTAGCTGCTGAATTGGCAATTTCAGTCACAATTCCTTTAAACTCTTTCTTTAAATACGCATCAACCTCAACTTTAGTTGAATCTCCAATTTGAACTTTTACAATATCATTTTCATTGACATCAACTTCTACTTCCATATTGTTCAAATTGGCCACACGCAATATCTCTGTTCCTGCCATTTGCTGGGTACCAACAACACGCTCGCCAATCTCAACATTAAGCAATGAAATTGTACCACTCATTGGCGCATAAATTGTTGTTCTATTTAAATTGTCAGTCGCTTCTTTTACGGTAGCACCAGCACTTTGGACACTGTAATAAGCTGAACTTCGAGCGGCTTGTGCAGTCTCATAAGCCGCTATAGATCGATCCCAATCAGCTTTAGAAATAACGCCTTTTTCGAAAAGATTTTTATTACGCTCATAATTGGCTTTGGCCTCCTTTAATGAAGCTTCTGCCTGCTCTAAACCAGCCTTTACATTTTGTAGTGTCGCCTGTGAGCGACTTAAACTCGACTGATAAATATCTGGATTCACACGAACTAAAAGATCACCTTTTTCTACCTGTTGACCTTCAACAATTGGAAGTTCAATGATTTCACCCGACACTTCACTTGACAGTTTTACTTCTACTTCAGGCTGAATTTTACCCGTTGCCGAAACTGTCTCTACAAGATCCATCAGGGTTACTTTCTTAACCTCAACTTCCTTAAAATTACCTTGCTTCCCAAACCACCCAGCTTTTTTTCCTCCAATTAGGACAATTAAAAGCACGACAACTATTGAAACAATAATGATTAATGTTTTTCTTTTCATGTGATTAGTTTATATCTGTTATTGGAATTCCGAAATAAAATTCCAAAACTTTTAGTTTAAAAATATAATCGTATTTGGTACGGATGACATCACTTTGTGCCGCCTCATACCTGTTTTGTGATTGGCTATAATCAAAGGCATTTAAAAGACCAACATTATAACGCTCTCTTGAGTAGTTAAAAGCTTCTTCTCTAGCTAAAAGTGTTTTTTGTGCGGCTTCATAGGCCTTTAACGCACCTTTAGTGTCATTATAAGCTTGATAAACAGCAGTTTCCATGTCTAAATTAGCTTGCTCTAATTGATGTTTTGAACGTTCTAAATTGACCTCATTTCTTTTAACATTGTTTCTAGCCCCAAAGCCATTAAAAATAGGAATGCTTAAGTTTATTGAAAAATTATGACTCTTATTGTCAGAGATTTGTGTTTCAAAATCATCTGTGTCAAATAATTGCGATGTAAAATAATTAGATCCAAAACTATAAGAACCTCTTAAGGTAGGTTGCAAACCTCCCTTGGCAATTTTTAAGTTATCTTCAGCAATTTGATTATTGGTTTCGGCCAATTTGATATCATAGCGGGTTTCCTTTGCTTTGGCGATTATAGTCTCTGGTGATTCATCCATAATAGTAGAGAATGGCACTTGATAATCAACGTCAACAATGTCAAACGTTTTATAATCTTCTACTAATAACAGTTGAGCCAACTGAATTTTTGAAATCAATAATGTATTTTCAGCATTGACCAATTGTTGGTCTTGATTAGCAATTGTCGCTTGAATTTCCAATAAATCACCTTTAGGTAGCGCACCAGCATCAACTAAATCCTTAGTTCGTTGATATTCTTCCCTTGAAACTTCTTGCTGTGATTGTAAAACTTTAAGACGCTCCTTATTGAACAAGATTTGAAGAAAAGAGTTTGCTACAAAAAGTGCAATATCGTCTTTCATATCATCTAATTGATACTGTGAAGCCAATATTTGTAAATTAGAGCGATGTAACTCGTTGATATCTCTTAAGCCATTGTAGATATTAACCCCAGAACCAATCCCTAGAGAAAGGTTTCTTGTAGTTGCGGTAACCGCGTCAAAGGTAACAGGATCCTGACCTAAACCAATATTCCAAGAATGTGCTGATGAAGCATTCAAAGTAGGCAAAAAATTGCCTATCGCATCTTTTTTATTGATTTCTGAAAGTTGTAAGTCTAATTCTCGCTGTTTGATTGAAATGTTATTTTCTAAAGCATAATCTACGCATTCTCTCAAGGTCCATTTTTTCACTTGTGAAAATGCATTCAAAGAAATTAAAACTAAAATTACAGTGATGGTTTTTTTCATAATTAATTGATAAGTCTATTTAGGTTTAAAATTGTTACACCAATGCTAAAAAATCTAAACTCCTAAACAGTGCTTGGTATAGTTAGACTTTTAAGAACAAGATTTGTTACAGCAAATTTATAAAACTTTAAGCGTTGGATTTTTTTCTAAAAAATTTCCAGTAGATCAAAAACCCCATTCCAGCAACTAAAATGTAGGGAATAGCCATGAGATACATGATCCCGTTGTTGACACCTTCTGCCGTAGTTTGGCCTTCTTCACTTTCCAATACTGCACGGCACATAGCACATTGAGCACTGGTTTCCATAGTTATGAAAAGAGAACAAAGAAAAAAGACAACTTTTGGTTTCATATTATATAATACGGAGAAATCATAATATAAACTATCACACCTGTAATAGCGACGTACAGCCACATTGGAAACGTGATCTTTGCGATTTTTTTATGACGTTCGATGTTATTTGTAATCGCCCTGACATAGGTAATTAAAACGAAGGGGATAATCAAAATTGATAATAAAACATGCGTAATTAAAACAAAATAATAGATGTATTTAATCAACCCTTCTCCTCCAAATTTTGTAGAATCACTGGTCATGTGATAAGCAACGTACATTATTAAGAACAGGGCAGAGCAGCCAATGGCAGTCGTCATTAAATTTTCATGAAGAACTATGTTTTTCCTTTTAATAGCTATAAAAGCAACAATCAATAAAACTGCTGTAAACCCATTTATGGTTGCATAAATTGGTGGCAAAAAGGTTAAGGGTTGGACGTCAAAACCTAATTCTCTTAAATTAATGCCAAATAATAACGCTACCACCAAAGGTATTACTATAGACAAAGCAATAATCCATTTATTGTATTGTTGTTCTGTTTTCATATTTAACTTTTAATCTTCTTTTAATAGTTTGGCTATGTCTTCTTTCAACATGCTAATTTGTTCGGTTTGCCCTTCGTCATCCATTTGTTCTTCCTCGGAAATAATTCCGTTATAGAAAATAACCGGATTTCCATTATCAATCCTCGAGCGTATAAAGCCCTTTTTATCGATTAAAGCGAAATGACCCGAATGTTCAAACCCACCTTCTACGTCTTGATCTTGTGCAACGTACAAGGGAAACCCTTCATTTGCCAAAGCATAGATTTTATCTTGGTCACCTGTTAATAGATTCCAATTTGGATTTGTAATGCCATAATGATCAGCATAAGCCTTTAAGACTTCAGGTGTATCCGTAGCAGGATTTATTGTGAATGAAGCTACTCCAAAGTTTTCAATTCCCTTAAAGGTGTTTTGTATCTGGACTAAGTTCTTGTTCATTCTAGGGCAAATAGTGGGACAGGTGGTGAAGAAAAATTCAACCACATAAACTTTCCCCAAATAGTCTTCATTGGTTATAGTTTTGCCATCTTGATTAATAAAACTAAATGGAGGCACTTTTTTGGGTTGGCCATTGATAATCAAATATTCCAAAATAGAATTATCTGATTTGTCTGCCACTTGATCACTTCTGCTTTCTTTTCTAGAAACATCATCATTGGCTATTCTGTCCACAATTTTTGGAACGAAAATTATTCCAAAAACCAGTATTACAAGGGCAATACCTATATATGAATAATTGGTTTTATTGCTCATTTTTTGTGTTTAAATCGTTAGCTCTTCTTTTGGTTGAATCGAAATTACCTTTTCGTTTTTGTCTGTATTCAGTAAACAAAACTCTTATGTCTTCACTCATTTTATTCTTAATGGCATCTATATCAATACAATTATAAGAATATAAAGCATAATTAGGCTGGTCGGTTTCAAGTTCTCGTTTTGACCTGTCATCTAATCGACCTCTTTGGTTTAAATCTTTGTCGATAATAAAAATATCTTCGGTTGAAAGGTTTTCTGATAAGTTTGAGTGGCTTTTTAAACTCCCATAAAGACTTTTAATGTCATCCGGTGTTCCAAACACGTAATGCCAAAATTTGACTTCATCATAATTATTGACCTTTGTTTTTAGTTCTTCGACATCTACTTCTGTTCCATTAGGCATTACAATTATAACTTGAAACTTTTTAAAGCCCTTAAACTTATCGTAGACCAGTTCTTTTAAATTAAGGGCTGCGATTGTATGGTTTTCGGGTTGATTTCCCAAAAATCCAAGTACTGTGATATGGTCTTTTAATTGAATGTTCTTGTTAGAACCAGTGTTAAAAAAATCTAGTTCTCTAACATTTTCATTAACAACATCTAGCGGGTTGTAATTGTGTGAGGACGGATATAAAAACAACAAAAAGAGCACTGGAAGAAAGAATAATATCCCTAAAACTGCATTCCGTTTAAATTGTTGTTTTTTCACGGTGCAAAAATAAAAAAAGGTAGTTTAAAAAACTACCTTTAATCTATGTTTAACTAAACTAAAACCGTTTAGAAATCTTTTTTGACATAACCCGTTGAATAGATTCCTTCAATATAACCGCCTTCTTGTAATAAGATAAAAATAAGGTAGCAAATTAAAAACACGGCAGTCCAAACCACCATACGTCTTAAACTTGCCGTTTCATCTCTCATATGCATAAAATCCCAGGTAATATAATAGGCTTTTACAATGGTTAATATGATAAATATCCAGTTTAGGATTTTCATACCAATAAACTTTGCCATTAGGGATTCTGGCTTATAGATACCTAAAACTACTTCAACTGCAGTAATAATTGACAACAATATTAAAACTCCCCAGATTTTTTGGGTGTTGGATTTAAATTTAATTAGTCCTCTTAATATTTCTAATTTATGTGCGTGTGCCATTGCTAACTAATAATATAAAATTAAACTAGGTAGAAGAATGTAAATACAAATACCCAAACTAAATCTACAAAGTGCCAATACAGACCTACTTTTTCAACCATTTCATAATTCTTACGTTTTTCGTAAGTTCCTAAAATCACATTAAAGAAAATAATGATATTAATAACCACACCAGAAAACACGTGAAACCCGTGGAATCCTGTAATAAAGAAAAAGAAATTCGCAAATAATGACGTCCCGTATTCATTAACATGAAGATTCGCTCCTTCAACTACAAGTTTACCATTGTTTTTAAGCTGCTCAATCGATTCTTCTCTACTCAAGACGGTTTTATGTCCATGTTCATCTAGCAACTCTGTCCGTACTAAAATATTAGGGTTTGCTTCAAGTCCTTTGTAGACTTCATCAACAGTATATGAGGGTAAAGTTCCTTCAGATGAGAACCAAATCCCATCTTTTTGTTCATGCTGAACACGTTCGTTAGATTCGGAAATAGCAAAATCACTCAAGGCCACACGATGACCATCGGTATCTACAAACTGTAAAATATTTCCGCCTTTTGTTTGAACAGCACCATAATCCCCTTTTATAAATGTTGCCCATTCCCATGCTTGAGATCCAACAAATATTAAACCTCCAATAATGGTCAAGAACATATAAAACGTTACTTTGGCTTTGTTCATATGGTGTCCCGCATCAACCGCCAATACCATAGTAACAGAGGACATAATAAGAATAAAGGTCATAAACGCTACATAAATCATTGGAGCAGGTTCATGATAAAAAGGAATATGGGTAAATACCTCATCGGCAATTGGCCAAGACTCTATAAACTTAAATCTCGAAAAACCATAAGCGGCTAAAAACCCCGAAAATGTTAAAGCATCTGAAACGATAAAAAACCACATCATCATTTTACCATAACTAGCATTTAAAGGTTTATTTCCACCTCCCCATGCTTTGACTTCTGTTCCAGTGTTTACGACTGTCGTATCCATATTAAGTGATTAGTATTTAAAAGTTGCACAAAAATAATCATTTTATTTATCTAAAGAAACATAAAAACAAAAAGAGGAACAACCACAATAGGTCTACAAAATGCCAAAACGTAGCTGAAAGTTCCAAACCTAGCATTTTTAAAGTGTTGTACTTTTGTTTAAAATGATTATAAATTACTACAATCAATGAGATCAAACCGGCTAAAACATGCAAAATATGCAGCACAGCTATCACATATATGAAACTCATGGTCACATTACTGGTAGGTCCTGTAAAATTATAACCTGCTTCAATGATCTGTTTAAAACCGGTAATTTGACTATATATAAAAGCAATTCCTAACGTTAAAGTGACAAATAGCCAAATAGTTGTTTCTTGCCTTTTTTCTTTCTTTAAAGCGCGTTTGGCAAGTATAAAACTTATACTGCTCAACACAATAATAACGGTACTGAAAATAAATGCCTCGGGAAGTTCAAAGTCCGTTAACCAATCTGGTCGCTTACTACTTACAATAACTGCACTTGTTAAGCCTGCAAAGGACATAAATAATGACCCAATACCAAACCAAAGCATCATTTTCTTTGCCCTGTTATTTTTTTCTTCTAAAGTTCCTTCTGTTAAATCCATACCTTTATAAAAACTTATCTATCACGTAAACTATCTGCAAAAGAGTAATGTAAGTTACACTTGCCAACATTAATTGTCTTGCCGCTTTAACAGTCCGTTTTTTAAATAACTCGAACGCGTAATATAGCATAAACAACCCCAGAGCAAAAACCAAAATAGCGCCTACTATTGACAAGGACAAATCACCGGTCACTCCAAACACAGGAACAATTGATACTAAAATAGTCCAAATTGTATACATAATAACTTGAACCGCGGTTCCTTTGTCCTGTTTCCCTGTTGGAAGCATAAAAAATCCTCCCTTTTTATAATCTTCAAACAAAAACCATCCAATTGCCCAAAAATGTGGAAACTGCCATAAAAACTGAATGGCAAAGAGAGTTCCTGGTTCGATTCCAAAGTCGTTTCGGGCGGCTACCCATCCTAACATAAATGGTATTGCTCCCGGAATGGCACCAACAAATACAGCCAAAGGTGTTTTTGTCTTTAAGGGTGTATAGACACAGGTGTATAAAAAAATGGATATTGCACCATACATCGCTGTTCTAGGATTGATAATATACAAGGTGATAATTCCGAGTATGGTAAATACACTGGCAATAATGAAGGCTGTACTAACTGACATTCGACCTGCTGGGATAGGCCTATTCTTGGTGCGATCCATTAAAGCGTCTAGGTCTTTTTCAATAATTTGGTTAAATGCATTTGATGCTCCAACCATAAAATAACCCCCAAAAGCCAAAAGCAACAAGGTGAAAAAATCAACCGTCTGCGCTCCCAACAAATACCCAGCAATAGATGAAAACACAACGCTAACCGAAAGTCTTATTTTAGTAATTTCCTTGAAATCAGAAATTATAGAGGTCAATGAAACTGCAGAATTTTTAGTACTCAACACTTGAAATTTAGGCGCTTTGTTTGCGTTGGCAAAGATACTTGTAAAATTGGTTTTGAGCAATGCTTCACTTAAGTAAATTAATATTTTTTAAGTCATTATGAGTTTTAGTATCTTTAGATGTCTTTTCTTAAAACATATTCAATAATGAAACCACTATTTCTACTTACTATTTCGGTTGTTTTTATTTATTCAAACCTGACTTTTGGTCAAAACTTTGATGACATTACCATTGAAACCACAAAACTTTCAGATCACGTATACATGTTAGTTGGTGCTGGCGGGAATATAGGTGTATCTGCAGGTGACGATGGCGTCTTTATAATAGACGATCAATTTGCTCCGTTAACCCCTAAAATTGAAGCGGCCATAAGACGATTTAGTGATAAACCTATTAAATTTTTGGCCAATACCCATCACCATGGTGATCATACTGGCGGCAATGCCAATATGCAGGAGCTTGGCGCAACCATCATAGCTCACGATAACGTTAGGCATCGATTGGAAAATTCAACTAACGAAGCAAATGAAGCTTCCAAACAAGGCTTACCCATTATCACGTTTAATGATAAGTTAAGTTTATATATCAACGGTGAAAAGGTTTCTATTTTTCACGCACATCATGCCCATACGGATGGGGATTCCTTTTTATATTTCACAAAAAGCAATGTGCTGCATACAGGTGACGTTTATTTTAACGGAAGATATCCATATATTGATTTAGGTTCTGGGGGAAGTGTTAACGGTTATATTGAGGCTGTGAAAATGGGTTTAAACGCAATTGATGACAACACCAAAATTATTCCTGGCCATGGCAATCTGTCTAATAAAGCAGAATATCAAGCCTTTTTGAAAATGCTTGAAGACCTTAAATCCATTATTTTAGCTGAAATTAAAAAAGGAAAAACTGAAGATGAGGTTGCCGCTGACTCGAATTTAACCAAAACCTATGACGATTTAGGCTATGGTTGGAATTTTATCAATTCAGAAAAAATTAAACGCACTTTTTATAAAAGTTTGAAGGAGTAATCCTAAAAATCATAGTACCAATTAAACAAATCAGTTCGCAACCCAATATTAAACCATGTGGTATTTGATTTAAAAGTAGTTGCCGTAGTGGCATCAGGGTTAAAATTTCTAAAGCTGATATTGGTAAACAATTTTAAATTACTCACAGGATTCACAATATAACCAGCTTGTAATTCGGCATTAAATGTATTCGTTTTAATTCCCTGACCTACCTCTACTCCAGTATCAGATAGTCTGTCATTATAATTTTTATAGATATCGCCTCCATAACTAAAGGTGTCTCCATTTTCATTGAAGTCTAAACCGCGTTTACCAAAAACCAATTTGGCATCAGCAAACCATCTATTATAATTATACCTTCCTATGATAATGGCTTCACTAAAATTCGCACCCCATAAATGAGCCATAGGTTGATTATTGTGCCCATAATTAAGGACAATAGTATTATGTGAATAGGTGTATGGACGAACTCGGTTATACTCAAGCTGCACCATCAAATTATCAACCTTAAATGCATCAAAATATTTAACCCCTATTTGATAACCAAATTTATTTTTCCAACTTTTATTACCGCCCTTGATGTCATTCAATGAAAATTCATCCAAAATAAACTGGCCATATAAATTCACCTTATTGTTCCATTTATATTTTGCTGAAGCCCCAACAATGGCATTTCCCGCACCTTGACCAGTTTCAAATTCAATAGCACGATAAAAAATCAATGGGTTGAGATAATTGAAATCAAAACCTCTTTCGTTGCTATTGGTCCAAACCACAGATTCGAACAATCCAATATTCAGTCGTTTTGAAACATTCCAGCTTAAATAATGATTAGCCATGTATTTGGTTAAAAACGCGCCATCTTCAGTCACTTCAGGCCGTACATCTCTTAACCACATCCATGTATTCGTGTATTTTATCTTCCAGAATTTAGTATTCAATTTTAAAAATGGATACGGACTTGTTACGTCACTTTGCAACAGCGACCTATAACCATCACCAATAAAATTTTTGCCATGCCCAAATTGGATATTGATAAAATTGGCAGGCGAGTAGGACAAATACGCTTCGGCAACAGGATAATCATAAGCGTCATCCTTGAAACGTTTTGCAATACCTCTCCCAGGAATAATCGCTGGATCTGGACCAAATGCCTTCAGACTTTCAGCATATTGATTATAATATTTGGCAAATCGCCCTTGGCTTTCATACACTGAAGTAGAAAAACTGAAACGTTTGCCTAAACCGCCTTGCACATAAATTCCTCGAGTATTATTGAATGTAGTGTTGAAATCTGCATCGGTATCTTTCCCAACTTGTAAGTCAAAAATGGGATCTATGGTGAACCAGTAATCCTTGCCCTGAACCTGCACTAAATGCTCATTCCATAACTTTCGTCCAGCCCATGTATTTGTAGTTTTGGAAAGCACTTTTTTTTCTGCCTCAAAATCGTAATATCGCGCTACCTCATCAAATAAATAGGGTTTGGCTGCCGTATGACTATTAGTTCCTAAAGTATTCATATGCGCATCAAATCGTGCATAATAGGTATGTGTGAAAGGAATATTGAGTTGGCTTTTATATTCTAAATTTTCATAATTCACCAGAGTAGCCTTTATACTATCATATTCTTGTGAAACTACGTCATTTAAATCTGTTACTCCTTTCGCCTTAAGTTCTGACTGCTCTGGAGATACCATTTCTGGATTTACTAAAGGTATTTTTATAGCTAATGAATATTGAAAATAGATAGGCCTGCCATTATAAGTACCCGGTGTAATTTTGGGCAGCGCTTTAAAAACGCTTCGGGTTTCATCTTTTAACTCTTCGTAAGTTGCATCAATATAAATCACTTTGATTTCCCCTTCTTTGCTTACTTCAAATAGCACTTTTACATCACCTTTGTAATTATCGTCATGCACAATTTGAGGCACATTAAAATTGGTATAGATATACTCATTGAGCTTTGTATTAAAACAGGCTTTTAAATTATCTATGGGTTGGGACTCACATTCAGGAAATACAGGTGGTTTTTCATAGGTTTCAGCCGTTTGTGAATTAATTTTAGCGTAGGAAAATAGAATTAAAATGAGGAGGACGTTCTTCATAAGACCGATACGAGCATTTGATTGCTGAAAGATACTATTTTTTTCAAAACACCATCATAAAAAACCGTCATCAAATGATTGATCACGGTCATATCATAATATCGGTGTAATTTTTTACTGCACTTTAAAAACTATGGGGAGATTATACATTACGGTTACAGGTTTGTCGCGCTGCATTCCTGGTTTCATAGCAGGTATTTTACCAGCCAATCGCAAGGCCTCTTGTTCCAATTCATGATGAGGTGCTCTGGTTAGAATGTCTATGATACTTCCTTTTTGATCAATTTTAAACTGCACATTAATACGTTGTGTACCTTCAAGTCCTAAACCTGACGCTAAATCTGTATTGAATTTTTTTTGAACCAAGGCAGCTAGTTTTTCATTCATACATTTAATTCTCGCCTTGTTATCTTTAGCTGATTCACAGCCCGGATAAATGGGCACTTGTTCAACACCAAGGATGCTAAAGATTTCAGGCTCTTCAATTACTTTTTTGACTTTTATGCTTCCCGGGTCTACTGGCATTGTGGGGCTATCTGGCTCTGTTAGTAGTGTTTTCAGTGGTTCATTAGGAATAAAATTATCTTCTCTAATATCAAAATCTTTACTTCCAATGGTTTGAACTTATTTTATTGGCTCGATTTTCTGTTCTTCTTTAAACACTTTGAAATTTTTGATATCAATTTCTTCTAACTTGTCATACTCTAAAACTTGAGCAACGGTCGCTAACTTAGTTTCAAACCGCATCTCAAACAAACCATAGACAACAAGTAAGCATATTATTAACCCTACCTGAAAATAAAGCGTGGAGTTTTTTTGTAAATTGACCTCGTGCTTTTGCGTTTTACGCACGTTTATATTACTCTGACCAGCAATATGTCGCGCTTTTTTAAAATTTTTCATAATACTTAAATCTAAAGTGTTAATATTATGATAAAATCGCAATAAGCATACCAAAAGCAAAAATCCCGTCTAATTACTTTTAGACGGGATTTTGAATCTATGATTTACTATATTTAATCTTGTACTTGGAATACGATTGGTAGTGAGTAAGGTACAATTACCGCCTTACCTCTTTGCTTTCCAGGCTTCATTTTTGGAAGTAAATTAATTACCCTAGCAGCCTCTTTTTCCAATGCAGGGTGTGGAGCTCTTGATCGAACCCCTGTTACGTTTCCGTTTTTGTCAATTTTGAAGATCACGTTGATACGTTGTCTTCCCGACAAACCTAAATCTCCCGCTAAATCTGTGTTGAATTTTTTGTTTACAAACTCTGCAATCTTTTCAGACATACAGGCTTTTTTAGCGTTGTTTCCACTTTCATTTTCACAACCAGGGAAAACAGGCACGTTCTCAATAACAGCGAATGGTACCTCAATATCTTCTTCAACCTCTTCTACTTGAATTTCCTCAACTTTAACAATCTCTTCTTCCTGATCGGTTTCAGTCGACTCAATTACAGTTTCTTCAACTTCTTCCTCATCTTCAACTATCTCAATAACCTCTGGTGCCGCAGGTGGCGGTGGTGGAGGTGGAGGTGTTTGGATTTGTTCAGTAATTGGAATTTCTTCTTCTAGCTCTTCATCTAAATTTAACTGACCAATATCGATATTCGACTTATCATAAGTCTTATAATTAATAGTTAAATAAGTTACCGCTAACATCAATGCCAGACCAACAGCGAAGTAAATCGAACTGTTTCTTCCTACATCAGCTTTTGTACTTTTTTTCGGTTCCATGTCTTAAACGTTTTAAGGAATGCTAAATTAACCAATAAATTGTTAAAAAAGCAAGGGTTTGTTTTATTTTAACTTTACATTTTTTAGTTGGCTTATTAATATAGCCGCAAAAATTGTACCTAAGATATTTGCTACAACATCATAAGGATCTGAAGTTCTTAAATTTGAGGTGACTCCTTGAAGCCATTCTATTACAACACCGTAAGAAATAGAAATCACTGACGAAATCAAAATAGGATGACTAAAGTTTGTCTTCTTAAAATAATTATAACACAAGGTGGTTAGCAGCGCGTATGATAAAAAATGATAAATCTTATCGTCAAAGCCAAAACCAATTGGTGGTAGTTTCCCTATACTTTTCAAGCTAAAAAAGGTCAACAAAAAAAGGTAGAGTACTAAAATGTTTAAAGCTAAACGTTTAGCCACCAATTAATGCTTTATAATCATCTGCAGACAAAAGGCCTTCTAATTGGGACGTGTCAGAATATTTAATTTTTATCATCCAGCCTTCACCGTAAGGATCAGAATTTACTTTTTCAGGTTCGTCCTCTAATACCGTATTGAATTCAATAATTTCTCCAGAGACTGGTAAAAATAAATCTGAAACTGTTTTTACAGCTTCTACTGTTCCAAAAATTTCTTCAGCTTCTAATGTTTCGTCTACTGTTTCAACTTCCACATAAACAATATCGCCTAATTCTCCTTGCGCAAAATCTGTGATTCCAACAGTAACAGTATCTCCTTCAACCTTGACCCATTCGTGATCTTTGGTGTATTTTAAGTTAGATGGTATATTCATTTTTAATGATAAAATTATTAATGTGACAAATGTAATTTTTTAAAAACGGAATATCAACACTTAATTTCCAAAATTATATCTCAAGGTCAACCCAGAACGGATAGTGGTTTGCGGAAATGCGGTTGAAATCGCATATTCAGAGAACGAATAGTCAAAATAGAAGATTCCTGTTAGATTTTTACTGAAGGCGTAATCTGCGGAGTATTTTAATCCCCAAATGGTTTGCCCTGATGTCACCTGATTGTTCTCTAAATCTAAGTATCTAATAATGGTTTTATTGTCCCTAACCGAAATATCGGCCTTCATATTCAAATCGCTTTTAATAATTTGTCCAGGACCAGCAAGTTTAGATCGTACTCTAACATCTTTTATACGATATCCTAGCCCGAGAATATATTCTTTCCCTTGAATTTCGGTCATTAAATTATTGTCAAAGCTTAAGGACAAAATTCGGTCTTTTTTAATTTCGGCAAGCACCTTAATCGAATTCTTCATTTCAAAATCGATACGAACTAATGGACTGAATTGTTCTTCCAAATTTATATTGCTAAACAATACAGGGTTTTTAAAGTTTCCACCTTGGTTTAAATCATCAGGATTTTCCGGATCATAGTCCAAATTGGTTCTAAACTGATTTATGGTATAACTCGATCTATAACCATGGGTTAATGAAAAACGTCTAAACTTATCTTTAAACCATTTGTATTTCATGAAACCCGTATACTTTAATTGCCAATTAGGAATTGGAACATCCCTAAATGCCGTGAGCTTAACCTTATTGGCACTTTGACCAGAATAAGCCGACAAAAATGCCGGTAAAAGTACCGCCTGACTATTTTTCCCATAACCAATAGGGTAACCTTCAGCGTCTAAATTAGCAGGGTTCGAAATATCAATTCCTCGTTGCTGTGCTAAACGGTTTGCTATAATCAATCGGTTTGCTCTAAAATCGTTAAACGGGTCTGATTGTAATTCATCACTATTACTAAAAGCGGTTTTTATTAGAACCGTTGAAATATTAAAGTTTCCAAAGGAATTTCTAATTAAAGAGTTATAAGTGTCGCTAAATCCATCACCATCAATATCTGAAGTATTGAAACTCTCTGAAAGATTTTCAGAATAAGTCCTACTACCATTCAAATCAATCTTTAAGTCCTTTATAGGCTCTAAATTTGCCGAAACATCTAACACTCGATTGGTAACTTCGGTATATTGCTCATTAAAATTAGGAAATACCGTTAGCCATCCATTACGGGCCACTAAATCCCTAATATCACTTTGGCTTCCAAAGGTGTAACCAAATGTTGGTTTTAAAGTACCTATAAAACCAGGAGTTCTTAAATATCCTGGTAAAAAGGTTCCATTATTTTCGGTATAATTAACCTGAATACGTTTAACACTGGTTAATATATCGATAGTTGTATTCCAGATTTTGGTTCCAGCACTCGGTTTTGAAGAGCCTTGAGGCTGATTGGCAGTTGGATTTCCATTTCTGTCTAAGGCAGGAGCCGCCACCCGCTGACGATTAGCGACTGCATTACGTCCAACTGGCTTTTTAACCAATCCCAAATACCTGTATAAATTTTCCATGTTTAATGTAGAATTTATATTGTGTGTATTTGCATTTTGAATTGAGTTCCCCAAATTGTAGGTCGTTACAGAGCCATCTTTTTCGGTAAACGGGAGATTGTTATTTAAATCAGAACCTTTTTGCCACTGAAAATCACCAGTATACGAATAGGTTGCCCGCAAGAAATTAAAAGTTGGTATTTTATATAAAGGAATTTCATAATTCAACTGTAATTGCTGATTTTGAATATTGGGATCACCAAGATCGAAAAATCCATCCCACACATCTAGGTTAGGGTCTTGTCTTCCGTTAAGGCGATCATCAATAAAATAATTTCTAACAATATTAGTATTGGCCGCATTAAAGTTTAAACTCAAGGCTTTGGTAATATTGTAATTGATGGCATATTGGGTATTGAAATTATAGTTCCTTCTAAATAATTCTTCAAGACCTATATTATTACCCGTCAAATCAACTTCCCTGAATTTTTGCTTACTAAACTGCCTGACTATATCACTTGTTGCAGAAAAACTTGTAGGTAATAAATTAAAATTGAAGTCTTTAAATATCTTCCAATATTTACCTGTAAACAAAGAGTCGCTTTTTGCGAAAGGTTCAACTACAATTGGGTTAAAACTATAATTATAATTTACTCCGGCCCTAACATTTTGATCCAAAGAATTTTCGATTTCAAAATCTCTATGCTCTACTTTATTATAGGAATAATTAAAAGTGAAATTCTCGACATCGTAAAACCGTGGTTTAGACTCCCCTGTTCGCTGCTTTTTAACACCAATAAAATTGATGCTTTTACGCTTGGTATAATTCTCATTAACCGATAAAATTGAGTCCTTATTCGGCGAATTATCTAATTGGGTCTGAAGCTTTATATCCCTGTAAAATTCATCATATTCTGGCGTAATAATTTCTTCACTTTGCGCATAGTTAAACGGTACTTGAATACCCCATTTTTTAGGAAGAAGTTGCCCTAGGTTAACATTGGTCACAACATCATATTGCTTTACATCTTCACGACTACGCTCATTAGGTCGCTGCTCGATAGATCCAAAACCTGTAGTACTTTGCCTTCCAGTTGCGCTAATATTTGCAAAGTCGGCAAGATTAGTATCTACACTCGCTATAGCTGCCCAACCGCCTTCATTGTCTAAATCTGATAGTCGTAACTCATTAAACCAAACTTCACCACATTGATTCATTGGTATATTTCCAGCACCAGGATTTTTAACGCCTACCATAAGCACCCGAACATCGCCAAAATTAGGATTTCCTCTAATAGCGACGCGTTGCTGACCCAAAACTTGCGGATCGAACTCATTCGCAACTACTGGACCATCTGGGGTCACATCGTAATATGTAGGGTTAGGGTTGGCCAATGAACCATTAATAATCCCTAAAGATTTGATTTGTTGAAGTACCTCTAGATCCAAATTAATTTCATTAGGCCATATATCTTCTCTTGAAGATCCTGTTTTAACATCAAGTGGCAATTCAATTTGATAATAATTTTGAGAGAGGTCGTTCCCCATTCTGATAAACCCAACCAAATCACCTGGCCCAAGGCTTCCTGTTTTACCGTCTTCAGCATGCATAAACATCCGCAGCTTTTTGTATTGGCGCATATCTACACTTATGTTCTTAAACACACCTCTTGAATCGCGTGGCTCGAGTTCACAAACTTCAAGAACCAAGGATTGCTCATTTTGACGAATGATATTATTGTTGTTGTTAAGTTGTTCCAACTCCACTCCAGGAGGCAATACATAGTTACCTTCATTTTCTTGCAAGCCAACAATCCCAACATTGAATTCAGCATTAGAACTGTTGTTATTTGGGTCTTGGTCTAAATCTAAAGTATAACGCCTCCAATCACTTCGCACTAGATCAAGCGTTGCAAAACGCATTACCGTTGTTTGGGAAAACCCATTAAGGTATAATCTAGCGAAACGCACCGATCTAATATCGGTAATCCCTCCAATTGCTTTTGTAGGTTCTGAAATTGGAATTCTAAACTGATACCATTTCACTTCTCTTGATTGTCCATTAGGAAGTGTAACCGTTCGGGTTTTAATATCATTTATTCGAAGATTATTTTCATTTAAGGTAGAGGGTGAAATATTAACTGAATACTCATAGTAACTATCTATTGTATTCATGGTATTATCTCTATTGATGTCTTCAACATCTGGCTGTGGTGCGGCACCTCTATTGGTTTGTGTAAAGGTGTCTGGTGAATTGCCCTGTAAGCCATTGTATTTTTTATACCGTTGAAAAATGTTCCCCTCGGCATTTAAAAAATAAGTATAATTATCGTTGGAAGGATCTTCACCAAAATTTGCTCCAAATTGGGCGATTTCTTCAGCGTCGTCATAACCATCCAATCCTACGTCTTGATTGTCACGTTCAGCACCTAATGTAGAAAAGGTATAGATGAGTGATTGATTCCTTGGTACTACTGTTTGATACGCAGTTACTGGCGTTAAGCTTGAGATATCTCCGTTCTCCGGAAGACCATTCTCATACATTTTTTTACCATCCTTTAAAATATCTTCAGAAATATTACCAAGGTTAATACTCAAGGTTCCTCCAGGATTTGAAGTGTTGTCTAAAAATGGATCCTGAAGCCAGAATTCAATATACTCCACATTGGCCTGCTCAAAATCGGTAGAAGTAATTTGCCTTGTAATTCCCGCCCAAGCCCGGGTTGGATTGTCAATAATACCATCGGCAGCAGTTGGGTCAAAATTATAAGGTCCTCTTTCATTTGGATAATACACCAAGTCTAGTGTATTTATAACTGTAGGTTGTCCTTGAACAATATCACGTTCAGGGAAAATCTCATCAATAAAAACACGTCTTGTGTAAAGATTAGAAACGTCATCTTCAGTCAAACCACTAGGGCGTTGGCTACTGTAAAAAATAGGGTCAATGGTATACCAATTTAAATGTGCACGGTTATACCCATTTTGAATTCCAATGTTATTTACTGGATCATCCTCATTGACATTATTTACGGTTCTTGGCCTACTTGAAAGCACCCAAGATAAGGGGCTTAACAACTCTATTGCACCTTGCGTCCCTTCAAAATCATCTACATATACTGTAGCTTCATTATTAAAATTGGTGCCCTTTGGTGCGCCTGGGGCCAAATACGCAAATTCCCCTCTAATAGATAAATTTGAAGGCACATCTGTATCAATATTTGGCAGTTTATTGACCAATCGCGTTAAAAAAGGAACTTCGGTTGAGTAATTTCCGTTAAGTCCAAAAATGGTGTTGTTAATGGGTTCAGTATTGTAATTAGCTTTTTGTGTGATTGGTCGTTCATTTAAATTCAATAAGGTAGTCCCTAAAACAAAATTTTCATTGAATTGGTGTTCAATATTAACTCCCGTGAATCGCCTTGTTTGTTGCCCAAATACAGCATTGTTTTCCACAGAAACATTAATAGGTGTGTTTGATGCTTTTAAGGCTTCATCTAAAATTTGTACACGCCCCAACTGGTAGTTAACCGTATAATCAATCCCTTCAACCAATACACGGCCTCCAGCGGTTACTTTAACAGATCCTCTTGGTACGTTGAATGCACCAACTGATATGCCATCACCGCCAGACGATTTATAGCGTCCTTTTAATTGGAACTTATTTTTTTCCGCTTCATTTAATGCTGCCGTTTTTGTCTTTTTATAAAGAATGTCGTACACATATTTTTCCTGATTAGGATTGGCATACACATCATCCTCATAATCGGTCGGTACTTTTGGATCGCTTAACACGTCAAATAAATAGCGGCCAAAAGGCTCAACTTTAGTGAAAATAATTTTACCGTTCTGTGTTAAAACTGTTAAACCAGGCACAAAATCAAAAAATCCATCACCACCTTCCTGTGGGTCATTATTGTAATTAAGCCGGTCTAAATGGAACAATCGAATTAAAGGGGTATCAATAATCTCACTATCGTCATTAGGATCGAATGGTGTATTATTATCGAACCTTGGAAACGCGGTACCTTCAACTGGAGAAATATAATTTAAAGGAGAAGCTTCGGTATAAAAAATATTAAGCTTGAAATCTTCTTTACTTAATTGAAAGGAACCCGTATCGTAGATGTTTTTCATCATTAAATCCCAAATAGGTTCGTCAACGTTGGTAAGCGCGCTTTTTAACATCTTCAAAACCAAATTGTTATTATTGACAATTTGATTACCTGTGCCTTGATCTGTACTTACATCGGTAGCATTCACACCATCATTGGCAAACTCACCGACTTGGTATACCGTACCGCCAATGGTGTATTGAAAGGCAACCGCCAGAACCTCATCATTTAACAAGCGTTGATTCAAGGAAATATATCCAAGTCTGGTATTAAGCGTATAATCCTGACCTTGTATTAATTTTTTGGCATTTTCGAGTTTTCCAAAATCGAAACCTTCGTTTGCGGTTGGTAGAATTCCTTGTTCCACAGTCGTAATATCTCTAACCGCTTGTGTTAATTGAGACCCAGCGCCTCCTATGTTTTTTGGATCGAAGTCGTTATTGGGATTGTTTGGAGGTTGATTGGCTCCAACATTTACAAAGCCTGCCGGCGGACTATCAAGACCAATGACGTCTGATTCCCCTAAATCCTGAAAAGCCACAACGTTTCTTACATTATCAGTTTGATTACTACGGTTGGTAACCCAAACTTCAACTCTTGTAATTTGAATGTTATTATCAATAAACGGATAACGTTGCATTGAAGCATCGTAATTGTTTCTAAAGTACTGTGCTAAAAAGAAGTGACGGTTTTCGTCATAATCTCGAGCAAAAAATTGAAATTCTTCTAAAGTGCCACCACCTTGTGCAATCACCGAGCGCGATTGGGATTTTTGTTCAGAAAATACTGCAGTCACTCGGGTTTTTCCAAATTGGAGTTCCGTTTTAACTCCAAATAAACTTTGGGCTCCTGTAATCAAGGAACTATTAAGTGGCATACTCACATTACCAACTTCAATTTTTCTAACTATGTCATCTTCATCTGGGGTGTATTCCAGCTTCACAAGATTTTGAAAATCAAAGGTTGATTGGGTATCATAATTGGCGGTAACTTGTAAGCGTGTACCGACTTTACCTAATAAACTTAAACTGATGCGTTGGTCAAAATCAAAGGTGAAATTACTTCGGTTTCTTGGAGAAAAGGTCGGGTTTTCCTGTTTTGTAAACAACACTCCCAAATCCATTTCAACCGACCCTTGAGGAATAACTTCTATTATATTACTTCCAAAAACACTTTCAAAAAACCCTGAATTCACATAAAATTCGGGAAGTAAATTTTTCTGTATATCTTCACTACCTGCCTTTTTACCATCCGCTGCATCTATTTTTTGCTTATAATAGGATTTTTGACTTTCGAGAATTACAAGTCTTTGATACTCGGCTGGAGTTAAAATAATAGGATAATTAATATTAAAATTCCCAACCGTTTCAGTGTAAATATAGCGGTCTGAAATTGGGTCATAGGTATATTTTGAAACAATACTATTTGGATTAGGCATATTGATTCTGCCAAGTGAAAACCCTGTTTTTGTAGTGTCTTGAGGCGCTGGTATTTGTTGAGAATAAGCCGAACCACTAATCAATAATAGCACATTGATTAAGAGAAAACGTTTTAAAGATGTTGATAAAGTATAGTTAGTGGTACTCAAATCGTTTATAAGTTTTTTAAAGCTTCCTTTATAATGGTCTCTACATTAGCATCTGGCTTATTGGATATAATTTTATCGATAACGCGTTCGGACTGTTTTCTAACAAATCCAAGCACTTCTAAAGCAGATAACGCTTCATCCTTACTGGTATTGTTCTGTTGAAGGGAAACTTCATCTATATCGTATACTTTTAAGATTTTGTCTTTTAAATCTAAAATGACACGTTGAGCTGTTTTGGCTCCAATTCCCTTTATGGATTGTATCAATGCTACGTCTCCAACTGCAATGCCTTCCCTGACCTGTTTTGGTGATAAGGATGACAGCATGGTTCTGGCGGTACTGGCACCAACTCCACTAACTGATATTAAAAGTTTAAATATATCACGTTCGGCAATAGAAGAAAAGCCATACAAGGTATGTGAATCTTCTTTTACTAATAGATAGGAATATAACTTAAGGTGTTCTTGGTCAGGGATTTGAGAGTAGGTGTGTAGAGAAATATTAAGCATATATCCAACTCCATTGCAATCTATAACAACATCTGTTAGATTTTTTTCCACCAATTTCCCCTCAATATGTGTAATCATCTAGTAACTTTTGTTATAGTCTCAAATGTAATAAAATTATTTGCATTACAAAGATGATTACTTCATTGATGCAGCTTTTAGTTCTTGCTCCTTTTTCTCTTTTTGTTGAGCATCTATAACCGCTATTGCCGTCATGTTTACAATTTCATCAACACTAGCATCTAATTGAAGGATGTGAACAGGTTTTCTCATACCCATCATGATAGGACCAATTGACTCGGCTTTGTTAAGCTCCTTCAACAATTTATAAGTGATATTTGCTGCCTCAAGATTTGGAAAAATGAGGGTGTTTACTTTACGGCCTGCCAATTTTGAGAACGGAAATACATCTTGAAGCATTTCACCGTTAAGTGCAAAATCAGTTTGAAGCTCTCCATCAACAATTAAATCTGGGTGGGATTGATGAAGTAAGTTGACTGCATCTCTAACTTTGGTGGTTCTTGGGCTTGTTGAAGAACCAAAATTTGAAAATGAAATCATGGCAATGATTGGTTCCAGTCCAAACATTCGAACTGTTCTAGCGGTCATTTGAGCGATTTTAGCCAAATCTTCAGCAGTAGGGTCAATATTAATTGAGGTATCACTCAAAAACATAGGCCCTCGCTGGGTCATCATAAGATTAGTTGTCGCAGCACGAGTCGCTCTAGTTGCCAAACCTATAAGCTCTAACATAGGTTTTACAACCGAAGGATAACTTCTGGAGTATCCCGAAATTAGGGCATCTGCATCACCTTCATTCACCATCATCGCAGCAAAATAATTGCGCTCTCGCATGATGCGTTGTGCAGAATATAAGGTTACGCCTTTGCGTTTACGCTGTTCCCAATAGACTTTGGCATATTTGTTCTTTCTTGAAAGTTCTTCGTCCGATTTAGGATCAATGATTTCAAGATTGGCATCAAAATCCAACTCTTTCATCAATTCTTCAATAGCATCTCGCCTTCCTAAAAGAATAGGTGTAGCAATTCCTTCTTCATAAGCAATTTGAGCAGCTTTTAGCACGTCTAAATGGTCAGCCTCGGCATAGACTACCCGTTTTGGATCCATTCTTGCCCTGTTGGTAAGCAACCGTATCATTTTATTATCAGAACCTAAACGTTCTAACAACGAATCTTTATAACGTTCCCAATTCTCAATTGGTTCTTTAGCCACACCGCTTTCCATAGCGGCTTTAGCTACAGCAGGTGGAACTTCTCCAATTAATCGAGGGTCAAAAGGTTTAGGAATAATATAATCCCGTCCAAAAGTCAATCTAGTCTCTCCATAAGCGATATTAACTTGCTCTGGAACAGGCTCTTTAGCCAATTTAGCCAAGGCCATAACGGCGGCCATTTTCATTTCCTCATTAATTTTAGTAGCCCTTACATCGAGAGCTCCTCTAAAAATAAATGGAAATCCAAGAACATTATTTACCTGATTAGGATGATCACTGCGTCCAGTAGCCATAATAATATCTTTTCTAGTTGCTACTGCTATATCATAGGGAATTTCAGGGTTTGGATTAGCCATAGCAAATACAATTGGATTTTTTGCCATGGTCAATAACATATCTGGCGTCACGATATCTGCCATTGATAGACCAATGAACACATCGGCGTCTTTCATAGCTTCCTCTAAAGTGTCTATTTTGCGATGCGTTGCAAATTCAGACTTCTCAGCAGACAAGCTTTCGCGATCCATTCTAATCACACCTTTACTGTCTAACATGACCATATTCTTTCGATTCGCACCACAGGATTGATATAGTCTAGAACATGAAATGGCCGCAGCTCCTGCTCCACTAATCACGATTTTAACCTTTTCGATTTTCTTTTTGGCTATTTCTAACGCATTTAATAATGCAGCTGCAGAAATAATTGCCGTACCATGCTGGTCGTCATGCATCACCGGAATATCCAGTTCTTCCTTTAATCGACGTTCAATTTCAAAAGCTTCAGGTGCTTTAATATCTTCCAAATTAATACCTCCAAATGTTGGCGAAATATTTTTAACCGTTTGGATGAATTCTTCGATATTCTCTGTACCAACCTCAATATCAAATACATCAATATCTGCAAAGATTTTAAAGAGCAAACCCTTACCTTCCATAACAGGTTTAGAGGCTTCGGGCCCAATATTACCAAGGCCCAATACAGCCGTTCCATTAGAAATCACTGCAACTAGATTGCCTTTTGCTGTGTATTTATAGACGTTATTTTTATCTTTTTCAATCTCTAAACAGGGTTCTGCAACACCGGGCGAATAGGCCAGTGATAAATCTCTTTGGGTTGCGTACTTTTTGGTGGGGACTACCTGAATTTTTCCAGGTGTTGGTTTAGCGTGATATATTAAGGCTTCGCGACGTTTGCTCTGCTTGCTCATATAATAAGGATTAATCTGAATTAACAAAGGTAAGGGATTTAAGATAATAGAAGGCAGAAAAATTAATTAGAAGACAGAAAAGAGACAAAAGAAAAAAGAGGATTGGTTTACCTTGTAAAATGGATATTCCTAATCTTTCAAAAATTTAATATTTCTTTTTAAACCTTCAAATTTTGTGCGTTTTACTGCCGAATTTTTAAAGACTTTTTTAAAAGTTTCTTCGGTAATTTCTTCCCAGTCCTTTTTTGTCATAGATAATAATTCAGGGTGCGGATTGAATAAAGGTTCATTATGGGGTTTTGAAAATCTGTTCCATGGGCACACATCTTGACATACATCACAGCCAAACATCCAATCCTCAAATTGACCTTTGAATTCTGTTGGAATGTTTTCTTTTAATTCAATGGTAAAATACGAAATACATTTACTACCATCTACAACATAAGGTTCTGTAATAGCTTGTGTTGGGCAGGCATCAATACATTTGGTACAGGTTCCGCAATGGTCAGTGGTTGGCAAATCGTACTCCAACTCTAAATCGACAATCAATTCTGCAATGAAATAGAATGAGCCCACTTGTTGTGTCAATAAATTGGTGTGTTTGCCCATCCAGCCCAAGCCACTTTTTGCTGCCCAAGCCTTGTCTAATACTGGAGCCGAATCTACAAAGGCACGCCCGTGTACATCTCCTATCTCCTCTTGGATGAATTGCAAAAGTGATTTGAGTTTATCTTTAATAACAAAATGGTAATCGGTACCATAAGCATATTTTGACAGTTTAAAGCTGTTGGCTGTTTGCTCTTGGCTAGGGAAATAATTCAAAAGCAATGAAATGACACTTTTGGAACCTTCAACTAATTTGGTGGGGTCGAGGCGTTTGTCAAAATGGTTTTCCATATACTGCATTTGTCCATGCATGTTATTGTTCACCCACTTTTCAAGCCTTGGTGCTTCTTCTTCTAAAAACTGCGCTTTGCTTATCCCACATGACAAAAAACCGAGGCGTTTGGCTTCGGTTTTGATAAGTTTTGTATAGTTGGTTTTAGAATTCATTTCATTAGATTCTAAACATATTTAAAGTCATATTTAAGATTAAAACAATCCTCCTTGAATACCACCTTTAATCTTCCCAAGATGTTTATAGGCGAGTTCGGTTACTTCGCGGCCTCTTGGCGTGCGCATAATAAAGCCCTGTTGAATCAAAAAAGGTTCGTAAACCTCTTCAATGGTTTCAGCACTTTCGCTTACAGCTGTAGCTAAAGTTGTAATGCCAACTGGCCCTCCCTTGAATTTATCTATGATAGTTAATAGTATTTTGTTGTCCATTTCATCTAGGCCATGCGCATCAACGTTAAGCGCTTGGAGTGCAAATTTTGCTATTTTAATATCAATGTTACCATCGCCTTTAATTTGAGCAAAATCCCTAACACGACGTAAAAGGGCATTAGCTATTCTAGGTGTTCCCCTACTTCGTCCAGCAATCTCCACAGCCGCTTCCATAGATATAGGAACATTTAAAATAGAGGCACTACGCTGCACAATGGTAGTAAGTAATTCGGTGTTATAATATTGAAGCCGACTCTGAATCCCAAAACGTGCACGCATAGGTGCGGTAAGCAAACCTGATCTTGTTGTAGCCCCAACCAACGTGAATGGGTTTAAATTAATCTGAACCGTTCTTGCATTTGGACCTGACTCGATCATGATGTCGATCTTATAATCTTCCATAGCCGAATACAAGTATTCCTCAACAATTGGACTTAATCGATGAATTTCATCAATAAACAGGACATCTCTCTCTTCAAGATTGGTAAGCAATCCTGCAAGGTCTCCAGGTTTATCTAACACGGGCCCAGAGGTGACTTTAATATTCACATCTAACTCACTCGCCAAAATATGGGCAAGGGTTGTTTTCCCTAGCCCTGGAGGTCCATGAAATAGTGTGTGATCTAAAGCTTCCTGCCTTTGATTGGCCGCTTGAACAAATATCTGAAGATTCTCCAATACCTGATCCTGACCAGTAAAATCGTCAAAGGATAAAGGCCTCAATTTTCTTTCAACATCAAGTTCTTCTGGAGAGAAATTTTCGTTTGTTGGATCTAGGTTCTCATTCATGAAATCGTATCTGCATTAAAAAAGCTACCGAAATCGGTTCGGTCTAAACAAATATAAACAAAATGCCTATCTAAATTAGAAAGGCATCTTGAGTATTAATGAAACTTTATAGCTAATGCTGTAATTCTTCTTCTCCTTCTTTTAAAGGTATATGTTGTGGCACAAAATCATCATCATGCCCTGGCTTACTATAATCATATGCCCAACGATGAACATGAGGTATTTCACCTTCCCAGTTACCATGAAGATGCTTAATAGGTGCCGTCCATTCTAATGTATTCGATCTCCAAGGGTTTTGAACCGTTTTCTTACCGTAAAAAATACTGTGCGCGAAATTATAAATAAACACCAATTGGAATATTCCCCCTACAATAGCAAACATTGAAATAATCACATTTGCATCGTGGGTATCATCAAATAATGGGAAATTAGAATTGGTATAATAACGTCTTGGCAAACCTGCCATACCTATAAAGTGCATCGGGAAAAATACCCCGTAGGCACAGATGGCCGTGACCCAAAAATGGATGTAACCCAAGTTTTTATTAAGCATACGTCCAAACATTTTTGGAAACCAGTGATAAATCCCTGCAAACATTCCATAAAGCGCAGAAATACCCATTACCAAGTGGAAGTGTGCAACCACAAAGTAAGTGTCGTGCACATTAATATCTAATGCACTATCTCCAAGGATAATACCTGTTAAACCTCCAGTAATAAAGGTTGAAACCAGACCTATAGAAAACAACATGGCAGGGTTCAACTGTAAATTACCCTTCCATAATGTGGTTATATAATTAAACGCTTTAACCGCTGATGGAATTGCAATCAATAACGTAGTAAAGGTAAATACCGATCCTAAAAATGGGTTCATCCCTGAAATAAACATATGGTGTCCCCAAACAATTGTTGATAAGAATGCAATTGCCAAAATAGAAGCCACCATGGCACGATAACCAAAGATGGGTTTACGTGAATTGGTTGCTATAATTTCGGATGTAATTCCAAGTGCTGGCAGAAGGACGATATATACTTCAGGATGTCCTAAAAACCAAAATAGGTGCTCAAACAAAACAGGTGAACCACCTTGATAATGTAAAACTTCACCTTGAATAAAAATATCTGACAAGAAGAATGAAGTTCCAAAACTTCTATCCATAATCAACAACAACGCTGCCGATAATAATACTGGGAACGAGATTACACCAATAATGGCTGTAACGAAAAATGCCCATATTGTTAAGGGAAGTCTAGTCATAGACATTCCTTTTGTACGTAAATTGATAACCGTAACGATATAATTAAGCGATCCTAAAAGTGATGAAGCAATGAAAATAGCCATGGATACTAACCATAAGGTCATACCCGCACCAGAACCTCCTTGAGCCATTGGCAACGCACTTAATGGCGGATAAATGGTCCATCCAGCTGCAGCTGGTCCTGCCTCAACAAAAAAGGACAATACCATAATCACACTAGATAAAAAGAACAACCAATATGACACCATATTCAAAAATCCGGAAGCCATATCTCGAGCTCCAATTTGCAAAGGAATAAGAAGATTACTGAACGTACCACTTAAGCCTGCAGTAAGCACGAAGAATACCATTATGGTACCATGAATGGTAACCAAAGCCAAATAAATATCGGCGTCCATAACACCTCCTGGAGCCCACTTACCTAATAGGGCTTCAAAAAGTGCATTCGGCTCTTCAGGCCATGCAATTTGCATACGCATCATTAATGACATCATTACACCAATGATTCCCATAATTGTACCTGTAATGAGGTACTGTTTAGCAATCATTTTATGGTCTTGACTAAAAATGTATTTGGTTACAAAGGTCTCTTTGTGATGATGTACGTGATCGTCGTCGTGTGCGTGAGTATCTGCGTGTGCTGACATAATCCTATTTCGTTTTTAATCTTTTTTAGTTAATTAAAGAATTTTTGAATGTTTTCTGCTCTTTGATCCAAGCATCGTATTCTTCTTGCGTCTCAACAATAATCTTCATTTGCATGTTGTAATGTGACTTACCACATATTTTATTACACAAAAGCAAATAGTCAAACTCATATCTTACTTCTTGACCTCTCTCTTCTATCGCTTCACTATTTTCAACTCTAATTTTGTTAATATTAGCTACCTTTTCAATAATATCAGGGTTTTGACGCATTTCTGCAGTTGTAATAGTTGGTGTAAAACCAAATTGAGTAATCATTCCTGGCACACAGTTCATTTGTGCTCTAAAATGTGGCATATATGCCGAATGCAGTACGTCTTGTGAACGCATTTTAAATAATACTGGTCTTCCAACAACCAAATGCAATTCAGTGGTTATGATATCGTCCTGAGCATTAGGATCTGACTCATCCAATCCAAGAATGTTGGCACGGTCATTATCGATCAATCGCACATTTGATAAGCCTAGTACATTGTCTTCTCCAGCATAACGCGCCTTCCAATTAAACTGTTGAGCGTACAATTCAACAATCATTGGATCATCACTTTCATCTACATTCATGATACTTGACCAAGTAAATAGACCGTAAATAATCAATCCCGCTAAAACAATGACAGGGATAATAGTCCAAATAGCTTCCAAAGTATTATTGTCGGCATAAAATAAAGCTTTCTTACCTTTCTCACCTTTATACTTAAATGCAAAATAATGAAGTAAAAATTGGGTGATGGTTTGAACGATAAATATAATCACCATAGAGATAATCATTAAATTATCTAGTCCAGGACCATGTTCAGAGGCTGCATTAGACATTAATGGTAAATCACCTAGATACCAAAAACTTGCAATGGTAATGGCATAAATGAAGATTAAGAACCCAATCATCATATAACCATTAAATGTGTTGTCTTTATCAGTTGCAACACCAGGAATTGTAGTACTTGATACTTGAGCTAAATCAAATATTTTTACCATTTGCCAAATCGCAACAGCTATAAAAAGTAGAATTATAATTGTTAAAAAAGCAGTCATTGTCGTTTCTCTTCGTTATTTAATTATTTTAATAATGGAAATGTTCACTTTCTTTAATAAATGGATTTCCTTTTGCTAGCAATGGAGCTTTGGTTAAAGCCGTAAATGTTATAAAAATGAACAGTCCAGCAAATAAACATATCGAACTTAATTCTGGGATTCCAATAAACCATCTGTCTCCTACGGTAGCCGGCATAATCATATTGAACACATCAATATAATGACCCGCTAAAATCACGATACCAGCCATAACTACAAACCAAGGAATACGCTTGTAATCGCTATTCATTAAGACTAACAATGGGAACACAAAATTCATCACAACCATGCCCAAGAATGGTAATTTATAATCAGCAAATCGCGTTACAAAATAAGTAACTTCTTCAGGGATGTTAGAATACCAAATCAACATAAATTGTGAGAACCATAAGTAAGTCCAGAAAATACTAATCGCAAACATAAATTTTGCCAAATCATGTAAATGACTATCATTCACAAACTCTAAATAGCCTCTTGATTTCAAGTAAATCGTAAACATTGCTATAACGGTAATACCACTCACAAACATGCTCGCAAACACATACCAACCAAACAAGGTACTAAACCAGTGCGGATCGACACTCATAATCCAATCCCATGACATCATAGATTCGGTATAAATATAGAACACTAAAAATGCTGCTGAGATACGAAAAGTTTTTTTGAAATTTTGATTATTATCTGCCGAATCTTGAGCAATTGAAAATTTACGAGAATAGTATCTGTACAAACTCCAACCAGCAATAAAAATCAATCCTCGAATGATAAAACCAGTCATGTTTAAAAAGCCTGATTTCCCTTTAATTAATTCATCATGAGCCACTACTTCAGGGTCCATCCAAACAAATAAATTGTAATGCCCTCCTAACCAGGAAGTGCCAGAAGCCACAGCAATTGCCAATACAATTAAAGCTCCAGGTAGTAAATAGGCTGTAATGCCTTCCATAACCCTAAATAATACTGGCGACCAACCTGCTTGCGCAGCCCACTGTACGGCATAAAAGGCCAAAACACCTAATGCAATCATCATAAAGAAGAACGCTGCGACATACAATGCAGACCATGGCCTGTTTGCTATTTGGTGCTGTACATGCTCAACATGTTTTGCGTGCTCATCAGCATGTACTTCAGCGGATGCCCCATGAGCATCCATATCATGTGACGCTTCTGCAGCATGCTCATCATGAGCAACGGATTCATGACTTTCAGCTGCTTCACCATGACCACCTCCATGTGATGTTTCTCCAGCAAGCATGGTTTCAACCTCTTCAAAAGATTTATGAGATGTCATAAAACCATAGCCAACACCCAATAGTCCTAGAACCATCAGAATGATAGAAAATGTCTTTAATTTATTTGAAAATGTGTACATATCTATATATAATCTTTATCTATCTTACTTTTCTAAATCTGATTTCAACTTTAACACATAAGCAACAACTTGCCAGCGTTCTTCCTCATTAAGTTGATTAGCATAAGAGCCCATTGCATTTTTACCATAATAAATAGTATGATAGGTGCTCCCTGCAGTAATAGCTCTACCCGCATCATCATAACTTGGTACACCCAAAATTTTCTCTCGTTTTACCAGATTACCTTGTCCGTTTCCTAAATTTCCATGACAGATACCGCAGTAAATATCATAAAGTTCTTTAGCTCTAGGTGTATCAATTTGTGTAGAATCCAGAGGATTTGTCAATGTTTCTTTTGCAAGGTTAAAGCCATCAATGTCATTTGCTATATCAAAAGGTGTATATCCTCTTGGAATTGATCCTTCTGCTGGCAATAAGGCTACCGCATCATTAGGAAACATTTCAGATTCTCCATAGGTCTCATAACCTACTGGCTCATACATATTAGGCATAAACTGATAGTTTGGTCTCGTATCTTTTTTACAAGCCACGATACTACCAAACATCATTGCTAAAATTGTGATTTTAATTAAGCTCTTCATCTTTTTATATTAATGCGCTTTATCAATTATATTTACCTCAACTGCTCCTGTCTCTTCTAATAATGTAGTCAATTCCTTTTCGTTACCATGAATTGCTATTTCCATTAAAAAGTGATCATCAGTAGTTCTAACATCTGGATTTTCAGCTTTTTTAAATGGCCACATCCTACTGCGTAAATAAAAGGTAATTACCATTAAGTGTGCAGCAAAAAATACAGTTAACTCAAACATGATAGGCACAAAAGCTGGCATATTTTCTATATAACTAAAACTTGGTTTTCCACCAATATTTTGTGGCCAATCCTGTATCATGATATAGTTCATCATTACAATTGCAACCGTAAGTCCAACGCAACCATACATAAATGAGGTAATGGCAATTCTGGTTGGAGCCAATCCCATAGCCTTGTCTAAACCATGAACAGGGAAAGGTGTATATATTTCTTCAATGTGATGTTTTTCTGCCCTAACCCTTTTTACAGCGGCCATTAAAACATCATCATCGGTGTAAATAGCGTGAATTACTTTTGAAGCTTCCATATGCTACTTTTGTTTTTTTGTGTTCTTAACTTTACTGCCTGATGTTCTTTCATCAGCTCCTGTACCCACTAAACTATCGCCTCGTTCACGGATTTTTTTATAGCGTTCTCCTGACGATTTCAAAATGGTTTTTACCTCCGCTTGTGCAATTACTGGGAAAGTTCTAGCGTATAATAAAAACAACACGAAGAAGAACCCGATTGTTCCAATAAAAATTCCAATATCTACAAATGTAGGTGAGAACATGGTCCATGAAGATGGCAAATAATCTCTGTGTAACGATGTAACGATGATTACAAAACGCTCAAACCACATCCCAATATTAACCACTATTGAAATAGCAAAAGAGAACATGATACTTGTTCGTAATTTTTTAAACCACATGAACTGTGGAGAGAATACATTACAACTCATCATTGCCCAATAGGCCCACCAGTAAGGTCCTGTTGCTCTATTTAGGAACGCATATTGTTCATATTCCACCCCTGAATACCACGCAATAAATAACTCTGTGATGTACGCCACTCCCACGATAGAACCGGTAATCATGATAACGATGTTCATCAACTCAATATGCTGCACAGTGATATAATCTTCTAGACTACATACTTTTCTCATAATGATAAGCAATGTGTTTACCATGGCAAATCCCGAGAAAATCGCACCTGCAACAAAGTAAGGTGGGAAAATAGTAGTATGCCACCCTGGGATTACCGAAGTTGCGAAGTCAAAGGATACAATAGTATGCACAGAAAGTACAAGTGGTGTTGCCAATCCGGCAAGTACCAATGACACTTCCTCAAAACGTTGCCAATCTTTAGCACGTCCACTCCAACCAAAACTCAATAAGGAGTAAATTTTCTTTTGGAAGGGTCTAACGGCTCTATCACGAATCATAGCAAAATCAGGTAATAAACCTGTCCACCAGAATACTAATGATACAGATAAATACGTTGAAATTGCGAATACGTCCCAAAGTAGTGGTGAGTTAAAATTCACCCAAAGTGATCCAAATTGGTTTGGAATTGGTAAAACCCAATACCCTAACCAAGGACGACCCATGTGAATAATTGGGAATAAACCTGCTTGAATAACAGAGAATATGGTCATCGCTTCTGCTGAGCGGTTAATGGCCATTCTCCATTTTTGTCGGAATAATAAAAGTACTGCCGAAATTAAGGTTCCAGCGTGACCAATACCAACCCACCAAACGAAGTTAGTAATGTCCCAAGCCCAACCAACGGTCTTGTTTAAACCCCAAGTTCCAATCCCTGTGGAGATGGTGTAAATAATACATCCAATACCCCAAAGAAAAGCTACAAGTGATATAGAAAATACAATCCACCAAGATTTGTTTGCTTTTCCTTCTACTGGAGCTGCAACATCAACCGACACATCGTGGTATGATTTTTCTCCTGTAACTAAGGGTCTTCTAATAGGTGCTTCGTAATGAGACGCCATAATCCTTTATAATTGTTTCTTAATTAATTTATGCTTCGGTTGTATTTCTCACTTTTGTCTGGTACATCACGTTAGGCTTTGTCCCAACACT
Organism: Flavobacteriaceae bacterium MAR_2010_72; assembly: GCA_003550275.1. Classification (GTDB taxonomy): domain Bacteria; phylum Bacteroidota; class Bacteroidia; order Flavobacteriales; family Flavobacteriaceae; genus Geojedonia. The sequence goes on from QXCW01000002.1 coordinate 3,067,112, forward strand.
TTCCAATAAGTGATACATACGATTATCTTCTTTAAGTTTCGCAACTTTACTTTGTTTATCATTGATGTCTCCAAACACCATTGCTCCATTGTTACATGCAGAAGAACAAGCGGTTTGGAACTCACCATCCTTAACTTCACGTCCATCACGTTTAGCATCTAAAATGGTTTTTTGTGTTTTTTGAATACACATAGAACATTTCTCCATTACACCACGCGAACGCACTACAACATCTGGATTTAAAACCATACGCCCTAGGTCATCATTCATATGGTAATCAAACTCATCATTTTGAGCGTACAAGAACCAATTGAAACGACGTACTTTATAAGGACAGTTATTAGCGCAGTAACGTGTACCTACGCAACGGTTATAAGCCATGTGATTTTGACCCTGACGACCATGTGATGTTGCCGCAACTGGACAAACTGTTTCACAAGGCGCATGATTACAATGCTGACACATTACAGGTTGAAATGCAACTTGCGGATTATCAGCTGGATCTTCCATTTCTCCAAATCCTCCTAAAGACCCTTTATCTCCTGTTAAACCAGAGAATTCTTTCTTTTTAGTGTTATCTTCTTTAAAGGTATCTTCAGATGAATAGTATCTATCAATACGTAACCAATGCATGTCACGGCTACGACGTACTTCAGTTTTACCAACAACAGGCACATTGTTTTCAGAGTGACAAGCAATCACACAAGCGCCACATCCTGTACAAGCATTTAAGTCGATAGACAAATTAAAATGATGCCCTATCGATCGATCAAATTCATCCCATAGGTCAACATCTGGAGAAGTTACCGGCGTTTCCTTATGGTTTAAGGAAACAACAGGTATGGCATTCCAATAGTCTTTATCCTTGGTGTTAAATACCTCAAGTGTGGTTTCTTTGATAATGTCACCACGACCCATTAATGTATTTTGAAGCTGCACACAAGCAAACTCATGGGTTCCTGAAACTACTGCAACAGTAACATTTTGCGTGCTATTAAAGTTTTGGTACAATGCATAAGCATTTACACCAGTTTTCATTTCATCTTTTAATCCAGCAGACCTTCCATAACCTAAAGCTAAGCCAACGGAGCCTTTTGCTTGTCCTGGTTGGATAATAACTGGAACAGTCAGGCTAACACCATTTACATTTACCTCTGCATAACTTCCGTTAAGCGCTCCGTTTGCAACATTCTCATTGGTTAAGCCCAATTCGGCTGCATCAGATTTTGAAATAGTCAAGTAGTTGTCCCAAGAAGTTCTAGTTATAGGGTCTGGAAACTCTTGTAACCACGGGTTGTTGGCTTGTTGCCCATCACCCATTCCAATTTTAGTATATAATGTAAGCTCTAAGCCACTGCCTTCGGAAACTGAAGCCGCTAAAGCTCTTGCTGCATTTCCAGAAGTTGGCACTTCTTCAATAGTTTCATCGGTTTCAACAGTTTCTATTTCTGAAGCTGAAATACTTCCAACGTAAACACCATCATGTAAAGCTTGATTGAATGAACTTCCTCCTAGGATTCCTTCATTCCATGTATCTTTAATATAGTCGTGAAGCGATTTATCATTTCCAGTCCACTTTAATAAAGCTTCCTGAAATTGTCTTGTATCAAACAACGAACGTATGGTTGGTTGTGTTAAGGCGTAGTGACCTTTCTTGATCTCTACATCACCCCATGATTCTAAATAGTGGGGGGTCGCAGCAAGAAAATCACATGCTGTAGCCGTTTCATCGGCTTTCATTGAAAACGCAATTGATAATTCTGTTTTCCCTAAACCTTCAGCAAAATCTGAAGCATTAGGCAAAGTATATAAGGGGTTAACACCACTCATAATGATAGCTCCTACTTTACCAGCCTTCATATCAGCCACCAAAGTCATTACTGCTTTATCATTACCTTGTCTTGTTTTTATAGGTGTTTTAGGGTCAAAAGCTTTACTATTCAAGCTTTCATTGATTTCCAAAACAACCGTTTGAGCATTTACGTCATCTATTCCTGTTACAACAACACCGTTGCTACCTGCTCTTTTTAATTCTGAAGCTGCTTTTTGCAAAGCATCTTCTACCTTTTCTGGCAGGGCTTTTCCGGCATAAGCACTTCCTACAACCAAACTATGTAATTTAGCTAAAGCTAATTTTTGTTCACTTGGTGTAAGCGGAATACGCTTATCGGCATTAGCGCCAGTCAAACTCATATTAGACTCAAACTGAATATGGCGTGACATTTTTCCATGGTTTGGAACACGTCCTTTAGAATAACCTGAATCAAATCCGCCACCTTGCCAGTCGCCTAGAAAATCAGCACCAATAGAAACGATGGTACTTGCTTTTTCAAAATCATAATTGGCTAAACCGCGTTCGCCATATTTTGCCTCAAAAGCGTCTAAAGCTGTAGATGCAGAAACCGCATCGTATACAACGTGACGTACATTACCGTAAGCCTCTTTAAATTCTGATATCAATTTAGATGTTGAAGGACTTGCATGGGTTTGTGTCAATAACACGATTTCCTTTCCAGCAACTTTTAAATCGGTAAGTTTTTGATTGGTTTCAGAATCAAAGTCACTCCAAGAAATAGAGTCTTCGCCTTTCATTGGGCCACTTGCTCTCAAACTATCATAAAGACCTAAAACCGAAGCATTAACTCTTGCGTTAGCGCCTCCATAGGTAGTTGCTAACGTGTTGTTCTCAATCTTGATTGGGCGACCTTCTCTGGTTTTCACCAAAACACTTGCGAAATCGAAACCGTCAGCAATTGTAGTTGCATAATAATTAGCTACACCTGGAATAATTTCGGTTGGCTGAACAACATAAGGAATTGATTTTATGACTGGCCCTTCACATGCGGCTAACGAAGCCGCTGCTGTACTAAAACCAACATACTTTAAGAAATCTCGACGCGTTGTTGAAGACGCTCCCAAAGTGTTTTTATCTCCTAAAAACTCATCCGTAGGGATTTCTTGAACAAATTCGTTTTGCTTTAGCGTCTCAACAATAGAGCTGTTCTCGTTTAGCTCTTCAACACTTTTCCAGTATTTCTTGTTTGATGACATATTATATAATTGAATTACTTCTTAATAAATTAATAATGACATTTTCCACACTCTAAACCTCCCATTTGAGCGGCCGTAAGCTTGTCTACGCCATATTTTTTAGATAACTGCTCATGTATTTTTTCATAATACGCATTACCTTGAACATTAACTTCGGTCTCTCTATGACAGCTAATACACCATCCCATAGTAAGTGGTGAAAACTGATACACCTCTTCCATAGTTTCAACAGGCCCATGACAAGTTTGACATTGCACACCAGCTACTGAAACGTGTTGTGAGTGGTTAAAATAAGCAAAGTCAGGCAAATTATGGATTCTAACCCATTTTACAGGCTGCGCATCTCCAGTGTAAGCTTGATCGGCATCACTCCATCCAGCAGCTGCATATAATTTTTGGATTTCACCATCATAAAATGCTTTATCATATTCTGCAGTAGTTTCACCGTTATATTCGTAAATAGATTTATGACAGTTCATACATACATTTAGCGATGGAATACCAGATGTTTTACTAACTCTTGCCGAAGAGTGACAGTATTTACAATCAATACCATTATCTCCAGCGTGAATTTTATGCGAAAAATGAATAGGCTGTACAGGCTGATACCCTTGATCAACCCCAATTTGCATGAAATATCCATACACAAAATAGCCACTGGCCAATAAAAAGAATATCGATGTTACCAATACCAAGAATTGATTTTGGGCAAAAGCCTTCCAAATAGGGATTGTTTTATCTGCTGTGGCAACTTCAATACCTTTTTCCTGTGCAAAACGCGTTAAGGTTTGTCTCACCAAAATCAACCCAATGGCCAATAAAGCAAATAATAAAGCTAATGCACCAAGAATTAATTTGTTAGATGAATCATCACCAGTGGCTGCGGTTGACACAACCACATCCGGTCCAGGAGTTGGAGGCGCAGGAGCTTCAGCAGCAGTATACGCCAATATATCACTAATATCTTGATCAGAAAGCGTTGGAAACGCTGTCATGGCAGTTTGGTTGTACTCGTTAAAAATCTGATTAGCATACGCATCGCCAGACTTTATCATACCTGCACTATTTCTAATCCACGCGTCTAACCAAGCTCTATCCAAACCTTGCTCATCCAATAAACGTTGTTCAATATTACGCAACGCCGGACCTGTCATTTTTTTATCTAATTGATGGCAAGCAGCACAGTTAGTATTGAATAAAGTTTTCCCTTTTGCAGGATCTCCTTCTTGAGCGTTAAGAGTAGCTGAAAACGTGAGTAAAACAATAAACCCTAAATACAGAATTTTTGAGGTTATTTTACGGTATATCACCTGTTTCATATTGTTAGTTGAATTATCTTCTAAACTTTGGTACGATTTTTTCATTTAAGACAGAAAAATACTGATATAAAATCTCACGCAAAAGTAATACTTAAAGTCGATTTTAGAAATGTTACAGAAGTGTTAATACATAATTTATAAAGATTCTAAATAATAATTTTGTACACATATCAGTTAATATAATTTACCTTTGTCTTAAATTGAAAAGCATATGAAATTTACAGTTCGAGAAATTAGTTTTACTTGCCTCATTTTGTTGATGTTTACTAGTTATAGTAATGCCCAACAGGCTCAAGTAAGAGTTGACCAGGATAAGGACATTGCTAAACTTTTAGAATTTAAAAAAGATTTAAGTACTGTAGATCTCTATAAGATTCAAGTCTTTCAAGGCAATAGATCTAGTGCTGAAGATGCCAAAAGTAAGTTTGCCAATTTATATGGTGAATGGCCAATAAGCATGGAATATGAAACACCAAATTACAAGATTTGGGTAGGAAATTTTAGAAGTCGTTTAGAGGCGGATAAGGCTTTAATCAAAATAAAAAAGAACTATATGAATGCGTTTATCTTTAAGCCTAAAAAAGAAAAAAAGACGCCTTAACACGTCTTTAATATAAATGAAAATGCGACCTTTTAGTTACTTTATAACCAAAAAAGGTCGCATTTTTTTATGCTTTTAAAAGAATTTACTTCAACTTCTTTTTAACTTCAACTTCCTGGAATGCTTCAATAACATCATCAATTTGAATGTCGTTATAGTTTTTAATTTGCATACCGCAATCGTAACCTTTAGCTACTTCCTTGGCGTCATCTTTAAATCGTTTAAGCGAAGTCAATTCTCCAGTGTAAACTACTACACCATCCCTAATTAATCTAATTCCAGAGTTTCTGAATATCTTACCACTTGTCACCATACAACCTGCAATAGTTCCTACTTTGGAAACTTTAAAGGTCTCTCTAATTTCGGCAGTACCTGTAACTTCTTCTTTTACCTCTGGAGATAACATACCTTCCATTGCATCCTTAAGATCGTTTATGGCATCGTAGATAATTGAATACGTTCTAATATCAATTTCTTCTTTATCAGCTATCTGTCGAGCATTACCCATTGGTCTAACGTTAAATCCGATAATAATCGCGTCTGACGCCGTTGCCAATAAAACATCACTTTCGGTAATGGCTCCAACTCCTTTATGAATAATATTCACTTGAATTTCTTCGGTAGACAACTTTTGGAATGAATCTGTCAAGGCTTCAACAGAACCATCCACGTCACCTTTAAGGATAATATTCAATTCTTGGAAATCTCCAAGTGCAATACGTCGTCCAATTTCATCTAAAGTAATATGACGTTGCGTTCTAACCGATTGTTCACGCTGTAATTGCGTTCGTTTAGCTGCAATTTGTTTTGCTTCACGCTCGTCTTCAAAGACGTTGAATTTATCACCTGCTTGCGGTGCACCGTCCAACCCTAGTATAGAAACTGGTGTTGATGGTCCAGCTTCCTTAACATCATTTCCACGTTCATCGTGCATGGCTTTTACCTTACCACTGTTTTTTCCAGCAAGTACATAATCCCCGATTTTAAGTGTTCCTGCTTGAACAAGGATTGTAGAGACATAGCCTCTTCCTTTATCAAGAAAGGCTTCAACTACAGTTCCGTTGGCATTTTTATTCGGATTGGCTTTCAATTCCAATAATTCGGCTTCGAGAAGTACCTTTTCAAGTAATTCTTTAACTCCTTGTCCAGTTTTGGCCGAAATGTCTTGGGACTGGATTTTACCACCCCAATCTTCTACTAATAAATTCATATTCGCTAATCCTTCTTTAACTTTTTCAGGATTTGCATTAGGTTTATCTATTTTGTTTATCGCGAATACAATTGGCACACTAGCTGCTTGAGCATGAGCAATGGCCTCCTTGGTTTGTGGCATAATGTCATCATCAGCTGCAATAACAATTATGGCTAAATCGGTAACTTGAGCACCACGCGCACGCATGGCCGTAAAGGCTTCGTGACCTGGTGTATCTAAAAAGGCGATTTTTTCTCCGTTATCTAAAATAACACCGTAGGCTCCGATATGTTGGGTAATCCCCCCAGACTCACCGGCAATTACATTTTCTTGTCTAATATAATCTAGCAATGATGTTTTACCGTGATCAACGTGACCCATAACCGTTACAATTGGCGCACGAGGTTTTACATCTTTAGGATCATCTTGATTATCTTCAAGAGATACTTCAATATCAGCGGTCACAAACTCTACCTCATAACCAAATTCATCTGCAACAACCGATAAGGTTTCTGCATCTAAACGTTGGTTCATGGTCACCATCATTCCTAATGACATACATGCTGAAATAATCTCGGTCACCGAAACATTCATCATGGTTGCCACTTCACTTGCAGTAACAAACTCGGTTACTTTAAGCGTTTTACTTTCTGCTTGTTGTTGTTCTAAATCCTTTTCGGATTGCTCTCTATGCTGATCCCGCTTTTCTCTACGGTATTTAGCACCTTTTCCTTTGGATGATTTTCCTTGAAGTTTTTCTAGGGTTTCACGCACCTGTTTTTGAACTTCAGCTTCACTAGGTTCTTCCTTAATTGTGCTTGTGCGCTTACCTCCAGGCTTTCCTTTAAAACCTCCACGGTTACCTTGTCGGTTATCATATCCTGATCTATTATCAGATCCTGAATCGGATTTACTTATTCGACGTCTTTTCTTTTTATTGGCATCTGACTTCCCAACTTTGCTTGGTTCTGCCTTTTTTTCCTCTTTCTTCTTTTTAGGTTTATCAAATTTTGACAAATCTATTTTATCCCCAGCAATAGTAGGTCCAGAAAGCTTTTGGTATTTGGTTTTTAACTTTTCGTCATCAACAGGTGCCTCTGCTTCTTGTTTTGCTACAGGCGCTTCTTCTTCAGGCTTTGGGGAAGGTGCTTTTACTTCTTCTTTAACTTCTGGTTTTACCTCCTCTTTGGCTTTTGGGGTTTCCTTTGGTGCTTCTTCAACTTTAGGTTCCTCCTTTTTTACTTCAGGTTTAGCCGGATTGAGGTCAATTTTACCAACTTGTTTTGGTCCACTAAAATCAGCTTTAGCTTTAATAACCTTTCTGCTCTCTTCTTCCTTTTTAGCCTTTTCTTCCAATTCACGCTCACGGAGTTCACGCAACTCTTCTTTCTCCTTAAGCTTCGCCTCACTAACCTCAATAGATGCTACTTTTTTACTCGCATCGGTTTGAAATTCGTCGGAAAGAATTTTGTAAACGTCATCGGATATTTTTGTATTAGGACTTTTCTCTACTTCAACGCCTTTTGATTCTAGAAAATCAACAGCACGATCAATAGAAATATTGAGTTCTCTTAATACTTTATTTAATCTTGTTTGAGCCATAAATTGCTTGTAATATAACTTAAATATGTGTTATTCTTCAAATTCTTCTTTCAGAATCCTAATAACATCTAAAATTGTTTCTTCTTCTAAATCGGTTCTCTTAACTAGGTCTTGAACATCCTGCTCTAGAATACTTTTTGCAGTGTCTAAACCTGCTTTACTGAATTCTTCAATAATCCAGCCTTCTATTTCATCAGAGAATTCACTTAACTCAACATCTTCTTCTGCACCTTCTCTAAATACATCAATCTCATAACCTGTTAATTGTCCGGCCAAACGGATATTGTGCCCGCCTCTACCAATAGCTTTTGAAACTTCTTCTGGTTTAAGCAACACTTCGGCGCGTTTGGTCTCTTCATTTAATTTTACCGTAGTTACTCTTGCAGGGCTTAATGCTCTGGTAACATAGAGTTGTACATTATTGGTATAATTGATCACATCAATATTTTCATTACCCAATTCACGAACGATACCATGGATTCTAGACCCTTTCATACCAACACAGGCACCTACTGGGTCAATTCTATCATCATACGAATCAACAGCCACTTTGGCCTTTTCACCAGGAATACGAACTACATTTTTAATCGTGATCAAACCATCAAAAACTTCTGGAATTTCCTGTTCAAATAATTTTTCCAAAAACACTGGTGATGTTCTTGACATGATAATTGCTGGTTTATTCCCTTTAAGCTCAACGCTCTCAATGATGCCTCGTACATTCTCCCCTTTTCTGAAAAAATCTGAAGGAATTTGTTTTTCTTTTGGTAAAATAATCTCATTGCCTTCATCATCCAACAAAATGATGGCTCTATGGCGAATGTGATGTACTTCGGCCGTATAAATTTCTCCTTCTAATTCTTTGAACTGCTTATAGATGTTTGTGTTATCGTGTTCATGAATTTTAGAGATCAGATTTTGACGTAATGCCAAAATAGATCGCCGTCCTAAATTGATTAATTTCACCTCTTCGGCTACATCTTCACCAACTTCAAAATCGGGTTCAATTTTACGTGCTTCGGTCAAAGTGATCTCTTGGTTGGGATCTTCCACTTCATCATCTGCAACAACAACTCTATTTCTCCAAATTTCTAAATCGCCTTTATCGGGATTTATAATGATATCGAAGTTATCATCATCACCATACTTCTTTTTTAATGCATTTCTTAATACATCTTCTAAAATCGCCATCAACGTTACACGATCAATGAGTTTATCGTCCTTGAATTCTGAAAAAGAATCGATTAACGCAATATTTTCCATCTCTGTTAAGAATTAAAATTTTATTATCACTTGTGCTTCCAAAATAGCGTCATACGCTAATTCTATTTGTTTTTTTACTGTAACTTTTCCCTTGCCTACAGGTTTTGGTTCTCTTGTTTTCCACTCTAACACGATCCCTTCGGCATTTGTTTTAGTTAGCATGGCTTCCAATTGTTGCCCATCTTGGGTTTTTACATTTAAAATCCTACCAACATTCTTTTTATACTGTCTTGGGTTTTTGAATGGAGTAGTTGCTCCAGCAGAGGTGACTTCGATAGAAAAATCTTCTTCTTCTCTATCTATATTGTGTTCAATTGCCCTGCTTATAAACATACAATCTTCCACTAAAACCCCATTATCACCATCAATCACAATGGTAATAGCATTACTCTCTGAAATTTTTAAGTCTATCAAAAATAGATCTGGTCTTTCAGCCAGCCCGTTTTCCAATAACTCTTTTACTTTGTTCTTAAACATTTTTAGTATAAAAAGAGGGGACTTTCATGTCCCCTCGTATTTTCTTTTTTCATACAACGGGTGCAAATATACAACATTTAAATTTATTTTCACAATCAGAACTTTGTCGATTTTTATTCTTAACTTTAAAGTACATAGAAACCTACAATAGTCATGAAAAAAATACTTGTTCCCACCGATTTTTCCAAAACTGCGGAGCATGCATTAAAAGTAGCTGCGCAATTAGCAAAAACCTATGATTTTGAGATTTATTTATTACATCTCCTAGAACTTCCTTTACAAGAAGTTGATCCTATGAATGCGCATAGCGAGCTCCCTGAAGCTATGTTTTTCATGAAATTGGCGCATCAAAAATTTGAAGATCTTATGGCTAAAGATTTTTTAGAAGGAATTAAAGTTCATGAAACTATTAAGGCAGACAGTTCTTTCAGTGGTATTATTGATAAATGCCATGAATTGAATATTGATTTTATTGTTATGGGATCACACGGTGTTAGTGGTCTCAAGGAATTATTTATTGGTTCTAATGCTGAAAAAGTGGTAAGAACTTCAGATATTCCTGTACTGGTTGTGAAAAAATCACTTGAGGATTTCCATGTTTATGATTTTGTATTTGCTTCCAACTTCAAAAAAGAATGCAAACACACTTATAAGCAAGCTATTGAATTTGCCAGACTATTTGATGCCAAAATACATTTGTTAATGGTAAATACGGCGAGTAAGTTTATTACCTCTAAAGATGCAAAAGCCAGGATATTGGATTTTATAAAAAATACCCAGTTTGAAAATTACAGCATCAATATTTATAATGACAAAAGTGTTGAAGCCGGCATTTTAAACTTCGCAAGTGAAATTGATGCTGATTTAATAGGTATTAGTACTTATGGACGACAAGGTCTAGCACATTTTTTCAGTAGCAATATTAGTGAAGATCTCGTGAATCATGCCCAACGGCCGGTAATGACATTTAAAATTTGATATAACCCTCCTTTTATTGGGATTTTCAAATTCATAAAGGCTTTATAATTCTAAACAAAAAATCCCGATCAAAACAACGATCAGGACTTCAAATTTTGTTGGCCTACTAGGGCTTCCCTCGTCAGCGCTCGGGATAAACTTCTCGCCCAAACACATCTAAACTTAAACAAAAAAATCCCGACCAAAACAATGATCAGGACTTCAAAATTTTGTTGGCCTACTAGGGCTCGAACCTAGACTCTTCTGGACCAAAACCAGACGTGTTGCCAGTTACACCATAGGCCAATCTCTAAATGAGGATGCAAATTTAGTACAAAGTTTTATTTGCACAAATTATTTCTCCAAAAATAATCCAAAAAGCTTAACGTTAACTTAAAAACATTAGGGGTTTATATATTTATTAGTAAATTCGCTCGCAATAATATGTAACATAACTTATGACACATTTCAACTTCAAGAAATGGAACACCATAATTGGATGGTTTGTTTTCCTTGTAGCACTTATTGTATATGGGCTAACCATCGAACCAACGGTTAGTTTTTGGGATGCTGGAGAGTATATTTTAACCTCATCCAAATTACAGGTTGGTCATCCTCCTGGAGCACCATTATTCCAAATGATAGGTGCTTTTTTCTCGCTTTTCGCATTTGAACCTACTCAAATTGGGATGATGCTTAATATGATGAGTGCTGTAGCTAGTGCCTTCACCATTTTATTCATGTTTTGGACAGTTACTATATTATTACGTAAACTTATCGGGAAAGCTGAAGATCTTTCCAAAAATGAAGCAATAACTATATTGGGTAGTGGTCTTGTTGGAAGTTTGGCTTTTACCTTTACTGATTCATTTTGGTTCAACGCGGTTGAAACCGAAGTGTATGCTATGGCAACTTTAATCATGGCCTTAATGTTTTGGCTAGGTTTGCGCTGGGAACAGGATATGAATACACCAAGAGGCAACAAATGGTTAATTCTAATTGCCTTCGTTATTGGGCTTTCGTTTGGAGTCCATTTTATGGGTTTGTTGACCATTCCTGCATTAGGCCTTATCTATTACTTTAAAAATTACGAACAGCTCACGGTTAAGAATTTCATTATAGCCAATGTGGTTTCGGTGTCTATTCTTCTTTTTATTTTTAAATTATTACTTCCATCAACCTTAAAATTATTTGGTTATTTGGAGGTGTTCTTTGTGAATGAAATTGGACTTCCTTTTAACTCTGGAACTATCATCGCTGGGCTTCTTGTTATTTTAGCCTTTTATTTTGGCCTACGTTATACCAAACATAAAAATTATGTTCACGCCAATACTTTGGTCCTTTGCCTAATGTTTATTTTTATAGGATTCTCATCTTGGATGATGTTGCCCATACGGGCCAATGCCAATGTAATTATTAATGAAAATAATCCTGCAAGTGCAAGAGAGCTATTAGCCTATTATAATCTTGAACAATATCCGGAAACCCACTTATTCTATGGCCCACAATTCACTGAAATCTATTCTGGTGCTGATGAGAACCAACCATTTGTAGATGACAAACCTAAATATGAAAAAAATCATGAAACAGGCAAGTATGTAATTGTTAATGATTGGAAAAACTCCAAACAAAATTATAACCATAAGCATGCTTCCATTTTACCGCGTATGTGGAGTACAGAGCATGCCGAAAATTATATGATGTTTACTGGATTGATCGATTTTAAGATCAAACCAGAGTACCAAATGCAAAACGAACTGCGCTCTTTGGTTAACGATTTTAAATCAAGGGTTGCCCGAGGTGAAATAGATTATGAAGACTATAACAGCTTTTTGAAAACTTACGGACAGTCATATCTAGATGTTGAAAAACCTGCCTTTATGGATAATATCATGTACATGTTCCAATATCAGCTTGGCTATATGTACTGGCGCTATTTTATGTGGAATTTTGTCGGGCGACAAAATGATATTCAAGGAAAGTATGATAATCTTAACGGTAACTGGATTAGTGGCATCAAACCTATTGACGAATGGCACCTTGGAATGTCACAAGATAATTTACCTAGCGACGTCAAAAATAATAAAGCACGAAACACCTATTTCTTCCTACCTTTAATATTAGGACTGCTTGGGTTCTTCTTTTTGTTCAAAAAGAACCCTAAATTGTTTTGGACCATGCTTGTATTTTTCCTGTTTACAGGAGTGGCAATTCAATTTTATACTAATGTAAGACCCTTTGAGCCACGAGAGCGTGATTATTCGGTGGTAGGATCGTTTTACGTTTTTGCCATTTGGATTGGATTTGGTGTATACGCCATTTATGATTTCTTGAAGGCCTTTTCAAAATCCAAATTATTACCGCCTGCTATAACTCTTGCTTGTTTAATTTTAGTGCCTGGTATTTTAGCAGCCAACAATTGGGATGATCATAACAGGTCTGGCAGATATACTGCTAATGCAATGGCGAGAAAATATCTAGAATCCTGTGCTCCAAACGCGATTTTGTTTACCATTGGGGACAATGACAGTTTCCCGTTATGGTATTTACAGGAAATTGAAGGTGTTCGCACCGACGTGCGTGTTGTCAACACTAGTCTTTTTCAAACCGACTGGTATATTGATCAAATGAAGCGAAAAGCCTACGAAAGCGACCCGATTCCTTCACAACTTACACACGACCAATATAAATTTGGAACACGTGATTATCTCATGCTGCGTGAGATTACCCAAGACACGATGAACATTAAGGATTTAATGAATTTTGTGAGCAATGATGATCCACGATATAAGCTTAAGTTTTTGTTACAACGTGAAAACGAAGATATTAGTTACTACCCTAATTACCTTTTAAATTCCAATTATATACCCACACGACATATTCGGGTTCCTGTGGATTCGGCAGCCGTAATTAAAAACGGAATTGTAAACCCAAAAGATGCTGATAAAATAGAGCCTTATTTAGATCTCACTATCGGAAATTCGGTTTATAAAAACCGTTTGCTGATGTTAGATATCATCGCTAACAACAATTGGGAGCGTCCAATCTATTTTTCTGGTGGAAGTTTTGGTGACGACGACTATATCTGGATGAAAAATTACCTTCAGTTAGATGGCTTGTGTTATAAATTAGTTCCCATTAAAACGCCTGTTAGCAAAGCAAATCCGTTTGATATGGGACGTGTTGATAGTGACTTGATGTATGAAAAAGTAATGTCCTGGGATTGGGGCAATAGTGGCAGTCCAGATATTTATCATGATGTAGAAACACGAAAAAATGGAATCACCTACAGAGGTAATTTAGCAAGGCTGATTGAACAGTTAATCAATGAAGATAAATATGAAAAGGCAGAACAAATAGCCGATTTGGCTATGGATAATATGCCTGTTGATTATTTTGGATATTATACACTATTAGAGCCTTATATTAGTGCCTATTACGAAGTTGGTGCTTCAGAAAAAGGCCGTAAATTATACAAGGATGTTTCTAAAAAATATCAAGAGAACTTAACTTATTATAGTGGACTTACTATTAAAAATCAAGAAAAGTACATTAGTGAAATTGTTACCGATATTGAACGTTACCGCGGTCTAGTCGATTTACTTGTAGTTTATGGTGATAAGGATTTTGCACTTGAAGAGACGAAAAAATTCAACGATTATTTACGGCTTTTCAGGCATTTTACAGGAGAATCTGTTGAAGATGAAACGCCATTAAATGATAGAGATATTGCTAAAGACACCATTGATAGTATTATACAGGCTCAAGAATAGTGTATTGTGAAACTTACACCTACCAAAACCCCTTTTGTGGTTAAAAAAATGTTTCCCGACTATGTTTGGGAAATTAATACTGCAAAAAAAGAATTGTTTTTAACCTTTGATGATGGCCCGACTCCAGAGGTTACCCCATGGGTATTAGATCAGTTGAAACGCTTTAATGCTAAAGCCACTTTTTTCTGTATTGGTGCAAATATTGAAAAGCATCCAGAAATTTTTAAACGCATTATGGAAGAAGGTCATAGTATTGGTAATCATACCCAAAACCATATTAAAGGCTGGAAAACTAAAACCAAAGCCTATTTAGAAAACGTGCTTGAAGCGCAAAAAACAATAGCTGATCAAACATCAAATCACATAAATCATTTTAGACCACCCTATGGTCAAATCAAACCTAAACAAGGCAAAAAACTTATGGCTTTAGGTTATAAAATTGTGATGTGGGATGTGTTATCCTTTGATTGGGACAAAGGAATCTCTAACGAAGACTGTTTAAATCAAGTGATTTCAAAAAGCAAAGCTGGAAGTATTGTTGTTTTTCACGACAGCGTAAAGGCTTCAAATAATATGACCTATGCATTGCCTAAAGTTTTGGAGTATTACTCAAAACAAGGGTTTTTATTTAAAGCTATTGAATCTTAAATATACTCCTGAATTATCCCAATGAGAGTATTGGCATCTTGTTCACCACTATGGCGCCATTTCATTTCACCATCCTTGTAAATAATAAGCGTAGGCAGACCCTTTACACGAAGGGCTTCGGCTAACTCTTTATTTTTATCAACATCAATTTTGATCACTTTGGCTTTATCGCCTAAAGCCGCCGCCACATCTCTTAACACAGGATGCATTGCGGTAGATTGTTCATTCCATTCTGTAAAAAAATCCAACAGCACTGGAATATCAACATCTATGAGTTCCCCAAATTTTGACATACATTAATGTTTTAAGTCAAATGTTTCAATACAAACCTACGTAATTTTTTTGTATTTTACTTTAAGTCACTCACTCTAGTAGGTTCACGATGATTGTAGTATAAAAATAATCAATTTTAGGTACATTAAAAAATTTCTTACAATCAAGCTGGCTTTGAACCTTTTTTAAGTGTTATTACTGAAATTTCAGGCCAAATTCCAACTCTTCCCGGATATCCTAAATACCCAAAACCTCTGTTCACGTTCAAGTATTCTCCATTAGTTTCATAAATGCCCGCCCAATGTTTGTAACGCCATTCTACAGGACTCCACTTAACCCAACCTGGAATTTCTATACCAAATTGCATCCCATGGGTATGTCCGCTTAAGGTGAGATGATAATGGTTCTCATCTTTGGTGACCACCTCATCCCAATGACTAGGATCATGGCTCAATAGGATCTTGAAATCATTAGGAACAACTCCCTCTGATGCCTTTTTCAAGTCTCCTGCTTTTTTAAAACCTCCTTTACCCCAATTTTCTACTCCTATTAAGGCTAATCGCTGCCCATTTCTCTCAATAAATCGGCTGTCATTCAAAAGTAGCTCAAAGCCCATTTCCTTTTGGATTTGCTTTAAATCTTCAAGGTTTTGCTTTTTATCTGCTTCAGATTTCCAAGACACATAATCTCCATAATCATGATTTCCAAAAATGGAATAAATACCGTCCTTGGCCGACAAGCTTCCAAAAAGCGATTTCCATGGCTCCATTTCAGATGCTTTATTATTCACAAGATCGCCTGTAAACAAAATCAAATCAGACTGTTGGGCTTTTATAAGTTCAACGCCGTAATTAATTTTTTCTCGGTTATCAAAACTTCCAGAATGTATATCACTTATTTGAGTGATTTGATATCCATCGAAGGCTTCTGGCAAGTCTTCAAAATGAAGCGTATACTTTAACACTCTGTAATTGTATTTACCCCTATACATGCCGTACAATAATGACGTAAAAGGTATGGCTGCTAACCCTAATGCTATCTGACTGACGAATTTTCGGCGTGACGGCAAATAAAAGATGTCTTTTGTAGTCACTAATCTATCATATAAACCTAAACAAATTCGGATTACATCTTCAATAAAAAGAATGGGAACCAATACAAGATTTAAGGATAAAAACGTCAATAAAAAACCTAAAGCATAGCTCTTACTAGGAGAAAGGACACGTCCTTCTGAAGGCGACAAAAACTGATACATAAAATTGCTAATCACTAAAACAGCCAAAACGATAAACACGTAATGAACCCAGTTATATTTAGTAACTGTTTTGATAGCTTGAAAACCGTAAAAACTTAATAGAAAGTATATGATTATAAAAATAATCCAACGTGACATAGATGCAATTTTTCCAAATATAAAGTAATTTAAAATCTTTAATGAATTTCAATTTACAATTAACGATACCTTAAGATTTGCTATCTTTCAATCCCGATTCATTGATTCAAAAAATATAGTTAATAGTATACGATAGTATGAAAAGACGAAACTTCATTAAAAACGCATCACTTACAGGCGTTGGATTGGCTGTTGGAAGTTCTCTAGCCAGTTGTGATGATCACTCTAAAGAAGAAAAAGCACTTGTAAACACTCCTCACAACTCTGAAAAAGGAAGCATCCCCTTGGTAATTGCAACTTGGAACGTAAAAAAATCCACATTAAAAGCCTGGGAAACTATTCAAAATGGTGGCAGCGCTCTTGATGCTGTTGAGCAAGGTTGTCGAGTTGAAGAAGCTGATGAAACAGGCCAAACTGTAGGTAAAGGCGGCTTACCCGACCGTGAAGGCAATGTCACTTTGGATGCGTGTGTAATGAACCAGCACGGTCATTGTGGTGCCGTGGTTTACCTAAAAGACATTACTCATGCTGTTTCTGTTGCAAGAAAGGTTATGGAAGACACGCCACACGTTATGCTTGCCGGCGATGGTGCTAAACAATTTGCGCTTTCTAAAGGATTTCAGCCAGAAAACTTACTTACGGAAGCGTCAAAAGCAGCTTGGGAACAATGGAAAGTAGAAGCCAATTACAAACCCATAATAAACATTGAAAACCACGATACCATCGGGATGTTAGCCATTGACAGTAACGGTGACATTTCTGGCGCCTGCACTACCAGTGGTCTAGCTTATAAAATGGCTGGACGCGTTGGCGATTCTCCCATTATTGGATCTGGACTTTTTGTAGATAATGAAATTGGTGCTTGTGTTGCAACTGGTTTAGGCGAAGAAGTCGTTAAAACTGTTGGGAGTTTTTTGGTGGTTGAACTTATGCGTCAAGGAAAAACCCCTCAAGAAGCATGTGAAGAAGCTATTGGCAGGATTGTTAACAAGCCAAACAGCAACTACAAAGATTTTCAAGTTGGCTATATTGCTCTCAATAAAAAAGGGGAAACAGGTTATTACTCGATTCATGAAGGCTTCAGTATGACCAAATATCAAGATGGTGTGAATGAACAACTTCAATCTGATTTTTTCAACAAGGCTTAAAACCACTTGATTGTTAAATCTGCTAGTTTTTGTTTAAACTTGGTGTAAGGCGGCAACAAAAGATTCAAAGGTCCAAACGTATGCCTTTTTAAAACAGCCCGGTGGTTTGAAAAATCCTGAAAACCAAAAAAACCATGAGTTTTACCAATACCACTCCCATTACTCCCACCGAAAGGAAGATCATGATTTGAACCTTGTAAAGCATTTGTATTGATACACGTGCCACCAGCTCTAGTGGTATTGATGATTTTATCTATTGTTTTTTGATTTTGGCTATAAATATAAAGCGCTAAAGGTTTTTCCTTGCTGTTGATATATTGTATGACTTCATCTATCTCGTCAAATGTTTTAAGTGGCAAAATAGGGCCAAATACTTCTTCATTAGCAAGTTTAGTGTCTTCATTTAGGTAAGAAATCACTGTGGGCTCAATAAAATTATCGGTTGCATCATAGTTTCCTCCCAATTCTATTTTAGCTCCATGTTGTTTAGCATCTTCTATATAGTCTGTTAATCTATTAAAATGTCTATCATTCACAATACGACTATAAGAAGCAGAAGCAGAAGCGTCTTTTGAATAGTAATAGATCACTTTCTCCTTGTAAGCTTTCATAAATTCATCCTTTTTGGAATTGTGAATCAAAACATAATCTGGAGCAATACAGGTTTGCCCATTGTTTAGATGCTTACCCCAAACCAAACTGTCTATAGCCTTTTTAATATTTGCTGTTTCATCAATAATTGTTGGTGATTTCCCTCCTAATTCTAATGTCACTGAAGTTAAATGCTTTGAAGCTGCAGCCATTACAATTTTTCCAACTGCTGAAGAGCCGGTAAAAAAGATATGGTTGAACGGCAATTTTAAAAGTTCTTGTGAGGTCTCAACATCGCCTTCAATCAAGGCAATTTCGTATTCATCAAACAAGTCGTTTATGATGGTTGCCATCACTTTAGAGGTGTTTGGAGTTAATTCTGATGGTTTTATAATTACCGTATTTCCTGCTGCGATTGCAGAAACTAAAGGCGAAAAAGTAAGATTCAAGGGGTAATTCCAAGGCGAGATTATTAAACAAACACCTTTGGGCTCATATTTATAATAGGATGATGTCCCTAGTAAGGCCAGAGGCGTTGGCACCTTTTGCCGTTTTAACCAATGACGTAAATTGGCCTTTGCATGCTTAATTTCCCTAACTACCAAATAGATCTCAGTAAGGTCAGTTTCTATTTCCGGCTTCTTAAAATCAGCATACATTGCATCCCTAATAGCTTGTTTATAGGTGTATTGAATTGCCCGTTGAAGTGCATTCAACTTCTCAATACGCTGATTATAGCTGGTGTTTCCAACACTATACTGATGTTTTTGTTGCGCATTAAATAGCTCAAAATACCTGTTATCCATAAAATCTGTCATTTAATCTATAGCGTATTTATTGGGCTTCAAGCCCATTTTGTGCATTTCATCGATGTTTTTTGTATCGGGTTTCATTTTATCCATTTATCGGGGGTTTTCAACTAATTTATTCATTTAGACTGAAAATCGTCCGTTTCTTTGACATGTAATTAAACCCCAAATTTAGTTTAAGTCATGAAAAAAGTTTTAATCATAGTAGCCTTTCTAACAGTTCCTTTTTTAACTGTTGCACAAAGTAACACACTTGTTAATGATGAAGTTGTTACAGTTGTTGCTAAAGATACTGCTAAAACCGAAACTTCTACAAAACAATCAGCTACTTCTAAATTTAAAGCTGAAGCTGCTGACCTAAACTATAAAAAGAGTAATGATATTATCAGCATCAAGGCTTACAGAAAAAGTCTTCAAATTAAAGTTGCTGAAATTAAACTTTGTTAATCACCAATAATAACACTATATATTTAGATCCGAAGTTAATTGCTTCGGATTTTTTTATCCTATAAACTCAAGTTCAAGTTTCAATTCACTCATAAGTTTTTGTAGATTTGATGTTCTTACAAAAACAATACAATGTCTGAACAAAAACGTCTTTTTCTAGTTGATGCCTACGCCCTTATTTTCCGTGGCTATTATGCCTTTATAAAAAACCCAAGAGTTAATTCAAAAGGGGTTGACACATCGGCAATTTTAGGATTTATGAATTCGTTATTGGACGTCATTAAACGTGAACGTCCTGACCATTTGGCGGTTTGTTTTGATCAAGGTGGAAGTTCTGACCGGGTTGAGATGTATGCTGAATATAAGGCCAATCGTGATGAAACTCCAGAAGCCATAAAAGTTGCAGTACCTTACATTCAGGCTATTTTAAAGGCGATGCATATCCCTATAATGGTGAAAGAAGGCTATGAAGCCGATGATGTCATCGGAACCCTCTCCAAACAAGCAGAACTCCAGGGCTATAAAACCTTTATGGTTACACCTGACAAAGACTTTGCACAATTAGTGTCAGACAACATCTTTATGTATCGCCCAAAATCATTTGGTGGTGGTTATGAAACCTGGGGCATTCCAGAAGTGCAACAAAAGTTTGAAGTGGAACGCCCAGAACAGGTTATTGACTTTTTAGGCATGATGGGAGATTCTAGCGATAATATTCCTGGTTTACCTGGTGTTGGTGAAAAAACGGCTAAAAAGTTTATTCAGGAATATGGTAGTATGGAAAATCTTCTGGCGAACACCCATGAACTAAAGGGTAAAATGAAAGAAAAAGTAGAAGCCTCAAAAGAGCTTGGATTACTTTCAAAAGAACTCGCCAGGATTATGCTAGATGTTCCTGTTGAATTTTGTGAAAAGGATTTTGAAATGTCTGAACCCGATGTTGAGGCAGTAACCAATATCTTTCAAGACTTGGAATTCAGACGATTAACCGAAAACTTTTTAAAAACCTTTAGTGCCGAAGTCGAATCATCCACGAATACTACAGCGAAGACTTCTAACACCAACGCAGATGCTACACCAACGCCTTCAAAAAAGAAGGCGACAGATGCCGGGGCAGGTCAATTTTCACTTTTTGGTGGCGAGGAAGATGATGAGAGCACCTCTACTATAGCATATACTAGAAAAACAGCGTCAACGACTCCGCATTTTTACCAAAGTGTAGCATCTGGGATGGCAACCAAACTGTTTGTTAAAACTTTAATGGCTCAAACTTCTGTATGTTTTGACACAGAAACTACTAGTCTTAACCCATTAACTGCAGAATTGGTTGGTATTGCTTTTTCTTGGGAAGCTGGTAAAGGATTTTACATCCCATTTCCTGAAAATCGTGAAGAAGCACAAAATATAATTGAATTGCTACGCCCTTTCTTTGAAAATGAATCTATAGAAAAGATTGGCCAAAATTTGAAATATGACATTAAGGTTTTGGCCAAATACAATATAGTCGTTAAAGGCAAACTGTTTGACACCATGTTAGCACATTACCTTATCAATCCAGATATGCGACATAATATGGATGTATTAGCCGAAACCTATTTGAATTATACACCCATTTCAATAGAATCTTTAATTGGTAAAAAAGGAAAGAATCAATTGTCAATGCGAGATGTACCGTTAGAACAACAGACCGAATACGCTGTTGAAGATGCCGATATTACCTTACAGTTAAAGGAACATTTTCAAACCGAACTTGGTGAAGCTAATACCCAAACCCTTTTTGATAAGATTGAAATTCCTTTGTTGCGCGTGCTGGCCAGCATGGAACTGGAGGGCATTAACCTAGATAAGGACTTTCTGTATTCACTTTCTGAACAGCTTGATGCAGACATCAAATCTTTGGAAAGGAACATTTATGAGGCAGCTGGAGAAGAATTCAATATAGCTTCGCCAAAGCAATTGGGCGATATTTTATTTGATAAACTGAAACTAGTAGACAAGCCAAAGAAAACAAAAACAGGTCAGTATGCCACCTCTGAAGACATTTTAAGCTACTTGGCTAAAGATCATGACATCATCCAGCACATTTTAGATTTCCGTGGCTTAAGTAAGCTTAAAAGCACATATGTTGATGCACTACCCTTGCAAGTTGAACCTTCAACTGGCCGTGTGCATACCGATTATATGCAAACAGTTGCTGCTACAGGCCGCTTGAGCAGCAACAATCCCAACCTTCAAAATATTCCTATTCGTACCGAACGCGGACGACAGGTGCGTAAAGCATTTATTCCGCGGAATGAAGACTACAGCTTATTAGCTGCTGATTATTCACAAATAGAACTGCGTATCATTGCTGCTTTAAGCGAAGAAGAAACTATGATTGAAGCTTTTAAAAATGGCGAAGATATTCATGCTTCAACTGCTTCAAAAGTATTCAATGTGCCTATTAATGACGTTACGCGTGAACAACGAAGCAATGCTAAAACCGTAAATTTTGGGATTATTTATGGCGTTTCTGCCTTCGGCTTAAGCAACCAAACTGACCTATCCAGAGGAGAAGCCAAAGAGCTAATCGACACCTATTATACCACCTATCCAAAATTGCGCAACTTCATTAGTGAGCAGGTTGATTTTGCAAGGGAAAATGGCTATGTGCAAACCGTTTTAGGTCGCCGTAGATACTTAAAGGATATTAATTCAAGAAATGCTGTGGTACGCGGTGCAGCAGAACGAAATGCCGTGAATGCGCCCATACAAGGAAGTGCAGCCGATATTATTAAAATTGCAATGATCAATATTCACAACAAATTTACAGAAGGAAATTATAAGACTAAAATGCTATTGCAAGTACATGATGAATTAGTATTTGATGTGTTCAAGCCAGAACTTGAAACCATCAAAACTTTAGTCAAAAAAGAAATGGAAAATGCCTATAAGCTGAAAGTGCCTTTGGATGTAGATTTGGACATTGGTGACAACTGGCTTGAAGCGCATTAACTTTTTATGTCAATCATTTTGAATCTTTCTAACTCCTTTTTCATTTGAAGCTTTTTCCATTGGGTCATTTCCAAGAAACCTTAAAGATTAATAATCTGAATACGACTTTTTGGTTTTGGTTCTTAACATTTTGTATAATTTATCCTCTTAATGCACAAGACCATAATTTATTTTCAACAAATAAGGATGAGATACGCCACCAAATAAGCTTTAGGCATGACAATGATTTCTTAACCTTTACCGACTACTATTACAGTTCTGGATTGTTTTTGTCATATGACAAAGTTTTAAGTAATGGTCTGTTTAATTCAGGACATGAACAACTGGGTTTTGCCTTAACGCAGGAGATCTACACGCCTTCACGATTAACCACAACCAATTTGGTAGAAATGGATCGACCTTATGCTGGTTTTATGGCTTTGAGCCTAGGGTGGTCTCTGGCAACAAACACTCATTTTTTTGAAGCACAATTAAGTTTGGGGTTGGCTGGAAAGGCTTCTGGCGCGGGTGCTTTCCACCGTTGGTATCACAATGCATTGGATGTTCCAGGGTTACCGACATGGGCCCATGAACTCGAAAACAAGGTCCACTCTAATCTTTATTTTAAATATGCTTATGAGTTACAATTGGCACCAAATAATTTCAGTGTTCATTTAGCGCTTAACCCCGAAGTGGCTGTCGGTACAAAATCTATTTATGCGCAGCCTGAATTATTGATGCATTTTGGAAAACGAAATGCTATGAATTACAGCATGGCATATAACAGGATTAAATCGATTGAAGATGAGCTGTTTTTCACATTAAGAGCAGGGTATAGATTTGTTAATCACAATGCCATGTTAGAAGGACATTTATTAGGAGATAGCTCCGTGTTTTTAGTTGAGCCAGACAACGGCTATCTATTTGGTGGTTTTGATCTTAAACATCGTTCTCGTCAAAACGCATATTGGTTTGGTTTATATTTTAATCAGGCTGAAACCAAAGACACCAAAGGGCATAGTTATATTATGCTTTCCTACGCACGTCGTTTTTAAGTTCAATTTCTTTTACTAAATTAGAAATTCCTAATTTAATCATAAGCAGATTCGTTTAAACCAAAATTCTACTTAAAATGAATAACGCATTATCTTCAAAGCAACGTGAAGAATTACTTCAAACCTTAAAACTTCGTTTTGAAACACATATGCATCGTCATAAACAAATTAATTGGACTGATATCCAAACAAGATTACAGGCGAATATGGATAAGCTATGGTCGCTTCAAGAAATGGAGCGAACTGGCGGTGAGCCTGATGTTGTTGATTATGATAAAGAAACGGGCTCCTACATATTTTATGATTGTTCCGCCGAAAGTCCCAAAGGGCGAAGAAGTTTATGTTATGATAAACAAGCTCAAGATTCGAGAAAGAAATTCAAACCAAAAAATAACGCAATGGACATGGCAAAAGCTATGGGTATTGAATTATTAACTGAAGAACACTATAGAAAACTTCAAAATCTTGAAAAGGTAGATACCAAAACGTCAAGTTGGCTAAAAACCCCTGAAAAGATAAGAACGCTTGGCGGAGCAATATTTGGAGATTTTAGATTTGGACAGGTTTTTATTTATCACAACGGTGCCGAATCTTATTATGCAGGAAGAGGGTTTAGATGTTCATTAAAAATCTGACATTCTCCCAAAGTCTATATGCTAATGGCAGACTTAAAAAAATTTCATTTATATTTAAGACTCATTAATCAAAAACATAAATCACGTGAAATTCACCTTCCTTCCTAACTTATACTGCTAACATTTTTGTTGTAAGTTTTTTTGCAAATAAATTGTATTTTTAACCAAACGTATAATTCCTATTACATTACAAACTAACTATCCATGCAAATTATAGAATCCCAAACCATTTATGATGTTATCATTGTTGGTTCTGGTGCTGGTGGCGGTATGGCCACCAAAGTACTTTCAGAAGCTGGGCTTAAAGTGGCCGTCATTGAAGCTGGCCCTTATTTTGATCCTGCCAATCCCGAACAACGCACACAATTTAAATGGCCTTACGAGTCTCCTAGACGCGGTGCTGGCACACAACGTCCATTTGGTGAATTCGATATGGCTTACGGCGGTTGGGAAATTGAAGGCGAGCCTTATACTAACATAGGTGACACCAAATTTGATTGGTTCCGTTCCCGTATGTTAGGCGGCCGCACTAATCACTGGGGGCGTATTTCACTTCGTTTTGGTCCAAACGATTTTAAGAGTAAAGATCGTGATGGTTTAGGTGACAATTGGCCTATTGGTTATGAAGATGTAAAACCCTATTATGACAAAGTCGATAAACTTATAGGAGTATTTGGTAGTAATGAAAAACGATACAATGATCCAGACGGCTATTTTTTACCCGCTCCAAAACCACGTTTACACGAACTCTATTATATAAATGGTGCTAAAAAATCTAATGTAGATGTAATCCCTTCGCGATTATCTATAGTTACTAAAAAAATAAATAACGATAGAGGCGTATGTTTCTATTGTGGGCAATGTTCAAGAAGCTGTTCTATCTATGCCGATTTTTCCTCTGGTTCTTGTTTGATTTTTCCAGCTCAAAAAAATGGGGGTCAAATCGATTTGTTTGTGAACAGTATGGTAAGTGAAGTCACACTCGACGGCAGCGGAAAAGCTAACGGTGTAAAATACATCAACAAGGATGATCGACAACAGTATGCTTTAAAGAGTAAAATTGTAGTTCTCGCGGCATCGGCGTGTAGTTCAGCCAGAATTTTATTGAATTCCAAAAGTGAAAAACATCCAAACGGATTGGGAAATAGCAGCGGTTTAATTGGCAAGTACTTACATGATTCTACAGGATCTGATCGTGCCTTTTTTATACCAGAACTCATGAACCGTAAGCGCTATAATGAAGATGGTGTTGGTGGATTGCATGTGTATTCTCCTTGGTGGCTTGATAATAAAAAATTAGATTTTCCTCGTGGTTACCACATAGAAGTTTGGGGAGGCATGGGAATGCCTGGCTATGGTACTGGATTCAATCCGAACTCCTTAAACGAACATTTAGGGCTCACAGTAGGAGGTTACGGTAACAGTTTAAGAGAAGATGTTAAAAAATTCTATGGCTCGGTTATGGGGGTTTCAGGAAGAGGTGAATCTATCGCCCGAATTGATAACTACTGCGAAATCGACCCAACGAAGGTTGATGAATTTGGTATCCCAGTATTACGATTTCATTATAAATGGTCAGATTTTGAACGTAAGCAAGCCAAACACATGCATGAAACTTTTGAAGAAATTGGTCATAATATGGGTGGTGTTGCTTTAGGGACTAAACCTACGAAAGAACAAAATTATGGGCTACATAATCCTGGACGGATCATCCATGAAGTTGGCACAACCCGAATGGGCAGTGATCCTAAAACCTCTGTAGTAAATGAATTTGAACAACTCCATGATGTTAACAACGTTTTTGTAGTTGATGCTGGCCCCTTTGTTTCGCAAGCCGATAAAAATCCGACTTGGACTATTTTGGCTTTAGCTTGGCGAACTTCAGATTATATTATTCAAGAATTTAAGAAACAAAACTTTTAAATGATGGACAGAAGAGAAAGTTTAAAATCAATGTTATTAGGCTCAATGGCTGTTGGTCTTACCACCCAAAGCTGTTTGACCTCAACCCCAGCCGAAGTCATTGATGACAAAATTTGGCAGTATACCTATGGTCGTACACCTAAAGAAGCGGCCTATGACGAAGAGTTATTGAGTGAATGTTTTTTTGAAGATTCCGAAAAGGAATCTATTAAAACGTTGGCAAATTTAATACTCCCTCCAAACGAACAAGGAACAATCGAGCAGGCTGGCGTGGTAGATTTCATTGAATTCATGGTCAAGGATGTACCAGAATTTCAGGTACAAATTAGAGGTGGACTCATGTGGCTCAATAACCGATGCAATTCTAAATTCAATTCAATTTTTGTTACAAGTACTGAGAACCAACAAAAAGAAATTTTAGATGAAATCGCTTATCCTAATCCTAAAGCTTCAGAACAGGTGCAGGAAGTACAGTTTTTTTCATTGATGCGAAATCTTGTGCTCACAGGCTATTTCACTTCTGAAGCAGGTATTAAGGAATTAGACTACAAAGGCAATACACCAAACACTTGGGATGGTGTACCACAAGATGTATTGGATGATCATGGTTTAAGTTATGACCCTGAATGGCTTGCCAAATGTGTAGATCACTCCAAAAGCGGTGATCTTGCCGAATGGGATGAAGACGGTAATTTAATTAGCTAAAAATCGATTTCTGCGCCAGCTTTTGAACTTTTTTCAGAACAATCTCCTTTTATAAATTAGGATATTTCCTAATGTATTTAGAAAACTAAATATGTAGTTTTTGTGCCCATTATAGTTTTTTGTTTAAACTTTTGTTAAAATCTTTAAACAAAATAAAATCTTCCCTATATTTGAAAAACCATTAAAACATTATTTATATGAAAAATTACAAAAACTTTAAAACCCCCAATCTACAATCCGCTAAAGTTATTGTATTATCATTCCTAACGCTATTAGCTTTTTCTTGTCAAACAGAAGATATAGAAACGTCTATTGAAGCTTCAAATGTCGCCTTGTTTGAGATTTTAGACGCAAATACCGATGGGAATTCAGGTAAATCCTCAAGTGCTAGAAATGGTGCTCCTCAAAAAGGAGACATTCCAATTGCAGTCATCGCGATAGAAAATGGTGGCTTTGACGAATTAGTTGACGCATTAATATATGTGGACGAAGAATTGGATGCTGGACTAGTAAATCTTTTTCTAAATGGAAAAGACCAATATACTGTTTTTGCTCCAACAGATAATGCATTTTTTGCTCTATATGAGGCTCTAGACCCGGATGGGAGTCAAGGCATTGACAGTATTAGAGATTTACCAGCAGATTTAGTGTTGAATGTTTTGCTTTATCATGTTACTGATGGTAGAAGAGCATCCAATAGTGTTTTACCTAAAAAGAATTCTAAAACAATTGATACATTATTAGGACAATCATTTTCAGTCAACTCTTCAGGAATGATTACAGCTGGAAGTAACGACGCCATGATTTTGGCCGCTGATATATCTGCCTCAAATGGCATCATACATGTTATCAGTGCCGTTCTATTACCATAACATTAACCAAAATAATAGAGTTTTTTTAAACGAGTTGTACCGAGTACAACTCGTTTTTAGTTCATTCCTATCCATCAATTTTATACAAAATAGAATCTCCTTTTACAAGGCATCCAAATGACTCATAAATCTTTTCAAAAATCACGCTGTACTATTTGGTAATCACATAGATTATCGTAAATTTGCAAACTCTTTTCGAGAGAGGAATGTTTAATAAGAAAATTAAAACGTGTGGACACATTAAGCTACAAAACGATTTCAGCAAACAAAGCTACTGTTAATAAAGAGTGGGTTTTGGTTAATGCTGAAGGTCAAACGCTAGGGCGTTTAGCTTCAAAAGTTGCAATACTTTTAAGAGGCAAACACAAGCCTAACTTCACACCGCATGTTGATTGTGGCGATAACGTAATTGTTATTAATTCAGAAAAAATCAACTTAACTGGAAACAAGTGGAACGACAAAACGTACATTCGTCACACAGGTTACCCAGGTGGTCAACGAAGTTTATCTGCTACTGAAATGTTTGGAAAAGATCCAGCAAGATTAGTAGAAAAATCAGTAAAAGGAATGCTCCCTAAAAACAAATTAGGTGCAGATTTATTCCGTAATCTAACCGTTGTTGTAGGTTCAGAGCACACTCATGAAGCTCAAAAACCTAAAACAATTAACTTAAACGAAGTCAATTAATGGAAGTAATTCACAAAATTGGCCGTAGAAAGACGGCTGTTGCTCGTGTGTATCTTGCTCAAGGAAAAGGCAAGATCACAGTGAACAAAAAAGACATGGCGGTTTATTTTCCTACTGCAACATTGCAGTACAAAGTAAACCAACCTTTAACCATGACTAACAATGATGGCAACTTTGATATTACAGTAAACGTCTATGGTGGTGGCATCACAGGTCAAGCTGAAGCTATCCGTTTAGCAATCTCTCGTGCAATGTGCGAGTTAGATGCTGAAAACAGACTAATATTAAAGCCAGAAGGTTTATTAACTAGAGACCCAAGAATGGTTGAGCGTAAAAAATTCGGACAGAAGAAAGCGCGTAAGAAATTCCAGTTCTCTAAACGTTAACATTACAAACTTGATTGGAGATCTTGTCAAAAGGTTTCCAATCTAGTTACAACAAAAACAATTTAAAACAACCCAGTTATTGTTGTCCTAGTCAAAACAGACAGGATTTAGTTTAGCATCTAAATGAAGCCAAGAGCCAAAAGCTAAATGCAAAAGGTCAAATGGAACATTGCTAATTCAACAGAACGTAAACTATTACAAACATGGAAAAAGTAGAAGTAAAAGACTTACTTGAAGCAGGTGTACATTTTGGACACTTGACACGCAAATGGGATCCAAATATGGCTCCTTACATTTATATGGAACGCAACGGTATCCATATTATCAATCTTTACAAAACTGCAGCAAAAATTCAAGAGACCTCCGAGGCACTTCATAAAATTGCTGCTTCTGGAAAGAAAATCTTATTCGTAGCTACAAAAAAACAAGCAAAAGACATCGTAGCTGAAAAAGCTGGTGCAGTAAACATGCCTTACATCACTGAAAGATGGCCAGGTGGAATGCTAACCAATTTCATTACTATTAGAAAAGCCGTTAAAAAAATGGCTTCAATTGATAGAATGAAAAAAGATGGTACGTTTAATACCCTATCTAAAAAAGAGCGTTTACAAGTTGATCGTTTAAGAGCAAAATTAGAAAAAAATTTAGGTTCAATTTCTGATATGACGCGTTTGCCTGGAGCATTATTTGTTGTAGACATCAAACGTGAGCACATTGCCATTAAAGAAGCTCAAAAATTAAACATTCCAATTTTTGCAATGGTAGACACCAACTCAGACCCACGTCAAGTTGATTATGTCATCCCTGCAAATGACGATGCTTCGAAATCTATCGATAAAGTGTTGTCCGTTGTGACTTCAGCTGTTGCCGATGGATTGGCCGAACGTAAATCTGACAAAGCAGAAAAAGAGCCAAAAGCAGAAAAGAAAGTAGCCGCTAAAAAGAAAGCAGTTGCTACTGAAGAAGAAGAATAAATAACAATTTCAAAACATAAATAAGTCGTTTAGTTCTTTTCTCTCTTGAAAATAAATTGAACGACTTTTTTAAATTATAAAAACCCATGGAAAATACGGTAAAAATAAGCGCAGCAGAAGTTAACAAATTACGTCAAGCAACTGGTGCAGGTATGATGGATTGCAAAAAAGCATTGGTTGAAGCTGGTGGCGATTTTGATAAAGCCATTGAAGTATTACGTAAAAAAGGGCAAAAAGTTGCCGAAAAAAGAGCAGACAGAGAATCATCTGAAGGTGCTGCTATCGCCAAAATAAACGATGACAACACTGTTGGTGTTGCTATAGTTTTGGGATGCGAAACAGACTTTGTTGGTAAAAACGAAAACTTCGTTGCTCTGGCAAGTGAACTTGCTGAAATCGCTATCAACTACAACTCTAAAGAAGAGTTTTTAGCAGCCGATTTTGGAGGGATGACTGTTGCCGATAAATTGACAGAGCAAACTGGTGTTATTGGTGAAAAACTAGACATTACTGCTTTTGAAAAATTAGAAGCAGCCTATGTTGGATCATATGTTCATATCAATAAAATTGCTGCTTTAGTTGGTCTATCTTCTGAAGTAAACAATGCTGAAACTTTAGTTAAAGATGTAGCAATGCAAGTCGCTTCAATGGGAGCTACTACTTTGTCTTACAAAGATTTTGACCCTGCGTTTATTGCTTCAGAAACAGAAGCAAGAATTGCAGTTATCGAAAAAGACAATGAAGAATTGGCGCGTTTAGGAAAAACACTTAAAAATGTGCCTGAATACATTTCGATGGCGCAATTGACTCCTGAAGTTTTGGCTGAAGCTGAAGCTGCTGCTAAAGCAGAATTGAAAGCTGAAGGTAAACCAGAACAAATTTGGGACAGAATTCTTCCTGGTAAAATGGAGCGTTTTATTTCTGATAACACAACCCTAGACCAAGAAAAATGTTTGTTAGATCAAACCTTTATTAAAAACGAAAAGCAAAACGTAGCGCAATATGTAGCCTCTTATGGTGATGTAAGTGTTACAGGTTTTAAACGTGTTACAGTAGGTTAATTTTAACCAAACAATACGATATTTCTAAAAGCTTCTCAAATTGAGAAGCTTTTTTTATACTTAAATTCCGCTTTTGTAAATTACAATTATGATTATATTTGCTAAACCTTTAAAAAAACTATAGTTTCGAATTTATGAAATACAAAAGAATTCTTCTAAAATTGTCTGGTGAAGCCCTAATGGGAACACGCCAATACGGCATTGACCCCGTGAGATTAGCCGAATATGCACAAGACATTAAGGAGATTTGCAATAAAGGCGTTGAAATAGCTATAGTCATTGGAGGCGGAAATATTTTTAGAGGTTTAGCCGGAGCGAGTAACGGCATGGATCGTGTACAAGCAGACCATATGGGTATGTTAGCAACAGTGATCAATGGTCTAGCGCTTCAAAGTGCTTTAGAAGACACCGGAATCCAAACCCGTTTACAATCAGCCATTAAAATTAACGAAGTTGCTGAACCCTTTATTAGAAGGCGAGCCATTAGGCATTTAGAAAAAGGACGTGTTGTCATTTTTGGTGGTGGTACAGGAAACCCCTATTTCACGACCGATTCGGCCGCTGTTTTGCGAGCCATTGAAATTGAGGCTGATGTTATTTTAAAAGGCACTCGTGTTGATGGCATCTATAATACCGATCCAGAAAAAGATGCGAAAGCCATTAAATTTGATCATATTTCATTTGATGATGTACTGCGTAAAGGCCTAAAAGTCATGGATACCACCGCCTTTACTTTAAGTCAAGAAAATGAATTACCCATTATTGTTTTTGACATGAACAAGAAAGGAAATTTACTTAAAGTCGTTTCCGGAGAAAATATTGGAACAAAAGTTAACTTATAAAGTCGACAAAGATTTGGCATATTTTTGGTAGACAAATTTTAAAATTAAATTAACCATGAACGAAGACATTCAATTTATTCTAGACACTGCAAAAGAAGCGATGGATAATGCCATTAAACATCTAGAAAAGCAGTTTGTAAACATAAGAGCTGGTAAGGCAAGCCCGGCCATGTTAGGAAGTGTAATGGTGAATTATTATGGTTCTCAAACCCCATTAAATCAGGTGTCTAATGTCAATACTCCTGACGGAAGAACCATCACCGTTCAACCATGGGAAAAAGGGATGCTACAGGAAATTGAAAAGGGAATCCAGATAGCCAATCTAGGATTTAACCCCATGAACAATGGTGATACAATTATTATTAATGTTCCACCATTAACTGAAGAGCGTCGTCGCGACTTGGCAAGACAGGCCAAAGCAGAAGCTGAAGATGCTAAAATTGGCGTACGAAGTGCCCGCAAAGATGCCAACACCGAAATCAAAAATTTAGAAGATGTCTCTGAAGATCTTCAAAAAAATGCCGAAATCGATGTGCAACAAATGACCGATTCTTTCGTTAAAAAGATTGATTCTATTTTAGAAATCAAAGAAAAAGAAATTATGACGGTATAATTTAAAGCGACAACAACGTCGCTTTTTTTATCCATTACATAAAACTCTCAATACATTGATGAAAGCCTTCTGCGCATTTATTCTATTTACATCTTGTTTAATAAATGTGCATTCTCAAGCTGTTCCTGTAAAAAATGATTCTGCTTTTGTTGAAAACGACACACTAAAACAGGATCAGTTTCTTAAGCAATTAGGAAACGGCTATTTTCCGACCAAATTTGTAAATGTTGATTTAAGATATCTTGTTAAATACAATCAATATGAAGGGCTTCGAACTGGTTTAGGTGGTATAACAACGTCTTCCTTTTCAGAAAAATATAGAATTAACGGGTATACCGTTTATGGGTTCAAAGATCACCGTTTTAAATATAGTGTAGGTGGCGGTTTTAGAGTTAATAAAAAAACTCAAACTTGGATCAATCTCTCTTATACTGACGATCTTCAGGAAACGGGAAGCTCAATGTTTTTAACAGATAAACGCTTTTTCTCTTTTTTTGAACCCCGTTTATTGAATATAGATTTATTCCATAAACATATTACAAAAGCTATAAGTTTAGAGCATAAGTTATCCCCATACCTATTGTCTGAAACCCAATTTTCCTTAAGCAAGATTGACCCTACATACAATTATATCTTTTTGGTAGATGGCGATACTTATGAAAATTTTGATATTAGTAGTGTGAAACTTTCATTGCAATGGAATCCTTTTAGCAACTTCACTATAGAAAATGACAATGTAATTGAAACCAAAACGGGCTATCCTGAATTCACATTACAATTGACCAAAAGTTTTAAAAACCTCTTAGATGGTGACTTTAATTTTTTTAAATTCGATTTCAGGACACACTATCAATATAAATTCATGACCGGTAGCATTTTTGATGCTGTTCTCACCTCTGGGATTGCCACCGGTCAAACCCCTTTAACCCATTTGTACCACGCCTACCCCAACAATATCAACAAAGAAACTATTTTACAACGCTTTTCGGTAGCTGGTA
The DNA here is from genome assembly GCA_003550275.1 of Flavobacteriaceae bacterium MAR_2010_72. Lineage (GTDB taxonomy): Bacteria > Bacteroidota > Bacteroidia > Flavobacteriales > Flavobacteriaceae > Geojedonia. Next base: position 3,100,380 of record QXCW01000002.1, read on the forward strand.
TAAATAGCTTTGAGACCATGTTTTTTAATGAATTTTTTTCAGACAAGTTTACAACCCTTCAATTAAAACACAGTTTACAACCTTTTAAAATTTCAAAACGTTTTAAACCCCAACTGGTTCTTATTTCAAGATTTGCAATAGGTAATATGCAGTATATAGATCGTCATCAACAATTGAGCTTCGAAACCCTTGATAAAGGCTATTCTGAAGCAGGGTTTGAGATCAACAAATTACTCTTTGGTTTCGGGTTAAGTTTCGCATATCGTTACGGCGCCTATCACTTACCTGAAATTGGAGACAACATTGCCTTCAAGTTCACCTTCAATGTTTCTCTTTAACAATAGGCAATAACCTTTCAATTTAATTAGCTAATCATCAGGTTTTTTCTACCTTTGTCGCTCTTTTATTGAGGTATGTTTAAACTTTTGACGACTAATTTTTGGGAAGTTGTCGCAAGACTTATTTTGCGTAATAAAATTGCTATTCTGGCAGTTATAATTTTAGCCACTTTATTTTTTAGTTATCAATGGAAACATATGCGCTTCACCTATACCGAAGCCAATTTATTGCCAGATGATAATGAAGTAAATATTACTTATAACAAGTTTTTAGAGATTTTTGGTGAAGAAGGCAATTTAATTGTTTTAGGTGTTAAGGATTCTACACTGTTTACTGTTGAAAAACTTAATGCTTGGAATCAACTTTCAGATACCTTTAAAAACTATCCAGAAGTTGAAACCGTAGTTTCTATCCATGACCTTAAAAAATTGGTCAAAAACACAGATAAAGAACAATTTGAACTAGAGCCGTTCATCAAAGATTCCATTCGTTCTCTTGAACAAGTAGAAACGCTTCAAAATGAATTGTTTAAGCAATACCCTTTCTACGATAATTTTCTTTTTAATCAAAGCACCGGAACCGTTAGAACAGCCATATATCTCAAAAAAGAGATTGTAAATACGTCTGTTAGAAAAGACTTTATCATCGAAACCTTAATCCCAAAAATCAGTGAGTTCGAGACTCTTAATGATTTGGATGTTAGAGTTTCTGGAATGCCCTACATTAGAACCCTTAATTCTCAAAATATTGTTGACGAAATTGGGTTGTTTATCGCGGCCGCTTTATTGGTTACCTCTCTAATATTCTTTTTCTTTTTTAGATCCTTCAGAGCTACCTTTATTTCGCTCATTGTAGTGTGTGTGGGTGTGATGTGGACTTTTGGCATACTTGGCCTATTAAAATACGAGATCACGGTTTTAACAGCTTTGATTCCACCCTTAATAATTGTTATTGGGATTCCGAATTGTATCTTTTTGATCAATAAATACCAGCACGAAGTGCAATTACACGGTAACAAGGTAAAGTCTTTACAACGTGTCATTACGAAAATAGGGAATGCAACCTTAATGACCAATGTGACCACAGCATCTGGTTTTGCGACATTTATTTTAACTGAAAGCACACTGTTAAAGGAATTTGGTATTGTTGCCTCATTAAGCATTTTGGCCATCTTTATCCTTTGCCTTTTAACCATCCCGATTATCTATACCTTTTTACCTTACCCAAAAGACAGGCATTTAGAACACTTAAATCGCCGTTGGATAGGTGGTTTTGTAGATTGGATGGAACGTATGGTAAAAGACCGAAAAATTACTATATATACCACATCTTTGATTTTGCTAATAGCAAGTATTATTGGAATATATCAAATTAAAATTTCGGGGAGTTTAATTGAAGATATGCCCAAGGAGAAAGAATTCTATCATGACATCCGGTTTTTCGAACAGGAATTCAATGGAATTATGCCTTTAGAATTTATGGTTGATACCAAACGCAAAAAAGGGGTTATGAAATTGAGCACCCTTAAACGTATGGACGAATTGGAAGAAGCAATTACCGAAATTCCTGAACTCTCAAGGCCAATTTCTGTGGTGAGTTTGATGAAGTATTCAAAACAGGCCTATTACAATGGTAACCCTAAATATTATCAGTTGCCTACAAGTCAGGAAAACAGCTTTATTTTATCATATGCAAAAAACTCAAAAACAGATGTTGATTTGCTTAAAAATTTTGTGGATAGTACTGGTCAATATGCGCGTATTACCACGTTTATGAAGGATATAGGTACGGATAAAATGGAAGGTATTGAAGAAGACCTTCTTAACAAAATAAACAAGGTCTTTCCAGAAAAACAATACAATGTGATCATGACCGGGAAAGCCTTGGTTTTTCAAAAAGGGACAACCTATTTAGTAAAAAACCTAGCCATTTCATTATCCCTTGCCATTTTCTTGATTTCATTATTTATGGCATACATGTTTAGGTCGTTCCGCATGATTATCGTCTCATTGATTCCTAACCTGCTTCCATTACTAATAACCGCAGGTTTAATGGGGTATTTAGGTGTTCCTATAAAGCCATCAACCATTTTAGTGTTTAGTATTGCCTTTGGTATTTCTGTTGATGATACCATACACTTTTTGGCAAAATACAGACAAGAGCTTCAGGCCAATCATTGGAAGATAAGAAAATCAGTCTATGGTGCTTTGCGCGAAACTGGAGTGAGTATGTTTTACACCTCCATCGTTTTGTTTTTTGGTTTTTCGGTATTTACCATTTCAAGTTTTGGTGGCACAGTTGCGTTAGGGGCTTTAGTTTCTGCAACTTTATTGTTTGCGATGCTGTCTAATTTATTGCTATTACCTTCGCTTTTATTGTCATTAGAGCGTAGTATTGCTAACAAGGAAGTACTAAAAGAACCTTCTATTAATATCATCCCGGAAGAAGACGAAGATGAAAATTCTAAAATTTAAAATCCGAATTCCAAATTTGTTCATTTTGAAATTTGTTTTTTAATTATTTGGTGCTTGAAAGCCAATCGGCTTTTTTATCTTTGCAATCAAATTATTAAAACAATGAAGACGAGTACCGTTGCAGAATTATTATCAAAGAACATTAAGTTACACGATATTGAAATAAAAGGTTGGGTAAGAACATTTAGGGCCAATAGATTTATTGCACTTAACGATGGTTCTACGATTCATAATATACAATGTGTTGTTGACTTTGAAAAAACCGAAGAAGAAACACTAAAGCGCATTACCACAGGAGCTGCAGTTCACATTAAAGGTGAGTTAGTCGAGAGTCAAGGTAAGGGTCAGCAAGTTGAAATTCAAGTAAAATCGATTGTGATTTTGGGAGATTCAGACCCTGAGACCTATCCCATTCAACCTAAAAAACATTCGTTTGAGTTTTTAAGAGAGAATGCCCATTTACGTACAAGGACAAGTACCTTTAGTGCGGTAATGCGTTTGCGATCGTCACTGTCGTTCGCCATCCACAAATATTTTAATGAAAATGGGTTTTACTATATGCATACCCCAATTGTAACTGGAAGTGATGCTGAAGGTGCGGGAGAAATGTTTAGGGTAAGTACACTTGATGAAAAAAACCCGCCATTAAATGAAGATGGAAGTGTTAATTATAAAGAAGACTTTTTTGGAAAGGAAACAAACCTAACGGTTTCTGGTCAATTAGAGGCTGAAACCTACGCTATGTCTCTTGGTAAAGTTTATACGTTTGGCCCAACTTTTAGGGCAGAAAACTCAAATACATCTCGTCATCTTGCTGAATTTTGGATGATAGAGCCAGAGGTAGCCTTCATGGATTTGGCTGGTAATATGGATTTAGCTGAAGATTTTTTAAAATCGATTTTGAACTACGTCTTAGAACAAAATAAAGACGATCTAGAATTTCTGGAAGCCCGTTTATTAGATGAGGAAAAGGTAAAGCCACAAGCAGAACGCAGTGAGATGAGTTTGATCGAGAAACTAAAATTTGTTGCTGACAACCATTTCAAACGCGTAAGTTATACAGAAGCTATCGATATTTTAAAGAACTCCAAACCCAATAAGAAGAAGAAATTCAAATATATTATTGAAGAATGGGGAGCCGACTTACAAAGTGAACATGAACGTTTTTTAGTTGAAAAGCATTTTAAATGTCCAGTCATTCTATTTGATTATCCTGCAAACATCAAGGCCTTTTACATGCGTTTAAATGAAGATGGAAAAACAGTTAGAGCCATGGATATTTTGTTCCCAGGTATTGGTGAAATGGTTGGTGGTTCACAACGTGAAGAGCGATTGGAAGTATTAAAAGAAAAAATGAAAGCGCTAGATATTGATGAGGAGGAGCTATGGTGGTATTTAGATCTACGTAAGTATGGTACTGCAGTGCATTCTGGATTTGGCCTTGGGTTTGAACGCTTAGTTATGTTTGTAACTGGCATGGGAAATATTCGAGATGTGATCCCATATCCAAGAACACCTCAAAACGCAGAATTCTAAAACAGACAATAGCTAAATAAAACACAAAACAATCTATATTTTCAATATTTGTAGATTGTTTTTTTTAATTTTAAAGTCTAGGAAAATTCAACTATGCTCAAGCAGTATTTACAGTTTAAGTTATCACAAAAATTGTCTCCGCAACAGATTCAATTAATGAAATTGATTCAGTTGCCTACGCAAGCTTTTGAGCAACGCCTAAAACAAGAAATGGAAGAAAATCCAGCCTTGGAAGGCGGCAAAGATACTGAAGATGAATTTGATGACAACTTTGACGAATTTGACAATTCTCAAGATGACTTTAACGAGTCTGAAACTATAGGAGAAGACATTAATGTTGATGAATATTTAAGTGACGATGATGTTCCTGACTACAGAACACAAGCCAATAACTATAGTAGTGATGACGAAGAAAAAGTTATGCCTTACGCAGCCGGAACTTCATTTACCCAACACTTAATAAATCAGCTTAACACTTTTAGGCTTACAGATGAAGAATATGATATTGCAGAATTTCTTGTTGGAAGTGTCGATGAAAGTGGTTACATCCGAAGATCGTTGAGTGATATTGTTGACGACCTTGCCTTTACACAGAATATTTTCACAACAGATAAAGCTGTTGATAAGGTGCTTCATATTGTACATCAATTAGATCCAGCTGGTGTTGGCGCCCGTAATTTGCAGGAGTGCTTAAGTATTCAGTTGCACCGAAAAGAAAAATACCCAGATATTGAACTCGCTATCGAAATTATAGATAAGGCTTTTGAGCAATTCACCAAAAAACACTACAAAAAACTACTTCAAAAGTTTGACATAACGGAAGTACAGCTCAAAGACGCCATAGAGGAGATTGAACGACTCAACCCAAAGCCTGGAGGTTCTTACGCTGGCAATAATAAAATGGTAGAGCATGTAGTCCCAGATTTCGCCATACGTATTGTAGATGGCGAATTAGAGCTTACGCTTAACGGCCGAAATGCTCCAGAATTACATGTGTCAAGAGAATATAGCAATATGCTCAAAGGCTACAAGGAAGCGACTGATAAAAGTAAATCACAAAAGGATGCCGTTCTATTCATAAAGCAAAAATTAGATGCTGCTAAATGGTTTATTGAGGCAATAAAACAGCGTCAGCAGACCCTTTTTGTAACCATGAGTGCGATAATGCATTATCAAAGTGATTATTTTTTAACTGGCGATGAGCGCAAATTACGACCAATGATCTTAAAAGATATTGCCGAAGAAATCGATATGGATGTCTCTACGGTTTCAAGGGTTGCCAATAGTAAATATGTCGATACGCCTTATGGAACAAAATTGATCAAGGAGTTCTTTTCAGAGTCCATGACGAACGATCAAGGCGAGGAAGTTTCAACACGAGAAATTAAAAAAATTCTTGAAACGGTTATCGAAGATGAGAATAAAAGGAAACCTTTAACTGATGAGAAATTGGCTTCAATTCTGCTCGAAAAAGGCTATCCTATTGCCCGTCGTACTGTTGCCAAATATAGAGAGCAACTTGACATTCCCGTAGCGCGTTTACGCAAAAAGATATGATACACCATATCCTTAAAAGTATTTCGTTCATTTTTCATCCCTTGATGATGCCTTTATTAGGTGTGTTATTTTACTTTTCAAAAACCCCAAGATATATTCCTGACCCAATTATAAAGGCCAAAATTTTTTCAATAAGTATTCTTACCATTGTTCTTCCAATTCTACTATTCTATCTTTTAAAAACACTAAAAAGGATTAATTCGTTCTATTTAGAAACCACTCAAGAACGTATTTTACCGTTAATCCTAAATTCACTTATTATTGGGCTTATTCTTTACAGGGTACTAACACATAATGAGATTATTGAACTATACTATTTTTTTATAGGAATTCTTTGTTCTACAATTGCCTGCTTAATTTTAGCTCTATTAAACTTTAAGGCTAGCATACACATGATTGCGTCAGCAGGCTTTTTTATGTTTGCCGTTGCCATTGGAATACATTATAAAATTAATATTAATGGCACTATTGCTTTGATGAGTATTATTATTGGGGCAATTGCGACTTCAAGACTTCATCTAAAAGCCCATACCGGTCCTGAACTTACAATTGGATTTTTTATAGGCCTAATTCCACAGCTAATCATGCTGAACTATTGGTTATAGGATATAATATATCAAACCTATTTTAATAGCATTCATACCTATAGGTTCATCATTAACCATTGCCGAGTCCTTAAAAATATCATTTAAGGCATAATAGAAGTTTATATTGATATTTGAATAGCCTATACTTGTAATCAACCCATATTGGAAATCATTAAAATCCGAAATATTGTAAAGTTCAATACTTCCTGAATCACCTTTAAATTTTGAAGCCGTATAAAAACGGTAACTTACCTTAAACCCTGTATAAATTCGCCAAAAATTATAATCTGTTGGTGTTGAGGTACGCCATCTAAACTCAAAAGGGAGTTCAATTGCGTAGGCACTAAACTTATTTTTAGTAAATGGTGTTTCACTATTATTCAATATGGAATACTGATATGTATTGGCTTCTTTACTTATTAGCAGTGATTGATTATACGAATTAGTTGAAATTCCTAATCCCAAGCCGAATGCCAAATTACGGGCTTTATTAATTGGCATATCCCGTATAAAACCGACATGAAACCCGCCAGAAAACCCATTTTGGGAAACCCCTTGAGGCTTATTCCCTAATAAGTTATAGGTCACCGAGACATAAAATTGATCTTCTCTATACTTCTCATCAACAGCCGCAGTATCTAATAAAGTTGTCTGGTCAGTGTTTTGACCAAACAGCGCGTAATGACCTCCCAAAATCATTATGGTAATACAAATTAGATTTTTAAAAAAAAGATTGTATTTCATAACTAACCATTCATGTGAAACCTTTAACACGCTTTTGTGCTTTTCATTGTAAATATAATTTATATAATCCTACAACGCCAGAATTTAATCGGTATAAAAAAAGCATCCTATTTGGATGCTTTTTTCTAATTATAAAAGTAAGACTATTTTTTGTTAGCTGATATATCACCTTTTTTGGTGGTATAATTAATTTTCAAGGCATTCGCCTTTCTTAATTCTTGCTTTACATCACCTACTAATCCCATATTGGCATCTTTATCTACCTTAAGGGCTGTGGTTAAAAACGGAATCAATTCCTCACGTTTAGAAGCACGTTCTGCAGCAATAAATGCCTGAACATCGCTTACATCAGCAAACTTATCATTTAACTGAATACGTGATTCTTTACCATATTGACTTTGAAATCGCTCGCTTGGCTGACCTATGTAGATATACATGATCAAATCTTTCTTATCTAGCTTTTCAATTTGGTCTGCACTTGGCAACTCATTTTTAATCTTTAAAGTTGTATCGCGCATCACAGTAGCAACCATAAAAAAGAATAGCAACATAAATACAATATCAGGTAGAGAGGCCGTTGAAATCGCCGGTAAATCTCCCGATTTTTTCTTATTAAATTTAGACATATTTTAAGTTTTCCTAATTATTGTTGTACTTCAGATAATTTTTGAGGGTACTCAAGCTTAATCTTTTCGATCTGTTCCTTAAGTTTTGATTTGTTACCTACCCAATTTACATTATCATAATTAGCTTCCATATCCTTAAATGTAATCCCATAAAGCTCTTGAGCTCGTCTATCACGTAATTCATTGTAGGCAGCAACCAATTCATTCTGTACAGAAATATAGGTAGAATAGGTCGTTTCCCTTTCATTTTTCAACGAAATAATTGCCTTGTCCGGGTTATCAGATGAAGCTGGGTTCTTTTTACCTTTACAATAGCTACAAGCATCTTCGCCTGTACCACCGCCATTATCTAAAAATTCAATGGCTGCTTTACGTAAATTTTTAAGTTCCATTAATTCATCTTCAACCAATAATTGATCCTTACCATTAATAAGTACGGTAAAAATATTTTTTTGCTTGATGATGACATCTTCTTCATTTTCCTCAATTGGAGGCAATTTTCTACTTAAACCCGTATCGGTTTCAATGGTTGTTGTCACCAAAAAGAAAATAAGAAGCAAAAATGCAATATCAGCCATAGAGCCTGCATTAACTTCGGGTGCTGATCGTTTTGCCATAATATCTTATTTAATCATTTTTTTAACGCCAGACAATAGCATTGCTGCAGCTGCGCTACAGATTAATATATAAAATGCTATTAAGCCTGCTCCTACCATATGAGATTGGCCTTCAGTTGCTGCAACTCCGTTGTAAAAATAATTTCCAGCGTCAGAACCGCCAGACAATATATATGAAACAACCAAAACAGCAGCAAATGCTCCTACTCCTACTAACGTATTTTTTAGGGATCCAGTATTTGTAAATAAATTTTTAAGAACAAAAAACAAAACAAACACTAAAGTTAACCCTAAAATAATATATGCTACAAACGCAATTGGATCTACTGAAGCGTCATCTCCTGCTTTAATTGCCTCATCCCCTACAGAGATAATTCTAATTAAAAAGATAATGCCTATTAGCCCAAGTGCTGCAGCTACTATTTTTAATATTTTGTGCATAATTTTTTAAATTATTGTGGTTTATTTTTTGTTTCTAATTAATAGGTCCATTAAGGTAATAGACGCATCTTCCATATCATTTACAATACTATCAATTTTAGCGATAATGTAGTTGTAAAAAATTTGAAGTATAATTGCCACAATAAGACCAAATACAGTTGTTAAAAGAGCTACTTTAATACCACCCGCAACTAATGACGGTTGCATATCACCAGCAGCTTCAATTTTATCAAAAGCTTGGATCATACCAATTACTGTACCCATGAACCCAAGCATCGGTGCCAAGGCAATAAATAATGAAATCCAAGATACGTTTTTCTCTAACTGTCCCATTTGCACACCTCCATAGGCTACAACTGCTTTTTCAACAGCATCTAAACCTTCGTCGGTTCTGTCCAGTCCCTGATAAAAAATCGAGGCAACAGGACCTTTCGTGTTTCTACAAACTTCTTTAGCAGCTTCAACACCACCAGAAGCCAAAGCGTCTTCAACACTTTGAGTTAATTTTTTAGTATTAGTTGTTGACAAGTTTAAAAAGATAATTCTTTCAATTGCAATAGCTAGTCCTAAAATAAGACATAGTAAAACAATTCCCATGAACCCTGGTCCACCTTCAATAAATCGTTTTTTCAATTCTTGGTGAAACCCAAGTTCTTCAGCAGGAGCTGGAGTCTCTTCGTCTTGAGTTATTGTAGCAACCGTTGTTGCTGTTGTTGTCGTTGTGTATGCGTTAGCATTAACAGTTCCGAAAGCCATGATTCCTGCTATGGCTAGGATAGAAAATAGTCTTTTCATCGTTCTTAATCTTAATTTTATTAGTTAAAGTGTTAAAGATATAAAAAAATTACAATTAAAAAATAAAAATTACAGCAGAGAGGAAGGGATTCGAACCCTCGATACGCTTTTGGCGTATACACACTTTCCAGGCGTGCGCCTTCGACCACTCGGCCACCTCTCTGTAACTTAATTTTTTAAATTGGTGGGTCAAATAACAAAAAATTCTTGAGAGCCTGAAATTTTATTCGTTAATTTTAAAACATTTCTCCACGCAAGGAAGTTTCGAATATGGTTTTAAAGGTTTTAGCTGAAATTTTTTCACCTAACATATACATTAACTTTGTTACGGCAGCCTCTGTAGTGATATCTTTTCCTGAAACTACACCAATAGATTTTAGTTTTGTACTGGTTTCATATTGCCCCATAATCACACTGCCACCAGAACATTGGGTCACATTTATAATTTGTGTGCCTTTATTAATGGTTTGGGACAATAAATCTATAAACCACTGCTCTGTGGTGGTATTGCCGGCTCCATAAGTTTCTAAAATGACTCCTTTAATATGATCGGCATTTAAAATAGTTTCTAAAACCGCTTTTGAAATCCCCGGAAAGAGTTTTAGGACGACAATATTAGCGTCCAAAACTTTGTGCACCACCAACTTTTTTCTTGTATTAGGCTTAAAGAGATATTCACTATTTACTTTTAAATGAACTCCAGATTCTGCCAAATGCGGATAATTTAAAGATTCAAAGGCTTCAAAATGTTCTGCATTTATTTTTGTAGTTCTATTACCACGGTATAGTTTGTACTCAAAATATAAGCCTACTTCCTTTATAACCGGTTTTCCATGTTGATGCAAAGCCGCCATTTGAATGGAGGTGATTAAATTTTCTTTGGCATCAGTACGTAAATCCCCAATAGGCAGTTGCGACCCAGTTAAAATCACTGGCTTTGCCAGATTCTCTAACATAAAACTTAATGCCGAAGCTGTATAACTCATGGTATCACTTCCATGAAGTACTACAAAACCATCAAAAGCCTCATAATTTATTTCAATTAATTCTGCGATTTCCAGCCAATATCCTGGATTCATATTTGAAGAATCTATTGGTTGTTTGAATGATTTTGTGGTTATCCTACAATCTAATAGCTTAAGTTCAGGAATACGATTTAATAAATTTTTGAAGTCGAACGCCTTTAAAACTCCCGTGTTTGGGTCTTTTATCATCCCAATGGTTCCACCTGTGTAGATTAATAATATTTTAGGCTGAATGTGATTCATATTTTATTTATGGTTTAGAACACCAAACGTCCGTTTATCATTATTAGAAAATTTGGCCATTATACTAAATACCAAATACCTCTTTAGAGTTTTGGGTTGTAATTTCGGCAATTTTTTCTAGTGGCAGTTGGTATAGTTCAGACAATTTTTCCAATACTTTAATAATATAGGCACTTTCATTTCGCTTTCCTCTGTATGGTTTTGGTGCTAAATAAGGGGAATCTGTTTCTAATACTATATGCTTTAAAGGAATTTGATTAATGAATTGGTCTATTCCTCCATTTTTAAAAGTTACTACACCTCCTATTCCCAGTTTCATATTATAAGAAATCGCTTTATGAGCCTGATCTAGATTTCCCGTAAAACAATGAAAAATCCCGAAAAGATCATCGCTTTTTTCTTCCTCCAAGACATTAAATATCTCATCAAAAGCCTCTCTACAATGTATGACAATAGGCAAATTATATTGCTTTGCCAATTGAATTTGGTGCTTAAATGCTTCTTTCTGAATAGGAAGTGTGGTTTTATCCCAGTACAGATCAATCCCGATTTCACCAATGGCATAGAAACGGCGTTGCGCAAGTTGTTCCTCAACATGGTTTAGCTCTTCTCTATAATTTTCCTTTACAGAAGTTGGATGAAGTCCCATCATCAAAAAGATATGGTTTGGAAAACTAGACTCCAAAGCCATCATGGCTTGGGTATATGACGCGTCAATTGCAGGAATAAAAAACCGCTTTACGCCATGATCAATGGCGCGTTCGATCATAAGTTCACGGTCTTCATCAAAGGCTTCACTATATAGATGTGTATGTGTATCGGTAATTAACATGGCACAAAAATAGTAGTTTTTGCTCGAAATAATTTTTTAAAGAACCCTATTAAATCAACCTTGTTCATCACCTCACACTTTTATTTTTATAGTTTATCTTTACGGTGACAACAACAGTCCTAATATCTATGACCCAATTAAAAGAATTTCTCCTTAATAAAGGCTACACGAAAATTAAATTGCACCTAACCAAAACCAATCATTTTGAAATAAAAGCAACTCTAAATGGTGTTAAAGGCCTTTTTATTTTAGATACTGGAGCCTCAAACTCTTGTGTGGGTTTTGAAGCCACTGAAAGATTTAAGTTAAAGGCTAAAGACTCCGAAGTTAAGGCCGCTGGTGCAGGTGCCACAGATATGCTTACGCAAATTTCCAAAAAAAACCATCTTAAAATAGGCAAATGGAAAAAAGAAAAAGTTGCACTAATTTTGTTTAACCTCAACCATGTTAATACGGCACTTATTAGTCATGATTCAAAGCCTGTTGACGGAATTATTGGCGCTGATATATTAAAAAAAGCTAAAGGAATTATTGACTATGAAAAAAAATACCTTTACTTAAAACTGTAAGACCATACTTTAATTTCTTAGAATTGTAAGTATCTTTATTGTCTAATCCCTCAGAATAAAATTTAAATGAATAACTCTATTTTAATAGCAGACGACCATCCTCTAATATTAAAAGGCCTTAATGATTTCTTGGTAGAAAATGGATATAATGTTTTGGCAAGAGCCAAAGATGGCAGAGAAGCCTACCAGCTTATTAAAGAAAAACAGCCTGATATTGCCATTTTAGATATTAGAATGCCATATTTGGATGGACTTGAAATTGCAAGAAAATGCCATGAAGAAGAACTTTCGACCAAAATCGTTTTAATCACATTTGAAAAAGATGAAGCCCTTTACGAACAAGCTAAAGGATTAAATATTTATGGCTATGTTTTAAAAGAATTTGCTTTGGAAGAAATCGAAAATTGTCTGAATTCGGTACAAAATAACATCCCTTATTTTAGTCCAGAGCTTCTTGAGTTTTTAGAGGTTGATGAATCTGTGAAGGCTTTGCACCTTTTAACAACTACAGAGAAAGAAATCCTTCGCTTGATTTCAGAAAATAAAACTGCCAAAGAAATTGGAGAACAAATGTATATTTCAAGCAGAACGGTAGAAAAACATAAAAGCAATATCATTAAAAAACTAGATATTACACCGTTCCAAAATAATCTTCTTATTTGGGTGAAAGAAAACCAACGGCATTTATCATAAATAATACGTAACGTTACGTATTGTTTGGTGTTTGTTTTTTTGCGAAATTTACATTGCTATTAATTAATACCTTTTAAATGAGGGTTAAGGCTCTGGATCATAATTGATTCAGAGCTTTTTCATTAATTATATTCCTTCTTTGGTTTCAACAAGAACTTCTGGTTTTTATAAAAATATACGTAACGTTACGTATTGTTTAGTGTTTGTTTAATTCCGAAATTTACATTGCTATTAATTAATTCTTAGGGAGTTTCTATAAAAGCTCTGGGTCATTGATTCAGAGCTTCGCTTTCAAAGCTTTTGAATTTATCCTTGAGATGCCCCAAACTGCTAAATGGCATGAGATATAAGTTTAGTCGTTATAATAGGCTATTTATTGTTGGCGTAATTGGTATTAGTATCCTAATTATTGCCATTAATATTGTAGCAATTATTTTAGTTAGTTAGTTAGTTATTAGAAAAAAAGCGCAACTTTAAAGTTGCGCTTTTTTTAATTATTTCCTTTTTTGATAAACCTTAAAGTTCCAAAGCTTTTTTAATATCGTTATTCATAAGTAACTCAACAGGGTTTTCTAGAGCTTCTTTTATTGCTACTAAAAATCCAACAGATTCTTTTCCATCAATAATTCGATGGTCATAGGATAGTGCAACGTACATGATTGGACGAATTTCAACTTTACCCTCAATTGCTACAGGGCGCTCAACGATATTATGCATTCCTAAAATTCCACTTTGAGGCGGGTTTATGATCGGGGTAGACAACATACTTCCAAAAACCCCTCCATTAGAAATGGTAAAGGTTCCACCTGTCATTTCATCTACCGTAATTTGCCCATCCCGAGCTCTAATCGCTAATCGTTTTACTTCGGCTTCTACACCTCTAAAGCTTAATTTTTCGGCATTACGCATAACAGGAACCATTAAGCCTTTAGGGCCTGAAACAGCAATACTAATATCACAAAAATCATAACTCACCATTTCCTGGCCATCGATCATAGAATTTACAGCAGGATATTCTTGCAAAGCACGAACTACGGCAAGCGTAAAAAAGCTCATAAACCCAAGTCCGACACCATGCTTTTCTTTAAATGCTTCCTTATATTCATTTCTCAAAGCAAAAATAGGAGACATGTCTACCTCATTAAAAGTAGTTAGCATGGCCGTTGTATTTTTGGCTTCCACCAAACGCTCAGCAACTTTCCGACGCAACATCGACATTTTTTTACGGCTACTGCCTCTTCCTTCAGTATTAATTTCAACTCCCATTGATGGCACTGCGTTAACGGCATCCTCTTTAGTGATCCTACCGTCTTTACCAGAACCCTTAACTTGGTTTGCATCAATTCCTTTTTCTGATAATATTTTTTTGGCTGCAGGACTTGCACTACCTGTTGCGTAAGTGGTTTCGCCTTGAGATTTCTCTGGCGTACTTACTTCGCTCTCTTTGGTTTCAGCCTTTTTCTCTGATTTTTCAGAAGAACTACCTTCTGGCCTTTCCGCACTTGTATCGATAAGGCAAACTACTGCCCCAACGGCCACGGCATCACCTTCTTCCGCCTTTAATGTTATCGTTCCACTTGCTTCCGCTGGAAGTTCTAAAGTTGCTTTATCACTATCAACTTCTGCAATGGCTTGGTCTTTTTCTACATAATCACCATCTTCAACCAACCAAGTTGCGATTTCAACCTCCTTTATGGACTCTCCCGGTGAAGGCACTTTCATTTCTAAAATCATTCTACTAATATTTTAGTTTTATCAAATATTGTTGTTACTCGTTAAATACATTATCTATGACGCGGCGTTGTCTGCTCTTATCCCTTGTGCTTGAGCCAGGTGCGGGAACCGAGCTAAAATCTCTAGCTGCTACTTCAAGCTTAACAAGCTCAAAACGTTGAAGCATATAACTCCACGCTCCCATATTTTTAGGCTCTTCTTGCGCCCAAACATAGCGTTCAACATTTGGATACCTATCAATCACTTTTTGGATTTTTTCCGTGTGTAAAGGAAATAACTGCTCTATTCTTACTAATCCAACATCGTCACGCTCCAAAGTTTCACGCTCTGCCAATAGGTCGTAATAAAATTTTCCTGTACAGAATACCAATTTTTTTACTTTATCAGGAGCGATCGAATCATCTATTACCTCTTGAAACATTCCGCCAGCAAGTTCTTCAAGTGAAGACACCGCTTTTTGATGGCGCAATAAGCTTTTAGGTGTAAATACAATTAAAGGTTTTCTAAAATCCCGTTTCATTTGACGACGCAATAAATGAAAGAAATTGGCAGGTGTAGTACAGTCTGCCACGATCATATTGTCCTCTCCGCATAGTTGCAAAAATCTCTCAATTCTTGCTGATGAATGCTCTGATCCTTGACCTTCATAACCATGTGGCAATAATACTACGATACCGTTTTGCGATTTCCATTTATCTTCAGCGGCCGACATGTACTGATCAAAAATAATTTGTGCGCCATTACTAAAGTCTCCAAACTGTGCCTCCCAAATGGTCAATGTATTTGGGTTAGCCATGGCATAACCATAGTCAAATCCTAGAACTCCATATTCAGATAATAAAGAGTTGTAAATAAACATTTCTCCTTTACTATTAGGATTAATGTTTAAAAGGTTGATGCGTTCTTCAGAAATTTCATCCCTTAAAATGGCATGTCTGTGACTAAAAGTGCCACGCTCTACATCTTGTCCAGAAATTCGAACATTAAAACCTTCCTCGAGCAAGCTGCCATAAGCCAAGGTTTCTGCCATTCCCCAATCTAGAGTATCCGTTTCAAAAACCATTTGAGCACGTCCATCTAAAATACGCTCGGCTTTACGCAAAAATTTCACGCCTTCAGGTACAGTTGAAACCACTTTTGAAATATGTTCCAATTTATTTTTTGGATAAGAAGTATTGGTCTCTTTAAGCATCTCTGTTAGGCCTTTACGATCAAAACCCGACCAGCGTTCTTCCATAAACTCCCTTACTTTTGAAGACACCGCTTCTTTAGATTTTTCATATTCACGCTCTAAAGTAGCTTTAAATTCGTCTTCAATTTTATTGACATAAGACTGATCTATAGTGTTTTCTGCAATCAGTCTATCTGCATAAATTTTAAATGGATTATCATGCTTGGCAATTGCTTTGTAGAGTTTTGGCTGTGTAAATCGAGGTTCGTCCCCTTCATTATGTCCATACTTACGATAGCCTAACAAATCAATATACACATCTTTTTTATAGCGCATTCTATACTCCAAAGCCATTTCAACTGCATGTACAACTGCTTCGGCATCATCGGCATTAACGTGCATGACTGGAGATAAGGTTACTTTTGCAACATCGGTACAATAGGTACTGGAACGTGCATCTAAATAGTTGGTAGTAAAACCGATTTGGTTATTAACTACAATATGGATGGTACCACCAGTTTTATAGCCATTGAGCTGACTCATTTGGGCGACTTCATAAGCGATACCTTGGCCAGCAATAGCAGCATCGCCGTGAACAATGATTGGGATTATTTTGGAATCGTCACCATTGTAATCGTTATCGATTTTTGCTCTTGTGATACCTTCAGCAACGGGACCAACAGTTTCCAAATGTGAAGGATTTGGAACCAAATTCATTTTTATTGATTTGCCGTTTTGATAGGTTTTGTTCAATGTTAATCCCAAGTGATATTTTACATCGCCATCAATATTTTCATCTTCAAAATCTTTTCCATCAAACTCACTAAAGAGTTCATTCATGGGTTTTCTGAAAATATTCACCAAGGTGCTTAAACGACCACGATGCGCCATGCCTAAAACACACTCCTTCACACCATATTTTTCTACAGCATTATACAAGGTGTTGCTAATTGCAGGAATTAATGATTCTCCTCCTTCAAGGGAAAAACGCTTTTGACCTACATATTTGGTTTGCAAAAAATTCTCAAAGGTAACTGCCTGATTGAGTTTAGATAAAATGTACTTTTTAGTATCTGCTGAATAGGTTGGATGATTATCATTAACATTTAATTTATCCTGCCACCATTTTATAACCTCAGGTGTTCTAAGATACATATATTCAATACCAATAGAGCTGCAGTAAATACGATCTAAATGTGTAATGATTTCTCGAAGTGTTTGTGTGCCAATTCCGAGAATTTCCCCCGCATTGAACACGGTATCTAAATCATTGATAGATAATCCAAAATTTTCAAGGTCTAAAGTTGGTTCGTATTTTCGGCGCTCACGTACAGGATTGGTTTTTGTAAACAAATGCCCACGTGTTCGATAACCATCAATTAGCCTCACTACCTGGAACTCTTTCTGAAGCTGTTCTGGTATTTGGGTAGAAACACCATCAACTATTTCACCATTCATTCCATAACTTTCGCTACCAAAATCATAGCCCTGGAAAAAAGCTCTCCAACTAGGTTCTATAGCGTCAGGATTGGTTAAATATTGGTCGTATAAATCAGCAAAGTATGCTGTATGCGCTGCGTTTAAAAAGGAATATTTATCCATTATACCGTGTAAGTAATTCTCGCTTCAATAAATTTTCACCAAAAATACAACTTTTACTAAAATTAGATATGCTTTTATTATATTTATAACAAACCTTTTTTGAATTTATCACGTTATGAATTCCAGTACGTTACCCAAATCATTTTTAGTTCTAATAACCATTGTTAGTCTAGTTTTTACTAATCATTTATATTCTCAACAAAATGATAACCAATTTTGGAACCATATGCGATTTGGTGGCGGTATTGGATTGAGTTTTGGAGATAGCTTTTTTAGTGGAACTATAGCCCCAAGTGCCATTTATGAATTTAACCCTCAATTTGCTTTAGGTGTTGGACTTAATGGCACCTATAACAAAAGAAAGGATTTTTATAAGTCTACCATTTTAGGCGGAAGTCTTATTGGCCTAGTCAACCCGGTTGATATTATTCAACTTTCGGCGGAATTTGAAGAACTCCATGTCACCAGAAATTGGGATGAGCGTCTAGGTTTGGAAAATGATAACTACTGGTATCCTGCCTTATTTCTAGGCGCAGGTTATAGAGCGCAAAATATTGCCATTGGTATAAGATATGATGTGTTGTATGATGAAGCTAAAAGCATATACGCGAATCCTTGGGTGCCTTTTGTTCGTGTTTATTTTTAAGAATATCGGTTTTTAAACCATACCTTTTGCCACTCACGCTGTAAAATCAAGAATGTAACCTCTTCAGATAAGGATACTGTATCACTTCCGTCTAAAGCCTTGATTTTGCTTTCCGAAACATCAATGATATAAAGCAAATTAAGGTAGTCAGCAAATTTTTCCTGAATGAGTTTGAAAACGGTGTCTTGCAGTATTAATTTTAAACTACTTGGCAATATGTCATCATCAAAATCGAGGTCAATGTTGGCATACAAGAAATCCTTGTTCAATTGCCTGATGAGTTTTTTATACAAATCCTGCGCATTGGCCTCTTCAATTAAATCTTCGAATGTAGTTGGCAAGTTCATCACTTCGTTTCAGTTAATTGACTACAGTTCGAGTTACACAACCCTATTCATTAACTGTTCGCCAAACTGTTTTAAAATTTCTTTTCGGTTTGCTTCCACCGACAAGTCATCTAAAATCAAAAATGCCTTATCACTAAAATTTTTAATCTCATTTTGAGCGGCAGTAGCAGCTCCACTTGAAATGAAAATTTGTTTAGCAGTCTCTATTTTATCACTGTGGTCATTTGGTGTAATACTGAAAAGGTGCTGGAGTTCCATTTTATGATCACCAGCCGATAGCTCTAAAGCCTTTAAATAAAGTATTGTTTTTTTATTTTCAATGATATCGCCTCCAACCTGCTTGCCAAAAGTTTTAGGATCTCCAAAAGCATCGAGATAATCGTCCTGCAGTTGAAAAGCTATTCCCAAGTTTTTTCCAAATTCATAAATTTTATGTTGGTCTTCAAGGGAAGCTCCTGCTACTATAGCTCCCATTTGCATTGCTGCGCCTACTAACACAGCTGTTTTTTGTTCGATCATTTTTAAATACTCGGCAATGAAGACATCATCTTTAGTTTCAAAATCGATATCATATTGCTGCCCTTCACAAACTTCTAAAGCAGTTTTACTAAATACTTTTGCTAATTTTTGAAACACTTCGGCATCATACCCTTCAAATAGTTGATAGGCCATAATTAACATAGCATCACCTGACAATATCCCTGTATTAAGATCCCATTTTTCGTGAACGGTTTCTTTTCCTCTTCGGAGCGGTGCATTGTCCATAATGTCGTCATGAATCAATGAAAAGTTGTGAAATACTTCCACGCTTAAAGCAGCATTCAACGCTTTTTGATAGTCACAATCAAATAACTCTGCGGTCATTAAAGTTAAAACAGGCCTTAAACGCTTGCCACCTAATCCCAAAATGTAGGACACAGGATCATACAGAGAGGCTGGTTCTTTATCAAATTTAAAATCATGTAAGTAGGCTACAAAAGCTTCTTGATAAAATTGAATATTTCGCATGGCACAAAAATAAAGGAATTGGCTTGATTAAAACCAACTTATTACTACAATGTTAAAAAATCATTAAAACTTTGGAAACTTTTTTTGTTTTAAAAGTTTCCATTGTATTTTTGTGCCCTTATGAGAGAAAAGATCATTCAACAATCTGCCGAATTATTTTTAAGCTATGGTTTTAAAAGTGTAACCATGGATGATATTGCCGAAAACATGGGAATGTCAAAAAAGACCATTTATCAGCATTTTGAAAACAAGACCAAGCTCGTTGAAGCAACTACCATGCACCTATTTGAAATTATTTCGCATGGTATTGATTGCATCTGTGCTTTGGAGAAAAACCCAATTGAAGAAATCTATGACATTAAACACTTTGTCATGGAGCATTTAAAGGACGAAAAATCATCACCACAGTACCAACTTCAAAAATATTATCCAAAAATTTTCAAAACCTTAAAGAAAAAGCAATTTGACGTGATGCAGGTTTGTGTTACAGACAACCTTGAACGCGGTATTGAACTTGGGCTTTACCGCTCTTCAATTAACGTAGATTTTATTTCAAGAATCTACTTTAACGGAATGGTTTCTTTAAAGGACAATGATCTGTTCCCGTTAAAAAACTTTTCAATGAACACCCTAATGGACCATTTTCTTGAATATCATTTAAGAGGTATTTGTACAGAAAAAGGGATTACAATACTCAACCAAATTTTATCAAAACAAGCATGAAACACTACACTATACTAATAACCTTTCTCTGGTTTTCGGTTATAGGATTTTCACAAAACCCTTCAAATCAGTTTAGTCTTCAAGAGGCCATAGATTTTGCCCTCGAAAACAATAGAACAGCCAAAAATGCAGCTCGAGACATTGATGTAGCAAAACAACAAAAGTGGGAAACTACAGCAACCGGATTGCCCCAATTAAGTGCTTCCGTAGATTATCAAAATTTTCTTAAACAGCAAGTGTCCTTAATTCCTGCAGAATTTTTTGGAGGAAATCCAGGTGAATTTGCCGAAGTTACTTTTGGCACAAAACAAAGTATGAACACAATGGCTACGGTAACCCAAAAACTATTTGACGGTTCCTATTTAGTAGGGTTACAATCGGCTAAAGTGTTTTTGGAAATCTCCCAAAATGCTAAAGTCAAAACAGATTTAGAAGTTAGAAAAGCCGTTATCAACGCTTATGGTAATGTGCTTTTAGCTGAAGAAAGCGTTTCTATTTTAACCCGTAATATTGAGACCTTACAAAAAAATCTGGATGATATTACGGTAATCTACAACAATGGTTTTGAAGAAGAAGAAAGTGTAGAGCAATTAAAAATAACCCTTTCTGGTGTTAAAAGTGCCTTAAATAATACATCACGATTAAAAACTTTAGCCTACCAAATGTTTAATATAACTCTAGGTTTGGATGTTAATCACGATACCACTTTAACCGATAATCTAGAAACCTTAACCCTTCAAAATCTAAATTTGGAGTTACTGCAATCTGAAACAGATATAGAAAACACCATTGATTATCAAATTGCCGAAAATGACAAAACTGCTAAAGAACTTCTTTTAAAGTTAGAACGAAGCAAAGCATTACCAACACTAGACGCGTTTTTAAATGGCGGTTACTCTGGCTTTAGCGATACCTTTACATTCACTAAAAGTGAACAACAGTGGTTTGGGTCTTCATTATTTGGCGTTAGTTTAAAAATCCCAATATTAAGTTCTGGAATGCGATCTGCCGCAACCCAACGCGCCAAAATCAATCTCGAAAAGGCAGAAGACGATTTAATTGAGACCGAACAAATACTTCAATTCGAAATTGCCTCGGCAAAAAGCAATTATCAATTTGCCATTGAAGATTTTGAAAATAAAAAGGAAAATCTTTTGCTTGCAGAACGCATTGAAAAAAAGAATGAAACAAAATTCTTTGAAGGCATTTCTTCAAGTTTCGATTTAAGACAAGCACAATTGCAATTGTACACCGCACAACAAGACTATCTACAAGCCATGCTCGATGTTATAACTACCAAGGCAGCTTTAGAAACCACATTAAATAGCATCACACTCGATTAATATAATTCGTAAACCCTATAACATGAAACATCTATATACATTACCGCTAATAGCCCTTCTTCTGGTTGCCTGTTCAAGTGAAAAGAAAAATTCCGTAGAAAAGGTTATAGAGAGCAATAATTTAGAATTGATCCGCAAAAAACGTGGTGAAATGGTAAATGAGCTTCAAACCATTAACGATCAAATTAAATCCTTGGATGACAAAATAAAGGTTTTGGATTCTGCAAAGCATATTCCATTGATTACAACATTCAAGGCTGAACAAAAAGTTTTTAATCATCTTTTAGAGCTACAGGGAAATGTAACCACTAAAGACCTTGTTGTGATTACCCCTGAATATAATGGCATTTTAACCAAAATCTATGTTAAAGAAGGACAGCAGGTTAATAAGGGGCAAGTTTTAGCAAAAATTGATGATGGTGGACTAAGTCAACAATTGTTACAATTGCAAATACAAACCGATTTGGCCAAAACCACATTTGAACGTCAACAGCGTTTATGGCAACAACAAATAGGTAGTGAAATTCAATATTTGCAAGCCAAGTCTAATTACGAGTCACAACAAGAAGCTGTAAATCAAATCAAAAAGCAATTAGCTAAAACAACGGTGATCGCTCCATTTTCAGGTACTATAGACGACGTCATCACAGAGCAAGGTAATGTTGTGGCTGCAGGTCAAACCCCTCTTATTCGCCTCGTTAATTTAAAAGACATGTATATTGAAACCGAAGTTCCAGAAAGCTATATTACCGATGTCACTGAAGGAAAAGCAGTGACAGTTGAATTACCTGTACTAGGAAAAACAATCGACACAAAAATTCGTCAGGCAGGTCATTTTATCAATCCTGCGAACCGCACTTTTAAGGTAGAAGTTGCCATTCCAAACCAAGACAATTCTATTAAACCCAACTTAACGGCTAGGTTAAAAATTAATGATTACACTAATGAAAATGCCTTATTGGTACCTCAAAGTATCATTTCCGAAAACGCTGAAGGCGAACAATACATTTACGTTGTGAAAGACAAAAACACAAATGATGAAGGGGTTGCCAATCGAGTAATTGTTAAAACCGGCCGCACCCAGGGTGATGTTATCGAAATTCTTGAGGGTATTGAAAATGGCACCGAAATCATCCAAGAAGGCGCCCGAAGCGTTAAAGATGGACAAACCGTAAAAGTAATCAACTACTAAACCAACCCACTATGACTAAAAACAAAAAACAAGTCGATAAGGAATTTGGTTTATCGTCTTGGGCTATCAACAATAAAACCACGATGTATGTACTCATTTTGGTAATCTTTTATTTAGGTGTGACTGCTTTTTTCAGTATGCCTAGAGAAAATTTTCCTGAGGTGAATGAAACAAAAATCTATGTGAGCTCGGTTTTTCCGGGTAACACAGCAGAAGATATTGAAAAACTCATTAGTGATCCTTTAGAAGACAAATTAAAAACGGTGAGCAATGTGGTCGAGATTACCTCAACATCGCAAGAAGACTATTCGATGCTTATTGTAGAATTTGATGAAAATATAACGGTTGATAAGGCCAAGCAAAAAGTAAAGGACGAGATTGATACTGAAACATCAAGTGAAGATTGGCCAACCTTTAATGGTGCTAAAGTAGAACCTGATGTATTTGAGTTGAGCATGTCTGAAGAAATGCCCATCTTAAATATTAATATTTCAGGTGACTATCCTGTTGAAAAACTAAAAGAGTTTGGCGAATATCTTCAGGATGAAATTGAAAATCTTCTAGAAATCAAAAAAGTGGATATCCGAGGCGCACAGGACAAAGAGGTTGAGGTTGCCGTGGATATTTACAAAATGATGGCGGCACAAGTTACGTTTAATGACATCATTGGTGCCATCAATGGAGGAAACGTCACCATGTCTGCAGGTAATTTAAAAGCCAGTGGCCAACGACGTACGATTCGGGTTTTGGGAGAAATAGAAAGCCCTTCAGAGCTAGAAAATTTCGTGGTCAAATCTGAAAACGGAGATGCCATTTATCTTAAGGATGTGGCTACCGTAACTTTTAAAGAAGAAGACCAGACTACCTATGCTCGTGAATACGGGGCTCCAGTAGTGATGTTGGATGTTAAAAAGCGTGCAGGTAAAAACATGGTAGCTGCCGCCGAACAGATTCAGCAAATTGTAAAAAATGCGAAAGCCAATGTATTTCCTGCAGATTTAAAAGTAACAATTACCAACGATCAGTCATCGGTGACTATTGGTCAAGTTGATGATTTGGTCAACAATATCATTTTCGGGGTCATTCTAGTTGTTACCGTTTTAATGTTCTTTTTAGGATTCAAGAATGCCATATTCGTAGGGTTTGCAATACCCATGTCTATGTTCATGTCCCTCATGATCTTAAACATTATTGGCTACAGTTTAAATACTATGGTGCTGTTCGCATTGATTATGGGTCTGGGTATGCTGGTTGATAACGGTATTGTAGTGGTTGAAAACGTGTACCGATTAATGGATGAGGAAGGTATGAGCCGACTTCAAGCCGCTAAAAAAGGAATTGGTGAAATCGCATTTCCTATAATTATTTCTACGCTAACCACCGTTGCGGCGTTTGTACCGCTAGGTCTTTGGCCAGGAATTATGGGAGAGTTCATGAAAATTTTGCCCATTACATTATCCGTAGTTTTAGGGTCTTCATTATTTGTGGCCATATTTTTTAACTCTGTATTGGTTTCTCAATTTATGAATATTGAGGATAAAAACATGCCATTAAAACGCATCGTTAAAATGACGATTATAATGGTGCTCATGGGAATTTTTGTTTATGTAGTTGCTGGCGAATATAGAGCGCTTGGCACCCTTATGATTTTTACTGCTGCTATGCTTTGGGTGTATAGACTGTTTTTACGAAAATGGGCTAATAACTTTCAAAAGCATACGTTGGTAAAACTTGAAAACTGGTACGAACGCCAATTACGTCGCGCTTTAACAGGAAGAAAGCCTTATATCTTAACTATTGGCATCTTCGGATTATTGATACTTGCCTTTGTTGCATTTGGTATATCAATGGCTACCCAAAGAACCAAGGTCGAATTCTTTCCAGACAACAAACCCAATCAAATTATAGTCTATATAGAATATCCTCAAGGAACGGCGATTGAAAAAACCAATGCCATTACCAAAGAAATTGAACAACATGTTTATTCGGTTTTAGACGACAGTCAATATAAAGATGGTGATTATAACTTTTTGGTAGAAAGTGCTGTTTCCCAGGTTGGTGAAGGCGCTGGAAATCCACAAACCGATGGAGGTTCAGCTGCCGAAATGCCTCATAAAGCTAAAATCACAGCGTCCATGCGCGAGTTTAAGTATAGACGTGGTGAGGATAGTGAATTGTTGCGTCAAAAAGTACAAACTGCTTTAGTGGGCATTTATCCAGGCGTATTGATTTCTGTTGAAAAAAATATGGATGGCCCACCTGCTGGTGCTCCAATCAACATAGAACTTCAAGGCAAGGATTATAATGAACTTATTGCTACGGCAGAAACTATGCGCGAATTTATCAATAGCAAGAATATTCCTGGAATTGACGAACTCAAAATCGATGTAAATAAGGACAAGCCAACCATGCGCGTGACCATTGATCGTGAAAAAGCAGGAGAATTGGGTGTCAATGCATCGCAGGTTGGACAACAATTGCGCAACTCTATCTTTGGGTCTAAAGCAGGGATTTATAAACACGACGGCGATGACTATGATATTTATGTGCGTTTTAATGAAGAGAACCGTTATAACACAAGCGCCTTATTTAACCAAAACATAACGTTTAGGGATAACACGGGGAAAATAAAAGACATTCCTATTTCTGCCATTGCAAAGCATGAAAATACGTCTGGATTTAGTGCTATTAAACATAAGGATACCAAGCGGGTAGTTACTGTTTATTCAGCGTTGGCACCTGGATATACCGATGCAGGGGCGATTGTGGCTCAAATTCAAAATGAAATGAAAAGCTACAATAGCTTGCCCAATACCGTTCAAATTGACTATACTGGACAAATTGAAGAACAAAATAAACAAATGGCCTTTTTAATGGGTGCCTTTTTTACTGGATTGGGATTAATATTTTTTATATTGATTTTTCAGTTTAACTCGGTTTCAAAGCCTGGCATTATTATGCTGGCTATTTTATTGAGCTTTATTGGCGTATTTGGAGGAATAGTAATAACTGGCAGCGCATTCGTTATCATGATGACCATGGTCGGGATTATATCCCTAGCTGGAATTGTTGTAAATAATGGCGTGGTATTATTAGACTATGCACAGCTTTTAATAGACCGTAAGAAAAACGACCTCAATATGGATGCAACTGACTATTTAAGCAGCAATGACCTTTTTGAAAGTATCGTTAAAGCTGGAAAGGCGCGTTTAAGACCTGTATTGCTAACTGCTATTACAACTATTCTTGGGTTAATTCCGCTGGCAATTGGTTGGAATATCAACTTTTTCACTCTTTTCAAGGATTTCAATCCTAATATTTATATTGGTGGTGACAACGTTGTATTTTGGGGGCCATTAGCTTGGACGGTGATTTATGGCTTATTGATCGCTACGTTTTTAACCTTAATTGTTGTACCTGTATTATTCTTTTTAAGCATGAAATTTAAGATGTGGTTACGGGTTAAATTGAGTACTTAAAAAGTTCAATTGCTATTTGGTGTTTTCAATTAAAAATAACGGCTAGGGACTAGTGTGAGCTAAAAAATTTCTTCCTAGTAATTTTATTAGTGTTTTAATAGTAACTTTATGGTTTAATACCTTGTAGTATATCTAAATGATTACAAAATCATGGAATGTGCCACCATTTGTTATAGTAGATCGCATTTTTTTCCAATGCATTTACATCCAGACCTGTTTACGTTCTCCTATATTTTAGGAGGAAGTGCACGTTTGATATTAAAAAACGCTTCCATAATTTTAAAAGAAAACGATTTTGTAATTATTCCGCCCTATGTTGCCCATCAAACACAAATAGACGATTTTTTTTATTACAAGGTTATAAGAGTACCTAAATCGTATTCATTTATTGAGGAGTCAAATGACGATTCCCGAGTAATGGTTATACCAAATGGATTTACATACAAACCGCATTTTGATGCTTGGTTTGATTCCATTCAACAAAATCCAGTTGATTTGATGGCTTCTAAAGCCGAACCACTTGATGTACCCGACATTTTCAAAGGTTACTTAAAAAACCCCAGTTCAAATACGGATAGATTACAAGAGCTTTTAAAAACAACCATCATTCATTTTGAGACCAACTATAATAGACCCATTCTCGTTGAGGAGCTTTCAGATTTAACCTATTTAAGTGAGAGCCATTTGCAGCGGCTATTTAAAAATAAAGTAGGCATTTCACCCATGCGCTACCTCTTAAATTTAAGAATTGAGAAAGCCAAGGCATATATAAAAACAAATGACCGTTTTACTGATATCGCCTATGACACTGGGTTTTATGATCAAAGTCATTTTAATAAGTATTTTAAAATGAATGTTGGCATGACTCCCAAGCGGTATGCCGGACTCATAAAAAATGATTGAATTTTACAATTTTAAGTAATTAATATTGATGTACTTGCATAAAAATTAAGACTCCTATGCAAGAATTAAATTTAGATGAATTTAAAACGGCACAAAATTCACTCATCCGATACTGTGGAGAGTTTACTCCATTTATTGCCGAAAAAGCCTCTGGAAGCTATATCTATGATAAGCACGGTCAGGCGGTATTAGATTTTACATCTGGACAAATGTGTTCGGTATTTGGGCATAATCACCCCAAAATTGTTGAAATATTAAAGCAAGCTGGTGACAAAGCCATACACTTATTAAGTGCAATTTTATCACCACCCGTAATTGAATTATCGATAGAATTAACAAAAGCACTCCCAGAGTCGCTGTCTAAATGTATTTTTTTAAATACGGGTTCTGAATCTAATGAAGTCGCTATTCGAATGGCCAAACTCTACAGTGGCGGTCACGAAATTATTGGCTTTTCAGGGTCTTGGCATGGCATGACAGCAGGAGCACAATCCTACACTTATTCTAAAACCAGAAGGGGTTACGGACCAAACATCCCCGGAAGTTTGATGATTCCTGCTCCTTATGAATATCGTTGCCCAATTGCCCACTGTGCTGGGAGTTGTGATAATACCTGTTTAGAAGTAGGCATGAAAATGTGTGATCAACAATCTGTTGGAGCCTATGCAGCATTAATTGCCGAACCTTTATTAAGTGCTGCAGGAATGATAGAACTAAAACCTAGCTATGTAAAACGATTGAAAGAATTGTGTGACGAACGTGGGTTGTTGCTCATATTTGATGAAGCTCAAACCGCATTAGGGCGATTAGGCAAAACCTTTGCGTTTGAAGATTATGAAGTTGTTCCTGATTTTCTAACCTTATCAAAAACCCTAGGAGGCGGACTACCCCTTGCTGCAACAATAACCTCAAGCAAAATAGAAGAAGAATGTTTTAACAAAGGCTTTGTGTTTATTACCTCCCATGTTTCAGATCCATTTTGTGCTTCGTTTGGTTTAGCTTCTTTTCAAATTTTATATGAAGAAAACCTTGCTGAAGCTGCTCAAAATAAAGGAGCTTATTTAAAACAACTCTTGTTAGAATTACAAATTAAGCACGAATGTATTGGTGATGTAAGAGGCAAGGGACTTTTGTTGGGTGTGGAAATAGTAAAAGATAGAAACACAAAAATTCCTGATGACAATTTAGGTTTTGAAATTTGCAATCGATGCCTTCAATTAGGATTAAACATGAACATTGTACGAATGAAAGGCTACGGAAGTGTTTTTAGAATTGCACCGCCACTAACTATTTCTTTTGAAGAGATCGATTTAGGAATTAGCATATTAGACCAAGCCATTACAGATTGTAGGGTCTAAACAATATGTTATTACTTTAGTTGAACATTAACTAAGAAATAAAAAAAGAGGTTGTGAATTCACAACCTCTTTTTTATACTGCCAAATACAAATTCTATTGTGTATCTGTTAACGGAACAGGGAATTTATTGTAAACTACATCTCCAGCTCTATCAGTTGGTAAGGTATTAGATAAATTATACCTTCTTAAGTCAAACATTCTATGGTTTTCACACCATAATGAATAACGTCTTTGTCTCAACATTTCAGTAACTAAAGAAGCATCATCAGTTGCTCCTAAATAGCCTGGCAAACCAGCCGCATTTCTAATAATATTTAAAGCATCCCTAGCCTCGATATTATCATTTCCTATTTGTGCTTCGGCATAAACCAATATTAGCTCCTCGTTTCTAAGCATATCTATAGGTGACACATTTGTTGCATATAAACGCGTTTCATGCGTTCCGTTTAAACCATCTTGAGAAGTTGGATTAGGTCTTACAGCCGATTTAGCGGCTACTCTCGCATCTCCAAATTCTGCATCGTTTATCCAACTGTTATGTACAATAATTTGATCTCCATTATTAGGCTCCGCCACCGTAGAAGGTCCTTTATAAACGCCATTGGTAAGGTCTCCACTACTTGTACTAAATACATGCTTAGGGCCAACTGTTAAATCGCCGCCCAAGTCCATATGTGAAGCCGCCAAGGCAGTACGTGCACCTGCTTTATCTCCTGCATAAACAGCAGCAACAGCAGCTACTCCTCTATTAAATTTCGCAAATGTTGCTGGTGTATCAAAACCAGAGAACCCTGCTAAATCAAAAAGAAACGAAGAGCCTGCCGCATTTAAATTAGTTAAACCTTCATCTAATATGGTTCTAACTTGAGCAATGGCTTCTGAAAACTCCAAAATTGGGCCTAAATTTAAATCGTCTGCCACATCTACTCGAGCTCTATCGTAAGACTTAAGCACTTCAATTAGTTCAAAGGCAATAATGGTTTTAGCAAAGCCTATATACCCTTGTTTTTGAGCTTCAACTAAAGCGTCAGTATTATTTACTGCTTCGATTAGTAAATTAGCATTTTTAATTGCTCTATAACGTCCTGCCCAAGCTGCAGTTGAATAAAAGTCACTATTTTCTAATGTAGATCCATTTTTTCCTAGCACGTTGGCCGTATTTCTAGGGTCTGCATCAAATAAGTACAACTCTCTCGCAGCTGTTCCACTTGCTGTGGTTTGGATGCCTAAAGAATTTCGCATTGTTGATTCTACACCAACAACCAAATTATTAAGTTGATTGATAGAAGCCCCTGTTAGAATTCCTTCAACACTTGGTCCATTAGGATCTGTTTGCTCATCAAAAGTACAAGAGGTTAACCCTCCTAAAAGCATAGCTACTAGTACCAGATGAACTCTCATCGTTTTTATATTACATATTTTCATATCTCTTTTTTTAAAAATTAACATTTAAGTGGAAATAAAATTGTTTCGTACTTGGGAAAGGGGTTACATCAATTCCACTTGATAATCCTGCGCTACCATTGGTTGAAACTTCAGGATCATAACCCGTATAATCCGTTACGGTAAACAAGTTTCTTGCTGAAATACCTAATTTAACATTACTTATAGTATTCCCAAATGACTCTATAATATCTTGCGGGAATCTATAATACAATGCTACTTCTCTAAGTCTCAAATAGCCTGCTGGTTCAATAAATCGAGTAGCCACAAAACCAGATCCAGCTCTATCCATTCCGGCTTGAGTATCTAAGTCTGGTGTAGTTCCCCCTAAATCGGTCAATAACGTTGTTAGGTTTATGTTATCACCGCCTTTTTTCCAATGTAATAAAAACGATAGGTCAAACTGCTTAAACAACGTAAAGTTGTTATTGAATGACATTTGAAAATCAGGTTCAGAATCGCCTATTTGAGTAGGGACGCCGTCCACAGTCCCTGCCAATTGAGTTACTGGTTTTCCTTTTTGGATGTAATAGGTTCCTAAACCTAATCCAAACCCTGCTCCAGGTTGAGCAAATGCAGGAACATCCAATCTAGTTATTTCAGAATTGTTAAACCAAAATTGAACACCTGAATTCCATCTAAAATTTTCTTCATCAAAAGCATCTACATTCAAAGATAGTTCTAATCCGGTGTTTTCTAAGTCAGCTAAATTGGTGGTTTCTGTTGCAAATCCTGAAGATGTTGGCAAACCTCTACTTAATATCAGATCGTTTACTTTTCTAATATAGTAAGTAGCTTCAAAATTAACACGATTAAATAGTCTTGTATCAAAACCAAATTCAAGCTCTGTAGAAGTTTCTGGTTCTATATTTGGATCTCCTTTGGCTGGGTTGATTGTTGATCCTCCGTTGCCTCCAATAGAAGTTGCATTTAAACTAGTAAATAAAGCACCAAATCCTGCTGGCGCACCTGTTTCACCATATGCAGCTCTTAACTTAAATTGATTTATGGTTTCTGATTCCCAAAAATCAAAATTATTCAAGTTAACCGCTAAAGAAGCTTTTGGAAATCCATAAAATTTATTGGGATCTCCATTTAATGTTGACTTATCCAATCTATACCCCAAGGTCGCAATAAATCTATCCTTATAATTACCTTCAACTTGTGCAAAATACCCAAAATTTCTAATAGATGAAGTTGTTTGGGTTATAGCTTGATTATTTCCTTGTTCCAAATTAGTTTGTCCAGGAATTAAATCAGTCGTTGTACTTAACACTAAATCTGCCACCTGATCAATGTAGGCGGTACCTACTTGTGTAGTTAACCCTAAATCTCCATCCATTGCATCATGATCCCAAACTAAAATGGCTTGACTGTTAAAATTAGTAAATCCGTTTTTACCAACACCAATAAAACCATTTTGCCCACTGGCTATAGTACCTTGATGTGTTTCTGGCACATAAACATTGGTTTGATTAGACAAATAGTCCAATCCAAAACTAGTAACAAACTTAACTCTGTTGGTGTCGTCATTATACAATTTAGTGTTTACACTTAACCCTTGAATAAACCTATTATTTAAGTCTTCGTTGGAGGCTTTATCTCTAACAAAAACAGGGTTTCCTGTATAATTTGGATTACTCGGGTAAATGCCCTGTTCGTCTGGAAATAAATTAATCCATGGTCTTGTAAAAGCAAGTGTATATCCATAGCTTAACCCTCCTTCGTTTTCATTACCAGTAAAACTTCTACTAGATGAACTTCTTATGTAATTCGAGCTTAATGAAAAGTCAAACGTGTCAGAAAGTTTATGATCAATATTAGCCTTTATAGAAAAACGATCAAAGCCTGTGTTTTTGATAATACCTTCTTCATCTCTGTAAGATGCACCAACATAAAACTTGGTTTTTTCATTACCTCCATCAACACTAACTTTTGTTTCGGTAATCAATCCCGTTTCGCCATAAATGACATCCTCATAATCAATTAATCCACCGCTTGCGATAGCCTGATTATATAAAGTTACTTCGGCAGCATTAAATGTAGATAACACATTATCTGCAGTCCAGTTTCTCATACCCAAAGGATTAGCTATTTCAGTAAATCCTACATCTTGACCAAAATTAAATCTGGTAACACCATCTTTACCACGTTTAGTAGTAATGATAACAACGCCGGCATTTGCTAACTGACCATAAATGGCAGCTGCAGAAGCTCCTTTAAGAACCTCGATTTTTTCAATATCATTTGGATCGATATCTGAAAGTCTATTTGAAGAATTTTCCTCATTTCCACGATTAGCACCTGATGCGTTTCTTAAACCCGAAGGTATTTCAACGTTATTAATGTATACTCCATCCACAATAAATAAGGGTTGGTTGTTACCGTTAATAGATGAAACCCCACGTAATCTCATTGCAATTCCACCTCCAGGCGCACCTGAAGCGGACACAATATTTACACCTGTCAACTTCCCATATAAGGCTCCATCAACAGTTGTTTGTCCAGTATTACCTACCAATTCTGCAGCGCTCACTGTTGAGACTGCGTTGGCAAGATTACTTCGTTTTACGGAAGACCCTAAACCTGTAATTACAACTTCATTAAGCGCAGTTGCAGATTCCTGTAACGTGACATTTACAGTTCTAGCTGAAGAGACCAGCTCCTCATGAGTTTCAAATCCTAATGAAGAAATTACCAAAGTCACTGGGAAGCTGTCAACATTGAGACTGAAATTTCCATCAAAATCTGATGTAGTTCCAGTAGTTGTTCCCTTAATGATAATGTTGGCGCCTCCTAGAGGCAGGCCTGTTGCTCCGTCAGTTATTGTTCCTGTAATTTGTTGGCTAAAAGCCATTAATGGACAAATTACAATAGAAAATAACAGCAACTTTAAAGATAAAGTTTTGCTCATAATTTTACATTTTTTGAATTAGACAGGCTAAATATCTTAAAAAAAAATCGATTTTAATCTATGAAAATTAAATAATTCGCAATGCGAAGCCCATATATTGCGAATTCAAAATTGTTTAAGAATCTGCTGCTTCAAATAGTTGAATTAAGAAATTATACCCTTATAAACATTATATAAAGACAATAACTTGTTAAATTTGCAACTTAATTTCACGCTTATATTATGTATAGAAGTCATCATTGTGGTGAATTAAGAGCATCACATATTAATTTAGAAGTAACACTTTCAGGATGGGTACAAAAAGTACGGGATAAAGGTTTTATGATTTGGGTTGACCTTCGTGACCGCTATGGTATCACCCAGCTTATTTTTGATGAAGAGCGTACTTCAAAAGCTATCATTGACCAAGCTCAAAAATTAGGACGTGAATTTGTTGTTCAAGTTAAAGGCACTGTAATTGAGCGTGCCTCCAAAAATCCAAATATCCCGACCGGTGATATTGAGATTCTGGTTACAGAGCTTAATATCTTAAATTCTGCACTATTGCCACCGTTTACTATTGAAGATGAAACGGATGGTGGAGAAGAATTACGAATGAAATACAGATATCTTGATATCAGACGAAATCCAGTAAAAAACAGTCTAATTTTTAGACATAAAGTTACTCAAGAGGTGAGAAACTACTTGTCTGGTCAAGGGTTTATTGAGGTCGAAACGCCCTATTTAATTAAATCAACGCCTGAAGGCGCTCGAGATTTTGTGGTACCATCGAGAATGAATGAAGGCCAATTTTATGCGCTTCCACAATCACCTCAAACCTTTAAGCAATTGCTTATGGTTGGCGGTATGGATAAATACTTTCAAATCGTAAAATGTTTTAGAGATGAAGATTTAAGAGCCGACAGACAACCTGAATTCACTCAAATAGACTGTGAAATGGCTTTTGTAGAGCAAGAAGATATTTTAAATGCTTTTGAAGGTTTAACTAAACATTTATTAAAGGAAATTAACGGTGTTGATGTCAAAGAATTCCCAAGAATGCTCTATGACGATGCTATGCGACTTTATGGAAATGACAAGCCAGACATTCGATTTGGAATGCAGTTTGGTGAGTTAAATGCTGTGACTCAACATAAAGATTTTGGCGTTTTTAATTCAGCCGAATTAGTAGTGGGAATAGCCGTTCCTAGCGCGAACAATTATACCAGAAAAGAAATTGATCAACTTATTGATTGGGTAAAACGACCGCAAATTGGAGCTTTAGGCATGGTGTATTGTCGTTGTAATGATGACGGCACTTTCAAATCATCGGTTGATAAATTTTATGATCAGGATGACTTGGCAAAATGGGCTGATATTACAGGTGCCAAAGCTGGCGATTTAATATGTGTGTTATCTGGCAATACCAACAAGGTTCGTGCGCAATTGAGCGCTTTACGTATGGAGTTGGCCACGCGTTTAGGATTAAGAAAACCTAATGAATTTGCCCCGCTTTGGGTAATGGACTTTCCTTTATTGGAATGGGATGAAGCGACTGAACGCTACCATGCCATGCACCACCCATTCACCTCACCAAAACCAGGGCAATTAGAGCTGTTAAAAACCGATCCTGGAGCCGTAAAAGCGAATGCATACGATCTCGTTCTCAATGGGAACGAAATTGGTGGTGGTTCCATTAGAATTCATGATAAAAAAACGCAAGCCTTGATGTTTGATTATTTAGGCTTTTCTGAAGAAGAAGCCAAAGCACAGTTTGGGTTTTTAATGAATGCATTTGAATATGGTGCACCGCCACATGGCGGATTGGCATTTGGGCTAGACCGTTTGGTTGCTATCCTTGGAGGTCAAGAGACCATACGCGACTTTATAGCCTTTCCGAAAAATAATTCTGGTCGTGATGTTATGATCGATGCGCCTGCCAAGATTGATGAAAAACAACTTGAGGAACTTCATTTAAAACTTAATTTAAAATCATAAAAACAAATCCTGCACTTTGCAGGATTTTTTAGTAGATTTAATTTATGGCAGAAGCAACGCTTTTAAAGAAAATCCTTATTTGGAGGTATAAACACATCTCCCAAAAAAATTTCACTTTTTTATTAAGCATTCTGATTGGTTTATTGGCCGGCCTAGTTTCGGTTATTATAAAAAACATAACCTTCGCTATAGAATGGATTTTAGATAAAGTAATTATTCTGTCCAATAATAGCACCTATTTTATACTTCCAATTATAGGTTTATGGTTGGTTTACCTCTTTGTAAAGCACGTTTCGAAACAACCTATTGAGCATGCCATCCCTAGCATTTTATTTTCGCTTTCAAAAAAGAATGGTCTGCTTAAACGAAGTAAAATTTATCTCCCATTGATTACAGCTCCCTTGACCGCAGGTTTTGGTGGTTCTGTGGGTTTGTTAGGCCCAGCCATAGCATCGGCGTCGGCAATCAGTTCAAACATTGGACAGCTGTTTCATATTGACAGAAAAACAAAAACATTGCTCATAGGCTGTGCAGCAGCGGGAGCAATTGCGTCTATTTTTCAATCACCTATCGCAGCCATTATATTCGCTATTGAGGTTTTTAGTTTGGATTTGACTTTTGCCTCCTTGTTACCTTTGTTAATTGCATCCGTTTCATCTGTGTTAACTTCCTATTTTTTGGTGGGTGATGGTGTGTTGTTCAATTTTGATGTTTCGGATAAATTTGTTTTAGGCGATACAATGTTTTATATTGCTTTGGGTATTGGTACTGGAATAGGTTCTATCTATTTTTATAAAATCTACTTTGCCGTTTATGCCATTTTTAATCGTATTAAAACTAGCGGGCAACGGCTTATTGTTGGTGGTTTAGCCATAGGAATCATGCTTTACTTTATACCGCCTTTATACGGTGAGGGATTTGGTTTTATAAACGATTTGCTCGAAAATAATCATTTACATGCTTTAGGAAAAACACCCTTTGATGATCATTTAGATAATATTTGGGTTGTTATTGCATTATTAATTGGTATTACAGTTTTTAAGGCCATAGCAATGACAACCACTTTTGCTGCTGGTGGTGCTGGAGGAATTATAATCCCAACTTTGGTTATGGGTAGTGCATTAGGAAACGTGGTTGCAAAAATCATCAATAATTTAGGATTTAATTTTCAGGTGTCTGAAACTAACTTTACCCTTATCGGTATGGCTGGATTAATTGCCGGCGTACTTCATGCCCCATTAACTGCCATTTTTCTAATTGCCGAAATCACTGGAGGTTATGAACTTTTTGTTCCATTAATGATTACTGTTTCTATGTCATTTATTATTACCAAAAACGCCATTGAACATACGATTTACACAAAAGAATTAGCAGAAAAAGGAACACTTCTTACACATAATAAAGATCAAAGCGTATTGACCTTGATGACATTAGAAAGTGTCATCGAAACCGATTTTATCCCATTATACCCCGACATGAGTTTGGGAGACATGTTACACAAAGGTGTTGCCAAATCAAATAGGAATTTATTCCCTGTAATAACCGAAAATCAAACGCTTGTTGGAATTATTCTTTTAGATACCATTAGAGATGTTATGTTTGATCAATCCCTATATGAATCTACCACTGTTGAAACATTTATGCAATTTCCACCGGCCTGTATTCAGTTCGAAACAGATTCAATGAAGATGGTCATGCAAAAATTTCAAGATTCCGGAGCGTGGAACCTTCCTGTAATTAAAGATGGTGTTTATTATGGTTTTGTTTCTAAATCGAAATTATTAACTGCGTACCGCAGAGAATTAATTAACTTTACAACATAGGTATTTGATTATGAAGTATATCATTTGGATTCTTTTTTTAGCATCTCTCGGCTTAATTGTATTAGGCTATCTTCTTGAGTCTGAAAATTCACAAAAGTGGATTGGTTTTGGAGTCGTCGGACTTTTCTTCGTTGTTTTTCCATTATTTTCATATTACCGATGGAAAAATAAAGACCTCAAAGATTACATGATTACAAAAGAGAACCTTGACAAAATGCGAAATCATAAAAAAAAGTATTGATTATCAATTTTTTAATAAAAAAACCTTTTGATAACATCTTGCATTATTTTAAATTATACATTTGTATTTTAATCAATATTTTTTACCATGACTGGAACAGTTAAATTTTTTAATGATTCAAAGGGATTTGGATTTATTACCAACGACGAAACAGGAAAAGACATTTTCGTTCATGTATCAAACCTTAATGGGGTTGAGCTACGTGAAGGTGACAGCGTACAGTACACCGAAGAGGAAGGAAGAAAAGGAAAGGTTGCTGCAAATGTGCAAGTGATCTAAGTAACATATCTTTTATTACAAGTTTCAACGCCCAGCAAATTGTTGGGCGTTTTTTTTAATTCAAATTTCGGCGTTCAATAAAAAAACGTTTTAATAATTGTGATGCTTCTTCTTCTAAAACACCACTAACCATTTCGGTTTTGGGGTGTAGTTTTGTTCCTAAATTCATACAGCCGCGTTCTTCATCTCTAGCTCCAAAAACAATTTTTGATATCTGGCTCCAATTTAAGGCGCCAGCACACATTTGGCAGGGCTCTAATGTCACGTACAAAGTGCAATTCATTAAATATTTGCCCCCTAAATAATTAGAGGCAGCAGTTATGGCCTGCATCTCGGCGTGGGCAGTTACATCATTTAAAAGCTCGGTTAAATTATGAGCACGTGCAATAATTTTATGGTCAATAACAATCACAGCTCCAACAGGAACTTCGCCTTTGTCAAAGGCTATTTCAGCTTCCTGAAGTGCCTTCTTCATAAAATAAATATCGTCAAACGGGTTTTCCATAGATTCAAAAATACGATTTCAATTTTAATATGAATCATATCATTTGCAACTCGTACATTTGTACCCAATGACCAGATTACTTGACCATATTAACGACCCAAAAGAGCTTCGCAAATTAAATACAGAAGCCTTACCTCAACTCGCTAAAGAATTACGTGAATTCATCATCACTATTGTTGCTACAAAGGAAGGCCATCTAGGAGCAAGCCTTGGGGCGGTTGAGCTTACAATTGCCTTACATTATGTATTCAATACGCCACATGATTTAT
Organism: Flavobacteriaceae bacterium MAR_2010_72; assembly: GCA_003550275.1. Classification (GTDB taxonomy): domain Bacteria; phylum Bacteroidota; class Bacteroidia; order Flavobacteriales; family Flavobacteriaceae; genus Geojedonia. Next base: position 3,138,416 of record QXCW01000002.1, read on the forward strand.
TAATCTGGGATGTTGGTCATCAGGCTTATGGTCACAAAATATTGACAGGGAGAAAAGCTATTTTCAACACCAATAGACAATTAGGAGGAATAAGTGGTTTTCCAAAACGAAGCGAAAGTACCTACGATACTTTTGGTGTAGGACACTCTTCAACATCTATTTCTGCCGCTTTAGGTATGGCCATTGCATCCCAACTTAAAGGGGAAAACAAACATCATGTGGCCATAATTGGTGATGCCTCCATTGCAAGCGGCATGGCCTTTGAAGGTTTAAATCATGCTGGAGTTACTGATGTTAATTTGCTTGTTATTTTAAATGATAATGCTATTGGTATTGACCCAAGTGTAGGAGCATTAAAACAATATTTAACCAATGTAAAAAAAGGGACACAAAAACATGATAATATTTTTGAAGCTCTAAATTTTGACTATTCAGGACCAATTGATGGTCATGATATCTATGCCATCATTACTGAACTTGAGCGCCTAAAAACGGTTAAAGGGCCCAAATTTTTGCATGTCATTACTACTAAAGGAAAAGGCTTAAAACAAGCAGAAAACGATCAGGTTAAGTATCATGCCCCAGGAAAATTTGATGCAAAAACTGGAGATTTATGGCCTAAACAAGACCAAGTCGAAGCCCCTAAATTTCAGGACGTGTTTGGGCATACCATTGTTGAATTAGCCCATAAAAACCCTTTAATTGTTGGTATCACACCTGCAATGCCAACCGGAAGTTCCTTAAAGTATATGATGGAGCAACTGCCTGATCGTGCCTTTGATGTTGGTATTGCCGAGCAACATGCGGTTACTTTGGCTGCAGGGATGGCAACCCAAGGGCTAATCGTGTTTTGCAACATTTATTCTACGTTTTTACAACGTGCCTATGATCAGGTAATTCATGATGTTGCACTTCAAAACCTACCTGTTATCTTTTGTTTGGACAGGGCTGGACTTGTGGGAGAAGACGGCGCAACACATCATGGCGCATTTGATTTAGCCTATTTGCGCTGTATTCCCAATCTCATCATTTTTTCTCCAAGAAATGAAATTGAACTTCGCCATATCATGTTTACAGCTCAATTGGGACTACCTCATCCTATCGCAATTAGGTATCCAAGAGGGAAAGGAAGGATTATAGATTGGAAACAACCGTTTTCTAAAATTGAAATTGGTAAAGCTAATATCTTAAAAGAAGGAACAACGTTGGCCATATTATCTATTGGAGCTATAGCTGAAAATATTATTGAAGCTATTGATTTGGTTGATTCTGATAAACAAACTATAGGGCATTACGATCTGCGATTTGTAAAGCCTTTAGATGAATCACTATTACAAACCATATTTAAGAAATATCAAATAATTTGTACTGTTGAAGATGGTTGTGTTAATGGAGGATTTGGTTCAGCGATCTTGGAATTTGCTGCTAAATTTAATTTTAAAAACCCTATAAAAGTTATTGGTATTCCCGACCATTTTGTAGAACATGGTTCAGTAATGGAATTACACGCAGAATTAAATTTAGATGCTAAAGGTATTGCAGAAACTTTACAGAACCTTATTGAGCCTCATCTGTAGTTGCCATATCCTGTTGTGCAGGAGCATTATAAACATCTACGCTTTGTTCTAGTTGCGTGTTTTTACTTTTTGAAATATCATCAAGCATTAAAAGAAAAGCCACAGTAACAAAAAATATAACTATAGCACTTAAAAGATTTTTTTTCATTGGAATAGTTTTTATTGCACAGGACAAATGTAATCAATTTTAGATAAAATGCAAATTTTATCGATGAAATGCAACAAATGATTTAATTTTAGCCCTCTAATTGCAAAGATGCCATATAATTGTCTTGGCTCAATCTAGACAATCGAAAATTATTAACAGTTCTATCAACAATAGGTTTTACAAATACGTGCCTTTAATTTTTTTATAGGTAAGAATGGCGTTACTATCCGAGAACTGTGCCACATGGTTACACACTTTTAAAAGATGCTCATATAAATTACCATCTATGGTTTCAAAGCTATTTGGAAGCAATCTCAAAATGAGCTTATCATAACTTGACAGATTTCCTTTAAATCCATTGATTATAGCTGTTGTAAAACTCTTTAGAAGTTGATTAATCACTTCATAACCTGCAATTTCCTTTTCAACAACTTCATTAGACTGATAAATATTTTCAACACTAACTTTAATAATGTCTTTTATTTGAGCCTCATAGGAGCTAACATCCATTATAGCTTTTGAAAATTTCCCCTGCAAAATAAGTTCTTCATTTGCCATAAACGTGTCAACCGCTTCATTAATCAAGGTGTTTATGGCCAAAGCCCTTAAATAACTCAACCTGTCTTGCGTGTTGGAAAGCGAATGATATTTTGTTGTGTTAATTGAATGCCGCACCAAATTAATTAGATACTCTAAAGCAAATTCTTCCTGAATAAGTCCTAAATTAATACCATCTTCAAAATCGATAATAGTATAACAAATATCATCAGCAGCCTCAACCAAATAGGCCAATGGATGTCTTGAAAAACTAATATTATCTTTTGTCCCTGTCCTTATCAATCCCAGTTCAATAGCAACTTCTATAAAGGCTTCTTTTTCACTTTGAAAAAAACCATACTTTTTATCGGCAATATGTTTAGTAGGTTTTTTAGGCAAGGATTCTTTTGGATATTTCGTAAATGCTCCAAGGGTTGCATAGCTCAAGCGCAAACCTCCTTCTCGCCCTATTCTACTTTCGGTTAAAATTTTAAACCCATTTGCATTACCTTCAAAATCGCACAAATCCTGATATTGCTTTTCGGTAAGTTGATCCTTAAACTGGTTTCCAAAACCTGATTTAAAAAATTCACCGATCGCTTTTTCTCCTGAATGTCCAAAAGGAGGATTACCAATATCATGGGCCAAAGAAGCCGCTGCTACAATCGCTCCAAAATCGTTGGCTTGAAACCCATGAACATTTTTTAAATGCGGGTGTTTTTCTAGAACTTTTTGACCTACGCTTCTACCAATAGATCGCCCAACAACACTAACCTCCAAACTGTGCGTCAAACGGGTATGGACAAAATCGGTTTGGGACAAAGGCACCACTTGAGTTTTATCTTGAAGACTTCTAAATTCTGAAGAAAATATAATTCTGTCATAGTCAACCTCAAAACCCAAACGGGTTTCATCCTGTTCTTTTCTTAAGCGTTTATGTGTATCTCCAAAGCGTTTTAAGGACAGTAATTGTTCCCAATTCATAGTATTGTTTTTAGAGTTGGCAATATAACTAAATCAGATAAAAATAAAGTTAGAATTTGATAACATTAATCTAACATTTTAATGACAGTTGTTTAATGATTAGGTAACATTAGAAAGGAATCAAAGTCGGTTATTTGCATTATAATTTTTTACCGATTTTATGAGGTATTTAACCGTTCTAGTTTTCATTCTTTTTTCTGGCTTTTGTTTTTCTCAAAACAATGGTTCTATTCAAGGGATTGTTTTGGATGGAGAAATTAATGACGAACCGCTAATGTATGCCAACGTGTTTATCGAAGGGACAACCGTAGCATCTTCTTCAGATGAAAACGGGTTGTTTTATTTTCAAAATTTAGCTGATGGAAACTACACATTGGTTTACAGTTTTGCAGGCTATGAAACCAAAAAACTCAATGTAAAGGTCGCTTCAAGCCAAAAAACTTCTGTGAGTGTATCCTTATCAGCCAGAACCATCTCCTTCACAGATAGTTCATCACTCATTAAGAGTGAAAAAGGGAAAGACTAATTCATTTTTTGTATATCAAAATAGGGTTTCACTTATACTGCTGAATTTTCAGCACCTATGCTTCCTATAATTTATAAATCATCAATGTTAACTTAAGGTGTTCTAATCTATGGAATTAGTTGTATCTCATAACCTTTAGTTAACTTTTTTATTACAGAGGTTTAATCCCTAATTAACCTTGACTTTACACTACACTAGTTTCTTTGCAGCATAAAATAAAACACAAAAACTATTCTAAAAATTAATACTATGAAGAATGTATTTTTAACACTACTAGTTGCTTTATCACTTTTATTGACAGGGTGCTTTAAAGATGATGACACGCCAATTATTATTGAAGAAATAACCATAATTAATAATGGCGATGGTGGCACAGGTTCAACGGGCAATACTGTAGCTGTTACAGGTGCTATAACACAAAACACAACTTGGACCAATGATAAGATTTACGTCCTTAACCAAAAAGTGGTTGTTGATAACGGTGCTATATTAACTATTCAAGAAGGAACAATTATAAAAGGTTCTCCTGGAACTGGTTCATTGGCTTCCGCTCTAATTATTGCAAGAGGCTCTAAAATAAATGCTGTTGGTTCTGCTACGCAGCCAATTATTTTCACGTCTACAAGTGACAATATTCAAATAGGTCAGAAAGCTGGAACAAACTTAAACCAAAATGACAGAGGGTTATGGGGAGGATTAATCATTCTTGGTAAGGCTCCTTGTTCATTTTCAAATGATGTAGTTGAAACTCAAATTGAAGGTATTCCTGCCGATGACGCTTTCGGCTTATATGGCGGTACAGATCCGGCTGATAATTCAGGTGTATTACAATATGTTTCAATCAGACATGGTGGCGCTTTAATTGGTGAAGGCAATGAAATTAATGGTTTAACACTGGGAGGTGTTGGTACAGGAACTGTGATTAACAATATAGAAGTTGTTGCCAATGTAGATGATGGTGTAGAGTTTTTTGGTGGAACGGTAAATGTTTCAAACATTTTAGTTTGGGCTCAAGGAGATGACGCTATTGATATTGACCAAGCTTATTCAGGAACTATTCATAATTCTGTGGTTATACTAGGTGATTTTTCAGATCATGCTTTTGAAATTGATGGCCCAGAAGGTTCAGCTACTGGCTCTTTCACAATTCAAAACGCAACTATTATAGGAAACACGGTCACTTCAAATGGTGAATATGCCGATTATAGAAGTGGCGCCATGGGAACAACAAAGAACGTATATGCTTATGGTTTTAAAGCTTCGGCTGATATTGAATTAGATAATGATGGTGCAGCCACCAACTATAACAATGGCCTGTTGGTTTTTGGAACATGGCAAATTGTATTGCCAGAAGGTGTTACTGATGTTACTAGCTTGTTTAAAAATACAGCGGCTAACGTTACAGTAACCGGCTTTGGATCAACAGCTTCGGCAGTAACTCAAGGCGCACAAACCGTAGGTGCTTCAACATCTGGTTTAAGCTGGACTTACGCAAACTCTGCCGCTAATCTAGGATTCTAATTGAAAAACTTCAATTACTTAAAAACTAATCATTCTTATAAAACTACTACTCGCTTTTTTGTGAGTAGTAGTTTAGATAATTTAATTATGAAAAAAAACTTATATACCTTTCTATTCTTCTTTTTAATAATTTTTTCAGGATATTCTCAAACAGGAAAAGTTGCTGGAATAGTAATGGATGGTGAATTTGTAGAGCCTATGGCCTTTGCTAACATTTTAGTAAAAGGAACCACCACAGGTACAACATCAGATTTTGATGGCAAATATGAGCTTGAGCTAACAGAAGGTGTATACACTTTAGTGTTTTCGTTTGTTGGATACAACACTCAAGAAATTAGTGATATTACAATAACAGCAAATGAGGTGCAAACCATTGATGTAACACTTGCTACCAACTCTTTAGAAACTATAGTAATTACCACTAACGTCAAACGAAATACGGAAAGTTCAATATTAAACCTACAAAAAAGATCTGTCACTTTATTGGATGGACTTTCGGCTCAAAACATCAAAAAAACTGGAGCCGGTGATTTAGCCAGTGCTGTAAAAAGTGTTCCAGGAGTATCTATTCAAGGTGGAAAATATGTTTATGTAAGAGGTCTTGGCGATCGTTATACCAAGTCTATTTTAAATGGTGTTGACATCCCAGGGTTAGATCCTGATAGAAATACCATCCAAATGGATTTATTTCCAACAAGTATTTTAGATAATGTTATTGTTATAAAATCAGCCGCTGCAGAATATCCAGCAGATTTTACAGGTGGAGTGGTTGATATTGTTACTAAAGATTTCCCCTCAAAAGCAGAAGCCTCAATTTCGGTTGGTACAGGGTATAATCCCGACATGCATTTTAAAGAAAACTATTTGAACTATACTGGTAGCGATACAGATGCTTTTGGGTATGACAATGGTACTCGCGATTTACCAATCAATAGATATCAGCCAATACCCGGAACTTTTGAAAACCGTGCACTTCTAACAACACTTACAGACCGTTTTCAAAAAGAGTTATCTGCAAAAGAAGAACGAAGTCAACTTAATTTTGATCTAGGTTTTACACTCGGAAATCAATATGATCTGGGCTCTAATAAAATTGGTTATCAAGCTTCGTTTTCATATAAAAATCAGACCTCTTTCTATGAAAACCGAATTGATGGTGCATGGATAAGACAAAATGGTAACCCTAACGAAAATGAGTTAAACACTATTTTAGACTCACGGGGTTCTGAAGGTATTAATAACGTTATTCTAAATGGATTGGCAGGAGTTGTTTTTAAAACAGACCTTTCAAAATTCAAGGTTAACTTACTACATATTCAAAATGGTGAATCTACAGCTGGTGTTTTTGATCAGGTTATTTCGCAAGATGGTACCGGTGGCGCACAAGAGCCTTTATCAAAAAACTCATTAACCTATACTGAACGCTCTGTTACCAATATACTTTTAACAGGTGACCATAGATTTAGCACAGATGAAAATGCTTGGAATTTTGAATGGAAGTTGTCACCTACCTTTTCAAAAGTGTACGACAAAGACCATAGAATTACGCCATTACAGCAAGCAGACAATGGCGAGTTTTTTATTAGCCCAAGTGCATCAACCTTTCCTATTCGTATCTGGAGATGGTTACAGGAAGAAAACTGGGCCGCAAAATTTGATTTTAAAAAGAAATACAATCTATTCAACAGACCTGCACAATTAAAATTTGGTACGAGTTACGTTTATAAATTCAGGGATTTTAGCATAGATGCCTTTACCTTCCAAATCAGTGGAGATGATTCCTACATTGCTGATGGTAATGTTGATAATCTGTTATTGACTGAAAATATCTGGACGCGTGATACCCGAAATGGTACTATTATCACTTTTGGTGACACCTTTAATCCAAACAATGCCTATGAAGGAGAGCAATATATCTATTCAAATTATATTTCAAACGAATTCAATGTAAGCACTAACCTAAAAACGGTTCTAGGCTTAAGAACAGAACTTGTAAAATCTTACTACTCTGGGCAAGATGGTAATATCTCTTTTAACGGACTAGAAGTTTTAGATGAATTTGATTTTTTTCCTTCTGCTAATATAATTTATTCTGTTTCAGATAATACCAATTTAAGAACCTCATATTCTAGAACAACTGCAAGACCATCTTTTAAAGAGCAGTCAACCTCTCAAATATTCGACCCAATTACAAACCGATTATTTATTGGAAGCTTGGAATTGGTTCCAACATACATCAACAACTTCGATTTAAGGTACGAACGTTTTGGCGAGGAAGGACAAATGTTTGCTTTAAGTGGTTTTTATAAAGATTTTAAAGACCCTATTGAGCTTACGTTCTTCTTGCAAGCACCAACTCAAGTAACCCCAGCAAACCTAGGAAATGCTAAAGTTTATGGTTTAGAATTTGAATTTAGACAAAAATTAGGTTTTATATCTGAAGGTTTAAATAATCTCAAATTTAACACTAACGTATCTGTAATTAAATCGGCACTTACAATGTCTGAACCTGAATATAATAGCAGACTGCTTGCCGCACGAACAGGTGAGACTATAGATAGAAAACGTGATTTACAAGGCCAATCCCCTTATTTAATTAATGCTGGTTTAGATTATTCAAATGATGACATAGGATTGCAAACCGGGTTATTTTATAATGTACAAGGAAGAACGCTTGAAGTTGTAGGTACCGGAATTGTGCCCGATGTTTTCACACAGCCGTTTCACAGTTTGAATTTTACCTTAAATAAGTCGTTTGGAGAAAAAGAGCGATCGGCTATTGATTTTAAAATCTCCAACTTACTAGGGAGCACAAAAGAAAGCAATTACCAATCGTACAAAGCACAAGATCAAATCTATTCCTTAAGAGAACCAGGAACAGAAATCTCATTAGGATATACTTACAAATTCTAATACGTTAATTTTGAGTTAGTCACAAAAAAAGCTCCTTAAAAGGAGCTTTTTTATTTTACTTATAATTTTAAATCATAACTGATTTGAATCCTTGACATTGGTGATTTTTGAATTCTTATACTCAACTTCTTTCTTAACACCAGCTTGCCAGAACAACCATTTCCCTATTTTTAATCCATTGTCATATTGCCCAACAGATAATTTGTTACCGTTCACATCGTAACTTACCCATTCACCATGCAATTTGCCTTCACTATTAAATGTACCTTGTTGTTCTATATTGCCATCGGCATAATAATACGTTGCTAAGGTTAAATCCCCTTGTTTCTCGAATTTAGGTTCAATTTTATCTTGAGCAAAAACTAATGTTCCGGAAAACATTAATAGCATAAGGAATATCTTTTTCATCTGTTATGGGGTTTTTAAGGTTCTACATTCAAATATAAAGAATAGTTTACATTATAGCAATGTTTACGTAACATTAAATTAACATTATATTTGTAATTGCCTGTTTTTCAATGCAAAAAGGAAATGCGGTTTTAATAATTAATTAATATTTTGATTACAATAAGGTTACCTTAATAGCTGATATTTGCTTGTGTTTTAAAACACATACAATTAGTATTTCATTGTAATTTATTAGTTTTTGTCAACTACATTATTATGAATTCTGATAACTGCCTTTGGCCAAGGCAGTTTTTTTTGTTTTTAAAAATAATGTTTAGGAAACATTTAGTTAACATTAGTTTTAGTTCTTTGCAGCGACAAAAACTAAAACTTAAAATGAAATTAAAGTTATCCCTATGCGCTGTAATTATTACAGTGTTTACAACAATTAACGCACAAGAAACTTCATCTCCTGCCTTTGGTAAAGGGCTTTTTAATTTAGTCGGCAAGGACAGTTCCTGGACCATGAAAATTGGATTAAGAGCTCAAATACTCGGTACATCTGTTTTTGAAGATGGACAACAGCCGGAGACCAATATGCTCATTAGACGATCACGATTAAAATTTGACGGTTATGCTTTTAGTCCCAAATTAGAATACAAAATTGAGTTAGGTTTATCTAATCGTGATATTTCTGGTGTTTCCGAATTTACAAGCAATACACCACGCTATATTCTTGATGCGGTAATTAAATGGAATTTTTATGAGAATTTCGAATTGTGGTTTGGGCAAACCAAACTACCTGGAAATAGAGAACGTGTGATTTCATCGGCAAACATGCAAATGGTTGATCGTTCACTTTTAAACAGCAGATTTAATATTGACCGTGATATGGGAATTCAGTTGAGACACCATTTTAACCTTTCAGACCAATTTGTGGTAAAAGAGGTTTTCTCGATCTCACAAGGTGAAGGCCGAAATATAACCACTGGTAACCTTGGTGGCCATCAATATACCGCACGATTGGAAGCTTTGCCTTTTGGTGAATTTGAAGGTGAAGGTGACTATAAAGGAAGTGATTTAAAACGAGAACCTTCTCCAAAACTTGCTGTTGGAGCCACATATGATTACAACAATAATGCTGTGAAAAATCGTAGTAACCTTGGAAGCTATATGGTAACAGATACTGGTTTTTATGAGACCAATATTACTACATTGTTTATTGATGCTATGTTCAAATATGAAGGATTTTCTCTTATGGCCGAATATGCCGATAGAGATGCAGATGATCCATTTGCTAAAAATTCAGATAATAGCTTAACAGGTGATGTTGTTCAAGTTGGAAAAGGATTAAATTTACAAGCGGGATATTTATTTTTGAATAATTGGGAAATCTCGGGACGGTATACCAATGTAGAATTAGATAAAAACATTACAGGTAAAAATCCTGAAAACCAATACACTTTAGGTGTTTCAAAATATATAGTAGGACACAGTTTAAAAGTACAGTCTGATATAAGCTATTTAGAATATGGAATTGGAAACGCCAGCTACATGTATAGATTACAATTTGATATCCACTTTTAAAAAGATAACAATTACATAACCTAATAAACAAAAACACTAAAGATATTTGCAAACTATTTTTAACTAAACTATGGAAAACATTTATTTATTTATGATTATTGCCCTAGCTGGTCTAGCCATTGCCGATTTGGTAGTTGGGGTTAGTAATGATGCCGTAAACTTCTTAAATTCTGCTATAGGATCTAAAGCGGTTTCGTTTAAAACAATTATGATAGTAGCCAGCTTAGGTGTTGCTATTGGAGCTATTTTCTCAAGTGGTTTAATGGAAGTTGCCCGAAAAGGTATTTTCAATCCTCATGAATTTATGTTCAGTGAAATCATGGTCGTTTTTATGGCCGTTATGATTACCGATATTCTATTATTGGATTTCTTTAATACTGTAGGCATGCCTACTTCAACCACAGTTTCTATTGTATTTGAACTACTTGGTGCTTCTGTGGCTATGGCATTAATTAAAATTGGTCATGACGGAGGGACTTTTGCTGATGTTATCAATTATATCAACACCTCGAAGGCAACCGAAATCATACTGGGCATATTGCTCTCGGTAGTGGTCGCCTTCTCCGTGGGTGCATTAGTACAGTGGGTTTCCCGATTATTATTATCTTATAATTTCGAGAAAAAAGCCAAATGGGTAGGTGCGGTATTTGGCGGACTTGCATTGGCGTCAATCACCTACTTTATTTTCCTAAAAGGAATTAAAGGAACTGCATTTTCTGATGAAAAATTAGAGCTTCTGGGTGGGCTAAAAATTAAGGATTATTTAGAACAACAAGTGCTTGTCATCATGTCTATAAGTATTGTGTTTTGGACCTTATTATCGTTTTTATTGGTGTCTCTTTTCAAAACAAATATTTATAAATTAATCATCATTGTTGGGACATTTGCTTTAGCTCTTGCTTTTGCCGGAAACGATTTGGTTAACTTTATTGGTGTTCCAATTGCAGCATGGCAATCCTACGAAGCTTGGGTTGGTTCTGGTGTTGCAGCCACCGAGTTCAGTATGGGCTTCTTGGCCGACAAGGTCCCGACCCCAACCATATTATTGGTTATTGCGGGGCTTGTAATGGTAGCCACTTTATGGTTATCTAAAAAAGCAAAAACGGTTACCGAAACAGAAATCAATTTGTCTAGAGAGGGTGATGCCAAAGAGCGTTTTCAACCTAACTTTTTATCTCGAGGGTTTGTAAGAATAGCCATGGGAATGTCACAAATGTCATCTTACATTTTGCCTGAATCATGGCAAGCTAAAATTGACAAGCAGTTTGAAAAACCTGTGATTGCACTATCAAAAGATAAAGTGCATGAGTTACCTGCATTTGATATGGTGAGAGCAGCCGTTAACCTAATGGTTGCAGCTGTTTTAATATCATTGGCAACCTCAATGAAATTACCATTATCTACCACCTATGTAACCTTTATGGTGGCCATGGGTACATCGTTAGCCGATCGTGCTTGGGGAAGCGAAAGTGCGGTATACAGGGTTGCCGGTGTGCTTAATGTTATAGGTGGCTGGTTCTTTACTGCAATAATAGCATTTCTTGCTGCAGCTACGATTGCCTATTTAATTAATTGGAATGTAACTGTAATGGTCCCTGTTCTGTTATTAGTTGCTATTCTATTATTGGTTCGTAATTATATTTCACATAAAAAGAAAAGCTCGGCAATTAAAGCTGAAGACAGTTTAACAAAAGCTGAAAGCAGCTCTATTCAAGGTGTCATCCATGAAAGTGCGGCTAATATTGCAAACGTGGTTAAACGTGGAAATAAAATTTACACCAACGCCATCAACGGATTGGCTAAACAAGATTTACCATTGCTTAAAAAGAATAAAAAGCAAATAGTAAAACTTTCTGAAGAAGTTGATGAGTTGCGTGACAACGTGTTTTATTTTATAAAGAATTTAGATGAATCAAGTGTTGGCGCAAGTAACTTCTACATCCATATTTTAGGATATTTACAGGATATGACACAATCTTTAGAATACATTACTAAAGTAAGTCATAAACACGTTAACAACAATCACAAGAAACTGAAATTCAGTCAAATAAAAGAATTGAAAGAAGTAGATGATCGTTTTGAGATATTCTTTACAAACACCAAAAAGGCTTTTGATTCTAGATCTTTTGAAGAAATAGGAATTATATTAAGTCGTAAAAAAGAAATCATTTCTTTAGTGACCGATAAAATACAAAAACAAGTAGAGCGTACGCGTACTGAAGAATCAAGTCCAAAAAATACGACCTTATATTTTAGCATTCTTTTGGAAACTAAAGATTTACTGAACGCTACTATGAATCTGTTGGAAGAGTATTACAACGCACATGATAGCTCGGTAAAACCGGCTGCCATTCCAGATTCTAAATAATTTATTATAGAACACACATTAAATAAAAGCCACCGTTCAGGTGGCTTTTTACTTTTATTTATCTGTTTATGTATCATTTAACTAATACAGGTGAGCAACTACTGCAAAGATCTTTAATATAAAATACAGAAGGCTGCCCCTCACAGATACACTTACAAAATAAAAAAGGCCAGTTCTAACAAACTGGCCTTTTTAAGTAACACTTAAACTAATTATGAACCACACATTAAACAATCGTCCCCCTCCGCTTCTTTGGCCTGGGCGATTAATGCCTTCATTTCTTCAGCCGACATTGGTTTTACTTCGGTAGTTTGCTGGGCAAATTTTGCTGCAGTTTTCGCTGCTTTTTGCTTTTGTTTTTCGACTAAATTATCATCTACTTCAACAACTTCAGCTACAGGTTCTTCTTTCTTGGTATTATCCAAAGTGAACTTAATAGCATCAACAGCACTTTTTGTTCTTAAATAATACATTCCTGTTTTTAGGCCGCTTTTCCATGCGTAAAAATGCATTGAGGTTAATTTAGCCATGGTAGCACCTTCCATAAACAGATTGAGTGATTGTGATTGATCAATGAAATAGCCACGATGACGGGACATATCAATAATATCTTTCATGCTCAATTCCCAAACTGTTTTGTAAAGTTCCTTAATGTCTTCTGGAATGGTATCAATCCCTTGTATCGAGCCGTTAGCTCTCATGATATCTTGTTTTAAGCCATCGTTCCAAAGACCCAATTCCACTAAATCTTCAAGTAAATGTTTATTTACAATGATAAACTCTCCAGACAATACTCGTCGAGTATATATATTGGAAGTATAGGGTTCGAAACACTCGTTATTGCCTAAAATTTGCGATGTACTAGCCGTTGGCATTGGTGCCACAAGCAAGGAGTTTCTAACACCGTGTTTTTTAACATCTTTGCGCAATTTAGCCCAATCCCAATTACCACTTAATTCTTCATCTTTTATCCCCCAAAGGTTGTGCTGAAACTCTCCTTCGCTAATAGGTGACCCTTTGTAGCTTTGGTAAGGTCCATCCTTTTGGGCTTCTTCCATACTTGCAGTTACTGCAGCGAAATAAAGGGTTTCAAAAATATCTTGGTTTAGTGTTTTGGCCTCATCACTAGTAAATGGCATACGCAATTTAATAAAGGTATCTGCCAAACCTTGAACACCCAAACCAATGGGTCTGTGTCTAAAATTAGAGTTTTCTGCTTCTTTAACGGGGTAATAATTTCTGTCGATTACCCTGTTTAAGTTCTTGGTAACTCGTTTTGTAATTCTATACAGTTCTTTGTGATCAAACTCTCCATTCTTAATAAACATCGGTAATGCTATAGACGCAAGATTACAAACAGCCACCTCATCTGGAGAGGTGTATTCTAAAATCTCTGTACAAAGGTTTGACGAACGAATCGTTCCTAAATTCTTCTGATTGGATTTACGATTAGCTGCATCTTTATAGAGCATATATGGTGTTCCCGTTTCAATCTGTGACTCCAATATTTTTTCCCAAAGTTCGCGGGCTTTTATCGTTTTACGACCTTTACCCTCAGCTTCATACTTGGTATAAAGCGCTTCAAATTCTTCACTATGTACATCACAAAGATCTGGGCACTCATTGGGGCACATCAAAGTCCATTCGCCATTTTCTTGAACTCGTTTCATGAATAAATCTGAAATCCACATTGCGTAAAACAGATCCCTTGCACGCATTTCTTCTTTTCCATGATTCTTCTTCAGATCTAAAAAGTCAAAAATATCGGCATGCCAAGTTTCCATATAAATAGCAAAACTTCCTTTCCGTTTTCCTCCACCTTGATCAACATAACGGGCTGTGTCATTAAATACTTTTAACATGGGTACAATCCCATTACTTGTTCCGTTAGTACCGGCAATATAACTTCCTGTTGCTCTAATATTGTGTATAGACAAGCCAATACCACCAGCAGATTGTGATATCTTGGCGGTTTGTTTTAGTGTATCATAAATCCCATCAATGCTATCATCTTTCATTGTTAACAAAAAGCAAGAAGACATTTGTGGTTTTGGTGTACCTGCATTGAAAAGTGTTGGTGTTGCATGTGTAAAATATTTTTTAGACATCAACTCATAGGTTTCAATCGCTGAATCTAAATCGTCAAGATGTATCCCAACGGCAACCCTCATAAGCATATGTTGAGGACGCTCGGCGATTTCACCATTAATTTTTAACAAATATGAACGCTCTAAGGTTTTAAAACCAAAATAATCGTAGCCAAAATCACGGTTATAGATGATGGTAGAGTCTAACTTTTCTTTATGTTCCTCAATGACCTTATAAACGTCATCGGCAATAAGTGGCGCCTTTTTTCCTGTTCTAGGGTTAACATAGGTGTACAGGTCGTGCATCACCTCACTGAATGTTTTTTTGGTGTTTTTATGTAGATTTGATACAGAGATTCGGGCCGCTAAACGTGCATAATCTGGATGTGCCGTTGTCAGGGTTGCAGCAATTTCTGCCGCAAGATTGTCAAGCTCACTGGTAGTTACTCCATCATATAATCCTTCAATAACCCTCATGGCAACTTTTACAGGGTCTACGAGTTCGTTAAGACCATAGCAAAGTTTTCTTACTCTGGCCGTAATTTTGTCGAACATCATTGGTTCTTTTCTACCGTCTCTTTTTACTACATACATAATTATTTAAAGTTTTTAGGTTTTCTGATACACCTTCAGAAAATGTGTTAATTTAGTTAGTTACCCTGATTTTAAAATTAAACCGTCTGCTTCCGATTACTCGGAATTGCTTAATGATTGCCTATAAAATCTATTTAGAATTAATTAATTTGATTTTCCATTGGTGCTTTTAAATTTAAGCGGCAACAACGGAAGGGCATTCAAAATGGTTGCTTATCACAACGTTTTAAGAATGTTTGCTATTAAAAATCAGCATCAAAGCTGAATTTGTCTTTTTCTTCTTCTTTATTAAGAACGCCTGCTTTTTGATATTCAGACACACGCTTTTCAAAGAAATTAGTTTTTCCTTGAAGCGAAATCATGTCCATAAAATCAAAAGGATTTGCTGTGTTGTATTCCTTTTCACAGTCTAATTCAGTCAACAACCTATCGGTCACAAATTCAAGATATTGTGACATCAGGTTGGCATTCATCCCAATTAAGCTGGCAGGTAAGGATTCTGTTATAAATTCTCGTTCAATATCAAGTGCATCAATCAAAATTTCTTTAATGCGCTCTTTTGGCACTTTATTGACCAAATGTTTGTTGTGCAGGTGCACGGCAAAATCACAATGCACACCTTCGTCTCTTGAAATCAACTCATTAGAAAAGGTTAAGCCAGGCATGAGTCCACGTTTTTTAAGCCAGAATATTGAACAAAATGCTCCAGAAAAAAATATGCCCTCTACGGCAGCAAAAGCGATTAACCGCTCTGCGAAACTTGGTGACTCAATCCATTTTAGAGCCCAATCGGCTTTTTTCTTAATCGCAGGAAAGTTTTCAAGTGCATTAAATAGTTTGTCCTTTTCAACTTCGTCCTTTACGTAGGTGTCTATTAAAAGTGAATAGGTTTCACTATGAATGTTTTCCATCATGATTTGAAACCCATAAAAAAACTTTGCTTCGCTATATTGAACTTCATTAACAAAGTTTTCTGCCAAGTTTTCATTTACAATCCCATCACTTGCGGCAAAAAAGGCTAAAATGTGCTTTATAAAATAACGTTCGTCGTCGTTTAACTTATTTTTCCAATCTGAAAGATCTTGATGTAAGTCTATTTCTTCGGCAGTCCAAAAACTTGCTTCAGATTTTTTGTACCATTCCCAAATGTCATGATGTTGAATAGGGAAAATGACAAATCTATCTTTGTTTTCTTGCAGTATTGGTTCTGTTAATTGAGACATTAGTTATTATTTTTTTATTGATTATGTGAATGTAAAATTTGGTGTGATTTGGGACTAACAAATATTCAAAAATGTGATCGAAAATGAAAGGCAAACTTATAAACATTGTCAACAAGTTTTTAACAACGCCATAAATTGAGCACAAATGAGCTTGTTTTCTCTAAAATTATTTATTTAATTGATTATCAACATGTTAATAAATATGTTTAACATTTTTTTTAGTAGGAAATATCACATAAAAACAGCTCTAATGGGTGATGTTTACTTAACTTTTTCTTGTTATTTTTTTCGATTTTTTAAATATAAAAGTTTAGCGTATTGCAAATAAAAAGAGAGCTGGTTACAGCTCTCTTTTTCCCCAATAATTAACTAAACTAACTAAAACTATTAAGAATTACATGGTCTAAAAACATTTTGGTTTTATACCAATCGTATTTAATCCCTATTCTCAAATTTCATAAATTAATGTTACTCTTATCCCCTTGTTTGTATCGTTGGTTGCAAAAATTGTATAGTTAGTAAATCTCTTTTTCTGAATTTTAATCAATTTAATTACGCATATATTTAATCTCAATACACAAAAAATAAAGCTAACTATACACAAGCAAATTGAGTTACACAGGTATTTTAGTATCTTTGAAACTATGATAAAAGCCGTAATTGTTGATGATGAGCCAAAGGCCATTCAGAGTCTGTCTTGGGAGCTAACAACCTTTAGCGATGAGATTGAGATTATTGCCACGTTTTCCAATCCAGAGGAAGCCATTGCCTTTTTAGATTCACAACAATTAGATTGTTTGTTTTTGGATATTCAAATGCCAACTATGGACGGCTTTCAATTTTTAGAAAAGCTTTCAAATAGGGATTTTGCAGTTATCATAACTACTGCTTATAACGAATATGCCATAAAAGCTTTAAAACATGAGGCCATTGACTATCTCTTAAAGCCTATAGATTCTGATGATTTGCAAGAAACTATAAAAAAAATAAAAAAGTATAATTCACGAATTATCAACTCCTCCAAAATAGAAACCATGCTTCTTGATTTCAATGAAAAATTTGAAAGAAAGAAAATAACCATTAATACTGACGGGAAACTGATATTTTTAAATGTTGAGGAGATTGTTTTTGTCGAATCTGATGGCAACTATAGTACAATAGTACTTGCCGATGGTCAAAAAATCGTTATTACAAAAAAACTAAAAGAGGTGGATGTGATGTTGCCTGAACACTATTTTTTTAGAATTCATAACTCATTTATTGTTAATCTCAACAAGATAAAAGAGTTTATAAAAAATGAAGGCTATGTGGTTATGGAAACCAATAAAAAAATACCTGTTGCTCGTCAACGTAAATCAGATTTTTTAGAAAAATTATAACATGATAAAATCAACGAGTTATTGTGCATTTTTGGGGAGTATCAAGAACTTTTTATTGATCATCTTCCTTTTTTCAATAAGTTTTGCGATTTCACAATCAACAGAACAAACATTCGAGAACAAATTAGATCTCGTTCGAGTCTCGAAGCCTAAAAACTATTCCACAATTGATTCCATATTTAGGAATTTTAAAAATGATAGTTTGAAAATGAAGGTTCTAATTGAAAAAACTAATGCGTATAATTATACCGAAGGTGAAATTTATGCACGAAATGCCCTCGGTATCATTTACAGAAATTTAAGCTTATATAACAAAGCAATAGAAACTCACCAAAGCGCCTTAACTATTGCCGAAACATCCGATAATATTGAACAATCTGTTATAAGTCTCAACATGTTAGGTGTAGTGTATCGACGAATGGACCTCATAAAACCCGCTATTGACTATCATAAAAAGGCCTATGATATAGCAAGTACTGTCAAAGACCCCAACGACCAATTAAAATTAAGTATCGCGGTTTCAGAAAATGGTATGGGGAATTTATACCTCACCCTAAAACAATACGAATTAGCTCTCGAACAATTTAAAAAATCACTTCAAATTGAAAAAGAAGCCGGAAACAGATTAGGCCTTGCCATTAATTATCAAAATATTGGATATGCCAACGAAGCCTTGGGCGATTTGGACAATGCGCTCGTAAATTATAAGCTGTCCTTGAGTTTCAATGAACAAATAAACTCCAATGTTGGGAAAGCTATATGCTACAATAGTATTGGCCAAGTTTACATCAAACAAAAAAAATATGACGACGCTAAAACCATCATTGAAAAAGGTTTAGAAAAAGCCTTGAGTATGAACGATCAGTTTTATATTACCTTGTCTTACATCAATTTGGGATGGGTTCAAAATGAAATGGGTTTAGATGCCAAATCTGAAGAAAATTTAAAAAAAGCGTTAGTCATTGCCGACGAATACAATCTTAAAACTTCGGTTATTGATGCGCATATGCATCTTTCAGTGCTTTATACCAAACAAGGCAATTATAAAATGGCATTAAACCATTATAAAAACTATATTGAACTAGACAAAACCATTAATAACGAGCGTAATTTACAGTACGTAAGTGACATTATCATTCAGTATGAACACGAGGCAAAAAACAATCAGATAAAGGCACTTTCAAGTGAAAATGAACTTGTTAGATCAAAATTAGAGCGCAACCAGAAAATCTTTTGGTTTACACTTTTAGGTCTAATTGTGGCCACCATAATTATCCTTATTTACAATAGAACAAAGCACTTACATCAAGAAAAACAAATATTGACCCTTGAAAAAGATGTTTTGAGAAGTCAGATGAATCCTCATTTTATTTTCAACTCACTCAACTCTATAAAACTTTACATTATTAATAATGAAAAGGAAAACGCCGTTTACTATTTGAATAAATTCTCTAAACTCATCAGAAAAATTCTCATCTCTTCTACAGAAAAAGAAATATCTCTTGACGATGAGCTTGAAACCATGAAGCTTTACATGAACATTGAAAATATAAGGTTTTCAAATGAAATTGATTTTAAAATTACGGTTGATGACCATATCAATACGTCAAGCATAAAAGTGCCCTCTCTGATTTTACAGCCTTTTTTGGAAAATGCGCTCTGGCATGGTTTATCTTCAAAAAAAGAGGACAAAAAGGTGCAACTTCAAGTCTCTAAACCTTCTGAAGATTTTATTACTATAGAAATAACAGATAATGGTATTGGACGCAAAAGCGCCGA
Source organism: Flavobacteriaceae bacterium MAR_2010_72 (assembly GCA_003550275.1). Taxonomy (GTDB): domain Bacteria; phylum Bacteroidota; class Bacteroidia; order Flavobacteriales; family Flavobacteriaceae; genus Geojedonia. Next base: position 3,158,026 of record QXCW01000002.1, read on the forward strand.
GTTGATCAATAAAAACAAAATTTTAAAACGAAAATCTGTCGGCATTTCTATTACTAAAGCGCGATTGACAAATTTCTCAAAAGGCTATACCAGAGATTATAAAATAAAGATTGAAGATCTATACAACGATCAAAAAGAGCCAACAGGGACAAAGGTTATTGTACATATCCCAATACGTTCAACAGTTTTAAAAACAGCTTAAGATTTGTGCTTTTCTGCCACTTTTTCTAATTCCATGTACCAATCTTCGCCAAACTTCCGTATTAAAGCCTGTTTAACAAATTTATAAACAGGAACCTGTAGTTCCTTGCCAAGGGTGCAGGCGTCATCACAAATTTCCCATTTGTGGTAATTCACTGCAGAAAATTCACTGTAATCCTTAACCCTAACTGGATATAAGTGGCATGATACTGGTTTTTTCCAGTTCACTTCGCCTTGATTATAGGCTTCCTCTATGGCGCAAAGTGCAGTGCCTTTTCGGTCAAAAATAACATAAGCACAATCGGCACCATCTATTAATGGCGTTTCAAATTCTCCCAATTCTGTAGTAATAAAAGGGCCTTGTTTTTCGATAGCCGAAATACCTTCTTTACGCAAAAATGGTTTTATTTTAGGGTAAATCTCTTTAAGAATTTGGGTTTCGGATGGTTCCAAAGGAGCTCCAGCTTCACCATCTATACAACAAGCACCTTTGCATGCCGATAGATTGCACACAAAATCCTTTTCAATAATATCTTCCGAAACTATGGTTTTTCCTAACTGAAACATGCGGCAAAGATAAGCTTAATTCAAAAAGAAATGCTAACATAACTTACGATTAAACTTTACCATAGTTTAATGAGATAAATCATTTGCAATTCCCGAAATTTGCAAAAAATTAAAGGATAGTCACGTGGAGTTAAATTTAAAAGAAATTGTTACCGCATTTATGGTTTTATTTGCCGTAATAGATATTATTGGCAACATCCCAATTATAATAGATTTAAGAAAAAAAGTAGGCCATATTCAAAGTGAAAAAGCTTCGATTATTGCAGGTATCATAATGATCTTGTTTTTGTTTTTGGGGAAAACCATTTTATCGTTAATAGGAATCGGTGTTAATTCATTCGCGGTTGCAGGTGCATTTATTCTGTTTTTTATTGCTCTGGAAATGATTTTAGGTATTACGCTTTACAAACAAGATGAGCATACAGCTATGACAGCCTCTATATTTCCATTAGCGTTCCCTCTTATCGCAGGACCTGGAAGTTTAACCACATTGCTGTCTCTTCGTGCCGAATACCGCATCGAAAATATTATAGTCGCTGTAATTTTAAATGTTATCATTATCTTTATTGTCCTTAAAACCTCGGCAAAAATAGAACGTGCTATTGGTCAAAACGGGATTAACATTATACGTAAGGTCTTTGGTGTTGTACTGTTGGCTATTGCGGTTAAATTATTTGCCCACAATATTAAAGCCTTGTTTGAATTGGCATAATTATGAAGATATTCACGCTTGTTTTTACCCTAGTTGCAGTTGCACTAATTATTTTTAATGCTACAAAAATTGACTTTGATTCTCCCTTTGAAGGCCAAAGTATTGTCGCATTAATCACCATTTTTGCCTTATTATGCGCTATTGTTTTATTGCAACTATTAAGACTTTCCAAACGCGTTCAGCAGAAGCTAAAACATAAAAACTAATGTTTGATGCTCTAATTATTGGCGGTGGTGCCGCAGGAATGTCTTGCGCATTGGTTTTGGGTTCAGCCAAAGATAAAGTCTATGCTAAAGACAAACGTATTGGCATTATTATGCACCAAAAAACCTCACATCTACAAGAAGCATTATTCAACAATGTATTAGGTATTACTCCGGGCACAAAAGGTCAGTCGATTTTAGACTCTGGGAAAGACCAATTAAGCACTCTTTATCCGCATGTAGAGCAAATCACCAAAGAAAAAGTAAAAACCATTGAAAAAACAGAACTTGGTTTTAAGGTGATTACAAATAAACGGGACTACAATTGCAAGCTTGTGGTCATTGCAGTGGGTTACACAAATTTATTGACCATAAAAGGCTTAAAACACTATGTTGAACCACACCCTAAAGCAGCTATTGAAAAGGATCGCATATGGTTAAAGAATAATGATCACTTGGTTGATGAAGGTCTTTATGTGGCGGGAACTTTGGCGGGTTGGCGTAGCCAGTTTGCCATCGCCTCGGGAAGTGGCGCTCATGTGGCCACCGATATTTTAACCTTATGGAACGGTGGGCAGCACACTAAAGTTCATGATAAGATTTAAACTATTCTCTATTTCGTTCTTGACTCAATAAAATAACCTCATCAATCATCACATCCTTTTCATTGATGATCTGTTCAGAAGCCCCATGACCGTATAACTGCTCGGCCAATGCTGCTTTTATTAATTGTTTCATGGCATCGTGATAGGCAACAAAAGTAATGTTGGAGCGTTCCCTTAAATTAAAATACTCCTGAAACCTGACGATGATGTCATCGCTCACCCTAAAATTAGCTTTAAAGTCTTCAAAAGCAACTCCATCGTAGATATGCCTGCTTTTGTCCAGCTCTTCAAACACAAAGTAACTAATGTACCCTCTTCGGTTAATGTAATTTAAAGTTTCATTTTGAACACTGGTGTCTAATGGCACAAAAATGTCGGGAATAATACCGCCACCGCCATAGACCACTTTTCCTTTAGGCGTCCTAAATTTTAAGGAATCGGCAACCTCAATACTGGCTTGCTCACTGAATTCCCCATTACTTAAACGTTTGTAGTAATCGTTATAATAGGTTTCATTATCACCATTGTGGTAAGGTCGTTGAATGGAGCGTCCTGTAGGCGTATAGTACCTTGATACGGTAAGTCGTACAGCACTACCATCACCTAAAGCCATTTCACGTTGCACTAAACCTTTACCGTAACTCCTCCGACCAATGATAATGCCCTTATCGTTGTCCTGTAAAGCGCCTGCAACAATTTCACTAGCCGATGCCGAATTTTCATTAATAAGAATATAGATGTCTCCATCTTCAAAATCACCGCGTTTTGTGGCAAAGCTTTTCTCGATACGTCCAGATTTATTTTTTGTAAACAAGATGAGCTTGTCTTCTTCTAAAAATTCATCCACAATTTGTTCGGCAACTCCTAAAAACCCACCAGGATTATCCCTCAAATCTAAGGCGAGCTGTGTAGCTCCTTGCGATTGCAATTCATCTAGCGCGGCTTTAAATTCTTTATACGTGGATTCGGCAAATCGATTGATTTTTATATAGCCCAAATTTTTGGTTAACATATAGGAAGCATCAACGCTGCTTATTGGGATTTCGGTTCGTCTCACTTGAAAATTCAACAACTTTGCTTCTCCCCTACGATACACCTTTAGGCTTACTTTAGTGTTTTTTTCTCCCTTAAGCTTATTAACAATAGCTTCATTACTCCACGATTTTCCAAAAATAGAATCGCCGTCGGCCATTATAATGCGATCTCCACTTTTTATTCCCGCCTTTTCGCTTGGTCCACCAGGCACTGGACGAATAACGGCTACCGAATCTTTATAGGAATAAAAGTTAATCCCAATACCAATGAAATCTCCTTTCATGTTTTCGGTAACACGTTGTAATTCGCTCTTCGGAATATATACCGAATGTGGATCGAGATTGTCTAGGATGCCATTGACTGTAACATCTACAATACTATCGGTATTTACATCATCAACATACTCATAATCAATATAATCAATAAGCCTATTAAGTTTATCTTTTTTGCTGTTGGAAGAAAACAGACGGTCTGAATTATCTGAAAAATTTAATTTCCCACCAATAAAAACGCCCGCCGCTACGCCAAGTCCAATAACTAATGGAATATATTTCTTTTTAAAAGCCATTATGCACTTAAATCTTCAATTAATTTTAATTCAATCCCTGCCTTTTCCAAAAACTGCAATCCTGAATCATCTTTATACGCTTTCTCATAGACCACTCTTATAATTCCTGCCTGGTGTATTAATTTACTACACTCTTTACAAGGTGACAAGGTAATATATAAAGTTGCCCCTTTACAAGATTGCGTTGACGAAGCCACCTTTAAAATAGCATTGGCTTCAGCATGCAATACATACCATTTGGTATAACCTTCATCATCTTCACAATGGTTTTCAAACCCAGTTGGCGTGCCATTATAGCCATCAGAAATGATCATACGATCTTTAACAATTAAGGCACCTACTTGTTTTCGTTTGCAATGGGATAGTTTCCCCCATTCCTTTGCTATTCTTAAATAGGCTTTATCGTATCGTAATTGCTTTTCTTTTGGCATTAATTATTTAATGATATAAGATTGAATCGTATAACGAATATAAGCGGTTCGTATTTTAATTTGTATAATTTAGCGTTAAAATTTCTTCAAAAAATTCGATCTATTTATGCAAAGATATGGTTTGAGATAAGCATTGGTATGATTAGCCCGACAACTACCGCCGAAATAACCATCACCCAATCCCGTTTTGAAAATCGAAATAAGGTCTGGCATAAAAAACCTAAAAAGATAACGATAAATGCAATAATGAGTTGACCCATTTCAATACCTAATGAAATTTCTAAAATGGCAATTAGCTTATTTTCTGAAGCTCGAATCAAGGATTTAAATGCGCTCACAAAGCCAAGCCCGTGAATTAGGCCAAAAAACAAAGTTGTGAAAAATAAGATGCCTAAATTTTCATTTTGTGCCTTTTTTCCTGCTGTAAACACATTATAAAGGGCTATGATTAAAATGGTCAATGGAATGAGGAACTCGATTAATTTCAGATTAATACTGACCACATTATAGGCCGCCAAAGCAAGAGATACCGTATGGCCAAGCGTAAATATGGTCACAAGATATAAAACACGCTTCCAATCTTTAAATAGATAGGGCAGGGTTAGGACTATTAAAAAAAGAATGTGGTCGTAAGCATTTACGTTGACAACATGATATATACCATGCTGTAAATGTGCTAAAAAATCGTCGAGCATAAGTTTATCTGTTTATTTGGGCGTGCTAAAGTTACGATTATTTAGTCACAAAATAAACCTTTTACACTCTTCTATTTGCCAATAACGGTGGTGGCTCGCCGGTAAATGGATTCCATCTGCTAATGCTTTTTGCTTCCATTCCCGCTGCTGCAATAACGGCTCGATCTCCATAGCGTTCACGCATTTTGTCTATAGCCTGACTTAAATGAAGGTGTTTTTCATTGTCCTCAAACAGGTTGACTTGATGACCGCCCTCAACCAAATGGCTAAACTTTACACCTATTAACCGCACCAAGAGTCTTCGGTTATAGAGCTTTTGAAACAACTCCAATACCACGGGAATGATATTATGGTCCATAGCGCTATAAGGAATATGCTGTTGTTGAGTATAGGTTTGAAAATCAGAATACCTGATCTTAAAGGTCACGCAGGCTGTTAGTTTATTTCCGCGGCGTAATTGATAGGCCAAATTTTCGGCCATGGCAATAATGATTCCTTTTAGCTTGACCACATCGGTAGTGTCTTTATTGAAGGTGCGTTCAGTAGAGATGGATTTCCGCTCGTGATATTGTACCACAGGACTATTGTCTATGCCGTTGGCTTTTTTCCAAATGACCAGTCCATTTTTCCCAAGCACCCTGTGCATCAAATCCATGGGCATTTCCTGTACGGTTTGAATGCGCTTTATCCCCAAATCGCAGAGTGATTTATAGGTCACTTGGCCAACCATTGGGATCTTTCGAATGGACAAAGGTGCCAAAAATGGCTTTTCGGTACCTTTAATAATCTGTAACTGATTATTGGGTTTGGCTTCGCCAGTTGCAATTTTAGAAACGGTTTTGTTAGCAGATAGTCCAAATGAAATGGGCAATCCTGTTTCCTTGATGATACGTTGTCGCAATTCGGAAGCCAATTTATGGCAGCCAAAAAACCTGTCCATTCCTGTGAGGTCAATATAAAATTCATCAATGGATGTTTTTTCGTATAGAGGTACTGCTTCCTTTATGACATCAGTTACATTTTTTGAAAACTTGGTATAGACACCAGAGTTTCCACGAAGCACAATAGCTTCAGGACAAAGCATTTTTGCCAACCGCATGGGCATTGCAGAATGCACTCCAAATTTACGCGCCTCATAACTGCATGAGGCTACAACCCCACGATCACTTGTGCCTCCAATGAGTACTGGCTTCCCAACAAGCCGGCTGTCAATCAAGCGCTCACAGGATACAAAAAAGGTGTCTAGATCCATGTGTACAATAGTCCTGTTTTCTAAAATCATACCTCAATAGCTTTAATAACATCACTATATCTTGGGTCTTCAATAACCGCTAACTTATGCATGGAAACAACTTCTATATTAGCACAGTCAAATTCTTCGATAACCTTCCCAGTTATCTTATAGATCCCTGGCCCCCTAAATGGAAATTTGGCAGCAACAGATGGAAAATGGACCGTATCAATAAAATCGCCATTACGATCCAAAAAAGTTCCAAAATACATGGTTTTTTCATTTTTTGTTATCGTATTTTTTCTTGTAATCAAATAACCTTCAATAGTGATGACCTTGTTTTTATATTCTATAAGGTCTTTTGCCTTTAATCTGTTTTGATGAGGTATGGCCAACAGTTCAAAAGGGTTACAAAGCGGAAATCCCAATAGTTCCATTTCATCAAAAGCGTTTTCCAAAAAAGTGCTTGGCAATTCAGGCATTTTATAGTTGATACGGTCCATTTTGAACAGTGTAATTGTGGGTTCTTCAAAAGCCTCTTTATTGATTTTGAGATGAGCTTCCCAAAGCAATTCCCGTTTGTTCATCCCTGTAAACCTAAAGGCATTTATTTTTATCAATATTGAGATCTGTTCCACCGAAATAGAAACGCGATCAATAAAATTCTCCAGACTTTTATAGAGGCCGTGTTTTTGACGTTCCGCAATGAGTTTTTTTATGGCTTTTGTTTCCAGTGACTGTAAAAACACAAACCCTAAATAAATGGTTTTGTCCTGTATAATGGCTTCATTAAAACTAGTGTTTACGCAAGGAGGTTCAATAATGCCGTCATGCATTCTAGCTTCGTGTACATACAATTCGGTACGGTAAAATCCTCCAAAATTGTTGATGGTTGCTACCATATATTCCAAAGGAAAATAGGCTTTCAAAAACAAACTCTGATAACTTTCTACCGCATAGGAAGCCGAATGTCCCTTGGCAAATGCGTAGCCTGCAAAACTTTCAATTTGCCTCCAGATTTCCTTGGTAAGATGCTCTGGTTTTCCATTGGATTTACAGTTGTCAAAAAATTGCTGTTTTACCATCAAAAATTCATCCCTAGACCGAAATTTCCCCGACATGCCGCGTCGTAACCTATCAGCCTCCCCCAAACTTAATCCCCCAAAAAGATGAGCCACTTTAATCACATCTTCTTGATAAACCATAACGCCATAGGTCTCTGGCATAATATTGAGCAATACTGGATGCGCATCTTGTCTTCTTTCAGGATAACGATAGCGCAAAATATATTCACGCATCATACCTGACTTGGACACACCTGGACGAATGACAGAACTGGCTGCCACCAAGCCCAGATAATTATCGACCTGTAACTTTTTTAAAAGCATCCGCATAGCAGGGGACTCTACATAAAAACAACCAATAGCTTTAGCATTTCGCAATAAATACTTGATACGCTCATCCTGTTTAAACCGTTTGATATCATGAATGTCTATTGGCGGTTCTTCAGGACGATTATATTTCACCACCTCTAAAGTGTCCTTGATTTTTCCCAGACCGCGCTGGCTTAAAATATCGAATTTGTAAAGCCCAATGTCTTCGGCAACCACCATATCAAATTGTGTTGTAGGGAATCCTTTTGGAGGCATAAAAGTTGCCGTGTAATAATGAATGGGGCGTTCTGAAATGATGATTCCACTAGCATGGATACCTAAATAATTTGGAAACCCGTCAATATAACTGCTGTATTTAATGACCAACTGCGATAATTTATCTAAACCCTCAAGGTTATAGTTTCCTTTAGTAAGCACATCCATTTCAGCTTTTGGCAACCCAAATACTTTTCCAAGTTCTCTTACAGAGGCTCTAAACTTAAAGGTGTTATAGACTGTAAGGAGTGCTGTATTTTTAAAATTCTTAAAAATAAATTGCGTAATATCGTCGCGATCGGCCCATGAAAAATCAATGTCGAAATCGGGAGGATTTTTTCGAAACACATTTATAAATCGTTCAAAATACAGGTCTAACTCAACAGGATCAACATCAGTTATACGCAATAGGTAAGCAACAATACTATTGGCTCCACTACCACGACCAACATAAAAATAACCTTTGTTTCGAGCATATTCCAGAATACGCCAATTGATTAGAAAATAGGAAACAAAGCCTTTCAGTTTTATAACATCCAATTCCTTTGCTACACGGTCATAGATTTTTTTATCAGAATTCGGATAACGATATGCTATGCCTTTGTAGGTCAACTTTTCCAGCAATTCATAATCTGAATCTTCATTTAAGGTAAATGACTTTTGATTATTTGGTGTTTCTTTTGAAAAGTCAAATTCAATAGTACAACTTTCTAAAAGCGATGTGGTATTTTTTAAAAGCTCGGGGAAATCTTTATACATTTCACAAAGCTCGTCATAAGACAACATCATATCTGTCTGTTGACCTTGCTCACTTCTTGGAAGTTTGCTTAACAGGGTATTATTGTCAATCGCCCTTAACAAACGATGGGTATTATATCCTTTTTTGTTTTCAAAGGAAACCGTTTGCAAGACCACCAACTTGCTTCGAAAGGCATTCCATTTTGAAAACTTCAGTTTATTGAGGTCTTGAGGTTTGATCCCTAAAAATTCGTTTGCTTTTAAGCAATAGGCTTTATTGTGAACATAAGGATACACTACAAAAGTGTTGCTGAGTTGAGGAGCTTGTTCAGGGATTTTTAATTCAGAATCATGTAAAAATTGAGATAAATAGGCATTTATGTTTTGAAAACCAATATTGTTTTTTGCAATCAAAATAAAATGCTGCTTGGCACCACTTCTAAAATCGACACCCAAAACAGGTTTGATCTTATATTTTGGAGAAAGGCGTACAATGTCTAAACAGGCCGAAGTCGTGTTGATATCGGTCAATGCCAGTGTTTGCAAGCTGTTTTTTGAAGCTATTGCAAGTAATCGCTCTGGTTTTATAGTGCCATAGCGCAAACTAAAATATGTGTGACAATTAAGGTACATAACTTGATTTTACAAAAATAAGCTACATTATGTAGTTTTTATTGCCTATATTTGTAGTAATTAATGTTAAAAATCATGAAATATATTCAGGGCAACATAAAGCATTTGAGAGTTCTTAAAAAATTATCTCAAGAACGCTTTGCTGAAGAATTGGGTTGGTCACGATCCATGATAGGGTCGTATGAAGAAGGTCGTTCTGAGCCTCCTATAGACCGCTTAATTGATTTGTCCAATTACTTTAATATCCCTATTGACATTTTGATTAGAAACGATTTGCGATTGGCCAAGGACACGTCGTTCATTGAGGTGGGCAATAAGCGTGTATTGTTTCCAGTTACAGTCAATGAAGGCAACGAAGACCTTATAGAAATCATTCCCGCAAAAGCATCGGCAGGCTATTTAGAAGGCTATGCCGATCCTGAATATATTGAGCAGCTTCAAAAAATAAAACTCCCTTTTTTGCCAACAGGGACACACCGTGCCTTTCCCATTAAGGGAGATTCTATGTTGCCAGTAAAGGATGGCGCCTTTGTAGTGGCAAAATTTGTTGAAGACATAAATGATGTAAAAAATGGTAGAACCTATATTGTATTGACCAAAGATGATGGGTTGGTCTATAAGCGAGTCTATAATAAGATTAAGGATAACGGCACCTTATTGTTGAGTAGCGACAATAAAGCCTATAAGGCTTACGAAGTCCATATGGAAAATATTTTGGAACTCTGGGAGTTTACCTGCTGCATCAATACCCAGGAATATGATGAAAAAGAATTGAAATTGAGCAGTATCATGAGCATGTTTCAGGATTTAAAAGTAGAGCTCGAAGCTGTTAAAAAGATGGCATAAAAAAAGCCTTTATCTGAAGAGATAAAGGCTTTAGTACTCAAGGTGGGAATCGAACCCACACTCCCGAAAGAACTGGATTTTGAATCCAGCGCGTCTACCAATTCCGCCACTTGAGCAATTCGGATTGCAAAATTATAAAAAAATTCATCAGAAACAATTAAAAATACTAGCTTTTATACTTTTGCAGTCCAAATAAATTCCTAAATTTGCACCTCATTTAACAAAAGCGTTTCAATACGCTACAAAACAATGTATTATCAATGCCTAATGTAGTTACAGAAGCTAAAATTTTTGCCTGCAATCAGAGTCGAGAACTTGCTGAAAAAATCGCAGAGACTTTTGGCGTAAAATTAGGCAATGTAATTACCTCAACCTATAGCGACGGAGAGTTTCAACCCTCGTATGAGGAATCCATTAGGGGCACACGGATTTTTATTATTGGCTCCACTCATCCTGGCCCAGAAAATTTAATGGAAATGTTGTTGATGATTGATGCTGCAAAACGCGCATCAGCAAGACATATAACCGCTGTGTTGCCTTATTTTGGTTGGGCTAGACAAGATAGAAAAGACAAACCTAGAGTACCTATTGCCGCTAAATTAGTCGCAAAAATGCTGGAAGCCGCTGGAGCAACCCGCATCATTACTATGGATTTGCATGCCGATCAAATTCAAGGCTTTTTTGAAAAGCCTGTAGATCATTTGTTTGCATCTACAGTTTTTTTACCGTATTTAAGAAGTCTGAATTTAGAAAACTTGACCATTGCTTCACCTGATATGGGTGGTTCTAAAAGAGCCTATGCATATTCAAAAGCATTGGAAAGTGATGTAGTTATTTGTTACAAGCAACGGGCTAAAGCAAATGTTATTTCACATATGGAGCTCATTGGTGATGTCACCGGAAAAAATGTGGTACTAGTTGACGATATGGTAGATACCGCTGGAACGCTGACCAAGGCTGCCGACTTAATGATGGAGCGTGGCGCATTAAGCGTACGGGCAATTTGTACCCATCCTATTTTATCAGGTACAGCATACGAGCGATTAGAAAACTCAAAACTAGAAGAATTGATCGTAACAGATTCAATTCCTTTAAAACAAAAAAGCAGCAAAATTAGAGTGATTAGCTGCGCCGAACTTTTTGCAGATGTAATGCACAATGTACATTACAACAAGTCGATAAGTTCCAAATTTATAATGTAATTAATATTAATATAAACACAAACAATGAAATCAATTACAATCAATGGATCTCAAAGAGAAAGCGTGGGCAAAAAAGCAACAAAAGCCTTACGTAATGCTGGTCAGGTTCCTTGCGTATTATACGGAGGAGATAAACCAGTGCATTTCTCGGCAACAGAATTAGCATTTTCAAAACTGGTTTACACACCAAATGCGCATACTGTTGTGATTGCTTTAGAAAATGGTGAAACTTATGATGCAATTATGCAAGACATTCAGTTTCATCCAGTAACCGATAGGATTTTACACATCGATTTCTATCAATTATTTGCCGACAAAGAAATAACCATGGATATTCCTGTACATATTATAGGGACGTCTAAAGGTGTTTTAAATGGTGGTGTACTTCGTAGAAACAAACGTAAATTAAGAGTAAAAGCTTTACCTGCAAATTTACCTGATTTTGTCGAGGCTGATATCACTCCTTTAAAGATTGGAAGCAAATTGTACATTACTGAATTGGAAAACGACGCATACAAATTTTTGCACCCTGATAACACTGTGGTTTGCCAAGTTAGACGTTCAAGAGCTAGTATTGCAGAATACGAAGCTGAAATGGAAGATGAATTAGAAGATGAATTAGAAGAAGGAGCAGAAGCTACAACTGAAGGAGGAGATGCTCCAGCAGCAGAAGCTACTGCCGAAACACAAGAATAAATTCTTTATTTCTTAATAATTTAAAAGCATTCTGTTAATTCAGGATGCTTTTTTATTTTTACACAAATTAACCTCATGTTAAAATTCTTCTTTAATCTATTTAAAAAAGAAAACCCTTCAGTTAAAAATGAAGAAGACAATCATATGAAAAAATATCTCATTGTAGGTTTAGGTAACATAGGCGATAAATACCACAACACCCGTCATAATATTGGCTTCAAAATTCTTGACTTTTTAGCCGAAAAAGAACAATTGGTTTTCGAAACCCAAAAACTTGGAGACGTCACAACCTATAAATTCAAGGGACGCTCATTTATATTGCTAAAGCCAAGCACCTATATGAATTTAAGCGGAAAATCTGTCCTGTATTGGATGACAAAAGAAAAGATTCCTTTAGAAAATGTATTGGTAGTTACAGATGATCTCAACTTACCATTTGGCACCATTCGATTAAAAACCAAAGGTAGTGATGGTGGACATAACGGATTAAAGGATATTCAAGATAAATTACAGACCATAAATTACAACCGGTTTCGATTTGGGATTAGTGACACCTTCAGCAAAGGAAGACAGGTAGATTATGTTTTAGGCGAATGGACCGATGAGGAAAACAAAAAATTACCAGAACGTTTAGAAAAGTCTGTCGAGCTCATAAAATCGTTTGGCACTGCAGGTATTTCTATTACAATGAACACCTTCAATGGGACCTAATTGGCTTTAAATCAACAGTATTTAGCAACCTAAAAACAATTATTTTTAGAACAAAACACTTAAATTCATATATTTATATGCTATTATGAATTGCCCTATGAAAAAAATTACGCTTTCCATTTTTATATTAGCCTGCTTTTCATGTTCAAGTATTCTTCAGGCTCAAATAAAATCAGACATTAATCGAACGTCTAAACCTTCTCCTGATGGTATTTATCGTTGTTCATCAGATGAATACAATGCCGAACTCCTAAAACAACACCCTAACATGATGGGGAGTAGAAGTTTCGAGAAGAAACTTGAGAATAAAATAAAAGAACTTAAAGCGTCAAAAACACGTTCTGTAAATGGTGCTACATTGGTTAGAATTCCTGTTGTTGTTCATGTTATTCATAATGGCACTGCTATTGGTGTTGGCGCAAACATTTCGGATGCCCAAGTATTATCACAAATTCAAGTACTCAATGAAGACTTTAGAAAAATGGCTGGAACCCGGGGCGAAAATTCACATCCTGATGGTGCAGATACTAACATCGAATTTTATTTAGCTAGAGAAGATGCCGATTGTAATCCAACTACAGGAATTAATCGATTGGATTTATCAAGCATAAGCACAACCTGGTCGGGTCCAGGGGGAAATTCAGATTCCGTCCTAAAACCTATGACCATTTGGGATCCGTCTAGGTATTTAAATATGTGGACCGTGACTTTAGATGATAATACACTTTTAGGTTATGCACAATTCCCAGGAGGTCCTGCTGAAACTGACGGCGTTGTTATGGGTTATGAATATTTTGGTTCTAATGATGCCCCTGGCGTAACATTAAGTGGGGTATATAATTTAGGACGAACTACAACGCATGAGGTTGGTCATTTCTTTGGGCTCTTTCATACGTTTGATGGTGGTTGTAGTGATGGCGACCTTGTTGCAGATACGCCTCCAACGGCTGATACAGACGGAAACTATGGTTGTCCGACAGGTTTAGACTCCTGCCCAGTAGGCACACCAGATGGTATTTTAGATATGATTGAAAACTATATGGATTATACCGATGATGCTTGCATGAATATTTTCACCAATGGGCAAAGTGCCAGAATGGACGCTGTATTAGCTGGCCTTCGTGCTTCCTTGGCCAATTCAACAGTACCAGACACACCACTGGCTCCGGTTAATTATGATGGCAGTATAAAAATAACCAGTCTTAATTTAGACCCATGCTCAGGAACTTTCACCCCAGAAGTAAGGCTGGCCAACTATGGCACTGTAACACTTACCTCTGCGACTATTGCATATGATTTAAATAATGGTACTCCAGCTAACTACAATTGGACTGGGTCGTTAGCCGAAGGGCAATCAGAAATAGTTAATTTGCCAACAATGGTAACACCTGTGGGTAACAATGATTTTAATGTAGAAGTTTCACAATCCAATACCGACCAAAGGGTTTGCAACGATACTGACTCTGATAGTTTTATAGGTGTTTCTTATGATAACACTACACAAATTCACTTAACTCTTAATACTGACGATTTTGCAGAAGAAATAAGCTGGGAGTTTAAAGATAGTAGTAATACAGTACTCTATAGCCAAACATATACTAATAGCCCAGCTAATGATAATGCAACGTTTAACTACTCTTTTGATGTTGTTGTAGATGAATGTTACACCTTTACCATTTCAGACTCTGCTGGAGATGGTATATGTTGTGGTTATGGAACAGGATCCTATGAATTGAGGGCAGATGACAACAGCTTAATTGCAAGCGGCGGGTCTTATGCCTTTTCTGAAACAACTACAATGTCCACCACCGCATTAAGCATGGATGATTATTTCAAAAACAATAAGGTATCTATATACCCAAACCCTACGCAAACCGATTTGACTATTTCCCTGTTAAATCCGAAACAGCTTCCAAATGGATTTCAAGTTTATAATATGTTGGGTCAGGCTATATTTTCAAAATCAATTTCTACTGAAGAAGACTTGAAAATAAACACATCTATATTGAGTAATGGGATGTATTTTATTAAAATCTCAAAAGGTAGCAGGTCAATTGCTATTCCTTTTATCAAAAAGTAAAGACGAATTCAAAATTAATTAAATGGAGGATTGAAAAATCAATCCTCTGTTTAATATTGATAGTTTAATGGTTATTTTTACAAAAAATCAGCGGCATTGGAATTACATAAAACTCTAAAATCATATAAAAATGAACCTTCTGTAATCACCATTGGCACCTTTGACGGCGTTCATATTGGTCATCAAAAAATCATTAAAAGACTAATCGAACGAGCAAAAGAGAAAAAGTTGAGTTCATTAATCCTAACCTTTTTCCCTCATCCTAGAGCCGTTTTACAAAGTAGTATAGACATCAAGTTACTTCATACTATTGATGAGCGAAAGGATATGTTATCCCATTTAGGGTTAGATCATTTAATCATTAAAAAGTTTACCAAGGAATTTGCGCGCTATTCGGCAGAACAATATGTGCGAGAAGTATTAGTTGAAGAACTTAATGCCAAACACATCATTATTGGTTATGACCATAGGTTTGGTAAAAAACGAAGTGCCGACATTAAAGACCTAATTAAATACGGCCATGAATATGGTTTTGATGTAGAACAAATTTCGGCACAGGATATAGAGGATGTAGCCGTGAGTTCAACAAAAATTAGAAATGCACTTATCCATGGGGATATTAAAACGGCAAATTCTTATTTAGGTTATAACTATTTTTTAAATGGAAAAGTGATAAGAGGCAAGCAAATTGGTAAACAAATTGGGTTTCCAACAGCCAATATTTATATCAAAGAAGACTATAAACTAATCCCAAAAAATGGTGTTTACGTGGTAAAATGTACTCTAAATAATAAGTTGCTTTTTGGCATGATGAATATTGGCACCAATCCTACAG
The DNA here is from genome assembly GCA_003550275.1 of Flavobacteriaceae bacterium MAR_2010_72. GTDB lineage: Bacteria > Bacteroidota > Bacteroidia > Flavobacteriales > Flavobacteriaceae > Geojedonia. Next base: position 3,173,664 of record QXCW01000002.1, read on the forward strand.
TAGATGGTTCTTCGCAATCTATTGAAGTCCATTTTTTTGATTTTGATAGCACGCTTTATGATCAACATTTGAAAATTGAACTTTTGGAACGCTTAAGGAACGAGCGTAAATTTGAATCCCTTGAAGCCTTACAACAACAATTACAAAAAGATCAGGCTGCCGCTTTAGAATTCCTTAAAGTCACCTAGTGAACAAATTCCTGTTTAAACATATTGATAACAGTGCGCTAATCGTATTTAGGATATGTTTCGGGATTCTTGTTATTTTTGAAAGTTTCGGAGCGATTTTGACTGGCTGGGTCAAACATACGTTTATAGATCCCAAATTTACCTTTTCATTTATTCCGTTTGAATGGCTTCAACTACTTCCCGGCAGTTGGATGTATTTGTACTACGCAATCATGGGGATTCTTGGCATATTTATAACGCTTGGTTACAAATATAGATGGAGTATCATTGGATTTACACTGCTGTGGTCTGCCTCCTATTTCATGCAAAAATCTTCATACAACAATCATTATTACCTGTTGATCTTGTTGAGCGGGTTTATGGCTATAGTTCCTGCCAACAGGTATTTATCTATAGATGTTAAACTGCACCCAGAAATCGAAAACAATGCCATGCCTAATTGGTGCAGATGGATTTTTATCGCTCAACTGTTTATTGTCTATTCTTATGCCTCTATTGCCAAATTATATCCTGACTGGTTAAGTTTATCTGTGATAGAAATATTGATGAAAGACAAGCAAAACTATGCTCTTGTAGGTGAGGTCCTTCAGCAGCGTTGGCTGCATGGTATTGTTGCTTATGGAGGGATTTTGTTTGATGGATTAATTATTCCGTTACTACTTTGGAAGCCCACACGTAAATGGGCATTTATGGTTTCAATCGTTTTTCACATATTTAATTCATTTATATTCCAAATAGGGATTTTTCCATACATGTCATTGGCATTATGCTTATTCTTTTTTGAACCTAAAACTATTCAGCAGCTATTTTTAAAAAAGAAAACATTTTATGAAGATGGGGAAGTTAAAGTGCCAAACAACCAAAAGCCGTTTTTAGTATTTTTTACGTTTTATTTTTTAATTCAAATTGCTTTGCCCTTAAGGCATTGGTTTATAAAAGATGATGTGCTTTGGACTGAAGAAGGCCACCGCTTATCTTGGCGTATGATGTTGCGATCTAGATCGGGCATTACAAGTTTTAAAGTGGTTGATAAAGCTTCAAAAGTAGAAATACCTGTTAAGTTGGAAGCCTATCTTACTGCAAAACAAATCCGTAATGTCAAAACTAAACCTGATATGATGTGGCAATTTACACAACATCTAAAACGCAGTTATGCCAAAAATGGGATGGATATAGAAGTCTACGTAAATAGCTATTTAAAAGTTAACGACAATCCTGTTAAACCGTTTATAGATCCTGAAGTGGATCTCGCTAATGTTAAATGGGAACACCTTAAACACAGTTCATGGATTTTACCTTCAAAACAAGATTAAATTTAGGGCAATTGTGTAAATTTGTCGCCTAAATTTATTCCATAATGTTACAAGTACCGTTTATTAGATCAAATAAAGCAACTGTCATCAAGCAATTGGCAAAACGTAATATTGATGCTACTGAAATGATTGATGAAGTTATTGCTTTAGATGAGAATCGAAGAGGACTTCAAACCAAGCTAGATACTATTTTGTCAGAATCTAATAATTTATCTAAAGAAATAGGGAATTTATTTAAATCTGGAGAAGTTCAAAAAGCGAATGCTTTAAAAGAACAAACCTCACAATTAAAAGAAGAGTCCAAGCAATTGTCTGATCAACTTAATCAAAAAGTTGAAGCTTTAAACGAGTTACTGTATAAAATTCCTAATGTCCCAAATGATCTGGTACCTGCGGGGAATACGGATGACGATAATGAAGAGGTCTTTAGGGCAGGCGAAACTCCAAAACTACATGATGGTGCATTACCACATTGGGAACTCGCCAAAACCTATGATATCATCGACTTCGAACTTGGCAATAAAATCACAGGTGCAGGTTTTCCAGTATATAAAGGCAAAGGGGCAAAACTTCAACGTGCCTTAATTGCTTATTTTCTAGATAAAAATACAGCTGCTGGCTATACCGAATATCAATTACCCCATTTGGTCAATGAAGCCTCTGGTTTCGGTACTGGACAATTGCCAGACAAGGAAGGACAAATGTATCATGTCACAGAAGATAATTTATATTTGATCCCAACTGCCGAAGTACCCGCAACTAATTTATTTCGGGATAACTTACTTAACGAATCCGACCTGCCAATTGCCGTCACTGGCTACACACCTTGCTTTAGAAGAGAGGCTGGAAGTTACGGCGCGCATGTTCGTGGTTTAAATCGTTTACATCAATTCGATAAGGTTGAAATTTTACGTGTTGAACATCCTACGCGCTCCTATGATGCTTTAAACGAAATGGTCGAGCATGTTAAAGGCATTTTAAATGAATTAAAATTGCCCTACCGCATTTTACGCCTTTGTGGTGGTGACCTTGGATTTACTTCGGCACTTACCTATGATTTTGAAGTGTTCTCAACAGCACAAGATAGGTGGTTGGAGATTTCTTCAGTTTCAAACTTTGAAACATTTCAGGCCAATCGTTTAAAACTCCGATTTAAAAACGCTGAAGGTAAAAATGAATTGTGCCATACACTTAATGGAAGCTCACTCGCTTTACCTAGGGTTCTTGCAGGTATATTAGAAAATTACCAAACACCTGAAGGCATCCAAATTCCAGAAGTTTTGGTCCCTTATACTGGATTTGATAAAATTTAATTATTGTAGGTTTTTATTTACAATATTCCGTTTAAATGTTCAAAAAAGACGTCGTTCAACGATTTTTTGTTGATTTCTTTTGATTTTTAACAATTTCTTTTGAAGTTAGACATCCAAATAAGAACTAACCTACTTATTATGAAAAATGTGAAACGCATCGTGCTGCTCGTTACCTTACTTGTTATGGTAAGCAAAGTGTTTTTTTAAACTATAAGCACAGTACATAAAACTTTTTAAGAGTTTGCCAAAAAAGATAATTGAATCATTTAAAGTAAATTGATTAATAGCACTTTTATTTTTAACGGTAAAGCCCAAACCTAGTTTGGGCATTTTTTTTATAAAAACATTCACAATAATAAAATCTTCCTTTTGTTATATTTACATAAATTACGATCATGAAGGGATTATCGCTAATAATTTGTTTACTATGTACCTCGGTTATGTTTTCACAGATCGAAGACAGAAACCTTGATATAGCTGATGATTACTTCAACCGTGGCGAATTTGAAAAAGCACTTATCTCCTATCAAAAGCTTTATGCAGGGAAAAACGATTACACTATTTTCAATAAAATGATCAAAACGCTTCAGCAACTAGAGCGTTATGATGAGGCACAACAAATCATTTTAAACCGACTTTCAACCAGTAAATTTCCTCCTTTATTGGTAGAACTTGGCTATAATTATCAGCTTCAGGATAGTCTTGAAGTGGCATCCAATTACTATAACGAAGCCATTTCCAATATCGAGACCAATCCAGTTTACACCGTTAGTATTGCCCGCCAGTTTGAAGAACACTCCCTTTTAGAACAGGCCATTACGGTTTATAAAAGAGGAATGGAGCTTATGCCTGATTCTAATTTCAATATTCAACTTGCCAGAATTTATGGCGAGCAGGGCGATATTGAAGGCATGTTCTCGAGTTATATCAATTATGTTGATGCTAAACCAACTTATTTGAATTCTGCAAAACGTGCGTTTAGCGACTTCGTTTCAGAAAATAAAGACAATGAAAGCAACATTATCTTAAGAAGAATACTGCTTAAAAAACTTCAGTCTGACCCTGATATTTATTGGTACGACCTGTTAAGCTGGTTATTTGTTCAGGAAAAGGAATATGACAAGTCATTCACTCAAGAAAAAGCACTTTATAAGCGTCAACCCGAAAGTTTGGATCGCATTATTGGTCTGGCAATCGCGGCCTTGAATGAAAAGGAATACGAAACCGCCAACGCTATCTTCGATTATGTTCTTAAAAACAGTCAGGACATTCAAACCCAACTTTTGGCGCATCAATATTTGTTGGACATCAAAACAATAAATGCCACGAGTAATCAATTGCCTGAAATTTCAAATGCTTACCAAAACCTGTTCAAGCAATATGGTACTTTTGAACAAACATTAGCGCTACAGTTGGCCTATGGCAATTTTTTGGCGTTTCATTTACATCAACCTGAAGAAGCCAGCTCATTTTTAAAAGAAAGCCTCAAACTTAACCTTTCTCCTTTTCAACAGGCTACAGTTAAATTACAGCTTGGAGATATTTTAGTGTTTCAGGAGAAATTTAATGAAGCGCTTATTTATTATTCCCAAATCCAAGCCAATCTAAAAAATAGTACTATTTCTCAAGAAGCGCGATTTAAAGTTGCCAAAACAAGTTATTATAAATGCGATTTTGATTGGGCAGAATCTCAACTTAAAATTCTGAAAGCGTCAACATCACAGCTTATTGCTAATGATGCTCTAAATTTAAAGCTTTTAATTTCTGATAATAAATATGAAGACTCACTTCACGTCGCCTTGAAATTATATGCTAAAGCCGATTTATTAGCTTTTCAGAATAAAACCAATGAGTCCATTGCTCTTTTGGATACAATCTTAACCGAGCATAAAGGTGAAAGCATTATAGATCAGACCCTGTTAAAGCAGGCACAATTATTCGAAAAGCAGAAAACCTTTGACAAGGCAGTTTCAAATTACCTGTCCATCATTAGCGACTATAGAAATGGTATTTTGGCTGATGATGCCTATTATTTTTTAGCTGAATTGTACAACAACGTTTTGGGAGAGCCAGAACAAGCTAAACCGCTTTACGAAAAAATAATATTTGACCATCAGGACAGTATTTATTTTGTTGAAGCTCGTAAAAAATTCAGAATGTTACGTGGTGACGCCATAAACTAATGCATCATGCCTATAGCCGAAACCGAACGCCTCGTCATCTCAAAATTCACATTACGTGACGCCAAATTCTTTCTGGAATTGGTAAACGCTCCCAATTGGATAAAATATATCGGTGATCGAAACACCAAAACTATAAAGGCATCCAAAGAGCGTATTAAAAATGGCCATCTAAAAAGCTATAATGATTATGGGTTTGGGTTTTACAAATTGCTATTAAAAAGTGAAGACAATAAACCAATTGGAACTTGCGGATTGATAAAACGCGATGCGTTGGATGATGTTGATTTGGGTTTTGCGATGTTACCAGATTATGAAGGCAAAGGTTATGGTTTTGAAGCTTCGGTTGCCTTACTAGAACTTGCTAAAGAAAAATTTAAATTAAAACGAATTACCGCAATCACTTTACCTTCTAATCAAAATTCAATTAAACTTTTAGAAAAATTAGGCTTATCTTATGAAAAAAAGGTGATTCCCTTTGAAGATGAGGTAGAACTCCTGTTATTTGCAAAAGATTTATAGTGCAATGATTATATATAATGTTACCATTACTATTGAAAACAGCATTCATGACCAATGGTTAAATTGGATGAAACAGGAACATATCCCAGAAGTTTTGGGTACTGGAAAATTTGAAAAAGCAACCTTTACAAAGGTTTTAGTCGAGGATGATATGGAGGGGCACACGTATTCAGTGCAATATCGAGCTACGTCCAGAGCTAGTTTGGATGCCTATTACAAAGAAGATGCCGAACGACTTCGTAGCCAAGGCTTAAAAAAGTTTGCAAATAAAATGTTGGCTTTTAGAACAGAGCTCCAAATTGTTGATGAATATTCAGTGACCTTTAAATAAAAATAGGATGTCTGTAAAAGCCAAAAAACATTTAGGACAGCACTTTTTAACAGACGAGAGCATAGCTGAAGACATCGCCAATTCGTTGTCCTTAAGTGGATATGATGATGTTTTAGAAATTGGTCCTGGAATGGGCGTGCTTACTAAATATTTACTTAAAAAAAATATTACTACACACGTCATTGAAATTGATACTGAATCTGTTGACTATCTAAAAGCGAATTACCTACACCTTGCCGATCGCATTATTGAACAAGATTTTTTAAAGTACGATTTAAGTCTCGTGTTTCAACAAAAACCCTTTGCCATTATTGGTAATTTCCCCTATAATATTTCATCACAAATTCTTTTCAAAACATTAGAACTTCGAGATCAAATCCCTGAATTTTCTGGAATGTTCCAAAAAGAAGTCGCCAAGCGCATCTGTTCAAAAGAGGGGAGTAAAGTTTATGGTATTCTTTCCGTTTTAACACAAGCGTTCTACGATGCCGAATACTTATTTACCGTTCCGCCTTCAGTATTTAATCCGCCTCCAAAAGTTGATTCAGGTGTATTGTTACTTAAACGGAAAGAAAACTACAAGCTACCCTGCGATGAAGCCTTATTTTTTAAAGTCGTTAAAACAGCATTTCAACAACGCCGCAAAACCCTTCGTAACAGTTTAAAAACCTTCAATTTATCTGATAATTTAAAAGCAAATGTTATATTTGACAAACGTCCGGAACAATTAGCCGTTACGGAGTTTATAAAGCTTACTCAAGAGATTGAAAATCAATAATTACTTGGCGTGATAGAAGACAAAGACAACATACAGTTCGAGCTTACTGACGAGCTTATTGAGCAGGTAGAGTTGCTTATCGAAGAACAAAAGGATAGGGAACTGCGCAAGTTGCTCAATGAGTTTCACTATGCTGATATTGCCGAGATTTTAGATGAACTCGATCTCGAAGAGGCTATCTATATTATCAAGCTTTTAGATTCAGAAACCACTTCAGATGTGTTAATGGAGTTGGATGAGGACATTCGCGAAAAAGTGCTTCGTAACCTTTCGGCAAAGGAAATTGCCGAAGAAATTGAAGAGCTTGATACTGATGATGCCGCCGATATCATTGCCGAACTCCCCGAAGACCGACAGCAAGAGGTCATTTCAAACATTGAAGATCAGGAGCATAAAGCTGAAATCACGGAGCTTTTAGCTTATGATGAGGATTCTGCTGGAGGGCTTATGGCCAAAGAATTAGTGAAAGTCTATGAAACCTGGACCGTTGCTGGATGTATGCGTCGTATTAGAGGCCAAGCCAAAGATGTGACCAGAGTACATTCCATATATGTGGTTAACAGACAAAATAAACTCATCGGCCGTCTATCCTTAAAAGATCTAATAGTGGCTAAAAGTGATCATAAAATTGCTGACATCTATATTTCTAATGTAGACTACGTAAATGTTCATGATGATGTGGAAGATGTAGCTAAAGTGATGCAAAAGTACGATCTAGAAGCTATTCCCGTTGTGGATGACAACCAAACCCTTTTAGGACGAATTACAATTGATGATATCGTAGATGTTATTAGGGAAGAAGCCGATAAAGATTATCAATTAGCAGCAGGTATTACCCAAGATGTTGAAGCCGATGACAGTATTTTCGATTTAACCAAAGCCCGTTTACCTTGGTTGTTTTTGGGATTAATCGGTGGTGTTGGCGCCTTTTTAATTATGGAAGGCTTTCAAGACGCCTTTCAAAAATATGCAGTGCTTTTCTTTTTTACGCCTTTAATTGCGGCTATGGCCGGAAATGTTGGTGTACAATCTTCAGCAATAATCGTTCAGGGATTAGCAAATGACGATTTAAAAGGCAGTATAAACAATCGCTTGTTTAAAGAAATGTTATTAGCCGCGTTAAATGGCACCATTCTCGCCATTTTTCTATTCTTATTTGTCTGGGTGGTTGACGGAAATATGAATACCGCTTTTGCCGTTTCAAGTTCATTAGTAGCAGTCATAATAGTTGCAGGACTTATAGGGACTTTTGTGCCGTTGTTTCTTGATAAAAGAGGAATAGACCCAGCCATTGCAACAGGTCCATTTATCACTACAAGTAATGACATCTTCGGAATTTTAATCTACTTCTGGATTGCAAAATTGATTTTAGGGATTTAATTTTAAAGGTCAATGAAACCAATAAACCTAAACGAAAAATTTACAAAATTCAGTAAACAATGGCATCCACATCAAATTGCCATAGTTGATGATATGCAGGTGATTTTAGCCAAATTAAAAGGCGAATTTGTCTGGCACAGCCATGAACATGAAGACGAACTATTTCAAGTTGTAAAAGGAACCTTGTATATGCAATTTAGGGATAGAACAGAAATTGTAAATGAAGGCGAGATTATCGTGGTCCCAAAAGGTGTTGAGCATAACCCGATAACAAAAAACGATGAGGAAGTTCACGTCTTACTGTTTGAAAAACTATCTACGGCACATACCGGAAATATAAAACATGCAAAAACCCAAACTCATTATCCAAAAATATGACTTTGTCATGCTGAACTTGTTTCAGCATCTTATTCTTTATACTTTTGAGGAATATTCAACCAAATAATAATAAGTCTACCCTTTGGGAATATCTAGATGGGCTCATGAAAATCCTACACCTCGATACAAATCATCCCCTTTTAATCGATGAACTAAATAATTTAGGCTTTATAAATGATGAAGATTATACTTCAACCAAACAAGAAGTGGAATTTAAAATTAGTCATTACGAAGGTGTTATTATTAGAAGTCGTTTTACAATAGACAAATCCTTTTTAGATGCTGCCACACATTTAAAATTCATTGGTCGAGTTGGCGCAGGGTTGGAAAATATTGATAGTGATTATGCCGCAAAAAAAGGTGTTGAGCTCATTGCAGCCCCAGAAGGTAATCGCAATGCGGTTGGGGAACACACATTAGGAATGCTCCTTTCTTTGTTCAATAAGCTAAACAAAGCAGATCGTGAAGTAAGACAAGGCAAATGGTTGCGCGAGGCCAATAGAGGCCTGGAGCTTGATGGAAAAACCGTAGGTATTATAGGTTACGGCAATATGGGAAAAGCCTTTGCTAAAAAACTTCGCGGGTTTGATGTTACCGTGCTTTGCTACGACATAAAAGACGATGTAGGCGATGAAAATGCCAAACAGGTTTCTCTTCAAGACTTTCAAAAACGTGTTGACATCGTGAGTTTACATACGCCACAAACGTCATTGACTTTGAATATGATCGATACCCAATTTATTGATGGTTTTAAAAATCCGTTTTGGTTTTTAAACACTGCTCGAGGCAAAAGTGTAGTCACAAATGATTTAGTAAAAGCGCTAAAATCAGGAAAAATCCTTGGCGCAGGATTGGACGTACTTGAGTATGAAAAAACCTCATTTGAACACTTGTTTTCTTCAGAAATGCCTGAACCTTTTCAGTATTTAATTCAGGCCGAAAACGTAATACTAACACCTCATGTTGCAGGTTGGACTGTAGAAAGCAAAGCCAAATTGGCACAAACCATAGTCGATAAAATTAAAGCAAAATTTTGCTAATTTTGAGTATGAAGAAAACTATTCTAGTTTTTAGCTTACTTATTTTTGCGTTATTACTCCTGTTTCAATTAAGCAACTATGCTGTTGTTTCAGGAGATTTTAGTATTCAATTTATTATTGCAACGATAGCTATTGTGTTTTTTATGGTAGGTGTTTTTATCCACAAAAAAAGCTTAAAAACCAACAGAAAATCTTCCACAGCAATCGATTATAAAAAAATTAAGGCTTTAGAAATTACCGATCGTGAATATGAGGTGCTTCAAGGAATTTCTGAAGGGCTTTCCAATAAAGAAATAGCAGATAAACTATTTTTATCTGAAAGTACTATAAAAACCCATGTATCTAATATACTTTTAAAGCTCAACGCAAAACGCCGAACTCAAGCTATTCAAATCGCCAAAGACTTTCAAATCATATAAAATTCATACTTTTAGACTAAAGTACTTGTATTTTGGTACTTTAGTATGAGCTCCTATCTACCCAATTCATCTAGTTTTGCTGTTTTAAACTAAAATTAATTTCAATGAAAAGTTCAGTAATTAAATACGGATTCTATGGCTTTTGCACGGCAATAATTTGTTTTTTGTTTGTGCTTTGGTTTGGTCAAGAGCTTAATTATTCGTCTCAAGAAGTGCTTGGATACCTTACCATGATAGCATCACTATCATTTGTGTATTTTGGTATAAGGCATTATAGAGACCAAGTAAATGATGGTTATGTCTCTTTTTGGAAAGCCGTAGGTATTGGTGTTCTTATTTCGGCATTTGTAGGTTTAGGGATTGGTATAGTTGATTACATTTATACCTCTACTATTAATCCTGATTTTGCTTCAGAATATTTAGAGAGATCCATAGAAACCATGGAGGCTACCTTTACAGGTGATGAGCTCGAATTCAAAAAAGCTGAACTCACAAGGCAAATGGAAGACTATGGCGGCTCCGGATTTATGGCATTTTTAATGTTTGCCACTGTACTTATTATTGGCTTTATAATCGCATTGATTTCTGGATTAATTCTTCAACGTAAAAAACAAATATTATGAATTTAGGTGCATTTTCTGTTAGTTTAAGTGTAAAAGACCTTAAGGTTTCAAAAACATTCTACGAACATTTAGGGTTTACAACCTTTGCTGGTGATATGGATAAAAATTATCTTATAATGAAAAGCGGCAATGCTTTGGTTGGATTATTTCAAGGTATGTTCGAGCAAAATATTTTAACCTTTAACCCAGGTTGGGATGAAAACGCCAACACTTTGGATACATTTGACGACATCAGAACGATTCAAAAAAAATTAAAGAGCAATCACATAAAACTTGAGACTCAAGCCGATGAAACTACAACTGGCCCAGCAAGTATGGTGTTGAACGACCCAGATGGAAACACGATTTTAATTGATCAACACGTTTAAATTATGCAATACAAAGCAAGTTCACCAGAAGATTATATTGAACAGGTTCCTGAAGAACGGCAAAGTACATTAAAAAAAATGCGTAAAACCATAAATGACAACCTTCCTAAAGGGTTTGAAGAGGGCATTCAGTATGGTATGATTGGTTATTATGTCCCACACTCTATTTATCCAGATGGTTACCATTGTACGCCAAATGAACCCTTGCCGTTTATGAGCTTTGCTTCCCAGAAAAACTCAATCAACTTGTATCATTCAGGGATTTATGCCAAACCGGAAATGCATGATTGGTTTGTTTCCGAATTTCCAAAACATTCTAAACGCAAATTGGATATGGGCAAAAGCTGTATTCGCTTTAAACACATTGAGGATATTCCTTATGATTTAATAGCAGAACTTTGTTCCAAAATTACCGTTGAAGAATGGATAACTATTTATGAAACCGCTATTAAAAAGAAATAACTATGAAGAATCGTGTCACAGGAATTGGAGGATTGTTTTTTAAATCTAATGACCCCAACAGTACAAAGGAATGGTACAAAAAACATTTAGGCTTTGACACTGATGCCTATGGCTGTACCTTCTGGTGGAAAGACAAAAAAGGGAATGATTGCTCCACACAATGGAGTCCGTTTGCAAAAGACACTTCCTATTATGAGCCTTCCAAAAAAGACTTTATGTTTAACTATAGAGTTGAAAATCTTGAAGAACTTTTAAACGTCTTGAAAGAAGAAGGCGTGACCATTTTGGGTGAAATGCAGGTGTTCGACTACGGAAAGTTTGGCTGGATTTTAGACAATGATGGCAACAAAATTGAACTTTGGGAACCCGTTGATAGTGCTTTTTTGTAAATTGACTTCCTAAAATTCAACCCTAACACATATTGACTTTCATTGAAATACTTCAATCGTATCATCTATCCATACTCCAATGGATTGCGATTGGTTTCGCTGTTTTTTTATTAGGAATTTCCAAATCGGGCATAAAAGGAATAGGCATTGTTCTAGTTATCATCCTTGCCTTCGTATTTGGAGAAAAAGCATCAACGGGAGTTTTACTTCCTATGCTAATTGCAGCAGACATTATGGCCGTAGTCTATTATAACAGGCACGCTAATTGGTACTACATAAAAAAACTTATGCCTTGGATGGTCATTGGCGTTTTGGTTGGTGTTTGGGTGGGAAACGATATTTCTGCTGAACTTTTTAAGAACATCATGGCCATAATCATTATTGTTTCAGTGCTAATAATGTTTTACACCGAAAGTAAAAAAAACACAAAAGTCCCTACTCATCCTTTACTAGCCATAACAGCGGGTTTCTTTTCTGGTTTCACAACCATGATTGGTAATTTGGCAGGACCAATTTCCAATATTTATTTTTTGGCCATGCGTTTGCCTAAAAATGAATTTATAGGAACATCAGCCTGACTATTTTTCATTATCAATGTCTTTAAATCACCTTTTCATTTTTTTGTTTGGAAAACCGTTTCCAAAGAAACCCTCATTTTGAATACCGTGCTATTGCCATTTATAGTATTGGGATTTGCCTTTGGAATTTGGATTGTGAAAAAAATATCAAATGTCATTTACAGACGTTTTGTTCTTTTTATTACAGCCATTGACGGGGTCATTATGTTGTTCAGATAATTATTTATAATAAATCAATTGCATTCAAATTTTTTGATTTTTTAGTATCTTTAATCGCATTTAAAATTAAATAGATATGTCTGACGATAAAAATTTAAACGACGACCTTAACGAGATGTTAGGCGACGCAAAAGAAGAAGCCAAAAAAACGGCCAAGGAATTTTCAGAATCTGCAAAAGAAACCTTTAGTACTGCACCTGAAAGTAATAAAAAGATTTTAGCAGGTGTTTTAGGTATATTGTTTGGCGGACTAGGTATTCATAAGTTTGTGTTAGGCTATAATAAAGAAGGGATCATTATTTTAGTTATTACCATTATTTTAGGTGTTCTAACCTGCGGTTTGGCGGGCTGGGTTATGGGAGTTTTAGGTTTAATTGAAGGGATTATATATCTCACAAAATCTGACGAAGAATTTTACAATACCTACCAAATTGGCAAAAAGCCTTGGTTCTAAACATAAAGTAAAGCCATAGACATGTGAAGTTTATGGCTTTTTTAAATAATTTTATCATCGTAATATTGCAATATTACATTTTAATTGTATCTTTGCCCTATAAAATTAGTTTTATGGGAGCTACAAAACTCGATATTTACGATCAAAACATCACTGATATTGCAATGATTGCCAAAGTGTTTGCGCATCCAGCACGCGTAGCCATATTACAATATATTAGTAACCAGGAGGCCTGTATTTGTAATGATATAGTGGATGAAATTGGTTTGGCACAACCTACCATTTCCCAACATCTCAAAGTGATTAATGATGCCGGACTACTTCACGGTAATTATAAAGGTAAAAGCCTTTGCTATTGTTTAAATATTGACCGTTTTAAAGCATTCCAAGAACTATTAAACTCATTTTTTAATACTACCCAAACCAACTGTTGTTAAATTTTGAAAGCACACCTTATTAAATACAAGAAACCAATTATCATAACTGTATCGCTTATTGTTTTACAGCTCATTTGGGGCTTTGATCCCAAATTTTGTTTCATCAATATCGTATGGTTATTTGTTTAAATTTTAAAGATTATGAAAACACTTGAATTATTTCAATTATTAGAGCAGCACCAGGACAAATCATTGGTGTTTGAATATGCCCCAGGACAATTGGTAAGAGCCAATTATCACATTACAGAAGTAAAACACCTTACTGTTGACTCCGTTGATTGTGGGTCTCAAACCGATAACTGGAATGAAACTATCATTCAACTTTGGGAAAGCCCTAATGAATTAGGAAAGACTGAATACATGAGCGTTTATAAAGCTTTGGCCATTCTAAAAAAAGTTGGAAAAATGAAGCCTTATGTGCTTGATGCCGAAGCCAAAATAGAATACAGCAATACTGCATTCCATACCGCACAATTATTTATTAATGATTTTGAGATTAGTGGTAAACAACTTATCATCAAATTAGGTGTAGAACAAACCGATTGTAAGGCTAAAGAAGCTTGTGGAGTTGCTGAAGTATTACAACCTATTGGTTCAACTGTAGAACCCTGTTGTTCACCAGATGGAAATTGTTGTTAGACCAGTAATGAAAACCGATTGGATTGCGGTTTCAAAAATTTATGCTGAAGGTATTGCTACCGGTTTAGCAACATTTGAAACCATAGTCCCCAATTGGGACATCTGGGATGAAAAACATATTAAAAATTGCCGTATTGTCGCGGAGGCCGAAAAGACAGTTGTAGGATATGCAGTACTATCCCCCGTTTCAAAACGAAAGGTCTATAAAGGCGTCGCCGAAGTTAGCGTTTATGTTTCAGAACTCTATAGAGGTAAAGGTTTTGGAGAAATCCTTTTAAAACGTTTAATAACTGAAAGTGAAACACAGGGTTACTGGACTTTGCAAGCAAGCATTTTTTCTGAAAATTTGGCTAGTATAAATTTGCATAAAAAATGTGGCTTCAGAAGTGTTGGTGTAAGAGAGAAAATAGGGATGCTCAATGGCAAATGGTACGACAATCATTTTTTAGAACGAAGAAGTAAATTAATTTAGCCATCTCACTAATTGAATACCATAATTTAACTCACATACAATTTAATCAATATTCATATGAAAAATATACTTGTACTTTGTACCGGAAACTCTTGCAGAAGCCAAATGGCCCATGGTTATTTAAATCAATTTACCAAAGGCAAAGCCGCCATTTACAGTGCTGGAATTGAAACTCATGGTTTAAATCCTGGTGCGGTCGCTATCATGAAAGAAGATGGAATCGACATTTCAGGTCACACTTCGAACCATGTCGATGAATATGCTGATGTTGATTTTGATTATATTATTACCGTTTGTGACCATGCCAACGAGAACTGCCCGTTTATTCCTAGTAAAAGTGCCGTAAGGTTACATCATAACTTTTTTGACCCTTCCAAATTGGTGGGTACTGAAGACGAAAAACATTCTGCTTTTTTAAAGGCCAGAAATGAGATAAAAGCTTATTTTAAAGACTTCGTATCGCAAATTTAAGCTTCAGAATTCTCCTCATTATTAGAAAACTTGCGTTCTAATTCGGCTTGAAATTCTTCCATAACGGGACGCACAGTGCTTTCAGGTAGATCGGCAATACGAATATACATTAAGCCATCAACTGCATTATTGAACAAAGGATCCACATTAAAGGCCACAACTTTTGCGTTTTGCTTAATATACTTTTTAATAAGCACTGGTAAACGCAAACTTCCTGGTTCGACCTCATCAATGATTCGGTCAAATTTATTCAGATCGGCTTCGGTTTCATCAAAGACAAAATCTTTATCGGCATCTTTTAATTTAACCTTAAATTCCTTTTTGGGGTGGACGTATTGTGCAACATAGGGATCGTAGTAATGTGATTTCATAAACTCGATCATCAGCGATTTTGAAAAGTTGGTAAACTGATTGCTGATACTCACGCCGCCGATCAAATATTTATGCTCTGGAAAACGTAATGTGGTATGCACTATGCCTTTCCAAAGTAAAAACAAAGGCATAGGTTTTTGTTGGTACTCACTAATAATGAAGGCACGGCCCATTTCGATGGATTCGCTCATCATTTTATAGAGTTCGGGTTCAAAACGGAACAAATCCTGCAAATAAAACCCATTGATTCCATAAGCTGCAAAAATTTTCGATCCCAGACCCATTCTATAAGCACCGGCTATTTGGTTGGTGTCATTGTCCCACAAAAACATGTGATGGTAATAGGTATCAAATTGATCCAAATCGATGGCTTCGTTGGTTCCTTCTCCTATTTCCCTAAAGGTGATTTCACGTAATCTCCCTATTTCGCGTAAAATATTTGGAACATGTTTAGCTTCCGTTAAAAACACCTCATAGTTTTTACTCATGAGCAGCCTGTGATCTCCTTGGCGCAAGGCTTCAACTTCCTTGCACATGGCTTCAGAGTTTACTGGTGTCACAATACGTTTTGGAGGTTTAGGAACTTTTAGCGTGGATTGAATGTTATCTAAAAACCTGCCTTTACCATCAAATGAATTAGATAGCATATAGGTTTTTTTCCTTATAAACTCTGAAAACTCATCTAGCGTTGTATGTTCTTTTTGATCATTGACAGAAATGGGTCGCCCTATCCTAACCTTGATGGTTCGGTGTTTTTGGGTTAACAGTTCGGAAGGTAATTTGGCTGTTCTAAACGTGTCACTTATCCTAGAAAGTTTGTAAAATAACTTGCTGTTCTTGGCATGAAAATAAATAGGAACCACTGGCACTTCTGCCTTTTGCACCAACTTCATAGCCGCCTCTTCCCATGGTTTATCTATTACCAATTTGCCATCTTTATAGGTTGAAACTTCTCCCGCAGGGAAGATGCCGAGTGGATGCCCTTCTTTTAAATGAAGAATTGAATTTTTAAAACCTGCTATACTTGATTTTGCATCCTTTCGGTCTTCAAAAGGATTTACAGGCATAATAAAAGGTTTCAAGGGCTCAATACGGTGCAACAAAAAGTTAGCGATGATCTTAAAATCCTTTCGCTGTTCTAACATCAACTTTAAGAGTAAAATGCCATCTATTCCCCCTAGAGGATGATTGGAAACCGTAATATAGGCACCATCTTTTGGCAAACGTTTTAAGTCTTCTTCTGGAATTTCAAATTTTATTTTAAAATCATCCAAAATTCCGTTTAAAAACTCTAACTCTTCAAGATGTTTATTGCGTTTGTAAATTTTATTGAGGGTGGATATCTTCAGTAATTTCATCAATAGCCATCCAAAAAAGGTTCCAAAAACACCGTACTTATCTAATTGTATGGCTTTTGCGACTTCTTTGGCCGTTACTAATCCTGTATCCTGCTGTTGGGTCATAGGTGTAAATGTACTAAATTGTTTATTTAGTTACTATTTGTACCGTCCCTT
The DNA here is from genome assembly GCA_003550275.1 of Flavobacteriaceae bacterium MAR_2010_72. Taxonomy (GTDB): domain Bacteria; phylum Bacteroidota; class Bacteroidia; order Flavobacteriales; family Flavobacteriaceae; genus Geojedonia. The sequence continues at coordinate 3,190,504 of QXCW01000002.1, forward strand.
GCGTTACCTGCTTCAGCAAAATTGTTTTACCTGCTTCTAATTGTTTAATGGCTTCCTCATTGAAATGCCTTATCGTATAAAGCGACACGTCTTCCTGATAATCGACCTTGAACTTTGCTTTCAAATGTTGAAGCAATTTTTCGAGATTATTATATATGTTATCTACACAAACCGAAAAACTAATCGCTGAATTTTGAATAACATCTACCTTCATTTTATACTGATGAAGTAAATTAAAAATCTCGCTTATGTTCTCTTCTACGATGTATGAAAAATCCAAGGATGACAATGAAATCATCACCTGATTTTTCTTAACAATAAAACAAGGCACATCGGGTTCTAAACCAATTCCTCTGCCAACCATTGTACCCGGGTTTTCTGGCTTTAAAAACGACTTAACATACAGCGGAATTTCTTTGCCCTGTAATGGCTGTAGGGTTTTGGGGTGAATAACAGAAGCCCCGTAAAATGCCAACTCTATAGCTTCTCTATATGAAATTTTATTTAGCAATTGTGCATTTTCAAAATACCGAGGATCGGCATTTAATACCCCTGGAACATCCTTCCAAATGGTCACGCTTTCGGCATTAATACAATAGGCAAAAATTGCTGCAGTGTAATCACTTCCTTCCCTTCCTAAAGTCGTGGTGAAATTATTGGCGTCGCTCCCTAAAAATCCCTGTGTTACATTTAAGCTCTTTTTATCAAATTTTGAAGTGATTTGGGTTTGGGTTTCTTCCCAATTTATATTTGCTCTTCTGTAGTAATTATCGGTTTTAATCATTTCACGAACGTCAATCCAATTGTTTTTTAGTCCGATTTGATTTAAATATTCACTAATAATAACGGTTGAAACCAACTCACCATAACCAATGGTTTGGTCGTACACAAAATTATAATCAGGAGATTTATTACGATCATAAAACCCCTTCAACTCATCAAACAAGTTGGCCACTTTTTTGAAAACGGCATGTTGTTCGTTTTCGAAAAGATCGAGCAATATAGCGTTATGATACTTTTTTACCTCTTGAAGTGAGCTTTGCAATTCTTCCTTTTTATTGAAGTAATTATGAATAACCCCTTCCAGAGCATTTGTGGTTTTTCCCATGGCAGAAACCACGATAAGGGTATTGTCATAACCAACAGTCTGCAATACTTTTGCCATATTTTTCACCCCATCGGCATCTTTAACCGATGCCCCTCCAAATTTAAATACTCTCATATTATAATTTTGATAAATAATTTTTTATGCCTTGCTCATCCAACTGTACAACATTCCAGTCGCGCATGACATTAGCTCCTTTATTTTCGTAAAATTTTATTGCTGGCTCATTCCAATCGAGCACCTCCCAGCTTATACGTTTTACTCCCAATTGGTTTCCATAAGTCACTACTTCATTCAAAAGGGCTTCACCAAGACCTTTACCCCTCATGTTCTGACTTACAATCAAATCTTCTAAATGCAATACTTCACCTTTCCAGGTTGAAAAACGCTTGTAGACCAAAGCAATTCCTTCAACGTTATCATTTACTTCAGCAACAAAACATTGAAATGCTGGATAAGCTCCAAATCCCTTTTCAAGCAAATCAGTTTCGGTGACTTCTACAGCATCTGGTTCTTTTTCAAAAACTGCTAATTCCTTAATAAGGCCAAGTACTTGAGGCATATCTGTTTTAAGAGCTTTTCGTATAGAGAATGTCATTATTGAAAAATTTGGTGCAAATATAACCTAAACTTGATTATTAAGTTAAATTAATCTTCTACGAAAACGTTGTAGTTGGTCAAAAAAATAAGATATTTGCACAAACAAACTTTAAACGTAACATGTCTCATACAAATCAGACTTTAGGTGAATTCATAATAGAAAACCAATCCTCATTTAAATACACTTCGGGTGAACTTTCAAGGTTAATCAATTCTATACGTTTGGCCGCCAAAGTGGTTAATCATGATGTCAATAAAGCTGGTTTGGTAGACATTATTGGAGCGGCAGGTGAGGTTAATGTTCAAGGGGAAAATCAGCAAAAATTGGATGTGTATGCCAATAAAAAATTCATTCAAACCCTAATCAACCGAAATATAGTTTGTGGTATCGCCAGTGAAGAAGAAGATGACTTTATTGCCATAAACAGCCAAGACGAGAATCATCAAAATAAATATGTGGTGTTGATCGATCCTTTAGACGGGTCGTCAAATATTGATGTCAATGTTTCTGTTGGTACCATTTTTTCAATCTACAGACGTGTAACGCCCGTTGGTACCGCTGTTACACTTGAAGATTTTTTACAACCGGGCAATCAACAAGTCGCAGCAGGATATGTCATCTACGGGACTTCGACCATGTTGGTCTATACTACTGGTGCAGGTGTTAATGGTTTTACCCTTAACCCAGCTATTGGAACATTTTATTTATCACACCCCAACATGAGATTTCCAGAAGACGGCAAAATATATTCGGTAAATGAAGGCAATTATAGCCACTTTCCTCAAGGCGTAAAAAATTATATTAAATATTGCCAGATGGAAGAAGGTGATAGACCGTACACAAGCCGATATATTGGCTCTATGGTTTCAGATATTCACAGGAACATGATCAAGGGTGGTATTTTTATGTATCCAAAAAGCTCCAAGGACTCGAACGGAAAATTAAGATTGCTTTATGAATGTAACCCTATGGCCTTTATTGCAGAACAAGCATATGGCAAGGCTAGTGATGGCTTTGGTAGAATTTTAGATATTCAGCCTACTTCGCTACATGAACGTGCTCCATTTTTTTGCGGTAGTAAAAACATGGTTGAGAAGGTTGAGGAATTTATGCGCAATTCTATGTCATAAAAAAAGTGAACCTTTTGAGTTCACTTCTTTACATTGTAAACAGATTATTACCTGTTCATATTTTTCATTTCTTCCATAAAGGTTTCGAGATCTACTCCGTTACCTACTAGAGTTAAAGCTTTATCAATAATATACTTAACATTCTCATGTGAGAATCCGAGTCCAATAGCAATCTTTCTTAAAATAATTTCTTCATGATCCCCTTTTATATGATCTACATAAACCATTCGAGCCAAATCATAAAGCCGCTCTAGCCTTCTATCATATGAGGTTGGCGGATTTATAGGGTGTGATTGATAGTCTTTTAAAATTTGCTTGTATTCCGCATCACTTATCTCTAAATTTCTAGCCAAGCGATCAATAAACTCCTTCTCTTCATTAGAAATAATTCCATCATCCATTGCCACTCTTACAATAGCAGCAAAGTGATCCTCATTTCTTTTCTTAAAGCCACTATCAAATAAATCTAAAAATGACATATATTTTCTTTTTTATTATGCAGCAAATATAATTTTAATAATAGTTTTTATCAATAAACTCCTCAACAAAATTTTATATTTGCACAAATTATGTTGACTTGAGTAAATTACATCTCTCGCAAAGGTATGCGCAGGTTTTGCAAACGCAAAATCTGTACAATACTATTGCCCATTTTGAAAATTCAGGCACGTCTACACAACGCTCAAAACTACATTTAAAAGGTCTTGTAGGGTCTTCTTTGTCGTTTGTGTTAGTTGAGGCTTTCAAAAAGGCTGAAAAACCATTTGTACTAATATTTAATGATAAAGAAGAGGCCGCTTTTTATCTTAATGATCTCGAAGTTTTACTCAACCCAAATGATGTATTGTTTTACCCTGGAAGTTACAGGCGTCCCTATCAAATTGAAGAAACGGACAATGCCAATGTATTGTTACGTGCCGAAGTTTTAAACAGAATCAATTCGAGAAAAAAACCGGCCATTATTGTGACCTATCCCGATGCTCTTTTTGAAAAGGTTGTTACTCGAAAAGAATTAGAAAAAAACACCTTAAAAGTTGCTTTGGGCGATCAATTATCAATTGATTTTGTCAATGAAGTCCTCTTCGAGTATAAATTTAAAAGGGTCGATTTTGTAACTGAACCTGGTGAATTTTCAGTTCGTGGTGGCATTGTAGATGTCTTCTCCTTTTCGCATGATGAGCCCTATAGGATTGAGTTTTTTGGAGATGAAATAGATAGTATTAGGACCTTTGATGTTGAAACTCAACTTTCAACTGATAAAGTCAAGAAAATTCAAATCATTCCAAATGTTGCCAATAAATTTCTTCAAGAAAAAAGACAGAGTTTTTTGGACTATATGGCTTCAAAAACAGTGGTATTTACTAAAAATACTGAACTGCTATTCGCTAGGATCGATGATTTTTTTGAAAAAGCAAAAGACACCTTTTCATCCCTATCTTCAGAATTGAGCCATGCTACTCCAGAAGAACTATTCTGTAATTCAGAATTACTAAAACGGCAGTTATTGGATTTTATGGTAGTTGAATGTGGTACTCATTCTTATTTTACTAACAGTGCAACTGTCGAACACATTATAAACTTCAATACCGTTCCTCAACCCTCATTCAACAAGCAATTTAATTTGCTAATGGATGATTTAGATGTCAATTTTGACAACGGATACACGAACTATATTGCCTGTGCTAGCGAACAACAAGCCAAACGTTTTCATGACATTTTTGAAGATGCAAGTGCAGAACGAAGTCGAAATTTAGAACAGGATGTCCATTATAAAACCTTAGTACTGTCTTTATACCAAGGCTTTATTGACCACGATCATAAAATTGCCTGCTATACTGATCATCAATTGTTTGAGCGCTATCACAAATTCCATATTAAAAATGGTTATGCCAAAAAACAGGCGATCACCCTAAAAGAACTCACCAATTTAGAAATTGGCGATTATGTTACCCATATTGATCATGGTATCGGTAAATTTGGTGGGCTTCAAAAAATTGACGTCGAAGGCAAAAAACAAGAAGCCATCAAGCTTATTTACGGTGAACGAGATGTACTTTATTTAAGCATCCATTCACTACATAAGATCACCAAGTTTAACGGAAAAGATGGTAAGCCTCCAAAAATCTATAAATTAGGTAGTGCAGCTTGGAAAAATCTAAAGCAGAAAACAAAATCTAAAGTCAAGGAAATTGCCTTTAATCTTATTCAGGTATATGCTAAACGCAAACTAGAAAAGGGCCATCAATACCATCCTGACAGCTATATGCAGCATGAACTTGAAGCTTCTTTTATTTACGAGGATACTCCCGACCAAACCACAGCAACCGCAGATATTAAAGCCGATATGGAAAGTGACCGTCCCATGGATCGTTTGGTTTGTGGTGACGTAGGTTTTGGTAAAACCGAAGTTGCTATCAGGGCAGCCTTTAAAGCAGTCGATAACAGTAAGCAAGTTGCCGTTTTAGTACCAACAACCATACTTGCGTATCAGCATTTCAGAACCTTTACAGAGCGTTTAAAAGATTTTCCAGTAACTGTTGATTATGTCAATCGATTTAGAACTGCAAAAGAAAAACGGGAAACTTTGGAAGGTCTTGAAACTGGCAAAGTAGATATCCTAATTGGTACGCATCAACTAGTTAATAAAAATGTAAAATTTAAAGATTTAGGGTTGCTCATTGTAGATGAAGAGCAAAAGTTTGGTGTTGCCGTAAAAGAAAAGCTTAAAACACTAAAAGAAAATGTAGATGTATTAACGCTTACTGCTACACCCATACCAAGAACGCTTCAGTTTAGTTTAATGGCTGCCCGTGATCTTTCGGTAATTACAACGCCGCCACCTAACCGCTATCCAATAGAAAGTCATGTGATTCGGTTTAGTGAAGAGACTATTCGTGATGCGATCTCCTATGAAATTCAACGTGGTGGACAAATTTTCTTCATCCATAATCGTATTGAAAACATAAAAGAAGTTGCTGGACTTATCCAGCGCCTGGTTCCGGATGCAAAAATTGGAATCGGTCATGGCCAACTTGATGGTAAAAAACTGGAACATTTGATGTTGGCCTTTATGAATGGTGAATTTGATGTTTTGGTAAGTACAACGATTGTTGAAAGTGGCTTGGACGTTCCTAATGCCAATACCATTTTTATCAACAATGCTAATAATTTTGGGTTGAGTGATTTACACCAAATGCGAGGTCGGGTTGGACGAAGCAATAAAAAAGCGTTCTGCTATTTCATTACTCCAGAATATTCTGCCATGACCAATGATGCCCGTAAACGTATAACAGCACTTGAACAATTTACCGAATTGGGCAGTGGCTTTAATATTGCTATGAAAGATTTGGAAATTCGTGGAGCTGGAGATTTACTAGGTGGTGAACAAAGTGGGTTTATCAACGAAATTGGTTTTGACACCTATCAAAAAATACTTAATGAAGCCATTGAAGAACTCAAAGAGAACGAGTTTAAAGATCTGTACCATGATGACAGAAAAGACAAGACCTATGTAAAAGAAATTATCATCGACAGTGATTTTGAATTATTGTTTCCTGATGATTACGTCAATAACATTACCGAACGCTTAAATCTCTACACACAACTTAACAACATTAAAACAGAAGAAGAACTTCAAAAGTTTGAAGCCGGCATTAGGGATCGATTTGGAGAATTGCCCAAACAAGTTATCGATTTATTAAATAGCGTTCGAATTAAATGGATTGGATCTAAAGTTGGTTTTGAAAAGGTCGTTATGAAGCACGGCAAATTAATTGGTTATTTCATAACAGATCAGCAAAGCCCTTTTTACCAAAGCCAAGGATTCACTAAAGTATTACAATTTGTACAAAAAAATCCTAGTACCTGCAAAATGAAAGAAAAGCAAACACGAAACGGATTACGTTTATTGCTTACCTTTGAGCATATTAAATCCGTAAAACAAGCCTTAACTGTTTTAACCCCAATTGTAGAATAAATTCATAAATTTTTACATATGAAAAACATACTGTGTTTTATATTGCTCTTACCGGCAGTTATATTTGGTCAGCATCAAATTTCTGGGGTGTTTTCGCCAGCAAGTGATTATACTTATGTTTTGCTCTATCAGGCCACCCCAAATGGCACAAATTATATGAATAAGGGTGAAGTCAAATCTGATGGTAGTTTTTCAATAACGCTGGATGCCACCGTAATCCCTGGTATGTATAAATTGGTTTATGCCTTGCCTCCTGAAGACTATAACTTTAACTTTATTTATAACGGAAAAGAAAACATTGCGTTAACTTTCGACACAGAAAAAGGTTTAGAGTTCACAGAATCAAATGAAAATAAATTATGGTCATCGTACACAAAAAGCATGGCTTTGGTCAATACGGCAATTGGTAATTTTTACAGCAAGGATAGTGCAGACGAAAATGCCTTTAAAGATATTTTTAAAACATTAAAAGAAACCCAAGAGGCTTATGAAAAGGCGTCCATGGGCACAATGGCTTCAACGTTTATCAGAGCAAATAAACCGTATATCCCTGAAGGATATGAAGACATTTCTACCTATTCAACACATTTAAAGAAGACCTATTTTGACAACGTTGATTTTAGCAATTCGTTGTTGCAAAGTTCCGATTTCTTGGCTGACAGGGTTATGGCCTATGTATTTGGCATGACACTATCAGCAAACAACGACGGTTATAAAAAAGATATAGATACTCTTGTTCGAGCTATGGAAAAATCTCATGGCAGCGTTAAAATAACCCTGTTGCAAATGGTTTGGCAACGTTTTACTGAACTTGAAAATGAAACCATGGCCAATTATATAACTAATAACTATCTTTTTGATTTGGCCAAACAAATGAAATATGAACAACTTGTGGAAGTGCTGGAATCTTACAAAAATAATTCCATTGGAAATAAACCACAAGATTTTAAAATCCCTGATTTAAATAACGAAGGAACAACAACATTGTATAATCTCAATACCGCACAACAGTACCTCATTATTTTTTGGAGTAGTAGTTGTAGTCATTGTTTAGACGAACTTCCAAAAGTTAGAGCATTAGTACCTAAAAACACGCAAGTAATTGCTATTGGTTTAGAAGATGAGTCTGAAAATTGGCAAAAGGAAATTAAAAACTATCCTGATTTTATACATGTTCTTGGATTAGAAAAATGGAATAATACTATCGTTAAAGCATATAATGTTAATGCCACACCAACTTACATGCTGTTAGATAAAAACAAAACTATTATTGCAAAACCTTATGATTTAGAAGCCTTGACTTTGGCTCTAAAACAATAAAAATCAATTCCTTTTTAAATAAGAAACGCCCAGCTAAATTAGCCGGGCGTTTTAGAAACTAGTTAACCAACCAAATCTAGTTTCTATTGTTATCTCTAGGGTTATCTGTCTTTTCAGTTTTCTGTTTACGCTTTTTAAGCTCTCCGTTAGTTTTAGAAGTCTTGGAAGCATCTCCAGAAGTTCTCATAAATTGTATGTATCCTCTACCTTTAAACTCATATGTTGTTCCAGAATTTGGGTGGAACAATTCTATGGTTGCATCATTAATAACGCTCAATTCAAAGAATTCATTGTCAAAAAAATCATAATCTAAAGTTAATGTTTTAAGATACATATTATTTGTGACATCTCCAACACCATAAATACCTGTATAATCCCAATAAATATTGTTTGGATCATAGACATTAACATCTTGTGAACTTCTAAATTCTGAATCGTTTCCACCGGCCAAAAACTGAAGATAATTTTCGTTGTCAAACTCATTTATAGCTCCCATTTGGCTTGTGTAAGTTTTTTCCCAAGCTTCATATTCTTGCAAAAAATAATGAATATTATCATAGAATACAAAGTCATAATCAAAATTACTGCGTTGGTATCCTTTCAGGAAATATGACGTATCATTAAATGGGTTGTATAGCTCAATTGTGTTGTTGTTGATTTGATACACATCAAAACTTTGATAGCCATCAATATCATGATACACATCCAAAATCATATTGCTCGTATTATAGTCTCCTACTGGAATTCCAAAACCGTTGCCTTGGCTGCCAAATCCAACAAGATTATTGTTGGCATAAAGCGTCCCGCTTCTAAACGAAAGCGTAAAGGCAATTTGCAAGAATGGGGTTTCACCATGGCCAACAGTTTGATTGATATCAACATACCATAATTCATACGAATTTAAAAGTTGATTCAAAGAAATTGAAGGTACTGGGTCTATTGGGTCATCAATAATAACTTCGGAATAACATGAGGTTAAAAGTGTTGCTACTAAAGCAAATCCTGAAAGTAATTTTATAATCTTCATAATCCATCGTTTTTAAGGGTTCGTGGTAATAGCTTTTCAAAACACGTGCCAAAAATTTGAACCCATCATTCCCAATCCTCCATAAAAGAGTAAGATTTTGTGTACTTTTGAAGTCTTTAATTGAATACATATTATGGACAAACCCTTAAAATATGCTGTTTTTGGCGCTGGAAGTTGGGCAACGGCAATTGTAAAAATGCTATGTGAAAATTTAGATGAAGTAGGCTGGTATATGCGGAGCATCTACACTAAAGAACATCTTTTAAAAGAGCAACACAATCCCAATTATTTAAGTTCAGTAGAGTTTCATTTGGAACAATTAAAATTGAGCAACGACATTAACGAGACGGTTGCTTATGCAGATGTCTTGATTTTTGCAATCCCTTCAGCGTTTATTCATGGCGAATTAGAAAAAATTTCCGTTGACATTTCTGATAAAATAATAGTTTCGGCAGTAAAGGGCATCTTGCCCGAATCTGGCAAATTACTTGGTGAACATTTTCACGATATCTATAAGGTTCCTTTTGAAAATATAGCTGTAATAGCTGGCCCTTGCCATGCTGAAGAAGTCGCTCTCGAGCGATTATCGTATTTAACCATTTCATGCGCAGACCCTGTAAAAGCTAGAGCTATTGCAAAAAATTTGTCTTCAGAATATATCAAAACCAAAATCAGTGATGATATTATTGGAACTGAATATGCCGTAATGCTTAAAAACATTTATGCTATTGCAGCGGGCATTGCGCATGGTTTAGGTTATGGCGATAATTTTCAGAGTGTACTGATGAGCAATGCCATTAGAGAAATGAAGCGCTTTATTAAAAAAATGCACAAAATGAAACGTAACATCAACAATTCAGCATATTTAGGCGACTTATTGGTTACGGGATATTCGGTGTTTTCAAGAAACAGAATGTTCGGTAATATGATTGGGAAAGGATATACGGTAAAATCGGCCCAAATGGAGATGAGCATGGTTGCTGAAGGCTACTACGCTACAAAAAGTGCGCATATGTTGAATCAACAAAACAAGAAAAAAACAAAACTTCCTATTATCAATGCCGTTTATGATATTCTTTATGAAGGGAAAAATCCAAAAAAGGTGTTCCAAAAATTAACTGAAAAATTGGATTAACTCACTTTACCAAAACACCCTTTTCTTTCATTAAAGGTATGGTTTGTAAAGCCTTGGTGTTGATTGTATTCTTTCTAAACACATAGGTTTTATCAAACATTTGGTTCCCTTCAAAAAAGGTGATTTTAAACTCATTATTGAGCTGAAGCACTTCATCTTGGAGGTATTCGATCTTTGCATAACTTCGGGCAGGTAGCATTTTAATGGTATGCCGCATTAACGGTGTTTCTTTAGATTCACTGTACCCTTTTGAAACAATCAGCACGGTTTCCAGATCAACATCTTTATTGTTAATAATGTAAGCATTCCAATCATTTGAGTTATAAGTAGCATTAAATTCGAGCACTACTGCTATATAAACATTACTAACTTTAGGAATTTGAATATCTTTTTTCATCTCGTTTCTTGCTTACACTTAAATACTTTAAATTAGTCACAAAAATAATTCATTATAATAAGCATCACCTAGTCAAAATGAAACAATTTATCTTCATCATATTCCTTTCAACTTCAATATTTAGCAATTTTAATGCACAAAATCAATCTTCACTTACCATAGATGAAATAATGAAGGGCGAGGACTTTGTAGGCTATTTACCAACCAATATTGATTGGTCTGACGATAGCAAAACTATTTATTTCAGTTGGAACCCTGACCAAGACACTATTCGTTCAACCTATAGTGTAGATATCAAATCTAAACAGATCAACAAATTATCATTCGAAGAGCTTAAAAATAGGCCAAGTGACGGTAATTATTCAAAAGATTTTAAATGGAAGGTTTATGCTAAAGGTGGTGATCTCTTTTTGATTAATACCAGTGATTATTCAACACAACGCATTACAAATACAACCAGTAGGGAATCAAACCCTCAATTTTCTGGAGATCAAAAATCAATTATTTATGAGATGGACGATAACTTTTTTAAATGGGATATCGCCACTGGAAGTACGACTCAATTAACCAACTTTAAAAATGGGCGAGAGAAAAAAGATCCTAAATTAAGTGAGCAGGATCAATGGCTGGAAGCTGATCAATTAAAGCATTTTGATATCTTAACAAAGCGTAAAAATGAAAACGATGCACAAGCTTACAGGCGAGAGCAAACACAATTTGATCCCCTTGAAACCACTTACACAGGAGACAAGCGCCTGGGTAGTGCTGCCATAACTCCAGACCTGAACTTCGTGATCTATCGCTTATATACTGCTCCAAACGATAAAAATACGATTGTCCCTGATTATGTCACCCAAAGTGGTTACACAACCGATCTAAATACACGTGCTAAAGTTGGAAGTCCTCAATATACATTTGAGTCTTGGATTTTAGATTTGAATACTGGCAAAACTTATCAAATTAAAACAGATTCTATTGAAGGCATTTTTAACAAACCAAAATATCTTAAAGAATATGCCGAAAATCCTTCAGAATACAAGGACACCTATGATAGCCCTAGAAGCGTTACTATTAGTAATCCTGTGTTCTCAGGTGATGGAAAAGCCGTCGTTAATATTACTTCAAGCGATTACAAAGACCGCTGGATTATGTTAGTAGACTTATCTAATGGCGACCTAAAGCAACTAGATCATCAGCATGACGATGCTTGGATTGGAGGCCCTGGTGTTGGTTGGTTTTCAAACGGTGTTATTGGATGGATTGATAATGAAACTATATGGTTTAAATCAGAAAAAACAGGATATGCCCATCTTTATACGGCTAACGTGTCTACTGGAAAGATAAAAGCCCTCACACAAGGTAATTTTGAAATTCTGGATGTGACTCTGTCCAAAGACCATAAAACATTTTTTGTCACTAGTAACAAGGTAAGTCCGCACGAACACCATTTTTACCATTTACCGGTTTCAGGTGGCGAAATGAAGCAAATCACTTCGAAAAAAGGCGGTCACGAGGTCAAAGTTTCACCAGATGAAAAACAATTAGCCATTCGTTATTCATATACCAATAAGCCTTGGGAGTTGTATGTAATGCCCAATAAGCCTGGTGCCGAAATGGTTCAACTCACCAAATCAACTAACAATACTTTTGAATCTTATTACTGGATGGATTCCGAAATCGTTTATTTCACGGCTAGAGATGGAGTAAAAGTTCCTGCAACTCTATATAAGCCTAAAGCGGACAATAAAAACGGGGCTGCAGTTATTTTCGTGCATGGCGCAGGTTACACCCAAAATGTACATTACTGGTGGCCATCCTATTACCGCGAGTATATGTTCCATAATTTTCTGGCTGATAAGGGTTACACGGTTCTAGCCATTGATTTTAGAGCAAGTGAAGGTTACGGCCGCGACTGGCGTACAGCTATTTATCGCCACATGGGAGGCAAAGATTTAGATGATCAGATTGATGGAGCGAAATATTTGGTTGAACAACAAGGCGTTGATAAAAACCGAATGGGTATTTATGGTGGCTCCTACGGTGGATTTATCACCTTGATGGCCCTGTTTACCTCACCAGATACTTTTAAAAGTGGAGCAGCGTTACGTTCCGTAACAGACTGGGCGCATTATAACCATGGTTACACTGCCAATATTTTAAACACGCCTGTTGAAGACCCAAAAGCTTATCAACGTAGTTCTCCAATTTATTTTGCCGAAGGTTTAAAGGGCCATTTACTAATGCTTCATGGCATGATCGATCGCAATGTCCATTTTCAAGATGTTGTGCGTTTATCACAACGTTTAATTGAACTTAAAAAGGAAAATTGGGAGCTTTCTGTATTTCCATTGGAAGATCATGGATTTGTCGAGGCTTCAAGCTGGTCTGACGAATATCGCCGTATCTTTAAGTTGTTTGAAGAAACTTTGAAGGAATAGTCAACTTTAAAGCACGTTCTTAAACTGCTCCAAAAAGCGAACATCATTTTCACTTAACAATCTGATATCGCTAATTTGGTGCAATAACAAAGCTTGGCGGTCAATACCCATACCAAAAGCAAAGCCAGAGTATTCTTTAGAGTCGATACCACAGTTTTCCAAAACATTAGGGTCTACCATACCACAACCCATAATTTCTAACCAACCTGTGCCTTTGGTCATTTTGTAATCGGTTTCGGTTTCAAGTCCCCAATACACATCTACTTCTGCACTAGGCTCCGTAAAAGGAAAGTACGATGGTCGTAACCGTATTTTAGATTTTCCGAACATTTCGGTGGTATAGTATTGCAAGGTTTGTTTTAGATCGGCAAAACTTACACCCTTATCAATATAAAGTCCTTCTACCTGATGAAAAAAGCAGTGTGATCGTGCCGAAATCGCTTCATTACGATACACGCGCCCTGGAGAAATAGTTCTGATTGGAGGCTTGTTATTTTCCATATAGCGCACCTGCACAGAACTGGTATGGGTACGCAACAAGATATCGGGATTCGTTTGTATAAAAAAAGTGTCCTGCATATCCCGAGCAGGGTGATATTCGGGTAGGTTTAAAGCTGTGAAATTATGCCAATCGTCTTCAATTTCTGGCCCTTCACTTACATTAAATCCAATTCTGGAAAAGATATTGGTTATTCTATTTTTTACAATTGAGATTGGGTGACGTGCACCAATTTCAATTGGTTCACCTGGTCGAGAAAGATCTCCATAAATTCCTTTGACCTCTTCTTTGCCTTCTAATTCTTCTTTAAGCGTTATTACTTTATCTTCAGCAGTTTTTTTAAGGGCATTAATAACCTGACCAAATTCCTTTTTCTGATCATTCGCTACATTTTTAAATTCCTTAAAATAATCATTAAGCAGTCCTTTCTTCCCTAAATACTTTATACGGAATGCCTCAATCTCTTCTTTAGACTGTGCTGTAAATCCTTCGGCCTCGGCAATAAGTTCTTTAATCTTTTCTATCATGGTATCAAATCCAAAATGAATGCAAATTTAATAATTCTATTCTATAAATTGGGTTTCAAGAAAATAGTTTACAATGGCTTCCTTCATCAATACACTTTGCTCGCCGGCTTTTAAATGTGGTAGCTCTTCCAATACCTTATAATGTGGCCATCCGTCTTCATCAACATAATCAAATTCATAATAACCATAGGGTAACAGTACCTTGCAAATGGCAATGTGCATTAAGTCTATTTTATGGTCTTTTTTAAAGTTTTTGTGCAGTTGTCCTAGCTCTTGCACACCAATTAGATAGATAATAGCATCTAAATCAAGTCGTTCTCCGTCAGCAAATTGTGCAGATAGTTTTTCGACTACTAGTTCCCATCGTTGTTTTAATTGTTCGTCTCTAGACATAATAAATTTAAAGTGGCAAAGTTAATAAACCTAAGTGTGACTATTATTTTATATTTGTTTAAATCTTATTTGATATGACCATTTTAGATATCATTTTATTGGCTTTACTCCTTTTTGGCTTGATTAGAGGGTTTATTAAGGGGTTTTTTGTTGAAGTAGCATCCCTTCTGGCTTTGGTTGCTGGAGTTTATGGGGCAATACATTTTAGCAATTTTGCGGCCGATTTTTTAATGGCAAAGGTTGATTGGAATGAGAAAACGGTTAATATTACTGCTTTTGCTATTACATTTATTGTTATCGTTATGGTGATTGCTTTAGCTGGAAAAGCTTTGACCAAGTTGGCAGATTTTGCCGCTTTGGGCTTAATCAACAAAGTATTGGGAGCGGTTTTTGGCACTTTAAAAATAGCTGTGATATTAAGTGTTGTACTTATTATTTTTGATAGTATGAACAAAACACTACCATTTACAGATGAAGAAACAATTGAAGAATCAATGCTTTATGAACCAGTTAAAGCTTTGGTGCCCACAATTTTTCCTATCATACTAGAGAAAAAAGAAGTATTGGAAGAAGAATTACTCCCCGTAGACACTAAATAACAGTTTGATTTTAACTGTTACGAATAAGTATTCTATGATTTTTTGTTGACCCAAACACTTGCATATAATTGTATTTCAGTTATTTATATTGTTTCTAATTGTTTAGGTTAGTATCTTTACTATAATCTCTTAAACTATTTATCATGGCAATTCGATTAGGAAATAGTTGCTCAAACTGTAAGAGTCTGTTGGCAACACAAATTTGTAAAAAGCATGGTGTAAAGGTTAATTCAAGTTACACCTGTGATAATTTTGAAATGAAAGTAGCGCTTAAGGATGATGCCAATTGTAGCACATGTGCAAGATATGAAACTCCTACTTGTGCAAATCCTAAAAAAGCTGCTCCAGGAATGTTATGTTCACATTGGGCGCCATTGAATGCCACAGCTTAAATTTAGAAGTTCCTTATAATAAAGATAAAAAAAGCCGCTCCTTAAAATGTGAGCGGCTTTTTTATTTAGATTTAAAACTATTCTTGGTGTTTTACGTTTGCTTTTATCCAAGTCAAACAATCCTTAAAATTAGTGAATATATTCTCTTTAGGAATTAAATCTGGAATAATGTCAATTCGTTCCATCATATATCGTGGTTGACTCATCAAGCCCACTAAAAGCACATCTATATTTTGCTTTCTTAAGTCGACTAATACATCTTCCATTGCATATAACCCCGATTGATCCATATATTGCATGCGACCCATTCTAATTACAACTGCGCTTGCTTTTGGCGGGATTTGTGCAGCCAATTGCTGAAAATCACTTGTTGATCCAAAAAACAGCGGTCCTTTAATATGCTTAATAAATACATCCTCCTTTAGGCGCTCTGGAAAGTCTAGTTCATCTTCCCAATATTTCTCCTTTTTAAGTGATTTTACATCAGATCGTTGCGCTGTTAAATCCCCTATCTTTTTCATGAACATTAAGGAAGCTATTATAAGTCCAATACCTACTGCATATACTAAATTCCAAAACGTTGAAAGGCCTAGAACAACGAGCATGACAAGAACTTCTGAACTTAACTTAAACGGCCCTAATTTCATATCCTTTGGTAAACTTGGTATAGCTTTTAGTCCCTTATAGTCCATAACCCCAATACCCACTGTAATTAAAATTCCAGCTAAAACAGCCGCGGGTATTCTAGAGGCAATTGGTCCAATTGCTAACAAAATGAATAAAAGCATTAAACCGGCTATCATTCCTGATAGTTTGGTTTTTCCTCCAGATTTAATATTTACAACGGTTCTAATTGTAGCTCCTGCGCCAGGGATACCTCCAAAAATAGCGGCAATACTATTTCCAACACCCTGACCTATTAGCTCTTTATTAGGTTTGTGTTTGGTTTTAGTCATATTATCTGCAACCACACTCGTCAAAAGTGAGTCAATAGCCCCTAATAAGGCTAAAGTGATTGCCGTAAAAATGTAAGGGGTTATCCCACTTATACTGAAGGACGTAAAAATTTCCATATTAGGAGTAGGAATTCCAGCTGGTATTTCTTCAATTGGCTTATAATTTAGTCCAAAGGCAATTGCGACACCTGAAACCACAATCAAAGCCACCAAAGTACTAGGGATTTTAGTAGTTATCCGCTTGAACCCATAGATAATAAAAATAGTGCTCAATGCCAATATCAATTCTAGCCAGTTAATCTGCTGTAGTGCTCTTGGCAAAACTTTTATAGCCCCCAAAACTCCTGAAGCTTCATTTTTGGCAAGGGTTTTAGATTCTTTTAAAATATCGTCATCACTTATCAGTTCTGCTCTATTTATCGTTTCCTTAAAATCATCTAGAACCAATATGCCTTCGCCTGCCTCTTCTTTTAAAATGTTCTCTAAAATTAACTCTTGAGCTTGTGGTTTAAATTGCTCAACAAAAGCAGTATCATCTTTTGGGTAATATCCTATAGACGGTAGTATTTGTGTCACTAAAATAATGACTCCAATGGCGGTCATAAATCCTGAAACAACTGGATAAGGAATGTATTTTATATACTTCCCTAAACCCATTACTCCTAATCCAACCTGGAACAAGCCCGCTAATAAAAAAACGGTTAAAATGGCTGGCAGCGCCTTATTGACATCTCCATCATTGGCTGCAATAATTCCAGCAATAATTACCATACTCACTGCTGTCATTGGTGCAGTTGGCCCAGAAATTTGTGTGTTTGTACCTCCAAGCAAAGCGGCAAAGAAACTTAAAAATATGGCGCCATATAATCCTGCACTTGGACCTAAACCTGATGACACACCAAAGGCTAAAGCTAAAGGTAAGGCAACAATTCCTGCGGTAATTCCGCCAAAGGCATCTCCTTTAATATTTGAAAATAAATTTTTCATATGTTATGTTTTTGTTGGTTTAAATTTAAAAATTTACGAATGTGATCATATTTAACTGATCTCGACTACCAGTCTCAAAAAACTGATTCATATAACCTAATTCTACTCTTACTGAATCACTGATTTTATATCCAAATCCTCCGTATAATCGATTTCTATCAAATACATTCGATTCTGTATTGATAAAAATTTCATTGTACGCAGATAAGTAACACCTGTTGGTTTCCTTTTTGCTTAACTGCACATTGGCTCCTAAAAAATAGCGGAATCTTAATTTAAAGTTATCTTCAACAAAACGTTGCTCGAAACGGTAACGGTGTTGAACAGACAACCCTTTAAATTTCTGTTTGGATATGACTTGCTGGTAGATACGGTGTTCATTGACTTGAAATTTTTCGTCAGAATCAACTATATAGTTTTCTGATAAAACATAGCCATAGCCTACCAATAAATTAGTGTTTTCAGTGATGTTATAGCCTAAACCGGCACGAAGTAGTAGTTGCTCTAAGTCACCAATAGTGTTATAATTTCTATACTGTACTTCATGGTGTAAATTCCATTTGGAATCAATTTTTTTGTTGCCAAAATACATCATCCAATTTCCGAAATCGCTATCTTGTCCACTAGCTAAAGTAGGAAACATTAACATTACTGTCAATGCTACCATCTTAATCTCTTTTATTGGACTTTTTCTAATCAATTTCCTCACGCCTTTATTCAAAAAAACTGACTGCTCCTGTATTGATATCATACATCGCCCCAACAATCCTAATTTCTCCGTTTTTTTCCATTTCAGAAAGAATCGGGCTTTCGGCATGAATCCTGTCTATTGTTAACTGAACATTTTTCTTTGCAACAGTATCAACAAATTCAGCATTTTTTGAAGTTCTTAAACTTGCATCTTTTGGCTCGCTTACTGCTTTAACGGCTGGTGTGATTTTTTCTATCAATTTTGTTAAGTTGCCCATTTTGGCATCATCACAAGCACCTTTTACAGCTCCACAAGCTGTATGACCTAAAACTACAATGAGTTTAGTTCCTGCCAGTTTGCACGCAAATTCCATACTACCTAAAATATCTTCATTAACAAAGTTACCTGCAATACGCACGCTAAAAATATCTCCCAAACCTTGGTCAAAGACCAACTCGGCTGAAACACGTGAGTCGATACAGCTTAAAATTGTTGCAAATGGGAATTGCCCATCACTAGTATCGTTAACTTGCTCTAATAAATTTCTATTGGCTTTTAAGTTGTTTTGAAATCTTACGTTTCCTTCTTTTAAATATTGTAATGCCTTTTGAGGCGTCATTGTTGCCTGTGTTTCTCTTGTATGTGCTTTCATTTTTCCTTTTTTTATAGGTTATGGTTTATTTAAAAATCTAATAATGACAGCAATATTTGTTATAATGAATAATAACAAAATCACTAACACTAAAACGCATTTAGTAAATTTAAAGATATTATATGTTAAGCTTACGCTTTTAAAATTGGGATCTTTAGTTAGACCCAAAATAAGTCAATTATAATATGTGGGTTTCTGGAGGGGGTGAAATAAGATTGAGGTGGGGTTTGGGATAGTTTTTAAAATAATATCCTAAACTGTTATCTACAGCCGTTGATGACAAATAGTAGTTTACTGGATTTGGTTTTGTGAATAAGGTTTCAAACAATTTATTAGGAACCTTATGGCTTTCCTCTTCCTCAGACATTGAATAAAATACTGAAATATCAACGGATTTATCAATTGCAGAAATTATTGTTGGCGTAGTTATAATAGCCATAAACACTATCGTAAAAAAAATTGCAATTGATTTTTTCTTCATCCTTTTAATTAGAGTTGCAAATATAATACACAGAACGCATTAAATTGTTAAATAATTTCTAAAAAGTCTTCAACAATTTAATATCTTCATTCATAACCCAACCCGTTTTACCATCTGCAATTTTAATTTTTTTCCAATTGTCGACAGTATCCAAAACCTGAACTTTTGTTCCTTCATGAAGTTTAAAGGCTTCTGCACTACGTAAATTAGGTTCGTTTTTGATCTGTGTTTCCTTTGCAAAAACAATAGCAGGTTTATCATTTTGCTCTAAATTATATTTATGGTAAGCCAGAGACAATGCTACGCAAGCCAATATAATTACTGTAAAACTGCTAATAAATGCAAGGCGCTTTTTAACTGTGGAATATGAAAAATAGTAACTTAAAAACAATAGGACGAATAAAATAACCAAGCCAACTGTTACTTTTGCCCAAGCATCAAAACTTAATAAGTTAGTCATATTTTTTATGAGTTTTGACACGCCCACTTCAGGCACAGGGCTAATAGCATCAATGGTCATATTCCTTGCAAAGGCAATATTGTTTATAATGTCTTTATCATTAGGCGCCAATTGCAGTGCTTTTTCGTAATAGTAAATACTAGGTGCAATTGTGTTTAATTTGTAATAGGCATTGCCGAGATTGAAATACAGCTCGGCAGAATGGGAGCCACTATCTAAAATTGCCCGGTATTTAGTAATGGCTTCAGAATAATTTCCGTCATTATAAAGAGTATTGCCTTCTTGAAATAAAGTTTCATTTTGAGCAAAGACTATGGTGCTCAACAAAAAACTAAAGATGTAAATGAGTTGCTTCATTTTAGTTAATTTGTTTGTCAATTAATGAAATGGTTCTTGCTGCATTTTCATAATCCTGCTGCATTTCTACATTTGTTATTGGTGTATATCGAGCCAATTCACAGTTTTTCAATAAGCCTATAAACTCATTAACGACGTCTTGATTAACTTGGCGCTTCAACAATAAGCTTTCAATTTTATCTTTAGTGAACTCACTGGTTTCAATTCTAAGTTTGGCTTTGAGATAATTATGTAAGGCCTTTTCTAATGCAATGTAAAAGGCCTCTTTATTGCCCAATGCTTTTTTGGCTTCACTTAAGTAGCGCTTTGCCAATTTATCTGCTTTTCTAATTTTATTACCATATACATCAGCATCACGTTCATCTTTCTTACGTCGTAATACAATAACTAATGGTATGGCCAATAAAGGCAATAAAAGCGAATTCCAAAACCAAGTTGATTTAAAGAAGTACGTTGGTTCAATTGAAGTTAAATTAGCATCGGTTTTTACAAAAGCGAACTGATCGCTGCTTAAAACCACTTCTTTTTTAGAACCGTTACTTGCGGCAAAATTATTGTCGTCAGTAGAAGAATTGGAAGGGCCTTCCAACACATCTATTACGATTTCACCCGATGAAATTCGTTTATAACTTTCAGTTGCTAAATCAAAATATGAAAAAGATATACTCGGGATGGGATACTTACCTTTATATTGAGGCACAATGGTGTAACTATCTGAAATTGATCCTTGCATCCCGTTTAAATTTGTGGTCACATTTTCAGCATGCTCGGGTTCAAAAACCTCTAATGAGCTTGGAAGATTTAATCTAGGCAATTGGAACAATTTTAGATTACCATTACCAGTAACCTCAACTCTGGCCTGCAATGATTCGGAAGCATTTAATTCAGTTTTGGAAGTAATGACATTGAATTTGAAATCTCCAACGGCTCCACTAAAATCCAATGGTTTTCCAGCCTCGGGTAAAGGTTTTACATTGATTGTTCTGCTGCCCGCTGAAATGGTTCTGTGGACTTGAGACATAATACGCTGACCAAAAAAATCACGTTTATTAGTGGGCACATTAACTGCGACATCCAAACTTAAAGGTTCAATTTCAAGTTTTCCGGACTTTTGTGGATACAGCACTGTTTTTCGTAATACGACATATCTATAATCCTCCCCATTAAACTTGCCGTTTTCAACTTTAATTCCTTTTATATTAATATTTTGACTCCAAAAATCGTTATATCTAGGGATGTCAATTTCGCGCCAGTTATCTACACCGGTATCTGGTGATACATATAACTTGTACACCACCGCAATGGCTTCGTTGAGATACGGATTGTCTTTTGAGACTTCAGCCACTAAATGAATATTCTGTGAAACTATATATTCGGCATTATTACCATCTTTGGGTTTATCTACAGCTTGAGTTACTTCTACCGTTACGACTTGGGTTTTGTAAATCTCACCTTCAATTTCTATGGTAGCCTGTTTTATTTGAAACTTACCACGTTGTTTAGGAGCTAAAAAATAACTGTATATTTTGGAATATGCGCGTACCCCATTTAACCAGGAATGGCTTACCGAAGTGTTTGGTCCGCCAACTACTGTGAAATCTTCAAAATCTGGTGGCACAAAATTATCGCCATCTTGATTCATTTCAAAGTCAACACGTAAACGTTCATTGACACCTAACTTGGATTTACTCACTTTGGCCTCAAATTTAACTTGGGCAGTGACTAAACTTGAAGTTAAGAACACTAGAATAATTACTATGTGCTTAAAAAGTTTCATTCTTATGTTTTCGATTTTGAATATAGATTTACGATTAGTTTATCTAAAATCGTAATTGATACATCCCATTTAGATTTACCAATCCTTTTCGGTTTTAACTTTTACTCCTTTTTGTTTTTCGGCATTCATTTTTTCTTGAACCTTTTGTTCTTGATTATTCATGGCCTCAAGAAGATTTTTTATTTGTTGAGGAGATAGCTGTTGTGGTCTAGGCTGTTGTTTTTGTTCTTGATCTCCTTTTCCTTGATCTTCTTTAGGTTTGCCATCTTCATTTTGTTTATCTTTTCCTTCGTCCTCTTTCTGATCGCCTTGATCTTTTTGATCTTGATTTTCGTTTTGTTGATCTTTGTTTTGGTCCTGTTTATCCTGATCCTGATCTTTCTTATCGTCCTGATTTTCGTCTTGCTGTTGCTCTGCACATATCTTGGCCAAAGCTAAATTATAGCGAGTTTCGTCATCAGAAGGATCATTTCTCAATGCATTTTTATAGGCTTCAACAGCTTCCTTGCATTGTTTGTTTTTCATTAAGATATTGCCAATGTTATGAAAAGCCTTGTGTTTTTCGGATCTATCCACTGCATTTTTTGCTGCTTGTTGGTGACGCCATAAGGCTTCGTCAAAATTACCTTTGTTATAGTAACTGTTGCCTAGATTATAAGTTCCTGCAACTGTATTGGGTTGTTTTGAAATGGCTTTTCTGTATTCCATTTCTGCTGAAATAAAATTGTCATTGTTTGCCAATTCATTAGCTTCATAGACATAATCATTAGCCTTTTTTTCAGCCAATTGCTGTGCCTTTTCCTTGTCTTGTGCAAATGACAACGTGCTTATTAAAACTGCTGTATATAGTAATCCTTTCTTCATATTAGCCTCC
The DNA here is from genome assembly GCA_003550275.1 of Flavobacteriaceae bacterium MAR_2010_72. GTDB lineage: Bacteria > Bacteroidota > Bacteroidia > Flavobacteriales > Flavobacteriaceae > Geojedonia. The sequence goes on from QXCW01000002.1 coordinate 3,213,278, forward strand.
TAATTTATAAAACTACTGATTTTGATACCGTTAAAGATTTTATAAAATTCATGATTTAACTTTTCCTAAAAATTCTCGTTGAACAGATTTAATCGTTTTAACCAACCCGTTTTACGCTCTAAAAAGAAGATATCAATGAACAAAAAGAATATTGCAAAAGCCAAAAACCATTGAAATTGATCCTTGAAGTCAGCAAATTGTTTGGCTTCAAACTCCTTTTTATCCATTTGGCTTAAAATTTCCTTTATCTCATCAACAACATTGCTTGTGTTTTTACCATTTATATAAGCGCCATTTGCTTTATCAGCAATATTTTTTAAGGTCTCCTCATTTAGTCTTGTAATAACCGTTTCGCCGTCATTATCTTTTTTGTAATTCAGAATTATACCATTTCGTTTAATAGGAATAGGTCCTCCTTTTATGTCACCAACACCTATTGTAAAAATCCTAATTCCTTGTTCGGCTGCGTCTTCAGCCAAACTTGAAGCTAAATCACCATGATCTTCTCCATCTGAAATAATAATCAATATTCTGTTGGTTTGCTCTTCGTCATCAAAATAGGTCATTCCCAACTTTATAGCTTCATCTATTGCAGTACCTTGTGAAGACAGCATATCGGTATTCATACTCTGCAAAAACATTTTAGCCGATGAATAGTCTGTAGTTATAGGTAACTGCGGAAAAGCCTTGCCTGCATAAGCAATAATTCCAACGCGATCACTTATTAAATTGTTGATGATTTGAGTCACCAATTGTTTTGACTTTTCAAGTCGATTGGGTGCCACATCTTCTGCCAGCATACTTTTGGAAACATCAACGGCAAATACGATATCTACACCTTGGCTTCTCACGGTTTCTAGTTTTGTTCCAATTTTGGGGTTAATCAAGGCAATAGCAAGGCAAGCAAACGCCAAACACAATACAAATAACTTTAAAACAGATTTAAGTGTAGATTGGTTTGGACTTAATCGTTTTAAGGCTTCTTTATTAGCGAACCGTTTTTGAACTTTATATTTCCATAATTGCAGCAATAAAAATACAATGATGATAAACGGAATCACCGCTAAAACCCAAAACCATATTTTTTCTTCTATTTGAAACATTTTATTGCCTTATTATTCTATTTTCTTTTAAACAAAACTTCTAAAAACTGTTGATCGTAATACCAATTCAAGTAATAAAAACAAACCTGCCAAAAGTACCAAGGGTCTATATTTCTCTTGATAAGAGGTGAACTTTATTTCTTCAATTTCTGTTTTTTCGAGTTTATTAATTTCATTATATATGTCAACCAATTTTTTGTTGTTCGTTGCTCTAAAATACTTTCCTCCAGTGAGATCAGCTATTTCCTTTAAAAGGTCTTCATCAATTTGAACTTGCACTCTTCCATATTGAAATGTGCCATTTGGATTAATGTTTACAGGGGACAATGCCATGCCGTTTGTTCCTAAACCAATGGTGTAAACCTTTATTCCATACTCCAAAGCCAATTCACTTGCAATTTTGGGATCAATAAACCCCGAATTGTTAACGCCATCGGTCAATAAAATAATGACCTTACTTTTGGCTTTGCTATCTTTTATTCGATTAACCGAAGTTGCTAACCCCATACCAATAGCAGTGCCTCCATCGATGATGGTATTGTATTTTATATCTTCCAACGAGCGCAAAACAATTGCTTTATCACTGGTGATGGGCGTTTTGGTATAACTCTCTCCAGCATATTCAACAATTCCAATTCTATCGTTTGGCCGTCCTTGAATAAACTCGGCTGCCACCATTTTTAAAGCTTCTAGGCGATTAGGCAGCAAATCTTTTGCTAACATACTCGCAGAAACATCAATCGCCATGACAATATCAATACCTCTAGTTGTTTTGGTTTTGGTTGATTCGTCTGAAGTTCTTGGTCGCCCCAAAGCCGTAATTAATAATGCCAGTGCCAGTAATCGCAATACAAATAAGCCATGCTTGAGTTTTGGCAACCAAGATTGGGTAATTTTAAATCCTTTAATGCTTGATATTTTAAGTTCGGCTGTTTGCTTTTTATGCTTAAGTACATACCATACTATTGCTAAAGGCAATAGCAGTAACAACCAGAAAAACTCTTTATTTAAAAACTCAATTCCTTCTAACATCATTCTGCTTTTTTAAGTTCTACAGAATTCAATATGCGTTCCATAATTTGATCGGCATATACATCGTCTGCTCTCCAAACCAAAAGTACTTGTTGTACTATGTTTTTGGAGTTAAACAATAAGAATACATAATTTCCCTTTTCGAAATTATCGGTCAATGGTCTAGGGAAATCTGCTGTTCCGTAAACCTTAATCCCTTCAGCAGCGTTGGGTGTAATGAACTGCTCTTGTTTTGTGATAATATTCTGGACGCCATTATTCTCAAATACGCGTAAAGCATTTTCAATTCCTCTATTAAGGTCTATTTGTGTCGAATCTGGAATATTATATTTTGATGTACTTACTGCAATATTAAGTGAACTTAACAAGGTGCCGTAAGTGAAGAAGGTGGTTTTGGCATCTTGAATGGTATCAATAGCTTCAGATTCTACTCGCTGTAATACCCTAGGCGTTGAAATGTAAATAGGTGGTACACCATATTCACTACGTACCCAATCGCCTTCTAAAAGTTCTTTGCTCTCGTGACCAATTATCGTGTCCTTCACATAAGTAAAACCATACTTTATACTAAATCCTACAAAAGTTGCTATTATAAGCGTCACTACAATAACACCAGTGATTATAATTTTTCTGCGTTTCTTTTTGCGTTCTTGCTCTTCCTTGTACTTTTGATCAAGGAGTTTTTCTTCTTCTGATGGTTCTGGCAATGCTTCCTTAACATGGTCAATTTCCATGTCGATCGTATTTCGGTCGATTTCAGCTAAAGCAATATCGGGTGAAGATTTAGCGAATTTTACAAGATCGGCACGTTTAAAAATTGTTTCCAAATTTTTAATGTCATCATTACTCAAATCAACTTGATTGGCGTCTTTAAGCAATTTTAAACGCTGCATCAATTCATCGGTTGTACTTTCTAACGCTTTATCGTAAACCTTTTCATCTAGATACCTTCTAATGATAAAGGTTAATTCAGAATAATATTCTTTTATTTCGGCATTTTTCAAATAGTTGCTTTCGTCTAGTTTTTTTAAAGCTAATTTAGCTCTGTCATATGGTGGCAACAAAGCAATTTGTTCTTCTTCAGTAAGCGGTTTTTTACGCCAGACAATCCAATAAATAAGTGCTGCTATGAGTGCTAGTATAAGAGCTACGTAAAGAAAGTTTTTCCAGAAATCACTTGAACTTTTCTCTACTTCAATGATTGGTTTTATATCGTAAAGCCCTTGCTTTGTGGTGTCAATTGCAATATTCTTAACTTCAACCTTCAACGAATCGGTAAAAAAGGTCTTGTCGCCAATAATGATTTTCTGTCTTGGGATGGTATAAACTCCCGAATCAAATTGGGTAAGTGCATATTTTTTAATGAGGTTATACCTTGATGCTTTTTTAGTAGTGTCAACTTTATAAGACTCGATCATTTCGAGCGGAGTAAACGTTTGCCCTTCTGGAAAAACGACTAGATCTGTCGTATCAGATTCAACTTGAATCTTAAAAGTAATCTGCTCACCAATTTTGATTTTAGTAGAGTCTATTGAAGATGTTACTTGCGAAAATGAAACAAAAGAGCATATAAAAAAGAAAAAAGCTAAAATCACATGTACTTTAATACCAATGAAAGAACATCTTTTTGAGTTGCTTTTTTTGCATTTAACTTTTTTTCTTTTCACTTCTATATTCCCTTTTAATTATCCTCTTCGTTTAAAATAGCCCAACAATTTTTTTACATAGCTTTCATCCAATCGGCAATCAATCACTCCTGCGCCTGATTTTTTAAAACTATCATTATAATAATCAATCCTTTCTCGGTAAAACTTCTCATAATTCATTCGGGTTCTTTTTGAGCTCGTATTAACGAGTAATAATTCTCCCGTTTCTTCATCCAGCATTTGAACTACCCCGAGGTTAGGGATGCTTTCTTCGCGTTTATCATAAATTCTAATACCGGTAACATCATGCTTACCTGACACAATTTTAAGGGTATGTTGATAGTCATCATCCATAAAATCAGAAAGCAAAAACACAATAGCCTTCTTCTTCATAACATTAGACAAAAATTTCAAGGCTTCAGCTATATTGGTTCTTCTACTATTAGGATGAAATTCAATAAGTTCACGAATTATGCGCAGTACATGTGACCGTCCTTTTTTTGGTGGAATGTAAAGTTCCACAACATCTGAAAACAGTATCAATCCAATTTTGTCGTTGTTTTGTGTTGCAGAAAAAGCTAAAGTTGCTGCTATTTCGGTAACCATTTCATTCTTGAACTGTTCGTCAGTCCCAAAAAATTCAGAGCCCGAAATATCAACCATAAGCATCATGGTAAGTTCGCGCTCTTCTTCAAAAACTTTTACATACGGTTCGCTGTAGCGCGCAGTAACATTCCAATCGATAGTACGCACATCATCACCAAATTGATACTGTCTCACCTCACTAAATGTCATACCTCGGCCTTTAAAGGTCGAATGGTATTCGCCACCAAAAATATGATCAGACAACCGACGTGTCTTAATCTCTATTTTTCGTACTTTTTTTAGTAATTCTTTAGTATCCATTTTTCAATTGTCTATTGAATATTTTTTATTGATTAATTATTACTTAATAACCAAATCATTTATCAATTGCCAATTTTAAGGTACTTCTATTTCGTTTACGATTTTGTTTATGATATCTTCGGAAGTGACATTCTCGGCCTCGGCCTCATAAGTAATTCCAATTCTATGGCGTAATACATCATGAACTACGGCGCGAACATCTTCGGGAATCACATAGCCGCGACGTCTAATAAATGCATAACATTTGGCAGCCAATGCTAAATTGATACTTCCACGAGGTGAAGCCCCAAAAGAAATTAAAGGTTTTAAATCGGCTAGTTTATATTTTTCAGGATATCTGGTAGCGAATACAATATCAAGAATATATTTTTCAATTTTCTCATCCATATATACTTCCCTTACCACTTTTTGAGCTTTGAGGATTTGTTCTATGGAAACTACAGGATTAACTTTTTCATAAGCCCCTTTTAAATTAGCACGCATAATGAGTTGTTCCTCATTCATTTTTGGATAATCGATGACAGTTTTTAACATAAACCTATCGACCTGCGCCTCTGGCAACGGGTATGTCCCTTCTTGCTCTACAGGGTTTTGAGTAGCCATGACCAAAAAAGGTTTGTCCAAAATAAAAGTTTCATCACCAATAGTGACTTGTTTTTCCTGCATGGCTTCAAGCAAGGCCGATTGTACTTTTGCAGGGGCACGATTTATCTCATCGGCAAGCACAAAATTGGCAAAAATTGGACCTTTCTTAATTGAAAAGTCATTGAGTTTCATATTATAAATAAGAGTACCAACTACATCAGCTGGCAATAAATCGGGGGTAAATTGTATACGACTAAAGCTAGCATCTACGGCTTGGGATAAGGTGTTAATGGCTAATGTTTTTGCAAGTCCCGGAACTCCTTCAAGTAAAATATGGCCTTGCCCTAAAAGACCAATAAGTAACCGTTCGACCATATGCTTTTGACCGGTGATTACCTTATTCATTTCTAATGTCAGCAAATCAACAAAAGCACTCTCCTTTTCAATCTTCTCGTTAATGGTCTTAATATCAATTGTAGCTGTTTCTTCCATCATATTTAATAGTTTTTAAAGCCCGAATATACTGTGCTTATTTGAGCATTGCAAATTGTTAAAATTTTTGTTGTAACCTTGTTAATGATTGGTTAAACTTACTGTTAACGATTGGTTAAATAAAAAGAGCAGCACAATTGTGCTGCTCTTAAATTTTGCTTAATCTTTTTATCAAAAACTAGGGTTGTGGATTTATTTCCATCAAGTCTAAAGTTTCTCCTGATATCACTGTTGCTTCTATCGTTGCAAAAGTTAAAGTGGTATCCACGGGCGTAATTGTAACGGTATAGGTTCCCGGAGGAATGTTTTCTAATAAGAATACTCCATTTTCATCTGTATCGTCAGAAATAACTTCGGCTCCAACAGTCACAGAAACTGTGGCTGCAACGGCTGCTCCAGCGTTTAAAATGGTACCAGTTATTGCGCCATTCATTTGAAGTTCTATAGTTCCAACATCAGTAACTTGACCATTAACCACATCTACACTAATAACTTGAGAAATGTAGCCTGACTCTGGGTCTGGAGTAATCGTTAAATCATAGGTGCCTTCAGGAATTCCATAAAGCACAAACATGCCTCCTTCTCCAGTCATTGTTGAGTGAGTTTCACCATTAACTTCTGCTGAAATCATGGTAGCAACATCTCCAGGAGAAATGGCTCCTTGAACGATTCCTGATGCAAACTCTAAACTTGCATTAATAACTGGTTTCAAAATAATATTATCAGAATTTCCAGCATCAACAATAGATTTATCTACATCAAAATCCAGTACAAAACTATAAAGGAAACCTGCTTCTAAAGTTTGATTTACTTTAAGTTTTAAACCCGATTGTTGCGCACTTGGAGTTTTTAGGTCGTACTGTACATCATCTTTAACTACATAATTGTTTTCACCTAGCACCAATCTAATTTGACTTAATTCTCCAGCTAAAACTTCATAATCCTGTACTAAAACAGCATTTTGTCCTCCTGTTAATTTCAAAAGATCGTAAGAACCTCCATTGGCTCCAGTACTTATCCATCCATCATCACTATCACTATCGTCATCTACTTTAATCATGACGTCAAGCACCTCAACCCATACTTCGTCATAATCTCCTGGGCCATCAACTAATTTAATAGTAATGCTTGCGGGCTCTTGACTTGAAGGTCCGTTTGAGTCGTTATTACAATTATAAAATGTGAGCAAAATGAGGGATAAAAAGAATAGATTTAGTTTTTTCAACGTTTTCATAAATTTTTCGTTTTTAAATTCGGTTTGTAGAGTATATACGGCTATATTCAAATTTTAGATTATATGAAGACGATTTTTTACAATTTAAAACAGCGTGTTTTAAAATAACACCATTTCAATTACCGATTTAATTAATAAAAACAATTATACAATTTTCAATAGGTTTTAAGTAATTTTATACACAAATCGCATAAAAATCATTATAAACTGTAACAACTTTGAACTATTCTAGAATTATTGCTGGTACAATGACTTGGGGCCAATGGGGCAAAAACTTCTCTAAAAGGGAGATGATAGAACTAATGAACCATTGTATTGAGCTTGGCATTACCACTTTTGATCATGCCGATATTTATGGTGGATATACCACTGAAGCTGACTTTGGCAACGCTTTTTCTGAAAGCGACTTAAAAAGAGAAGATATTCAACTTATAAGCAAATGTGGTATTCAATATATTTGTGAGAACAGAACCAACAAAATCAAGCATTACAATTATTCAAGCGATTATATTGTTTGGTCTGCCGAAACTTCACTTAAGCATCTAAACACTGACTATTTGGATTTGTTTTTATTGCATAGACCAAGTCCTTTGATGCATCCAGACGAGGTTTCAAAAGCAATTTCCAAATTAAAAGATGATGGTAAAATTAGAGCTTTTGGCGTTTCAAACTTTACCCCATCGCAAGTGGATTTAATCTCATCCCAAAATAATATTGAAGTCAATCAAATTGAATGTTCTATTACACAACATCAGGCCATGTATGATGGGACACTAGACCAAATGATTTCAAAACATATAACACCTATGGCGTGGTCTCCTCTAGGATCCATATTCAAAGAAGATTCTGAACAAAACCAAAGAATTAAAGCGCAATTAAAAGATTTAACATCGGTTTATGATGCCACTTTAGACCAACTTATATTGGCTTGGCTATTAAAGCATCCTTCAACAATTCATCCTGTTATAGGAACTACTGATAAAACACGTATGTCAAATGCCGTTAAAGCCTTAAATATTGATCTTGATCTTGAAGATTGGTTCTTTATTTTAGCAGCTAGCCAAGGACATAAAGTACCATAAAAGTGAAAAACATGAGTAATAAAACAGCATTTATAACCGGAGCAACTAGCGGCATAGGAAAGGCTACTGCAATTGAGTTCGCAAAACATGGCATTAATCTTATTTTGTGCGGCAGACGCCAAGAACGTCTCGACCAACTAAAAAAAGAATTGAGTCTTCAAACCAAGGTTCACATTTTAAATTTTGATGTTCGAGACAAAGTAGCAACTATGGAGGCCATTCAATCCATACCTAAATCTTTTAATGCGATAGATATTCTCATCAACAATGCAGGAAATGCCCACGGTTTAGACCCAATCCAAACTGGTAATCTTGATGACTGGGATGCCATGATGGATATCAATGTTAAAGGATTGCTATATGTGAGTAACGCGATTATTCCTCAAATGGTAGAACGGAAGTCTGGTCACATTATTAATATAGGCTCATCGGCTGGTAAAGAAGTATATCCTAAAGGCAATGTTTACTGCGGAAGCAAACATGCTGTACTAGCCATTACCGAAGGTATGCGTATAGATCTAAATCCTTACGGCATTAAAGTAAGCGCTATCAATCCAGGATTGGTGGAAACTGAATTTTCAAAAGTACGATTTAAAGGAGATACCGTAGCAGATTCTGTCTATAAAGGCTTTAAAGCCCTTCAGGCTGAAGATATTGCAGACATTATATATTTTACAATCTCTAGGCCCGCTCACGTAAACATTGCCGACTTGCTGGTATTCCCAACGGCGCAAGCCAATAGTACAACTGTAAAGAAAGAATTATAAACGATGGACTGTTTGACATCTGACCATGATTAATAAACGCCTACTTATTAAAAGCCTTCTTGCTCACAACGATGAGAACAGTTTTTATGATAAAAAACGTAAAATTGATATCAGTGAAAAAGAAGGAAAAGCTAAGCTTTTAAAGCATATTTGTGCACTGTCAAATAGCAATCCAAAGAACAACTCGTATATCGTTATTGGCGTTGAAGATTCTGACAACGCCATTATTGGCGTCGATTTTTTCGATGACAGCAAAATTCAAAATTTAATAAATGCCTATCTCACAAACCCTCCTATAGTTCAGTACGAAAACATTTCATTTCCACATTTACCAGACAACAAGGTGGTTGGTCTAGTTACAATCAGACCTATTAATAAAATCACTTCCTTAAGAAAAAACATCTGGAAATATTATGGCGGTTCGGTGTTTTTCAGGGATGGAAGTATGAGTATGCCAAAGGTTTTTGATATTGAAATCAAAGATGTCAATTCAAAAATTGTAGAAGCAATCGAAAACCACGCCCAAAATAATATTGAATATACATTGGATGGGGTTTTTGATTTCATGAACAAACGAAAAGACTTTAACCCACAATACAAAGTATTTAAAGAATATTTTGTGCTCTGCTGGTCTGGTCAAAAAAAGTTTGTAAAAGAAAAAACCTACTATTCCCGAGTAGATATAGAGTTGGTTAATGAGCAAGTACGTTTGTTTTTTTCAACACTAGATGAAGTGTCTATTACTTATGATGAAGACCACTTTAAAATTATAGAATACGTAAATCTGGGCTTGCAGAATTCTTTTAAATATTATCCTTTAGAAGAAACCATAATTCACTTTAACAACAACGTTAATTATCAAATAGAAACTAATTTATTGTTTGAGCCGCCGCAATATGATAAGCGCATATTACATCATATCTATAATGCCAACAATGCCATTGTTGACAAGCTTATTAAGGGATTAACTCTAACTAAAGGAGAAGAAGAAGATTTAAAAAACCTCCCGGGCACCTATCTTATTTGTTATTTGAATCTGTTTCATGAAGCTATAGATAAACTTAATGAAGTAAAGCCCATCTTACGAAATTATAGTGACGAGCTCAATGTTATTTTAAAAGAAACATACCGAATTTTAAGAAAGGTTAAATATAGTTAGCAACATTTTTACCAACTACACACAATTTTATACCACTTATAATTTTTTGATGAAGTGTAGCCTTTTATTTACGAAATTAGTATTGCTATTAATCAAAACCTACAAACCTTGCTGCCGATTAGTTATTCCTAATAAGCAGACAAGGTTTTTTAGGTTTTTAGTCTATAAGTCAAATTTTATGCCTTGAGCTAAAGGTAATTCAGTAGTATAATTAATAGTATTTGTTTGGCGTCTCATATAAACTTTCCAAGCATCAGAGCCCGACTCGCGCCCACCGCCTGTTTCCTTTTCACCACCAAAAGCACCGCCGATTTCAGCTCCAGAAGTTCCTATATTAACGTTTGCAATACCGCAATCAGAACCTGCAACAGAAAGAAAGCGTTCAGCTTCACGTAAATTATTCGTCATAATGGCCGATGATAAGCCTTGTGCTACTTCGTTTTGTATATCGATGCCATTTTGAACATCTCCTGAATATTTCAATAAATATAACACTGGAGCAAAGGTTTCATGCTGAACGATTTCAAAATGTGGTTGTGCTTCTGCAATTGCAGGTTTCACATAACATCCACTTTCATAACCTCCCCCAGAAAGCACACCTCCCTCAACTACGATTGAACCCCCTTCTTCTACGACTTTAGTTAATGCATTTTGATACATTTTAACCGCATCTGTATCAATTAAAGGACCAACGTGGTTGTTTTCGTTAAGTGGATTTCCTATTCGTAATTGCCCATAAGCATCAACAATCGCGTTTTTCACTTTATCATAAATACTTTCGTGAATAATTAAACGTCGTGTAGAGGTACAACGTTGCCCACAAGTACCAACAGCGCCAAAAACTGCACCGATAACCGTCATTTTAATATCCGCATCCGGAGTAACAATAATGGCATTATTCCCGCCTAGTTCTAATAATGATTTCCCTAATCGTCCTGCGACTTCTTGAGCCACTATTTTACCCATTCTGGTGGATCCGGTTGCAGAGACTAATGGAATACGTTTGTCCTTGGTCATAAATTCTCCGACCTTGTAATCGCCATTGATTAAACAAGAAATTCCTTCTGGTAAATTATTAGCAGCAAATACTTCGGCAGCAATATTCTGGCAGGCAATACCACAAAGTGGTGTTTTTTCTGAAGGCTTCCAAACACAAACGTCCCCACAAATCCAAGCCAAAGCCGTATTCCAAGCCCAAACAGCAACAGGGAAATTAAATGCCGAAATGATGCCTACAACTCCTAATGGATGGTATTGCTCATACATTCTATGCCCTGGGCGTTCAGAGTGCATCGTTAGTCCATGTAATTGTCTTGATAAACCAACCGCAAAGTCGCAGATATCTATCATTTCTTGAACCTCTCCCAAGCCTTCTTGATAACTTTTACCCATTTCATAGGATACTAATTTGCCAAGTGCTTCCTTCTTTTCGCGGAGTTTATCTCCAAACTGTCGCACTATTTCACCTCGCTGTGGAGCTGGCATTGTTCGCCAAGTTTTGAATGCAGTAGTCGCAGCTTCCATGACACGATTAAAATCGTCTTTGGTTGTTGATTTTACTTTCCCAATTATCTGACCATCTACTGGGGAATAGCTTTCCAGAATTTCTCCATTAGAAAACCATCTAGAACCTGTCGAAGTCCCTTCATTAAGAGATTGAACACCTAAAGTTTTCAAAGCCTTTTCTATTCCGAAATTATCAATAACGACCTGCATATTTCTATATTTTTTGCGAATTATTAAATTTTGACGCAAAGGTACTAATAAATTGTCGCTTTTGTGTCAAACTTAATTTACAAATAGTGTAACTTTAAACCAGAAATTAATCTGATTAAAATGAAAAAACTTTCACTTCTACTTCTTCTTTCTTTTGTCTTGTTATCTTGTAAAAATGAAAAAGAACTTGCGTTGTCCAATGATAACTCAAAAGCAATCGATAGTATCCAACCAAAAGCAAATGATTTTGCGATAATTATCCATGGTGGTGCGGGGACCATCCTGAAAAAGAATATGACACCCGAAATGGAAGCTGCTTATAAGGCTACTTTAGAGGAAGCGATCCGTGTTGGCTATAGTATTTTAAAAAATGGAGGCAGCAGCCTTGATGCTGTTGAAAAAACCATCAATGTTATGGAAGATTCTCCATTATTTAACGCAGGCAAGGGTGCGGTATTTACAAACGAAGGAACTAATGAATTAGATGCTTCCATCATGGATGGAAAAACGCTCAATGCCGGAGCATCAGCTGGTACCACAACTGTTAGAAACCCTATTAATTTGGCTAGGGCTGTCATGGAGCGTTCAGAACATGTTATGTTGTCTGGGAAAGGCGCCGAAATCTTTGCCAAAGAGCAGGGTTTGCAACTTGTTGACCAAGGCTATTTCTATACTGAAAACAGATATAAATCTTTACAAAAAATAAAAGACTCTGAAAAAACGGAGTTGGATCACGATGATAAACAGGTTTTTTATGATCCAAACATCAAAGATTCAAAATTTGGAACAGTAGGGTGTGCGGCCCTTGATAAAAACGGGAATGTAGCTGCGGGGACTTCTACTGGAGGAATGACCAATAAGCGTTGGGGACGCATAGGCGATGCGCCAATAATTGGTGCTGGAACTTATGCTAATAATGCTACCTGTGCGGTATCAAGTACTGGATGGGGAGAATACTTTATTCGAGGTATGGTCGCCTATGATATTTCGGCACTAATGGATTATAAAGGACTAACTTTAGAAGCTGCGGCTAAAGAGGTTATTCAAACAAAATTAACTACTTTAGGCGGTACAGGAGGTATTGTTGCTGTTGATAAAAATGGTAATTTGGTGGCCGAGTTTAATACTGCTGGTATGTACAGAGCTTCAATGAATGATAAGGGTGAGTTAACCATCGGGATTTATAAGGAGTAACCATTAATAATTATTTATCTTGAAGGCTAGAGATATTTTAAAACAGGTAAAACATAGGCCTTTTGGTTACCCAACAAGGCCTTGGAAATTCTATCAAGAATGGAATAAAGCCGTTTTTTTTCACTGGGAAATTGATCCAAACTCAATACGGCCACTAATTCCAAAAGAATTAGAATTAGATGTTATTGACGGAAAAACATGGATTAGTCTTGTGGCTTTTGACATGAATCATATTGGTATTAGGAGTATTTTGAAAATCCCACATACGTCAGACTTCCATGAGATCAATATTAGAACTTACGTTAAGTTTAAAAATAAACCCGGTGTTTATTTTTTAAGTATGGAAGGTAGCAAACGGTCATCATGTAGAGTTTTAAAAACTTTGTCTAGATTTCCATACCGCTATTCTAAAATGAAGCGATCTGAAACTAATTATTCGTCTTTTAATCGAAAACTTGACAATTTATTCCACGCCAGCTATACATCATATAATCAACCAATTGTAAAAGATAAAACTGATATTTGGTTAACAGAACGCTATGCTGTATTTCAGGATTATAAAAAGAATATTATTGAATATGATGTGCATCATTTAGAATGGCCTTTAAATAACCTTCACCTTGACAATTTAGAAATTAACTATCCTAAATTTAATTCCTTTTTAAAGAATCAGCCGCAACGGGTTCATTATTCTCCAGGAGTTAAGGTTTTAACTTGGAGTAAAAAAAGGCATAGAATATGAATTCAAAATTTAAATCGTATTATGCGGTTATTTTTACTTCAATACAAAAAAAGAACATTGAGGGCTATGCCGAAATGGCAAATAAAATGGAAGAACTTGCCAAAAAACAATTTGGATATTTAGGCATAGATAGCTCAAAAAGTGATATTGGTATAACCGTAAGTTACTGGGAAAGTTTAGAAGCTATTAAAAATTGGAAGCAGCAGACAGAGCATCTTGAAGCTCAACAGCAAGGAAGAACTAAATGGTATAGTTGGTATAAGGTAAGAATATGCAAGGTTGAACGTGAGTATGAGTTTTCTTCAATAGACAATTAAAATCATTACATTTGTGATACTAACTTTATCAAAAAATAACCATGTACGAAACCGTTAAATTTTTGCACTCTTATTGGGCTTATCTGGTATTAATCATGCTGGTCATCGCCACTTTTAACGCCTTAATCAAATACTTTGGTAACAAAGAGTTTGGTGCGTTCGATTTTAGAATTTCACTGTTCACACTCATTGTTTCCCATATTCAGTTACTTATTGGTATCGTGTTGTTTTTTGCGGCTGATTATTTAACTGTTATAAGTAATCTAGGAATGGGTGAAGTTATGAAAAACTCTCTTTTGCGTTCCAATATCATCGAGCATCCTTTAACCATGATAATTGCATTAGTATTCATCACCATGGGGTATTCGAAGCATAAAAAGAAACTTACCTCTAAACCAAAGTTTAAATTATTGGCCATATTTTATACAATGGCTTTAATTTTGATATTGGCAAAAATACCATGGCAAATATGGTTGACTAAATAACAAAAGAGGCTCCAAATGGAGCCTCTTTTGTTAAAAGTTATAGTGAAACAATTAATTTCCAACCATGGCTGCTCTTGGGCCTCCAGGTGCAAAAATTGCACGCATCCTATTTCGTTGACCGTCTGTAAACATATACATACATTGATCATAGGTGTAATCCATGTAATTCATAGTCATATCTGCAGACTTACAACTTACAGAAGGAAATGAAGGACACCCTCCATTAGACCCATCTGAATCTGGAGTGTCTAAAACGAAATCATCTTGACGACATCTACCATCTCCCCAAATATGACGTAAATTCAAATAGTGACCAACTTCATGTGTTGTAGTTCTTCCTTGCCCATAAACTCCACTGGTTATTCCAAAATAAGGTCCACCAACCACGATTCCGTCAGTAGATAAATTGCCGCCAGGAAATTGAGCATAACCTAAAATACCGCCTCCAATATTACACACCCAAATGTTCAAATGCGTTTCTGGAGAAATTGGTGGGTATGCTGACTTTACAGAGTTGTTAGTCCCCCAAGACGATTTAGGATCATTATGTCTAAACGTTCCTGCTAATGTAAAATGAAAACCTGCATCTGTTGCATCGTTTGCAAAATTAGTACCGCTAGGAAGTAAATTTGTATTTGTATTTCTAAAGTCGGAGTTTAAAACATTTATTTGTGATTCAACTTGATCCTTTGAAATGACATTGTTATCAGGATAAACAATATGTACATATACAGGAATATCTATGATGCCAAGATTATCAGCAATTGGAGCAACATCTACATCGGCATCTCCTGAATCTCCACCACCAGGTTTCCCACTACCACTAGGCTTACCTTTTGCTGCAATAAATTTTCTTGTATGATACTCAATATCGTACATCCTTTTTTCCAGCCCTGGATTTTCATTTAAATCTCGGTTAAGATTTACCATGGCATAACATGTTTTTGAGTTGTTTAATGATCTTCCGGACTCTTCAACGTCACTATCAGTATAAACATAAAAGTCGCTCATGTCGACTTCAGCATCTTGTTCTAACTTTTGATTTTGATCGCTCTCACATGAAGAAAACAGTAGGGCTAGGGTAGCCATACTAAAACATAATTTTTTCATTTGTTTAAGATTTTAATTAAGATTTTGCCGAATATATAATTTTTTTAAGAAAATTTTAACTTTTCGTAAAAAAACATATAATTTTTTCGATAAAGCGCAGTTGTTAGTTTTATCGAATAGAAAAAAAGATTTAATAAAGAATTTAGGAAAGCATATTTTTGGCCTTTATAACACCATCAATCATACAATCAATTTCTTGAATGGTATTATAAAATGAAAATGAAGCTCTTACGGTTCCTGGAATTTCATAGAAGTCCATGATAGGTTGTGCGCAATGATGCCCGGTGCGAACTGCAATACCCATTTTGTCGAGAATTGTTCCGACATCATAAGGGTGAATACCTTCTAGATTAAATGAAACCACAGCCGTTTTTTGACTAGATGTGCCATAAATCTTTAGGCCCTCAATCTCTAGTAGTTTTCTTGTAGCGTATTCAAGCAGCTGGTGTTCATAATTCGCAAGTGCAACAAAACCAATACTATTCATATAATCTAATGCCGCTCCAAATGCAATGCCACCACAAATATTAGGTGTTCCTGCTTCAAATTTGTGTGGTAAATCGGCATAAGTAGTTTTTTCAAAAGTCACTTCTGCAATCATTTCGCCACCTCCTTGATAAGGTGGCAATTTTCGTAGCCATTCTTCTTTACCATATAGCATTCCGACACCTGTTGGACCACACATTTTATGAGCTGATGCTACATAAAAATCCACATCAAGATTTTGTACGTCAGGCTTAATATGTGGGCATGCCTGTGCGCCATCAATCAAAACAGCTGCTCCTGCCTTATGTGACTTTTCAATGATATAGGAAATTGGATTGATAGTTCCCAAAGCATTTGAAACATGGTTTACAAACACCAATTTTGTTTTGTTGGAAACCAGTTTGTCAAACTCGGCCATCACAAGCTCTCCCTCGAGATTCATTGGAATTACTTTCAATATTGCTCCAGTAGCCTCACATAACATTTGCCATGGGACAATGTTACTATGGTGTTCTAAAGCTGAAACCAAAACCTCATCACCATGCTTTAGAATAGATCCAAAACCATGAGCTACCAAATTAATACCATGGGTAGTGCCAGAAGTTAAAATAATTTCATGGCTGTGTTTTGCGTTAAAATGATCTTTAATCTTTAAACGCGCCTCTTCGTATTTGTCCGTTGCTTCTTGACTTAAACTATGTACCCCTCTGTGGATATTGGCATTGTAATTACTATAATAATCAACAATAGCATCGATAACCTGTTTTGGCGTTTGAGAGGTTGCCGCATTGTCAAAATAAATCAAGGGTTTATTGTTGACTTTACGCGAAAGTATAGGAAAGTCTTGCCTTATACGTTGGACATTAAACATACATTACAAATCAAAACCAATTTTGACCCCTAATTTAGTGGCAATAATTTTCGTGATACGTTGCTTGATTTCTGGAATCTTTACAGAACTCAAAACGTTATTACTAAATGCATACATTAGTAAGGCTTTTGCTTCTTTTTCGGGAATTCCGCGAGATCTCATATAAAACATAGCGCTTTCATCCAGCTGTCCAATGGTACAACCATGGGAACACTTTACATCATCCGCAAAAATTTCTAATTGAGGCTTTGTATTAATTGAAGCTTTGTCACTAATTAAAATATTGTTATTAGCCTGAAACGCATTGGTTTTTTGAGCTTCTTTGTTCACAATAACTTTACCGTTAAATACCCCAGTGGCAGAATCGCCAAAGATCCCTTTATAATCTTGGTGGCTTTCGCAATTAGGCTCTATATGATGCACTAAAGTGTTATGGTCTACATGTTGTTTGTTCCCAATTATAGTTACGCCTTTTAACGTAGAATCTATACGCTCTCCATTTTGGAAAAAATTAAGATTGTTTCGTGTCAGTTTACCACCAAACGAAAAGGTATGTACTGATGCAACACTTTCCTGTTTCTGATTAATAAAGGTATTATCAATTAGCGAAGCATTTTCATTATCGTTTTGAACTTTATAATAGTCAACTATAGCTCTTTTATTGGCATAAATCTCGGTGACGCTATTGGTCAAAACAGGGTTGTCCGTTAGACTTTGGTGGCGCTCAATAATTTGAACATGAGAATTCTCATCTACAACAATTAAATTACGAGGTTGTAACATTACTGCTGACTCATTGCCTGTTGCAAAGTGAATAATCTGTATTGGTTTCTCAACCAATTTATTCTTAGGAATATGAATATATGCCCCTTCACTTGAAAACGCAGTGTTTAAAGACGATAAACTGTCTTTAGTGGCTATTTTATTAAAATAGTTTTCAATAACTAATCGATACTTTGGTTTTGCGAGTGCTGCCGACATCAGGCAAACATCCATACTATCATGTGTGGTTTGTGACAGATGAGATGTGTATTTCCCATCAATAAATACTATTTTATAACTATCAATATCGTGAATGAAATACTTTTTTACATCACTAAACTCCAAGGCATTTTCTTGCTTAGGGAAAACACTGTAATCATGTTTGAGAATTGTATTTAAAGAGGTGTATTTCCAAGCTTCTTCCTTTTTGGACGGAAACCCTTTTTCTTCAAACGTTTTTATGGCTTCACTTCTAACATCATGAATAGGCGAATCTACATCCACTTGGTTTTCGAATGCTAAAAATGAGGATACTAATTTTTCTTTTAAATCCATTTTGTTCAGTTTTCAGTTTTTAGTCGCCGTGTTCAAGAGTTTTGAAAAAGCGATGAAAATCTGTATACTATATTAATTTATTCCTTTCAGCTTTAGTGAGTGACTGAATACTGCCAACGTTACGCGTTCACTTCTTCCTTAATCCAATCATAGCCCTTTTCTTCAAGCTCATGCGCAAGTTCTTTGGTGCCTGATTTTACAATTTTTCCATTATGCAATACATGCACAAAATCTGGAACAATATAATCTAATAACCTTTGGTAATGGGTAATCACGATCACCGCATTATCTTTACTTTTAAGTTTATTTACGCCGTTTGCTACAATTCTTAAGGCATCAATATCCAGTCCAGAATCGGTTTCATCGAGTATTGCCAATTTAGGTTCCAAAATTGCCATTTGAAAGATCTCATTTCGCTTCTTTTCTCCTCCAGAAAACCCTTCGTTAAGTGACCTTGATAAAAACTTTCTATCAATTTCTAAAAGTTCAGATTTTTCTCTGATGAGTTTTAGCATTTCATTGGCTGGCATATCTTCTAAACCTTTAGCTTTACGGGTTTCGTTAATAGCTGTTTTCATAAAATTCGTCACCGAAACTCCAGGAATTTCAACAGGATATTGAAATGACATAAATATGCCTTTATGAGCGCGTTCTTCAGCAGCTAATTCATCTATGTTTTCATTTTCAAAAAGGATTTCGCCTTCTTCCACATCATACTCTTCCTTTCCAGCTATAACTGCTGCCAAAGTGCTTTTTCCCGAACCATTTGGCCCCATGATGGCATGTACTTCTCCAGCTTTTACCTCTAAATTTACGCCTCTTAAAATGGCTTTGTCCTCAACACTAGCGTGTAAATTGTTTATTTTTAACATACGTACTTATTCTGTTCCTAATTTTATAACCTCATCTTCAATTTGAGATCTATCAACTTTTAATATTTCTTTTATTTCTACCCTATATGGCCAGCCTTCTTCGTTTGCTGGTTTAGGAATAATTTTAGCTCTTACTTCTACATGAACATAATCTGTAGGTTCTTTTTTGTATGGTTGGGCCAAATCATTCAACTCATGCATTTTTGCATCGATGACAACGCCGTAAATAGAATTCGAACTGGTTTGTAAAACTGCTGCATCAGCAAAATACACAAACTCGCCTTTCATTAAAACCAAGCCATCATTTTGCCTTTCGGTTTTTTCTTCTTGGACTTCACCAGGTTCTGAATTGTCTTTTGACTTTGAATCATTTTTACAGCCCAAAAAAGCCGTCAAAACCATTACTAAAAGAATTCCTTTTTTCATAATGTAATTATCCAACTGAACCTTCTAAACTTATTTCCAATAATTTTTGGGCCTCAACCGCAAATTCCATTGGTAGTTTGTTCAACACTTCTTTACTGAACCCATTAACTATTAACGCAATGGCTTTCTCGGTATCAATACCTCGCTGATTACAATAAAAAATTTGGTCTTCACCAATTTTGCTCGTAGTAGCCTCATGCTCAATTTGAGCTGTTTTATTTTTTGCTTCGATGTATGGAAACGTATGTGCGCCACATTCATTACCCATCAATAAACTATCACATTGCGAAAAGTTACGTGCATTATCCGCTCTAGAATGGATTTGAACCAATCCTCGATACGAATTTTGAGATTTCCCTGCTGAAATTCCTTTGGAAATAATAGTAGACTTCGTATTCTTACCTAAATGGACCATTTTTGTGCCCGTATCTGCTTGTTGAAAGTTATTGGTCACTGCAATAGAATAAAACTCTCCTACAGAATTATCCCCTTTTAAAATGCAACTTGGATATTTCCATGTTATTGCACTACCAGTCTCTACTTGAGTCCAGGAAATTTTGGCATTGGTTTCACATAAACCGCGTTTGGTAACAAAATTATACACACCACCTTTACCTTCAGCATTTCCAGGATACCAATTTTGAACCGTTGAATATTTAATCTCGGCATCATCCAAGGCTATCAATTCAACAACCGCAGCGTGCAATTGATTTTCATCTCTACTTGGGGCAGTACAACCTTCCAAATAACTCACATAACTTCCTTTATCGGCTATGACCAATGTACGTTCAAATTGACCCGTACCAGCTTGGTTAATTCTGAAATATGTTGACAGCTCCATCGGGCAACGTACGCCTTTTGGAATGTAACAGAAACTTCCGTCACTAAACACCGCAGAATTTAATGCTGCATAAAAGTTGTCTTTTTGAGGCACTACCGTACCGATATATTTTTTTACGAGTTCTGGATGTTTTCTAATAGCTTCAGAAATTGAGCAGAAAATAATTCCTTTTTCTGATAACGTTTTTTTAAACGTAGTTGCTACCGAAACTGAATCGATGACAACATCCATGGCTACTCCAGCTAATTTTTTTTGTTCATCCAGAGAAATCCCCAGCTTTTTAAAAGTCTCCAAAAGCTCTGGATCAACTTCATCTAAACTATCGTATTTGGGTTTACTGTTTGGGGCTGAATAATATGAAATTCCCTGAAAATCTGGTTTGACATAGTTTACATTGGCCCATTCTGGTTCAATCATTTGTTCCCAATGGCGATATGATTCCAATCGCCAGTTGGTCATCCATTCGGGTTCTTCTTTCTTTTTGGAAATAGCCCGAACAATGTCTTCATTTAAACCAACAGGAAATGTATCTGATTGTATATCAGTATAAAAACCATATTCATATTCTTTGGTTTTAAGCTCTTCTCTTAAATCGTCTTCTGTATATTTACTCATATTGCTTTTATAATGAAAAACTTTCTCCGCAACCACAAGTACGATTGGCATTTGGGTTGTTAAACACAAAGCCAGAGCCGTTTAAGCCGCCTGAATATTCGAGTGTAGTACCGATAAGGTATAAAAAACTCTTTTTGTCTACAATGATTTTCACACCATTGTCTTCAAAAACCTTATCGCCTTCGAGTTCTTGTTTATCAAATTTTAAATCGTATGATAGCCCTGAACAACCTCCACTTTTTACACCAACGCGCACAAAATGTTGAGCTGCGTCAAAGCCATCATCTGTCATTAGTTCGATGACTTTCTTTTTAGCTGTTTCTGAAACTTTTATCATAATTAAATTAGATTGCTTCTAAATAGACTGCAAATATACAATATAAGTAGTGTTTTTCAATATAACCTAACATTAAATTAGGATATTCCTCTATAGGTGTTTCTTATTGAGAAATCCTTAAAAAACAAACGCTAATCTTGTTTAATTCAATAGTTTTGTTTAAGAATAAGTAACAGCACACCTCTTTCTGGTATTTAATAAAAACAACTTCCGAAACGCTTTGTGTAGTTCTAGATTTGAATGTGGGTATTCTTGATATTCGCCAAATACATTGGTTTTTACCTTTGTATGGCATGTTGCACAGGTTAGTTCTGAACTGTTTCTATTTAGAAATTTGTCATGATATAAATTATGTCCAAAGACCGAGCAGGACAACTGACTGGTTAAGTTAGGTTTCATAAGTTAATAGATTTAGGGGACTTAAATATATAAAAAATAGTGCTCGAAGTGGTAAACGGTGTGTTTTTTCGATAAAGTGCAACTTAAAAAGCACTTTTTACTCTTTTATTTGAAATTAAAGGTGAGACACTAAAAAAGGTTTCTATTTTTGCAAAATGATAGAAGATAAAAATCAATCGCGTACCTCATTAAGTGATTTAGGTGAGTTTGGGCTCATAGAGCATTTAACCAAAAATTTTAAAATCAAGCAATCTTCAACAATTAAAGGTGTGGGAGATGATGCTGCTATATTGGATTTTAAGTCAAAACAAATAGTTGTTACTACCGATTTATTAGTGGAAAACGTACATTTTGATTTGAGTTATATGCCTCTAAAACACCTTGGATACAAAGCAATAATGGTTAATCTCTCTGATGTGTATGCCATGAACGCTAATGCGACGCAAGTTACTGTATCGATTGCCATGTCTAATAGATTTCCGTTAGAAGCTATCGAGGAGTTATATGCTGGTATTGAAACCGCATCACAGATTTATAATGTTGATATTATTGGTGGCGACACAACTTCATCAACTAAAGGCTTGATCATTTCAGTTACTGCCATTGGTGAAATCGACTCTAAAGATATTGTTTACAGAAATGGCGCCAAACCAAATGACCTTTTGGTGGTTACTGGTGATTTGGGTGCCGCTTATATGGGTTTACAAGTATTAGAAAGAGAAAAAGAAGTGTTTAAAGTAAACCCAAACAATCAACCCGATTTGGATGCTTACACTTATATCATTGAACGCCAGTTAAAACCTGAAGCAAGAAAAGACATCGTTAAGCTTTTAAAAGAATTGAATGTTAAACCAACTGCCATGATCGATATTAGTGATGGATTGTCTTCCGAAATCATCCATATTTGTAAGCAAAGTGGTGTAGGTGTTGAACTCTATGAAAATAAAATCCCTTTAGATCCTCAAGTCATTTCAACTTGTGAGGAATTTAATATAGACAGTACAACAATCGCCCTGAACGGAGGGGAAGATTATGAATTGTTAATGACAATTTCTCAAGAAGATTTTCCAAAAATCAAAGGAAACCCAAACCTTACCGTTATTGGGTATATAACTGAAAAAGAAAAAGGAATGCATTTAGTAACTCGAGGTGAAACCTTAATACCATTAATCGCAAAAGGCTGGAATGCCCTTAATAATCAAGAATAGGATCTGACTTTTTTTTACCTCTCCGTTTATTATAAACAGATTCTAATACGGAATTGATTTCTTTATATTTTGGAGTTAAAGGAGTCAATTTACCCTTTCCATTAGTGGTCATTTGGAAATCGCAATGTTTACATTTATACTCCTTTACATGATGAGTCACATCTTTAGAAACTAGAAGTTCATGTCCAAAAATTGAACAATACATTTTTTTCACGCTATTAATTTATTTAATTCAATAAAACGGGGAATGCCTAAATATATGAAAATGACATGAAAAGGTGTATTAAGGAATTAATATATCGATGAACTGAACGCTTTTCCCTTTAAACGTAACATGCGTCTGGTATAAATTTCTTCCAAAATTGAATTAATCTCTTTAAACTTGGGAGTTAACTCGGTTAAATGTCCGTTACTATTTGTTGTAAGTTGTTTTTTACAACATTTACATGTGTATTCCTTAACATGAGAAGTCACTTCTTTTGACACTTGATATTTGTGGCCAATAATATCGCAGATAAATTTTAGCGAATTTTGCTGATTAGTAGAGTTTTTCATATCTGGTAGATTTTGGAATCCTAATTTAATGAAAAAATCATCAAATAAACGTCAATATGCATTATTTTTCGATGAAATACATTATTTTGTAGGTTATTTCTTCTTTGTTTTCAATATAACTCATGTGGCCATCTTCAAATTCTGCTAATTCAATGTTTGAATTTTTAGTTTGTTCTATAAGCGTATCATACTCTAAAACAGGATCTTTACGCCCAAGTATTAACATCTTTTTAAAGGGTAAACTTTGAAATAATTGCACCCTATTCTTTCTAATTTTCATGCCTTCTAGAGCAGCTATAATTCCTTGTAGCGACATTTTTAGGGCTTCTTCTTTTAAAATCTGAATTTGTTGAGAAAAGCGTTTTCGATTTTTAGGTCTAAACAAATTTGAAATAGCAATACGTATAAAACTTTTATGATTTTGTTTGACAGCGGCTATTGCTCTATCTCTACTTTTTTGCTTCTCAATGCTATCATTTAAAGCTGTAGAATTCATAAGACATAAACCATTCAAAACATTTGGAAAAAGTTCTGCATATGCAAGTGCTACATATCCTCCCATGGAATGACCTACCATTGTACACTTCTGTATGTTCAAATGATTTAAAACAAAATGAACAGTATTTGCCATGTCTTCCATAGTATGAATGTAGCCAATACAACCCGTATTTCCGTGACCCAATAAATCAATACAAACTACTCGATATTTTTTGGATAAAGTTTTGGCCAAATCACTCCAAATACCACTGTGCTCTAAAAATCCATGTAATAGAACCACGGCCTGACCTTGACCACATTCCTTATAAAAAACAGGGGTGTTTTTGTAATTCACAATCATTTTTTAGCTTATATTGGGCAAAGATATTAATCGTATCGCGTTAAATGCGCTTATGATTATCTAAATTAATGAAGATCAACAAACAGGTATTTATATTTGGCTTTGCCATTTTTGCAGCTTTTTTTGGTGCCGGTAATCTCATTTTGCCTCCACAATTGGGGTTTAATGCTGGTCCTGATTGGTGGCTAGTTGCGCTTGGATTTCTAACTTCTGCTGTTATTATACCATTATTAGCTCTTTTTGCCCATGCAAAATTGCAGGGCACCATGTTAGATTTTGGGAATAAAGTGTCTCCTGTATTAAGTCTCCTGTTTTGCTTATGTGTGTATATTATTGCGGTAGCGCTTCCATGTCCAAGAACAGCCGCTGTAACCTACGAAATGGCCATTGCGCCTTTTTTCGAAATGAGTTCATTGGCTGCTAGTAGTGTATATTTTGGGTTAGCCTTAGTTTTTGTTATTAATAGAAATAAAGTGTTGGATATTTTAGGAAAGTATTTAACCCCCATTATCGTTTTAATTTTAATTTTTATCATTTTTATTGGGCTTGTTTACCCTCCAAGCGATGCAATAAATGGGTCGGTTATTGAATCCCCTTTAGTTGGGGGTTTTCTTGAAGGCTATCAAACCTACGATGCCCTTGCCGGACTTTTAACAGGAGGAATTCTTGTGATTTCGGTCAAGAATCTAAACCTCGACATGTCTTTTGGTGAAAAAAAGCAAATGATTGCCAAGTCGGGTTTTATCGCCATGTTTGGATTATTCATCATTTACATGGGCTTAATCGCAACTGGCGCAATGTTCAATACTGAATTCCCGGCAGATATTTCAAGAACAGCACTTCTTACTGGACTTTCAACTAAAACATTAGGAGGCTTGGGTACCACAAGCTTAAGTGTTTTGGTTGCTTTGGCATGTTTTACAACGGCTGTAGGGATAATAGTAGGCACAGCCGACTTTTTTCAAGGGCTGCTTAAGTCTAAAATGGCTTATTTAATTACTGCAATAATCTGTTGTGTTCTCGGGGTTTTAATTGGGCAATTTAACGTCGGACATATTATTGATGTGGCCTTACCTGCTTTAATGTTTATTTACCCATTAACCATTATATTAATTCTGCTCAATGTTATTCCAGTTAAATTTGCGACAAAACTAGTGTTTAGAATGGTAGTGCTAACCACTTTTATTTTTAGTATACCAGACTTTTTAAAGTTTTTAATTCCCGTTGAAAATCTTCAATTTTTAATAGATACAATACCGTTTTCTAACAATAGCCTTGGTTGGGTGCTACCTGCTCTTATTATTTTTGTATTAACTAATATAGTTGAAAAGTTAATGATTAAACGGTGATTACAAATTGAACTTTTGTATTAAAAACAAAGATGATTAAAATTATTGCCTGCTTTCTATTAATTCATCAAATCCTCAATTTCTTCGACTTCAATCGGTATGTTTTTCATCAAATTAAAAGGTTCGCCTTGTTCTTGAATAACGACATCATCTTCCAAACGAATTCCAAATCCTTCGTCTGGTGTATAAATTCCTGGTTCAACTGTAAACACCATATTGGCCTGCATTGGTTCGGTTAAAATTCCGTAGTCGTGAGTATCCAATCCTATGTGATGTGATGTGCCGTGCATAAAGTATTTTTTATAGGCTGGCCAATCTTTACTTTCATTTTGAACATCAGCCTTATCCAACAAGCCAAGCCCCAACAACTCGGAGGTCATAAGCTTTCCTACCTCAACATGATACGCTTCCCACAGCGTTCCCGGAACAAGCATTTTTGTTGCTTCTTTTTTAACACGATTTACAGCATTGTAAACTTCTTTTTGTCGATCAGTATATCGCCCAGAAACTGGAATCGTTCTCGTCAAATCACTTGAGTAATTAGCATATTCTGCCGCAGTATCTAATAATATCAAATCACCTGCTTGACATTGTTGGTTGTTCTGTACATAATGCAATACATTGGCATTAATCCCAGAGGCTATAATTGGCGTATAAGCAAATCCTTTTGAACGATTTCTTAAAAACTCATGCATCAATTCGGCCTCAATTTCATACTCCCAAACGCCTGGTTTTACAAAGTTTAAAAGTCGTCTAAATGCCTTATCAGTAATGTTACAGGCTTCTTGCATGAGTTCAATTTCGATAGGATCTTTTACAGAACGAAGTCGTTGCAAAATAGGATTACTCTTTGCTACACCGTGTGCAGGATATTTATCTTTTAACCATTTTGTAAAACGATCTTCACGGGTTTCGGTTTCTACAGACGCACGATAGTGTTCGTTAGTGTTTATATAAACCGTATCGCATTGGGTCATCAGTTCAAACATAATCTTCTCCATGTCTTTTAACCAATACACAGTTTTTATTCCCGAGGTTTCAAAAGCAGCTTCCTTTGTTAACTTTTCACCTTCCCAAACAGCTATATGGTCATTGGTTTCCTTGAGAAACAAGAGTTCGCGGTGTTTCTGTTTTGGACAATCAGGAAATAAAACCAGAATACTTTCTTCCTGATCAACACCACTTAAATAAAAAATATCTCGATGCTGTTGAAACGGCATAGTACTATCGGCACTAATGGGGTAGATGTCATTAGAATTAAAAACCGCCAAACTATTGGGCTTCATTTGAGCACTAAAATTTTTGCGGTTTTTTATAAAAAGTTGATTGTTTATGGGATGATATTTCATGTTGAATTATTTAATGATTTCAAAAGTACATATTTAGTTTATGGTAACGAAAAAGACATCAACTTTTCTCTTTCTGTTAAACTTTTCTGGATTATTTTGTGGCTTATGATTTAATAATTATTTTTCAGCTAAATAAAATCCATCAATTATGAAGTTTGTAAAACTACTTTTCCTTACTCTATTTTTTGTTTCTTTTATAAGTTTTGCCCAGCAACCGGCAACATCCTCTTCTACGGTAGAAGCTGCCTTGAAACAAAAGGCGCAACTTGAAAAGACTTCTTTAGTGAAAAATGTCCCTTTTGAAAATATTGGCCCAAGTATTATGAGTGGTCGTGTAGTAGATTTGGCAGTAAACCCTGAAGATCCAACAGAATTTTATGCTGCCTATGCGTCGGGTGGCGTTTGGCATACCGTAAATAACGGAACTACTTTCACTCCCATATTGGACAATTCGCAAACTCAAAATGTAGGTGATATAGCAGTTGATTGGACAACTAGAACGATTTGGGTTGGCACAGGAGAGAACAACGCTTCGCGGTCAAGTTATGCAGGTATTGGAATTTTGAAATCTTCAGATAATGGCAAATCTTGGCAACATATGGGACTTAAAGATTCCCATCATGTTGGCAGAATTTTAATCAACCCCAATAATCCAGACGAAGTGACCGTTGGTGTTACGGGGCATTTATACTCGCCTAATAATGAACGTGGGGTTTATAAAACACTAGATGGTGGTAAAACATGGACCCAAACTTTATTTGTTGATGATATGAGCGGAATCATTGACCTTCAACATGCTCCAAACAATTACAACATTATGTTAGCTGCATCATGGACTAAAGACAGAAAAGCCTGGAATTTTGATGGGAACGGAAATAATTCTGCCATCTATAAAAGTACAGACGCTGGACAGACTTGGACAAAAGTTTCTACTGAAAAAAGTGGGTTTCCTACTGGAGTTGGTGTTGGAAGAATAGGTTTGGCAATTTATGATGACAATACAATTTACGCCATTCATGATAGTCAATTTAGACGTCCTGAAGAAGACAAGAAAGTTACATCTGAAGGTTTAACCAAGGAAGATTTTAAGACCATGAGTGTTGATGCTTTTTTAAAGTTGGAGGATAAAAAGCTAAATGGGTTTTTGAAAATGAACGGTTTTCAAGAAAAATACCGTGCCGAAAGTGTAAAACAAATGGTTAGAAGTGGCAACGTAAAACCTATAGATCTTGCCAAATATCTTGAAGATGCTAATTCGCTGTTATTCGATACGCCTGTAATCGGGGCCGAAATTTATAAAAGCACAGATGGTGGTTTGTCATGGAAAAAAACTCATGATGGCTATCTGGATGATCTCTATTATAGTTATGGTTATTATTTTGGACATATTTATGTTGCTCCAAACAATAAAGATCATCTTTACACTTATGGAGTTCCTATTTTAAAATCTAAAGACGGCGGCAAAACATTTACCTCCATAGATGCCGAAAATGTTCATGCAGACCACCATGCCCTTTGGATCAACCCAAATAATCCAAATCATTTAATAAATGGTAATGACGGCGGTGTTAATATTACTTATGATGATGGCGAAAATTGGATCAAAAACAATTCGCCTTCGGTAGGACAGTTCTATGCAATTAATGTCGACAATGAAAAGCCTTACAACGTTTATGGTGGATTACAAGATAATGGTGTATGGGTAGGCACGCACAACTCCAAAGAAAATAAGCGATGGGAATCTAGCGGCCAATATCCTTGGAAAAGCATTATGGGAGGCGATGGCATGCAGGTACAGATAGATAGTAGAAATTCAAATATTGTTTATACTGGATTTCAATTTGGAATTTATTTTAGACTTAATCTAGAAACCGATGAACAAACATTTATACAGCCAAAACACCAATTAGGAGAAGCCCCTTATCGTTTTAACTGGCAAACGCCCATTTTGTTATCCCCTCACAACCAAGACATTCTTTATTTAGGAGGAAATAAATTAATGCGCTCAATGAACCAAGGTACAGATTGGACTGCAATTAGTGACGACTTAACCAATGGTGGCAAAAAAGGAAATGTCGCTTATGGAACATTGACAACGATTAGTGAATCGCCATTTCAATTTGGATTGATTTATACCGGCAGCGACGATGGTTTAGTTCACATCTCCAAAAATTCAGGTGGTAGTTGGGAAACTATTTCGAATAGCTTCCCTAAAGATTTATGGGTTTCGAGGGTGGTTGCATCACAACACAAAAAGGAACGTGTTTATGTGACCTTAAACGGCTACCGTTGGGATAATTTTTCGATGTATGCCTACATGAGTGATGATTACGGGAAAACTTGGGAAAATATCAGTTCAAATATACCCGCCTCTCCTGTAAATGTAATTAAAGAAGATCCTAAAAACGAGCAACTCTTATATTTAGGAACAGACAATGGAGCATATGTAAGTTTTAATCAAGGGGAATCGTGGGAAGCATTTGATAATGGTTTTCCAGATGTGGCTATTCACGATATAGTGGTACAACCCGAAGCAAAACATTTGCTTTTAGGCACTCACGGAAGAAGTATTTACAAAGCCGATATTGGCCCATTACAACAAATGACTACTTCAAAAATGAATCAACCCATTGTACTTTTCAATATTGAAAGTATACGCCATTCTGGTCGTTGGGGAAGTTCATTTGGCTCATGGTCTCAAGCTTACGAACCGTCAACAACAATAGCATTCTACACGAATGCTTCGGCCGAAAAATCAATTAAAATTCTTTCTGAAGACAACATCGAATTAAACAGTGTTAAGGCAAATGCAGATAAAGGCTTTAATTATATTGATTTCGATTTAACAATGACTGAAGTAGGCAGAAAAGCCCTTTTAAAAGCCAATACGAGTATAGAAGTCAATAAAGCAGATAATGGGAAATATTATTTACCTAAAGGGAAGTATATCATAACGATTGGAAATGATAAAACAACTCTGGAAATAAAATAATTGTCAGTAATTGGCGTTTGTTTTGATAATTGTAACCCCAGAATCTATGAAAACAATAAGAATTATAATTGGTCTCGTTGCTTTAGTATTTGTGTCCTGTTCAGAGGATAGAGATGATAATCCTCAACCTAATTTAGTTATTAAACTAAAGTTCGATGAATCCCAGCCGCGGTTGAATAACCTTGGGCAACCTTCGTCGGTCGCAAGTGGTAATGCCGCACAATCTCCAAATGTGAACCGCATGAGCGCTAATTACATAGAGTTTGCGCAAACGGCTACAACCCTATTAGGTCAGGGTGAAATTGTTTTCAAAGGCCCTGAAACAACTGCTGGCGGAAGTAATGCTATCGATTTTCAAAATGCCGTATTTGCGGGTAATAACGAAACTTTTATAACCACCCCTTTAAGTGAAGTTGCCAATGGTAACTATCAATGGGTGCGTGTATCTTTAGCGTATCAAGAAGGCACCATAAATTTACTGGTCAATGGTACTGATATTATTGGAACTCTTGGAAGTTTTGTGGGATTCAACAATTATATCACTTCGTTTGATTTAAATGGTAATACTATTGACGTTAATGCTAATAAGCTCCAAGGTTTTTGGGCTTTTGAAGCTTTAGGCTTCACCTCTCAAGGTCAGGCTCCAGAGGGTGCAACTACGGTTCCTAACCCCTTATTTGATTCCTCACCGGTACCTCAAGGATCATGCGTGGTTACTGGGCAATTTGCAAATGGCCTAAACATCACAGGAAACGAAACCGAAGATGTTGTTGTTACTTTGTCGTTCTCCATAAATAATAGTTTTGAATGGACAGAAGTCAATTCAGACGGAAAATTTGAACCTAGTGCAGGTGAGCAAGTTGTTGATATGGGATTACGGGGATTAATTCCAATTGTTAATTAATCAACTGTTTGTAAACTATAGTTGACCGTTTTCAATTTTCTAATTAAAATCATTCTAAATTCAAATTTAGTTTCTTAAGATTTTGTCTATAATCGTATTGTAGCGTACTTTTGTATGATTTTAAACTAACTTTGAAAAAATGAGCGGAATTTTAAATTCTTCGATCGGAAGAAAGTTTGCCATGGCACTTTCGGCGTTCTTCCTAATGATTTTCTTACTACAACATTTTGCTATAAACGTCACCTCTGTATTTAGTGCGAATACGTTTAACGAAACGTCCCACTTTATGGGAACAAATGCGTTGGTACAATATGTATTTCAACCTATTTTGTTGTTTAGTGTTGTTTTCCATTTTGTAATGGGATTTGTTTTGGAAATCAAAAACAGAAAAGCCCGTCAGATTCCTTATGCCAAAAACAATGGGGCTGCAAATTCTTCTTGGATGAGCCGTAACATGATCTGGACTGGACTGGCAATTTTGGCCTTTATGGGCCTTCATTTTTATGACTTTTGGTTTCCTGAAATCAACACTAAATATATTCAAGGCGATATGTCTGGACTGTTGGCAGATGGCAGTGGTTACCGTTACTTTGAAGAACTGCAACACAAGTTTTTAAGCCCAGTGAGGGTTGGGATTTATGTAGTTGCTTTCGTGTTTCTAGCTTTACACTTATTACATGGTTTTAACTCGGCTTTTCAGTCGGTTGGAGCTAATAATAAATATACAAAAGGATTGAAAGGCTTCGGAAAAGCTTACGCGATTTTAATTCCGTTAGGCTTTGTAATTATTGCATTGTATCACCATTTCAATCACATTTCTTAAGACTTAATACACTATGGCTTTAGATTCTAAAATACCAAAAGGTCCAATTGCAGATAAATGGACTAATTATAAAAACCACATCGATTTAGTAAATCCTGCTAACAAGCGTAATATAGATGTTATTGTTGTAGGAACTGGATTAGCTGGTGGTTCTGCAGCAGCAACATTAGCCGAATTGGGATATAATGTCAAAGCATTTTGTTTCCAAGATTCACCGCGTCGTGCACATTCTATTGCCGCACAAGGTGGAATTAATGCAGCAAAAAACTACCAAGGTGATGGTGATTCAACTTACAGATTATTTTATGATACTGTAAAAGGTGGTGATTATCGTTCTCGTGAAGCTAATGTATATCGATTAGCAGAAGTATCTGCAAATATAATTGACCAATGTGTGGCTCAAGGTGTTCCTTTCGCCCGCGAATATGGCGGATTATTAGATAACCGTTCGTTTGGTGGTGTATTGGTGTCAAGAACATTTTACGCAGCAGGACAAACAGGGCAGCAATTATTATTAGGAGCATATTCGGCCATGAACCGTCAAATTGGTCGTGGAAAAATAAAAATGTACAACCGTCACGAAATGTTGG
This sequence comes from Flavobacteriaceae bacterium MAR_2010_72, assembly GCA_003550275.1. Taxonomy (GTDB): domain Bacteria; phylum Bacteroidota; class Bacteroidia; order Flavobacteriales; family Flavobacteriaceae; genus Geojedonia. The sequence goes on from QXCW01000002.1 coordinate 3,245,620, forward strand.
ATGTTGTTGTTGTTGGCGGAAAAGCTCGAGGAATTATCACACGTAACTTAATTACAGGAGAAATCGAAAGACATTCAGCTCACGCTGTCGTATTGGGAACTGGGGGTTATGGAAATGTATTCTTCTTATCAACCAATGCGATGGGAAGTAATGTAACAGCAGCTTGGAAAGCGCATAAACGCGGTGCTTATTTTGCCAACCCATGTTACACACAAATTCACCCAACCTGCATTCCAGTTTCTGGAGATCATCAGTCTAAATTAACATTGATGTCTGAATCGCTACGTAATGACGGGCGTATTTGGGTGCCTAAAAAAATGGAAGATGTTTTAGCAATTCGAAATAAAACACTAAAACCTAAAGATCTTGCTGAAGAAGATCGCGATTATTATTTAGAGCGTCGTTATCCTGCTTTTGGCAACTTGGTGCCTCGTGATGTGGCTTCTCGTGCAGCAAAAGAGCGTTGCGATGCTGGCTTTGGAGTTAACGCTACTGGTGAAGCAGTGTTCTTGGACTTTGCTTCTGCAATTACACGTTACGGAAAAGAGCAAGCTACGGTTAGACATTTAGATGTAAACGATGCCGCTTTAGTCAAGAAATTAGGGCAAGAAGTTGTTAAAAACAAATACGGAAACTTATTCCAAATGTATGAGAAGATAGTCGATCAAGATCCATACGAAACGCCAATGATGATTTATCCTGCGGTACACTATACCATGGGAGGTGTGTGGGTTGATTACAACTTGATGACTACTGTTCCTGGATTGTATTGTATTGGTGAAGCTAATTTTTCTGATCACGGAGCAAACCGACTAGGAGCATCAGCCTTGATGCAAGGATTGGCTGATGGTTACTTTGTATTGCCTTATACTATTGGCGATTATCTCTCTAAAGATATCCGAACTGGAAAAATCCCAACTAACACGCCAGAATTTGATGAAGCCGAAAAAAATGTAAGAGATCGCATCAACCATTTGATCAATAACAACGGAACACATTCTGTAGATCATTTCCATAAAAAATTAGGAAAAATTATGTGGGACAAAGTTGGAATGTCTCGTAATGCACAAGGCTTAAAAGAAGCGATTTCAGAAATAAAAGCCCTTCGTGAAGAATTCTGGAAAGATGTAAAAGTTCCTGGAACGAATGAGGAATTCAATGAAGAATTGGCAAAAGCTGGTCGTGTAGCAGACTTTTTAGAATTAGGTGAATTGTTTGCCAAAGATGCCTTAATGCGTGAAGAATCATGTGGCGGTCACTTTAGAGAAGAATCAGTTGAACAAGATGGTGAACAAAAAGGTGAAGCAAAACGTGATGATGAAAATTTTGCATTTGTAGCCGCATGGGAATATAAAGGCGAACCTAGCGATGCCGTTTTGCATAAAGAAGAATTGGAATTTGTGGATATAGAATTGAAGCAGCGATCTTATAAATAATTAAAGTATAGAAGAGAATAAAGATAAAAGAGCAAAGATTTTGTTAATAAATTGTATGTCTATTTTCTTTTCTCTCTTTTCTTTTTTTGAAGAAACAACATAAAATAAAAACACATTATGAATCTTACACTAAAGATTTGGAGACAGAAAAATAAAGACGATAAAGGAAAACTTGTTGATTACAAAATTAACGAGGTCTCTCCAGATATGTCTTTCCTTGAAATGCTAGATGTTTTAAACGAACAATTGATAAATAAAGGAGAAGATCCCGTGGCGTTTGATCACGATTGTCGTGAAGGAATCTGCGGGATGTGTTCATTATTTATAAATGGTCAAGCGCACGGTCCTGATAGAGGTATAACAACTTGTCAGTTACACATGCGTATGTTTAAAGATGAAGACACTATTTTTATTGAACCATTCAGAGCGACAGCATTCCCAGTTATAAAAGATTTGGTAGTTGACAGAACCTCTTTTGATCGTATTCAACATGCTGGTGGATTTATTTCGGTGAACACATCTGGTAACACGATTGACGCCAATGCTATTCCTGTAAACAAACATGATGCAGATGAAGCTTTTGAAGCAGCGACCTGTATTGGTTGTGGTGCCTGCGTAGCGAGCTGTAAAAACTCTTCAGCGATGTTGTTTGTAGGTGCTAAAGTATCCCAATTTGCATTATTACCTCAAGGTAAGGTAGAAGCAACAGACCGCGTGCTAAATATGGTTAAGCAAATGGACGAAGAAGGTTTTGGTAACTGTACAAATACTGGAGCCTGTGAAATAGAATGCCCTAAAGGCATCTCTTTAGAAAATATTGCGCGTATGAATCGCGAATACTTAAGTGCCAGCTTAAAAGGATAATCACAAAATAATTAACAAAACAAAAACCCTTTCTGTTTCCAGAAAGGGTTTTTTATGTCTTATTCAAAAAGAATAGGTTTCTTAAGCTTCAAAAGGCTCAACTGAAACAAAGGATTTACCTCCTTTTTTCTTTTCAAATTTCACAATACCATCAACTTTGGCGTGTAACGTATGGTCTTTCCCGCCGTACACATTTTCACCTGGATGGTGTGTGTTTCCTCTTTGTCTAACGATAATGTTTCCTGCAATTGCAGCTTGACCACCAAAAATTTTAACGCCTAGACGTTTCGATTCTGATTCTCTACCGTTTTTCGAACTTCCGACTCCTTTTTTATGTGCCATTTTATTTCGATTTTAGATTTTTATTAACTTAAAGCTTCAATTAATTCAGCCTTCTTCATTGAAGAATATCCTGAAATTTCTTTAGCCTTTGCCATTTCTCTTAATTCTGCAACAGTTAATTTACTTAAATCCTGTGTTGCTTCTTCTTTTTTAGCAGCTGCTGGTTTAGCTTCAGCTTTTGGAGCTTCTACTTTTGATTCTGCTTTTGATTCTGCTTTTGCCTTGGTAGCTTTTTTTGCTCCCGAAGCAACGATGCTTTCAATAACGATTTCAGAAAGTGCCTGACGGTGACCATTTTTCTTCTGGTAACCTTTACGACGTTTCTTTTTGAAAACGATCACTTTATCACCTTTAAGGTGCTTTAAGACTTTTGCACTTACCTGTGCTCCGTCTATAGCTGGGGCGCCAACAGTAATATTGTTCCCATCGCCAATTAGAAGTACATTATCAAATGATACTGCTTTACCTTCATCGATGGCTAAACGGTGAACAAACACTTTTTGGTCTTTTACAACTTTAAATTGTTGCCCTGCTATCTCTACAATTGCGTACATAGCGTAACGTTTAAATTAGTTTAATTTCTTTAAAAAATGAGTGCAAATATACGCCTAAATAATTAAACTGCAAACGTTTTATGTTTTTTGAGAAAGATTGTGACTCTTTTTAAAAATTTGCATAAAAGTAAGAGTAAGTACAACGGTAGAGGCTAGGCCTTCAATAAGAATAATAAAAACAAGAATGCCAGCGCCTTCCCCATAATTATCAAGCCATCTCCCCAAAAGCATTTTTGTAAACTCTGGATCTAAATGAAACATATAAATCGCCATAAACCCTGTAAAGACTATCGTGGCTATAAATCCTGTAAGCAAACCCGTTTTAAACCCATCAACATAGGTAAAAGTATTACCTCCTCTTAGTTTGAAGTTTTTGATGGCATAATAAATTCCTGCAGCCATAGCAACACCATTGAATACGCGCAACCATGGATTTTCATGCAAATTAAACATTCTTAAAATTAAAAAATAGGCAATTAAAGATGCTGTTATAAAAAGACCATACCGTATGGCAACTATAAATGAGGTGTTCATTAGTGTTTGTTTAAAAAATTGTGTTTTAAATTTCGTGAAAAATTGTCTATTTATATAATTTTAGACTCTTTTTTTGCATTTTATTAAGGGCTTCGTCTCATTCATTGCTTATTTTTGTAGGTATTGTAACATATCCCAATTAATTTAGACATACAACTTTAGTAACAACATAATAAACTTAAACTCATGATTAAAAAATGCTTATTTACTTTAAGTGCATTGGTATTCCTTATGCCTTTTGTAAACGCTCAACAAGTAGAATTTGAGGAGTATGATCTCGATAATGGCATGCACGTTATTCTGCATCAAGATAATACTGCTCCTGTAGTAATAACTTCGGTGTTTTACCATGTAGGTTCCAAAGATGAAAATCCTGAACGTACAGGTTTTGCGCATTTCTTTGAGCACCTTTTATTTGAAGGCACTAAAAACATCCCTAGAGGAGAATGGTTTACAATTGTAAGCTCTAATGGTGGATCTAATAATGCAACAACAGATTATGACAGGACTTATTATTATGAAATCTTCCCATCCAATAGTGTTGAAGTAGGTCTATGGATGGAGTCAGAACGCCTTATGCATCCAATTATCAATCAAATTGGTGTTGACACGCAAAACGAGGTTGTTAAAGAGGAAAAAAGATTAAGAGTTGATAACCAGCCTTACGGTAATATTTTAGCTGAAATAACAAAATTGGTGTTCAAAAATCACCCTTATAAAGGAACTGTTATTGGTGAAATGGCACATTTAGATGCTGCAACTTTAGAAGAGTTTCAAGCCTTTAATAAAAAATATTACATCCCAAATAACGCAACCTTAGTGGTCGCTGGTGATATTGATAAAACAGCGGTTAAAAAAATGATTCAAAATTATTTTGGACCAATACCAAAAGGCCCAGAAATTGAAAGAAGCTATCCAAAGGAAGATCCAATTACCGAAACCATTTATGGAAAAGCCTATGATTCAAACATTCAAATTCCAGCAATAATTGCGGCTTACAGAACACCTTCATTTAAGGAAAGAGATGCTTATGTGCTAGATATGATTTCCAGCTATTTAAGTGGCGGTAAAAGTTCAGTCCTTTATAAAAAACTAGTCGATGAGCAAAAGCAAGCACTTGCAGTTCAAGCCGTTAATTTAAGCCTTGAAGATTACGGTGTGTATGCGCTGTTCGGGTTGCCTCTCGGTGATGTACCTTTAAAAGACCTATTAGCTGAAATGGACGAAGAAGTCGTTAAAATTCAAAATGAATTAATTTCAGAAAGAGACTATCAAAAACTTCAAAATCAATTTGAGAACCAATTTGTAAACTCAAATTCAAGCATTGAAGGTATAGCAAGTTCATTGGCAGAATACCATGTGTATTTCAAGGATACAAATCTCATCAATAACGAAATTGATATTTACAGGTCGATTACTAGAGAAGACATTCAAGCTGTAGCTAAAAAATACTTGAACCCAAACCAACGGGTTGTTCTAGAATACTTACCAAAAAAAGATGATAATTAAGATGAAATCCACTTCTATGAAAACAAAAATATTCGCACTGACCCTAATGTTTCTAATGGCAGTTGGAGTGCAAGCACAAATAGACCGATCTAAACAACCAAAGCCTGGTCCAGCACCAAAAATAGCTTTAGATGTTCCGCAAGAATTTGAGCTTGAGAATGGCTTAAAAGTTTTGGTGGTTGAAAATCACAAACTTCCAAGAGTATCGTATTCCTTAACAATTGACAACAAGCCAATGACGGTTGGAGACAAAGCTGGCGTTGAGAGTCTGTTAGGTAGTATGCTAGGAAATGGCACAACCAATATCCCTAAAGATGAATTTAATGAAGAAGTTGATTTCATGGGTGCTAGCCTTGGGTTCGGTTTTAGTGGTGGATTTGCAAGCTCCCTTTCTAAATATTCAAATCGAATTTTAGAATTAATGGCTGATGCCGCAATTAACCCATTACTAACTGAAGAAGAGTTTGAAAAAGAAAAAGTTAAGCTTATTGAAAATTTAAAATCTAACGAGAAAAGTGTTGATGCTGTTGCAGGTCGTGTTGGAAGAGCGCTTTCCTATGGCACCAATCACCCTTATGGAGAATTCACTTCAGAAGCTACAGTAAAAAATGTTACATATGCTGATGTTTTAGCCTTTTATGACAAATATTTTAACCCAAACAATGCCTATTTGGTTGTAGTTGGTGATGTTAAATTTGAAACCGTTAAGCAACAGATCGAGAAGCATTTTGGTTCTTGGAAAAAATCAGTTGAAATTGGCACTACAGTACCAGATGCAAACCCGAATGCCCAGTATACACAAATTAATTTTGTGGACATGCCTAATGCGGTGCAATCTAATATTTCGTTGACCAATAATATTGATCTAAAAATGAATGATGCAGATTATCACTCAGTTTTAATTGCTAATAAAATATTAGGTGGCGGATTTAATAGCTATTTAAACATGAACCTTCGTGAAGCGCATGGTTACACTTACGGTGCTAGATCTAGTATTGATAGTGATAAATATGTTGGGCGATTTACTGCTGGAGCGGCGGTTAGAAATGCCGTTACTGACAGTGCTGTGGTTGAAACACTAAAAGAAATCAAACGCATTAAATCAGAACCAATAGATGCCGAAGCTCTTAAAAATGCCAAAGCTAAATATGTAGGTGACTTTGTGTTAGCTTTAGAGCGACCACAAACTATTGCCCGATATGCTTTAAATATAAAATTGAATGACCTACCTCAAGATTTTTACTCAACATATTTAGAAAAAATCAATGCAGTTACTGCAGAGGACGTTAATAGAGTGGCTAATAAATACTTTAAGCCAGAAAATGCACGAATTGTGGTAGTTGGTAAAGGAAGTGAAGTTCTAGAGAATTTAGAAAAAACTGGAATTCCAATAAAGTACTTTGATCCCTATGCTAATCCTACCGAGAAACCCAATTATGAAATTGCCATGCCAGCAGATATGGATGCCAACAAGGTTTTGCAAGCGTATATTGAAGCAATTGGAGGACGTACTGCTTTAGATAATGTAAACTCGGTTTCCTTAACTGCTGAAGCCGAACTACAACCAGGGGTAATGATGAATTTAGAGTTGAAAAAAACAATAAAAAATCAATTGGCTCAAGAAATCACAGCCATGGGACAATCCATCATGAAAACAGTTGTAGATGGTGAATCTGGTTACGTAGTTATGCAAGGACAAAAAAGTGACATGAGTTCTGATGATTTGAAAAAATCATTGTCTGAAACTTCGCCTTTCCCAGAGATCAATTATCTAAATAGTGGTGTTACATTAGAAAGAATAGAAGATGTAGATGGCGAAAAAGCTTATAAAATTAAAATCGATGATGCAACATCTAACTATTACAGTGTTTCTAGTGGCCTAAAAATTAAAGAAGTAAAATCTACCCCTATGGGAGAAAATTCAACATTCTTTACAGAATATAAAGAAGTTTCTGGAATTAAGTTTCCATTTAAAATAGGACAAACATTTGGCCCTCGTAAAATGGACTTTATTGTAAAAGAAGTGAAAATCAATGAAGGTGTGACTGATGCCGATTTTGACTAAATTCTAATAATTTTTTAAAAAATAATAAGCCTGAAACTACAGTTTCAGGCTTATTTATGCAACCTCCTGAAAATCATAAAATTCGTTAAATATCCAGTTCATAACCTCAATATTTATTAGATTTGTTCAAAATTAAACTACTAATTCAATGAATGCATTTAAAAATATACTGCTAGTTATTGTGACATTTGCTCTTATGGTTGCCTGTAAAAATGAGGCCAAACCAGAGTTAAAGACAATTGAAACAGAAGAAACCAGTATGGTGGCTAATACACTTGATCAAGATGCTGTATATACTAAAGCAGAGTTTGGTATTGAAGGTATGTCTTGCGCTATTGGGTGTGCCAAAACCATTGAAAAAAAACTTGCAAAATTAGATGGTGTAAAATCCGTAAAGGTTGATTTTAACAAGGAACTTGCAATGGTTGAATATGACCAAGCAAAAGTTACTCGTGCAGCGTTAACGGCCACAGTTACCAAAGCTGGTGAGGTTTACAAGGTAAAAAACATGAAAACGGTTGATGCCTTTTCAAACGAATAAATTATCAGGTCAAATCTGATCTCGAAAGCAAAGCCACTCCAATTGAAGTGGCTTTTTTATTATCTTAACGCAAACCCTTTGGCGGCCCACCAAGGATGGATTTCAATAACCAACCGTCCTGATTTTACCATTGGGTCGGCATTAGCCAAGCTATCTGCCATTTTTAGTGTAGGCACATTATAAATGGTAATACCTCTAATTTCACCATCGTCTCCAAATGGGCCAGAAATATCAGCATAACCCAACTCATACATTCTTCCTAAATGTGCCAAATGCTCTTTTTGAAGCCTTGCTGCTTCCTCCTCATTTTGATTACGAACTGTTCCTCTCTTTAAAAAAGCGATGAAATATTGCTGCATTAAAATGGTATCCTTCGTTTTTTCATCGACATAATCAAATGTCTGAAAGCCTTTTCTTGTAAGTTCTTGCTTTAGTTCTGCCATTGTTTTTAATGGCTTTGTTGGTGATGGAGTTTCAATTTCTACAGAATCCAAGCTCATTTCAGGTAGTGCTTCAACAGAAGTGTTCAGGTCACTTTCAACCTTATTTGGTTCGCCCTTACAGGATACTAAACATACTAAAACTAGAAGACTTAATATATTTCTCATTGGTGCCAAGTGTTAAATGGTTGTTTACTTAATTGGGAGTTGTAATATTTTATATTTCCTGTGACTTCTTCGCCAAGCCAGCTAGGTTTTTTAAATAATTCTGAAATATGCTTCAACTCGATTTCTGCTAAAATCAGTCCTTCATTGTCTCCAAAAAACTCATCTACTTCAAAGATATGATCATCAACCTTAATTTCATAGCGCACCTTATCTATCACTCCTTTTTCACACAATTTTAATAGGTTTTCAGCGTCTTGTTTCGAAATTTCGCTTTCCCATTCATAACGTGTCAATCCTTCTTGACTAGACAGCCCTTTTACCGTTAAATACCCCTTACTTTCTCTTAATCTTACCCTAACCGTGCGTTCTTTATGTGAGTTTAAAAAACCCTGCAATATTCTTGTCTGATTAAACGCTTCCTTCTTAAAGTCGGTAGAAGTCACTAAAAATTTACGTTCTATTTCAACCATATTAATTTCCCGAGCAAACGGGAATCTGTTTATTAAAATTTGTGGTTCCTGCATTCGTAGGAATTTATAAATTTACAGTATGTCAATCGATTTACCAATACGAAAAATTATTCATGTGGATATGGATGCATTTTATGCCTCCGTTGAACAACTTGACAACCCTTCTCTCAAAGGAAAACCAATAGCTGTAGGCGGAAGCAGTAAACGTGGTGTGGTAAGTGCTGCTAGTTATGAAGCTCGAAAATTTGGAGTTAGAAGTGCTATGAGTGGCACGCAGGCAAAACGGAATTGCCCAGGTCTTATTTTTGTGCGCCCTCGATTTGATCGCTATCATGAAATTTCTAAAAATATCAGGCGTATTTTTCATGATTATACTGACCTAGTTGAGCCGCTTTCTTTAGACGAAGCTTATTTGGATGTAACCGAAAATAAAAAAGGAAATCCGAGTGCTACTCTAATTGCAAAAGAAATTAGGGAACGTATTTTTAATGAACTTGGATTGACGGCCTCTGCTGGAATATCAATTAATAAATTCGTTGCTAAAGTGGCTAGTGACTTCAATAAACCCAACGGACAAAAAACCGTAAATCCTGAAGACGTTTTAGCCTTTTTGGAGCAATTAGATATTCGAAAGTTTTATGGTGTTGGCAAAGTAACTGCCGAAAAAATGTATCAGCTAGGAATTTTTACCGGTAAAGACCTTAAATCAAAATCATTGGACTATCTGGATGAAGCTTTTGGAAAGTCTGGTAGGTATTATTATCATGTGGTTAGAGGCATTCATAAGAGCGAAGTTAAGCCAAATCGCGTTAGGAAAAGTCTGGCTGCAGAACGAACGTTTAATGAGAATTTATCTTCAGAGATTTTTATGCTTCAGAAATTAGATCATATTGCAGAAGAAGTTTCAAAACGCTTAAAAAAAGGCGAAGTTGCCGGAAAAACTGTAACACTTAAAATAAAATACAGTGATTTCACACTACAAACCCGTAGCAGAACCATGCCTTATTTTTTAAGTGATAAAGCACTCATTTTAGAAGTTGCCAAAGATTTGCTGTTTCAGGAAAAATTAAATAATTCTGTTCGATTGTTAGGCATCTCATTATCTAATTTAAATACCGAAAAACCCAACAAACCAAAATCTGAAGAAGAACAAAAAACCATTAGCGTTCAGCTAAAATTTGAATTTTAAATCCTTCAACAAATAACTTTAAAAAAGTTAGACTAACTTAATTTAAGATTAACGAATTCTAAAAACTACAACTTGTAATTTCAGTAACCCGTAAGGTATTTACCATACCTTTATCCTGTATAGGCATTGCAGCTAAACTAATAAGCATGTCGCCGACATCCAAATATCCTTTTTTACAGGCCATTGAGTTAACATCATCGATAGTTTCATCAGTACTCACGAACTTATCATAATAAAAGGATTCAACCCCCCAAAGCAAACTCAATTGGGTTAAAATACGCCTGTTGGAAGTAAACACCAAAATATGGGCTGATGGTCGCCATGCCGAAATTTGAAAAGCAGTATAACCGCTATTCGTTAAAGTTGAAATCGCTTTGGCGTTAATCTCGTTTGCCATGTGAGCCGCATGAAAGCAAATAGCTTTAGTGATATACCGTTTAGTTTTAATGTGAGGTGGCGAATGAGGCACTTGTATCAGGGTAGAGTCTTCAACACTTCTGATAATATTTGCCATTTGCCTAATCACCTGAACAGGATATTGCCCGACAGAAGTTTCTCCAGACAACATAACTGCATCTGCTCCATCCATTACCGAATTGGCCACATCATTAACTTCAGCACGAGTTGGTGTTAGGCTGGAAATCATGGTCTCCATCATTTGCGTGGCAATAATTACTGGGATTCGCGCGCGCTTGGCTCTTAATACCAATTGCTTTTGAATTAAAGGTACTTCTTCGGCTGGAATTTCAACTCCTAAATCGCCTCTAGCTACCATTAACCCATCACAATAGGCCACAATTTTATCAATATTCTCAACTGCTTCTGGTTTTTCTATTTTGGCTATGATAGGAATTTTATGGTCGCTATGCTCTTTAATTAAATCCTGAAGTTGAATTAAGTCTTCGGCATGCCGCACAAATGAAAGTGCCATCCAATCAACCCTTTGACCTATCGCAAAAATAGCGTCTTCAATATCTTTCTCTGTAAGTGCAGGTTGCGAAATATTTGTGTTTGGAAGATTGACTCCTTTTTTAGATTTTAATGGTCCTCCTTGAATAACCCGGGCTTTTACTTCAGATTTTTTATCGGTCGAAACCACTTCAAAAATCAATTTGCCATCGTCTAAAAGGATCCGTTCTCCTGGTTTGGCATCTTGCGGAAAATTATCGTAGGTCATGTAAACGCGCTCCTTTGTGCCTTCAAAGCGTTTGCCCGTAACAAACACAATTTCGTCGCCTTCATTAACTACAACTTCCTCTTTCATGACCCCTACTCTTAATTTAGGGCCTTGTAAATCTCCTAAAATAGCCGCGTTGTAACCAAATTCTTCATTGAGTTCGCGTATCATTTTTATACGTTCGGCAACAGCATCATAATCGGCATGTGAAAAGTTAATACGAAACACGTTCACCCCTTCATCGAGCATTCCTTTTAGGACTTCCTTTGTGCTTGTTGCTGGACCCAAAGTGGCCACTATTTTTGTTTTCTTTCTTTTTAACATTAATCAAAAAATTAAATTGTCTTTGGATTTTAATTCCTCTACATCTATGCTGTAAGAGGTAATTACCTGCGGTATGGACTGAATTTTGTTTAGTACATGTTTCTCTTTGAACCTTAAGGTTTCGTCAGAAATCTTTAATAAATAGTCTACATTTTTAAACTCGGGAAGCAAATAAAAGGTTTTTAAAATCTTGTTCTGATTTGTAAATAATGACCCCGAACTCTGTAAACTATCTTCTTCTCTTTTACACACATTTGAAACCAAATTCCAAGAGGTTTCACTTTCATTATCTTGCCATTCATAAATAGAATACGATGCTGCAAAATATTTATAATCTAAATCTCTTTCCATTCGAGAAAGGTTTAAATCTAAATGTTTATTAAGCAAATAGGCCAACCTATAATCCTCTAGCTTGCAATGAATCGCCAAAAGGGAAAAAGAAGTGTCGTAAAAATCGTCAACAACTAATTTGTGCAATGCCATAATACCGCAATGAGGTGTAAATATACTATATTATTGCTATTTTGAAGTGAAGTTTTAACTATAATGGGGCTAGTTTTCTACGAAAACGTTATAGTTTAAAGTAGCTTGATTGTTATTCGAACTATTCGTTAAACGATCTTGTAATTCTAGATTGAAATGCAAAAAAGGCACGTTTTGACGCTTTTTCTTCTGCCTTTTTTTTCGATGTGGCCCTAGCCTTTGCAACAACTTTGTCATTGATGGAGAGTTTAACAGAAAAGTGTTTAAGTTCATCATTTCCGGTGTCTTCATAAACCTGATAGTCAAAGGTTTTCTTTTCCTTTTGACACCACTCAATAAGCAAGCTTTTATAACTAATAACCTTTCCTTCTAACTTCTCAATATCAACATGTGGATCAATGACTCGATTGTATATGAACTTTTCGCAATACTTATAACCTTTATCCAAATAGATGGCTCCAACAAGCGCTTCAAAAAGGTTGCCATGAATATTGTTACCAAAATTACTTTTAGGAATTTTGCTTTCGACTAGATCAATAAGTCTTAATTCCCTTCCTAATTCATTGAGGTGCTCTCTACTCACAACTTTAGATCTCATTTTGGTCAAATAACCTTCGTCACCATGGGGCACTTTACTGAATAGATATGACGCTATAACGGCGCTTAACATAGCATCCCCAACAAACTCAAGGCGCTCATAATTAACAGCATTACCCTTTATGTCCTTGATATTCATCGATCTATGGGTAAACGCCTTTAGATAGAGTTCCTTATCCTTGGGTTTAAATTTTAAAATTTTTCTTAATTGCAAAAAAAAATCCCCGTTAGGAATTGAACGGGAATTAAATATGTTGCGAATGTAATTCATTCGAGATTAATCAATTTTTTTAAATAAGACACAAGCATTGTGGCCACCAAACCCAAAGGTATTACTCATGGCTACTTTTACGTCTCGTTTTTGCGCTTTGTTTAAAGTTAAGTTTAAATTGGAATCAATATTCTCATCAACAACCTCATGATTTATGGTTGGTGGAACAATTCCGTGTTCCATAGCCAATATAGCTGCAATGGCCTCAATAGCACCAGCTGCACCCAGTAAGTGTCCTGTCATGGACTTTGTTGAATTGATATTAATGTTTTTGGCATGGTCGCCAAAGACTTCCTTAATAGCCTTAAGTTCTGCAACATCTCCAAGTGGAGTTGAAGTCCCATGAGTATTGATATGGTCTACTTCTTCAGGTTGAATTCCTGCGTTTTCCAAGCAGTTTTTCATCACTGCAATCACCCCAATACCATCAGGATGCGGTGCTGTCATGTGATAAGCGTCAGACGATAGTCCACCACCTAATACTTCGGCATAAATTTTTGCCCCTCTTGCTTTGGCATGTTCATAATCTTCAAGAATAATAGCACCTGCACCTTCACCTAAAACAAATCCGTCTCGCGTAGCGTCAAAAGGTCTTGAAGCCGTCTCTGGACTTTCATTTCTGGTAGATAGTGCATGCATTGCATTGAAACCTCCCATACCTGCGATGGTAACAGCAGCCTCACTTCCTCCAGTTACAATAACATCACAATGCCCAAGACGAATATAATTTAAAGCGTCAATCATAGCATTAGCTGAAGAGGCACAAGCAGATACGGTTGTATAATTTGGCCCCATAAATCCATTTTTAATGGAAATGTTTCCAGGAGCAATGTCGGCAATCATTTTTGGGATAAAGAATGGGTTAAACCTTGGTGTTCCATCACCCGCTGCAAAATTCAATACTTCATCTTGAAAAGTTTCAAGGCCGCCTATACCGGCTCCCCAAACAACGCCCACTCTTAATTTGTTAACCTTGTTAAGATCCAATTTAGCATCAATAATGGCCTCATCCGAGGCCACCATTGCATACTGTGTAAATCTGTCCATTTTACGCGCTTCCTTTCTGTCCAGAAAATCTGTCGCCTCAAAGTTTTTCAATTCACAAGCGAATTTTGTTTTGAACTTTTCAGTATCAAAATACGTTATGGGCGCCGCACCACTTTTACCACTTATGAGACCATACCAGTACTCATCTTTAGTGTTTCCAATGGGTGTGAGTGCGCCTAAACCGGTTACTACAACTCGCTTTAATTCCATAAATTTGTTTGCTTATTTTGCAGCTTCTATATATGATATAGCTTGACCAACTGTTGCAATGTTTTCAGCTTGATCGTCAGGAATTTGGATATCAAATTCTTTTTCGAATTCCATGATTAATTCCACAGTGTCTAATGAATCTGCGCCTAAATCGTTTGTGAAGCTAGCTTCAGTTACAACTTCGTTTTCATCAACACCTAATTTGTCTACGATAATCGCTTTTACTCTTGATGCAATGTCTGACATAATCTTTAATTTTAAGTTTTAATTAGTTGGCAAAAATAAAAAACTTTATTTTGAAAACACACCTTTACTATAAAAATGTGATTGTAATTTACTAAAATTACTGCGAAGTAATTCTATTTTACCTTCTAATTGTTAATAATTATTCTTTTTTTTGTCCGAACAATTTAACATTATATGAGGCGAAACGACATTAGCTTGAAAATTGGCTCTACACTCTTTTAAAATTATGATTGCAAATGACATTTGACCTTAATATAATTAAAAAATAGCAGATGAAGCATATTGTAATTTTTGCCTCCGGAAGTGGTACAAATGCCGAAAATTTAATTCGGTTTTTTCGAGATAGCGATCATGCGTCTGTTGTGCTTGTATTAACAAACAATCCACATGCCAAGGTATTAGACCGATGCAAACAATTGCAAGTTAGCGCCTTATCGTTCAATAAAACTGCTTTCACCAAAACTAATGATGTTTTGAATATTCTAAAGGCTTCACAACCGGATTTAATTATATTGGCTGGCTTTTTATGGAAATTTCCTGAAGTTATTTTGAACGAATTTCCAAACAAAGTTATAAATGTACATCCTGCCTTATTGCCAAAATATGGAGGCAAAGGCATGTATGGCATGCATGTACATGAAGCTGTTGTTGCCAATCATGAAGCCGAAACGGGAATTACCATTCATTATGTAAATGAACATTACGATGAAGGCGCTATCATTTTTCAAGCCAAATGCGCAGTAGATTCTGAAGATTCTGCTACTGATGTTGCCACAAAAATCCATCAATTGGAAATGGAACATTTCCCAAAAGTTGTTGAAAAACTCCTATTAAATTCAAATTAAAAGATTTCCATTTTCACCGAAACTAAAGATGAGCAAAAAGAAAAAAAAATACTATACTGTTTGGAAAGGCCATCATCCTGGAGTTTTTGAATCCTGGGATGATTGCAAAGCGCAAATTAATGATTTTCAAGGTGCTCAATACAAATCGTTTGAAACTTTTGACGCCGCCAAAAAAGCTCTAAAAGGAAACTATAAAGACTACATTACAAAAGGGAAATTTAAAAGTGAACTTTCGGAATCGCAACTCAAAAAAATAGGCAACCCAAACTATAATTCCATCTCCGTTGATGCTGCTTCAAGCGGTAATCCAGGGAAAATGGAATACCAAGGTGTAGACACCAAAAGCAAAAAGCAACTATTCAAACAAGGCCCTTTTGAAGAAGGCACCAATAATATTGGTGAATTTCTTGCCATTGTTCATGGCTTGGCCTTACTTAAAAAAAATAAAAGTGATCGAATTATTTATACAGATTCTAAAACGGCTATAAGTTGGGTTAAGAAGAAAATATGTAACACAAAATTAGAGCGCACTCCAAAAAACGAAAAACTTTTTGAATTGGTTGATCGTGCTGTTCATTGGCTTAAAACAAATACATATACCACGGTAATCGTTAAATGGGAAACCAAGGCTTGGGGAGAAATACCCGCAGATTTTGGCCGAAAATAAATTCGTTTTTTAGCACTTAAAAACCTTATATTTGCAGCAAATTTGAAACCCATCTATGAACAAGCTTGTTGCTGTAGGAACCGTAGCCTTTGACGCCATTGAAACTCCTTTTGGAAAAACCGATAAAATACTTGGAGGTGCCGCAACATTTATAGGTTTGGCCGCATCTCAATTTGAAATCGATACGGCTTTGGTTTCTATTGTTGGAGACGATTTCCCGAGTGACTATCTTGATCTGCTTTCAAACAAGGGTATTGATGTTTCTGGTATTGAAATTGTTAAAAACGGCAAGACATTCTTTTGGAGCGGTCGTTATCACAACGATATGAATTCTCGGGACACACTGGTCACAGAACTCAACGTTTTGGCCGATTTCAATCCTATTGTGCCAGAGAGTTATAGAGATGCCGAAATTGTAATGCTTGGTAATTTGCACCCTTTAACACAATTAAGCGTGTTGGATCAAATGGATGAAAAACCAAAATTAGCAGTACTTGACACCATGAATTTTTGGATGAACTCTGCATTGGATGATTTACATAAAGTTATTAAAAGAGTAGATGTCATTACTATAAATGATGAAGAAGCTAGGCAATTAACTGGTGAATATTCATTGGTTGTTGCAGCTAGAAAGATTCATGAAATGGGCCCAAAATATGTTGTGATCAAAAAAGGTGAGCATGGCGCATTATTGTTTCATAATGACAATGTATTCTATGCACCTGCATTACCTTTAGAAGAAGTTTTCGATCCAACCGGCGCAGGAGATACCTTTGCTGGAGGGTTTGTAGGCTATCTTGCCAAAACAGGAGACACCTCATTTGAAAACATGAAGAATGCTATCATTTTTGGTTCAACATTAGCTTCTTTTTGCGTTGAAAAATTTGGAACTGAACGCATGATAAATCTTTCTAAACAAGAAGTACATAAGCGCTTGCTTCAATTTAAACAATTAACGCAATTTGATATCGTTTTAAGTAGCACTTTAAAAAAATGAGAAAACGATACCATATAGTAATTATAAAAAAGACAAAATCGGCCTATAAAGTTGAATTAGCATAAAACAGCGCGCTCAAATAGAGCGCGTTTTTAAATTAAATAAATCAAACATCAACAATGAGCGATGCTTTAAAACATGAATGCGGAATTGCACTCATACGACTTTTAAAACCTCTTGAATATTATAAAGAGAAATATGGAAGTGCCTTTTATGGCGTAAACAAAATGTATCTCATGATGGAAAAACAGCACAACCGAGGTCAAGATGGTGCTGGTTTTGCCAGTATTAAGTTAGATACTAGACCAGGTGAACGCTATATAAGTAGAGTACGTTCCATAGCTCAACAACCAATACAGGATATTTTTGCTCAAATCAACGAGCGAGTTAATAAAGAATTTGCTGAACACCCTGAATACGTTGATAATGTTGATTTGCAGAAACGCTATATTCCTTACGTTGGTGAATTGCTTTTAGGCCACGTTCGTTATGGGACCTTTGGGAAAAATAGCGTCGAAAATGTACATCCTTTTTTAAGACAGAACAATTGGATGCATAGAAACCTCATCGTTGCGGGGAATTTTAACATGACCAATGTTAATGAATTATTCGATGGTTTGGTCCGGCTTGGTCAGCATCCAAAAGAAAAGGCTGACACCATTACTATTATGGAAAAAATTGGACACTTTTTAGATGATGCTGTTGCCAAGAAATACAAGCAACTAAAAAAAGAAGGTTATAACAAAAATGAATGCAGCCCTTTGATTGCTGAACGTTTAAACGTTGCCAAAATACTAAAGCGAGCTTCCAAAAACTGGGATGGTGGCTATGCCATGGCTGGGCTTTTAGGTCATGGTGATTCCTTTGTGCTACGCGATCCTGCAGGAATTAGACCCACTTATTATTACAAAGATGATGAAATTGTAGTGGTTGCTTCAGAACGCCCAGTAATTCAAACCGTATTTAATGTCAACTTTGATGATGTAAAAGAGCTTGCGCCAGGTCATGCTATTATCACAAAAAAATCTGGCGAAACCTCAATCACACAAATCATTGAGCCTTTAGAACGCAAAGCCTGTTCATTTGAACGTATTTACTTTTCGCGTGGTAGCGATGCCGAAATTTATCAAGAGCGAAAAGAACTTGGAAAACTTTTAATGCCTAGAGTATTAAAAGCCATTGATAACGATACAAAAAACACCGTGTTCTCATATATTCCAAATACTGCGGAAACTTCCTTCTACGGCATGATAGAGATGGTTGAAAAACATTTGAATGAGAAAAAAACACAAGCCATCCTAAGTGGTAACGGTAAATTATCTGCCGAAAATGTAAAGCAAATATTGTCTGAACGTCCACGGATTGAAAAGGTCGCTATTAAGGATGTAAAGTTACGAACCTTTATTACTGAAGACAGCAGTAGAGACGACTTGGTCGCTCATGTTTACGATGTAACCTATGGAATTATAAAACCTGAAGACAATCTTGTTATTATCGATGATAGTATTGTTAGAGGAACAACTTTAAAAAAGAGTATTATTAAAATGATGGATCGTTTGCATCCTAAAAAAATAATTGTTGTGTCATCGGCGCCACAAATTAGATACCCTGATTGTTATGGAATTGATATGGCAAGATTAGAAGACCTCATCGCCTTTAGGGCTATGTTAGAGTTGCTTAAAGAAAACAACAAGTATCATTTAATTGAGGAGGTTTATCACAAATGTAAAGCCCAGGTGGACATTGAAGATAAAAACGTGAAGAATTTTGTAAAAGAATTGTACGACCAATTTACAGATGAGGACTTAGAAAATAAAATTTCAGAACTAATCTGTGATGAAAGTGTAAAGGCTAAAGTTGAAACTATTTTCCAGCCAGTTGAAAATTTGCATAAAGCTTGCCCAAAAAATCTGGGTGATTGGTATTTTACTGGTGACTATCCAACCGATGGAGGTAACCGTGTGGTTAACAGAGCTTTCATTAATTTTTTCGAAGGAAATAAGGAGCGTGCTTATTAATAAAATTTCTGTTTTTGTAACAGATAATCCATAAAATCACACTTTTTATCTGAAAAAAATGCATTTCATCTAGTATTTGTAAATCGATAAACAAAATACATATACATTAGCATTACCATAACATAAGTAGGTTAAGTTCATGGTAGATTTGGGGCAAAAAAAGGTGAACACTCGTTCACCTTTTTTTATTGAAAATCACTTCAACTAGTCAAGCCAAAACCAAAATTGGAATCGATTCACTCTCTTTAACTTTTTGTAAGGAATTTAACTAAAAACCTCTCAATAATCCTTTTAAGCCAATTTATAAGTCGTTTGTCTAAAAAATTAAACAAAAAGAAATAAGACCTTATATATTTGTTTCACCATAACATAAGTAGGTTAAGTTTATGGTAGATTTGGGGCAAAAAAGGTGAACACTCGTTCACCTTTTTTCATTTCTAATTCCCACTTTCGTGGGAATCTACTTTTATAATCCTAAAAACAAAAAAAGCGAACCTTTACAGTTCGCTTCTTGTTAAATTAATCTTCTAACTATTTAGCCAGAGCATATCGTCTTTCAACTTCATTCCAGTTAATGACATTAAAAAATGCACTAATATAATCTGGTCTTCGGTTTTGATAATTTAAATAGTAAGCGTGTTCCCAAACATCCAATCCTAAAATTGGTGTTCCACCACAGCCAACACCTGGCATTAATGGATTGTCTTGATTTGGTGATGAACATACTTCTACTTTTCCGCCCTTATGTACACATAACCAAGCCCAACCCGAACCAAATCGAGTTGCTGCTGCTTTACTGAATGCTTCTTTAAAAGCGTCAAAGTTTCCGTAAGCTGCTTCAATAGCGTCCTTAAGTTCTCCTGATAACCTTCCTTTTCCTTCTGGATTCATCACATCCCAAAACAAGGAATGGTTATAAAATCCGCCACCATTATTTCTAACAGCGCCATTATTCATATCTAGATTTATAAGGATATTATCTATGGTTTTTCCTTCTAAATCGGTGCCCTCAATAGCAGCATTAAGATTATTTGTGTAACCTTGGTGGTGTTTAGAGTGATGTATTTCCATCGTACGCGCATCTATATGAGGTTCTAACGCATCGTAAGCATATTTTAATTTCGGTAATTCGAAAGCCATATTTATTGTGTTTTGATGTTAATATTTAATTCCTTCAAATTTACGTATAATACACCGCAATTAAAAATAATAAATTGCTATGAAATCATTGATTGTTTCTATCTTGTATTAAATTTTAGCAATGTCAAAAACTAGCGCCTTTACCATTTATAACGCTTCGGCAGGAAGTGGAAAGACACATACTGTTGTAAAGAATTATTTAAAAATTCTCTTTCAATCAAAATCTGCCCTTCCATTTAAAAATATTTTAGCCTTAACCTTTACCAATAAAGCTGTTGGTGAAATGAAAGAGCGCATTATTGAGACTTTAAAAACATTTTCAAATGAATCCATTTTAGAATCTGGTAATACGATGTTCAATGAATTGGCCAAAGAGTTGGAAATGGACACTACATTATTACATAAAAAATCCCAACGCTTATTGCTTTCCATAGTTCATAACTATGCTGCTTTTGACATCTCAACTATTGATAAATTTAATCACAAGCTTATAAGAACTTTCGCCTATGACCTGAAACTACCGTTGAATTTTGAAGTGGAACTTGACACACACGAGATGCTTGCAAAAGCCGTTGATTCACTTATTGATAAGGCAGGGACAGATGAAGAACTTACTAAAGTGTTAGTTGAATTTGCTATTGAAAAAGCCGATGACGATAGAAGCTGGGACGTAACTTACGACTTTAATGCCATTGCTAAACTTTTAATAGATGAGAACGAGATTCCGTTTGTTGAACTCATTGCCGATAAAACCCTTGAAGATTTTAAAAATCTTAAAAACATCATCAATGAACGATTGAAAACCATTGCATCTCATGTCGTTCAAATCGCTAAAAAAACCCTCACTTTAATTGAAGAATGTGGTTTAGAACACAATGATTTTTCTGGCCAAAATGGCTATGTCCCGAGTTACTTTTTAAAACTAACCCAAAACGATTTCACTGTCACTTATGATAAGGTTTGGATGGAGAAAATCGAAACTGACCCGCTATATCCAAAAACTTCAACTCCAGAGGATATCAAATCGATTATAGATCGTATTCAGCCACAAATTGTTTCAAGCTTCACTACAACCAAAAAGCAGATCATTCAATATAAATTTTTAAAAAATACCCAAAGAAACCTGACACCTGTTTCTGTCTTAAATGAAATCAACAAAACGCTTAAAGTAATTAAAGACGACGAAAATAAAGTTCTCATTTCAGAATTTAACTCCATTATTTCGAAGGAAATAAACCAACAACCCGCACCCTTTATTTATGAACGCATTGGCGAAAAGTTTAAGCACTATTTTATTGATGAATTTCAAGACACTTCAGTCTTGCAATGGCAAAATTTGGTACCGTTAATTGATAATGCTTTAGCCGGTGAAACCCTAAAAGGCGAAACCGGTTCGGTAATGTTAGTGGGTGATGCAAAACAAGCTATTTACCGCTGGCGAGGTGGAAGAGCAGAGCAGTTTATTGAGCTTTATAATAAAACGAATCACCCTTTAGTCATTGAGCAAAATATTGAAAACTTGCCAAAAAACTATAGAAGCACCAAACAAGTTGTGCAATTCAACAATTCGTTTTTTAAACATATTTCTGGATTTGTGTTTTCAAACCCAGAACATCAACAGATCTTTGAGGCAAGCTCCCAAAATAAATCCAAAGATGAAGACGGCTATGTAGAACTTCATTTTTTAGACACAACAAACGAAGACACCGAGCTTTTATATTGTGAAAAAATTCTAGAGACTTTAAACCGTGTGCAAGCCAATGGATTTAGTTTGAACGACATTTGCATTGTCACACGAAAAGTCAAGGAGGGTATTGCCATAGCAGAATTTTTAAGTTCCCAAAACATTGCTATTGTGTCTTCAGAAACGCTCCTCCTGAAGAATTCCCCAGAGGTAGCGTTCATTGTCAATGTCATGACATTGGTGCTACAACCTTCAAACAAGAAAGTTAAGATGGAAGTGCTTACGTATTTAGACAGGTATCTCTTAAATGTTGATGATAGCCATTCATTTTACGAAGAGTTAGTGGTATTGGAAGGTTTCAAATTCTTTAAAGCATTAGAGTCGCGTGGGTTTTATTTTAATCTTGATGTGTTTATAACATTTCCTATATATGAAGCTGTTGAAACCATTGTTAGAGCATTCCACCTTAACAAAGATTCAAATGCATACATTCAATATTTTTTAGATGAAGTATTAGATTACAGTCTTAAAAACGATGTCGATTTAGCTAGTTTTCTTGAGTTTTGGGAACGTAAAAAAGAAAAATTAAGTGTGGTTTCCCTAGAAAATAATGGTGCTGTTACCATAATGACCATTCACAAGTCTAAAGGTTTAGAGTATCCAATAATTATTTTTCCTTTTGCTAATCAAGACATTTATTTTGATAAGAGCCCTAAAGTTTGGTTTCCTGTAGACGAACAACAATTCAATGGTTTCAATTATCTCTATCTAAATTTAAACAAGGACCTTGAAAGCTACAGTATATTGGGCGCCCAAATGTATCATAGTTACCGCGCACAATTGGAGCTTGATAGCATTAATTTATTGTACGTAGCTCTTACTAGAGCTGCCCAACAATTATATGTCATTTCAGAACTTGACCTTACTAGTAAAGGCAGTGAAAAGCAAAATCTTTATTCTGGTTTATTGATTCATTATTTAAAAGAACATGAGCTATGGGATATCAACCAGAGTACCTATAGTTTTGGAAATCCAAACCAAATTGAAGTGGAATCTGAAAAAGTGAAAACCGACCATTTTATTCCTTTTATTTCTACAGCAAGGCAGCAACACAATTTAAACATTGTTACCAGCGCTGGTTATTTATGGGATACTTCACAAGAAAAAGCTATTGAAAGAGGCAATTTGATTCACCTCATCATGTCACAAATAAAAGTGAGTAGTGATGTTGATTTTGTCTTTGATACCCTAATAAGTTTGGGCCATATAAATTCATCTCAATCAGAAATATTAAGACCGTTTATAATGAACATTGTTCAGCACGAAAAACTAATAGTTTATTTTGATCATGAGCTCACCATTTATAACGAAAGAGATATTATTACTGATGACGGTAAAATTGTTAGACCTGACCGTATTGTTATCAATAAGACTAATGAAGCTGTTGTTATTGACTACAAAACAGGTCATGAAGATAAAACACATGAAAGTCAACTTGAGGATTACAAACAAGTCATTGAAAATATGGGTTTAAAAGTCCTAAAAAAAATACTTATTTATATTGATGATGAAATTCAAGTAAAAGAACTTTAAATTTGTATCAAATAAAAAACGATTATGTACGGAGCAATACAACAACATCTACAAAAAGAACTGAAAGAAATTAAAGATGCCGGATTATTTAAAAGTGAACGTATTATCACTTCTCCTCAAGGCGCAGAAATTACCTTGAATACTGGTCAGACCGTTTTAAACTTTTGTGCCAATAACTATTTGGGCTTATCCTCACATCCTGAAGTTGTTCAAGCTGCTAAAGACGCTTTAGATTCTCATGGTTTTGGCATGTCTTCGGTTAGATTTATTTGTGGGACTCAAGATATTCACAAACAACTTGAAGCTAAAATCGCTTCTTTCTATGGTACTGAAGACACCATTTTGTATGCGGCAGCTTTTGATGCCAATGGCGGCGTATTTGAACCTTTATTAGGCCCAGAAGACGCCATAATCTCTGACTCTCTAAACCATGCTTCAATCATAGACGGTGTACGATTATGCAAAGCTGCAAGGTATCGTTACAAAAACAATGATATGGCTGATTTGGAACAACAACTAATTGCAGCCAACAAAAATGAGGCACGCTTTAAAATTATAGTTACAGATGGTGTATTCTCTATGGATGGTCTTGTCGCACCACTTGACAAGATATGTGATTTAGCAGATAAATATGATGCTCTGGTAATGATTGATGAATGCCATGCTGCAGGTTTTATTGGAGAAACTGGTCGAGGAACACTGGAAGAAAAAGGTGTTCTTGGACGTATAGATATTATAACTGGAACTCTTGGTAAAGCCTTGGGGGGTGCCATGGGAGGCTATACAACCGGTAAAAAGGAAATCATTGAGATTTTACGACAGCGATCAAGGCCTTACCTGTTTTCAAATTCTTTAGCGCCAGCCATTGTTGGCGCGTCTATTAAAGTCTTTGATATGCTAGCTAATGATACATCGCTACGCGATAAATTGGCATGGAATACCCAATACTTTAAAGAGGGCATGAAAAAAGCTGGTTTTGATATTATTGATGGTGATTCTGCCATAGTGCCAGTGATGCTTTATGATGCAAAATTATCACAAACAATGGCCAATATGTTATTGGAAAAAGGCATTTATGTTATTGGGTTCTTTTTTCCTGTTGTACCTAAAGAAAAAGCCAGAATCAGAGTTCAACTTTCTGCTGCACATGAAAAAGAACATTTAGACAAAGCAATTAATGCTTTTATAAGTGTTGGTCAAACTTTGAATATTATTTAAAATCATTCCAAAGTCCCCTATTTTAGTAGAATTATTCAATATTTTTATATATTTGTCTTTGTTAATAAAATTTAACAACTTACTTTTGCTTACAATTAACACTTAAAAATTAAATTTTAGAATATGAAAAATCTTAGCAGATTATTTTTCGCTATGTTGCTTTTATTGAGCTTCAACGCTAATGCACAAGATAGTAACAATCCTTGGGCGATTGGAATTGGCGTAAACGCAGTTGACTTTTATCCAACGGGGGAGGATGCTCCGCTTGGTGATTATTTTGATGAATTTTTCAACTTTGGTGATCACTATAACGTGTTGCCATCTTTGTCGTCTATTTCTGTATCTAGATACTTAAGTGACGGATTCACATTAACTGCTGCTGGAACGATTAACAAAATAGAAAATTTCGGTGACGCTTCTGTCGAGGATCTATCTTACTACGGATTAGACGGTACCATTAAATACAATTTTCTTAAAGCTTCAACTTTTGACCCTTATTTAGGTGTTGGTGGTGGTTACACTTGGGTTGATGATATAGGTGCCGGTACTTTAAATGGTACATTAGGTTTCAACCTTTGGTTTTCTGAAAACGTTGGCTTTAACATACAAACTAGTTACAAGCATGCTTTCGAAGATTACTTGTCTTCACACTTTCAACACTCTGCTGGTTTAGTTATTAAATTTGGCGGAAAAGATACTGATGGTGATGGTATTTATGACAAAGATGATGCATGTCCAGATGTTCCTGGTTTAGAAGCATTCAACGGATGTCCTGATACTGACGGTGACGGTATTGAAGATTCTAAAGACGACTGTCCTAACGAAGCTGGTTTAGCTGAATTTAACGGATGTCCTGATACTGACGGTGACGGTGTTGCTGACAAAAATGACGATTGTCCAACAGTTGCTGGTCTTAAAGCTTTAGCTGGTTGTCCAGATGCTGACGGTGACGGTGTTGCTGACAACAAAGATAACTGTCCTAATGTTGCTGGTCCAGCTGCAAACAATGGTTGCCCTTGGCCAGATACTGACGGTGATGGTATTTTAGATAAAGACGATAAATGTCCTAATGAAGCTGGTACAGTTGCAAACAATGGTTGCCCAGAAGTACAGCCAACTCCAGAAGTTATGAAAACTTTAAATGAGTATGCTAGAACTATCTTATTTGATACAGGAAAAGCATCATTCAAACAAGAGTCTTTACAAACTTTAGCTTCAATGCAAGCTATCTTCAAAGAATACCCACAAGCTGATTTCACTATTGCTGGTCACACTGATAGCGTAGGTTCAAAATCATCTAACCAATTGTTATCTGAGAGAAGAGCAAATGCGGTTAGAGACTGGTTAATTGCTAATGGCATTAACGGTGACAGATTAACTGCTGCAGGATTTGGTGAAGAAAAACCAATTGACACTAACGCTACTGCATTTGGCAGAAAAAATAACAGAAGGGTTGAGGTTACACTTAACAATTAAGTTTTAAAAATAAAGTTTAAAAACGCTCCGTATATCGGGGCGTTTTTTATTTTTATACTATGACAAGTTTTTTAGAAGATGTTATAGTTGACCTACAGAATCAAGCCCTTGATATTTCAGAAATAACTTTTATACTACCAAGCAAACGCGCTGGGTTTTTTTTACGTAACCATATTGCTCAATGCACGCCTAAAACCATATTTGCCCCTGAAATTTTATCAATAGAAACATTTATTGAATCTGTTGCCGATATTACCTATGCCACAAATACAGAGCTTCTATTTGAGTTTTACGAAGCATATCTAGTCGCTACCCCCAAAGACAGCGTTGAGCCATTTGATGATTTCTCTAAATGGGCGCAGCTCTTAATTCAAGATTTCAACGAGATCGACCGGTATTTAATTCCTCCAGATTCCATTTTTAATTATCTAGGAGCTATTAAAGAGCTTAATCATTGGTCTCTAGATCAGGAACAAACGCCATATATAAAAAACTATATTTCATTCTGGAAAAGGCTTCCTGTTTTATATAATACATTTAAAAATCTTCTTCTAGAAAAAAAGAAAGGATATCAAGGCCTAGTCTATAGAGAGGCCGTTACAAACCTTGAACAGTATATCGCTGCAAAACCTAAAATTAAATATGTTTTTGTTGGTTTTAATGCCTTAAATAAGGCTGAAGAAATTATAATTCAAGAGTTGTTGCAGCAGGATTTGGCTTTAATATATTGGGACATCGATGAAACCTTTATAAATGACCCCTTACATGACGCCGGGTTATTTACAAGACAATATAAAACCGAATGGCCATATTTTAGAAAACACCCATTTACATGGACAACTAAAAACTATTCAACACCAAAAAACATACAAGTTATAGGCGTTCCTAAACAGGTTGGTCAAGTCAAACAAATTGGCGCTTTGTTGAATCAATTAGATGAAAGCAAGAAAAACCTATCTAATACAGCCGTGATTTTAGGAAATGAACATCTTTTGATTCCGTTGTTAAACTCCATTCCTGAACAAATAAATACCATAAATGTTACCATGGGATTACCTTTACGTTCTATCCCAATGACATCATTGTTTGAATCCCTTTTTAAAATCCACAAAACCTCCAATTCAACTATTTATTATAAAGATGTTAATGCTTTACTCTCTAATTCATACATAAAACCCTTGCTTTTTGAAGGCTCAAAAAATTATGCCGATGCATTAATAAAACATATTCAAGAGAATAATATCGCATATTTGAATCTGTCAATGTTAAATTCATTCAGCCCAACTCATTCAGCGCTTTTTAATCTACTTTTTAGCAACTGGAACAATGATGCTGAAATCGCTATTGATAACACTATAAAACTTATTTTATTAATAAAGGAAAATTTGCAACAGCAAGCGAGAAAAAACACACTCGATATGGAATATTTATATCGATTTAATGTTGTTTTTACAGAGCTTCAAAATTTAAATACAACCTACAAGCATATAAACTCTGTTAGTGCACTTTTTGGACTTTACAAAGAAATTATCGCTAATGAAACATTAGATTTTAAAGGAGAACCTTTACAGGGCTTACAAATTATGGGGATGCTAGAATCTAGAGTTCTGGATTTTGAAACCATAATTATTTCCTCCGTAAACGAAGGCATATTGCCTGCTGGAAAAAGCACAAATTCGTTTATACCTTTCGATGTTAAAATTGAACATGGATTACCTACTTACAAAGAAAAGGATGCAGTTTATACCAATCATTTTTACAGATTGTTACAACGTGCAAAGCAGGTTTATATACTCTATAATACCGAGCCTGACGTACTAAAAGGTGGAGAAAAAAGCAGGCTTATTAGTCAGTTAGAAATTGAAAACATACATGACATCACACCAGTGGTGGTTGGTCCAAAAGTAAAACCAACAGTGATTACATTAAAGCAAATTGAAAAAACTGATGCTATAATGGAGCGTCTTAAAGCAGTTGCTTCAGATGGGTTTTCACCATCTTCCTTAACCAATTATATAAGAAACCCTATTGATTTATATTACGAAAAAATCCTCGGTATAAAACCTTTTGAAGAACTAGAAGAAACGGTTGCCGCCAATACTTTGGGAAGTGTGATTCATCATACTTTAGAAACCCTTTATACGCCTATTATAAATCAATTTTTGTCAAAGGATTATATTACCTCCCTAAAACCATTAATTGCCCCAACCGTCAAAGCACATTTTAAGAGTCTATTTAAAGATGGTGATTTTAGTAAAGGCAAAAACCTAATCGTTTTTGAAATCGCCAAACGCTATGTCTCCAACTTTTTAGAGAAAGAATTAGAAGCTATTAATGCTGGTAACACCATAAAAATTATTGGCCTTGAAGTCCCTTATGGTACATATCTAAATCTTCCAGAACTGGATTTCCCTGTCCGATTAAAAGGTACAGTTGACAGAATTGATGAATTTAACGGTGTAACTCGAATCATAGACTACAAATCCGGAAAGGTTATCCAAAGTCAAATTGAAATAGTAGATTGGGAAGACCTTTTAACGGATTACACCAAATTCAGCAAAAGTTTTCAGGTATTAAGCTATGCCTATCTGCTTCATCAACAAGACACAAATTGCCTTCCAGTTGAAGGTGGAATCATTTCCTTTAAAAATTTACAGGGTGATTACTTTTTAAAATTTGGAAAAAAAGACTCAAGTCGCAGTCGAACCAAAGATCAATTGATAAATCAAGATACATTGGAGGCGTTTTTTATTCAGCTTAAAAAATTAATACTTGAGTTGTGTAATCCAAAAATTCCTTTTGTAGAAAAACCACTATAACTTTTTCTGGTTAGGCAAATTTTAGGGAAGCTTAAAATTGAGAATGAAAAATTACTATCTTTTCTTTTTTATTTTATGTTTACAATCCCTGTTGAAAATGACCTCATAAAACATTGTGAGTCATTGATTGAATCGTATAATTTTGGCCAACGCTATACAGCCAATGGCAACAAAGAACAGCAATTAACCGGAATTATTGGTCAATCGGTGATTGCTCATCTTTTTGGTCTTGGCTATGTGGACGGTTCTTCAGGGTTTGATCAGGGTATTGATTTGATCTATGGAAACAAGACCATAGATGTTAAAACGATGGGAAGGACCACTGATGTCAAAATTAGTTATACCAACAACTTCCTTAAATTACAAGATCATTTTAAAACGGATATTTACATTTTTTGTAGTTATCATAAAATCAAACAGGAACTAACCGTTTGTGGTTGGGTTTCAAAGCGTGAATTTATCTCAAAAAGACGGTTTTATCCAAAAGGAAGCACAAGAACACGATCTGACCAAAGTAAATTTGTAACCTTTGCCGACCTTTATGAGATAGACAATCGTGACCTTATTCCTGTTAAAAATTTTGAAGATTTAAAACAACAATTAGCTGAATAGATTTTGCCAATAAAAAAAGCAACGCTTACGCATTGCTTTTAAGTGGAGAAGATGGGGCTCGAACCCACGACCTTTTGGCTGCCAGCCAAACGCTCTAGCCAACTGAGCTACATCCCCAAAATATTATTTAAGTTCACTCAATACCAAAACTGGTAACTTAGAACTATTAAAATCTTTCTTCAGAATAGTGTTCTTTTCCCAAAGCTTAGTAAAGAATCCTCTCTTACGTCTTACAACACACAAGAGATCTGGATTGTTTTCTTTGTAATGCTCCAAAACACCTTGAAAAGTAGTTGCACTTTCAGCAAAAATAGTGTTTTTTATCAACTGTGAAAGTTCTTCATTAACATTAAAATCTCCTTCGTTATAAAACGGTGTTTTTACCAATAGCAAATTTACAACCGCATTAAAATGAGACTTAATTTCTTTTAACGGATTAAGCACATTATCCTTTTTAATAATAGCTGATTTAAGAGCAATCAAAATCCCTTTTATAGGTCGATATGAGTAACCTTCTGGAACAATCAGAGCAGGTATATTGGTTTGTTTGACAATCTTTCCTGAAGTTTTACCCAAATACACCTCATCTCTAATAGAATTTGTTCTAGGCTCTAATAAAATTAAATCAATATCCAAGCTTCTACAAACCAATTCAATAGTATCAACCAACTTTCCTTTAAACGTTTTTACAAAAACCTCAACGCCTGTTGTGTCCACCTTTTCAACATGGGATTTTAAAAACGCTAAACTCTCACGTTCTAAAATATGATCTACTTTAACCATGGTGCCTGCCTTGGTGTAAACATTGTAGATTTGTACAACATATAATCTAGCTCCAAAACTCCTTGCAAAGTCAACCGCGTACTGTAAATGACTTTCGGCGTTTTTTGAAGACCCTACAGGAACTAATATATTCTTCATGTTTAATATTTTAAACTAAATTTACGGCAAAAATAAGGATTATTAATGATACGTAAAGCAACAATTTTAGATGTAGATTCTGTTTTACAGATTACCAAAGCTTGTGCAAAGCACATGATCGATCAAAACATATTTCAATGGAATGAACATTATCCTAATGCTGCAGCCTTTGAAACAGACATTAAGCGTGGCGAACTATTTGTACTTGAGGAAGATTCTAAAGTTTTGGCGTGTATTGTGATTTCAACTTTTATGGATGATATTTATAAACCAGTTGCCTGGTTAACTCCAAATAATAATAATCTTTACATACACAGATTGGCGGTTCATCCTGATGTTCAAGGGAGAGGATATGCTCAACAGCTTATTAGTTTTTCTGAAGAATTTGGACGAAAAAAAAAGTTCCTTTCTATTCGTTTAGACACCTTTTCCAAAAACCCTAGAAACCAAAGATTTTATGAATGTAGAGGCTATAAACGTTTAGAATCTATTTATTTCCCGAAACAAAGTGAACATCCTTTTTACTGCTACGAACTCATGTTGTGAATCCAAGCTTAAGTTTTAAACATATTAACAAACTCGCCATTCCTGCATTAATTTCAGGAGTATCAGAACCCATTTTGTCTTTAACTGATGCCGCAATTGTTGGAAATGTTGAATTGAACCCTACAGAATCTTTAGCGGCCGTAGGCATTGTAACCACATTTTTATCTATGCTAATTTGGATTCTTGGCCAAACCCGAAGCGCCATTTCGTCCATTGTGTCACAATATCTTGGAGCAAATAAGTTAGAAGAAGTTAAAAACCTTCCAGCTCAAGCTATCTTTTTGATTACTTCTTTAAGCTTATTGATTATTGTGGCAACCTACCCTTTTGCTCAATCCATATTTAAACTTTATAACGCTTCCGAACTCATTCTCGATTATAGTGTTGACTACTATAAAATAAGAGTATTTGGCTTTCCTTTTACCTTATTTACCATAGCAATTTTTGGAACGTTTAGAGGTCTCCAAAACACCTATTACCCAATGATTATTGCCATTGTAGGGACGCTTTCAAACATTGTTTTAGATATAGTTTTGGTTTATGGAATAGAGCATTATATCCCTGCCATGCATATTAAGGGTGCCGCTTATGCTAGTGTTATTGCGCAACTTTTAATGGCTATCTTATCGGCCTATTATCTGTTGAAGAAAACCGATATCTCTTTAAAGTTTCAGCTCCCTCTTAATAAAGAAATTGGCAAATTCATAGGAATGATTCTTAACTTGTTTGTAAGAACTATAGCTTTAAATATTACGCTCTACTTTGCCACAAGCTATGCCACAGGGTATGGAGCCGCATATATTGCTGCCTACACCATTGGAATCAATCTATGGTTCTTTGGGGCTTTTTTTATTGATGGCTATGCCAGTGCTGGAAACATATTATCAGGGAAGTTATTTGGCGCAAAAGACTACAAATCGTTAATTGAATTAAGCAACAAGCTAATTACCTATGGCATTGTTATTGGCTTTTGTTTAGGGCTTTTAGGAAGCTTAATTTATTTTCCATTGGGGAAATTGTTCTCTCAAGATGAGAAAGTATTAGGTCAATTTTATAAGGTGTTTTGGGTAATATTAGCCATGCAGCCATTATGTGCCTTAGCCTTTATTTTTGATGGTGTTTTTAAAGGTCTGGGGGAAATGAAAACCTTAAGAAATCTTTTAATTATTTCTACTTTTCTTGTATTTATACCTATCCTTTTATGGCTAGACCATTTAGATTACAAATTATATGCAATTTTTATTGCTTTAACCTTTTGGATTGTTGCCAGAGGCTTCCCATTGATTATAATTTTCAGGAGAAAATTTATTCCACTTTCTCAAAAAGAGTAACTTTATAGTATTAAAATTCAATATGTATGAATAGGTTGTTTCTTATTTTAGCGATAGTATTAATTATTATCTACTTCTACAATAAGTATAAAAAGCGTTAATTTATCTGGTTTTTAACCATCCTGTAATACTTAAGCGTTCGGTATTTACTGGCTTGACCTCGTGCTCGATAATTTGGCTTTCAAAAATCACGACGCGACCAGGAAATGGATAGATTGCCTTTTCTTCGTGTTGACCATTGGCGTTTAAATAGAGCACTAATTCTCCGCCATTTTCAACCTGCCAATCCTCATCATTTAAATAACAAACAAATGAAAGCTTACGTCTATCATCATTTTGAAACGTATCTATATGCCGTTTATAAAATGTGCCCGTTGGGTATATGGCGTAATGAAACTCCTTATTTGATATCCCTAAAAAACAGGTTTTGTTAAGATAGGCCACCAAATCATTAATCTTATTGAAAAACAGTGCTTCGGGTGCGTTTGCTTTGCTTTCGTCTATCCACAAAATCACATCGCCACGTATGGATTTAACAATAGTTTCGTTAAGGTGATTGCCAATAGCGGCTTTTTTGAAACGGTCTTCTTCGTATTTATAGAGCAATGACTGTCTTAATACAGCAACTTCTTCCAATGAAAAGAAATCCTCGACGATACTGTACTGTTTGGCCAGAATATCTTCTATAATCCTTTCATAAAGAGGGTTTTCAACAAAAGCTATGGATTCAAAAAG
Source organism: Flavobacteriaceae bacterium MAR_2010_72 (assembly GCA_003550275.1). Lineage (GTDB taxonomy): Bacteria > Bacteroidota > Bacteroidia > Flavobacteriales > Flavobacteriaceae > Geojedonia. The sequence continues at coordinate 3,278,689 of QXCW01000002.1, forward strand.
TTGATTCATAAGAATAAAAATAGTGCTGATTTTCAACAAAAGCGAGCAAAAGTAATCTAAAAACCAATTGCTTTTACAAATTCAATATCTTTGCGAAGAAATTTATACGTAATGAGTACGATTAGAATTACAAAACAATTCTCTTTTGAGACCGGACATGCGCTCTACGGCTACGATGGTAAATGTAAAAATGTGCATGGGCACAGTTATAAGCTTTCGGTTACCGTAATTGGTAATCCTATTGAAGACACCTCGAATGTTAAGTTTGGAATGGTAATCGACTTTAGCGATCTTAAAAAAATCGTGAAAAGCGAAATTGTTGATGTTTTTGACCACGCTACGGTATTTAACAAAAATACACCGCATGTAGAACTCGCACAGGAATTAGAGCAAAGAGGCCATAATGTTCTATTGGTTAATTATCAACCAACTAGCGAAATGATGGTGATTGATTTTGCTAAAAAAATCAAGAAGCATTTGCCTCAAAATATACAATTGCATTCTCTAAAATTACAAGAAACTGAAACTAGTTTCGCGGAATGGTATGCCAGCGATAATGAATAACACGCATCACATATCTATTCAACAAGGAAAGAAAGTCTATTTTGCTTCAGACAACCATCTGGGTGCACCATCTAAAGAAGCCTCATTACCTAGAGAGAAAAAATTTGTGGCCTGGTTAGATCACATTAAGCAGGATGCTGCTGCTATTTTTCTGCTGGGTGACCTGTTCGATTTTTGGATGGAATATAGAAAAGTGGTTCCAAAAGGGTTTACAAGAACTTTGGGTAAGTTAGCTGAAATTAGTGATTCTGGCATTCCTATTTATTATTTTGTAGGCAATCATGACCTTTGGATGAACGGTTACTTTGAAGAGGAACTCAACATCCCGGTTTACCATACCCCTCAAGAGTTTACATTTAACAATACTCATTTCTTTATTGGACACGGTGATGGCCTAGGACCTGGAGACAAAGGCTACAAACGCATGAAAAAAGTGTTTACTAACCCTATGTGTAAGTGGCTATTCAAACGCTTGATCCATCCTGATTTTGGGATGCGTTTAGGGCACTACCTGTCAGTAAAAAACAAACTGATTTCTGGAGATGAAGATGCTAAATTTTTAGGTGAAGAGAATGAATGGTTAGTTCAATATTCAAAACGGAAGCTAGAAGAAAAGCATCGCGATTACTTCGTGTTTGGGCATCGCCATCTGCCATTGAATATCGATCTTGGCAATAATGCAAAATACATCAACTTGGGCGATTGGATTAGTCATTACACTTACGGTGTTTTTGATGGAGAACAAATGGAGCTTAAAACCTACCCTTCCTGATTTTCGTGTGCTTCTAAATCTTTGGTTAAATCCAATTTTCTGAATGCTGGTGATACAATTCCAGTAGTAACTACCGTAATCAGTGTCATTGTGCCTCCAAACACCACAGCAGTTACTGTTCCCATGAGTTTGGCAGTAACACCACTTTCAAAAGCACCCAATTCATTCGAAGACCCAACAAACATAGAGTTAACCGATGCTACTCTACCACGCATATGATCAGGCGTTTTAAGTTGCAAGATCGTCTGCCTAATCACCATTGACACGCCATCAGTCACACCACTAAAGAACAAAGCGGCTACCGATACCCAGAAAATGGATGAAAGTCCAAAGACAATTATACAAACCCCAAACCCAAAAATAGCTGCCAATAATTTCATACCAGCATTTTTACTAATAGGAATATACGCTGTTACCAACATGGTTAAAAATGCACCAACCGCTGGTGCCGCACGCAATACTCCAAAACCTTCAGATCCCACCTTTAAAATATCTTGGGCAAATATGGGTAATAGGGCAACAGCACCTCCAAAGAGAACAGCGACCATATCTAAAGTAATAGCACCCAAGATGGCTTTTGTTTTAAAAACATATCGGACACCTTCCTTTAAACTTTGCATTACCGGCTCTCCAATTTTAGGGTTAAGTATTGGTTTTTTCTTGACCTGAAACAATAATACAAAGGCAATCATAATAAGAATAAAAATCAAACAAAGCGTCCAATGTACACCAATATCACTAATCAAAAGTCCGCCAAAAGCAGGGCCTAAAACAGAGGCCATTTGCCAGGTTGAGCTGTTCCAAGTCGCCGCATTGGGATAAATTTTCTTTGGAACGATAAGCGCGACCAACGAAAAAATAGTGGGGCCAAAAAAGGAGCGTAAAAACCCTCCAAAAAACACTAAAGCATAGATAGAATACAAAATGGTATTTGTAGACCAATCGGCCACAATTCTTGGCCACGTGAGTAAAAATAATCCAAAGCTTATTAATGAAAACGCTCCAATACAGGTGGCCAAAAGATTGCGTTTTTCTTTTTGATCAACTATGTGACCAGCAAACAAAGCCATGGTGAACGCTGGTATAATTTCCATTAGCCCAATAATACCCAATGACAACGGGTCTTTAGTTAAGGTATACACTTGCCATTCTATGACTATAAACTGCATGGACCAGCCAAAAACAAGCACAAAACGCACTAACAAAAAAATATTGAATTCTTTTATTCGAAGTGCAGCATATGGATCTTTTTTTGCCATTAAATTAACCTTTTATATCCCGTAGTTTTAATTGAAGTGAAACATTGCCGTTCCACTCATTTTCATCAATGGAATACACCGCCTTAAACGGTTTTCGGTTAGAAACAATTTCTAATTTATCGCCTAGACCAAATCCTATGCATACCAACTTTTCATTTCCTGTTTGTGATACGGTAATCCGTAAATGCTTATCGTCTTCACCAACACATTTTCCGTATCCGGTATCCTTTAAGTTTTCAGTCATAAAAACAGGTGTCATATTCCCGGGACCAAATGGAGCAAACTGCCGTATTATTCTGTAAAATTTTGGCGTAATATCCTTTAAATCAATTTTAGCATCTACTTTTATTTCTGGCACTAACAATGATTTGTCTATAGTTTTGGATACCTCATCTTCAAAAGCTTGTTTGAAGGCTTCATAATTTTCTCTTTTCAAAGTAAGCCCAGCAGCGTATTTATGTCCTCCAAATTGTTCAATGTATGAACTACAGGCTTCCAACGCATTATAGACATCAAACCCACTCACCGATCGAGCCGAAGCCGCTAACATATCCCCGCTCTTTGTAAATACAAGAGTAGGACGATAGTACGTTTCCGTCAATCGAGAAGCCACAATACCAATAACACCTTTATGCCAAGTTTCATTGTAAACAACAGTAGTAAAACGTTCCTGTTCCTTTTGGTCTTCAATTTGCTGTAAAGCTTCTTCAGTAATTCGTTGATCGGCATCACGTCGTTCGGTATTAAATTGGTCAATGTCTATCGCATAATTTGCTGCTAAATTATAATCGGTTTCTGTTAACAAGGTCACTGCATGATTTCCATGTTTCATACGTCCCGCAGCATTGATTCTTGGCGCAACAATGAAAACGACATCGGTAATAGTAAATTCTTCTTTCTTAATCTGCGCCAAAATTGCTTTAATTCCGGGTCTAGGATCAGAATTTATAATCTGAAGCCCAAAATAGGCCAAGGCTCTGTTTTCACCAGTAATAGGAACAATGTCAGCTCCAATAGCCGTGGCAACCAAGTCTAAATATTCAACCAAATCTTCAGCTGTTTTTCCTTCTTTTGAAGCTATAGCCTGTATCAATTTAAATCCAACACCACAACCACATAGTTCCTTGTAAGGATATTCACAATCTTCCCGTTTTGGGTCTAAAATAGCAATCGCATCAGGCAATACTGAACCTGGCCGATGGTGATCACATATTATAAAGTCAATCCCTTTTTCTTTGGCGTACACCACCTTTTCAACAGCTTTTACGCCACAGTCTAAAGCAATAATCAAGGAAAAACCATTATCCTCGGCAAAATCAATGCCTTTATACGACACTCCATAACCTTCATCATATCGGTCTGGAATATAAGTCGCTACTTGGTTTGTTTTCGTTTTGAGGTAAGAAGACATCAGTGCCACAGAAGTTGTACCATCAACATCATAATCTCCAAATACGAGAATATTTTCATTGTTGGAAAGGGCTAATTCAATTCGCTCAACAGCCTTGTCCATATCTTTCATCAAGTATGGATCATGCAAATCATCCAAGCTAGGCCTAAAAAATGTTTTGGCTGCATCATAGGTTTCGATGCCACGTTGCAATAACAGTTTTGCAACCGTATCGTCAACTTGAAGTGCTTGTTTTAAAGCATCAATGCGATGGGTTTCGGGGTTGGGTTTGAGCGTCCAGCGCATTATTACTTATTATGATAATGAATTGTTGTTTTTACATTGGCAAATTTCCGAAACATTTCCATAACTCCGCAATATTTTTCTACAGAGAGATTAACGGCTTTTTTGATTTTGTCTTCTTTTAATTTATCACCATAAAAATGGTATTCAACGGTTACAGTATGGTAATATTTTGGGTGCTCTTCTGTTAATTCACCTACAACAATCATTTTAAAGTCGTCAATCTTCACTTTCATTTTATTCAAAACCATAATCACATCTAAACCCGAACAACCAGCCAGAGAAGACAGCATCATGGCTTTGGGTGCCATGCCCGAATTTGTGCCTCCAAAATCTTTGGAAGCGTCCATCATTATCGAGGGCCATCTCGGATTATCAGATTCAAAGACCATGTTTCCTTTCCATTGTGTTGTGATTTTATCTGCCATTTCTAAACTATTTTTTGTTTCTTGTGTAATCAAATTTTTAATACGTAGGACACAAGAAACATCCAAATAATGAACTAACTTTGATTGAATTCCTCATTGAGGATGTTTCTTGTAAATTCAAAAATAGCACTAAAAAATATAATTATGCCATTAGTAACGCCATTATCTGCCGACCATGATTTAGAAACAAAAGAGTTGGCAGAATTCTTTAATGAAACCCTCGGGTTTTGTCCAAATTCGGTACTTACCATGCAACGTCGCCCTGCGATTTCAAAAGCATTTATTAATTTAAATAAAGCTGTGATGGCCAATGAAGGACGCGTAACCTCGGCCTTAAAACGTATGATTGCTTGGGTTAGTAGTAATGCTACAGGTTGTAGATATTGCCAAGCACATGCTATTAGAGCGGCTGAACGCTATGGAGCCGAACAAGAGCAGTTAGACAATATATGGGAATATCGAACTCATCCCGCATTTAATGAAGCCGAAAGAGCTGCTTTGGATTTCAGTCTCGCTGCATCACAAGTTCCTAATGCGGTGGATGAAGCTATCAAAACACGTTTATATGCCCATTGGAATGAAGATGAAATTGTAGAAATGTTAGGTGTTATTTCGCTATTTGGATACCTTAACCGATGGAATGATAGTATGGGAACCAGTATTGAAGATGGGGCTGTTGAGAGTGGTTCGCAGTATTTAGGAAAACATGGGTGGAATAAGGGGAAGCATGTTTAATTTTTGAGTTTTTCAATTATATTATCTGAAAGCGTTTGAATCCCTCTTTTTGATTCTGTAATTTGTTCTTTTATCAATGCTTCATCGACAACTATATCTTTAGTGGTTTCGATCGCTTTTAGGTACCAATCTTCCCAAGCCTTTATAATCTCTATTTGGGAGTTTATAGTGGCACCGTTTTCAATAGCTATTTGACTATGTAATAGTTCTTCATTTAAACGACTTAATGCGGCGGCTTCAAGGATTTTGATAATATTCTTTGCGGTGTTTTCATTCCCATTTAATAAGGTATAAGCCGAAATCAAAGCGGCTGTCCCTACGTTTTTTAAAGTACTTTTTGAAACCTTATCCAATCGGTCGTTATCCGTGTGGTAAAACTGATCTGTAAAATGCCAAAACAGCACACTAGGAATATTGTTTCTTAAAAAAGGCACATGGTCGCTCCCGCCTTCATAAGGATTCGTACTGACTTTCCAATTCGCACGTTTACCTTGAGCTTCAAATTGTGAAATCAAAAAATCATTTAAATAATGCGGTTGCATATCCGCCAGAGTAAGCACTTTTCCGCCCCATTCGGTATGTTGATCCTTGCCCCGTGTCCATATAGCACTTGGGTCAGGCATTTTTTCAATTAAAAAAGTGGCGCCAGTGATTTCTGTATTTTCCCCCACCATGTCTAAACTTATGCCCCACTTAATTGATTTGGCTCTAATACTATCTTCTTTTACATAACGCCCAGTAGAAACAATTTCATCTCCCCATAAAAAGGTCAATGTTCGATCAAGTTTTAGCTGATTGTTAGTTATGAGTTGAGCGGTTAAACTTGCCATTTCCAAGGCCAATCCTACCCCAGAAGCATTATCGTTAGCTCCTGGCTCCTGAACATGCGCACTAAAAACCAAGCGTTCTTCTGGACGGGTTGCTCCTTTGATATCGGCTATAATTGTAAGTTCTTCGGAAGGATAGCTGTTGGTTTGAATGTTTACAAATAATTCAACCTTGCCTTGTGCCAACTTCGTTTTAAGTCGTTCTTTCGCTTCATATGAAAGTGCAATAGCCCATGGTTTTTGATCCTCATCATAAGGAATAGAACGAAACTGAATGGAAGTCCTATTCTTTTCTGGTTGTAAATAATCGGGATTGTTATAAGTCACAATACCAAGTGCTCCAGCACCCAAAACACCATTCCTCATCAGTTGCGCCGGACTTGTCTCGGCAAATACAATTTTTCCATGAACATCAAGGTCTTTTAGTGCCTTTATATCTTCAACATAAATCACTTCAGCTAAAACACCTTCCTCCGGAGTGCTAAAGGAATTGAGCACAATCATATTCCGGTTGGATGCAAATTCCAATAGTGGGAATTCATCATTATTAATTTTTACAACGGCGTTAACAGGTTCCCAAGTAGGACGCTCAAGAGGGCGCTTTTCAATTCTGTAGGTAAATAAATCGTTTGGTTTAGCATTTGCTTCGTTTACAAACCCTACTTTTTTTAATTGTTCTTCTATTTTATAAATGCTCTTGTTGAAACCTGTATTGCCAACAACACGCCAATACTGTTCGACAAAGGCAGTGGTTTCATAAGCCAAATCTCCTGTAAATTTTGAAGAAACAGGTGCTGAATAGTTTTGCTGAAACTCTTTAGGTCGTTCAGTCTTACATCCTAGATATAACAATGAAACAATAAATAAAATACGGAAGCTGTACATGAAAATTAAAAAATAAGGTTGTGGACTTTGGTTTTTAAAACAGGCAATACCTCTGTATTGAACCATGGATTTTTAGATAACCAAAATCGGTTTCTAGGTGAGGGATGGGGTAAAGGGAAATAGTCTGGCAAATAGGTTTTATAATTGGCAACGGTTTCGGTTAAGTTTGCTTTTGTTTTTTCCTTTAAATAATAGTTTTGCGCATAGGTTCCTATGAGTAGTGTTAGCTTTACTTTTGGCATGTGCTCAAAAAGACGTTGATGCCATTGTGGTGCGCATTCTGGTCGTGGCGGCAAATCTCCTGATTTACCTTTTCCAGGGTAGCAAAACCCCATTGGAATAATGGCAATTTTTGTAGTGTCATAAAACACCTCGTCGGATACGTTGAGCCAGTTGCGAAGCTGCTTGCCACTAGCATCGTCCCATGGCACACCAGAAGCATGAACTTTAGTCCCTGGTGCTTGACCGATAATGACAATTTTTGACTCTATATGGGCTTCGGCGACAGGTCGTGGCCCAAGTGGCAAATGTTTGGTGCAAATCGAGCATTGTCTTATGTCATTTAGTAATGCCTCCATTATTTTTTGCCTCCAACCACAATCACGATTTCACCTTTAGGTGGCTTTTTAGTGTAATGTCCCAAAACTTCCTTTGCAGTTCCTCTGATGGTTTCTTCATATAATTTAGTCAATTCCCGAGACACTGAAACTGGTCTATCTTCACCAAAATACTCGCAAAAATTGGTGAGTGTTTTGAGAAGTTTGTGAGGTGATTCGTAGAAGATAATCGTTCGGGTTTCTTCAGAAAGCAGTGTTAATCTCGTTTGTCTTCCTTTTTTTACAGGTAAAAATCCTTCAAACACAAATTTATCGTTCGGCAAGCCACTATTCACCAATGCTGGAACAAACGCAGTGGCACCGGGAAGACAATCCACCTCAATGCCATGTTCAATACATGCTCGTGTTAACAAAAATCCAGGATCTGAAATGGCTGGCGTGCCAGCATCGCTTATTAAAGCAATTGTAGTTCCATTTTTTAGCTTGTTAATTAAGCCTTCAACGGTTTTATGTTCATTATGCATGTGATGGGACTGTGCAGGTGTACTGATCTCAAAATGTTTGAGTAATTTCCCAGAAGTTCGGGTGTCTTCGGCCAAAATTAAATCGGCTTCTTTTAGAACTTCTATAGCCCTAAATGTGATATCTTTTAAATTACCAATAGGTGTGGGAACAATGTAAAGTTTGCTCATGTGTTAGCGATTGAACGGTTTGTTTGAGCTCTCCAAACGGAAACCGTTTGGAAGCGAGTAGTGAAAGCGCGACCGCGACTTTGGAGCGGAAACACCATAACACTAATCGAACTTACTTTCAACGATTTGTAAAAAGCGTGCCTCGACCTCTTCTTTGCCTGCCCAATTATTATAATCTGGTTTTACAATAGTTTGGATGAGATTGGAGGCCTCTTTATAAGTGCTTGCGGTGTTTATCTGTGAAAGTACGCGTTCGTAATCCTCTATTTTACCGTTGAACAAGTGTTTAATAAAGGCCAACTTATCGTTGAGGCCGATATTTAAGCCGCCGTTTTTGAGTTTGTCATTTAAGGATTTTTTAAAGTTCTCTCGAATTTTGGCCTCGGAAACGGGCTCAAACTCGGGAATGTCCTGAAAACCAGCTGTAATTTCTTCTAGATTATTTTTATGGACTTGTTTTTGCGGAATGGCTTCTTCAAAAATGGCATCGATTTCATCGGCTTCTTGAGGCATCTGGGCCACCATATCTTTGATTTTTTCCATAACTGGCTCCATGATATCATCGTCCTCAACCTCGTCAAGGTTGATATAGATTTTATCTTCAATTTCTATATTGTCACTTACTTTATTATTGAAGGCCGTGTCCAACATTTCAAAGAATGAGGAGTCATTTCCAATGGTTGGGAGGTCGTCCTCAAAATTTTCATTTGCAAATTTTAATACAGAAAGTTTTTCATAAAGTAAGGCCACTTCAGCGTGCATTTTAATAACATCCTCTTTCCCTTTTAGTTTAAGAATCCTATGCGCAATGCTTACCAATTCTGATTCCAACTTCTTCTTCATAACTTTTAAATTTAATGCTATTTAGGTTTTTGATTTTTAATAAATTTACGTCACCTTTATACAAAACGAAATTAGGCTTTGTTTTAGTGTTAAAATTACAAAATGTTTCTCGAAAATACTGTTAATCATAAAGAACAATTTGGTTGGATTGAAGTTATTTGCGGCTCAATGTTCTCTGGCAAAACCGAAGAACTGATTCGCAGACTCAAGCGTGCACAGTTTGCTAGACAAAAGGTAGAAATCTTTAAACCCGCAATTGATGTGCGTTATGATGAGGAAAAAGTCATCTCACATGACTCCAACGAAATTAGATCTACTCCGGTGCCTGCAGCTGCAAACATTCCTATTTTAGCTGATGGTTGTGATGTGGTTGGAATTGATGAGGCCCAGTTTTTTGATGATGAAATTGTAAGGGTTTGTAACGATTTGGCCAACAAAGGTGTTCGGGTGATTGTTGCCGGATTGGATATGGATTTTAAGGGCAATCCCTTTGGGCCCATGCCAAATTTAATGGCTACCGCCGAATATGTTACCAAAGTGCACGCTATTTGCACAAAAACGGGAAATTTGGCCCAGTACAGTTACCGAAAAGCAAAAAGCGATGCTATTGTATTATTAGGTGAAGTCGAAGAATATGAGCCCTTAAGCCGAGCGGCGTTTTATAAATCAATGTTGCGCGACAAGGTGAGAAACATGAAGGTCAACGACCCCGAAGACATTTCTTTAAAACAGAAGTCATCAAATGCCTAAAGCCCAAGAAACGATTCTCGAGATTGACCTTAAGGCTTTGAGTCATAATTTCGATCACCTAAAATCAAAACTAAACGGAAATACAAAATTTTTGGCCGTTGTCAAAGCTTATGGCTATGGCAGTGACGCCTGTGAAATTGCACTACACTTACAAAAACTTGGTGTAGATTATTTTGCAGTAGCCTATGTAAAAGAAGGTGTAGCTTTAAGGGATGCAGGTATCACTGCGCCTGTTTTGGTGTTGCATCCTCAACCAGTAAATTTTAAAACTTTAATTGAACACTGCTTAGAACCCAGCTTATACAATGCAAAAGTTTTAAGCGCGTTTATTAATGCTGCCGAAGATGCAAACCAAAAGGATTATCCTGTTCATATTAAATTTAATACGGGTTTAAACCGGATAGGTTTTTGGGAAAATGATTTAGATTATTTACACACAAGTTTAAATAATGTGAAATCCGTTCGTATAAAATCGCTTTTTTCTCATATGGCCGCGAGTGAAGACCTGAATGAAAAAGATTTTACACTTGCTCAAATAGCTACTTTTAAAAACATTTGTGATAATTTTTCAAAACGTTTCGGTTATCTGCCGATGCTTCATATGTGTAATACTTCGGGAATTTTGAATTTTCCTGAAGCGCATCTTGATATGGTGCGAAGTGGCATTGGTTTGTATGGCTTTGGTAATTCTGAAAAAGAAAGCCAACATTTAAAACCTATAGCTACTTTAAAATCGGTGATTTCGCAAATTCATTTTATAGAAAAAGGGGAGACAGTTGGCTATAATAGAGCTTATAAAAGCGAGGCCTTTCAAAAAACAGCAACCATACCCATAGGTCATGCAGATGGTATTGGCCGACAATACGGTAATGGGAAAGGATTTGTAACTATCAATGGAAAAAGAGCTGCAATCATTGGAAATGTGTGCATGGATATGATTATGGTAAACATTACAAATATTGATTGCCAGGAAGGTGACGAAGTGATTGTTTTTGGTCAACAACCAACTGCAGAGGTCTTTTCAAAAACCGCAAACACCATTTCATACGAGATTATAACAGCAATATCCCAACGCATTAAACGTGTGATTTTAAAATAAATAGCTCCAATTTTAAGTGTTCTGTAATTTTTACTTATTTTAGAGTCCTATTAACTAAATCAAATTATTATGCTAAAAGAGTTTAAAGATTTTGCCATGAAGGGCAATTTGGTCGACATTGCAGTTGCCTTCGTTATGGGTGCGGCTTTTAACAAGGTTGTAGCCTCATTTACAGGTGGGATTGTATCCCCTTTAATTGGATTGATATTTAAATCTGATTTCAAAGACCTAAAATATGTGCTTACCGAAGGTGTTGCTAATGACGCAGGTGAAATTACAGGAGAAGTTGCCATGATGTATGGTGATTTTTTAACCAGTTTGATTGATTTTATAATCGTAGCTTTTGTTATGTTTATGGTTATAAAAGGAATCAATAAAATGAAGAAAAAAGAAGAGCCAGCACCAGAACCAGCACCTGCAGGCCCATCTGAGATTGATCTTTTAAAAGAAATCAGAGATGCTTTAAAAAAATAGTATTATTAAATTGATCTAAAACTTTCAGTTTTAATATTATACAATTTTCAAAAAAACCGGTAATATTTTACATTACCGGTTTTTTTATGCCCTAATTTTTAGCAAAAAATCTCGCGTTTTTTAATACAACACTCTTAAAAATGCTATAATTTTGTCACCTAAAATTTTAAACCATGAAAATAGCCGTTGTTGGAGCCACAGGATTAGTTGGAAGTGTGATGCTCAAAGTTCTTGAAGAACGTAATTTTCCACTTACTGAATTGATTCCTGTCGCTTCAGAAAAATCAATTGGAAAGAAGATCTCTTTTAAAAACAAGGAATATAGCATTGTTGGTTTGGAAGACGCCGTAAAAATGAAGCCAGAAATTGCTTTGTTTTCTGCTGGTGGAAGCACTTCTCTAGAGTGGGCTCCTAAATTTGCTGCAGCTGGTACAACTGTCATCGACAATTCTTCAGCTTGGCGAATGCAGGCTGATAAAAAATTGATAGTTCCTGAAATCAATGCTAAAGAATTAACCAAATCTGATAAGATTATTGCAAATCCAAACTGTTCAACCATTCAAATGGTGATGGCATTGGCACCGCTTCATAGTAAATATAAAATAAAGCGCATTGTTGTTTCAACCTATCAATCCATTTCTGGGACTGGGGTTAAAGCCGTTAAACAACTTGAAAATGAACTTGCTGGTGTTGAAGGCGAAATGGCATATCATTACCCGATACACAGAAACGCCATTCCTCATTGTGATGTGTTTGAAGAAAATGGCTATACAAAAGAAGAAATGAAATTGGTTAGGGAAACTCAAAAAATTCTCAATGACAATACGATTGCGGTAACTGCCACTGCCGTACGTATTCCAACTTCGGGCGGACATAGTGAAGCGGTAAATGTGGCCTTCGAAAATGATTTTGACCTTTCCGAAGTTCGCCAAATTTTAAGTCAAACTCCTGGTGTAGTCGTACAAGACAATATAGATGTTAATGTGTATCCAATGCCTATTTACGCCCATGATAAAGATGATGTTTTTGTGGGTCGTATCAGGCGTGATGGTTCACAACCTAATACTTTGAATATGTGGATTGTTGCTGACAACTTGAGAAAAGGCGCTGCAACAAATACTGTTCAAATAGCAGAATATCTTGTTGAAAACAACCTTGTATAAAATTTATGTGTATTTAATTTCATATTGAAAATCGCCGCTAAATAGCGGCGATTTTTTTATCTTATTTTTGCAACATGTTAGATGTAAAACAACTTAACTTTAGTTATGATAAAACCCCAATTCTGAAGGAAATTAATTTCTCAGTAAATGCTGGGGAACATCTCGCTATAATTGGAGAAAGTGGTTCTGGTAAATCCACGCTTCTTAAGTTGCTTTATGGAGAATATGATTTAACCGAAGGTGAAATTTATTGGAACTCTGCCAAAATTCTGGGTCCAAAATTTAATTTAGTTGTTGGTTATGAGTTTATAAAATACGTTGCCCAAGAGTTTGATTTAATGCCTTTTATTAGTGTTGAAGAGAACGTTGGGAAATATCTTTCAAACTTTTTTCCGAAAGAAAAAAAAGAACGTACTCATGAGCTTTTAGAAGTTGTTGAACTTTCCAGTTTTGCAAAAACCAAAGTCAAAACCTTAAGTGGCGGGCAAAAACAGCGTGTGGCACTGGCAAGGGCTCTAGCTAAACAGCCAGAACTTTTACTTCTAGATGAGCCTTTTAGTCATATTGATAATTTTAAAAAACAATCGTTAAGACGGCGTCTGTTTAGATATTTAAAGGATCAAAACATAGCCTGTGTTGTTGCCACTCATGATAGTGAAGATGTTTTAGGTTATGCCGACCAAATGATCGTTTTGCACCAATCTAAAATCATTGCCAAAAACTCCCCTGAACACCTTTATAGCAATCCAAAAACACCTTTAATTGCTTCATTTTTTGGTGAATTCAATGTTATAAATGAAGAGATTATATATGCGTGCCAATTAAAAGTTGTTGCTAAATCTAAATTAAATGTGGCTGTTAAGCAGGCGTTCTTTAAAGGCTCCTTTTACTTAATTGAAGCTGATTTTAAAGGGAATACGCTATTTTTTGAACACCCGATAAAATTAGATGTCGGTAAAAGCATTTGTCTGGAAATCACTAAATAATTTTAGTGATTTTAAATAGTTGATCTCGAAAATTTATCTGATCTCCAACCCTTTTACCAAGCAATATTTGCCCAATTGGAGTGGTTGACGAAATGGCAAAAAAATCTTGTTTGTCGGCGGTTAACTGTCCTAAACTTACTGCAATGAAATAATTCGAATTTGTGGTGAAAACAACACTTCCAAAAGCAACTTGAGCTGTGGTTCGTTTGACATCTATTTTCGAAAGTGTTACTGACAAATTATCTACATCCATAAGTTGTTGACCCAATTTCTCCCGCTCTAATTGCAGCATTGCTCTTGTCGTTTCATGCTTATCTCCCGCACTGCTTTTGATTTCAGTTGAAAGAGATTCATGCAGTTCACCAAAAACCTTTTGTAGGTTCCTATGTCGCTCCTCTACCTTTTGAAAGCATTGGGTTAGAAGCGATTCTTTTATATTATTTGACATCCTTTTTGTGGTAATCAATCGGTCCTAAATACCCCATTTGACGAACAATCCAGTTTTTTCTGCCTTGAATATACGCCGATGCAGGATTAGCTCTATACACTCTTGGGTTAGGCAATATGGCAGCAATGGCGGCAGCTTCTTGTTGTGTTAGTCTGTTCGCGGACTTTCTAAACCAACGCTTTGAAGCCTCCTCGGCACCGTAAATACCATTCCCCATTTCAATACTATTTAAGTACACTTCCATTATTCGTTCCTTAGACCAAACTAGTTCTATTAAAAATGTAAAATATGCTTCAAGACCTTTACGAAGCCAGCTTCGTTGTGGCCACAGAAATACATTTTTTGCCGTTTGTTGGCTTATGGTGCTTGCTCCTTTTATGCGCCTTCCCTTTTGATTGTTGTCCATTGCCTTTTTAATGGCTTCAAAATCGAAACCATGATGATTCAAAAAGTTTTGATCTTCACTTGCAATCACTGCTTTCTGCAAATTGATTGATATGTTATCTAACGAAACCCAGTCGTGTTTCCAAACCACTTCTTTATCTTCTTGAGACTGTTCAATGTTTCTAATTACCATTAAGGGTGTTATAGGTACTGGCACCCATTTATATACTACCACCAATACAATGGAGATGATGAATAACCATAGTAGTGTTTTAAAAATAAATTTAAAAAACCGTTTAATCATACTATTCTATTAGTTGTGCTAGTTCTTTGCCAATAATACTTCCTATAGCTACGCCCATTCCGCCCAATCTAACTCCGCAATACACATGATTGGAGAGTTGCTTAACTATTGGCCTTTTTTGCTCACCTACTCCCATAATACCGCTCCACCTGTGATCAATTTCAAATTTTGTTTCAGGTAATATGGCTGTTTTTAGAAGTTCTTCTAACTTATTCTGAATGATATGGGTCTCTCCAAACTCTGTAGTTTCCTCCGTTTTAAAATCAAGATTTCGGCCACCTCCAAATAAAATTCTATTATCAATATTTCTAAAATAGTAATAGCCTTTATCCAAATGAAACGTTCCTTTTATATGAAGTCCTGCTATAGGTTTTGTTATGAGAACTTGAGCTCGTGCGGGTTTTACGGGTTCGTCCAATAATTGTCTAGCAAATCCATTAGTGGCTATAAGCAATTTTGAAGTGGTAAATTCAAAAGCATTTGTTTTAACAAGCACTCTATTAAACTCCTCTGAAAAAGTTTCGATATGGCAATTATTGAGAATCTTTATCCCTTTAGATTGCACTTTAAAGACTAAAGCCTCCATCATTTTCCCTGTGTCGATCTGTCCTTCAAACTGATTAAAAATATACTGTTCTTTTATATTCTTAAACTTGAAACTATTGGGTTGAAGAGAAAAAACGTTGGCTTTAAAAATTGGCTCCAATAACTGGTTTATGATTTGCCTTCTAGCTATGCAGTCTTCAAACACTTGACTGTCTTCATTTCTAAAAAGCTCAAAACCACCATAACGTTGATAATCAATTGTATGTACACCAAGGGTCTGTTTTAAAACCTCAAGCCCCTTTACGCGTTTGTTAACAAGCTCAAAAACTTCTTCTTCAGAATGAGAATCTAAATCATCTAATATCTCACTTAAACTTCCAAAACAGGCAAAGCCTGCGTTTTTTGTGCTAGCACCTTGAGGTAGCATCCCCTTTTCTAAGACTAGTATATTGGCCTTGGGAAATTGTGCCTTTAATTGTAGCGCACAATTTAAACCTACTATACCACTACCAATGACCGTATAGTCGATATTAGAACACCATGATTTTATTTCCCAGTAGGACAGATTCACGCTTTTGGTTGTTAGTGAATGGTAAAAGTAGGAATTTATTTTGTGTTCAGAATTAAGTGTAGCTGTTAGAAGCTCTTTATTTTTAACAAGGGAAACTACCTCAAAACTTTAAAAAAAACTCCGAAAGTACTTTCGGAGTTTTTTTATTATTCTTCTGATATGGGCTGTATTTTAAACCCTTCCATAAATTTTGTGGTATAGTTACCCGCCAAATAATCTGGGTCCTCCATAAGTTGTCTATGAAACGGAATGGTTGTTTTAATTCCTTCAATTACGAACTCATCTAATGCGCGTTTCATTTTATTGATGGCCTCTTCCCTCGTTTGAGCAGTGGTAATCAATTTAGCAATCATAGAATCGTAGTTTGGAGGAATTGCATATCCTGCGTAAACATGCGTATCCAATCGAACACCATGTCCTCCTGGCGCATGAAGGGTTGTAATTCTTCCGGGAGAAGGGCGAAAATCATTAAATGGATCTTCAGCATTGATTCTACACTCTATAGAATGTAAGTTTGGTGTGTAATTTTTACCAGAAATTGGTACGCCTGCGGCAACCAAAATCTGTTCACGAATCAAGTCAAAATCAATTACCTGTTCAGTAATTGGGTGCTCCACCTGAATACGTGTATTCATTTCCATAAAATAGAAATTACGGTGCTTGTCTACAAGAAACTCAATAGTCCCTGCACCCTCGTATTTAATATACTCTGCAGCTTTTACAGCGGCAAGTCCCATTTTATCACGCAATTCATCCGTCATAAAAGGTGAAGGCGTCTCCTCTGTTAGTTTTTGATGACGACGTTGTATGGAACAATCACGCTCGGAAAGGTGACATGCCTTACCTGTTGAGTCTCCAACAATTTGAATTTCGATATGACGTGGTTCTTCAATCAGTTTCTCCATGTACATATCGTCATTTCCAAACGCCGCTTTTGATTCTTGTCGTGCAGAATCCCAAGCAGTCTTCAGATTTTCTGGTTTCCAAACGGCACGCATTCCTTTTCCTCCTCCTCCAGCGGTAGCCTTGAGCATGACAGGATACCCTGTTTCTTTGGCTACTTTTTCGCAATCTTCAAAATCTTTTATGATGCCGTCACTTCCAGGAACACAAGGCACACCAGCAGCTTTCATTGTGGCCTTCGCTGTGGCTTTATCTCCCATTTTAGCGATCATCTCTGGTGACGCTCCTATAAATTTAATATTGTGCTCCTCACAAATCTTTGAAAATTTGGCGTTTTCAGATAAGAATCCGTATCCAGGGTGAATGGCATCTGCATTAGTGATTTCTGCAGCTGCTATAATATTCGACATTTTTAAATACGATTCACTACTTGGTGGTGGTCCTATGCAAACGGCTTCATCAGCAAATTTAACATGCAAACTATCGGCATCTACTGTTGAATAGACTGCAACCGTTTTTATGCCCATTTCTTTACAGGTTCTAATAACACGAAGTGCTATTTCTCCTCTATTGGCAATTAATATTTTTTTGAACATAACTTAATGTTTTAAAAATTTCAAATTCCAAGCTCCAAATTCCAAAGACTGGATTTTGAGATTTGTGTATTGGAATTTTTAAATTGTTATGATGGATCTACTAAAAATAGCGGTTGATCAAACTCCACTGGGGAAGAATCATCAACTAATATCTTCACAATTTTACCTGAAACTTCAGATTCTATTTCATTAAATAGTTTCATGGCTTCAATAACACAAAGGACATCTCCTGCTTTTATCGTACTTCCTACCTCAACAAACATAGGTTTATCAGGAGCTGGTTTACGATAAAATGTACCAATGATTGGAGATTTTATAGTAATGTATTTTGAATTTTCGTCTGAAGCGGGGGCAGGACTTGCTGCTGGTGCTTGTTGGGTTTGCTGAACAGGAGCTTGAGCCGCTACTGGTGTGCCAACCGGAATTTGCTGAACGTAAGTGGTACCTTCCCCACGATCATCACTTCCTGTTCTAATGGTGATTTTAATATCGTCCATTTCCAATTTA
Organism: Flavobacteriaceae bacterium MAR_2010_72; assembly: GCA_003550275.1. Lineage (GTDB taxonomy): Bacteria > Bacteroidota > Bacteroidia > Flavobacteriales > Flavobacteriaceae > Geojedonia. The sequence goes on from QXCW01000002.1 coordinate 3,296,675, forward strand.
ACCTCACTCGCGCCTGACTTTGCGACAAATTTGATTAAGTTTTGAATTTCCTTAATATCCATATTAAATTATTTATTAGTTAGTTTATTGTTTAGGAATTATACGCCCAAGTTAAATAGATTGACCCCCAGGCAAATCCACCACCGAACGCGGCAAAAATTAGTTTGTCTCCTTTTTTAAGTTGTTTTTCGTAGTCGTTTAAAAGCAACGGTAAAGTAGCCGATGTAGTATTGCCATATTTTTGGATATTCATCATCACTTTTTCCTCTTCTAATTGAACTCTATTGGCTGTCGCTTCAATAATTCGTTTGTTAGCTTGATGCGCTACTAACCATGAAATGTCTTCCTTGGTTAAATTATTCCGCTCTAGTATTTTTTCTGTCACGTCAGCCATATTAAAAACGGCATTTTTAAACACCGTTTTTCCTTCTTGAAATACAAAATGCTTTCCTTGGGCGATGGCTTCAGGTGTGGATGGGTATGAAGAACCTCCGTAAGTAGCTTGTAAAAACTCTCTCCCCGTGCCGTCACTTCTTAAATACTCATCATGTAGACCATAACCATCTTGGCTTGCTTCAAACAAAACTGCCCCTGCCCCATCACCGAAAATGATGCACGTAGCTCGGTCTTCATAATTAATCATTGACGAATTTTTATCAGCTCCTATAAGGAGCACGTTTTTATATTTTCCAGATTCAATATACCGAGCAGCAACTGACATGCCATATAAAAAGCTAGAGCAAGCCGCTTCTAGATCGAACGAAAATGCATTTGTAGCACCAATATTAGAAGCAGTAAAAGCTGCAGTAGAGGCAGCTTTCATATCGGGAGTTGCTGTTGCAACAATTACCAATTCAATAGTTTTTGGGTCAATACCTTTTTTGTTAATAAGGTCTTGAGCGGCATTAATTGCCAAAAAGGAAGTGCCTTTCCCCTCTTCTTTTAAAATTCTGCGTTCCTTGATACCCGTTCTGGTTGTTATCCATTCATCATTGGTATCTACCATGGTTTCTAAAATCTGATTTGTTAATACAAAATCAGGTACATAAGCCCCTGTCGCGGTTATTGCAGCGGTGATTTTACTCATTGTGTGCGTTTAGTTTTACCAAAATAGACGAAAAAACGTCAAAAAACAGCAAATTTTAATGAATTTACTAAATTTTGGTTAGATAATGTGCAAATTAAGTTGTTTTTGAGAGATTGAGAAATTAATCATAAAAAAAACGCCCATAAATGAGCGTTTTAATATATGCATGCATAATACTTATGCTAAATTTTCTTCTTTTTCAGAATTATCAATCAATACTTGTCCTCTGTAGTACAATTTACCTTCATGCCAGTGGGCTCTGTGGTAAAGATGTGCTTCTCCTGTTGTTGGGCAAGTAGCGATTTGAGGAACAGACGCTTTGTAATGCGTTCTTCTTTTATCTCTTCTTGTTTTTGACGTTTTTCTTTTAGGATGTGCCATTTTATATGATTATTTATCCGTTAATAGTTTCTTTAATGTATTCCAACGAGGATCTATTTCCTCTGATGATTTTTCCTTTTCTTCCAAGTCCTTAGGACTCAATTCTTCTAGTTTTTTAAGTATCTCTGACTTTAATGTTCCATCTTCAACTCCCGGGTGAATACATTTTGCAGGAACAGATAAAATGATTAATTCATAAATATACTGCGCTACACTAACTTCGTATTCTCCATGAGGAACAATAAGAATATCGACATGTTCGTCATTGAATGTGTCTCCAAATTTTACCACCAAGTCAAAAGTTCCATTAACTTTTTGATCATAGGGCTCATTTGAAATATCACAATTGACATTAACACTGCCTGAAATTTCAAAGTGAAGCTCCAAAAGTGTGGTCTTTTTTTCAAAAACCAACTCTGTTTTTACACTTACATCATTAAAATCATCATACTCAAAATGTTCAAAGAACGCTTTATCAATTTGATAATCAAAATGGTGCTTGCCTAATTTTAAACCTATAAACGGTATTGTAAACTCCTTAAGCGGCTTCATAACTCGCATTCATTTTGAGCCTGCAAATATATAAATTTTATATTTATATAGCAGTGTTATTCACAAAAAATTGTTTAAGCCTTTCTCGATGCTTTTTTAAGGGGGTTTTTTGAAATTTCAGCATATTCTTCCCGGTTCTTAAAAATTTGAATTGCGGTAAAAACTGCTTCCTTAAATGAGCTTTCGTCAGCCTCCCCTTTACCGGCGATTTCATAAGCCGTACCGTGATCTGGAGAAGTCCTTACCTTGTGCAGTCCTGCCGTATAATTGACACCCTGGCCAAAAGTGATGGTTTTAAACGGTATTAACCCTTGATCATGATATGAAGCAACCACCGCATCAAAATTTTTGTAATTATTTGAACCGAAAAAGCTATCCGCCGAATACGGTCCATAGACTAATTTGCCAGATTCCTTTATTTTTAGAAGGGTTGGTCGCAAAACGGTATCGTCTTCATTGCCAATAACACCATTATCCCCAGCATGCGGATTAATTGCAAGCACCGCTATTCGCGGTCTATTAATTTTAAAGTCTTTTATAAGCGAAGTGTGAATTGTCTCAATTTTAGTTTTAACGAGTTGTTCCGTGATATGCGCTGGGACATCTTTCACTGGAACATGGTCAGTTAAAAGGCCAACTTTTAAGTATTCAGTAACCATAAACATCAAGCTGTTTCCGCCTAAAGCCTTTTCCAAATAATTAGTGTGTCCTGGGAAATTAAATGTTTCAGATTGAATAGTATGTTTATTAATTGGAGCTGTTATTAAAACATCAATACTATCATTTTTGAGTTTTTGGGTAGCTTTTTCAAGAGATTTAACGGCATAAGCACCAATGTATTGGTCTTCCTTCCCAAATTCAATATTAACATTTTCTTTCCAAACATTAAAAACATTGATTTTACCTTCAACTATGGGGTCTCCTTCGTTAATACCATGCAAATTAACTTCACTGTTAAAATGCTTTTTAGCAAAAGACATGGTTTTAATTGAGGCAAATATAATTGGAGTACAGAACTCAAGCATGCGCGAGTCTTCAAATGTTTTTAAAATAATTTCGGGGCCAATTCCATTTAAATCACCAACAGAAATCCCTACTTTTATCTTTTCTTCTTTTTTCATTTGCTTTAAATTCCTTATTAATTCAAAAGCTTGGTCAAGACATGTATAAAACTTTATTAATACATTATCTTTGATGCATCTTTTAACGTTACAAATTTAACCATTTATTCGACATTATGTTTACAGGAATTATTGAAGATTTAGGGCTTGTTACCGCTTTAGAGCAGGAACGCGAAAACCTCCATATTACCTTAAAAAGTAAATTAACACCAGAGCTTAAAATAGATCAAAGTGTTGCTCATAATGGCGTTTGCCTTACGGTGGTTGCAATCCATGACGACCAATATACTGTAACAGCAATTAGGGAGACATTACTTAAAACTAACCTTTCGAGATTAAATATTGGTGACTTTATCAATCTTGAACGTGGCATGAAATTAGGTGATAGGCTTGATGGCCACATTGTTCAAGGGCATGTTGACCTAGTTGGGAAATGTACTTCGATAACTGAACAACAAGGAAGTTGGTTAATTCATTTTGAATATGGCTCAAGTTCAAAATATACAACCATTGAAAAAGGGTCTGTAACTATAAACGGCGTTAGTTTAACAGTGGTTGACTCTGGCACAAATTCGTTCAGTGTGGCGATAATTCCCTACACATTTGAGAACACAACATTCCAACACTTGAAAGCAGATGAATTTGTAAACCTTGAATTTGACGTTTTGGGAAAATATATACAGAAGCTGTATGAATCTAGAGTTTAGGCGTTTTGTTTGTTTTTTATGCCATAAATCAATGCGGCTATAAGAACCACAGGGATTGCCCCATCAATAGGAAGCCCTGGCGGTGGTGGCGGTGATGGTGGCGTAGGCAACCCTTCACTTGGCCGTTGAGCCATGCATACAAAACTTATTAATACAAATAAGATTGAGGCAAAAAATTTCTTGTTTTGTATTCTCATTTAATATCTATCGCATAAAAAACTATCGGCATCTTATGTCATTAACAGAGAAAATTAAAATTGTAGCGTCAACAAAAACTTTAAAATCCTTCTCTTTCTAACTTTCAATACACTTTAAAAAATCCTGTTATTTTAACAAAATTGCTTTAATCAACCTATTGAAACCTGTCCGTAAAATTATAAAAAAAAGCGAGCTTACAAAATTAAAATGATAAAAAACATCCACAAAATGCAAAAAACATCGATAAAGAGCAATTGTTTTGTTCAGCTATAACCTATTCATTCTACTATCAAATATACATTCTTTTGCTTATACAAAACCTGCTTTAGGTTAAATAATTGTTAGCAAGCAAATTATCTCGTCGTACTACCTACGAAAAAAAGGTCTTAATAGTTTTCCTACATTCTCACGCTTGCAATTAAATTAAAAACTGTAGGTTTTTTCTTATAAATGTGTTAGTATAAAAGCCTTCAACTTGTCACGCATTCCAGCACCTTGAGTTGTTGGAATAAAAGGATCCTGGCCGCCATAAAACAAAATGGTTTCAAAACCTCATACTATTATACTCTTATCTGTTTTTTAATATCTAGTTAACGTTAAAACTTAAAATAAATTTTATTTATGTAATACCTATAAATTCTAATAAAAAGGTTTTAACTTTATGTAAAATCACAATTCTAATCCCAAAATAAGAAATCAATTCTATGAAAGCTCTTTTATACACAAGAGAATTCCCTCCTTATGTCTACGGCGGTGCAGGAGTACATGTTGAATATTTAGCCGACGAATTATCAAAGCTAATTGAAATTGAAGTGCGCTGCTTTGGAGATCAAGATGTCCAGAAAGAAAACCTCACAGTAAAAGGGTTTCCTTATAATAATCCCGCTTTTGATCATTCTAATGAAAAACTTAAGGCCATTATGCAAACCTTAAGTACTTCAATCTATATGAATGCCGACAATATTGATGCCGATATTGTGCATTGTCATACTTGGTATGCCCAATTTGCTGGGATTATGGCTAAATTATGCTATGGTATTCCTCTTGTGGTCACCACGCATTCGTTGGAACCCTTGCGCCCATGGAAACGAGAACAGCTTGGTAAAGGCTATGACGCATCTTCTTGGATTGAAAAAACCGCTATTGAAATGGCCGACGCTGTAATTGCAGTTTCAAAAGAGACTAAACAGGATGTGCTCACCCATTTTAATGTGAATGAAGATAAAATCAAAGTCATCTATAATGGTATTAATCTTCAGGAGTATGCCGTTAGCGATAAAACCTCAACTTTGGAAGCTTATGGTATTGACAAAAACAAACCCTATGTACTTTTTGTCGGACGGATTACACGGCAAAAGGGTATTACTCATTTAGTAAATGCAATAAAGTATATAGATCCTGAAACGCAAATTGTGCTATGTGCTGGAGCTCCTGACACGAAAGAAATTGGAATTGAAATGGAGCAAAGTGTTAATGCGGTCAAAAAGGATCGCAATAATGTGATTTGGATTGCTGATATGCTCCCCAAACAAGAGGTTATCCAATTATATTCGCATGCCGATGTGTTTTGTTGCCCTTCTATATATGAGCCTTTTGGGATTATCAACATAGAGGCTATGGCTTGTAAAACGGCTGTCGTGGCAAGTGCCGTTGGAGGGATTAAAGAAGTCGTCGTTCACAATGAAACTGGCATCCTTGTTCCGTTAGAACAACAAACTACCGCGCCTTTTGAGCCCGTAAATCCAGAGCAATTTTCCAAAGATTTGGCCCACGGCATTAATACTATTATAAATAATCCCCAACTTAAAGCAAAAATGGCCGATAAGGGTCGAAAGCGGGTGGAGGACTATTTTGATTGGGCTGCCATAGCAAAACAAGTAGAAGAATTATATAAATCATTAATCTAAAAACAATGATCAACGACAAAGTTTTAAGTATCATTTTAGGTGGAGGACAAGGGTCTAGATTGTACCCGTTAACCGAATCGAGGTCCAAACCAGCTGTACCTATAGCGGGTAAATATCGCCTAGTTGATATCCCTATTTCAAATTGCATCAATTCAGACATCAAGCGCATGTTTGTGTTGACCCAGTTCAATTCGGCATCTTTAAATAAACATATCAAAAACACCTACCATTTTAGCTTTTTCAGTTCGGCATTTGTGGATGTATTAGCTGCAGAACAAACGATGACCAGCGGTGATTGGTTTCAAGGTACTGCCGATGCGGTTAGACAAAGTATGCACCATTTTCTCAATCATGATTTTGAATATGCGCTAATCCTGTCTGGCGACCAGCTGTATCAAATGGATTTCAACCATATGCTAGAAAAACACATTACAAGCGGTGCAGAAATATCCATTGCTACCATTCCGGTAAATGCAAAAGAAGCCACATCATTTGGGATTTTAAAAGCAAATGAAGAAAGTATAATTACCTCATTTATTGAAAAACCTGTTGCAGAACTTTTGCCAGAGTGGATTTCGGGGGTGAGCAATGACATGAAATCCAGCGGTCGCGAATATTTAGCCTCAATGGGTATTTATATTTTCAATAAAGACTTGCTTGTTGAGCTAATGAAGGATAAAAGCACTAATGATTTTGGTAAAGAAATTATCCCTCAAAACATCGAAAAACACAAAACCTTAAGCTATCAATTTGAAGGTTACTGGACCGATATTGGTAATATCGATTCGTTTTTTGAGGCTAATTTAGGACTAACAGATAATATCCCGAAATTCAATTTGTATGATAAATCCAAGCGCATTTATACCAGAGCCCGGATGTTGCCAACTTCAAAAATATCGGGTACGCATCTAGACAAAGCGGTTATTGCCGAAGGCTGTATTATCCATGCTGCAAAAATTGAAAAATCGGTTATTGGTGTGCGCTCTAGAATAGGCAAAGAAACTACGGTAATTAATACCTATATGATGGGCTGTGATTACTATGAAACCCTTGAAGAGATTGAAAATTACAAAATTTCTATTTTAATGGGTATTGGTGAGCGCTGCTTTATCAAAAACACCATTATTGATAAAAATTGCCGTATTGGTGATGATGTTCGAATCAATGGTGGACCTCACCTAGAAGACACCGAAACTGACACCTATGCTGTTAGAGAAGGTATTGTTGTGATTAAAAAAGGTGCCGTTATAAAAAGTGGGTTTATTATAAATTAAGTTTTTGTTTATAATACGTTAGCCACTACTAAAAAATTAAAGCAACAATATCATTGTTCAGTTTATTATTATTTTTGATGAAATTTTGTTTTGTTAGGATTCCTTACTATATTTGTGATGCAATGGTGCATAGAACAAATTAAATTTTATTAAAATGAAAAAATCCGTTTTTTATCACGCAGGATGTCCGGTTTGTGTCAGCTCCGAACACGATATCATCAATTTAGTAGGTGCTGAAAATGTTGAAGTTGTTAATATTGGCAAGGACCGAACACGAATTTCAGAAGCTGAAAAAGCAGGAGTAAAATCTGTTCCAGCTTTAGTTACGCCAGATGGCAATACACTCCATATCAACTTTGGTGCTTCTATAGCAGATGTAAAAGGTTAATTTATAACTCATAGTTAGGATTCCTAATTTGGATCAAGAAGTCCTAGCTTAAAAAACAATAAATAAAATGAATATAGCTGTTTGGGACACCTATGTAAAACGCGACAATGACAAAACAATGCATTTTGACATTCTCGTGCCTAGCGAAATGAAAGATGAGCAAACCATATTTGACTATGGTAAACAATATCTTAAATCCAAACCTTTTCAAACAGGACAATTAACAACCAATGAATGCAGGTTTTGCCATATTGAACAAGCCAACAAAGAAATAATTGAAACCATTACAAAAAATGGCTATTCAATTATTGAAATGGAAAATTGCAATTAATTTAATTAGGATTTCTAACTTTGCCTGTCGACCAAAATTGGCAGGCTTTTTTTAATGAAGCAAAGTACATTTAACCCAGAACAACAACGAACGGATATTTCAAGCAAAATCGTTGCAGGATTGGAACGTCTTTCAGAAGTATTTAAAATAATGCTATGGGAAAAAGCAAAACTGGTTGGATTAAGCCCAATACAAATCCAAATATTGGTTTTCATAGCTTTCCACAAAAGAAACTTGTGCAACATTAGCCATCTAGCAAAAGAATTTAATGTAACAAAACCAACTATAAGTGATGCGGTTAGGGTTTTAGACAACAAAGGGTTTATTATAAAAGATTATTCATCTTCTGACAATCGCAGTTATACTATATTGTTATCAGATTTAGGCCATGAGATGGTTTCTAAAATAGATGATTTTTCAAATCCATTAAAAACACAAATCGATGGTTTTTCAAAACCTGAACTGCAATCCTTATTCGCGACTTTAAGTCAGTTGATTTACAAACTAAATCAAAATGGAATTTTAACCGTTCAAAGAACTTGTTTCGGATGCAAGTTTTATGAAATCAATGATGAAAAAAACTATTGCAATTTGTTACGAAAGGAATTGTTGAGTGAACACATACGAATAGATTGTCCTGAATATGAAGAAAAACCTGTGGCTGGTACCATATAAAATCAACTTCTTGTGCAAGTCAATACTCGCTAGATATTCCCCTTATAATATTCCAATAGTTTTACTCGAAGAATATATTCATATTTTACATTGTTAAGGCTGATCTGAGCATTTTCGTGGTTGTTTTTACTTATGATATAATCAACGCTAGTATTTGCACCGTTATTAAATCGAATTTCATTAATACGTAACGACTCTTCATAAGCCACAACTTGTTCTTCCAATACCTTAAAGCGCTCAAAGGCAGTTAGCATATCATTATAGGTTTGTTCAATAACGGTATGCAGTTCTAATTTTGTTCGGTCGAGTTCAATAGCCGCCTGGTCTTCTCTAATCTTTTCCAGAGCTACGTTATTTTTGGCGCGAAAACCATTAAAAACAGGTATAGATACGGCAAGTCCAACTACGGTATTTAAGTTGTTGTCAAATTGATCCCTATATGAAATATCCTCGGGAATGAATTGTGTTTCTTGGGTAAACACCGAATAATCCTGACCATTAACCGTGACAAAATCTCCAGTATCAACTGTGTTAGTTTGCCCTTGGTTAAACACCTTGGCAGCACTTGAATAGTTAGTGCCAAGATTTGCAAACAACGACACTTGTGGCACATACTGCGATTTTGCCACAGCCACTCCTTTATGAGCCGCATCGAGTCGATATGTATCAGCCTTTACTCGCGCAAGATTTTTTATGGCCAAATCATAAACCTCTTCAAACGATTCGCCATAAACATTGAACTCCAAAGGCATATCTAGAGCAGCTATATCTAAATCTGTTTTGATGTTGAGTAGCTGCTTTAAATTTAATTTAGCATCCTGATAATTGTTTTTTGCTGCCATGAGATTGGCTTTATCATTTGCCATTTGCCCTTGAAAATCTCTAAACTCTGCTGGGTTTCCCATTTCATTGTCAAACATGGTTTTTAAGCGCTCGAGTTGCTTTTCGGTGCTTTCAATTCTGTTTTCGGCTAAATTCAATAAGTCGCGCGTATTCATGACCTGTAAATAGGCCAATGTAACATTAAGTATCAGGTTTTGTCTGGCTTCTTCTTGCTCCATTTCTGAAGCCAAGAGATTAAATTTTTGCTGTTTCCACGAATTTATCAACCTGAAGCCATTAAAAACAATAGCGTCCAATGACAAGCCTGCATTTGAAAACGTGAGCTCTTCATTTATATAGCTATTCGTAAATGGATCGATACTTCTACCTGTCGACTTCCCGATGTTATAATTGCCGTTTACAGATGGTAAAAGGGCGTTCTTGCTTTGCCTAAAATTGATATCGGCCGATTCGGTTCTTAATGTCGATGCTTTTAGGTCGAGATTATTATTTAATGCGATTTCAATACAATCTTCCAAACTTACGGTTGTTTTGTTTGTGGTTTGGCCATAAACAAATATGGTATTTAGAATTACGAGTATTGAACAAATAAATTTTTGATGCATTGCTTTAATTTTAGTTTGTACGATTGCGCATGCCATCCAATAAGTGGATGGTTCTTGAGCCATAACTCGCATTCATTTCCGAATGTGTGGCTTGTATAATGGTAACACCTTCGTTGTTGAGATCCTTAAACAACTCCATGATTTCCTCGCTTTGTTTAGAGTTAAGATTGCCTGTAGGTTCATCAGCTAAAATCAATTTCGGTTTAGAGATCAAAGCACGTGCTATACCTACAAGCTGCTGTTGTCCGCCACTTAATTGTTGAGGGAAAAGGTCTTTTTTTCCTACGATATTGAATCTGTCTAGCATATCAGCAACAAGGGCTTTTCGTTCAGAAGATTTTACGTTTTTGTATAACAACGGAGTTTCGATGTTTTCGTAAACGGTTAACTCGTCAATTAAATGATAGGCCTGAAACACGAATCCAATATATTCCTTATAAAGATTAGCGCGATGCTTTTCTTTCAGCTCATGTACCGGTTCGTTCAGAAAATTATAGGTGCCTTCATTAAAGTGATCCAACATTCCAATGACATTGAGTAGTGTGGATTTACCAGACCCTGAAGGCCCCATGATAGACATGAACTCGCCTTCTTTAACTTCAAGATTAATATCTTTAAGAAGGAAAATACGTCTGCTTCCAGAATTTACCCATTTATAAATATTCTTCAGTTCTAATAACATTGTTTTAGTTTTTAGGTTGGTCAGTTACTCTGTTCTCAAGCTTTTCACGGGATTTGAAATCGCTGCTCTTATGGCTTGGAAACTTAACGTGACTAATGCAATAAGTAGTGCTATGATGCCTGTTAGGATGAAAACCCACCAATTAATATCTATTCTAAATGCGAAATCTTGTAACCATTTATTCATAAACCAATAGGCAATTGGCGTTGCTATAACAAATGAAATAAGTACCAGTTTTATAAAATCGGTTGACAGCATGGCAACAATATTAGTTACCGTTGCACCTAGAACTTTACGAATGCCTATTTCTTTCGTGCGTTGTTCCGCGATATAAGTTGCGAGCCCGAATAACCCCAAACATGCAATTAAAATTGCCAATATTGAAAAGGTCAAGGCCACTTTTCCAACACGCTGTTCTTGTCGGTACATATTGTCAAAAGACTCATCCATAAAACGGTAATTGAACGGCATACCTGGAGCCATAGCTTTATATTTGCGTTCAACCACATCTACCAATCCGGTTATATCGGCCGTTTGAAAACGGTAAATCGAAACCCAGCTATTATTTCCTAAAATAAAACTTAAAGGCCCTACATTTTGACGCAACGATTCATAGTTAAAGTTTTTAACAACACCAATAACGGTATAAGGTATCATAGGTTCATTGGGGCCAAATGACGTATATAGTTTTTGACCAATTGGGTTTTTAAAGCCGGCAGATTTTACAGCACTTTCATTAAGAATTATTCCCAAGGAATCTGAACCAAACGCTCTTGAAAAGTTTCTTCCTTCTATCATTTCCATTCCCAAGGTTGGAATGTAGTCATAGTCAATATTCCAAAATTGCATATTGAACCCGTTTGACTCTGTCATTACCGCTTCTGATGAAAACGTAGTATCAGACCTTGATGAATCCCCAACAGGAAGATAACCGCCAAAAGACGCCGATTTAACATCGGTCAACTGTGCTATTTCAGACTTTAAAGATTCACGCGCTTGTCTTGGCAAACCAGAGTTCTCAACCACCAAAACCTGTTCTTTATCAAACCCTACTTTTGAGTTTTGGATGTGGCTCAATTGCTGATAAATAACCACGGTTCCTATAATAAGAATAATGGATGTTGAAAATTGAAATACCACCAAGAAACTTCTTAAATTGTTTTTGCTAGTACCCGAACTTATCTTGCCCTTTAGAACCTTTACGGGTTGGAATGATGACAAAAAGAATGCTGGATAAGCCCCTGCCATTATTCCTACCATAAATGGAAGCGCTAATAATACTGCAAGGTATTCTGGTCTAATCAGACTAGAAATCACCATTTCTTTACTAGAGATCGAATTAAACCAATCTAGTGACAACCAGGCAAAAACGATTGCACAAATTAAGGCTATAAAGGCAATTAGGGTTGACTCTGTTAAAAATTGCCATATCAGTGCTCTTTTTTCAGATCCAAGTACTTTTCTGATTCCAACCTCTTTAGCTCTTCCCGATGAACGTGCCGTAGTTAAGTTCATAAAATTAATGCAGGCGATAAGCAGAATAAATAGTGCTGCCGCTGAAAAAATATAGACATATTGAATATTCCCATTGGTTCCTAATTCTACACCTCTAGAAGACTTTAAGTGAATATCTGTTAAAGGGAATAAGGCATATTCCAATTTATTACCGCTCTTTTCAAATGCTTCCATGCTTTCTACTTTCATGAAATGAGACGCTTGGGGCATTACATACTTGTTAATAACATCAGTAAAATATTTGTTGAATTCTTTATAATCCACATCAGGTTGCAACACTACATAAGTGTGAAAATTATGGCTTAAATAGTTGCCCATAGTATATCTAATATTGGCCATTGAAAAGAAGAATTCATAATTAAAGTGCGAGTTTTTAGGCATATCCTTGATAACGGCCGTGACGTTATAAAGTGTACTTCGATTGTCATCAGTTTCCAGTGTTTTACCTATGGCATTATCAGGACTTCCAAAATACCGCCTTGCAGCTGATTCTGTCATCACAACAGAGTTTGGCTCTTTGAGTGCGCTTTTGGTGTCGCCCACAATAGCAGGTAAAGTAAATACGTCAAACAAGGTCGAATCGGCGTGCGTTACTCTAGACTCGTTTATATATTCATCACCTTTTTTAATGAGTTTTGAACCGCTGGAGCTATACAGTCTTGCAGACTCTTCAACTTCGGGATAATCCTGTTTAAGTGTTGCGCCAATTGGGTCTGAACTTACTGCCATGATGAGGTCTGTTCCGCCAAATCGAATATCAGAATTGATACGGTAAATTCTATCTGCTTTTTCATGGTATCGGTCGTAGCTTAATTCGTCTGCCACATACATCGCAATGACGATAAAGCATCCAAGACCTAGAGCCAATCCAATAATGTTTATGGCCGTAAACCCTTTATTCTTAAAAAGGTTTCTTAATGCTATTTTGAAATAATTTTTAATCATGATCGTTCGTTTTTTAATTGATGAATTATCATTCGGTTCTCAAGCTTTTTACTGGGTTAGACATTCCAGCCTTTAAAGAATGGAAACCAACGGTAACTAATGTTATTAGAAGCGTAACTGCTGCTGCTGTAATAAACACCCACATTCTTGGTTCAATTTTATAGGTAAAATTCTGCAGCCAGTTTTGAGCTGCAAATAATGCTATTGGAGCTGCTATAACAATAGAAATTGAAACCAACATCAAAAAGTTCTTACTAATTAGCAATACAATATGAGTTAAGGTTGCACCTAATGTTTTACGAATACCTATTTCTTTTGTGCGCTGTACTGTTGTGAAAGCCGCCAGTCCAAATAAGCCTAAACAAGCCAATATAATCGCCAACATCGCGGCAACACTAAACAGCAAGGAACTGCGCTGTTCGGCTTTGTAAAGTGCGTTATAGTCTTCATCTAGAAAATGGTAATTGAATGGCCTTCCTGCGGTGCGATCATTCCACACGGTTTCTAATCTACTCAAAGTGCCTTGAATGTCATTGCTGTTAATTCGAACCATATACGTTCGAGAAAAATTGCGGGACAAAAACATCAAAAGTGGCCCTATGGGTTCATGGAGGCTGCTAAAATTAAAATCTTTTACTACACCAACTACTGGGCCTAAAGCACGATTTTCAATAAGTCTGCCTATTGATTCTTCAGGCGTCCAACCAATTTGTCTGGCCAGTGTTTCATTGATGATATACGGTTGTTTATAATTTGACCAGTTATTTAAGGTATCCATCAAACTAAAATCTGACTGCACAAAATCTCGTCCAGCCGCCATGGTCATGCCTAAAGTTTTTGTAAAATCTAGTTCTACAGGCATTGCTTTCAATGAAATGTCGTGTTTACCTTTCTCATCTGTAACTGTCAGTCCATCGCCCCATTGAACAAATTCAGGGGTTTCATAAGCAGCTGTCACAGAGGTTACCCCATTCACGTTTTGCATTGCGTCTTTAATTAGTTGAAAATTATTGAGCATATCTCCACCTATTGGAAGTACTACAACATGATCCTTATCGTATCCAAGATTTTTATTCTTAATAAAATCCATTTGTTGTAGGATAATCAGCGTATAAATTATTAGGAAAACGGAAATGGCAAACTGCCCAACTATAAGTGATTTTCTCAATAAGCTATGTTTGCCTGTTGAACTAAATCCCTTTTTCAAAATGCCAATAACCTGGGCTCCAGACAAAACTAAAGCTGGATACAAACCAGCCAAAAAACTAACCAATACGCAGAAAATTCCTAATAAAAGTAATGGCATTGGTTGAATCAATTCAAATCGTTCAAAAGTTTGACCTGTCATCTGGTTAAAGTATGGAATAACACCAACACTTAAAAGCAATGCCAAAACTGTGGCTATACAGGTGACAACAGTGGACTCACTAATGAACTGAATAAACACTTGGCTCTTGCTTGCTCCCATAACTTTACGCATCCCAATTTCCCCACTTCGCTGTGTAGATTGTGCAGTAGCAAGATTTGTGTAATTGGCACTTGCAATTAAAAGTATCAACAAAGCAATGATTATAAAAATGTATACATAAGTAATGCTGCCATTAGGCTCAAAGCCAGCCAAGTCAGATTTAAGGTGAACGTCGAGAAGTGGTTCCAGATGGTAATTAAGATAATTAGTCCCTTCTGCTCTAGTTTGTTTTCTAATAGCGTCGGAGTTCATATACTTGTTAATCTTTTTTTCTAGATTAGATACATTTGCGCCTTCGTTTAATAGGAGATAGGTAATCCAATTGGCAGTATACCATTCTTCTACCTTAACACCATTGCCAAGGTTTAAAAACTGAGTTACAAAATCGAATTTTAATTGCGCATTTTTAGGCGTGTCTTCACAAACTCCGGAAACGGTCATTTCTTTACCGATAACCGTAATGGTTTTGTTGATTGGAGACTCATTCCCAAAGTACTTTTTTGCCATTGATTGGGTAAGCACTATTTTATTTGGAGCGTCTAAAACGGTTGCAAAATTCCCTTCAATTAAATTAAAAGTGAATATTTTAAAAAATGACGGATCGGCAAATAAAATACGATCTTCATTAAACAGTTTATTGCCATACTTTACATTACTACTACTAATGTAAGTTCGCACATAATCTTCAACTTCAGGAAAGGTTCTGTTAAATTCAGGACCCACTTTTGTTCCAGTAGTGGCTATATTGTTTACCTCATCTGACATTTTATACTCCATTGTAATCCTAACTATTCTGCTAGCGTTGGAATTAAATTTGTCATAACTCAATTCGTTGTTAATATACAAGCCAATTAATAAGCAGGAGGCCAAACCAATAGCCAAACCAAAAATATTTATAAATGCATATAGCTTGTTTTTGCGGATATTTCGAAATGCTATTTTAAAATAATTTTTAATCATGACTGTTCGTTTTTTGATTGATAAACTATCATTCGGTTCTTAAACTATTTACAGGATTTGAAATTCCTGCTTTTACGGCTTGAAATCCTATAGTAATAAATGCAATAGTGATTGCCAATACTCCACTCAAAATAAATACCCACCATCCAATTGAAATTCGATAGGCAAAATCTTGTAGCCATTTATTCATGAAATAAAATGCAAGTGGCGCAGCAATGAATAAGGCAATGATTACCAATTTCAGAAAATCTTTTGATAATAACCCAACAATGTTAGCCACTGAAGCCCCAAGCACTTTTCTAATGCCTATTTCTTTAGTTCGATTCACGGCAGCAAGCGCAACTAGCCCAAACAATCCTAGACAAGCTAAGAATACTGAAATGCCTCCAGCCCATCCTATAATACTACTCAACCTTTTTTCGGCTTTATAAAAATTATCAAGGTTTTCATCAAGAAAATTGTATTTAAAAGGGAGGTTGCCTGCTAGCGTATTCCACTCTTTTTGCATAGCATCAAGTGAAGGTGAAGGATTGCCAGGTTTTATTTTTACGAAATATTTATAAGGTACATAATCGGGAAACTGATGGAACATTTGCGGTTTCACATCTTCTTTAAAGGGACGAAAATTAAAATCTTTAACCACCCCAATTACAGTAGGTAATTTATCAGGTCCCAAATTTCTGAAATAGCCAGTCAATACCTGTCCAACGGCATTTTCTATTGTCCAGCCAAAATCTTTCACCATGGCTTCATTTACAATGACAGAATTAATTGTATCTGATGTAATTGTGGGATCAAAATTTCTGCCTTCAATGAGCTGCATGCCCATCAACGGGATATAATCAGAGTCAACATAGTATTCAAATACACTTTTAGGAGTACCCTTATAGTCAAATCCTGAACGACTCCAGCCTGTTCCTTCTCCTAAACCGAGTTCGGCGCCAGCTATTGCTGAAACATCTGTTCTTGTAAGTAGCGCTTGTTTAAAAAGCGGGTAAATTTCGTTTGATTCAGTACCATCGGCATCAACGACAACTATATTCTCCTTGTTAAATCCAGGATACTTGGAAGTCATGTATCTCGTTTGCTTTAAAATAATCATAGTGCAAATAATTAGGCCAACCGATAACGCAAATTGAACAGTTACCAAGGATTTGGTAAAGAAATTAGAACCATTTACCTTGATTTTACTTTTTAGTGCTTCCACTGGATTAAAACTGGATAGAATTATGGCCGGATAACTACCCGCCAACAAACCTACAAGTAAAACTAACCCTATTAACATCCACGCCATTTCGGGATATGAAGAAAATGAAAAAGATAACTCTCTTCCCGAAAGATTATTGAAGTAAGGCAATAACAATTTTGCCAATAAAAATCCAAGTATAGCTGAAATCACACTTAATATGATGGATTCTGAAAGAAATTGTAGCACTAGTTCCCTTCTCTGACCTCCTATGACTTTTCTCAAGCCTACTTCTTTTGATCTTCTTGCTGATCGACCTATTGCTAAAGTCGTAAAATTGATACAAGCAATAAACAAAACCCCAGCGGCTATGCTCAAAAGTATCCAGATGGTTTTGGGATTAACCTGATCTACAGTACCACCTTGAATAATCGTATCGGTATGTCCATCTTTTAGCGGTTGTAAGCCAAATCGAATTAGTGGTGAATTAGCTTCCCATGTATGTCCTGCTTCCTTTAGCCTTCTTTCCTCTTCAGGATAATACTTGCGTCGAAAAGAAGCCAGTTTTTGAATGTCATTTAGCAAACCACTTCCGGCATTAAGTTTTAGGTAGGTAATATAGCCTGATCGATGCCAATTATTCACACCTCTTTTACCACTGTTTGTGGTTTCCATAAAGTTAAAATTCCCAAGAAGTTCAAATTCTATAGAGGAATTGGCGGGTATATTTTCTGCTACCGCACTAATTGTGAAAGGAACAAATGCTTGGTCAATTTTTATTTCGATAGTCCGGCCAACAACATTGTCCATCCCAAAAAGTTCTATGGCCTTTTTTTCAGTGATGACAATATTGTGTAAGTCACTTAATGCTGTTTTTGGATTTCCGTATTTTAATGGAAACGTAAACATCGAAAAAAAGGAAGGGTCTGTGTAGGCCACAGGACCAGAACTCACCTGATCGTTAATTTTTATAAAATCATCTCCCCAATCTTCACGAAACCGAACAAATTCTTTGACATCTGGAATATCTGTTTTTAATGCAGGTCCTAGAGGAGATGGCATGTAAATATCGGCCTTTACATCTTCACCATTCATAGCTTCCGTCCATCGATATGCACGATAAATGTTATCTGCATCTTTGTGAAAACGGTCAAAACTGAATTCGTTTACAGAATATAGAAGAAACAATGAAAAACAAGCTAGCCCAATGGAAAGTCCAAGTATATTTATCAAGGATAGGCCTTTCTGCCTTTTTAGATTACGTAGTGCTATTTTGAAATAATGTGTCAGCATAAATTCTAGTTTTATTCAGTTCTTAAACTATTTACTGGGTTGGATAGTGCGGTTTTAACGGTTTGCACGCTAATTGTAATAAGGGCAATGACTATTGCAGCGACACTTGCCAATACAAATACCCACCATTTTATATCCACTTTATACGCAAACTCTTGAAGCCAATCGTTCATAAACCACCAAGCTAATGGAAATGCTATAATTGATGCTATAAGAATCAACAAGGCAAAATCCATAGAGATTAATTTAATAATGCTAATGACTTTGGCTCCGAGTACTTTTCGTATTCCTATTTCTTTTTTTCGTCGGGAAAGAATAAGTGTAACCAATCCGAATAATCCCATGGTCGCAATAAAAATTGATAACCCTGAAGCAATTTTTACTATTGTACTTGTTCTAGCCTCTGCCTTATATTGTGCTTCGATTGAAGCATCAAGAAATGTGTTCACAAAATCCTGATTAGGCGCAACTTGTTTCCAAGCTTCTTCAAGGACTTTGATGTTATTTGAAAGGCCTCCCGCTTCCATACGCACCGAGATTCTGGGTTGTGGTGCAAAGGCCATGCCTATATTCTCTGTTTTTCTAAATACAGAATCTGGCTTCATGGTCATCAAAAGCGGTGATACCGGGGTATGAAGTGACTGAAAATTGAAATCTTTTACAACTCCTATA
Organism: Flavobacteriaceae bacterium MAR_2010_72; assembly: GCA_003550275.1. Lineage (GTDB taxonomy): Bacteria > Bacteroidota > Bacteroidia > Flavobacteriales > Flavobacteriaceae > Geojedonia. The sequence continues at coordinate 3,315,465 of QXCW01000002.1, forward strand.
ATCTCTTGTTGAAAAGGGCCTGGTAATTTTTTTCCTATGGGGTCCTTCAATCCAAATAGCTCTACAAAAGCTTCGTTAACAACCGCGGCATTGGTAACATCAGAAGTTATTTGTTCGTTAAAAGCACGCCCTTCCTTAACTTCGATATCCATCGCTTCTATAAAATTAGCATCAACCGAGTTATACTGAAAGCTTCTATAGGCTTTCATCTCGTTAGTAAATCCTAGTGTTATCCAAGGAGATTCTGCGAAACTGTAAAGTGACACCGTGGCTTCTGAAACTTCAGGGTGTTTTAATAGCTCTGTTCTATAGCGTTCAGCCAATACCGCGCCTTCTATTCTGTTTAAGTTAGTGGAAACTACTATAATCTGTTCTTTGTTATAGCCGAGATCTTTGTTTTTAAAATAATCGATCTGTTGACCGATCACAATTGTGCAAATGATCATTGCAATTGAAGCTGCAAACTGCCCTATAACCAATCCTTGACGCAAGAAACCAGAGCCTTTTTTTGACGATAGTTTACCCTTCAAAACGACAACAGGATTAAATTTTGAAAGAAAAATAGCTGGGTAGAATCCTGAAATAAAGGCAATTATTAAAACTAAAAGTAAACAGAAAATAACAAACGAAATGTTTAATGGAAATGCCAGTTCACGGTTGATAATGGAATTAAAAGGCTTAAGCAACGCCAATGAAAAACCTATGCCCAAAATCATTGATGCACAAGTCACAATAAAAGCTTCGCCCATAAATTGATAAATCAACTGGTGCCTTTCAGCGCCCATAACTTTACGCACTCCAACTTCCCTAGCACGACTACTCGAGTGTCCTATTGCTAAAATCACAAAGTTGGCACAAGCCACCAAAAGGATTAAAATGCCTATGGTTGCTAAAATATATGAGTATTTTGGGTTGCTTATTGGCTGTAGGCCTTGAGGCAAATTATTATCTAAATGAATCTCTGTAATGGGTTGTAAATAGACCTCAAATCCACCAGGCTCATAATTCTCGCCCAACGCTTGTTTCATCATATCGGGAAATTTAGGATATAATTGCTCGGGCAATATGCCTTCGCGCAACATCACATAGGTTTCCCCAAAAACATTGAACCAGCTTTTTTGCAACCCCTCACTAAATAACTTACCCACATTGGCATAAGATATTAGCATATTATATTGAATACTTGAAGGCTCTGGTGCGTCTTCAATAATCCCAGTTACAATAAACTGCTCTTTTTCATTTCCTAATTGCATTTCTAGATTCTTCCCTAACGCTGATGCATTTCCAAAGTATTTCTTGGCCGTTGTTTTCGATAAAATTACCGTATTGATCTGCGGAAATGGATTTGCCCTATTGCCTTCAAGAAGTTTAAAATCGAAAAGCTTAAAGAAGGTCGTATCGACCATTAAAGCCTGATCCGTAAAATCTTTTTGGGTATAGGTTACTGTTGGATTAACCCTTAATATCCTGCACATGCCTTCAACTTCAGGAATGTTTGCTTCAAGTGTAGGCCCCATAATTATGGGTGTTATGGTATTAACAAAGTTCTGGTCTTCATACTTTTCATCTTGCCAAACTCTATAAATGCGATCGGCGTTTGAGTGAAATTTATCAAAGCTCCACTCACTGCTAACAAAAAGCATAATTAAAATACAACACATGATACCAACCGCCAGGCCTAATATTTTAATGGCAGTATAGCCTTTATTGTGAAGTAAATTCCGAAGGGCTATTTTGAAATAATTTCTAATCATGATTGTTCGTTTTTTGAATGTTATTGAGTCATTCATTCTGTTCTTAAATTTATCACTGGGTTGGCTATAGCTGCTTTAACAGCTTGATGGCTAACTGTAAGCATGGCAATGAGCAAGGTTATACTGGCTGCGATACCAAACAACCACCAGCTTAATCCAACACTATAGGCAAACTCTTGCAGCCATTTGTCCATTGCCCAATATGCCAAAGGCAATGCTAATAAAATCGCTATTAACACAAGAACTAGAAATTCTACTGACAATGTTTTTACGATATTTGATATACTTGCTCCCAATACTTTTCTAACACCAATTTCCTTTTTGCGTTGATCTGCACTAAATGATATAAGCCCAAATAACCCGAGGCAAGAAATTAAAATTGCCACAAGGGTAAAATATCCAACAATGGATGAAAGGCGATTTTCGGAAACATAGTTTTTTTGAAAATCTTCGTTTAAAAATGTGTACTCCAATGGCTGATTTGGATTAGATTTGGTCCAGACTGAACTTATCTCTGCGATTGCTTTTGAAATCTTATCTTCTTCTACATGAACAACCATATAGTTATAATTATTCAATTCTAAAGCGAACGCGAATGGAGTGATTGGCGACTTCAAATCTTTAAAGTGAAAGTCCTTCACTACACCTACAATCTCATTAGAATATAGAGTGCTCTGCCTTTCTGTAAATATTTTTTTTCCAATAGCATCTTCTGCTGTGTTAAAGCCAAATTCCCCTATTGCTTTTTCATTCAATACGATACCTGTTGAGTCTGCAAATGGCTCTGAAAATAAACGCCCCGCAACTAATTTGATTTCAAGGGTCTTAAGAAAATCATGATCTACACGATTGAAGAATACATGTTTCGCAAGATCCATGTTTTGACCTTCTTTATAAAAAAGACCATCTTCTGGGTTAAAAATGCCTGGATAGTAGGCTGCAGCACCTACCGCTTTAATTGCAGTAAATTTTTCTAAATCTATCTTAATATTTTGATATGCATTAACAGAAGTTTCACTGCGCAATGGCACCACGATTTGCTGATCTTGTGCAAATCCTAAATCGGTAGATTTTAGATATTCCATTTGGTTAAAAATCACCAATGATGATACAATTAAAATTATGGCAATTGTAAATTGAAACACTACTAAACCCTTTCTCAATGTGGTAGCAGCGAGACTATTGGTGACTCTACCTTTTAATACCTTGATTGGTTTAAAAGCAGAAAGGAAAAATGCAGGATAACTTCCGGCAAATAGACCAACTAATAAGCTCACAATTAAAAACGCAGCGCCAAGGGTTAAATATTGATTGTTTGAGTATGCAAACTCTTTCCCTGAAATTCTTTCAAATGTTGAGAATAAGGACCAAACTATACCAATAGCTATGATAAAAGCCATTAGTGCAAGCAAAATAGATTCACTCAAAAATTGAGTTATCAAGTTGCTTTTTTGAGCACCCAAAACTTTTCGTACGCCAACTTCTCCTGCGCGCTTTGATGACCGTGCAGTAGATAGATTCATATAATTAATACAGGCAATAAGTAAAATAAAAGCAGCAATTGATAACAAAATATATAATTGCTTAGGGCTGCCACTAGTTGATACGTTTTCTGACATACCTGACTTTAAATGGATGTCTTTAACTGGAATTAAAAATTGTTCTTTATTAAAGCCTGCTTTTTTTAAATCTGCTCCTAAATATTTATCCACAAATCCAGGAAATTTGGCTGTTATGGCATCTTGATTTGCACCTTTATTTAATTTCAAATAGGTAAACAGGAAATTATTACCAGCCATGCTTGTTTGGCTTTTCACATAATTGTCTAATGCTCCACCGACAAAAGACATAAAAAATCTACCGTCAATATGAGATGGGTTGTTTGACGATTTAAACACGCCTTTAACTACATAGGTACCACGACCATTGGTATTGCTTTCTATTTGAAGTGTTTGGTCTAGTGCTTTCTCATTTCCAAAAATCTTGGCAGCGATAGCTTCCGAAATTACAATTGAATTTGGCTGTTGTAGTGCGGTTTCAGGTTGACCTTCAATAAAATCATAGTTAAAAAAGTTAAAAAAAGAAGCATCTGTTAAATAACCCTTTGATTCGTAATAAACTTGAGACGTTCCATTGTTGTCAAACTGTATTAGCGTTTTATCGTCTACAAATAAGCTAACCAATCTTGTAATATTATCAATTTCTGGAAATTCTTGTTGTAAAGCATCAGCAATGCCATAAGGCGTTCCTGCTGTTCTAATATCTCCATCTGTTCGTTTTAACACAGTGCCAACTTGGTACAACTGCTCAACATTATCGTGATGCTTATCATAACTATATTCATGATAGATGTATAAACAAATTAGCATACAAGATGCTAATCCTACTGTAAGACCAAAAATATTTACAGCTGTAAATAATTTATTGCTTTTTAAAGATCGCCATGCTATTTTAATATAATTTCTAATCATGATTATTCGTTTTTTGATTTTTATGCTGTCATTCTGTTCTTAAACTTTTTGAAGGATTCGCCGTAGCAGCTTTAATGGATTGAAAGCTTACTGTAATAAGTGTAATGGTAAGCGCTCCAAGTGCAGCTGTTAAAAAAATTCCCCAAGAAATATCGGTTCTATATGAAAATTTTTGGATCCATTGTTTCATCACATAATAGGCAACAGGAGTTGCAATTAGAAGTGAAATAATTACTAATTGCACAAAGTCTTTTGAAAGCAATGTCCATAAATTGGCAACGGTTGCTCCCAAGACTTTTCTTACTCCAATTTCTTTGGTTCTTTGTTCTGCCACAAAACTTGCCAAACCAAAAAGACCAAGACAGCTTATAAATATGGCCAACATGGTAAAAACCCTTGCCAAACTTGCAGTACGCTCTTCTTGGGCAAATTTAAGAGCATACTGTTCATCTATAAAATCATACTGAAACGGTAAATTAGGAAAGTGCTCTTTAAAGGTTTTCTCAACAATTTTCAAGTTTTCGGCAACGCTTTTATTTGGGTTTAATCTAAGGTTGTAATAACTTGCGTTTTGATTGCGATCAAAAACATACAAACCTTGTTTTACTGGCTGATATGGGGATTGCGAAATAACATCTTCAACCACGCCAATAATTTTCAACGGCGGATCAGGGTCTTCTTCATCGTCATCTCTCAAAAATTTGCCTACTGGATTAGTAAGCCCCATGTATTCAACCGCTGTTCTATTAATCAAAATCGCTGTAGAATCTGAAGCAAACTCTCGCGAGAAATCACGCCCTTCTATAATTTTCATTCCTAATGATTTTACATACTCGTATGAAACTTCAGTCCATGCAAAATCTTCCTGGAAGCCTTCTGGTTTTCCTTCCCAGTCGTAACCTCCACGATTAGACCAAATTTGTGTGGTCGGACTGCTTGAGGAAGACATTTCAATAGCTGCGCCAGAGGCAATAAATTGATTTCTCATAAAATCATATTTTCCTGAAAAATCTCGACTCATTGTTGGGATTTGGATCAGTCCGCCCTTGTCATAACCAACTGGCCTATTTTTGCTATATTCAATCTGTTGCATTACAACCAGAGTGCCAATAATTAATGCTACTGACACGGTAAATTGAACAACCACCAATACTTTTCTGGGTAATGCAGAATACCGCCCCGCCTTAAAGGTTCCCTTTAAAACTTTGACCGGATTAAACGACGATAGATAAAGTGCTGGATAGCTCCCAGAAATGAGCGCCGTAAACAATACAAAAATCAATGAAAAACGCCAGAAGTTTGTATTGCTCCAAGGAAATTCTATTTGCTTACTTGCCAAGGTATTAAACCCATTCAAAGACAATAGAACAAGAATTATCGCCACTACAAACGCAAACAGAACCACCAATAACGACTCACTTAAAAATTGTTTAATGAGTTGCTCTCTACTTGAGCCAATGGCTTTTCGGATGCCTACTTCCATAGCGCGCTTTTCTGATCTGGCCGTACTTAAATTCATAAAGTTGATACAGGCCAGAAACAATACAAACGAACCAATAATCCCAAACAACCAAACACTTTCAATACGACCTCCTGTTTGTACGCCATTTTCAAAATTAGACCGTAAATGCCAGTCGTTCATTGGTAATAAGAAGATCTGCGGATTGAATTCAGCGGTATCATCGTTAGCGTTCTTTTTAGAATCGATAATCTTTTCTGTTACGCCTTTCATGGTGGTATTATCGGCGATTTGTACAAACATTTGAAATGAATTATTACCCCAACTATCTATTGCATTTTTAATCCATTCTTGAGCATTTGCATAGTATTTCCAAGGCATTAAAAAATCGACATCAGACATGGTTGTGTTCGCTGGAATGTCCTTGTAAATACTAGTAACAATCATATTGTCACTGCTGTTCACTTTAACTATTTTTCCAAGTGGGTCCGCATCTCCAAATAATGCCTTTGCGGTGGATTCAGACAACATAATCGAATTGGTTTCTTTTAAACCATTTTTCTCACCTTTTAAAATATTGAATTCGAAAATTTCCAGACCAGATTCCTGCATGAAGTTACCTTGTCTAGAAATGCTATTATCCTGATATTTTAAATATCTAGATTGGGTCCATGACGACATGGAAATATGTTTAAAATTACTTCCATAGCTTTCTCTCAAGGTCATTTCTAAAGGGCGTGGAATGGCAGGGCCAGTCCCCACTTTTCCATTAAAAGTTTGACTTTGATATACTTGAGCGATCCGGTCATGGTTTTTAAAATAAGAATCATAACTTAATTCATCGGCAATCCACAATCCAATAGTAATTGTTACTGCCATGCCAATTGCTAAGCCAAAAATATTAATGAATGAGTACACCTTGTTCTTTAGAAGGTTTCTCCAGGCTATTTTGAAATAATTCTTAATCATGATTGTTCGTTTTTTGATTGTGATTGATTAGACCAAAATGTTTTCGGTTACTTTTTGGCCATCGAGCATGCGTATAATACGGTGGCTATATTTTGCATCATGCTCGCTATGAGTCACCATGATAATAGTGGTCCCAGCTTCGTTTAGTTCAGTGAGTAGATCCATAACTTCATTACCATTGCTACTGTCTAGATTTCCAGTTGGCTCATCAGCTAAAATTAATTTTGGATTATTAACCACTGCTCTAGCAACTGCCACACGTTGTTGCTGACCACCAGATAATTGTTGTGGAAAATGTTTGCGTCGGTGCATGATTTGCATTTTTTCGAGCACTTCTTCAACTCGCTTTTTTCGCTCTGCTGGTTTTACACCTGTATAAATAAGTGGAAGCTCGACGTTTTCAAAAACAGTAAGTTCATCAATGAGGTTGAAGCTTTGAAACACAAACCCAATATTGTGCTTTCGTAAATTAGCACGTTTACGTTCGTTGTATTTTGAAACTTCAGATCCATCAAAAACAAAGCTACCTCCATCTGCATCGTCCAGGAGGCCAATTATATTAAGCAATGTTGATTTTCCGCATCCTGACGGCCCCATAATAGCAACAAATTCACCTTTATTGACCTTAAATGAAAGTTTGTTTAAGGCTATAGTGCGCACTTCATCGGTGCTATAAAATTTCTCTAAATCGTTGATTGTTATCATTTCTATTAATTTTAATACTGTTAAGTGTTGTTTATTTATAGTTGTTTTAAGTGTTAATCCTTTAATATTAATTCTTGTACGTCACCGTAGTTATCATATCCAGAAGTAATGACCTTGTCTCCTTGCTGTAAGCCGTTCAATACTTCATAGTACTCTGTATTTTGACTTCCTAATGAAATATCAATTTTGTAGGCATATGACCCATCTTCACTCACTTTAAATATCCAATTGCCTCCAGTTTGCTGAAAGAAACCACCTTTAGGGATTAGTAGCGCTTGTTTTTCTTCGCTTAAAGCCACTCGAATTTGAAGTGTTTGTCCGCGCCTGATTCCTTCGGGAACTTCAGATTCAAACTCCATATCTACCTGAAAACGCCCATTACTTACTTGAGTGAATACTTTCTTGATTACCAGAAAATATTGCTTATTATTGAATGAAAACGAACCTCTTTGCCCTGCATAAATTCTACTTATATAGTGCTCGTCAATGTCAACCCGTACTTTAAAACCACTCAAAACGTCTATTTGACCCAAACGCTCTCCTTTATTTTTCGATTGACCTATTTCGGCGTCAAGCGAGGTTAACTGTCCATCAACAGGGGCCTTGACTACAAGGTCGGCCACTTTTCTTCTCATTAATTCTAAAGCGTTTTGCGTACGTTGGTAGGAGCTTTGAATTTGGTTTTGTTCTTGTTTGGTGGCTACCGAGTCTTGCTGCAATATTTGTTTTGCCAATTGCATACGCTCCTTTTGGTAGTTGTAGTCGTTTTGTGATTTAATAAGTTCTTGCCTGCCAATTGCATCCTTATCAAAAAGACGTTTGTTGAGATTATAAATTCGTTCGGCTTCAATAAGACTGCTCTCTACGTCAGTAAATTGGTTAAGTTTATTGATGGTGTTTTGCCGTGCTGCATTTTGAGAGATTTGCATTTGGGTAAGCAAATTATAAACCGACGTTTCTTGATTTACCAAGCTCAATTCCAAATCGGTGTTGGATAATCTTAAAATAGGATCCCCCTTTTTCATAATGGCACCATCCTCAACATACTTTTCTTCGACGCGACCACCTTCCACAGCATCTAAATAGATGGTAGTTATAGGCATTACAATACCGTTAACAGGAATGTTTTCCTGAAAAACACCCGTTTGTGCTGTATTTATACTTAAGCGTTCGCGTTCAACGTTGAGTTTTGAATTACCTGAAGAAAAAATAAAAACATAAACGATCAAAAATAGAATGAGTACCCCCAATCCTATCATTATAAGTTTAGACTTTGTAAATCGTTTTTTTTCAATTGGTATGTCCATGGATAAAATTTTATGTTACTATAGAAATAATCTTGCCGAATTCATATAAATCTGAAAATCAATTAATTAAAATTTAATTTAACCTTAAAGTGTTCGATTTTGATACACTTATTGTTCGAAAACAATACACTTTTATGGCTTTTTAAATTACTTATGGATAACCATTTAATTGGTGCTTGAAATTATTAAATTTGAAGTATGCTTCTAAAAGACGCCAACATACTTGTAATAGATGACGACGAAGATGTTCTCACGGCGTTACGCCTTTTGTTAAAATCGATGGTAAAGGCTGTACACGTAAACAAAAATCCAAATACGATTCTGTCATTATTAGAACAGCATCAATTTGATATTATTATTCTGGACATGAATTTTAACGGAGTTGTTCATACCGGTAACGAAGGCATTTTTTGGCTGAATAAAATTAAGACCTTCAACTCTAAAATTGATGTCGTATTGATTACGGCTTATGGTGATATCGATCTTGCCATAAAAAGCTTAAAAAATGGGGCTTCCGATTTTATTGTAAAGCCATGGAAGAATGAAAAGCTCGTTGACTCTATCAAACAAATTCTTCTTCAGAAAAAAGCGGTTATGACACCACGTTTAGAATCGCTCTCTGGTGAAAAGATAGTTGGAGATAGTGATGTCATGCAGGATGTTTTCCTGAAAATCAGCAAAGTTGCACCTACCGAAGCCAATATTTTAATTTTAGGTGAAAATGGCACCGGTAAAGATTTGATAGCTCGTGCCATTCATGAAAATTCCAACAGGAAAAATAAACCTTTTGTGAAAGTTGATGTTGGCGCTTTAACCTCAAGTCTGTTCGAAAGTGAATTGTTTGGTTATAAAAAGGGGGCTTTTACTGGCGCAAATGAAAACCGTATAGGACGATTTGAAGCAGCAAATGGAGGTACACTTTTTTTAGATGAAATTGGTAATATCACTCTTGGGCAGCAGGTTCGGCTTTTAAGTGTATTACAAAATAGAACTGTAACACCATTAGGCTCCAACGATGCCATAGATTTAGACATTAGGTTAATTTGTGCTACTAATTTGAGTATCACAGACCTCGCTGACGAATCTAAATTTAGAAAGGATTTGGTTTATCGCATTAACACCGTAGATATTATAGTGCCTCCGTTACGGGATAGAGGTGCTGATATTACCCTTTTAAGTCATCATTTTATTTCTAATTATGCCGAAAAATATTTTAAGGAGCCTTTTAAACTTGATCCGGAGTTTATAAAAAAACTGAAGGATCATACGTTTCCTGGAAATGTACGCGAACTACAATATACACTAGAGCGGTCGGTAATTATGGCCGAAGGAAATATGTTAAAGGCAAGCGATCTGGTGTTCTCGGCCATTGAAAGTGCTTCAAAACCCCAAACTTCTAAAATTGTAAACCTAGAAATTCTTGAAAAAACGGCCATTTTAAATGTTATTGAAAAAAATAAAGGTAATATTTCAAAATCGGCAAAAGAACTAGGAATAACACGAACTGCATTATACCGCAGACTTAATAAATATGATTTATAAATCTTATTTTTTTATTTTACTGTTCAGGGTTTTCATTCTTTTGGCGGCCATGTCCAGTATTGCCTATGGGTTGGCATTTCAAAACAATTATGCCTTATATGGTGGTGTAATGGTTACGGTTATTTTATTGTATAACCTCTATGTATTTGTTACCAAGCGCTTCATTGAAATGGATGACTTTTTCGAGTCGGTGAAATATCGTGATTTTTCAAGGTGGTTTGGTGAAGAATATGGGCCTAGAGACATTCGTCAGCTTCATAGAGGGTTTAACCTCGTCAACAAAACGTTTAGAACCATTAATAAAGAACGTCAAGCACAATTTCTATATCTCAAAAAAATACTGGAAATGGTCGACGTTGGTATCATCGCTTTTAATGTGGAAAGTGGTGATGTGCTTTGGGTTAACGATTCCATTTTAGATATTATGGATCTTCCCTCGTTCAAGAATATTCGGTTTGTTAAAAAGCGGCGACCAAAAATCTATAACGATCTCTTCGAAACCTATTATGCCAATCATCAATCGGTTACTCTTGAAATGAGGAATGAAACCTTAAAAGTCTTAGTTTCTGATACGGTTTTTGAAGTTGAAGACAATTCTTTTAAACTTATTGTGGTTCAAAATATAGAAGACACGCTTAACAAAAACGAATCTGAAGCTTGGAAAAAATTATTGAGTGTCATGACCCATGAGATCATGAATAGCATTGCCCCTATTTCGTCTTTGTCTGAAACTCTTCAGAGTGAAATCCAAAACAAACTAGATGATGAAACTAATTACGATCTAGATTTAGAAGACATCAATGCCGGGATTTTAAGTATAAAAAAGCGCAGCGAAGGCTTAATGAAATTTGCCAAAACTTACCGGACGCTTAATAAGGTCAGTCAAGTTAATAAATCTAGAGTTTTGGTTGATGAACTTTTTAAAACCATTAGCGACCTAATGCTCCCATCATTGCAGCAGAACATTTCTGTTCAATTCATCAACAACAATCCTAAATTAGAGCTCCATATTGATGTACACCTTATTGAACAAGTACTTATCAATCTTATTTTAAATGCTCGTGATGCCTGTTTGGAACAAGAACATCCAAAAATTTTAATCACTGCCGAAAAATTAAGGGATACTGTTCAAATTAAAGTTATTGACAATGGTAACGGAATTCCTCCAGAACTCTTGGATACTATTTTTGTGCCGTTCTTTAGCACAAAAAAAACAGGAAGTGGTATAGGTTTGAGCCTTTCCAAACAAATCATGATGCTACATAATGGACGTATTCAGGTACAAAGTGAAGAAGGCAAAGGCACAACGATTGGGTTGATTTTTTAATGGAGTAATTTTTATGTTTTTAGTTATGGCTACAGTTACCTTTTGTGTAAATATTCTTACTTTTATGAAACATTAATAAACCACTTAAATATGAATTTATTAGCTATTGGCCCTTGGCAAATTATAATTGCTTTTTTTTATTCCCTTAATTATCGTCCAATTAAACTTGTCAAAAAACCTTTTTATTACTCCGTTTGAAACAAAAAAAGCCTCTCAATATCTTGAAAGGCTTATGATTACTAGTGGTCCCACTTGGGCTCGAACCAAGGACCACCTGATTATGAGTCAGGTGCTCTAACCAACTGAGCTATGGGACCAAAAAGTGTGCAATATTACTACTTATTTTAAAACTCTACAAGAATTTTTAGCCCTTTATATCTTGGCACAACTCAATGAGAACGCCATTTGTTGTCTTAGGGTGCAAAAATGCAATGAGCTTATTATCGGCTCCTTTTTTAGCTGTTTTGTGTATTAACTCAAAGCCTTCCTTACTTAAACGTTCAAGCTCTTTTTCTATATTGTCTACTTCAAAAGCAATATGGTGAATCCCCTCACCTTTTTTTTCAATGAACTTTGCGATGGGACTATCATTTTCTGTTGCTTGCAACAACTCTATCTTGTTGGGTCCTGTTTTAAAAAAGGAGGTCAACACTTTTTCTGTTTCTACCAATTCTTGTTTATAAGGCGGGGCTCCAAAAAGTGCTTCAAATACTTTATTTGACTGTTCTATGTCCTTTACTGCAATACCTATGTGTTCTATTTTATTCATTGTAGAGGTCTTAAAAACCAGCGTTGCTTATAATAAACCTGATTTTATACCTTCAAAAATAAGATAATCTTTAAATATCCTCTATTTTTGTACCCAACAAGTCCTTCATAATTTTAGTGTTGACCTAAAATACTTTAATGATTGAATTATTTGGACTTATAAATTGAATGGTTTTGGAAGAAAGTCATAGACAGAAAAAAATTGCTGGTATTTTACAAAAGGATCTTGCCGAGGTGCTTCAAGGCGCTGCTACCCGCGGCGGATTGAAGGGGATTATTATATCAGTATCTAAAGTTAATGTTACTGTTGACCTGTCCATTGCAAAAGTATATTTAAGTATTTTTCCTAATAAGGAAGCTAACGAATTGCTTAAAGGTATTCGTTCCAACACCCCATTGATTAGGCATGAATTGGCGCAACGCACCAAAAATCAACTTCGTAGAATGCCTAATTTAGAATTCTATATTGACGACTCTTTAGAATATATTGACCGAATTGAAAAATCGCTAAAGGGTGATGACAACCCGATTGTAGATCCTAATCTATTGGATAAGCGGAAAAAATCTTGATCTAAATATTAGCTTTTCTTCGCTTCAAAATGAAGAAACATAAACGTTTACTAGTTCATTTATTTTTTATAATATTATAGCTTATGAATGTTGCCCTTTACATTGCAAAACGCTATCTCTTTACCAAAAGCAGTAATAATGCCATAAACATTATGACTAGTATTGCCGCTTCTGGAGTTGTTATTGCATCGGCTGCATTGTTTATCGTCTTGTCAGGTTTTGCTGGGTTGAAAGATTTTAGCCTGGAGTTTTCATCATTTGTTGATCCCGATTTGAAAGTTTTACCTTCCGAAGGCAAGTCTTTTTTGCTTTCCAATGATGGCCTAAAGGCTCTAAAATCAATTCAAGGCGTATCGTCTTTGACTAAAATCGTTGAAGAGCGTGTTGTTATTGAATTTGATGGAAAAAAGAAGCTTGCGACCATTAAAGGTGTCGATGAAAATTATTTGAAAGTCACCGCAATCGACTCTATGATTATTCAGGGCAATTGGTTCGAACCGGGTACAAATCAAGTGGTTTCGGGCGGCGGGATTGCTTATAGTCTTTCTTTTGGTGTTTTAGATTACGCCAAAAACCTAATGATTTATGTGCCAAAGCCAGGCAAAGGCCAAATCAATTCAATCAAAAGTATTTTTAATAGTGTTGAAGCCTATAATGTTGGTGTATTTGATATTAACGAAGAATTGAATAATGAATATATCTATGCCGATATTGAGACCGCGCGATCTTTACTGAATTACAGCCCTGACCAGATTAGTGCTATTGAACTAAAACTATCTAAAACGTCTGATGAAGCTTTAGTGAGAAGTAGCATCATTGGGGTGTTGGGGAATCAGGTCGAAATAAAAAACAGGACGCAACTTAATGATACGCTTTATAAAATGCTAAATACCGAAAATGTAGCGGTGTATTTGATCTTCACCTTGGTCATTATCATTGCATTGTTCAACGTTATTGGTGCGCTTATTATGATGATTTTGGATAAAAAAGAATCCCTTCACACCTTATTTAATTTAGGCACTTCAACAAAGGAGATTAAGCGTATCTTCTTTCTTCAAGGAAGTCTTATGACTAGTATTGGAGGGCTAATTGGGCTTTTTATAGGATTTATCATTGTGTTTTTACAACAGCAATTTGCACTGGTCATGATTACACCGTCCTTGCCTTACCCCGTAACCATTAAGGCAATTAATTTTATAATTGTGCTGCTGACTATTGGTGTATTGGGAGTGTTTGCCTCTAAAATTGCTTCAAGCCGAATAACCAAAACTTTGGTAAAACCTTAATTAGGCAAATTGAAAATCTGAAAAATTTTCAAGAACTTCATCAAAAGCATTAAAAACATCAATGGCATCATCACTAGTTACCATTTTCATCCGGTATTCTTTAAAATTAGGAATGCCTTTGAAATAATTCGTATAATGGCGTCTCGTTTCAAAAACGCCAAGCTTTTCTCCTTTCCAGTCAATGGACATCTGAAGGTGTCTTCGTGCTGCATCAACACGCTCCTCTAACGAAATAGGGTCTAAATGTTCTCCTGTGTTAAAAAAGTGCTTGACCTGCTTAAAAAACCAAGGGTTACCTATGCTTGCCCTTCCTATCATGGCCCCATCCAATCCGTAACTATCACGCATCAACATCGCCTTTTCAGGTGTATCTACGTCGCCATTTCCAAATACAGGAATGTGCATTCTGGAGTTATTTTTTACATCGGCAATAGGTTTCCAATCGGCTTCGCCTTTATACATTTGAGCGCGCGTTCTTCCGTGAATAGCAATAGCTTTGCAGCCTACATCTTGTAAACGTTCTGCAACCTCAACAATCCTTATGGAGTCATGGTCCCAACCCAATCTAGTTTTTACTGTAATGGGAATGTTGGTGCGTTTGACCATTTCTGCCGTCAAACTTTCCATAAGGCAAACATCCTTTAAAATTCCAGCACCAGCACCTTTGCTCACGACTTTTTTTACTGGGCACCCAAAATTGATATCTATAATGTCTGGATTCGATTTTTCAACAATATCAATCGTTTGCAGCATACTGTCTAGATTGGCTCCAAAAATTTGAATACCCACGGGGCGTTCTTTTTCGTAAATATCCAGTTTCATAACGCTTTTGGCTGCATTTCTAATCAAACCTTCACTAGAGACAAACTCGGTGTACACCACATCAGCACCTTGCTCTTTGCAAAGCGCTCGAAAAGGAGGGTCGCTTACATCTTCCATTGGTGCTAACAACAACGGAAAATCTGGTAGCTCTATGTCGCCTATTTTTATCAAGTGATCTAAATTTTGTGCAAAATTAATGCTTTTTTTAAGTTTTACGGAATTTCTATTGTGAGGTTTTGATCATAACGCACTGCATTTCAGTGAAATTTAAGCTTGCTACTCCTATTAAAACTCTATTTGAGCCTCAATATCTTTATCATTTCTTTTAACAATAACTTGCACTTTATCTCCTTCCTTAAATGAAGAAAGCGCTCGCATATAGCTCATCATATCTGAAACTAAACTATCGCCCAACTTAACAACAATATCTCCTTTTTGAAGTCCGGCTTTTTCGGCAGGCTTCCCTTCGCTTATACCATCAATCCGCATCCCTTTGCCATCAAATAAATAATCTGGAATGACGCCCAAACCTACTTTAAATCGAGGAACATCTTCACTTTCATTCTTTGTTTTTCTGAAGAGTAATTTGCCATTATCATTTAAATCAGAAATGATATCAAAAATATAGGTGGATATCAATGCCATTCCCTGATAATTTAAGTGTTCAAAATCATCTGAAGGCTTATGATAATCTTCATGCTGACCCGTAAAAAAATGTAAGACAGGTATCTCGGCATTGTAAAATGAAGTGTGGTCACTAGGGCCAACACCTGATTCGTTTTCAACGATTTTAAGTGTATGGCTATTCGCATTAACGACTTGTTTTAAGATTGGCGAAGTTCCTATGCCATAAACAGCTAATGTTTGGTCTTCCTTTAATCGCCCAACCATGTCCATATTAAGCATGTAGTTAATGGATTTTATGCCCAATGTAGGGTTTTTGGTGAAGTAATTTGAACCTAACAGCCCCATTTCTTCACCCGAAAAAGCCATAAATAAATAATTGTTGTCTTTATTGGTGTTTTTTAATTTACCTGCCAAATTAAGCATGACGGCTACACCACTGGCATTGTCGTCAGCACCATTATGAATGGCCTTTTGGTTGCCTCTATACAATGAACCTTCTGCACCATATCCTAAATGGTCATAATGTGCCCCGATGACTACAGTGTTTGGAGCATTATTGTCCAAAAACCCAATAACATTGGTTCCTGTAATTGTGCTATCATTACCCATCACCGTATAATTAACTTCTTGATGCGGATCTGTTTTGGGCTTAAATGAAAACTGCTGTAAATAGCCGTCCGTGCCTTTAGGTGTCAAGCCAAGAGCTTTAAATCGTTTAGCAATATAATCGGCTGCTTTTAATTCGGCCTCTGTACCGGTTTGACGGCCTTCCAGTTCATCACTAGACAAAAATTCAACATCTTCCTTGATCTTGTTTTCAGGGACGTATTCATTTTTACAACCTAAAAGGATTATAAAAAAAAGAATGGACCATATTCTGTTCATATTATAAATCTTATTTTTGGGCAAAATTAGGGAATAATTGCCACTTTATTAAACCTTTATAGTTAGGCCATGATGCATAGATATTTATTAACATTTGTTGTTTTAGTTTTTAGCATATCATGTAAAAATGATACATCTTCTAAAGATAAAATCTCAAAGGATGAAACTCAAGATAATGGTGT
Source organism: Flavobacteriaceae bacterium MAR_2010_72 (assembly GCA_003550275.1). Classification (GTDB taxonomy): domain Bacteria; phylum Bacteroidota; class Bacteroidia; order Flavobacteriales; family Flavobacteriaceae; genus Geojedonia. The sequence continues at coordinate 3,332,139 of QXCW01000002.1, forward strand.
TCAAACAGACACCTTAATATATCCTGAAGAAATACATTTTAAATCTATTCGCCAAATTACTTTTGGAGGTGATAATGCAGAGGCGTATTGGAGCTTTGACGATAAACAAATCGTTTTTCAATCCAATAACACGGCTTGGGATGTTGCCTGTGATCAAATGTTCCTGATGAATGCAGATCAAACTTTTAAAACCAATAAACCGCCAATGATTAGTACAGGCAAAGGACGAACAACCTGCGCCTATTTCTTGCCCGATAATAAACACTTTGTTTATGCGTCTACCCATTTAGGCGGAGAAGATTGCCCAGAAGCGCCTTTACGTCACAACGGAAAGTATGTTTGGCCAATTTATGATAGCTATGATATTTTTGTTGCTGATTTGAAGGGGAATATAGTTAATCAACTAACCACAGAACTTGGTTATGACGCTGAAGCAACGGTATCTCCCAAAGGGGATAAAATTGTATTTACTTCAACCCGAAACGACGATATAGACCTTTACACCATGAATTTGGATGGAAGTGATGTCAAACAAATTACATTTGAATTGGGCTATGATGGCGGTGCGTTCTTTTCACCAGACGGCACCAAAATTATTTTTCGTTCTTCACGCCCCAAAACAAAAGAAGAGATAAAAGAATACAAAGACCTCCTAAATCAGGGCTTGGTACAGCCAACAGAAATGGAGTTGTATATCTGCAATGCTGACGGAAGTGATTTGCGTCAATTAACCTTTTTGGGTAATGCCAATTGGAGCCCATTTTTTCATCCTTCGGGCAAGAAAATACTGTTCTCATCAAATTTTGAAGCCGAACGCGGTTTTCCATTTAATCTTTACATGATTGATATTGACGGTAAAAATTTGGAACGTGTAACACATGGTGAAACCTTTGATGCCTTTCCTGTGTTTTCGAATGATGGAAAATATTTGATCTTTTCATCAAATCGCAACAATGGCGGTGGTCGCGATACCAACCTGTTTATTGCTGAATGGCAGGATTAATTTTCCCCTCCTTTCAGCCTGTCGCGTTCTTTTAGGTTCTTGGTGCGCGCATTGGTATTAAGGATTGTATTTCCGAAGTTATACCTGAAACCAAGTTTAATATAACGGTTATCAAGATTTGTTCTTGTTGAACTGAATTGATTTAAATAGCGTGTAGAATCTTCAAAATCTTGAGTGTTGAATAAATCTTCGGCAGACAATGAAATCACGGCCTTTTTATTCATTAAGGATTTTGAAATGGATAAGCTTGAAACCCACCTGTCTTCGACGGTTCTAAACCCTTGCAAGTTTTTACCCACGTAGTAGAGCGTGAAATTCAGGTTAAGACTTCTGTCTTCCAAAAAAGAAAAATCATTTTGAAGAACACTATAATTAGACCATAAATCTTTTGAAACTAAACTGTTGTCAAACACATTTTGGTCTTCAATATTATAAAACGAGGTAACAAAATATACAGCCCACCTATCAGTGGCAAAAAAGTTAACAACAAGATCAAAACCATATTCAACGGTCTTGTCAAAATTTACAGGCAAATACGTCAATAAATTATTGTCATTGTCCTGTCTAGGAAGCACATAAATATTGTTTTCAATATTTTTATAATAAGCTTCAACTGTAAAATATTCTAAAAAAGATGTTCCTATAACCGAGTGGTTTACAATTTTAGGCCTAAGGTTAGGGTTGCCCATAAATAGTGTGTTATCATTGTGATAAAATCGAAATGGGTTCAAAACGTAATAGTCTGGTCGTTCAATGCTTCGCTTATAATTGCTATAAATACTGAATTTTTTGGTTGGCTGATAGCTTATACTGGCAGTTGGAAACCATTCTAAATACGACTGATTATTGGCTGCGTTGTTACTTGCCGAAACACCTTTAACTTCGGTTTGTTCAGCTCTTAATCCAGCGATAAGGTTCCATTTGTCCCAATCTTTGGAATAATTCAAATAGGCCGCATAAACATCTTCATTATAATCAAAAACGTCAGTATTGTTGTTGTCTACAACTTCTTGTCCGTTAATGATGTCGTATTGATTGGTTTCGCTGTTCGTTTCAATTGTAGAGCCCTTCAATCCTGCTTCAAAAACCGAAGTTTCATTTATTGACAAGCTATAGTCTCCTTTTAAGGCGCCAATTCTAGTGTCTTGATTGTTTTGGGCTCTAAATGCTGTTGATTGTATGAAGCTATCATTGCTGTCAAAATAATCACTCTCTACATTTTGGTTTTGTTCAAAAACATAATCCGTAAAATGTGCATTAAATGATAATTCGCCCTTGTTGAGTTGTTGAGTAAAATCTAAATCAAAGGCAAGATTGTGTCTATTGTCATTCTCAAAATTTTGAGAATCGAAATAATAAATTAAGTCTTGAGAAGCGTCAAAAATATCTGTGTGATTTCTTTTTTTATACTTAAATTCTGGCAAAAACAATAGGTTAGACGAAAGGCTTAAAGTCGCTTTATCACCTAAAGAGTAATCAAAATTAAAATTGAGATTATGTGTTTGGGTCCATTTGTTTCTATTGGTGTTAGATATCCAGCGCTCAAAAATGTCCAAATTATTATCTAAATAATTAATACGCTCATCATCATCTCTATTGGTTTTACTATCAGTAAAACTATAATTGGCATAAAAATTAATCTTTTCCGACTTAAAAAAATGACCCGACCCTGCGTTATAAATAGGAAACACGCCTTGAGTATAATTTGCAAAAATGTTACCTCGATATCCTGTAACAAGGTTCTTGCTCATCACAATATTAAGCACTACACCACTCGAAGCATCATATTTAGCAGATGGATTGGTAATTACCTCTACTGATTTTATTGAGTTGGCGGGTGAACCCTCAAGTAATTGTGTTAATTCTGACGCCGATATATTTACTTTCCTATTGTTAATGTAAATAGTTGGGGCTGTATTTTTAACCGAAATATTATTGTCAATTACTAGAACGCCCGGAGTGCTTTTAAGCACTTGAAGCATATTGCCTTCGGTCAATGCTGAATTTTCAATATTAAATACCAAACGGTCCGCTTCTTTTTTAATCGTTGGTTTTTGGTAAACAATACTTACCTCGTCAAGGTTTTGGGTCTCTTCCTTAAGAACAATTGTTCCTAGGTTTAGGTCTGTGGCTAACTCAATTGTTTTTAAATAATCTTGAAACCCTATGTAACTTATTTTAACAATGTAATTTTCGCTTCCAAGGTTGCTCAATTTAAATTGGCCGTTATCATCTGTTGAAACCCCCTTAACAATTGTAGAATCTTGTTGCGTCATCACAATGACATTCGCAAAAGCGATTGGCTGTTGACCCTCATCAATTACATGCCCAGAAACTGAAAAGTTTTGAGCTATGCAAAGGTTAGAAAATAAAAAAATGAATGCGGAAAATGCTAAAAATCTCAAGTTTAGTTTGTTTAATTGAAACGCAATATACTATTTGTTTTAGACTTTTATTTATGGTTTTTCCTCAAAATATGAAATTTCGTTTGCTCAAAATAAAACGCTTAAAGCTTAATAAATCAATTATATTTGCAAAATATTCAGCTTGAAGAATTAGCGACATGAAGCACATTAGAAATTTTTGCATTATTGCACATATCGATCACGGGAAAAGTACGCTTGCAGATAGATTGTTGGATTCAACAGGTTCAGTAACGGATAGAGAAAAGCAAGACCAGTTGTTGGACAGCATGGATTTAGAACGTGAACGCGGTATTACCATAAAGTCTCACGCCATTCAAATGGACTACAACTATAAAGGCGAACAATACGTGCTTAACCTAATTGATACTCCGGGGCATGTTGATTTTTCGTATGAAGTGTCCCGATCTATTGCTGCTTGTGAAGGCGCTTTATTGATTGTTGATGCCGCTCAAAGTATTCAGGCGCAAACCATTTCAAATTTATATCTAGCTTTAGAGAACGATTTAGAGATCATTCCTGTACTGAACAAGGTCGATTTGCCAAGTGCTAACCCTGAAGAAGTGACCGATGATATTGTAGATTTATTAGGCTGTGACCCATCGGAAATTATTCATGCCAGCGGTAAAACCGGTTTTGGTGTTGATAATATTTTAGCGGCGGTAATTGAGCGCATCCCGCCTCCAAAGGGTAATGTTGACGAACCTTTACAAGCTTTAATATTCGATTCTGTATATAACCCTTTTAGAGGCGTTGAGACTTATTTTAGAGTGATTAACGGAAGCATAAAGAAAAATCAACAAATAAAATTTATAGCTACCGGAAAAACCTATAACGCAGATGAAGTTGGTACTTTGCGCTTAAAACAATTTCCAAGAACTGAAATAAAAGCTGGCGATGTAGGGTATTTAATTACTGGGATAAAGGAAGCGAAAGAGGTTAAAGTGGGTGACACCATAACAGACGCTAAAGAGCCTACAAAAAACCCTATTTCTGGATTTGAGGATGTAAAACCCATGGTATTTGCTGGTATTTATCCTGTAGATACTGAAGATTATGAAGAGCTTCGCGCCTCCATGGAAAAACTTCAGCTCAATGATGCGTCATTGGTATTTGTGCCTGAAAGTTCTGCTGCTCTTGGCTTTGGATTTCGTTGTGGATTTTTAGGAATGTTGCACATGGAAATCATTCAAGAGCGTTTAGAGCGTGAGTTTGATATGACCGTGATTACTACCGTGCCTAACGTGAGTTACCATGCGTTTACCCATAAAAATCCCGATGCAATTGTCATTGTTAATAACCCTTCAGATCTTCCGGATCCCTCAACTTTAAACCGCGTTGAAGAGCCTTATATAAAGGCTACGATTATCACAAAATCAGATTTTGTAGGTAATGTGATGTCACTTTGTATTGAAAAACGAGGTATGATTACCAATCAAACCTATTTAACGCCTGAACGTGTAGAGTTAAATTTTGATATGCCTTTGGCTGAAATTGTATTTGATTTTTACGACCGTTTAAAAACCGTTTCTAAAGGCTATGCCTCATTTGATTACTCACCTATAGGTATGCGTGTTTCTAAATTGGTTCGTGTAGATATTCTTTTAAATTCACAACCGGTTGATGCGCTTTCCGCATTAATTCATGCCGATAATGCTCAAAATATTGGCAAAAAAATGTGTGAGAAGTTAAAGGAACTAATCCCGAGACAGCAATTTGATATTCCTATTCAGGCGGCAATTGGCGCAAAAATTATTTCGCGCGAAACCATTAAAGCTTTGCGTAAAGATGTTACGGCTAAATGTTATGGTGGTGATATTTCCCGTAAACGTAAACTTCTGGAAAAGCAGAAAAAAGGCAAAAAGCGTATGCGCCAGGTTGGAAATGTAGAAATTCCACAACAGGCATTTATGGCGGTTCTTAAGCTAAATGACTAATCCTTTTTTGGTTTAACAAGAAACAGGAGCGTAATAATTATAAAACCTACACCAGTGAAAATTGGCGGTTTCATTCCTGCGTTGACCCCAAGATAAATCATTATAATAGCAACTACAACCAAAAGAATTAGTAAAATTTGTTTCATTGTGGTGCTGTTATATTAACACCTCTAATTTACTAATTATTTAGTTGTTAATGATTTAATCCTGAATTTTACACTTTTTCGACATCGATTGGCTTTCCTAAATATACCAGTTGCCACCCTTCCTCAATGTTGTCTACCTTTGTATTGTTAGAAGAAATAATGTGCAGTTCTCCATCTCCGTCCTTTATAAATAATGGAATAATGTCTTTATCCTTATTGGTTATTTCAATCAAAGATTCATATTCCTCCTTACTCTCCAATTCTATTTCTTGAATTGAAGGAAACTTACTTGTTACTTCAGCTAGGGCTACGTAATCATCAGTATGTGAAAAGAGCCCTTCATTTGGGCTGTTCTCGGGGTCTTTTATTTCTTCCTTAGTGACCAATCTAAATGAACCGTTTTCCCCAAATTGTGCTCCAAATTTATTTATGGCATATTTGTTAATGTCCGAATTGCCTGTTAAAGCCATTAAGTAACCCACGTCGTTAAGTTCAATGTTGTCTAACAAAGTGTCTGAATAAATATTGGTGTTTATAGCTTCTAATCCTAATTCTTGTGCCTTTATAATATTGCTTTGGTTGCTGTCAATAAGGACAACATGTCTTCCGTTAGACTCTAGATAATGTCCTAATAATCGTGACACTTTTGAGGCGCCTACAATTAAAATCCCGTCAGAAGACTTTAGAAACACTCCAGCTATCTTCGCAAAAAGTCGTGCTGTAGTAGCGTTAAGTAGAACCGTACCTAGAACAATCATAAATACTAAAGGCGTAATAAATTCTGCGTCTTCAACACCATCTTTAGCTAATTTTAGGCCAAATAAAGAGGCAATTCCAGCTGCGACAATACCTCTTGGGCCCACCCAACTAATAAATAGTTTCTCATTAAATTTTAAATTAGAACCTTGGGTGCTCAAAAATACCCCAATAGGCCTTAACACAAATATGACTATGGCAAATAAAACAGCTGTGTTCCAATTATAAATCAACAACATATCTTCAAAATTGATATTAGCTGCCAATAAAATAAATAGAATAGAAATTAGTAAAACACTTAATGATTCCTTGAAATAAAGAAGTTCCTTTAAATATGGGGATTTAGAGTTTCCAAGCACCATGCCCATAACCACCACAGCAAGTAACCCCGATTCATGAGCAAATACATCTGAAAGTACAAATACGCCTAATACCGCAGCTAGCGCAAACACATTGAGCAAATAGTGAGGCACCCATTTTCTGTTAATAACAAAATTTAAGGCGTGCGCAAAGGTGAATCCAAAGGTGAATCCAAACAATACAATTTTTCCGAACTCAATAAAGGCTGTTTTTGTAAATTCACCTCCTGCATCAACACTAATAAATTCAAAAACCAAAACCGCAACCAAAGCACCAATGGGATCAATAAGGATACCTTCCCATTTTAAAACAGCTGATACATCTTTTTTAAGTGGAATATTTCTTAAAATAGGTGTGATTACCGTTGGCCCTGTCACAATAATCAAAGCAGAAAACAGAAAGGAAATCTCCCAGCTCAAATAAAACACAAAATGGGCAGCAATTGCGCCCCCAAAAAACGTGACAAGCGACCCAATTGTTATGAGTTTAGTAATTGCTGGACCTACATTTTTAATTTCGCCCATACGCAAAGTTAGTCCTCCTTCGAAAAGAATAATGCTAATGGCTAAAGACACAAAATAGAACAGGCTTTCTCCAGGGAAAAGCCCACGCCCATCCTCATAAACGGGTTGTATCCATTTGACATTGTCTTCGCTTAAAAATTCGGCAGCAATTGGTCCTACTATCAAACCAATCAAGATTAAAGGCAAAATGGCTGGGATTTTAAATTTCCAAGCCATCCATTGGGCTAAAATGCCTAAAATAATAATTCCACTTAGTTCTATCATTGCGCTGTTTTAATATTTCATAAAGATATATGAAACGGTTTGAAACAATAAAATTTTTGATCAAAAACATATCATAAGAGTCAATATTTCTATGTGGCTTAAAAAAACGCTACCTTACCCCCTTCAACTTTTTTCAAACCAATTGACTAAAACTATATTTAATACCATTGGAATTGGAGTTGCCTTTTCTCCCAACCTGAAGCCCAACATTTATGAAGCGGCTCGTTTGTCACTATTCTTTAAAAGTGAACTGGTACTTATTCATGTTGGCGAACCATCAATAACCAAGGAGATTCAAATACAAGAGATTCTAGCTCCTTTTAGTGATAAACAATTGTCTTATAAACTTGTGTTTGCAAATGGAAATCCGGTTGATGCTATTTTGTCAACCGCAGAGCGTTTAAACATTGACCTTCTTATTTTAGGCGCCCTGCAACGAGAGAATTTTCTCAAATACTATTTGGGATCTATTGCAAGAAAAATCACCAGAAAGGTTAAGTGCTCTGTTCTATTACTCACAAAACCATCCATTGAAAGAGTGCCATGCAATCATATTGTGGTTAATGGTCTCAAAGATCCCAAAACGAAGCAAGCAATTGCGGCTGCTTTTTTTGTTGCCAATAAGCTCAAAACTTCTAAAATAACCATTGTTGAAGAAATCACTAAACAGGAAGTTGCAGTAAATGTCTACGACGATAAGTCCTTGCGGCGTTCAAGAATAAAAAAGGAGCGTATTAAGCTAAGGGAGGATTCTAGGGTCAAGCACATTATTAATGATATACCCGAAATTTACAAAAAAGATATTGCTATTGAAATCCAATCCATTTTTGGTAAAAGAGGCTATTCTATTGGGCATTATGCGCAATTTGTTCGGGCAGATTTGTTGGTGATGAATGCCCATGGAAAAACCACCTTTTTGGATCGTCTATTTCCGCATGACATTGAACATATTTTAACCGAGCTTCCAACTGATGTTTTAATAATTCAATGACGCCAAAGAAAAACAACATAGCGCTTTTTATCAAGAGTCTGCCTAAAAATATATTTTCAGGCTTTGTTGTGAGCTTAATTGCGTTGCCTTTAGGTTTAGGACTTGCCATGGCAAGTGATGCACCTCCTGTAGCGGGAATCATCGCTTCAATCATAGGTGGTTTGGTTGTTTCTATTCTTGGTGGAAGTCATGTTACAATAACTGGGCCTGGAAATGGACTCGTAGGGGTTACATTGGTTGCAGTAACCACGCTTGGTCTCAATGATGCTTACCTTGCTGTTGTCTGCTCTGGGCTTATGATTTTAGTTCTTGGAGTTCTTAAAATGGGCAAATTATCGGATTTTTTTCCTTCTTCAGCCATACAAGGAATGCTAGCAGCTATTGGACTAATTATTTTAGGAAAGCAATTCCATATTATGCTGGGGCATAGAATACAGAGAGATAATGCCATTGACTATTTAATTGAAATACCCAATACATTCAAAGATGTGCTTCACTATAATGATAAAGGACTGATATATGCCGCAATAGTAGGTGTGTTATGTCTTGGGATTATGTTTTTCTATCCAAAAATTAGGAACAAATATCTGCAGCTTATTCCTGCACCAATGTGGATTGTTTTACTTTCAGTTAGTTTGAGTTATTATTTTGAACTTGTTGTCGGGCAACCCAACCCAATTGATAAGGATTACATGATGCCCGCTATCCCAGATATAGCTTCAATTGCTTCTGATTTGCCTTCGATTAGCTTCAATAAAGTTGGAACACTTCCGTTTTGGTCCAGTGTTTTTGCGCTAACCTTAATATCAAGTATTGAGTCTTTATTAAGTATAAAAGCAATTGATAAATTAGATCCTGAAAAAAGAAGATCAAACATAAACAAAGACCTAAAAGCTTTAGGTTTTGCAACAATTGGAAGTGGCTTTTTTGGTGGGATAAATGTAGTAACAGTGATTGCCCGTAGCAGTGTTAATGTGAATAATGGCGGGACCAATCGGTCATCAAACTTTTTTCACGCCTTCTTTTTGGTTTGTTTTATTTTGTTGTTCAGTACTCAACTTACAAAAGTTTCACTTCCTGCTTTAATGGCTATTTTAGTTTATACTGGGTATAAGCTAGCTTCTCCAAAAACGATCAAAAGTGTTTTTTCAATAGGCAAGGAACAGCTCTTTATCTTTTTAGTAACGCTATTATCCACGCTACAATTTGGATTGATCTCTGGAATTGCTATTGGGGTGTTTACAACGCTAATCGTACATTTTGCAATTGCCAAAAGCGTTTCTCTGTTCTTAAGAAATTGTTTTAAACCCAACGTTTTAATGTTTAGAGAGGAACAATCTCAAAACAGTTATTACGTAAGCGTAAAACACTTTTGTAGCTTTTTGAATTTTTACAGGCTTAAGGAAAAGTTAGAGGCTGTATCTGAAGATAATGATATCATTGTCGATTTTTCAATGTGTGAATTTGTTGATCACACGGTCATGGAAAATCTTCACAATTATCAAAGCCTTTTTCAAAAAAATGGAGGCCATTTCGAGGTTTTAGGTTTAGATATGCACGATGCCGATTCCAAACATCCCTTTGCTTTAAGGCGTCTTTTGCCTGTTCCTATGTTTTTTGAAAGAAACCTTACTAAACGTCAAGAAAGTATTAAAACCATTGCTGATGATTTTAATATGAACTATAGCCCGAGCAAAAACAAAGATGTCGCATTTTTAAATGAATTTGTGTTTTTTAAAACAAAACCTATTGATCACACCTATAATGAATTGCTTGACCCTTTAGCTTCAATTAATTTGTTTGATATTGAGTTTTCGGAAGGTGAATTTATCGCTAAAGAAGTGATAAGAACAACCATGTTGTATCTTAAATTAAATTCAGAAATTCCTGCATTTACGCTAGACAGGGAAGGGTTTTTACAACGAATTTCTTCAATGGCGGGCTTTAATGATATAAACATCGACGGTCATGAAGACTTTTCAAAACGATTTTATCTTATTGGTGAGAACGTGGAAAACATAAAGACTTTTTTTAACGATGATTTGGTGCTTTTCTTTGAAAGCAATCCTTATTATCACATAGAGTCTAATGGAAATGCCTTGTTAATATTTAGTAAAGAACGCTTGGCTGGTATTAAGGAAATAAAGGCTTTGTTGGACTTCGGGAAACGACTTAAGCGCGTTCTGGAAAATAATAATTCTTTATATCCGCATTGCTAAAATGGGAAAAAGTAAGGAATAATAAAGGTGGCGGCAAGCCAAATAATTAAATTGATAGGGGTTCCAAACTTTAAAAAATCATTGAATTTATAATTACCCGGCGCATACACCATCGTGTTAGTTGGATAACTCATTGGCGTCATAAACGTTAACGAGCATGCAAACATCACCGCAATCAAAAAAGGTCGATCACTTACGCCCATAATTGAGGCTAAACTAATTACTATTGGAGTCATTAGGGCGGCAGTTGCTTTGCTCGAAATAAGATTTGTTGAAACAAATGTCACCAAATAAAGCAGGCTCAAAGTTATATGAGCATCATATTGCCCCAACGTGCTTTCAATAAAATTCGCCGCCATGGTAGCGCCTCCTGTTTTTTCTAGTGCCGTTCCCATAGAAAGCACACCAGCCATCATAAAAATAACTTTCCATTCAACAGACTTGTACGCCTCAACAGGCTTTAAAACTCCTGTTAAAACCATTAATAGGGCACCAACCATGGCGCTTATTAAAATAGAAGTGATGTTAAGGGAGGCTGCCAATACAACACCTATCCCAATAAGTATGGCTGGGATAGCTTTTTTGTAATTAGTGATTTTCTTTTTATATTCTGAAAGTGTAATAATAAGCTTTAAAGCTTCGAGGTTGTTAATTTCTTCTTTCTTTCCTAAAACAAGAAGCATATCGCCTTCTTTCAGCTTTACTTTGGCAAGTTTATCAAGAATGATCTCGCTACGCTGCCGAATAGCAAGCACGGACATGTTATAGCTTCGATTGAAACGTAACGATTTTAAAGAGTTTTGAGTTAACGCCGACCCAAAAGGAATAATGACTTCATAAATTTGATAATTTTCATCCGCTTTGTTGTTCAGCTTAATCTGCTTATTCCCTTTTATTTTATATCCTTTTAGATCCAACAACCTGTTAAAAGCAAGAGGGGGAACAATCACCTTAAGCACATCGCCTTTGTGTAAAACAGTATCTGGACCAACATGGTGATCTATTGTACCGTCCCTTAAAATAGAAAGAATATGAATACGATAGTTCTCTACCAATTTCGATCTTAAAACCGGCTTGTTAATGTCTGTACAATCTTCTTGAATAGTTAGCTCTGCAATATATTCTTCGGCCTTTTTGGTAAGTTCGTTGGTGTTTTCACGTTTAGGAAGCAATATAGGCCCCAATATAAACATAAAGGTAAACCCAATAATCAATAAACACAGTGCCGCGCCACTAAATTCAAACATTCCAAAGGGTTCAAGACCATATTCTTCAGCGTAGCTACTAATAAGTATGTTTGTTGATGTGCCTATTAATGTACACGTACCTCCAAATAGTGCGGCAAATGAAATGGGCATAAGTAATCGGCCTGGGTTTATGTTAGTCTCACGGCAAACCGTAAGCGCAATAGGAAGCAGCAGCGCAACAACGGCGGTGTCATTTATAAATGCTGAAAACAGGCCCGAAATAAAACAAAATACAACAAGTGCAACTACGTAATGAATCTTTGCGAGTTTAATAATTCTGTCGCTTAACCCGTCTAAAAGTCCTGAATTAAATATTCCGCCACTGACTACAAAAATGCAGCCTAAAGTTAAGGTGGCAGGATGATTAAATCCGGAAAAGCCTTCGTTGGGGTTTAAAACGCCCGCAACGATAAACATGGCCATAATAAGTATAGACGTCGTATCAATTGAAAAGTAATCTTTCACAAACAGAAAAACTCCAACACCTATGATGCAAAATGTGATAATGAGATCGATATTCATCAAGCCATATTTAAGTGTTAAATAATCAAAATTATTTTAATCGTTGCTTTGGGATTCAACATTATAAAACAATTTTTTGAGGCTTTTCTTTAAAAGCATAAAACGGTATACGCCTATCACAAAAAATATACTACTAAACACTAAAGATAGTATTCCTAGGTATTGGAAATTTGGAAATTCCTTCAACTGAAAAAACGCTATACCTCCTAAAAGCAAATATAGTGATGACCTGATGTAAGACAACAGTGTACGTTCATTGGCTAATCTCGTACGTTCGATCGCCAGATAATCTCTCAAAATAACTTCTTCGTCGGGTTTGAAGTCGCGTCCAAACCTTAATAATTTCATTTTTTTGATTTTCAATGGTGCTTTAACTATCTTCTTCATGGTTGTCTTTTTTATAAATTTAATTCAATTTTTTTGCGCTTACAAACTTTAGTTTTCAGAGTGTCCAGCTACTAAATGTTAAAAAACAACTAATAAAAGACATCCTTTAATCATGTTTTTATTGCTTTTAGTAATTTGCGGGTCACTTATCATTTAAAAACATAGTGATGCACTTATATCCTATTAATTCTGGAAATTTCAAACTCGATGGCGGTGCTATGTTTGGTGTTGTCCCTAAATCATTGTGGCAAAAAACCAACCCTGCTGATGCTAATAATATGATTGACATAGCGGCTCGGTGTTTGTTGGTAGAAGACGGTAATCGGTTAATTTTAATTGATACCGGCATGGGAGATAAACAAGGTGATAAGTTTTTTGGATACTACTTTTTATGGGGTGATGATACTATCGATAAATCTTTAAAACGTTATGGTTTTCATCGTGATGATGTTACCGATGTGTTTATGACACATTTACATTTTGATCATTGCGGAGGAAGTATTCAATGGAACAAAAATCGAACTGGTTACGAACCCGCTTTTAAAAATGCCCGCTTTTGGAGTAATGAAGGTCACTGGAAATGGGCTACTGAACCCAATAATAGAGAGAAAGCATCGTTTCTAAAAGAAAACATTCTACCAATGGAGGAAAGCGGTCGCTTAAATTTTATTGAACTGCCTAAAACGGATATTTTACAGAATAGTGGGTTGGGATTTGATGTGTTTTTTGCAAATGGGCATACTGACAAACAAATGATCCCAATGCTAAACTATCAAGGTAAAACAATTTGCTTTATGGCCGATCTGCTACCAACCGTTGGTCATTTGCCAATCCCTTTTGTGATGGGTTATGATACTAGACCATTGTTAACACTTACCGAAAAAGAGCGCTTCTTAAATTTAGCTGCTGATAATAACTATTACCTATTTTTAGAGCATGATGCCCATAATGAAATTATCACCCTTCAACATACTGAAAAAGGCGTGAGGCTGAAAGACGTCTATAGCTGTGAACAAATTTTCAGCAAATAACCCCAAATTCTATTATGAAAATTATATTAAAACCATTTGTTTTCCTGTGTCTTGCTATAATAACCCTTGCCTCATGTAAAAGCGCGGGTATTATTTCCACGCCTATTGAAAATATCGATAATATTCCTCTTAAGGTTTCTGAATTATCTGAAGATCAGCTGAAAGTTTGGGGACATTTAGATCTTGCCAAGGACACCATACCGGGCATGAGTGTTGACAGGGCTTACAATGAAATCATAAAAAATAAAAAGGGACAAACAACTATTGTGGCTGTTATTGATACCGGAATCGATATTGATCACGAAGATTTAAACGATGTTGTTTGGACGAATCCTGGTGAAATACCAAACAATGGAAAAGATGATGATCAAAATGGTTATCTAGATGATATTCATGGCTGGAATTTTCTAGGGGATGCCTACGAGGAACAGCTCGAATATGTGAGGTTGTTAGCTAGTGGAGAAACTACAAATCCTAGATATCAAGAAGCTCAAGCGGAATATGAGCGGGAATATCAAGAAAACCTTAATATTAAGACCCAATCCGAGCAAATTTATCAGGCTATTAAAAATGCTGACGACATAATTTCTAAACATTTAGGCAAAAAAGACTATACTAAAGAAGAGGTAGATGCCATCGTTCCAAAAACCCAGGCCATGTCACAAAGCGTTTACATTATTCAACAAACATATGCTTTTGGAGTAAAAACGGTTGCTGAAGCTTTAGATGCTATAAAATCTGATTTAAACGAGCTCAATAAAATTCTTAATTATAACCTAAATAAAGAGTTTAAGGGACGCACTACAAATGACGATATCAACAACTTGTCCGACACCAATTATGGCAATAACAATGTAAAACCAATTGTTGAAGACGAGAGTCACGGTTCTCATGTCGCTGGAATTATCGCTGCCGAACGAGATAATAACATTGGGGCAAAAGGTGTCGCCAACAATGTTAAAATCATGAGTTTAAGAGTCGTTTCTAATGGTGACGAGTACGATAAAGACGTGGCCTTGGCTATACGTTACGCGGCTGACAATGGTGCTAAAGTAGTAAATATGAGTTTTGGTAAATACTATTCACCGCATAGTGAATGGGTACGAGATGCAATAGTTTACGCTGCTAAAAAAGATGTATTACTGGTCACTGGTGCTGGAAATGAGAGTCTAAATTTGGATCAAAAGCCTAATTATCCAAGTGACCAGATAGATAATGGTCCAGAAATATCCGATAACTATCTAACGGTTGGGGCGCTCAATCCAAAATATGGTGCTGAAATGGTGGCTGATTATTCTAACTACGGGAAAATAAATGTCGATGTTTTTGCTCCTGGTTCAGACATCTACTCTACCTTTCCAAATAATGAATATAAAAGTATCAGTGGTACTTCTATGGCGTCTCCTGGAGTGGCGGGAGTGGCGGCTTTGATTCGATCACAATATCCTCATTTAACGGCTTCACAAGTCAAGCACATTATCATGTCGTCTGGGTTGACATTAACTCCTAAAGTCATTGTTGGCGGAAGCCCTAATAACATAAAACCATTAAATGAACTTTCAAAATCTGGTAAAATTGTAAATGCTTACAATGCCTTGATTATGGCTTCAAAACTATAAAAATTTAATTTCCTTATGTTCAATTTACAATTCATAAAAAATATTATTGTTCCTTTTGTTTGTGTGATGTCGTTTTGGCTTCATGCTCAAAATTCAGAATTGAATCCTGTATCAAAAAACTCTGGTTATTGGCAACAGCACGTTGATTATACCATGGAAATTGATATGGATGTTAATTCCTATCGATATAATGGGACACAAAAATTGGTGTACACTAATAATTCGCCAGATGTTTTAAATCGCGTTTTTTACCATTTATATCCAAATGCTTTTCAGCCAGGTAGCGAGATGGATGCGCGCTTGCATACCATCGCAGACCCAGATAGAAGAATGGTTAACAATCTTGGAACAAAAGAAATCCCCATTTATGAAAGCAGGATAGCCAAATTAAAACCTAATGAAATTGGTTATATAAATGTCACTTCACTAAAACAAAACGGAGCTGTTCTCAACTATAAAACCGTTGGCACAATTTTGGAAGTTGAACTTGAGGCGCCTATTAAACCGGGCGAACAAACCACTTTTGATATGGTTTTTAATGCCCAGGTACCCATACAGATTAGGCGCTCAGGAAGAAACAATAAAGAAGGCATCGCTTTGTCTATGGCACAATGGTATCCTAAATTAGCCGAATACGATACCGAGGGCTGGCACACCAATCCATATATAGCTAGAGAGTTTTATGGGGTTTGGGGCGATTTTGATGTTAAAATATCAATTGACAAAGACTATATTTTAGGAGGAACTGGGTATTTGCAAAATCCCAATGAAATAGGATATGGATATGAAACAGGTCCTGTAAATCGTCCAAAGGGAAAGAAACTTACTTGGCATTTTAAGGCGCCTAATGTACATGACTTTTCTTGGGCTGCCGATCCTGATTATCGTCATGATACGCTTCAAGTTCCAGATGGTCCTTTATTACACTTTTTGTATAAAAAAACAATGTCCTCAAAGAAATTGGAGAATTGGAAAAACTTACAACCAAAAACCGCTGAATTAATTCAATATTACAGTAGTCTTATTGGTACATACCCTTATCAACAATATTCAGTTATACAGGCTGGTGATGGAGGAATGGAATACAACATGTGTACATTTGTTTATGGAGAAGGGTCATTTAAAGGATTGTTTTATGGTGTTATCGCCCATGAAATGGCCCATGTTTGGTTTCAGTTTATTTTAGCCAATAATGAGTCCAAACATCCTTGGATGGACGAGGGCTTTGCAACTTATATTGAATACAAGGCTTTAAATGAATTGTTTAACGAAACAGCTTCAAATCCATGGGAAAAATCATATAGCGCCTATGATTATATTGTGAAATCTGGCTTTGAACAAGCACAAACAACCCACTCAGACGCCTACAATTATAATATTTCTTATTCAGTAGCATCCTATTATAAAGGGGCTTTATTTTTAACACAATTGGGCTACATTATCGGTGAAACTAATTTGGATAACACTTTAAAAAATTACTCTTCAGAATGGAAATTTAAACACCCAAGTCCGAATGATTTTATTAGGGTTGCAGAAAAAACCTCTGGTTTGGAATTGGATTGGTATCTTATGAATTGGGTTCAAACCACAAATACAATTGACTATGGCGTCCTTTCTATAGGTGAAAATGGTGATTCAACAAAAATTGTACTTGAACGCAATGGCCTCATGCCGATGCCGCTCGATATAGAAATAGAGCTCACCAATGGAACCAAACAATTACTCTACATCCCTTTGCGTGATATGCGAGGACACAAACCGCTTTCCAACGAAACGCTCGTGTTAAAAGATTGGATTTGGGCATACCCTTCGTATAGCTTTACAATTGATGTTCAAAAAGAACAGATAAAATCGATAACAATAGACCCTAAAGGGTTAATGGCTGATGTTAATAAAGAAAACAATAAAAAACTACTCATCGATAAGTCAGAATAATTCCATCATATTAAATATGACGCTATTGAATTGTTTGATTTATGGTATCTAATTTACAATTCCTCATTACCTTTGAGCTGGTATGAAATTTACGTTCGGAAAAAAAGATAAACTCAAAAGTCAAAAGCTTATAGAGCGCTTGTTTCTAGAGGGAAAATCTGTTTCAGCATATCCATTGCGTCTTGTTTATCTTCAAACTAATTTTGATGATGGCTCTACACTTAAGACGGGTGTATCTGTGAGCAAACGCAATTTTAAAAGTGCCGTACACCGAAATCGTATAAAGCGCCTATTAAGAGAGTCCTACAGGCTTAATAAACGCCTATATTTTAACAACATTACAACATCTTATGCGTTAATGATTTTGTACATTGGTAAAGACAAACCAGATTATGACACGGTAAACACAAAAATGAAAACTGTGCTTTCATCCTTTCTTGAGAAAATTTCTCGAGATTAAAATTAAGCTCAAAATGAAAAAACTACTTAAAAAACACATTGTAATTCCTGCTTTATTAATTTCTATTTTTTTGACAGGATCGGCTTTTAAAAGCGATTTTTTTGAAGTGGCGAAGCAAATAGAAATTTTCACCACAATGTTCAAAGAGCTCAACATGAACTATGTGGACGACACCAACCCAGGAGATTTAATGGATACCGCTATAAAAAGCATGTTAAATGACTTGGATCCATACACCAATTTTATGAACGAGCAAGATATTGAAGCCGCTCGTATTAACAATACTGGAGACTATACTGGCATTGGCGCCAGTGTTTTAACTTTAAAGGATAAACTTGTAATTGTAGAACCCTATAAAGGGTATCCGGCAGACAAAGCTGGATTAAAAGCGGGTGACGAAATCATTAAAGTTGAAAATGTGGTCGTTGCTGATTTTAAGGACGATGCGGGTAATTTGCTGCAAGGAGCTGCGGGAACTTCGGTTAATTTGACTTATAAACGTCAAGGTAAAACAGAAACTACTGCCGTAAAACGTGAATCTGTAGAAATTCATGCCGTGCCTCATTTTTCGATGGTTGATGACAAAACAGGCTATGTGGTGCTGCGTCAATTTAATGAGAAAGCTTCAACAGAAACTATTAATGCCATCCGTTCGCTTAAAAAAGAAGGCGCACAACGCCTTATTCTAGATTTAAGAGGTAATCCAGGCGGTTTATTGCATGAAGCTGTAAACATTGTAAATATTTTCGTTCCTCAAAATCAATTGGTGGTGACCACAAAATCTAAAGTTAAAAAATACAACAAGACTTACTATACCCAAAAAGAGCCTCTTGACACCCAAATTCCTTTGGTGGTTCTAATTGATGGTCGAAGTGCATCTGCAAGTGAAATAGTCTCTGGGGCCTTGCAGGATTTGGATCGGGCGGTAATTGTGGGTGCACGAAGCTTTGGAAAAGGTTTGGTTCAACGTCCAAAACCTTTAGTTTATGGCACACAAATGAAAATCACCATTTCTAGATATTATACGCCTTCTGGTAGATGTATTCAGGCGTTGGACTATTGGGACAGGGATGGAGATGGGAATGCTACTCGAGTTAAAAAAGAAAACTACAACACATTTAAGACAAAAAATGGAAGAAATGTCTATGACGGTGGGGGTATTCAGCCCGATCTAGAATTAGAAAGTTCAGTTTATACTGCTATTACCAAAGCTATTTTAGATGAAAATTTAATATTCGATTATGCAACACAATATTACTATAACAATGCTGTAAAAGATCTCTCTTCATTTAAGTTTAGTGATACTGATTTTAATAGTTTTAAAACTTTCTTGAAAAGTAGAAATTTTAGTTTTGAAACCAAAACAGAAAAGGCATTTGATGATGCCTTAAATGTTGCTATTCAAGAAAAAATAGTTGCCAATGTAGATAAGGAATACAATACATTGATTAGCGCCATTAATGCTTATAAAAGTAGAGCAATTGATGATAATAAAGCCCAATTAAGCGCTTTGCTTTCTGATGAAATCATAAAGCGTTATTTTTATCGCGAAGGCCTGTATAAATACTATATCACCAACAATCCGGAGATTCAAAAAGGGCTTGAAATTTTAAAAAGTCCTGTTACTTATGCTACCTTATTAGAATAACCAAAAATATGATTACATAAAAAGGGTTATATTTAAACCTTAATAGCACCCCTTAATGAAAAATCTAGCGTTTATTTTACTTTTAATAACGCAGTTGATTTCTGCTCAAATAACAGAATATCGACATGAGGTTTATTTTGAAACCGATGAATACATTGTGCCTCCAACCGAACAATACCGATTGTTATTGTTTTTCTCCCAATTAGAAGGTGTTGATATCGAAAAAATAGCTATTTATGGCTTTACGGATGATCGTGGCAGCGATTCCTATAACATGGTGTTATCACAAAATCGGGCCAATTCAATCAAGGAAATTTTTTCCAATAATGAATTTGATGAGTCTAAAATAACCAACGTTGATGGAAAAGGGGAAATTCTTCTTAAGCTTGTAAAAGAAGCTGATCTCAATAAAGTTCGAGGATTAAATAGAAAAGTAGAAATAATTGTAATGCCTTATAATCCGCCTCGTGAAATTGTCGAGCCTGAAAAAAAAGACATTAAAACCATTTTAGCTGGCGAATTAAAAGCGGGTGATAAGATTAAATTAGACAATATTTTATTTCAAACAGGGTATAGTGCAATTTTACCTGAATCAAAAAAAACCTTGCAAGATTTAGCCGAGGTTTTATTAACTAGAACCGATATTTATTTTACAATTCAAGGTCATGTGTGTTGCACTCAAAACAGTAGAGACGCTATAGATCGTGCTACAAACCAAAGAAACCTATCGGTTTCTAGGGCGAAATTTATATATGATTATTTAGCCAAAAAAGGTGTAGATACAAGACGTATGAAATATGTAGGCATGCGCCGAAAATTTCCTCTTGGAGGCGAGCCTAAATACGACAGGCGAGTAGAAATATTGATAACCTATGCAGGAAAAAGTGAATAATTAGTCTTTTATCATGGCTACATGAGGAATTCCGTCTTCTAAATATTCCTCGCCCACTTCATTGAACCCTAAATTATTGTAAAAGCGTTTTAAATAACACTGTGCAGAAAGTTTAATTCTTGACTGATTATAATGTGTTTTAATAGCTTCAACAGACGCCTTCATAATATCATAACCATAACTATGTTGGCGTTCGTTTTTAGCAACAATGACCCTTCCTATACTGGCTTCATCAAAATATAAGCCTGCATTAAAAAGTCTCGTGTAGGCAACCAACTTTTGCTGTTTATAGCCCATCACATGAAGGGCTTTCTGATCTTTACCATCCAAATCCTGATAAACACAGTTTTGCTCAACTACAAAAACCTCGCTTCTTAATTGCAAAATATCGTAAAGCTCTTGAGTGCTTAAATCTTGAAATGTTTTTATTTTGAAGTCTAACATCAGTCTTGAACTATAATTTCTTTTGGATCCTGTTTATTGAATTCTGGTTGTATGGTAACATGATTAATTTGAAATTGATCATGTAAAATCTGTTCTATTTGATTTAAAATAGAATCAAATTCGGTTATACTAATGTCTTCAGTGAAATCAAGATGCGCTTCTAAATGAAATTCATCATCATTTAAACCCCAAATATGAACATGATGCAATCTATTCACTTTTGGAAGTTTAT
This sequence comes from Flavobacteriaceae bacterium MAR_2010_72, assembly GCA_003550275.1. Taxonomy (GTDB): domain Bacteria; phylum Bacteroidota; class Bacteroidia; order Flavobacteriales; family Flavobacteriaceae; genus Geojedonia. The sequence goes on from QXCW01000002.1 coordinate 3,353,179, forward strand.
GAACCGCCCTAACCACCTCCTTTACATCAATGTGATCTGGTGTAAACAGCATTAACACTCGTGTTGAAGTTTTTAGCAAATCATATCCTACCCAAATTAAATACAAAGCTATCAAAAACGTAAGCACGCTGTCAACCCAAAATATCTGATAGAATTTCATTAATAAGCCACCTATTAAAACGGCCACACTAGCCATCATATCGGTTAAAAGGTGTAGGTAGGCTGATCTAATATTGATGTTTTTAACAGAATCCTTTTTTAATAACAATACACTTAATCCATTCCCAATTATAGCAATAAAAGAAAGCCAAATAACTAAATTAGATTCTATTTCTTGTGGATTTCTAAATCGTTTTACGGCTTCAATAATTAAAAGTATGGCAACAATTACCAAGGTTGAAGCATTAATAAATGCAGCTAAAATCTCTGCCCGTTTATACCCGAATGTTTTGTTAATTGATGCTTTTTGTTTAGCTAATTTTGAGGCTACATAGCTTATAATAAGAGAAAGTACATCACTAAAATTATGTAATGCATCACTTAATAGGGATAAACTGCCTGAAATAATACCACCAATAACTTGAGCGGTAGTTATAACAATATTAAGTAAAATAGAAATGAATAAATTTCTATCCTTACCATCTTTAGGAATGTGGCTATGATGATGTGAATGTCCCATTTAACATTGCAACGGAATTTTATCCACTCTATTTTGATGGCGTCCTCCTTCAAACGGTGTTTCTAAAAAAGTGTCAACCATTTCTATAGCTTGCTGAAGCGCGGTAAATCGTGAAGGAATACTTAAAATATTTGCATTGTTATGTTGTCTTGCTAAAGCAGCTATTTCCTTTGTCCAACACAATCCGGCTCTAACACCTTTATGTTTATTTGCGGTCATACTTACGCCATTACCGCTTCCACAAATCAAAATTCCAAAATCAACTTCGTTATTTTCAACATCATTAGCAACAGGATGTACAAAATCAGGATAGTCAACACTATTACTAGTGTTGGTCCCATGGTTTATAATATGGATACCTTTAGCTTCAAGATGTTTTACAATAGCTTGTTTATATTCGGTTCCTGCATGGTCATTTCCAATAGATATTTTCATAAATCAATTACTTTTATTAAGGTTATAAAATTACAAATTACAATTGTCAATTACTATACTAATTAGTTGTTAATATCTATTGGTGAGAAACTCAAAACTAAATTTTTATTATTCGAAAAAAATCACAAGCGCAATCTTTATTTATATAAACAAATTTTTTAATTGCTTTTTTTAGAGAAGTTATAAGCTAATGACGTGCTATAAATAAACACATATTTTCAAAATAAATATCAAATAAATTTTATTGGTATTTGATGTTAACAGTTGTTAATATCATTTTAAAATCTAATGTAAATCAATCTTTTATATTATAACATACTGTTCATTACCTATTAGTAAAATGTCAATATTGAATTATCAAAACTTAAGTAGAAAAAGTTATTGCAACTATTAACAAGCCATTATAATCATCAATTTATTTTTAATTTTTAAAAAAGAATTTAATGATATTAATATATTAGTTAATAACTTTTATGTAGGAAATTACTTTATTTTTATGTAAATTATATGAAATTCATCGATAAAACATAAAAAAAATACGTTATAAAGTAAATCATCAGTATATTTCGTTTGTTATTATAAAACCTACTTTTATGAAACTTATAATGTTAGTCCTTTTATTTCCAATTTTATTGTGTGGTCAAACAAAAATAGGTCAAGATATTGATGGTGAATTGGTTAATGATTATTTTGGTTATAGCGTGAGCTTATCTGCAGATGGTTCTATTGTAGCTGTTGGAGCTTATGCTAATGATGGTAATGGAAATGATTCAGGCCATGTCAGGGTTTTTCAAAATCAATCAGGCTCTTGGACACAAATAGGTCAGGATATTGATGGTGAATCAGCAGGAGATTTATCAGGTTATAGTGTTAGTTTATCAGCAGACGGTTCTATAGTTGCTATTGGTGCAACAAATAATAGCGGAGGAGGAGATGGTTCTGGGCATGTAAGAGTATATCAAAACCAATCTGGAACTTGGACGCAGTTAGGACAAGATATCAATGGTTCAGCGAGCTATACCTTATCTGGATGGTCTGTAAGTTTGTCTGACGATGGTTCTTTTTTAGCGATTGGTGCTATTGGGTTTAGTGGACCAGGAGAATTTTTAGGTAGAGTACGAGTTTACGAAAATCAAGCTGGTACTTGGACACAGGTTGGTCAAGATCTTAAAGGAGAAGCTAATTTTGATTTTTCAGGGTGGTCAACAAGTTTATCAGCAGATGGATCTATCCTAGCGGTAGGTGCTACTTATAATGATGATAGTGGTGAGGATTCTGGCCATGTAAAGGTCTATGAAAATCAAGCGGGTACATGGGTTCAAATAGGAGATAATATCAATGGTGAGAATCCAGGAGATCAGTCAGGTTATAGTGTTAGTTTATCAAATGACGGTAGTATTGTAGCAATTTCAGCGACTTATAATGACGGGAGCGGCACCAATTCAGGCCATGTTAGGGTGTATGAAAACCAATTAGGTGTTTGGACACAGATAGGACAGGATGTTGATGGTGAAGTTGCAAATGATCAGTCAGGCCAAGGTATTAGTTTATCTGCTGATGGAACTATTTTAGCCGTTGGTGCATACAGTAATAGTATTAATGGAAGTAGTTCCGGGGTTGTTAAAGTTTATAAATATATAAGTGGAGTTTGGACACAAATAGGTGTTAGTATAGGCGGAGAAGCGGCTAATGACTGGTCTGGATGGTCTGTAAATATGTCGTATGACGGTTCTACAGTAGCAATAGGAGCTCCAAATAATGATGGAAATGGTAGTAATTCTGGTCAAGTAAGGGTATATGATTTAAATTCGGTGTTATCTACTAAACAGTTTGAAATAAGTAATTTTACCGTTTATCCTAACCCAGCAACTACAAGGGTTACGGTTAAAATGAATGATTCTGAAGTTTTAAGAAACATTAATCTATATAATCAAGTAGGGCAATTATTAGTATCAACTAATGAAAAATATATTAATACATCAGATCTTGCTTCAGGAATTTACCATTTAGAAGTCATCACTGAAACAGGTAAAGCGTCCAAAAAAATAGTTATAAAATAAAAACATACACTAATAAAAATTAAAAGGCTTACATGAAGATGTGAGCCTTTTTTCTTAAATTAATACTAACTAAATCTTAAATTAATATTTAAAACGTAGTTTTGTAACAATCTTAATGAATTGATTTAAAAGAATTCATAATGATAATTGACACTTCAAAATAGAAACGTATTCGCCCGAATACAGAAATCAATTCAATTAAGTAGAATAAATGATTAAATATATACATGACTAGAAAGAAAAGAAGGAAATCAAACAACAAGATTTCAAATCTCACAAATACAATCTTAAGTATTTTAAAAAAAGAAAGAAACAAGACTTTTAACTATAAGCAAATTGCTTCCATCCTTGATGTAAATGATGCTAGCAGCAGAAATCAAATCATAAAAAAACTTCAGCAACTCAAAGCAAAAAAGGAAATAGAAGAAGTAGGGCGCGGTAAATTTAAAGCCTTAGTAAATACAGAATACCATTTAGGAATTCTTGATCTTTCAGCCAGAGGATCGGGCTACATCATTTCTGATGATTTTGATGAAGACGTTTTTGTTGCATCTAATAATATCAATCGAGCTTTAGATGGAGATGAAGTAGAATTCTACGCCTATAAGCGCCGAAAAAGAGGAAAACTGGAAGGTGAAATTACTCAAGTGATCAAACGCGCGAAAAGCGAATATGTAGGCACTATACAAATACATAAAAACTATGCGTTTGTAGTTGCCGATAGCACAAAAATGCACAAAGATATTTTTGTACCAATTAACAAAATCAATAAAGCCGAAGAAGGCGATAAAGTATTGGTTTCTTTAGAAGATTGGCCAGAAAAAGCCGATTCTCCGAGTGGAAAAGTGCTTAAAGTTTTAGGTAAACCAGGAGAGCATAACACTGAAATTCACTCCATTCTGGCCGAATACGGACTTCCATATGAATTTCCTCATGATGTGGAAGATTATGCAAATAAACTGGACACATCCATAACGCTTGAAGAAATTAAAAAGCGTCGTGATATGCGAAATGTGTTGACCTTTACAATAGATCCCAAGGACGCAAAGGATTTTGATGATGCGCTTTCCTTTAGAGTTTTAAAAAATGGGCTTTATGAAATTGGGATTCATATTGCTGACGTATCCCATTACGTTCAAGAAGGAACGGTTTTAGACGACGAAGCCTATAATAGAGCAACATCGGTATATTTGGTAGATAGGGTAGTTCCGATGTTACCAGAAATTTTATCAAACAACGCTTGTTCATTGCGACCCAATGAAGAAAAATATACCTTTTCAGCTGTTTTTGAGATTAATGACAAGGTCGAAGTTAAAAACCAATGGTTTGGACGTACAGTAACTTATAGTGATGCTCGGTTTGCTTATGAAGAAGCACAGGCTATTATTGAGTCTAAAACGAATACCATTCCACAAGAAGTTTCACTTAAAGGCAATGAGTATCAAACGCCTCAACCTATTGCAGATGCCATATTAAAATTAGATGAACTTGCTAAATTTATGCGACGCGAACGCATGAAAAGCGGAGCGCTTTCATTTGATAAAGTTGAAGTTAAATTTGATTTAAATTCTGATAATGACCCCGTAGGTGTTTTTTTTAAAACCAGCAAGGATGCAAATAAGTTGATCGAAGAATTTATGCTATTGGCCAATAAAAAAGTAGCTGAATTTATAGGAAAACAGTCACCTAAAAAGACTTTTGTATACCGAGTACACGATGAACCAGATGACGCCAAATTAGCTGCTTTACAGAATATTGTTGGGCGTTTTGGCTATAAACTCGATCTAAAGGACAGGAAATCCACAACCAGCTCTTTAAATTACTTATTAAAAGAAGTTAATGGCAAAAAGGAACAAAACCTTGTGGATACCTTGACCATTCGCAGCATGAGCAAGGCCGAATACACTACCCAAAACATTGGTCATTATGGTTTGGCATTTGACTATTACAGTCATTTTACATCACCAATTCGTCGTTATCCAGATGTCATGGCGCATCGTTTACTGCAGCATTATTTAGATGGCGGTAAATCAGCAAACGAAACTATTTATGAAGATAAATGCGCACATTCAAGCAATATGGAAAATCTAGCCACAAAGGCAGAACGAGACTCTATTAAGTACATGCAAATTAAATTTATGCAAGACCACAATGATGAAGAGTTTGTAGGTGTAATTTCAGGAGTCACTGATTGGGGCATCTATATTGAAATTATTACCAATAAATGTGAAGGCATGGTAAGTGTGCGCGACATGACAGATGACCACTATGTGTTTGACAATGAACAATACGCCATGGTTGGAAAAAACACTAAAACCATGTATCAACTTGGAGACGAAGTTGTTGTAAAGGTAAAAAATGCTGATTTGGTTAAGAAGCATCTCGATTTTAACTTAATCGGTAAAAAAGAGGAATAATTTTTGATTCAATCATAAAAATTTTTAAATCATGAGAACATTAGTTATCGCACTCGCATTTGTTTCGGGTATTTTGGGTGCACAAGGTCCTATAGAAAAAACAGTAGGTGAATTTAAAGAACTTAAAGCGTATGATTTAATTGAGGTACAACTCATTAAATCTATCGAGAATAAAGTGAGTATTACAGGTAGAAATGCTAAGGATGTTGTCATTGTCAACAAAAATGGAGTCCTTAAAATTAGAATGAATATTGAGGAGAGTTTTGACGGCAACAAGACCAAAGTTACTTTATATTACACTCATGTGGATATACTTGATGCCAATGAAGGTGCTTATATTTATTCAGATGACCCTATAGAGCAATTTGATTTAGAGGTTAAAGCTCAAGAAGGCGGAATTGTACAAGCAAAAGTAAAAACATCTATTTTAGAGGTTAAAGCTACCACCGGCGGGAGTATCGAATTAAAAGGAAACTCTAAAAAGCAAAAGGCAACCTTAAATACTGGAGGAATTTACAAGGCAGAACATCTTATCACCGAACAAACCGAAGTAAGTATAATGGCAGCTGGTGAGGCTTACGTTAATGCTTCAAAACAAGTAGATGCAAAAATTAGAGTAGGTGGTGACGTTTATGTCTATGGTGATCCAGATATTATAAATGAAAACACTGCGTTAGGAGGACGCGTAAAGCGGATGAATTAAATTCATCGAGTTTTCCTAAATTTGTGTCATAAACCCCTTTTATGTTTGATAATGTTTTAGCAGCCATTCCGTTTGGTATTATACTTGCCTTTACCATTGGGCCAGTATTTTTTGTGCTGCTCGAAACCAGCGCCACCAAAGGTTTTAAAAGTGCATTAATATTCGATCTAGGGGTAATTCTGGCGGATATTCTTTTTATCGTGGTAGCATTTTATAGTACTAATAAGCTTATCGATAAAATTAAGGATGACCCTAATTTTTTAATCTTTGGCGGTGTGTTGTTGGCGGTGTACGGATTAATTTCCTTCATAAAAACTTCAAAATCGTTTAGATCTATAGCTAAAGAATACCATAGGATTGAATTTAAAAAGAACTACGGAAAACTGTTTTTAAAAGGCTTTCTCTTAAATTTCATAAATATTGGCGTATTGTTGGGTTGGCTTGGTTTTATAATTATTGCCAATTCAATCACTAGCTCTCAAGAAGGCGTAATTACCTTTCTATCAACCATATTGATTGTTTATTTTTTAGTGGATTTGATCAAGATTGTGGTTGCAAAAACCTTAAAAAGCAAGCTTACACCACGACGAATCTTCAAAACCAAGAAGATTATTGCGCTAACCATTTTTGGCTTTGGTATTTTACTGTTAGTACAAGGTTTTTTTCCAAAGGAAAAGGAAAGAATCAAGGAAAAACTAGAACAGATTAAGCCCAATTAGTAACGGGGTCATTTCTTATTAAAAAGCAATAAAAAAAACCTTCAAGTTAACTTGAAGGTTTTGAGGCATCAAGCGGATTCGAACCGCTGTAGAAGGTTTTGCAGACCTCTGCCTAGCCACTCGGCCATGATGCCATTTACAGGAGAGCAAATGTAAAAAAAATATATGTTCTACACCATTTACAATTTGTTTTTTCTCCTTTCGGTCATTATAACGGTAACTTTTTCAACGTCACCACCAATAGGCGGATTTAGCTTACTCACCCAAACCGTTGCTTCAACTACCAAAGCACTTTCTTCGAAAACACGTAGTAATATACGTTTTGCTACGGTTTCTAGCAAATGTGTAGGTTTGAGCATTTCTTCCCTTACAATTTTATTTAAAAGCACATAATCAACCGTGTCTCTTAATAAATCAGACTTTGCCGATTGCTGTAAATTTGCTTTTACTTCTAGGTCAACCCTGTAATCACTGCCTATTTTTGTTTCTTCCTTTAAACAACCGTGATGGGCAAAAACCCGTATATTTTCAACTTTTATAATTCCCAAAGCCATTGATTTTAGGCTTCAAAGATATTAATAGTTTTAGATTATTTTGTACAAGGACAATTACTAATGCCTTGGAATAAATCAAATCCAACGGTAATCATGTGGGTTCCTGAATTGTAATTAATAAGATCGTTGGCAATAACCTGATAGGAATAAGCAAAATATACTTTAGACTTCAAGATTCCGAACATAGGCCCCACATTTAATGGTTTTAAGAACTGATCGTTTAAAAAACGATAGGAGAGCCCAAACCAGAAATAATCATCGTTTCTGAGGATCTTTCTGTATTTTATACTTAAATCGGTGACCGATCGGCCATCACTTTCGAATAATTGAAAATGCATTGATGGCTCTATTTCTATGTTTTTATTCCGAGGGTTTTTATAGACATAACCCGTATAGAGCATATATTGTCTTAAACGATTGGGTTCTTCTATACTAAAGTTTTTAGCATCTTTATTCAATATATTGGCAGCGGTAAAACTGAAATAAAACGCATCTTTTCTGTACAGTACACCAATATCGAAATTGTGGTTACCCAGCGCCCTGTCATCAACAATAGAAGGATCAGGAATGGTAGGATCAAAATTTTCAATATCAAGTCTGAAATAGTTGTAATTATAAGAAATTCCAAAAGAAAGGAACTTGTCATTTCGCTTGTTTAGCATTAAATGGTGAGCAAAAGATAATCGCGCTCCTTGCTGCCGCGTATTACCATTTTTGTCATTGTAAAATAATACACCAACACCTGATCTTTGACCAAGTCGAGTATCGGCCACTAACGATTGTGTGTCTGGAGCGTCTTTAATATCTACCCATTGGGTTAAACCATTTAACCGTATCTTAATGTAGTCCCCAATACCTGCATATGTCGGCGCAATCACAAATGGATTGTCGGCCAAATATTGGGTGTGCGTGGGCAGATAAACTTCTTGGGCAGAAGCCCCGAAACCTAAAGCAATACATAGAATAATTAAATACTTTTTCATGTTCGGTTAAGTTTATCTGTATAAAGTAAAGTGCCCTACAAACTCTCTACGGTCATTATTTTGGTTTAAGGTTATAACATACCAGTAATCTCCAGTTGGCAGCTCATTACCGTTATAACGGCCATCCCACGACTCAACTTTACTTAATCGCGCTACTATCCTACCATATCTATCATATATTTTGGTTATAACATTCGGAAATCCATAAGCATTACAGGGCGCCCAAGTATCATTATTACCATCACCATCAGGAGTAAAGAAATTTGGAATACAAATATCTACAAATTCAACGTAAATACTTGCAACGGCTTCACAACCTAAAGCATCAACAACGCGAACATTATAAGTTCCTGTTTGACTAATGCGATAAACATTATTGCTTCCAGTTGAAATATTATTGAAAAAGAACTCATAATCTCCTGCTCCACCAGTTGCAATGGCAGTGATTTCATTAATATTTGTTTCTGCTAAAGTAAGCACGAGAGGCTCATATGCTTGAATAGTAAAATCGTAAATTTTACTACAACCGCTAGTGTGTATGACCTCAATAAAATGATCACCCGAAATGAGATCATTAAACACGTTTTGTAATTGTGGAGTACCATTATCTAAGGCATAGGTAACACCAGTTAAATTTGAGTCATCTAAAATGACTGTAACCGAGTTTGTGGAACTGTTATTAACACAAAGATTCTCTATCTCAAGCACGGCATCAACATTTGCTGCGGCTGGAACATCAACAATTACATAAGCATCACAACCACCGCTATCTCGTACAAAAATCACATGGGTTTGTCCTCCTGGCAAATTGCTAAACGCAAATTGATCTTGAACAAAGTTATTGTCATCTTGAGTATTCAGACTCGTAAAATACGGAGCTGTACCACCTGTTACTTCCACCTCAATGAAAGCGTCGTTGTCACCTGCACAAGTTTCAGATAATATGGTAATTGCAGAAGCATTCAGCGGCGTTGGTTCAATAATATCAAACAGTAAATCAATATAACATCCGTTTTCATCTTGAACAATTACCTCATAGCTACCTGGCGCCAAATCGGTAAACGTGTTTACAGTATCAAATTGATCTAAGTTAGGTGTAATAGCATATTTAATAACACCATTTCCTCCACTAGCCTCAACGGTAATTGTTCCGTCATCTTGTCCCAAACAACTTACATTGGTAACGGATTGTGAATCGATAACCAAAGGCTCTGGGTCTATAATTGTAATTGGAGCAGACACCTCTAAACAGTCACCGCTAACCACACGAATATAATAAGTTCCCGCAGGGTAATCTGTAAATGTACCTGTGGTTTGAGGGCCTTGTAAAGGCGTAATAGCGGTTGGGCTATCAAGTAATTCATAAGTATAGTTACCTAATCCACCAGATGCAGATGCAATAATTACCGCAGTAGCGTCTCCTGTACAGTTGATAACCGCATTTGTTAGGTCAACATTGATTGTTAATGGGTCAACAGGATCAATGGTTACTTGATTAGATATACCGGCCTCACAACCATTGGCGTCCCTTACATAATATTGGTATGCGCCTTGACTCACTGGTGATATTGTTACCGAAGCATTAAAACTTCCTATATAATTAATACCGTCAGTACTATATTGGTATGGTGGCGTTCCTCCTGTGGCAGATAATTGTAATGAGCCATCTGTAGTACATGTCAATCCACTTAATTGAATTAAACTTGGAACTATAGGCGTTGGTTCAGTAATAGTTACAGTAGGCGTTGTGAAATCACAGTTCAATCCGTCTGTTACAGTAATACTATAGGTTCCGGCGCCCAAGTTATTGAACACATTACTTTGCTGTGGCCCAGCTGTAGATCCGTCAACATAGTTTAATATATATTGGTAAACCCCTTGCCCTCCTGTAATATTTATAGCTGAAACACTTGCATTAGTGTCGCCATAACACAACAGGCTTGTTGGCGTTGCACTAATTGATGCCGAAATAGGTATTGGTTGCGTTAAGGTTGCGTTAGCTGTTGATGTACATCCGTTAGCATCACGAATGGTAACTAAATAGTCTCCCGAAGGAAGGTTTTCAAAGCTATTATTACTACCAAACGATTGAATAGTTTGTGATGTTGTCGTATTTACCAATTCGTAAACGTAAGGTATTGTACCACCAGAACCAATAGCCGTTAATGCCCCGCCATCATTATTACAGGTAACCTCGGCAGTGGTGTTTAATGACACAATAACCGCACTATCAGGAGAAGTTATGGTTACTGCATTAGAGCTTTCTACGCAGAAGGGTGAATTTGTTTGAGTGATATTCACAGTATAAATTCCAGCAGGCACATTAGTGATTACAAGTGCTGTTGAGGTATCTCCAGATCCAGAACTTGCTGTTGCTCCACTAGAATCAATGAGTTCATAAGTATATGGACCAGAATAGTTTGCGATACTCACAGTAATTTCCCCAGTTGTATCCCCGAAACAATTTACCGGAGCAGTTACACTGGCAACAATATCAATCAACGGATATGGGTTAACAGTGTGATTAGCATCAACATAACAACCTGTTGTATTGTCAGTAACCCTAATAGTGTAATCACTGATTAGCGGCAAAGTAAATGTAGCGGAAGTTCCTGTTTGAGCAGCTTGACTTCCAACTGGTAAAACCTCAAAAGTGAAATCTCCACTACCGCCACTTGCGGTAATAGTGATAACCTCACCACCCGCACAACTAATTGAGGTATCAACTGTAATACTAGTAGTTATAGGAATTAAAGTACTAATAGTAACCACACCACTAAACTCACAATTATTTGAATCCCTCACCGTGTAAGTTATAGTTTGATCCAACCCTGTATCGATAATGTCAAAAGTGTTCGATGTAAAATAGTTAACACTATCAATGCTATACAAATAACTAGGAGTACCATCGCTTGCATTTATGGTTAGGGTTGCAGTATTTACACTATTGTCAGCCGCACATGAAAACGGTGTTACAGTGGCTGTAGCGCTAACAGCTGTTGGATCCACAATCGTGATAAATTGTGAACTCACACAGTTTCTCCCTGAAGTTACAGTTATAGTATAATTCCCAGCTGAAAGGTTGTTGAATAAAGGACTATTTTGAGTAATGGTTGTTGAGCCATCATCTAACATATAGGTATACGGAGGGTTATCGTTTGAAGCATCTAAAAGCACTTCAATGTAACCATCTCCACCTGCGTTACAGGACACATCTTGGGTATTTAATGTAAAGACCACGGGTCTTGCCAACTCCAAAGAAATGGGAACTTGTGCAGCACACGAACTAATAGTATCGGTAACTTCAACAAAATAATCTCCTGATGGAAGACCAGTAAAGTCACTTCCTGAAATCACATAAGGCGTCGGGTTCATAGAACTATCAAGAAGCACAAAAGTGTAGCTTCCGCTTCCTCCAGAAGGATTAACAGTAATTATTCCGTCATTGTCAATACAAGAAGGCTGGGCAGTGACAGTTGCAAGAACGCTTAATGGTGGATAAATGTCAATAGTGTCTTGAGCAGTACAGCCATTACCATCACGAATAGTTACGGTATATGTACCAGGTGCCGAAACCGTAAATGTTGGGCTAGATTGGTAACCATTACCAATACTATAGCTTACAGGCGTAATCAAACCAGCACCAGGTGTTACAGTAAAGGTATATGATGTGCCATTCGAACTACACTGATCATCTGCAAATGGAGGCAGTGTTAATGAAGGCGTAGTGTCGGCAGCAATGGTAACATCAATAAATGTTTCACAGCCATTAGCGTCTTGAACGTATACATCCCAATTTGTATTGATAGACGGATCCAAAGACGCAAGATTAGTACTCGAGTAATCTCCAATAACAGGAACAACGCCATCTTCAACAAAAGCAAAGATATATGGTGGCGTTCCACCAAACGCGTTAACGACCACTTGCGCCCCAGAATTACAATTAGCATTCGTATTTGAAACTTCAACCAATCCTAAAACCTGTATAGGCTCTGTAATAGTTAATGAAACCGTTGCAGAACACGTTGTGCCCGTATTTTCTTCTACTAATAAAACATAATCACCAGGAGGCAAACCGGTTACTGTTCCAGAAACAGGACCGCCTAAAGGACCGGTTAACATCCCGCTAAAACCAGCTACAATAGTATTGTTTGAAGCATACAATACATCGTAATTTATATCGGTAACGGTGGCGTCGTATCCGCTAACGGTGAAGTCAATACTTCCGTTATTTGCACCATTACAATCTACATTTGTGGTAGTATCCAAAGTTACCGTAATAGCAGATGGACTTGCAACAAATTGATTGTCCAAATATGCCGTACATCCAACAGCATCTATAACCTCAAAAATATAAGTTAAACCAGGAGTCAAGCCAGTAAAGGTTGCCACATTACCAATAACAGTAGTTGGAGGCGTTCCTGAGCCGTAGATGCTAAATGTATATGGCGCCGTTCCACCGGTTACAGTAATTTCCATGGTTCCTCCCGAAATACAATCAGAAGCTATTACTTGCCCTGTTAAATTTAAAAACGGAGGCGATTCGACTTGTGTTCTTGGAGAACGATATTCACAATTATTTCCGTCAATAATAACCACGTAATAATACCCATAACTTAAATTTATAAACGAATGTGATGTGGCGGAGGTTGTGCCAAAACTATCAATTAAGGCATTGCTACTATCATATAAAAAATAATTGTAAGGCGCTGTCCCCGTTCCTGTTAAGGTAACATCTATAGATCCACTAACCGTTCCGGTTGCATCACATGTGGTTGGATTGGCAGTTAACGATGCTATTAACGCGTTAGGCTCAGTTATGTTAACAGTATCTGTAAATGTACACAGCTTACTGTCTCTGATTGTATAATTGTAAGACCCAGCAGTCAGGTTTCCGTATGTAGTTTGTGAGCTATAAGGTCCTCCATTGAAACTTACTTGATACGGAGGTGTTCCGAAATTTGTATCTATGGTTATATTTACAACGCCATTTGCGTCCCCATTACATTGCACGTTTGTTGCAGTTGCGGTAGCTGAAGGATTTGTTATAGGGTTGATTGTAATAACATTGGTTAAGGCTTGACACCCTTCAGCATCTGTCACCTGAAACTGGTAATTGCCAGAAGCAGATGTGAAGTAAGGCAAAGTCACGGTTGTAAATGCGCCTCCATTAAATGACACTTCATATGTAAAAGGCGAGGTCCCACCGTTAACTGTTACATTCATTTCTGCATCTGGAGAGGCAGAACAGTCTAAATCTTTAACCAGTTGAGCAGTAGCACTAATTTGGTTTGCAATTGAAATCGTATTAGAAGTTGCCATACATCCATTAGCATCTGAAACTGTTACTGTATAGTTTCCAGATGTTGTAATGTTGAAGACATTAGAGGTTTGATATGCGCTTCCATTTAAACTATACTGGAGCGGAGCCACACCACTTGCCGTAGCAGTAATTGTGATAATTGAACCATCAAGACAAACTGAATTGGCCGCAATTGTTACTGACGGATTAATGGCAGGATCTATCGTGTGTGGTTTTGCAACAACACACCCATTAGCATCTTGAACATATATGTTGTAATCCCCAGCATTTAAATTGTCAAAAACATTGCTTGTTTGGTAGGGGCGAACAATAGTTGATGTGGTCGCATTTTCCAATTGATAGGTATAATTGCCCCATCCTCCAGTTGCATTTACTACTATACGGGCAAGACTATTACAGTCTATTAGTGTAGCTGTAAAGCTGAAATCCAATGCACTTGGTGGCTCACTAACACTAACAACAGCGGTGTCTGTACAATTGGTTGTATCATCGGTGACGTTTATAGTATACGTATCTGCACTTAAGCTGTTTAATGGAATCGTAGATGCATTCACATTTGTACCGCTGTTTATGACTGTGCTAGATGAATTTTGTATGGTATAAGTATATGTTGACACAAAGCCTGAAACAGCAAAATTTAGTGCTCCGTTATTATCTCCAAAACAGGTAATGTTGCTTATTAGCTGGCCATTAACCTGAATTTGAGGAATCGTATTTATGGTATAATTTTCGGTGATATTACAACCTTTATCATCAGTTACTAAAAAGGTATAGGTACCGGGACCTAAATTAGTAAAGACATTACTACTCCCATTATTAACAGCATTAGCTGCTGGCGCAATAATTTCATAAACAAAAGGGGTGTTTCCTCCAACGACGTTAACCGTAATGTCCGATGTTAATGCAGGGCAGGTTAAAGGTGTTGCGCTGAATGTTAAATCAGTTGGTTGATTTAGCGGATCCAAAGTCATAGGGTCAGTAACAATTGTACACCCATTAGCATCACGAACAGTAACAGTGTATGTGCCATTTGTTAATCCGCCGAATACCGTATTCGTTGAAAAGTTTATACCGTCAATACTGTATTCATAGGGGGGAGTTCCTCCTGAAACAGATCCAGATATGACTTGTATTTCTCCATCATTAAGACAGGTGTATGGCTGTGTGATTTCTGCATCGCCAAATAATTCTGGGGCAGGCGCTATAGTAATGGTTTCAGGATAAGGGCATACATAACCTGCTTTTGTGGCTCTAATAATTACAGTGTAAGTACCAGGAGGTAAATTCGTAAATGTATTAGGGCTTCTGTAAGTGTTTCCACCGTCAATACTAAAATCAACATTATAGCCCTTACCATCAGTAACACTAATGGTTATAGAGCCATCATTGGCCCCAAAGCATGTTTCATCGGTTGAGGATATTGAGTATTCTACAGCAGGCTCTAAAATTATGGTTACTTCATTTGAAAAAGCAAAACAATTAAATCGATCTACTACAACAAAAACATAATCTCCTGGATCCCAAATGTCAAAAATTGTACTTGTTTGAAATGCAGAAGCAGGCAAATCACTAACATTGGTAACACCTGGATGAAAAATTGCCCCATTGTAGGTCCAAATAGCGAATTGGTAAGGAGGTTTACCCCCTGATGGATTCACTAAAATATTACCCTCTCTACAGGTAATATGTTGCGAAACCCTTGCCGTCAAAGCGAGGTTCGAATCGTTTAAAATCTCGACTTGTCTAGTTAATATACAACCATCATCAGTTCGTAAGGTAACATCGTAAATTCCTGCGGATAGATTTGTAAAGGTATAGTCATTATTGTTGGTAGGACCATAAGTGTCTATGGTTGTTCCATTTCTACTAATTTCATAATAGTATTGTGGAAGGACATCTAAACCTTGTACACGAATGCTTCCTAAAGTATTACAAGATTGATTGGTCACAATAGTATTCATTTGAAAATTACGTTCGCGAATACCTATGTCTGGAATTGAAAATTGACAAGCACCAGCACCAACATTGATTTGTCGGATATTTACTGTATATATTCCAGCATTTGGAATGGTGAAAAATGAGCTTGTTTGGTAATCAACCAAAACAGCTCCAGTCAGTTGATTTACTAACTGGAACTCATAACCAGTTGGTACGTTTGTAATTAAAATCTCCCCTGGAGAATTACAGATTATATCCTTTTTTTGGTAACCGGGATCAAGTAAGTTTTCATAGACATTAAAGTAAAAACGACTAAAACAGCCATTTTGGTAATACACCACAATACGGTATTGTCCTGCGGTTGTAGCATCAAAACTGTCTAGTGTTGAAAGCGTAGTCCAACTACATGTACTATCTTTATTTGCACAATCGTCATTTCCAATTGGAGAACAGCTGTTTTCATCAAGCACTTGCCATTCAATGCTTTGTGCATTTGTAATATCGGTATCTATAAATCTGCTGTCATTAACACCGCATAAGAATATTTTAGGAAGTTCGTCGCCGTCATTTGGACAAATAACAACTTCATCTGCATAAGGAATAACTGGATTTGTGGTGGTATCAGAAAAGTTAGTTACCACAACAGTTTCATCAAAACTTTGACATGGCGCCGAACCGCTTTTTGTTACAATGTAGGTTCCAGCAGAGGCCACAGTAATAGTTTGGGTATTTCCTATAATATTGCCAGAACTATCGCGCCAAACATACGTATCATAGCCACTTCCAGCGGTGATTTGCGCACCGCTACCGCACAAGGCCACGGTTTGTACGAAGTCACATTCATCTAAACCAATTAAAAAGTTGGTTGAGCCAGGCACTCCAAAACCACAAACATCAAAGTCAGACAAACTTGGATCATCAGTAATTTGATTTGAATTTAAAACCCCACGATAGGTGGAATACGCTAAGTTTTGAATAATATTTGAACAGGCATCTCGTAAATCGCTACAGGTTTCAACAATTTGCATTCTAATACGAATTTCGGCCAATGGATCTCCAGCTTCAACCAAATAATCTGGTATGGTAAGCGTGATTTGATGTAAAACAGGATCATAAACATAAGTTACACCCGCAGGCAACTGTAATAAGCTTTCAATGAAAATGGTATTGTTGGGAAAAACATCTCTAATCGTGTAGTTTGTGGCGTCATCGTTACCAATATTTTCAAAATTTAGCACATATTCGATCTGTTGTCCTAAAGTTACATTCTGGTTGGCAATATCATTTCCAGCTAAATCTTCAACGTTTTTATACAAAATTATTTTTGGCTCAATAATTTCAACATCAAGCGCATTTAAGAACACAAAATATTGGTCGCCTGTACTGCTCGCTCGCAATGTAGCACCCGTTTCATCATTAGGAATTACCGAATTAAAAGGATTTTGTATATCAAATTGATCGACGTCAAAACCAAGCGTATTAACACTATTTGGGTTACGGTTAGTTTGTATGGTGTGGTTAAATGTGATGTTACTGTCAAAAAAGTTATTACTAAAATTAGGCAAGGCTGCACTATTGGTTCCTAAATTGGTAAACGTAGCGTTGCTATTAGCTCTAATGGATAATTGGTCTCCAGTAATTCGGTTGTCTCCTTCTAGTGTGGCAGATAAAAACTTTGCTCTTACAGGAAAAGGTGCGGGAAGCGTAATAAACCCATTGTAGTCAATATCGGTTGTATTTCCAGCAGCAATACCAGCAAAACCATCAAATGATGTTATATATTTTCCCGGATAAGATGGGTTTTCAAAAACCACAACCATGGTCCAGCCACCAGAAACCCCACTATCAACATAACCCTCACTAGCTCTTATATTACCTACAAAGTAATTGCCTTCAGGGTTTGCCAAAGCCGTGACCAAATCAGTTACATCAGCATAGCAAGCGTATGGACTTGTGGCTCCAAAATCGACATCTCCAAACCCGTCATAAATAACATCATCAGCAGTAATATCAACATAGCTGCCGCCTGGTACCCTAAATTTAACTTGATTAAAATCTGAATTTCGTCCACTGGAACTATCATCCCCAACATTATATTGATAGTTTGCAGCCCAATATAGTCCAGCATACCGCACTCTAGAGCAGGAAATGTCAGGTATTGTCAATGATGCACTACTCGAACTAAAGGTTGAAGCATCTCCATCAATATCGATATACTCCATGTATAAACAATCATTATAGAGAGACGTGCTACCTAAGGTGTTGTATTCGGTATTTGGTAATTCACTATCGCTCAAGGCAGGATCACAGTAGCTGTGGGTATTTATTCCGTGATCTACAGTGTTTCTGTTCACAATATTATTGGCAATAAATAGAAGATCTCCTCTAATATTGTTCTGATATCTAACTTCAAATGCTTCTTTTATTTGTGCTTTTACTGAAAACGAAGCGCAAATTAAAATAAGCAATACAAGCAAATGCTTTTGGGCGGTATGTAAGTAGGTTGTTGTCATGATGGTCAGGGCTCTAATACGTTCATTATCCACATATCTTCATAATATTGGCGCTCTAGATTTGAATGATATAACTGCAAAGCAGCATTCCAAGTCTCTGTTTTTTTTAGGTACACATAGCGATAATTATTTTTAGGATTCAAAAAGTATTTTGGATCTAAACCTTTGTTTTTCAAATAATTAATAAATGCATCTGCATTTTCAGATTCAGAAAATACGTTGGCAACAATATAATAGCCGGGTTCTATAGAATGTATCTTATCAGTAACAACTTTTGGGGCTCTTGCGTTTTTATTTGACAAAGTTATGTAGGTACTGCTTTCAGAATTTAAACCCGATCCAGAATCGTTGTTATTCATTTGCGATACCGAATTATTAAAGTTTTCATTTGTGTCTCCATTATCTACATTCATAATCCACATATCATCATGATAAACCCCATTAAATTTTGATTTATGGGCGCTTATGGCTTCTTGCCACCTGTCGAAACGCTGTAAATAGACATATTTCCAGTTGTTTTTTTGATTTAGGAAGTGATTTGCGGGCACGCCCTTGTTGGTTAATTCTTTAACAAATTTGTTAAAGTATCGCTCTGTTCCAAAAACATTGGTAATTAGGTAATAACCACTTTTTACACCATTTATATTACTAATCGTGGCGCTTCTAATATTATTTTTCTTAAGCTCTTTTTTGTAAAGCTCATCACTTTCCTTTTTTGAAGTCGCAGCAATGCTTTTAGTTTGTAAGGCATTGTTGTTCAGGTTTTTAGATATGACAGCGTTTACACCATCGTTTTCAACAGGTTGGTCTATTGTAACTTCTTTAAAAGGTGTTTTGCGCTGTTCAGAAACCCTATTGTGTTTAGATAAAGTTTGAGCGGCTTTATTGTTCTGATTGTAGGCATATTCTGTATTTCCATCTCCATTATCCACGTTCATAATCCACATATCGTCAATATAAGCACCGCTAAATTTGGATTTATGGGCAGCGACAGCTTCTTGCCATGTGTCATAACGCTTTAAATAGACATAATTCCAATTGTTGTTAGGATTTACGAAATACTGCGGATCAATATCGTCACCAGAAAGTTTATTCATAAACTTATTGAGGTATTCTTGAGTTCCAAACACGTTTGCAATGAGATAATAACCACTTTCAACACCTTTTACGTTGAACAAGGATTCACTTTTAATGCTGTTTTTTTGTATTTCTTTTTTGATCAAGTCATGACTTGATTTAGCATTTGTGCTACTTACTGATGTTGTAATTTGTGAAGCAGACTCCTTTTCGGCCTCCTTTTTTGTTAAAACAGGTTCAGGTTTTGTATTTAAAGCCAGTTTTTCTTCATTTTTTTCTTTAGAAGATTCTTCTTCCAGTACGATTTTGTCAATTGGAGTTGCGTTGTTTTGTGAAGGATTGTCTTCAGAGGTGCGTTTTACTAACTGCATTAAATGAAGAAAACGTCGCTCCAAATCGGCAACTCTAGCTTTTTCAATAGAGTCTTGAGTGAATAACAGCTCATCAATGAGCATATTAGCTTCTTCAACCTCTTTCTTAAGACGTTCTATTTCGGCATCCTTAGCCAAAAGGATAGGCCTTTGCTTTTTATTGAAAGCCTTGTATTCATTTGGGTTTACGGGAGTATTTGTAGGTGTTTTGTTATCAATAGTTTCTTTTTCTTTAGTGAGTGCGGTCACTTTGCTGTCTGATTTTTCTTCAGAATTTTGATCCACCAATGCATCCTCTAAAGTTTCAATGGAATCATAGTTGTCGTCCATCATAACCATTGCATCCGTAAGATTTGGTTCAAACGAATAGGCAAATGAAATTTCGTGAGTTGGCCCAAGATTTTCCGTAGCACTATTTAATCCTCTTTCATATGTATATCCTAGAGAAATTCGTTTGTTTAGATTAAATCCAACACCAACTGAAGCACCATAGTAATCGTCATAACCTCCTTGAACCCAACCTAATCTTGGAAGATCTAGAATTAAGCTACCACTTAAATTAACGTCTATTTCTGGTTGCTTTCTGGCGCGTGCCAAAACCATAAGCCTTCCATCTTGAAGCAAACCATCACTATTTTTAAGTTGTTTAGTATATTGTAAATGGCCAGAAAAGGTCTTTTCTGAAAAACTTGTCAATGATTTGCTAGTTTTAAGGTTATAATCAAATAAATTTTCAGCATAAAACCCAACATCAAAATTCCCGATGGCAAGATTAAACCCAGGTTGGACACCTAGTAAGGAATTTCCTTCGAGTTCAGCCAATCTTGGATCTGGCGTTGTTGTTACCGATTGATTTTGATCAAAACCACTTTTATAATAGGACAAGTTGAAGCCCATTGTAAACACGGTGTTTTCTGAAAATCGAATTCCATAGGCGTAGTTAGCAAGCACCCCAAAATTTGAGATTGTACCAAAACTTTGATGGTATAAACTTAAACCAAGTCCGGTTCGGTCGCCAATTCTTCCGGAATAACTTAATAAATAGGTGTTGAAAGCGTCATCATACTGTATCCATTGATTTCTGTGGTACACATTTATATAGGATTTGTTTTCCCTAACCGTCGAAAATGTAGGGTTTATCATAAACCTATTAAATTTTAGCATGTTTTGAGCTGGAATTTCAAGCGATACATAAGGGTCTTCTTGAGCGTTAAGGTGCCCAACAGAAATAACTAAAAGAAAAAAGAAAGTAATTTTTTTCATAGGTTAATCTATTACTGTTATGGTTCCTTTACGCAACACATTATTGTCCTTGGTAATTTTATAAAAATAAATTGGCTTGCTACCAGAGTTTACAACCGGAATGTTGTTTTGAGGCCAATCGTTTTGATAATTATAAGTTTGGATTACTCTTTCACCAGTCAAGGTAAATATGGAAACCTCTACATTATCATTATTTGCGTATGAATTTGGTAAAATCCATTTGTCATTATAACCATCAGCATTAGGCGTTATTACATTTGGAATAGCAAATCTTTCTAAATATTCAACCGTGAAGGTCTTTGTAATTTCACAACCGTTAACTGAAGCCTTCAAAATATATTGACCTTCTTCGGAAACAGTTAAATAGGGGTCACTTGAAATTAATTCCAATGTTTCTGCTCGATACCAAGCGTAATTATCAGCACCAGCAGCTGTAATTGTGCGGTAAATACCTTCATTTATAGTGATAAATTCTCCAGCATCCACCTGAACAACATCAGCGTTTAAAGGACTTACTGTTAAATTTTCCGAAATAAGTGAACAACCATAACCATTTACTTCTAATTTGAATGTTCCGCTTTCGTTGGTCTCTACATAAGGAGAGTTTTCCGAATCCATTATTTGCCCATCTACATACCATTGATAGGTAAAGTTAGGGTCAGTAATATTGGATGAAATTTTTACACTTGTTGAACCGTCACATGACAGTGCCCCAATACTTGTTAAGGTTAAATCACTTGAAAGGCCTAGTTTAATGTCTTCTTCGTTTGAATAGATATTTAAATCGTTTAGGGTTGCTTTAATTTTATAGATACCATTGTCTTCTGGGCCATCTAACACCAAACTAGTTGTTGTTGCATTAGTCATAACCACTGTATTTCTATACCATTGATAAGAAAACCTATTGACAAGAGTATTATAAACATCAATTTCGCTTCCGTTGCTTAAAGTTGCGGTTACGGTACTTAAACTAATTTCAGTTGAAATACTTTCACAACTTAAATAATCAGATCTTTTTCCAATGGAAACACTAATGGCTGTTGGAATTTCAATATTTATCCTAGCAGTTGCAATTTCTAAAGTACAACCAGATGTTTCTTTTATTTTTGCAAAATAATTTCCCGGTTGAGACGTAGTGTAAGTTTTTTCGGTCGCATTCGAGATTAAAACATCATTTCTATACCAGCTATATATCGGTTGCGTAGCATTTGTACTAGCTTCAAGTGTAATTTCGTCTCCTGGCAATAGTATTGTACCAGACTGACTTTGAAGCGAGGCATTGATACTTTTATATTGAACTGTCACATTTCCAGACCGTTCGATGCAACCTCCGCCTCTTTGAATCTCCAAGTGCCATGTGCCTTCTGCATTGTCTACCGTATTTATATCAAAACGAGGACGATAGCCTGAAGTAGTAACCGCTTGGTTATTTCGAAACCATTTATAGGATATGTTTGGGTCATCTATACTCGCAGCTAAAAAATGGGATTGACCTTCGCACACTTCAATTGAGTTAGAGCCATTTATACTTATTCCAGACGATTGCCCATTAATTAGTTCAACTGCATTTGAAAGTGTTGCACTAGAACAATAGGTGCCATAATCCAGTTCCACATAATAAATACCAGCTTGTGCTGTTGTTATAGAAGACTGGGTTTGGGAAGCAAGGTAAGTTCCGTTTCTGTACCATCTATAAGCCGGTTGATTAGGATAATTGTTAACGCTTATAGTTACAGGTGATCCATCGCACGAAGCAATTGTGCCTACAAAATTATTTATAACCAAGGGCTGATTTACTGTAAGGTAGTAGGCTGGAAAGGCATTTGATTCAGGACTAATTTTTTGGGGATTTGTACTTCTCACGCGAACTTTGTAGTTTGTACCATATAAATCTGTTGGAAACGCGAAAATAAATTCAAACTTAAAGATTGTATTTTTGTCACCATAAGCAACTAATTCTCTTGGATTTGCAAAACTTCCATCTTTGTCAGATAATTCTAATATAAATTTATTGTCAGAATATACCATCGGCGGGTCCCAAGCAAAATTCACATGAAACTCATTAAATGACGCTGACACACAAGGCGCAGAGAACTGAAGTTCGGGTTGCTTTAGGGACTGACCGTACATTACACCGCTAAACAAAAGCAGGCTAATGCATGTAATCAGTTGAACAGTATATGATACAATACTACCCATAACGTTAGAGGTTAAGTTTTTAATTTTTGTTAATTATTAACAATCAAAGTTTGGGATCTTGATTGTTAAAAAGGCGTTTTATCGATAAAATCAACCGTTTAACGATGTAAAGTTAATTTTTTTTTTCAATTTACCAAGCTTTTTGTTAGTTATTAACAGAATAAATTTTATTCCATATCTGTATGGAAGTCAAATTTATATGTCCAATTTTATGTAAGTTTGCCTTTTAATTTTGACAACCGATAAAAGAGTGAGTAAGCCGTTAAATTTTATTGAACATATAATTGAGGAAGATTTAGCTAATGGATTCTCTAGAAATGATCTACGTTTTCGTTTCCCTCCAGAGCCTAATGGATATCTTCATATTGGACACACAAAGGCCATAGGAATTAGCTTTGGCTTAGGTGAAAAATACAATGCACCAGTGAACCTTAGGTTCGATGATACAAATCCCACAAAAGAAGAACAGGAGTATGTTGATGCTATTAAAGAGGATGTATCTTGGCTTGGGTACCAATGGGCGAATGAATTGTATTCTTCAGATTATTTTCAGCAGCTTTATGATTGGGCAGTTTTGCTCATTCAAGATGGTACAGCCTATGTGGACTCACAATCCAGTGAGGCCATGGCCGAACAAAAAGGAACACCAACAGAACCAGGCGTTGAGGGACCATTTAGGAATAGAAGCGTTGCCGAAAATCTAGATTTATTTGAGCGCATGAAACTTGGAGAGTTTGATGAGGGCACTCACATACTTCGAGCAAAAATAGACATGCAGCACCCGAATATGCTAATGCGGGACCCTATAATGTACCGTATTTTAAAAAAACACCATCATAGAACAGGTAATGATTGGTGTATATATCCTATGTATGATTGGACACATGGAGAGAGTGATTACATTGAACAAATCTCTCATTCGTTATGTTCATTAGAGTTTAAGCCCCACAGAGAATTGTATGACTGGTTTAAAGAGCAAGTATATTCCTACAGCAAATCGAAATACCCATTGCTTCCAAAACAACGTGAATTTGCAAGATTAAACTTAAGCTATACCATTATGAGCAAGCGAAAGCTTCTTAAGTTGGTAGAGGAAAAAATCGTAAATGGATGGGATGACCCCAGAATGCCAACAATTTCTGGGTTACGTCGCCGAGGGTATACGCCAATGGCCATCCGTCATTTTATTGATAGAGTAGGTGTTGCCAAACGGGACAACATTATTGATGTGTCTCTTTTGGAGTTTTGTGTTCGAGAAGACTTAAACAAAACCGCACCACGGGTTATGGCTGTTTTAGATCCTTTAAAGGTGGTGATTACTAATTATCCAGATGGTAAGGAAGAATGGCTCGATGCAGAAAACAATCAGGAGGATGAAAGCGCAGGATTTAGAAAGGTGCCATTTTCAAAAGAAATATATATTGAGAAGGAAGATTTTAAGGAGTCAGCAGGTAGTAAATATTTCCGATTAACTTTAGGAAAGGAAGTCAGGCTTAAAAACGCTTACATTATTAAGGGAGAAAAAGTCGTTAAAAATGCTGATGGCGATATTCTTGAAGTTCATTGTACGTATTCTGAAGACACCTCAAAAAAAGTTAAGGGAACCTTACATTGGGTGTCCATAAAACATGCGATAGAAGCTGAAGTTAGAGAGTATGACCGTCTATTCATGGATGAAGCGCCCGATGGCCATCCAGATAAAGATTTTATGGAGTTTATCAATCCTAACTCCTTAAAAACAGTCAAAGCTTTCGTTGAACCAAGCTTACAAAATGCTAAAATTGGTGATCGTTATCAGTTTCAGCGAATAGGTTATTTTAACGTGGATGATGATTCTACCTCAAAAAAGTTAATTTTCAATAAAACCGTTGGTTTGAGGGATTCATGGGAAAAGCAAAAACCTGTAGACAAGAGCCAAAATAAACCACAACAAAAGTCAAATCCACCACAACGAAAAGCGATAGATGTTATCCAACAGCTTGGGAAGAAATACACGAACCTGCCTGATGCTAAACAACAAAAGGCAAAGGCCGAAATTATCGAATTGGCAGAACAAGTAACTTATACCGAATTGAGTCCACTGTTTGGTACTGCAACAAAAAAAACAGGTACTCGAATTGCGACTATGATTGTGTTAAAGGTCCTATTAAATAAAGGACTACAACATAATGAAGAGATCAATGAATTTGTTAAAAAAGCGATTGAAGATGATAACGCCTTATTAAGAAATGAGGCTTTAGAAATATAGGTATTGACATTTAAAAACGTTAAAAAAACCAGCACGATTGATCTTTTAAACTATATTTAGGTCACTAACTAATACATAAATCAATATGGAAATTAATTTTTTAGCACTTATCGTAGCGGCAATTTCAGCCCTTTTCGTGGGCTTTGTATGGTATAACCCAAAAGTATTTGGCAACGCCTGGATGAAAGCCGCAGAAATGTCCGAAGAAAAGGTTAAAGGGGGAAACATGGGCAAGATTTTTGGTTTAGCCCTGCTTTTTGCTTTTTTATTGGCTTTCCAATTGCAATTCCTAACCATCCATCAAACGGGTATTTTTAGTTTGGTTGGCGGTGATCCTAGCACGGCATTGCCTTCCTATCAAGCATTTTTAGACGATTATGGTGATTCATATAGAACCTTTAAGCACGGAGCATTTCACGGTGTGCTTGCTGGAATTTTAATTGCACTTCCAATAATAGGCACAAACGCACTTTTTGAACGTAAAGGAGCAAAATACATTTTTATCAATAGTGGCTATTGGATAGTGACTTTGGGTGTAATGGGCGCTATTATTTGTGGGTGGAGATAATAAACTTTAGTTTTAATATTTAATAAAGACTGTCAATTTAATTGTACAGTCTTTTCTTTTTAATTTGATACGATACAAACTATATAAATCTTATAATGAACTTCCAAATGCTTGGGATGAAACTGAAAGCAATGACTTAATGCTTTCAATAAGTTATTTTAAAGCACTGGAAAGCGCATCTCCTAGCAATATCAAATTATACTATGTAGGTGTTTTTAATAATGAAACCTTAGTTGCTAAAGTCATTGTGCAGCATGTGCGCCTATATCTCAAGGATATGTTTAGGAATTCGTCTTCCTCAAAACTAAAAACATTTTTAAGAGATTTTCTATCTCTTTTTTTAAAAGGAAATATTTTGGTAGTTGGCAACTTGACACATACAGGCCAACATGGAATTTATTACGCTTCTACAAAAATAAAAATAAATGAAGTTTTGAATGCGATTTTTGATGCCATGGACGCGCTTAAAAAACAAATCAAAACTGAATACAGGAAAAAGATTCGTTTAATAATGTTTAAGGACTATTTTTTGAACGATCCAATTCAAAATGCATCAAATGTTTTTGATCATACAAACTTTTATAAAGTCAAAGTTCAGCCCAATATGGTCTTGGATATTAGGCCAAAATGGCTGCAAATTGAAGATTATATTGCTGATCTAAATAAAAAATATAGAACCCGTTACAAAAGAGCCAGAAAGAAGTTTGACGGTATTGAACGCAGAGAATTATCTCTTGAAGATGTAATGAACAACGCAACGCAATTGCATTCACTTTACAGTAACGTTTCAAATAATGCAAAATTCAACACCTTTTATCTACCATACCATCATTTTTATAGCTTTAAGAAAGAACTTCAAGATAACCTCAAGGTGTTCGGTTATTATTTAGATGGAGAGTTAATAGGGTTTTATACACTTATTTTGAATCACCAGAGTCTAGAAACTTATTTTTTAGGTTACGACTCTGAGCATCAATATAGTAACCAGCTCTATTTGAATATGCTTTACGATATGCTCGATTTTGGGATAAAGCACCAATTTAAATCTATAGTATATGCACGAACCGCTATGGAAATTAAAAGTTCTGTTGGCGCTAAAGCCTTGCCAATGGTGATGTACATGAAGCACACCAATTCTATGGCGAATAAGACACTCAAGGTAATATTTAATTTTATGAAACCGAATAAAAAATGGGACGAACGCCACCCATTTTCTTAAAGCTGTCAAATTAAGTTTGATTGATAGTTTTGAAATACCCGGTTATTTTCGTATTTTATGTTGTCAAATGGAAGCATCAAACAACATATTATCCGAAATCTCTAGATTAACAAGATACATCGAGGAGAACTACCCTGAATTGACCAAATATTTAGAGGAAAACCCTCTTACAATTTCTGGAAATTCAAGTGGCAAAGGCAGTATGGATGACAAGGCCTTAAATGAGTACTTAAACAGCCTTAAGTCGCTCATTGAAACGTACAAAAAGCAACATTAAAAAGACCCTAACCACTCGTTAAGGTCTTTTTATTATGAAATTATTCCTCTTTCTTTTTGTTTTTTGCCTGTTTCATCGCCTCTCCAATTTGGTTACTGGCCGTAAAGCTGGCCACCATGTTATTTAGCATATCACTTCCCGCCTGTGGAGAGTTGGGCAATAGAATAAGATTACTATTAACATGCTCACCAATGGACTGAAGGGTGTCGTAATGTTGGGTAACAACAATTAACGCCGAAGCCTCTTGAGAATTAATGCCAACTTTGTTCAATACTTCAACAGATTCTTCCAAACCTCGCGCAATTTCTCGTCTTTGATCGGCTATACCTTGACCTTGTAAACGCTTGCTCTCCGCTTCTGCTTTTGCTTTTTCTACTATAAGAATTCGAGCGGCATCACCTTCATACTGAGCGGCAATTTTTTCGCGTTCTGAAGCATTAATTCTGTTCATGGCGGCTTTTACTTGAGAATCAGGATCAATATCTGTTACCAAGGTTTTGATAATATCGAACCCATAATCCGACATAGCATCGTTCAATTCAGCTTTTACAGCAATGGCAATATCGTCTTTTTTAACAAAAACATCATCCAGCTTCATTTTAGGGACTTCGGCACGAACGACATCAAATACGTAAGATGTAATCTGCTCATGTGGATAATCCAGCTTGTAAAAAGCATCATAGACTTTGTCCACAATTACTCGATATTGAACCGAAACTTTTAGACGCACAAAAACATCATCGAGAGTTTTGGTTTCAATAATTACATCTAATTGCTGAATTTTAAGACTCAAACGTCCAGCAACACGATCCACTAACGGTATCTTCATGCGAAGACCAGATTGGGCAATAGTTTTAAACCTTCCGAAGCGCTCTACAATTGCAGCTGACTGCTGTTTTACAATGAAAAAGGAGGAAATTAGAATAATTAATCCGAAGAAAATAACAGGTAATAAAATAAATTGACCCATAACAAGTGTTTTAATGGTTAAAAATAGGTGACGACTAATTTAAGCTATATTTTCTCTATAAAACTCTTATAAGAAGAAAATCCTAACGCAAAACTTTAAGTAAGCAATCAGTTTTATTAAAAATTTGCCTAGGTTTGTTTTAAATCACGATAAAATTCTCATGAATAACAAGCAACTTATTGTATTAGTAGCCCTATGTATGGGTTTTGTTACAACCCATTACGCACAGCACAGAACCTATGATATTGTTAATGGATTTGGAATTTACGGTGGCATCACAAAATTTGATATCATCACCGACAATTTTCAAACGCAAAGAAGTGACGGCTGGATGGGAGGCATGTCGGCTACGGCTGACATCCCACATCGCTGGTATAATGTGAGTTATAGTATACAGTTTTCTGAAAACAACATTGATATTTTTGGGCGACCTGAAGGCGTAAGTTTGTCTGATCAACCCATAGAATACAAACTATTCACTGCGCAAGTTGCCTTATTGGCCCACGTAAAATTAGTAGGAAGTAATGTAACACTTGATGCCGGACCTATGATCCAATACAACAGCGAAATGGAGCTAACAAATGAAGATCAATCCAATTATATCTTAACTAACTATAACAATTTACGCGCTGAGGACATTCAAGATATTTCAAAATTTAATGTTAATGGAGCAGTGGGCTTAACTGTAGGATTTGATAGTTTTAAGGTCAAGGGACAGTATATTCACGGACTCACCAATACACTAAACAAGCTTAACGACAAGGGTCTTGACACCTCTGGAAACAGTGACTCCAAGTTTAAAGGAAACCAATCGTTGTTGGCGTTTACTGTGATGTTTACCTTTTAATTTGAAGAAGTTATTGTGTTTAATAGTTGAGCAATACGCTTTTGAGTTTCCGCTTTTCCGATTAGAAAAATGATATCAAACACATCAGGACCTTGTAAATCACCAACAAGTGCGAGGCGTAAAGGCATCATTACTTTCCCAAAACCGATGGCGTTTTCTGTAATCCAGGTTTTTAGAGTCTTTTCTATAGTTTCTTTGGAAAAATCATCGACATCTGCAAGAATTTTGTCTACCTGACTCAAAACAACACGCGTATCCTCTTTTACAGCCTTTTTAAACGCTTTTTCCTCATATGTTTGAGGTGTAACAAAGAAAAAATGACTTAAACCCCAAAAATCGCCTAAAAATGTTGCACGTTCTTTAACGAGTTCAACAGCGAGTTCAATATAATTTACATCAATTACACTAAGTTCCTCTTTAGAAGTCTTAAAGGCCGAGGCTAAAGCACCATTGTCTTGCTCCTGCATATAATGGTGATTATACCACTTGGCTTTTTCAGGATCAAAACGAGCTCCAGATTTATGCACCCTTGTCAAATCAAATGCCTTGACCAATTGCTCTAAATTGAAGATTTCTTGTTCTGTACCTGGATTCCAACCAAGAAAAGCCAAAAAGTTGACCATAGTTTCTGGAAAATAGCCATCTTCTTTATAGCCCCTTGAAATTTCATTAGTTTCTGGGTCTTTCCATTGCAAAGGAAATACCGGAAACCCTAATTTATCCCCATCGCGCTTACTTAATTTGCCTTTCCCTGAAGGTTTTAAAATTAATGGCAAATGCGCAAATTGAGGAGCCTTCCATCCAAAGGCATCATAAAGTTGTTGATGTAAAGCTAATGATGGCAACCATTCTTCACCTCTAATCACATGGGAGATCTTCATCAAGTAATCATCTACAATGTTGGCCAAATGGTAAGTAGGCATACCGTCACTTTTAAATAACACTTTGTCGTCTAAAATGTTGGTGTCAATAGTGATGTTTCCACGAATAATATCGGTTAAATGAAGGGTTTGATCTTGCGGAGATTTAAAACGAATAACGTAATCTTCTCCTTGGGCAATTCTTTTTTGAACCTCTTCATTTGATAATGAAATAGAGTTTTTAAGCTTTTCTCGGTTATGCCAATTATAAATAAAGGTTTTCCCGTTTTGCTCATGATTAGTTCTGTGAAACTCCAATTCTTCTGGAGTATCAAAAGCGTAATAGGCATTCCCAGAAGCGATAAGCTGTTCGGCATAAGCCTTATAAAGGTGCTTGCGCTCACTTTGTCGATATGGGCCATAAGTTTCATTTGTTCCTGGGCCTTCATCAAATGGAATTTTACACCAATTTAAAGCTGAAACGATGTAGTCCTCTGCCCCTTCCACATAACGCGCTTGATCGGTATCTTCAATTCTTAAAATAAAAGTTCCATTATGCTGTTTTGCAAACAAATAATTAAACAAAGCGGTACGAACACCGCCAATATGTAAAGGCCCGGTTGGGCTTGGCGCAAAGCGCACTCGAACTTGATCGCTCATAGTTTCATTTTTGATGCCGCAAAGATAGATTGATAAGATAAGAGAACAAAGAAAAGTATAGAGAAACAGTAAGATAAAACGGATGAGATTTAACCCCAATACCACGCAACTGCTCGAAATTAACAGAATCTTATCAAATTTAGATATTTGGGACTTAAAATAAAATTGTAGATTAGTGTGTTATAATATTATGGGCAACTTTTCCATCATACAAGATAAATTAGAGCAGTTTATAAAGCGCTATTACACCAATGAATTACTCAAAGGGCTAATTCTGTTTTTTACAATTGGCCTGCTTTATTTTTTGTTCACCCTTTTTATTGAATACATGTTGTGGCTTAAGCCTTTGGCAAGAACCATTTTGTTTTGGTGTTTTGTTGCAGTAGAGCTGGCCTTGTTTTGGAAGTTTTTAGCCGTTCCATTGTCAAGACTTTTTAAGCTTCAAAAAGGAATTGGTTATGAAGACGCTTCAAGAATTATAGGAAATCATTTTCCCGAAGTCAGTGATAAACTGCTTAATATCATTCAGTTAAAAAACAGTTCAAAAGAATCTGAATTGCTTTTGGCGAGCATTGATCAAAAATCTTCTGAACTGAATCCCATACCTTTCAAGTTAGCCGTAAATTTTAAAAGAAACCTCAAATATCTGAAATATGCAGCCATACCTGTGATGGTGGTCTTGGTGTCGTATGCGACCGGAGAAATAGATTGGTTTAGCGACAGCTATAAACGTGTTGTAAATTACAAAACAGCATTTGAGCCACCTGCGCCATTTCAGTTTTTTGTTATAAATGAAGAATTGCAAGCTTTAGAAAACAAGGATTTTAAAATATTAGTTTCAACCGTTGGCGACGTTGTTCCGCCAAGCGCACAAATTCATTTTTATGGGGAATCTTATTTTCTTCAACAAATAGCTCCTGGCCAATTCGAGTATGTATTTACGCAAGCTAGCAAGGATATCGAGTTTAATTTATCTGCAAATAGTGTGAATTCTAAATCGTATACTTTAGAGGTAATCAAGGTGCCTACTTTGGTGAATTTTGAAATGACTTTAAAATACCCTAGCCATACCAATAAAAAAGATGAGGTGTTAAAAAGCACAGGTAATACTGTTGTTCCAGAAGGAACAACAGTAGCTTGGGACATCAATACAAAGTCGACGGATGAAGTTTCAATTTATACTAGAGATACGATTCAATTTGAAAGAAAGAGCGATAACTTATTTCATGCGGATATAAGCTTGTTTAATGACTTTGATTATAGTATAAGCACAAGCAACACCAAATTAAAAGATTACGAAAATCTAGCTTACTCCATAAAGGTCATTAAGGACGAATACCCCGAACTGAACCTAAAAGTTGAGAAGGATAGTATAGACAACCAAACACTTTACTTTTTCGGGCAAGTTAGTGACGACTATGGTTTAAGCAAACTCCAGCTTGTATATTATTCGATTAGTAACAAAGAAGCTAAACAAATTGAGTCTATTCCCATATCTAAAACCAATTTTGATGAATTTGTAGGCGCATTTCCCAATCAGCTAAATTTAACTGAAGGCGAAACCTACGAATTCTATTTTCAGGTGTTTGATAATGATGTTATTCACAACTATAAGAGCGTCAAAAGTGCTATTTATAGCTACAGAAAGCTCACAAAGGAAGAAGAACAAAAAAAGCAGCTTCAAGAGCAAAATGAAACCATTAAGGACATAAGCAAAACGGTTGAGAAGCTTAAAGAACAAGATAAGCAGCTAGAAGAGCTTTCTAAACTTCAAAAAGAAAAAAGTGAACTCAATTTCAACGATAAGAAAAAGTTCGAAAATTTTCTTAAACGCCAAAGAGAGCAGGAACAGCTGATGCAGAATTTCAATAAAAAGCTAAAGGAAAATATTGAGGAGTTTCAGGACGATAAAGAAGAAAGGGACGACTTCAAGGAAGCGTTAAAGCAGCGATTGGAGGAAAACGAAGAACAGCTTAAGGAAGACGAAAAACTTCTCGAAGAACTTGAAAAGTTACAAGAGAAAATTCAAAAGGAAGAATTCACGCAAAAGCTAGAAGAACTGGCAAAGCAAAACAAAAATAAGCAGCGTAGCTTGGAGCAATTGCTCGAGTTAACCAAGCGCTATTATGTGGCCAAAAAGACCGAAAAGCTAAAAGAAGAACTTGAAAAATTATCAGAGGATCAGGAGAAACTTTCAAATGAGTCGGAAGATAAAAATACCAAAGAAGAACAGGACAAGCTTAACAAGGAATTTGAAGAATTTCAAAAAGAACTTGATGTGCTTCAAAAGGAAAATGAAGCGCTTAAAGACCCTTTAAACTTACCGGAAGATAAACTTACAGAAGAAGAAATTAAAGAAGATCAGCAAGAGGCATCCGAACAGCTTCAAAAGAAAGAAGAGAACGAAGAAAAAGGGAATAAGGAACAATCCAAACAGAACGAAAACAAAGCTAAGCAGAAGCAAAAAAGCGCAGCTAAAAAAATGAAACAAATGAGCTCTAGCATGGAGCAGGCCATGAACGCTGGAAGTGGCGACCAGTTAGCTGAAGACGCAGAGATGTTGAGGCAAATACTTGACAACCTTGTACTATTTTCTTTTGATCAAGAAGCACTGATGGACGTTTTTAGAGACATTGAGATCAACAATAATCAATTTGGCAAATTATTGCGCAAGCAAAGTGCTTTACGAGAACATTTTGAACATATTGATGACAGTCTATTTGCCTTGTCCTTGAGGCAGCCAATGATTTCCGAACAGGTCAATAAACAAATCACCAATGTGTTTTTTAATATTGATAAATCATTGGAACAGCTGTCAGAAAATTTATTATATCAGGGTGTAGCTGCACAGCAATATACGGTGACAGCAACTAATACATTGGCAAGCTTTTTAAGTGATGTTTTGGATAATATGGAATCCCAAATGAATATGATGCCCGGCCAAGGAAGTGGGCCTCAAGAAATGCAATTGCCCGATATTATTATGAGCCAAGAAGAGCTTAACAAGCAAATGAGTGAGGGGATGGACAAAGGCGAAAAGGGTAAGCCTAAAGAAGGCGAAGGAAATAAGCAAGAGGGAGGGGAAAATGGACAAACTCAAGGTGAGGGAGAAGGAAATAACGAAGAAATTAACGGAGAGTTGTATCGTATTTTTCAGCAACAGCAGCAGTTGAGACAAGCACTACAAGATAAATTAGGAGAAAATGGTGAGAGAGGTATAGGCAAAGATGTTATTAAACGAATGGAGGAAATTGAATTGGACCTTATAAATAAAGGATTTACAAGTCAAACACTCCAAAAGATGATGGATCTTCAATATCAGTTGCTCAAGTTAGAGAACGCGACGTTTATGCAGGGTCAAGACAATAAGCGACAGTCTGAAACTAACTTGAATAATTTTAAAAACACAACCAATAACCAAATCCCTAAAGCCAAAGAATATTTTAATACTACTGAAATTTTAAATCGACAAGCGCTACCTTTGCAAATAATTTATAAGAAAAAAGTTCAGGATTATTTTAAAAAGGCACATGATCAGTTTTAATTACGAAACAGATTTTGAATTAAACAACGAAACCCAAATTAAAAATTGGATCATCGATGTTATCACTGGTGAAGGTTTCAAGCTTGGCGAGATTAATTATATATTTTGTGACGATGACTATTTGCTTCAGCTAAACCTTGAGTTTTTAAAGCATGATACGTTAACCGATATCATCAGTTTTGATTATACTATTGGGAAGGAGATAAGTGGAGACATTTATATCTCTGTCGAAAGGGTAAAGGATAATTCCAAAGATTTTAATGTTGATTTCGCCGAAGAGCTAAACCGTGTTATGGTTCATGGGGTTTTGCATTATTGTGGATACAAAGACAAGTCTGTAGAGGAAGAATCACAAATGCGATTGAAAGAAAACTACTACATTGGCAGATTGTCAAACATTTAAGAATTCATCGTATATTTGCAAACTCAAATTTCATCAAAAAATTGTTCCACGTGAAACAATTTAGTTGTTTTGAATAAGTGATTGAGGCTAATAAAACACGTTTTATATGTTTAATGAAGTTTATGATGTTGTTGTAGTTGGTGCTGGGCATGCTGGAAGTGAAGCTGCCGCAGCTAGTGCTAACATGGGCTGTAAAACACTTCTAATTACTATGAATTTGCAAAACATTGCTCAAATGTCTTGTAACCCGGCAATGGGAGGAATAGCAAAGGGGCAAATTGTAAGAGAAATTGATGCTCTTGGAGGTTATAGCGGAATTGTGAGCGATACTTCAGCAATTCAATTTAAAATGCTTAACAAGTCAAAAGGACCCGCGATGTGGAGTCCCAGAGTGCAAAGTGACAGAATGAGATTTGCAGAAGACTGGCGTATGATGCTTGAGAACACCCCTAATCTTGATTTTTATCAAGAAATGGTTTCTGGACTTTTAATAGAAAATCATAAGGTTGTAGGGGTAAAAACTTCTTTAGGGGTCGCGGTGAAAGCCAAAACCGTTGTGTTGACCAACGGGACTTTTTTGAATGGGCTAATACATATTGGGGATAAGAATTTTGGCGGGGGCAGAGCCGGTGAAAAGGCAGCTACTGGTATCACCGAACAGCTTGTTCAATTGGGCTTTGATTCTGGTAGAATGAAAACCGGAACGCCTCCTCGGGTTGACGGTCGATCATTAGATTATTCTAAAATGGTTGTGCAGCCCGGTGATGAAGTTCCAGAAAAGTTTTCGTATTCTGACATAACAAAACCGCTTCAAAAGCAACGTGATTGTCACATGAGTTATACAAGTCCAGAAGTTCATGACTTACTTCGAGAAGGGTTTGACCGATCTCCTATGTTTAACGGTCGCATTAAAAGTACTGGACCAAGATATTGTCCTTCTATTGAAGATAAAATTAACCGTTTCGCTGATAAGGACAGGCACCAATTATTTGTTGAACCAGAGGGCTGGAACACTGTTGAGGTTTACGTTAATGGATTTTCTACTTCGCTTCCAGAAGATGTGCAGTTTAAAGCATTGAGGTCAGTTGCAGGTTTTGAAAACGTCAAATTTTTTAGACCCGGTTACGCTATAGAATATGATTATTTTCCGCCCACACAATTAAAGCACACCTTGGAAACCAAACTAATCGATGGTTTGTTTTTTGCTGGTCAGATTAATGGAACAACGGGTTATGAAGAAGCTGCTTCTCAAGGCTTGATGGCCGGTATAAATGCGGCATTGAAAGTTCAGGAACGAGAAGAGTTTATTTTGAAACGGAATGAAGCTTACATAGGTGTTTTAGTGGATGACTTGATTACAAAAGGAACTGAAGAGCCTTATAGGATGTTTACTTCTAGGGCCGAATACAGAACCTTATTGCGTCAAGACAATGCTGATTTCAGGTTAACACCAAAAGGTCACGAACTTGGATTGGCCAGCGAAAAGCGATTACGCCGGATGGAAGAAAAGCAATCCAAATCAGAATCTTTTGTAGAATTTTTCAGGGAAACCAGTGTCGCTCCAGAAGAGATTAATCCAATTTTGGAAGCTAATGAATCTGCGCCTGTCAATCAATCTGGGAAATTGTTTAAGATATTTTCTAGGCCTAACATTTCTATGGATGATGTTAGACAGGTCGCTGCAGTTGAAACCTATATTCAAGAACATAATTTAGATAAGGAAGTTATTGAGCAAGCAGAAATCCAAGTCAAATATTCTGGATATATAGACAAAGAGAAGAACAATGCTGATAAATTAAATAGGCTGGAAGATATTAAGATTCCGTCCAATTTTGATTATTCCAAAATCAAATCAATGAGTTTTGAAGGCAGGGAAAAATTAAATAAGATAAAGCCAAGAACCATTAGCCAGGCCTCGCGAATTAGTGGTGTTTCACCAAGCGATGTTTCCGTACTTCTGGTTTATATGGGTAGATAGCTTTTAAATTGTTTCACGTGGAACACTTTGTCTTTGTCACTGTATTAAGAATGTTCCAAACGAATCCAAAAAAACACAAGCTTAGCTAAATGAAGGGTAAAAACGTATTTTTGACCGTTAAGGACCATTCGGTTTCTGGAGAAGAATTTCAATTAGTTTTTAATGAAGAAGGAGATTTGTTAAAGACAACTCCAAGACCTTCTTTGGAAAAACTCCCAGAGTATTACAAAAGCGAACATTATATTTCGCACACAGACGGAAAGCGAAATCTTGTTGAAATCATTTACCAAATTGTTAAATCCTTTGCCCTGAAGCGAAAGCTGAAACTTATCAATTCATTAAAACAGAATAGAGGAAGTTTATTGGATGTTGGTTGCGGCACAGGTGATTTTTTGAAGATTGCCCAACAAGACGGATGGCAAGTTACTGGAATAGAACCTAATGATAAAGCACGATTAATAGCTAACACAAAAACTAAGTCTAACGTCTTTGATTCGGAAGAACTTTTTAATCTAAACCCAAGTAGCTTTGATGTAATTTCTTTGTGGCATGTTTTTGAACACCTACCTAAACTAGAAGAGCATCTATCACGATTTAATAAATTACTAAAACCAAACGGAACTTTAATCATTGCAGTTCCTAATTATAAAAGTTATGATGCCCGGCACTACAAGAATTTTTGGGCGGCTTATGATGTGCCACGACATTTATGGCATTTTTCAAAAAGGGCGATCGCTAGAATGCTAAAAACTGAAAACATGGAAGTGACTCGAATTGACCCTATGATCTTCGACTCCTATTATGTGAGTTTGTTGTCTGAAAAATTTAAGTCTGGCACAATGAATCCAATCAAGGCTTTTTGGGTTGGTTGGCGATCAAATACCAAAGCAAAACGGACAGGAGAGTATTCATCCTTGATATATATAATGAAAAGGACCAAAACCTAATTTAAGCCTCTTTTAGAGAAGATTTTGACTAAAGCGACGTCTTCTATGGCAGATTATATTTGAGCGCTTTAAATCAAACCATAATGAATCAATTTTCTATAACGAATAATTATTAAAACAAAAACTGCTATAAATTATAGCTATAGAGCAATAAAAAGCTGAAATTCTTATTCTCTTTCATACATTTGCAAAAATTTTAAAATTTCCTATAATGAAAAAAAGTAGTATCCTCGTTTTGCTCGTTTTGATTTTAGTGTCTTGCCAAAACCAAAATAAAATTGGATTTATTGACAATGGTAAAATGATAAACGAATATCAAGAAAAGAAAGATATCGAAGAAAAGTTCACTAAAAAAGAACAGGCGTTTCAGTTGAAAACAGATAGTATTGGAAAAGCATTTCAATTAGAAGCTCAAGACTTTCAATTAAAGTTGGCGTCGTTATCACAAAGCAAACAGCAAGAGCAGTATCAAGTTTTAGGACAGAAGCAAAAAATGTTGCAACAACAAATACAGTATGAGCAACAGCAAATGCAACAAGCCTATCAAACAGAAATCGATTCTGTTATTACAAAAGTAAAGAGCTTTGTTAAAGATTATGGTAAGGACAATGGCTACACTTATATTTTGGGCACAAGCGATAATGCGGCTTCAGTTTTGTATGGCGCCGAAGAACACGATCTCACTCAAGAAATGATTGATGCCTTAAATGCCAACTATACTAAAAATAAATAAATCTCTATTTATTTAATTCATACAAAAATAAAAGCCTCCGCTAATTAGGTGTTAACGGAGGCTAAACAATAAAAGTTAAACCCTCATTTAATTTCTTTTATCTGTTTATTTTACAGCTTGCAGTTACCTACAAACTTTTTATTATTGACTTAAATAAATGGTCAAGTTCTAATAGGCTTCCACTTACTCTATTAGACTGATATACAATGCGTTTGCCTTTAAATTTTAATAAGCTCAAAGGCTTTTTACGCTCCCTAACCCCTCCAATATCTTCAGTACTCATTTTAGACAGCAATAGATCTAAATGTTTAAGTGCTTCTAACGACAAATACATTTTGTGAACGCCGAGTTTTTCTACATTTTCAATTCCTTTATAGATGACACGTCCATCTTTAAAAATCCAAAGATCGTATACTGGGCACGGTGCGAGACACCTTCCATTTGATAAACTCAAAAAGGCATCACTAGTGTTATATACTTCTTTTTCCTTTTTCACAAAATATGATGTCAATAAAGTCATAAGATCTTTCTTGATTTGTTTGTTTTAAAAGCTAGTAAATTTGCGCCAAAGACTTACTGATTTGGGGGCGATGCTTTGACGCAAATTCTCTAACTATAATTTGTCCAATTATTCTGGACCCTATCAAAGTATTCATAAATGGTTTAGATAATCAGATCTTACAACCATAGAATATATTGATATTCATATTAAATAACAGTAGGTGAATGTAAACTTGAGATTTGGGGGCAAGTAACCAGAAGCTTATATTGGGGCTTTAAGCTCCCGGTTTATATATAAAACAGTTGGTTTGTATTTTACCCTACTTTTTTATTTAATTTTTTTAAATTTGGTGCTTAAGCCATACTTATAGGCGCATATGAATAACGACACCAAATCTGTTTGCGAGGAAATAACATATAAGTATATTTTTGATACATACTCGAAAACACTATTCAATTTTGTTTATTATAAAGGAGGGGATACACAACAGGCCGAAGACATTGTACAAGATGCTTTTATAAAACTTTGGGACAATTGCTCCAACATTATTTTTGAGAAAGCAAAGTCATACTTGTTTACTGTTGCAAGAAATTTATTCTTAAATCAAGTTGCACATCAAAAAATTGTATTACAACACCAATCCCAATCGTCAACAGACCGAACCAATGAAACGCCACAATTTATATTAGAAGAGAAAGAATATATGGTTAAACTCAAAAATGTGATTGCCGATCTTCCAGAAAAACAGAGAGAGGTATTTTTATTGAGTAGAATTGACAAGAAAAAATATTCAGAAATATCCGAGCTTTTAGGAATTACAGTTAAAGCAGTCGAAAAGCGTATGAGTCAGGCACTTGTAATATTAAGAGATAAATTAGGGGATATTTAAAATAAAAGTAGGGTAAAATACAAACCAACTGTTTTATTAATGTAAGACATTCAAAAATGGAGAAATTTAACCAAGATAGTACGTTTTTGGCGCGATGGATTTCGGGAGACCTAACCCCCGAAGAGCTAAAAGCGTTCAAAGCATCTAAAGACTATCCTGTTCTTAATAAAATTAATGAAGCGTCTCAAAAGTTAGAAAGCCCTAAATTTGATGAACAAGCCTTATTTAACCGAATAAAAGAACAACTTAAAGACCGTCGCCCCAAAACCAAAGTGGTTAAGCCTTTCCCAAATTGGGCTTATGCTGCTGCGGCTTCAGTGATTATTGCGATTGGACTATTTTATGTATTAAATTCAACCTCGTACTATCAAACTTCCTTTGGAGAGCAATTAGCAGTAGTATTACCTGATAATTCTAATGTGCAACTCAATGCGAATTCACAATTAGAGTTTAAATCTCGAAACTGGAAAAGTAATAGAGAACTAAATTTAGAAGGTGAAGCCTTTTTTGATGTAGAAAAAGGACAATCATTTAAAGTGTATACAGATGAAGGTATGGTTGAAGTCCTAGGCACAGAATTCAATGTGATCTCAAGAGAAGATTACATGGAAGTACGTTGCCAAGAAGGAAGCGTAAGGGTCACCAGTAGTTCAACTAATGATGAAATCGTGTTATTACCAGGAGATGCCGTTAGAATCATTAACAAAACGCGTGAACAATGGACCTACAATGTTAATGAACCAAATTGGTTATTAGGCGAGAGTACTTTTCAAAATACACCGTTGTCTCAAGTTATTATTTCATTACAAAACCAATTTGAGGTTAAATTTGATGCTTCAAATGTTGATTTAAACAGTCGATTTACAGGAGGTTTTACACACAAAGACCTAAACCTTGCCCTTAAAACCGTAATGACCCCCATGGAGATTAGATACACTTCAGGAGGCGACAACACTATTATTCTTTCTAATCCGAACAACTAGGTTTATATTACCAATTAATTTTAGTAATATTATCTTAAATTTAAATTTTGTTTGGATTAATTAAGATTAAATGAAGTTTGCACTAACCATCTTTATTCTATTATTTTCATTGCATGTGGTATCCCAAGAAAAGATTCCGATTAATTACAATGATGTTGCTTTAAGCGAGGTTTTTATTGATTTAGAAAACAAGTTTAGTATTAAATTTTCATTTAATTCTGAATTGGTGAGCAATGAATTCGTGAACTTTCAATCTGATGGTGCCACTTTAGAAGAGGTCTTAATTGCCATTGAAACACAAATCAATATTAAATTCAGAAAAGAATCAGAACGTTATTACACTGTTAAACGAATTCCAAAAACCGACTTAACAAGCACACAACTTCTTCAAGAGGTTGTAATTAATGAATACATCACTTCGGGGATCAATAAGGTAAATGATGACGCGTCTATTTCAGTTTCACCAAAGGAATTAGGAATTCTTCCAGGACTGACCGAGCCCGATGTATTACAAAGCATTCAATTACTTCCAGGAGTTCAAAGTCCCACCGAAACAGCTTCCGGGGTGTATATCAGAGGTGGAACACCAGACCAAAATCTTGTACTATGGGATGGAATAAAAATGTATCATTCAGGACACTTTTTCGGAACCATATCCGCTTTTAATCCTTACATAACTGAAGATATTAGATTGTATAAAAACGGAACCAGAGCCAAATACGGCAACAGAATTTCGGGCGTTATTGATATTATATCTGACAATGCTATTCCTGAAAAACTTCAAGTCGGTTTAGGGTTTAATATGACACATGCAGACGCATTTGTAAAAGCTCCAATAAGTGAATCAACAGCCATTATTGTTTCGGCAAGACGCTCCATTAATGATATTTTTACCACCGAAACCTTTAAAAATCTATCCAAGCGCGTTTTTCAAGACACCAAAATTTCTGAAGGGAATAAAGTGTTTGAAGACGATGAGGTAACAACCACAAAAGATCTCTTTTATTTTACTGATTTCACACTTAAGGCGATTGTAAAACCTAATGAAAACAATGATATTACTGTTAGTACTTTGTTTACCAAGAACAAATTGGACTACGGGTTTTTAATAGAAGAGTACGACGAAGCTTCACAGGACAAATTAGACATATCTAATCATGGCACTAGTTTAAAATGGGGGCATATTTACAATTCAAAACTGTCACATACGGTTAGCGGTTACTTTTCGAGTTTTGATTTAGAATATGTAGGCAGTAATAGCATTACAGATGAGTTTAATGATGAATTAGCCAAAGAAAACGGGATTGATGATTTTGGCGTTTCGTATGATCTAAATTGGGCATTCAGGGAGCAATCTTCACTTGGCTTTGGGTATCAGTTTTCTTCAAGCAAGGTAAAATACTTGTTGAGTTTTGAAGATAGCGAGAGCCCTGAAGATAATTTCAGAGAATCAAATATCAACACCAATAATAACCATTCTATTTATGTTGATTACCAATACAAGGTAAAAGATAAATGGTTTTTCAATCTTGGTTTAAGAAACAGCTACTTTTCAGTGCTTGATAGATTTTTTGTAGAACCAAGATTCCAACTAGAAACGAAATTAAATTCGAATTTTAAGTTCAAAGCCTCTGCTGAAAGACTTCATCAGGCAGTTAGCCAAGTTGTAGAGTTCAACACCAAAGATTTTGGTCTTGAAAATCAAATATGGGCGCTGTCTGATGGCGATTTAATACCTGTGCTTAAAAGTACCCAGCTCACTTCAGGATTTGTTTTTAACAAAGATGGCTGGAATATAGATATTGAAGGCTACTATAAAAATATAAAAGGACTTACTTCATTTACTTTAGGATTTAACAATGAGGACGATTTTTTTTCAAAAGGGAAAAGCAACGTTTTAGGACTTGAACTTTTAGTGAAAAAGCGAATAGAAAACTATAGAACATGGTTAAGCTATTCATTGATAGATAATGATTTTAAATTCAGTAATATAAATAATGGGGAAGCATTTCCAGGGAATGCCGATATTACTCATCAATTAACATGGTCACATACCTATGAATGGAAAAACTTTAATGTCTCATTGGGTTGGAATTGGAGAACAGGAATACCTTTTACAATGGCAACAGGAATTATGGACACACCAAATGGATCTGTAATTGTATTTGATGATACTAACGGAGATCGTTTGCCCGACTATCACAGACTCGACATATCGACTACCTATAAATTCAATATGTCTAATAATGAAAGATGGAAAGGAAAGCTTGGGCTATCTGTGCTAAATGTGTACAATCAGAAAAACATTTTAAGCAGAACCTATGAAAAGCGACAAAGCACAACAGATAATGGTGAAGTTATACGGGAAATCAATAAAAATTCGCTGGGCATAACACCTAATCTGGTATTTAGAGTTGAATTCTAAATTATCCTTTTAGTAAGCGTCTCAGACTGGCTTTTTATGAAGCAATCGCGTAAGTTTAATGGACAGGTCGGTTAAGATGATTTTTGAATTCCCGTTGCGCTCAATATGATAAATGGCATCACTTAACTCATTATTAATTTCAATGATATTGCCATTATGAATAAATGGCGCAAAACTTTCAAGCTTAAATCCTTCCGTTTTAGGCTCAATATAAACGAGATCAGTAGCTTTGTAATTAAACAACATGGCTTGTCTGAAAAAATTTAGACAAAATTGTAAAAATTGCTTTTGGGTTTCACGACCGGTTTTAGCAACGGTTTCACTCCATGAGATCAAATCATGTATAGCACTCTTATTGCCTTTAGCTTTAAATGCGCTCCTTATCCAAAATACAAACCATTCTTCAAATTGAATATCTTCTGAATCTTGATAGACTAAATCACAAGCTTTATTATAATTTCCATTAGCCTGATGGGCTATTTTAGCCGCTTCAGTTTCACCCAACTGAAAATTTTTTATTAACCCTTCTTTTATAACCTCTTCAGACAACGGTGGGAAATGTAATAGTTGACAACGAGACCTGATAGTGTTGATAATTTGCTCTTCCTCTTCTGCAACCAAAATAAAAACAGTTTTGTTAGGCGGTTCTTCTACAAGCTTTAAAAGCTTATTGGCGCATTCTGAATTCATTTTTTCAGCCATCCAAATGATCATAACCTTATAGCCGCCCTGATAAGCTTTCAGTGAAAGTGCACTGTATATGTCCGCTGCTTCATGAACACTAATATTTCCTTGTTTGTTGTCAATACCTAAAATTTTATACCAATCAAACAAGTTGCCATATGGCTGTTCCATTAAAAATTTTCGCCAATAGTCTAAAAAGTGTTTACTAGTAGGGTGTTTTACTTTTATCTCATCATTAGAGTTTACAGGAAAAACAAAATGTAGATCTGGATGAGAAAAAGTTTCATTTTTTGCGTCTTTTTTAACGGCTTCAAGATCGTTTTGAACATCCGTTTTGCCAGCCAAAAGATATTGGGCATAGGCAATTGCCATGGGTAATGTGCCACTGCCTTCAGGGCCCACAAACATCTGTGCATGAGGAACTCTGCCATGATTTGCAGACTGCAACAGATGACTTTTTATATGTTCTTGACCTAAAATTTTTGAAAAAAGCATGAACAAATATAGTAGAATAGATGCTTTCAAATGCATTAAGTCTAAATAAAAGGTTAGTCATCGACTTTTGTGGGCTATAGAGTAAAATTTATTTTAAGTTTGAGTCCC
The DNA here is from genome assembly GCA_003550275.1 of Flavobacteriaceae bacterium MAR_2010_72. Classification (GTDB taxonomy): domain Bacteria; phylum Bacteroidota; class Bacteroidia; order Flavobacteriales; family Flavobacteriaceae; genus Geojedonia. The sequence continues at coordinate 3,397,753 of QXCW01000002.1, forward strand.
TCATTAATCTATTAGTTTTTAATTATTTAAAATTAAGACCATGAAAAAGACTACTATATTTTTGCTATTAATAGTTGTAAACTCTTTCTATGTAATTGGTCAGGTTACCAGACAAGGATTTGACAATCAACAAAAGGATAACTGGCTCTACACATCAAACATCCCTTTTTACGAATTTAGTAACGGCGCAGATTTGTGGAAGCAAAAATCAGGCTCCAACGGACGAATTAGCGGACCGTTTTCAGGAACATCGTATTTAGCGGGTCGAGATTTGGACAATGAATATTCTGAAAGCGTTACTGGAATGGCATCGCCAGAGCACATTTTAAACTTTGAACCGATTTATATTGGAGGACTAGGCGCAGAAATGTCGTTTAGAGTACATTATGTAGGCATCGACAAAAACGATTACATTTACTATCAATTGTCCTATAATAATGGAACTGACTGGTCGACCTATGATTATATGGCCGATGTGTTTAGAACCAATCAAAACGGTAATTTTAATTCAAGAGGCTGGGAAGAAGTTAAGTACACGGTGCCAACAGGTCCTAGTTTTGTAAGAATGAGACTTGTTATTTATCAAAACGGAAATGAATATTTAGGTTTTGATGACTTTCAAGTTGTTTCACAAACCTTATCAACCAAGGATAATTTAATTGAAGGATTTACTTATGGCCCAAACCCAACCAACGGGGTCTTAAGAATGAAAGCGAAAACAACTTTAGACAAAGCTTCAGTTTATGATGTTTTGGGTAAGGAAGTGTTTAGCCAAAAAGGCAGCTCTACAGAAATGACCTTGAACATCGCTAACATTACAAGTGGTTTATACCTTGTAAAAGTACAATCTGGAGAAGTGACACAAACCTTTAAAATAATCAATAAGTAACTACTTCCTTATAAAAAAAATGACAATCCGAGTGACTTTTTATTAAGTTACTCGGATTGTTCGTTTATATTTGTTTCTTAAACCAAGTCCAACTTATTTCTGAACAGATTTTATTAATAGTATTATACAATGAAAACGCTTAACGATTTTGATTTTAAAGATAAAAAAGCATTGATTAGAGTAGACTTTAATGTACCTCTTAACGAAAAATTTGAGGTAACTGATGCAACTAGAATTGTCTCGGCAAAACCTACACTAGTTAAAATCATGGAAGATGGTGGTAGTTGTATTTTAATGTCCCACCTTGGAAGACCAAAAGGAGTTCAAGATGAATTTTCTCTAAAGCATATTGTTTCTAAAGTAGAAGATGTTTTAGGGGTAGAAGTTAAATTTGTTAGTGATTGTGTAGGTCCTAATGCAGAAGAAGCGGCAAAAAACTTAAAACCTGGCGAAATACTATTACTTGAAAACTTGAGATTTCATAATGAAGAGGAAGCTGGGGATACAGACTTTGCTAAAAAATTATCTGTTTTAGGAGATGTCTATGTAAACGACGCTTTTGGTACCGCACATAGAGCTCATGCTTCAACAACCATTGTAGCAGATTTTTTTCCAAAGAAAAAATGCTTCGGCTACCTTTTGGCGCAAGAAATAGAAAGTATTGAAAAAGTTATGCAAACAGGAGAAAAGCCTGTTTTGGCGGTTTTGGGAGGCGCTAAAGTTTCTTCTAAAATCACTATTATAGAGAATATTTTAGACAAAGTAGATCATTTAATTATTGGCGGCGGAATGACCTTTACCTTCGTTAAGGCTCAAGGTGGAAGCGTTGGAGACTCCATTTGTGAAGATGATAAAATGGAATTGGCTTTAAGCATTTTAAAGCAGGCCAAACAAAAGAATGTTCAAATTCATTTACCTGTTGATGTGGTTGCTGCAGATGCTTTCAGTAATGATGCAAACACCAAAGTCATGGATGTTTACCATATTACAGAGGGTTGGCAAGGCTTGGATGCTGGGCCAAAATCATTGGAGAATTTTAAATCTGTCGTGCTTCAGTCTAAAACAATCCTTTGGAACGGCCCCTTGGGTGTTTTTGAAATGGAACGCTTTGCTAACGGGACTATTGAGCTTGGGAATTTTATAGCTGAATCCACAAAAAATGGCGCCTTTTCTTTAGTTGGAGGCGGCGACTCTGTTGCGGCGGTTAAAGAATTCGGTTTTGAAGATAAGGTAAGTTATGTAAGCACTGGTGGAGGCGCTATGTTGGAAAGCCTTGAAGGGAAAACACTCCCAGGAATTGCCGCAATTTTAAACTAGGTTGTGTTGTAATAATGTTAAACAAACAGCTTAATTTTCATTTTAATCCAAAAAATACGATTTTAGCTTACCCCTCGTTGATAAATATAATAGGGAATAATGAATAAAGGACTTCAATCATTAGTGTTTTTATACTTGTTTTTTTATGGTATTTGCAGTGCCCAAGAAGGCAGTAAAAAACAAATTCCACTTGCAAGAGACACAATAATAGACGGAAAAATTGTTTCAAAAAAGGCTATTTCTCCAGTTTCAGATTCATTGTCCATAAATACGTTAGAGGATTATCAACTTGCTAAAGATTTTGACCAAAAGTGGCTTGAAGAGCTTTATAGTAACAGTCTTTTTGATAGTATCTATATCTCAGTTTCAGAACTTACCTATGATCCTGTTGATTATCCTGAACTTTTAACTGATACAATAAAGGCTAGACTTGAGGTTTTAAACGCTAAAACACCATTTAATATAGAATATAACCCTTCACTTGAAAGCGTTATAAAATCGTATTTAAAACATCGAAGACAGTCATTGGAGCGCTTAATGTCTTTAAGTGAATTCTACTTTCCTTTATTTGAACAGGAGCTAGATAACCATGATGTTCCTTTAGAACTTAAATATTTGGCCATTGTTGAATCTGCTTTAAAACCTAGGGCCAAATCACGAGTTGGAGCAACGGGTTTGTGGCAGTTTATGTTTGCTACTGGCAAAATGTATGGTTTAAATGTGAGTAGTTATGTCGACGAACGCAGTGATCCTATTAAATCTACAGATGCTGCGAGTAAATATTTGGCTAAACTCTATGAAATTTTTGGAGATTGGGATTTGGCCTTGGCAGCATACAATTCAGGCCCTGGAAATGTAAGTAAAGCCATTCGCAGGTCTGGAGGTTATCAAAATTACTGGAATATCAGGCCGTTTTTACCTCGCGAAACAGCGGGCTATTTACCAGCATTTTTGGCGACTATGTATATTTTTGAATTTGCTGAACAGCATGGATTTAAAAAAGTTAAGCCTGATTTCAGGTATTTTGAAACCGATACCATTCAGGTCAAACAAATGATCACTCTGGATCAGGTTTCTGAACTGTTGGATTTACCGGTAGAGGAACTACAATTTTTGAATCCTTCATATAAATTAGATATCATTCCCTACATAAAAGGGGAAAATTACGCGTTGAGGTTGCCTAAACACGCTTTAGGCAAGTTTGTTAATAACGAAGATCAAATCTATGCTTATGTCAAATCTGAATTTGATAAACGTGAAAAACCTCTCCCTCAATTTTTCGATTCTGAATCCAAAACAACTTATAGAGTAAAGTCTGGTGATTATTTAGGGAAAATTGCAAGAATTTATGGCGTAAGAGTGAGTCAAATTAAACAGTGGAATGGATTGCGAAGCAACAATTTGAGAATAGGTCAGCGCTTAACCATTTATCCCAGAAACCCATCATCAAATGCTTCAACGGTTGTTAAAACTACTTCCCCAAAAACCGTAGAGGTTAATGGAAAGCAAACCTATAAAGTACAAAGTGGAGACTCTCTTTGGAGCATATCGCAAAAATTTCCAGGAGTTTCGGTGCAAAATATTAAAGATTGGAACGATATTAGTGGCACAAAACTAACCGTCGGGATGACGCTCATTGTTTCCAACAAATAATTTTAAAAATCAATCCATGAAAAATTCCTTTTTAGCCTTCACTTTAGCAGTGTTATTAGTAGCCTGTGGAGGAGATTCGAAAAACAAACGAATAGTACCAAATTCTTCAGGGAACATTAACAATGTGTCCGTTGTGGTTGACAACTTACTATGGGAAGACACTGTAGGCGAGGCCATTCGAAGTGTATTGGCAGCCCCCTTAGAAGGCCTACCTCAGGACGAACCTATTTTCGATTTAAGTCAAATGCCGACCCAAGTATTTTCAGGGTTCACAACCAAGAACAGAACAATCCTTAAAATTGAAAAAGGAAAGCCAGCTGACACTAAAATACTTACCGATGTTTATGCCAAACCACAAGTACTAGCTCTAATTACAGGTGAAACCAATGCTGAAATTGAAGAGCAATTAATGGCTAATGCTGAAAAGATTATTGATGCATTTAAAAAAGCGGAAATCAAGGAGCAACAAAGACGAATTGCGCTTTCATTGTTTGATGATGAACCCTTACAGGAAAACCTCGGGATTAACTTAAAGTTTTCTTCGGTTTATCGTATAGCGAAAAAAGAAGATCATTTTTTCTGGATACGAAAGGACACCAAAACTGGAACTATGGACCTTTTGGTGTATCAAGTACCACTAGATGCAATAAGAAAAGGGGATAGTGCTGTGGTTGATGTTGTAAAATTGAGAGATTCTATTGGTAAAAATCATATTCCAGGACGTATTGAAGGCGCCCATATGACAACAGAAAATGCGTATTCCCCTTATATTTTTCAAACCATTATTGACAATAAGCCAACTTTGGAAACAAAGGGTATTTGGGATGTTAAAAATGATTTTATGTCTGGGCCATTTATTAATTATGCCATAGAGGACCAAGTGAATGACAGGTATGTGGTTATTGAAGGCTATGTTTTTGCGCCATCCGTTCAAAAACGGGACTACATATTTGAATTAGAATCCATTATAAGATCGGTTAAGATCAAATAAAATAAAAAAGCCAACTAATCTAGTTGGCTTTTTTATTGTGGTATTATTTTTTTATTCTTTCTTGTCAGCAGAAGACTTATCATCATCTTTACTGGCATCTTTAAATTCTTTGATTCCACTGCCTAAACCACGCATAAGTTCTGGTATTTTTTTACCTCCAAACAATAATAAAACAACCAAAACAACTAAAACGATTTGCCATGGGCCAATTGCTAAAAACATATGTGATGCGATCATAATTTTCTAATTTGAATTGCAAATTTAATAATTAAACTTCAAATTAAACGTTTAAAAGCAAACTTTAACCATGTGTACTTTAACTTGCACTTATTTTAATTAATTTTGTGCTATAATGACAGCAAAAAAGAAACAAAAAAAATTCGCCAAAAAGCTACTTCATAAATACAGGTTGGTAATTTTAAATGAAGACACCTTTGAAGAGCGTTTTGCAATGAAATTAACACGGCTTAATGTGTTTGTTATTGTGGCAATTTCTTCAATTTTACTTGTAACATCAACTATTTTGTTAATAGCGTTTACGTCATTGAGAGAGTATATACCGGGCTATTCTTCAACAGCATTAAAACAAAAAGCAACAGAACTCAATTACAAAACCGACTCTTTGCAGCAAGTTATAAGCATGAACGATCAGTATTATCAATCCATAAAACGGGTTTTGACTGGTGATGTTAAAATGGTTGAATTCAACAAGGACTCTATAATTGAGGCGGCGAGTAAAGACATAAATATTATTAATTTAAAACCAGCAAAAGAAGACTCATTGCTGCGCGATTTGGTGGATAAAGAGGATAAGTATAATTTGTTTGAATCTGCTATTTTATCATCGAATTTTGTTTTATTTCCGCCTGTAAACGGCACTATTTCTGAAGCTTATAATGTTGAAGAACGTCATTATGCTGTGGATGTTGTAGTGGCCAAGGACACGCCAGTCAAAGCTACTGCAGACGGCACTATAATTTTTGCTGAATGGACTGCCGAAACGGGCTATGTAGTAATTATTGAACACAGTAACGAACTTATTTCAGTTTACAAGCACAATGCTTCCATCGCGAAAAGGCAAGGCGATTTAGTTAAGGCAGGAGAAGTGATTGCAATGGCAGGAAATACAGGTGAACTTACCACGGGGCCACATTTGCATTTTGAATTATGGAGCAGAGGCTACCCAGTTAATCCAACAAACTTTATAGACTTTAAATAATGCTATCAATAAAATCTGCATTGGCCATACCTTTCGCAAAAGGAGTTAGAAAATCAGTTTTAAAATGGGCCAACAATCCTATTAAAACACAAAAAAAAGTATTCCAAGACTTAATAAGTCAAGCAACAGCAACGGTTTTTGGCAAGGATCACGATTTTGTAAGTATAAACTCCTATGAAGATTTTGTAAAACGAGTACCCGTACGTGATTATGAAGCATTACGACCGTATGTAGATAGAGCCGTAAAAGGAGAAGAAGATATGTTATGGAAAGGGAAGCCTTTATATTTTGCAAAAACTTCAGGTACAACCTCTGGCGCTAAATATATTCCTATTACCAAGGAAAGTATGCCAACACATGTTGAAGCCGCTAGAAATGCAATTTTGATGTACATTGCTGAAACTGGAAACAGCAAATTCGTAGATGGAAAAATGATTTTTCTGCAAGGAAGTCCAGTTTTAGAGCAAAAAAACGGAATCCAGTTTGGAAGACTTTCAGGTATAGTTGCCCATTACGTACCTAAATATCTTCAAAAAAACAGAATGCCAACTTGGGAAACCAACTGTATTGACGATTGGGAGACAAAAGTTGATGCTATTGTAAAAGAAACATTGCCAGAAAATATGACCGTCATTTCTGGGATACCATCATGGGTGCAAATGTATTTTGAAAAAATTCAGCAAAAAACAGGAAAGAAAGTTGGCGACGTATTTAAAAACTTCAAACTGTTCATATTTGGAGGTGTGAATTACGAACCTTATAGGGCAAAATTTGAAAATCTCATTGGTCGCAAAGTTGATAGTATTGAATTATATCCTGCAAGCGAGGGCTTTTTTGCCTTTCAGGACCAGCAAAGCGAAAAAGGGATGCTACTTCAGTTGAATTCTGGTATTTTTTATGAATTCATAAAAGCGGATGAATTTTTTAATAATGAGCCTAAACGCATAACCTTACAAGATGTTCAACTAGGGGTCAATTATGTAATGATCGTTTCCACAAATGCTGGCCTTTGGGCATATAATTTAGGAGACACTGTTGAGTTTACGTCGATTAAGCCCTATCGTGTTATTGTTTCTGGCGCATAAAGCATTTTATTTCAGCTTTTGGAGAGCACGTCATTGGAAAAGAGGTAGAACAGGCACTTCAAGAAGCAATAGTTGATTCTAATATTCGAGTAACCGAATTTACGGTTGCTCCGCAAATCAATCCTAATGATGGATTGCCTTACCATGAATGGTTTATAGAATTTGAAAACGAACCGGAAGACATGGTTGCTTTAGCTGAAAAATTAGATCATTCACTTCAAAAACAAAACAGCTATTATTTTGATTTAATAAAGGGGAATGTTCTACAGACTTTAAAAATAACACCGGTTAGGTCGCTTGGATTTCAGAATTATATGAAGTCAATTGGGAAATTGGGTGGACAAAACAAAATCCCAAGACTTTCAAATGATCGCAAAATTGCAGAGGCTTTATCAGAGTTAAAATTGGTTAAATAGTATTATCTTTGCTCGTCAAATACGCTATATGAACAAAAAGAAACACCATGAACGAACAAGGGCTCAAGAGAGCTCAAATGCTATTGAAAGAATGTACATTACCATGCGGCATTTGTTTAATCGTGGGTTTTATAAACCAATGGGAGTTTCTGGGGAGACCTTGAGAGAAGCCTTATTACTGTTGCGCCCTGAAATTTATGGCTCTATAGCCGAAGAAAAAGCGGAACTAGAAGGTCTGCTTTACGTTATTGACAGACTACCCAGAGGCATTGAAGAGTGTACATTTATTAATCTTACAAGTGATGAAGGTTATGCAAATTCACATTTTAAACCTATTATTCCTCCAAAACGAAGAAGAAACTGCTATCGCATCGATGATGAGCAGATGAATATTGAAATAACTAGAGGCCGATCAGAAATCTATGATATTTTAACCCACTTAACGTTTCTTTTTGTTGAATCCCATAAGATTAGCAAGCGAGTTCTTATTGACGAAATTGGAAACACAACCCGTGATTGGGTTAAATTGGAAAAAGCGGTAATGTCAACAGAAGAGCTAACGCAACAGGAGCGCGAAATAGCCATTACCCATACCGCCAATATTTTAGGAAGAACCTTTAATGAACTCACTGAAGCCCATGAAAAGTTTACGTCTTCTGCTCAACCAGATAGATTGTTGCATATTATTTACTGGCTAGGAAAATTGGCTATTGAAGAGGTCATCAACAATAAAAAACGCACGGTAACCTTTAGTCCAGTGTTAAGGGAGCGATTGGGTCATCATATTCATGGTGAAATATGGGCAGATCATATAAAAGAAGTACTTCATAAAAATGATTTGTTGGAGCGTCCAATTCATGTGATTAGTGCCAATATGCACAGTGTCATGAATTCTGTTTTTGCCTCAAACGCGCTAAAAAATTTGAAACCAAAAAAGGATATGTTTCAAATTTATGAAGCATTAAGTCAAAAGGACAATGAGGCTATTCGCAACAAGGTCGTAAAAGAGGCAACTCAAAAAGGCATGATTTACATTGAAGATAAGTCAGGCACGAATATCGACGTTCAGATTTTTGATACTTCTAAAATTGATTTTTCCAAAACAGATATTAATGTTAGTGAGAGGTTTAACACTTCAGAAAAACCTGTTATATTCGTAATGGATTATGCTTTTGGAGAGCAAGCCTATGAAACTATTGATGAGTTGTTAAAACCGATAAAGGTTAATGGTAAAAAAATTCATCTTAATGTAGAGTCCATATCCATAATGGGTAAGGCAGGTATTTTAGAAGGAGGTAAGGGTGATATTATGATTCCTTCGGCACATATTTTTGAAGGGACGGCTGATAATTATCCTTTTACAAATGAACTTTCAAAAGCGGATTTAGAAGGTCAAGGCGTAGCAGTTTGTGAAGGCTCAATGATTACGGTTTTAGGCACATCACTCCAAAACAAGGAAATTCTAAAGTTTTTCTTCAATTCCACATGGAATGTGATAGGTTTGGAAATGGAAGGAGCTCATTATCAAAAGGCCATACAGGCTGCATCAAAAGTTAGAGGAAGCATAAGGTCTGATGTAAAAGTTAGATATGCTTATTACGCTAGTGATAATCCATTGGAGACAGGAAGCACTTTAGCATCAGGAGGATTGGGTACGTCAGGAGTTAAGCCCACCTATTTAATAACACGAAAAATATTACAACAAATATTCAATTAATAATTTACAATTATGAGTAAGAATTTACCAGAGCCTACAAATTCTGAAGAAGTTGATTTAGGACAATTATTCAAGTTAATAGGCAATGCATTTGAAAGATTTTTTAGGTTTATAGCTAATATTTTTATTGGGATATATAATGTTATCTTAATCCTATTGATCCATTTTTATAAACGAAAGGTTTGGTATGCAACAGCAATTATTATAGGAGGTGCTTTTGGTTTTATAATCGATAAGAAGTCAGACAAATTGTATGGTGCAAATATGTTTATTGAAACTAACTTTAATTCTGCAAGGCAAGTTTATGAAAACATTAATCAGTTTCATCAACTGGCAAATAAAGATGCGGATAGTCTAGAATTATCTAGGAGATTGGGTGTAACGGTTGGGGAAGCTGCTAAATTAAAGGGGTTTTATATTGAGCCAGATATAGATGACAATGTCATAGCCGAAATGTATTCAGCATTTTATTCAATGTTGGATTCAGTCTCTAGAGTAGAAATGACCTTTGACAGATATAAAAAGTCTTTAACTAATTATAACTTTAACATTCATCGTATAGGTGTGGCGTCTACTGATAAAACGGTTTATAAAAAGATTGAAAAGGCTTTTGTTGACGAAATTTCAGCAAATGCCTATTTAAAGAGTTGGTTGAAATTAATATGTTAAATTTAAACAAAAAGGATCAAGCATTATTAAAACAAGTTCAAAAACGGACTCCTTAGTTGATGAATATTTAAAAATAAGAATTAATGAATCTCAAAAGAACCCATTCCTGGAGCCGGGACAACTTTATACATGGGAAATGCAGAATCAAGCAATTTAATTGTAGACGAATCAATAATTATTGAAAAACGCCTTGAGTTAGAAGCTCAAAGGCGACAAGTGAATACTGATAAAATTCTGCAACAAAATATCATTAATGTATTGGCTGGGTTTCCAGACTCTGGATATGATATAAAAGAGTGGACTGATAAAAAGAAGTTTGTATTCCCAATTGTATTGGCCTCAATGATGCTACTGATCTTTTCTTTCTTGGGCTTGGTAATATTTAGACAAACAAAGTAAGCAATAATTGGAATGAACATTTTAATTACAGGAGGCGCTGGATTTATTGGCTCTAATTTTGTTGAGTTTTATCTTGAAAACTGTCCTGAAATTAATATTGTCAATTTAGACAAGCTCACTTATGCAGGTGAGCTTTCAAATTTAAATATAGGAGGTTCTCACTCAAATTATACGTTCGTTCAAGGCGATATTTGTAACAGATCGTTAATAGAAAGCCTTTTTGAGAAGCACAAATTCAATGGCGTCATTCATTTTGCTGCTGAATCACATGTAGACAACTCTATTAATAACCCAAGTGAATTTATACAAACCAATGTTTTGGCACATTTAACCTTTTAGATGTTGCTAAAGACTGTTGGATGGATGGTCCACACCAAGTTAAAAAAGGCTTGAGAACAATAAATTTCTTCATATTTCAACAGATGAGGTTTACGGCACATTAGGTCAAGAAGGATATTTGTTGAACAAACGCCTTACGCGCCTAATAGCCCTTATAGCGCTCAAGCAGCTTCAGATTTTTTGTGAGAAGTTATTTCCATACTTACGGACTAAATGTGGTCACCACTAATTGTTCAAATAACTATGGACCGAAACAACATGATGAAAAGTTGATCCAACTATCATTCGAAAAGCGCTTTCTGGAGAACCAATTCCAATTTATGGTGACGGATCCAATATTAGAGATTGGCTTTATGTATTAGATCATGTAAAGGTATAGATTGGCATTCCGAATGGAGCCGGGAATCTATACCTTTACAATGATCTAATACATAAAGCCAATCTCTAATATTGGGATCCGTCACCATAAATTGGAATTGGTTCTCCAGAAAGCGCTTTTCGAATGATAGTTGGGATCAACTTTTCATCATGTTGTTTCGGTCCATAGTTATTTGAACAATTAGTGGTGACCACATTTAGTCCGTAAGTATGGAAATAACTTCTCACAAAAAATCTGAAGCTGCTTTGAAGCGCTATAAGGGCTATTAGGCGCGTAAGGCGTTTGTTCAACAAATAATCCTTCTTGACCTAATGTGCCGTAAACCTCATCTGTTGAAATATGAAGAAATTTATTGTTCTCAAAGCCTTTTTTAACTTGGTGTGGACCATCCATCCAACAGTCTTTAGCAACATCTAAAAGGTTAAATGTGCCAAAAACATTGGTTTGTATAAATTCACTTGGGTTATTAATAGAGTTGTCTACATGTGATTCAGCAGCAAAATGAATGACGCCATTGAATTTGTGCTTCTCAAAAAGGCTTTCTATTAACGATCTGTTACAAATATCGCCTTGAACGAACGTATAATTTGAGTGAGAACCTCCTATATTTAAATTTGAAAGCTCACCTGCATAAGTGAGCTTGTCTAAATTGACAATATTAATTTCAGGACAGTTTTCAAGATAAAACTCAACAAAATTAGAGCCAATAAATCCAGCGCCTCCTGTAATTAAAATGTTCATTCCAATTATTGCTTACTTTGTTTGTCTAAATATTTACCAAGCCCCAAGAAAGAAAAGATCAGTAGCATCATTGAGGCCAATACAATTGGGAATACAAACTTCTTTTTATCAGTCCACTCTTTTATATCATATCCAGAGTCTGGAAACCCAGCCAATACATTAATGATATTTTGTTGCAGAATTTTATCAGTATTCACTTGTCGCCTTTGAGCTTCTAACTCAAGGCGTTTTTCAATAATTATTGATTCGTCTACAATTAAATTGCTTGATTCTGCATTTCCCATGTATAAAGTTGTCCCGGCTCCAGGAATGGGTTCTTTTTGAGATTCATTAATTCTTATTTTAAATATTCATCAACTAAGGAGTCCGTTTTTTGAACTTGTTTTAATAATGCTTGATCCTTTTTGTTTAAATTTAACATATTAATTTCAACCAACTCTTTTAAATAGGCATTTGCTGAAATTTCGTCAACAAAGCCTTTTCAATCTTTTTATAAACCGTTTTATCAGTAGACGCCACACCTATACGATGAATGTTAAAGTTATAATTAGTTAAAGACTTTTATATCTGTCAAAGGTCATTTCTACTCTAGAGACTGAATCCAACATTGAATAAAATGCTGAATACATTTCGGCTATGACATTGTCATCTATATCTGGCTCAATATAAAACCCCTTTAATTTAGCAGCTTCCCCAACCGTTACACCCAATCTCCTAGATAATTCTAGACTATCCGCATCTTTATTTGCCAGTTGATGAAACTGATTAATGTTTTCATAAACTTGCCTTGCAGAATTAAAGTTAGTTTCAATAAACATATTTGCACCATACAATTTGTCTGACTTCTTATCGATTATAAAACCAAAAGCACCTCCTATAATAATTGCTGTTGCATACCAAACCTTTCGTTTATAAAAATGGATCAATAGGATTAAGATAACATTATATATCCCAATAAAAATATTAGCTATAAACCTAAAAAATCTTTCAAATGCATTGCCTATTAACTTGAATAATTGTCCTAAATCAACTTCTTCAGAATTTGTAGGCTCTGGTAAATTCTTACTCATAATTGTAAATTATTAATTGAATATTTGTTGTAATATTTTTCGTGTTATTAAATAGGTGGGCTTAACTCCTGACGTACCCAATCCTCCTGATGCTAAAGTGCTTCCTGTCTCCAATGGATTATCACTAGCGTAATAAGCATATCTAACTTTTACATCAGACCTTATGCTTCCTCTAACTTTTGATGCAGCCTGTATGGCCTTTTGATAATGAGCTCCTTCCATTTCCAAACCTATCACATTCCATGTGGAATTGAAGAAAAACTTTAGAATTTCCTTGTTTTGGAGTGATGTGCCTAAAACCGTAATCATTGAGCCTTCACAAACTGCTACGCCTTGACCTTCTAAATCCGCTTTTGAAAGTTCATTTGTAAAAGGATAATTATCAGCCGTCCCTTCAAAAATATGTGCCGAAGGAATCATAATATCACCCTTACCTCCTTCTAAAATACCTGCCTTACCCATTATGGATATGGACTCTACATTAAGATGAATTTTTTACCATTAACCTTTATCGGTTTTAACAACTCATCAATAGTTTCATAGGCTTGCTCTCCAAAAGCATAATCCATTACGAATATAACAGGTTTTTCTGAAGTGTTAAACCTCTCACTAACATTAATATCTGTTTTGGAAAAATCAATTTTAGAAGTATCAAAAATCTGAACGTCGATATTCGTGCCTGACTTATCTTCAATGTAAATCATGCC